>NC_019675.1:0-2400000 GCF_000316515.1 Cyanobium gracile PCC 6307 | reverse complement strand
CCGGGCGACGAGGTGGCCTTCCTGCCCCCGATCACCGGAGGCTGAACCATGGCCACCACCAGCCCCGTGCGCCCGGCCCCCCCGATCGAGGTGCAGCTCCTGGAGGTCCCCTTCCAGCCGATGGAGAGGCTGGCGGCCTGGCACCGAAGCCTGGCTGCCGAGGGGGCCAACGCCACGGGTTCAGCCGCCGAAAGCCACTTCATCGGCCGCGTGCGCCCCACCAGCGCCGCCGGCGAGCCCCTCGAGGCCCTGGAACTGGAGCACTACCCGGGCATGACCGAGGCCCAGCTGATCCTCCTCGCCGAAGCCAGCGCGGAGCGCCACGGGGCGGGCGCGGTGCTGGTGGCGCACCGGGTGGGGCGGGTGCGGCCGGGGGAGGCCATCGTGCTGGTGGCCGTCCTGGCCGACCGCCGCGGTCCCGCCCTGCGCTGCGTCCAGGAGCTGCTGGAGGATCTCAAGCACCACGCCCCCTTCTGGAAACGGGAGTGGTGCGGCGGCCGCGGCACCTGGGTGGCCGGCAACACGCCGCTGTGACGTCCCCAGCTCCCCACGCCCCCTTCCCTTCGCACTCCGTTCCATGGGCCAGTCCAGCGACGCCCTCACGGCCGACCAGATCACCTTCATCGGCGCCCAGAAGCTCTTCTTCGTCGGCACCGCCACCGCGGACAGCACGGTGAACGTCTCCCCCAAGGGGCGGGATGCGCTGCGGGTGCTCGACGAGCGCCGGGTGATCTGGCTCAACCTCACCGGCAGCGGCAACGAAACCGCCGCCCACGTGCAGGCCTGCCCGCGCATGACCCTGATGGTCTGCGCCTTCGAAGGCCCGCCCCAGATCCTGCGGCTCTACGGCACCGCCCGCACCCTCCAGCGGGGTGAGGCCGGCTGGGAGGCCCTGTTCGGCCACTTTGAGCCCCTGGCCGGCGCCCGCCAGATCTTCGACCTGGCCATCGAACGGGTCCAGACCTCCTGCGGCATGGCGGTGCCCCGCTACAGCTACGGGGGCGACCGCACCGAGCTCGACACCTGGGCCCGCCGCAAGGGCAACGACGGCCTGGAGCGCTACTGGAAGCGCAAGAACCGCCGCAGCATCGACGGCCTCCCCGCCCCGATCCCGGCGCCGATCGCCGCCCCCGGAACGCCGGAGGCCAGCAGCGACTGACTCACAGCAGCGGCAGCCGCAGCAGCTGGGCCCACAGCTCCGTGCCGGCCGCCAGGGCACCGGCCTCGGCGGGGATCTCCAGCAGCAGGTCAGCCCCCTGCAGCGAGCCGATGCGGGAGGAGGCCTGGCTGCCCTCCACCTGCGCCAGCAGGGCCCCGTCGCCGGCCACCGCCAGCCGGGCCCGGGCCAGCTCGGGCCGGCCGGCGCCCCGTTTCAGGGCCGAGGCCAGGCGCACCTTCAGCCGCGGCAGCAGCACCACCTCGCCCCCCTCCAGCTGCTGCAGGGCCGGCCACAGCAACTGCAGGGCCGTGACCGCCGCGGCCACCGGGTTGCCGGGCAGGCCGAAGAAGGGGCAAGACCCCAGCCGGCCGAAGGCGAAGGGCCGGCCGGGCTTGAGGAACAGCTTCCAGAACCCCACCTCCCCCAGCTCGGCCAGAAGGGGGCGGACCCAGTCGCTGTCGCCGGCCGACACCCCGCCGGTGCTCACCACCACATCGCAGCGGTCGGCCAGCTCCCGCAACGCCTGGCGCAGGGCGGCCGGATCGTCGGCCACCACCCGCTGCTCGCTGACGGGGTAGCCCAGCCGCTCCAGCAGGGCCCGCAGCAGGGTGCCGTTGCTCTCCCAGATCTGCCCCGGCCCCCGGGCCGCACCGGCCTCCACGAGCTCATCACCGCTGATCAGCAGCCCCACCCGCGGCTGGACGCTCACCTCCAGGGCCGCCACGCCGCAGCTGGCCAGCCGGCCCAGGGCGGCGGCCCCCAGGCGCACCCCGGCCGGCAGCAGTTCGTCCCCGGCGGCGGCCTCCTCCTCGGGGGCGCGGATCCAGGGGTTGGGGCCCGCCTCTCCGGTGAGCACCAGGCTGTCGGTGCCGGCCGCCTCCCCGAGGGACTCGGGACGCACCAGCTCCTGGGGCAGCACCCGCAGCGCCCCCTCCGGCAGGGGGGCGCCGGTGAGGATCCGGATCGCCTCCCCCTCAGCCAGCACCGCTCCGTAGGGGGCTCCGGGGGCGGAGCGGCCCACCAGCCACCAGCGGCGGCCGGGGCTGGGGGCCTCGGCGTCGGCGATGGCGTAGCCATCCATGATCGAGGCCCGGAATCCCGGCACGGCCTCGGGCGCCCGCACCGGTTCGGCACTCACCCGGCCCAGGCAGCGCGCCAGCGGCAGCCGCTCACGGCCCGTCAGCGGGGTGATCGCCGCCAGCACCCGGCGCCGCGCCTCCTCCAGGGGCAGGCCCTCCCGGGGGAACGGCTCAGCCATCGCTCTCCTCCGCCAGGCCCCGCACGGCAGGGTGCTCCCAGGGGCCCCGGCGCCCCCCCTCCTTGCGCAGCAGCCGCACCGGGCCGATGGTCATGGCCGGATCGGCCGATTTCACCATGTCGTAGAGGGTGAGCAGGCCCACCTGCACCGCCGTCAGGGCCTCCATCTCCACGCCGGTGGCGCCGTTGGTGCGGGCGCTGGCCTCCAGCCGCAGCCCGCTGCCGTCGGCCATCGGCTCGATCCGCACCTCCAGCCCGGTGAGGGCGATCGGATGGCACAGGGGGATCAGCTCCCAGGTGCGCTTGGCGCCCTGGATCGCCGCCACCCGGGCCACCGCCAGCACATCCCCCTTGGCCGCCCGGCCCTCCAGCACAAGGGCCAGCACCTCGGGCGCCATCGTGATGCAGCCCTCGGCCACGGCGCGGCGGTCGCTGGCGGGGCGGTCGCCCACCTCCACCATGTGCACCTGGCCGGCGGCATTGAGGTGGGAAAGGCCGGGCTGGCTCATGCCGGGGCTGGCGGGATCGGCGGCCTCAGAAGGGTATCGGCATCGCCACATCGGCGGGCGACGGGGCGCAGGACGGCACCCGCTCCTGCACCACAGCCCCGACCACGACGATCGAGGGGGAGGCGAAGGCCTCGGCCTCCACCCGGTCGGCCAGAACCTCCAGGGTGGCCACCAGCTGGCGCTGGCCCCGCACGGTGCCCTGCTGGATCACGGCGGCGGGGGTGGTGGGGGCCAGTCCGCCCGCCACCAGCTCGGCAACGATGTGGCGCAGGTTGTGCAGCCCCATGTAGATCACCAGCCCGTCGCTGCTGCGGGCCAGGCCGCGCCAGTCGACACCGGGGCGACGCTTGTCGATCTCCTCGTGGCCGGTCACGAAGGTGACGCTCGATCCCGCCCGCCGGTGGGTGACCGGAATGCCCGCGTAGGCGGGGGCGGCGATGCCGGCCGTCACCCCCGGCACCACCTGCACCGGGATCCCGTGGGCCGCCAGGTGGGCCGCCTCCTCCCCACCGCGGCCGAACAGGAAGGGATCGCCGCCCTTGAGGCGCACGATCAGCCGCCGGCGCCCGGCCAGCTCCCGCAGCACGGCGTTGGTGCTGGGCTGGGGCACCGAATGGTGGCCGCGGCGCTTGCCCACGAAGTGCCGCTCACAGCCCTGGGGCACCAGATCCAGCAGGGCGGTGGGCACCAGGGAGTCGTAAACGAGGGCGTCGCACTGCTGCAGCAGCCGGTGGGCCCGCAGGGTGAGCAGGTCCGGATCCCCCGGGCCCGCCCCCACCAGGTACACAGTCCCGGGGCCGTCATCAACGCGGGGGGCCGGGGTCTCGTCCGTCATGGCTCCGTCATGGCAAGGCCATCAGGGCCTCCAGCACCACGGCCCGGAACCGGGGCCGCTGCAGCAGCGGCCGTCCCAGCGACGGCGGCAGGGCGTCGGTGAGCCGGTTGGCCGCCAGGGCCAGGGGCAGGGCGGGGCCGGGCAGGGGCAGCGGAGCGTCCTCGGGATTGGGGGCACTGTATGGAGTGGCGTGGCAGCGGGCACCGGTGACCGCCTCCAGGTGGGCCAGGAACGCCGCCCCCAGCGGCCCCTCCAGCGGGTGATGCAGCAGCCAGGGCACCGGGCGGCCCTGCAGCGCCGCCAGCTCGGCGGCCAGGGCCCTTTGCCAGGCGGCCCAGGCCCCCAGGAACGGCAGGCGCCGCACCGGCCCGCGCCGGCGGCAGCGCTCGGCGATCCGTGGCACGTCCCGGCGCACATGGCTGCCGGGCAGAAGGAACAGGGGCACCAGCACCAGGGGGGCGGCGGCGCTGCCGCAAGGGGCATCCGGCGGCAGCGCCGCCGTCAGGGCCTCCAGCCCCACCGGAGCCCCGCGCCCCGCCTCCAGCTCCCTGGCCAGGACCTGCAGTTCGGCGGGGATGACGCCACCGGCACGGCCATGCACCACCAACAGAAGGGGGCTTGCGATGATCCCGGGCATGCCCCTCACCCTAGGGATCACCGTAAGGAGGTCGCCGCGCATGTCGACGCCGAGCCCCGGGGGGGAATGGACGGCGCAGAGGCGGCTGGAGCGGGCGGAGGCGCTGGGGGCCGACCGGCGCCGCTTCCGCGAACTGATCGCCGCCCTGGGCAGCGGCGAACGCAGCGGCCGGGCCCTGAGCCGGGCCGAGGCCGGCGAAGCCCTCGACCACCTGCTCGACGGCCGCTGCACGGACGCCCAGGCCGGCGCCTTCCTGATCGCCCATCGCCTGCGTCGCCCGGAGCCCCAGGAGCTGGCCGGCATGCTCGACAGCTACGCACGCCGCGGGCCGCGGCTGGCGACAAGCCAGCGCCGGGTGCTGAGTTTCGGGGTGCCCTTCGATGGCCGCAGCCGCTCGGCGCCGCTGCTGCCCCTGGTGGCCCTGCTGCTGGTGGCGGCGGGGGCCGGCGTGGTGCTGCACGGCGGCGATCCGATGCCGGTGAAGTACGGCCTCACCACGGCCGAAGCCCTGGCCGCCCTCGGCCTCGACCGCCGCGGCCTCCCCTGGGACGCGGTGAACCGCCGCTTCGCCGCGGAGGGGCTGGCCCTCTTGCACCAGCCGGCCCACTTCCCGGCGGCCGAGCGGCTGGTGCCGCTGCGGGAGCAGATCGGCAAGCGCCCGCCGGTCGCCACCCTGGAACTGCTCTGGAGCTGCCACCCCGGGCCCCACCTGCAGGTGAGCGGCTTCGTCCACGCCCCCACCGAGCGGCTGGCCGGCGAGGCCCTCGCCGCCACCGGCCAGGACGAGCTGCTCCTGATCAAGGGGATGGAGGGGGGCGTGGAGCTGCCCACCAACCGGGTGGCGATCGCCTCCCACCGGCAGGGGGGAGCGGCGGGTGAGGCCGAGCGGCTGATCCTGCGGGCCCGCGACCATGGCCTGGGGGCGCCCGAAGTGCCGCTGGAAAGCCTGGCCCAGTGGCGGGACCAGGCCCGGGAGGCCCTGGCCGGATCCGGACCGCTGCGGCCCGGGCTGATCTGGAACGGCGGCTTCCTGCTCTGGCGCGCCGGAATCAGCGACAGCCTCCAGGCGGGGCTGACCCTTGCGGAGCGGCTGCTGGAGGATGGGGCGGTGGAGGACCGGCGCCGCCAGCTGGCCGACGCCCTGGCGGGCGAGCTGGCCCTCAGATCAGGGGATACCCCCCCAGCAGGGCACCCACCCGATCCAGCAGGTTGTTGATCAGCCGGCGCCCCTGGCGCTCCCCCTCCTCCCCCCAGCGCTCCCGGCCGGCCCTGATCTGCTCCACTCCGTCGGGTCCGAGGGCCTGGCGCACGTAGTCGCCGTCCTCCTCGAGCCAGACCTCCAGGGCGGCGTCCGTCACCTCCACGTGGAACTGGAGCCCGTGGGCGTGGTGCCCGATGCGGAACATCTGCTCGGCGCAGAGCGGCGTCGAGCCCAGCAGGACGGCGGTGGCGGGGAGCCGGATCCGGTCGCCGTGCCAGTGCAGCGCCGGCAGGCCCACCCCGAGTCCGGTGAGCACCGGTTCCTGATCCTCGGACCGTATCCAGTCCACCGGCCCCCAGCCCACTTCGTAGGCCCGCACCGGCGGGTCCCCCGCCGTCAGCGGCACCACCTGGCCACCGGCGGCGAAGGCCAGCAGCTGGGCCCCCAGGCACAGCCCCACCACCGGGCGCTCGCACTCCAGGCACTCCCGCAGCAGGGCCACCTCCGCCGCCAGCCAGGGGAAGGACGGCGATCCGATGTCGCCCACCCCCATCGGTCCCCCCAGCACCAGCAGGGCCTGGTCGGGCCCGAGCCGGGGCATCGGCTCCCCCCGGTCGGGCCGGCAGACCGTCACTGTCCAGCCCCGGCGTCGGGCCTCCTCGCCGAACCGGCCCGGACCTTCCCGCTCCAGGTGCTGGAGCACCACCAGGTGGGTCATGGGTGGGCGGGACGGCGATGGGAGCCCCAGCATGGGGGAGTCCGCCGCTCCGGGCCAGGTTCCATGGGCAGCGATCCCAGCCTCCGCCAGCTGCTGACGCTGGTGATCGGGTCGATCGGACTGGGCTCCCTGCTCGATGGCCGGAAGCAGGCCCATGCGGTGGCCCTGGGCTGCGGAGTGCGGCTGATGGTGCTTCCATTTCTCCTGCACCGATTCCTCGTCTGAGCCATGCCGACGCCGCAGGAGGTGCTGTGCTTCTGGTTCGAGGAAACGCCCCCCTCCGCCTGGTTCCGGCCCGGTGGCGACCGCGACCGGATCGTGCAGGAACGGTTCGCGGCCCTCACCGACCAGGCCCTGGCCGGGGGCCTGGCCGCCTGGGGCGAGCGCGCCGACGACGCCCTGGCCCTGCTGCTGGTGCTCGACCAGTTCCCGCGGCAGATCTGGCGCGACCAGGCCCGCGCCTTCGCCGGGGACGGGCAGGCCCTGGCGCTGACGCTGCGGGCCGTGGAGGCCGGCTGGGTGGAGGCGGAAGCGGCCCCGGAACGGCGGCCGTTCTGGCTGATGCCCCTGATGCACAGCGAGGATCTGGCGGTGCAGGAGCTGGGCCTGCCCCTGTTCGAGCGCCTCACCGACGCCCGCACCGCGGACTTCGCCCGCCGCCACCAGGCGGTGATCGCCCGCTTCGGCCGCTTCCCCCATCGCAACCAGGCCCTGGGGCGGCCGAGCAGCCCTGAGGAGCAGGCGTTCCTGCTGCAGCCCGGTTCCCGCTTCTGAGTCCCCGATGAACGATCCCTTTGATCCCGGCGACGCCCCGGCCGCCGGCACCACGGCCGACGCCGCAGCAACCGCCGACGCCGCCGCGAGCCTGCGGGCCGCCGAAGCCACCGCCCACCGGCTGGCCGGCGAGCTGTTTCCCTGGGACCTCACCCGGGCCCTGGAGCTGGCCCTGCTCAAGACCTTCTGTGTGCCCTCCATCTCCGGGCTGCTGTCCCGCACCGGCGAATTCGAGCAGCGGCCCCGCAAGCGCTACGACGACACCGGGCTGATGGTGGCCGAACTGCTGCGCCATGGGCTGGACAGCCCGGCCGGGGCGGCGGTGATCGACCGTATGAACCGCATCCACGGTCACTACGCGATCGGCAACGACGATTTCCTCTACGTGCTCTCCACCTTCGTGGCCGAGCCGATCCGCTGGCTGGCGCGCTACGGCTGGCGGCCCCTGACCCCCCAGGAGCAGGAGCACCTGTTCCGCTTCTGGCGCGGGGTGGGCGAGCGGATGGGGATCACGGACCTGCCGGACACCCTGGGGGACCTGCTGGCGCTGAACGAACGGGTGGAGCGGGAGGCCTTCGCCCCGGCGGCCACCAACCGGCGCATCGCCGACGCCACCCTGGCCATGCTCCTGGCCGACTGCCCCGCCCCCCTGCACCCCGCGCTGCGGTGGGGTCTGCTGGGCCTGCTCGACCGCCAGACCTGCGCGGCTCTCGGCTGGAGCGCGGCGCCCGACGGGCTGCAGGCGCTGGTGCTGCAGGTCCTGCGGGCCCGCAGCCGGGCCGCGGCCCTGGTGGCCGGCGTCCGTGCCCGCCTGGGCAGGCCCGCCCCCGCCCGCTTCTATTCCCAGCGCCCCACCCCGAGCTACGGCGCCACGTTCCGCCTCGAGCAGCTGGGCCCACCGCCGCTGCTGGACGCGCTGGCGCCGCCCCCTTCCGAGGGGCCCTGAGCTCCCCAGGGCTGCCCGCCCCACCGGCCCTGGCTAAGCAGGAGGTACCGCCCCCCTCCCGCCAGCCATGGCCGCCCCCTTCCAGTCCCCCCACTTCGCCGTCGTGCGCACGGAGGATGGCTGGATCCTCGAGGCCCGCGTCACCAAGGATCTGGAGGGCGACTGGCTGCTCAGCCGCCACGAGCTGGAGGAGCTGCACGGGCTGCTGGAACGGGTGATCGCCTCCTGACCCGCCCCGCTCCCCCCGATCCGGTGGCCCCGGACCAGGCCGCGACCGCCCAGACCCCGGGCCGCCTGCTCAGTGTGCTGGGGGTGAGCTTCGGCATCGCCGGGGCGGTGGGGGGCACCATCGGCGCCGGCATCCTGCGCACGCCCGGCCTGGTGGCGGCCCAGCTGGGCAGCGGCCCCTGGGTGGTGGCGGCCTGGCTGGCCGGCGGTCTCTACGCCCTGCTCGGTGCCAACGCCGTGGCGGAGCTGGGGGCCAGCCTGCCCCTGGCCGGCGGCTGGTACGTCTACGCCCGGCGCTGCTTCGGGGATGCCGCCGGCTTCACCGTGGGCTGGATGGACTGGATCGGCCACTGCACCGGCATCGCCTGGGTGGCGGTCACCATCGGGGAGTACGCGGCCTTCCTGCTGCCGGGACTGGAGCCCCACGGAAAGCTGGTGGGGCTGGCGGTGCTGCTGCTGTTCACCCTGATCCAGCTGCTGGGGGTGGAGGCGGGCAGCGGCAGCCAGAAGCTGCTGAGCCTGGCCAAGGCGGTCGCCTTCCTGGCGGTCGTGGCGGCCTGCGTCCTGCTGGGCGGCCCCGACACCCGGGCCGCCGCCGCCGCGGCGATCCCGGCGACGGCCCTGGCCACCCCGGCGGGCTGGACGGGCCTGGCGGTGGCGCTGGTGTTCTCCCTGCAGGCGATCATCACCACCTACGACGGCTGGCACAGCCCCATCTACTTCTCCGAGGAGTTCAGCGAACCCCAGGAGGACCTGCCCCGCTCCCTGATCGGCGGGGTGCTGGCCGTGATCGCCATTTACACCCTGTTCAACCTGGCCCTGCTGCGGGTGCTGCCCCTGAAGGTGATCGCCGTCTCCAGCCTGCCGGTGGCCGATGCGGCCGCCCTGCTGTTCGGCGCCTTCGGCGGCCAGGCGATCACCGTGCTGGCGCTGCTGTCCCTGGCGGGGCTGATCAACGCCTCGATCATGGGCGCCCCGCGCATCCTCTACGGCCTCAGCCGCGACCGCCTGTTCAGCCCCCTGGTCGACCGGGTGAACCGGGGCGGCACCCCCACCGTGGCGCTGGTGCTCACCAGCCTGGCGTCGGCCCTGCTGGTGCTCGGCGGGGACTTCACCATCCTGCTGGGGCTGGCGGCCTTCCTGTACGTGAGCCTCTACCTGGTGGGGATCGTCTGCCTGTTCGTGCTGCGGTTCAAGGAGCCGGAACGGCCGCGGCCCTACCGGGCCTGGGGCCACCCCTGGAGCACCGCGATCGTGCTGGTGGGCTCCATCGCCTTCCTCGTCGGCGCCTTGCGCAACGACACCGCCAACAGCGGCTGGGCCCTGCTCCTCATCGGCGGGGGCGTGCCGGTGTTCCAGGCCACCCGGGCCCTGACGCCGGCCGAGGCGCCATGACCTCCCGGTGGCCCCCCGCCTGGTGGGACGGCGCCCTGGCCGGGGAGATCCTGCAACGCAGCGGTGAGCACCTGCTGCTGGTGGGCAGCGCCATCGGCCTGGCCCTGGCGATCAGCCTGCCGCTGGGCCTCTGGATCAGCCGCCGGCCCCGCTGGGCCGGGCCGGTGCTGGCCCTGGCCAGCACGGTGCAGACGGTGCCGAGCCTGGCGATCTTCGGCCTGCTGCTCACCGTGCCGCTGCTGGGGGGCATCGGCACCACCCCGGCGATCGTGGCCCTCACCCTCTACGCCCTCCTGCCCCTGCTGCGGGGGCTGGTCACCGGCCTGGCCCAGGTGCCCCCGGGGCTGAAGCAGGCGGGCCGGGCCCTGGGTCTCAGCGGCCGCCAGGTGCTGCTGCACGTCGAGCTGCCCCTGGCCCTGCCCACCCTGATGGCGGGCCTCCGCGTGGCCACGGTGATCGGCGTGGGGGTGGCCACCATCGCCGCCGCCATCGGCGCCGGCGGCCTGGGGGTGTTCATCTTCCGGGGCATCGCCACGGTGAACAACGGCCTGATCCTGGCGGGGGCGCTGCCGGCCGCCGCCATCGCCCTGCTCGCCGATGGCGGCCTGGGGCTGCTGGAGCGGCGGCTGGCCCGGCGCCCCACCGGGACCAGCTCCCCCGGCCGGCGGCGGGTGCTGCGGCTCGCCTGGGGCCTGGCGGGCCTCGCCCTGGGAGCCGTGCTGGCCCTGAAGCTGCTGCCGCCCGCCGGCGCCGGCACGGTGCGGATCGGCAGCAAGAGCTTCACCGAGCAGCTGATCCTGGGCGAACTGCTGGCCCAGCAGATCGAGTCCTCCACGCCGTTGAACGTGAAGCGGGACTTCGGCCTGGGGGGCACCGGCCTGATCCATGCCGCCGTGCGCAGCGGCCGCATCGACGGCTACGTGGAATACACCGGCACCGCCTGGACCACGCTTCTTGGCCAGCCGCCGCCGCCACCGGAGACGCCGGATCCGGCGCGGGAGGTGTTCGCGCAGACCCGCCGGCTCTACGCCGAGCGTTTCGGGCTCACCGTGTTCCCCTCCCTGGGCTTCGAGAACAGCTTCGCGATCCTGGTGCGCCGCGCCGAGGCCAGGCGGCTGGGGATCGCCACGATCAGCGAGGCGGCCCCCCACACCCCCGGCTGGCGGGCGGGCTTCGGCTACGAATTCCTCAACCGCCCCGATGGCTTCGCCGGCCTGGCCCGCCGCTACGGGCTGCGCTTCGCCCAGCCGCCCGAGGCCATGGATCTCGGCCTCACCTACCGGGCCCTGGCCGAGGGGCGCGTCGACCTGATCGCCGGCGACACCACCAACGGCCTGATCCCCGCCCTCGACCTGCAGCAGCTGCAGGATGACCGCCATTACTTCCCCCCCTACGACGCGGTGCCCGTGTTCCACACCGCCACCCTGCGGCGGCGCCCGGAGCTGGTGCCCGTGATCGAGGGGCTGGCCGGCCGCATCCCCGCCGCCACCATGCAGCGCCTCAATGCCCAGGTTGACCTCGACGGTCTGGACGTGGCCGAGGTGGTGCGCCGCTGGCGCCTTCAGCAGGCCGGCGTGGCCGGGGCCGAGGGCGCCTCCTGACCATGGCCGGCGGCGGGCCCGGGGCGGCGGAACACCAGCACCGGCAGCTCGGTGTGGGTCAGCACCCGCTGGGTCTCGCTGCCCAGCAGCAGCCCGGCGAGGCCGCGGCGGCCGTGGGAGGCCATGAAGATCAGGTCGCAGCCGTGGCGGGTGGCGGCGTCGATGATCGCCTCGTAGACGACCGGATGCTCACCGACGGCGGTGTCGCAGGGGACCCCGGCCTCCTCGGCGAGGGCCCTGGCCCGCCCCAGCAGTTCGTCGGCATAGACCCGCTCCGCCTGGCTGAACTGCTCCACCACGGCCGGATCCAGCAGCACCGGATCGCCGTAGAGGGAGCCCTGGGGCGGCATCGCCAGGTTGGCGAGCACGTGCAGGAAAGTGATGGTCGCCCCGGATTCGCGGGCGAAGCTCACCGCCCGGCGAATCGTGCCGTCGGAGAGATCGGAGCCATCGGTGGGCACCAGCAGGTGACGGAACATCGGCCTCGCCTCAAGCGCGCTGGGGTGCGGTCATGATCGCCCGGCCGCCAGACGCCGCTCCACCCGCCGCGCCAGCTCCGGGGCCAGGCGGCAGCGATCCAGGGCGGCCAGGTCCTGGCCTCCCCCGGGCAGACGGGCCAGCAGGTCCACGGCCGTGGCGGCCAGGGTCGGGTCCAGATCCCCCACCAGCGCGATGAGCACCTGCCGCAGGGGGAGCAGCGGCCAGGCCCCGAGCCCCACGGCCAGGCCCTCCAGTGCGGCCCGTCGCTGCTGCAGCGGCAACGGCGCCAGCGCCCGCTCCCGCAGCAGCACGAAATCGTCCGGCTGGCGCTGATGGCCCAGAAGGGGCAGCAGGAGCGCAGCCCGTGCCCCTGCGGCGGAGCCGTCGGCGAGGGCGGCGGCGGTCGGGGCCAGGGCCTGCCGCAGCAGGGTGCGGCAGCGGGGGTGGCGGTGGCGGCCGATCACCGCCAGCAGGGCCGGGTCGGCGGCGGGCTGGGCCAGCCACCAGGCCAGCAGCCGCGCCGCCGCCGGGCCGTCGAGCCGCTCCGCCAGGGCGGCGAGCAGGTCGGAGTCGGGCCGCAGCCATCCCGCCTCCACCGCCTGCAGCCAGGGCTCCAGGTCAAGGTCCCGAGCCCGCCGCAGGCCCTGCAGCCAGGGCCAGCGTTCGGGGCTGCCGCCGGCCGGCAGCTGCCGGGGATCCCACGGGGCGCGGGCGGCCGTCACGGGGCACTCACGGCGCGGGCCGCCGCCGGGCACCGAAGCGCTCCACCAGCAACCCTTCCAGCACGTCAGCGAGCTCGGAGAGGGGCACGGCCTTCCCATGCAGCTCAGCCAACTTCGGGTCCTGATCCAGGCGGCCCCCCAGGAAGATCTTGGCCGCCTCCACCATCTGGCCGTCCTGGCGGGCCTTGGCCCCCATCAGGCCGATCTGGCCCATGTAGGGCTGGCCGCAGGCGTTGGGGCAGCCGGTCCAGTGGCTGCGCACGGCCTCGGGCAGCTCCAGGCGCCGCTCCAGTTCGTCGATCACCGTCTGGGCGGTGCGCTTGGTGGGGATCAGGGCGAAGCTGCAGTACCGGCTGCCGGTGCAGCTCACCGCTTCGGCCTGGAGGGCGCCGGGCTCCAGGCGGAACCGTGCCAGCAGGGGTTCGGACTCCAGGGCCGCCAGGCGATCGGCCGGCACGTTCACGATCAGCACGTTCTGGGCCTCGGTGAGGCGCAGCTCACCGCTGCCGTAGGTGCGGGCCAGGCGGGCCAGCTCCAGCATCGAAGCGGCATCGAGCCGCCCCATCGGCACGTGCAACCCCGCCCAGTGGAGGCCCGCCTGCTTCTGAGCCTGGAGCCCCAGCCCATCGCGGGGGGACCGCACCACCAGATGGCGGCCGTCGTGGGTCAGCGGAACCTCCGCTGCCTCCCCGGCCAGCTCCCGGTAGGCCGCCACCACCGCATCGCGATAGGCCGCCAGCCCCAGGCCATCCACCAGATACATCAACCGGCTCTTGTTGCGCTGGACCCGGTTGCCGTGGGCGTCGTAGTGCCGCAGCAGGGCCAGGGTGAAGTCAGGCAGCTGGTCGGGCCGCAGCCACAGGCCGAGGGGCACGGCCAGTTCGTTGCGCTGGGCCGAGAAGAAGCCGCCCACCATCACCGTGAAACCCAGCGGCGCGGCCGGATCCTGGGGATGGGGCGCCGGCAGGAAGGCGAGGTCGTTGTGGAGCAGGAAGCTGTCGGGGGCCCCGCCCACCGCCACATTGAACTTGCGCGGCAGGTTGCGGGGGCCGTCGTCGGCGAGCAGGCGGGCCTGGATCGCCGCCACCAGCGGCCGGGTGTCGATCAGCTCCTCCGGGTCGAGGCCGGCCAGGGGGTTGCCGGTGATGTTGCGGGGGTTGTCGTGGCCCGACTGGCGGCTGGTGAGCCCGACCCGCTCCATCCCCTCCAGCAGGGGGGGCATGTCCTCCAGCAGCAGGCCGCGCAGCTGCAGGTTCTGGCGGGTGGTGATGTCGGCGCTGCCGTGCTCGCCGCAACGGTCGACGGCGTCAGCCAGCAGCTCCAGCTGCTCGGCACGGAGGACGCCGTTGGGCAGCCGCAGCCGCACCATGAAGCGGCCGGGGGTGACGGGACGGAAGAAGATCCCCAGCCACTTGAGGCGGATCGTCAGGGTGGCCTCATCGAGGGACTCCCAGCCCGCCGCGGCCAGTTCCGCCAGCCTGGGGGCCAGCTCCAGGCCGCAGAGCTCCGCCTTGGCCCGTTCGACCTTGCTGAGGCCCGCCGGCGGCAGGGCGGACGTGTCGGTGTCGACGCTGGTGTCGGTGCTGTTCATGCGAAAGCGGCGGTCCGCATGGCCAGCCATGCGGCGGAGTCCTGCCAGGCAGGTGGGCGGAAGCTGAGGCTCGGGGGTGCCTCGGAGGTGCTTCGGGGGAGCGCGTCTCAAGCCGGTCCGGCGAGACGGGAGCCCGGGACGCCGATGAGAGCTGCGTCGTCCGGAAAGATCGTTGTGTCGGGGAGCGCCGGGGAAAGCTGCGCGAACCCACTGATCGGTAAGGCTTTAGTTTCCGGCATGGAACCGTCCACCCATGTCGTCACTGTTACCAGAACCGGCCGGCCCGGGACCTGACGCCATCCCGCCGGGGACGGCCCAGCCGCTGAACGCTGCCGAGGATCGGCGTCTGGTGCGCCTGCGGGCGCTCGGCCCCGAGCGGGCCCGGTTCCGCGAGCTGATCGGCAAGGTGGGCAGCGGCGAGCACACCAGCACCGGTCTGGACCGCCAGGAGGCGGCCGAGGCCATGGACCTCATGCTCCAGGGGCTGGTCGATGACGCCCAGATGGGGGCCTTCCTGATCGCCCACCGGATCCGCCGCCCCCACCCGACCGAACTCTCCGGCATGCTCGACAGTTACCGGCGCAGCGGGCCGGTGCTGGAAACCCCCGGCCGGCGGCCACTGTGCTTCGGGGTGCCCTACGACGGCCGCAGCCGCACCGCCCCCCTGCTGCCGCTGGTGGCCCTGGTGCTGGCCAGCGACGCGGTGCCGGTGGTGCTGCACGGCGGCGATCCGATGCCGGTGAAGTTCGGCGTCACCCTGGCGGAGCTGTTCGGCGCCATCGGCATCAGCTGGACCGGCCTGCCGCTCGAGGAGGTGCAGCGGCGCCTCGATCGGCACGGGCTGGCCCTCACCCACCAGCCCGACCATTTCGCCTGGGCGGAGCGGCTGGTGCCGGTGCGGGACGCCATCGGCAAACGGCCGCCGATAGCGAGCCTGGAGCTGCTCTGGACACCGCACCGGGGGGAGCACCTGCTGGTGAGCGGCTTCGTCCATCCCCCCACCGAGACCCGCGCCTGGCAGGCCCTGCAGGACTGCGGCGAGACTGACCTGCTGACGGTGAAGGGCCTGGAGGGCTCCACCGATCTGCCCACCTCCCGCGCCGGCATCACCGCCCGCGTGCGCCGGGGAGCCACCGAGCGGATCCTGCTCCACCCCCGCGACCACGGCATCACCAGCGCCGAGGTGCCCTGGCAGGGCCTGGAGGCCTGGCGAACCGAGGCCCTGGCGGCCCTCAGCGGCGAAGGATCCCTGGTCCCGGCGCTGCGCTGGAACGTGGCGGCCTACCTCTGGTTCGCCGGACGCTTCGAGCACCTCGAGGACGCCCTCGAGCAGGCCACGGCGCTGCTGATGGCCCGCAGCGGCGAACGGCTGCGCCGCCAGCTGGCGGCGCCGGAGAACGGAGACCCGCCGCTCGAAGATCCGAATCGGTAACCGACGCGACCCTGGGGAGGGCCGCCGGCGTGGTCTTTTGAGAGTTGACTGGTCAGCCTGCGCGCCAGCCACCCCACTTTTCGCCAGCACGATGCGCTTCGTTGTGGAGCCCGTCCTGAGAACACATGCACCTCACGGTGCATCCCTCCGGTCCTCCCTGGCTCCCCTTCAGGCTTCATGTCCAACCTTTCCCGTCGCAAGTTCCTGATCACCGCTGCCGGCACCACGGCAGGCGCCATCTGGCTGAGTGCCTGTGGCGGCAAGAAGGAGGTCGCCACCCCCGCCGCCGCTCCGGCCGCCGGTGGCGCCGATGCGCCCGAGGTCACCGGTGTGTCCCTTGGCTTCATCGCCCTCACCGATGCCGCCCCGCTGATCATCGCCAAGGAGAAGGGCTTCTTCGCCAAGCACGGCATGCCGGAGGTGAAGGTGATGAAGCAGACCTCCTGGGCCGTCACCCGCGACAACCTGGAACTGGGCGGCGGCGGCGGCGGCATTGATGGCGCCCACATCCTCACGCCGATGCCCCTGCTGCTGGCGGCGGGCAAGATCACCAAGAGCCAGCAGCCGCTGCCGATGGCCACCCTGGCCCGGCTGAATCTGCAGGGCCAGGGTCTATCGGTCTCGAAGGACTTCCTGGCCAACAAGCTCACCATCGACAACAAGGCCGGCCTCGCCGACGCCGTGGCCGCCACGGCCAAGACCGGCCGGAAGTTCAAGGCGGCCGTCACCTTCCCCGGCGGCACCCACGACCTGTGGATGCGGTACTGGCTGGCCGCCAACGGCATCGACCCCAACAAGGACGCCGACCTGGTGGTGGTGCCCCCGCCCCAGATGGTGGCCAACATGCAGACCGGCACCATGGACACCTTCTGTGTCGGCGAGCCCTGGAACCAGCGGCTGGTCAACAAGAAGCTGGGCTACACGGCGGCGGAGACGGGTGAACTCTGGAAGTTCCACCCGGAGAAGTCCTTCTCGATGCGTGCCGACTGGGTCGCCAAGAATCCCAAGGCCACCAAGGCCCTGCTGATGGCGGTGCTAGAGGCGCAGATGTGGTGCGAGGACCCCGCCAACCTCGACGAGCTCTGTGAGATCACCTCGAAGGACAGGTATTTCAAGGCGTCGGTGGCCGACATCAAACCCCGCCTGGCCGGCACCTTCGATGCCGGCGACGGTCGCACGGTGACCGACAGCCCCTACCGGATGCGCTTCTGGAGCGAGAACGCCTCCTTCCCGTTCAAGAGCCACGACCAGTGGTTCGTGATCGAGGACATGCGCTGGGGCTACCTCCCCGCCAGCACCGACGTCGACGCCCTCGTGAACCAGGTGAACCGGGCCGATCTCTGGAAGGAGGCGGCCAAGGCGATCGGGCAGGACAAGGCGATTCCCGCCAGTGATTCCCGTGGCAAGGAAACCTTCTTCGACGGTGTCGTCTTCGACCCGGGAAATCCGAAGGCCTACCTGGACGCCCTGAAGATCAAGGCCATGTCCTGAAGCGGAAGCCACTCCTTCCCTTCTCCCCGCCGCCATTTCCCACCCATCCCCCATGGCCCTCAGCGCAGCAGCACCGCACCACCGTTCCCGGAGGATCACGCCGATCTGGGTGTCCCGGGTATCTCCCTATCTGATCTGCATCGGCGCCTTTCTGGTGCTGTGGCAGCTGCTGTCCCTGATCCTGGGAGTCGCCCGCCTGCCGGGGCCCATCAATGTCGTTGTCGACACGTGGGACCCGTACATCATCCATCCCTTCTTCGATGATGGGGGCACCAGCAAAGGCCTGGCCTGGCAGATCCTGATCTCGCTGCAGCGGGTGGCCATGGGCTACGGACTGGCCGCGGTGGTGGGGATCACCATCGGCGGCCTCCTGGGGATGAGCCGCTTCCTCGGCAAGGGCTTTGACCCCGTGATCCAGGTGCTGCGCACCGTGCCTCCCCTGGCCTGGTTCCCGATCGCCCTGATGGTGTTCCAGGATTCCACCGTCTCCGCCGTCTTCGTGATCTTCATCACGGCGATCTGGCCCATCATCATCAACACGGCCATCGGCATCCGTGAGATCCCCGAGGACTACATCAACGTCGCCAGGGTGCTGAAGCTGCGGAAAGGCGCCTACATCAGGGACATCGTGATCCCGGCCACCGTACCTTTCGTGTTTGCGGGCCTGCGCATCGCCGTTGGTCTGGCCTGGCTGGCGATCGTTGCCGCCGAAATGCTCAAGGCCGACGGCGGCATCGGCTATTTCATCTGGGATGCCTACAACTCAGGGGGTGATGGCAGCTCCAGTGAGATCGTGCTGGCCATCATCTATGTGGGTCTTGTCGGCCTGCTGCTTGATCGCCTGGTGGCCTTCGCCGGGCGCAAGCTCAGCAAGGGAGCCGCCTGACCATGGCCGCCCTGTTCACCGTCGACCACGTCACCCAGGCCTTCCCCCTGCCCGGCGGGGGTGAGTACGTGGCCCTCAGGGACATCTTCCTGGATATCGCCGAGGGCGAGTTCATCTCCCTCATCGGCCACTCCGGCTGCGGCAAGTCCACCCTGCTCAACCTGCTGGCCGGCCTCACCACCGCCACCCAGGGCGGCATCCTGATGAGCGGCCGGCAGGTCACCGATCCGGGGCCCGATCGGATGGTGGTGTTCCAGAACTACTCGCTGCTGCCCTGGCTCACGGTGCGCCAGAACATCGCCCTGGGTGTGGACAACGTGATCGCCGCCAGCGACCGCCGGGAGCGGGACGCCATCATCGAGCACCACATTCAGCTGGTGGGCCTGAAGGCCGCCGCCGACAAGTATCCCCGGGAGATCTCCGGCGGGATGAAGCAGCGGGTCGCCATCGCCCGCGCCCTGGCCCTGCGCCCGAAACTCCTCCTCCTCGATGAACCCTTCGGGGCCCTCGACGCCCTCACCCGGGGCAACCTGCAGGAGCAGCTGATGCGGATCTGCCAGGAGGCGAAGGTCACCGCCCTGATGGTCACCCACGACGTCGACGAGGCCCTGCTGCTCTCCGACCGGGTGGTGCTGATGACCAACGGCCCCGAGGCCCACATCGATCAGATCCTTGAAGTGCCCCTGCCCCGGCCCCGCACCCAGCTGGGCACGGTGGAGCACCCGCGCTACTACGGGCTGCGGGCCGAGATCGTGAACTTCCTCTCGGATCAGCGCCGGGCCCGGCAGCAGCGGCTCAAGCCCGCCGAGGCCATCGCCGCCGACGGCCTCGAGAAGGTGAACCTGGAGCTGGGCTTCATTCCCCTCACCGACTGCCTGCCCCTGGTGGTGGCCCAGGAGAAGGGGTTCTTCGCCCGGCACGGCCTGACCCAGGTGCAGCTGCGGCGGGAGAGCAACTGGAAAACCCTCGAGACCCACGTGCGCCAGGGCGTTCTGGACGGGGCCCTGATGGTGGCGGGGATGCCGATCGCCATGACCCTCGGCTGCGGTGGCCAGCCGCCCCTGGGGATGGTGAGTGCCCTCACCCTCAGCTGCAACGGCAATGCCATCACCCTGCACCGCCGCTTCCACGACGCCGGGGTGAACACCCTGGCCGACTTCAAGGCCTGGATCGGCGCCCACCCGGAGTCCAGGCCGGTGCTCGCCGTGGTGCACCCGGCCTCGATGCACAACCTGATGCTGCGGGCCTGGCTTGCCTCGGCGGGGATCCACCCCGAGCGCGACGTGGAGCTGCTGGTGATCCCGCCGCCCCAGATGGTGGCCGCCCTCAAGGCGGGCACCATCGATGGCTACTGCGTCGGCGAACCCTGGAACTCCCGCGCCGTCCTGGAGGGCCTCGGCACGGTGATCGCCACCGATGTGGAGCTGTGGAACGGCCACGGCGAGAAGGTGCTGGGGGTGAGGGAGGCCTGGGCGGCCGCCTACCCCCGCACCCACCGGGCCCTGGTGCAGGCGCTGCTGGAGGCCTGCCGTTACTGCGAGGACCCGGCCCACCGCGGCGAACTGGTGGAGCTGCTCTCCCAGAGCCAGTACGTGGGCACCGATGTGGCGATGCTCCGGCCTGGTCTCGTCGACGCCTACGACCGCGGCACCGGCGCGCCCACCAGCATGCCGTCCTTCAACCGCTTCTACGGCCCCGAGGTCAACGAGCCCAACCCGGCGGAGGCGGTCTGGATCCTCTGCCAGCTCGGCCGCTGGGGCCTGGCCAGCTTCCCCAGCAACTGGCAGGAGGTGACCGAGCGCGTGCAGGATCGGGCCCTGTTCCGGAGCGCGGCCGCCGCCCTGGGGCTGCCCGCCGCGGAGCGCCCCCTGTCACCGGTGGCGGTGGTAGCGGCGTTCGATGGTGATCCTCTCGACCCGCTCAATCCCCTCGCCTACCTCGAACGCGTGCGCGTCAAGGGCCCGGTGACGGTGGCCCCGGCGCCCCTGCCGCCACCGCCGGCGCCGGTCCCGGACGCACCGCTGCCCGCCCCGGCCCGCCGCTGACGCCCCTTTCCCTCCTGTCCTTCTCCACGTTCCGATCGCATGCAGACCCAGACGTTGCCCCAGCCCAGCACCGCCGGCGTCGCTGAACCATTCCTGGTGATCGATGGGGTCAGCAAGGTGTATCCCACCCCCGGCGGGCCCTACACCGTGCTCGACAACATCAGCCTGGAGGTGGCCGAAGGGGAGTTCGTCTGCGTGATCGGCCATTCCGGCTGCGGCAAATCCACCCTGCTCGACCTGGTCTCCGGCTTCGGCCAGCCCACCAGCGGCGAGGTGCGCCTGCAGTCGGTGCCGATCCGGGAACCGGGACCGGACCGGATGGTGGTGTTCCAGAACTACTCGCTGCTTCCCTGGATGTCGGCCGCCGAGAACGTGGCCCTGGCGGTGAACAACGTTTTCCCCCATCTGCGGCGCAGCGGCGACACCGACCGGATCGTGGAGAGCCATCTGGCGATGGTGGGGCTGAGCGAGGCCGCCGACAAGCGTCCCGCCAGCCTGTCGGGGGGGATGAAGCAGCGGGTCTCGATCGCCCGGGCCCTGGCACTGCAGCCCAAGGTGCTGATCCTCGATGAACCCTTCGGAGCCCTCGATCCGATCACCAAGGAGGAGCTGCAGGAGGAGCTGCTGCGGATCTGGCGGGAGCACAGGGTGACCGTGCTGATGATCACCCACTCGATCGATGAGGCCCTGTTCATGGCCGACCGGGTGGTGATGATGACCAACGGCCCGGCGGCGACCATCGGCGAGATCCTCGAGCTGCCCTTCCCCCGACCCCGCCAGCGGGCCCAGCTGATGGAGATGCCGGAGTACTACGACTACCGGAACCACGCCCTGGACTTCCTCTACCGCCGCTTCGCCCACGACGACCAGTGAGCCACCGCTGAGCCACCCCCCGCAGGGGCTCAGTCCCCCGGGGCCTCCTCGCAGGGACGCACGGTCACCGCGGCGGCCTTGAGCTCCGGCTGCTGGGAGATGGGGCAGCCCAGGGCGTGCATCAGCCGGTTGGCCTCGCAGGCCTGCTCCTGGGCCGCCCCCCAGTGCATGGGCAGGAACACCGTGCCCTGGCGAATGCGGTCGGTGACGCACACCCGGGCCGTCACGGCGCCCCTGCGGGAGCTCACCTGCGCCCGGCCGCCATCGACCACTCCGTGGGTCCGGGCGTCGGCGGGATGGATCTCCAGCAGAGGCTCGGTGTGGGGCCGCAGCAACCGCTCGACCTGGCCCGTGCGGGTCATGGTGTGCCACTGCTCCAGGTAGCGGCCCACGGTGAGCACCAGGGGGTAGGCGCCATCGGGGGGTTCGCCCAGGCCCATCGGCTGCTCGCTGATCAGCCTGGCCCGGCCGGAGGGGGTGGGGAAACGGCCGGAGGTGTGCAGGCGCGGGGCACCGCCTCCGGGCGCCGTGCCGGAGGGGAAGGGCCATTGCTGGGGACCGTGCTCCTGCAGCAGCCCATGGCTGAGGCCGCTCAGATCGCACACCCGGCCCGCCGTGATGGCCGCGAACTCGGCGAACACCTCGGCCGAGGAGCCGTAGCGGAACTGCTGCTCGAACCCCAGGCGCCGGCCCAGCTCGGCGAAGATCGCCCAGTCGGGACGGGCCTCCCCCGGAGGGGTGCGGAAGGCCGGGCACAGGGTGACGCGGCGCTCGGAATTGGTCATCACCCCGGCCTTTTCGCTCCACTGCGCCGCCGGCAGCACCAGGTGGGCAATGGCGGCGGTTTCGGTGCCGGCGTAGGCCTCGCTGAGCACCACCAGCGGGCAGCGGGCCACGGCGGCCCGCACCCGATCGAGCCAGGGCAGGCTCACCAGCGGATTGGTGGCCGCCACCCACCAGAGCCCCAGGGCCCCCCGCTCCATCGCCTCGATCTGCTCCCACACGGTGAGGCCCGAGGCCGGCGCGATGCTCCCCGGCTCCAGGCCCCAGTGCTGCTCGATCTCAGCACGATGCCCGGCATCGGTGACGTAGCGGTAGCCCGGCAGCAGCCGGGCCAGGCCGCCGGCCTCCCGGCCCCCCATCGCATTGGGCTGGCCGGTGAGGGAGAAGGGCCCCGCCCCGGGCCGGCCGATCTGGCCGCTCACCAGGTGCAGGTTGATGATCCCCGCCACGGTGGCGGTGCCCTCCACGCTCTGGTTCACCCCCATCGACCAGAGACTCACCACGCCGCTGCTGGCGGCCCAGCGGTCGGCCAGCTGGTGCAGCTGCTGCTCCTCGATGCCGCAGAACCGGCTCACCGTCTCGGGCGTCCAGCCTGCCCAGAGCTCCGCGAGCGCCTCGAAGCCCTCGGTGGACGCCGCCACGTAGGCCCGGTCCAGCGCCCCCTGCTCCAGCAGCAGGTGGCCGAGGCCATGGAGCAGCGCCAGGTCAGTGCCGGGCCGGATCGCCAGGTGCAGATCGGCCGCGTCGCTGGTGGCGGTGGCGCGGGGATCCACCACCACGATCTGCAGGTCCTGCTGTTGCTTGCGCTTGCGCTTCAGCAGCCGCTGGAACAGCACCGGATGGCACTCGGCCGTGTTGGTGCCGATCAGCAGCACGAGGTCGGCCTGATCGAGATCGTCGTAGCAGCAGGGAGGGCCGTCGCTGCCGAAGCTGCGCACGTAGCCGGAGACGGCCGAACTCATGCACAGGCGCGAGTTGGCATCGAAGTTGTTGCTGCCCAGCGCCCCCTTGATCAGCTTGTTGGCGACGTAATAATCCTCGGTCTGGAACTGCCCTGAGCCATACATGGCGATCCCTTCGGGGCCCTTCTCGGCCAGGGTGCGGCGCACCTGGGCCTCGATCAGGTCGAAGGCCCGGTCCCAGCTGATCGGCGCGAAGGGCTGGTCGGTGCGCGGCCGGTAGAGCGGGGTGGTGAGGCGGTTGCGGTGCAGGGTCTCCCCCACGGTGGCCCCCTTGACGCAGACCTGCCCCAGGGAGGAAGGGTGGTGGCGGTCGCCGCGGGCCGTCCAGATCGCCGCGCCGGCGTCGCTGGCCGCCGCGGGGGGCTTCATCTCCAGGCCGCAGCCCACACCGCAGTAGGGACACTGGGCCCGGGCGGGGCCGTCGGAGGGGGAGGGAGGCGTGGCGGGGAGGCTCAAAATGGTGTTCGGGTGTCAGCGGCGGCCACCCTCATCACCACTCCGGCCGGGGCATCGAGCTTAAGTGAGCGTCACGACGTCATCCCGCGGGAGCCCTTCCGTGACAACGATTCAGAACGGCCCAGCCGCCACCACCACCGGCCCCGTTGCGGTGGTCCTGATCCGCCATGGCGAGACGACATGGAGCCTCTCGGGCCAGCACACCGGCAGCACCGACATCCCCCTCACCGCACGGGGGGAGGCGGCGGCCCGCCGCCTGGCGCCGCTGCTGGCGACCAGCCCGTTCTCCCTGGTGCTGTGCAGCCCCCTGCAGCGGGCCCGGCGCACCTGCGAACTGGCGGGCCTGGCCGCCCAGGCCTGCCTCGAGCCCGATCTGGTCGAGTGGGACTACGGCGCCTACGAAGGTCTGACGACCGCGGAGATCCAGGCGCGGCGCCCCAGCTGGATGGTGTTCCGCGACGGCTGTCCGGACGGGGAGAGCCCTGGCCAGGTGGGGGAACGGGTGGACCGGGTGATCGGCCGGCTGCGGCAGGAGGGCGGCCGGGTGGCCCTGGTTGCCCACGGTCACCTGCTGCGGGTGTTCGTGGCCCGCTGGATCGGGCTGACGCCCAGCCACGGCGCCCATTTCCTGCTCGACACGGCCACCCTCTCGGTGCTCTCCGATTACCGGGGGCTGCCGGCGGTGCAGTGCTGGAACGCCCCCCTGGCTCCGCCCCCCTGAGGGCGGTCCATGTCGGATTCCCGACCCCCGACCGGCTCGGTCGTCGAAACACCTGCGTTTCCACGCAGGCAGGCGAAAGTTGAGATCACAGCCCCCTGCATGTGACGGCCATGACCATCTCGACGATGGCCCCCATCGAGGCCCAGGCCATGACGCCGGAACTGGAGCAGGAGCTGTCCCTGATCGACGCCTGGTGGCGCGCCGCCAACTACCTGGCGGTGGGCATGATCTACCTGCGCGCCAACCCCCTGCTGGCCGAACCTCTGCGCCATGAGCACGTCAAGGCGCGGCTGCTGGGCCACTGGGGATCGTCTCCCGGCCAGGCCTTCCTCTGGGCCCATGCCAACCGGGTGATCCGCCGCCACGACCTCGACATGATCTACCTGTCGGGACCGGGCCATGGCGCACCCGGCGTGCTGGGGCCCACCTACCTCGACGGCAGCTACAGCGAGGTGTATCCGGACAAGAGCCGGGACAGCGAGGGGATGCGCCGCTTCTTCAAGCAGTTCTCCTTCCCCGGCCACATCGGCAGCCACTGCACCCCGGAAACCCCCGGTTCGATCCACGAGGGCGGCGAACTCGGCTATGTGCTCTCCCACGCCTGCGGGGCGGTGTTCGACAACCCCGACCTGATCGCCCTGGCCTGCGTGGGCGATGGCGAAGCGGAGACCGGCCCCCTGGCCACCTCCTGGCACATCAACAAGTTCCTCAATCCGATCGACGATGGGGCGGTGCTGCCGGTGCTGCACCTCAACGGCTACAAGATCGCCAACCCCACCCTGCTGGCCCGCATCCCCCATGAGGAGCTCGCCAACCTGATGCGGGGTTACGGCTGGGAGCCGATCTTCGTCGAAGGCCACGAGCCGATGGCCATGCACCGGGCCATGGCCGCCGCCATGGACCAGGCGATCGGGCGCATCCTGCAGATCCGGGCTGAGGCGCGCGCCAGCGGCGATGCGGTCCGCCCCGCCTGGCCGATGATCGTGCTGCGCTCTCCCAAGGGCTGGACCGGGCCGGCCACCCTGCACGGCAAGAAACTGGAGGGGTTCTGGCGCGCTCACCAGGTGCCCCTGGCGGCGCCGAACACCGATCCCGAGGAACTGCAGCTGCTGGAGGAGTGGCTGAAGAGCTACCGGCCCTGGGAACTGTTCGACGGGAACGGCACCCTGCGGCCGGAGCTGCAGGCGCTCTCCCCGCAGGGAACGCGGCGCATGGGCTCCAACCCCCATGCCAACGGCGGCCTCCTGCGCCGCAAACTGCAGTTCCCGCCGCTGGAGGACTACGCGGTGGAGGTGGCGGCCCCCGGCACCATCCAGGTGGAGAACACCTACCCGCTCGGCGAGCTGCTGCGCGACCTCATCCGGTCGAATCCCGTGTCCATGCGGGTGTTCGGTCCTGACGAAACCGCCTCCAACCGGCTGCAGGCCATCTACGAAGTGAGCAAGAAGGTGTGGATGGAGGACTTCCTGCCGGAGGACCTCAACGGCAGTGAGCTGGCCCGCAGCGGACGGGTGGTGGAGATGCTCAGCGAGCACACCCTGGTGGGGATGATGGAGGGCTACCTGCTCACCGGGCGCTACGGCTTCTTCCACACCTACGAGGCCTTCGCCCACGTGATCGCCTCGATGTTCAACCAGCACGCCAAATGGCTGGAATCCTGCCTGCTGCACGCCACCTGGCGTGCCCCGATCGGCCCCTGGAACTGCCTGATCTCCTCCACGGTGTGGCGCCAGGACCACAACGGCTTCACCCACCAGGACCCCGGCTTCATCGACCTGGCCGGCAACAAGAGCGGTGACGTGGTGCGGGTGTATCTGCCGGCCGACGCCAACTGCCTGCTGGCGGTGGCGGAGGAGGCCCTGCAGGAAACCAACGTCTGCAACATCATCGTCTCCGACAAGCAGAAGCACCTGCAGTACTTCACCCTGGAGCAGGCCCGGCGCCATGTGGCCAAGGGGGTCAGCATCGTCGGCTGGGCCAGCAACGACGACTGCGGGGTCGAGCTGGATGAACCGGACGTGGTGATGGCCTGCGCCGGCGACATCCCCACCAAGGAAACGCTGGCGGCGGTGGAGATCCTGCGCAGGGAGATCCCGAAGCTGCGCATCCGGGTGATCAACGTGGTCAAGCTGTTCGCCCTCACCGAACCGAACGAGCATCCCCATGGTCTGAGCGACAAGGATTTCGACACCCTGTTCACCGCCGACCGTCCGGTGATCTTCAACTTCCACGGCTACCCCTGGCTCATCCACCGGCTCACCTACCGCCGCACCAACCACGCCAACATCCACGTGCGCGGGTACAAGGAGAAGGGCAACATCAACACGCCCCTCGAGCTGGCGATGAACAACCAGATCGATCGCTTCAATCTGGTCATCGACGTGGTCAACCGGGTGCCCTTCCTGCGCTCCCGCGCCGCCCACGTCAAGGAACGGATGCAGGATGCGATCCTCTCCCACCGGGCCTACGCCCACACCCACGGCACTGATGCCCCGGAGGTGACCGAATGGCGCTGGGCGCCCCCGTCGGCCCCCCACGGATGACGGAGCCGGCGACGGCGGCGGTGGCTGACGCGGCGGCCGGCGAGGTGCTGGTGCTCAACGCCGGCAGCTCCAGCCTCAAGGTCTCCGTGCACACCCGCTCAGGGGAAGCCCTGTGGCGGGACCAGCGCAGCTGGAGCGTCGGCGCCGCGGAGGGGGTGGCCCCGGAGGAGCGCCTGGAGGCCGTGCTGGACGCCTGGCTGCCCGGCGCCCTGGCCGGCCGGGTCGCCGGGCTCACCGTCGCCGGCCACCGGGTCGTCCACGGGGGTGAGCGGTTCACGGCCCCGGTCCGGCTCGACGCCGCGCTGCTGGCGGTCCTGGAGGAGCTGGTGCCGCTGGCGCCGCTGCACAACGGTCCGGCCCTGCGGGTGATGCGCTGGCTGAGCCGCTGGCAACCAGAAATCACGCAGTGGGCCTGCTTCGACACGGCCTTCCACGGCACCCTGCCGGAGGCCGCCCGCACCTACGCGATCCCGGCCCGCTGGCGCGCCGAGGGCCTGCGGCGCTTCGGCTTCCACGGCCTCAACCACCAGCACGTGGCCGAAACCGTGGCCCGCCGGGGTGAAGACCTGCGGCTGATCAGCTGCCACCTCGGGGCCGGCTGTTCCCTCTGCGCCATCCGGGGGGGCCGCAGCATCGCCACCACCATGGGCTACACGCCCCTGGAGGGGCTGGTGATGGCCACCCGCAGCGGCTCCCTCGACCCCGGCCTGCTGCTGCACCAGCTGCGCCGGGGCGTCACGGCCGAGGAACTCGACCACGCGCTGCAGCAGGAGAGCGGGCTGCTGGGCCTCTCGGGGCTCAGTGCCAGCATGAAGGACCTGCGCCAGGCCGCCGCCGAAGGCCACGCCGGTGCCCAGCTGGCGATCGCGGTGTTCCGCCACCAGCTGCTGCAGGGCATCGGGGCCATGGCCGCCAGCCTGGGCGGGGCCGACGTGATCGCCCTCACCGGCGGCATCGGCGAGCACGATGGGGCACTGAAGCGGGAGCTGGAGGACACGCTCGGCTGGCTGGCGCCGTTCGAGCTGCTGCAGATCCCTGCCGATGAGGAGGGGGTGATCGCCCGGCACTGCGGCGCAGCCGGGGTCTGAGAGCTCAGGGGCGCCGCCAGGATTCGCGGTGCATCCAGCTGATCCAGTCGGCGGAGATCTGCTTGGGGCAGGCGGCCTCGCATTCCAGATGGCTGCTGCAACTGCCGAAGCCCTCGCTGACCATCCGGTCCTGCATGGCCTGGGCACGGTCCCTGCGCTCCGGCTGGCCCTGGGGCAGCTGGCCCAGGTGCGCCAGCTTGGCCGCCACGAACAGGCTGGCGGAGGCGTTGCGGCAGCTGGCCACGCAGGCGCCGCAGCCGATGCAGGTGGCGGCGTCGAAGGCCTGGGCCGCCTGCTCCCGGCCGATCAGCAGGGCGTTGGCTTCCGGAGCGCTGCCGGTGTTGATGGAGCAGTAGCCGCCGCTGGCGATGATCCGGTCGAAGGCGGAACGGTCCACCGCCAGGTCCTGCAGCACGGGGAAGGCCCGGGCGCGGAACGGCTCCAGCGTCAGCTCGGCGCCGTCGCGGAACTGGCGCAGGTAGAGCTGGCAGACGCTCGTCGCCCGCTGGGGCCCCTGGGCCTGGCCGTTGACGAGAAAGCCGCAGGACCCGCAGATGCCCTCGCGACAGTCGTGCTCAAAGCCCACCGGTCGTCCGCCGGCGGCGATCAGGCGCTCGTTGAGCAGGTCGAGGGCTTCGAGCAGGGAGAGGTCGGTGGACATCGCTTCGAGCGCATGGACCTCGAAGCCACCGGGCTGGTCGGGACCGGCCTGGCGCCAGATCCTCAGGGTGAGGGAAACGGTCGGCATGGGAACGGCGGTGGCATGGGGCTGCCGTCGGCGAGCCCCGGAAGGCACCGGGGTCGACCCAGATTCTGCTGCTCAGGCGGCGGGGATGTTGTCGTTCCGCTTCATCCCTGCGGCCATGGCCCCGGTGGCTGGGCGAAAGATGCAAGACTTCAGTTAATTTTCAGAAATAGGGTTACGGCCCCCATGCCCGATCGGGTCCCTGCTGCCGCGTAAACGACCCGTGAACGACCACCGCAAACTTGTCGTGGAACTTCGCCGGTCGATGGGCCGTCTCGAGGCGGCCCTCGGCACGATCAGCGATGCCCTGGTGATCACCAGTTGCGAGGGGCGGGTGCTGTGGTGCAACGCCAGCTACGCCCAGCTGGTGGACCGCACGCCCCCGGCGGTCCTGGGCGAATCGATCTACGACCAGCTGCCCCGCGACTGCGACAGCGCCCCCCTGCTCAACCCGGAGCTGGTGCTCGCCGGCGGTGACCTGGGGGGGCACTTCACCCGGGTGCTGGCCCGCAGCAAGCTGCGGGCCATCGAGATCGAGTGGAAGCCGATCCGCAGCGAGCGGCTGCGGCCGCTGATCTTCTGCTTCCGGGACGTCAGCGCCATGCTCTCCTACGAGCAGCTGCGGGTCGAGGCCGAGCGGATCGAGCGACGCCGCCAGCAGACCGAGAACCTGAACCGGGCTCTGGAACTGGAACGCCTCGCCCTGGCCACCAAGGTGATGGAGTGTCCGGTCACCGGCCTTCCCAACCGCCGCGGGCTCCACGTGAGCATCCGCGCCGCCCTCAAGACCCAGCGCCAGAGTGGTGGCCGGATCAGCATCCTGTTCTGCGATCTCAACAATTTCAAGGAGATCAACGACCTGCACGGCCATCAGATCGGCGATGACCTGCTGATCGAGATCGGCCGCCGGCTGCAGCGTTCCCTGCGTTTCGGTGACATTCTCTCTCGCCTCGGTGGTGACGAGTTCGTCGTCCTCACGATGGGCATCTTCACGGAGGCCGATGCCCTGCAGCTGGCGATGCGCCTCAACGACGCCGTCGGCCAGGCGTGGTCGGTGGAAGACCACACGATCCGCCCGTCGATGAGCATCGGCATCACCATCTCGGACGATCCGGACATCTCCGTCGATGAGTTGATTCGGCGGGCGGATCTGGCGATGTACGAAGCCAAGACCAACGACCAGCACATCGCCTTTTACCATTCCTCCATCGACAAGAGAGTTCGGAAGAACATCCATCTGCGCCATCAGCTGGAGGAGGCGATCCAGCATGAGGCCATGTTTCTCGCCTATCAGCCGATCGTCGGGCTGGAGGATCGGACGGTGGTGGGAATGGAGGCGCTGCTGCGCCTCGGTGCCATCACGGCGCCGATCGCCAGCCCCTCGGAATTCATCCCCCTCGCCGAACGCACGGCCCTAATCCTGCCCATCGGCCGCTGGGTGATCAGCGAAGCCCTCCGGCACCTCGCCGAGCTCCGCGCCGGGGGCTCGGAGGTCACCATGGCGATCAATGTGAGTCCCCTGCAGCTGAAGGAAAGCGGCCTCAGCGATTACTTCCTCACCCAGGCAGAGCGGATCGGGGTCGATCCCAGCTGGACCGTGATCGAGGTGACCGAAAGCATCCTGATCGAACACCCCGAACTGGCCACCTGCGAGCTGAGCCTGTTACGGGAGGCCGGCGTCAAGGTGCATCTCGATGACTTCGGCACGGGATACTCCAGCATGTCGTGGCTGGCGCGGCTGCCGATCGACTCCATCAAGGTCGACCGCAGTTTCGTCGCCGATTTTCTCAACGACCACCGCAAGGCCGTGGTGCTCGATGCCATGATCCGCCTCTCCCACGACCTGGGGCTGGGCCTGATCGCCGAAGGCATCGAGACCGCCGAGCAGCACGAAGGCCTGCTCGCCATGGGCTGCGACCATGGTCAGGGGTTCCTCTTCGGCCGGCCCGAGCCGCTCAGCCGTAGCTTCGCGGTCCCGGCACAACGGATCGGTAGGTGAGGGGCTCGCAGTGGCGCAGGGGGGTGGCTCCGGGCCGGTGCTCCCAGGACGCGATGTGGGCGAAGCGCTCGTCGTCCCGCAGGGCTTCCCCGTCCGGGGTCTGATGGTCCTCGCGGAAGTGGGCGCCGCAGGATTCCTGCCGCGCCAGGGCGTCCCGCAGCATCAGATCCGCCAGCCCGATGAAGTCCTCCAGCCGCAGGGCCTTCTCCAGCTCGCCGTCGACCACACCGTCCTGGTCCGGGAGGCGCAGATCCCCGAGGAAGTCCTGGCGCAGGGCCTCCAGCTCTCCGAGCGCCGCCGTGAGGCGATCGGCGCGACGGCTGATGCCGCAGGCGTCGATCATCAGGTGGCCCAGCCGGCGGTGGAAGACATCCACGGGCTGGGTCCCCCCCGTGCGTCGCAGAGCGCCGATGCGCGCCTCCACGGCCGCCACCGCCTCCCGGCAGGCCGGGTGGTCGTCCGCCAGGACACCGGCACCGGCGCCGGCCAGCCAGCCCGTGACCGTCGCCGGGGCGATGAAGTAACCATCGGCCAGGGCCTGCATCAGGGCACTGGCCCCGAGCCGGTTGGCCCCGTGCTCGGAAAAGTTGGCCTCCCCGAGCACGAACAGCCCCGGCACCGTGCTCATCAGGTGATAGTCGACCCACAGCCCCCCCATCGTGTAGTGGGGGGCGGGATAGATCCGCATCGGCGTGGCTCTGGGGTCGTCGCCCGTGATTCGCTCGTACATCTCCAGCAGGTTCCCGTAGCGGGCGTCGATCGCCTCGGTGCCGTCCCGGGCAATGGCCCCGGCCAGATCGAGGTAGACCGAACGCCCCCCGGGCCCGACGCCCCGGCCCTCCAGGCAGAGCTCGCGGGCGCGGCGTGAGGCCAGATCCCGCGGCACCAGATTGCCGTAGCTGGGGTACTGGCGCTCGAGGAAGTAGTCCCGCTCCGCCTCCGGAATCGCCGCCGGCGGCCGGTCGTCGCCGGGGCGCAGCGGCAGCCAGATCCGGCCGTCGTTGCGCAGGCTCTCGCTCATCAGGGTGAGCTTGCTCTGGTGGACGTCGCCGCTGGGGATGCAAGTGGGGTGGATCTGGGTGAAGCAGGGGTTGGCGAACCAGGCTCCCCGCCGATGGGCCTGCCAGATCGCCGTGGCGTTCGACTTCAGGGCATTGGTGGAGAGGTAGTAGACGTTCGAATAGCCACCGGTGGCGAGCAGCACCGCATCGGCACGGAGCACCTCGAGGGCGCCGGTGAGCTGGTGGCGGCAGACCACCCCCCTGGCCCTGCCGTCATGGACGATCAGGTCGAGCATGTCGCGGCGGCAGAGCAGCTCCACCCGCCCGGCGGCCACCTGGCGCAGCATCGCCTGGTAGGCGCCGTAGAGCAGCTGTTGGCCCGTCTGGCCGCGGGCGTAGAAGGTGCGGCTCACCAGGGCGCCGCCGAAGCTGCGGTTGGCGAGGGTGCCGCCGTACTCCCGGGCGAAGGGCACCCCCTGGGCCACACACTGGTCGATGATCGACCCGCTGATCTCGGCCAGCCGGTGGCAGCCGGCTTCCCGGGCGCGGAAATCGCCGCCCTTCACCGTGTCGCGGAACAGGCGCTCGACGCTGTCGCCGTCGTTGGCGTAGTTACGGGCGGCGTTGATGCCCCCCTGGGCGGCCACGGAATGGGCCCGGCGCGGGCTGTCGTGGTAGGTCAGCACCTGAACCCGGTAGCCCTGCTCGGCCAGGCTGGCGGCCGCCGAAGCCCCCGCCAGGCCGCTGCCCACCACCAGGATCCGCAGCCCCTGCTTGCGGTTGGGGCTGATCAGCGGCAAGGTCTCCCGGCACCGCTGCCAGGCGGTGGCGACGGGGCCCTCGGGCAGGCGCGGATCCAGCCGCATCGGCGTGCTCATCCGCCGGCCAGGGGCGGGGCCGCGGGCCGCAGCACCAGGGCGATGGGGACCAGGGTGAACCCCGCCCCGAGCAGCAGGGCCAGGCCCCTGCCGCCCAGCCGCAGGGCCACCGCATGGGCGGGCTCGATCAGACCCAGGCGGCGCACGGCGCTCTCGGTGCCGTGGATCAGGTGCAGACCCGCCGCGACTCCGGCGGCCCCATACAGGGCCAGGCACCAGGGCGCTTCCAGCACCTCCATCAGGGCGGCCAGCTCAGCCCCCGCCGCGGGCCGCGGCCAGCGCAGCTGGGCGAGGTGCAGGAGGAGAAACAGCAGCAGCAGCGAACCGCTCCAGGGGATGGCCCGGCCTGCCAGGGCCGCCACGGACTCCCAGGGCCCCTGGCGGCGGCTGCGCAGGGGGCCGGCCACCGGCCCGCGGGCCCGGCGATTGAGGTGGGCCCGGTGCAGCGAGAGCAGGGGATGGGCCAGGGCGGCCCCGAGCAGGGCGACCTCGAGCCACGGAAGCCAGCCCTGCTGGTGCAGCGAGGCGGCGTAGCGTTCAAACCCCTCCGAATCCAGGAGCGCCAGCGACACGCCGCCGAGGTGCACGGCCAGAAAGAGCACCAGGGCCAGGCCGGTGACGGCGATCCAGAATCCGGTGATCATCTGAGGAACGGAATGCCTGGGGGGTCAACGCCCACGAATCATCACCATATTGGGCTGCCAGGCTCCTGATCGGTGAGTAAAAGAATGAATGTGTTGGATTCCAGCACCTCATTGATAAGTCCAGTCCGACCGCCATCGAAGTCATGTCATGACACAAAACGACCATGGACTCATACCAATCATGCAGCAGCGACAAGCAGGTCGCCCACGATCAGAGCTACAACAATTAAACATAAGGCAATTATAGCGACATGAGACGCTCACCCCCCTTGGACAGTTCCTGCACGAAGAAAAATCACGGATTCTGAAGATGAAGAGCCACACCATGAGTCCCTTGGTGAGTGTCATCATCCCGAACTACAATCATGAACGTTTCTTGGCAGAACGTCTTAACTCGATTCTTGGCCAGACGTTCCAAGATTTTGAGCTCATCATTCTTGATGATGCCTCTAAAGACAACTCGGCGAGGGTGATACAAGAGATCATCGCCCAACATCCTCATCGCCTTGTGCAGAACAGAGTCAACTCAGGGTGTCCCTGCGCCCAATGGATCCAGGGCATCCTGATGGCGAAGGGAAGATATATCTGGATTGCAGAGTCAGATGACACATGCGAAACCAGTTTTCTTGACCAGATGGTGACCTCACTCCAGAACGGAGGAGTGCTTTCTTACTGTAGGACCAAAGCAATTGACAGCAAAGGCAATCCGATCAGCGGTCAACAGTTCTGGCCTGATACCTTTGATTCAACTCGCTGGAAAAGCTCATTCTTGCTCAGCAGCCGCAACCTATGCCGTAACTTCATGGCAAGAGGGAACGTCATCGCAAATGCCAGTTCTGTGGTATTCCTGAAGCCGACCAGTGACGTCCTGAAGAAATTGGCAGAGGCAACGAGAGGCACTCGCTTTACTGGCGATTGGCTCTTCTGGTGCCATTTTCTTATGCTTACCCCAGGCCTAGTGAGTTTTGAGTCCAGGGAGCTTTCGGGCTTCCGCTTTCACGATCAGACTACTCGCAAGGTTGAAAGCCTTGGCAGCGTCAATCGAAGCAAGGAAAGGCAAAGATTCTTCGAATACTCCTGTGCAGTCAAGTCGATTTTGCGCGTCACTCGGCCATGGCCTCGTGGTTACTGGTTACAACTCGCAGCAAGGGGGTACTGGGACTGGATCTTCTCAGAATACCTGTTCCGATTCCAACCAAAACCGCATGAAAAGCTCTTCATTACGGCTCTGCACGGTCCCCTACGACTCGGGCTATACCTCAGATTGCTCAGCTCCAGAAGCAGGCAATTTCGCTATTGGGGCTCATTCTGAATAATCAATCATGAGCATGTATCAAGATCCTGAAAATAGATGTGGTGTTCTGGGCTGCCGGCCTAGAACCAGCTTTCAGCACCGGCAAGCGTCCAATCATGCGTGGGCCCATCAGGGTACGCCGTGCTGAAACCATCTACAGATGTCGAGAATGAACTATTCATCAGCGATCTACGGACGCTTCTGAAGCCAACTATACTTGCCGAGACAACGCAAGTCTGCCATCAGTTGAGATGAGAGTCGCTTTCGCTCATTATAGCCAAGAAAACGACATCAGCGGAGTAACGACTTGGCTCTTCTCCCTGGCCAGGCGTTTAAAGGACGACAATATAGAAGTCGCCATTCATTTCGTCCATTCGGATGTTGAACTGGGCTCTGAGCCGTTGGCGCTGCAGAAACTACGCAGAGACGGCATAGAGATCTCCCGCGTGTCACCTCAATCAACATTGGAAGCTGAGGCACAGCAAACGCTCGAGTTCCTCAATAAATGGCAGCCATCAATCTTTCTTCCCCAATGTCTTCCGGCCCATTTTGCTGCCGCTGCCCATGCGGGTCAGAAGGGACTGCCATGGGCACTGACCTTGCATTCAGACGATCCAATCTACTGGGAATCCGTCCATGCGTTCATTCACCCAAAGGACCGAAATCACATCGTATGCGTTTCTGAGTATTTACGCGACAAGCTGATCGGCGCAGGAAGGGCACAACATGCTCACGTCATTCCATGTGGGGTAGCGATCCCACAAGACCTTACCACCTTCAACGACTCGCCATTCAACATGGTCTTCAGCGGAAGAATATGGGAGCGGCAGAAACGAGCAAGCCTAGTCATCCAGACGTTTGTAAAAGCATGCCAAGCCAATCCTGCGATGAGAGCAACGATGATCGGAGAAGGCTATGCACGACAATCCTGCGAGGAGCTGGTCAACGCTCACGGACTGTCCCATGCCATCACGTTCACGGGTGCACTCTCTCCGAATCAGGTCAGACCTCATCTTGCGGATTGTCAAGCCATACTTCTCATGTCAGACTTTGAAGGGCTCCCCGTTGCACTACTGGAGGCGATGGCGTTGGGGGTCGTTCCCGTTGCAAGGAGGATACCCAGCGGGATCCCCGAACTGATTGTCCATGAGCAAACAGGACTGCTCGTCTCAGAAGATCCTAAGGATGCCGCCCATGCCCTGATTCGGCTTTCCCAAGACAAACACCTGTGGCGAAGCTGCTCGGAGCAAGCCAGAAGACTCGTCGCTGATCGGTACAATGAGGAGACGAGCTACCGGAAGTGGCGCACACTTCTTGAAACGCTCCTCCACGACAGGGATTCTTCCGCGACGATTCGTTTTCCGATCGATACGAGTGTGCTCACAAGTATCCCCAAGAAGAATCCGTATCTGAATTCAATCTCAAAGAGACAGAAAGCCCTCACGAGCAGAGTTCGCCAACTCCTTCGAACCACGCTCGCCAGAGTCAAGCACTTCGTGAAGACTATCTTTCAGGATCTCTTTTGAACAGTCAATCGGCTGTGAACCTCCCAATCTCGCCTCGCTTCACTCCGGCGCAGTGATCAACCAGGCTTGCATGGGAAGGAAGACTCTTCAGAGGTTTTGGCACGTGCCCTGCGCCATCCCGTCATGGCAAATGGAATGATCAGCCCATTGGCCATACGTTCCAGGACGAAGGTAAAGTCTCCATCGAATCGCTATGCGGCCGACCAATGACTAACGGATATCCTGCCCCTTACTCCATTGCAGTGGGGCGGGGGTCGGACGCCACTAGGGACAGCAATAAGTTCTCCAGGCTCAGCTACTGTTGATGAGATGGCATGTGGAACCTACGTTGAGAGTCGCCTTCGCCCATTACAGCCAGGAGAATGACATCAGCGGTGTCACCACCTGGGTGATGAATCTAGCCAGGCGACTGCGCGGTGATGGTGTCGACGTTGCCATCCATTTCGTGGGCCCACCGGAGCTTCAGGCCAGCGAACCTCCAGTATTCGAAGAATTGCGCCGTCAGGGCATCGCCGTGTTTTCCACCCCAAGGCGGTCCCGGATTCAGGCCGACATCGCGGACACCATCGATTTCCTCAACCAGTGGCAGCCCACGGTCTTTCTCCCCCAGTGCAAACCGGCCCACTACGCTGCAGCGGCCCTGGCCGGCAGCCTGGGCCTGCCCTGGGTGCTCACGCTCCATTCCGATGACCCGGACTACTGGGCGACGGTCCGCCACTTCGGCGGCGCCCTTCACGCCGCTTCCATCGTCTGCGTCTCCCAACACATCCAGGACGAACTCAGCCGCCGGGCCACCGATCGGGCCTCCAGCGTCATTCCCTACGGGGTGACCCTTCCGGAGCGAAGCGCCGCCTTCGCTGACGATCCCTTCCGGGTGGTGTTCTGCGGCCGCATCTGGGAACACCAGAAACGGGCCAGCCTGGTGATACAGGCCCTGATCGGCGCTTGCCGATCCCACCAGTCCATCCGGGCAACCCTGATCGGCGACGGCTATGCCCGAGGGGCCTGCGAACATCAGGTGGCCGAAGCCGGTCTCGGCGAAGCGATCAGCTTCACCGGCCCCCTTTCGCCAGCCGAGGTGCAGGGCCGGCTTGCCGAATCCCAGGCCATCCTGCTGATGTCCGATTTCGAGGGGCTGCCCATCGCCCTGCTGGAGGCGATGGCGGCGGGGGTGGTACCCGTGGTGCGACGTATCCCCAGCGGCATCCCCGAACTGGTGGCCCATGAACGCACCGGCCTGCTGGTGTCGGAAGATCCCGCAGAGGCGGCCCGCGCCATCGTGCGGCTGGCCGCTGATCCCGACCTCTGGCGCCGCTGCTCCACGGCAGCCAGGACCCTTGTGAACGGGCAGTACAGCGCCGACGCCAGTTACGCCCAATGGCGCCAGCTGCTCGAGGACCTCAACCGGCGGCACGCCACCGCGAGCCCCTATGCGATCGATCCCAGCCGGATCCGCAGCCTCGGCCGGATCGATGAGAGCTTGACCCAGGAGTACCGAACCACGCCGCCACTGGGCGAGCGGTTCGCTCAGGCCCTGACGACAGCCGTCGCCAAGGCCAAGCATCGGATCAGGGGCGTCCTGGACCGTCGCCGGCAGGGGTGACCCCGCCATGGGAGGGTGCAGGGATCCCCGGCTCCCGGCCGTGCGACTGTCGCGCCCCTCCACCCTCCTCTGTGCCTTCCTGACGCTGCTGAACGACCGGCTGGGGGAGAGCATCGTCTTCCCGCTGCTGCCGTTCCTGCTGGCGGACTTCACCGCCGACGGCCGCACCCTCGGCCTGCTGGCGGGCAGCTACGCCATCGCCCAGTTCACCTTCACCCCCCTGATCGGGGCCCTCAGCGACCGCTACGGCCGCAAGCCCGTGATCACCGCCTGCGTCGCCGGCTCGGTGCTGGGCCTGGGGATGTTCGCCCTCACCGTGATCCTGCCCTGGGGCCGCGTCTGGCCCGAGGCGGCCGCCGCCGGCCTGCCCCTGGCCCTGCTGTTCGCCGCCCGCCTGATCGACGGGGTGAGCGGCGGCACCGCCGCCACCGCCGCGGCGGTGCTGGCCGACATCTCGACGCCGGAACGGCGGGCCCGGGCCTTCGGCCTGATCGGCGTGGCCTTCGGGCTGGGGTTCATCCTCGGCCCGGCCCTGGGCGGTCTGCTGGGTCGCATCAGCGTGAGCCTGCCGCTGCTGCTCGCCGTGGGCTTCGCCGCGCTGAACCTGGTGGTGGTGGTGACCCTGCTGCCGGAAACCCATCCGCCCCAGGCGCGGTTGCCCCTGCCCAGGGTCTGGGAGCTGCAGCCCTTCGGCCAGCTGCAGCGGGTGTTCGCCGATCCGCGGGTGCGACGCCTCTGCGCCGCCTTCTTCCTGTTCTTCCTGGGGTTCAGCGGCTTCACCGCCCTGCTGGTACTGTACTTCAAGCAGGCCTTCGGCTGGGGCCCGGGCCTGTCGGCCGGGGCCTTCCTGGTGGTCGGCGTGGTGGCCACGGTGGTGCAGGGCGGCCTGATCGGCCCACTGGTGCAGCGGCTGGGCGAATGGCGCCTCACCCAGATCGGCCTGGGCTGCGTGATGGCGGGCTTCCTGCTGGTGCCCCTGGCGGATCAGGGCAATGCCGTGCCCCTGGTGTTCACGGCGGTGGCGATCCTGGCCCTGGGCACCGGCCTGGTGACCCCCAGCCTGCGCAGCCTGGTGTCACGGCGTCTGGCCGACAGCGGCCAGGGTGCCGCCCTGGGCAGCCTGCAGGGACTGCAGAGCCTGGCCAGCTTCCTCGGGCCGCCCCTGGCGGGGCTGGCCTACGAGACCATCGGCCGCCGCAGTCCGTTCTGGCTGGGGATCGTCCTGATGGCCGTCGTGGTGTGGCTTGTGGCGGCGGGAACCCACCGTCAAGCAGAGGCAACACCCTGAGGGCGGGATCGCCATTGCTACGTTGCCGTCTCTCATGCCCGCGGAGCCCCGCCGTATGTCGTCGCAGCCGGTCGTCGCTCCCGATCTCTACATCAACCGCGAGCTGAGTTGGATCGACTTCAACCATCGGGTGCTGGCCCTGGCGCTCGATGAGCACACACCGCTGCTGGAGCAGGCCAAGTTCAGCGCCATCTTCAGCAACAACCTCGACGAGTTCTTCATGGTGCGGGTGGCTTCCCTGAAGTCCCAGCTGGAAGCAGGGGTCACCAGCCGCAGCGACGACGGCCTGACGCCCCAGGAGCAGCTGGAGGCGATCCAGAAGAAGCTGCGGCCCCTGCTGGAGATGCAGCAGCAGCACTACCGCCACTCCCTCAAGACCCATCTGGCCGAGTACGGGGTCCAGCTGCTCGACTACCTGCGACTCAACGAGGCCCAGACAGCCTGGGCCGACGACTACTTCCGCAAGGCGATCTTTCCGGTGCTCACCCCCCTGGCGGTGGACCCGGCCCACCCCTTCCCGTTCCTGAGCAACCTGAGCCTCAACGTGGCGGCCTTGATCCGCGATCCGGACACGGGCCGGCAGCAGTTCGCCCGGGTGAAGGTGCCGCAGAAGATCCTGCCGCGCTTCGTGCCGATCCCCACCGAGCTGAGCGGCGTCGTGCCCACCCCTGGCTACACGGCGGTTCCGCTCGAGCAGCTGGTGGCCTTCAACCTGCGCTGGCTGTTCCCCGGCATGACCATCGAGGGGCACTACTTCTTCCGGATCACCCGGGACGCCGACCTGGAACTGCGGGATCTGGAGGCGGACGACCTGATGGAGGCCCTGCAGGAGGGCCTGCGCAAGCGCCGGGTGGGCGGCGAGGTGGTGCGGGTGGAGGTGGCCGACGAGATGCCCGAGGAGGTGGTGCACCTGCTGATGGAGGGCACCGACGTGGAGCCGGAGGACGTGTACCGCACCAACGGCCCCCTCGGCCTCGACGACCTGATGAGCCTGATGGCGATCCCCCTCAGCCAGCTGCGGGACGCCCCCCACAAGGGACGCACGGCGCCGGCCCTGGTACGGGCCCAGCGCAGCCAGCTGGAGGACGGCTCGATCAAGCAGGAGGAGTTCGAGAGCATCTTCTCGGTGCTGCGGCGCGGCGATGTGCTGCTGCACCATCCCTTCGATCTGTTCTCCACGTCCGTTGAGGAATTCCTCAGCCAGGCCGCCGCCGATGCCTCGGTGCTGGCCATCAAGATGACCCTCTATCGCACATCGAAGGATTCGCCGGTGGTGGCCTCCCTGATCCGCGCCGCCGAGAACGGCAAGCAGGTGATGGCGCTGGTGGAGCTCAAGGCCCGTTTCGACGAGGACAACAACATTCAGTGGGCCCGCCAGCTGGAACGTTCCGGGGTGCATGTGGTCTACGGGGTGCTGGGACTCAAGACCCACACGAAGGTGCTGCTGGTGGTGCGGCGGGAGAAGGGGGCACTGCGGAGCTATGTGCACATCGGCACCGGCAACTACAACTCCAAGACCTCCTCGCTCTACACCGACATCGGATTGCTGACGGCCCGGGAGGACTTCGGCCAGGATCTGGTGGAACTGTTCAACTACCTGACTGGATTCTCCAAGCAGCAGAGCTTCCGCAAGTTGCTGGTGGCGCCCGTCACCCTGCGCAAGGGCATGGAGGGGTTGATCCGGCGGGAGATCGAGCACTCCAAGTCAGGACGCGGCGGACACATCAAGGCCAAGATGAATGCCCTGGTCGATCCGGCGATCATCGCCCTGCTCTACGAAGCCTCGGCCGCCGGGGTGAGGATCGAACTGATCATCCGCGGCATGTGCTGCCTCCGCCCGGGGGTGGAGGGGGTCAGCGAGGGCATCACGGTGGTGAGTGTCATCGGTCGCTTCCTGGAGCATTCACGGCTGTTCTGGTTCGCCAACGGCGGCCAGCCGGAGATGTTCTTCGGCAGCGCCGACTGGATGCCCCGCAACCTCGACCGACGGGTGGAGGCGGTGGCGCCGATCGAGGACCCGCGGCTCCAGCAGCAGATCGAGGCCTTGCTTGAGCTTTACCTCACCGATACGGGCGCCTGGCACATGCACAGCGATGGACACTTTGCACAGCGTCAGCACTCCGGCGAGCCGAAACTGACCCAGAACCTGCTGATGGAACGCTGGCGCGGCGGCCTTGCTTCGGAGGCCAAAGCGTAGCCGTCACGACATACGCAACATCTTTCAGTCAAATCACATGCAATCTTTTGCCGGATCCGGTTTTAACCGTTCCTGCGGTGCTAAATTCCGGCCAAATTCATTTGGGAGCCTGGGGTGATGGGGACACCTCTGCATTCCGCCCTCTCACTGCTGAAAAGCAGTGCAGATGGGTCTTCGTCCAGCCGGACCAGACCCAGCGGCGGTTCAGCCAGTTCCAAGCCGACAGCCACAGCCAAGACAACGACCCGCCAGGGGGGACGCATCAGCGCTGACTCCATTGGTTGGTATCTCAGCACCATCGGTCGTGTGCCGCTTCTCACACCGGCCGAGGAAATCGAACTCGCCCATCACGTCCAGGCCGGCAAGACGTTGCAGTCCCTCGTCGAAGGGGAGCTCACGGCCCGCCAGAAGCGCCAGCTGCGCATGGCCCAGCGGGCCCGCGACCGCATGATGGCCGCCAATCTGCGGCTGGTGGTGAGCGTCGCCAAGAAGTATCAGAACCAGGGCCTCGAACTGCTCGATCTGGTGCAGGAAGGGGCGATCGGCCTGGAGCGGGCCGTCGACAAATTCGACCCCGCCATGGGCTACAAGTTCTCCACGTACGCCTACTGGTGGATCCGCCAGGGAATGACGCGCGCCATTGATAACAGCGCCCGCACGATTCGCCTGCCGATTCACATCAGCGAGAAGCTCTCGAAGATGCGGCGCATCACCCGTGAGCTCTCCCACCGGCTCGGGCGCCAGCCCAACCGGCTCGAACTGGCCCATGCCATGGGCATGCAGCCGGAGGAGCTCGAGGAACTGATGACCCAGAGCGCCCCCTGCGCCTCCCTCGACGCCCACGCCCGTGGGGAGGAGGATCGCAGCACCCTGGGCGAGCTGATCGCCGACCCGGCCAGCAACGAGCACTTCGACTCGATGGACCGCCATCTGCAGAAGGAGCACCTCGGCGCCTGGCTCTCCCAGCTGAACGAACGGGAACAGAAGATCCTGCGGCTGCGCTTCGGCCTCGAGGGCGCCGAACCGCTCACCCTCGCCGAGATCGGCCGTCAGATCAACGTCTCCCGCGAACGGGTGCGCCAGCTGGAGGCCAAGGCGATCATGAAGCTGCGCCTGATGAGCAACCTTCACCAGGCCGCCTGACCCAAGCTTCCCTGCTGGCGTTGGTCCTTCCACCGGAGCATGACGACCTGGCCCGGCTCACCGGTGTGCTGGCCGTGGCCCTCTGGCTGGCCCTGCTCAGCGCCGGAGCCCTGCTGCTGCGCCGCCGCTGGCCCGCTCAGAGGGAATGGAGCCGCAAGCTCGTGCACATCGGAGCCGGGCCGGTGGTGCTGATCGCCTGGGCCTTCGGGGTCGAGCGGCTGATCGCGCTGCCCGCCGCCGCCGCCATCACCCTGCTGGCCGCCCTCAACCACCGGGTGCGGGTGCTGCCGGCGATCGAGGACGTGGAGCGGCACAGCTACGGCACGGTCGCCTACGGCGCCTCGATCACCCTGCTGCTCTGGCTCTGGTGGCCCGCCCACCCCGACACCGTGGCCGCGGGCGTGCTGGTGATGGCGTTCGGCGACGGCCTGGCCGGTCTGCTGGGCCCGCTGATCCCGTCACCGAGCTGGACGGTGTTCGGCGAACGGCGCTCCCTGGCCGGCACCGCCGCCATGGGGATCGCCAGCCTGGCGGTGCTGCTGATCCTGGGGCTGCTGGGCGGTGGCCCGGCGCCGGCCGCGATCGCCCTGATCGCCCTGGTGGCCACGGGGCTGGAGCAGTGGGCCCTGCTGGGCATCGACAACCTCAGCGTGCCTCTGGCGGTGGCCGGGCTGTGGCGGGTGCTGAGCTGATGGGACCGATCGAGCGGATCCTGATCGGCCTGGCCCTGGCGGCGGTCCTGCTGGCCCTGCGGCTGGCCAGCCGCCGCCTGCACCTGCCGTCGCCGCCCCTGCTCCTGCCGCTGCTGGCGGTGCTGCTGTGGGGCGTGCTCGGCGGCACCACCCGGCCGGCCGGGGTGCCCTGGCTCGGCGCCGTGGACGAGCTGGCCACCGCCTACGCCCTGATCGCCCTGGGGAGCTGGCTGATCCTGGAATGCCCGGAGGCCCTGGGGTGGTGGCGTCCCACCGCCAAGATCCTGCGCGACCTGCTGATGCTGGGCCTCGCGGCCCTGGCGACGGTGCTGGTGCTGCAGCGCCTGGCCAACCTCAACCTGGTGGGCCTGGTGACCACCTCGGCAGTGCTCACCGCCGTGATCGGCCTGGCGGCCCAGGAGACCCTCAAGGATCTCTTCGCCGGCATCGAGCTGCAGGTGGATCCCCCCTTCCGGGAGGGGGACTGGATCGGCGTCGGCGACGAGAGCGGCACGGTGGAATCCCTGCACCTGATGAGCACCCGCCTGCGCCGCAAGGACGGCTCGACCGTGAACCTGCCCAACAACACGGTGGCGGACAACCCGATGCGGCGCTTCAGCCAGCACGAGCCGGTGGGCAACCGCTTCGAGATCGCCCTGGGCTACGAGATCCCTCCGGCCCGGGCCCGCCAGCTGCTGGAGCGGGTGCTGGTGGAGAACCCCCTGGTGCTGAACGACCCACCGCCGGAGGTGCTGGTCCTCGCCTACGAGGACTCCCTCATCCGCTACGAACTGCAGGCTTCCCAGCAGGGCCCCTCAGAGGGGGACCGGCTGCGGCTGCGCAGCGAACTGCTGGAGCAGATCTGGTACGCCCTGGAGCGGCAGGGCTGGGAGCTGCCCTATCCGGTGCGGGAGCTGAAGCGTCGCCAGCCCCAGCGGGATCCGGCCCACCCCACCGGCGTGGATGCCTCCCTGACGGCGCAGCTGCTGCGGCGCAGCTGGCTCTTCGCCAAGCTGGATCCCGAGCAGGTGGATCGGCTGGCCGGCTCGGTCCGCTGCCTGCGCTTCGGCTCCGGCGAAACGATCGTGGCCGAGGGGGAGGAGGGCGAGGCCCTGTTCCAGGTGGTGGATGGCGAGGTGGAGGTGTTCAAGGCCGACGGCTCCCCCCTGGGGCGCTCGGTGGCGGTGCTGGGCCGGGATCAGATCTTCGGGGAGATGACCGTCTGCACCGGCGAACCCCGCACGGCCACGGTGCGCTCGCGGGGGGAATGCGTGCTGCTGGAGGTGGAGCGGGACGACTTCATGTCCCTGGTGGAGGACGATGCCGGGGTGCTGGAGGCGCTGGCGGCGATCGTGGGCCAGCGGCGCTCGGAACTGGAGAAGCTCTCCTCCCCGGATGCGGCCCGCCGCCAGACCTCGATCCTGGAGCGCATGCGGCAGCTGTTCGGCCTCGAGGGCGACTGAGGGACGCGCTCAGGCCCGAAGGAGCTGCTCGCAGCGGTGCTCCCAGTCGCGCTGGGTGCCGATGCCGGCCACCAGCACCCGCTCGGCCGGCTCCTCCCGCAGCCGCAGCTGCCACTGGCGGATCACATCGGCCCGCTCCATCCAGACATCGATCACCAGGCGCTGGATGGCCTCACCGTCCCAGCAGCGGCCCCGGGCCGTGTCGAGGGCCCAGCCGAGGAGGTCGTCGAGCTGGAAGGGGCGGAAGCCGCCGTAGATCGGGCCGGGGGCCGCGGTGCCACCGGCGGGGGCGGCAGCCGATTTCTGTTCGAGATAGAAGAGCTGCAAAGGGTCGGACAACCCGCAGAACTGCAGGAGATAAGTCATCAGCGGACCACCCCGATCTTGCTGATGCCAAACGTACCAAGGGCACGCCAGTCAGCTGTTCACCAGGAACACTCTGTTGCAGAAGATCGGATCAGCACTCTCACCTTCCGAGTGCTGATTGTGCTGCCTTGGAGAAGACCGCAGCCCCTCAGGCGAGGGCCAGGCTGCGGGCCTGGGCCTGGCGAACGGCTTCCGCCAGCTCGACGAGCAGATCCAAGGTGGTGGCCAGATCGATGCAGGCATCGGTGATGCTCTGGCCATAGGTGAGCGAGGCCAGGTCGGCGGAAATCTTCTGATTTCCTTCCACCAGATGGCTCTCCAGCATCACCCCCATCACGTGGATGGAACCGCCCCGCACCTGCTCGGCCACGCTGCGCAGCACTTCCCCCTGGCGCCGGTAGTCCTTGTTGGAGTTGCCGTGGCTGCAGTCCACCATCAGCCGGGCCGGCAGGCCGTCCCGGGCCAGCAGGGTGGCGGCGGCCTCCACCGCTTCGGCGTGGAAGTTCGGGCCGCTCTTGCCACCCCGCAGCACCAGGTGGCCGTCCGGGTTGCCGGTGGTGGAGACGATGGCGGCCTGGCCCTCCTTGTTGATGCCCAGGAAATGGTGGGGCCGGGCGGCCGCCTCCATGGCGTTGATGGCGGTGGCGGCGCTGCCGTCGGTGCCGTTCTTGAAGCCGATCGGCATCGACAGGCCCGAGGCCATCTCGCGGTGGGTCTGGCTCTCGGTGGTGCGGGCGCCGATGGCGGTCCAGCTGATCAGGTCGGCGAGGTACTGGGGCACCACCGGATCGAGCACCTCGGTGGCCGCCGGCAGGCCCATCTCCGCCAGGTGCAGCAGCAGGGAGCGGGCCCGGCGCAGGCCGGTGTTGATGTCGTAGCTGCCGTCGAGGTGGGGGTCGTTGATCATCCCCTTCCAGCCCACGGTGGTACGGGGCTTCTCGAAGTAGACCCGCATCACGATCTCCAGCTCATCCCGGTGGCGGCGCTGGGCCTGGGCGATGGCCTCGGCGTACTCCCGGGCGGCGGCCACGTCGTGGACCGAGCAGGGGCCGACGATCACCAGCAGCCGCTGGTCGCCGGCGTGAAGGATGGCCTTGATGCGCTCCCGGGCCTGCTGCACGGTGCGGGCCGCCTGCTCGGAGAGGGGCAGCTCCCGGTGCAGCACCGCCGGCGGCACCAGCGGCCGGGTTTCCACCACATGGAGATCGGAGGTGGGGATCATGCGGCCGGCGGCGGGGAACGATCACACCTTCCACCCTACGAACTGGCGGCACCGCTGCCAGCGCGGACTTCTGCAGCCGTCGTCACCAGAGGGCGGACCCGCGGGGAAGAACAATGGAACGTATGTCCATGCGGTCCTGCGTCCATATGTCCGTCTCCCCCAGCCCCACCCCCCTGTCCCCCGCCGAGCTGCTGCCCAGCTACCGCGAGGCCGCCGCCGCCCGCGAGGCCTTGGGCGTGCCGCCCCTGCCGCTCACCGCCCCCCAGGCCCAGGCCCTCACCGAGCTGCTGGAGCAGCCGCCCGCCGGCGAGGAGGCCTTCCTGCTGCACCTGCTGAGCGAACGGGTTCCGCCGGGGGTGGATGAGGCCGCCTACGTGAAGGCCGGCTGGCTGAGCGGGATCGCCAAGGGAACGGCCACGAGCCCCCTGGTGAGCCCCCTGGAGGCCACGCGGCTGCTGGCCACCATGATCGGTGGCTACAACGTCGGCGCCCTGATCGAGCTGCTCTCCTGCCCGCAGGCGGACGTCGCCGAGGAGGCCGCCCGGGGGCTGAGCCGCACCCTGCTGGTGTACGACGCCTTCCACGACGTGCTGGAGCTGGCCGAGACCAACCCCCTGGCCCGCCAGGTGGTGGACAGCTGGGCGGCGGCCGAATGGTTCCACGCCCGGCCGCCCCTGCCGGAGGCGATCACGGTCACGGTGTTCAAGGTGACCGGGGAAACCAACACCGACGACCTCTCACCGGCCACCCACGCCACCACCCGTCCTGACATCCCCCTGCACGCGATGGCGATGCTGGAGACGCGGATGCCCGAAGGGCTCGGCCTGATCGCCGAGCTGAAGGCCAAGGGCCATCCGCTGGCCTACGTGGGCGATGTGGTGGGCACGGGCAGTTCCCGCAAATCGGCGATCAACTCGGTGCTCTGGCACATCGGCACCGACATCCCCCACGTGCCCAACAAGCGCAGCGGCGGGGTGGTGCTGGGGGGCAAGATCGCGCCGATCTTCTTCAACACCGCCGAGGATTCCGGCGCCCTGCCGATCGAGTGCGACGTGAGCGCCCTCAACAGCGGCGACGTGATCACGATCCGGCCCCACGCCGGCACGATCGAGCGGGCCGCCGGCGAGGCGGGGGCCGGCGAGGTGCTGGCCCGCTTCCAGCTCAAGCCCAGCACCATCGCCGATGAAGTGCGCGCCGGTGGCCGCATCCCCTTGCTGATCGGCCGCTCCCTCACCGACAAGGTTCGCCTGCAGCTGGGCCTGCCCCCGTCGGAGGCCTTCATCCGGCCGGTGGCCCCCAGCGACACCGGCAAGGGCTTCACCCTGGCCCAGAAGATGGTGGGCAAGGCCTGCGGCCTGGCGGGGGTGCGTCCGGGCACGAGCTGCGAACCGCTGATGACCAGCGTCGGCAGCCAGGACACCACCGGGCCGATGACCCGCGACGAGATGAAGGAGCTGGCCTGCCTGGGCTTCTCCGCCGATCTGGTGATGCAGAGCTTCTGCCACACCGCCGCCTACCCCAAGCCGGTGGATCTCAAGACCCACGCCGAGCTGCCCGACTTCATCAGCTCCCGGGGCGGCGTCGCCCTGCGGCCCGGCGACGGCATCATCCACAGCTGGCTCAACCGCCTGCTGCTGCCGGACACGGTGGGCACCGGCGGTGACAGCCACACCCGCTTCCCGCTGGGCATCTCCTTCCCCGCCGGTTCCGGCCTGGTGGCCTTCGCCGCCGCCATCGGCGCCATGCCGCTCGACATGCCGGAATCGGTGCTGGTGCGTTTCTCCGGCTCCCTGCAGCCGGGCGTCACCCTGCGGGACGTGGTGAATGCCATTCCCTATGTGGCGATCCAGCAGGGCCTGCTGACGGTGGAGAAGGCCGGCAAGAAGAACATCTTCAGCGGCCGGATCATGGAGATTGAGGGGCTTCCCGACCTCAAGCTGGAGCAGGCGTTTGAACTGACGGACGCCACCGCCGAACGCTCCTGCGCCGGCAGCACGATCAAGCTGAGCATCGAGACGGTGAGCGAGTACCTGCGCAGCAATGTGGCTCTGATGCGCAACATGATCGCCCGGGGCTACAGCGATGCCCGCACCCTGGCGCGGCGGATCAAGGCGATGGAGGCCTGGTTGGCCGATCCGGTGCTGATGGAGGCCGATGCCGATGCCGAGTATGCGGCGGTGATCGACATCAACCTGGACGAACTGACCGAACCGATCCTGGCCTGCCCCAACGACCCCGATAACGTCAAGCTGCTCAGCGAGGTGGCGGGCGACCGGATCGATGAGGTGTTCATCGGCTCCTGCATGACCAACATCGGCCACTACCGCGCCGCCGCCACGGTGCTGGACGGGGCCGGCACCAGCGCCGCGCGGCTGTGGGTCTGCCCGCCCACCCGCATGGACGACGAGATGCTGCGGGCCGAGGGTTACACCGCCAAGTTCGAGACCGCCGGCGCCCGCATGGAGCTGCCCGGCTGCTCCCTGTGCATGGGCAACCAGGCCCGGGTGGAGGACAACACCACCGTGTTCTCCACCAGCACCCGCAACTTCAACAACCGCCTCGGCAACGGCGCCCAGGTGTACCTGGGCAGCGCCGAACTGGCGGCGGTGTGCGCCCTGCTGGGCCGCATCCCCAGCCCGGCCGAGTACCTAGAGATCGCGGCGGCCAAGATCGATCCCCTCTCCGACCAGCTCTACCGCTACCTCAACTTCGACCAGATCGATGGCTTCGAGGATGCCGGCCGCGTGGTGAGCGTGGAGGAGGAGGAGAAGGTGCTGGCGGAGGTGTGAGCCGGCTCCCCCCCGCGGAGGCCCGCCGGTTCATGGCCACCTACGAACAGGTGGCCATCGGCGTGCACGGAGTGCTCACCGAGAACCCGTGCTCGGAGCCGAGCCAGGCCCTGGCCAAGGCGCGGAAACGACTGCAGGAGACACCTGAACTTCTGAACAAGGCCATCCAGTTCCTCCGGGAACGAGGAACGCACCCGGATCCTGAAGTCATCGGAGCCCTGAGTCAGATGCGCCTGGCTGAATGGGTGCACCTGAAAGACCTCAAGAGTGGTGCCATCCTCCTCGACATCGAGGGACATGAGGCTTACTGCGTGGCGGGCCTGACGCAGTCACCCGGTGAGATCATCGGCAGCCGTGGCTGGATTGTGGAAACCGCGCTCTGCCCATTCGCCGGTGTGATTCTCTGCGGTGGAATCTTCCTCGCACGATGCCAACTGGGACCAGATCTGCGACGCCGTTTTAACGAGCGCTATCTAAGCCTGAAAGCCGCAGGACGGCTTCATCGCCGTCCAGATACCGCTCCGCTGTGGGAATCAACACGATCCTGGCGCTGATTGCGAGGATGTAAGGCAGCAGCGGGCTTGGATTGCCATATGCAGCTCATTCGCGTTGGGGTGGAATTTCGATCGCGATGACATTGATTGTCGTCTCTGGACAGTTGAACGCTGCCTCTGAGTGGCTGGCAAGGACATTAGAACGCAAGAACGTAATCGGTGGTGGCCTGTCCACTTGAAGGGCTTGTTCGATGGCTTACCGCTTTGTCATTGACTTGATAAGCTTGAGGTACTCATGAGAATCAAGAAAATAGTTCGGATAAGCTCTTCTGAGATTGCTAAGCGACTGCGCTGAAACAAGTACTATTTGGTGTTCATCAGTGCCTGAGTACCTCTTCTCCAGGTCGATGTATGCAGCGCTTGCTTCTGCCAAGCGATCTCTTCCGTAGGTCGTGTACTCTAATCGACTACTCAGCGTGTCTAGATCCAAGAGATAATAACTCCCACGAGTTGTCAAGGGCAGACTGGCGGCAAGATTGTATCCTTGTAGCTTCGTCTGCACTCCCAAGCGTGCGTGCGACTCGCATGTAGCCGTAAATGCCTGTTGCTTCGATTGATCTTCAAACCTAGGAACTAACTGGCATTTTTCAATATGCGCTAGTGCACTGCTTGCCTGAGCAAAATAGTTTTTCCATTCTTCTGGACCTTCACTGGATTTTAGTGAGTACTTCAGAAAAGTATCAACGGTCTCAACGGCCGTAGCCCACGCGTGTTGCACTTTCGTTCTAATCTGCAGCTCGATAAATAAGCCGTCATACCTGGGGTTTTGAGTATTCTTGTATTTGTAGATCTGGTGAAGACTACGATAGCCTGAGGGTTTTGGCTGCACTATATAGTCATCCTCCGGCATTCGCGAGTGAAGAAAGCCTGCTTGCCGATAAGCCTCTGCAATTCTGTTGACGTCTTGAATTGAATTAACTACAACACGAATGCCTGCGATATCTTGCATTGTGCTAAGCCTCATCGTTCGCCTCAGCCGCAGCTTGTTGAGGATTGACGGCATTCTCTTGAGGCGTTGGGCAATAAGACACTCAACATTCAACTTTTTTGTCTTGTCTCGGAGCGTTGCTTGAAACGTATTAATGATATAAGAGTGGGAGGCCCTCCAGTTGCTGAGAATGTCTTGCGCTTTTGCAAGTTCTTGAGCATCAACATCCTCAGTGAGACTTTTTCGCAGTAGATCTCCTGCCTTGTCGACATTGCTCTTGGAATGGAGCGGATGCTCAAAGCTCATGTCGCCATCTTAGCGAACGGCACCACTCCTACTTCTCGAGTCTGGCCTGCCACGCCTATCGAACGCTACATGGACGGAACCAGATAAGCCCCCACGCTTCCCCTTTTGGCAGCCCAAGAGCGCGTTGTCCTGAGGCCAACGGCGGCCAATCTCTGTCATGGCATGAATTCATCTTTCGAAGTCTGGAAGAACTGGCGACTTCGGCAGACCCGCAGAAATCTCATCCTGCCGTGGCCCAACCCTGGCGGGCAGTAGCCCTCCATCCAAGGAGTGGGCGTTGCCCGTGTCGCCGCGTTCGACCATGTGAGTTCGGGCGGCTGGGGCCATCCCCATGCCAAGGTCCAGCCGCAGGCGGCTGTCTTGATGATCACCCATTCGGGCTGGTTCTGACGGAAAACCTTGAGCACACAGCTCAGCCCAGCCCCGCCACAGCCCGCTCGCAGCGCTCGAGTTCGGCCTCCAGCAGAGCCAGCAGCACCGATCTCTCGGCCGGCAGGGGGAAGGGCCCCTCCTCGTAGCGGGCCTCCACGGCGAACTCCTGCAACGCCGCCAGCCGGGGCTCCAGGGGCTGACCCGCCACAGAGGCCAGGTCGCTCAGCTCATGCACCCGCGGTGGCCGGCGATCGCTCAGCACGATCCAGGCCTTGAGCAGCTTCTCCACCACCTGCTGGGCGGTGAAGCCCCAGTCCTCCTCCGGATACGCAGGATCGAGCCCGATCCGCAACGTGCGCAGATGGCGGCGCACGATTGCCAGCAGCAGAGCCGCGTCCTCAGCCGGCGACATAGAGCACCTTCCCCTCGCGGGCCACATCGCCGAACACATGCCAGCGCGAGCCACTCAACCGTTCGGCGTCGGCGGCCCCGGCCACCACCAGGTCCACCCTGACGCCGAGGGGGCCGAGGGCCTGGCGAAAGCGCTGCCAGCAGGCGGCCTTCTCGGCGGGGGTGAGTTGGGGGCGTTCCACGATCACGGCCAGATCAAGGTCGGAATCAGGACGCGCCTCGCCCCGGGCCCGTGAGCCGAACGCCAGCACCGCCATCACATCGGCGTCGGCACAGAGCCGTGCCAGAGCCAGCCGGCAGGCCTCCGGATCCAGGCCTGGGCCGAGATCCGGCAGCGGCGAGAGCCCCTGGGGCTCACGCCAGGGAATCGCCGGCGGTACAAACGGCTGTGCGGAGGCGGAGACCATGGCAAAACGCTACCGCCGCTGAACGCAAGGGCCTATCGGCGCGACTCACACCAAGCCAGGCCTGCCGTCCTTCTATTCGCCGCCCTGAACGGCCAGGAGCTTGCGCTGCTGCCTCCAGCGCAGCACCTGCCAGACCAGGAACACCATCAGCAGGGGCAGCACCGCCACCAGCACCACGAACCGGAAGGTGTTGTCGACGATCTCGCCGCCGGCGGTGGCGGCAAGGACCTGCTCCACCAGGTAGAGCCCGTAGAGACCCAGCAGCAGCCAGCCCTCGAGGCGGCTGATCACCCCTTTGGTCCAGAAGATCGGCAGGCAGGCCAGGGTGGTGGCCACCATGATCGGCAGGTCGCGGCTCACCATCACCGGGTCAACCGCCAAGCCCTTGCCGCCGGAGAGCACGGCGCAGAGTCCCAGGATCACGATCTGGTTGAGCAGGTTGCTGCCCACCACGTTGCCGATGGCCAGGTCGGCCTTGCCCCGGTAGGCGGCCACCACGGAAGTGACCAGCTCGGGCATCGAAGTGCCGGCCGCCACGATCGTCAGGCCGATCACGGTCTGACTCACCCCCAGGGCCACGGCGGCGGTGGTGGCCCCCCGCACCAGCAGCTGGGAGCCGAGCACCAGCAGGACCAGGCCCGCCGCCAGCTTGAAGGCCGCCACCAGCGGGGTGGCCCGTTCCGCTTCGTTGTCCTCGTCGTCTTCGGAATCTTCCGAGGCGGTGCGGATCTCCCAGACGAGATTGGCCACCGTCGCGAACAGCAGCGCCACACCGGCCTGCCAGGTGAGCCGGCCCCCCGAGGCCATGCCCCACACGGCCATCGAGATGCCCAGCAGCAGGGGCACGTCGCGGCGCACCAGACGGCTCCTGACGCGCAGGGGAACGATCGCCGCGCTGGCCCCCAGCACCACCAGGATGTTGAAGATGTTGCTGCCCACCACGTTGCTGACGGCCAGGTCGGCGTCGCCCTGGATCGTGGACAGCACGCTCACGAACAGTTCCGGCGTACTGGTGCCCAGGGACACCACCGTGAGACCGATCACGAGCTGGGGGATGCCCAGCAGCAGGGACAGGGCGACCGAACCGGCCACGAACAGTTCCCCGCCGCCGAACAGCACCAGGATGCCGAGGATGATCTCGACGAAACTGGGCAGCGTGGGCATGGCGGCGTGTCGGAAAGCGCATGAGCTTAGGCAGACGCCAGCCCGTCTCTGGAAGTGACACGCTGGATCTCCCCGTCCCGCCGCCCCCCTGAACCAGGAAACGTTGCTGTTCGAGCCGGCCCGGCCGGCCGCCGATGCCCTGCGCACCGTGCTGGCCTTCCCGAGCAGCTATTCGGTGGGGATCACCAGCCTGGGCTATCAGGTGGTGTGGGCCAGCCTGGCGCGCCGCAGCGACCTGGACGTGCGCCGGCTGTTCACGGATCAGGGGGATCCGCCGCACCGCCATTGCGACCTGTTCGGCCTGTCGCTCAGCTGGGAGCTGGACGGACCGGTGCTGCTCGACCTGCTGGAGCAGCAGGGCATCCCCCTCTGGAGTCACCAGCGAGGCGAGGACGACCCGATCGTGTTCGGCGGCGGCCCGGTGCTCACCGCCAATCCCGAGCCCCTGGCACCCTTCTTTGATGTTGTGCTGCTGGGCGACGGCGAGTTGCTGCTGCCCGCCTTCATCGACGCGCTCCAGGCGGCCCGCGCCCTGGCCCGGCCCGAACGCCTGCGGCAGCTGGCTCGGGTTCCCGGGGTCTACGTGCCGTCGCTCTATGCCCCCCGCTACGACGCCGCTGGCGCCCTGCTGGGGGTGGAGCCCACCGCCGCCGAGGTGCCGGCGACCGTCGCCAAGCAGACCTGGCGCGGCAACACCCTGAGCCATTCCACGGTGATCACGCCGGAGGCGGCCTGGCCCTCGATCCACATGGTGGAGGTGGCCCGCAGCTGCCCGGAGCTCTGCCGCTTCTGCCTGGCCAGCTACCTCACCCTGCCGTTCCGCACCGCCTCCCTCGACGACGGCCTCATCCCAGCGGTGGAAACCGGCCTGGCGGTGACCAAGCGGCTCGGCCTGCTGGGGGCCTCGGTGACCCAGCACCCCCAGTTCGCCGACCTGCTCAGCTGGCTCGACCAGGACGGTTTCGAGGGCACCCGGGTCAGCGTCAGCTCGGTGCGGGCCGCCACGGTGACCCCCCAGCTGGGGCGGATCCTGGCCCGGCGGGGCAGCAAGTCACTGACGATCGCGATCGAGAGCGGCAGCGAGCGGATGCGCCGGGTGGTGAACAAGAAGCTGGCCGGTGAGGAGATCTTCGCGGCGGCCCGCTACGCGAAGGAAGGGGGCCTCAGCGGCATGAAGCTCTACGGCATGGCGGGCCTGCCGAGCGAGGAGGAGGCCGACATCGAAGCCACCGCCGACCTCCTCCTGGCCCTCAAGAAGGCCACCCCGGGCCTGCGGCTCAGCCTCGGGGTGAGCACCTTCGTGCCCAAGGCCCACACCCCCTTCCAGTGGGAAGGGGTGCGGCCGGAGGCGGAGAAGCGGCTGCAGCGGCTGGCGCGGCGCCTGCAGCCCAAGGGCATCGAACTGCGCCCCGAGAGCTACGGCTGGAGCGTCATCCAGGCCCTGCTCTCCCGCAGCGACCGGCGCCTGGCGCCCGTGATCGCCGCGGCGCGAGGCCAGCACGACAGCCAGGGCGGCTGGAAAAAGGCCTACCGGGCAGCGCGCACCGGCGAGGTGGCCGCACCGGCGGATCTGCCGGTCCCCCTGCCGGCGCCGCCCCCCTGGGAGGAGGTGGTCCATGCCACCTGGGACGAGGAGCGAGTGCTGCCCTGGACCCATCTGGAGGGTCCCCTGCCGCCCGCCACCCTGCTCAGGCATCGGCAGGAGGCGTTGGCCGGCGATAGCAGCGCAGACCCGCCAGCAGCACCCACCCCGCCACATTGACCCGGCTGTCATAGAGGGGGATGTCGGTGGCGTGAAGGGCCACCAGCACCAGGGCCGCGGCCCACCAGGCCCGATCGAACAGGGCCCCGCCGGCCATGCCCAGCCTGCCGGCCCGGAGCAGCAGCCACAGCACCAGGCCCACCACCAGGACGGCGACCGGCACCCCATGGCTCATCGCCAGATCGATCGGCAGGTTATGGGGGTGGCCATGCCAGAAGCCGGTGCGCATCGGGTAAATGATGCTGAAGGCGGCCGCCCCCCAGCCCAGCCAGGGACGTTCGGCGATCAGCCCCAGCGCCACCTGCCACTGGGCCAGACGGGTGATCGCCAGCGGCCGCTGGCCGCCGTGCTGGAGGTCGATCAGCCGGCCCCAGATCGCCTCTGGCACCACCTGCCGGGCCAGCTCCTGCGGGGCCGCCGGCACCCAGGGCAGGGTGGAGAGGCCGATCACCGCCAGCACCACCAGCAGCACCGGCAGCAGCCACAGCCAGCTGCCGGGCCCGGCCACCACGGGCACCGCCAGCAGCAGGGCCCCCCAGGCATTGCGGGAATCGGTGAGGAACACCGCCGCCACCAGACCGGCGGCGATCACCAGCACCACCCCCCGGCGGCGCCAGCCGAGACCGCTCTCCAGCAGGGCCGCCAGGGTCAGGGGCCAGGCCAGCACCAGCCAGGCCCCGGCGATGTTGGCGTAGTCGAACAGGCCCGCCAGCCGCTCCGGCGGGTTGCCGCCGGCCTTGATGTGCCAAATGATCAGGCCCCCCAGCCACTGGAAGGGTCCGCTCCAGCCCCACCAGATCTGGCCCAGGCCGGTGAGGATCACCGGCACCGTGCCGGCCACCAGGGCCAGGGCCACCCGGCGGCGGGCGGCGGGGGTGCCGAGATACACCTGGAAGCCCCAGAAGCCCCAGAAAAAGGGCAGCCAGTTGCCCAGCCCCAGCCAGGCCAGGTCATTGCTGGCGGCCCGGAAGCAGCCCAGCACCATCAGCACCGCCGCCGCCAGCAGTACCGCGTTGGCCCGGTCGGCCAGGACCGGGCGGCGGCCGCGGCTGCCCAGGATCAGGGCCAGCAGCAGGGCCAGCCCAGCCAGAAAGGCACTGCTGGCCAGCAGGACCATCCCCAGCTGGAAGCAACGCCAGCCCAGGGGCGTGGCGGCGGCCGGCTTGGGCGCCATCAGGCGCGCGTCGAGGGCGGAAAAACGGATCACCGGAGCGGTGGCGGCAGCGGAGGACCGACGGCGGGTCCCGGGAGACGGCTCAATCAAACACGGCGGTCCGGCCCCGGTAGACCATCACCTGTCGCCGCAGAAACAGGCGCACCGCCCGGGCCAGGGCCAGCCGTTCGGTGTCGCGGCCCTTGCGGATTAGGTCCTCCACCTCGTCGCGGTGGCCCACGTGCATGGTGGCCTGCTCGATGATCGGCCCCCCGTCCAGCTCCTCGGTGACGAAGTGGGCGGTGGCGCCGATCAGCTTGACCCCCCGCTCCCAGGCCCGGTGGTACGGCTGGGCCCCCTGGAAGGCCGGCAGGAAGGAGTGGTGGATGTTGATCACCTGGGAGAAGCGGGCCAGGAAGGCGGGGCTCAGCACCTGCATGTACTTGGCCAGCACCACCAGCTCGATCCCTTCCGCCTCCAGCAGGGCCAGCTGGGCCTGCTCCACCTCCGCCCGGGTGGCCGCCGTGATCGGCAGATGCACGAAGCGGGCGCCGAAATCGACCGCCAGCGCCTCCAGATCCGGGTGGTTGGACACCACCAGGGGCACCTGCATCGGCAGCTCGCCGGAGCGGGTGCGCCAGAGCAGGTCCACCAGGCAGTGGTCCTGGCGGCTGGCGAAGATCGCCACCCTGGGCAGGGCATCGGAGACATGCACATGGCCCTCGCCGCCGAGGCGCCCCGCCAGGGCCGCCACGGCCGGAACGATCGCCTCACGGGGCAGGCCGAACCCCTCCAGGGCCCATTCGATCCGGCTCAGGAACAGCCCCGCCCCCGCATCGGTGTGGTGGTCGGCATGGAGGATGTTGCCGCCGTTGGCGGCCACCCAGCCCGAGAGTTCGCTCACCAGCCCTGGCCGATCGGGGCAGATCAGCTGCAGGATCGCCGTGGGGGAACGCATCAATGAATCCGGAACGGATCGGTCGGAAGCTGCATCGTGGCGCAGTCGGGCCGGTAAAGTCACGGCGCCAGCCACGTCACAGCACCGTCCCATGGCCGTCGCGACGATTCCCGCGCCCTTCTCCCTGATGGGTGTCCTGCGCCGCCTCAGCCTGCTCGCCGTGGCCCTGGTGCTCAGCGTTTCCCTGGTGGCCTGCTCGGGCGACCAGACCCGCAAGCCGCCGACGATCAGCCCCACCGACATGACCCTGATCGCCCGCCAGGCCGAAGGCTTCCTGGCGGCGAAGGAGCGCCTGCCGGAACTGGCCGACCTGGTCAACGAGCGCAACTGGGTGTTCACCCGCAACCTGATCCACGGCCCGATGCAGGATCTGGGTCGCCAGATGCTCTACATCAACCAGCGCCTCCTGCCCGCCGACCGGGCCGAAGCCACCAAGCGGGCCACCAAGCTGAAGGCCTCCCTGGCCAAGCTCGATGAGGCCGCCCGTCTGCAGGACGGTGAGAACCTGCGCAAGGACTACATCAAAGTGGCCACCGGCTTCAGCGCCTATGCCGAGGTGATTCCGGCCGAGGCCATCGCCCTGGCCGAATCCTTCAGCGCCGAGGCCAAGGTGTCCAACGCCGTGCCGCCGGCCCCCTCGCCCAACACCCCCGCGCCCCAGCCCATCGCCAGCGGCGACGACGCCTGACCCTCACCCCGGCGGGCCCCGCAACCCCTCCTGAGGCGGGAGGGTTCCCCTTGGCGTCTTCCGGCACCTCCGTCATCGTGATTGGAGGGGGCATCGTGGGTCTGGCCTGCGCCTGGTGGCTCCAGGGCCGCGGCCACACGGTGCTGTTGATTGATGGCGCCGGCCCGGGCGAGGGCCCCGGGCGCAGCGGCAGCCTGGCCGCCCTCGGGGTGCTGATGGCCGACAGCTTCCACCGCGACCGGGGCCGGGCCTGGGAGCTGCGTCAGCGCAGCCTGGAGCTCTGGACCCGGTGGCGCCACGAGCTGGCCGAACGGGGGCATCCGATCCCCTACCGCTCCGGGGTGCTGCTGCTGGCGGCCGAAGGGGACGAGGAGGAACGGCTCGCGGCGCTGGGTGCCCGCAAGCGGGCCCTGGGCCTGCCCCTGGAGCCCTGGGACCGGCGGCGGCTGGAGCAGCTCGAGCCCGGCCTGCCCCAGCCCTGCCTGGCGGGGCTCCACTCCGGCCGCGACGGCCAGCTGGATCCGGGATCGGCCCTGGCGGCCCTGGCGGCGGACGGCCGGCAACGGGGCCTGACCGTGCGGGCGGAGGCGGCCGTGGCCCTACGGCCCGATGGCGGCGGCTGGCGGGTGGACCTGGCCGGGGGCGGCGCGGAGCGGGCGGCGTGGGTGGTGCTGGCGGCGGGGAGCGCCAGCGGCCCGCTGGTGGAGACGGCCGCGGGGGTGCCCGCCGGGGGGGACGGTGGCCGCCGGCTGCTGGAGCCGGTGCTGGGCCAGGCCCTGGAGCTGGAGCTGGACACCCCGCTCCTGACCCACTGGCCCGGGGCGGTGGTGTGGCGGGGCGTCAACCTGGTGCCCCGTCCCGACCTGGAGGGGGGCCGACGCCTGTGGCTGGGGGCGACCCTGGAGCCGGGCCGCGAGGCCGACCCGGACCAGCTCAGCGGGCTGCGGGACCTGGGGGGGGCGGCACCGGAGTGGCTGCGGGAGGCACGGGTGGTGCGCCGCTGGCAGGGCCTGCGCCCCCGCCCCCTCGGCCGGCCGGCCCCCCTGCTGGAGCAGCCGGCCCCGGGGCTGCTGCTGGCGAGTGGCCACTACCGCAACGGCATCCTGCTGGCGCCGGCCAGCGCCGCCTGGGCGGCCGAGCAGATCGAGGCCCGCCCCACCGACGGCTGAACGCTGCGGCAGGCATGAAAAAGCCCCCCTGGTGAGGGGGGCCGTGGCTGTCGGATCCGCGGCACTCGGCCGACGGATCACTTGCTCTCGGTGAACTCGGCGTCGATGACGTCATCGGCGGCCGAGGCGGTGCCGTTGCCATTGCCACCGGGGGCGGCGCCGGCGGCGGCACCCTCGGCCCCGGCCTGCTGGTACACGGAGGCACCGGCGGCATAGAGGGCTTTCTGCAGCTCCTCGAGGCTGGCCTTGATGGCCGGGGAGTCGTCCTTCTCGAGGGCCTCCTTGAGGTCCTTGGCAAAGCCCTCAACCTTGGCCTTGTCCTCGGCGGCCACCTTGTCGCCCAGTTCGCCCAGCTGCTTCTCGGCCTGGTAGATGAGCGTCTCGGCCTGGTTCTTCAGGTCGATCTTCTCACGCTTCTCCTTGTCGGCCGCGGCGTTGGCCTCCGCATCCTTCACCATCTTGTCGACTTCGTTGTCGCTGAGGGTGGAGGCGCCGGTGATCGAGATGCTCTGCTCCTTGCCGCTGCCCTTGTCCTTGGCGGTGACGCTGAGGATGCCGTTGGCGTCGATGTCGAAGGTGACCTCGATCTGGGGCACACCCCGGGGGGCCGGGGGGATGCCGTCGAGGCGGAAGGTGCCGAGCGACTTGTTGTCGGAGGCCATCTCACGCTCGCCCTGCAGCACGTGGATCTCCACGTTCGTCTGCCCGTCGACGGCCGTGGAGTACACCTCCGACTTCTTGGTGGGGATGGTGGTGTTGCGGGTGATCATCTTGGTCATCACGCCGCCGAGGGTCTCCACACCCAGGGAGAGGGGGGTGACATCGAGCAACAGGATGTCCTTCACCTCGCCGGCCAGCACACCGCCCTGGATCGCGGCACCCACCGCCACCACCTCATCGGGGTTGACGGTCTGGTTGGGGGTCTTGTTGGTGATCCGCTTGACCAGCTCCAGCACGGCGGGGATGCGGGTGGAGCCGCCCACCATGACGATCTCGTCGAGCTCGCTGGTGGAGAGCTTGGCGTCCTTGAGCGCCTGTTCCACCGGCACCCGGCAGCGGTCGATCAGCTTGGAAGCCAGCTCCTCGAACTTGGCCCGGGTGAGGGTGAGGTCGAGGTGCTTGGGACCTTCGGGGGTGGCGGTGATGAAGGGCAGATTGATCTCGGCCTGGGTGGCACTGGAGAGTTCGATCTTGGCCTTCTCAGCCGCCTCGGTGAGGCGCTGCAGGGCCTGCTTGTCCTGGCGCAGGTCGATGCCCTCGTTGGCCTTGAAGCTGTCGGCCAGGTGATCAACGATCACCTTGTCGAAGTCGTCGCCGCCCAGGTGGGTGTCACCGCTGGTGGAGAGCACCTCGAAGACGCCATCGCCCACTTCCAGCACGGAGACGTCGAAGGTGCCGCCGCCGAGGTCGAAGACGAGGATGCGCTCGTTGCTCTTGCGATCCAGGCCGTAGGCCAGGGCCGCGGCCGTGGGCTCGTTGATGATGCGCAGCACCTCAAGGCCGGCAATCTTGCCGGCGTCCTTGGTGGCCTGCCGCTGGGAATCGTTGAAGTAGGCCGGAACGGTGATCACCGCCTGGGTGACGGTTTCGCCCAGGTACTTGCCGGCGTCCTCGGCCAGCTTGCGCAGCACTTCGGCCGAGATCTCCTCAGGGGCGAACTGCTTGCTGAGCACCGGGCACTTGATCTTGACGTTGGCGCCGGCCTTCTCGACGCCGTAGCTGACTTCCTTCGACTCCTCGTTGACCTCATCCACCCGACGGCCGATGAAGCGCTTGACGGAATAGAAGGTGTTCTCCGGATTCATGACCGCCTGGCGCTTGGCGATCTGTCCGACCAGCTTGTCCTGGTTCTTCGTGTAGGCCACCACCGACGGCGTCGTGCGGAAGCCCTCGGCGTTGGCGATCACCGTGGGCTTGCCGCCCTCCATCACGGCGACGCAGCTGTTCGTGGTGCCGAGGTCAATACCGACGACCTTGCCCATGGATGACCACCTCCTGGTGTGGATGAAGTTCTGACTGGAGCCATCTTCCGCATCCAGGGTTCACCCAGGCGAGGGGTGGTTCCCGAACCGGTGCCGTACCGGGAGGCGGGTCTGGGCCTGTCGGAGCCTGGGATCCGGGGGATCTACGGTCGGGCGGCAGCTGCTCACCCGAGCCCATGGCGACCCCCCAGGCAGCACCGGCGATCGGTGGCGGCACCACCCTGGCGGGGGTGCTGGGGGATCCGGTGCGCCACTCCCTCTCACCGGCGATGCACAACGCCGCCCTCGCCGCCCTGGGCCTCGACTGGGTCTACCTGGCCCTGCCGGTGGCGGCGGCGGACCTGGCCGTGGTGCTGCAGGGCCTGGAGGCGATCGACTGCCGCGGCCTCAACGTCACCCTGCCCCACAAGCAGGCCGCGGCCGCGCTGGCGCAGGAGCTGACGCCCCTGGCGCGGCGGCTGGGGGCGGTGAACACCCTGGTGCGACGGGACGGCGGCGGCTGGCTGGGCGCCAACACCGATGTGGAAGGGTTCCTGGCGCCGCTGCGCGCCCTGGCCGCCCGCGAGGCCCTGGTGCTGGGCTGCGGCGGCAGCGCACGGGCGGTGGTGGCGGGGCTGGTGGAGCTGGGCCTGGACCGCATCCGGGTGGCGGGCCGTGACGGCACGCGACTGGAGCGATTCCTCGCCTCCTGCGCCGACTGGGCCCCCGGCCTGGAGCCCCTGGCCTGGGACTCCGCGACGGCCGACCGGGCGGAACCCCTGGCCGGGGCGCTGGCGGGCGCCGACCTGGTGGTGAACACCACGCCCCTGGGCATGGCCTCCGGCGGGGATCCGGCGGCGGCGGCGCGCTCGCCCCTGACTTCGGAGCAGGTGGCCCTGCTGCGGCCGGACGCCACGGTCTACGACCTGATCTACACGCCCCGGCCCACGGCCCTGCTGCGCCTGGCCGGCGCCCGGGGCTGCCGCACCATCGACGGCCTGGAGATGCTGGTGCAGCAGGGGGCCGCCTCCCTGCGGCTCTGGAGCGGCCGGCGGGACGTGCCGGTCATCGCCATGCGGGAGGCCGCCCTGGCCCGGCTGGGGGCCCCCTAGCCTGCGGGAACCGTCCGCATCAAGCCAGCGCCCCCATGGAAGGTCCCCCGATCTGGCAGCGGCTGCTGGGAGCCCTGGCCTACCTGCTGCCGCTGAGCGATGCCCTGCGCTTCGGCCAGGCCCTGTTCGACATGTTTCCCCTGCTGCAGTGGCTGGCACTGCCGGCCCTGCCCCTGGTGGTCCTGGAGCAGGCCGTCCCTTTCGGCGGCCTCGTGCTGTTCCTGCTGCTGTTCCTGCTGGTGGTGCGCAACCCCAAGGTGCCCTACCCGATCCGCTTCAACGTGCTGCAGGCGATCCTGATCGACATCGTCCTGGTGCTGCTCAGCCTGGCCTTCGACACGGTGCTGGCACCCCTCGGCGCCGGCTTCGCCATCCGCACCCTCTCCAACACGATCTTCCTGGGCACGGTGCTGCTGGTGCTGTTCTCCGTGGTCCAGAGCCTGCGGGGCAAGGAGGCCGACATCCCCACCGTCTCCGAGGCGGTGCGCATGCAGCTCTTCTGAAGGGCGCTACGGCGCTGCGATAAGGTCTTGGATTCGTCGCTGACGGGCCTCGGTGCCCTTCAGCCCCTCCACAGGCGACCATGACGCAGCCCTATTACGAAACGATGTACATCCTCCGGCCGGACATCCCGGAGGAGGAAGTCGAGACCCACGTCGCCAAGTACCGCGACATCGTCGTCGAGGCCGGCGCCGAAGTGCTCGACACGCAGATGCGCGGCAAGCGTCGCCTGGCCTACCCGATCGCCAAGCATCGGGAAGGTATCTATGTGCAGCTCAACCACAGCGGTGACGGCCAGCAGGTGGCCGTGCTCGAGCGGGCCATGCGTCTCTCCGAGGACGTGATCCGCTACCTCACCGTCATCCAGGACGGTCCCATGCCCCCGCCCCGCAGCGTCCCCGGCGCGGCGGTCGAGGTGGCTCCCACCGAAGCGGCGACGGCCTGAGCCGGCTTGTTCTCCCCTGTTCCCTGGGCCTAAAGTCCGCCCAATGGGTGCCAGGCGATGACGGCGACGGACAGGTCCACGGACGGCGATGAGGCCGGCCCGGAAGGCAGACCGGCGTCGCGGGGGCTGCCGGCCCAGCCGGCCTTTCCTCCTTCCAGCTGGCCCTCCAGTCCGCCGCCACCGGCCGCCAGTGTGCTGACGCCCGGCCAGCCGGTGGCCCCCCTGCCGGGGCCACCACCCACCAGCTTCAGCTTCGGGGACGTCCCCGCCGTCCCGGATGCGCCCCCCATCGCCGCCGAGCCCGTCACGGACGATCTCGGCCATGCCATGGCGCCTGTCCCCCCGGCGTCCGTGGCACCGCCGGCCGCAGCCACGGCGGCCACCCCTGGCCCCGCCACCGCCAGCCCCACCAGCCTGGCCATCACCACCACCGGTCACGACGCCCAGCAGCTGGAGATGGAGCTGGCCGCCGCTCGTGATGAGCTGAAGGCCCTACACGAAATGCTGGAGGACCTGCCGGAGATCTTTGAGCGCAAGTTCCAGCAGCGTCTGGCCACGGTGATGGAGCACCAGAAGCACCTGCTCGCCGACAACCAGGCCCTGCGGGACCGGCTCTACAGCCTCAACCCCGCCGCGGCCGACGGACCGCCCTCCGGTTCAGGTCGCCCCCAGCCGCTGCTGGTGCCCACCGTGGCCAGGAAGCAGGGATGGGGCCAGGCCCTGAAGCGGGCCCTGCGGCTGGGCGGTGAAGGGGCCCCCCAGAAGATCAGTCGCCACGACGACGGGCGGCCCATAACCGCGTAGGCATCCCCCAGACGTAGATGAAGCCCTCGGCGGCCCGGTGGTCGAAGAGGTCTTCGGCACCGTAGGTGGCCATATCGGGAACGTAGAGGCTGTCACTGGCGCTGGAGCGCCCCACCACGGTGGCGCTGCCCTTCTGGAGCCGGATCCGCACCAAGCCGTTGACCGTGGCCTGGGTGCGGTCGAGGAAGCCGTCGAGGGCGTCCTTGAGGGGCCCGAACCAGAGGCCCTGATACACCAGATCCGCCCAGCTCATCTCGATCTGACGCTTGTAGCGCAGCACGTCGGCGGCCAGGGTGAGGCTTTCCAGCTCCTGGTGGGCGCGGATCAGCAGCAGCAGGCCCGGGGTCTCATAGATCTCCCGGCTCTTGATGCCCACCACCCGGTTCTCGATCATGTCGAGGCGGCCGAAGCCATGGGCCCCCGCCAGGGCATTGGCCCGGCGGATCAGGGCCACCGGATCGAGGCGCTCGCCGTCGATGGCCACGGGGTTGCCCTGCTCGAAGGCGATCTCCACCACCTGGCCCTCGGCCGGGGCGTCCGCCACCGACCGGGTCATGGCGAAGACCTCCTCCGGCGGCTCCACCATCGGATCCTCCAGGGGGCCGGCCTCGATGCTGCGGCCCAGCAGGTTGAGGTCGATGGAATAGGGGGACTTCTTGCTCACCGGGGCCGGGATGTCGCAGCGCTCGCCGTAGGCGATCGTCTCCTCGCGGCTCATGCCCCATTCCCGGGCCGGGGCCAGCACCTTCAGGTCGGGGGCCAGGGCGCCGATGGCGACGTCGAAGCGCACCTGGTCGTTGCCCTTGCCGGTGCAGCCGTGGGCCACCGCGTCGGCCCCCACCTCGCGGGCCACCTCGACGAGGCGTCGGGCGATCAGGGGGCGGGCCAGGGCCGTGGAGAGGGGGTAGCGCCCCTCGTAGAGGGCATTGGCCCGGATGGCCGGGAAGGCGAACTCGCGGATGAAGGGATCGATCAGATCGTCCACCAGCGACTGGCTGGCCCCTGCCGCCAGGGCCTTGAGCCGGATCGGCTCGAGCTCATCGCCCTGGCCGAGGTCGGCGGCGAAGGTGATCACCTCCTTCACCCCCCACTCGCGCATCAGGTAGGGGATGCAGACGCTGGTGTCGACACCACCGGAATAGGCGAGCACCACCCGCTCGGCACGCGGCGTGCCCACGGGCGGTGCCGCGCCCGCCCCCTGCTGCCCCAACGTCGCCATCCGTGCCGCTCCTGCGCTGTGGCGCCCGATTCTGGCGCCTGGGGGTCATTCTCCCCCCTGGTCCGCCGGCGGCAGCCGCCAGCGCAGCAGCACCACCAGGGCCAGCAGCAGCGGCGGCCCCAGCACCAGGGCGGCCACCAGCGCCGGCTGGACCGGCAGGGGCTGGGGCCAGCGCAGGCCGGCGGCGGCCAGCAGGGTGCTGAGCAGGAGGGCCGCCGACCAGAGACGGCCCACCTCCAGGAACTTGGATGGGGTCATGGGGGCGGCGCGATAGAGTGATGAGTCGGTCCTTGACGACCCAGCCTGACGGCATGAGCATTCTCGACACCATCAACCCCTCCCTGACCCGCTACCGGCGCAACGAGCCGGCGCCGGTGCTGCCGCTGCGGGATGAGCCCGATCTGCTGAGCCTGCTCGAGGCCAGCGGCCGCCTGGTCGCCGACGAGGAGACCGCCAGCACCGATGTGAGCACGGTGGAGGAGGAGGAGCTGTCGGCGCTGATGGGCGAGAAAGAGGACTACAACCCGGCCGACGAGCCCTCGGAGGAAGACTGGGAGGACTGACGGCCCGCGCCGGCTTCACCCTGCAGCGTTTCCGATGGCCTCCCGCGACGGCCGCCTCCCTGCGGCCCTGCTCGCCCTGATCCTGCTGGGCGCCTGCCTGGCCAGCGATGTCCTGGTGGCCAATTCCATGCTGACCCTGCCGCTGGTGGTGGCGGCCCTGTTCAGCGCCGGTGTGGCAGCCCTGGGAGTACCGCGGCTGCGGGCCCTGAAGCTCGGCCAGGTAATCCGCGATGAGGGGCCCCAGGCCCACCACAGCAAGGCGGGCACCCCCACCATGGGGGGCCTGCTGGTGGTGCCCGTGGGGGTGCTGGTGGGGGGGCTGATCAGCCCCCAGGATCCCCGCCCGCTGGCGGTGGCGGCGGTCACCCTGGCCTACATGGCGATCGGCGCCGTCGACGACTGGCGCAGCCTCACCCGCCGCACCAACACGGGCCTGAGCCCCCGGGGCAAGCTGCTGCTCCAGGCCCTGGCCGCCGTCGGCTTCCTGGTCTGGGCCCACCAGGGCGGCTGGCTGGGGGGCGGGGTGCCCGGCGATCTGGGGCTGCCCTTCGGCCGGGTGCTGACCCTCGGGCTGCTGATCTGGCCCCTGGCCCTGTTCGTGTTTCTGGCCGAGAGCAACGCCACCAACCTCACCGACGGACTCGACGGCCTGGCGGCGGGCTGCGGTGCCGTGGTGTTCACCGGCATGGGGCTGCAGCTGATGCTGCGGGGGCACGGGGGCGATCCGGTGCTGGCCGCCTTCTGCACCGCCATGGCGGGCTGCTGGCTCGGCTTCCTCAGCCAGAACCGCCACCCGGCCCGGGTGTTCATGGGGGACACCGGCTCCTTGGCCATGGGGGCGGCCCTCTCCTCGGTGGCGCTGCTCACGGACAGCCTCTGGCCCCTGCTGCTGATGGGCGGGGTGTTCCTGGCCGAATCCCTCTCGGTGATCCTGCAGGTGGGGGTCTTCAAGGCCACCAAGGGCCCTGACGGCCAGGGGCGTCGCCTGTTCCGCATGGCACCGCTGCACCACCACTTCGAGCTCGGGGGACTGCCGGAGCAGCAGGTGGTGCTCGGTCTCTGGGGCGCCAGCCTGATACTGGTGCTGGTGGGGCTGGTGCTGCTGCCCTGAGCAGCCGCAGTCCTGTCGCCGATCCTGGCGATCCCCCGCCGCTCCGTCGCATCCTCGGCCATGGCGTTTTTCACCTGGAAGGAAACGGGTCTCACCGCCGACTGCGCCAGCCTGGAGGCGATGGCGGCACGGTTGGAGGAGGCCGCGGCCCTGATGCGCCGCATGGCCGATGAGGGTTTCCAGGTGGAGCGGCACCCGGAGGGGCAGCGCATCACCCACCCCGATCCGGCGGTGTTCGGGGCCTACGGGTTCGTGAGTGAGGAATCGGCCGAGAGCCAGCTCACCCTGCTGGACGAGCCCGGCGCCTGAGCCCAGCCCCCCCTGAGCCCAGCCCTGTGCGTGGAGAGCAAGGGCCCTCAGCGGCGCAGGTACCCCACCAGCCACACCACCACGAAGGCCAGGGACGACACCCCGAGGTAGACCAGCGTCCAGGTCTGGAAGTCAGAGACGCTCCAGCCGAAGGGCAGCAACCCGTTGGCCGCGTCACCGGCGGTGCTGAAGGCGAGGATTCGGGGGGCCAGGGGGCCGAAGCCCTGGGAGATCACGGGGAGAGCCGCAGGCATCGCGGCACGTTAGGGGAAGGGGCGCGCGCCGCGTCAGGATCGCCTGATCCGCACCCCAGACATGGCACCAGGCCCTTCCCCCTTCCCGCGGACGGTGATGCTGCTGGGCAGCGGCGAACTGGGCAAGGAGGTGGCCATCGCCGCCCAGCGGCTCGGCTGCCGCGTCATCGCCGTCGATCGCTACGCCGGTGCCCCCGCCATGGCGGTGGCGCAGGTGAGCGAGGTGGTGGCCATGGCCGACCCCGACGAGCTCAAGGCGGTGGTGCGGCGCCATCGGCCCGACGTGGTGATTCCGGAGATCGAGGCCCTGGCGGTGGATGCCCTGGCCGAGCTGGAGGCGGAGGGCCTCACGGTGATTCCCACCGCCCGGGCCACGGCGGTGACGATGAACCGCGACCGCATCCGTGACCTGGCCGCCGGCGGACTGGGGCTGCGCACCGCCCGCTTTGACTACGCCGAAAGCGCCCCCGAACTGGCGGCCGCGGCGGCGCCCCTGGGCTGGCCCGTGGTGGTGAAGCCGGTGATGAGCTCCTCGGGCAAGGGGCAGAGCGTGGTGCAGGGCCCCGAGGGGATCGAAGCCGCCTGGGAGGCGGCCATGGCCGGCGCCCGCGGCGAGGGGGCGCGGGTGATCGTGGAGGAGTTCCTGCGCTTCGGCCTGGAGATCACCCTGCTGACGGTGCGCCAGTGGCAGGGCCCCACCCTGTTCTGCCCGCCGATCGGCCACATCCAGGAACGGGGTGACTACCAGTGCAGCTGGCAACCGGCCCGGCTGGGGGAGGAGCAGCTGGCGGCGGCCCAGGCGATGGCCCGGGCCGTCACCGATGACCTGGGCGGCGCCGGCCTGTTCGGGGTGGAGTTCTTCCTCTGCGGCGAGCCCGGCACCGAGGAGGTGGTGTTCTCCGAGCTCTCACCCCGACCCCACGACACCGGCCTGGTGACGCTGGTGGGCCAGAACCTGAACGAATTCGAGCTGCACCTGCGGGCGGTGCTGGGGCTGCCGATCCCGGAGATCCGCAGCCTCGGAGCGGCGGCCTCCCGGGTGATCCTGGCCGGAGCGGACGACGCACCGGGTGCCGGAAGCCCCACCTACCTGGGGCTGGAGCAGGCCCTGGCGGTGCCGGACACCCAGGTGCTGATCTTCGGCAAACCGGAGGCCCGGCCCTGGCGACGCCTGGGGGTGGCCCTGGCCCGCGGCGCCGATGAGGCCGAGGCCCGCCGGCGCGCCGATGGGGCCGCCGCACACGTTCAGGTGCAGACCAGCAGCTAAACCGTCGCCACCACTGGTTTTTCGGCGCTTCAAGCCCTATGGTGCGCCCCTCCGGGTAGCACAATGACTCAGGCCCATTCACCATCGAGGCTCTCTCGCTCCCGGAAAGCCCAGCAGAGGAGGGAACTCGGAGCGGTGGCCCTGCCTGAGAAGACCAGCACCCGGCCCGATCCGAAGCAGCGGCCCCCGGCCCCGCAGCGCTCCCGGCGTCGGCCCCTGCTCACCTTCGGCATCGGTGTGGCCGTCGGAGCCTTGATGGCGGGCCCCCTGCCGGCGCGCCTCGCCCCGTTCCTCGCCGGCCTGATTCCCAGTTCGCGCGGCATCGGGGCGGTGCTGAATCCCCTCACGATCGAGAACCGCCCGATCCTCGTGCTCGGCCGCGACGCCGTCGGCGAGAACACCGACGTGATGTTCACCGTGCGCCTCGATGGCGACATCACCCACATCACCCAGGTGCCGCGGGACACCTTCATCGAATCGCCCCAGCTGGGGGTGGTGAAGGCCAATTCCCTTTTCGCCCTCGGCGGCATCCAGACCGCCAAGGCGGAAGTGGGCACCCTGCTGGCCACCCCGGTGGAGCGCTACCTCAAGGTGAACCTCGACGCCGTCAACAAGGTGGCCGAAGCCCTCGGAGGCGTCGAGGTGGATGTGCCCAAGCGCATGTACTACGTCGACAACGCCCAGGGCCTCTACATCGACCTCTACCCCGGCAGGCAGCTGCTGAAGGGCAAGGACCTGGAGGGGTTCCTGCGCTTCCGTCACGACGAGCGGGGCGATCTGGGCCGGATGGAACGCCAACGGCTGGTGATGGCCCAGGTGTTCAGCAAGCTGGCCCAGCCGGCCACGATCGCCAAGCTGCCGGCCCTGCTGGAGATCGCCGGCAACGACATCGTCACCGACCTCTCGCCGATCGAGATGACCCAGCTGATGTCCGCCCTCGGCAAGACCAAGCTGAGCACCCAGAGGGTGCCCGGCCGGCTCTACTGGCACAACGACCTCAGCTACTGGATGCCCGACAGCAACCAGGCCTACCCCAGCGGCAGCGGCGAGGAGCCCCTGCCCTGAGGCCTCAGGGGGTGCGCCAGCCGGCGGTGAGCTCGGCCAGCAGCTGGGCCAGCCCCTCCTTTTTCGGCAGGTCGGCCTCCGCCGCCCACTCGATCTCCTGAATCCTGGCGTCCTCCAGGCCCAGCAGCTCCACCAGCTGGCGGTAGGCCACCCGTTCCTGGGCGTTGATGCTGGGCTCCTCCGCTGAGCGCCGGCCCACGCGCACCATCATGTAGCTGAGCTTCAGGGCCAGCTGGCGGTCGTCGGAGCCGGGGAGCTGGGTCACCAGATCGTCCAGGCCCGCCACTGGCAGCCGCTCGGCCAGAAAGGCCTCCAGCTGCGCTTCAGCGAGGCTGTCGGGGCTGTCGCCGTGCAGCTGCGTGGCCACCTGGTCGGCCAGCAGCTCCCGCTCGGCCCTGGAGCATTCGCCGTCGGCCCAGGCGACGGTGCAGACGATGCGCAGCAGGGCCGCTTGCTCCTGGGAGAGGACCGCGGCGGGGGTGAGTTCAGCCATGGATCAGGCCGCGAGGGGGATGGGGGGATGCTGCTCCAGCACGTGCCGCAGGTAGCGGCCGGTGTGGCTGGCGGCGTTCTGGGCCACGGTCTCGGGGGTGCCGACGGCCACGATCTGGCCCCCCTTGTCACCGCCTTCCGGTCCGAGGTCGACCAGCCAGTCGGCACAGCGGATCACATCGAGGTTGTGCTCGATCACCAGGATCGAATTGCCCTTGTCCACCAGACGCTGCATCACGTCCATCAGCTTGTGGACGTCGTAGAAGCTCAGGCCCGTGGTGGGTTCGTCGATCAGGTAGAGGGTCTTGCCGGTGGCGCGGCGGGAGAGCTCGGTGGCCAGCTTCACCCGCTGGGCCTCACCGCCGGAGAGGGTGGGGGCGGGCTGGCCCAGCTTGATGTAGCCGAGGCCCACGTCCACCAGGGTGCTGAGACGCTCGCCGGCCTGGGGGATGGCGGCGAACACCTCGGCGGCCTGCTCCACCGTCATCTCCAGCACATCGGCGATGGTGTGGCCCCGGAAGGTCACCTGGAGGGTTTCGCGGTTGTAGCGGGCCCCCTTGCAGACGTCGCACTGGACATAGACGTCGGGGAGGAAGTTCATCTCGATCACGTTCACCCCCTGGCCGCTGCAGGCCTCGCAGCGGCCGCCCTTGACGTTGAAGCTGAACTGCCCCACCTGGTAGCCGCGGGCCTTGGCCTCCACCGTGGCGGCGAACACCTGGCGGATGGGATCGAAGGCGCCGGTGTAGGTGGCGGGGTTGGAGCGGGGGGTGCGGCCGATCGGCGACTGGTCGATGACAATCACCTTGTCGATCGCCTTGATGCCCCGCAGCTCCTCGAGCCCGGTGGGGAAGGGCACCTTCATGCCGAGGCGGTTCTCGAGGGCCGGGTGCAGCAGCTCGTTCACCAGGGTGCTCTTGCCGCTGCCGCTCACCCCGGTCACGCACACCAGCCGCCCGAGGGGGATCTCCACGTCGATGCCCTGGAGGTTGTTGCGGGTGCAGTTCACCAGGGTGAGCCGGCGGCTGCCGGCATCGCGGCGCTCGGCGGGGGTGGGGATGGAGCGGCGACCGCTCAGGTAGGCCCCGGTGAGGGAGGCCTCGGCGGCCAGCAGGTTCTCGAGGGAGCCCTCGGCGACGATGTGGCCGCCATGGACACCGGCGCCGGGGCCGATGTCCACCAGATAATCGGCGGCGCGGATCGTGTCCTCGTCGTGCTCCACCACGATCAGGGTGTTGCCCAGGTCGCGCAGCTTGGTGAGGGTGGCCAGCAGGCGGTCGTTGTCGCGCTGGTGCAGGCCGATGCTGGGCTCGTCGAGCACGTACAGAACGCCGGTGAGGCCGGCACCGATCTGGGTGGCCAGGCGGATGCGCTGGGCCTCCCCGCCGGAGAGGGTCATGGCGGGCCGATCCAGGCTCAGGTAATCCAGGCCCACATCGAGCAGGAACTTGAGCCGCATGCGGATCTCCCGCAGCACCAGGTCACCGATCTGGATCTGGCGGCTGCTGAGCAGGGGCTCGGCCCCTTCATGGGCACCCACCCCCATCAGGGCCTCGATCCGCTCCAGGCTGTCGGCCACGCTCACCGAGGTGAGCTCGTGGATGGCGTAGGGGCCCACCCGCACCGCCAGGGCCTCCGGACGCAGCCGCAGGCCGTGGCAGCTGGCGCAGGGCACCAGCTCCAGGTACTTCTCGAGCTTCTGGCGCATGGATTCGCCGCTGGCATCGCGCAGCTGGCGCTCCAGGATCGGCAGGATCCCCTCGAAGGGCCGCACATAGCCCTCGCTCTTGCGGTAGCGGCTGTCGGCCTTGATGGCGATCGGCTCCTGGCTGCCCTGCAGCAGCACCGCGCGCTGGGCGTCGGTGAGCTCGTTCCAGGGGGTCTTGAGCTCGAAGCCGAAGGCCTCACCGACGCTGAACAGCAGGGAGAAGTAGTAGCTGTTCTCCTTGTCGCTCCAGGGGGCGATGGCGGCGTACACCGGCAGGGAGGGATCGGGCACCACCCGCTCCACGGTGAACTTGCGCAGGTGGCCGATGCCGTGGCAGTCGGGGCAGGCGCCGTAGGGGCTGTTGAAGGAGAACAGGCGGGGCGAGAGCTCCTCCATCACGGCGCCGTGCACCGGGCAGGCGAAGTTCTCGGAGTAGAGACGTTCGCGCTCCACCCCTTCGGGCAGGGGTTCGTCGGCCTTGGGCACCACCTCCACCAGGGCCAGGCCCTCGCCCCGCTTGAGGGCGGTGCGCAGGGAATCGGTGAGGCGCTCGTTGATGCCCTCGCGGGCCACCAGCCGGTCGACCACCACCTCGATGTGGTGGGCGTGGTTCTTGTCGAGCTCGATGTTGTCGGCCAGCTCGCGCACCTCGCCGTTGATCCGCACCCGGGCGAAGCCCTCGGCCACCAGGCCGGCCAGCAGCTTCACGTGGGTGCCCTTCTTGCCCCGCACCACGGGGGCCAGCAGCTGGTAGCGGGTGCCCTCCGGCAGGGTGAGGATCTGGTCCACCATCTCGTCGATGGACTGGGGCTTGATCGAGCGGTCGCACTGGGGGCAGTGGGGTTCGCCGGCGCGGCCGAACAGCAGGCGCAGATAGTCCTGGATCTCCGTCACCGTGCCGACGGTGGAGCGGGGGTTGTGACTGGTGGACTTCTGGTCGATCGAGATGGCGGGCGAGAGCCCCTCGATCGCATCCACGTCCGGCTTGTCCACCTGGCCGAGGAACTGGCGGGCGTAGGCGGAGAGGCTCTCCACGTAGCGCCGCTGGCCCTCGGCGAAGATCGTGTCGAAGGCGAGGGAGCTCTTGCCGCTGCCGCTCACGCCGGTGAACACCACCATCCGGTTGCGCGGGATGGTGAGATCGACGTTGCGCAGGTTGTGCTGCCGGGCCCCACGGACCCGGATCACGTCCTCGAGGCTGCCGCCGGTGAGGGTGCGCAGGGCGATGTCGGGAGCCGCGCTCTTGCTGGAGGATCCGACGCGGGCACGGGGCATGGGGGGCGGTCGGCAGCCGATGAGTCTACGGGGGATGGCCCTGGGACAGGCTCAGGCCAGGGCCGGCAGGGGGGCGGCGGCGCCGCAGAGCTCCAGGCTCACGTCCCAGAGGCGCCGGCACTGGTCGGCATCGAGGGCCGCCGGGGCGATGCGCACCTCGGTGGGCCAGCCCCGCAGGCCGCCCCACTGGTCGGGACCGTAGTGACCACCGGGCCTGGCCTGGGGGGCGGTGGCGGCGAACAGCTGGGGCAGGGCCCCCATGGCGGCGCTCTGGAAGAGCGGATCCATCAGCCGGTAGGCGAGGGGCTCGAACCAGGAGCCGGTGGCGGCGATCGAGGCGGGCTGGAGGTTGGTGCGGGCGAAGCCGGGGTGGGCCGCCAGGGACAGGACGGGGCTGCCCTGGTCGGCCAGGCGCCGCTGCAGCTCCAGGGCGAACATCACATTGGCCAGCTTGCTCTGGCCATAGGCCCGCCAGCGGTCGTAGCGGCGCTCTCCCTGGAGGTCGTCGAAGGCGATGCGGCCGAAGTACTGGGCCCCGGAGGTGACGGTGACCACCCGGGCTCCGGGGCGGTCGCGCAGCAGGGGCAGCAGGGCGAGGGTGAGGGCGACGTGGCCCAGGTGGTTGGTGCCGAACTGGAGCTCGAAACCCTGGCGGGTGAGGCGGCGGGGCGGCGCCATGACGCCGGCGTTGTTGATCAGCAGATCGAGGCGGCCGTAGCGCTCGGCGACGGTGGCGGCGGCGGCGGCCACGCTGGCCAGGTCGGCCAGGTCGAGGTGCAGCAGGTCGAGGGCGCCGGTGGAAGCGGCGGCGGTGAGCAGCTCCTCGCGGGCCTGCTCCGCCTTGGCCAGGGAACGGCAGGCCAGCAGCACGGTGGCGCCGCGGGCCGCCAGGGCGCGGGCGGTTTCCAGACCCAGGCCACTGTTGGCCCCGGTGACCAGGGCGATCCGGCCGGACTGGTCAGGGATGTCGGCGGCGGTCCAGCGCATGGTGATCAGACGGCGACAAGCGTTCAGGGGAGAACGGTCATCCGGAGACGTCCTCCCTCGGTCAAATCGTAACGGATTGTGACGGGTCTGGTCCTTCCCGGCGCAGCAGGAAGAAAAAGGGCATCTCCATGCCCTTGAGGTCCATCACCCCCAGCACGGTGTCGTCGTCCACCCGGCGGAAGACATCGTTGATGGGCAGGTGGTCGTACTGCATCGTGGCGCTCACCACGCCGCGGTAACGGGTCATCCGCAGCCGGGCCCGGGAGCGGCGGGTGCTGAGCAGGGGCAGCAGCAGCTGGAACAGGCGGCCGGCCAGCGGCGAGGTCGGGATCGGCACCCGCCCGCTCAGGCGCAGCCCCGGCCCCATGGCCCTCGGCTCCAGCCAGGTGCGGCCGCCGCCGAGGGTGCGGAACACCAGCGGATGGACCTCCTCGGCGCTGTCGAAACGCTTCCCATGCCAGTGGAAGGCCTCCAGGGCACCGTCGAGCGGATGGCCGGTGGGGACGCTCTCCCCCGTCCAGGCCCCGAGCAGGTCGTCGATTTCCACCGGGGGGAGGGCATCAAAGCGGGCGAAGGCCGCCTCCGTGGTCATCTCCCTGGTCATCGGGGCTGCGGAGGGCGAACCCATGGCGGGTTCAGGCGTGAGGTCTCCATTGTCCGTCGCCGAAGGGTGCAGCGCGGGGGCAGTGTCCGGATGGAACTGTCCTGCCAGGCCGCTCCTGCCCTCAACCGGCCAGGTGAGCGCCGCTGCGATCGATGACCCTCCACGACAGAGCGGCGGCCGGATACTTCCTGGAGGACGACATCTCTTCATCCACCGATCTCTCGGTCACGCTGCCGAAGAACCATTTCCCCAGCAGGGAGCACAACCCCCGCGCCGTGTTCGCCGCGATCCGCGACGAGCTGATGCTGGATGGCAATTCCCGTCAGAACCTGGCCACCTTCTGTCTGACCTGGGTGGAGGACGAAGTCCATGCCCTGATGGATCTGTGCATCGACAAGAACATCGAGGACAAGGACGAATATCCCCAGACCGCCGAGATCGAAGCCCGCTGTGCCCGCATGGTGGCCGATCTCTGGCATGCCCCCTCAGTTGATGACGCCATCGGCTGCTCCACCACCGGCTCCAGCGAGGCCGCCAAGCTCGCGGGGCTGGCGATGAAGCGCCGCTGGGGAGCGCAGCGGAAGCAACAAGGGCAACCCAGCGACAGACCCAACCTGGTGACCGGGCCGTTGCAGATCTGCTGGCACAAGTTCTGCCGCTACTGGGACATCGAGCTCCGGGAGATCCCGATGCAGCCCGACCAGCTGATCCTCAGCCCGGAAGCGGCCCTGCGCTACTGCGACGAGAACACCATCGGCGTGGTGCCCACCCTGGGGGTCACCTTCACCGGCCAGTACGAGCCGGTGCAGGCGCTGGCGGCCGCCCTCGATGGCCTGCAGGCCCGCACCGGCCTCGACATCCCCATCCACGTGGATGCCGCCAGCGGCGGCTTCCTGGCGCCCTTCTGCGCCCCCGATCTGGTCTGGGACTTCCGGCTGCCGCGGGTGCGCTCGATCAATGCCTCCGGCCACAAGTTCGGCCTGGCGCCCCTGGGGGTGGGCTGGGTGCTGTGGCGGCAGTCACGGGATCTGCCCGAGGAGATGGTGTTCTGGGTGAACTACCTGGGGAGCAACAGGCGCGATCTCACCCTCAACTTCTCCCGGCCCGGGGGCCAGGTGGTCTGTCAGTACTACAACTTTCTGCGCCTGGGCCGGGAGGGCTACCGCAAGGTGCACGCCGCCTGTTACGCCACCGCCCAGTACCTGGCCCGGGTGATCGCCAAGCTGGGGCCGTTCGAGATCCTGTTCGGCGGCGAGGATCAGGCGGGCATTCCCGCCCTCTGCTGGATGAAACGGGAGGGAAGCGCGGTGAACTTCAACCTCTACGCCCTCGCCGACCGCCTGCGGGTGCACGGCTGGCAGGTGCCGGCCTACAGCCTGCCGGCCCACTGCGAGGGGATCACCGTGCAGCGGATCCTGGTGCGCCATGGCGTCAGCCGCGATCTGGCCGATCTCCTGCTGGAGAACATCCGCCAGTCGCTCGACGTCTTCGCCAGCCACCCCGGCCACCACGCCCTCAGCGAGGCGACGGCCTCGGGGTTCCACCACTGAGCGGTGCCAGCGCCGCCGATCCGTCGCTGATCGCCGTCCAGGCCGCGAGCACCTGAGCCACCGACCAGGCCTGGGCGATGCAGCCCCGCGGAGCATGGGGGGGATCGCCATCGAAGATCTCGCTGAGGCTGCCCACGCCCGCCGCGTCCAGGTGATCGGCCATGGGCTCCAGGTAGGACAGGGCCCGCGGCGCATCCCCGTGCAGGCGGAAATGGCCCCGGGCGAAGGGCCCCAGCCACCAGGCCCACACCGTCCCCTGGTGGTAGGCCCCATCCCGCCGCTGGGCGTCACCGCCGTAGTGGCCGCGGTAGTCGGGATCGGCGGGGTCCAGGGTGCGCAGCCCGTGGCGGGTGAGCAGGCGCCGGCCGCAGAGGGCCAGCACGCTGGTGGCCTGGGCTCGGCTGAGCAGGGGCTCCGGCAGCGACAGGGCCAGCAGCTGGTTGGGCCGCAGCCGGTCATCGGGTCGTCCCGAAGGTCCGTCGATGACATCGAAGCAGCCGCCCATCCGGGGGTTCCAGAAGCGCTGGAAGCCCGCCGCGGCCCGATCGGCCAGGGCCCGCCAGCGGCCAGGATCGGCCCCCGTGAGCCGGGCGAAGCCCGCCATCGCCCCCAGGGCATTCACCCACAGAGCATTGACCTCCACCGCCTTGCCGTGGCGGGGGGTGATGGCCCGGTCGCCGGGCTTGGCATCCATCCAGGTGAGCTGGGTTTGCCCCTCCCCGGCGCCCAGCAGGCCATCGGCCGGATCCATGCGGATCCCGAACCAGGTGCCGGCCACATGCTGCTCGAGGATCGCCTCCAGCCGGGTGAACAGCTCCCGCACCAGGGCGTCACTGCCGCTGGCAGTCCGGTGTTCCGCCAGGGCCTGGAAGAACCACAGCGTGGCGTCCACCGTGTTGTAGGCGCCCTGATCCAGGGGCTGGTCGGCCCGGTCCGGGAAGCTGTTGGGGATCAGCCCGTGGCTGACATGGGCGGCGTAGGTGCGCAAGATGCGCTCGGCCCGCTCGCAGCGGCCCGTCGCCAGGGTCAGGCCCGCCAGGCTGATCATCGTGTCGCGACCCCAGTCGTTGAACCAGGGGTACCCGGCGATCAGCGAGGCGCCCGGCTGGTGGCCAGAAGCACCGTCCATCGACCGCTCCACCACAAAGGCATCGGCCGCCAGCACCAGCTGGCGGATCCAGGCGGGTGCCTCCGGCGCCAGGCCGGGCTGGGCGGCCTCCCAGCGGCGCAGCAGCGCCTGTTCGTGGTCGTGGCGCTCGCCCAGCGCCCGTGCGCCATCGGTGCAGGCGCCGCGATGGGTGCTGGCCACGACGGTGACGGCGGGATCCAGCGGCCCCAGGCTCACGGTGAGGGTGGCCGCCCGCAGGTGCTCGGCCGTGCTCGCCAGCCCCCGTTCCGCCTCCGCCGCCAGGGGGATCCCCTCCACCCAGCGGGCTGGATCCTCCAGCCGCCAGTCACCGCGGTCGCTGCCAAGGAAGAACGGCGCCGCCGCCGCCGGCCGCACCTCCACCCCCATCGGCAGCGCCACCAGGTCGAGCCGCGGCCGCTCGCCGCCGTGGTGCGAGCGGTGCTGCACGCAGGCGGTCAGGGTGAGGTCGAGGGGGCCGCCGCGCACCAGCCGGTAGCTCACGTAGGTGGTGTTCGCCCCCTGGACCATCCACACCCGCTTCTCCAGCAGGGTCTCCCCCCAGGCGTAGCGCCAGCGGGGCACGCTGCCCTCGAGGGCGAACGCCACGAGCCGCTCCCGCCCGCAGCCCCCCGCGTCCCCGTCGACCCCCCGCACGCTCTCCTCCAGCCCGCTCACCAGCAGGGTGCGCTCCACCGGCGGCGCCAGGGCCGCGATCAGCAGGCCGTGGTAGCTGCGGCTGGGTGGCCCCGCCACCGTGCCCATGGCATAACCGCCCAGCCCGTTGGTGACCAGCCACTCCCGCCCGTCAGCCGGCGGGGGCGATGCCGGCATTGAGGTTGGTGTCATCGCTGCCGCGGCCACGGCGGCCTGCACAGGGTGGGGAGTGGTGTCGATGACGGATCCCGATGAACTGGCTCGAGCCCACCACTCTGCTGCTGCTGGCCTGCGCCCTCCTCTACGGCCTGATGGGGGAATGGATCGATGCGGCGATCCTGCTGGCGTTCGTGCTGGGCATCAGCCTGCTCGATGCCGTCCAGCAGCAACGCAGCAGCCACGCCCTGGCGGAACTGGCCCGCCTCTCGGCACCCCGCGCCCACGTGCGCCGCGATGGCAGGGACCTGGAGCTCTCCACCGATCAGGTGCGCCTGGGCGATCTGCTGCGTCTGGAGGAGGGGGATCGGGTGGCCGCCGATGCCGCGCTCACCGAGGCGGTGGGGCTGTGGCTGGATGAGTCCCTGCTGACGGGGGAATCCCTGCCGGTGGCCCGCACCGAACCGGGGGAGCGGGTGCTGGCGGGGTCGCTGGTGGCGGGCGGACGGGGTTGGGCGACGGTGGTGGCGGTGGCGGAGGCCACGGAACTGGGCCGGCTCGGCACGAGCCTGGCCACGGTGCAACCGCCGCTGACGCGCCTGCAGCGCCAGACCCGGCGGCTCACCTCCCGGCTCACCGTGATGGCCCTGGCCCTCTGTGCCGCCCTGGCCGTGATCCAGGGCGTGTCGAGCGGCGACTGGCCCCGGGCCCTGCTGGCGGCCCTGGCCCTGGCCCTGGCGGTGCTGCCCAACGAGATCCCCGTGGTGCTGGCCCTGTTCCTGGCCCTCGGCGCCCTGCGGCTGGCCCGCATCGGCGTGCTGGCCCGCTGGCCGGCGGCGGTGGAGAGCCTCGGCAGCGCCACGGTGCTCGCCGTCGACAAGACCGGCACCCTCACCGAGAACCGCATGGGGGTGCAGCAGCTGCTCACCTGGCCGGATCTGAAGGATTGGCAGGCCGGCACGCCCCTGGAGGAACCCTTCCACCAACTGATGGAGCTGGCGGTACTGGCCAGCCGGGGCGATCCGGTGGATGCCATGGAACTGGCGATTCAGCGCCTGGCCGCCGACCAGCTGGACGACACCGAACACCTGCATCCCGATTGGCCCCTGGAACGGGAGTACCCGTTGCAGAGTGACCTGCTGGTGTTCTCGCGCCTCTGGCGCGACGGCGACGGGGACCTGCAGCTGGCGGCCAAGGGGGCACCCGAGGCGATCGCCGATCTCTGCCACCTGGATGGGGAGGGGAGCGCCGCCCTGCTGGCGGCCGCCGATGGACTCGCCACCAGGGGGCTGCGGGTGCTGGCGGTGGCCCGCGGCCTCGATGGCGCCCCCCAGCACGACCCACCGCCTCCGTGGGGCGCCACGGAGCCGGCCGCCGCCGCCCACGACTACCCCTTCGAGCCGGTGGGCTTCCTGGCCCTGGCGGACCCGCTGCGGGCGGAGGTACCGGCGGCCATCGCCACGGCCCGGGGCGCGGGGGTCCGCGTCGTGATGATCACGGGCGACAGCCCGGTGACGGCCCGCTCGATCGCCGACCAGGCGGGCCTGCCGCCGGGACCGGTGCTCACCGGCCAGGACCTCCGGACGCTCGCACCCCGGGAGCTGGCCGAGGCCATCGGCGCGGTGTCGGTGTTCGCCCGGGTGATGCCCCAGCAGAAGCTGCAGCTGGTGCGCGCCCTGCAGGACGCCGGTGAGGTGGTGGCGATGACCGGGGATGGGGTCAACGACGTTCTTGCCCTCAAAGCCGCCGACATCGGCGTGGCGATGGGCAAGAGGGGCACCGCCGTGGCGCGGGAATCCGCCGATCTGGTGTTGCTCAGGGACACCTTCAGCGATCTGGTGCTGGCTCTGGAACTGGGCCGGCGCGTCGATGCCAACCTGCACCGGGCGCTGGGCTACACCCTGGCGATCCACCTGCCGATCGCGGCCCTCGGCCTGATGCCGCTGCTGCTGCCGGGCCAGGCCCTGATCCTGCTGCCGGTGCACATCGCCCTGCTGCATCTGGTGATCGATCCGGCCTGCACGGTGATGTTCGAGGCGCTGCCGGCCACACCGGGCCTGATGCGGCAGCCGCCCCGCCCGCCGGAGGCGCCCCTGTTCGGCCCCGACACCTGGCGCCACTCCCTCACCCAGGGGGCCGTGGTGATGGTGGCGGCCCTGGTGCTGGCGTTCTGGCCCGACACGGACACCGCATCACGCCGCAGCCTGGTGTTCTCGCTGCTGCTGCTCGCCGGTGGCGGGCTGGTGTGGCTGAACGGGGATCCCCACAGCCGCATCACCGCCGCCGGTGCCGGCATCGGCCTGGGCTTGTGGCTGCTGCTGATGGCATTCCCCGCCCTCCAGCGGGTCCTGCAGCTGGCGCCCCTGACGCCCGACCAGATCCTCACCCTGCTGCTCACCACGGCGGGGGCCCTGCTGGCGGCGGGCCTGCTCGGCCGCTCCCGGGTCCGGCGGCGCCCCTGACCCCAGCAGGCTGGCGGCATAGCTGTGGGCCTCGCCGGAATCACCGCCGGCCAGTTCCGCCAGCTCCGCCTGGCGCTCGCGAGTGTCCCGCAGGTGGGACACCCGCGTGTGGGTGAGGCCCGCCTCGACGCTCTTGCTGACCCGGAAGTGGTGCTGGGCCGCGGCGGCCACCAGGGGCTGGTGGGTGATGCAGAACACCTGGCGCCGCTCGGCCAGGCGCCGCAGCAGCTGGGCCATGGCGCCGCTGACACGGCCGCTCACCCCCGCATCGATCTCATCGAAGAGCAGGGTGACGTGGGGGTCGGCCGCGGCCAGACAGGTTTTCAGCGCCAGCAGGAAGCGGCTCATCTCTCCGCCGGAGGCCACCTCCACCAGGGGCGCCAGCGGCTGGCCCGGGTTGGCGGAGAACAGGAACTGCACCGCATCGGCCCCCTCCTCGCCGGGCTCGGCGGCACCGAGGGCCACGCTGAAGCGCACATTGGCCAATCCCATGGGGCGCAGGGCCGCCATCAGCTGGTCCTCCAGCAGGCCGGCGGCAGCGGTGCGGGCCCGGGTGAGCGCGGCATTGGCCCGGTCGCGCCGCTGGCGGGCGGCGGCTTCGGCGGCCTCCAGCCCCGCCAGGGCCGCCTCGGCATCCGCCCCGGCCAGCTGGTCGCGCAGCTCGTCGCGCCGGGCGATCAGTTCGGCCAGGGTCTGGCCATGGCGGCGCTCCAGGGCCTTGAGCAGGGCCATGCGCTCCTGCAGCAGGGCCAGGCTGTCGGGGTCGCTCTCCAGCAGGGAGCCGTAGCGATCAAGATCCCGGGCCAGATCCTGCAGGCCAGCCAGGGCCTCGGCGCAGGCCCCGTGCAGCGGTGCCACACCGGCGTCGAGGCCGGCCATGGTCTGCAGCTCCTGGTCGCAGGCCGCCAGGTGGTCGAGCACCGAGGGGGCCCCCTCGGCCCCCTCCACCAGCCGGCCGATCAGGGTCATCACCCCCTCCTGCAGGCGCACCGCGTGGGCCAGGCGGTCCTGTTCGCCCTGGAGCCGCTGGCGTTCGGCCGGGTCCTCGAGGTCGGCGGCCTCCAGCTCCGCCAGCAGCTCCTCCTGCCGCTCCCGATCCCGGGCGAAGCGGTCCCGGTCGGCGCGGGCCCGGGCCAGGGCGTCGGCCTCCCCCTTCCAGTGTTGCCAGGCGGCGCGGGTGGCCTCCAGAAGGGCAGCCAGCTCCTCGCCCGCGAAGCGATCCAGCCAGCGGCGCTGCTGGCCGGGGCGGCCCAGCTGCTGGGTCTGGCCCTGGACGGTGAGATCGAGCAGCAGGGGGCGCAGCTCCAGCACCTGGTTGCGGCTCACCACCACCCCGTTGAGCCGGTGGCGACTGGTGAGCCGGTCGTCCTGCAGGCGCCAGTCGCGGCTGAGCAGCAGCTCGTCGTCCTCGGCCTCCAGCTCCTGGCGCTCCAGCCAGTCGCGCACCGGGGCAGCCAGGCTGAAGCTGGCCTCAATGCGGCCCCGCTCGGCGCCGCGGCGCAGCAGGCGGGCCCCCTGGCTGCCCTGGGCTCCGCCGAGCAGGGCATCCAGGGCATCCAGCAGGATCGACTTGCCGGCGCCGGTCTCGCCGGTGAGCACGGTGAAGCCGGCCGAGAACGCCAGTTCCAGGCGCTCGATCAGGGCGATGTTCTCGAGGCGCAGACCCGTGAGCACCCAGGCCTCCGGCGAGCGATCGGTACGTGGCCCGACCGTAGCGGCTGTGACTTTCGTTTAGAAGGGGGTTCCGCCTGCCGGCGCCGCGGCGGTGCACCCCAGCCATGGTCTCCTCCCCCCCAGCCCCTGTCCCGATCCCCGAGCGCCCGGCCGCCACCGTCGAGATGGGCGTCGAGATGGGGGACTTCCTGGAGGCGGCGGGCCTGCTCAGCTACGACCCGGCCGCCATCACCCGCATCTACGCCGGCCACCCGATGCGCCTGGCCCGGCGGATCTGGCAGACGCTGGTGCCGATCGGTCTTTACCTCCTGGGGGTGGGCTTCGACTGGTTCACCGGCCAGCTGGCCAACCCCGCCCGGGCGCGCGAACGGGCCCGGGAGTGCGCCGAGCTGCTGGTGGCCCTCGGCCCCGCCTTCATCAAGGCGGGCCAGGCCCTCTCCACCCGGCCCGACATCATTCCGCCGGTGCTGCTTGAGGAGCTGGCCCAGCTGCAGGACCAGCTGCCGGGCTTCGACAGCGCCCTGGCCATGGCCTGCATCGAGGAGGACCTCGGCGCTCCGGTGGAGACGATCTTCGCCTCCCTGGAGAAAGAGCCGATCTCCGCCGCCTCCCTCGGCCAGGTGCACCGGGGGGTGCTGATGAGCGGTGAACGGGTGGCGGTGAAGGTGCAGCGGCCGGGCCTGCGGGAGCAGATCACCCTCGACCTCTACATCGTCCGCAACATCGCCGCCTGGCTGAACCGGAATGTGGGGCTGATCAAGAGCGATCTGGTGGGTCTGATCGATGAACTCGGCAAGCGGGTCTTCGAGGAGATGGACTACATCAACGAGGCCACCAACGCCGAGACCTTCGCCCGCCTCCACAGCCACAACCCCCGCATCGCCGTCCCCGCCATCTACCGCCAGGCCACCAGCCGCCGGGTGCTGACGATGGAGTGGATCGACGGCGTCAAGCTCACCAACCTCGACGCGGTGCGCGCCCTGGGGGTCGACCCCGACCAGATGGTGGAGGTGGGGGTGAACTGCAGCCTGCAGCAGCTGCTGGAGCACGGGTTCTTCCACGCCGATCCCCACCCCGGCAACCTGCTGGCCCTGCCCGACGGACGCCTGGCCTACCTGGATTTCGGCATGATGAGCGAGGTGTCGCGGGAGGCGCGCACCGGGCTGATCCAGGCGGTGGTACACCTGGTGAACCGCAATTTCGGCGCCCTCTCCAAGGACTTCGTCCATCTGGGCTTCCTGGGGGAAGCGGTGGATCTGGAGCCGATCGTTCCGGCCTTCGAGACGGTGTTCGGCCAGGCCCTGGAGATGGGGGTGGGCCGCATGGACTTCAAGGCGGTCACCGACGACCTCTCCGGGGTGATGTACCGCTTCCCCTTCCAGGTGCCGCCGTACTACGCCCTGATCATCCGTTCCCTGGTCACCCTCGAGGGCATCGCCCTGAGCGTCGACCCGGACTTCAAGATCCTCGGCGCCGCCTACCCCTACTTCGCCCGCCGGCTGATGGAGGATCCCGATCCCGAGCTGCGGCGCAGCCTGCGGGAGATGCTCTACGACGGCGACGAGTTCCGCTGGCAGCGGCTGGAGAGCCTGGTGGCCAGTGCCTCGCTGCAGGACCAGCTCGACCTCGACGGCCTGCTCGACCAGGTGCTGGATTTCCTCTTCTCCCCCAACGGCGGGCTGCTGCGCCAGCAGCTCGTCGATGCACTGGTGCTGCAGATGGATGCCCTGGCCTGGAACACCACCCTGCGGCTTGGCCGGCGGCTGCCTACGCGTCTGCTGCCGCCGGGGCTGCGGGCCCTGCCGCCCTCCCTGGCGAGCCCGCCACTGCTGGATCTGGAGCCGATCCAGGAGCTGCTGGCGATCCTGCGCGACCTGCCCGGCTTCGAGCCGTCGCTGCTGCTGAAGCGCCTGCCGCGGGTGCTGGGGGAGCCGGATCTGCGCCGCATGGGACTGCAGGTGGCCAAGGGTCTGGCGGAGAGAGGCGTGGTGCACCTGCTGCGCGATGTGCTGGTGACACCGGCGGTGCGTCAGGCGGCCGGTGTGTCCGGTGCCTGAGATCCGTAGAGTCAATCGGATCCAAGGGAGACAAGCGTGAACAAGCGGCGAAGGCTCCTGGCCGCTGTCCTGGGTCTGGGACTGTGCTGCTCGACTCCCGCGGCCATGGCCACCGAGAACCTGGTGTTCACCAGCGGGGCCTTCCGACGCTCGATCCCGGTGGCCGACCTGGAGCACCTGGCCACCACCGGTGAGGCCCGCGGCCTGCTGGCCGACGTGCTGCGGCTGGGCCGCCAGGACCCGAAACAGGTCAGCAAGCTGCTGAACGAATCGGTGCGGCTGCCGATCGTGCTGATGAGCCGCCTGCTCAACACCCGCATCGGTGAGGCGATCCTGGCCCGCCTGGCCCGGATCCTGTTCCCCCTGCGGGCCCCGGAAGCCGGCGTGCCCGCCCTGCGGGCCGCCATGGTGCTGGGCACCTACGAGGGCAAGGGGTCGCTGTCGGCCATCACCTTCCTGCGGGCCTACCCGACCCGGGAACTGGAGGTGAGCCTCCCGGCCCTCATGGCGCTGGCGTCCAAGGCCTCCTCGATCAGCGAACTGGTGCGCTTCTTCTCCGAGTCGCCCCTGGACGGGCTGCGGGGCAGCGAACCGCAGGCGACCCCGGCGCCGGCACCCGCCGCGCCGGCGCCGGCCGCCCCCGCCCCCTGACGCGTCAGACCGGAGCCCTACATTGACGTCAGCCACGCCGCTGTCCCCCGTGCCCCTGCTACGAGCCCTGCGACGCCTGGGCCGGCAGCCCACCATGCAGGACTGGCCGGGGCTGATCGAGGCCTACCGCAGCTGGCTGCCCGTCAGTGACGCCACGCCGGTGGTGACCCTGCGGGAGGGGGCCACGCCCCTGATTCCGGCGCCGGTGATCGCCGAACGGGTGGGCCGCGGCGTCAAGGTGTTCCTCAAGTACGACGGCCTCAACCCCACCGGCTCCTTCAAGGACCGGGGCATGACGATGGCCATCAGCAAGGCCAAGGAGGCGGGCTCGGAGGCGGTGATCTGCGCCAGCACCGGCAACACATCAGCAGCCGCGGCCGCCTACGCGCGCCGGGGCGGGATGCGGGCCTTCGTGCTGATCCCCGACGGCTACGTGGCCCAGGGGAAGCTGGCCCAGGCCCTGCTCTACGGCGCCGAGGTGCTGGCGGTGCAGGGCAACTTCGACCGGGCCCTGGCGATCGTTCGGGACGTGGCTGACCGCTACCCGGTCACCCTGGTGAACTCCCTCAACCCGTACCGGCTGCAGGGGCAGAAGACGGCCGCCTTCGAGGTGGTCGACGCCCTCGGCGAAGCCCCCGACTGGCTCTGCATCCCGGTGGGCAACGCCGGCAACATCAGCGCCTACTGGATGGGCTTCAAGGAGTACCGCCAGGCGGGCCACAGCACGGTCCTGCCGCGGATGATGGGCTTCCAGGCCGCCGGGGCCGCCCCGATGGTGCTGGGGCACACCGTGGAGCAACCGGACACCATCGCCACGGCGATCCGCATCGGCAATCCGGTGAACAAGGAGAACGCCCTCAACGCCCGCAGCGAGAGCAACGGCGACTTCATGGCCGTCACCGACGCCGAGATCATCGAGGCCTACAAGCTGCTGGGCCAGGGGGAAGGGGTGTTCTGCGAGCCCGCCAGCGCCGCCTCGGTGGCGGGCCTGATCAAGCGGCGGGAGGAGGTGCCCGCCGGCGCCACGGTGGTGTGCGTGCTCACCGGCAACGGCCTCAAGGACCCGACGACGGCGATCGAGAACAACGACGCCACCTTCCACACCGGCATCGCCCCGGACACCGAGACCGTGGCCAAGGTGATGGGCTTCTGATCGCCTGACGCTGGCCCAACCGTCTGGGGAAATCCTGGGACATTCCCCACCGCCGACCGGGAGAGCCGGGGGAGGGAAAACCCACGTGGGCGGGCCGCGGATTCCCCAGGCCCGGGAATCGGTGGAAAACCCCTGGAAACGGCCCCGTTGCGGCGCCCTTTCCCCAACCATCGAGCCAGGAAAACCAAGTGATGGCAAGGGGAGTGAACCGCTTTACCCGTTTTCCCCCGCCCCTACGACGACGGGCTGTTTTTCTTCTTCTCAATCCTTGATTGATCCTCTGAACAGTCGGGAGACCACCCGTTGCGCTTTGGCGCGCCCTGTGAAACCGTGGGGCCTCACGAACGCCGTGCCGCCCTCGCCGGCCTCCGCCATGAAGCTGGTCTGCTCCCAGGCTGAACTCAGCGCCAGCCTCCAGCTGGTCAGCCGGGCGGTGGCGACCCGCCCCACCCATCCGGTGCTGGCCAACGTGCTGCTCACCGCCGATGCGGGCACCGGCCGCCTCAGCCTCACCGGCTTCGACCTCAGCCTCGGCATCCAGACGAGCCTGCCCGCCGCCGTCGAGACCAGCGGCGCCATCACCCTGCCGGCGAAGATGTTCGGCGAGATCGTGGCGCGTCTGGCCACCGACAGCCCCATCAGCCTCAGCTGCCCGGAGGGGGAGGAGCAGCTGGAGCTGACCAACCTCTCCGGCAGCTACAGGATGCGGGGGATGCCCGCCGACGACTACCCGGACCTGCCCCTGGCCCAGAGCGGTACCCCGATCCGCTTCCACGCCGAGGCCCTGGTGAAGGGCCTGCGGGCCACCCTGTTCGCCAGCAGCCCGGATGAGAACAAGCAGTTGCTGACGGGCGTGCACCTGCGCCTGGACGGCGAAGGCCTGGAGTGCGCCGCCACCGACGGCCACCGCCTGGCGGTGCAGCGCCTCTCCCACGCGGTGGAGGCCACCGACCAGCCGGCCGCCGATGGCGAGGATTTCGCCGTTACCGTGCCGGCACGGTCCCTGCGGGAGCTGGAGCGGATCCTCTCGGGCCGCGGCTCCCAGGAGCCCCTGAGCCTGTTCTGCGAGCGCGGCCAGGTGGTGGTGCTCTCCGCCGACCAGGTGCTCACCAGCCGCAGCCTCGACGGCACCTACCCCAACTACCGCCAGCTGATCCCGGCCTCCTTCCAGCGCCGCATGGTGCTCGACCGCCGCGCCTTCATCGCCGCCCTCGAGCGGGTGGCGGTGCTGGCCGACCAGCACAACAACGTGGTCAAGATCAGCGCCGACCCGGCCGCCGGCACGGCCACGATCCGGGCCGACGCCCAGGACGTGGGCAGCGGCTCGGAATCGCTGGCGGCCACGATCGAGGGGGAGGCGATCGAGATCGCCTTCAACGTCCGCTACCTGCTCGATGGCCTCAAGGCCATGGGCTCCGACCAGGTGGTGCTGCAGTGCAATGCCGCCACCACGCCGGCCGTGCTGGCGCCGGTGGGGGCCGATGAGGCGTTCACCTACCTGGTGATGCCCGTCCAGATCCGCACCAGCTGAGCCCGTGGGTCTTCCCGACCAGCTGCTGCTGAGCGATCTGCTGCGGCGGCAGGTGCGGTGCGATCAGGGCCTCGAACGCGGCGCCGGGGTGCTGGCCTGGATGCATCCACCGGTGCACCGGCTGCTGGGCTGGGCCAGCCGGCCCTCGGCCTTCGCCCAGCGGCGGCTCGTCTGGCGGCTGGACCAGCTGCGGGGCCTGGGGGAGCAGGAGGTGTTCGTGAAGGGGGAGCCGGCGGAGACGGACGCGGCCACCCTGGAACGGCTGCCGACCCTGATCGACGCGGCCCTCACCGGCGCCGATGACGTGCCCCTGGGGCTGGTGGCTGACGCCGCTGTGGAACTGCGCAGCGGCCGCATCCTGCACTACCTGGTGGCCCGCAGCGACCCGCGGCTGCCCGGCACCAGCCGCTGGCGCCTCAGTCCCGACCGGATCGTCGACCAGCAGCCCGGCCGGGTGTTCACCGCCCTGCGGGGGCTGGATGATCTGCCGGTGGCCCGCGCCAGCGTGCGCCAGCAGCTGCTGCGCCGCTCGCGGCGCTGGAAGGAGCAGGTGCAGGAGGTGGGCGGCCGCGTCGAGGAGCGGCTGGAGGGCTGGATGGAGGAGCCCCCCTGGCCGGACGCCTTCCGCGAGGAGCGGCCCTGGCCCGATCGCGACCCCGACGCTGGGAGGGAGCGCCGCGACCCCTACGACGATGAGCCCGACGGGGCCGACCCCTATCCCCAGGAGCGCTACACCGACGAGCGGGACGAACCCGACCCGCTGGAGGACTGGCCCGAGGAGGAGGAGCCCCAGGAACCGCCCCGGGAGTACCGGGAGCCCCCCCAGCCGCCCCCGCCGGAGCCGGAACCGCGCCGCGATCGCTACCGGGGCCGGGAGCCCCGCGAAGCCGACGACCCCTGGATCTGATACTGGAGAGCCGTTGCCGCGCCCCCCGGTGGTTCCTGCCTCGACCCCGTTCTTCTCGGTGCCCGAGGCCCTGCGCAAGGAGGGCCTGAGCCAGGGCGACTACGACGAGATCGTGCGCCGCCTCGGCCGGCCCCCCAACCGGGCCGAGCTGGGCATGTTCGGGGTGATGTGGTCGGAGCACTGCTGCTACCGCAACTCTCGCCCCCTGCTGGGCCAGTTCCCCACCACGGGCCCCCGCATCCTGGTGGGGCCGGGCGAGAACGCCGGCGTGGTGGACCTGGGCGAGGGGCAGCGGCTGGCCTTCAAGATCGAGAGCCACAACCACCCCTCGGCGGTGGAGCCCTTCCAGGGGGCGGCCACCGGGGTGGGGGGCATCCTGCGGGACATCTTCACCATGGGGGCGCGCCCGATCGCCCTGCTCAATGCCCTGCGCTTCGGGCCGCTGGAGGACGAGCGCAACGTGGGCCTGATGGAGGGGGTGGTGGCCGGCATCGCCCACTACGGCAACTGCGTCGGCGTGCCGACGGTGGGGGGTGAGGTGGCGTTCGATCCCAGTTACGGCGGCAACCCGCTGGTGAATGCCATGGCCCTGGGCCTGATGGAGACCGACGACATCGTCTGCTCCGGAGCGGTGGGCGTGGGCAATCCGGTGGTCTACGTGGGCAGCACCACGGGCCGCGACGGCATGGGCGGCGCCAGCTTCGCCAGCGCTGAACTCACCGAGGCCTCCCTCGATGACCGGCCCGCCGTGCAGGTGGGCGATCCATTCCTGGAGAAGGGGCTGATCGAGGCCTGCCTGGAGGCCTTCCAGAGTGGTGATGTGGTGGCGGCCCAGGACATGGGCGCCGCCGGTCTGACCTGCAGCTGCTCGGAGATGGCCGCCAAGGGGGGCCTGGGCATCGAACTGGATCTTGATCGGGTGCCGGCGCGGGAGAGCGGCATGAGCGCCTACGAGTTCCTGCTGAGCGAATCCCAGGAGCGGATGCTGTTCGTGGTGGCGGCCGGGCGGGAGGAGCCGCTGATGGAGCGCTTCCGCCGCTGGGGCCTGCAGGCGGCGGTGGTGGGCCGGGTGCTGCAGGAGAACGTGGTGCGGGTGCTGCAGCACGGCGAGGTGGCGGCCGAGGTGCCCGCCAGCGCCCTGGCGGACGACACGCCGATCAACCACCACGAGCTGCTGGCCGAACCCCCCGCCGACCTCCAGGCCCACTGGACCTGGAGCGAAGCCGAGCTGCCCGCGGCGGCGGCCGGCGGCCTGGAGATGGCCGACGGACCGCTCGGCTGGGGTGACGCCCTGCTGCGCCTGCTGGATGACCCCACCATCGCCAGCAAGCGCTGGGTCTACCGCCAGTACGACCACCAGGTGCAGGCCAACACCGTGGTGCTGCCCGGCGGTGCCGATGCGGCGGTGGTCCGGCTGCGGCCCCAGCAGGGGGAAGGGGCGATGGCGCCGGCGACCCGCGGCGTGGCGGCGACGGTCGACTGCCCCAACCGCTGGGTGGCCCTCGATCCAGAGCGGGGTGCCATGGCGGCGGTGGCGGAGGCGGCCCGCAACCTCTCCTGCAGCGGCGCCGAGCCCCTGGCGGTCACCGACAACCTCAACTTCCCCTCCCCCGACACGGCCATCGGCTACTGGCAGCTGGCGATGGCCTGCCGGGGCCTGTCGGCGGCCTGCAGCGCCCTGGCCACGCCGGTCACCGGCGGCAACGTCTCGCTGTACAACGAGACCCGCCTGCCCGATGGGCGGATGCAGCCGATCCACCCCACCCCGGTGGTGGGCATGGTGGGGCTGGTGCACGACCTGGCCCACGTGACGGGGCTGGCCTGGGGCGAGGCCGGCGATGGCGTCTGGCTGCTCGGGGTGCCGCTGCAGGAGAGCGGCGACGAACGCCTGGGGCTGGGGGCCAGCAGCTACCTGGAGGTGGTGCACGGCCGGCTCACCGGCCGCCCGCCGCTGACGGATCTGGCCCTGGAGGGCCAGGTGCAGGGCTTCCTGCGCCAGGCCATCGCCGCCGGTCTGGTGCGCTCCGCCCACGACCTTTCCGATGGCGGCCTGGCGGTGGCGCTGGCGGAGGCCTGCATCGCCTCCGGCCTGGGGGCGGCGCTGGAGCTGCCTGCCGGCGCGGGGCGAGCCGACCGGCTGCTGTTCGCCGAGGGCGGCGCCCGGGTGCTGGTGAGCGTGGCGCCGGAGCAGGAGGCGGCCTGGCGGGCCGCCCTGGCCGAGGCCGGTGAGGCCGTGCCGGCCGAGCGCCTGGGCACGGTCACGGCGGATTCCCGCCTGGTGGTGGCGTGGGGCGGCGAGCCCCTGCTGGCGCTGGCGGTGGAGCAGCTGCGCCACACCTACGAGCAGGCGATCCCCGCCCGCCTGGGCAAGGCCGGCCCCCCACCCGACAGGTAATGGGCCAAGATGAAGCCGGTCCTTGGTCTGAGTCTGCCGTGCCCTTCGCCGATCACCGCGATGCGCACGCTTCCCTGACCAGCACCGCCGAAGGCCAGGACGGCCTCGACCCTGACCGCCCTGACAAGCCGGAGGAGGCCTGCGGCGTGTTCGCCGTGCTGGCGTCGGGTCAGGCGGTGGCCAACCTCACCTACTTCGGGCTCTACGCCCTGCAGCACCGGGGCCAGGAGTCGGCCGGCATCGCCGTCTTCGACGACGTCAAGGTGCGGCTGCACAAGGACATGGGCCTGGTGAGCCAGGTGTTCGACCAGGAGGTGCTGGAGCGCATGCCCGGCCAGCTGGCGATCGGCCACAACCGCTATTCCACCACCGGCAGCAGCAAGGTCTGCAACGCCCAGCCCGTGGTGCTGATGACGCGCCTGGGGCCCCTGGCCCTGGCCCACAACGGCAACCTGGTGAACGCGGCGGAGCTGCGGACCTCGCTGGATCACCTGGCCGGGGAGTTCACCTCCACCACCGATTCGGAGCTGATCGCCTTCGCCCTGCAGGAGGCGGTGGATTCGGGTCTGGGCTGGAACGCGGCGATCCGCAAGGCGGCCGGCCGCTGCCGCGGCGCCTTCAGCCTGGTGATCGGCACCCCCGACGGCCTGTTCGCCCTGCGGGACGGCCACGGCATCCGGCCCCTGGTGTTCGGCCTGCTGGGGGAACCGGAGCAGGGTCAGTGGGTGGCCAGCAGCGAGACCTGCGGCCTCGACATCATCGGCGCCAGCTTCGTGGATGACGTGCAGCCCGGCGAGCTGATCCACTTCCGCCAGGCCGATCCGATTCCCGAGCGGCAGCGTTGGTGCGAGGAGCCGCCCAAGCTGTGCGTGTTCGAGATGATCTATTTCGCCCGGCCCGACAGCCGCTTCTTCGGAGAGTCGCTCTACAGCTACCGGGTGCGGATCGGTGAGGTGCTGGCCCGGGAAACGCCCGTGGAGGCCGACATCGTGATCGGCGTGCCCGATTCGGGGATCCCCGCGGCGATCGGTTATTCGCACGTAAGCGGCATCCCCTTCGCCGACGGCCTGATCAAGAACCGCTACGTGGGCCGCACCTTCATCCAGCCCACCCAGGCGATGCGGGAGGCGGGGATCCGGGTGAAGCTCAACCCCCTGCCTGATGTGCTCTCCGGCAAACGGGTGGTGGTGATCGACGACTCGATTGTGCGTGGCACCACCAGCCGCAAGCTGGTGCAGGCCCTGCGGGATGCGGGCGCCACCGAGGTGCACATGCGGATCAGCTCGCCGCCGGTCACCCACCCCTGCTTCTACGGCATCGACACTGACACCCAGGACCACCTGATCGCCGCGCGGCTGACGCTGGAGGAGATCGAGCGGCACCTGGGGGTGGATTCGCTCGCCTATCTCACCAAGGGGGGCATGGTGGAGGCGGCCCAGGCCCATTCGAGCCATTTCTGCACCGCCTGCTTCGACGGCCAGTACCCGATCGAGATGGATGACGAGGTGCGCAACAGCAAGCTGATGCTCGAGCCCACCGGCCTGGCGGCGCGGGTGTAGGGCCGGCGGCCGGCCCCAGCATGCGCATCGCCTTTCTCGATTCCTGGCTGCAGGAGGTGGCCGAGGGGAGCGGCACGGCGGCGGCCATCGGTGGCCTGGCCGGAGCCCTGATCGCCCGTGGCCACACGGTGGAGCGGCTGGTGCCGGAGGGGGGCTGGCCGCGGAATCTGCTGCTGCGCCGCCTCTGGTTCAACCTCACCCTGCCCCGGCGTCTGGCCGCCGCCGAGGGCCGCTACGACCTGGTGGTGGGCTTCGACATCGACGGCTTCCGGGTGGCGCACCGCTGCCCGGTGCCCTATGTGTGCTGCATCAAGGGGGTGCTGGCGGAGGAGTCGCGCTGCGAGAGCGGCTGGCCCCGGCTGATGCTGTGGGGCCTCTCCAGGCTGGAGCGCCTCAACGCCCGCCGGGCGCCCCTGGTGTTCTCCACCAGCCGCTACTGCTGCGAGCGCATCGAAGCCCACTACGGCGTGCCGGCGGGGCGGCTGCAGCTGGTGCCTGAGGGGATCGATGTTGGGCTCTGGAACCCGGCGGCCGAAGACCCTGCCGCCCTGGCCGCCCTGGATGGGGCCCGCGAACCCCACACGGTGCTGTGCGTGGCGCGCCAGTACCCGCGCAAGCGGGTGGGGGATCTGATCACGGCGTTCCAGAGCGTGCACGAGCGGCTGCCGAGTGCTCGGCTGGTGGTGATCGGCGACGGGCCGGAGCACGGGGCGCTGCGGGAGCTGGTAGAGCGGCTGGGGCTGGAGGCGGTGGTGCAGCTGCTGGGGGCCCTGCCCGACGACAGCGCCGTGCGGGAGTGGTACCGGCGCAGTGCGGTGTTCTGCCTGCCGTCGATCCAGGAGGGCTTCGGGATCGTGTTCCTTGAGGCGATGGCCAGCGGACTGCCGGTGGTGAGCACCACGGCCACGGCGATCCCCGAGGTGGTGCCCCATGGCCAGGCCGGCCTGCTGGTGCCACCGCGGGATCCTCAGGCGCTGGCCGAGGCCATTCTCAACCTGTTCACCGATCCTGCGCTGCAGGCCCAGCAGCGGGCCTACGGCCGCGAGCACGTGGTGCCGTTCAGCTGGGACCGGGTGGCGGAACGCTTTCTGGAGGCGGTGTCGCCCCCGGCAGCCGCCGGATCGTGACCAGGCCGCGGCTGCGGCCCGAGGTGCTGTCGATGGTGCGGATGGCGGCCCAGAGGTCGGCGACGGGCACCCACACCGAGGGGTAGCGGTAGCGGGCCACATCGAGGATCAGCACCCGGTCGCTGGGGGCGTGGAAGGCGGCCAGGGGGGCGATGTGGCCGCCGCCGGCCTGGCCGAGGGAGGGGCGCAGGTAGTTGGCCAGCAGGCGGTCGCCGGGCTGGCTGAGGTTGGCGCGCAGCAGGGCGCGGAACTGCTCCAGGCTCAGCCGGTCGCCGTGGATCGCATCGGCCTTCACGCCGTGGGCCGCCAGCAGGCCGGCCAGTTCCGTCAGGGTCATGCCCTGGCGCCGCACCACCTCGGCGCTCACCACCTGGCTGCCGGCCGGCACGTCAAAGACGTTCTCCTGGGTCCAGAAGCGGTAACGGCCGTAGCCCGGCACGGGCGGGGCGGGAACGGCCAGGCTGTTGAGCACCATGGCGGCGCTGGCCACGCCGCAGTAGGCGAGGTTGGCCTGGGTGAGGAACTGCTCGGCCAGGGGGCCGTAGTCGGCCCGCTCGCCGCTGGCCACCAGCAGCTCCATGCCCGCCGGCTGCATCAGGGGGATCGGCGCCGCCCGCAGGCGCCCGGCCGCCAGCGGCGCCGCCAGGGCCAGCGACAGCAGCACCAGGCCGGGAAACGGGGATGGGGGGCGCGTCATCACGGCGGCTGCGGGCGCTGGGGTGGGGCGGCTCTGGTTGGAAGGTAGGGGAGCCTTCGGCGGGTTGGGTCAGCCGAGCTCCAGGCAGGCCAGGCCGTAGACGTCCGCGAGCGACACCACCGGCGGCACGCCCCGGTACATGCGCAGCGTGCGGGAGACGGGGGCGAACCCCAGCGACGCCAGCAGCGGGGCGGCGGCGGCATTGGCGCCGGGGGCATCGATCAGCACCGTGCCGGGATGGCGCTGCAGCAGGCCCTCGAGCAGGGCCCGGGCGGCGGCGGGACTGTCGGCCACCAGGGGCCCGAGGCGCCAGCCGTCGCCATTGGCAAGGAGGCAGGGCCGCACCCGGCCGAAGCCGTGGCAGGCGCCGGCGCGATCCACCAGGGCCAGCACGGTGCCGGCCGGATGCCGGAGCCACGGGCGCAGGAAGTGGGGCCGGGGCGAGGGTTCCCGCTCGGCATCGAAGCGCTGCACGGCGGCGGACGGGATGGCGCTCCCCTCCAGCAGGCACCAGGGGGGCTCCGGCGCGGCGGGCACCGGGAGCGTGGCGCCGGCGTGGAGCCGCTGCCAGCGGGTGGTGGGGGAGGCGGGCGCGAAGCCCCAGCGGGCGTAGTCGTCGATCCGCTCGGGGGCGGCCTCCAGGCCGATGCAGGGCACCTCGGCCAGATGGGCCAGCGCCTGCTTCCACAGCTGCACCCCGTAGCCCCGGCCCCGCTGGGGGGGCACCACCAGGAACAGGCCGATGAAGCCGTAGGAGGGGTTGTAGCGGACCCCGGCGATGCACCCCACCGGCTCGTCGCCGAGCCAGCCCACCCAGAGCCCCTGGCGGTCGGTCTGGCGGTAGATGGCCACATCGCCCACGCCAGGCGCGAAGCCCTCCTGGCGGGCCCAGCCGGTGATGGTGGGGATGTCGGCGCTCTGCAGGGGGCGGATGGTGAGGGGAGCGCTCACCAGATCGTCTCCAGCTCGGGAATGGCGTGGAGCTTCTCGTCGGCGCTGATCAGGGGCCGGCGGCCCTGCAGGGCCGTGGCGCCGATGAGGCGGTCGGCCGGGTCGCCATGGCGGAACTGGGGACCACGGGAGAGCAGGGCGATCTCGGCGGTGATCGGCAGCACCTCCAGCCGCAGGGCTTCCAGCAGACGGCGCAGGTACAGGGCCGGGGGCACGTCGTCCGGCAGGCTCAGGCGTCCGCGTTCGTGGAGCAGGGCCAGCTCCCAGAGGCTGATGTCGGCGATGGCCAGTTGACCCTGGGCGCGCCCCTGCTCCAGGGCCGCCGCGGCGCGGCGGGAGAGCCGGGCCGGCTCATGGGCCCAGAACAGCAGCACATGGGTGTCACAGATGGTCAGCATCACCCGAGCCCTCGAGATCGGCGTCGCCATCAGCGATCGAGGCGACCACATCCCCCAGGGTGACGCTGCCGCCCAGCCCCTCCAGCCAGCGGCGGGCCTCCTCGGCTGGGTCCTGTTCCGGCTCGATGCGGGCAATCACCCGGCCGTGGGAGGTGACCTGAATCGCTTCCCCGGCCTGCACGCGCTTGAGCCAGGCCGGCAGGTTCTGGCGCAGGTGGGTGACGGAGACGCGCGCCATGGTGGGCGTCTGTACATGGGGTCTGTACAGACTATGGCGTGTGTGGATGGGGTTGGGACCAGAGGTGGAACTCTCAAGAAACCCCACACACTCTCGAGCCCATGGCTGACGCCAGCCGCGCCCCCGGCCTGATCCAGCGCTATCGCGAAGAGCTGCAGGTGCGCCATTACGCCCGCCGTACCGTGAACACCTACGAGCAGTGGCTGCGGCGATTCCTCCGGTTTCACGGCAGGCGTCATCCGCGCGAGATGGGAAGCGCCGAGGTGAACGCCTTTCTGAGCCACCTGGCGGTGGAGCTGCAGGTGAGCGCCTCCACCCAGAACCAGGCGCTGGCGGCGCTGCTGTTTCTGTACAGGGAGCTGCTGGAGCGGGATCTGGAGCTGGAGGGGGTGGTGCGGGCGCGGACACGGCGCCGGCTGCCGGTGGTGCTCAGCGAAGCGGAGGTGCGGGCGGTGCGCCAACGACTGGAGGGAGAGTCGGCCCTGGCGGTGGGGCTGTTGTACGGCAGCGGCCTCCGATTGATGGAGGCGCTGCGGCTGCGGGTCAAGGATGTGGATGTTCAGCGGCGTGAGCTCACGGTGCGCGACGGGAAGGGCGGCAAGGACCGGCTGACGCTGCTGCCCCAGAGCCTGGTGCCTGGGCTGCAGGAGCATCTGCTGAAGGTGCGCCAGTTGCATCGGGGTGATCTGGCTGCGGGGTGGGGCCGGGTGGTGATGCCCTATGCCCTGGCGAGAAAGTATCCGAGGGCGGATCGGGAGTGGGCCTGGCAATGGGTGTTTCCCCAACAGAACCGTTGGCATGATCGGGCCTCAGGAACACAGGGCCGCCACCACCTCGATCCGAGCGTGGTGCAGAAAGCCGTGAGGCGGGCCGTGGCTGAGGCGGGCGTCACCAAAGCGGCCAGCTGCCATACCTTCCGGCACTCATTTGCGACCCACCTTCTGGAACGGGGCCAGGACATCCGCACGATCCAGGAACTGCTGGGCCATAAGGACGTGAGCACCACCATGATCTACACCCATGTGCTGAACCGCGGGCCACTGGGCGTCTGCAGCCCCGCGGACAACTTGTAGTCATGGCTACATGTGGTTATCGGACCCGTGAACCACGGTCGAAAGACTTGGCCTTCCAGCTAAGATCGCTGTTCAGGAAAGGATTCTCGTTTGATGGGCCATTGGCAACAACTGTGGTTCACGGAAACGAGCGGAGGACGGACCGTGGTTCACGGAACCACCCAATAACAAGTTGAACTAAGCCGCTACGCGGCAGATTGCAAGCCACAGCATAGCTGAACTGCTTCAGTTTCAAGCCGACTGCCCAAGGTTCTAGCGCCATGCCACTGGCGCGGAACTGCAAGCATGTCTTGAGCAGCGACAGGAGAGCGCGACCGTCGGGAAGACACTGAGGGATGCACGTCCTCGGATGTGCTTTCCCCCTTCATCTTCCCGCTGGGAAGCTGCTGAGATGAATACTGCAGAACAGGAGCGTTTTGATCGCCTGTTTGATGCCAATCTGCAAGCCATGCAGCTGCATGGCTTGCGCGACAAAACAATTGATAGCTACAGCCGAACATTGCGGCGAGTCGCCGGCCATTTTGGTCGTTGCCCCGATGATCTCAGCCCTGATGAGTTAAAGAGCTACTTTGCCGCTCTGCTGGAGCAGTATTCATGGAGCACAATCAAGGTGGATCTCTGCAGCCTGCAGTTCTTCCATCGCTATGTGCTCGATCGCGAGATGGAGTGGATCAAAATCATTCGCCCTCCCCGTGTACGCACTCTCCCGGACATTCCCACCCGAGAGGAAGTGCATGCGTTGATCAATACGGTACGCAAGTTGCGTTATCGCATCTTCCTGCTGGCGGTCTACAGCCTGGGTCTGCGAATCAGTGAAGGCCTGGGACTGGAGGTGGCGGACATTGACGGCAGCCAAAGACGTGTGCACCTCCGCGATGCGAAAGGCGGTAAGGATCGCTATGTCCCCATCCCCGATCTCACGCTCCAATCGTTGCGCAGGTTCTGGACAACCCACCGTCACCCCCGTCTGCTCTTCCCCAGTCCGGCCGGAAGCCAGTTCATCGTCCGGATGGCGAGCGCACCGATGGATGCCAGCGGTGTCCAGGCCGCGCTCAAGGCCGCCCGCAAGGAGTGTGGCATCGAGAAACGGCTCACAGTGCACTCCCTGCGCCATGCCTATGCCACCCACCTGCTGGAGCAAGGGATGGATCTACGCCTGATCCAATCGTTGCTCGGCCACAGCAACAGCAACACCACAGCGCGTTACGCCCACATCACCCATGTGGTGCGCGATCACACCAGCGATCGGATCGAGACGCTGCTGAGCGGCTTCCAGCTTCGTTGGGAGGAAGGCTGATGCTTCTCCTCTCCCATCTGGTGGCGCGCTATCAGGGTGAGCTGGAGCGCCGCCATGGCCATCAGCTGCTGCCAAGCCACCGCCAGGCCCTGCAGGCGATGGGACGTTGCCGCCAGAGCGGCAGTGACGTCATGCGGCTGCAATGCTCCGATTGTGAGCACAGCATCCGCATCCCCCATTCCTGTGGACACCGCAGTTGCCCACACTGCCAACATCATGAAAGTCAACAGTGGATCGAACGACAACGGGCCAAGCTGCTGCCAGTGGAGTACTTCCTGATCACCTTCACCGTGCCTGCAGAACTCAGGCAGATCTTCTGGCAGCAGCAACGATTGGCCTATGATCTACTGCTGAAAACAGCCTGGGAAACGATCGATTCCTTTGCCCGCCGTGATCCGAAACTGAGAGGGAAGATTGGCGCCCATGCCGTTCTGCACACCCACAACCGGCGGCTTGAGTACCATCCCCACGTGCATCTGATTGTGCCCGCAGGTGCGATCAACGTGCAGAAACGGCAGTGGAGGGACAAAGTGGCAGGGTACCTGTTCCCGGCCGGCAACCTGGCGAGGGTGTTCCGCGCCAAATGGTACGAGGGGATGCGCCGTCTGGGCTTGCGGCTCAAGACTCCACTGCCAAGAGAGTGGATTGTGAACTGCAAATCGGTGGGCAGGGGCGAAAAGGCCTTGGTGTATCTGGGGCGCTACCTCTACCGTGGAGTATTGCCGGAGAAGAACATCATTGCCGACCATGAGGGCAAAGTCAGCTTCTGCTATCAGGACAACAAGGGAACGCGCCAGGTTCGCACACTACCGGGCGGAGAGTTTCTGTGGCTGCTGCTGCGGCATGTCCTGCCGAGACGCTTCCGGCGTGTACGGGATTACGGCCTGCTGCATGGCAATGCCAAACGACTGATCCAAGGGGTGCAATTGCTGCTCAGGGTGGAATTGCCGATTCCAGAGCTTCCCCGCGAGAAAGCGCCTATGCTCTGCCCCCTGTGCCAGGGACAGATGCGCATCATCGCACTGCGAGAACGAGGGATGACGCCGCTGCTGTGCTGAGGCTGACAAGAATGCTGGGAAGATATCCCTGAATGTAGCCAGCAGACACTGAGCAGATCCGTTCAGCTCCAGAGAACTGAACGGCCAGCTCAGCTGCGCTCTAGATTCGGCTGAGGCATGGCAAGGTTCAACGATGCCCCAAACGGCAGGCATTTGCACTCAGGAGAAAGCCAAAGATATCCTGAAAACTGGCCGGATGTTTCTGCAGTAAGCCATCAGGCTCCATCGTTGCAGGCTTGTTCAACTTCGGATAAGATCGTGGCTGCGCACGATCTATCCATAATCGTTAGTTTGACGTTCCGGAGGTGCTGATGCAGTCACCCGTGGTGGCCTCCCTGGGTTTCTGGTTACAATGTGCCGAGGAGGTGTGTTATGTCAGTCCCCATTGACGAGAAGCTTGAAGAGATCGCCGCAGCTTGCCAGCGATATGGGATTGAGCGGCTGTTTGTCTTTGGCTCAGCTTTGAGAGACGACTTTAAGCCTGGAGAAAGCGACATCGATCTTCTTGTTGAGTTTGGCCCATTGGAAATTACCAAGCGCTTCCACGTCTTTCTTGACGCTCGCGAGGCCTTTAGAAACATCTTTCAAGCCGACGTTGATTTAGTGATGCAGGGAGCGGTGAAAAACAAAATAATTGCCAACGAGATTGATCGAACAAAGAAGCTGGTGTATGGCGCGTGATGTATCTGCCTATTTGCAAGATGTCCTTGAAGCATGCATTGCGATTGAAGACGTAATGAGCGGCGTCTCGGTTGAAGAATACCGAAGCAAGCGTGCCGTGAGATCTGCTGTCGAGCGAGAGTTCATCATTATTGGGGAGGCACTTAGAAGGGTCAGCGCTCTAGATGAGAGGCTATTTCGTTCCATTTCCAATTCTCGTGCGATCGTTGACTTTAGAAACATGCTTGCTCATGACTACGGAGCAGTTGACGACGATGCCGTTTTCGGACTTGTCTATTCAGACCTAATTGTATTGAAGGCCGAGGTTGGCGAGTTTTTGCATGACTCCCATGACGCAAACTAACCATGCCATTCACCAGAGCCGCCTCCAAGGGGTTTCTTGTTCCTGCCTGAGATCATTGCGGCCTGGTGATGGCAAGCGTTCGAAGGATGTGTAGTGTTTGCTGGGAGCCAGAAAGGCAGCGTTGCGTGCTCGTAGCCAGGCAGCTACAGGTGAACCATGGTTAAAGTAGAAGGAAGATCGCTTCTCTCTTGGAGTGAACAGGCTGGCGTCGAGCTTGCTGCGATAGCAATAGTTTCTTGCCGGCCACTCAGGGACAGTGCAGGCCACACTGGCAACCGTCTCCTTGTGGATTCTAGCTTGCTGATCTAGATGGAATTCATTCTTGGGTTAATCACTGGAGTTATCTTGCTTGTTGCGATAGAGGCAGTGTTGAAAGGAAGCGGGAAAAGGAGATCTAGATCAACCCGTTCGCAGGCTACCCGGATGCCGGCAAAGGTTGAAGTTGATATTGAAGTAAGAGAAAAGCTGATATCAATGCTGGGTGGCGATAAAGACAAAGCGGAAAGACTTGTTGCAAGAATGCGATTTGGCAAAGTAGGTAGATACTCAGAGACCTACTATTGGCGAATGGCAATTAGGGAATTAGAAATGGAGAATGGAAATGGATAAGTCTTGTTTATGGAACTGGGTTCAAGCATGTGGGGTTCACTGGCGGGTCGCCTTCTCGCGCAGTGTGTCTAATTGAGGCTCCCGTTCAGTGAGAGATGTCAGGCTGATATGCCTTGACATCTGCTTGTGAGGAGTGGGCCTACAAGCGATGCCTGTGAAGATGCGACACCTTCGAACAAGCCCCTCGAGTGGGCAGGCCACCGTAATCTCTCTGCTACGCCGCGCAAGGCTCCTTGCCTGCCACTCAGGGGCAGCGTTAGATGGCTAGCCTTACCGAAAGGATGCATATCGATCTTATGAAGCCATTCTCTGAAAGAATCGGTGCTGTCACGGCACATAAGAACATTCAGGTTGAAGGCATGGATGATGCCTTGAAAAACTCGCTGTGGAATGAGATATATCTCTTTTATGACAACGAGACACCTTCACCATGGCAACGAGTTGCTTCAACAGTGGCAAGAAATGTGCATAAAGTGCCAATAGATAAAATTGGCGGAACTTCTAGCAAAGCCCTTGAGTGGTTCCGCTATGCGTTCTTCGAGGGACCCTGGCACCAGACCTACGAGATTATCGAGCATCTATTTGTAAGCGAGGAATCCATGGCCAGAACCATCGCCTCGACATTCGGAGACATCACAAGACATCGGCAAAGAGTTGCTTTGCTGAAGTCTAGACTTAACCACGTACTAGAGCGTGAGCTGTCGGGCTACCGTTTTATCGATAATGTTTTGGCTCCGATTTCAAGCCCTATCGAGGTTGCCGCGATTGATAAAGCCATTCATGACTTGGAAGTGGAAGGGCAGGGCGGAGCACGCCAACATCTTTTAACTGCTCTCGAGCTATTAGGAAAGAAGCCAGCTCCAGATTATCGGAACTCAATTAAGGAATCTATTTCCTCGATTGAGGCAATTGTTAATGGCTTAGCAGGCACGGGAGGCAATGGTGTCGCGTATGCATTGGAGCGAATCTCAGCAAAGTCCCCGATTCACAGGGCGCTTAAGACTTCGTTTAAGAGTCTCTATGGTTACTCAAGCGACGAGAGCGGAATTCGCCATTCACTGCTTGAGGAGAACAACATTGGCTACGAAGAGGCAGCATTCATGCTAGTCGCTTGCTCCGCCTTCGCTTCATTTCTAACAGCAAAGTCATCGCTACTTGTTGATGGCGAGTGATTACCATCTAACATGCCCCTCGAGTGGACAGGCCACCACCGGCTCTCTGCTATCACTCTAGAGTCCTTGCCTGCTACTCAGGGGCAGCGTTGGGCTTACGGTGGTTGACTGATTACATTGTCACTTGAATCCAACATTGCCTTGCATTAACGTCAGTGTAGTGAAGAGACCCACAGCCATACACTCATCCATAATGTCATTTCTATTGACAGCTTATCCATGTTGGGCATTGGAGTAATGCAACAAGATGAGTCAGCCCAATCTGGTAGGATTGAAATTGAGACTATACGTTCCGAGGCACTGCGTAAGGTTGGTCGCAATGTTGTCAACTTTGCAAGACTCGAGTCTGGCCTCAAGATCTTACTCTCGTTGTGTATATCTGGTTCTCCTAAGGACCTAAAGAGAAAGAAGCGACGCAGAATTCGAGAGAATCACAGGAAGACCCTTGGGAATCTTACGATGCAAATTGTTAGTTCACTGGAAAAGGGACACGATAATCTGGAAGACATTCCCGAGAACCTAGACGACATTCACATTTCACTTTCCTTTTCAGTCGGAGATGACAAGGGCTCCCGGAAGTTCCGAGAATCCCTGCTAGAACTTGTAAAAGATCGCAATAACTTGATACATCACAGGCTGGCCGAGCTAGATAGTACATCAGTTGATATCTATAGAATGGTAATTGAGTACTTGGATGAGCAGCAAAAAAGAATAATTGAAAAGCTTGATTCGATTGGGATTCTACTTGATCTTCTTGATCGGGCCCGCAACGTGATTGTTAGTGATCCTCAGGGCCAGCTGTCTAAATTCTTATTGACTTGCGATTCGTGCGAAGCCCAACAACAAGATCCACCTGACCCGCCACCGATGTCTCAGTAGTTATACCAATGCGATGCTTGCGGGCAGGTGATCTTGAGCGTTAGGCGGCACAAAACAAGCCACTGTGAGGTGGTCTGGTTTTTCTGGACAGGGTCCATCGTTAACCTGTGAGGCGGGGCACCGCCCCTGAGAGGGGGCTCCCACCGATGAGCAAACGCCGCACCCATAGCCCCGAGTTCAAGGCCAAGGTCGCCATGGAGGCGATCAGTGGCCGCAAGACGCTCCAGGAGATCGCCGCTGATCATTCGGTGCACCCGATCCAGGTGAGCCAGTGGAAGAAGCAGCTGCTGAAGGGTGCCAGCGACTTGTTCACGCGGGGCAAGAAGACGCAGGCCAAAGACGAAAGCCAGGCTAAGGAGGCGGAGCTGTTCCAGCAGATCGGCAAGCTTCAGATGGAGCTGGAGTGGCTGAAAAAAAAGTCTCAACTGCTCTGATGCCCATGAACTGCGAAAACTGGTCGATCATGACCATCCTGAGCTCACGGTCAGCCGTCAATGTGAGCTGCTTGGCCTGCCTCGATCCTCGCTGTATTACCAGCCGGTGCCGGTGGGTGAATCCACGCTACGGATCATGGGCAGGATCGATGCCCTCTACCTGGAGGATCCCACCGCCGGCAGCCGTCGGATGGTGCAGTATCTGGCCAGAGACGGCATCCCAATCAGCCGTGACCGTGTCCGAAACCTCATGCGGCGCATGGGATTACGGGCGATCTACCAGAAGCCTCGTACCACGGTGCCGGGCGAACCATCAGAGCGCTTTCCCTGCCTGGTTGATGTCAGAGCCGTCACAGCTCCAGATCAGGTCTGGGCGACAGATATTACCTACATCCCACTGCGGAAGGGCTTCCTATACCTGGTGGCGATTGTGGATCTGTTCTCCAGGCATGTGCTCAGTTGGAAGCTTTCCAACAGCCTTGACACGGAGTTCTGCCTGGAGGCCCTGGAGATGGCCCTGGTCAGTGGCGGCAAACCCGAGATCTTCCATTCTGATCAGGGCTGTCAATTCACCTCATCGGCCTTCGTTCAACGACTCAAGGCAGAAGACATCAAGGTCAGCTGGTCAGGCAGGGGGCGGTGCTTTGACAACATCCTGGTGGAGAGGCTCTGGCGCACCGTCAAATATGAGGAGGTCTACCTCCGCGCCTATGGCGATGGCTGGGAAGCCGAGATCAGTCTGGCCCGCTTCTTCTGGAGGTATGGCCATGTAAGACCACACAGCGCACTGGGAGGCAAAACTCCCCATGAGGTCTACACTGAGAGCAAACCCTGTTCTTCCCGCCCGGGGTTAACGATGTCAGGGGCCGAATCTGTCCAATAAAAGCCATCCACCTCAGAGAGAATGTGTTGAGATACTCAGGGAGTCGGAGGACGTAGTGAAAGACGGCTCTGACCAGAGGCCTGACGCAGACTAACAATGCCATTCACCTGTGCCGCCCCCAAATAATTCTTGCTTGTCCCCTTCCTCGCCGCGGCCAGTTGATGGCAAGCGTTGGCAGCACTCACACCCAGACAGTGAAAGAACATGAGCAAGCAGCAACTACACGCGATACTTGACGCGATCTTCAACGCTCATGTGCAGGCGGAATTGGCCGGCGACCTCGACGAGACGCTTGTGACCATGGTGCCGAACCCGCATCTCGTAAATGTGCCGACCATGGTGGGGGGACAACGTTCACAGGGCGTCCGTACCTTCTACTCCAAGCGGCTCATAGGCCAGTTCTTCCCGCCTGATGTCATGTTCGAAACGATTTCGCGCACGTACAGCGAGGAACGTCTCGTCGATGAACTCATCATCTCGTTCACTCACACCATTAAGATGGACCACGTCCTGCCCGGAATTGAGCCCACTGGACGACGCGTGGAAGCGGTACTCGTCGTGATCGTCGGTATCGAAGACGACAAGGTCGCCTACGAACACATCTCGTGGGATCAAGCGAGTGTGCTCGTTCAGCTCGGTCTGCTTGATCAAAAGGCCTTTCAGCGGACGGCACTTTGCGCCGCCGCTAATTCTGAGCGTTAGGCCTCTCGCTCACCGATATGATCGATCCACAGCAACGCTCTGAGGGAAACCGAATGTTCGAAGTTGACAAGGAGATCCTTAACGCAGTCCTGCTCGGGGAGCCTGCTCCCGAAATCATTGCTCTTGAGGCGCAGATTCGAGCGGCTCAACTCACCGGTGACGTTGCAGCCTTGGACCACCTGATCTCTTCAGAGCTCCTTTTCACCGGTCATGATGGCCAGCTCGGCTCTAAGGCAGAAGATCTTGATGCACATCGCTCCGGCTTCTTCCGCTTCCGCAGCCATCAACCCGAGGAGCTTCGGGTTTCGTGGGTCAGGCCGGATGTCGCGGTAAGCTCCCTACGGGCTCGGCTCTCCGTGGAGGTGGCTGGCAATCTGATCGAAGGTACCTTTCGTTACACGCGAGTCTGGGCGCCTGAAGCAGACGGAAAGTGGCGTGTCGTCGCCGGCCACGTCAGCGAGGTTCTGAATCCAGAATTGCCTCACAACGGGGCCTAATCTTGCTCTGTAGCCAATACCTCCAGGGTGTCACGAACGCTGCGCAAGCAGCGTTGGCGCCATCCCTCCGGTGTCGCTGAGTTCGGTCGTTAGGTTTGGTCGTATCGATCGTTCTTGAACTGGGGGAACTCGTGAAGCGATTCTGGTTGCTGATGTGCGTCGTCGGAACGGTGGTTCCGTACGCTGTATTTGTCCCGTGGCTCCTTGAGAACGGGCTGAACGTGCCGTCTCTGATCCAGCAGGCTTCAACACCTATCGCCGCATTCGCGTGGCTCGACGTGGTTATCTCCGCCATCTTGATGCTCGTGCTGTCGGCGCGGCAAATCGCGCGCGGATCCAAGAAGCACTGGCTCGTGGTGGCCTGCACCTGTACCGTTGGGGTCTCCTTGGGGCTTCCGCTCTATCTGTACCTTGGCGATGCCGATAGCGCTCAGCTAGTAGCGCCGGAGGGACACACCTAACAATCGCATCGAGCTGACGCCGTCAGAGATCCTCGTCCCAATGCGTTGGAACGCCGCTCATGGGCAACACGTTGGTGACAAAATCGGCCGCTTTCTTCTCTCAGCCTCGTGAACGCTCCCCCTTCGATCCGGCTCCTCGGCGCCTCTGACGCACCGGCCCTCCGCCAGATGCTGGGGCTCTTCAGCGAGGCCTTCGACGACCCCGAGTCCTACCTCAACCATCAACCCAGCGACGCCTACCTCACCAGGCTCCTGGCCAGCGACACCTTCATCGCCGTCGCCGCCTTCGCGGCAGGTCAGGTTGTCGGCGGGCTGACCGGCTACGTCCTTCCCAAGTTTGAGCAGGAGCGCAGCGAGTTTTACATCTACGATCTGGCGGTCGCGGCGGATGTCCGGCGCCAGGGCATCGCCACCGAACTCATCAGCACCATCAAGCGCATCGCCAAGCAGCGCGGCATCTATGTCATCTTCGCCCAGGCCGACGATGGCGATGACTCAGCCGTCGCGTTGTACACCAAGCTCGGCACCCGGGAAGACGTCATGCACTACGACATTCTTCCCGAACACCAGTCGACGTGATCGAATTCCGCCAGGAAACCCTCCGCCGTGGGGCTGCATGCGTACAGCCCGATCTGCACCGCTCCCGTCTCGCTCAGCTCCTGCAGCCGTGCCATCCGGAGCTGTTCCCAGTGCTCCCCATCCAGGCAGGCGTCGGCGATCACATCGCGGCCCTCGCGGCGCAGCCGGAACCACACCGTGCTGATCTCCCGGGCCAGGGGCTGGGTCGACCAGTCGGAGGCCTGGGCGTTGGTCACCACAGCGCCGAGCCGGTTGGGGCCGTCCGGTTCGAATTCCACCGAGGTCTTGATCCAGCAGGCCGGTGACAGCCGCAGCAGCAGCCCGGCCTGGTCGTAGCGGTGCTGCGGATGGGCCGTCACCCGGCAGGTGAGCACCCCATCACCGTCCACCTCCCGCAGCAGCGCATGGCCGTTGTCGGCCTCGAAGCCGTAGTGGGTGCGCTGCCAGAAGTCGGTGCGGCCCGCCGGCCACAGCCGCAGGCGGCCGTTGGCGGCCTCGCGCTCCCATCGCGGCGGCTCGTTCAACCAGTGCAGGTCCGTGTCGTGGTTCATGGCGTCACAGGGGTGGGGGTGGAGGCCAGGCCGATCTCCTGGCCGTAGGAGAGCTCCAGGGTGTGGCCGTCGGGATCCCGCAGGAAGGCCCAGAGCCCCACGGGCGGTCCGTCGTCCCGGGGGTCTGCGATCAGCACCCCTTCGCTGCGGGCCAGCGCGCAGAGCTCCAGCAGTCGCTCCGGACTGGCGCAGCCCACCCCCAGATGGCCCAGGGGCCGCAGCGGCGCATCCACCACGCGGCTCTCGATCAGCACCACGACGAAGGGCCGAGTGCCGTCGCCGATCCACGCCACGCGCAGCCCCGTGCCACTGTCCCGCCGGTGGACGGGACGCAGGTCGGTGTAGGTGGCATAGAAGGCCAGGCTCCGCTCCAGATCCGTGACGGGCAGGGCCACATGGGTCAGTCCGATGTCAACCATGGCGAGGCAGGAGAAGGACATGGAGGCCGGCCAGGCCCAGCCCCACGGGGATCAGCAGGGCGGGCACGGCGGCCAACCCCATCTCAGCAGCGATCCAGCCCAGCGAGGTGGGCACGGCCACCGCGCCGGCGCTGGCGGCACTGGTGGCCAGGCCGACGGCGGCCGGCACCAGGGCGACGGGCAGGCGCCGCGGGATCAGCAGGATCGTGGCGGGAAAGATCCCGGCCAGGCCGAACCCCGCCAGCGGCAGGGCGAGCCAGGGCGCAGCCCCGCCGGACCAGCCGATCAGGGCCGTCAGCAGCAGGGCCAGCGAGCCGCTGATCCATCGGATCACCCCCAGCCGTCCCACCAGCCCGCCGAAACCGAAACGCCCCACCGTCAGCCCCAGCCAGTAGAGGCTGACGCCGATGCCGGCTGCCACCGCCGACTGGGAGCGGCCCAGGTGCTGAACGCTGAAGGCCCAGGTGCCGATCGAGGCCTCGAGGCCCACCGCAGCCAGCAGCACCAGCCCGCTCAGCCCCACGGCCGGCCGCCGCAGGGCCTGCCCCAGCACGCGCCACTCGCCGCCGGCGGCCCCGGCGGCACGCGGCCCCGGGCCGGCCCGCCGTTGCTGCCAGATCACCAGCAGCACCAGCCCGCCCAGGCCTGCCAGCACCAGATACACCTGCCGCCAGCCGCCCCCCAGGGCCAGCACCGTGGTGGCGATTGCCGGCCCCGTGACGGCGCCGACGCCGTAGAAGCCATGCAGCGGGCCGATCAGCCGGGCGCCGGCCTCGTGCTGCGCCACCGCCGTGTTGAGGCCGGCGTCGATCAGGCCGATGCCCAGGCCCACCGCCACCCCCGTGGCCACCATCAGGTCCCAGCGGGGGGTGAGGGCGTAGAGCAGCAGGGCCGAGGCCAGCAGCGTGAAGGCCACCAGCAGCAGCCGGTCCAGCCCCAGCCGGCTGTTCACCATGCCGTTCAGCAGGGCCGCCAGCAGATAGCCACCGATCTGGCTGGCCAGCAGCAACGTCACCGACCCCGTGCTCAGCGAGAAGGTGTCCAGCAGTGAGGGCACCAGCACGCCGAGGGCCGCTTCCACCGCGCCGATCACCCCAAAGGCGGAGCAGGCCACCCCCATCCGCAGATCACCCTTCGTGTCAGTCATCGCTTCGGCGCAAGGCGACGGCGACCAGCAGCAGCAGCACCGCCAGCCAGCGGCCGGGCCCGGTCGGTTGCTGGGGGACGCCCAGCCAGCCCCAGTGATCGATCAGCAGCGAGCCGATCAGCTGGCTGCAGACCACCGTCATGGTGGTGGCGGTGAGTCCGAGCCTGGGAATCACCAGGGTGATCAGGGTCACGTACACGGCGCCGAGCATGCCGCCGCCCAGGGCCCAGGGTGGGACCCCGCCCAGCCGTGCGAGGGGGTCGGCATGGAAACTCCCCAGGACCAGCAGCAGGCCGAGGGTGGCGGACCCCACCAGGAAATTGACCGTGGCGGCGGCCACGGCGGAGCGCAGGCTGCCGGCCAGCCGCGCGTTGGCGGCCCCACCCAACGAGAGCATGCTGCCGCCCGAGAAGGCACAGAGCACGGCGGAGAGGGGGTTCATCGCCCACCCCCCGCCTGGGTGAGCAGGGCAAGGGCGGCCAGGAGCAGCGCCATGGCCGCGTAGCCCCTGGCGCCGAGACGCTGGCGGCGGACCCCCAGCCAGCCGTGGTGATCCATCACGAGGCCGGAGACCGCCTGGCCGGCCACCACCAGTCCGAGCGTCAGTGTGGCGCCCAGACGCGGGAGCACCAGGGTGCTCGAGCAGATGTACCAGACGCCGAGCACCCCGGCCAGCAGGCTCCAGCGCGGGGCCGTGCGGATCGCCCGCCAGTCGGGTGCCGGCCAGAGGCGACTGAGCAGCAGCCCGATCAGGGTGAGTGAACCCAGCAGGTAGGAGAGCAGGGCGGCGTGGGGAACGGACTGGAGCGACCGGGCCACCTGGGCGTTCATGGCCGCCTGCACCGGCAGCAGGGTGCCGGCCAGCAGGGCCATGGCGATCGCCATGGCCGAGGAGACGGGGACAACGGGCGCCCGCGAGCGGGGCAGAGACAGGCAAGGCATCTCGATATCAAGAGACTTGATTCGAAGCTAGGGGTGAGTTGTCTCGACGTCAAGTTATCCTCGGGTCATGGCCTCCGACCGCATCGACCAGATCCAGAGCCAGTGGCAACAGGCCTCCCCAGGCCTGGATGTCTCTGCCCTGGCCGTGGTGGGGCGGATCCTGCGCCTCGCCCGGCTGCTGGAGCGCCACCGCGAAGCCTTGCTGGCCCCTCATGGCCTGAGCCTCTGGTCCTTCGATGTGCTGGCCACCCTCCGGCGCCAGCCTCCCCCGCACCAGCTCACCCCCACCGAGCTCTACGGCGCCTTGATGCTGTCCTCGGGGGCGATGACCAACCGGATCGACCGCCTCGAGGCCGACGGCCTGGTGGAGAGGCACCGTGAAACCACCGATCGGCGCAGCGTCCTGGTGCGGCTCACGGCCAGGGGCGCCCAGCTGGTGGAGGCGGTGCTGCCTGTGATCGTTGGCAGCGAGCGGGAGCGGCTGGAGCAGTGCACGACGCCGCAGGAGCGTGAGCTCCTGGCAGGCCTGCTGCGCCGCCAGCTCCTGGCCCTGGACGCCGGCGACTGAACCCTCCGTGAGCATCCCAAAGGGGCCCACCGCCATGCCTTCCGCGATTTGCTTCAGACCCCTGTCGCTGGCCGACCACCAACGCCTCGAGAACCTGTGCCTTGCCTGCAGCGACTTCTTTGCGTGCATCGAAGGTCAGCCCGGTGGCCGTGAAACGGCGGCCGAACTTCTCGGACCCCTCGCGCCGGACGTGAGCAGCGGAGAGAAAAGCCTCGTTGGCGTGGAGATCGACGGTGAGCTGGTCGGGGTGGTGGAGCTGTTGGCTGGTTTCCCTGGGCCGCAGGAGTGGTACATCGGTCTGCTTCTGCTCCGTCCCGATCGGCGCGGTGCCGGAGCAGGAACGGCCATCTGGCAACACCTACGGCAACGGATGACCCAGGAGGGGGCCACCAGCGTGCGACTCATCGTCCAACACCAGAATCCCCGGGCACGACGGTTCTGGGAGCGGCAGGGATTCGCCGTGGAGAGGGAGATGGTGGCCAAAGCCGGCAAGCTGGATAGCCCCGTCTGGCTGTTGCACCGTTCGCTTCAGGCGGAGGACGCCCATGCCGTGGCAGCGCAGCAGGCCGCACCTTGCCGCTGAGCGAAAGCGCCCGCCACGACCATGAAGATCAGGCTCGAACCCCCCAACCCTGCCTGGACGGAGGCCTTCGAACGGCACAGGGCACGCCTCCTGGAAGCCCTACCGGAACCGGGGGTATCCATCGATCATGTGGGGAGCACGGCGCTCGGCGACATCAGCGCCAAGCCGATCATCGACATTCTGGTCGGCCTGATGAAGGCATCCCCACTGGATGCGGTGATCGATCCCCTGCTGGCCGCTGGTTTTACCTATGTGCAAGCTTTCACGGGCGCCATGCCCTACAGGCGTTTCTTCGTCGATCTCTAAGCTCTGTCTGACAAGCCCCTGCCTCGTGTCATCGACACTTCGCATGCGCTGGCCTTCTGACGCGATGACGACTCCCTCGCCAACATTCATGTGATGGAGCGAGAGACCTCTCACTGGACACGACACATCGCCTTCCGTGACGACCTACGGGCGCATTCGGAGGTGAGACTTGCGTATGAAAGGCTGAAACTCAAGATTGTGGAAATGGATTTCGAGGACCCACTCGACTACAACAGCTTCAAGGAGGATTTCATTCGTGAGCATCAGGAGAAAGCGATGACATGGTTCCAGCAATGGGGCTGTAGATCTGGGTTGTAACTCAGGACTGTCGATCAGGACTCTGATTGCCTCTCGGTATTACCGCCTGATGGGATAGCATTTTAACTGTTTGATCCATGCGCCAGTTGTTCGATGAAGGTCATCATTCTCGGCAACGCCGGGGCCGGCAAGAGCACCCTGGCCAGGAAGCTGATCGCCAGCCAGCCGGCCGCCCGGTTATCGCTGGATGAAGTCGCGTTTCAGGGCGGAACCGAACGACGTCCCCTTCAGGAGAGTGTCGAGGACGTCAGGCGCTGGATCTCGGAGCAGGACAGCTGGATCATCGAAGGCTGCTACGCGGACATCCTGGAGCCCGTCCTGGCCTGTGCCGATGAACTGATCTTTCTGAATCCCGGGGTTGTTGCCTGCCTGGCCCATTGCCGCTCCAGGCCCTGGGAGCCCGAGAAATTCAGCTCCCGCCAGGAACAGGACGCGAATCTCGACAATCTCCTGCAGTGGGTGGGCACCTACGACACCCGTGCCGACGAATACGGCCTTGCCAGGCACCGGGCCCTGTATGAATCCTTTGCAGGAAAGAAGCGAGAGTTATGCCATCCTGAATTGTATGCATCCACCAGGTGCTCCGTCTTCATCGCCACCAGTCTGGATGGCCTGATTGCCCGCAACGACGGCTCCATCGACTGGCTCGAGCGCGCCAACGCCGCCGTACCGGCCAGTGAAGACTGCGGCTACGCCGACTACATGCAGACGGTCGATGCGATCGTCATGGGACGGGCGACCTTCGACAAGGTTCTCAGCTTTCCCGATTGGCCCTACGGCAACCTGCCGGTCCATGTGCTCAGCACCACCCTCAGGTGCCGTCCTTCCGGAGTGCCGGACTCGGTCCAGGTGCTCCATGCCACGCCCCACGAGGTCGTGGAACGCGCCGCTGCAGCGGGCCACCGCCATCTCTACATCGACGGCGGGCGAACCATCCAGGGCTTCCTGAGAGCCGGGCTGATCACCGAGCTGACGATCACCATCATCCCGATCCTGCTGGGCTCAGGACTCAGGCTCTTCGGTGATCTGCCAGCCGACACGGATCTGCGCCTGTTGTCATCAAAGGCGTTCCCGTTTGGATTCGTTCAGAGTCACTATGCGGTGTGCCAGAAGGCCTGACATTCTGAACCCCATGCCAACCGCCTCCCTCTGGAAACGCTGGACCGGGCGATGGATCATCGCTTGTGTCGTCACGCAGCTCTTCGAGCTGTGGGGAGATGGGCTGGCTGGCTGGATCTTCTCGGCGATGGGGGTGAGCCCGGGGCCGGGTGCGCTGTTGCCCCTTGTGGTGATGGCTGTCATTCGTTTGTTCAGCGGGGCTCTGGGAGGGCTGGCCCAGGGGCGGGTTCTGAAATCCAGGTTCCCCTTCACGATCTCCTGGGTGGTCGCCACCAGCCTGGGAAGCGCCATCGCTCTGGTGCTTGTTTTCGGATGGCATGCAGCGGCGGTTCTGCCATCGGTCGGCCCGATGATCCTCGATGCGCTGCAGCCTCCACGATCCGTCCTGCCCCCCTTCATCTTCGCCAGCCTCACAGGTCTGGTTCTGGGTGTCGCGCAATGGCTGGCCCTGCGGGGCCATGTCGAGCAGGCCGGCCGTTGGGTGCTGTTCAGTGTTCTCGGACTGACGGCAGCCGATCTCCTGACCGGTGTGTTGCAGCGTTCCCTGGGCGCCGTCGGCCTGGATGTCAGCACGGGTGCATGGAATCCCGTGTTCTGGGTCATCTCCGCCGTCGGCATCGCACTGTATGGACTGCTCACCAGCCGCTTCTGGGTGGCGCGATTCGGGAGATGACGACGGTTGATTTCGGTTGGGCCTTGACCGGGTATCTCTTCGTCAGCCTCGTCCTTCTTTTTGCCTCGTCGTTCACCACCCTGGGATGGATCATGATCATCCATGGATTGATCCTGATGCCGATCTTTTTTATCGTTCTCGTCCTGCGGCTGGCGACGATCCTGGTGTCACCCGGTAACTCCTACGGATGGAGTCAGGGAAAGGGCTGCTATTCGAATGTCCAGATCGTGACGGGTCGTGCCCCGGCAACGGGACCGGGCACCATCCCCGCGTGGAAAATTGGCAGCGAGCGGTGATGGGCCACCCTGCCGGCCGACCTCCCAGCGTGTGGATCACGCAGGTTCTGCTGCTGTTGTCCTCGGTGGCGTTTGGCACGGCTTTGCTGGCTTCTGTTGTCCGGTGCCTTCTGCCAGCACAGCGAGGCAGCTGTCCATCGCCCGTCACGCTCCCTGAGCTTGCGCTCGGCCTGGCCATGCTGACCTGCGCTCTCCTGGCGTTCTTGGGGCTGCAGACCCGGCGGCGCTGCGGCCAGCTGCTGGCGGTGACGCTGCTGGCGGGCTCGATGGTCGTGGGTGTCAGCGACAGCCCTCTCCCCAGGGCTCTCCGGGTGGTTGCGCTCTCCATCACCCCAGGGGGCAGCCCGCTGCCGGATCCGCTGGAGGCCTGCGGTCACCCGTTCGGCAACCTCACCTATCTCTGCGGCTATGCCGGCTATCCGCAGCTGCTGTGGGCGATCGGCTCCGACCTGCTTCCCTCCCTGGTGGTGGGCGTCTTTGCCTTCCGACTGCTGTTCGGTGATGCTGCCAGGCGGTTCTTCCGCACCACGTCTCGGTGAGCCATCCCTGAGACGGGGAGCGCCGCAGCCGATACCCCTGCCACAAGGAGATGACCATCAGCCCACGGCAGCAACCAGGGTGGGTGGTTCTTCTCCTGGTCGTCTCCTGGTTCGCGGCGCTCGGGTGGCCAGGGCCTTCCCTCAGCCAGCCCAGGGGAGCCGGTGGGCCCAGCGATGCGGAAGAGGAGGCCAACTGCCAGCGGGTGTCCGAGATCGTCACCGCGAATGCCGCTCCCGTCCAGGAGGCCCTGGAGCGGCTGGCCTGGCAGCGCTACGGACGCCCCTTCTCCGAACTCAGCCCGGAGCAGCTGATGGGCCTGGCGACGGCCGCGAACGTGGAAGGCCGGCCGATGACGACGGCCCAGGAGCGGATGGGGGAGCGCTGTGCAGCCTGGCAGCAGCGGGTGATGGCGAAGGAATCCGCCGCCGGCGGCCTTCGCTCCCTCTTCAGCGCCCAGGGGTTGCTGGATCGCTGGGGGCGGGAGCGGGCGGCGGGATTGGGTTGTGACTGCCCGGGCTTCCTCCCCGCCGGGGAGGACGTGGAGCACCGCTGCCAGACCCGGGCCGTCTGTCCCGGCCAGCAGGGGGGCCACGGATTCCCGATCCGGAGCGGGGCTGCCGCAGCCTCGGGGCCTCGGCCTGGATCCGGCAGCAGCTGCCCGACTTCTACCGGATCCTGGGGATGCCAGCCCAGAGGGAGGAGGCCGGTGACGTGATCGCCGCCCGTGATCGAGGCAGCCCGCCATCGCCCTGCGGCCTGCTTCCGGTGCCGAGCGCCTCCCCGCCCGCCCTGGCTTCCCCCTTGGGTTCCGGTGCCCGGCCATCACCCACCGGATCCACCGCCCCGGCGGCGATCGCGGCGGCCGCGGCCTGCTTTGCCAGCCCGACGGCGGCAGGTTGCCAGCAGGCGCTGGTGCGAGGCGATGCCCTGGTGGTGGCCGCCCGCCGGGGCGGCCGCGACCGCTGCCTGGGCTACGCCCTCGCGGCCCGGACCCTCTGGGCGCTGGGGGCCGATCCGCGCTTCACGGATCTGCTGATCCGCTTCCCGGAGGCGGCCCGCCTGCGCAACGAATCCCGCATCGCCCTGCGCTACCTGCGCGCCGATTGCCGGGGGCTCTGAGGGATCCGAAGGGCTCGGCTGAGGGCGCAACGCAGCCATGAGTACGGTACGGTACCGTTTTTGCATGGCCAGGCTGCGGTCCTGCCGGTGTTCCCCGTCTTCGCATCGATGGCCCCCGACTCGCAACCCCGAGACCGCCTCCTCTCGGCCGCCCGGGAGCTGTTCTTTCAGCATGGTTTCGCCAGGGTGTCCACCGATGCCCTGGTGAAGGCGGCGTCGGTTTCGAAGGCCACGCTCTACAAGCATTTCCCCAGCATGGAGTCCGTGCTTCGGGCCGTTGTCGAGCGTGAGGTGGATGGGTTCGAGCGGGGGGTTCCCATCACGGTGGGCACCGCGGCAGCGTTCCGCGCCGCCCTGGTGCAGTACGGCACCAACCTGCTCGACTTTCTCAACCAGCCCGACATCATCCGGTTCGCCCAGCTGATGTTCGAGGAGGCGCGCGGCAATACGGGACTGGCCGGCGACTTCTACGACTCCGCCTACGGGCGCACCCAGAACGACCTGGCCCAGCTGATCCAGCAGGGCCTCGACCGCGGCGACCTGCGCTCCAGCCTCCCGGCCGTAGAGCTGGCCGAGCAACTGCTGGGCCTGTGGGAGGGCTTCGGCTTCATCCGTGCCCTGCTCGGCCTCACGCCGCGGCCGTTCCCCGACCCCGAGGCCTGGAGCGAGGCCTGCGTGGGCACCTTTCTGGCGGGCCAGGGTTCCGCCCAGCCGCAGGGCGACGACCCCACCCCTTCCTGAGCTGACCCCAGAGCGCCATGGCCATGCACAAGTTCGTTCCACCCACAGGACCTGGGGACGTCCTCGCCGATCGCCGCCGGCTCTGGATCCTGGGGGCCAGTCGCCTGGCCTTCACCATTGCGGTGGCGATCGCCACCCACACCGTGTTTCCCCTGCTGCGCTGGATGCAGCATCGCCGGATTCGCAGCGGCGATGTGATCTGGCTGGAGGACATGCCGGGGCCACCCCAGAGCCAGCGCTTCGACCATCTGGCCTTTGTGCCGGCTGACATCACCCCCAATCCCGGTCCGGTCCGCAAACGGGCGCGGTTCATGAAGGTGGAGTATCCCGCCGCCGCCTATCCCTTCGCCTTTCGCCAGCCACCCATCTCCGGGAACGCCATCAATGGCCTGGGGGAGGAGCGCCCCCGGCGGCCCGACCACGTGTTCTTCGGTGATTCCTACAAGCGGGCCTGGGGAAAGCTCGACTGGTACTTCCAGGTGATGGAGCCCACCGCCATTCATCGGCTGATCGTGCGGATGTTCTGGCAGGACCGGGCCCGGGTCGGGCCTGTGGCACCCACCGTCACCACCCTCGGCACTCCCGAAGAGGCCTCCGCCCACATCAAGGCCCTGGCCACCCGGATCGGCGCCGGATTGGTGGGCATCACCCGCCTGCGTCCGGAGTTCTGCTACCACGACTCCAACCCTGACTTCACCTACGCCATTGCAATCGGCGTGCCGATGGATCGCGAGGAGATGCTGCACACCCCCAGTGAGCGCTCCAATCAACAGATCATGCGGACCTACCTGGACGTGAACCGGGTGGCGATCCGGCTGGCCCACGCCATCCGTGCCCTGGGCTATCCGGCCCAGGCGTCCACCAATCTGGCGCCGGGTTCCAGCACGGAGGTGCTGCATGTGCCCATCGCCATCGCGGCCGGCCTTGGCCAGCTGGGCAAGCACGGCTCGATGATCACGCCCGAATTCGGCTCGAATGTCCGTCTGGCCACCGTGCTCACGGATCTGCCCCTGGCCGTCGATCAACCGAGGGACATCGGTGTGGACGACCTCTGCGCCCACTGCCGGATCTGTGAAACCAACTGCCCCCCGCACGCGCTGTTCCCGGAAAAGCAGCTGGTGCGTGGCCAGCGGCGCTGGTATGTGAATTTCGACAAGTGCGCTCCCTACTTCGCCGAAACCCGCGGCTGCGGCATCTGCATCGAGGTCTGCCCCTGGAGCACACCCGGTAAGGGCCAGGAGCTGATGCGCACCCTGCTCGAACGTCGGGAGGGGGCCGGGGGCGCTGCCCGGACCTGACGTGTGCCACGTTGGCCGGTGTTGTGGTGAGGTGCTGGCCCGCTAGGCCCCCCCGAGCAGCGGCACGAGTTCCCGCACCGCATCGCCGGCCTTCAACTCCAGCGCCAGGCCGGAACCGCCGCAGTCCTCCGCTGGCAGCTGGTCGGCGCTCAGCCGCAGGCTGCGGCCCTCGGGGCCTTCCAGCGTCACTCCGACCACGCCGGCATCGCCCGCCTGCAGGTCCACCAGGATGTCGTCGCGCTCCAGGAAGCGCAGGCCGATCTGGCCCATGGCGCCCCGCTGGCAGGGGCGCAGGCTCTCGAGCTGCAGCCGCTTCACCTGGCCGCGGCGGCTGGCCAGCAGCACGTCGCCGCCGGCGGCTGCCCGCGCCGCCCCCACCACCCGCTCGCCCGGCAGCAGCCGCAGCAGCATCGGCCCCTGGGCGGTGCGGCCCAGCACCGGCAGGTTGGTGTCGTTGACCGCCAGCCGCAGCATCCGTCCGGTGCTGGTGGCCACCACCAGATCCTCCCCCTCCCGGCAGGGCACCACCCGCTGCAGGGCCACCCCCTCCTTCAGCTTCAGCACCGTGGCGGGCCGGCCCGAGAGCTCCAGGAAGTCCTCGATCGGCAGGCGCTTGAAGCGCCCATCGGTGCTCAGCAGCCCGATGCTTCCCGACGGCGGCTGGGGCAGCGGCAGCACCTGCACCACCGTCTCCCCGTGCAGGCTGTCGGGCAGGAAGCGCTCCAGCCTGCCGGGGTTCTGGCCGGCGAATTCCCAGCGCAGCAGGGCCACCTTGCCGCCGGCGCTGAAGGCCAGCAACGCCGGCTGCTCGGCCACCGGCAGGATCAGCCGCGCCGGCGGCGGCAGCTCCCCCAGCTCGGCCGCCTGATCCAGATGCAGCCGGCCCAGCATCTGGGGGGTGACGATCCGCACCGCCCCGTCGGTCTGGATCAGCAGCCGGCCATCGCCGGCCAGGGCCTCGAAGGCCTGCTGCCGCTGCAGCTCGGTGTTGGGCCGCACCGCCGCCGCCCGCTGGGCCACCAGGGCGTCGCCCCCCTCCACCAGCCGGGTGCGGCGCGGGGTGGCATAGCGCTTCTTCAGCCCCTTGAGCTCGCTGACCATCGTTTCGAGCAGCGTGCCGCGGTCGTCGAGCAGGTGCCGCAGCCGGGTGCGCTCCTGTTCCAGATCCGCCGCTTCCTTGCGCAGCCCGTCCTGCTCCAGGCCCGTGAGCCGCCGCAGCGGCATCGCCAGCACCGCATCGGCCTGGCGCTCGCTCAGGTCCAGGTGCACCTGCAGGCTGGCCCGGGCCGTGGCGGCATCCCGCGCCTCGCTGATCATGTCGATCACGCGCTTGAGGTCGTCGAGGGCCTTGATCAGCCCCTGCACCACCTCAAGGCGGTCCTCGCAGCGCTTCAGCGCATGGTTGGTGCGCCGGATGATCGTCAGCTCCCGGTACTCCAGGAACTGCTGCAGCATCTGACGCAGGTTCAGCTGCTGGGGCTGGCCGTTCACCAGCGTCAGCAGGATGGCGCCGAAGTTGCTCTGCAGGGCCGTGCGCCGCTGCAGTTCCTCCAGCACCTTCTGGGGTTCGGCGTCGCGCCGCAGCTCGATCACCACCCGCATCCCCTCGCGGTCGCTCTCGTCGCGGATGTCGGCGATGCCGCCGATCTTGCCGTCGTTCACCTGCTCGGCCAGCTTCTCGATCCAGCCCGCCTTGCTCAGCTGGTAGGGCAGTTCCGTCACCACCACGGCGCCGCGGCGGTGGCGCCCCTTGCCGGGCTGCACCTCCTCGATGTGGGCCACGCCCCGCATCGGGATGCTGCCCCGGCCGGTGGCGTAGGTGTCGCGCACGCCGCTGCCCAGCAGCACCTCGCCGCCGGTGGGGAAATCCGGGCCCGGCACCATCGCCAGCAGCTTCTCCTCCGCCAGGTCGGGCTTGCGGATCAGGGCGATCAGGGCCTCCACCACCTCGCCGAGGTTGTGGGGCGGGATGCTGGTGGCCATGCCCACGGCGATGCCGGTGCAGCCGTTGAGCAGCAGGAAGGGCAGCTGGGCCGGCAGCACCGTCGGCTCCTGCTGGGAGCCGTCGAAGTTGGGGGCGAAATCGACCGTGTCGCTGCCGATCTCATCGAGCATCGCCTCGTTGGCGATCGGCGCCAGCCGGGTTTCCGTGTACCGCATCGCGGCCGGCGGGTCGTCGTCCACCGAGCCGAAGTTGCCGTGGCCGTCCAGGAGCGGGTGGCGGCTGGCGAAGGTCTGCACCAGCCGCACCAGGGCGTCGTAGACGGCCTGATCGCCGTGTGGGTGGTACTTGCCGAGCACATCGCCCACCACGCGGGCGCACTTGCGGTAGGGCCGGTCCGGGGTCAGCCCCAGCTCGTGCATCGCATAGAGGATGCGCCGCTGCACCGGCTTGAGCCCGTCGCGGACGTCCGGCAGGGCCCGCCCCACGATCACGCTCATCGCGTACTCGAGGTAGGAGCGCTGCATCTCCTGATGCAGCGCGATCGGTTGGACGCGCTCGTCCGGCATCCGGTCCTTTGGGGCAGCGGCTCAGGGCGCTCAGCCTACAGATGGCGCCCGGGGCCCCCCGGGCTCAGGACTCGTCGCTGCTGCCGCCGTCACCGTCGGTGGCATTGGCCAGGGCCCGCTCCACCGCCGCCTTCAGCTCCGGCAGGGCCAGCAGCTGGGCGGTCACCGCCCGCAGCTTCGGCCCCCACAGCTGCTCCTTCTGGAACGTCTCCTTGACGTAATTGGGCTCCTCCGCCAGGGCGGTCTCGGCCAGCTTCAGGGCCTGGGCCCGCTCCGCCGGTCCCCGCTCGAACAGGGCCGCCGCCAGGGCCAGGGAGGTCTCGGCGATGTCCGGCTTGATCTTCAGCACCCGCTGCCAGCGGCCGATGGCGTCGGCGGTGCGGCCGCTCTCGTAGAGCACCAGCCCCTGGTTGTTGATCGCTTCCCAGAAGTCCTTGCGCAGCCCCGACGCCCGCTCGAACGAGCCCAGGGCTTCCTGGGTGTTGCCCAGCAGGATCTGGGCGTTGCCGAGATCGAAGTAGGCGCCGGCGTTCTTGCTGTCCAGCTCCAGGCCCCGCCGCAGCAGGCCGATGGCGTCCTGGGGCTTGCCGTCCCGCAGCGCCAGGGATCCCTCGGCGAACCAGATGCCGGCGTTGTTCGGATCAAGCTCCTTGGCCCGGGCCAAGGCCACCTTCGCCTTCTCCATCTGGTTGCTGCGCAGCTCCGCCTCCGCCAGCAGCACCCAGCCGCGGGGGTCCTGCGGCAGCAGCCGCACCGTCAGTTCCGCCAGCCGGGCCGCATCCTCCGCCTGGCCGAGGCGCAGCAGCCGCGCCGCCGCCTGGGCGATGCCCAGCCCCGCCCCCTCCAGCTCCTTCTCCTGCGGCAGGTACACGAACGGCACCAGGGCCCGCGCCGGCAGGGCATAGCCCACCAGGGGGGTGGCCGTCAGCGGCATGGCCAGGCAGAGGGAGGAGAACAGTCGCCAGAACCGCCGGCCCACGGAATCACCCCGAATCGCCCCAGCCTAGGGAGCCGTCCCCCGTTGTCCCCAGCCGCCCGCCAGCGCCGCCCGGATGTTGCGCCGCCATAGGGCCGGCCGGATCCGCCGCAGAGCCGAGGCCCGCAGCCGCTCGTCCCAGTCGGCGTCGCTCCAGCCCAGGGCCTCCGTGCCGCGCAGATCCAGCAGCCACGGGCGGGGCTGCACGTCGGCGTCGGTGGCAACGGGCAGGGGCCGCCGGTTCCAGGGGCAGACCTCCTGGCAGATGTCGCAGCCGGCCACCCAGCCCTCCAGTTTCCCGGCGATTGCCGCCGGCAGCGCCTCGTCGCGGTTCTCGATCGTGTGGTACGCGATGCAGCGGCGGGCATCCACCACGAACGGTTCGTCGAGGGCGCCGGTGGGGCAGGCGTCGATGCAGGCCGTGCAGGCGCCGCACAGGGGCTCGGCCGGGCGGTCGGGGGGCAGATCGAGGCTGGTGAGCAGGTGGCCCAGCAGCATCCAGGAGCCCCGGCGGCGATGGATCAGGTTGCCGTTCTTGCCGATCCAGCCCAGGCCCGCCTCCTCCGCCCAGGCCTTGTCGAGCAGGGGGGCGCTGTCGACGCAGGCGCGCCAGGTGGTTCCCGGCGCCGCCTGCTCCAGCCAGCGCCCCAGCTGCCGCAGGCGGCCGTCGATCACCCGGTGGTAATCGCGGCCCCAGCCGTAGCGGGCCACCTGCAGGCTCCCCGGCGCCCGTTCCCGGGCCACGTGGTAGTTCCAGCCCACGGCAAGGATGCTGCGGACCCCCGGCAGAAGCGCCTCGATCCGGCGGCGGCGCGGGTCATTCATCCAGCCCATCCCCGCCTGGTGGCCCGCCGCCAGCCACCGCTCCAGGGCGGCCGTGCGCAGCGGCAGCCGCGAGCCTCCCGGCACCGCCGCCAGCCCCACCGGCGCGAAGCCGAGCCCCTCGGCCCTGGCCCGCAGTCCCGCCGCCAGTGCGCTAAGTGACGAAGGCGTGCTCATGGGCTGCCGGTAGAGTTCCACGAACCCGACTTCCCTTGAGTGGCAGCCAGTTCCTCCTCCCGCTTCAGTCCCCTGCTGCGCTGGATGGGCCTCACCCTGGTGGTGCTGCTCGTCCTGCAGCTGGTCGCCGTGCTCACCCTCTGGGACTGGCAGGAGGAGGCCTTCCGCCAGCTGGTGGTGGAGCGACTGATCGGCCAGGCCCCGATGGGTCTGATCGGGCTGCTGCTCATGTACCTCTCCTCCCGCCTGGAAGACACCTCGGAGGAGCGCACCCCCGTCCTCTGGACCGTCTGCATCATCAGCGGTCTGCTGGCCGTGCTGCTGACAGCCTCGCTGCCGATCGCCTTCGGCGGTGACCAGCAGATGCAGCAGCAGGCCGACCAGCAACTCGCCGCCAAGCGCGGCCAGCTGGAGATGGCCCGCCAGCAGAGCAAGGATCCCGCCCTGCTCCAGCAGCTGATCAAGCAGGCCGAAGCCACCGGCCAGGTGCCCCCGGGCGCCACCGAGGAGCAGAAGACCCAGTCGGCCCGGGCCTTCGTGGATCGCCAGCTCGACCAGCTCGAGACCCAGTTCAAGCAGACCGAGCAGACCAGCAAGGTCACCCTGAGCCAGCGCCGCTACGGCGGATCCCTCGGCGCGGTGGTGCTGATCATCGCCTTCACGATCCTTTGCCTCGGCAGTGTCCTGTAAGACCCCCGTGGATCGTTACCGTTAGGGTTTCGCCCCTTCGGACCCCATCCATTGGTCCCATCCAGTAGTCCCAGTTCCGATCAGCCCCTGGGCAACCGGCTGCAGCAGGATCTCAAGAACGATCTGATCGCCGGCCTGCTGGTGGTCATTCCGCTGGCCACCACGATCTGGCTCGCCACCACGGTGAGCCGCTTCGTTCTGGCCTTCCTGACGTCGATCCCGAAGCAGTTCAACCCGTTCAACACCCTCAACCCCCTCCTCCAGGACCTGATCAACCTGGGGGTGGGGCTGCTGGTGCCGCTCCTGGGCATCCTGCTGATCGGTCTGATGGCCCGCAACATCGTCGGCCGCTGGCTGCTGGAGTTCGGTGAGGGCACCCTGTTGCGCATCCCCCTGGCGGGCTCCGTCTACAAGACCCTCAAGCAGCTGCTGGAAACCTTCCTCCAGGGCAATTCCGCCCGCTTCCGGCGGGTGGTGCTGGTCGAATACCCCCGCGAGGGGCTCTACGCCGTCGGCTTCGTCACCGGCGTGCTGGGCACGGCCATCCAGGCCGATTTCGGCGAGACCATGCTCAGCGTCTTCATTCCCACCGCCCCCAACCCCACCACCGGCTGGTATGCGGTGGTGCCCGAGCGCCTGGTGAAGGACATCGAGCTGAGCGTCGAGGATGCCTTCCGCACGATCATCTCCGCCGGCATCGTCAGCCCCGACGAGCGGGAACCCACCTCCAACCGCAGCTTCGCCAGCCTCCTGGCCCAGCTGCGCGCCCCCCAACCCTCCTGATGCAGAGTCGCACCCTTGCCCGTGAACTCGCCCTGCTGATGCTGGGTCAGGTCAGCGACCGCGGCAGCGGCGCCGAGGCCCCCTCCGGCTCTTTCGATCTGCTGCTGCAGCAGGCCGTCACCAGCCTCAGCCAGCACGTGCGCGAGGCCCTCGACCGTTCCGCCGAGGATCTCCAGCAGGCCCAGCAGCGGCTGCTCGACAGCGAGCTGCAGGACCAGGGGGAGAAGCAGCTGCCCACCGTGCGGCGCCATCTGCAGGAGGGCCTCACCCACGCTGAGCACGCCCTCAACCGCCTTTCCGCCAGCCTGGAGCTGCCGCGCCTGCTGCTGCTGGCCGACCAGGAGGCCGTGCAGCGTGATGCCATCGGCCGCATCCGGGCGGTGCTGCGCGACCGCGAAGCCCTCGACGGCCGCATCGATGCGGTGATGGAGGGCTGGCGCCTCACCCGCCTGCCCCGGGTCGACCGGGACATCCTGCGGCTGGCGGTGGTGGATCTGGAGGATTTCGGCACCCCCGCCGCCGTGGCCTGCAGTGAGGCGGTGGAGCTGGCCAACCGCTATAGCGACGAGCAGGGGCGACGCATGATCAACGGTGTGCTGCGGCGCTTCACCGCCGCCCGGGTCTGACCAGGAACGCCATGGTCTTCGATTGGTTCAAACGGGCCCTGGCCCAACCCGCCCCGACGCCTGAGCCCGAGCCTGCCGCGGCGCCCGCGCCGGAGCCCGTGCCGGAGCCGGAGCCCGAGTCCCCCGCCGAGTCGGAGGCCGCCGCGGTTCCGGCCGCCCCTGAAGCCGTGGCCCCGGTGGCCGTGCCCCCGTCCGCTCCCGCTCCCGTCGGCCCCGCCGGCCAGGGGGTCGACGAGGACGCCCTGGCCTGGGCCCGCCAGGCCTACGCCCGGCTGAAGGCCCAGCAGGAGGCGGCCAGCCAGGCCGCGGCGCCCGCGCCGGACCCTGTCCCCACACCGGCACCGGCCGCCGAGGCACCACCCGCTCCCGAAGCCGCTTCCGAACCGCCGCCGGCCCCCGAAACCGCCGCCCCGCCTGCGGCGAGCGGCCTCTCCCTGCTGGAGCAGGCCGCCGCCCAGCGCCAGCAGCGCCTCCTGGAGATCACCGCCCCCGCCCCGGCCGCGCCGCCGGCCGCCACGGCAACCCCTCTTGCCGCTGAGGCCGATGTCGCCGACCCCAGCCTCGGCGCCTTCGATGACACCTTCACCTGGTCGGCGGAGGTGCTGGCGGCCCAGGGGCGCAGCGTCGAGGACGTGTCCCTGGAGGAGATCGACTGGCTGGGCCGGCTGCGGCGCGGCCTTGAGAAGACCCGCAAGGGTTTCGTCACCCAGCTGCTGGAGAACCTCGGCGACGACCCCCTCACCCCGGCGGTGCTCGACGACCTCGAGTCCACCCTGCTGCGCGCCGATGTGGGCGTGAAGGCCACCGACCAGGTGCTCGAAGCCCTGCGCCGCCGCCTCAACGAGGAGGTGGTCGACCCGGCCGAGGGGCTCCGCTTCTTGAAGGAGCAGCTGCGCGGCCTGCTGGAGGAGCCGATCCGCGCCGGCGGCACCGCCCTGCTGGCCCCCCAGCGCGACCGGCTCAACGTCTGGCTGCTGGTCGGCGTCAACGGGGTCGGCAAGACCACCACCCTCGGCAAGCTGGCCAACCTGGCGGTGCGCAGCGGCTACAGCTGCCTGATCGCCGCCGCCGACACCTTCCGGGCCGCGGCGGTCCAGCAGGTGAGCGTCTGGGGCGAGCGCAGCGGCGTGGCCGTGGTGGCCAACCCCAGCGCCAACGCCGACCCGGCGGCCGTTGTCTTCGACGCCATCGGTGCCGCCCGCTCCAAGGGCACCGAGCTGGTGCTGGTGGACACGGCGGGCCGGCTGCAGACCAAGCACAACCTGATGGAGGAACTGGGCAAGGTGCGGCGCACCATCACCAAGCTGGCGCCGGAGGCGGCGGTGGAATCGCTGCTGGTGCTCGATGCCAGCCAGGGCCAGAACGGCCTGCGCCAGGCCATGGCCTTCGCCAGTGCCGCCGGCCTCACGGGCGTGGTGCTCACCAAGCTGGACGGCAGCGCCCGCGGCGGCGTCGCCCTGGCGGTGGCCTCGGAGGCGGGCCTGCCGATCCGCTTCATCGGCGCCGGTGAGGGCATCCGCGACCTGCGGCCCTTCAACAGCTTCGAGTTCGTCGAGGCCCTGCTCGCCTCCTGAAGCCGCCTGCCGCTGCTACCTTGCGTGTCCTTTGCGGCCGCTCGGTGAGCAGCCTGCCGCCCCCGCAGCCCCATTCCACCCCCACCGCGGCGTCCCGTCCCGCACAGGGGCTCTCCGCTGGGGCCTCGCTGCGCCAGCTGCTCGACAGCCTCGGCCGGGAGCAGCGCCGCAACCTGGAGCTGCTGGCGTCGCTTTCCTTCGCCCTGCGCAGCTACACCAACCTCAAGCGCTTCCTCGAACTGGTGCCCCTGGTGGCGGCGCGCCTGGTGGAGGGGGAGGGCAGCCTGCTCGTGGTGTTCCATGCCGATGGCCGGCTCTGGCGCGAGCAGCTCCAGGCCACCCCCGGCGAGCGCAGCGCCGAGGTGCTGCGCCAGCTGGCCGCCCTGCCCGATGGGCAGCTCCAGAACCAGGAGGGCGACGAGGCCGTCGCGGTGCTGCTCGACCCCCTGATCCAGCGCCTGCTCGGCGTCCACCAGGTGTTCGCCACCTCCGTGGTGGCCCGCAGCCGCCAGCGGGGCCGGCTCTACGTGTTCAGCGACCGACGCGGCTTCAGCTGGAGCGATGTGCGTCGCCGCCACCTGCAGCTGGTGGCCGACCTCACCGGTGTGGCCCTGGAGAACGAGCTGCTGCAGCAGGACCGGCGCCGCCATGAGCGGCTCGACCGCCAGCTGAGCATCGGCGCCGAGGTCCAGTCCCAGCTGCTGCCCGACCACTGCCCCGTGATCGACGGCGTCGAGCTGGCGGCCCTCTGCCGCCCCGCCTTCCAGGTGGGCGGCGACTACTACGACTTCATCCCCACCCAGCCCCAGCTCACCGGCCACCGGCGCGAGCAGGCCCCCTGGGCGCTGGTGATGGGCGATGTCATGGGCAAGGGTGTGCCGGCCGGCCTGCTGATGACCTTGCTGCGGGGCATGCTGCGGGCCGAGGTGCTCAGCGGACTGCCGCCCGACCGCATCCTCCACGACCTCAATCAGCTGGCCCAGGAGGACCTGGCCCACTCGCACCGCTTCGTCACCCTCTTCTATTCCGACTACGACCCCCGCACCCGCCTGCTGCGCTACGCCAATGCGGCCCACAACCCGCCCCTGGTCTGGCGGCGCCAGTCGGGCCGGGTGGAGCGGCTCGACACCCCCGGCCTGCTGATCGGCCTGCAGAGCGAGGCCGAGTACGGCTGCGGCGAGCTGCAGCTGGAGACCGGCGACGTGATCCTCTATTACACCGACGGAGTGACGGAGGCCAGCGGCTTCAGCGGCGAGCGCTTCGACGAGGAGCGGCTGGTGAAGGCCTTCCAGGGCGCCTGCCGGGCCGCCCACGACGCCCAGGCGATCCTGGATCGGCTGTTCGAGCGCCTCGACCGCTTCGTCGGCAGCGACCGCAGGCTCGAGGACGACGCCTCGATGGTGGTGCTGAAGGTGAGGGACGGGGTGGTGCTGCCCACCCTGCCCGCCACCTGAGACGAATGGCAAGCTGAGGGGCTGCCCGGAACCCCCTGATGGCCGCCGACCCCTCCCCCACCACCTGGAGCGATCGCTTCGAGCAGGGCCTGCATCCGGCGATCGAGCGGTTCAACGCCTCGATCGGTTTCGACATCGCCCTGCTCCAGGAGGATCTCGACGGCTCCGTCGCCCACGCCCGCATGCTGGGCCGCTGCGGGGTGATCAGCGAGCCGGAGGCGGAGCGCCTGATCGAGGGGCTCGAAGCCATCCGCTCCGAAGCGGCCGCCGGGCGGTTCACGCCGGGTCTGGAGGCGGAGGACGTGCATTTCGCCGTGGAGCGGCGCCTGATCGAGCTCCTCGGCCCCCTCGGCAAGAAGCTGCACACCGGCCGCAGCCGCAACGACCAGGTGGGCACCGACCTGCGCCTGTGGCTGCGGCGCCGCATCGATGCCATCGACGCCGCCCTGGTGCGCTTTGAGCAGGCCCTGCTGGTGCGGGCCGAGGCCCACCCCGACACCCTGATCCCCGGGTACACCCACCTGCAGCGGGCCCAGCCGGTCTGCCTCGCCCACCACCTGCTCGCCTACGTCGAGATGGCCGAGCGGGACCGGCAGCGCCTGGCCGACGTGCGCCGCCGCGTCAACATCTGCCCCCTCGGGGCGGCGGCTCTGGCGGGAACGCCCGTGCCGATCGACCGCCGCCAGACCGCCGCCGAGCTGGGCTTCGAGGCGATCTACGCCAACAGCCTCGATGCGGTCAGCGACCGCGACTTCGCTGTCGAGACGATGGCGGCGCTGTCATTGGTGATGGCCCACCTGAGCCGCCTGGCGGAGGAGGTGATCCTCTGGGCCAGCGAGGAGTTCGGCTTCGTGGGGCTCACCGACCGCTGCGCCACCGGCAGCAGCCTGATGCCCCAGAAGAAGAATCCCGATGTGCCCGAACTGGTGCGCGGCAAGAGCGGCCGGGTGTTCGGCCACCTGATGGGGCTGCTGACGATGATCAAGGGTCTGCCCCTCGCCTACAACAAGGATTTCCAGGAGGACAAGGAAGCCCTCTTCGACGGGGTGCGCACCTGCCTCGACTGCCTGGAGGCGATGGCCGTGCTGTTCGAGGAGGGTCTCGACTTCCGCCCCGCCCGTCTGGAGGCCGCCGTGGCCGCCGATTACTCCAATGCCACCGATGTGGCCGACTATCTGGTGGCCCGCGGGGTGCCGTTCCGGGAGGCCTACCAGCTGGTCGGCGGGCTGGTGAAGGCCTGCCTGCTGGAGCAGCGGTTGCTGGCCGATCTGCCCCTGGAGCGCTGGCAGCAGCTTCATCCCGCCTTCGAAGCGGACATCCATGCGGTGATCGCCCCGCGCCAGGTGGTGGCGGCCCGCCGCAGTGAGGGCGGCACGGGCTTCGAGCGGGTGGCCGAGCAGCTGCGTCTGGCGCGGGAGCGCCTCGATCGCACCTCCTGAGCTTCTCCGGCGGGCGTTGGAATCGCGGGTCTACGTCTAATCTTGGGGGGTCTCGGGCGCCCGTGCGCCCCATCGGTTCCCCCTCATCGGTCAGTGAGTATTTTCGTCGGCAATCTTCCCTTCCGCGCCGAGCAGGAAGACGTGGCTGAACTGTTCGCGCCCTTCGGCGAAGTGGTCAACTGCTCCCTGCCGCTGGAGCGCGACACCGGCCGCAAGCGCGGCTTCGCCTTCATCGAGATGGCGGATGCCGACACCGAGACCCGGGCCATCGACGCCCTGCAGGGGGCCGAGCTGATGGGTCGTCCCCTGCGCATCAACAAGGCCGAGCCCCGCAGCGGCGGTGGTGGCGGCGGTGGTCCGCGCCGCGGTGGCGGTGGCGGCTACGGCGGTGGTGGCGGCGGCGGTGGCTACGGAGGTGGCGGTGGCGGCTATGGCGGTGGTGGCGGCGGCTACGGCGCCGACCGCGGTTCCGGGGCCAAGGGCTGGGAGGACCGCAGCTACGGCGGCGGTGGAGCTGGTGGTGGCGGTGCCGCCCCCGATGCCTTCGAGGCGGGCCGCTCCCGCCGGCGCCGCAGCGGCGGTGGTGGTGGTGACTACGGCGGTGGCGACTACGGCGGCGCCGAGGTCTGAGGCCCCGAGGTCTGAGGCCCGCCCGGCCGCGGGCTGGGTCGGCTCACAGGCCCCGTTCCTCCAGCTGGCGGGCGGCCTCCTCCAGTACGGCGGGGCCAGCGCCCGCCAGACCGGCCTCCCGGGTCAGCCAGCCGCGCCAGTGGCGGGCCCCGCTGACCCCCTCCACCACCTGCACCAGGTGCCGGGCGATCGGCCAGAGGCGTCCCCCCGAGGCGCACCAGCGTTCGGCGTGGGGCAGCACCCCCCGGAGCACCGTCGAGGCCCGGGCTTCCCCGGCGTCCCCATCCCCGAAGATCTGCCGGTCCACCCCCGCCCAGCGCAGGGGGTGGGCGTAGGCGGCCCGGCCCACCATCACCCCGTCCACCCAGGCCAGCTGCTCCCGGCAGGGTGCGAGCTCCTCGAGGCCACCGTTCAGTTCGATCCTCAGCGCCGGTCGCTCCGCCTTGAGGCGGTGCACCAGATCCCAGCGCAGGGGCGGCACGGTGCGGTTCTGCTTCGGATCGAGGCCGTTCAGCCAGGCCTTGCGGGCGTGCACGGCAAAGCGGGCAGCGCCGGCTGCGGCCAGGGTGTCCACGAAGGCCAGCAGTTCCGCGTAGGAATCCTGCTTGTCGATGCCGATGCGGTGCTTCACCGTTACCGGCAGGGGCGTGGCCGCCGCCATCGCCGCCACGCAGCGAGCCACCCGCTCCGGTTCCGCCATCAGGCAGGCCCCGAAGCGGCCCTGCTGCACCTTTTCACTGGGGCAGCCCAGGTTCAGGTTGATCTCGTCGTACCCCCAGGCGGCCCCCATCCGGGCGGCCTCCGCCAGCAGCTCCGGGTCGTCGCCCCCCAGCTGCAGGGCCAGGGGGTGCTCGATCGGATCGAACCCCAGCAGCCGCTCCAGCCGCTGCTGCCGCTCCCCCATGCGGGAGGGGGCGCCGTCGTGGGCGATGTGGTGCAGCGCCCGGGCCACCACCATCTCGGAGTAGAGCAGGCAGTGCCGGCTGACCTGTCGCATCAGCACCCGGAAGTGCCGATCGGTGCAGTCCAGCATGGGCGCCACACTGAAGCGGTAGTTGTGCTCCATCGCCCCATGCTGCCCAGCCGTGCCTCCGTGGTGGTGGTGGGAGGGGGCCCGGCCGGCTTCATGGCCGCCATCGCGGCCGCGGAAGCGGCCGCCGGCCACCTGTCCGGGGGGGTGCTGCTGCTGGAGTCCACCCCCGATCCGCTGCACAAGGTGCTGATCAGCGGCGGCGGCCGCTGCAACGTCACCCACGCCTGCTGGGATCCGCGGCTGCTGGTGGATCACTACCCGCGGGGCGGCAAGGCCCTGCGGGGCCCCTTCTCGCGCTTCGCCCCCGGCGACACGGTGGCCTGGTTCCAGGCCCATGGCCTGCAGCTGGTGGAGGAGCCCGACGGGCGGCTGTTCCCCCGCTCCAACCGTTCCGCCTCGGTGGTCGACACCCTGCGCCGGGCGGCCACCGCCGCCGGGGTGGCGCTGCACACGGCCGAGGCGGGCCAGGGGGTGGAGGCCCTGCCCGGCGGCGGGTTCCGGCTGCGGTTGCGCTCGGGGGCCGAGCTGCTCGCCGATCGCCTCGTGCTGGCGACGGGCAGCCACCCCAGCGGCCACCGCATCGCCGCTTCCCTGGGCCATGGCCTGGTGGCGCCGGTGCCCTCCCTGTTCACCCTCACCCTGGCCGACCACCCCCTGCTGGACCTGGCCGGAGTGGCGATGGATCCGGTGCAGCTGGAGCTGTTGCTGGCCCCCCTGGCGGATGCCGCCACGGCCGCCACTGCCACGGCCTCCACCGCCGCCGCCAAGCCCCAGCGGCAGCGGGGGCCGGTGCTGATCACCCACTGGGGCCTCAGCGGGCCGGCCACCCTGCGGCTCACGGCCTTCGCCGCCCGGGCCCTGCGGGAGCGCCGCTACCGGGCCGATCTCCGGGTCGACTGGACCGGCGGCCGCAGGCCGGCGGAGCTGGAAGGCTGGTTCGCCGCGGCGCGCCGCGATCAGGCCCGGCGTCAGCTCGGCAACTGGCGGCCCTGGCCCGACCTCAGCCGCCGCCTCTGGCTGCACCTGCTGGCCCTGGCGGGACTGGACGCCAGCCTGCGCTGGGCCGATCTCCCCCGTCGCGGGGAGCAGGCCCTGGTCACGGCCCTGCGTGACAGCCGCTACGGGGTCTCCGGCCGCGGCCCCTTCGGCGAGGAGTTCGTCACCGCCGGCGGCATCCCCCTGGCGGAGGTCAACCTGGCCTCGATGGAGAGCCGCCTGCGGCCGGGCCTGTTTCTGGTGGGGGAACTGCTGGACGTGGACGGCGTGACCGGCGGCTTCAACTTCCAGCACTGCTGGAGCTCGGGCTGGCTGGCGGGCCAGGCCCTGGCAGCTCAGCTCACGGGCGCGTAGGGCTCAGCGGACGTGCTCGTAGATCGAGAACATCGGCAGATACATGGCCAGCAGCACCGATCCGACGATGATGCCCACCAGGACGATCATCGCCGGCTCCAGCATGGAGGTCATGGCCTTCACCATCGTGCTGACCTCGTCTTCGTAGAAGTCGGCCACCTTCGAGAGCATGGCGTCCATCTCGCCGGTTTCCTCGCCGATGGCGAGCATGTTGACGCACATCTCCGGAAACACATTCTTCAGCCGTAGGGCCGCGCTGAGGGGCATCCCCTCGCTCACCTCATTCTTGGACGAGATGATGGCATCGGAGATCACGGAATTGGTGGCCGTCTCCCTCACGATCTCCAGGGAAAGCAGGATCGGAACCCCAGCCTTGGAGAGGGAACTCAGGGTGCGGCAGAACTGGGCACTGGCCGATTTCTGCAGCAACTCGCCGAACAGGGGAAGTTTCAGCAGCAGGCCGTCGATCTGGCGGCGGCCCATCGGTGTGTTGTAGGTGGACACCACCCAGAACGCGAAGCCCACCAGGGCCGCCAGCAGGACCAGGGCCCGCCAGGACCGCAGGAACTCACTCAGATTCAGCATCATCTGGGTGAACAGGGGCAGTTCCGCCCCCAGCTGCTCGAAGACGCTCGAGAAGGTGGGAATCAGGAAGATTGTCATGCCCAGGAACACCGCGATAGCGATCACCAGCACCGTGACCGGGTAGCTCATCGCCCCCTTGATCTGGTTCTGGAGCTTGGCGTTGTCCTCCAGCAGCTTGGCCAGGCGCTTGAGGGTGTCGTCCAGGACGCCACCGGCCTCACCCGCCTCCACCAGGGCAATGCTGAGGTTGTCGAACACCTTCGGCCAGCGGCGCATGGCGTTGCCCAGACTGTCGCCCTGGTTGACGTCCTGGGTCATGCCCGCCAGGGCCTGGCGCATCTTGTTGGAGCGCTGCTGGACCCGCATCAGGTCGAGGCTGCGCAGGATCGGTACGCCCGCATCCACCAGGGCGGAGAGCTTGTTGGCGAACAGGGCCTTGTCGCGGATGGTCACCGGCCCTTCGAGCAGGTCGGCCAGGCCGCTGAAGGAGGAGGCGGTCTTCTTCGGGCTGGCCTGCGGAACCTTGGGGGCCTCCTTGCGCACCAGGGTGTTGGCCAGGATGCCGCGGCGGCGCAGCTCCCGCCGGGCGACGGAGGGGCTGTCGGCATTCAGCGTCATCTCACGGCGCTGGCCGGACTTGGTGGTGTAGGTGACGACGAAGGCGGTCATGGCGTCCCTCAGCGATCGAGCAGTCGAACCAGCTCCTCGGGCTTGGTGGTCTTGAGCAGTGCCTCCTCGCGGGTGACCCTGCCCTCCTCCACCAGGTTGGCGAGCGCCCGCTCCAGGGTCTGCATTCCCTGGTTGGCGCCGGTCTGGATCTGGGAATAGAGCTGGGAGCTCTTGCCTTCCCGGATCAGGTTGGCGATGGCGGGGGTGTTGATCATGATTTCCTGGGCCATCACCCGGCCGAAGGCGCCGTTGCCGGTGGGTTCGGCGCTCTTGCAGAGGGTCTGGGAGAAGACCGCCAGCAGGCTGCCGCTGAGCTGCACCCGGATCTGGGTCTGCTGGCCGGCGGGGAACACGTCCACCATCCGGTCCACGGTCTGGGAGGCGGAACTGGTGTGCAGGGTGCCGAAGACGAGGTGGCCGGTTTCGGCAGCGGTGATGGCCAGCTGGATCGTTTCCAGGTCGCGCAGCTCCCCCACCAGGATCACATCGGGATCCTCCCGCAGGGCTGCGCGCAGGGCATTCGAGAAGCTGCGGGTGTCCTCGTTGAGCTCCCGCTGGTGAATGATGGACCTGACGTTCTTGTAGGTGAATTCGATCGGATCCTCGATCGTGAGGATGTGTTCCGAACGGGTGGCGTTGATGTGCTCGATCAGCGCGGCCAGGGTGGTGGTCTTGCCGGAACCGGTGGGACCGGTCACAAGGACGAGGCCCTTGGGTTTGTTGCTGATCTCCTCGACGATCGGCGGCAGCCCGAGTTTCTCCAGGCTGGGAATCGTGTTGCCCAGTGCCCGCAGACAGGCCGCGTAGGTGCCCCGCTGGCGGTACACGTTGATCCGGAACCGGGCCACGCCCTTGAGGCCGTAGGAGCAGTCCAGTTCCCAGTTCTGCTCCAGGTTCTTGCGCTAGGCGTTGTTGAGCAGGGAGAAGATCAGACGATTGCAGCTCTCCTCGGTGAGCTGGGTGTCCTGGACAATGGGCCGCAACTGGCCGCTGAATCGGCCGTAGGGCGGATTGCCTGCGGAGAGGTGCAGGTCGCTGCCTCCGGCCTTCACCAGTTCCTGCATCAGGTCTTCGATGAGGAGATCCATCCTGCTCAGCTCCGAACGCACAGACAGTAGGGACATTCCAACCATTCGTCCTCCAGGCCGGCCCCGCAGCTGCGGCAGGTGAGGGTGCTCAGGGCCCGGGCGCGGCGCTCCGATTCCAGGCCCGTGTCGGTGAGCAGCATGCGCTCCACCTGCTCCAGGGTGGTCAGGCCCTCCCGCACCAGATCGAGGCCGTAGCCGAGGAGCGTTTTCATGCCGCTCTCCAGGGCCAGGCGCCGCAGCTCCTCGGTCGTCGCCCGCTTGGCCACGGCGGCGGAGAGGGTCTCGTTCATGCGCAGGATCTCGTAGACCCCCACCCGGCCCTTGTACCCCCGCCCCTGGCAGGCGCTGCAGCAGCCCTCCGAGCCCGGCTGCACCGTGTTGGCGCGGTAGAAGGAGATGTCGGTCTCGTCGGAGGCCACCAGGCCGAAACGGGCCAGTTCGCTGTGGTTCGGGTGGTAGGGGATCCGGCACTCGCTGCACAGGCGTCGCAGGAGGCGCTGGGAGACGATCCCCAGCAGTGAGGCGCTCACCAGGAAGGGCTCCATCCCCATCTCGTCGAGCCGGGCAAAGGCGCTGGCGGCGTCGTTGCAGTGCAGGGTCGTGAGCACCAGGTGGCCCGTCAGGGCCGCCTCGATGGCGGTGCGGGCGGTCTCCAGGTCGCGGGTCTCCCCCACCAGCAGCACGTCCGGGTCCTGCCGCATGAAGGCGCGCAGGGCGGAGCTGAAGTCGTAGCCCTTCTCCCGGTTCACCTGGGTCTGGGTGATGCCCTGGAGGGTGTATTCGATCGGATCCTCGACCGTGGAGATGTTGATCGAGGGGTCGTTGCGCTCCGAGAGCAGGGCGTAGAGGGTGGTCGACTTGCCGGAACCCGTCGGCCCGGTGACCAGGATCATGCCGAAGGGCTTGGAGCCGATGTCCCGCAAGGCGGAGCGGGCTTCCTCGTCGGTGATCAGGGTGTCCAGGCCCAACTGGGTGGCGCCGCTGTCGAGCAGCCGCAGCACCACCTTCTCGCCGTAGCGGCCGGGCAGGGTGCTGACCCGGAAGTCCGTGGTGCGGCCGCGGAAGTTGCGGCGGATCCGGCCGTCCTGGGGCATCCGCCGTTCGGCGATGTCCAGGTCGGCCATGATCTTGAAGCGGGAGGTGACCGCGGGAATCAACGTGCGGGGCAGCTTGTCGATGCGGCGCAGCACGCCGTCCTGGCGGAAGCGGACCAGCAGGCCGTCTTCCTGGGGTTCCACGTGGATGTCGCTGGCGCCGCTGGTGAGCGACTCGATCAGGATCCGATCCACCAGGCTCATCACCGGCGAGATGCCCTCGCCCGAGCTGGTGGCTTCCAGGTCCTCGGTTTCCGGTGTGCTTGGCCCCTGGGGAGTGGCGGCCTGACCCAGGTCAAGGTCGCGGAAGAGCGAGGTGTGCTCTGCACCGGTGACCTGCGGGCGCTGGGTGAGACCTTCTGATGGCATCGACGGGAAGGATCGGAAGCGAAGCCGAGCTGAGGAGCCGTGGGTGGAGCGTGGCCGAGGTGCGGGCTTCCACCGCTTGTGGAGAGGGCTCCTGGGCATTCAACATAACGGCATCTGACATCCCTGCCAGAACGCATGACCGGCGACATCACTCCCCCCCATGAGGAACGGATCGATCCCCGGGAGGGCGCGGTCGACGCAGCCCGGGTGGAGGAACTCCTCGAGACCCTGCCGGTGAATCCCGACGGCGGCCCTGACTCCACGCCCCCCGCCGAGGGCCCCGGAGCCCCGGAGGCCGCCGGTGCCGTGCCGGATGCGGCGGACAGCTCCGCTGATCGCGTCAGCCAGCTGGAGGCCGAGCTGGCTTCGGTGCGCAGCGAGAACGAGTCGCTGAAGGGCCAGTACATGCGCATCGCCGCCGATTTCGACAACTTCCGCAAGCGCCAGTCCCGCGACAAGGAGGACCAGCGCCTGCACATCACCTGCACCACCCTCACCGAGATCCTGCCGGTGGTCGACAACTTCGACCGGGCCCGGCAGCAGCTCAACCCCCAGAGCGAGGAGGCCCAGAGCCTGCATCGCAGTTACCAGAACCTCTATAAACAGCTGGTCGACGTGTTCAAACAGCTGGGGGTGTCGCCGATGCGGGTGGAGGGGGAACCCTTCGATCCCTCCCTTCACGAGGCCGTGCTGCGCGAACCCAGTGAGGAGCATCCGGAGGACGTGGTGATCGAGGAGCTGCAGCGGGGCTACCACCTCGACGGCCGCGTGCTGCGGCATGCCCTGGTCAAGGTGTCCATGGGTCCCGGCCCGGCCGGTGGGTTCCGTTCCGACGCATCGGCGCCACCCAGCGAAGGGACATCCGACTGATGGCCGATTACTACGAGCTGCTCGGTGTCAGCCGGGACGTGGATGCCGACAGCCTCAAGAAGGCCTACCGGCGCCTGGCCCGCCAGTACCACCCGGACGTCAACAAGGATCCGGCCGCGGAGGACCGCTTCAAGGAGATCGGCCGGGCCTATGAGGTCCTCAGCGATCCCCAGGCCCGGTCCCGCTACGACCAGTTCGGCGAGGCCGGCCTGGGGGGCGCCGGCGGCATGCCCGACATGGGCGACATGGGGGGCTTCGCCGACCTCTTTGAGACCTTCTTCAGCGGTTTCGGCGGGGCCGGCGGCGGCGCGGCGGCCGGGGCACGACGCCGCGGCCCCCGCCAGGGCGACGACCTGCGCCTGGATCTCACCATCAGCTTCAGCGAGGCCGTCTTCGGCAGCGAGAAGGATGTCCAGATCCGCCACCTCGAGACCTGCACCACCTGCAACGGTTCCGGCGCCAAGGCGGGCAGCGGCCCCACCACCTGTGGCACCTGCGGCGGCGCCGGTCAGGTGCGACGCGCCACCCGCACCCCCTTCGGCAGCTTCACCCAGGTGGCGCCCTGCCCCACCTGCGATGGCACCGGCCAGGTGATCGCCGATCCCTGCAATGCCTGCGGCGGCCAGGGCCTGCAGCAGGTGCGCAAGAAGCTGCGCATCAACATCCCCGCCGGCGTCGACACCGGCACCCGCCTGCGGGTGGGCCAGGAGGGCAACGCCGGCCAGCGGGGCGGGCCGGCGGGGGATCTCTACGTCTTCCTCACCGTCCAGTCCCACCCCCATCTGCGTCGTGATGGCGTCACGGTCCATTCCGAGGTGTCGCTCAACTACCTCCAGGCGATCCTGGGCGACACGATCGAGGTCGAGACCGTCGACGGCCACGAGCCGCTGGAGATTCCCGCCGGCACCCAGCCCGGGGCGGTCATCACCCTCCAGGGCAAGGGGGTGCCGCGGCTCGGGAATCCGGTGGCCCGCGGCAACCACCAGTTCACCATCAAGGTGCAGCTGCCCACCAAGCTCAACGGCGAGGAGCGGCAGCTGCTGGAGCAGCTGGCCGGACACCACACCAGCAAGGGCCAGCGCCACCACCACAAGAGCGGCCTGTTCGGGGGTCTGTTCGGTTGAACGAGCCGGTGGCCCTCGATCTGCGGGGAACGGCTTGCCCGGTCAACTTCATCCGGGCCCGTTTGGCCCTCGAGCCCCTGCCGCCGGGGGCCTGGCTGCGGATTGACCTGGACGGGGGGGAACCGGAGCAGATGGTGACCGAAGGGCTGCGCAACGAGGGGCACGACGTGCAGCGGGTCGAGCCGTCGCCGTTCGCCCCCGGGGAGGGGGTGCGGCTGCTGGTCCGACGGGATGGAGTCTGAGCCGCTGCCGGGTCGGGTGGTGGCCCTGCAGGCCAACTACTGCCTGGTGAGCCTCGATGGCCCCTCGGAGCTCGGGGTCGACGGCCACCTCCTGTGCACCCGCCGCACGCGCCTCGACAAGAGCGGCCTGCAGGTGTGCGTGGGTGATCGGGTGACGGTGGCAGCCGTCGACTGGCGGGCCCGACGGGGGGCGGTGGTGGGCCTCGAACCCCGCCGCAGCCTGCTGGAGCGGCCGGCGGTCGCCAACGTGAACCGGGTGGTGGTGGTGGTGGCCGTGGCCGAACCCGGCCTCGACCCCCTGCAGCTGACGCGGTTCCTGATCACCGCCGAGGCCACCGGCCAGCCGGTGCAGGTGGTGCTCAGCAAGGCCGACCTGCTGCCGCCGGCCGAGGTGGGGGCCTGGTGTCGCCGGCTGGAGGGCTGGGGCTACGGCACGGTGGCGATCTCCACCCGCAGCGGCGAGGGTCTGGAGATCCTGCGCCGTCAGCTGGCCGCGCCGGGCATCGCCGTGCTCTGCGGCCCCTCCGGCGTGGGCAAGAGCAGCCTGCTCAATGCCCTGGCTCCGGCCCTGGAGCTGCGCGTCGCCACGGTCTCCGGGCGGCTGCGACGGGGACGCCACACGACCCGGCATGTCGAGCTGTTCTCCGTGGCGCCGGAGGCCCTGGTGGCCGATTCCCCCGGCTTCAACACCCCCGCCCTCCCCGCCGACCCCCAGAGCCTGGCGGCGGCCTTCCCGGAGCTGCTGGCCCGCCTCCAGGCCACCCCCTGCCGTTTCGCCAACTGCCGCCACCTGGGCGACCCGGGCTGTGCCATGGGGGACGGCTGGGACCGCCAGGCGATCTACGGCCGCTGCCTCGAGGAGGTGGAGGCCGTCGCGGCCCGTTCCCGCAGCGGCCAGGGGCGCCAGGGGGAGCGGGGCCTGCGTCAGCGGGGCGACCGCCTCGAACCCCTGCTCGATCCCCAGCTGCGCCGCTCCTCCCGCAGCACCCTGCGTCAGGGGCTGGAGCAGGACCTGCCGGCCCTGGAGGGGGACCTCAGTTCCCCAGACCGGGAAGATTCAGATCCAGGCCACCGGTGAGGGTTTCCATGCGGTCGCGCATGGTGCCGGTGGAGACCTCGTAGGCCTTGCAGAGGGCCGCCAGCACGGCCGCCTCGACCGTCTCCACGGGTTCGGCGAGCAGCTCGGGGCTCAGCTCGACCCGCAGGGGCTGCTGGTTGCCGGAGAGCCAGACGCTGGCGCGGCCCTCGGGGTCGCTGCCCTGCAGCTCCATCGCATCGAGTTCCTCCTGGAGTTTCTGGGCGTCCTGCTGAATCTGCTGGGCCTTGCGGAAGGCCTCGGTCAGCTGTCCGAAATTGGGAAGTCCGAAGCCGGCCATGCCAGGGGGTTGTCGTCTGGGGGCAGGCTAGAACCCCAGCCGCTGGACCTCCGGGTGCAGGCGCACCCCGCGGTCCTCCAGCACCCGCTGCTGCACCAGCCGGATCAGGGCGTCGATGTCGGCGGCGGTGGCGGCGCCGGTGTTGACAATGAAATTGGCGTGGATCGGCGACACCTGGGCATCGCCGATGGCGAGCCCCTTGAGGCCGAGGGATTCGATCAGCTGGCCGGCCTTGAGCGGTTCGGGATTGCGGAACACGCTCCCGCAGCTGGGTTGCTGGTAGGGCTGGGAGCTGGTGCGGCTCTGCAGGTTGGCGCTGGTGCGGGCGGTCAGCACCGCGGGGTCGTGCCCAGGCTCCAGCCGGAAGCGGGCCGAAAGCACCAGCAGGGGCTCCTCCTGCAGGCGGCTGTGGCGGTAGGCGAAGGCCAGGTCACCGGCGGCCAGTTCGAAGGGGGCGTCGGGACGGCGGGGATCCAGCACCCGCACCGACACCAGCCACTCGGCGGTGCAGCCCCCCTGGGCGCCGGCGTTCATCACCACCGCGCCACCCACCGTGCCGGGGATGCCGACGGCCCACTCCAGGCCCCGCAGGCCGCTGCGGGCCGCCTTGCGGGCCAGGGTGGGGATCGGTTCGCCCGCCTCAGCCTCCACCCAGCCTTCGCCCGGGTCCAGGCGGCTGCCCTGCAGCCGCCGGTTGCAGAGGGTGAGGCCGTCGAGGCCTCCGTCGGCGATCAGCAGGTTGGAGCCCGCGCCGATGCAGCGGAAGGGAAGACCCGAGGCCGCCGCCCAGGCGGCATGGGCGATCAGCTCCCCCTGGTCGGCGGGTTCGGCGAACCAGGCGGCCGGCCCGCCGACCTTCCAGGTGGTGTAGTCCCGCAGGGCGACCCCTGCCCGGGGCTGGCTGAGCGGGGCCGTCGCCATCCCCTCAGGCCACCAGCGCGGTGGGGCGACCCCGTTCGTCGAGGGCCCCCAGGCGGTCCCAGAGGCTGTTGACGTCGCCGGCCCCCATCGCCAGCACCAGGTCGCCCGGGCCGGTGCCGCCCGCCACCAGCTCCGCCAGCGCCTCCATGCTGGCCGCCACCGCTACCGTCAGGTCGGGGGCGAGGGACAGCACCGACTCCGCCAGGGCCTGGCTGGAGATCCCCTCCATCGGGGCCTCGCCCGCCGCATACAGGGGCGCCAGCAGCACCACGTCGGCCTCGGTCAGGGCGGCGGCGAAATCGTCCAGGAACTGGGCGGTGCGGGTGTAGCGGTGGGGCTGGAACACGGCCACCAGCCGCCGGGGCACCAGCGGCAGCGGACTGCGGCCGCTCTCCACCATCAGCCGGGCCATGGCGATGGTGGCGGCCACCTCGCTGGGGTGGTGGGCGTAGTCGTCGACGATCGCCCGGTTCTGCCAGAGGCCGCGGCAGTCGAAGCGCCGTCCGGGGGGGCGCAGCCCAGCCACCGCCCGGCGCAGGTCCTCGAAAGGCACCCCCTCCAGCCGGCAGGCCGCCATGGCGGCCACGGTGTTGCTCAGGTTGTGGCGGCCGGGCAGGGGCACCTCCAGGGTGCCGAGCGCCTTCCCGTGCTCGTACCAGGTGGCCAGGGTGCCGTCACCCCGCTCCTCCAGGGGGATGGCAGCGAAGTCGACGTCTTCGCTGCTGCAGGTCGACCACCAACTGGCGGCCTGGAAGTGCTCCCGCAGCACCGGACAGTCGCGGTTGGCCAGCAGCGTGGTGCAGCCGCTGGCGAAGTGCTGCAGGGTGGCCACCAGGGCGGCCAGGTTCGGGTAGTGGTCGGTGTGGTCGAGCTCCACGTTGGTGAGCACCCCCAGGCTGGGCGTGAACTTCACCAGGGAACCGTCCGATTCGTCGGCCTCGGCCACCAGCAGCCGGCCCTTGCCATGGCGGCCGTTGCTGCCGAAGGCGGGCACGATCCCCCCGATCACGGCGGTGGGGTCCTCGCCGACGGCCTCCAGGAGCGTGGCGATCAGGGTGCTGGTGGTGGTCTTGCCGTGGCTGCCGGCCACCGCGATTGACGGCTGGGCATTGATCAGGGCCGCCAGCACGTCGGAGCGGTGCACGATCGACAGCCCGCGCCGCCGGGCCTCGGCCAGCTCCTCGTTGGCGGCGGGCACCGCCGAGCTGATCACCACCAGGGGATCCGCCATCGTCCCGTCGAGGCCGGCGAGCACCGCGGTGATCGTTGCGGCGGTCTGCTCCTGGAACACCTGCACCCCGGCGGATCCCAGTCGCTCCAGCACGGGACTGGGACGGGGGTCGGAGCCGCTCACCATGAAGCCCCTCTCCGCCAGGATCCCTGCCAGGGCGGACATGCCGATCCCCCCGGCCCCGATGAAATGGAGCGGCTGACGGCGATCGAGCTTCGGGATCAAGGGGGACTCCAGGCCACGCCGAAAATAACGGCAGATCGGCCCTCCCCCCTCTGCGGGATACTTCGCTTTGCCGACCGTCCGATCCGAGGCCTGTGGCTGCGGGAAAGAGCAGGACCCCCCATTTCTGTATGATCGGCAGCCAAAATCCCCCCTTGCTAGCGGGTTCCACCGCTTTCTGCCATGACCTTGCGCGTTGCGATCAATGGATTTGGCCGAATCGGTCGGAATTTCATGCGCTGCTGGCTGAGCCGCGGTGAGAACACCGGCATCGAAGTGGTGGGCCTGAACGACACCTCCGATCCGAAGACCAACGCCCACCTGCTCCAATACGACACGATGCTCGGCCACATCCGCAATGCGGAAGTGAGCTATACCGACGACACCATCGTGGTCAACGGCAAGCCGATCAAGTGCTTCTCCGACCGCAATCCTCTCAACCTTCCCTGGAAGGAGTGGGGCGTCGACCTGGTGATCGAGGCCACCGGCGTCTTCATTGACGAGAAGGGGGCTGGCAAGCATATCGAAGCCGGTGCCAGCAAGGTCCTGATCACGGCTCCCGGCAAGGGTGACGGCGTCGGCACCTTCGTGGTCGGCGTCAACGCCGATCAGTACCGCCACGAGGACTTCGCCATCATCAGCAACGCCAGCTGCACCTCCAACTGCATGGCGCCGGTGGTGAAGGTGCTCGACCAGGCCTTCGGCATCGTCAAGGGCACGATGACCACCACCCACAGCTATACCGGGGACCAGCGCATCCTCGATGCCAGCCACCGCGACCTGCGTCGCGCCCGGGCTGCCGCCGTCAACATCGTTCCCACTTCCACCGGCGCCGCCAAGGCGGTGGCTCTGGTGTACCCGCCGATGAAGGGCAAGCTGAACGGCATCGCCCTGCGGGTGCCCACCCCCAACGTCTCGGTGGTCGATCTGGTGCTCGAAGTGAGCCGCGGCACCACCAAGGAGGAGGTGAACGCCACCCTCAAGTCCGCCTCGGAGAACGGCATGAAGGGGATCATCAAGTACTGCGACCTGCCTCTGGTCTCCACCGACCACGCCGGCACCGACGAGTCGGCGATCGTCGATTCCGATCTCACCCTGGTGATGGGCGACAACATGGTCAAGGTCATCGCCTGGTACGACAACGAGTGGGGCTACAGCCAGCGCGTCGTCGACCTGGCCGAGGTGGTGGCCCGCAACTGGAAGTGAGCCGACGGCCCGCCCTCGGCTGAATCCGTCCGCTGATTCTGTCAGCCGAAATGGTGGAAGGCGGCGGCCGGTGGGGCGATAGGGGCTCCCCCCTCCGCCCAACCCAGGGTTCCGCAGGGCTGGGGTTCCACCAGCTGGCCGATCCGGCAGGCGCCCGCCAGCCGTTCCACCAGGCCCTCGGCCCAGGCCGGCTCCAAGGCCAGCACCAGTTCGAAATCTTCACCTCCCCAGAGGCACCAGTCCTCGCCGGCGTCCTGGCCCTCCAGCTCCGCCGCCAGGGGCAGGGCGCCCCGGGACAGCAGGGCCGTGCAGCCGCTGGCCGCCGCCAGGCAGGAGGCCGCGATCGCCAGGCCATCACTGCTGTCGCAGCCGGCCACCCGCCAGTCCAGGGTCGCCGGGCGGCTGGCCCCCAGGGCCGCCACCGCATCGAACCGGGGCACGGGCCTGCGGTGGGCACGGATCGCCCGCTCCCGGCCGGCCGCCAGCAGGGCCGGCAGCGCCTCGCCCCGCAGCAGGGCCAGGCCCAGGCGGCTGAGCCCATGGGCGCCGGTGCTGATCAGCACATCCCCCGGCCGGCCGTCCCCGCGGCGGATCGCGCCGCCCCCCGCCGGGAGCCGGCCCAGGGCGGTGACGGCCAGCAGACGCTGGCGGCCGCCGCTGCAGTCGCCCCCGAGCAGCACGCCGCCGTGGGCCGCCAGCAGCTCCGCCATGCCGCCGTAGGCCCCCTCCACCCAGGCCCAGGGCGTATCCCCAGGGGCCACCAGGGCCACGGTGATGCCCACGGCGCCGCGGCAGCCCATGGCCGCCAGATCGGAGAGGTTGGCCGCCGCCGCCCGCCAGCCCACATCGGCGGCCCCCATCGTCGCCGCACTGAAGTGGACGTCCTCCACCAGTACGTCGGTGTTCAGCACCAGGGGCGGATCCCCCGCCGGGTGCGCCCCCAGCAGGGCCGCTCCGAGCAGGGCGGCGTCATCGTCGAACTGCCCCGGGGGCGCGAAGGTACCGAGGCGCCGGATCAGCTCCCCTTCCCCCAGCTGGGCCAGGGTGGGCCCCTCAGGCATGGGGGCGCAGGTTGTCGGCCCCCTCGACCACCGTCGCCTTGACGATGCCGTCGTCGGCGGTGAGCTCCTCGAGCACGTCGAAGCCGTCCACCACATAGCCGAAGGCGGCATAGCGCCCGTCGATGAGGTTGAGGCCCGCCGGGGTGAGCTCCGGTTCGAACAGGAACAGGAAGAACTGGGAGGAGCCGTCGCCCAGGGCCTCGTCGGAGTGGGCCCACCCCAGGGTGCCCTTGCTGGCGAAGGGCAGCACCGGTTCGGCCTTGAACATCCCCAGGTCCTCGAAGGTCTGGTTGTAGAAGGGGGCCTCCTGGCCGGGCACCATGATCTCCAGGGGCACGGTGCGCTCCTGCTTGCTGATCGGATCCACGTAGCCGGTGGCCGGGCCGGCGGGATCGCCGGTCTGGAGCACGTAGAAGTCCTCGGCGCGGTTGAAGGGCAGGCCGTCGTAGAAGCCGCGCTGCACCAGGTCCACGAAGGCGCCGGCGGTCAGGGGGGCGTTGTAGCCGTCCACGACGGTGGTCAGGTCGCCTTTGGTGGTGGTGAGCCGCACGGTGGCGCGGCCCAGGAGCCGCGGCAGCCCGTCGAATTCGGCGGGAATCGTGAACGGGAAGGGCCCCACCAGCAGGGCCTCGGCCTGGCCGATGTCGGCGAGGGCCTCCCGGCGGGCGGCCAGGAACCGGTCCCGGTCCTGGGCTTCACCGGCGGCCGCCAGCTCCTGCAGATGCACCGCCGTGTCGGCCAGCAGGGCTTCGGCGGTGGGCCGGTCGGCGGGATCGAAGCTGGCCAGGATCCGCTCCCGGCTGCCGCCGAGCTGGGACTCGGCCCGGCGCACGGAGCCGGTCAGGCTGCTCCAGCGCTTGGCCCGCAGGTCGTCGCTGGTGTCCTCAAGGCGGTGCTGGAGCCCCTGCAGGTCGCCCTGCTCCATGGGAAGGGCGTTGCGCAGCAGGGCGGTGGGATCGCTGACGGCGTTGCCCTGGGGCAGGTAGGCCCAGGCGGCGGGGACCGCCAGCAGCAGGGTGAGAACGAGGGTCAGGGCGGCCCCCAGCCGGGCGGCCAGCGTGGTGGTGAACCCGATGCGCCTGCGTCGCCGGTCCATGCTTCCCCTGTGACTGCCTGGACTTTGGCACAACCGGCCCGGGGCTCCGCAGCCGCCGTCCGCGGGTGGGCCTGTAGCCAGACGTACAATCCCCCGATCCGATCCGCCGGAATGATCTCCAGCAACGACTTTCGCACCGGCACAACCATTGAGCTGGATGGCCAGGTCTGGCGCGTCGTCGAATTCCTTCACGTCAAGCCCGGCAAGGGCTCGGCCTTCGTGCGCACCAAGCTCAAGGGCGTCCAGAGCGGCAACGTGGTGGAGAAGACCTTCCGCGCCGGGGAGACCATGCCCCAGGCCCTGCTGGAGAAGTCGACCCTCCAGCACACCTACATGGAAGGTGATGACTACGTTTTCATGGACATGGCCTCCTACGAGGAGACCCGCCTGACCGCCAAGCAGATCGGCGACGGACGCAAGTACCTCAAGGAGGGCATGGAGGTGAGCGTCGTCTCCTGGAACGGCAAGCCCCTGGAGGTGGAGCTGCCCAATTCGGTGGTGCTCGAAGTCACCCAGACCGACCCCGGCGTCAAGGGCGACACCGCCACCGGCGGCACCAAGCCCGCCATCGTCGAGACCGGCGCCCAGGTGATGGTGCCCCTGTTCATCACGATCGGCGAGAAGATCAAGGTCGACACCCGTACCGACAGTTATCTGGGCCGGGAGTCCTGATCGCCATGCAGCTCGATCACGACCAACTGCGCCAGTTGCTGGCCCTGCTCGGGGACAGCGACATTCAGGAGCTCAAGCTCGAAGGCGATGACTTCCGTCTGGAGGTGCGCCGCAACCTGCCGGCCCCCGCGCCGGCGACCGTCACCATGGTGCAGGCTCCGGCCGGGGCACCACCGCCGTCTCCCGCCCCTGCGGCCGCGGTCGCCCCTGCCCCGGGGCCTTCGGCGCCCCCGCCGCCCGCTGCTTCCGTGCGCAGTGATCTGCAGGCCGTCACGGCTCCGATGGTGGGCACCTTCTACCGCTCCTCGGCTCCGGGGGAGGCCCCCTTCGTGGAGGTGGGCAGCCGCATCAGCGCCGGCCAGCCGGTGTGCATCCTCGAGGCGATGAAGTTGATGAACGAGCTGGAGTGCGAGTTCAGCGGCGAGGTGGTGGAGATCCTGGTGGAGAACGGCACCCCGGTGGAATTCGGCCAGGTGCTGATGCGGATCAAGGCCGGCTGAGGGCGAACGCCTCCGGGGGCGGACCCAGCTCCCAGGCGGTCTGGATTGCCGCCGCCATGCTGTCGGCCCTGGCGATGCCCCGGCCGGCGATGGCGAAGGCGGTGCCGTGGTCGGGGGAGGTGCGCAGGAAGGGCAGGCCCAGGGTGGTGTTGACGGCGGCGTCGAAGGCCAGCAGCTTCACCGGGATCAGCCCCTGGTCGTGGTACAGCGCCAGGTAGCCGTCCGCCCCTTCAGCCTGGCCCCTCCAGGCGTCCGCCGCCTCCAGCCAGCAGGTGTCCGGCGGCACCGGCCCCTCCAGCCGCACCTCCGGATGCCGGCCCTGCCACGCCTGCAGGGTGGGAATCAGCCAGTCCTGCTCCTCCCGGCCCAGGTGGCCCCCCTCCCCCGCGTGGGGGTTGAGGCCCGCCACCACCAGCCGGGGCCGGCTGCGGAAGCGGCGGCAGAAGGCCAGCAGGGCCTCCAGCCGCTGCTCCACCAGCTCCGGCCCGAGCCGGACGCTCACCTCAGCCAGGGGGATGTGGGTGGTGGCCAGGAGCGTGTTGAGCCGCCAGCCGCCGCCGGGGGCCACTGCGGTGAACAGCATTCCGGCGTCGGCGGCGCCGGTCAGTTCCGCCAGCCGCTCGGTCTGGCCGGGGTAGGCATGGCCCGCTGCCTGCCAGCTGGCCTTGGCGATCGGGGCTGTCACCAGGGCCCGGCCGCCGCCGGCGCCCACCAGCGCCACGGCCTCGGTCAGCCAGGCGAAACTGGCGGCACCGGCCGTGGGGCTGCTCACCCCCGGGACCACCGGCTGCTCCAGGGGGATGTCCACCAAGGCAAACGCATCGGGGTCGGCCAGGGGCGCGTCGCTGCAGGTCAGCAGCTGGCGGTGGCAGTCCCGCAGCCAGCGGCCGCAGCCCACCAGCACCACCTCCTGGCCGGCGGGCCGGGGCCGGGCAAGGGCCTTGAGGGTCACCTCGGCGCCGATGCCGGCGGGATCCCCCAGGGCGATGACGAGGCGATCCGCAGTAGTTTTCATGCCATCGGGCGCTGTCGGGGTCGGTTCATGGTCCGCTTGCTGGTGCTGGGCGTGCTGCTGCTGGGTGGGGGGCTCGCCTTCCGCAACGAGTGGGTCGTGCTGGATTGGGAGAAGATGGGCAAGGACACGGGGCTGTCCTCCCTGATTGATCCCTCGATCTTCGGCGCTCAGAAGAAGTCGCCGCTGCAGGACGCCAGGCCCTCCCGGTAGGTGGGGTAGAGCAGGCGGTAGCCGAGGTCGTCCCTGAGCCTCCGGCTGCTGGCCCGTCGATTCTCGCTCCAGAAGCTGCGGGCCATGGGACCCATCCCCGCGGCCACGTCCTCGTAGCGCTGCACCTCCGGCAGCCGGCAGTCCAGCAGATGGGCGGCCAGGCCCAGGATCTCGCTGGAGGGGCAGGGGAAGGTGTCCGCCAGGATCAGCGTGTCGGGCCTGGCCTCGGGGGACAGGGCGATGGTGTGCAGCACCGCGCCGACGATGTCGTCGACGTGCACCCGCGAGAACACCTGGCCGGGCTTGTGGATGAGCCGGGCCGTGCCGTTGCGCAGGCTCACCATCGGGTTGCGGCCTGGGCCGTAGATGGCGGGCAGCCGCAGCAGCTGCACCGGCAGGCCGCTGCGGCGCCAGGCCTGCTCGCAGGCCAGCCGCGCCTGGCTGCGCTCCAGCAACGGCCGGGTGGGGCTTGTCTCGTCCACCCAGGCGCCGCCGGTGTCGCCGTAGACCCCGGTGGTGGAGAGATAGCCCACCCAGACCGGCGCCAGCTGACGCAGGCGGGTCTCGAGGGACTCCAGCACCGGATCACGGCCGCCGGCATCGGGCGGGATCGTCACCAGCACGTGGCTGACCCCGGCCAGGTCGGCCTGGCTAGGCAGGGCGCCCTGGTCGGGATCGAAGTGCAGCCAGCCCCGGGCGTCGCCCGGCGGGGCCGGCTGGCGATGGGTGAGCAGCACCGGCACACCGGCCGCCTCCAGCGCCAGGGCGAGGCGGCGGCCGGTGTAGCCACCGCCGAGCACCAGCATCCGGTCGATGGCGGCGGCGGCCGCGGGCAGAGCCGGGTGGTCGATCCGGCCGCCGTCGGCCCCCGGGTTGACAGAATCTGCCGTCATCAGTACATCTGTATCACTGTCCGTTTCCCCATCCCGTGACCACCTCGTCGTTCGGTGCCAGTCTCCCTGTCGGCCCCGCGCCCTCCCGCCCCCTCTGTCGCCCCCTCGAGCGGGCCCTCGGCCAGTCGTTCGCCGGCCGTGGCCATCGGGCCCCGGCGCGCCACCACCGTGCCGCCGCCCCGCTGCTGCTGGCCGTGGGGCTGGTGCTGGGGGCCGTGGTGCTGGCGCCGGAGCAGCCCCTCGATCAGGAGGCCATCTGCCACCGCCACAACGGGGTGGAGGCCTGTCGCGTCTGGTGAGTCACTTCCGCTTCGGCGGCCGTGGCTGTCTCCAGTTCGGCGGGGGCCACCCACTGGAGCAGGCGCAGGGCCAGGCGCAGATCACCGTCAGTCCAGGCCCGCAGGGCCATCGCCCGGCGCGGGTCGTAGAAGGGCTGACTCCGGTACCAGACGAACGCATCGCTGTCCCCTTTGCGGCCGTTGCATCCCAGGCAGGCCGGCACGCAGTTCTCGGTGATGCTCTGGCCGCCGCGGCTGAGCGGATGCACGTGGTCGATGGATTCCGACGCCTCGCCGCAGTAGAGGCAGCGGCGGCCGGTCATCCGGTGCAGCGACTGTCGCCATCGACGCGCTCGCAGCTTGGGGCAGAGGTCTTCGAGAAAGACTCCATCCCTGGCCTGCATCAGCGCGCCTCGGTTGGCGGAAGTTTGCCCTCAGCGTCCCGGGTGTCAATGTGTTCTTGATTGCTTTTTGCCGCATTGGCCACCCCCCTGGTGCAGATGCGCCTGGGCGCCTCGGGTCTGATCGAGGTGGTCAGTCCGTTCGACGCGGTCACCCAGGCCCAGCTGCGGGCCATCCGCCCCCGGGGCCAGTGGCTCAGCCACCGCGGCTGCTGGCAGTTTCCCCTCGAGGCGGCCGCGGCACTGCAGCAGCAGTGCGCCGGCCGCTTCCCGCTCACCCCGGAGCTGGCCCGCTGGTTCGGCTGGCTGGGGCAGCCCCTGCCGCCCCTGCCCCCCCACCGGGCCCTGGTGGCGGCGGCCGCCGCCCACGATGAACTCCCCGACGGCCGCCGCCTGTTTCGCCACCAGCGGCTGGCAGTGCGCTGGCTGCTGGCCCGCCGTGGCGCCGTGCTGGCGGATGCCATGGGTCTCGGCAAGACCCTCAGTGCCCTGGTGGCCGGCCGCGCCCTGGTGCGCATGGCGGACTGCCGGCTGGTGGTGGTGGCCCCGGCGGGGCTGCACCACCACTGGCGCCAGGAGGCAGCGGCCCTGGGCCTGCGCCTGGAGCTGCACAGCTGGGCCCGGCTGCCGGCGGAGCTGCCGGCCGCCGGCACGGTGCTGATCGCTGACGAGGCCCATTTCGCCCAGTCGCTCCAGGCCGCCCGCACCCAGGCCTTTCTGCGCCTGGCTCGCCATCCGCGCCTGCGGGCGATCTGGCTGCTCACCGGCACGCCGATGAAGAACGGCCGGCCGGTCCAGCTCTACCCCCTGCTGGCCGCCATCGGCCATCCCCTGGCGGCCGACCAGCGCCACTTCGAGGAGCGCTATTGCCAGGGGCACTGGCGGGAGCAGGGGGGACGGCGGATCTGGCAGGCCAGCGGCGCCAGCCAGCTGGAGGAGCTGCAGCGGCTGGTGCGCCCCCTGGTGCTCCATCGCCGCAAGGGGCAGTGCCTGGATCTGCCCCCGAAGCGGCGGCTCGAGCGGCCCGTCAGCCTCGATCCTGCTGGCGCCGAGGCCTTCGAGCGGGCTCTGCAGGCGCGGATCGACGACTACCGCCGCCGGTCCATGGCCGGTGAGGTGCGCCGCGACGCCGAGGCCCTGGCCGTGTTCACCGCCCTGCGCCAGATCGCCTCGCGCCACAAGGTGGACGCCACCGTCGCGCTGGTGGCCGAGCTGGTGGCTTCCGGCGAAGCGGTGGTGGTGTTCACGGCCTTCGTGGCCACGGCCCTGGCCCTGCACGAGCAGCTGGGCCGGCCAGGGGATGGGGGGCCCCTCGTGGGCGCCGTGCCGCCGCTGCGCCGCCAGAAGCTGGTGGATGCCTTTCAGTCGGGCCGGAACCCCGTGCTGATCGCCACCTACGGCACCGGCGGCCTCGGCTTCACCCTGCACCGGGCCCGGCATGTGGTGCTGGTCGAGCGGCCCTGGACCCCGGGCGACGCCGAGCAGGCGGAGGACCGCTGCCACCGGATCGGCATGGGGGCCGCGCTCACCAGCCACTGGCTGCAGCTGGGTGTGGCCGACCGGCTGGTGGACGACCTGATCGCCAGCAAGGCCGAGCGGATCTCCCTGCTGCTGCAGGGGCAGGACAGCCTGCGTCGCCAGGGGGCCCTGCCGGCGCTGGTGCGCCGGTGGCTGGAGAGCGGCTGAGTCGCCGCCGGGCCCTCAGCTCCCGGGGCGGGCGGGGGGGCGTCGTCGGCGCAGCTGCTGCGGCGCACCTCCAGGTCCTGGCGCAGGATCGGATCGAGCTTGCCCTTCGGCACCGCGGTGGCCAGCACCGTGGCCCGGGCGATGTCGCGGCAGGCCGCGGTGGTGTTGCCGGCCAGGGTGTGGAGCAGGAAGCGCTCGTTGAGGGGCCCGGGATCCTTCGGGAAGGCCGCCACCACCCGATCGCACTGGCGCAGGGCCCCGGGCAGGTCCTCCAGCGTCACGATCCGCAGGCAGTCCTCCCGGGTGATCGGCCGCTGGGGCAGGGGCTCCTCGGCACAGCCGCCCAGCAGCACGATCAGCAGCAGGCCCAGGGGCCGGGCGGTGGGACGCAGGCGGGCCCGCTCAGTTGTAACGCTCACTCCGGGTCATGCCGCTGCCACCAGCCTTACCACCGCCGACGACCGAGATGGAGGTGGGGCCGGGTTCGGGGCTGGCCGCGGTGCTGCCGGAGGTCCGCGGTGCATAGAGATCCCCCAGGAAGCGGCCGCAATCCGGGAAGGTGCCGGGGTTCTGGACCACGGACTCGGTGATCATCACCGCCGCGTGTTCGGGGGAGGTCTTGAACAGACCGGAGCTCTGGCGCTTGATCAGGGCATAGGCGGCGGTCCAGCTCACTTCATGGACGTTGCCGTTGTTGCGCATGAAGCAGTACACCTGGGCCCCCTTGCCACCGGGACCCTCAATGTCATTGCCTGCACGGGCGCTCTGGGCGGTGCCGGCGCCGGCCATCAGGACGGCCGCCGCCGCCAGGACGATCGGGCCCAGTCGGTGAGAGAGAGAGTGGCGTGTGGCCATCGGACCGCAAGCGAAGAACGAGGTGGCCCAACGTATCGACCCCAGCGGCGCTGTCCAGGGCGGTCAGCCGCCCGGTGGGGTGGCGGTCGCCGGCAGCACCAGCCGCACCACCAGGGGCAGGATCACCAGCACCGTGATCAGGCGCACGGCGTGGAGGGTGGCCACCGCCGCCCCGACGCCGAACTCGGCGCCGACCAGGCTCATGCCGCTGATGCCCCCTGGGGCCGCCCCCAGCAGGGCCACCACCGGATTGACGCCCATCAGCCGGCTGCAGCCCAGCCCCACCACCAGCCCGGTGAGCACCAGGGTGACCGTGATCAGGAGCGCGGGTCGCCAGAGCTGGCGCAGTTCCAGCAGGGCCGTGCCGGTGAGGCCCGTGCCGATCACGGTGCCGATGCCGATCTCCAGCAGGGTGCGGGTGCCGACCGGCCACTGGGCCACCTCCAACCGCCCCGAGACGCTGACCAGGGCGGCCCCCAGCAGGGCGCCGGCCAGGGGGGCCGCCGGGATGCCGGTGCGCAGGGCCAGCAGGCCGCCGGCGAGCCCCGCCAGCGCGTACATGAGCAGATGCCAGGCATGGTTCATCCGACGTTGAGCCCGATCCACAGGGCCCACTCTGGGAGATCCGTGCCACAGGTGCTTGAGGGGGTGCTCCGGGTGTGTTGTCATGCGGCACAGCCCAGTCGCTTTCCCCGCCATGGCCCCCGCCTCGGTGTCGTTCCGCATCAGCCGCAATGCCGAAGATCTCGCCGAAACCATCCATGCCCTCTCCCAGCGTCTGGTGACCCTGGAGCAGCGCCTGGCGGCGGTGGAACTGCAGGCCTCCAACCAGGCCAGGCCGGACCCCCAGGAGCTGGCCAGCCTCGACAACGTCGAGCGGCTGCTGCAGGACTGCCGCCATCTGCTGGAGATCGGCGTCCCATCCGAAGCGCCCGCTGCGTTCGACAGCCAGGAGGATGTCGCCTACCCCACCGCCGCCTGAATCGCGGCCCCCTGGTCAAGGGTGTCAAAATGAAAAGAAAGCGGGTCATGGCCTTCCCCACTTCCCCTTACCAGTCATCCACCGCCGCTCTGCACGGCCAGGGATCGGCCCCGCGGGGCTCCAGCCCAGCGCCCCACTGCCAGCTCCGCACCCATTCCCAGGAAGAGGGCGAGCACCAGCTGGAGAAGCTGGAATTCGCCCTCGCCGTCGCCCTCACCCGGGGCGACCTGCAGCGTTCCGACCAGCTGCGCTCCCAGATCGCCGCCCTGGGCGGCAATCGGGAGGAGCCGGGCACCTGAGCCGGCCGGCCGCCGTCCCCGAGCGAAACGAACCATCCGTTGCTGGGTGCAGAGAGATCATCTCTTTTCCCCCGCACTTCTGCTCCCGAGGGACCGACTGTTACCGTCTCACGTAAGATGTAAACAGCAAAGAGGTCGTTGGATGCCGACGAGCCCTTTTTATCTGTTTTCGATGCTGCAAAATCCTCGCCGGTCATGATCGTTGCCAGCCCACCGACCCCCGTCACTTTGACGCTGGAAACACCCGCACGGCCAAGGTTCGGCGTGTCGCCACTGTCGGATCCGGCCGTTCGCCAGCGTCTGCTGCTGCAGGCGGAGGCACTCAATGAGCAGGCCCGTGTGGCCGCCCGCGAGGGGGACATTGATGGCTCCGCCCGGGCGATTCTGCAGGCCCTCGACTGCGAGCGCCGGGCCGGCGGTCTTGGACTGCAGGTGCTGCAGCTGATCAAGCCCCGGGCCTGATTCCCGACCCCACGATGGGGCGCCGCAGGCCCTCGCCCCGCCTTCAGCCGAGCGGGGCAGTAATTCCCGCTTCCATCATCGTCGCAGCAAAGACTGAGGCCCCTAGCCAAAAATACCGGGCCTTGAGCCTGCAAATCCTTACGGATGGGACTCAGGCCTGCACATGATGTCAGGCTTGAGCGTTAATTCCGGCTCTGATTGATCAAGCGGGTGACCGGACTCGAACCGGCGACGTTCAGCTTGGGAAGCTGACATTCTACCACTGAATTACACCCGCGTTTCGTCACTCCCAGCCGCACACTAGCAAGGCTCCGGACACCGCCCCGGGGTCTGGAGCCCCGGGGAAGCCTGGCCAGCGGCTCAGCCGGCCAGCGCCGCCGCCGCCGCCGCCACGCCGGCGCCGGTCGGCGCCTTGGACAGCCCCAGGCCCTGCAGGGTGGCCTCGATGGCCGCCACGGCCGTGAGCACGTCGCGGTCGCAGACGAAGCCCAGGTGGCCGATGCGGAACACCTTGCCCTTGAGGTGGTCCTGGCCGCCCGCCAGCAGGATGTCGAAACGCTCCTTCACCTGCTTGCGCAGGGCCTCGGCATCGATGCCCTCCGGCGCCACCGCCGTGATCGCCGGGCTGCCGTGGCCCTCGGCCGCATACAGGGGCAGGCCGATGGCCTTCATCGCCGCCTGGGTGGCCCGGCGATGGCGGTCGTGGCGGGCGAAGATCGCCTCCAGGCCCTCCTTCTGCATCATCCCCAGGGCGGCCTCGAGGGCGAAGTAGAGGTTGATCGCCGGAGTGAAGGGGTTGCTGTCGTCGTCGGCCGCCTTGCGGTACTTGCCGAGATCCAGATAGAACTTGGGCAGGTCGGAGCGCTCGTAGGCCGTCCAGGCCCGCTCGCTCATGGCCACGAAGCTCAGGCCCGGCGGCATCATGTACCCCTTCTGGGAGCCAGAGCCCACCACGTCCACGCCCCAGGCGTCCATGGGCACGTCACAGGCCCCGAGGCTGGTGACGCAGTCGGCGATGGTGAGGGCCGTGCCGTGGGCCTTCACATGGCGGGCAATGGCCTGCAGGTCGTTGATCACCCCGGTGGAGGTTTCTGAGTGGGTCAGGATCACCCCCCGGATCTCCTTGGCGGTGTCGGCCTCGAGGGCGGCGCGGAAGGCCTCCGGGTCGAGGGGCTGGCCCCATTCCGCCTTGATCACCTCCACGTTCAGCCCGTAGGCCTTCGCCACCTTCACCCAGCGTTCGCCGAACTTGCCGTTGTCGCCGCAAAGCACCCGGTCGCCGCGGCTGAGGGTGTTGACGATCGCGGCCTCCATCGCCGCCGTGCCGCTGCCGGTGAGCACCAGCACGTGGCCCTTGGTCTGGTGCAGCCACTGCAGCTGCTCGGTGGTGCGGCGCACGATCTTCTGGAAATCGGCGCTGCGGTGGCCGATCGGATGGCGGGCCATGGCCTGCAGGACGGTCTCCGGCACCGGGGTGGGGCCGGGGATCATCAGAGTGAGCTTGTCCTGCATGAGCGGTGGGGAACGAAGGAGCGCGGGCCCGGCGAAGGCAAGGCGATCGACCACCATAAAAAACAGCGTTCCCGCCGGCCATCGATCCCCTGCGCTCCCCCTCCGCGCCCCGGCGGGGCCTCACCCTGCCGGTGTGGCTGGCGGCCGCGGCCCGTGCCGCCCTCAGCGCCCTGCAGAGGGAGCCGTTCCGCGCGTCGGTGGCCCTGGAACTGCTGCAGCCGCCGGGGGTGGTGCCGGTGCCGGTGCGGGCCGCTGCGCGGCTGGGCGAGGGGCTGGCCCTGGGGGAGAGCTGCTGTGATCCGGGCGAGGGCCTCGACCTCACCCGCGGCCTGGTGGTGTGGGTGCTGGCCCGCTGGCTCCGCGGTGACGGGCCCTGGCTGCAGCTGGAGCCCGGCGAGGGGGTGGGGGTCCACGCGGCGACCGGGGAGGCCTGCCTGTCGGCCTATGCCCGGGAGCTGCTGGAGGTCAACCTGCGGCCCCTGGTGCCCACCAGCCGCCGCCTGGGGCTCACCCTGGTGCTCCCCGACGGCCGCCGCCTGGCGGAGCGCACCAGCAACGCCGCCTTCGGGGTGGTGGATGGGCTGGCCCTGATCGGCACCCAGGCCGAGGTGCAGGCCGGCGCCGACCCGGACCAGCTGGCCCGCACCCTGGCGGCGCTGGCGACGCGGATGGCCGCGCCGGGGGCCGGCGGCGATCTGGTGCTGGTGATCGGTGAGAACGGCCTCGATCTGGCCCCCCAGCTGGGCCTGCCGCCGGAGCTGCTGCTCAAGGCGGGCAACTGGCTCGGCCCCGTGTTGGTGGCGGCCGCCGAAGCGGGGGTGGAGCGGCTGCTGCTGTTCGGCTACCAGGGCAAGCTGATCAAGCTGGCCGGCGGCATCTTCCACACCCACCACCACCTGGCCGACGGCCGTGCCGAGGTGCTCACCGCCCTGGCCGCCCTGGAGGGGGCCGGCGGCGCCACCCTCGCCGCCCTGCACGGGGCCGCCACGGTGGAGGCCGCCCTGGCCGGGCTGGAGCAGGCCGATCCCGACCTGGCCGGACGCCTGCGGGCCCGGATCGCCGCCGCCATCGAGAGCCGCTGCCGGGCCTACCTGGCCAGCCATGGCGCCCCGACGGCCGCCGTGGGGGCGGCCCTGTTCGACCGCCAGCGCCGGCTGCGGGTCTGCGGGCCGGTGGGGGCGGCGCTGATGGAACGCTTCAGGGGCGCGACCTAGGGTGCTGGGACCGATCACCGGGCCCAGGCCCAGGCCTCCTTCGAGCCGATGTCCCAAACGACGCAGACCGCACCACCGGGTTCGGAACGGGACCACGCCAGCGGTTCCCGCCGTCACCCGGCCATCGTCATCCTGGATTTCGGCTCCCAGTACTCCGAGCTGATCGCCCGCCGGGTGCGGGAGACGGAGGTCTTCTCCCTGGTGATGGGCTACACCACCAGCGCCGCGGAACTGAAGGCCCTCCAACCGAAGGGAATCATCCTCAGCGGCGGCCCCAGCTCCGTCTACGAGGAGGGGGCCCCCACCTGCGACCCCGGCCTCTGGGACCTGGGCATCCCGGTGCTGGGGGTCTGCTACGGCATGCAGCTGATGGTGCAGCAGCTGGGCGGATCGGTGGTGGCCGCCGGCCGGGCCGAGTACGGCAAGGCGCCGCTCCATGTCGACGACCCGGTCGACCTGCTCACCAACGTCGAGGAGGGCTCGACGATGTGGATGAGCCACGGCGATTCGGTGGAGTCGCTGCCGGAGGGCTTCGTGCGCCTCGCCCACACCGACAACACCCCCGAGGCCGCGGTGGCTGACCATGCCCGCCGCCTGTACGGGGTGCAGTTCCATCCCGAGGTGGTGCACTCCACCTGCGGCATGGTGATGATCCGCAATTTCGTCTACCACATCTGCGGCTGCATCCCCGACTGGACCACGGCCGCCTTCATCGATGAGGCCATCGGCGAGGTGCGCGCCCAGGTGGGCGAGAAGCGTGTGCTGCTGGCCCTCTCGGGCGGGGTCGATTCCTCCACCCTGGCCTTCCTGCTGCACCAGGCGATCGGCGATCGCCTCACCTGCATGTTCATCGACCAGGGCTTCATGCGCAAAGGCGAGCCGGAGTTCCTGATGGATTTCTTCGATCGCCAGTTCCACATCAATGTGGAGTACATCAATGCCCGTGAGCGCTTCATCTCCAAGCTCGCCGGCATTACCGATCCGGAGGAGAAGCGCAAGATCATCGGCACCGAGTTCATCCGCGTGTTCGAGGAGGAGAGCCGCCGCCTCGGCCCCTTCGACTACCTCGCCCAGGGCACCCTCTATCCGGATGTGATCGAGAGCGCCGGCACCAACGTGGACCCCAAGACGGGCGAGCGGGTGGCGGTGAAGATCAAGAGCCACCACAACGTGGGCGGCCTGCCCAAGGACCTGCAGTTCAAGCTGGTGGAGCCGCTGCGGCGTCTGTTCAAGGACGAAGTGCGCAAGGTGGGCCGCAGCCTCGGGCTGCCCCAGGAGATCGTGGGCCGCCATCCCTTCCCCGGCCCCGGCCTGGCGATCCGCATCCTGGGGGAGGTCACCGACGACAAGCTCGACATCCTCCGTGACGCCGACCTGATCGTGCGGGAGGAGGTGCGCGACGCCGGCCTCTACGACGAGATCTGGCAGGCCTTCGCCGTGCTGCTGCCCGTGCGCAGCGTCGGGGTGATGGGCGACAAGCGCACCTACGCCTACCCGATCGTGCTGCGCTGCGTCTCTTCCGAGGACGGCATGACCGCCGACTGGTCGCGGCTGCCCTACGACCTGCTGGAGCTGATCTCCAACCGCATCGTCAACGAGGTGCGGGGGGTGAACCGGGTGGTGCTCGACATCACCAGCAAGCCCCCCGGCACGATCGAGTGGGAGTAGGCGGGAGTGCCGGGCTGGCCCGCAGGGGCTGGCTTCGATAATCTCGGCGCCCGGCCGTTCGCTCCGTGCCTCCCGTCTCCCCCGCCGTCGCTGGCAGCCCTGCCGGGGCTGAGCAGGACCCCCAGATGCACCGCCGCCTGCAGCAGGACAGCATCCTGCTGGCCGGCAAGACCGTCTTTCTCAACCCTTTCCTCTACTGGCGTCGTTTTGATGCCAACACCGACCGCTGGCTGCGGGAACCCGGCCAGCTGCCGGAGGAGCAGATCCGCAGCAACCGTCTGCGCTTCTATCCCGAGGTCGACTGGGACGCCCTCGATCCGGCCGACCTGGCGATCAAGGAGGGGGCCGTGGAGATGTTCCTCAAGAGCCTGGAGCTGATCAGCACCTTCAACCCCGACCTCAGCGCCGGCCACCTGCTGGAGGTGGAGCGCAAGATGGCCGTCACCAAGAAGAAGGCCTTCGAGCGCTGGGTGGCCCGGGCCCTCGACCGCCGCGGCAAGGAGAGCCTCAGGGAGCGGCGCCGCTTCGACCGCGACCGCTGGCTGCGGGGCTGGATGGAGTGGCTGTCCCTTGAGGGCACCCGCCAGGCCCTGCTGCCCTTCAGCGTGCTGTTGGTGCTGGCCGTCGGCGGCGGCTGGTGGCTGGGCAGCACCCGCTTCTGCGGCCAGGTGATCGTCGATCCCGGGGTGCAGCGACCCGCACCCTGAGCGGGGCCGTTCCACACGTCAGACTGCAAATCCCGGTCCGGGTTCCGACGTCATGGCTGCCGATCCCCTCGATTCCCTGCGCCTGGCCCTGATGCAGGACGTGCTGCCGGTGGGACTGGCGGTGGTGGAGCGGGTCCGCAAGGGGGGCCCGGCCGAGGTGCTCGCCGCCTTCGACGGCACCAGCGCCGATCCCCTCGGCCAGCTGCGCCAGGAGGGGGAGCCCGCGGCCAGTCAGGTGAGGGAGAATCTGGATCGCTTCCAGCCCGGCCTGGGCAACCCCGTGATGAAGGTGGAGGTGCGCGACGTCGGCGCCGAGGAGGGCTCCGCTGGCCCGGGCCCCGGGGCCACCCCTGCCGCCTGGGAGGCCGCGCCGCCACCCAACCCGGCGGATCCGGCCGAGCTGCTGGCGGCCCTGGAGCGCATCGAGACGCGCCTGGCCCTGCTCCAGAGCCGACTCGGCTGATGGTGCGCGCTGCCGGCGGTGGGGTCGGGGCCGCCTCCACCCGCCACACAGGGACCGGCCACCAGGCCGCCCTTCTGCTCACGTTCATGCTGCTGGTGCTGGCGGCGATCCTTGGGCGCCTCGCCTGGCTCCAGCTGTTGCACGGGGCCGAGAACCGGGCGATGGCGGACGAGAACCGGATCCGCCTGTTGCCGCGCAACCCCGTGCGGGGCCGCCTGCTGGATCGCAAGGGGCGGGTGCTGGCCACCAACCGGCTCACCTACAACCTCTACCTCCAGCCCCTCCAGGTCGACGACCGCGGCTGGCCCGGGCTGCGCGACCGGCTGGCCGGCCTGCTGGCGATCCCCGCCGACCGGCTTGAGGCCGCGCGGAAGCGCGGCGCCAACGCCCAGGGGTTCCGGATTCCCCTGGCCCTCTCGCTGACGCCGGTGCAGGTGCTGCGCTTCCGGGAGCAGGCCGGGTCCCTGCAGGGAGCGGAGGTGTCCGAGGACGTGCTGCGGGCCTATCCCGACGGCAGCCTGGGGGCCCACGTGATGGGCTACACGAGCAGCATCACCGAGGAGGAGTACGCCGCCCTCAAGGACCACGGGTACCGCATCAGCGATCGCATCGGCCGCAGCGGGCTGGAGAAGGTCTACGAAACCCACCTGCGCGGCGAATGGGGCGGCCAGCAGCTGGAGGTCAACGCCGAAGGCCAGGTGCAGCGGGTGCTGGGGGACAAGCCCGCCAAGGCCGGCAAGGATCTGCGCCTCACCCTCGACCTTGACCTGCAACGGGCGGCGGAGAAGGCCCTTGATGGGGTGCGCAAGGGGGCGATCGTGGCCATGGACCCCCAGACCGGAGCCGTGCGGGCGATGGCCAGCCGGCCCAACTTCGATCCCAACATCTTCTCCGACGGCCCCACCACCGCCCAGTGGAACGCCCTCAACCGGCCGGAGGCGCCGATGCTGAACCGGGCCTTCCAGGGCTTCCCGCCGGCCAGCACCTTCAAGGTCATCACCACGATCGCCGGCATCGAGTCGGGCAAACTCAACGAAACGTCCACCGTGCCGACGGTGGGCTCCTTCTGTTACTACGGCCAGTGCTACGCCGACCACGGCTCCTTCGGCAGCATCGGCTTCCCCTTCGCCCTCGGGGTGAGCAGCAACAGCTTCTTCTACAAGGTGGGGCTGATGGTGGGCCCCGATGAGATGTTCAAGGCCGCCCGGCGCATGGGTTTCGGCCGCCGCACCGGCAGCGAACTGTCCGCCGAGGAATCCCCGGGACTGCTCGGGGACCCGGCCTGGAAGAAGGAGGTGCTGGGCGAACCCTGGACACCGGTCGACACGATCACTTCCTCGATCGGCCAGGGGGCGGTGACCGTGACGCCGATCCAGATGGCCCGCCTCTATGCCGCCGTGGCCAACGGTGGCTGGCTGGTCACCCCCCACCTGGTGGAACGCAACTACCCGCGCCAATGGATCGGGCTGAAGCCGGCCACCCTGCGGGTGCTGCACGCCGGCCTGCGCCAGGCGGTCACCAGCGGCACGGCCACCATCCTCAACGACCCCAGCCTGCCGCCCGTGGCCGGTAAGACCGGCACCGCCGAGGATCCGCCCCGTCCCGACCATGCCTGGTTCGGCGGCTACGCCCCGGCCACCGGTAAGCCCACCCTGGTGATCGTTGCTTTCGGCGAGAACTCCGGCGGCTACGGCGGCACCGTGGCGGCTCCGATGGTGAAGGCCCTGATGACCGTCTGGTTCCGCGGCGTCAGGCCGCCGGTGGTGGCCCGGCCGGGCTGAGGACCCTCAGGCGGCCTGGGGCAAGCGGCCCTGCTGGAGCACCTGGCGGTAGTAGCCCTGCAGCTGGGCGGTGGCACCGGCCCAGCCCCAGCGCTCGGCCTCCTCGCGGGCGGCCAGGCGCAGCTGGCGGCGGGCCGCCGGATCCCCCAGCAGCCGCCGCACGGCCGTGGTCAGGCTGGAGGGCTGGTCGGGGTCGTAGAGGCAGCCGTTGACGCCGTCGCTGACGATGTCGGGGATGCCGCCCCGGTTGGCCCCCACCACCGGGCAGCCGGCGGCCATCGCCTCCAGCAGCACGAGACCGAGGGTTTCGGTGCTGGAGGGGAACAGGAAGGCGTCGCCGCTGGCATAGGCCGAGGCCAGCTCCTGGCCGGCCAGGTAGCCCACGAAGGTGGTGGCGGTGCCGTCGAAATGGCGCTCCAGCTGCTGGCGGTGGGGACCGTCTCCCACGAGGGCCAGCCGGGCCTGGGGCATGGCTTCGAGCACCGGCTGGATCCGCTCGATCTGCTTCTCCGCCGAGAGCCGGCCGATGTAGAGGAGCAGATGGCCGGTGTCCTCATGGCCGCCGTGGAGCCGCTCACGCATGGCGCCGGAGGCCAGTTCGGGGCGGAACAGGTCGGTGTCCACGCCCCGCTGCCAGAGGGCCGTGTGCTGGATGCCCCGGGCCGCCAGTTCCTCGACCATGGCGGTGGAGGTGCAGAGGTTGAGCTGGGCCTGGTTGTGGGCGGCCTTGAGCAGTTCCCACAGCAGGGGCTCGAGCATCCCCATGCCGTAGTGCTCCAGGTACTTGGGCAGATGGGTGTGGTAGCTGGCCACCAGGGGCAGGCCGCGGCTGCGGGCCAGCCAGATGCCCCCCAGGCCCAGCACGGCCGGATTCACCACATGGACCAGATCGGGGCCGAAGCGGTCGAGGGCCTCCGAGACCGCCGGCCGCGGCAGGGCCAGCTTCAGCTCGGGGTAGAGCGGCAGCGGCATGGCCGGCACCCCCACCACCCGGGCCCCCATGTAGCCATCGGGAGCGCCCTCGGGGCAGAAGATCAGCACCTCGTCGCCGGCCAGCACCAGCTGCTGCACCGTCTTGGTGAGCCGCGTGACGATGCCGTCCACCTTCGGCAGGAAGGTTTCGGTGAAAAAGGCGATCTTCACAGGGAGGAGATCAGGCGAAGGCCTTGATCGCTTCGGCCTGGCGCTGGGTCCAGGCGGAGAGGCAGGGGATCTTGGAGCGGTCGCAACGGTCGGCCCAGCGGCGGGCCACGTCCACCACCTCGGCCAGCAGGCCGTCGTCGAGGGTGGTGGGTTTGAGGCCCAGCTCGATGAAGCAGCGGTTGTCGACGATCAGATCGTTCTCGATCGCCTCCTTGCGGGGATTGGGAAGGTAGTTGATCTCGGCGCCGGTGAGGGCCGCCACCTTGCGGGCCAGTTCGCCGACCTGGTGGCTCTCGGTCATCTGGTTGAAGATCTTCACCTTCTCGCCCGGCTCGGGGGGGTGCTCCAGGGCTAGCTGGACACAGCGCACCGAGTCGCGGATGTGGATGAAGGCACGGGTCTGGCCGCCGGTGCCGTGGACGGTGAGCGGGTAGCCGATCGCCGCCTGCATCAGGAAGCGGTTGAGGACGGTGCCGTAGTCGCCGTCGTAGTCGAAGCGGTTGGTGAGCCGGGGATCCCGCTGGGTGAGATCGGTGTTGGTGCCCCAGACGATGCCCTGGTGCAGATCGGTGACCCGGATCGCATCGTTCTTGTTGTAGTAGAAGAACAGCAGCTGATCCAGCGTCTTGGTCATGTGGTAGACGCTGCCGGGGTCCGTGGGGTGCAGGATCTTCTCGGTGAAGCAGGTGCCGTCCGGCTGGGGCACCTCCACTGTCAGGTAGCCCTCCGGGATCGTGGCGCCCCGGTGGGAGCCGTAGCCGTAGACGCCCATGGTGCCCAGGTGCACGATGTGGACGTCGAGGCCGCTGTCGACGATGGCCGCCAGCAGGTTGTGGGTGCCGTTGACGTTGTTGTCGACGGTGTAGCGCTTGGTGGCGCTGCTCTTCATCGAGTAGGGGGCGGCCCGCTGCTCGGCGAAGTGGACGATCGCTGCCGGGCGCTCGCTGCGCAGCATTTCCAGCAGCCGGTCGTACTCCCGGGCGATGTCGAGGTGCACGAAGGTCATGGCCCGGCCGCCCACCTGTTCCCAGGCCCGCAGCCGGTCCTGGATCGTGGCGATGGGCGTCAGCGACTCGACGCCAAGGTCGATGTCGATCTTGCGACGACTCAGGTTGTCGACAATGACGACGTCGTGTCCGGCTTCCGCCAGGTTCACGGCACAGGGCCAACCACAGAAGCCGTCGCCGCCGAGAACGAGAACCTTCACCCCAGACTCCTGAACGAGCAGTTGCTCAGACGGGCAAGCTACTACAGGCCTCAGAGGCCCAGCCCTCAGCTGATGCCGGCCGCCACCGCCACCATCACGGCCACCAGGACCAGGCCGCCGATCAGCAGCATCCGGTTGGCGCCGCTGGTCTCGCCCTGCTCCTGGAGCACCATGCGGGGCTCCTTGGCGAAGGCGTTGAGCTTGCCGCCGTCTTCTTCGGTGACCTGCATGGCTGGGGATCGGTTTGCGGCAAACCCTATGGAGCGGGCCGGCGATCGGCCCGATCGTCAATGGTTCGTCACACGCCCCTCCAGGGGAGAACTGGCCCGGGCCTCGGCCCGCTGCGGCAGCCGGCCCGCCAGCAGGGCGGTGCGACCGGCTTCGGTGGCCAGGGCCATCGCCCGTGCCATCGCCGGCGGATCCCCCGCCAGGGCAATGGCGCTGTTGATCAGCAGGGCGTCGGCGCCCATCTCCATCGCCTGGGCGGCCTCGCTGGGCACCCCCAGGCCCGCATCCACCACCACCGGCACGCCGGCGTTCTCAATGATCAGCGCGATGTTGGCGGCGTTGCGGATGCCCTGGCCCGAGCCGATCGGCGATCCCAGCGGCATCACCGTGGCGCAGCCGACCTCCTCCAGCCGCTTGGCCAGCAGCGGATCGGCGTTGATGTAGGGCAGCACGGCGAAGCCCTCCTTCACCAGCTGCTCGGCGGCCTCGAGGGTGCCGAAGGGATCCGGCAGCAGGTGGCGGGAGTCGGGGATCACCTCCAGCTTCACGAAGTTGTTGTCCTCCTGGCCCGCCAGCCGCGCCAGCTCCCGGCCCAGCCGGGCCACCCGCACCGCCTCTTCGGCGGTGGCGCAGCCGGCCGTGTTGGGCAACATCCAGATCCGGCTCCAGTCGATCGCCTCCATCAGGCCGCCGTGGCCCGGGGCGCCGCTCTGCACCCGCCGCACCGCCACGGTGACGATTTCGCAGCCACTGGCCTCCAGGCTCGCCTGCATCGTCTCCAGGCTCGGGTACTTGCCGGTGCCGGTCATCAGGCGACTGCGGAAGCGGCGTCCGGCGATCAGCAGATCGTCTCGGGAGGTCAGGGGGGCGATGGCGGTCACGGTCGGGGGCCTGCGGCGGACGGGCGCATCCCGATTAGTCTGCCTTCTGCCTGTGAGACCCACGCCATGCCGGTGCCTCTGGCCGCCGTGCCCCTGCTGCTCGCCGCCAGCCCGGTGCTTGCCGCCAGCCCCCTGCCGGCCGATGGATTCGTGCCCTTCACGGCCCCCGAGGCCCAGGTGATCCGCCAGGACGGCGGCACGAACGGCGAAGTGGAGACCTTCGATCCGATCGCCCGTGCCCGGCTGATCGCCGAACAGATGCCCCGCCGCTGGAGCGGCCGCTACCAGTCCTTCAGCGGCGGGCCCACCGTGCCCGTCCAGCTGCGGATCGACGGGGCCACCCCGATCGGCCAGATGGTGGACCTGCGCGGTGCAATGGCCATTGGCGGGGTCGAATCCCAGGTGCAGGGCAACCTCAATGCCAAGTCCGACCAGCTCGACCTGCTGCTGCTGGGGGATCCCCTCGGCGGCGCCCTGGAGCCCGGTGGCGCCTTTCAGAGCGTTCAGGGCCTGTCGTTGAGCGGTTGGCGGGCGCCCCGTCTCACCACCCCCGGCGGCCGGCTGCAGCTGGTCCCGGAGCGCACCGCCCAGGCCCCCGCCGCTGCCGATCCCGCCCCGGTGCGCGGCCTCTGGTGATCCAAGCCGTGGCGGCGGCAGCCAGGCCGGCCGTGGTGGCGGCAGCCAGGCAGGCCGGAGGCCGTCAGGAGGCCTTGCCCTTCTCGCCCGCCTCACGGCCACTCCGCCGTTCCAGGATCACGAGCCGCTTGCGGGCCGTCTTGTTGGTGGCCTCCAGCTGCAGCACCTTCTCGTAGAGGCTGCGGGCCTCGTCGGCCTTCGACTGCTTCTCGAGGGCGAAGGCCAGATTGTTGAGGGCCACCGGGTAGTCGGCCTTGGCCCGCAGGGCGGCCCGATAGTGGCGCACGGCGGCGCTGTAGTTGTTCTGGGCCGCCAGGGTGAAGCCGAGGGCGTTCTCCATCAGGGCCCGCGCCTCGGCAGGGACCTTCTCGGCGTCGGCCAGCTTCAGGGCCAGCTTGAGGTTGCCCTGGGCCTCGGTGTAAAGGCGCTTGCGCAGCTGCACCGAGGCCAGCTCGTAAAGGGTGGAGGCATCCCTGGGGCCGTCAGCGGCCTTGTCGTTGCCTCCGAGCCGGGCCAGGGCGAGTTCATCGCGCCGCACCCGCAGGATCTGGCGGCCGACCACGATGGCGGCCACGCCCAGGAGGGCGATCAGGCCGAGCAGGTAGGCCTGGGGCAGCAGATCGGTCATCGGTGCCGGCCGGACGGTCGGGGCTGGGGGGACGGCGTCAGTGGCCTGCCGCGGTGGCCACGGCGGTGAAGCTGGCGGGATCGGCCACGGCCAGCTGGGCCAGCATCTTGCGGTTCAGGCGCACGTCGGCCCGCTTGAGGCCACCGATCAGCTTGCTGTAGCTGAGGCCGTTCATGCGGGCAGCGGCGTTGATCCGGGCGATCCAGAGGCGGCGGAAGTCACGCTTGCGGCGGCGACGGTCGCGGTAGGCATTGCAGAGAGCCTTCATGACCCGCTGGTTGGCGGTGCGGAACAGGCTGCCGTTGCTCCCCTGGAAGCCGCGGGCGAGGCGAAGGATCTTGTTGCGGCGTTTGCGGGCGACGTTGCCCCTCTTGACGCGGGCCATGGGAAGTGATCTTGGGGTAGGAAACGGGGTGGAGAAACAGGCAGGCGGACGCTCCGAAGGGAGCCCGACCGGACTCAGCCGGCGTAGGGCAGCATCCGGGCCACGTTGTCGTGGTCACGATCGTCGACCACCGCCATCGTCCCCAGGTAGCGCTTGCGCTTGGGGCTCTTGTGATCGAGCAGGTGGTTGAGGAAGGCACGCCGGCGCATGAACTTGCCGGTGCCGGTGGCCTTGAACCGCTTCGCGGCCGCTTTGCGGGTCTTGAGCTTCGGCATCTCGGTAGGCGCAGGCACAAACAAGCACACTACGACGCGGGTGAACCCTCCTCCAACCCCCCCCCTGCCCGTCGATGTCGCTGCGTCCCCGCGTCCTGCCCCGGCTGCTGCTGGCGGCGGCGCTCCTGTTCCCGGTCGGCTGCCGGGCCGAGCAGGGGCCGCCCCCCCTGTCGCCGCCACCCCCTCCGGACGCCCGCACCCCTGGGGACACCAGCCTGGTGCACTGGCCGGTGGCCCGGCCGGAGCCGGTCACGGCGGCCCGTCCGGTGCTGGCGGTGGCCCTGGCGGCCCGCCTCGGTCCGGCGCCAGGAGAGGCCCCCGCAGCCCCGCCCCTGCGCCTGCGCAGCAACGAGGGCCTGCTCACCCTGATCGACGCCAACGGCCAGCGTTTCCAGGCTCCCTCCCTGGTGCTGCACTGGCGCCGGGAGGCGCTGCCCGGGCCCGTGGCGCTGCGGCGCCGGGTGCTGGGTCCGTTCGCCAGCTTCGAGAGCGCCGAGCAGGCGGCCGGGCTGTGGCGTTCGGAGGGGGTGGCGGCCGTGATCGCCCGGCCCCGTGAGTGGGAGGTGTGGGCCCCGGCCGGCGCCCCCGACCCCGCCGTGCTGCCCGAGGGGCTGCGGCTGCAGGCCTACGAACGGACGGTCAGCGAGCGCGTCGGCCTGGAGCTGCGCCGGGCCCAGGGGGTGGTGCCCCTGGCCGGCCCGATCCGGATCGAGGCCCCCGGCGGCCTGCTCTGGAACCGGGGGGTCTACGCCGGCCCCTTCCAGCTGCTGAGCGACGCCCACGGCGGCTGGAGCCTGGTGGAGCAGGTCCCCCTGGAGCGCTACCTGGAGGGCGTGGTGCCCCATGAGATCGGGGCCGGGGTGCCGGCGGCGGCCCTGGAGGCCCAGGCCGTGCTGGCCCGCACCTGGGCGGTGCGCAACCAGCACCGCTTCGCGGCGGACGGCTACCACCTCTGCGCCGACACCCAGTGCCAGGTGTACAGCGACCCGCGCGATGCCGGCGCCGCCGTGCGCCGGGCCATCGCCGCCACCCGGCTGGCCGTGCTGATGGGCGCCGATGGACCGATCCACGCCGTGTACCACGCCAGCAACGGCGGCATCAGCGCCGGCTACCAGGAGGCCTGGAACGGGCCGCCGGTCCCCTACCTGAACCCCTTCCCCGACGGTCCCGGCCCCTTCCAGGCCCGGTTCCCGGTGCCCCTGGCCGCCGCGGCCCTGCCCACGCTGCTGCGGGACGGCCAGGCGGCCTGGGGCGCCGACCATCCCGTCTTCCGCTGGCAGCGGCAGCTCACGGCGGCCCAGGTCGCCGCCGCCCTCGGGCCGGAGCGGGGCGTGGGGCGGCCCACCGCCCTGAAGGTGCTGGCGCGGGGCCCCAGCGGCCGGGTGCTGGCCCTGGAGGTGCAGGGAACCGCGGGCCGCACGGTGCTGCGGCTGGATGCGATCCGGCGCACCCTGCGCACCCTGCCCAGCACCCTGTTCACCCTGCGGCCGGCGGGCGAGGGCGTCTGGCAGCTCTCCGGCGGGGGCTTCGGCCACGGGGCCGGGCTCTCGCAGGCGGGGGCGATCGATCTGGCCGGTCGCGGCTCGAGTGCCCGGCGGATCCTGGCGCACTACTACCCGGGTACCTCTCTCCAGCCCCTGGGTGCCGGCGGCGATTCCCCCTAGAGTCACCGCCTGCATGAGGTTCACCATGGCTGCCGGCGGCAGTGACAGCGATCGCCGCCGTGCCAAGGCGGCCCTGTTCCTCGCCTGCTGCGGCCTGGTGGGAATTGCCCCCCACTGGCTGCCCCCGGGCCGCAGCCTGGTGCCGGCCCTCACCCTGGCGACCCTGCTCGGCGGTTACAGCCTCAGGACCGTTCTGCTGCAGGCCGTCCGCCGCCGGCCCAACGTGGCTCCCGCGGCGGCGGCCCCGGCGACGAGCGAGGCGGGCACCTGCCCCGCCGTCGATGTGGTGGTCGCCGCCCGGGATGAGCAGGCGGTGATCGCCCGGCTGGTGGAGCGCATCGCCGCCCTGCGCTGGCCCCAGGGGCAGCTGACCCTTTGGGTGGTCGATGACGGCAGCAACGATCGCACGCCCGAGCTGCTGGCCGATCTCCAGGGACGCCACCCCTTTCTGCAGGTGCTGCGCCGGCCCCGGGATGCGGGCGGTGGCAAGTCGGGGGCCCTGAATCTGGTGCTGGAGCAACTGGGTGGCCGCTGGATGCTCGTGCTCGACGCCGATGCCGATCTTCAGCCGGATGTGCTGGAGCGCCTCGTTCCCTGGGCGGAGGCCGGGGGCTGGGCGGCGGTGCAGCTGCGCAAGGCGGTGGCCAATGCCCAGAGCAACCTGCTCACCACCGCCCAGGCGATGGAGATGGCCTTTGACGCCATGATCCAGGAGGGGCGTCTGGCCAACGGCGGGGTGGCCGAACTGCGGGGCAACGGCCAGCTGCTCTCGCGGGAGGCGCTGCTGAAGGTCGGGGGCTTCAACGAGGACACGGTGACGGACGATCTCGACCTGAGCTTCCGTCTGCTGCTCGAAGGCCTGCCGATCGGCGTGCTCTGGGATCCGCCGGTGCAGGAGGAGGCGGTGCTGACCCTCCCGGCCCTCTGGCGCCAGCGCCAGCGCTGGGCCGAGGGCGGTCTGCAGCGCTTCTTCGACTACGGCCCTGGCCTGGTGTCCGACCGGCTCGGGTTCAGCCAGAAACTCGATCTCACCTGTTTCTTCCTGCTGCAGTACGTGCTGCCGGTGGTGGCCAGCGCCGACCTGATCGGCACCCTGCTCACCCGCACGGCCCCCACCATGTGGCCGTTCTCGATCGTGGCCCTGGCCCTCTCGGGCATGGCGATCGCCACGGGCTGCCGCCGGCCGTCGGAGGGCCCCCCCCTGCCGGCGATGAACCCTCTCAGTGCCGGCCTGGGCATCCTCTACCTGGTCCACTGGTTCCTGGTGATCCCCTGGGTGACCCTGAAGATGGCCCTGCTGCCCAAGAAGCTGGTCTGGGTCAAGACCCTGCACCTGGGTGCTGAGCCAACGGACCCCTTACAGGCTGATGGAGGCTCATCCGACGATCCTGATGGACCTGATGGCCAGAAGGAGCTTGTCTCTGAGGTTGGCTGAACGGATGGATGACAAACCTGCTTGCATCCCAGGGCTGAAGGATCTTGTGGTGCTGTCATTTTGCAGCATTATCCATGACCATCCTCTATGAATCCAGGGGCTCCATTCGAGAGTGGAGGTCCGATGCCAGGCGTTGATGTTTCCGTTGTCATCCCGTGCTTCAACGCGAAGGACTTTGTCGGAGAAGCGATCAGATCCGTTCATTGCCCCCCGCTCTTATCCATCGAGGTGATTGTCGTCGATGACGGGTCAACGGATGGATCATGGGAAGAGCTGGGTCGGCTGCAGGAAACCGAGTTTCCGTCCCTGAAGATCCTTTCTCACCCAGGACATGCCAACCGGGGGGTCAGCGCGGCGAGGTATCTCGGCTTCAGTGCTTCGGTGGGTCGGTACTTGGCATTCCTCGACGCCGATGACGTCTTTATGCCCGACAAGATTGCCGCGCAGGTCAAGGTTATGGATGCCAGCCCGGAGGTTGTGCTCTGCCATACCGGTGTTCAGGTCGTCGGTGACGTTCAAAGGAGTGCATTTTTTGAGTCGTCCTTCTCCCGAAATCCGACCAACCCCTATCGACTGCGCTCCTTGAAAGACTATCTGGTCAGAAACAGCATCTGCAATTCATCGGTCATGGTGCGCTCCTCATCGCTCAGGGAAATCCCATTCGCCTACGTTCAGTTGGCTCAGTATGAGGACTGGTTGTGCTGGTCTCTGCTGGCGGCAAAGGGCTTCTTCCTCTATCTTGATAGGCCACTTGTCGGCTACCGTGTTCACGGCAATGCGGCAACAGCTTCCATTGAAAAAGGCAAGCTCAACCATCTCTATGCCTTGCTTGAGTACAAGATTGTCCTGTTAGTCCGCTCGGAGTCAGCATTACATGCCTGTCGCGTTCTATGTTCACTTCTGGAGACGATTCGACTGCTGATGGTGGAGTACCTGTGGCAGCCAATTGAAGAAGCAAGTAAGGCTCCGAAGATCCGTAGAAACCTCTTGGTCTGGATCCTTATTGGAGGAGCAAAAATCGTTCGCAAAGTCCGACTCCCGCAATAGTATCTCCAGGTCAGGAGAGAGATGATCCGCGCATCCTCGTCAGCAATCGTTGGTCAGGGGACATCTTCAAAGTCTTCGATCACTTCACCGCCGAAAAAGTCTGCAAGGTTGCGCGCCTTCTCGTTCAAGCGTGATGGGGCATGGACGCGAGAGGACGGTCCCGCCTTGATCTCGTCGTCATTGGGTTCACTGGAGACGGGCGCCCGTGCCTGCCCCTGGAGGATGGTGGTGGTGGCTGGGAGTTCGCCATTCCTGGGGCGGGGCCCGGAAGGAACCCCCTCCAGCTGCGGGCCACCCTGCGGCTCCGGCGATGGGAGCTCCCGCCTGTTCAGGGGTATGGGAGCCGTGGGCGGAGGCTGTGGCTGTGGGGTTGCTTCCGATGCCCCCGCCTCCAGGGTCAGCTGGCGTGGGCTTCCCAGGGCGGTGGCCACCGCTTTCTCCAGCAGGGGCAGGCGGCTCTGAACCATGGCCATCCAGGTCCCGGCCACCCGCACCACCGCCCGCCGCCCATCCAGCCGCAGCAGCTGGGCCTGCTGGGAGAGCAGCATCCGGGTGGAGGGGAGTTCCAGCCCGGCCAGGATCTGCTGCCACAGTTCGGCCAGATCCTCGCCGGCGGGCACCGGTCCCTCCGGGGCGGTCGCCGGTTCCGGTGGGGGAGCGGCCGGCATGGTCCCGGCCGTGGCCGCCGGGGCCATGGCCGGGGTCGGTGCCAGCGGTGTCGGCGCTGGTGAGGCCGAAACGGCCGGCACGGGCTCCGGGCTGCGGCTGACCCGCTGGCCTTCGGCGCCGGGCGGCTGCGGCCCGGCCGGGGTGGTGGCGGTTGTGGCCGTGGCTGTGGCGGCGGGTGTGGCGGAGGCTGTGGCGGCCACGGGGTCCGGTTCGGCGAGCAGGCCCAGCAGCAGCACCTCCAGCCACAGCCGCGGCTGGACGCTGTGGCGCAGCTGCTGTTCGCTGCCCTTCAGCTGGGACTGCCACCGCAGCAGGCGGGCCTTGCCGATCCGGCGCGCCACTTCCGGCAGCCGCGGCCGCAGCTCCGGCGACACGCTGGTGAGCTCCAGCCGGTCGGGGGCCACCCCCGCCAGCAGCAGATCCCGCAGCAGGCTGACCAGCCCCTGCAGCACGGCGGCCGGTTCCCGTCCCCGGTCCAGCAGTTCGCGGCAGCCCTCCACTACCTGGAGGGGATCCGCCGCCGCCATGGCCTCGGCCAGCTGCAGCAGTTCCACCTCCGGCACCGCCCCCAGCAGGTCCCACACCGCGTCGGCGGCGATCGGCTCCGGCAGCAGGCTGAGCTGGTCGAGCAGGCTCTCGGCGTCCCGCAGACCCCCCTGGGAGCGCTGGGCCACCAGGTGCACGGCCTCCGGGGTGATGCCGATGGATTCCTCGGCGGCGATCCACTGAAGATGCCCCACCAGGTCCTCCAGGGGGATGCGCCGGAAATCGAAGCGCTGGCAGCGGCTCAGGATGGTGGGCAGCACCCGCTGGGGATCGGTGGTGGCCAGCACGAACACCACCCGCGGCGGCGGTTCCTCCAGGGTCTTGAGCAGGGCGTTGAAGGCGGCGGTGGAGAGCATGTGACACTCGTCCACCACGTAGACCTTCCAGCGGGCCTGGACCGGGGCGAAGCGGGACCGTTCGATCAGCTCCCGGATGTTGTCGACGCCGGTGTTGGAGGCGGCGTCGATCTCGATCACATCGAGGGCGTTGCCGGCGGCGATGTCGTTGCACAGCTGGCAGCGGCCGCAGGGCTCCGGGGTGGGTGCCGGGCTGGCCAGGCAGTTGAGCGAACGGGCCAGGATCCGGGCGCTGGAGGTCTTGCCCGTACCCCGGGGCCCGCTGAACAGGTAGGCCGGGGCGATCCGGTTCTGGAGCAGGGCCTGGCTGAGGGTGTCGGCCACAGCCTTCTGGCCCACCAGCTGGTCGAAGCGCTGGGGCCGGTACTTGTGATGAAGGGGCTCGTAGGACTGGACCATGCACCCTGCCCTGACCGGATGAGGAGCCTAGGTCGGGCCGCCATCGGTCGGATCGGGTCCCGCCGGCTCCAGCAGCCGCTGCAGCCGGTCCTCCATCTCCTCCACCGCCGCCAGCTGGTCGGCCAGGTTCTGCCCCGCCAGGCGCAGGCGCTCGAAGGGGTCGTTGCCTGTGGTGATGGCCCCATTCCCTTCGCCCCAGCGCCGTTCGGCCCGGGCCAGCTCCTCCTCCAGGCGCTCCTGCAGTCGCTGCCGCAGGCCATCGAGCTGCTCCAGGCTGCGGCGGGCCAGCTCCCGACCCCGGGCCAGCTGCTCGGGGTCGAGGCCGCTGGCCAGGGTCTCGGCGAGGGACTGGCCCTGGCGCAGCAGCACCCGCGCCCCGGTGAGCAGGGCCGCCGGCACGAACTGGCCCAGGGCCAGAGCGCCGAGGCTGCCGGTGTGCAGCCAGTCCTCCACCTGGGCGCTGCGATGCCGACCGGTCTTGCACCAGTGGGCGAAATGCTCGCAGTTGTTGAACAGCAGGTTGTAGCGCTGCTCCCCGATGCGGCCCATGGCCCGCCGCAGGGTCACCCCCACCGGCGAGCAGGACCCGTCCGGGTAGGTCACGGCGCTGATGGGCTCCCCGCGGCTGAACTCCTGCAGGGGGCTGCGCAGGATTTCCCGGCCCTCCAGGTAGTGGGCCACGGTGCCGTCCCCAAGGTCGATGCCGTGGTGCAGGAAGAGGCCGTGCTGGCGGGGAGCCTGCAGGTGGTCGGCGGCGGCCAAGGCGTGGGGCGGAGCAAGGGGAGTCCGCTCAGCATCGCGTCACCGGTGCGGCCGTCGATTCCCTCCGGGGTGGGGATAGCCGCTCGCCCGGGTCCCGGGGTTCCGCCGTGGCCGTAGCGACAGAATCGCGACCAGCGCCATGTCGGCTTAGCACTCGACCCCCTCGCGCACCGTGACGACGTGGACCGCCTGATTGGACACAGTCCCGTGTCAGGCCGTGGCCTGTTCACCCCGGTGGCCGTCGAGGTCGGCGGCGGCACTGATCGGCAGCACCTTGGCCTTGCTGCGCTGCTCCACCAGCTCCCGGGTGATGGTGAAGGTCTGCACATCGCGGCGGGAGGGCAGGTCGTACATGACGTCGAGCATCAGCTCCTCGACGATGCCCCGCAGGGCCCGGGCACCGGTCTTGCGGCGGTGGGCCTCGGCGGCGATGGCCTCGACGGCCCCCGGTTCGAACTCGAGCCGCACGTTGTCCATGCTCAGCAGCGTCTGGAACTGCTTCACCAGCGCGTCCCTGGGTTCGGTGAGGATCGCTTCGAGGGCGCTGGTGTCGAGGGGTTCGAGCACCGCGCTCACCGGCAGCCGGCCGATGAATTCGGGAATCAGGCCGTAGCGCACCAGATCCTCCGGTTCAAGGTGGCGCATCACCTCGCTGGAGTGCTTCTCCTTGCCGGAGCGCACCCGGCTGCGGCCATCGGCCGGCAGAAAGCCGATCGCGTTGCGGCCCATCCGCTTCTGGACCAGGTCCTCCAGTCCCACGAAGGCGCCGCCGCAGATGAACAGCACCTGGCTGGTGTCGATCTGGATGCAGTCCTGGTAGGGGTGCTTGCGGCCGCCCTGGGGGGGCACATTGGCGACGGTGCCTTCCAGCATCTTCAGCAGGGCCTGCTGCACCCCCTCACCGGAGACGTCACGGGTGATGGAGGGGTTCTCGCTCTTGCGGGCGATCTTGTCGATCTCGTCGATGTAGATGATGCCCCGCTGGGCCTGTTCGACGTCCAGATCCGCTTTCTGCAGCAGGCGCAGCAGGATGTTCTCGACGTCCTCGCCCACATAGCCCGCCTCGGTGAGCGTGGTGGCATCGGCCACGGCGAAGGGCACATCGAGCATCTCCGCCAGGGACTGGGCCAGGAGGGTCTTGCCGCAGCCGGTGGGGCCGATCAGCAGGATGTTCGACTTGTGAAGGCGGGTGGCCGTCTGGTCCGTCTCGCCCTTGCCGTCCCCCTGCCATGCCAGCCGCTTGTAGTGGTTGTAGACGGCCACGGCCAGCACCTTCTTGGCCTCCTCCTGGCCCACCACCTGCTGGTCGAGGAAGCTCTTGATCTCCTGCGGCCGGGGGATGGTGGCCAGGGTGGGGGCCGGCCTGGCCGATTTCTTCGCCGGGGCCTTGCGGCCCCCATCGGCCATGGGCCGGCCCGGGGGGCCATGGCCGTGGTGCTCGACCAGTTCCTCGTCGAGGATCTCGTTGCAGAGATCGATGCACTCGTCGCAGATGTAGACGCCAGGCCCGGCGATCAGCTTGCGCACCTGTTCCTGGGACTTGCCGCAGAAGGAGCACTTGAGATGGGCGTCGAACTTGGCCATCGGCAAGGAGGCGGCGGGAGCGGCGGTGGTCGCCCTGGGTGTGGCGGCAGGAAGGGCCTGCCCCCAGGATCGACCCCAGCCGTCGATTTGTCAGTCGTTCCTGAAGTTCTAGGGGACGACGGGGGCCGGGGCGTCATCGACCACCCGGTCGATGAGTCCGTATTCAACCGCCTCCGCCGGGGAAAGGAAGTAGTCCCGGTCGGTATCTTCAGCGATCTTGTCCAGCGGCTGGCCGGTGTGCTCGGCCATCAGTCCGTTGAGGGTGTCCTTCAGGAACAGGATCTCCCGCGCCTGGATCTCGATGTCGACCGCCTGGCCCTGGGCGCCCCCGAGGGGCTGGTGGATCATGATCCGGGCATTGGGCAGGGCCATCCGCTTGCCGGGCGCCCCACCGGTGAGCAGGAAGGCCCCCATGCTGGCGGCCAGGCCGTAGCAGATGGTGACCACGTCCGGCGCCACCTGCTGCATGGTGTCGTAGATGGCCAGGCCGGAGGTCACCGAGCCGCCCGGGGAGTTGATGTAGATCTGGATGTCCTTCTCGGGATCCTCGGCTTCCAGGAACAGCAGCTGGGCCACCAGGGAATCGGCCACCTGGTCGTCGATGCCGGTGCCGAGGAAGATGATCCGCTCCCGCAGCAGCCGGGAATAGATGTCGAAGGCGCGGTCGCCCCGGCCGGACTGCTCCACCACCGTGGGCAGCACCCCAGGAGCGGCGGTGGGGCTCGGAGCGACCATCCCGTTCCAGGGCATTGGCCCTTGCCAGAGGTTGTTCACGGGGTGGGGCTGCGCCCCCGACGGGCTGCCCGCCAGGGCGGCGGGCAGCCCGTCGGGGATCAGGGGCGGTCGGGCGTCGATCACGCGGTTTCGCTGGCGGACGGGGGGAGTGGCCTCAATCTATGGCTGGGCGTCGTCCTCCCGGGCCTTGGCGCCGGCGGCACCGGCGGCTCCCTTCTTCGCTTTGGCCGCTGGCTTGGGCGCCTTCGGCTGCGTTTCGGCAGCGGTTTCGGTGGCGACGTCCCTGTCGTCGTCGCTGGCCTCGGGGGCCTCCTCCGCGGCCGGGGCCTTGTCGGTGATGGTGCTGTTGGCCTCGAGCCACTCCAGCAGCTTCTCCTTCAGCAGGTCCTCGGCCACGGCCAGCCGCAGCCGCTCGGGGTCGATGGTGGCGCTGTCGCTCAGGCCCCTGCGGATCTCGGCCAGCCTGGCCTCCAGGTCGGCGGCGGGCACCTCGATCGTCTCGGCCGCGGCCAGGGCCTTGAGCGCCAGGCTGCGCCGCAGCCGCTGCTCGGCCTCGGGCCGGGACGTGTCCATGAGGCTGCGCACCAGATCGGGGGTGAACAGCTTCTTGACGTCCATGCCCTGCTGGGAGATCTGCCCGGCGGTCTGCTCGATCAGGTTGCGCACCTCCTGCTGGATCAGGGTCTCGGGCAGCTCCACCTCCAGCTCCTCCACCAGGACCGTCAGCAGGGCCTCGTGGCGGTTGGCGCGATGGCGGCGCTCGGCGTCCTCCCGCAGGCGGGTCTCCAGGTCGGCGCGGAGTTCGGCCAGGGTGGGCTTGTCGCTGGCCTGCTGGGCGAAGGCGTCGTCGAGGGCGGGCAGCTCCCGGGTCTTCAGTTCCAGCAGGGTGATGGCGAAGAGGGCCTCCCGGCCCGCCGCCGTCTCCTGGGGGTAGCTGTCGGGGAAGCGGCAGGAGACGTCGCGGCTGTCCCCGACAGCCATGCCCAGGATGCCGGCCACGAAGCCGGGGATCATGCGACCCTCCTCCAGCTCCACCTCCATTCCCTCGCTGCTGCCGCCTTCGATGGCTTCGCCGGTGTCGACGAAGGTGCCGCGGAAGGCGATCTGGGCCACGTCACCCTCGGCGGCGGGCCGGTCCTCCACCGGCACCAGGGTGGCCAGCTGGCGGCGCGACTGCTCGATCAGTTCGTCGACCCGGGCCGGGTCGAAGGGCACGGGCTCCGCCTCGGCCTTGAAGCCCTTGGTGCTGCGCAGAGTGGGGGTGGGCTCCACGTCCATCTCCAGGGTGATGGTGAGCTCCTCCCCGGGCGTGAAGCGCTCCAGCACCTGCTCGAAGGCTTCGCTGAGTTCGGGCCGGCCGATGGCCTCGATGGCCTCCTGCTGCATCGCCTCCCGCACGACCGCATCGACCAGGTCCTCGAGGGCGGTGGCGCGGATCCGCAGCGGGCCGATCTGCTGCAGCAGCACCGGCCGGGGCACCCGTCCCTTGCGGAAGCCGGGCAGCTTGACGCTGCGGCTCAGCTTCTCGAGGGCGGCCTCGTAGCTCTTCTGGCTGCGCCCCGCAGGCACGGCGACCTCCACCGCCAGACGGCTTCCAGGGCGCGGGGAGGTGCTCACCCGGAGGTTGGCTTCGGTGCTGGCGGCAGGGCTCATGAAACGGGGCTCGCTCGGGGCAGCCCCCCATCCTAGAAACTGGCCGTTCCGGGCCTCCGCGACGTATTGTGCAATCGACGCACCGGCGCGCCCATATCTCCAACTGAAGAGTTCCGTCCGGCCCCAGGCTGGCGGTTTTGACTCAGGCTCCCGTCCCCGGAGCCTCCCGCCCATCCGCTCCACGATCCCTTTCCAGGGTTTCCTTCCGGGCCCCGACTCCAGCCAGCAGGCCCGCTCCCGCCCCGCCACCCGTCCCGTTTCCCCCCGTTGACCGTCTCAGCGACCCTTCCCTCCCCTCAGCGCCACCTGCCCTCGAGGCCGTTGCGCATCGCCATCCTCGGCGCCACCGGAGCCGTGGGCCAGGAGCTTCTGGTCCTGCTGCAGGAGCGTGGTTTTCCGGTGGCGGAGTTGCGGCCGCTGGCGTCGCCGCGCTCGGCGGGTCATGACCTGGACTGGCGGGGCGAGCGCCTGCGGGTCCAGCCGGTCGGCGCCGACGCCTTCGAGGGCATCGACCTGGTGCTGGCCTCGGCCGGTGGTTCGGTGTCCCGGCAGTGGGCACCGGTGGCTGTGGCCGCCGGTGCGGTCGTGATCGACAACTCCAGTGCCTTCCGGATGGATCCGGCCGTGCCCCTGGTGGTACCTGAGGTCAATCCCCAGGCCGCCTTCACCCACGGCGGGATCATCGCCAATCCCAACTGCACCACCATCCTGCTGACGCTGGCCTTGGCCCCCCTGGCGGCCCGGCGGCCGCTCCGCCGGGTGGTGGTCAGCACCTACCAGTCGGCCAGCGGCGCCGGTGCCCGGGCCATGGAGGAACTGCGCGCTCTGAGCCGCACGGTGCTGGACGGGGGCGAGCCGGTGAGCGCGGTGCTGCCCCATTCGCTGGCCTTCAACCTCTTCCTCCACAACTCGCCCCTGCAGCCGAGCGGCTACTGCGAGGAGGAGCTCAAGATGCTCCACGAGACCCGCAAGATCATGGGTCTGCCCGATCTGCGACTCACGGCCACCTGCGTGCGGGTGCCCGTCTTGCGGGCCCATTCCGAGGCCGTCAACATCGCGTTCGAGGAGCCTTTTCCGGTGGCGGAGGCCCGCGAGCTGCTGGCGGCCGCCCCCGGAGTGGAGCTGATCGAGAACTTCGAGACCAACCGCTTCCCCATGCCCACCGACGTCACCGGCAGGGATCCGGTGGCCGTGGGCCGCATCCGCCAGGATCTCAGCGATCCCTGCGCCCTGGAGCTGTGGCTCTGCGGTGACCAGATCCGCAAGGGTGCCGCCCTCAACGCCATTCAGATCGCCGAACTGCTGCGGGATCCCGCCGCGGCTGCTGCTGCCGCCGCCGGAGGTGCCGCTTGAGCACGGCCACCCTGCCGGCGCCCAGCACGGCTCCCTCCCCCGAGGCCCCCTTCGGGCGGGTGCTCACGGCCATGGTGACCCCCTTCCAGCCGGACGGGGCCGTCGATCTGGAGCTGGCGGCCCGGCTGGCGGACCATCTGGTCCGCCACGGGTCCGATGGCCTGGTGCTGTGCGGCACCACCGGGGAGTCCCCCACCCTCACCTGGCAGGAGCAGCATGAGCTCTTTGCCGCCGTGAAGGGGGCGGTGGGAAGTCGCGCCACCCTGCTGGCCGGCAGCGGCAGCAACTGCACAGCCGAAGCCGTGGAAGCCACCGGTGAGGCCGCCGCCCTGGGTGCCGACGGCGCCCTGGTGGTGGTGCCCTACTACAACAAGCCGCCCCAGGAGGGCCTCGAAGCCCATTTCCGCGCCGTGGCCCAGGCCGCTCCGGAGCTGCCCCTGATGCTCTACAACATCCCCGGCCGTACCGGCTGCAGCCTGGCCCCTGACACCACGGCCCGCCTGCTCGATGAGGCCAACGTGGTGGGCTTCAAGGCTGCCAGCGGCACCACCGAGGAGGTCAGCCGGCTGCGGGAGCTCTGCGGCGATCGCCTGGCGATCTACAGCGGCGACGACGCCCTCACCCTGCCGATGCTGGCGGTGGGTGCGGTGGGCGTGGTCAGCGTGGCCAGCCATCTGGTGGGTCCCAGGATCCGGGCCATGCTCCAGGCCTTCCTGAGCGGCGACGTCGCCGCCGCCCGCGACGAGCACCAGCAGTTGCTGCCCCTGTGCAGGGCGCTCTTCTGCACCACCAATCCCATCCCCGTCAAAGCCGCCCTGGAGATCAGCGGCTGGCCGGTGGGTGCCCCCCGACTTCCCCTTCTTTCCGCCGATACCGCCGTGCGACAGCGTCTTTCCTCGATCCTGGCTGCCCTGCGTCCCACCTGACGCCAAGGCTGATGTCCAGAGTCACCTCCATTTCCGCTCCACGTTTCCTTTCATCACCCCCCTGAGTCCTTCCCTACATGTCCAGTCAGAACGCCAATCCCATCGTCCGCTCCGGCAACGGCGCCAAAGCCAAGCACCAGGGCCTGCGTGTCATTCCGCTGGGCGGCCTGCACGAGATCGGCAAGAACACCTGCGTCTTCGAATACGGCGATGAGCTGATGCTCGTCGATGCCGGTCTCGCATTCCCCAGCGATGGCATGCACGGCGTCAACGTGGTCATGCCCGACACCAGCTATCTGCGCGAGAACCAGAAGCGCATCCGCGGCATGGTGGTCACCCATGGCCACGAAGATCACATCGGTGGCATCCCGCACCACCTCAAGAACTTCAACATCCCCATCATCTACGGCCCGCGGCTGGCGATGTCGATGCTGCAGGGGAAGATGGAGGAGGCGGGCGTCACCGACCGCACCACCATCCAGACGGTCGGTCCTCGGGATGTGGTGCATGTGGGTCAGCACTTCAAGGTGGAGTTCATCCGCAACACCCACTCGATGGCCGACAGCTTCACGCTGGCCATCACCACCCCCGTCGGCGTGGTCATCTTCACCGGTGACTTCAAGTTCGACCACACCCCCGTCGATGGTGAGGCCTTTGACCTGCAGCGCCTGGCCCATTACGGCGAGCAGGGCGTTCTGTGTCTGTTCAGCGATTCCACCAACGCCGAGATCCCCGGGTTCACCCCGCCGGAGCGGGCCGTGTTCCCGAACCTGGATCGCCACATCAGCCAGGCCGAAGGCCGGGTGATCATCACCACCTTCGCCAGCTCGATTCATCGTGTGTCGATGATCCTGGAACTGGCGATGAAGAACGGCCGCAAGGTGGGGCTGCTGGGCCGCTCCATGCTCAACGTGATCGCCAAGGCCCGGGAGCTCGGCTACATGCGGGCCCCCGACGATCTGTTCGTTCCCATCAAGCAGATCCGTGACCTGCCCGACCGGGAAACCCTGCTGCTGATGACCGGCAGCCAGGGCGAACCGCTGGCGGCCCTGAGCCGTATCTCCCGTGGCGAACATCCTCAGGTGCAGGTGAAGTCCACCGACACGATCATCTTCTCCGCCAGCCCGATCCCCGGAAACACCATCTCGGTGGTGAACACCATCGACCGACTGATGATGATGGGCGCCAAGGTGGTCTATGGCAAGGGCGAGGGCATCCACGTCTCCGGCCACGGCTGCCAGGAGGACCACAAGCTCATGCTGGCGCTGGCCAAGCCGAAATTCTTCGTGCCCGTGCACGGCGAGCACCGCATGCTCGTCTGCCATTCCAAGACGGCCCAGTCGATGGGCATCCCGGCCGATCACATTCTGATCATCGACAACGGCGATGTGGTCGAGCTCACCCCCGACACCATCCACAAGGGTGAGCCGGTGAAGGCGGGCATTGAGCTGCTTGACGCCTCCCGTAACGGCATCGTCGATGCCCGGGTGCTCAAGGAGCGCCAGCAGCTCGCGGAGGACGGCGTCATCACCCTGCTGGCGGTGATCACCACCGACGGTGTGATGGCGGCGCCGCCACGGGTGAACCTGCGCGGTGTGGTCACCGCCGCCGATGCCCGCAAGCTCTCGGTCTGGGCCGAGCGGGAGATCACCTGGGTGCTGGAGAACCGCTGGAACCAACTGGCCCGCAACACCGGCGGCAAGGCCCCGGATGTCGATTGGGTGGGTGTGCAGCGGGAGGTGGAGGTGGGCCTGCAGCGCCGCCTGCGCCGCGAGCTGCAGGTGGACCCGCTGATCATCTGCCTGGTGCAGCCCGCGCCGGCCGGCACCCCGGCCTACAAGGGCCGGGCCGATGCCGAACCTGACACCCGTCCGGCGCCTCGCGGCGGCCGCAGGGATGGAGGTGGGCGCCAGCCCGCCGCCGTGCCCCAGCGCCAGCTGGTGACCGCTGCGGCTTCGGCCGCCCCGGCGGCGGCTCCGGCCAGCGCCGCCGTTCCGGCCCCGGTGGCCGCCGCCAGCAAGGCCCCCGTCGAGGAGCCGGAACCCACCGGTCGCGTGCGTCGCCGCCGCTCGGCTGCCGCGGCCGGCTGATCGCCAGGGGGCGGACTCAGCGGACCCTGACCAGCATCAGGCCGCTGAGCAGCTCCTCATCTTCCTCCTTGCCCACCGGCGCAGCCGTGGCGGGGGTGGACTCCTGCCAACTCAGCTCCACGTCGTCGGCCAGGGCCGGATCCGCCTGGTGCAGCTCGATCAGCTCGGGCTCCTCCACCACCTCCGGAATCAGCGAGGGCTCGGCCCATGGAGCGGCCGGAGTGGCGGCCGGCGGCCCTGCCGGAGCCTCTTCCCCCGCCGTTGCCGGCTCCAGGTCGGCGGCGGCGGCTGGGGCGGCGGCTGCGGGTGCGGTGGTTGCGGGTGCGGTGGTTGCGGCCGGCGCCGTGGTCAGCCAGGGGGCCGCCGGGCCGGTGACCGCCTGCGCGGTGACGGCCAAGCCTGCGGCCCCCGCGACCAGGAACTCCGGACCGGGGGCGACGGTGTCCGCCACGGCCGACCCCGGGGTCGAGGTGGCGGCGTCCTCATCGATCGCACACTGCTTGAGTCCCTGCTCGGCGATCCTGGTGAGGGCGGCCTCGGCGTTCTGCTCCGCCACCGTCCCGTAGTACCCGGCGGCGGCGGACTTGTCCCCGTAGCCGTAGAGCTGGGTGTGACCCAGCAGCAGCTGGAGCCGCAGCTTCAGCCCGGTGAGCTGGGGATTGTCCGAGGGTTGCAGCTGTTGCAGCAGTTCGGCCCCGTCGGCCAGCACCGTGGCCCACTTCTCCCTGGAGTAGGCCTGCTCGATCACCGCATAGCGCTGGGCGGCGTCATTGGCGCTGGTCTCAGCCATGGAGCGGGTCGGGTGGGCGGACCCACAGTGTGCTGGGATCCCAGTGCAGTTGCCATCCTCCGGTCAGATCCAGCCGGCCCGTGTCCCCCCCGCGGATCAGCCGATCCACCAGGGTTTCGAGGCTCCTCGATCCCGGCTCTCGCCCGAGGTACCGCCGCAGCCAGTGGTGCAGCAGACGTCGCTGGCTGGCCGGGGCCAGGCAGGACAGCCGCCGACGCTGCAGCCGTGCGGGGAGCTCTCCCTGCTGGAGTCGCTCCAGAGCCAGGTCCAGCAGTTCCGTCTCGGCCTCGAACTGCGCCTCCAGGCGTTCCGCCTGGGCGCTGATCCGCCGGCTGGCCCCGGGATGGAGGGCCTCCAGCACCGGCATCACGTCGGCCCGCAGCCGGTTGCGGGCGAAACGCAGATCCGCGTTGCTGCTGTCCGTCCAGACGGGCAGGCCCCGCTCCCGGCAGAGGCGGCTGGTGTCGCTGCGGTCGAAGATCAGCAGCGGGCGGGCCAGCCGCAGGGGGCCGGCGGCCGGGGCCAGGGGCCGGCTGGCCCCGAGGCTGGCCAGGCCCCGCAGGTGGCTGCCGCGGGCCAGGTTGAGCAGCACGGTCTCGGCCCGGTCACTGGCGGTGTGGCCCGTCACCACATGGGTGCAGCGCCCCTGGAGGGCCGCCGCGGCCAGGCAGCCGTAGCGCCACTCCCGGGCCGCGGCTTCGCTGCCGGGCGCCGGATCGGCCCGGTCGAGCCCCAGATCCAGTCCCTGGCTGCGGGCCCACCGGGCCAGGTCCGCCGCCTGGCGCGCCGATTCCCGGCGCCAGCCGTGATCGCCGTGCCACAGCTGCAGCTGCCAGCCGTGGAGCGGCTGGAGGTCCAGCAGGAGGGTGGTCAGGGCCATGGAGTCCTGGCCGCCGGACACGGCCACCAGCAGCGCCCCCCCCGGCGGCAGCAGGGAGGGCCGCCGCAGCAGGTGCCGGTGCAGGCGCGTCTGGTCGCGTCCCCAGGGCCGCGGCGTCTGGCATGGGTCGGGTGGGAGAATCACCGTCTGCGTCTTTCCATCCGCCGATGACCCGCCTCTCCAGCCTGCCCACCGCCCTGCAGCAGGCGATACGTCAGGGGCGGGCGCTGAAAGTCATCGCCGGCCTCGACAACTTCGACGCGGCCCGGGTGCAGCGGGTGGTCCGGGCCGCCGCCGCCGGTGGCGCCGACCTGGTGGATCTGGCCTGTGACCCCACCCTGGTGCGCCTGGCCGTGGCGCTGGCACCGGGTCTGCCGGTCTGCGTCTCGGCGGTGGATCCGCTCCTGTTCCCGCCGGCCGTGGAAGCCGGTGCCGCCATGGTGGAGATCGGCAACTACGACAGCTTCTATCCCCAGGGGCGGATCTTCGGTGCCGCCGAAGTGCTCGCGCTCACCCGTCGCACCCGGGCGCTGCTGCCGGAGACGGTGCTCTCTGTCACCGTGCCCCACACCCTTCCCCTCGATGGGCAGGAGCGTCTGGCGGTGGAGCTGGTGGCCGCCGGCGCCGATCTGATCCAGACCGAGGGCGGCACCAGCGCCCGCCCCCTCAGCCCCGGTGCCCTGGGCCTGATCGAGAAGGCCGCTCCGACCCTGGCGGCGGCCCATGCCATCAGCCGGGCGGTGGCTGTGCCGGTGCTGTGTGCCTCCGGACTCTCGGCCGTCACGGTGTCGATGGCCCTGGCCGCCGGCGCTGCCGGCGTCGGGGTCGGCTCCGCCGTCAACCGCCTCGACGATGAGCTCGCCATGGTGGCGGTGGTGCGTGCCCTGCGGGAAGCCCTGCCCCTGGCGTCGATGGTTCAAAACGAACAGCCTCAGTAAGCTGAAAGTCTTCTGGTATCGCTCCCCATGGGCTCGCTCACCTGGCTCCTGCAATGGCCGATCCGGGCCCTCATTCTGCTGCTGGTGGCGCGACTGCCCGTGGGGGTGGAGCTGGCGAGCTTCTCCTCCGCCCTGCTCTCGGCCATCGTCATCGCCCTGCTGGGCACCCTGCTGGTGCTGCCCCTGAAGCTCCTGCTGGGGCCGGTCTGGTTCGTCTCCTCCCTGGGGGGCCTGATCAGCCCGGTGTCGTTCCTGTTCAACTGGCTGATCACGATCATCCTGTTCAGCCTGGCCGCCTGGCTGATCAACGGGTTCCGGCTCCAAAACGGCCTGATCAGCGCCATCCTCGGGGCCCTGGCCTACAGCGTGCTGAGCAGTGTGGTGCTGGGTTGGATGGGTCTGGATGTGCCCCTGACCCGGGCGATGGCGGCGGCTTCCGGGGTGGGCTGATCGGTTTTCCCCGCCGGGGCGTTCCCCCGTCGTGACCGCCAGAATGGTCCGATGCCATTCCAGCTTCACGCCCCCTACGAACCGAAGGGCGACCAACCCGCCGCCATCGAAGCGATGGTGAAGGGCGTCGACGGGGGCGAACGCTTCCAGACCCTCCTCGGTGCCACCGGCACCGGCAAGACCTTCTCCATCGCCAACGTGATCGCCCGCACGGGGCGCCCCACCCTGGTGCTGGCCCACAACAAGACCCTGGCGGCCCAGCTCTGCAACGAGCTGCGGGAGTTCTTCCCCAACAATGCCGTCGAATACTTCATCTCCTACTACGACTACTACCAGCCCGAGGCCTACGTTCCCGTCTCGGACACCTACATCGCCAAGACCGCCTCGATCAACGAGGAGATCGACATGTTGCGGCACTCGGCCACCCGGTCGCTGTTCGAGCGGCGCGATGTGATTGTCGTGGCCTCGATCAGCTGCATCTACGGCCTGGGCATCCCCTCGGAGTACCTCAAGGCCGCCGTCAAATTCGCGGTGGGCGACAAGCTCGATCTGCGCGGCTCCCTGCGGGGTCTGGTCAACAACCAGTACTCCCGCAACGACATCGAGATCAGCCGCGGCCGCTTCCGGGTGCGGGGCGATGTGCTGGAGATCGGTCCGGCCTACGAGGACCGGCTGGTGCGGATCGAGCTGTTCGGCGATGAGGTGGAGGCGATCCGCTACGTGGATCCCACCACCGGCGAGATCCTCCAGAGCCTGGAGACCATCAACATCTACCCGGCCAAGCACTTCGTGACCCCGAAGGAGCGGCTGCAGGGGGCGATCCAGGCGATCAGGACCGAACTGCGCGAACGGCTGGAGGTGCTCAACGGCCAGGGGCGGCTGCTGGAGGCCCAGCGTCTCGAGCAGCGCACCAGCTACGACCTGGAGATGCTCGAGCAGGTGGGCTACTGCAACGGGGTGGAAAACTACGCCCGGCACCTGGCCGGTCGGGAGGCTGGCACCCCGCCCGAATGCCTGATCGATTACTTCCCCGACGACTGGCTGCTGGTGGTGGATGAGAGCCACGTCACCTGCTCCCAGCTCCAGGCCATGTACAACGGCGACCAGAGCCGCAAGCAGGTGCTGATCGAGCACGGCTTCCGGCTGCCCAGCGCCGCCGACAACCGGCCCCTCAAGGGGGACGAGTTCTGGGAGAAGGCCCGCCAGACCATCTTCGTCTCGGCCACCCCCGGGGCCTGGGAGCTGACCCAGAGCAAGGGCCAGGTGGTAGAGCAGGTGATCCGCCCCACCGGCGTTCTCGATCCGATCGTGGAGGTGCGCCCGTCGGAGGGCCAGGTGGACGATCTGCTCGGCGAGATCCGCCTGCGGGCCGACCGCCAGGAGCGCGTGCTGGTCACCACCCTCACCAAGCGGATGGCCGAGGACCTCACCGACTACCTGGCCGAGAACGGGGTGCGGGTGCGCTATCTGCACTCGGAGATCCATTCGATTGAGCGGATCGAGATCATTCAGGACCTGCGCAATGGCGCCTACGACGTGCTCGTGGGCGTCAACCTGCTGCGGGAGGGTCTCGACCTGCCCGAGGTGTCCCTGGTGGCGATCCTCGATGCCGACAAGGAGGGCTTCCTGCGGGCGGAGCGCTCCCTCATCCAGACCATCGGCCGGGCGGCCCGCCACATCGACGGGGTGGCCCTCCTCTACGCCGACAACCTCACCGATTCGATGGCCAAGGCGATCTCCGAGACGGAGCGGCGCCGGGTGATCCAGCACGCCTACAACGAACGCCACGGCATCACCCCCACGCCGGCCGGCAAGCGCGCCGGCAATGCGATCCTCTCCTTCCTGGAGCTGTCCCGCCGGCTCAGCGACGACCAGCTGGAGGAGGCGGCCGAGCAGGCCGAGCACAATGAGGTGCCCCTCGATGCCCTGCCCGAGCTGATCACCCAGCTGGAGGACAAGATGAAGGCGGCGGCCAAGAGCCTGGAGTTCGAGGAGGCGGCCAACCTGCGGGACCGCATCAAGAACCTGCGCCACAAGCTGGTGGGACGGCCCGCGGCCTAGAGCGCTCGCCGCTCGAGGGCTTCGGCCAGGCGGTTGGCCGCGGCCGCCAGTTCGGCCTGGGGATCGGGCCCGGCATCGGCGGCCCGGGCCTCCTCCTGGCGTTTCATCGCCTCGATCGCCCGCACGATCAGGAACACCACGAAGGCGATCACCAGGAAGTTGATCAGGGCCACGATCACGGACCCGGCAGGCCAGGCGTTGATCGAATCCACCTGCGCCGCCTTCAGGGCCGGCTCCAGCAGGCTCGTCATCACCAGGCTGACGACGGCGTCGACCACCTTGCCGAAGGCACCGCCGATGACCACGGCCACGGCCAGGTCGACCACGTTGCCCTTGTTGATGAAATCCTTGAAGTCGCTCAGGAAGGAAGTGGCGGCGCGCCGGGCCATGGGAGCCATCTGCAGAAGTCGTCCTTTCCTACTTCACGGCTGGAGGTCCCCGTCAGCGTCCTCCGGCCCATGGGTTCGCTGATGGAAGGCGATCAGGTCGGCGGCGGCAATGGGAGGGGACAGGTGGAAGCCCTGGGCGGCCTGGACCCCCGCCTGCACAAGCGCCTGGAGCTGCTGGGCCGTCTCGACCCCTTCGGCGATGACCATCAGCCGGGACGAACGGATCAGGGCGGCGAGTCCCTCCAGCCACTCGGGATTGGGCCTCTCCGGGGTGATCATGGCCAGCAGGTGGCGATCCACCTTGATGATGTCGAACGGGCAACGGCTGAGGATGGCGAGATTGGCTCCCCCCAGCAGGTTGACATCATCGAGCGCGATCCTGATGCCGAGTTGCTGGGCCTGGAGCAGGCCCTCCAGGCCCAGGGCATCGGGAAGTCCCCGCTCGGTCACCTCCAGGATCAGCTGGGGAATCATGTCGGCCAGGCCGGATGTCATGGCGGTGTAATAGACCCCGCCCCGACCGACGATCTCCGGTGGAATGTTGAGACTGAGATGCACGTCGGGATGGCACCGCAGCCAGTCGCTGAGTTCCGCCGCCGCGGTCTCGACCACCCAGCAGGTGAGCACACCCGAGGCGGGCGTGGACTCCAGGGACGGGATGAACTCCCCGGGCATCACCAGAGAGCCATCGGCTCGCCGCCAGCGGATCAGGGCTTCGGCGCCGATGCAGCGGAGATCCGGGAGGGACAGGATCGGCAGATACTCCAGGTAGAACTCACCCTTTGCCAGGCCTTCGGCGATCTCCACGGGTTGGATCATGAGAAGCGCCGTTGCACGGGAAGGGAATCAGGGCTTGCCGATCGGTTCCAGGCGGAGCAGCTGGCCATCGCCGGCGCCGTCGGTGAGCACGTACAGGAAACCATCCGGGCCCTGGCGCACGTCCCGCACCCTGGCCCCGATCGCAATCTCCTGCTGTCCAGCCACGGATCCCTGCGGATCCAGACGCAGCCGGTGCACCTGCCGCGACACCAGTCCACCGGCGAAGAGGTCGCCACGCCAGTCCGGGTAGCGGTCGCCGTCGTAGACGGCCAGGCCGGAGGGGGCGATGGCGGGCGTCCAGACGATGACCGGATCCCGCAGGCCCGGGGCGCTGGTGGCCGGGGCGATGGGCGGGCCGAAGTACTCACGGCTGTGGGTCACCCGCGGCCAGCCGTAGTTCAGGCCGGCCTCGATCCGGTTGAGCTCATCGCCATCGCGGGCGCCATGTTCGCTCGCCCAGACCCGGCCCGTGCGGCGATCGAGGGCCAGCCCCTGGATGTTGCGGTGGCCGAGACTCCACAGCCCCGGCAGCGCGCCGGCCTGGCCGGCGAAGGGATTGCCCCGGGCCGGTGTGCCGTCCGCATTGAGCCGCAGCACCTTGCCCAGGGCGCTGCCCGGGTTCTGGGCCTGGAGGCGGATCAGTTGCCCCTCCAGCTCGATCGGAGGATTGCCCCCGTCTCCGATCGCCAGCAGCAGGGTGCCATCGGGGAGCCAGAGCAGGCGGGAGCCGAAGTGCTGGGCGCCGCTCTTGCGCTGCGGCACCGCGTACAGCACCTGCAGATCGCTGAGGGCCCGGCCATCGAAGCGGGCCCGGGCCAGCCGGGTCTGGTTGGTCTCGCTGCTGCCGGCGGCGTAGGTGAGATAGATCCAGCGGTTGGTGGCGAAGTCGGGATGGACGGCCACATCCAGCAGGCCCCCCTGGCCGGCGGCCAGCACCTCCGGCACGCCGCGGATCGGCTCGGCCTGCAGCACGCCGCCCCGCACCAGGCGCAGCCGGCCCGGCCGCTCCGTGATCAGCAGGTCGCCCCCCGGCAACCAGGCCACGGCCCAGGGGTGCTCGAGCCCATCCACCACCGGCACGCTGCGCACCGGGGCGGAGACGGCTGCGGGCTGGCAGCTGCCCAGGACTGGCAGCAGGAGAACACCGACCAGCCCGTTCAGGAATGGTGGAGGGCGACGGGCCATGGCTGGGGGGACAGCTCCAGAAGCACAAGGTCGCGCAGGTCGTGGAGCAGGGAGAGCTCGGCGCCGCTGAGCTGACGCGGGCGGGTGTCAATCAGACACAGTGTGCCCAGACAGGTGCCGTCGTCGAGGATCAGGGGCGAGCCGGCGTAGAAGCGGATCCGGGGTTCTCCCAGCACCAGGGGATTCTCCGCGAAGCGTTCATCGAGCCAGGTGTCCGCCACCAGCAGGTCCGACCGCTGGCTGATGGCATGGGCACAGAAGGCCAGGTCGCGGGAGGTCTGGCAGGTGGCCAGGCCATGGCAGGACTTGAACCACTGCCGCTCGGCATCGATCAGGCTGATCAGGGCGATCGGCACATCGAAGGCGGCAGCGGCGATCCGGGTCAGTCGGTCGAAGCGTTCCTCCCGCTCCGTGTCCAGCAGACCCAGCTCAGCCAGCCGCTGCAGGCGCCGTTCCTCGTCCTGAGGCGGCCGGGCCCGCTCCCAGCGGCAGGGGGTGCGCAGGCTCCAGGCCCGGATCCGGGCCCGCAGGTAGCTCTCGGAGACGGGCAGCACCAGCCACTCGCTGACCAGGGGATCGTCGTGGCGGGCCTGCTCCTCCGCGGCCGCCAGCATCACGACGGGGATTTCGGCCGCCGCCATGGCCGGGGTCTCCTGCAGCCTGCGGACCAGGCCGGGGCCATCGCGGACGGGGAGCGCCTGCTCCAGCAGCAGCAGGGAGGCCCCGTCACGCTCGAGACGCTGCGTCAGATCGGCTTCGCCGCCGCAGACATGAAAGGGCAGGCCCTCGAGGCGCAGGGCGGTGGTGAGGGCCGCCTCCAGATCCCGGTCCGTCACCCAGACCAGGGCCGGAGGGCCGCCGGGATCGCCGCTGAGGGCCCCGGCGGTGGGGTCGGTCCCGGCTGCGGCCGGCGGGGCGCCGTTGGCGGCCTCCGGGGTCCGGGGGGTGGTGTGCAGCACCAGGCCCTCCGCAGCCGCCAGCACCTCCAGGGGGCTGCCCCGCGCGGCCAGATCGGCGCGCACGCCGGCCAGGATCAGGTCGATGGTCGCGTCGTTGCGCAGGGGGTCGTGGTGGGTGAGCGCCAGCCGGGCCACCCCGGCCTCCTCGCAGAGGCGCACGGCATACTCCACCGAGCTGTGGCCCCAGCCGAGCTTGGCCGGGAACTCCAGGGCGGTGTACTGGGCGTCATGGATCACCAGGTCGGCCCCCTCGATGAACGCGGCGTAGTGCAGGTCCTGGCCGGAGAGCGGACCGAGGCCGCTGGCCAGGGCGGGGTCGTGGGGTTCGTGGTCGCAGCAGTAGATGACCGTGGCCCCGTCCGCCTGGAGCCGGTAGGCCAGGGTGAGGGCGGGATGGTTGAGCAGGTGGGTCGTGATCGTCACATCCCCGATCCGGAAGGTGCCCTCGTGCAGGTCGTGGTAGCGGATCGTGGCCGCGAACTGCTCGAGGGTGACGGGGAAGTAGGCGTGCTGCATCTGGCCGGAGAGCACGCTGCGCAGGCTTCCCGAGAGGCCGCTGGGTCCGAAGACATCCCAGGTGTGGCCAGGGGCGAAGAAGGGGGCGAAGAAGGGAAAGCCCTGGATGTGGTCCCAATGGGTGTGGCTGATCAGCAGCGACCCCTCCATGCCGTCGGGACGCTCCTGCATCAGGGCCTGGCCCAGGCCGTGGGCACCGGTGCCGCAGTCGATCACCAGCAGGGTGCCGGCGTCGGAGCGGACCTCCACGCAGGAGGTGTTGCCACCGAAGCGGAAGGTGTCCGGGCCGGGTTTGGCGATCGAACCGCGGGTTCCCCAGAACCGAACCAACATGTCCCGTTCCTGGCGCGCCCCAAGACTAGGAAGCCGCGGTCAGGCTGGCCCCTCCGTCCCCTCGGCCGCGTGCAGCTCGGCGCCGCCGAGGCCGAAGGCCTGGTGCACGGCCTGGAGCGCGCGCACGCCATCGGCCTCTGCCACCACGCAGCTGGTGCGGATCTCGCTGGTGGCGATCAGGGAGATGTTGATGCCCGCGTCGGCCAGGGAGCGGAACATCCGCGCCGCCGTGCCGGCGGTGCAGGCCATCCCGGCGCCCACGGCGCTGACCCTGGCGATGGCCGGGCCCTCCTCGAAGCCGGCGCCGTCCCACTGGCGCAGGATCGGGGCCAGGGCCCGTTCGGCCCCCGGCCGGTCGTCGCGGCGCAGGGTGAAGCTCATGTCCCGCCGCCGGTCCTCGGGGCCGCCGTGGGTGCGCTCCGACTGCACGATGGCGTCGAGGCTGATGCCCGCATCGGCCAGGGCCCGGCAGATGGCCGCGGCGACCCCCGGCCGGTCGGGCACCCGCCGCACCGACACCTGCACCTGGTCGCGGTCGAGGGCCACGCCCCGCACCGCCGGATCGCCCAGGTGGCAGGGGGGCGGATCGTGGCGCAGCTGCTGGTCGGAGAGCTCGAAGGCCTCGCCGGCGGCCCGCAGGGCCCGGGCCCCCAGCTGGCCATCCACCACGCAGCTCACCTTCACCTCGCTGGTGGCGATCAGGCGCAGGTTGATGCCGAGGCGGGCCATGGTGTCGAACAGCCGGGCCGCCACCCCGGGGCGACCCAGGATGCCGGCCCCGGCGATGCTGAGCTTGGCCATGCCCGCCTCGGCCGAGAGCTGGGCCCCATCGGCCCCCATCGCCGCCAGCACCTCCTGGCACACCTGGCGGGCACGCTCCATCTCCGTCGCCGCCAGGGTGAAGGCGATGTCGTTGCTGGCGCCCTCGTGGATCGCCTGGACGATCAGGTCGACGTTGAGGCCGGCGGCGCCGAGGGCCTCGAACAGGGTGGCGGCCACCCCCGGCCGGTCGGGCACGTGGGAGAGGGCCAGCACCGCCTGGTCGGCCTCCAGTTCGGCCCCGTCCACGGGCCGGCCCAGCTCCAGCCCCTCACTGCCGATCGGGCGGGCCGGACCGCTGGTGAGCCGGGTGCCGGGGGCCTGGCTCCAGCTGGAGCGCACCGTCAGGGGCACCCCGTAGTTGCGGGCGATCTCCACGGCCCGGGGGTGGAGCACCGCGGCCCCGAGGCTCGCCAGCTCCAGCATCTCGTCGCAGCTGACGCTCTCCATCAGCTGGGCGTCGCTCACCTTGCGGGGGTCGGTGGTGAGCACCCCGGGCACGTCGGTGTAGATCTCGCAGCCGTCGGCGCCGAGGGCGGCCGCCAGCGCTACCGCGGAGGTGTCGGAACCGCCCCGGCCCAGGGTGGTGATCTCCGGGGTGCCGGCGTGGCCGCTGCTGGTGCCCTGGAAGCCGGCCACCACCACCACCAGGCCGTCCTCCAGCAGGCGGCGCAGCCGTTCGGTGCGCACCTCCAGGATCCGGGCCCGGCCATGGGCCGATTCGGTGATGATCCCGGCCTGGGTCCCGGTCATCGAGACGGCGGGCACGCCTTCGGCATGGAGGGCCATGGCCAGCAGGGCGATCGACACCTGCTCGCCCGTGGCCAGCAGCATGTCCATCTCCCGGCGGGGGGGATCGCTGCAGAGGCTGGCGGCCATGCCGGTCAGCTGGTCGGTGGTGTGGCCCATGGCCGAGACGACGACCACCAGCTCGTGGCCCTCCTCGCGGCTGGCGGCGATGCGGCGGGCCACCGCCCGGATCCGATCGGCGTCGGCGACCGACGTCCCCCCGAACTTCTGTATCAGCAGGCCCATGGGCTCGTCGCCGGCGCGTCGGGCTCGATTATCGACGTGGGCCGTGGCCGGGCTGGGCCAGGGCGGCCAGCAGGAAGCCGTCCCGGAAGGCGTCGCCGGGGTCGGCGCCACGCTTGAGGGCGGCCTCCACGTCGAGCAGGCGGCGCAGCAGGGCCAGCAGTTGCTCGGGCGTGCGGCCGCGGATCTGTTTGCGCATCACGTAGATCCGCTTGGGGTTGCCGATCCCCGCGGCCTTGGCGATCACGGCCACGTCCTGTTCGCCGCTGCGCTCCAGCAGGCACACCCAGAGCCAACCCCGGATCTGGCTGGCCAGGGCTGCGACGATGCGCAGGGCGGGCTCGCCCACCTCCAGCAGGGCCTCCACCAGAGCAATGGCCTCGGCGGGGTGCTGGGCCAGCAGGGCATCGCCCACGGCCAGGCTGCTGGTCACCTGGCCGCCGATCAGGGCGGCCACCGCCTCGGCGGTGATCGGGCCCCCACCACCGCCGCCACTGCCACCGCCGCCGCCGCCGCCGGCATGAAGGGCCAGCTTCTCCAGCTCGCTGGCCAGTCGCATCCCGTCGCTGCCGATCGCCTCGGCCAGGGCCTCGGCCGCCGCCGGCGCCAGGGTCAGGCCCCGGTCCCGGGCGGCGCTCTGCACCCGCTCGATCTGCCCGGCTCCATCCCAGATCGGCGGCAGGGTGAAGGATTGCTCCTCGGCCAGGGTCCGCAGACGCTTGGTGGTGCGCAGCCGGGCGTCCGGTTTGCCGTCACTGACCAGGAACAGGTGGCAGTCGGGCGGGATCAGCTCGACGGCGGCCTCCAGCTGGGCGGCCAGCTCCGCCGGGCAGGCCTGGCAGAAGGGACTGCGCTGCAGCACCACTACCCGGGCCCCGGCGCCGAAGGGGGGGGTGCGGGCCTCCTCGAGGGCCCGGGCCGCCTGGCCGGCATCGGCCCCGTCCAGGCGGCTGAGGTTGATCGAGGCCCAGGTGGGATCCACCAGGGCCTCGATCTGCGCCGCCAGGGCCCGCTGCCGGGCGGCCTCGTCGTCGCCCCAGTAGAGGTGGATGGGCATCAGGGAAGGGGCGGCCGGCTCGGCGCCGGCAGGGAGGCGAGCAGGCGGGGGTCCCAGCTGATCATCGCCGTGGCGCCGCCATGCAGGGCCGAGGCCAGCTCCAGGGCGCCATCGGGCCCCAGGGCCGGCCCGGTGCCGGGCCGCTGCAGGCGTGCCGCCGCCAGAGCGACCTGGGGGGTGAGGCTCACCAGGGTCCAGGCCGCGGGATCGCTGAACACGGCTTCGTAGCGGGCCGTCAGGGCCTCGTCCCCCCGCAGCAGCGGCCCCTCCACCAGCGTCCTCAGGGTGGCCATGCTCAGGACCCCGCGCCAGTGCCCGGCGGCGATCGTGGCGATCAGGGACTCGTGGCGGCGGCTGGAGGCTTCCCCGCGCAGCCAGGGAATCAGCGCCGTGGCGTCGATGGCCACGGCCGACCCGAGGGCCAGGGCAGCGGCGCCCCCCAGCGGTTCGATGGGCCCGCTGCTGCCGGCGGGGGGCGGCCGGTGATCCGGCCAGCAGTCGCGGCCGCTGCCCTTGAGGGCGAGCAGGGCCTGCCGCTGGGAACGGTGGCGCCGCCACAGGGGGACCAGGGCGGCCACCGGGTGGCCATGGCGCGCGATCAGTGTCTCCTCCCCTTTCCGGGCCCGATCGAGCAGCTCGGGGAAGCGCTTCCTGGCCTCGAGCACGCCGAGGGTGTGCATGGTGCGCGGGGCCGGAATCGGGGTCTGTACACAATGTACAGGTCTCGAATTCGGTGGAGGACTGCCCCTACCCCTCCCTCTGCCTCTGCCTTGCCTCTGCGCCTGTCGCTGTTCCTGCTCCTCCCGCCACGTTGGAGCCCGCCCAGTCGCTTCGCTGCTGGCCAGGTCCGGCTCCGCCCGGGCCAGCGCCTCCCGTAGCCTCCCCCTTTCCCCCCTCCGGGCTGCGGGCCGCGCCGGGCGCCGAGGAAGTTCAGCGCCCCGGGCGCCGCAGGCGATGGACAGCTTCGATTCTTCCGGCTCCGCAGCCTCCCTCGACCATCCGATCTTCCGGGAGAGCGTGCACCGCATCCGCGGCTGGCTCGGGCCCACCGGCCTGGAGGGGGTGGAGCAGGAGCTGCTCGAGCGCCTGGTGCACAGCAGCGGCGACCTGGCCCTGGCGCCGGATCTGCGTCTCGGCCCGGGGGCCTGCGCCGCCGGCCTCACAGCCCTGGCGGCCGGCGCGCCGATCCTCACCGACACGGCGATGGCGGCGGCGGCCGTGGCGCCCATGGCCCGGCGCACCTTCGCCAATCCGGTGCTGTCGGTGCTGGCCTGGGCCCCGGCCGTGGCTCCCGCCGGTGGCACCCGGGCGGCGGCGGGGATGGAACGGGCGCTGCTGGAGCACCCGGGGGCCGTGGTGCTGGTGGGCAGCGCCCCCACGGCCCTGGAGCGGCTGCTGGAGCTGGTGGAGGCCGGAGCCATCGCCGCTCCGGCCCTGGTGATCGGCATGCCTGTGGGTTTTGTGGGGGTGGCCGAGAGCAAGCGCCATCTCGCCGCCAGCACCCTCCCCCAGATCCGGCTGGAGGGCAGCAAGGGCGGCGCCGGCCTGGTGGCGGCCGCCGTCAATGCCCTGCTGAGGCGGGCCTGGCTGGATCAGGCGGCCCAGGATCAAGCCGCCCTGGATCCGCCGCCGCCCTGAAGCCCCACGGCCACATGGCTGTTGGCCTCGATGCGGCCCAGCACCTGGCGGGCCCGCAGCACCACCGAGGCGGGAACTCCCGCCAGCCGGGCCGCCTCGATGCCGTAGCTGCGGCTGGCCCCCCCCCGGCAGACCCGATGCAGGAACACCAGGTCGTTGCCGGTCTCCTCCACCAGCACCTGGGCGTTGCCGACGTTGGGCAGCAGCTCGGCGAGCTCGTTGAGCTCGTGGTAATGGGTGGCGAAGATGGTCCGGGCACCGATGCCCTCGGCCAGGTGCTCCGCCACGGCCCAGGCGATCGAGAGGCCGTCGAAGGTGGCCGTGCCCCGGCCGATCTCGTCCAGCAGCACCAGGGACCGGGGGCTGGCGTGGTGAAGGATGTTGGCGGTTTCGGCCATCTCCACCATGAAGGTGGACTGGCCGCTGGCCAGGTCGTCCACCGCCCCCACCCGGGTGAAGATGCGGTCGGCGATGCCGAGACGGGCGGAGCGGGCGGGGATCCAGCTGCCGATCTGGGCCATCAGCTGCAGCAGGCCGCTCTGGCGCAGATAGCAGCTCTTGCCGCTGGCATTGGGGCCCGTGAGGACGATCAGGTCGGGCGCCGGGATGCCGTCGGGGCCGGGGGCCGCCAGGTGCAGGTCGTTGGCGGTGAAGGAGGCGTCGACCAGCAACTGCTCCACCACCGGATGGCGACCCGCCTCGATCACCAGCTCGCGCCCCTCGCTGAGCTCGGGCCGGCAGTAGCCGCCGGTGGCCGCCACCTCCGCCAGGGAGGCCAGGGCATCGAGCTCGGCCACCCGCCGGGCGGCCGCCCGCACGGGGCCCGCCGCCTCCCCCACCCGGCGGCGCAGGTCGCAGAAGAGGTCGTACTCCCGCTGGCAGGCCCGGGCCCGCAGCTGCAGGATCCGGCCTTCGCGGCCCTTGAGCTCCGGGGTGACGAAGCGTTCCTCGTTGGCCAGGGTCTGGCGGCGGATCCAGTGGTCCGGAACGGCGGCGGCCCGGGCGCGGCTCACGGCCAGGAAGTAGCCGAAGGTGCGGTGGTACTGCAGACGCAGGTTGGGGTTGCCGCTGGCCCGCCGCTCGATCGCCTCCTGCCGGGAGAGCCAGGCCTCCTGGTCGTCGAGCTGGTTGCGCAGGCCGTCGAGCACCGGGTCGACCCCGTCATGGAGCAGCCCCCCCTCGCTCAGCGACAGGGGCGGCGCCTCCACCAGGTGGTGGCGCACCTGCTCGGCCAGGGCGGCCAGCTTGGGCCAGGGACCCTTGAGGGCCGCCAGGGGGCCGCTGCGGCAGGGGGCCACCAGGGCCGCCAGGCGGGGCAGCCGCTCGAGGCCGTCGGCCAGGGACACCAGGTCGCGGGCGGAGGCGCTGCCGGCGCCAGCCCGCCCCGCCAGCCGCTCCAGATCCCCCATGGGCCGCAGCAGCCGGCGCAGCCCCACCCGCAGGGGCCGCTGCTCCACCAGCTCGCTCACCGCCTCCTGCCGCTCCAGGATCGCGGCGCGATCCACCAGGGGGGCCTCGATCCAGCGGCGCAGGCAGCGGCCGCCCATGGCGGTGGCGGTGCGGTCGAGGGCCCAGAGCAGGGAGCCCTGCAGGGCGCCGCCCAGCTGGGTGCGGGTGAGCTCCAGGTTGCGGCGGGTCTGGGCGTCGAGCACCAGCTGGTCGCCGTCGTGCCAGAGCCGGGGCATCTCCAGCGGGATGGCCGCAGGTTCGGCCTGGGTGGTGTCCAGGTAGGCCAGCAGGCCCCCGGCGGCCCGCAGCGCCAGGGGCGCCTCCCCCAGCCCCAGGCCATCGAGGCTGGCCAGGCGGAAGCGGCGGCGCAGCAGGGCGTCGGCTTCGGTGGCCTCGAAGGGGGTGCGGGCCAGGGCGGTGAGCCTCAGCCCCTCGGGACACCAGGGCGGCGCCTCCTCCGGGCCTGGCCACACCACCTCGGCGGGCTCCAGCTGCAGCAGCTCCTGGTGCAGGCTGCCGCTGCCCGTGCGCTCGGTCACCCGGAACTCGCCGGTGCTGACGTCGGCGACCGCCAGGCCCCAGCGGCCGGCGTGGCTGCCGTCCCCGTCGAGGACCACGGCGCAGAGCCAGTTGTTACGCCGGGCCGCCAGCATGCCCTCCTCCAGCACTGTGCCGGGGGTGAGCACCCGGGTGATGCCCCGGCGCAGCAGGGCCCCCTTGGCGGGGGTGGCCTCCAGCTGGTCGCAGAGGGCCACGCTGAGGCCGCGGCGCACCAGGTCGGCGCAGTAGCGCTCGGCGGCGTGGTGGGGGATGCCCGCCATCGGCACCCGCCCCAGGGCCTTGCCGGCGTCCTTGCCGGTGAGGGTGAGCTCGAGCAGGCGCGAGAGCAGGATCGCGTCCTCGAAGAAGAACTCGTAGAAGTCGCCGAGCCGGTAGAGCAGCACCCGGTCCGGATGGGCCGCCTTCAGCTCCACGTAGTGGCGCAGCACCGGGGTGAGCGCCGCCGGGTCCACCAGGGAATGGTGGTGCCAGCGGGGCAGGTCGTCCCCGGTCTCCGGGCCGGCGTCGCCGGGCGGCGTAGGGGTGCCGCTGGCGTCGCCAACGCTCGGGTCACCGGCCTGCTCGCCGTCGCCCTCGGGGCCGGCGGCGGCCACGGCCGCTGGCCGCTGCCGGCGGGTGCGCGGCCGGGCGCTGGCATCGGCCAGCAGGGCCTGGTCGTCCGGGGCGCCATCGTCAGAGCCTGACTCCGCCACCGGCTCCGGCAGCGGAGAGGTCACCGGTTCAGGGTCGCCCCCGAACAGGTCCCCCTGCAGGGCCGGATCGTCCGCGAGCGAGAGCTGCTGCTGGACTTCCCTGGCCATGGGTCCGCCGTCAGGAGCGTCCCGATCGTAGGGGGACCGGGCCGGGGGGCTGGCCGGGTCGGCCCTGGTGCTGCTCAACTGGGACATGAGCTTGTTCGTGGTCTGACCCCTTGACGGTTTTCGAAGGTCGCTTCACCGATGTCGCCGGTCTGCGGATCGGCCTGGTGATCGCCCGCTTCAACGATCTGGTGACCGGCAAGCTGCTCAGCGGCTGCCTCGATTCCCTCTCCCGCCACGGCATTGATGTGGGCCCCGAGAGCAGCCAGCTCGACGTGGCCTGGGTGCCGGGTAGCTTCGAGATTCCCCTGGTGGCCCAGCGGCTGGCCGCCAGCGGCCGTTACCAGGTGGTCATCACCCTGGGGGCCGTGATCCGTGGCGACACCCCCCACTTCGACGTGGTGGTGGCCGAGGTGAGCAAGGGGGTGGCCGCCGTGGCCCGCGACACCGGTGTGCCGGTGATCTTCGGGGTGCTCACCACTGACACCCTGCAGCAGGCACTGGAGCGGGCCGGCATCAAGAGCAACCTGGGGTGGAGCTACGGCCTCCAGGCCCTGGAGATGGGCAGCCTGATGGCCGCCCTGCCGCAGCCGACGCCATGAACCGCAAGGGACTGATCCTGGCGGGAGGCAGCGGCACGCGCCTGGCGCCCCTCACCACCGCCGTCAGCAAGCAGCTGGTGCCGGTGTACGACAAGCCGATGATCTACTACCCGCTCAGCACCCTGATGCTGGCGGGCATCCGCGAGGTGCTGGTGATCACCACCCCCACCGACCGGCCCGCCTTCGAGCGGTTGCTGGGGGACGGATCCGGCTGGGGCATGACGATCCGCTATGCGGTGCAGCCCAGCCCCGACGGGCTGGCCCAGGCGTTCCTGATCGGCGCCGAATTCCTCGATGGCGCCCCGGCGGCCCTGGTGCTGGGGGACAACCTGTTCCACGGCCATGACCTGATCCCCCAGCTGCAGGGGGCCAACGGCGAGCGGCCGGGGGCGACGGTGTTCGCCTACCCGGTGAGCGATCCGGAGCGCTACGGGGTGGTGGAGTTCAGCGGCGACGGCCGGGTGCTGAGCATCGAGGAGAAGCCGCCCCAGCCCCGCAGCCGCTATGCGGTCACGGGCCTGTACTTCTACGACCACACGGTGGTGGAGCGGGCCCGCCAGGTGCGGCCCTCCCCGCGGGGGGAACTGGAGATTACCGACCTCAACCAGCTCTACCTCGATGAAGGCCTGCTGCGGGTGGAGCTGATGGGCCGCGGCATGGCCTGGCTGGACACCGGCACCCCCGATTCCCTGCACGAGGCCGCCAGCTACATCCGCACCCTGGAGAAGCGCCAGGGCCTCAAGGTGGGCTGCCCCGAGGAGGTGGCCTGGCGCCTGGGCTGGATCGATGACGGCCAGCTGGAGCGGCTGGCCCTGCCCCTGAAGAAATCCGGCTACGGCGACTACCTGCTGCGCCTGCTGCAGGAGGCCGCCAGCGACCACCTGGCCCTGGAGCCCCAGCGATGAACGTGCAGTTCCTGGCCATCGACGGCCCCCTGCTGCTCACCCCGGCGGTCTACGCCGATGAGCGGGGCTGGTTCAGCGAGAGCTGGAACCGGCGCCGCTTCGCCGATGCCCTCGGCAAGGAGGACGCCGATGCCCCCGAGTTCGTGCAGGACAACCACTCCCGCTCCGTGCAGGGGGTGCTGCGGGGCCTGCATTTCCAGCGGGCACCGCACCCCCAAGGCAAGCTCGTGCGTTGCACGCTGGGGGAGGTGTTCGATGTGGCCGTCGACCTGCGCCGGGACTCCCCCACCCTGGGGCAGTGGGTGGGCGAACGGCTCAGCGCCGAAAACCACCACCAGCTCTGGGTGCCGGTGGGCTTCGCCCACGGCTTCCTGACCCTGAGCGCGGTGGCCGAGGTGCAGTACAAGACCGCCGGCTACTGGAACCGCGACTGCGAACGTTCCCTGGCCTGGAACGACCCGGCGATCGGCATCGACTGGCCTCTGGGGGAGCTGCCGGAGCCGCACCAGCCCCTGCTGGCCCCCAAGGATGCCGCCGCCCCCGGTCTCGGGGCCCTGGCGGCCGCCGGCGATCTGTTCGGTTCCCAGTCCAGCGCTGCCGACAACGTGTGAAGGATGGCTCCGGCGGCGGGCATGGCCCCGCTCTGCATGGCAGGATCCCCCACGCTGCCTGATCCGGCCTCGAGCCTTCCTGCCCCATGCAGATCCTCAATACCCTGACCGTTCTGGCCCTGGTGGTGCTCTCCTTCGCCCTGATCGTGGCGGTGCCGGTGCTTTACGCCAGCACCGAGGACAGCGGCCGCTCCAACCGCCTGATCCTGATCGGCGGCGCCGCCTGGGTGGCCCTGGTGCTGGTGAACTGGGGCATGAGCCTGCTTGTGGTCTGAGGTCGACAGGGTGACGGCGTGACAGCCTCCCCTGACCACCCAGTCCCGCCATATGAGCGTCACTCGCATTCAGCCCAGGCGCCGCTTTTCGTTCTTTGAGTGGAAGGAGATCGTTGAATATCGCGATCTCCTCTATTTCCTTTCACTGCGCGATATCCAGGTTCGCTACAAGCAGACCAGCCTGGGTGTCGTCTGGGTGATTCTCCAGCCGCTGGTGCCGGCGATCATCTTTGCCGTGCTGTTCGGCAACTTCGCCCGCCTGCCCAGCAATGGTCAGCCCTATCTGCTGATGGTGTTCACGGGCCTGATCCCGTGGAGTCTGTTCAGCAACACCATCGGCCGGGCAGGGGGGAGCCTAGTGGGTAATTCCAACCTGCTGTCGAAGATCTATTTTCCGCGCCTGATCATTCCCCTGGCCGCCATGGGATCGGTGGTGGTGGATGGTCTGGTGGGGCTGATGGTTCTGGTGGTGCTGTTGGCCCTCTTCGGTGTGGGTCTGGGATGGCCCATGCTGGCGGCACCCTTCTTTCTTCTGGCGGCGTTCCTGATGGGCTTCGGACTCACTCTCATCGTGGCCTCCTTGAATGTCTACCATCGGGATTTCGGCTATGCGGTGCCGTTTGCTCTGCAGGCCTGGAACTATTTGACACCGATTGTCTATTCCTCATCATTGATCCCTGAGAAATGGCTGTTTCTCTATTCCCTGAATCCCACCGTGGGACTGATTGAGGGTTTCCGTTGGTCAATACTTGGTGGCGTGCCGATCACCACCACCATGTTCCTGAGCATGCTGACCGGTCTGGTGGGCTCCCTGTGTATTGGTATGGCCGTGTTTCAGCGGATCGAGAGGGGCTTTGCTGACATCGTATGAGTGAGTCTTCCGATATCGCCATCACGGTTCGCTCCCTCGGCAAGTCCTACAAAATCGGCCATCTGGAAACGGTGGCTGCCGATGAAACGCCGGCGGATGGGATGCCCCAGCGGGGACTCTGGCCCTGGCGACGGACTGGTGGCCGGCAGCACTTGAGCAGCGAGACCTTCTGGGCGCTGCGGGATGTGGACTTCGATGTTCCCCGGGGCAAGGTGTTCGGTGTGATCGGTCGCAACGGCGCTGGCAAGAGCACCTTGCTGAAGATCCTCTCGAGGATCACCGAGCCCTCCACGGGCATGGCCGAGATCCGCGGACGGGTGGGATCCCTGCTGGAGGTGGGCACGGGCTTTCACCCGGAGTTCAGCGGTCGGGAGAACATCTACCTCAACGGCACCTTGCTGGGCATGCGACGCCGGCAGATCGATCGGGTCTTCGATGCGATCGTCGATTTCGCTGAAGTCCACCGCTTCATCGACACTCCCGTGAAGCGCTATTCCAGTGGCATGTATGTGCGCCTGGCCTTTGCCGTGGCTGCCCACCTGGAGCCGGACATCCTGATCATCGATGAAGTTCTGGCCGTTGGTGATATCCAGTTCCAGAAGAAGTGCCTCGGTAAGATGAAGGATGTCACTGGCCAGGGCCGCACGGTGCTGTTCGTGAGCCACAGTCTCACCACGGTCAATAGCCTGTGTGATACCTGCATGTTGCTGGAGAATGGCAGGGTCACTCAGATCGGCTCCACGGAATCCGTTACGGCTTCCTATTTCGCCAGCAGCGAGGAAACGTCGGGCTCATCGCTCGACCTGCGTGCGGATCCACCCGGCGACAGGTTCTGCCGCATGGTCGGGGCACGGATGGTGGACCGGTCCGGCGAAAGTCTCAGCTATGCCCACATTGACCGAGAGTTCGGCCTCGAGATGACGTATGAGCTTCTCGAGCCTTCCACGGGACCGGTGATCCCGAATTTCCATCTCTTCACGGGAGGGCAGTGTGCGTTCGTTTCCAGCCCCAGCCAAGACCCACCTGTTTCCCCAGGGCGGTATCGAGCGACGGTCTGGCTGCCAGCCCGCTTCCTCAATGAGGGGACTTACTCGGTTAACTTCGCAGCGACGACTATGGTTCCTCAGCGAGTTCACTTTTATGTGCAGGATCAGTTCTGTTTTCAGGTCATTGAGGATCTGCACGATGAAGCTCGCCATGGTTACGTTCACAAGGTCCCCGGTGCTGTGCGGCCGCAGTTGAACTGGAGTTTGGATTAATGGCCCCATATCTGGCGCTGGGGTGGACGTCATGGGAGGATGGAGCACTGCAATGAGTTGGCTTTCGATGCGCTCTCTGGTTGCCAGGATCCGAAGGAAGCTGGCCCGTATCGGTGCTGTGGCCGCCAGTCGTCCTCCGTCCTCAAGGCGCCAAGCCATTGAGCGTATCCAGAAGAGTCCTGGCCTGCTGGTTCCCTGGCTTGATCTCATCGGCTTGGTGAAGGAGGATTTTCCCTCCAGTCTTCGCGAACAGGTCCTTTCCCATGACCTGACACGCAGCGGCGTGATTCTTTGCTTCCAGGAGGAGCTGCAGAACCGGATGGCTGCCGATCTGAACCAGGCCTCCTTGCAGTTGAAACAGGAGGATCCGGTTGCGGTCTGCGGCGTTGTGGCGGCCGAGATGATCCGGCTCAAAACCATCGCCCAGTGCCGTGACGCCCATGCGGAAGGCAACTATTACCGAGATGCGGAGCCTCACATTCAGAAGCAATGGGATGGGGTGATCTGGCCCATCATCCAGGATCTCGATTTCCGGGAGGTGCTGGAACTGGCTCCTGGCCATGGACGTAACACGGAACTTCTGCGTCGGCTGGCGGGCTCGATCACCCTCGTGGATGTCAATCTGAATTGCATCGAAGCCTGCAGGGAACGCTTCGGGGAGCAACGTGATGGCTGCCGATTCCGCTACTTCGTCACCGATGGTGACACCCTGGCCATGGTCGATTCCAGCTCCCAGACCCTGGTCTATTCCTTTGATTCCATGGTCCATTTCGATTCTTCGGTGGTCCGCGCCTATGTCCTTGAGATTGCCCGGGTCCTCAGGCCCGGCGGCAGTGCCTTCCTGCACCACTCCAACTACGGCACCGTCGCGCCCAACAGCGATTGGGCCCACAATCATGGAAACCGCAGTGACATGACCGCCGAGCTGATGCGGGGGTTTGCGGCGGAGGCCGGGCTTGACGTGGCGTTCCAGCGCCTCAGTGGCACCGCCGATGGCTGGGGTCTGGAAGACCTCGATGCCTTCACCGTGCTGCGCCGCCCCGCCGTCGCCTGAGATGGCCGAGCCCAGCCACCGCGTAACGGCCCTTGAGGGTGTGCTGGAGATCCGGCGCCAGCCCCATGGCGATCACCGCGGCCGTTTCCTGAATGTCTTCCGACGCGGTGAGTGGAACCAGCTCTGGGGGGCAGAGCGTCCGATCGAGCAGGTCAACCTCAGCCAGAATCCGCGGCCCGGGACGGTCCGTGGACTGCATCTACAGAGGGGAATGCCTGCCGAGGTCCGGTTGGTCACCTGCGTAGTAGGACGTGTATGGGATGTGGTAGTTGACCTGCGGCCACACTCCGCAACACGAGGCCGCTGGGTGGCGGTGGAGCTCAGTGCTGAGACAGGGAATTCCTTGCTGATCCCCACCGGCTGTGCCCATGGGTTTCAGGTGCTGGAGCCGGACAGCACCCTGCTCTATCTCCACGGGGCTCCTTATCGCCCAGTGGAGGAGTCGGGTGTGCGTTGGGATGATCCCCAGCTCGGTATCAGCTGGCCTATGGAGCCCAAGGAATTGAGCGAGCGCGATCGGTCGCTGCCTCGGTTGGAGGGCCTGCCATGACCCACCATTGCCGGCACTGCGGAACTCCCCTGCACCATGAAGTGATTGATCTCGGTCATCAACCACCAAGCAATGCCTATCTTACGGAAGAAAAGTTGGACTTGCCAGAAGTCTACTTCCCGCTCAGAGTATTCGTCTGCACTTCGTGTTGGCTTGTCCAGCTTCCAATGCATGCCCCTGCCAATGAATTGTTTACCGCAGATTATGCCTACTTCTCAAGCACCTCCGTTACGTGGTGCCGACATGCCCAGCGCTTCGTGAAGCAGGCGGCCGAGAGGCTTGCATTGAACGAGCATAGTCTTGTAGTGGAGGTAGCAAGTAACGATGGGTATCTGCTCCAGTATGTTCAAGAACTGGGCATACCTTGCTTGGGTATTGAGCCTACCCATGCAACTGCTGAAGCCGCGCGGGAAAAGGGCATTGAAACAATTGAGCTTTTCTTTGGCGGCCCCCTTGCGGCGGAGTTGGTCTCCCAAGGGTTGAGGGCGGATCTGCTTGTTGCGAACAACGTGCTAGCGCATGTTCCAGATATCAATGACTTTCTTGCTGCTGTTGCAGCGATGCTCAGGCCTACAGGACTGGCTTCTATTGAATTCCCCCATCTTCTGAGTCTCTTGGATGGCAATCAGTTCGACACGATCTACCATGAGCATTATAGCTATCTAAGCCTTACTACTATGTTGAGTGTGGCGAGAGATGCCGGATTGATGGTGCTTGATGCAGAGCAGATCACCACCCACGGAGGCAGTCTTCGAGTCTGGTTGGCCCGAGCCGGCGAGTCGGCTGCAAGGGCCCAAACGATTGCGGAGCGTGAAGCTGTGGACAAGGTGCTTTCGGACGAGATTGCTGCGGGCCTTACCACAGTTGAAGCTTACGTTCGCTGCCAAGAACGGGCACTGGAAGCTAAGTTCGCTCTACTGGAGTATCTGTTGGCCGCGCGTCGTAGCGGACGTCGTGTTCTGGCTTACGGCGCCGCTGCCAAGGGAAGCACGCTGCTGAACTTTGCAGGGATCCGCAGTGATCTGCTCGAGGCTGTGGCAGATCTAGCCCCTAGTAAGGTCGGGAAGTGGCTGCCAGGAAGTCATATCCCGATCGTGAGTGTAGAGGAGTTGCTTCTGCGGCAGCCCGATGAACTGCTTATTCTCCCCTGGAACCTAGCGGCAGAGGTGAAAGCCCAGCTTAGCCCAATGATTACAATACCAGTGAAAGTGGCGATTCCGTACCTCACAGACATCTGAGCGATGGCAGACAAGCAGCTACGAAACATCCCCTATACTCGTCCATCGATCACGGAAACTGAAGTGGCTTATGCCACCGATGCGGCTCGTAATGGCTGGGGAGACCACTGTTACGACTACATTATCCGTTTTGAGGAGGTATTTAAAGCTCATCTTGACGTGAAGTACGCCATCGCCACGAGCAGTTGCACAGGGGCTCTCCATATGGGCATGCATGCTCTTGGGATAGGTCCTGGCGATGAGGTGATTATGGCTGATACAAACTGGGTCGCCACAGCGGCCCCAATTGTGCACTTGGGAGCCACACCGGTGTTTGTCGATATCCTGCAGGACAGTTGGTGCCTAGATCCTCAACAGGTGGAGGCGGCGATCACCTCCAACACAAAGGCGATTGTGGCTGTGCACCTCTACGGTAACCTTTGTGATATGGATGCCCTACTCAAGATTGGTGAGCGCCACGGCATCCCGGTGATTGAAGATGCTGCAGAAGCGATCGGTTCGGTCTATCACGGCAAGCGGGCTGGCAGCATGGGCTCCTTCGGTGCCTTTTCTTTCCACGGCACCAAGACGATGACGACAGGGGAGGGAGGCATATTTGTTACCAATCAACCGGATCTTTATGAGCGTGTATTGACGCTCTCAAATCATGGGCGTTCAAGAGCTCAGGGGAAGCAATTCTGGCCAGATCTAGTCGGATATAAATATAAAATGAGTAACGTTCAGGCGGCGATCGGCTGTGGTCAAATCCAACGGATTGACTGCCTTATAGAAGCTAAACGTAATATCTTCTTGATGTATTATGAGTGTTTCAAGGACTTGCCGGTCCGCATGAATCCTGAGCCGGAGGGATGCACGAATGGCTTCTGGATGCCTACGCTGGTGGTTGAGGATGATATCCCGTTTGAACGTGATGTGCTGATCTCCGAACTGAAACAGAATGGGGTCGATGCACGGGTTTTCTTCTGGCCTTTGAGTGCTACGCCGGTTCAGGGAAGAAAGGCATTTAACAGACGATTCATCTCGGAGAACATTTACCTCAGAGCACTAAACCTACCCTCATTTCACGACCTGACCGACAGTGACATTCTCTTCGTTTCTGACATCGTCAGAAATGCTATTGCAAGGACCCATTAGGCTGGAGCAGAATGCCACCATCAGTTATCGTCTTTGCTGACGGAGTAGTTGGAAGCCACTGTGTACAATGGCTTGCACGTTTTCACAGGGCCGACCTAACAGCAATCTTTACTACTTCCCAGAATGATATCTATTGGCTTGCACTAGAGGAGGGCCTTTGTGCCCACGAGTTTGACAACGAAGAATCTTGTCTTCAAGTGTTGGCAAGCCATGCTGGGACTATCGATTTGGGACTTCTTCTATGGTGGCCACAACTAATCAGTCACCAGCTCATTGACGTTGCCAACCATGGCTTTATCAACACCCATCCAAGTCTGCTCCCCTACAACAGAGGTAAGCACTACAACTTTTGGGCATTAGTCGAGCAGTGCCCATTCGGCGTTAGCCTTCATGTTGTTGATCAGGGGATTGACTGTGGTTCAGTAGTGGCACAATCTCCCATCCATTATACTTGGGAGGACACAGGAGAGACGCTTTACAACAAGGCGACTGCTGCAATGAAAGCATTGTTTGAAAATACGTATCCTAGTCTTCGCTCACTGACCTTTGCCTCAGTAGGTCAAGATCTATCCTTGGGGTCTTTTCATTATGCTTCAGAGCTAGGGCCAGCATCTACAATCCAACTCGATGAGCCAACCACAGCACGCCGTCTCTTGAATCTGCTGAGAGCACGAACCTTTGCAGGGCATCCCGCTTGCACCTTTGTTGATGGTGGCATAGAATATGAAGCTAGGATCAAAATCACGAAGAGGAAATGAGTTATTCTGAGTTTAAAGAAACATGTTCAATGGAGATCACGTCCCAGGGAGCGGATGTAGAGCTCCTTAAATCAACGCGAGAGTGGTTTGGCAAGGCCAATAAGTATAACTATTCTTATCACTTTGAGTTTCTTGGAAGGCCACTTATCCAGTACCCGCAGGATATCGTCCAGGTCCAAGAGCTGATCTCGCTCACCAAACCAGACTTGATTATTGAGACTGGAATAGCTCATGGCGGCTCTCTAGTTCTTACGGCCTCTATGCTCTGCCTGTTGGATGTCATGGAAGGCAAAGACCCCCGTCAATCATCACGCAAAGTCGTTGGTGTAGATATTGACATACGGCCTCATAACCGAATTGCATTGGACGAGCATCCTTTGCGCTTTAAGATGGAATTGATTCAGGGCTCTTCAATCGATCGTCAAGTAATTGATACGGTAAGGAGTTATGCAGTGGACAAAGAATGTGTCTTGGTCTCACTCGATTCAAATCATACGCATCAGCACGTATTGGCTGAACTTAACGCCTATGCTGGCTTGGTTTCGCTGGGTAGCTACTGCATCGTGTTTGATACTGTCATTGAAGATCTACCCGCCGGTTCCTTTTCTAATCGCCCATGGGATATCGGAAACAATCCGATGACCGCGGTGGATGAATGGCTCACCACTCATCCAGAGTTTGAGGCGGATAAGGCCATTGATGATAAGCTTCTGATTACTGTTGCCCGTAAAGGGTATCTTAAGCGCATAAGATGACTTCTTTCCGGGAATCTGCAAGAACTGTTTTTGAAGTAAACCTCTCTTTCATCTTATTCAAAGATCGACTTTTGGCCATGATGTTAAGTGGCACCGCGACGGCCGGACTGTTCCTTGCATTGCCCTCTGCGCTAGACTAGGCTCAAGTTTAGGAGATCATTCTTCATTGCAGAATTACGTTGGACTGAATCAGTGGCGAGGGGTCTTCTCTTTGGAGGCTTTCCCATTCTGGAAATCAGAGAAACCAGCTTCGCAGATTCCTACAACCACAAGACGCAAGAGATCCAAGGCCTTCTATTTCGAGAATCAGTCATCTACGCTGCAAGAAAGACTCTTGGAATTGGGGCTCTGGAGTGAGGCCAAGCCCCTGCGACTGCATCTTGGGTGTGGCCAAGTTGGATTTGAAGAATATGTCAATATAGATTATCCTCCAGATAGGCATCAAGTAATGCATCAAACAGAGGCGGACCTTTATGCTGATATAAATCATCTCAGGGTTCTAGCAAATGAAGTTGATGAGATCCGACTTCATCATGTCTTTGAGCACTTCTCCAGGGTTGATGCCCTAATCATGCTGATAAAATGGAGTACTTGGCTCAAGAAAAATGGTTTGTTGATCATCGAGGTTCCCGACTTTGAGGCAAATGCTAGGCAGTTCCTACAAAGTAAAGACTATCGAACGAAATCAGGAATTGTGCGACATCTAGTGGGGGATCAGTCGTCTGAATGGGGCTATCATATTGAACAGTGGTGGCCGCAAAGGCTTCGGCAGACCCTCTTCAGTCTTGGCTTCAAAGTAGAAGCTATAGAGAAGTACGCATGGCCAAACCCTCCTTTTCTGTCAAACTGCACTATCTTTGCTCGTGCCCAAAAGGATATGGATGACTCAGGCAAAATTCTTGCGGCTAAGCGCTTGTTGGTTGATAGTATGATTAGTCCCTTAGAGGAAGATACCTTTCTAAAGTGGCAAGAGAAGTTGAATGCTTTAGAAGTTTAACATCAGCTTCTAGACTTTCTTTAGGAGTTTAGCAAGGGCGTCTGCTGTTTGGCGGATGAGTCTGCCAATAAATCTGGATGATCTCCTGTTTTGCACTCTTGGTTCTACGCATTCTGAGTGGCTCTCAGAATCTTGGAGAATGTTAATCTCAATACGAGACAAGTCAAGGAGGCTGTTGATATACTTGCCTGCCGTCTGAACATCTGAATCTCCTAAGGTGGTTAAATCTGCGACAATCTCGGGGCCATCTTCATGCAGCCGAACACCTCTTGCAAAGCCCGAACTAAGGCACTTCAGTTGTCCTTTGCATACAGGGACCTCTGCTTTTCCCGACAGGCGTAGATAGATATGCTCCAATCCCCTACGCCTTCGTGATGACTCGGAAATCAATGATAGATCATTGAGAATCTTTTCGGCTAGCCTGTCAATATTGATATTGTAAATGCCAAGAGCTTCCTTGTGAAAGTCATGGGCAGTTGCAAGTGAATCGGCCTCGGCAATTGTCACAGTTATGGGCTGTTGGCCTCCTTCGCCATGTCGAATAACTGGATGAAAGACATTTTTGGATAGAAAGCTACTCGCCTCTTCGTTCTTTATCTCATTGGTCTGTGCAATGCCGTTGCTCGCCCCAGAGGCCCCATTAATCGATAGCGGGAAGGAACAACGTAAAATGCTCTTGGCGTATGCAGACAATACAAAGGCCGAGTAGACATCTGGGGAGCACGATCTGAAGAATCTAGCTCCATCTTGCTTGACTACATGACAAATCAGATCTGCACGAACAAATGCCGAGTATATTGATGGCCCTAGGTCATACCCGCATGAGAAGTCATGAATATTCATGAGAAAACTCTGAGTTGGAATCCTTCGAATGGTTGAAGACAAAAAGAAGGAAAGATAGCCGCTCATGCCTGGAAGGGCTACGTCGGGCCAGCAGTATTCAGCTTTTTTCCATGATAGAACTGCCGCCGGTTGTAACCTCAAAGTCTGCGCAGCAAACTGAAGTGCTCCAGGAAGCAATCCGTCGTCGTCGCCAATAAAGGTCACATATTGATTCGTACCTAGAAGGGTGGGAATGGCTCGTTCCCAATTGTCTGTCATTGTAAGGCCTCGTTCTGATCTCAAGACTGTAACTCTGCGGTCACGCTCGGTATAGTCTCTGCAAAGTGAACTAGTAGCGTCTGAAGAAGCGTTATCAAGAATTAGAAGTCTGAAGTTCTGGTAGTCTTGTGTTATAACACTTTCAATAGTGTATGTGAGGGTTCGGGAGCGGTTTCGAGTTGGGACTACAATCAGAAAGCCTGTATCCTCTATTTCTGTCTGTGCATCGTGCTGCTCAAGAGTTTGTCCATGCGAGTTCATTAGATTCATAGAACGGAGGTGGTGTTCATAGCGCGGGCCCAATTAAGGCGATGCTGCCTTGATGGCGTTTGGAATGGAGTAATCCTTCTCACCGGTTAAGCGACATACCTGCCATTCTACGCAGCTGAAGCACCTTTAGAGGTGGGGGGCTCTTCAGTTGTTGCGTAAGTTCCAGGCTGCCCTTTCTCTATGCCTAAATGAAGTAAGATACTTGATGAATCTAGTTCTCTTTCCCAGCCTAGTTGGGGCATTGCACGGGTAATGGGCTGGGTTCGAATCTGTGATACTTGACAATGGCGCCACCTTGTTGAAAAGATATCGTCTTTTGATTCGTTTACATCGGGTCTTGATGGAGCCCATCACTATTCTTTCCCTTCGAGAGCGTCATGACCTTTCGTCTTAGACTAGTGAGCCGAATGAGACCCATGCGGCCGATCGACCTTTGGGTCTGGGCCTTTCCCGCAGTGACCCTCTGCTGCTGGGGCGCGGCATCTCGACCGTTCATGGCATACCACTCTGTAGGATGACCTTAATCAGCATTGAGGAGGCTCTGCGTGAATGAGTCTTTATGGCCGCTTATCCTGTTGCAACTGGTGAATGTACATCCATGAAAACCCGTGTGGCAAGTGAGCTGAAGCCGGCTCTGTTGAAGCGTCATCTCTGGCCTTTGATTCAATTCAAGCGATTTATCGATCGACGGCTGTACGTATGGAATCAATCCAGAATCAATGCGCAAAGATCTCTGCGCGATTCTCTTTCGTTAACTCGCCGAATCGAAGATCCCGGATTGACGGTCGGAACCATGAATTCCCTCAATCGTGATCGTTGGGTATGCAAGATGTTGGCAGGTATACCCCCAAACTCCCGCTTGCTCGATGCTGGTTCTGGTGAACAGAAGTACCGCCACCACTGCGATCATCTTCTTTACTATTCTCAGGATAATGCCGCTTACGATGGTAAGGGTGATGGCCGTGGGGGACATGTTGAGGGATGGACGTATGGTTCAACAGACTACATCTGTGATATCGTGGAGATTCCCGCGCCAAGCGAGTCCTTTGATGTAGTGCTCTGTACCGAAGTGTTCGAGCATTTGCCCGATCCATTAGCGGCCGTTAAGGAGCTCACTCGATTGCTTGGTCCAGGCGGGCAGCTACTTATCACTGCACCTTTTTGCAGTTTTACCCATTTTTCTCCGTATTTTTACTCGACTGGATTTTCGCGCAACTGGTATCTCCAACATCTAGCAGCGCTTGGTTTTGTCGAGGTGGAGCTAGAGCCTAATGGAAACTACTTCGAGTTTCTTGCTCAAGAGATTCGCAGACTTCCGTTGATGTCAAGTTCCTATGGTTTAGCGACGGTGCCATGGTATGCGAGATTGGCAGTTCTAGTTATTCTAAGATTCTTGGAGGGGTGCTCATCGTCGGATTCAGGATCCAGTGAGTATTGCTGTTATGGGTGGCATGTCAAGGCGGTCAAGTCCGCTGCTGTCCAACAGGTTGAACTGTGATGAGTGTCGTCTCCCCACTCGTCTCTGTCGTTTTGCCGGTCTTTAATGGCAGTCCCTACCTACAAGACGCGATTGATAGCATTTTGGTTCAGGTGCATGACGACTATGAGCTAATTGTCATCGATGATGGCTCCACGGATGATTCCGCTTTGATTCTTGAACGGCTTAACGACCCACGAATCCGGTTTTTTCGTCAGCCTAATCAGGGCTTGGCGGCTACCCTCAATCGGGGCATCGCCCATGCCAGAGGTCAGTACATTGCCCGTCAGGATCAGGATGATCTCTCCTATCCAGAGCGTTTGGAAAAACAAGTAACGTTCATGGAATCCCATCCCGATTGCGTGCTGCTGGGCACCTGGGCCCAGATCCTGGAGGTGGATCGTCCCGTGGATCGCTTCCATCGCCATCCCGTGGATGAGGCCGAGCTGCGCTATCAGATGCTGTTCAACAACCCCTTCGTGCACAGTTCGGTGATGCTGCGCAAAGAAGCTGTGCAGCAGGTCGGTGGCTACACCACGGATCCCGATCGCCAGCCCCCGGAGGACTTCGAGCTCTGGTCGCGCCTGTCCCGGGTCGGTCAAGTCGCCAATATCGGCGAGGTTCTGATGGCCTACCGCGAGATCCCCGGCAGCATGTCGCGGGTCGGACCGTCACCGTTCCGTCGCCGTCTGATCACGATCTGCGCCGAGAATCTTGCCGCCGCGGCCCTGCTCGCTCCTGACGATCCCGATGTGGTCGCCATCGCCGCCCTTACCCATGGGGAGGCTGAAGCCCTGCCGGGTCGGCCTGATTTTTCGCGCATGCAGTCCCTGCTGCTGCGGGCCATCGACAGTTTTGCCCCCGACCCCCAAGCCCTGTCCCTCCGGCAGGATGCCCTGGGTCGCGTGGAGGCGATGCGGGCCGGCTGGATGGTGCGGGACTCCGCCGCCTATGGCCTCCTCCATACGGTGGGCCCGGTCCGCAACGTCGCCAAGCGGATCTGGCGGTTGCTCCAGCGTTTCAGGAGGACCCGTTGAAGACGATCGTCATCGGCGGCGCCGGTTTCATCGGTGCCGTCGTCAGTCAGCTGCTTCTGGCCACCGGCCGGGAGGTCACTATCGTCGGCCGGCGCCAGCCTGATGAACAGCGCACCGTGCCCGTTTGCAGCTATCGCTGCGCCGACCTGGGCAACCGGGCCCAGATGGCCGAGATCCTTGAGGCCGACTGCGAAGTCATCGACCTCGCCTATGCCACCGTTCCCAAGACTAGCTTCGGTGATCCGCTCTTTGACCTGCAGGCGAACCTGCCGGCGAGTGTGGCGTTGCTGGAGGAGTCCATGGCGGCGAAGGTGCGTCGGCTGCTCATCGTCTCCTCCGGCGGCACGGTCTACGGCCGCTCCCGGTCCCTGCCCATGGACGAGACCCATCCCACGGCCCCCGTCAGCCCCTACGGCATCACCAAACTCACCATCGATCACTATGCCCTGATGTTTCACCACACACGCGGCCTGCCGGTGGTGGTCGTGCGACCGGCCAACGCCTATGGGGTGATGCAGCGCGCCAGATCGGGCCAGGGATTCCTCGCCGCCGCAATCGATGCGATCGTTTCAGGACGCACCATCGAGATCTACGGGCCCGAGGGCACGATCCGCGATTACATCCATGTCGATGATGTGGCCCGTGGCATCATCGCGGCCCTGGAGTGCGGCCATGACGGAGACATCTACAACCTCGGCACCGGCATCGGCACCAGCAATCTCGAGGCCCTTGCCCTGCTGCGCCCCCTGGCCCTCCAGGCGGGCCGGGCCATTACTGTCAACCATCTCCCCCAGCGACGCTTTGATGTCGATGCCAACGTGCTCGACAGCGCCAAGCTCACCGCCACTTCAGGCTGGCGTCCCCAGGTGGCCCTGGAGCAGGGGCTGGCCCAGATGTGGGAGCATGCCCTGACGGCGTCCAGCTCCGCCTGACGACCCCCCCCCCGCTCCTTTCGTCCTGACCCATGGGAATGCTTTCGCGGTTGCTGGATCTTCGTGGGTCCTCCGCCGAACGTTCGACCTCCCTGGATCCCTTTCTCAGCACGGCCAACCCCTCCCGCAATCCCGCCTGCGAAGAGTTCGAGGTGGACGGCTGGGTCACGTCCGCGTTCGTGGCCCGCACCCTGGTTCCCGTGGTCGGCGTCCATCCCTTTCCGCTCCAGGAACTGATGCTGATGACGGCGACGGTGTGTCGCTTCCAGCCCTCCCTGATCTTCGAATGGGGCACCAACATCGGCAAGTCGGCGCGAATCTTCCATGAAATCGCCCAGTATTTCCATATCCCCACCACCATCCATTCCTGCGATCTTCCCGACGACGTCGACCACGTCGAGCACCCCCACGCCCAGCGGGGCGCGATGGTGCGGGGCCTGGCGGGGGTGGAACTGCACCAGGGCGACGGTCTGACCACCTCCCTCGGTCTCTGGGGGCGGGCCGGGCGTCCCCCTTCCCCCCTCTTCTTCCTCGATGGTGACCACAGCCACGCCAGTGTCAGGCGAGAGATCGAAGGCATCCTGGCGGCCGTCCTCGACCCGGTGCTGCTGCTGCACGACACCTTCCTCCAGTCCCCCGATTCCGGCTACAACACCGGACCCCGTCAGGCCGTCGAAGAGTCCCTGGCCGCCCACCCCGGCCGCTTCCGGGCGGTGCATTCCGGGCTCAGCCTGCCGGGCATGACCCTGCTCTATTCCACCGCCCCGGTTGCGGCGTAGGTTCGCCCCAGCCCTGCCGGCCCATGAAGATCCTCCATACGGTCGAGTCCTACCTGCCGGCCCGCCATGGCATGTCGGAGGTGGTGCGGCAGATCTCCGAGCGGCTGGTGGCCCGGGGCCACGACGTCACCGTGGCCACCCGCTCCGACCCGGCGCGCACCGGCGACAGCATCGAGGGGGTGAAGGTCAGGGGTTTCGATGTGCAGGGCAAGAGTGCGGTGGGGGTCTGGGGGGATGTCTCCGGCTACCAGCGCTATCTGCTCGCCTCCGATGCCGATGTGATCGTCAACTTTGCGGCGCAGCAGTGGGCCACCGATCTGATGCTGCCGCTGCTGCCCCAGCTGAAGGCCCGCAAGGTGTTCGTTCCCACGGGCTTCTCCGCCCTGGGGGATCCCACCTTCGCCTCCTATTTCGCCGCCATGGGCGAATGGATGCGCAGCTACGACACCTGCGTCTTCCTTTCCGACTCCTACCGCGACATCGACTTCGCCCGCCGCGAGGGCGTCGACCGCATCGCCATCATTCCCAACGGGGCGGCCGCCGAGGAGTTTGAGCGCCCCCGGGATCCCGGCCTGCGGGCCCGGCTCGGGATTCCCGAGGACGACCTACTGATCCTGCATGTCTCCGGCTACCTGTCGGTGGCCAAGGGGCAGGCCGAGGCCCTCGAGATCTTCTCCCATTCCGATCTGCGGCAGGCCACCCTGCTGCTGGTCAGTCCGGATTTCGCCCAGTCCCTGGCCCGCTCCCTGACCCCGCGGCAGCTGGCCCGGGGCCTGTACCACCTGCTGCGGGGCAAGGGGTTGCGGGCCCTGGCCTTCCCCACCCAGCTGCAGGTGATGAAGCGCCTCAACCGGCGCCGCAATGCGGCGGCCGGCCGCCAGGTGCTCGGCCATGCCCTCTCACGCCAGGACACGGTCAGTGCCTTCCTGGAGGCTGACCTGCTGCTGTTCCCATCCTGGATCGAGTGCTCCCCCCTGGTGCTGTTCGAAGCCGCCGCCTCCCACACGCCGTTCCTGGTCACGCCGGTGGGCAATGCGGCCGAGATCATCGCCTGGACAGGGGGAGGCGAGCTGCTGCCCGGCGAGCGCAGTGACGACCGCGAAGGCAGCGTGCGGGCCGATGTGGCCGCCGGAACCCAGCGGCTGGAAGCACTGGTGGCCGATGCCCCCGGCCGCCGCCGGATGGCCGACTCCGCTTACCGGGCCTGGCAGGCCCACTTCACCTGGGAGCGCATCGCCGACCAGTACGAACGGCTGTACCGATCCCTGCTGGATGGTGAGGCGATCCACGACCAGTTCCCGGCTCCCCCCCAGCTCTGATGCGCGTCCTCACCCTGATCTTCTCCAAGGATCGGCCGCTGCAGCTGCAGGCGAGCCTGGCGTCGTTCGCCTTGCATTGCCAGGAGGCGGCGCAGACGCCGATCACGGTGCTCCACCGGGCCAGCTCAGAGGCGTTTGCCCAGGGTTATGCCCAGCTGCGGCAGGAGTTCCAGGGCCGGCTCCTGATCGACTGGGTTGAGGAGCGCTCCTTCCGGCGGGACCTGCTCGCCAGTCTGCGGGAGCCCCCGCCTTCGTCCCGCTGGCGCCGGCTCCTGGATCGGCTGCGGCTGCGCTCCTGGCGTCCGCGCTGTGACCAGCTGCTGTTTCTCGTCGACGACAACATCTTCGTGCGGCCCTTTTCGTTGCGGTCGATCGCGGAAGCCCTCGAGCAGCAGCCCTCCGCCATCGGCTTCTCCCTGCGCGTCGGCCGCAACACCACGCGCTGCTATTCGATGAACTGCGCCCAGCCGCTGCCGGAGTTCCAGCCCATGGCGTCGGGTCTGCGGTTTCGCTGGGTGGGCCAGACCGGCGACTTCGGCTACCCGATCGAGGTGTCCAGTTCCGTCTATCGCCTGGCCGATCTGATCGGCCTGCTGCGCACGCTCCCCTACACCAACCCCAACCGCCTGGAGCAGGTGCTCTCCTCCTCCAGTTCCCTCTTCGCCCTGGGCAAGCCCGACCTGCTCTGCTTCGAGCAGTCGGTGGCCTTCTGTGCACCGATCAACAAGGTGCAGACGATCCTCGACAACCGGGCCGGCGCCTCCGATGACTACTCCAGCGAGGCCCTGCTCGAACGCTTCCTCGAGGGGCAGCGGGTGGATGTCGAGGCCCTGCGGGATTTCGTCCCTCGGGCCGCCCATGTGGAGATCGAGCTTCCCCTGCAATCAGCTTCGGCGCTGTGACCGCGCCCATCGCAACCCTGCTCTGCATGAAGGGGGACACCCCGCCGGCCCTGGCCCTGCGGGCCATCCGCAGCACGGCCGCCAGCCTGGCCCCCGGCGATCTCCTCTACCTGCGGGTGGATGGGGGGACCCTCACCGACCTCGGGCGTTTCCGTGCCGCCGCCGCCCCCGCCCGGCTGGTGCTCCGGGAGGCGGCCGAGGGCCGTGGGCTGGCCCACGGCCTCAACCAGCTGCTGGAGGAGGTGCTGCGTGATCCCGCCATCGGCCTGATCGCCCGGATGGATGCCGACGACGAATCCCTTCCCGGAAGGATGGAGCGCCAGCGCCGCTTCCTGGCGGAGCACCCGGAGGTCGACATCCTCGGCACGGCCTGCCATGAGGTCGACGAGCACGGTGCCTATCTGCAGCTCAAGTGCATGCCCCTCGCCCATCGCGCCATCGTGGCCACCCTGCCGCGCAGCAATCCCCTGAACCACCCCACGGTGATGCTGCGCCGCCGCGTGTTCGACTCCGGGCTCCGCTACCGGGAGGATGTGAAACGCACGGAGGACTACCACCTCTGGATCTCGGCGGCGGGGGCGGGTTTCGTGTTCGCCAACCTGCCCGAACCGCTGCTGAACTTCCAGCGTGATTCCGGGTTCTTCGGGCGCCGTGGTGGCTGGCAGCAGGCCTGGGCCGACCTGCATGTGCGGATCCGGGCGATGCGGGTGCTGCGGTTGTTTTCAGCGCCCAACCTGCTGTGGGCCGCGGCAGCCTTCGGCCTTCGCCTCCTGCCGGCGGCCCTGCAGAAATGGCTCTACCTCCGGCTGCGGTAACCGTGCCGGTTCTGCTGTCGCCAGGCCCAGCCATCCCGGCAGATGTCTTCGAGATTGCGGGTGGTGGACCAGCCGAGCAGATGCTGGGCCGCGGTTGAATCGGCCACACTCTCCGCCACATCGCCTGGCCTCCGGGGCGCGAATTCGTAGGCCACAGGACAGCCGTTGACCCGCTCGAAGGCCGCGATCATTTCGAGCACGGAGTGTCCCTGTCCGCTGCCGAGATTCAGGGTGAGGATCTGTTCGTCCGTCGTCAGGAGTAGATCCAGGGCCTGCCTGTGGCCCTCGGCCAGATCCATCACATGGATGAAGTCACGGATGCCGGTGCCATCGGGTGTGGGCCAGTCGGAGCCGAAGATCTGCACGTGGGATCGGAGTCCCATGGCCACCTGGGTGATCAGGGGGAACAGGTTGGAGGGCACCCCATTGGGGTCTTCGCCGATGCGTCCGCTGGGGTGCGCTCCCACGGGGTTGAAGTAGCGCAACCTGGCCATGCGCCATCCCGGCTCGCTGTCCGCCATGTCGGCCAGCATCCGCTCCACCGCCGCCTTGGTCTGTCCGTAGGGATTCGCCGGCTGGACACAGGCGCTCTCAGGAATCGGCAGCTGCTGCGGGCAGCCGTAGAGCGCGGCGGTGCTGCTGAACACGATCGTCCGGCAGCCGTGGCGCCGCATCGCCTCGAGCAGGCAGCGGGTGCCTTCGACGTTCACGTGCCAGTAGCTCAGCGGCTCCTGGATCGAGTCACCCACGGCCTTGAGGCCGGCGAAATGCAGCACGGCCGCCACGTCCCCGCCGCCGCTGGCGCGGAACGCCCCATCGAGGGCCTCCGGGCTTCGGATGTCACCGTTGATGAAGCGCAGCCGGCGATCACCCGTGGCGGTCTCCCAGGCCTGATGCACGCCGTCCTGATCAGCAGCCGGCTGGCAGGGGCTGAGCTGGCAGAGTTCCGCCACCCGGTGGAGTGCTTCGACGCTGCTGTTGTGCAGGTTGTCGATGACAACCACCTGATGGCCGGCACCGATCATCACCAGACAGGTGTGACTGCCAATGAAGCCAGCCCCTCCAGTGATCAGTACAGTCGCCAAAGACCATGACCAGGGATTGTGGATCCTACGCGGTTAGGGGCCGCCCATCCCCTGAGACTCAAGGAAGTGTCTTGAACCGGGCCATGGAGGCCCGGGGGTGCACATCCGGCTGGGCACCCCTGGCTCTGGCGAGCAGGCGAATCGTCTTGATCAGGATCAGTGTGTCCAGCATCAGACTGGCATTGCGCAGGTAATAGAGGTCGTAGCTGAGTTTCATCCTGCTGTCCTCGATGCTGGCGCCATAGGGATAGCAAACCTGCGCCCATCCGCTGAGTCCGGGGCGCACCCAGTGGCGGACGCGATAGTGCTGGATCTGTTGCTCCAGCGTGGCTTCGATCTCGGGCCGTTCCGGCCTCGGGCCGATCAGGCTCATCTCACCCTTGAGCACGGCAATCAACTGGGGAAGTTCGTCGATGCGCAGCCGTCTCAGCAGCTTCCCCACCCGCGTGACACGGGGGTCGTCGCGGCTGGCCCAGCGGGCACCCCGTGTCTCCGCTTCCGCGCACATGGTCCTCAGTTTCCAGACCTCGATGGCCTCTCCATAGAGTCCTGTCCGGACCTGGCGGTAGAGGATGCCTCCCCCGCCCTCGAGTCGGATCGCCAGGGCGGCGGCCAGCAGCACCGGCGCCGTGAGAATCAGCAGCAGGCTGGCGACGACGACGTCCCCCAGTCGTTTGAGCCGCCATCCCCAGCGGCTGGGCTGCAGCTCGAAGCCGTCGGCCTGCAGCAGCCAGCGGCTCGAGAACAGCTCCGGAGGGACCCGCTGGAGATGGTGCTCGGCCCAGATGACGAGACTGCAGACACTGGCGCCCCGTTCCCGCCGCGCCAGCAGTTTCTGCAGCAGGACATCGTTCAGCTCGGCCGCCTCGCTCACGGCGATGCCGTCCACCGACGGCAGGATCGTCTCGAACGTCGGCTCCAGGGCGCGGCAGTCGCAGTAGTGGAGATCCAGCAGGGTCGGGCCGCCGTCCCGGCCAAGCTCACGTTGCACCACCGCGAGTTCGGCCTCCTCCCCCACCAGCAGCCAGGCCTGGCGGCGGCTCAGCAGCCGGGTGACCAGCAGCTGCGCCGTCCCTGACGCCAGCGTGACGGCCCCCAGCAGGGGAAGGACGAAATTCCGGAACGTCCGTGGATCCTCGACCTTCAGCCCCCAGTTGAGAACCACCACGACGACGGTGAGCACCAGCAGGGCGACCACGGCGGTGGCGCCCAGCCGTCGCCGCCGGGAATCCCGCTGACCCTGGTCGGGCTTGGAGTAGCGCCCCAGCAGGTAGGAGGTTCCCACCCAGAGCAGGGTCAGGCCCACGATCGAGCCGGTGATGCCGGCCCAGCGGTCGAACCGCTGCAGAAACAGGCTGTTGTAGGTCCCCAGCAGCAGCAGGGCGTCGAACAGGGCGAGTCCCAGCAGCAGCCGTCGCTGTCTCAGCCAGGGAGTTCGCCACCACATGCGCTGCCGCCACCGCCACCGCCCGACTTTATGGGCGCTGCCGGCGTCCTCACCCGGCCGCCGGATCCGGTCCCGGCGTCCCCATTTGACCGAGGGGCCCCCCATGGGGCATGCTTCGAGCCGGCCCGGGGGCCGAATTGCGGATGTAGCTCAGTGGTAGAGCATCTCCTTGCCAAGGAGAGGGTCGAGAGTTCGAATCTCTTCATCCGCTTGTCTGTTACAGCCTCGTCTTCAGCATCAGCCGCTGGCTGTCCACCCGGCTGAAGCCCAGCTTCTCGTAGAAGCCTTCTCCTGTGGTGGTCATCAGGTAGACCCGCTCGGCCGCCGCCACCTCCGGGCTGGCCAGCAGCGTCTCGACGATCCGCCGGCCGACCCCCCGGCCCTGCTGGTCCTCGGCCACCACCACGTCCCAGAGCACGGCGCGGAACACCCCATCGCTGGTGGCCCGCCCGAAGCCCACCAGGGTGCCCCCCTGCCAGGCGCTCACCACCACCTGGCTGCCGCCGAGCATCCGCCCCAGCTGGGCGGGCCGGCGGCCGGTGGCCCAGAAGCTGTGGCCATCGAGCAGGTTGCCCAGGGCCGCCAGCCGCCAGCGCAGGCGCAGGCACAGCCGGCCGTGGCGGACCAGCCGGATCGGGGCGAGGGAGGGGGCCTCGGGCCTGGGGGGGGCGCTGCTCAACGGACCGGGGTGGGGCGCATCAGCTGCGAATCCTGCTCGGTGGGCTCCCCGGGTACGGATCCCCGGCGACGGAGACGCCGAGAACCCTTGCAGCAGCACGATTCTTCGCTCTCGGCCACGGTTTTGCGATGGTAGGGTAAGAAACTACGGACAGGCCAACTCCATGCTCAAGCTGCTGCTGGGTGATCCCAATGCCCGCAAGCTGAAGCGTTACCAGCCGTTGGTGTCCGACATCAATCTGCTGGAGGAGGAGATCGAGCCCCTCAGCGACGAGGAACTGAGGGGCCTGACGGCCGAGTTCCGCCAGAAGCTGGAGAAGCCCGAGACGGCGGCCCGCCGCAAGGCCCTGCTCGATGAGCTGCTGCCCCAGGCCTTCGCGGTGGTGCGCGAGGCGGGCAAGCGGGTGCTGGGCATGCGCCACTTCGACGTGCAGCTGATCGGCGGCATGGTGCTGCACAACGGCCAGATCGCCGAGATGAAGACCGGCGAGGGCAAGACCCTGGTGGCCACCCTGCCGGCCTACCTCAACGCCCTCACCGGCCGCGGGGTGCACGTGGTCACGGTGAACGACTACCTGGCCCGCCGTGACGCCGAGTGGATGGGCCAGATCCATCGCTTCCTGGGGCTGAGCGTCGGGCTGATCCAGCAGGACATGAGCCCGCCGGAGCGGCGCCGCAACTATGCCTGCGACATCACCTACGCCACCAACTCCGAGCTGGGCTTCGACTACCTGCGCGACAACATGGCGAGTGACATCGCCGAGGTGGTGCAGCGCGAGTTCGAGTACTGCATCATCGACGAGGTGGATTCGATCCTCGTCGACGAGGCCCGCACCCCCCTGATCATCTCCGGCCAGATCGAGCGCCCCCAGGAGAAGTACATGCAGGCGGCCCGGATCGCCGCTGAGCTGGAGCGCGCCGCCGAGATGGGCAAGGACGGCATCGATCCCGAGGGCGACTACGAGGTCGATGAGAAGCAGCGCAACGTGACCCTCACCGACGAGGGTTACCAGAAGGCCGAGCAGCTGCTCGGCGTCCAGGACCTCTTCAACCCCCAGGACCCCTGGGCCCACTTCATCAACAACGCCCTCAAGGCCAAGGAGCTGTTCGTCAAGGACGTCAACTACATCGTGCGCGACTCCGACGCAGTGATCGTCGACGAGTTCACCGGCCGGGTGATGCCGGGGCGCCGCTGGAGCGACGGCCTGCACCAGGCGATCGAAGCCAAGGAGTCCCTGCCGATCCAGCCCGAGACCCAGACCCTGGCCAGCATCACCTACCAGAACTTCTTCCTGCTCTACCCCCGCCTCGCCGGCATGACCGGTACCGCCAAGACCGAGGAAGTGGAGTTCGAGAAGACCTACAAGCTGGAAGTGGCGGTGGTGCCCACCAACCGGGTCCGCTCCCGCTCCGACTGGCCCGATCAGGTCTACAAGACGGAAACGGCCAAATGGCAGGCCGTGGCCGCCGAGACCGCCCAGGTGCACAGGAGCGGCCGGCCGGTGCTGGTGGGCACCACCAGCGTCGAGAAGTCCGAGCTGCTTTCCACCCTGCTGCAGGAGCAGGCGATCCCCCACAACCTCCTCAACGCCAAGCCGGAGAACGTGGAGCGGGAGGCCGAGATCGTGGCCCAGGCGGGCCGGGCCGGTGCCGTCACCATCGCCACCAACATGGCCGGCCGGGGCACCGACATCATCCTGGGGGGCAACAGCGACTACATGGCCCGCCTCAAGCTGCGGGAAGTGCTGCTGCCCCGGCTGGTGCGCCCCGAGGAAGGCCATCGCCCGCCGGTGCCCCTGCAGCGCTCCACCGAGGCGCCGGCCGGCTTCGGCGGCGCCGTGGCCCCCAGCTCCCGGCCGGCCAGTGAGGCCCGCGCCATCGGCAACCTCTACCCCTGCAGGCTCTCCGAGGACACGGAGAAGGCCCTTGTCGGCTTCTCCCGCGAGCTGGTGGCGGCCTGGGGCGACCGCACCCTCACCGTGCTCGAGCTCGAGGACCGCATCGCCCAGGCCGCCGAGAAGGCCCCCACGGACGATCCCCAGATCCAGCGGCTGCGGGAACTGATCGCCCAGGTGCGGGCCGAGTACGACGTGGTGGTGAAGCAGGAGGAGGCCCAGGTCCGCACCGCCGGTGGCCTGCACGTGATCGGCACCGAACGCCATGAGTCTCGCCGTGTCGACAACCAGCTGCGCGGCCGGGCCGGTCGCCAGGGCGACCCGGGTAGCACCCGCTTCTTCCTGTCCCTGGAGGACAACCTGCTGCGCATCTTCGGCGGCGACCGGGTGGCGGGCCTGATGAACGCCTTCCGGGTGGAAGAGGACATGCCGATCGAATCGGGCATGCTCACCCGCTCCCTGGAGGGGGCTCAGAAGAAGGTGGAGACGTACTACTACGACATGCGCAAGCAGGTGTTCGAGTACGACGAGGTGATGAACAACCAGCGCAAGGCGGTGTACACCGAGCGGCGCCGGGTGCTGGAGGGACGGGAGCTCAAGCAGCAGGTGATCGGCTATGGCGAGCGCACCATCGACGACATCGTCGAGGCCTACGTGAACCCGGATCTGCCGCCCGAGGAATGGGATCTCACCCGCCTGGTGGAGAAGGTGAAGGAGTTCATCTACCTGCTGGCGGATCTCTCCCCGGATCAGGTGAGCGGCCTGTCGATGGAGGAGCTCAAGGCCTTCCTGCAGGAGCAGATGCGCAATGCCTACGACATCAAGGAGGGGCAGATCGAGCAGATGCGGCCGGGCCTGATGCGGGAGGCGGAGCGCTTCTTCATCCTCCAGCAGATCGATACCCTCTGGCGCGAGCACCTGCAGGCCATGGAGGCCCTGCGGGAATCGGTGGGTCTGCGGGGCTACGGCCAGAAGGATCCCCTGATCGAATACAAGAACGAGGGCTACGACATGTTCCTGGAGATGATGACCCAGATGCGGCGCAACGTGATCTATTCGATGTTCATGTTCCAGCCCCAGGTGCCGCAGGCGGTCACGGCCTGAGGAACGGCAAGGGTAGAATCTGAGCAGGTTCTACCTTTTGGACCCATGGGCATGAACATCAAGGATCCTGAAGTGCATGCCATGGCACGCGAGCTGGCTGCCCGCCGGTCCACCACCGTGACCAATGCGGTGCGACAAGCCCTCAGCGCCGAGCTTGAGCGCAGCCATCAAGGGGAGGAAGAGATGGCCAGTGCGGTCGCGGCTCGGCATGCCCGGCTTCAGGAACTGCTGCAGCGATTTCGCCAGATTCAGTGGCCGGAGGGCGTGACCAGCAAGGAGTTGCAGGACGAGCTCTATGACGATCAGGGGTTGCCGGTGTGATGGTGGTGGACACCTCTGCTTTGGTGGCGATCCTCAAGGCAGAAGCGGAGGCAGCGGCCCTCCTGCACTGCTTGGGCGAGAGTCGCAACAGCACCATTGCCATGCCCACCCTGCTGGAGGTTCAGATGGTGATGGTCAGCCAGGTAGGTGACGCTGGATTGGTTGACCTGGAACTGCTGCTGAGCCGAGCTGAGATCCGTCCCCTGGCCTTCGATGCGAACCATCTGCGCTGGGCCTTGCACGGTTGGCACTACTACGGCAAGGGTCGTCACCGGGCAGGCCTGAACTTCGGGGATTGCTTCAGCTATGGCCTGGCCATGGCCCTGGATCGGCCCCTGTTGTTCAAGGGCGACGACTTCTCCCAAACCGATGTCAAAGTGGCCGTGTTCTGAAGGCGCTCCGCCGCTTCAGCTTTGGATTTCTGGGTTGTCACCCAGGAACTCGAGGATCTCCCGGTCGCGCAGGTTCTGGGCCGTGCCGGTGCAGGGCTCCTTCAGGGGCCGGCCGGCGGCCACCTCCTGCAGGCAGGCCTGAAGCCGGTTGACGTCGTTCTCCAGGCTGTCGATCCGCTCCATCAGGTTGCGGATCACGGACGCCTCCGCATCCGGCAGGGCCGAGTGGGCCAGGGGGTCGATGCGGGCCCCGGCCTGGTGGATCACCCGGCCGGGGATGCCCACCACGGTGCTGTCGGCCCCCACGTTGCGCAGCAGAACCGAGCCGGCGCCGATGCGGGTGTTGGTGCCCACGGTGATCGCCCCGAGCACCTTGGCCCCCGCCCCCACCACCACGTTGTCCATCAGGGTGGGGTGGCGCTTGCCGAGCTCCTTGCCCGTGCCCCCGAGGGTCACCCCCTGGTAGAGGAGGCAGTTGTCACCGATGACGCTGGTCTCGCCGATGACCACCCCCATGCCGTGGTCGATGAACACCCCGCGGCCGATTCGGGCCCCCGGGTGGATCTCCACGCCGGTGAGCAGGCGGCCCAGCTGGCTCAGCAGACGGGGGATCAGGGGCAGACCCATCCGCCAGAGGCGGTGGCTGACACGGTGCAGCTCCAGGGCGTGGAAGCCCGGGTAGCAGAGCAGGATCTCCAGGGTGCCCCGGGCGGCCGGATCCCTCTGCCGGATGATGGCCAGGTCGGCCCGGAGTGCATCGAGCATGGATTCCCGCCGTCAGGCCGCCAGGAGGCCGATCTCCTTGCGCAGTTGGTCAATGGTGGCGCTGCCAAGGTAGCTCTGCGCACAGTGCACCATGGGCAGGCGCATCAGCTGGGCGCGGTTCTGGCGCAGGGTCTGCTCCACCAGTGGCAGGCTGGGCTTGTCGCAGATCACGTGGCTGGAGGCCCGCAGCAGGGCCAGCAGGCGGCTGCTGGTGTCGGGATTGGCCGTCATCACCAGCAGTTCGTTGCCCCGCATGCTGTGCAGGATCACCTCCGCGGCCCGCAGGATCCCCGGACTGATGCTCACCAGGCCCACGCAGCTGCCGGGGCGCAGCTCCTTGAGCATGCCCAGTTCGTGGCCGAAGTCGTTGAGATCCACCGGCACCGCCCGCACGCCGTGCACCTTGGCGATCTGCTCCACCTCCTGGAGGAAGTAGCGGCTGGTGACCACCGTGCCCTTGCTGGAGGTCTCCAGCACCGACTCCAGCTCCTCGATCGGCACCACCTCGACGGGCACCTCCAGGCTGGGCTTGAGCTCCTCGGCGATCAGGATCGAGGCGCCGATGTCCTCCCGGGAGGTGCTGACCAGCACCCGGGCGCCGCAGCGCAGCCGCCAGTCGATCTCGCGGGTGAGCAGCTCCCGGGCCTGCTGCAGGGTGCAGCCGGCGTTGAGCAGGCCGTCGACGCTCTGGCGCACCTCCCGGTCGATGTCCGGCAGGGCCTTGCTGCGCAGGCCCGGCGGCGGCTTGATCTCGCGCGGGTTCTGCTGGTCACGCACATAGATCCCCGAGCCGGCCATCGCCTCCACCACGCCGTCGGTCTCGAGCTGGCGGTAGACCTTGCTGATGGTGTTGCGGTGCAGGCCGGTCTGCATGGCCAGCTGGCGCGTGCTGGGCAGCCTGTGGCCCGGGGGGTAGTGCCGGGCGGCGATGGCGAAGCAGATCTGGTTGTACAGCTGGGTCGACGCCGGGATGTCGCTCTCCTGCTGAATGTGGAATCGCACGCCGGAGTGGCCAGGTGGGTCTGGCCGCCACCCTAAGGAGCTTTGGGCCCCGTGACAATTCCCTCGTTGGCATACGACCATGTGCCGGTTGCCCTGTGCCGGTTTGTCCCCTTCCGCCTGCGTCGCGTCCTGGCAGTCGATCGACCCCCGCCGCCCGGATGAGGTGCCGCTGCGCTGCTGGTGGGCCCGCCCCGCCGACGGGCCGCCCCGAGCCGGGGTGCTGGTGCTGCCGGAGGTGTTCGGCCTCAATGGCTGGATCCAGGGCGTGACGGAGCGGCTGGCGGCGGCGGGCTACGCGGCGCTGGCGGTGCCCCTGTTCGCCCGCACCGCCCCCGATCTGGAGCTGGGCTACGGCCCGGATGAGTTGGCCCTTGGGCGCAGCCACAAGGAGCGCACCCGCACCGATCAGCTGCTCGCCGATGTGGCCCTGGCCGCCGAGTGGCTGCAGGAGCAGCTGCCCCCCGCGGCCGCAGGTCTGGGGTGCGTGGGGTTCTGCTTCGGCGGCCACGTGGCCCTGCTGGCGGCCAGCCTCCCTGGCGTGGCCGCCACGGTGGATTTCTACGGGGCCGGCGTGAGGTCGGGCCGCCCCGGCGGTGGCCCGGCCAGCCTGGAGGTGGTGCCGACGATCGGCGGCACCCTGCTGTGCATCTGCGGCAAGGAGGATCTCCTGATCCCGGCCGCCGACGTGGCGGCGATCGAAACGGCCCTGGCCGCGGCGAATGCCGCCCGCTCCGCGGACTCGCCTGCCGGGTGGCTGCACCGGCTGGTGGTGCTGGAGGGGGGGCACGGCTTCATGTGCGCGGCCCGCTCCGACCATCACCCCGCATCGGCGGAGGCGGGCTGGTCGCTGCTGCTGGAGACGTTCGCGCAGCAGCTGGGGCCGGACAGGCACCGGGCGGGAGCCTGAGGCGGCTCAGCCGGGAACCCGAGGGGGGCTCTGGCGGAGTGTCTCAGCCGGCCGCGGCCGCCGCCGTCTTGCCGGCCGCCTGCTTGCGCGGGCTCAGGAACATGATCATGTTGCGGCCCTCCCGCTTGGGGGGCTGCTGGATCTCGGCGTTCTCCTCGAGGTCCTTGGCCATGCGGTACAGCAGCTGTTCGGCCAGCGCCGTGTGCTGAATCTCCCGGCCCCGGAAGATCACCGTGCACTTCACCTTGTCGCCGGACTTGAGGAAGCGCACCGCCTGACCGATGCGCACCTGATAGTCGTGCGAATCGATCTTATAGCGCATCTTCACCTCCTTGACTTCGGTCTGGTGCGACTTCTTCTTGGCTTCCTTGGCCTTCTTCTCCTGCTCGAACTTGTATTTGCCGTAATCCATGATCCGGCAGACCGGCGGATCGGCCTTCTCGCTCACCAGGACCAGATCCAGCTCCCGGTCGCGGGCGACATCGAGGGCCGCCTCTCGGGTGATGACTCCCAGTTGACTGCCGTCCGCATCCACCACACGAAGGTTGGGGTAGCTGATGCGGTCGTTGATGTTGGGCAGCTCCCGCACGGGAGCACGGCGATCAAAACGGGGACGGGGAGGCATTCACAGGGGCGGTTAGTCCTTCACCTTAAACCGCCCGCGGTCGCCCCCAGAGCACGCTGAAGCACATCCGCCTCCGAGGCCGGGCCCGCGACGCCGTCCGTCAGCCAGAGGGGCTGGTGCTGGCGCCGGAACCAGGTGCGCTGCCGCTTGGCGTACTGCCGGGTGCGCCGCTCCGTCAGGGCGACGGCGGCCTCAGGCTCCAGTTCCCCCCGCAGCAGCCGGGCCGCCTCGCCGTAACCGATCGTCTCCAGCAGAGGGCAGTCGGCCCCGAAGCGCTCGACCAGGTGCGCCGTCTCCTCCACCAGGCCGCCGGCGTAGAGGGCGGCGGTGCGGCGGTGGATGCGCTGGGGCAGATCGGCCGGATCCAGGCCCAGCTCCAGCACCCGCCAGGGGGGAGGGGACTGGCCCTGCTGGGCCGACAGGGGCCGCCCGGTGGCATAGAGCACCTCCAGGGCCCGGCTGGTGCGCACCGCATCCGCCGCGGCGATGCGACCGGCGGCCGCCGGATCCGCCTGGCGCAGCACCTGGTGGCAGAACGGCTGGCCCAGGGCGGCGAACTGGGCCCTCAGGGCGGGCTGGGGCGGCACCGCCGGCGGCCGCAGGCCCGCCAGCAGGGCCTTGAGGTAGAGCCCGCTGCCCCCCACCAGCAGGGCCACGCCGCGGCGGCGATGCTCCGCTTCGATGGCGGCGCTGGCCAGGGCCGTGAACTCCTGAAGGGTGAGGGGCCGGTCGGGGTCGCTCAGATCCAGCAGCTCGTGGCGCACCCGGGCCCGCTGCTCGGGGCTGGGCTTGGCCGTGCCCACGTCCATGTGGCGGTACATCTGGCGGGAATCCACCGAGAGCACGGCCAGATCGAGGGCTTCGGCCAGCTCGATCGCCAGGGCGGTCTTGCCGCTCGCTGTCGGGCCCAGCAGGGCGATCACCAGGGGCCTGTCGGCTCCGGAGGGGGGCGCCACGGGTGGCCTGGGCGGGGGGATCGGGCCATCCTGCCGGAGGCGGGCTCGGAGGGCGGTTGCACCCCCGGCCCGAATCGGTGCTCAGAGGCGCCTCTGGGGCCCTGCGGGACGGCGGTGGTAGATTGACCTTTGCGCAGCGTCCTTCGAGCGTCGCTGCGCCCCATCGCCGCCCCATCGCCCCTGGGATCCGCCGTCCTTGTCAGCCCCCTGGGGAGCCCTTTTCTGAATGAGCGACGCCATCAAAGTCGAAGCGGCCTACGGCGCCGAACAGATTCAGGTGCTGGAAGGCCTGGAGCCGGTGCGCAAACGGCCCGGCATGTACATCGGCACCACCGGGCCCCGGGGTCTCCACCATCTCGTCTATGAGGTCGTCGACAACTCGGTCGACGAGGCCCTGGCGGGCCACTGCGACGAGATCCTGGTGACCCTGCACGGGGACGGCTCCGCCAGCGTCACCGACAACGGCCGCGGCATCCCCACCGACATCCATCCCCGCACCGGCCGCAGCGCCCTGGAGACGGTGCTGACCGTGCTCCATGCCGGCGGCAAGTTCGGCAGCGGCGGTTACAAGGTGTCCGGCGGTCTGCACGGTGTCGGCATCTCGGTGGTCAACGCCCTCAGTGAGTGGGTGGAGGTGACCGTCCACCGTCAGGGCCAGGTCCACCGCCAGCGGTTCGAGCGGGGCCTGCCGATCGGCACCCTCGCCTCCGAGGACGCCCCCGATGCCCACACCGGCACCTCGGTGCGCTTCCGGCCCGACATCGAGATCTTCAGCGGCGGGATCGAGTTCGACTACCACACCCTCTCGGCCCGGCTGCGGGAGCTGGCCTACCTCAATGGCGGTGTCCGCATCGTCTTCCGCGACGAGCGCGCCGCCGCCGCCGGCGCCGATGGTGCGGCCCACGAGGAGATCTACCACTACGAAGGCGGCATCAAGGAGTACGTCGCTTACATGAATGCGGAGAAGGATCCGCTCCACCCGGAGATCATCTACGTCAACGCCACCAAGGACGGTGTCCAGGTGGAGGCGGCACTGCAGTGGTGCGTCGATGCCTATTCCGACAGCATCCTGGGCTTCGCCAACAACATCCGCACCGTCGACGGCGGCACCCACATCGAGGGCCTCAAGACGGTGCTCACCCGCACCCTCAACACCTTCGCCAAGAAGCGGGGCAAGCGCAAGGACGCCGATGCCAATCTGGCCGGGGAGAACATCCGCGAAGGTCTCACGGCCGTGCTGTCGGTCAAGGTGCCGGATCCGGAGTTCGAGGGCCAGACCAAGACCAAGCTGGGCAACACCGAGGTGCGTGGCATCGTCGACACGACGGTCGGCGAGGCCCTCGGCGAATACCTGGAATTCAACCCCCAGGTGATCGACCTGATCCTCGAGAAGGCGATCCAGGCCTTCAACGCCGCCGAGGCCGCCCGCCGCGCCCGGGAGCTGGTCAGGCGCAAGTCGGTGCTGGAGAGCTCCACCCTGCCCGGCAAGCTGGCCGACTGCAGCTCCCGCGATCCCAGTGAGTCGGAGATCTACATCGTCGAGGGGGACTCGGCCGGTGGCTCCGCCAAGCAGGGTCGCGACCGCCGCTTCCAGGCGATCCTGCCCCTGCGCGGCAAGATCCTCAACATCGAGAAGACCGACGACGCCAAGATCTACAAGAACACCGAGATCCAGGCCCTGATCACCGCCCTGGGCCTGGGTATCAAGGGCGAAGACTTCGAGGAGAAGAATCTCCGCTACCACCGCATCGTCATCATGACGGACGCGGACGTCGACGGCGCCCACATCCGCACCCTGCTGCTCACCTTCTTCTACCGCTACCAGAAGGCGCTGGTGGAGGGCGGCTACATCTACATCGCCTGCCCGCCCCTCTACAAGGTGGAGCGCGGCAAGAATCACAACTACTGCTACAACGAAAACGAGCTCAAGAAGGTGCTGGAAGGCTTCGGTGAGAAGGCCAACTACAACATCCAGCGGTTCAAGGGTCTGGGCGAGATGATGCCCAAGCAGCTCTGGGAAACCACGATGGACCCGGAGACCCGCATGATGAAGCGGGTGGAAATCGAGGATGCCCTCGAGGCTGATCGCATCTTCACGATCCTGATGGGCGACAAGGTCGCCCCCCGCAGGGAGTTCATCGAGACCCACAGCGCCGAGCTGGATTTCGCCCAGCTCGACATCTGATGCGGCCGCGCCCTGCGATGCCTCTGCCGGCCTGGCGCTGGGCCGCCCTTCTGGGCTTCGCCCTGATGGCCCCCGCCGCCCTGCCCGCCGGCGGCGGCGAGCGGCGACTGCCGGAGGTGCGGCGGCGGGAGCGCCAGGCTGAGCCCCTGATCAGCAGCGGCAGCCATGGTCTTCACTGCGCCCCCCGCTGCCAGGCACCGGTGCTGGTGCGCCTCGAAACTGGCGCCCCACTGCGGGTGCTGCGGGAATGGCTCGAGCCCGGCGGCCGCCGCTGGCTGCGGGTGGAGGCCTCCACCGCGGACGGCCGGGCCAGCCGGGGCTGGCTGCCCGGCTGAGTCCCACCCGATCGGGCCAGCTCCCGCCGGCTCAGGCCGCCAGGGCCTTCTCGATCGCGGCGGTCAGCTCGGCCCCGTCCGGCTCCACGGCGCTCTTGAAGCGGGCCACCACGCTGCCGTCCTTGCCGATCAGGAACTTCTCGAAGTTCCAGGCCACGTCGCCCGCCGGCTCCGCCTGGGTGAGGGTGTCGTAGGGGGCCGTCTTGGAGCCGGTGGCGTGCACCTTGTCGAACAGCTCGAAGCCGATGCCGAAGGTGGTGGAGCAGAACTGCTGGATCTCGTCGAGGGTGCCCGGCTCCTGGGCGCCGAAGTCGTTGCAGGGGAAGCCGAGCACGGCGAAGCCCTGGGAGCCGAAGCGGTCCTGGAGGGCCTGCAGGCCGGCGTACTGACGGGTGAAGCCGCAGCGGCTGGCCACGTTGACGATCAGCAGCACCTGGCCGGCCCACTCGCCGAGTCGGCGCTCCTGGCCGGCGGCGGTGCGCACCACCACGTCGCTCACGTTCACGGCCATGGGTTCCTGGGGAGGGGAGAACGCCGCGGACCCTAGCGGCCCAGCCCATACACTCGTATCCACCGGCATCCGAGGAGCGATGGCTGAGGCCTCCGCCGTCGCCGAGGTGGTGGCCCGCCAGCTGGAGGGGCTGCTGCAGGCAGGGAACTACGACGGCGCCAAGCTGCTGCTGCAACCCGTGCAGCCGGTGGATGCCGCCGAGGCGATCGGCACCCTGCCGCGCACGCTCCAGGCCCTCGCCTTCCGGCTGCTGCCCAAGAACGAGGCCATCGAGGTCTACGAGTACCTCGATGGCTCGGTGCAGCAGAGCCTGCTGGAGCGGCTGCGCTCCGGCGAGGTGCTGGAACTGGTGGAGGAGATGTCCCCGGACGACCGGGTGCGGCTCTTCGACGAACTGCCGGCCAAGGTGGTCCGGCGGCTGCTGGCGGAGCTGAGCCCGGCGGAGCGGCGGGTCACCGCCCAGATGCTCGGCTACGAGGCCGAGACCGCCGGTCGCCTGATGACGACCGAGTTCATCGACCTCAAGGAATTCCACAGCGCCCAGCAGGCCCTCGACATCGTGCGACGTCGGGCCCGGGACACCGAGACCATCTACAGCCTCTACGTGACCGATGCCTCCCGGCATCTCAGCGGCATGCTGTCGCTGCGGGATCTGGTGACGGCCGATCCGGAGGACCGGCTCGGGGACGTGATGACCCGGGAGGTGATGAGCGTCAGCACCGACACCGACCAGGAGGAGGTGGCCCGGGTGATCCAGCGCTACGACTTCCTGGCCGTACCGGTGGTGGACCGGGAGCAGCGGCTGGTAGGGATCGTCACCGTCGACGACGTCATCGACGTGATCCAGCAGGAGGCCACCCGGGACCTCTACGCCGCCGGCGCCGTGCAGGCCGGTGACGAGGACGACTATTTCCGCAGCAACCTGTTCACCGTGGCCAGGCGCCGGGTGGTGTGGCTGCTGGTGCTGCTGGTGGCCAACACCGGCACCTCGGCGGTGATCGCCTCCGAGCAGCACGTGCTGAAACAGGTGGTGCTGCTGGCGGCCTTCATTCCGCTGCTGATCGGCACCGGTGGCAACGTGGGCGCTCAGAGCTCCACCGTGGTCATCCGGGGTCTGAGCACCCAGCGACTGCAGTCCCTGGGCCCCTGGCGCACGATCGGCCGGGAACTGGTGGCCGGGGCGCTGCTGGGCGGCCTGCTGGCGGTGGTGGTGGTGCCCTGGGCCTGGACCATGGGGGGCAGTGCCCTGGTGGCCACCGCAGCCGGCATCAGCCTGGTGGCCATCACCACCCTGGCCGCCACCGCCGGTGCGGCCCTGCCCCTGCTGTTCGACCGCCTGGGGCTGGATCCGGCCCTGATGTCGGCCCCGTTCATCACCACGGCCACCGACGTGGCCGGCGTGTTCATCTACCTCAGGACCGCCCAACTGCTGCTGCCGCGGCTCGGCGGCGGCTGATCCGGGCCTGTGCTGGGGGGCCGCGACGGCCCATGAGCCCCATCGGAACGGGCTTTTGGGCCACTCCCGTTTCTGAGAGGAGTTCACACTTCGTGATGTTACGCTTTACAGACAGTTATGGATCGGATCCATGGTCGTCGCCCTCGCCTTCGCCCAGCCCACGACTTCCGACACGGTCCAGATGGCCGAGACGCTCCAGGTCTCCGACACGGTTCAGACCGTGGTCCGCGCCTCCCCCGGCCGCTCCATGCCGCCGGTGGACGGCGACCTGGTCCGCTCCTACCTGCGGGACATCGGCCGGGTGCCGCTGCTCAGCCATGAGCAGGAGATCACCCTGGGCCGCCAGGTGCAGGAGCTGATGGCCCTCGAGGAGCTCCGCGAGGAGCTGAAGATGCGCGCCGGCGGCACCGATCCCAGCCAGCAGGAACTGGCGGCGGCAGCGGGCCTGCGGCCGGAGGTGCTGCGCAAGCGCCTGCACGCCGGCCGCCGCGCCAAGGAGCGCATGGTGGCCGCCAACCTGCGCCTGGTGGTGAGCGTCGCCAAGAAGTACACCAAGCGGAACATGGAACTCCTGGACCTGATCCAGGAGGGCACCATCGGCCTGGTGCGGGGCGTCGAGAAGTTCGATCCCACCCGCGGCTACAAGTTCTCCACCTACGCCTACTGGTGGATCCGCCAGGGCATCACACGGGCGATCGCCGAGAAGAGCCGCACGATCCGCCTGCCGATCCACATCACCGAAACCCTCAACAAGCTCAAGAAGGGCCAAAGGGAGCTCAGCCAGGAGCTGGGCCGCACCCCCACCCTGAGCGAACTGGCCGTGGCGGTGGAACTGCCCGAGGAGGAGGTGAAGGACCTCCTGTGCCGGGCCCGCCAGCCGGTGAGCCTGGAGACGAAGGTGGGCGACGGTGAGGACACCGAGCTGCTGGATCTGCTGGCCGGCGACGACCTGCTGCCCGCCGATCTGGTGGACGGCGAATGCCTCAAGGGGGACCTGCGGGCGCTGCTGGAGCAGCTGCCGGAACTGCAGGGGCGGGTGCTGAAGATGCGCTACGGCATCGACGGCGAGGAGCCGATGAGCCTCACCGGCATCGGCCGCATCCTGGGCATCAGCCGCGACCGGGTGCGCAACCTGGAGCGCGACGGCCTGGCGGGTCTGCGCCGCCTCAGCGACGCCGTCGAGGCCTACGTGGCCATCTGAGGCCCTCCCGGGCGGTCCGTTTGCGAGGCTTGGAACCGCTCGCACCTCCCCCTCCCATGGCCGGCATGCCCCCCGCAGCCTCGGAGGATCCGACGATGGAGGTGATCAGTCTCTTTCCCCGCTACCTGCTTCAGGGCCATCTGGGCCCTTCGCAGCTGGCCGATTTGCAGGCCATGGCCCGGGCGGTGCTGGCCGCGCCCGAGCGCAGTCCCGACGCCTCGGTGAAGCTGGCCGGCCAGCTCACCCAGCAGCGGGAGCTCGGCCCCGACCACCCCGCCGCCGCCGAACTCTGCCGCTCGGTGATCCTGCCGGCCTGCGAGCGCTGGATCCGCCACGTGATCGACCAGCAGCCTCCCCAGGGGCGGGGCCCCTGGACGCCGGGTCGCTACGGCCTGCAGATGATCGATCTGTGGCTCAACGCCCAGCGTGCCGGCGACTACAACCCCACCCACACCCACGGCGGCAGCTTCTCCGGCGTGCTGTTCCTGCAGGTGCCGCCCCAGATCCGGGCCGACAGCTTCGACGGCCAGCTCTGTTTCCACGGCCCGGAGGAATGGCACATCCAGAGCTTCCGCACCGGCATGGCCCACTACGTGCTGCCGGTGCCCGGTGACTTCTACGTGTTTCCGGCCTGGCAACCCCACTCGGTGCCGCCGTTCCGGGGCGAGGGGGAACGCTGGTCGATCGCCTTCAACGTGGTGGCCGTGCCCCAGCCGCCGCCGAGGCCCGCAGCCGCTCCCGCCCCGGGCAATGTCTCCCTTTCCAGTGTCCGGCCGAGGCCTGGGGGATTCGCCTGATCGGGCCCTTCAGAGTGCGGCCCGCAGGGCGCCCGCCACCGCCATCACCAGCAGCACGGCGCCGCTCAGGAAGCTGATGCCGAATCCAGGGCCGCGTTTTTCCGCAGCCTGGAGGTATCCCGCGGCATAGGCGATCCGCCCTCCCACCCACACCAGCCCGAGGGCCGAGGCGATGGCGGCGTTGTCGAGGAGCACTGCCAGCCAGAAGCTCGGCAGGAAGAACACCAGTTGCTCGAGGGTGTTCTGCTGCACCCGCAGCGCCCGCTCGAAGGCAGCGGGGCCGGTCATCGCCGGCGGTTTCACCCCGTGCACGACCCGTGCCCGCCCCACCAGGAGCCCCGTGGCCTGGTAGGTGAGGAGGGCCAGCACCGTCACAAGGGCCGGAATGGGCGGAACCATGGGGAGCGGGCGATCGGTTCCAAGGTTCCCACGCGATGGGGGGACCGAGTGTGGCGCTGGCGGTGCTGCTCACGGCGGCGGCGTCCGCCTCAGCCCGCCTGGCGGACCGCAGCGGCCATCGGGCTCAGCCGCAGCGCCGCGGGCATCTGCTGGGTCAGGACGGAGGGCCCGTCGAAGGCCAGCCGGCGGGCACGCAGGGCCTCCCGGATGGTGAGGCGCCCAAGCCATACCTGATAGAGGGAGCTCACATCGGAGCTGATCGTCACGTCGACCTCGAAGCCGGGATCCGCCGTGCACATCGACGGCCCGGCCGCATCGACCACGATCCAGTACAGACGCCGATCGTCCCGGAAGCGCACGTGGATCACCACGCGCCTGCCGGGGAGCACCGAGGTGTCGAGCCGGCGATGCATCCACCACACCAGCAGATCGCTGTTGCACTCCTCGGGCCGCGGCTCCCCGAACAACCAGCGCACCCCCCAGGCTCCAAGGCCGAACACCATCGGCTCGAGGTCTTTTCCGGCCTCGGTGAGCCCGTAGGTTCCCCCCGCATGCACCACGAGTCCGGCGGTCTCCAGCTGGTGGAGCCGCTTGCTGAGCAGACTCCGTGACAACCCCGGGAGCCCGCGGGCGAGGTCGTTGAACCTGTCGGTGCCCGTGAGCAGATCCCGCAGGATCAGCAGTGTCCAGCGCTCGCCGAGCACATCGAGCGCCCTGGCGATGGGGCAGTACTGCCCATACCCGTCGTCTGCTGCGGTCATGGGATTCCTCCTCGGGCTGCCGGGTTCGAGCGTCCGGATCGATCAGGTCCAGAATCTGGACTAGTTGGAACCGACCCATCTTCGTACGGTCCGATCCAGGACCCATACAGGCTCCAGCCATGACCACATCCCTCACCGCCGCCGGACGGGCGGCCACACCGCGCACCACGGAGCAGTGGATCGCCATCGCCGAAACCATCGGCGAGCGCCTCAGGGCCGATGCCGGCCGTCACGACGCGGCTGGAGACATCTCCCGGCCCGCCTTCGACCATCTGCGGGCCGAAGGCGTCACGGTGGCGCTCGTCCCCGCCGTCCTCGGCGGCGCCGGCGCCAGCCATGCCGACATGGGGGCCATCCTCCGCACCCTCGCCCGCTTCGATCCGGCGGTGGCGCTCACCCTCTCGATGCATGCGCACCTCGTGGCGTTCCAGCTCTGGCGCCACAACGATTATGGATAGATCGTGCGCAGCCACGATCTTATCCGAAGTTGAACAAGCCTGCAACGATGGAGCCTGATGGCTTACTGCAGAAACATCCGGCCAGTTTTCAGGATATCTTTGGCTTTCTCCTGAGTGCAAATGCCTGCCGTTTGGGGCATCGTTGAACCTTGCCATGCCTCAGCCGAATCTAGAGCGCAGCTGAGCTGGCCGTTCAGTTCTCTGGAGCTGAACGGATCTGCTCAGTGTCTGCTGGCTACATTCAGGGATATCTTCCCAGCATTCTTGTCAGCCTCAGCACAGCAGCGGCGTCATCCCTCGTTCTCGCAGTGCGATGATGCGCATCTGTCCCTGGCACAGGGGGCAGAGCATAGGCGCTTTCTCGCGGGGAAGCTCTGGAATCGGCAATTCCACCCTGAGCAGCAATTGCACCCCTTGGATCAGTCGTTTGGCATTGCCATGCAGCAGGCCGTAATCCCGTACACGCCGGAAGCGTCTCGGCAGGACATGCCGCAGCAGCAGCCACAGAAACTCTCCGCCCGGTAGTGTGCGAACCTGGCGCGTTCCCTTGTTGTCCTGATAGCAGAAGCTGACTTTGCCCTCATGGTCGGCAATGATGTTCTTCTCCGGCAATACTCCACGGTAGAGGTAGCGCCCCAGATACACCAAGGCCTTTTCGCCCCTGCCCACCGATTTGCAGTTCACAATCCACTCTCTTGGCAGTGGAGTCTTGAGCCGCAAGCCCAGACGGCGCATCCCCTCGTACCATTTGGCGCGGAACACCCTCGCCAGGTTGCCGGCCGGGAACAGGTACCCTGCCACTTTGTCCCTCCACTGCCGTTTCTGCACGTTGATCGCACCTGCGGGCACAATCAGATGCACGTGGGGATGGTACTCAAGCCGCCGGTTGTGGGTGTGCAGAACGGCATGGGCGCCAATCTTCCCTCTCAGTTTCGGATCACGGCGGGCAAAGGAATCGATCGTTTCCCAGGCTGTTTTCAGCAGTAGATCATAGGCCAATCGTTGCTGCTGCCAGAAGATCTGCCTGAGTTCTGCAGGCACGGTGAAGGTGATCAGGAAGTACTCCACTGGCAGCAGCTTGGCCCGTTGTCGTTCGATCCACTGTTGACTTTCATGATGTTGGCAGTGTGGGCAACTGCGGTGTCCACAGGAATGGGGGATGCGGATGCTGTGCTCACAATCGGAGCATTGCAGCCGCATGACGTCACTGCCGCTCTGGCGGCAACGTCCCATCGCCTGCAGGGCCTGGCGGTGGCTTGGCAGCAGCTGATGGCCATGGCGGCGCTCCAGCTCACCCTGATAGCGCGCCACCAGATGGGAGAGGAGAAGCATCAGCCTTCCTCCCAACGAAGCTGGAAGCCGCTCAGCAGCGTCTCGATCCGATCGCTGGTGTGATCGCGCACCACATGGGTGATGTGGGCGTAACGCGCTGTGGTGTTGCTGTTGCTGTGGCCGAGCAACGATTGGATCAGGCGTAGATCCATCCCTTGCTCCAGCAGGTGGGTGGCATAGGCATGGCGCAGGGAGTGCACTGTGAGCCGTTTCTCGATGCCACACTCCTTGCGGGCGGCCTTGAGCGCGGCCTGGACACCGCTGGCATCCATCGGTGCGCTCGCCATCCGGACGATGAACTGGCTTCCGGCCGGACTGGGGAAGAGCAGACGGGGGTGACGGTGGGTTGTCCAGAACCTGCGCAACGATTGGAGCGTGAGATCGGGGATGGGGACATAGCGATCCTTACCGCCTTTCGCATCGCGGAGGTGCACACGTCTTTGGCTGCCGTCAATGTCCGCCACCTCCAGTCCCAGGCCTTCACTGATTCGCAGACCCAGGCTGTAGACCGCCAGCAGGAAGATGCGATAACGCAACTTGCGTACCGTATTGATCAACGCATGCACTTCCTCTCGGGTGGGAATGTCCGGGAGAGTGCGTACACGGGGAGGGCGAATGATTTTGATCCACTCCATCTCGCGATCGAGCACATAGCGATGGAAGAACTGCAGGCTGCAGAGATCCACCTTGATTGTGCTCCATGAATACTGCTCCAGCAGAGCGGCAAAGTAGCTCTTTAACTCATCAGGGCTGAGATCATCGGGGCAACGACCAAAATGGCCGGCGACTCGCCGCAATGTTCGGCTGTAGCTATCAATTGTTTTGTCGCGCAAGCCATGCAGCTGCATGGCTTGCAGATTGGCATCAAACAGGCGATCAAAACGCTCCTGTTCTGCAGTATTCATCTCAGCAGCTTCCCAGCGGGAAGATGAAGGGGGAAAGCACATCCGAGGACGTGCATCCCTCAGTGTCTTCCCGACGGTCGCGCTCTCCTGTCGCTGCTCAAGACATGCTTGCAGTTCCGCGCCAGTGGCATGGCGCTAGAACCTTGGGCAGTCGGCTTGAAACTGAAGCAGTTCAGCTATGCTGTGGCTTGCAATCTGCCGCGTAGCGGCTTAGTTCAACCACGGCATGGACGCCTCCGCCATCCTCTCCCGTGTGGCCGGTGGCGCCCTGCTCGTCAGCACCGGCGCCTCCGACTGGGTGAGCTCCAACGGCAGGGCCCGGAAGGTCGACGGCGGCTTCCGGGTGACCGCCCGGAAAGCCCCCGCCAGCGGCTGCGAGATCGCTGATCTCATCGTGACGAGCATCCGCTGGGACGACGCTCCGCAGGGCCCCGGCGTGATCCACTGCTCGATTCCCCGCTCCGCCCCAGGGGTGGGCATCCAGCGCACCTGGGACACCATGGGGATGCGGGCCACCGGCTCCCACACGATCGTTCTCGACGATGTATTCGTGCCGGATGCCGCCGTGTCGCTGCTGCGGCCCGCCGACGTCTGGCACCCGGTGTGGAACATTGTCGTGACGGCGGCGATGCCCCTGATCTGTGCCGTCTACGTGGGGGTGGCCGATGCCGCCGTGGCCGAGTCGCGACGGCTTGTTCAGGGCCGCCACGACCAGCACCTCATCCAGCTGCTCGGAGAGATGGGCAACGCCCACATCACGGCCTCCGATCTCCTGGGGGCGATGTTCGCCGATGCGGCCGACCTCGGTTTCCCCAACGACGACGATGCGATCTCGAGCCGGACCCTGAGCCGCAAGGCCGTCCTGGCGGACGCCGTCATCGACACCGTGCGCCTGGCCATCGAGGCGAGCGGCGGGCGTGGCTACATGCGGACGTCGGAGCTCGAGCGGCTCTACCGGGACGCCCACGGGAGCCTGTTCCACCCGCTGCCGCGGGCCAGGCAGACCACATTCTCCGGCCGGGTGGCGCTCGGTCTCAGCCCCTGCGAATGAGGTCCCTCGAGCGTGGCTGACCGGCTCCACCTCCCGCCGGACGACGGGTCGTCCCTGCAGGTTCGTGTCGCCGAACTGCGCCGGCACCTTCTCGACTGGTGGGAGCGGGACGGACGCCACCACATCCCCTGGAAGCTTCACCGCGACGGATCTCGCCCCGGGCCCGGTGAACCCCTGGCCGCCTACGGGATCTGGGTCGCCGAGGTGATGCTGCAGCAGACCCAGCTGGCGGTGGTGCTGCCCTACTGGCACCGCTGGATGGCGGCGTTTCCCGCCCTCGCCGCCCTCGCCGCCGCCAGCGAGCACGACGTGCTGATGCTCTGGCAGGGCCTGGGCTACTACGCCCGGGCCCGCCGGCTGCACGCGGGGGCCCGGCACCTCGTCGCCGGCGCCCAGCTCTCCAGCGCGGGTGACGGCGACCCCTGGCCGCGCACGCTCGAGGGCTGGATGGCCTTGCCGGGCATCGGCCGCAGCACCGCCGGCAGCATCCTCTCCTCCGCCTTCGATCGACCCTTCGCGATCCTCGACGGCAACGCCCAGCGGGTGCTGGCCCGGCTGGTGGCCCACCCGGTTCCGCCGAAGCGGGAGCTGGCCGGGTTCTGGCGGCTCAGCGAGACCCTGCTCGACCCGCAGCGGCCCCGCGCCTTCAACCAGGCCCTGATGGACCTGGGCGCCGGCGTCTGCACCCCCCGCCAGCCCGCCTGCGGCACCTGTCCGTGGCAGCCGCACTGCGCTGCCTACGCTGCCGGCGACCCCGGCCGCTTCCCCGTGAAGGACACCCCTCCGCCCGTGCCGTTCCAGGTGATCGGGGTGGGGGTGGTGCGCAACGAGCAGGGCCAGGTGCTGATCGATCAGCGACTGCCGGAGGGCCTGCTCGGTGGGCTGTGGGAGTTCCCGGGGGGCAAGCAGGAACCGGGCGAGGCGATCGAGGCGACGATCCGGCGCGAGCTGCGCGAGGAGCTGGCCATCGAGGTGACGGTGGGGGAGGAGCTGATCACCCTTGAGCACGCCTACAGCCACAAGCGGCTGCGTTTCGTGGTGCATCTCTGCCGCTGGCGCTCGGGGGAGCCGCAGCCGCTGGCCTCCCAGCAGGTGCGCTGGGTGGCGCCCGAGCAGCTCTCCAGCTACCCCTTCCCGGCCGCCAACGCCCGCATCATCGCGGCGCTGCAGGCGAGGATCGCGGCGGGGTGATGCCTGGCGGCGTGATCCGGGCCAGGCGGCCCTTGCCATCCTCCCGGTGGCTCAACGCCACCTCCCAGGCTCCTTCCGGCCGGAAGCTGAGCCGCTCGGGCCACTCCACCGCGAGCACCGCGCCGAGGCCGCGGGCGTCCTCCTCCTCCTGGGCGAACAGTTCATCGGCTGCGGCGCCGGGCTCCAGCCGGTAGAGATCCAGGTGCACCAGGGCCGTGGTGCCCGCGTCGGAACCGCTGTCGGTGTCGTAGTGCTGGGCCAGGGCGAAGGTGGGGCTGGTGACCGGCTCGCTGATGCCCAGGGCGGCGGCCAGCCCCTGCACCAGGGACGTCTTGCCGGCCCCGAGCTCCCCCCGCAGCAGCAGCAGGGCACCGTCAGCGGCACCAGCCGCGAGCAGCTGCGACGCCAGCCGCCGCCCCAGGGCGTCGGTGGCGGTGGGGTCCGCCAGATGGCACACCTCGATCGCGTCAGTGGATTCCATCGATGTAGATTGACCCGCAGCGAGCCCGAAGCCTCGGCGTCTCTGCAGATATTTCCACTTCTTCGTCCTCCCTTCGGGGAGCTTCCCATTCATGGTGGCAACACCTTCCAGCCCTGAGGCTGCTTTTGCTGGCCTTCAGGCGACAGGTTCCTATGTGATCGCCGATCTCGGCCTGGCCGACTGGGGCCGCAAGGAACTGGCGATCGCCGAAACCGAGATGCCCGGCCTGATGGCCCTGCGCGAGAAGTTCGGTGCCGAGCAGCCCCTGAAGGGCGCCCGGATCGCCGGCAGCCTCCACATGACGATCCAGACCGCCGTTCTGATCGAGACCCTGGTGGCCCTCGGCGCCGAGGTGCGCTGGGCCTCCTGCAACATCTTCTCCACCCAGGACCACGCCGCCGCCGCCATCGCCGCCGCCGGCATCCCGGTGTTCGCCTACAAGGGCGAAACCCTTGATGAGTACTGGGCCTTCACCCACCGCATCCTCGAGTGGGGCGACGGTGGCACCCCCAACATGATCCTCGATGACGGTGGCGATGCCACTGGCCTGGTGGTGCTCGGCAGCAAGGCCGAGAAGGATCTCTCGGTGCTCGACAACCCCTCCAGCGAGGAGGAGGTGGCCCTGTTCAACTCCATCCGCCAGCGGCTGGCGGTGCAGCCCGGCTTCTACTCCCGCATCTACGCCAACATCCAGGGCGTCACCGAGGAGACCACCACCGGCGTGGCCCGTCTGTACCAGATGCAGAAGAGCGGTGAGCTGCCCTTTCCGGCCATCAACGTCAACGATTCGGTCACCAAGAGCAAGTTCGACAACCTCTACGGCTGCCGCGAATCGCTGGTCGACAGCATCAAGCGCGCCACCGACGTGATGGTGGCCGGCAAGGTGGCCCTGGTGCTCGGCTACGGCGACGTGGGCAAGGGTTCGGCCCAGTCCCTGCGCGGGCTCGGCGCCACGGTGATGATCGCCGAGATCGATCCGATCTGCGCCCTGCAGGCCGCCATGGAGGGCTACCGCGTCGTGCGTCTCGAGGACGTGGTGGCGGATGTGGACATCTTCGTGACCGCCACCGGGAACTACCAGGTGATCCGCCACGAGCACCTGCTCGCCATGAAGAACCAGGCGATCGTGTGCAACATCGGCCACTTCGACAACGAAATCGATGTGGCGTCCCTCAAGCAGTACGCCTGGGAGAACATCAAGCCCCAGGTGGATCACGTGATCCTGCCGAGCGGCAACCGGATCATCCTGCTGGCCGAGGGCCGTCTGGTGAACCTGGGCTGCGGCACCGGCCACCCCAGCTTCGTGATGAGCAACTCCTTCACCAACCAGGTGCTGGCCCAGATCGAGCTGTACACCAAGGGCGACCAGTACGGCAAGGAGGTCTACGTCCTGCCCAAGCACCTTGATGAGATGGTGGCCCGCCTGCACCTAGACCGGATCGGCGCCCGGCTCACCGAGCTCACCGCCGAGCAGGCGGCCTACATCGCCGTGCCAGTGGAAGGCCCCTACAAGCTCGACCACTACCGCTACTGAGCGCAGCGCTTCCGGCGTAAATCTCATTGGCTGAGCTGAAAAGTTCAGCCTTTTTTATTTGGTTGTTTTACTCGTCCACCATGACCTTGGCCACTGTTCGCCGCCTGCTGAGTCTGCTTTTGCATCCCCTGCCGGCGTCGATCACGGCGCTGTTTCTTTCCCTGCTGCTCTTCGATGCTTTCCCGGCAGATTCGTTGATGTATCACCTGCCTTATTCGGCAAGGTTCCTGCATCTTCCAGGATTCCCTGATTTCACGAATGTCACTGAAGGTCGATACCAGGGCTTCCCTTCCCTTTGGCGAATTCTTCTAGGGCCTGGTCTGGCCTGGTACCACCCCCGCCTTTTCATCGTTCCCAATCTGCTTGCGTTGGCGCTGCTGGTTTACAGCTGCCGACGTTTCCTTGCTATCTCCGCGGCTCTTGCGATCTGCTGCTGTCTCACCTTCCCCGTCGCCCTGTTCGGTTTCCGCTCCTCTCTGCAGGACTTCTTCGTCAACGCCATGGTGCTGGTAGCGTCCCTCTGCCTTTTTCAGCCGGCTGCTGAACCCGGGGCTGATCCCAGGCCGCCCGCCTGGATCAGGCGGTGGGATCTTCTGGGCCTGCTGTGTTTGGTCTTGGCCGCCAATGTCAAATTCCAGGGCCTGTTCATGGCCGTGGTTGTTTTGATTGCGACGCTGTTCTTTCGCTGGCGAGATCAATCTTCCAGCAGATCAGAGCCGTGGCATCCACGGAGGGGATCGATTGTATTGGCGAGCCTGCTCGCCGTGCTCATCTTTGCCCAACCGCTGCTGAATATTTCCCGCTTCGGAAACCCATTTTATCCAGTCAGGATTCTGGGGCTGAGTGGAACTGAGCCGCCCACCTCATCTCCGATCCAGTACCTTCCGAGACTTCCCCTGCTCACCAATGCGGCATCATTTGTGGTTTCAGTCACTGAGGTTGATCCAATCATTCGCTCCGAGGCGGGCTTTTCTTTTTCCAGAAGCTGGCACAACCATAATCTGCCCAGGAAGCAGTATTTCCCCACCGCTCCTGACTATCCGTGGATTCTCACTGGCGGCTCTAATGGGCTGCTGTTTCTTGCCTTGTTGATGGGTGCTTTCCTGTCTGTTTTCGGATGGAGGGGGAAACTCCATCTTCCATTGACCCCTGTGTTGATTCTGAGGCGAAGGCTGCTGATCACGAGCCTGCTGTTCATGGTTCTGCCTCAATCGATGGAGCTGCGTTACTACATGTCAACCCTATTCGCCACGGCATTGGTCGCTGTGGGTGGGGATGGTTCGCGATTGCGACAGCTGATGCGCTGGTTGGTTGTGGCTGGGTTGTGGTTCACTTTGGTCTTCTCCTTCCTGCAGCCCGTTTACTTCTGGGCGCGCACCGGTGAGTGGATCAGTGCGCGGGGTCTGCTGACCCCCGACGTGTTTTACAACCTGCCATCAGAGCAGCAATGTCTGGATAAGTATGCCTTGTGGAAGGGGCCCATCTCCAAGGCTCCGGATCGCACGAGCGGAGATGTTCAGGACGCCCTGGCCTGCCATGTGCGGCTCACCAAGCCATGAGACGTGGAGCGCCGCATCCACACGAGGACGACCGTTTTGGCGAGGCAGCTTCTGCGCCGATGGCCCCGGGTCTGGGCCGCAAGCGCCGATTCCTGATGGTTGGCTCCCTGAACGTGTTGCTGACCAACCTTATGTTGCAGGGGCTGTTGCTGATCCTGCCCATCGGCCTGGCCACCCTGCTCAGTCAGGGGTTGAACATGGCCTTGGGTTACTATCTCTATGGGAAGGGGGTGTTTCAGGTGTCCGGTTTCACGCTCCGTTCAGCTGTTAGCTATGCCTTCATGGCCCTGTTCCTCTGGTGGCTGAACTGGTATGGAATCTCCCTGATGGCTGGCCATGGAATCAGCAAGAACCTTGCGGCCCTGCTCATGATACCCATTTTGCCGGTGATTTCGTACCTGATCCAGAAGCATCTCGTTTTTTCCTCTTAGGTTTCCGTTTCTTCGCCTTTGACGTTCGGATTGACTAGACAGGTGGTATCGACTAGATTGTTTCGAAACATGGCGATCTGCGGATGGATGTTGCAGTTCTGATCCCCTGTTTCAATGAAGCGGCTTCCATCCATGAGGTGGTGATGAAGCTGCGGCAGCAGCTGCATTCTGCTCGCATCGTTGTCTGTGACAACGCCAGCACCGATGGCACGGCTGAGCGGGCCAGGGCTGCCGGTGCTGAAGTCATGCGTGAGGAGCGCCGTGGCAAGGGAAATGCGATGCGACGACTGTTCCGGGATGTGGAGGCGGATATCTATGTGATGATCGACGGCGATGATACCTATGGCACGGAGATCCTTGCCGACGCCATCGCCCTCGTCCGCGACGAGGGTTGCGACATGGTGGTGGGAACACGGCGGCTTGGCGATATTCGTCAGCGTCGTGGCCATGACGCTGGCAACCAGCTGTTCACCCGTTTTTTCCAGACCCTCTTCGATGTCCGCAGTGAAGATGTCTTCAGTGGTCTGCGGGTCTTTTCCCGTCGCCTCATCAAGACCTTCCCCTGCATCAGCCTGGAGTTTGAGATCGAGGCCGAGCTCGAGATCTACTGCGCACGCATGCTTCTGCCCACCGCCTCGCTGCCGGTCACGATCCGACCACGGCGCGGCAGTGTCAGCAAGCTCAACACATGGCGGGATGGCCTGAAGATTCTCTGGCTGTCGATCCGCATGCTGCACCGGGAGTATCCACTGCGCCTTTATGTAGCGCTCGGCGGGCTGATCGGACTTGTGGCCTCGCTGCTGTTGGTTCCGGTTGCCCAGGACTACCTGGCCACCGGGCTGGTGCCCCGCTTCCCCACCCTGATCGCCTGTTCGGTGCTGCTCGCCCTGTCCGTGGCCAGTATCGGCATGGGACTGATCCTCAAGGAGATCACCAATAACCGCTACGAAATGCGCTATCTGCGCTATCTGTCCTATCCCTGAGCCAGGGCCGGCGGCGCATGGCGTGGTGTTCCAGCCCCCCGTCTGTGGCTGGCTGCTGCACAGGGGAAGCGTGGAGCGCTGCTGGCAGCGTCCGGGCCGTCGTGGAAGACTGGCGCCTCTGATCCGGCTGCCCCGATGGCGATCGAACTGGTCCAGAAGCTGCCCGAGATGATCGGGGCGGCGGTGGAGGCCAACCCGGCGGCAGGGTATGGCGCGATCTTCGCGGCCATGTTTCTGGAGAACCTGTTCCCCCCGATTCCCTCCGAGCTGATCATGCCGCTCGGGGGGTTTTTTGTGCATCAGGGCAAGCTCTCCCTGGTGCCGGTGGTGCTGGCCGGCCTGCTGGGCACGGTGCTCGGCGCCCTTCCCTGGTACGGCATCGGCCGGCTGGTGAATGAGGAGCGCATCGAGCAGTGGCTCGAACGCCACGGCCGCTGGATCGGCATCAGCCCCCAGGAGCTGCGCCGCAGCCGCCGCTGGTTCAGTCGTCATGGCACGGCGCTGGTGTTCTGGGGCCGGCTGGTGCCCGGCATCCGCACCTTGATCTCGGTGCCCGCCGGCATCGAGATGATGCCGATGACCCCCTTCCTGCTCTGGACCACCGCCGGCAGCCTGATCTGGACCCTGCTGCTGACCCTGGCGGGGCTGGCGCTGGGGGAGAGCTACACCAAGGTTGAGCTCTGGATCGAGCCCGCCGCCAAGGTGGTGAAGGTGTTGCTGGTGTTGGCCGTGCTGGCGGGCGCCGCGTGGCTGGGGCTGCGGATCTGGAAGCAGAGCCGCCACCGGTCCTGATCCGGGCCCCGCAGGCACTCCGCCCCGGTCCATGACAGTAAAAAAGGCGCCCCGTGGGGCGCCTTCTCTGGCTTCAGGACGCTTGATAACCCGGCTGGGCCACTGGCACAAGCCCCCAGGCTTCAGATCCGGCCCGAAAGCCTCAGAACGGCACTTCCTCCTCGCTCGGCTCACCGCCGCCGAAGCCGCCCCCGAAGCTGCCGCCGCCGCCGCTCTCCGCGTCCCGCTTGCTGCCGAGCAGCTCCAGCCGATCGACGCGGATCACCGGCTTGCTGCGCTCCTCGCCGCTGGCCCGGTCCGTCCAGCGGTCGAGCTTGAAGGAGCCGATGATGCCGATCAGGGCACCCTTGCGGACGTAGTCGGCGGCCACCTGGGCCTGCTTGCCCCAGATCTCCAGGTTGAACCAGTCGGGCTCGTCGTCGCGGCTGCGGCGGTTCACCGCCAGGGTGAGGTTGGCGACCATGCTGCCGGATTCGAAGTAGCGGACCTCCGGGTCGCGGCCGGCTCTGCCGACGAGGGTGATGGAATTGACGCCCATGGCGTGCTCCTGGAACGAATGGATCAATGATGCGGCACCCCGATCGGGGGCCTCTCCCTTTCCGTTCCACCCTTCGTCCCGGTTGTCACACCCGCCGGCTTCCCGGGGGGCCGTCGGGAATGCCCCACCTATGATTGACCGCTGCCAGAGGCCTTGCCCGTGTTTTTCCGCCGTTTCCAGTTCTCCCGCGACATCGGCATCGACCTGGGGACGGCCAACACGCTGATGTACGTCTCGGGCAAAGGGATCGTGCTGCAGGAGCCGTCGGTGGTGGCGATCGATCTGGAGCGGGGCACCCCCCTGGCGGTGGGCGAGGAGGCCAAGCTGATGCTCGGCCGCACCCCCGGCAACATCCGGGCGATCCGGCCCCTGCGCGACGGCGTCATCGCCGACTTCGACGCCGCCGAGCAGATGATCAAGAGCTTCATCCAGAAGGGCAACGAAGGCCGCGGCGTGATCGCCCCGCGGCTGGTGATCGGCATCCCCAGCGGCGTCACCGGTGTCGAGCGCCGGGCCGTGCATCAGGCCGGCCTGGCCGGGGCCCGGCAGGTGCACCTGATCGATGAGCCGGTGGCGGCCGCCATCGGCGCCGGTCTGCCGGTGACCGATCCGGTGGGCACGATGATCGTCGACATCGGCGGCGGCACCACCGAGGTGGCCGTGCTGAGCCTGGGCGGCACCGTGCTGAGCGAGTCGGTGCGGGTGGCCGGCGACGAGCTCAGCGACGCCATCAGCGTCTATCTCAAGAAGGTCCACAACCTGGTGGTGGGCGAGCGCACCGCCGAGGACATCAAGATCCGCATCGGCTCCGCCTTCCCCGACGACGGCCACGACGAAACCTCCATGGACGTGCGGGGTCTGCACCTGCTCTCCGGCCTGCCGCGCACGATCAACATCCGGGCCGGAGACATCCGCGAAGCCATGGCCGAGCCGCTCAACGTGATCGTGGAGGCGGTCAAGCGCACCCTGGAGCGCACCCCTCCCGAACTGGCGGCCGACATCGTCGACCGGGGGATCATGCTCGCCGGCGGCGGCGCCCTGGTGCGCGGCATCTGCGACCTCATCAGCCACGAGACCGGCATCCTCACCCACGTGGCCGAGGACCCCCTGCTCTGCGTGGTCAACGGCTGCGGCATGGTCCTGGAGGACTACAGCCGGCTGGAGCGCGTGCTCGACACCCCCGAATTCGCCCGTCAGACGGCCTGAGTCCGATGCCGGCTTGGCGCTGGCTCCGCTTCGTCGACGGCTCCTCCCTGCGACGCCTCCTGCCCTGGCTGCTGGTGCTGCTGGCGCTCGTGGCCGTGCGTCTCAGCAAGGGGGCCATGCTCACCGACGCCTACGCCTTCCTCAGCCGGCCCTTCTGGCCGGGGACCGCCCAGGCCGAATGGCTGCGCTCGGCCCGCCGGGTGGAGGACGGCGCCCGGCTGGCCCAGCTGGAGCGGGACAACCAGCGGCTGCGCTCGCTCCTGGAGCTGCAGCAGAAGAATCCCAACCGGGTGACGGCGCCGGTGATCTCCCGGGAGGGATCCGGCTGGTGGCGCCAGCTGCTGCTCGGCCAGGGGGCCCTCAGCGGCATCCGGGCCGGGCAGGCTGTGCTCGGCCCCGGTGGCCTGGTCGGTCTGGTGGGGAGCGTCACCCCCAGCACCGCCACCGTCACCCTGCTGACCGACCCCAGCAGCCGGGTCGGGGTCTGGGTGGGGCGCACCCAGCACCACGGCCTGCTCACCGGCATCGGCACCGCCCGGCCCCTGCTGCGCTTCCTGGAGAAGGATCCCCAGGCCCGCCCCGGTGACGTGGTGGTGACCTCCCCCGCCAGCACCCTGGTGCCCCCCAACCTGCCGGTGGGCGTGATCCAGACCATGGACGCCAATGCCGATCCGGCGCCGGAGGCGGTGGTGCAGTTGATCGCGCCGGTCTCGGCCCTCGACTGGGTGCAGGTGCAGGTGCGCTGATGGACCTGCTCACCCGGCAGCCCCTGCTCGCCGCTTCGGTCCTGCTGGTGCCGCTCCTGGCCCTGGCCTCGCCGGGCTGGCTGGCCCTCGACGGTGTCGGTCCCTGCTGGGCGGTGCTGTGGTTGCTGCCCTGGGCGCTCAGCGACGGGCCCTTCTCGGGGGCCTGCGCCGGCCTGGCCCTGGGCCTGCTGCTGGATGCCCTCCACCCCGGCGGCGTCACCCAGATCCCAGCCCTGCTGCTGCTGGGCTGGTGGTGGGGGCGGCTGGGACGGCGGGCGGCGCCGATCCAGCGCAGCTTCAGCCTCGGCCTGCTCGCCCTGATCGGCACGGCCCTGCTGGGCCTCACCCTGATGCTGCAGTGGGGCGTCCTCGACTGGATCGGCACCCGGGACGTGCTCCAGCAGGCGGGACCGCTCGCCAGCCGCAGTGCCCGGGAGCACGGGGTGAATCCCGCCCTGCTGGCCCTGCCGGGCTGGCGCTGGGATGATCTGGCGGGATCCGGCCTGCGGGTTCTGCTCGCCCAGACCCTGATCACGGCCGTGCTCGCACCGATGCTCTGCTCCCTGCAACTGCTGCTCTGGCGGCAACTGGGCTCCGGCTGGCGCCGTTAGGCCATGGCCAGGATGTCTTCCCGCTCGAGCCTGCCGTCCCGCCTGCCCCGCCGCCAGGCCCTGAGGCTCCTGGCCGCCCCGTTCGCCCTCGCCCTCGCCGCCGGGGCCTGCGCCCGGCCGCCCGCGTCCGGCCGGGGCAAGGTGCTCAACGTCTGGACCCTGGATCTGGCGCCCCGCTTCAACGACTACATGGGGCGGGTGATCGCCGCCTGGGAGCAGGCCCATCCCGGTGTGACGGTGCGCTGGACCGACGTGCCCTGGGGCTCGGTGGAACGCAAGCTGCTGGCCTCGGTGTTCGCCCGCACCGCGCCGGATCTGGTCAACCTCAACCCCAACTTCGCCGCCAACCTGGCCAGCAAGGGGGGCCTGCGGGACCTCACGCCCCTGCTGCCCGCCGATGCCGCCGAGCGCTACCTGGCCGGAATCTGGATCTCCGGCCAGCAGGGGGGGGAGCAGTTCGGCATCCCCTGGTACCTGACGGCCCGGGTCACAATCGCCAACCGCCGTCTGCTGCAGAAGGCCGGCCTGGCCGCCCCGCCGCGCCGCTGGGAGGAGGTGCCGGCCTATGCCGAGGCCGTCCGGCGCCGCACCGGCCGCTATGCCCTGTTCGTGACCGTGGTCCCCGACGACTCCGGCGAGCTGATGGAGGCGCTGGTGCAGATGGGGGTGCGGCTGCTGGACGAGCGCCAGCGGGCGGCCTTCAACAGCCCCGCCGGCCGGCGGGCCTTCGCCTTCTGGAGCGACCTCTACAGGCGCGGCCTGCTGCCGCGGGAAGTGGTGAGCCAGGGGTACCGGCGGGCGATCGAGCTGTACCAGGCCGGCGATCTGGCCCAGGTGGCCAGCGGTCCCGATTTCCTCCGCAACCTGCAGACCAACGCCCCCGGCATCGCCGCCACCTCCGCCCCCTTCCCTCCCCTGACCGGGGCCAGCGGCGAGGCCAACGTGGCGGTGATGAACCTTGTGGTGCCGCGCCAGAGCGCCATGGCCCCGGAGGCGTTGAGTTTCGCCCTGTTCCTGAGCAACGCCGCCAACCAGCTGGCCTTCGCCGAGGAAGCCCGGGTGCTGCCCTCCTCCCGCGGCGCCCTGGCGAGCCTGGAGGGGCGGCTGCGGGCGGCGGTGCCCACAGGCGGGCAGGAGCGGCTGGTCCACAGCGCCCGGCTGCTCTCGATCGAAACCCTGGCCGCGGCGCGGGTGCTGGTGCCGGCGACCCCGGGGGTGAAGCGGCTGCAGGCGATCCTCTACACCCAGCTGCAGCGGGCGATGCTGGGGCAGCTCGACAGCGATGCGGCCCTGGCCGAGGCCGAGCGGCAGTGGAACAGCTACGCCGAGGCCCGCTGGCCCTGAGGCCGCCGCCGAGCCGGGGACCCTGAAGAAATGTTGTGAATCGGCCAGAGGCCAGCTGCCGGAGCCGATTCCGTGTTCACGGCCCGAAACGGCGTCGCGTTATGGTTGCGATTCTTCATCCGGTCGGACAGGAGCGATGCCCACGCATTCGGTCGCATCCTCTGCATCCTCAGCCTCCCCGTTCACCGACGGGGCTGATGAGCAGGAAGCCTCCGGTGGTGCGTCGGTCGTCCAGCAGCCCGCCTCCCCCCCTCCGGCCGACCAGGAGCCCTCCCAGCCGATCGCCACCCTGCTCGTCGTCGACGACGAGGCCGCCGTGCGCCGGGTGCTGCTGATGCGCCTGCAGCTGGCCGGCTACCGGGTCCTGTGCGCCGAGGACGGTGAGGAGGCTCTGGCCCTGTTCCACAAGGAGCAGCCCGACCTGGTCGTCCTCGACGTCATGCTGCCGAAGCTGGATGGCTTCGCCGTCTGCCGGCGGCTGCGAGCCGAATCCTGCGTGCCGATCATCTTCCTCTCCGCCCTCGATGCCATCGCCGAGCGGGTGGCGGGCCTGGACCTCGGCGCCGACGACTACCTGCCCAAGCCCTTCAGCCCCAAGGAACTGGAGGCCCGCATCTCCACCATCCTGCGCCGCATGGGCCGGGGGGCCGCCACCAGCGAGCCGCGAGATCTGCCCACGGGCTCCGGCGTGCTGCGGGTGGGGGATCTGGTGGTCGACACCAACCGCCGCCAGGTGACCCGGGAGGGACAGCGCATCGCCCTCACCTACACCGAATTCAGCCTGCTGGAGCTGCTGTTCCGCGAACCCGGCCGGGTGGTGCCCAGGGCCGAGATCCTCGAGCAGCTCTGGGGCTACCCGCCGCGCCGCGCCGCCGACCTGCGGGTGGTGGATGTCTATGTGGCGCGGCTGCGCGGCAAGCTCGAGCCCGACCCCCGCAATCCGGAGCTGATCCTCACGGTGCGGGGCACGGGCTACGCCTCCCAGCGGATGGGCGAGGGAACTCTGGCCGCCGCCGGCTGAGCCCCCGGCCTGGTCGCCGCCGGCTGATCCTGCAGGATGGCTGCGATCCTTCTCCATCGCCCTGCCTGCCTTGTCGGATCTGCGTGAGACCCGTCTGGAGAAAGCCCGCAGCCTGGAGGCCCTGGGACGGGCTCCCTATGCCCTCGGCTTCGCCCCCAGCCACCGCACCGCCGAGCTGCAGCAGGCCCATGCCGACCTGCCCAACGGCGAGGAGCGGGCGGTGGCGGTGGCGGTGGCCGGGCGGGTGATGACCCGGCGGGTGATGGGCAAGCTGGCCTTCTTCACCATCGCCGACGAATCCGGCCCGATCCAGCTGTTCATCGAGAAGGCCGCCCTGCTGGCGGCCCACCCGGAGGAGCCCGAGGCTTTCGCCCAGATCACCTCCCTGGTGGACGGCGGCGACTGGATCGGGGTGCACGGCAGCCTGCGCCGCACCGACCGGGGCGAGCTCTCGGTGAAGGTGAGCGACTGGGTGATGCTCTCCAAGGCGCTCCAGCCCCTGCCCGACAAGTGGCACGGCCTGGCGGACGTGGAGAAGCGCTACCGCCAGCGCTACCTGGATCTGATCGTCTCGCCCCACACCCGCGAGACTTTCCGGCGCCGGGCCCGGCTGGTGAGCGCCATGCGCCGCTGGCTCGACGAGCGCGACTTCCTCGAGATCGAGACGCCCGTCCTGCAGACCGAAGCCGGCGGCGCCGATGCCCGCCCCTTCGCCACCCATCACAACGCGCTCGACCTGCCCCTCACCCTCCGCATCGCCACCGAGTTGCACCTCAAGCGGCTGGTGGTGGGGGGCTTCGAGCGGGTCTACGAGCTGGGGCGCATCTTCCGCAACGAGGGGGTGAGCACCCGCCACAACCCTGAGTTCACCTCGGTGGAGATCTACCAGGCCTTCGCCGATTACCACACGATGATGGACCTCACCGAGCAGCTGCTGGCCGCGGCCTGCCTCGAGGTCTGCGGCGACACCCGGATCACCTACCAGGGCGCCGAGATCGACCTCACCCCGCCCTGGCGGCGGGTCACGATGCACGAGCTGGTGGAGCAGGCCACCGGCCTGGATTTCAGCGGCTTCAGCGATCGTGCCGAGGCAGTGGCGGCGATGGAGGCCGCCGGCCTGGCGGCCCCGGAGGCCGCCGACAGCGTGGGCCGGCTGCTGGTGGAGGCCTTCGAGCAGGCGGTGGAGACCACCCTGGTGCAGCCCACCTTCGTGATGGACTACCCGGTGGAGAATTCGCCCCTGGCCCGGGCCCACCGCAGCAAGCCCGGGCTGGTGGAGCGCTTCGAGCTGTTCATCGTTGGGAGGGAGACGGCCAACGCCTTCAGCGAACTGATCGATCCCCTGGATCAGCGCGCCAGGCTCGAGCTGCAGCAGCTGCGCCGCCAGGCGGGGGACCCCGAAGCCCAGACGGTGGACGAGGATTTTCTGCACGCCCTGGAGGTGGGCATGCCTCCCACCGGCGGCCTCGGCATCGGCATCGATCGCCTCGCCATGCTGCTCACCGACAGCCCCTCGATCCGCGATGTGATCGCCTTCCCCCTGCTGCGCCCGGAGGCCCGCGAGAAGGCCGGAACCGACGCAGTGGGATAATGGTCTCCAGTAGGCCTTCTCCCCCTCGGGGCTCTGGTATGAGTGGTGAGCGCGTCGGTTTTCGCTTTCAACACGCCGATGCGGTGGTGAAGCGCAATCCCCAGGGGCGATCCCGCCGTGGCTGGGTCATGGAGCCCGTGGAGCAGACCACCAGCCGCGGCACCAAGATGCCCGCCTACCGCATCCGCTGGCGGGACAGTGAACGTCCGGAGATCGTGCTGCAGCACATGCTGATCGCCGATCCCGATCCCACCCCACCGCCTGAAGGGGTGAGCCTGGTGCCCCCGGTGCCCAAGAAGTAGAGCTCCAACGGGCCGCGGCAGCGGCGGTTCAGATCCAGCCCCGCCAGCGGTAGGCCAGCAGGCCCAGATGCTCCCGCATGGCCGTGGTGGTCAGCACCAGGGCTTCGGCGCTGGGCAGCAGCCCCATCACGGTGCCGGCCACGGTGGGGGTGCCGAACGATCCCCGCTCGGGGAGCTGGAAGTCGCAGGCCACCGGGATGATCCGCAGGTCCGGGGCGGCGCGGCGCAGGGTGGCCAGGGAACGGGGCAGGTGGGTGGCGCTGGTGACCAGCAGCAGGGAGGTCCAGCCCCGCTGCCGGGCCACCCGCACCAGGGCGCCGGCCTCCTCGCCGGTGTTGCGCCCCTCCTCGCTGGTCACGATCCGATCGGCCGCCACCCCCAGGCTGGTGGCCAGGGCCTTGGCCAGCCGCGCCTCACCGGCCGCCGGATCGTTGGCCATGAAGGTGACCTTGCCGCCGGTCACCAGCAGCCAGGGGGCCTTGCCCTCCCGCACCAGGGCCACGGCCCGCAGCAGCCGGTCGCCGGCCTCATTCACCTCCACCCCCTGGCGCGGTGGCAGGGCGGGCCGCAGGCCGCCGCCCAGCACCAGCACCGCATCGGCCCTGGGAATCGGCGACGGCGTCAGCCGGGCGGCCCGCTCCTCCAGGCTCCAGACCAGCTGCCGGCTCAGCAGGGGCGTGGCCGCCAGCCAGAGCAGGGCGATGCCCACCCCGGAGAGCACCGGGCCGAAGCGGCGCTGGCCGCCCAGCAGGCCGGCGATCTGGAGCAGCAGGGCCAGGCCGAGGGGGTAGACGCCGAGTGGCAGCAGTTTCGAGAGCAGGAAACCCATGGGGCGGCGGGGTTCAGCGCTGGCTGCGGCGTTTCAGCTCCTGCAGCTCCTGCTGGGCCTCGAACCGGGCCCAGTCGGCCTCCAGGTCGGGGGTGGGGGCGGCTCCGGTGCGGGGACGGCTGGTGAGCTCGGCCAGCTCCTGTTCCACGCCGGCGAAGCGCTGGCCCAGATCGGCCAGGGCGCGCCAGCGGTGGCGACCCTGATCCATCAGCCCGGTCACATGCTGCTCGGCGCGGCCGGCCAGGTCCTCGGCGCCGGCGGCCCTGGCCCGGCCGGTGCGCTCCTGCCACTGGCGGATCTCCTCGGCCAGCCGCAGCAGTTCGCGCCGCTGCTCCTCGGCCTGCTGGCGCAGGCGCACCCGTTCCGCCAGCAGCTGCCGCTGGCGGTCGCGGGCGGCCTGCTCCCTCAGCAGCTCCTCCTGCTGGGGATTGGTGCGCAGGAAGCCCTCCAGCTGCTGATCCAGCCGCGCCTCCAGTTCCTCCAGCCAGCTGCTGCTCATGGCACCGGTTCGCCGGGGGCGCGGGTGATCAGGGGCGCCTCGATCTCCTCCTGCAGGGGGGTGATGGCGGCCTCGCGGGAGCGCAGCAGCAACTGGGTGAGCCGGGCGATGGCCCCTTCGCCCAGGTCCTGTTCGCCGATGCGGTCAAAGGCCCGGCGGTAGAGGTCCTCGAGTTCCTCGATCAGCCCCTCACGCACCCCGCGCATGGCCTGACGCTGCTCCTCCCTGCTCATGGCTCGCTCCGGTGCTGATCCGAGTCTGCCTGCACCAGCAGGTGCAGAGCGAAATCCCCGGCGACATCGCTCCAGCGGCCGGCCCCCAGCCAGCCGGCTTCGGCGGCCAGGGCCAGGAAAGCCTCGGGGGCGTACTTGTGGCTGTACTCGGTGATCAGGGCTTCGCCGGCCGCGAACGGCCAGTGGTGGCCGGCCAGCTGCACGGTGAGCTCCCGGCGGCTCACCAGGGCCATGGCGATGCGGGACTGGCCGGCCTCCCACCAGGCCCGGTAGTGGAAGTCGTCGGGGTGGAAATCGCCGTCCAGATCCCGGTTGAGCCGGGTCAGCAGGTTGCGGGCGAAGGCCTCCGACCAACCGGCGGCGTCGTCGTAGGCCGCCTCCAGCCGCTCCACCGCCTTGGGTTGGTCGATGCCGATCAGCAGGCGGCTGTCCGGCCCCAGCAGCCGGCGGAACTGGCGCAGCAGGTCCCGGGCGCCGGCGGGGTCGAAGTTGCCGATCGAACTGCCCGGGTAGAAGCCCAGCCGGCCGTGGCCAGCCAGTGCGGGGTGGTCGGGCAGTTGCTCCAGGCGGCTGTAGTCGCAGCAGATGCCGAGCACCGGCAGGTCCGGATGGCGTTGCTGCAGGGCCCGGCAGGCGGGGGCCAGGTGGTCGGCGCTGATGTCGAGGGCGACATAGGCGGCGGGCCGCAGGGCGGCGAGCAGGGGGCTCACCTTGCGGGCGCTGCCGGCCCCGAACTCCACCACCACCCCGGGCCCGAGGGCGGCGGCCAGCTCGGGCGCCTTCGCTTCCAGCAGGGCCGTCTCGGTGCGGGTGAGGCCGTACTCCGGCTGCTCGCAGATCGCCTCGAACAGCCGGGACCCCTCGGCGTCATACAGCAGCCAGGCCGGCAGCTGCTTCGGGCGGCGGGCCATGCCGTCGATCACCAGCCGGGCCATGTCGGCGGGCTCGGGATGGAGGTCGATCAGCATGGAGTGCCGGTGCCGTCGTCAGCGCCGTCGCGGGCCAGCCGCAGCCCGGCGGCCATCCAGCGGCAGTGGGGCCCGAAGAAGTTGCGGTAGGTGGGGCGGGCGTGGCCCGCCGGGGTGAGGAAGCAGCTGCCGCGGAGCACGAACTGGGAGGACATGAACTTGCCGTTGTATTCCCCGACGGCACCGGGGGCGGGGCGGAAGCCCGGGTAGGGCCGGTAGGGGCTGGCGGTCCATTGCCAGAGGGCGCCGAAGGCCTGGGGCAGGGGGCGCCCGCCCGGTTGGGCGGCTTCCGCCACCACCAGCTCCCATTCCGCTTCGCTCGGCAGCCGGCCGCCGCTCCAGCGGGCGAAGGCATCGGCCTCGAACCAGCTGAGGTGCCGCACGGGGGCCTGGGGGAGGCGCGGCCGGCGGCCCGCCAGGGTGAATTCCCACTCCCCGCGCCAGTAGCGCGGCGCGCCCCAGCCGCGCTGCTGCACCAGCGCCCAGCCCTCGCTCATCCACAGCTCCGGCCGCCGGTAGCCGTCATCGGCGATGAAGGTTGCGTAGGCCTCGTTGGTGACCAGGGTTTCGGCCAGGCTGAAGGGCTCCAGCCACTGGCGGTGCCGGGGGGCTTCGTTGTCGAAGTGGAAGCCAGCGCCGGCGTGGCCGATCTCCACCAGCCCGCCGGGGTGGGAGCGCCAGCCGCCGGTGAGCTCCGGCGCCCCGGCGCCGGGGGGTTCGACGCCATAGGCGGGCTCCAGGGGGTTGCGGCTGAAGCCGTCGAGCAGATCCATCAGCAGCAGCTCCTGGTGTTGCTGCTCGTGCTGGAGCCCCAGCTCGACCAGCTCCAGCAGGGGCGCCGCGGTGTCGGCGGGGCCGCGATCCAGCTCCAGCAGCAGCGTCTCCAGCCCGGCGTCGACGCGCCGGCGCCAGGCGAGCACCTCGCCGATGGCCGGACGGGTGAGCAGGCCCCGCTCAGGGCGGGGGTGGCGGCTGCCGACCGCCTCGTAATAGGAATTGAACAGATGGCCCCAGCGGCGGTCGGGCGTGGCGTGGCCCGGCAGGTGGGGCTCCAGCAGGAAGGTCTCGAAGAACCAGGTGGTGTGCCCCAGGTGCCACTTGGCGGGGCTGGCATCGGCCATGCCCTGAAGACAGAGGTCCTCGGGTTCCAGACCCTCGATCAGGCGTTCACTGTGCCGGCGGACCGCCTGGAGCCGTTGCAGGAGGCAGGGGATGTCCGCCGGCGCGTGTGCCCTGGAACCCATGGTCCTGCCGTTCTCTGGGGCCGACCTTAGGGATGTTCCCTACGATCCGGCCACGCAGCCATGGAGAAGGCCAGCCGCATGGGAGCCCACAGCGACGGCATGAGCACCGGGATCACCGAGGGCTTCAGCGGGGCGGTCGGCGGCACGCCGCTCATCCGGCTCCATGCCCTCAGCGCCCTCACCGGCTGCGAGATCCTGGGCAAGGCGGAATTCATGAACCCCGGCGGGTCGGTCAAGGACCGTGCCGCCCTGGGCATCCTCCAGGAGGCGGAGGCCAGCGGCCAACTCAAGCCGGGGGGCACGGTGGTGGAGGGGACCGCCGGCAACACCGGCATCGGCCTGACCCACCTCTGCAATGCCCGCGGCTACCGCTGCCTGATCGTCATCCCCGAGACCCAGTCGGCGGAGAAGATCGGCCTGCTGCGCAGCCTCGGCGCCGAGGTGCGCACGGTGCCCGCCGTGCCCTACAGCGACCCGGCCAACTACGTGCGCCTCTCGGGCCGCATCGCCGAGGAGACGCCCGGTGCCGTCTGGGCCAACCAGTTCGACAACCTCGCCAACCGGCGCGCCCACTACGGCAGCACCGGCCCGGAGATCTGGCAGCAGACCGGGGGCAGGCTGGATGCCTGGGTGGCCGCCACCGGCACGGGCGGCACCTACGCCGGGGTGGCCCTCTATCTCAAGGAGCAGGATCCCAGGGTCCGCTGCGTCCTGGCCGATCCCTGCGGCAGCGCCCTCTACAGCTGGGCCACCGACGGCACCCTGAAGAGTGAGGGGAACTCGATCACCGAGGGCATCGGCAACAGCCGCGTCACCGCCAATCTGGAGGGGGCGCCGATCGATGACGCGGTGCGGATCGACGACCCCATGGCCCTGCGCACGATCTATGGCCTGCTGTGGCAGGAGGGCCTGTTCATGGGGGGCTCGGTGGGGATCAACGTGGCGGCGGCGGTGGAGACGGCCCGGCGCCTGGGGCCCGGCCATCGCATCGTCACCGTGCTCTGTGACAGCGGTGATCGCTACCGCTCCCGCCTCTACGACAGGGAGTGGCTGGCGGGCCGCGGCCTCGAGCAGCCCCAGCGCACCGGCACGGCCCTGATCCCATGAGCGCAGCCCAGGGTCAGGTGATCGGCGGCCGCTACCGGCTGGAGCGCTGTATCGGCTCGGAGAACGCCGGCCCCCAGGGGGAGCTGTGGCTGGCGAGCGACCAGCTGGCCGCCGATGCGCCCGTGGCTCTGCGCCGCATCGGGCCGGAGCAGGACCAGGCCCGGGCCCGGGAGCTGTGGTCGCGGCTGCAGGGGGTGCTCCATCCCCAGGTGCCCCGCATCGGCGCCGTGATCGAGGCCGAGGGCCAGCTCTGGCTGGTGCGGGAGTGGCAGGCGGGCCGCACCTACCAGCAGCTGCTGGAGCTGCGCGCCGAGCGCCAGCTGGTGTTCGGGGCGGGGGAGGTGCTGCTGCTGCTGCGCCAGCTGCTGCCGGTGCTGGCCGCCCTGCACAGCCAGGACCTGCTGCACGGGGACCTCAGCCCCGCCAACCTGCTGCGCCGCGACAGCGACGGCCTGCCGGTGCCGCTTGATTTCGGCCTGGTGCGCGGCACGTCCGCCGGCCCCGCCGGGGAGCGGCTGCAGGGGGCCACCCCGGGCTACGCCCCGCCGGAGCTGGCCAGGGGCGAGCCCGCCCAGCCCTGGATGGATCTGCACGCCCTCGGGGTGGTGGCCCTGGTGCTGTTGAGCGGGGACGGGCCGGAGCGCCTGCTGGATCCGGCCACGATGCAGTGGCGCTGGCCGGCGGCGCTGGAGAACGAGCCGGAGCTGCTGCACCAGCTGCAGCGCCTGCTGAGCCGCCACCCCGAGGAGCGCTTCGCCTCCGCCGGCCAGGCCCTGGTGGCGTTCCAGTCCCTGGTGATGCCCGACAGTATGGGCCCGGTGCCGCGGGCCGACCGCACGGTGGTGCTGGTGCCCGAGGCCGCGGCGCCACCCCCCACCCCCCTGCCCCCGCCAGCCCCGGAGCGGGGGCCGGAGCCGGCACAGGAGTGGCGGCCGGCCGAGGTCGCCGCCGGCCCATCGCCGCAGGCGGCGCGGGTGGAGCCCCAGCTGCCGCTGCCCACGGCCGCTGCCGCCACGCCGCCGCCACCGGCCGCCGTGGCCGTCAGTGACAGCGTGCGGCGCCGCCATGAGGAACGGGAGGAGGAGGCCGAGGGGGGCTTCTGGCCGGTGCTGATCGCCCTGGTGCTCTCGGCGGTCGTGGGGACGGCGGTGGGCTGGTGGTGGCTGAGCCGCGGCAAGGTGGGCGCCCCGGCCCCCGGCGGCCAGAGCGAGCTCCCCAGCAGCCTGCCCCCCTCGGAGGTGGACCAGCGCCAGCAGCTGCTCAACCGCCTGCGGGCGATGCAGGTGGACCGGGCCTGGTTCCTGAGCCTGGTGGATGCGGCCCTGCTGGCCCAGTACCCCGAGCGCAACGGCCGGCTCCCCTCCGACACCCTGGAGGACACGCCGCTGCGGCGGGTGTGGAACGAACTGGCCGAGGAATGGCTGGCCCGGGTGGAGCAGCTGCCCCTGCCCCTGCGGCGCCGGCTGGGCAGCTTCAGCGCCAGCGACTGGGAGCAGCGCCAGGGCGGCTTCGTGCGCCAGGGGCTGAGCCCGGCGGTGCTGCGGGAGCTGGTGTCGGCCAGTGTCCAGAACCTGCTGCCGAGCCGGGCCTCCCAGGCGATGCCACCGGAACCCTTCCGCCAGATCTGGTATGCCGCCGCCGAACTGACGCTGGAGAACCTCAGGATCGAGCCGATCGAGGCCCCCTCCGGCACCGCCCAGGTGCTGTCGGCCGAGGTGCCGGCCAGCGGGGCGCGGCTGTTCCCGATCCGCTTGCCCGCCGGCCACGGCCTCGCCCTCGGCGTCAGCGGCTCGCCTTTGCTGCAGATGAGCGTCTACTCGGCCGGGGGAACGCAGCTGGAGCCGAGGGGCCCCCTGCGGGTGGTCAGCCTCGATGGCCAGAAGAGCTCGCCGGTGCAGTTGCTGCTCACCAACGACGGCGTCGCCCCGGCCCTGATCCGCCTGTCGCTGCGGGCCGATCCGCCGGCCCCCACGCCGCCACCGGCGCCGGAGGCGCCACCGGCCCCCGAGGAGCCACAGGACACCGCGCCCGCCCAGGCCCCGGCCACCCCCGGCGCCACCCCGGCCCCCGCAGCCCCGGCGCCCCCGGCCCCCGCCAGTCCACCGGCGCCCCCCGCACCGCCCAGCAACTGAAGCCAGGCTTCAGAGCCGGGCGACGGCGGCCCGCGTCTCCTTGGCGATCTGCTTGTTCTTCTCGTCCTGGCGCTTGTCGTGCAGCTTGCGGCCCTTGCCCAGGCCGATGGTGATCTTGATCCAGGAGCCCTTGAGGTGCAGGTTCAGCGGGATCAGGGTGAGCCCCTTCTGGTCGAGGGCGACGCGCAACTTGTCGATCTCGCGGCGGTGGGCCAGCAGCTTGCGCACCCGCAGCGGCTCGTGGTTGAAGAACTTGCCGGCGTGGCTGTGGGGGGAGATGTGAACGTTGTGGAGCTGCATCTCGCCGTTGCGGATCAGGCAGAAGCCGTCGCGCAGGTTCACCTGGCCGGCCCGGATCGATTTCACCTCGGTGCCGAGCAACTCGATGCCGGTCTCGAGGGTTTCGAGAATCTCGTACTGGTGGCGGGCCAGGCGGTTGTCGGCCAGCAGCCGGTTGGCCGGATCGGCGCCTTTGGCGCCACCGCCCTTCCTGCCGGGCCCCTTCGCCATCGCCGCGTTCCTGATCACCTGGGTGCTCCCCGACCCTAGGCAGCAGCCGGTACCCTCCAGCCATGGCGATCATCTCTTCGGGAGGAACGGCCGCACCCGCTCCCCGGGGGCAGCGGTCCGGGGCGGCTCCGGAGCGGCTCGTGGACCCCACCGCTGCTGTCGAGGAGCCCCCCGTGCGGGAGGACGGCCTGCGGCCCCGCCGGCTGGATGACTACATCGGCCAGAGCGAGCTGAAGCAGGTGCTGCGCATCGCCGTGGAGGCCACCCGCCGCCGCCAGGAGGCCCTCGACCATGTGCTGCTCTACGGCCCCCCCGGCCTCGGCAAGACCACCATGGCCCTGGTGCTGGCCGAGGAGCTGGGGGTGCGCTGCCGGATCACCAGCGCCCCGGCCCTGGAGCGCCCGCGCGACATCGTCGGCCTGCTGGTGAACCTGCAGCCCCGCGAGGTGCTGTTCATCGATGAGATCCACCGCCTCAACCGGGTGGCCGAGGAGATCCTCTACCCCGCCATGGAGGACTTCCGCCTCGACCTCACCGTCGGCAAGGGCACCACGGCCCGCACCCGCAGCCTGGAGGTGGCCCCGTTCACCCTGGTGGGGGCCACCACCCGCGCCGGCTCGCTGAGCTCGCCGCTGCGGGATCGCTTCGGCCTGATCCAGCGGCTGGAGTTCTACGGCCTCGATGACCTCGAGGCGATCGTGCAGCGGGCCGCCGGCCTGCTGCAGCTGGCCCTGCAGCCCTGCGCCGCCCAGGAGGTGGCCCGCCGCTGCCGGGGCACGCCGCGCATCGCCAACCGGCTGCTGCGCCGGGTGCGGGACGTGGCGGCGGTGGGGGGCCACGGCCGGATCGATGCGGCACTCGTGGAGGAGGCCCTCTCCCTGCACCGGGTGGACGGGCGCGGCCTGGATGCCAGCGACCGGCGCCTGCTGGGCCTGATGCTGGAGGCCTACGGCGGCGGGCCGGTGGGTCTGGAAACCCTGGCGGCGGGGCTGGGGGAGGATCCCGCCACCCTCGAAGCGGTGGTGGAGCCCTACCTGCTGCAGCTGGGCTTCCTGCAGCGCACGCCCCGGGGGCGGGTCGTCACCTCCGCCGGGCGCGCCCACCTGGACGGGGCTGGTCCGGCGGCGGCCTGAGGGGCTCTGCGTCGCCCGAGAACTTGAGCAGCAGCACATCACCCTGCAGGCGCAGAGAGCCGGGATCGGGCCAGGGGCGCATCGCGCTGAACTGCTGGAGGACCCTCTCGCGCGTGGCCTCATCGCCGGCCGTGAGGTTGGTGATGCCCAGGGTTCGCAGATAGGCCACGATGCGCGTCGCGCTACCCCCGTCCCAGTTGAAGAAGGATCCGTTGGCGGTGGAGTACCAGGCCGAGCGGCTCAGCAGAGGACGATCGAGTTTGCCCTGCACCACAAGGGTCAGGGGCCCCTGTCCTTGGAACTCGGGCCGGTTCAGCATGGCGGAGGCGATGGTGGAGGCGGTGACGAGGTCCGCTCTGGCGTTGTAGTGACGGGAGAAGAAGTACTCCGACGTGGCATTGAGGCATTGGAAGCCCAGCAGACCTGTCACCAGGGCCGAGGCCAGGAGACTCCCGCGCTGCAGGCTTCTGGCCTGGAGCAGCCAGAGCATGGCGAACACCCAGATCACATAGGGCAGGGAGACGTACGACCGGAGGGGAAGCCGGTCGGGTGTGGACAGCACATTGAGCAGAAACGGTGAGAGAAGCAGCAGCAGCACCAGGCCGGCCTGGATGAGCCGAGACCCTGCCGGCAGGCGTTTTCTCGTCGCCCACCAGGTGAGAATCGCGCCTGCGACCAGGAGCGGCAGGGCCCAGAGATCCGCTCCGTAGGAGTAGCCGGGGTGCACGTAGGTGCGCAGGATCTGGGTGGCATGGCCCAGCAGGTAGTCGAGCGGCCTGAAGCGCAGCATGCCAAGGGTGTTGCGCGTGTATTGATCGAGGTGGGCGGGCTCGAGGCCGTGGAAGAACAGGCTCAGCTTGACGATCAGGCGATGCAGCAGGATCGCGATGACGGCGTAGCCGAAGACGGGGGGCAGAGCGCTGAGCCGGTTACTGGCGCCGGCCCGGGAGGCGTCCCCGTCCAGCAGGACGGCGCCGATCCCGATCGAGACGTACAGCAGCAGGAAGGACTGAAAGAAGCCGGTCAGGACCACCAGCAGCCCGATGGTGACCAGCGAGAGACGCCACCGGGAGCCCTCCCGGGCGGCCTCTCCGGAGTGGACGCGCAGGGTCTCGATGACGGCCACGGGGGCGAGCACGAGGCCGAAGGCCAGCGAGAAGGCGGTGACGGGAAACTCCTGCAGCAGCCAGTTCGTCGGGAAGGCGAGGAAGAGGAGAAAGGCCAGGGTCGTCCTCCAGGAATGGCGGAGGTTGTGGAGGCCGATCAGCAGGGCATAGGACGCCACATAGGCCACGGCCAGGCAGGCATAGGCCACGAAGGGATGGGTGCTCGGCCAGAAGCCCCGGCGCAGCCAACCGAGCATGAATCGCCCCACCTGGAAATGCCAGAGGATCGACTGTTCCGTCTGGGTGAGGGTGAGCTCATCGTCGATCGATTCCGTGAAGGAAAAGAGGAAGCCGCCCAGGCAGAGGATGGTGATGCCCAGCAGCACGCCGACCGTTCCGCTGGACAACCCCGTGCGGCGTGGAATCGCCTGGATCGACCCGAGCAGGCTGTCCATGGCAAGGCGCAACCAGATCACTCCATGATCACCCGCTTTCCCCGGTGGCCGGTCCTCACCGCCCGGTCACCGTCGTTACCGTCGGGGAATGGCAGGCGATGAAGCCCCGGGGGTCGGTGTCCTACGCCGGAGTCGAGATCATCGGCTTCGCGCCGCCCCCTTGGGACCGTTGCTGGCCCTGATCCTGCTGCTGGTGGGGCTGCTGGCCTGGCCGCAGGCGTTGCGGGCCGATGCCGGCCCAGCGGCCGGCTCAGCGGCGGGGGCGGTGTCGCTACCGGCCCTGTTCGAGCAGGCCCTGGCCGCCAGTCGCGATGGGCGATTCGGCGAGGCCCTGCCCCTATGGGACCGGGTGGTGGATCTGGCGCCAGAGGACGCCTCGGCCTGGAGCAACCGCGGCAACGTGCAGCTGGCCCTGGGGGATGCCCGGGCGGCGATCGCCGACCAGGACAAGGCCATAGAGCTGGAGCCCGCCAGCGCCGACCCCCACCTCAACCGCGGCACCGCAGAGGAGGCCCTGGGCCTGTGGAGCGCCGCCGCTGCGGATTACCAATGGATCCTGGAGCGCAATCCGGAGGATGCCTCCGCCCTCTACAACCTGGGCAACGTGGAGGGCTCCCGGGGCGACTGGCCGGCGGCCCGCGCCTGCTTCGAGGCAGCCGCCGCCGCCCGGCCGGGCTTCGCCATGGCCCGCTCCAGCGCCGCCCTGGCCGCCTTCCAGCTTGGGGACACCACGGTGGCGGAGAAGCAGATGCGCGACCTGATCCGCCGCTATCCCCTGTTCGCCGATGCCCGCGCCGGCCTGACGGCGCTGCTGTGGCGGCGGGGGGCCCGGGGCGAGGCGGAAAGCCACTGGGCCGCGGCTTCCGGGCTTGATCCCCGCTACCGGCAGGAAGAATGGCTGCTGCAGATACGGCGCTGGCCGCCCGTGCCCGTGCAGGCTCTGGCCCAGTTCCTGGCCCTGGCCTCCTGAACCGGCTTCGCCTCCTCGGCCCCCCCTCCGCCCATGACCCCGTTGTCCTTTCCCCCCTTCTCACCCGGCGGGCCCGTCGAGGGGGGGGATGGGGCCTGGGCCGCCCTGGGGCTGGAGGCGATCCTGCAGGCGCTGCTGCCGGAGCTGATCCAGATCCGCCGCCACATCCACCGCCACCCCGAGCTGAGCGGCCACGAACAGCAGACCGCCGCCCTGGTGGCCGGTGAGCTGCGGCGCTGGGGCTGGGAGGTGCGTGAGGGGGTGGGCCGCACCGGGGTGGTGGCCGAGCTGGGGCCGCTGGGGGCGCCGCTGGTGGCCCTGAGGGCCGACATGGACGCCCTGCCGATCGAGGAGCGCACCGAGCTGCCCTACGCCTCCAGCCGCCAGGGCCTGATGCATGCCTGCGGCCACGACATCCACACCACCGTGGGGCTGGGGGTGGCCCGGCTTCTGGCCGGCGTGGCCGACCGGCTCACGGCCCGGGTGCGGCTGCTGTTCCAGCCGGCGGAGGAGACGGCGGAAGGGGCGGCCTGGATGCGGGCCGACGGGGCGATGGACGGGGTGCAGGCCCTGTTCGGGGTGCACGTGTTCCCCAGCCTGGAGGTGGGCACGGTGGGGGTGCGCAGCGGCAGCCTCACGGCCGCGGCGGGGGAGCTGGAGGTGGAGGTGCTGGGGGAAGGGGGCCACGGCGCCCGCCCGCACCAGAGCACCGATGCGATCTGGATCGCCGCCCGGGTGGTGAGCGGGCTGCAGGAGGCGATCAGCCGGCGGCTGGATCCGCTGCATCCGGTGGTGGTGAGCTTCGGGCTGATCGAGGGGGGCAAGGCCTTCAATGTCATCGCCGACCACGTGCGGCTGCTGGGCACGGTGCGCTGCCTGGATCTGGAGGTGCACGCCCAGCTGCCGGGCTGGATCGAGGACACGGTGCATGCCCTCTGCCAGGGCCACGGTGGCGAGGCCCGCGTGCATTACCGCTGCATCTCGCCGCCGGTGCACAACGACCCGGAGCTCACCCAGCTGGTGGCCGATTCGGCCGTGGCGCTGCTGGGCCGCTCCCGGGTGCAGTGGCTCGAGCAGCCGTCGCTGGGGGCCGAGGACTTCGCCCAGCTGCTGGAGGGCACCCGCGGCACCATGTTCCGCTTGGGGGTGGCCGGGCCGGGCGGCTGCACGCCCCTGCATAGCAACAGCTTCGATCCGGACGAGGGCTGCCTGGAGGTGGGCATCAAGGTGCTCACACTCAGCCTGTTGCGTTGGATGGAGCTGCCGGTTTGAGCGGCCGTCGGCCCTCGCGCTTCCGGGCGGCGCTGCTGGCGCTCTCCTCGCCGCTGCTGATCCTGCTGGCCCTGCTGGTGCTGTTCACCCGCCAGGGGACCGACCGGCTGCCGGCCGTGCCCGCCCTGGTGATCGGCTCCGGCCTGCTCACCACCAGCTGGATCCGACGGCGGCGGCGGCGGGCTGAGCTGCTGCGGGCCCTGCGCCAGGCCCCCCCGGCCGGCGGCGAGCTGCGCCAAGGTGAAGGATCCCCGCCCTGATCCCCGTGAGTGAATCCACCCCCGATCTGGAAGCGGCGCGGCAGGCGATCGCCTCGGGCGATCCGAGCCGGGCCATGCCCGCCCTGGCGGGGCTGCGTGGTGTGGAGCCGGAGGCGGCGATCCCGCTGCTGCTGCTGGGGCTGGAGCAGACCACCTTCGTGATCCGCTCCCTGGCCTGCGCCGGCCTGGGCGTGAAGCGCAGCGAGGCGGGCTGGGCGGCCCTGGAGAGGTCCGTGCGCCAGGACGAGGACGCCAACGTGCGCGCCGAGGCGGCCAATGCCCTGGCCAGCTACGGGGTGGAGCGGGCCTGGCCCCTGCTGCGGGATGCGTTCGTGGCCGACGACCAGTGGCTGGTGCGCTGCAGCATCCTCTCGGCCCTGGCGGAGCAGGAGGCGATGCCGGCGGCCTGGCTCCTGGAGCTGGCCGGGGAGGCGGTGGCCGATGGCGACGGCACGGTGCGGGCCGGCGGGGCCGAGATCCTGGGCCGGCTGGTGCGTGATGGGCGGGGGCCCGAGGCGGCCCAGGCCCGCGAAGCCCTGGCGGCGCTGCAGAGCGACGGCGACCACAGGGTCACGGCCATTGCTTTGGACGGCCTGCAGGGCTGATCCCTGCGCCTGACGCCAGCGCCTTGACTGCGCCGGGCCGGGGACTCGCGGGGCCTGGTGATGGTGCGGCGCTGTTGTTTCCCGCTCCTGTACAACCTGTACAGATCCCGGAATCCTTGTTGCGTACCCCTTGACCTTCTTCAGCCTTGCTAGCTTTCCAAAGTCACTAGGGGTGCCCGGCGCAGGATCCACCGATCGCTTCGCCCAGGGCTGAGATCACACCCTCCGAACCTGATCCGGGTCATGCCGGCGCAGGGAAGTGCGGAAGCTCTCAGGCTGCGCCCCCCATTTCGGCCCCATCGTCTCCTTCCGTCATGCGCAGCGCCTGGATCCAGAAGCGTCGTGGTCAAGCCAACGTCACCCAGCTGCACTACGCCCGCCAGGGCGTTGTCACCGAGGAGATGGCCTATGTGGCGAAGCGGGAAAACCTGCCCGAGTCGCTGGTGATGGAAGAGGTGGCCCGGGGCCGCATGATCATCCCGGCCAACATCGAGCACCCCGGCTTGGAGCCGATGGCGATCGGCATTGCGTCCAGGTGCAAGGTGAACGCCAACATCGGCGCCTCCCCCAATGCCTCCGACCTCAACGAGGAGGTGGAGAAGCTGAAGCTGGCGGTGAAGTACGGCGCCGACACGGTGATGGACCTCTCCACCGGAGGGGTGAACCTCGATGAGGTGCGCACGGCGATCATCAACGCCTCCACAGTCCCCATCGGCACCGTGCCCGTGTATCAGGCGCTGGAGAGCGTGCACGGCTCGATCGAGAAGCTCGATGCCGACGATTTCCTGCACATCATCGAGAAGCACTGCCAGCAGGGGGTCGACTACCAGACGATCCATGCGGGCCTGCTGATCGAGCACCTGCCGCTGGTCAAGGGCCGCCTCACTGGGATCGTGAGCCGCGGCGGCGGCATCCTGGCCCAGTGGATGCTTTACCACCACAAGCAAAACCCGCTGTTCACCCGCTTCGACGACATCTGCGAGATCTTCAAGCGCTACGACTGCAGCTTCTCTCTGGGGGATTCGCTGCGGCCGGGTTGCCAGCACGATGCCTCCGATGCGGCCCAGCTGGCGGAACTGAAGACGCTGGGTGAGCTGACCCGCCGCGCCTGGAAGCACGACGTGCAGGTGATGGTGGAGGGTCCGGGCCATGTGCCGATGGATCAGATCGAGTTCAACGTCAAGAAGCAGATGGAGGAGTGCAGCGAGGCGCCCTTCTACGTGCTCGGCCCCCTCGTCACCGATATCGCCCCCGGCTACGACCACATCACCAGCGCCATCGGCGCCGCCCTGGCCGGCTGGCACGGCACGGCGATGCTCTGCTATGTGACGCCGAAGGAACACCTGGGCCTGCCCAATGCGGAGGATGTGCGCGAGGGCCTGATCGCCTACAAGATCGCCGCCCACGCCGCCGACATCGCCCGCCACCGCCCCGGCGCCCGCGACCGCGACGATGAACTGAGCCGGGCCCGCTATGCCTTCGACTGGAACAAGCAGTTCGATCTTTCCCTCGATCCCGAACGGGCCCGCGAGTACCACGACGAAACCCTGCCGGCCGACATCTACAAGCAGGCGGAGTTCTGCTCGATGTGCGGCCCCAAGCACTGCCCGATGCAGACGAAGATCACCGACGAAGACATCGAGGGTCTCGAGCAGGTGCTGGCCGAGCAGAAGAAGGCCCAGGGGGAACCGCTCGGGGTCTGAAGTTGGGGGCGTTGCCCGCTGTCACCGATGTATTTATGGTCTAACTGTCGTTGTTGGCCGCATCGATGGGCTTCCCCTTCCCCAATGGCGTCACGTCCTATCTGTGCGGGGGGCTGTTCCTCGGACTGGGACTGATGGTCATGTACCTCACCCTCGGCGTCAAAGCCGGGGCGAGTTCCTTCCTGAGCTCCACGCTCACCTACGTCACGCCGCTCAAGGCTGAGCGCGGCTCGCGCGACTGGCGGCTGCTGTTCGCCCTGGCCATGGTGCTCGGCGCCTGGCTGTACGCCGCCACCCACCAGGCGTTCTTCTTCACGGCGGTGGGCTGGTGGCGGCTGGCGCTGGGGGGGCTGCTGGTGGGCTTCGGCACCCGGCTCTCCTCGGGCTGCACCTCCGGCCACGGCATCTGCGGCGTCGCCTCGTTCTCGAGGGCCTCGCTGCTGGCGGTCGCCGTGTTCATGGCGGTGGCCATCGTCACCGCCCGGGTCGTGATGCTGCTGGGGGTGACCCCATGAAGCGCCTGTTCGCGATCCTCCTGGGTGGTGGCCTGTTCGGCTATGGGCTGGCCTGGAGCGGCATGGCCCGGCCGGAGGTGGTGCTGAGCTTCCTGCAGCTGCGCGACCTCGGCCTGCTGCTGGTGATGGCGGCGGCCCTGGCGGTCACGACGGTCGGCTTCCGGCTGGCCCCGCGGCTGCGGCAGACCACGCTGCTGGGGCTGCCCTTTTCCCATGAAGTGAAGCCGATGCTGGCCGGCACCGTGCCGGGGGCGGTGATCTTCGGTGTGGGCTGGGGCCTGTGCGGCCTGTGCCCGGGGGCGGCGGTGGCTAGCCTCGGCATCGGCAACGGGCCGGTGCTGATCGGCCTGGCCGGCATGTTCGTGGGCGCCTATCTGCAGGGCGTCCTGGCGGAAGGCGGCTCCAAGCTGCAAGGTGGGCCGCAGCAGGGTCCCGGCTGACGCCCCAGAACCCGATGGCCCCCTCTCCTTCCTTCCCCCTGGCGGCTGCCGCCGGCGCTGCGCCGCTGCTGCTGCGGCAGCTGTTCGACGCCGAGACGGGCACCTTCACCTACCTGCTGGCGGATGTGGCCTCCCGGCAGGGGGTGCTGATCGATTCGGTGTACGAGCAACACCCCCGCGATCTTTCGCTGATCCGGGAACTGGGGATCGATCTGGTCGCCAGTCTCGATACCCATGTGCACGCTGACCACGTGACCGGCAGCTGGCGATTGCACCGGGCCACCGGCTGCGCCATCGCCCTGGCCGCCGTCGCCGGGGCTGAGAACGTGACCCTGCCCCTGCGCCACGGTGATCGGGTGCGCTTCGGCGGCCGCCATCTGGAGGTGCGTGCCACCCCCGGCCACACCGACGGTTGCCTCAGCGTCGTGCTTGATGACCACAGCCTGGCCTTCACCGGCGATGCCCTGCTGGTGCGGGGCTGCGGCCGCTGCGACTTTCAGCAGGGGGATGCGTCCACCCTGTACCACTCGATCACCGGGCAGATCCTCACGCTGCCCGACCACTGCCTGCTCTACCCGGCCCACGACTACAGCGGCCGGGCGGTGAGTTCGGTGGCCGAGGAGAAGGCCTACAACGCCCGGCTCGGCGGCGATGCCGACGAGCGCGATTTCGTGGGCTACATGGAGAACCTGCATCTCCCCCACCCCAACCGCATCGCCGTGGCCCTGCCGGCCAACCTGCGCTCCGGCCGGCCCGCCGACGGTGGCGTGGAGGAAGCGGACGACTGGGCACCGATCGAGCGCAGCTATGCCGGCCTGCCGGAACTGACGGCCGACTGGGTGGCCGGCCACCGCGAGGCCCTGACGCTGGTGGACGTCCGTTCCGAAGCGGAAGTGCAGGGCCCGGACGGTCGCATCTCGGGCAGCCTGTTGATTCCCCTGCCTGAGTTGCAGAGCCGAGCCGACGAGATCCCCACGGATCGGCCCACGGTGGTGCTTTGCCACTCCGGCAGTCGCTCGGCTCTGGCCACCCAACAGCTGCAGAAGCAGGGGCTGACCCAAGTGGCCAACATGCGCGGCGGGTTGAGGGCCTGGAAGGCGCAGGGGCTGCCGCTGGAGCATCCCGCGTGATTCACATCATTGCGGTCTGCTGTAGTTGAGGGCACAAGTGGTTCGAGGAACCGTTGACCATGGCTGGCGTTGGCGTTCTTGCTTAGAGTGCCGTTGGGGTGTAGGGGTTTCAGAGACTGATTGCTGTGGACTTAGGTCTTCGCCGGAATGGGTCTGTCGTCTGGGGGTAGTCCGCGGAAACGTCGAAGAACGAGTTAGGCCGCAAACGCACGAGTCGTGCACAAGCACCCCTTCTTTCTGTCAGAGTCGGCTTGCGGATGCCCGACAACCTAATCGTCAACCCATTAATCCCCAAAGGAACAGCGTCATGACAAATTCAACACAGATTACGGCAAGCGTTGCACCTGGAACGGTAAAACCCTTCGTCCTAACTGGTCCAAATGGAAGTGATTCGCCATTCTCCATAGCCAAGGGCTTTGTGTTTGTAATTACAGACATTTCTATGCAACGACTTTCAGTTGTAGGCACCTCTAGCCTGTTCAACTTCGCTCTCCAGCAGACGTTGAGAAGTGGAACCGTTAATCGTTGGGCATTCGTCGGTAAAGTGACAGAGAATGTCGAAAGAACCTTCAATGATGGCATAGTCTTCTCGACGGTTCCGTCCCTAGAAAAGGGGAGTCAGAGTGCCGACGTAGTTGTAGTGAGAGCATGGGGCCACTTTGTAGCGCAGTACTAGTAGCATCACAGATTCGCAGCCTAACCCGCTGGTCAACCAGATCCGCCTTCGGCAGGCCGGTTGCCAGCAACGTTGGCTCTCTGAGGTATCAATGACGGATGACGAGAAAACGATCGCGCTTGCCCTTCCGGGAGAGTGGGCACTCCAGAAGACATTGGGGCCAGTCCTTGCGGAAATTGGTGACGACCTAAAGCGCCTTTATTCGAAGGGCCGAGACAAGATCATCGACAAGGCCTACAAGAAGATAGAGGACCCTAACGACGGAAAAAGCGCAAACCTCCGAGTAGCTCATGAGGCTTTAACTAGTGGTGCCTTTACTGACGAGGATATTTGCGCGGAGTACTTCGGGGGGATTCTTGCGTCCTCGAGGACGATCGACGGTAAGAATGACGATTCAATCCAACTTCTCGACACAATTAAGTCGCTGTCCGCTAGGCAGCTCCATCTTCACTACGCATTGTACAGTTCCATCAACAGGCTTCTGGTTGCCAGCTCAGAACCGATTAACGTCGGCCAGGGCAGAGAGATACAGGCAATGAAGGCTTGGTTCTCTTCCGTCGAACTGCTCGGGCTCGGGCTGAAGATCGACACCGATTTCAACATCCTTCTCCGGCAGGGCCTCATCGAGTCTTATGAGGTGGGTCAACACCAGTTGGATTTGAGCCGCGTACTGCCTTTCTCATCAGCTTCGCCAACAACCTACGGAGTTTTGCTTTACGCGGTTGCCCACAACAAGTACGACAGATGGCGCGAATTCTCCGTGGAACTGTTCCCGGAGTTCGATGGAATTCGCCTGCCTGCCTATTCTTCACTTAGCATTGAGGGGTTAATGGATGTAGCCGGAGTGCCTCGTGCAGAGAGCTAAGTGCTTGTCCAAGCCGTCGCCGCTAAGCGGCACAGCTTTACTCATGCGATAGACCACTTCACACGAATGCCGTGCGTGCAGAAGCTGCCATGGGTAGAGTGCAAGAAAGTGATGAGCCTCGAGCGCAGTAATCAGATGCAACCGAAGGAATCCAAGATCGCGCTGCTGATTGATGCTGACAACGCTCCAGCTGCCAAGATCGCAGCGATTGTTTCCGAAATCGCAAAATATGGAATTGCCATTATTCGCAAGGCTTATGGGAACTGGAAGAGCCCAACCTTGAAATCCTGGGAAGAGTGCTTGCAGGAGTACGCGATTTGCCCAGTCCAACAGTTTGACCTCACCAAGGGCAAGAACGCCACCGATGCAGCGATGATCATCGATGCTATGGACTTGCTGTATACCCAGAAGCTGGATGCTTTCGCAATTGTTTCGAGCGACAGCGACTTTACGCCTCTAGTGATGAGAATCTTGACCAGCGGCTTGAAAGTCTATGGCTTTGGCGAGAAGAAGACCCCGTTGCCTTTTGTTTACGCCTGCTCGACCTTTTTGTACTTGGAGACGATCGGCCAGTCGATGGTTTCAACTGAGCCTTCCATCCCATCGGCGGGCATCAAAAAGACTGGGAAGGAGTTGAAGCAAGATACCAAGCTGATTGACTTGTTGAGGGGCGCGGTGTCCAGTACCTCAGATGATGATGGATGGTCGCATCTTGGTCCAGTTGGGGGACACATCGCGAATCAGACGTCATTCGACCCACGCAACTATGGCTATGCCAAGCTCAGTGGCTTGTTCGAGGCGATTGACTTGTTCGAGACGCAGCGGAGAAACAAGGCCGTCTATGTGCGAAGTATGCAGGGGAACAACAACTCCGCGAAGTGACTGATCGTCATCTTCCAACTATGGCTCTCAGCCCCGGTGATACCTCACCCTCTGCCCCTCCCTCTCACTCTGGAACCGCTGCAGCCGGTGGGTCAGCGCCCTTAGCCGTTTCATGTGGTGGGAGTTCACAGGATCGAACAGATCCCCCCGCACGGCTTCGATGAATACCAGCACATCCTTGGGGGCACAGGGCCCGCTCTTCCAACCATGGAATTCCCGGTGCAGATCGGGCGTCAGCACCAGGATGTTTTCCGGAAGGTCGGCCAGGTCCGGGCGGCTGCGGCGGTCGAAGAGATGGTGCCCGTCCAGGTCGATCTTCTTGTACACCTCAGCCTTCTTGCCAGTGATCTCGCAGCGATGGCCGGCGGCCGACTTGGCACGCTTGATCGCCCGGTCTACCCCTTCGGTGAGATAGCGGATTTCGGAGTTGAAGCAGGCTTCCACCACCTCCCCCACCGCTTCGATCCAGGCCTGGCGCGTTTTGGTGATCTTGCTGTTGGCCCGCATGTCGCGGGCCACCCGGGCGATGCCCCGCTGGCTGATCAGCACTTGCCGTTCCTCGCTCTCCAGGAAGTCCTTGTTGAGCTCCAGGGCTTCCTCTCCTTCTTCGGTGCCTGCGGTGCGCAGCCGGTTCCAAGAGTTGTTCAGCCCCAGGTAGTTGGTCTGCAGGATCCCCACGGTGGTCTTGCGGCTCACGAAGGCCAGATCGCCCCGGATCTCCAAGGTGCCGCCCGCCTCGATGAACTCCTGAGTGATCCGCCGCGACACCAGCAGCTGTTTGCGCTTCTGTTTCACGTTGAACAGCCGTTCGCGGAACCAACCCAACACCCCGGTTTTCTCAGTGGCTTCGATGTGGCGGGCCAGGGCCTCCACGCCCTCCTCACTGAAGCGCCGGGGCCGCCGTCCATTGGCGCCGGCCAGCGCTGGGCCGGCGTACTCAAAGTGCTCGCCCTCCACGAGCTCCCATTCATCGTCAGCCTTGGCATCGAACGCGTCGACGATGTTGTAGAGGCTGTCGATTCGTTTTCCGAGAATCCTGGCCGTTTCCTGTGCCGTTAAAAGGTCGCGCATCGCTTCAGGGCATCAGGGCAAGGATCGAGTCCTTCATCGTCTGCAGGCGTTCCGCCACGCGGGGATCACCGCCGTGGTCGGGGTGGTGCTGCTGGATCAGCCTTCGAAACGCCTCGCGTACCTCGTCGGCCGTGGCGGTCTTCGGGTCGAGGCCGAACACCACCCAGGGACGGAAGTGCTGCAGCACGTCAATGCCGTTGATCACGGTGGGTCCGTCCACCAGGTTCTGCTCGTTGGCCGGAATGCCGATGAAGCGCCGGTAGAGCACCAGCCAGTCGTCCTTGGTTTTCAGTGCCACCTCTTCGCCCGTCATTGATAGCTGGAAGTTCTTGTCCTTGCGCAGCTGGGTGACGGTCTTACACCTGAAATGGGCCAGCACCTTGTTCTTGATCTCGGTGGCGGTGGGGGGCTTGGGCTTCGGTGGCGGCGGATCCTTGAACGCGCCCCCGTTGATGGTCTGGGCGAACGCCAGCAGATCGGCCTCGCCCAGCTCCGGCTTCCCCAGGAGCGTCTGGATCAGCGCCTTCACCTCGGCCAGCGTCAGCTTCTTGCTTCGGGCGGCCACAGACCAGTGCTGGAAACGATTTTCATCCTGGCCAGGGGCGTCTGGCCTTGCCTGGGAGCTTAGGAATCTGTCGTGTTTCTCCTGTCTGCCTGACCCTGCGGCAGCCACCGGAGCCCCCGGCCTGTCTGGGACTGGAGCCGTGGAGCGCCTTTGCTAGGTTGCCGCCGCCTGCCTGGCCCGTTGCTGCCTGATGAAAGCCGTCATCCTGGCCGGTGGACTGGGCACCCGACTCGCGGAGGAGACCCACCTGCGGCCCAAGCCGATGGTGGAGATCGGCGGCAAGCCGATCCTGTGGCACATCCTCAAGATCTACAGCCACCACGGCATCAACGACTTCATCATCTGTTGCGGCTACAAGGGCTATGTGATCAAGGAATACTTCGCCAACTATTTCCTGCACACCAGTGATGTCACCTTCCATATGGATCTCAACCACATGGAAGTACACCGCCAGAAGGCCGAACCCTGGAAGGTCACCCTGGTCGACACCGGCGATGCCACCCTCACCGGCGGCCGTCTGGCCCGGGTGCGCAGCTACCTGCCGCCGGGGGAATCCTTCTGCTTCACCTACGGCGACGGCGTCGCCGATGTGGACATCGCCGCCCTGATCGCCCACCACCAGCGCCAGGGCCTGCAGGCCACCCTCACCGCCGTGCAGCCCCCCGGCCGCTACGGCGCCCTGCACCTCAACGGCGATGTGGTCACCGACTTCGAGGAGAAGCCCGACGGCGACAACGCCTGGATCAACGGCGGCTTCTTCGTGCTCGAGCCCGCCGTGATCGACCTGGTCGACGGCGACCAGTGTGTCTGGGAGCAGGCGCCCCTCAAGGCCCTCGCCACCCAGGGCCAGCTCAGCTCCTTCAAGCACCGCGGCTTCTGGCAGCCCATGGACACCCTGCGCGACCGCCAGCGTCTGGAGGACCTCTGGCAGCAGGGCCGCGCCCCCTGGAAGGTCTGGAGCTGACCATGGCCAGCGCCTCCCCCCGTCGGGCCTGGCAGCGGCCCGATCCCGCCTTCTGGCAGGGGAAGCGGGTGTTGCTCACCGGCCACACCGGCTTCAAGGGCAGCTGGCTGGCCCTCTGGCTCTGCGAACTCGGCGCCCAGGTCACCGGCTTCGCCCTGGCGCCGGACACCGACCCCTCCCTGTTCGACCAGCTGGGCCTGGCCTCCCGCCTCGATCACCACATCGGCGACCTGCGTGATCCGGCCGCCCTGCGCGAGCTGGTGGCCGCCGTCCAGCCGGAGGTGGTGCTGCACCTGGCCGCCCAGCCCCTGGTGCGCCGCAGCTACGCCGAGCCGGTGCTCACCTGGGAAACGAACGTGATGGGCACTATCCACCTGATGGAGGCCCTGCGCCCCCTGGCCCATCCCTGCGCCGCGGTGCTGATCACCACCGACAAGGTCTACCGCAACAACGAGTGGCTCTACGGCTACCGGGAGAACGACCCCCTCGGCGGCCACGACCCTTACAGCAGCAGCAAGGCCGCCGCCGAGCTGGCCATCAGCTCCTGGCGCGCCAGCTACTGCGGCAGCCTGCCCCACCAGTCGCCCCACCTGCGCCTGGCCAGCGCCAGGGCCGGCAACGTCATCGGTGGCGGCGACTGGGCCGCCGACCGCATCATTCCCGACACCGTCCGCTCCCTGCGCGCCAGTGAGCCGATCACCCTGCGCAACCCCGCCGCCACCCGCCCCTGGCAGCACGTGCTCGAACCCCTCGGCGGCTACCTGGCCCTGGCCGAGGCCCTCGCCGAACCCTCCGAGGGCCTGGCGATGGCCGAAGCCTTTAACTTCGGGCCCCAGCTGGAGGCCAACCGGCCCGTGCGGGAGCTGGTGGAGCAGGCCCTGGCCCACTGGCCCGGCACCTGGATCGATGCCTCCGATCCCAGTGCCCCCCACGAGGCCGGTCTGTTGAATCTTGTGGTCGACAAGGCCCACCACCGCCTCGGCTGGTCGCCCCGCTGGGACTTCGCGACCACCACCGCCCGCACGCTTCAGTGGTATCGCCGCGTGATCGAGGCGGGCGACGACCCGCTGGCCTGCTGCCTCGACGACCTCACCGCCTATCTCGCTCCTCTGCCGCCGGGCCGATCCACCCCATGACCGCCGACCTCGACCAGCTCAAACAGGAGATCCTGCGGCTCACCCGCGACTACGCCCGCCGCGCCCACGCCGCCTATCGCCCCGGCGATGACCCAGATCGCACCCCCCACGCCGACGGCCAGACGATCCCCTACGCCGGCCGCGTCTTCACCGAAGACGAGGTGGAAGCGGCCGTGGGCACCACCCTCGACTTCTGGCTCACCCTCGGCACCGAAGGCGCCGCCATGGAGAGCGAGCTGGCGGCCTTCCTGGGGGTGCGCCACAGCCTGCTGGTCAATTCCGGCTCCTCCGCCAACCTGGTGGCCATCTCGGCCCTCACCTCCCACCGCCTGCCCGCCGAGCGACGCCTGCGGCCCGGCGATGAGGTGATCACCGTGGCGGCCGGCTTCCCCACCACCGTGGCGCCGATCCTGCAGGTGGGCGCCGTGCCGGTGTTCATCGACGCCGATCCGGTCACCGGCAACGCCCGCTGCGACCAGCTCGAAGCCGCCTACCGGCCCGGCGTCACCAAGGCCGTGATGATGGCCCACGCCCTGGGCAACCCCTTCGATCTGGCGGCGGTGCTGCGCTTCTGCCGCGCCCACGACCTCTGGCTCGTCGAAGACAACTGCGACGCCTTGGGCTGCTCCTACTCCATGCCCCGGGAGCTGGCCGAATCCCTCGGCTTCAGCGAGAACAGCCCGGGCCTCGATGAGGGCCCGGACCGCGTCATCCGCTGGACCGGCACCTGGGGCGACATCAGCACCCAGAGCTTCTACCCGCCCCACCACCTCACCATGGGCGAGGGCGGCGCGGTCAACATCGTCCGCGACCAGAAGCTCAAGGTGGTGGCCGAGAGCTTCCGCGACTGGGGCCGCGACTGCTGGTGCCCCTCCGGCAAGGACGACACCTGCGGCAAGCGCTTCGACTGGCAGCTGGGCGAGCTGCCCGCCGGCTACGACCACAAGTACATCTACAGCCACCTCGGATTCAACCTCAAACCCCTCGATCCCCAGGCCGCCATCGGCCGGGTGCAGCTGCGCCGCCTGCCGGAGTTCATCGAGGCCCGCAAGCGCAACTGGCAGACCCTGCGCGAAGGCCTGGTGCCCACCGAGCCCGTGCTGGAGTTCTCCCTGCCCACCCATGCCACCGGCTGGGATCCGCAGAGCGGCTTCTCCTGGGACGCCAGCGGCTGCCGCACCGACTGCTCCTGGTTCGGCTTCAAGATCTCCGTCAAGTCCGACGCCCCCTTCCGCCGCACCGACCTGGCCCGGGAGCTCGATGCCCACCGCATCGGCAACCGCATGCTGTTCGGCGGCAACCTGGTGCGCCAGCCCGCCTTCGTTCAGCTGCGCGCCGACCGCCCCGATGCCCTGCGGGTGGTGGGCGACCTGGCCGGCGCCGACGCGATCATGGTCGACACCCTGTTCCTGGGCACCTACCCGGGCCTCACGGCCCCGATGCTGGCCAAGGAGATCCAGGTGATCCTCGACTTCTGCCGCAGCCGATGAGGCTGTTCCTCACCGGCGGCACCGGCTTCATCGGCTCCCATGTGCTGGCGGCGGCCCTGGCGGCGGGCCACCAGGTGCGGGCCCTGCGCCGCAGCCCCGCTTCTGCCCCGGTGATCCCCCTGCCCGGCGCGCCCGAGTGGTGCGAGGGCGACCTCGCCAGCCTGGAGGCCTCGGCGCTGGAGGGCGTGGAGGCGGTGCTGCACCTGGCCTCCGCCGGGGTGAGCCCCAAGCCCGCCAGCTGGGAGGAGCTGGTGCAGGCCAACGTGGCCGGCAGCCTGCGGCTGCTGGAGCGGGCGGCGGAGGCGGGGGTGGGCCGCTGCGTCGTGGCGGGCAGCAGCCACGAGTACGGCAACGCCGCCCGCCGTTTTGAGGCCATCCCCCCCGACGCCCCCCTGGAGCCCCTGAGCCCCTACGGCGCCAGCAAGGCGGCCGCCTTCCAGCTGCTGCGGGCCTTTGCCATCGCCCAGGGCCTGGAGCTCGTCTACGGCCGCATCTTCTCGGCCTACGGCGAGGGCCAGTTCGCGGGCAACTTCTGGCCGTCCTTGCGCCGCGCGGCCCTGGCCGGCGACGATTTCCCCATGACCTCCGGCCGCCAGGTGAGCGATTTCATCCCCGTCGCCGAGGTGGCGGCCCACCTGCTGGCGGCCTGCGCGCGGCCCGATGTGGCCGCCGGGGTGCCCCTGGTGGTCAACATCGGTTCGGGGGCCGCCACCAGCCTGCTGGCCTTCGCCGAGGCGGAATGGGAGCGCCTGGGGGCGACCGGTAGATTGCGCCCCGGTGTGCTTCCCGACCGCCCCGATCAGATCGAGCGATACGTTCCGGACCTGGCTGGTTTGAGGCTCCCCGCGTCCCCTCTGCCCTGAATCCGATGAAGGTCCTGATCACCGGCGGTTGCGGCTTTCTCGGCTCCAACCTGGCCGCCTCCTACCTGCAGGAAGGGGCCGAGGTGATCGTGGTCGATGCCCTGTTCCGGCGCGGTTCGGCGGCCAACCTGGCCTGGCTGGAGCAGCAGGCCGCCCCGGGCCGCTTCCATTTCATCCAGGCCGACCTGGCCGAGGCCGAGGCCGTGCTGGCCGTGTTCCGCCGCCACGCCCCCTTCGACTACATCGCCCATGTGGGCGGCCAGGTGGCCATGACCACCTCCCTGACCGATCCCGCCCGCGACCTGCAGACCAATGTCCTCGGCACCTTCGCCGTGCTCGAGGCCGCCCGGGCCCTCTCCCCGGAGGCCCTGATCGCCTACAGCAGCACCAACAAGGTCTACGGCGATCTGGAGGGCCTCCGCTACGAGGAGACCCCCACCCGTTACCGCCTCCCCGATCACCCCGAAGGCCTCGACGAAGCCCTCTGCCTTGATTTCTCCACCCCCTACGGCTGCTCCAAGGGCGCCGCCGACCAGTACGTGCGCGACTGGGCCCGCGTCTATGGCCTGAAAACGGTCGTGTTCCGCCACTCCTCGATCTTCGGCGGCCGCCAGTTCGCCTCCTTCGACCAGGGCTGGGTGGGCTGGTTCTGCCAGAAGGCGATCGAGCAGAAGCGCGCCCACCAGGCCGGTGTGGCCCCCGAGCCCTTCACCATCGCCGGCACTGGCAAGCAGGTGCGAGATGTGCTCCACGCCGACGACCTGATCCGCCTCTACCGGGCCGCCTACGAGCACCGGGAGCGGATGACCGGCGAGATCTTCAACATCGGCGGCGGCGCCGCCAACTCTCTCAGCCTGCTGGAGCTGTTCGCCCTGCTCGCCGAGCTGCTGGCCATCCCGCCGCTGGTGTTCACCCCCACCCCCCGCCGCGCCAGCGACCAGGACTGCTTCATCGCCGACATCGCCAAGGCCGAGCGGCTGCTCGGCTGGTCGCCGGCCATCTCCTGCCGCGACGGCGTCAGCCGCATGCTCGCCTGGACCGAAACCCACCTGATGGCGGCCTGAGCGGAGCCGTTGCCCGCACCCATGGCGAACGTTTTTCCCACGATCCAGCGGTTCCGCCAGTCAGCGGAACAGCGCCTGCCCCCCCGGCTGCACGGCTTTCTCGTCTCCGCCGCCCTGATCGGCCTCTGTGCCCTGGGGTACCACCTGCGGCGCCCCTCGGTCTCCCTGGCGCCCACCCTCTATGCGGAGGATGGCGCGATCTTCCTGCAGCAGGCCATCGACCAGGGCGCTGGATCGCTGGTTCAGCTGTATGCCGGCTACAGCCATCTCCTGCAGCGGATCAGCGCCCTGACGGCCGTGAACCTGCTCTCGCCGCTGGCCTATCCCGGCTTCTTTCTGCTGGTGGCCTGGGTGTCCTGGCTGCTGCCTCTGATCAGCGTCGAGGGCCTCATCGGTGCCGGGGTGTTCAGCCGGCTGATGCGGGTGGCCTACATCCCCTACGTGTATCACCCCTATGCCGGCGAGACCTATCTCAACCTGCCCAATGCCTACATCTTCTTCCCGCTCGGCTTCATCCTGATCGCCTACGGCGCGGTGGCCCGGCAGGGAAGCGGCCGCCCCGAGCCCCCCTGGCCCGCGGCCCTGCGGGGTCTGCTGTTCCTCTACGGGCTGGTGGCGGCCTTCACCGGCCCGTTCATGGCCATCTACACGATTCCGCTGCTGATCTTCGATGGCCTTTGCCGCCGCCGCCTGCCGCTGCGGCCCCTGTGGCTGAGCCTGCCGGTGCTGCTCTCCACCCTGCAGCTCTACTTCTCCCAGCTCCAGACCACCTACCCCCTGTCGACGGCCGAGGCCCTCAGGACCCTGCTGGCGCGGCCCGGCCTGCTCCTCGACTGGTTCACCGTCCACCTGATCAGCCCGCTGCTGGGGGGCTACAAGCCCTGGTGGGTTCTGCGGGGACTGCCCGATCCCCTGCAGTTGCTGGCCGTGCTGGTGGCCCTGGCCCTGGTGCTGCTGGCCCTGCGGGTGGTGACCGGGCGCATGCGCCAGCCGGCCCTGCTCCTGCTGGCCATCGCCTCCACCATGGTGCTCTCCCTCTCCAGCCTGCTGGTGGCCACCCGCCGCGGGGTGGATCCGTCGCAGATGGTGATCGAGGATGTGGGCGGGCGTTTCTTCTACTGGAACACCGTCCTGTTCCTGTCGGTGCTGCTGATCGCCTTCGTGCTGCTGGTGCGGGAGCGCCGCACCCGCCAGAGCACCGCCTGCCGTGCCCTGTCGGTCTGGCTGGTGCTGACGCTGGTTTTTTATCACAACAACGTGGTTCCCAGGCCCATCGAGGTGATGACCCCCACCGGAGAGATGCGGACCCTCGACTATGCCGAGCAGCTCCGCGAGCAGTGCCGATGGCCCCACCCGAAGCTCACCCACATCTATGGCGGACCGATGTGGAGTTTCCAGCTGGGTGAGCGTCAGATGGCAAGACTCTGCAGCGTGCCTTCCTGAAGCCCAGTCTTTCTGAGGCCGGCAAGTCCCTAACGCCCGAACATGCCGACGGCGACGATGGCATACCCCAGGGTGATCGCCATCACGCTGGCCGGCGGCAGGGCGGCGGCATCCTTGAGTGAGAACAGCACATACAGCAGCGGATACTGCAGGCTCAGCATCAGCACCGCCAGTTTTCGGTCGGCGGAGGGCAGCACCAGGGCGGTGATTCCGAAGGAGGCGCCATAGCAAACAAGCGAGGCCGCCAGGTAGAGCGCGCCGGTGCGGACACCTTCAGCCGGTGGACGGATCCGCAAGATGAATTGGCCCAGGCATGCCGCAAGAACGGCAGCCAAAAGATACACTGCGTGCAGCATGCTTTTTGACAACATTGGCCCATGACGAGATCGCCGCATCATATCGCCATCTGCATTCCCTGTTACAACGAGTCGTCCAATATCGAAGCGCTCTATGTGAGGCTGGCCAAGGTTCTTGAGCAGTTTCCTGACGACGTTTTCTCGATCGTGTTTGCCGATAATTGCTCCACCGACCACACGGTGCAGCTGATCGAGGGCCTGGCGGCAAGGGATTCCCGCGTTGGCCTGATCCGCAATGTCTCGAACTTCGGCTTCGTGCGCTCCTCGGCCAATGCCCTGCTCGCGCCCGATGCCGACGCCAATGTGTTTCTGATGTCGGATCTGCAGGATCCCCCCGAGCTGGTGGCGGAGCTGATCAACGGCTGGAAGAAGGGCGACGACCAGGTGATCTTCGCCGTGCGGCGCTCCAGCCATGAGAGCCCGATCCTCTTCCTCTGCAAGAAGATCTACTACGCCACCCTCTCCTGGCTTTCCGATTATCCGATGGTGCGCGATACCACCGGTTTCGGCATCTACGACCGCTCCGTGATCGTGGCCCTGCGTCAGTCGATCGACTCCTATCCCTTCATCAAGGGCCTGGTGTGCGCCATCGGCTTCCAATGGTCCACCATTCCCTACGTGAGTGCCGACCGCAAGGGCGGCAGCAGCTCCGCGTCGTTGTCGTTCCTGGTGGATTTCGGCGTGCTCGGCATCGTCACCTCCTCCCGCAAGCCGATGCGGCTGATCACCACCGCCGGCCTGTCCCTCGGGGCGCTTTCCATCCTGCTGTCGTTCGTGGTGATGGTCAGCAAGCTGATCTTCTGGAACAGCTTCCAGTTCGGTGTGGCCATGCTGTCGGTCTCGGCGTTGTTCTTCGCCGGCGCCATGATGTTCGCCCTCGGCATCCTGGGCGAATACATCGGCTTCATCAACCAGCGCACCCTGCGCCTGCCCCTGGTGGTGGAGCGCAGCCGCCACAACGTCCCCCACCGCGAAGGCTGAGCCCCTGCCCACTCCACGGGCTGCCATGAAAAAGCCGGGCCAGATTGGCCCGGCAGTTGGTCAGTGGCTCAGCCCAGGGCCTTGGCGGTGGCCACCACGTTGTCGACGGTGAAGCCGAACTTCTCCAGGCAGACGCCGCCGGGGGCCGAGGCACCGAAGCTGTCGATCGAGACGCTGGCGCCGTCGAAGCCGGTGTACTTGTGCCAGCCGAAGGAGCTGGAGGCCTCCACCACCACCCGCTTGCGCACGGCGGCGGGCAGCACCGACTCGCGGTAGGCGGCGTCCTGCTCCTCAAACAGCTCCACACAAGGCATCGACACCACCCGCACCGCCTTGCCTTCGGCGGTGAGCAGGGCGGCGGCCTTGACGCAGAGGTCGAGCTCGGTGCCGGTGCCGATCAGGATCAGATCCGGGGTGCCGCTGCAGTCGTTGAGGATGTAGCCACCCTTGGCCACCTTGTCGGCCGCGGAGTTGGCCTGGTTGACCATGGCCTGGCGGCTCAGGGCCAGCACCGTGGGGCGCTTGCGGTTGGTGACGGCGACCTTGTAGGCCCCCACCGTCTCGTTGCCGTCGCCGGGGCGGATCACCAGCAGGTTGGGGATGGCGCGCAGGTTGGCGAGGGTCTCCACCGGCTGGTGGGTGGGGCCGTCTTCGCCCAGGCCGATCGAATCGTGGGTGAGCACGTAGATCACGCCCAGCTGGGAGAGGGCCGACAGGCGCATGGCGCCGATCATGTAGCCGGCGAACACCAGGAAGGTGCCGCCGTAGGGGATCAGGCCGCTGTTGTGGTACGCGATGCCGTTGAGCACCGCCGCCATGGCGTGCTCCCGCACCCCGAAGTGCAGGTAGCGGTTGGCTTCGTGGCCCTTCTGGAAGCTGGCCTCGCCCTTGATGTCGGTGAGGTTGGAGTGGGTGAGGTCGGCGGAGCCGCCGATCAGCTCGGGCAGGCTGGGGCCGAAGGCGTTGAGGGCGTTGTAGGAGTGCTGGCGGGTGGCCAGGCCCTTGTCCTCGGGGGTGAACATCGGCAGGGAGGCATCCCAGCCCTCGGGCAGCTCACCGCGCAGCATCCGCTCGAACTCGGCCGCCTCGGCGGGATAGCGGCTGCGGTAGGCGGCCAGACTCTCGCTCCAGGAGGCTTCGGCGGCGGCACCGCGCTGGATGGCCTGGCGCCAGTGCTCATAGGCCGGTTCGGGCACCTCGAAGGCGCCGTAGCTCCACTCCAGCTGCTGGCGGGTGAGCTCGGCCTCCTCGGCCCCGAGGGCGGCGCCGTGCACGCCGGCGGTGTTGGCCTTGTTGGGGGAGCCGTAGCCGATGGTGGTGGTGACCTTGATCAGGCTGGGACGGTCGGTGACCGCCTTGGCCGCCTCGATCGCCCGGGTGATGGCCGCCACGTCGGTGTTGCCGTCTTCGACGTGCTGCACATGCCAGCCGTAGGCCTCGTAGCGCTTCATCACGTCCTCGGTGAAGGACACGCCGGTGTTGCCGTCGATGGTGATGTGGTTGTCGTCGTAGAGGGCGATCAGCTTGCCCAGACCCAGGTGGCCGGCCAGGGAGGCGGCCTCGCTGGAGACCCCCTCCTGGTTGCAGCCGTCACCCATCAGCACGTAGGTGTAGTGGTCGACGATGGTGGCGTCGGGCTTGTTGAACTTGGCCGCCAGGTGGGCTTCGGCGATCGCCAGGCCCACGGCGTTGGAGATGCCCTGCCCCAGGGGCCCGGTGGTCACCTCAACGCCGGGGGTCTCGAAGGTTTCCGGGTGGCCGGGGGTGCGGGAGCCCCACTGGCGGAACTGCTTGATGTCCTCCATGGTCACGCTGTCGTAGCCGGTGAGGTGAAGCAGCGCGTACAGCAGCATGCAGCCGTGGCCGGCCGAGAGCACGAAGCGGTCGCGGTTGAACCACTGCGGATTCTTGGGGTTGTGGCGCAGCACCTTGTCCCAGAGGGAGAAGGCCATCGGTGCGCAGCCCATCGGCAGGCCGGGGTGCCCCGAGTTGGACTTGTTGATCGCGTCGACCGCCAGGAAGCGGATGCTGTTGATGCAGAGCGTCTCTACGTGGCTATCGACCTGGGTGGTGGGGGCGGCGACCATGGCTTGACGGGGGAGTACGGGGAGGAGGGAGGTGTTCCTGGGATGGGTGACCCGGTGCGCTCTGGCGCGCCGGGTGGTCAGGTCATCCGGCGGAAGGCAAGGCAGACGTTGTGGCCGCCGAATCCGAAGGAGTTGGAAAGCACGACATTGACGGCGTGTTCCCGGGCCTGGTTGGGCACCACATCCAGATCGCAGGCAGGATCGGGCGTGCTGTAGTTGATCGTAGGCGGTACCAGGTTGTGGGCCACCGCCAGCACCGCGGCGATGGCCTCGATGCCGCCGCTGCCGCCCAGCAGGTGGCCGGTCATCGACTTGGTGGAACTGACCGGGATGGTCATGGCGTGGGCCCCGAGCGCCGACTTGATGGCGGCGGTCTCGTTGCTGTCGTTGGCCTGGGTGCTGGTGCCGTGGGCATTGACGTAATCCACCGCCTCCGGCTCCAGCCGGGCATCTGCCAGGGCCAGACGGATGGCCTCCGCCGCCCCCACGCCGCCGGGGGAGGGCAAGGTGTAGTGATACGCGTCGCAGGTCATGCCGTAGCCGACGATCTCGCCCAGCACCCGGGCGCCCCTGGCCGTGGCGTGCTCCAGGCTCTCAAGCACCAGGACGCCGGCCCCCTCGCCGATCACGAAGCCGTTGCGCTCGGCGTCGAAGGGGCGGCTGGCCGTGGCCGGATCATCGTTGCGGAACGACAGGGCCCGGGCGCTGGCGAAGCCGGCCACCCCCAGGGGGGTGATCGCCGACTCGGCGCCGCCGCAGACCATGGCGTCCGCCAGGCCCAGCTGGATGAGACGGAAGGCATCGCCGATGGCGTTGGAGCCGGCGGCGCAGGCGGTGGCCACGGCGCTGCTGGGCCCCCGGGCGCCGAGGGCGATGGCCGCCAGCCCGGTGGCCATGTTGGGGATCATCATCGGCACGCAGAACGGGCTGACCCGGTCGGGACCGCGGTCGGCCAGCACGTGGGCCTGGGTTTCCATCATCAGCAGCCCCCCCACGCCGGAGCCGATGGCGACCCCGATGCGCGGGGCGTTGCCGTCGTCGATGGTCAGGCCGGCATCGGCCACCGCCTGCTTGGCCGCGACCACCCCGAACTGGCAGAAGCGATCCCAGCGCTTCGCCTCCTTCGGCTCCAGCCAGCCGGCCGTGTCGAAGTCCTTGACTTCGGCGGCGAAGCGGCAGGCATGGCGGGAGGCATCGAACAAGGTGATCGGCGCCACCCCATTGCGGCCGTTGATCAGCCCCTCCCAGTAATCCGCGACGTTGTTGCCGATCGGTGTGACCGCGCCCAGGCCGGTGACGACGACGCGGCGGAGACCCTCCACCATGGACGCCTCAGGCCTGCTTCTCTTGGATGTATTTGACGGCGTCACCCACCGTGGTGATCCCTTCGGCCGACTCGTCGGGGATCTCGATGTCGAAGGCTTCCTCCAGGGCCATCACCAGCTCGACGGTGTCGAGGGAATCGGCTCCCAGGTCGTTCTGGAAATTGGATTCCGGCTTGACCTCGTCAGCCTCCACGCTGAGCTGTTCGGCAACGATCGACCGGACTTTCGCGAAGATCGCTTCCTGGGACATGGCTGCTGTGAGGGAGGCAGCATCCTACGGGTCGCCCCGTTCGGGCCCTTTCCGCGTATGAACAAGGGTGACGGCCGGGGTCCGCTGTCGCCCTGCGCCGGAACGGTGTGGGTACTTTGGGCACCTCGCCGTTCGTTCCCGGCCCTGGCATGTCCCACGCCGTCAAGATCTACGACACCTGCATCGGCTGCACCCAGTGCGTCCGTGCCTGCCCCCTCGACGTTCTCGAGATGGTTCCCTGGGACGGCTGCAAGGCCGGCCAGATCGCTTCCTCGCCCCGCACCGAAGACTGCGTCGGCTGCAAGCGCTGCGAAACCGCCTGCCCCACCGACTTCCTGAGCATCCGCGTCTACCTCGGCGACGAGACCAGCCGCTCCATGGGCCTGGCCTACTGAGCCCGGCGCCGCCGCTTCCCTCCCATAAGCTCATGCCCGGCGCCTGCGCCGGGCTTTTTTTTGGCCTCGGCCCGTGGCCCCGGGCCCCCGCCCGAGGTCCCCGTCACCCGTTTCCCGCCGGATTCCTTTCCCTATGTGCGGCATCGTTGCCCTGATCGGATCGCGGGAGGCGGCCCCCCAGCTGCTGGAGGGCCTGCGCCAGCTCGAGTACCGCGGCTACGACTCCGCCGGCATCGCCACCGTTGACGGGACCGGCCTGCACTGCCTCAAGGCCGAGGGCAAGCTGGTCAACCTCACGGCCCGCTACGAGGAGCGGGGGGCCCCGGGCCAGTGCGGCATCGGCCACACCCGCTGGGCCACCCACGGCAAGCCGGAGGAGCGCAACGCCCATCCGCACCTCGATGGCAGTGGCCAGCTGGCCGTGGTGCAGAACGGCATCATCGAGAACCACCGCAGCCTCCGGGAGGAGCTGCAGGCCGAGGGGGTGGAGTTCCGCTCCGACACCGACACCGAGGTGATTCCCCACCTGATCGCCCGCCGGCTGCGGCAGCGGCAGGCCGGGGGGGCCAGTGCCTCGCCGGCGCTGCTGCTGGAGGCCCTCCAGCAGGTGCTGCCCCTGCTCCACGGGGCCTATGCCCTGGCGGTGGTGTGGGCGGCGGTGCCCGGGGCGGTGGTGGTGGCCAGGCGGCAGGCGCCGCTGCTGATCGGCCTGGGGGAGGGGGAGTTCCTCTGCGCCAGCGACACTCCCGCCCTGGCCGGCTTCACCCGCACGATCCTGCCCATGGAGGACGGCGAGGTGGCCCTGCTCACGCCGCTGGGGATCGAGCTCTACGACGGGCAGGGAGCCCGGGTGCAGCGCAACCCGACGCTGCTGGTGGGTACCGAGCACGTGGCGGACAAGCGCAGCTTCCGCCACTTCATGCACAAGGAGATCCACGAGCAACCCGAAACGGTGGCCCTGTGGGTGGCCCGCCATCTGCCGGAGGGGGCCCTCGTGGCCCTACCCCTCGATGAGTCCGTCTACGAGGGGGTGGAGCGGATCCAGATCCTCGCCTGCGGCACCAGCCGCCATGCGGCCCAGGTGGGGGCCCATCTGCTGGAGCAGCTGGCGGGCCTGCCCACCTCGGTGTTCTACGCCAGTGAATTCCGCTACGCCCCGCCGCCGCTGGAGCCCCATACGCTCACCATCGGCGTCACCCAGTCAGGGGAGACGGCCGACACCCTCGCCGCCCTGGCGATGGAGCAGGACCGGCGCTTCCTGATCGCTGATCCGGCCTACGCCCCCCGGCTGCTGGGCATCACCAACCGCCCGGAGAGCTCCCTGGGCCGCCTGGTGCCCCACCTCCTCGACATCGGCGCCGGCATCGAGGTGGGGGTGGCCGCCACCAAGACCTTCCTCGGCCAGTTGCTGGCCTTCTACGGCCTGGCCCTGGCCTTCGCCGAACGCCGGGGCGGCACGGCCCATCCCCTCGGCGGCGGCCGCACCCCCGCCCAGCTGCGGGAGCTGGCGGAGCAGCTGCGCGCCCTGCCCGCCGTGCTGCAGCGGCTGGTCGACGACCATGACCGCCGCTGCGCCGAGCTGGCCCACCTGTTCGCCGACACCCAGGACGTCATCTTCCTGGGGCGGGGCATCAACTACCCGATCGCCATGGAGGGGGCCCTCAAGCTCAAGGAGATCAGCTACATCCACGCCGAGGGCTACCCGGCGGGGGAGATGAAGCACGGCCCGATCGCCCTGCTTGACGCCCGGGTGCCGGTGGTGTCGATCGCCGTGCCTGGAACCGTCTTCGAGAAGGTGCTCTCCAATGCCCAGGAGGCCAAGGCCCGCGATGCCCAGCTGATCGGCGTGGCGCCCGCCTGCCCGGACACCGAACTGTTCGACGTGCTGCTGCCCCTGCCGGAGGTGGATGAACTCCTCAGCCCCCTGCTGACGGTGATCCCCATGCAGCTGCTCAGCTATCACATCGCCGCCCACCGGGGCCTGGATGTCGATCAGCCGAGGAACCTGGCCAAGTCCGTCACCGTCGAGTGAGGGTGTCGGGCCGGTGACGGCCTGCGGTGGGCGTCACCGGCCCGACACCCTCCCGTGGGGGAGTGGCACCGGGAGCCGTCGGTGGCCTCCCTCCCCTTGCCCTGCTTCGCCCAGCTCCTGCCGGGCTGAGGGGCTGGTGCGTCGCTGCGTCCGTAACGGTCGTCGAAGCGCACGATGTCGTCCTCCCCGAGATAGGGGCCGCTCTGCACCTCAATCAGTTCCATGGCGATCTTGCCGGGGTTGGTGAGGCGGTGCCGGGCGCCGAGGGGGATGTAGGTGCTCTGGTTCTCGCCCACCAGCTCCTCCACCCCGTCCTTCTCCACCACGGCGGTGCCCCGCACCACCACCCAGTGCTCGGCCCGGTGGTGGTGCATCTGCAGGGACAGGCTGGCGCCGGGCTTCACCGAGATCTTCTTGACCTGCCAGCGCTCCCCTTCCACCACCCCGTCGTAATGGCCCCAGGGGCGGTAGATGCGGCGGTGGGCCCTGCTTTCCGGGGCCCCGTCCCGCTCCAGCCGGCCGACGATGCCCTTCACCTCCTGGGCCCGGTCGCGGTGGGCCACGAGCACCACGTCGTCGGTTTCGACCACCACCAGATCCTCCACGCCCAGCCCCACCACCAGACGGTGTTCGCTGCGCAGGTAGCAGTTGCGGCTGCCTTCGCTGATCACCCGGCCCCGCAGCACGTTGCCTTCGGGGTCCTGCTCGGAGGTTTCCCACAGGGCCGCCCAGCTGCCCACGTCGCTCCAGTCGGCATCGAGGGGCAGTACCACGCCCCGGTCGGTCCGCTCCATCACCGCAACGTCAATGGCGATGCTGGGGCCGTTGGCGAAGGCCTCTCGCTCCAGCCGCAGGAACTCCAGGTCGGCACTGTCCTGCTCCAGGGCGATGCGGCAGGCGCCCACCACCTCGGGGGCGAAGCGCTCCAGTTCCGCCAGAATCGTGCTGGCCCGGAACAGGAACATGCCGCTGTTCCAGGTGAAGCGGCCGGTGGCCAGGAACGCCTCGGCGGTGGCCTTGTCCGGCTTCTCCACGAAGCGGGCGATCGGCACGGGCGTGGCGGCGGCCATGGCTCCGGCGGCCTCGATGTAGCCGTAGCCCGTCTCGGGGCTGGTGGGCACGATGCCGAAGCTGACCAGCTGGCCGGCGCTGGCGGCGGCCATGCCGGCGGCCACGGTGGCGCGGAAGTCGGCGGCCCGGCGGATGACGTGATCGGCCGCCAGGATCAGCAGCAGGGGGTCCTCACCGCGGGCGGTAGCCTGCAGGGCCGCCACCGCCACCGCCGGGGCGGTGTTGCGTCCCACCGGCTCCAGCAGGATCGCCGCCGGCTCCACGCCGATCTGGCGCATCTGCTCGGCCACGATGAAGCGATGGTCCTCGTTGCAGATCAGCAACGGCGGTGCCAGGTCCGGCAGCCCCTGGAGGCGCTGGTGCGTCTGCTGCAGAAGAGTTTCCTCGGTGCTTCCGGCCAGGGGCCAGTACTGCTTCGGATAGCTCGCCCGGGACAGGGGCCACAGCCGGGTGCCGGTGCCGCCGCAGAGGATCACCGGGACCAGAGAGGGGGTAGCCATCGCGGCGGCAGCTGTCACGTAGGACCATCAGACGGGCACATTCAAGCGGGGCAGCCCCGCACTGTCTGCTTTTCGGGGTACACAGCCGCTTCAGACCCTCCGCTCAGAGGTCCAGCAGACCCGGTGGCGGGGTCAGGCCGATCCAGCCCTCCGCCAGGTTCACCTCCGGCACGATCGCCTCCACGAAGGGGATCAGCAGCCGCCGGCCGCCGTCGCTGAGCTCCACCTCCAGCAGATCGTTGCCCCCGTGGATCAGGTCGGTCACAGTGCCGATCGGCGCCTGGGGATCCGGCAGCAGCCGCACCTGGAGCCCCACCAGGTCGAGGAGGTGGAATTCCCCCGGCCCCAGGGTGGGACGGTCGGCGGCCGACACCAGCAGGTGCTGCCCCACCAGGGCTTCGGCGGCGTTGCGGTCGCCGATCCCCTCGAGACGCAGCACGAACAGGGTTTTGCCCGGCACGGGCCTGCCGGCCAGCAGCCGAACCGGCCGGGGGGCGCCCCCGGGGGCCTGCAGCCAGCGGGGACCGGGCTGGGTGAACCGTTCGGGGAAGTCGCTCAGGGGCAGCAGACGCACGTCGCCGCCCATGCCCTGGGCCGCCACCACCTTCCCCACGGCCATGAGCTCGCCCGGGTCGGCCCCTGGCCCCTCGTCGCTGGTGTCGGCCACGGCCTGATCGCTTCCGTCGCGGGGCATCATCGCGTCACGTCCCGATGCGGTGCCCACGGGCACACGCCAGGGGCTCCACGGGGACGACTCGGCATCGATAATGGCCCCACTTGATGGTCCCCCCCAGGGGCATCCGCCATGGCCAGCAGCCCGATCCTGCCCGGTTCCACCGTGGTGGTGCGCGATCCCCGCTCGATCTACAACGGCTACCAGGGCTTCGTGCAGCGCATCAGCGGGGCGATGGCCGCCGTGCTGTTCGAGGGCGGCAACTGGGACAAGCTGGTGACCGTGCCCCTCAGCACCCTGGAGCAGGCCTGAGGGCGAGGCCCGCCAGCGCTGCCCGGGCCGCCTGCTGCTCCGCCTCCCGGCGGGACCGTCCCCGGCCCTCACCGCTGAGATCGGCCACCTCCACCCGGCATTCGAAGCGTTCCGGGTCCCCATGCACCCGGCTGCGCTCCAGGCAGTGGTAGGTGGGCAGGCCCTTCCCCTGGCCCTGGCTCCACTCCTGCAGCACTGACTTCCAGTTGTGGCGTGCCGGGTCGGCCAGCAGCTCGGCGGCGCTGCCCCGCCAGTGGGGGGCCAGCCAGCGCTGCACGGCCTCCAGGCCGCCCCAGGGCCCGCCCCCCACCGTGTAGACGGCGCCCACCAGGGCCTCGGCGCATTCGGCCAGCACGGTGGCGCGGCCGGCCCGGTCGCCGGTGGCCATCGGCCCCAGACGCAGCACCGGCTCCAGGGCGATGCTGCAGGCCAGCTCGCTCAGCCAGCGGTCGGACACCAGCTGGGCCCGCAGGGCGGAGGTGTCGCCCACGCCCAGGCCCGGGTGCTCGCGGTGCAGGAACTCGGCGGCCGCCAGGCGCAGCACCGCGTCGCCGAGGAACTCCAGCCGGTCGTGGTGACGGGGAAGGCCGGTGGAGCTGTGGGTGAGGGCCTCGTCCAGGGTCTCGAGGGCGGCGCCGGCGGCGGCTGGATCCGAGGGGAGCAGGCCGGAGGCGGCATCGAAGCCCAGGCTCTCCAGGAAGGCCAGGAGTTGCTGGCGGCGCTGGGGAGTCATCGCGAGGCAAGAGGGGAAAGCAGGACGTAAGCCGGGTTCTGTTCTCCCCAGCCGGCGGCGGACCGCCGGCTGGGGGGGTGATCATCTGTCTGGGACCGCCGTCACCGGCGGCCTCGAGCGGCGCATGGGAATCGGGACGGGGAAGATGGCCAACCGCTGTCCCTGGGCCTTGCTCCCAGCCGGGGTTTACCGAGCCGGCACCTCTCGATGCCGCTGGTGCGCTCTTACCGCACCTTTGCACCCTTGCCTGTGCGCCGGGCAAGCCCGGGCCATCGGCGGTGTGTTTCTGTGGCACTGTCCTCACGGTCACCCGCACTGGGCGTTACCCAGCAGGCCTGGCCATTGGGGAGCCCGGACTTTCCTCAACCGGCCGCGGTACGGGCCCGAAGGCCGAACCGCACCGATCGCGATCACCTCGCCTGCTTTCTTGTGTCACTGTAATCAGCGACCTCCGGGGCCTCACGGCAGGCGACCGCAGCGGGCCTGGTCGGTCTCGTGGGCGGGGGGATTGAAGCGGGATTCCATCGCGGCAACGGTGTGTTCCTTGAGGGCGGGGAAGGGCTGGTCGGGTTTGGGGAGGAGGTTGATGGGCTGGATGAGCTTGCCGGGCAAGTGCGCGCTGCTCCTGCTCGTTGCTGGTGGCCTCCAGCTGCCGCTTGAACGTCTTCCAGGCGGCCAGGGTCGAGCCCTCCTCGCCCGATTCCTGCTGCGGCTGCGCAGCTTGCGGGAGACACTGAAGGCGGCGGCAGTGCCGAGGACGGGCAGGTTGTCGACGAACAGCCTCGAGATGATGTCAGCCGTGGTTGGCCTTACCGCAGGGATCAAGGACTGCCGGTATCCGTCGAACCGGTTGTTGCCGCCGGCAGTGCAGGCGAAACCGATAGGGAAGACGACGACGGAACTCCTGATGGTGTCGCTGCCACAGCCGACAGCCTCGGAGGGTCCATCGATGCCAACGGGCCAGGCGTTCACGGATGGAGGCAGGGCGTTGGCCTGGGCCGGCGGTTCTGCCTGCCGCACTGGCAGCGGGCAAGGGGCACCACGGCTTGGCCTGCAGGATCCCGGCACCCTCCATAATTGGCTCCAAGGGGCTGTAGCTCAGCCGGATAGAGCGACGGTTTCCTAAACCGTAGGTCGTGGGTTCGAGTCCCGCCAGCCCCGTTCCCCGGCCGGGAAGCCATGCGGTAGGCCACGGCCAGCCTAGATTTTCTTGAGACATTCTTAAGGTCATGGTCTCCCGTCCCCGGTTTTCCCCCTGGCTGGCCACCCCCGTCGCCTTCCTCGCCGGCGCGGTCGTCGCCTCGGGCGTCGCCGTCGCCCAGCAGCCCAACATGCAGAACGCCCTCAATGCGCTGTTCAGCGCCCGGTCGTCCCTGCAGATGGCTGCCCCCAACAAAGGTGGCCACCGCGAGCGGGCGATCGCCCTGGTGAATCAGGCGATCGCCGAGGTGGAGGCGGGCATCGCCTACGCCGGCAACTGAATCCTGGTCCGGGCCGTAACGAGCGCTACTGCTGGTGGGCTTCCCAAACCGGACGCTCCCGCTAGCGTGGCCCCAGTCGTCAGCAGTGGATGACCCAGCTTCACGACCTGCGCCTGCGGTTACTGGTGCAGCAGGAGAGCGAATCCATCGCCCACAGCCACCCTGATGATCTCGATCTCTCGGTGGTGCAGGCCCGCTGCCTCTGTTGGCTGGCCCTGCTGGCCGATGCCCACGAGGAGCAGGCCGGCGATGCCGAGCGTCGCGGCGATGTGGAGCAGGCCATGGGGTGGTTCGCCGATTCGATGCGCCTGCGCGACGTGATCCAGGTGGTCAGTTCGATCGAGATTCCCCTGCCGCTGCTCCAGGAGGACGGCGACCAGCCCGATCAGGACCCGATGGCCGCCTGAGCGTTTCCGCTCCCACGCCGCTCTTTGCTCGGGTGATCCCGGTCGGTGCCATGATGACCATTGAATGAAAGAAGGGACGCGGTGCCAGAAGAGCCCTGCCAATGTCCTGATTGCCAGCGGTTCTATCGGGAACACGACCGGCTGATCCGCGAAAATCCCAGCCTGCGTCAGCAGCAGGAGCTCAACTGGGCCGCGCTGCAGTCGTTCCGCACCCTCGCCGGCCGAGTTCTGGAGGAGCTCCAGAAGCAGCACGGCGACGGCGACACCCCCCCCACTCCCGCAGCCCCGGAAGCCGCCTCGGCCGAGGCCGGTGCCGAGGCGCCCGCGGAACATGAGGCGATCCAGCAGGCCATGGCCGACCTGGAGAACATCAACGCCCACCTCTTCTCCATCGAGGCCCTGATGGAGCGCATCTTCGATGTGCGGGTGCCCGAGCCTGTCGAGCAGACCTTCCGGGAGGTGGCCGGGGAGCTCGCCCCCGACCCCCTCAACGCCGACCGGCTGCGCCTCAACCGCCTGCTGCACCAGACGCCCGATCTGCCCGATCACCGGGGCGGCTGAAGCCCCCCCCGGTCCCCCTCAGGCCCCCCTCAACGGGCCATCCTCATGGCGCCGCCGGCAGGCGGCGGCCCTTCGCCGGGGCTTCGTCGATCTCGCAGGTGATGGTGACGGGGAACTCCTCCGCCTGCCAGATCCGTTCGCAGTACTCCCGGATCGAGCGATCGGAGGAGAACAGGCCGCTGCGGGCGGTGTTCAGCAGCGACATCCGATTCCAGCGCGGACGGTCGCTCCAGGCCTCGCTCACGTCCTGCTGGGCCTTCAGGTAGGCCGCGAAGTCGGCCAGCACGAAGAAGGGGTCGCGGCCGGTGAGGTTCTCCAGCAGGGGAAGGAACAGCTCCTTATCACCATTGCTGAAGTGGCCGCTCTCGACCAGATGCAGCACCTCCGGCAGCTCCGGGGTGGAGCCGATCAGCTCCCAGGGCCGGTAGCCCTGCTCCTTGAGTTCAGCGATGCCCTCGGTGGTGCGGCCGAAGAGGAAGAAGTTGTCGGCCCCCACCTGCTCGCGGATTTCCACGTTCGCCCCATCGAGGGTGCCGATGGTGAGGGCGCCGTTCATCATGAATTTCATGTTGCCGGTGCCGGAGGCCTCGAGGCCGGCGGTGGAGATCTGCTCGGAGAGGTCGGCGGCGGGGTAGACGCGCTCCCCGAGCTTGACGTTGTAGTCGGCCAGGAAGATGACGCGCAGGCGGCCGTCCATGTCCGGGTCGGCGTTGACGACGTCGGCGATGCCGTTGATGAAACGGATGATCAGCTTGGCCATGGCATAGCCCGGGGCGGCCTTGCCGCCGAAGATCACGGTGCGGGGCGCCATACCGCCGGCCAGGCCGTTTTTGATGCGCAGGTACTGAGCAATCACCTGCAGGGCATTGAGGTGCTGGCGCTTGTACTCGTGGATGCGCTTCACCTGCACGTCGAACATCGAGGCGGGATCCACCAGGACGCCCGTGTGGCGATGGATGTAGTGGGTGAGATGGCGCTTCACCGACAGCTTGGTGGCCCCCCAGTGCTCCAGGAAGCCGCTGTCGTCGACGTAGCGCTCCAGCTGGCGCAGCTCGTCGAGGTTGCGCACCCAGCCGTCGCCGATCGAGGCGTCGAGCAGCGCCGACAGCTGGGGATTGGCCAGGGCCACCCAGCGCCTGGGGGTGACGCCGTTGGTGACGTTGGTGAACTTCTCGGGCCAGAGAGCGGCGAATTCTGGGAACAGGTCCTGCTTGACCAGGGCGCTGTGGAGGGCGGCGACGCCGTTGACGTGGTGGGAGCCGACGGTGGCGAGGTGGGCCATGCGGACGGCCCGCTCGCCGGCTTCATCGATGATCGAGAGGCGGCGCAGGACGGCGTCGTTGCCGGGGTACTTGAGGCGCACCTGCTGGAGGAAGCGGCGGTTGATCTCGAAGATGAGCTCGAGGTGGCGCGGCAGCAGCGACCCGAAGAGATCGAGGCCCCACTTTTCGAGGGCCTCGGGCAGCAGGGTGTGGTTGGTGTAAGAGAGGCAGGCGGTGGTGATGGCCCAAGCGGCGTCCCATTCCAGGTGCTTGTCGTCGAGGAGGAGCCGCATGAGCTCGGCGACGGCGATGGAGGGGTGGGTGTCGTTGAGCTGGATGGCCCAGTGGTCGGGGAACTCCTGGACGGGAATGCCGCGGGCATCGAGGCTGCGGATCATGTCCTGCAGCGAGCAGCTGACAAAGAAGTGCTGCTGCTTGAGGCGCAGCTGGCGGCCCTTGGCGGTGCCGTCGTTGGGGTAGAGCACCTTGCAGAGGGTCTCGGAGCCCACTTTCTCCTCCACGGCGCCGTAATAGTCGCCGCTGTTGAAGGCGTAGAAGTCGAAGGATTCGGTGGCATCGGCGCGCCAGAGTCGCAGCCGGTCGCAGGTGTTGACCCGGTAGCCGAGCACTGGCACGTCGTGGGGGACGCCGATGGCGTGCTCGGCGGGGATCCAGCGCACGCGGTAGGCACCGTTCTGGTCGCGGTAGCTCTCGGTGTGGCCGCCGAAGCCGACGAAACAGGCCTGGTCGGGGTGGGGAATCTCCCAGGGCCAGCCCGCCTTGAGCCACTTGTCGGTGATCTCCACCTGCCAGCCGTCGCGGATGAGCTGGTCGAAGATGCCGAACTCGTAGCGGATGCCGTAGCCGGTGGCGGGGATCTCGAGGGTGGCGAGGGATTCGAGGAAACAGGCGGCCAGGCGGCCGAGGCCGCCATTGCCGAGGCCCGGTTCTTCTTCCACGTCGAGGATCTCCTCGATGTCGTTGATGCCGAACTGGCGCAGGGCCTCGGCGGCCTCCTTCTGGATGCCGAGCATCAGCAGGTTGTTGCCGAGCTGGGGGCCGATCAGGAACTCGGCCGAGAGGTAGGCGACGATGCGCTTGGGGTTGGCGCCGATGGCCTCGATGCCGGCCAGGTAGCGGGTCATCAGCCGGTCACGCACGGCGTAGCTGAGCGCCATGTAGAGGTCGTGGCGGCTGGCGCTGGGGGCCAGCTTGCCGAGCGTGTAGAAGAGGTGTTCGGTCATGCCATCGAACACGTCCGTCGCCGTCAGGCCGCTGCGATCGGGGTCCGCGAAGCACCCGGGCGTGGGGAGGCTCAGGTTGCGGGGCTGATGGTCGGTCATGGCGGTCGGCGCGCGGTGGTCCCTCGGGCACAGGTCTTGCCGTGCGTTCCCAGACCGTAGCGGTGGTTGCCATTCCTCCTGCCCGGCCTGTCGGGAGATCAGCAACGGCACACGTGACCGACGCCGACGCCCTTAGCGTCGGTTCGCCACTGATTTCGTTCATGGTCGCGCCCAGCCTGCTGCTTGAGGTCGGCAACACCCAGATCGAGACGGTGGAAACCCTGCTGCAGGTGGGGCGCTACCTGGTCATCTTCCTGGCGGCCCGGGCCCTGGCGGAGCTGATGGTGCGCCTCGGTCTGCCCACGATCCTCGGGGAACTTCTGGCGGGCGTTCTGGTCGGCGTCACTGGTCTGCACCTGATCCTGCCGCCGGAGGTCCACGCCCAGCTCAACCAGGGCATGCTCGAGCTGATCGGCGCCTGCGCCGGGGTCAGCCCGGAGGCCGTGGCCACGATCTACGCCGAGAGCTTCCCCTCCCTGGAGGCCACCGCCAGGCTCGGTCTCTACGCCCTGCTGTTCCTCACGGGTCTGGAGAGCGAACTCGACGAACTGATGGCCGTGGGCCGCCAGGCCACCACCGTGGCCCTCACCGGTGTGGTGCTGCCCTTCGCCATGGGCACGGCGGGGCTCTACCTCCTGTTCCATGTGCCCCTGTTTCCGGCGGTGTTCGCGGGCGCCTCGATGACCGCCACCAGCATCGGCATCACCGCCAGCGTCTTCGGGGAACTCGGATTCCTCCGCACCCGGGAGGGCCAGACCGTCATCGGCGCCGCCGTGCTCGACGACATCTTCGGCATCGTCATCCTGGCGGTGGTGGTGGCTCTGGCCGGTGACGGGGTGCTCTCCGCCGGTCCGATCCTGCAGCTGGTGCTGGCGGCGGCGGTGTTCGTGGCGGTGGCCCTGTTCCTGAGCCGCACGGCCGCCCCCGCCTTCGACTGGGTCCTCGACCGGCTCAGGGCACCGGGGGAGGTGGCGGTGGCCGGCTTCGTGGTGCTGGGTCTTTGTTGCTTCGTCGCCGAGGCGATTGGCCTCGAGGCGGCCCTCGGGGCCTTCGCCGCCGGTCTGATCCTCAGCGCCTCCAAGCACACCGAAGCCATCCAGCAGTCGGTGAAGCCCCTGGCGGCCCTGTTCGCCACCGTGTTCTTCGTGCTGATCGGCAGCTCCCTGGACCTGTCGGTGATGAATCCCCTCAATCCCGACAACCGCGAAGGGTTGGTGGTCGCCCTGTTCCTGCTGGTGGTGGCGATCGCCGGCAAGGTGGCCGCAGGCTGGAGCTACCTCAGCAAGGAGAAGACCAACCGTCTGGTGGTGGGCCTGGGGATGATGCCCCGCGGTGAGGTGGGCCTGATCTTCCTGGGGCTGGGCAGCCAGGCCGGCATCCTCTCGGCGCCCCTGGAGGCGGCCATCCTGCTGATGGTGATCGGCACCACCTTCTTGGCGCCCCTGCTGCTGCGTCTGGCCCTCAGCGGCGTCGAAGTTCCTGCCGACCCGGCGGAGGCCCCGGCCGAGCAGGCCGCCTGATCCCGGCCTCGTCTCAGGACCTGCGGTCGTCGTCCCGTCGGCCCGCCAGGCCGATCGAGAGGCTGCCGAGCACGGCGATCAACCCCAGGCTGCCGGCCCAGCCCGGACCCAGGGCCCAGCTCAGCAGCAGCTCCACCCCCAGGCCCACCGCCAGGGCCAGCAGCAGGCTGCCGCCCACCAGCACCAGTTGCTGCAGCCCCTCCTCCAGGGACGCCTCGGCTAGGGCCTGCTCCAGCCGGCCCAGCGGCACGCTCAGGGGCAGGTAAAGGGCCAGGGCCCAAAGGGCCACCCCCGGCAGCAACGGGCTCAGGTCAGCGAGGGTGAAGGCGTCGGACATGGCGGCAGGCACAGGGGGCGGGGCCGCACGCTGGCCGGGCTTCCTAGCATCGTCCTTCACCGCAACGCCCCTGCGTCCATGGCTTCGTCACCCGAAATCCCCTGGCAGTTCCTGGGCCATCGGGTGCACGCCATCCGCTCGGCTCCGGAGCAGCCCACCGGGCCGGCGATCCTGCTGGTGCATGGCTTCGGCGCCTCCACCGACCACTGGCGCTTCAACATTCCCGTGCTGGCCCGGACGCATGAGGTCCATGCCATCGATCTCCTCGGCTTCGGCCGCAGCGCCAAGCCGGCTGGGCTCTCCTACGGCGGCGCCCTCTGGCGCGACCAGCTCTGCGCCTATGTGGTGGAGCGGATCGGCCGGCCCACCGTGTTGGTGGGCAACTCCCTCGGCGGCTTCGCCGCCCTCGCCGCCGGTGCGGCCCTGGGGGATCAGGCCGCCGGCGTGGCCCTGCTCAATGCCGCCGGCCCCTTCAGCGACGAGCAGGAGCCGCCGCGGGGCTGGGGGGCCATCGCCCGCCGAACCATCGGCGCGGCCCTGCTGCGCAGCCCGGTGCTGCAGCGCCTGCTGTTCGAGAACATGCGCCGGCCCGCTACCGTGCGCCGCACCCTGAATCAGGTGTACATCGACCGCACCAACGTCGATGACGCGCTGGTGGAGGCGATCCTGCGGCCCTCCCGCGATCCCGGAGCCTTCGGCGTCTTCCGCACCGTCTTCGACATTCCCCGCGGCCAGCCCCTCGACGAACTGTTCGCCGACCTCAGCGCCCCGCTGCTGCTGCTCTGGGGCATCCGCGACCCCTGGATCAACGCCGCTGGCCGCCGGGCCAGCTTCCAGCGGCATGCACCCGCCCGCACCACCGAAGTGGTGCTCGAGGCGGGCCACTGCCCCCACGATGAGGTGCCCGACCAGGTCAACCGGGCCCTGCTGGAGTGGCTGGCGGGTCTGGTGGCAAGCCCGGTTGCCGCGCTGACCGCCGGCTGAACCCGGCGGCGGCCCCCGGTCGGTACATTTCCCTCCACCCAGGGGGGCCGAGTTGATCGCCGCCGTCACGAGCACCGGAGCCGCCGCAGCGGCGAGCGTCCCGGCGTCCGGAGGCGGCGGGAAGGGGGGTGGGTTTGCCTACCGACCGGACATCGATGCGCTGCGGGGAGCGGCGATGCTGGCGGTGCTGGTGTTCCACCTGAACAAGGGGTGGCTGCCGGGTGGCTTCACGGGGGTGGACATCTTCTTCGTGATTTCGGGCTACGTGGTGATGGGCTCGCTGCTGGGCCAGGCGAGCAAGCCGCTGTGGCCCCGTCTGGGGAATTTCTATCTGCGGCGCGTGCGGCGGTTGCTGCCGAACCTGCTGGTGTGCCTGGGGGTGACGAGCCTGGGGGTGGCGATGCTGATCCCGCCGCTGGAGAGCGGGCCGTATTTCAACGTGGCCCTTCAAGGCGCTGTTCGGCTGGTCGAACAACTTCCTGATGGGGCAGGTCGATTACTTCGCCACGGATGCGGATCTGAATCCCTTTCTGCACACCTGGTCGCTGGGTGTGGAGCAGCAGTTCTACCTGGTGTTCCCGCTGCTGATGGTGGGGATCGGCTATGGGGTGCGGCGCAGTGTGCCGCTGCTGGTGGCGCTGGTGGTGCTGTCGCTGGGGGCGAGCTGGTGGTGGACGCAGAACGCGCCGATGGCGGCCTTTTTCCTGATGCCGAGCCGGCTTTGGGAACTGACAGTGGGCTCGCTGCTGCTGGTGGCGCAGCGGCGGGGGCTGGTGGGGGCGAGCTGGCTGCAGGGCCGCTGGCCGCGGCTGGCGGGGGCGGCGCTGCTGCTGTGGGCGGTGGTGATGACGTCGGAGCGTGAGGGCTTCCCGGTGCCGGGTGTGCTGCCGGCGGTGGTGGGGACGCTGCTGGTGCTGCAGGCGGGCCCGGGTGAGGGGGGCAGATTCCTGCCGGGGCGGTGGCTGGAGCGGTTTCTGCTGACCTGCGGGCTGCTGTCGTACTCGCTGTACCTGTGGCACTGGCCGGTGATCGTGCTGCTGCGGTGGACGTGGGGGATGGAGACGTGGTGGCAGTACGTGGTGGCGGTGGCGGGGAGCGTGGTGCTGGCGGTGGCGGCGTACGGGCTGGTGGAGCAGCCGGTGCGCCGGTATCCCCTGAAGTGGTGGTGGGAGACGCTGCTGGCGCTGCTGGCGGTGGGGGGGCTGTGGACGGCCATCGACACCCTCCACTATTCGGTGCGCGGCCGCTTCTTCATCGGCACCGACCGCGACCCGGTGCCCCTCTACGAACGGGTGCAGGACTGGAACCCCACCCTGCCGGGCACCCGGATCGATCAGACCTGCGCCATTCCCTACTGGACGCCCTACAGCGAGGCCAGCCGTTCGGATCTGGAGCGCTGCAGCAAGCCGGGCCGTCCCGGGGCCGGTGAGATCTTCCTGCTGGGGGACTCCCACGCCGAGCACCTGCTGCCGATGCTGGATGCGGTGACCGCCCGCACCGGCCAGCGCATCACCTTCACCAACAAGCGCTCCTGCTTCCTTGATCCCCAGCTGACGCTGTTCCTCAACAACCGCCCCTACAAGCCCTGCACCGACTTTGCGGCCGGGGAGATGGAGCGGGCCCTGGAACGGCTCAGGCCGGGTGACATCGTGATCATCTCCAGCAACCTCAACAACTACCTGAGCAGTTCCGACCCGGCCGGGATCACCCAGGGGCAGCCGGCCTACCTCTCAGGCCGGCGGCTGAGCGTCGCCGAAGTGCGCCAGGCCCACATCCTCAGCATGCGGGACTACGCCCAGCGGCTGGCGGCCCGGGGGGTCCAGCTGGTGCTGGTGGTCGACAATCCCCCCCTCGCCCGTGAGATCGTGGCCTGCCCGAAGGACTCCGCCAGCAGCTGCGCCCCCGACCCCTCCGTCACCGCCGCCGGCCAGCTGGCGGTGCGCCTCACCCTGGAGGCGGCGGCGGCGGGCCTGCCCAACGTGCATGTGTTCGACCCCACCCCCTATCTGCTCGCTCCGGATGGCCGGGTGCGCTACCGCAATGATCAGGACAGGATCATCTATTCCGATTCCCACCACCTGAGCGTGACGGGCAGCCGTTCGCTGGCGGAGCCGTTTGAGCGGTTCCTGTCGCAGGCGGGGCTGATCCCGGGGGCCCGCTGATGCTGGCGGCACCGACCAGTCAGGGAGCCGCCGCGGCGGCCAGCGGCCCAGCGTCTGGAGGGAGCGGCAAGGGGGGAGGTTTCGCCTACCGGCCGGACATCGATGCGCTGCGTGGGGCGGCGATGCTGGCGGTGCTGGTGTTCCACCTGAACAAGGGGTGGCTGCCCGGTGGCTTCACGGGGGTGGACATCTTCTTCGTGATCTCGGGTTACGTGGTGATGGGCTCGCTGCTGGGCCAGGCGAGCAAGCCGCTGGGACCACGGCTGGGGATGTTCTATCTGCGGCGGGTGCGGCGTCTGATGCCGAACCTGCTGGTGTGCCTGGGGGTGACGAGCCTGGCAGTGGCCCTCTGGGTGCCCCCCGGGGAGAACGGGCCCTACTTCATGACCGCGATCAAGGCGCTGTTCGGGTGGTCGAACAACCACCTGATGGGCCAGATCGATTACTTCAATCCGGACGCCGATCTGAATCCCTTTCTGCACACCTGGTCGCTGGGTGTGGAGCAGCAGTTCTACCTGGTGTTCCCGCTGCTGATGGTGGGGATCGGCTATGGGGTGCGGCGCAGTGTGCCGCTGCTGGTGGCGCTGGTGGTGCTGTCGCTGGGGGCGAGCTGGTGGTGGACGCAGAACGCGCCGATGGCGGCCTTTTTCCTGATGCCGAGCCGGCTGTGGGAACTGACGATCGGTTCGCTGCTGCTGGTGGCGCAACGGCGGGGGCTGTTGGGGGCGAGCTGGCTGCAGGGGCGCTGGCCGCGGCTGGCGGGGGCGGCGCTGCTGCTGTGGGCGGTGGTGATGACGTCGGAGCGTGAGGGCTTCCCGGTGCCGGGGGTGCTGCCGGCGGTGGTGGGGACGCTGCTGGTGCTGCAGGCGGGCCCGGGTGAGGGGGGCAGATTCCTGCCGGGGCGGTGGCTGGAGCGGTTTCTGCTGACCTGCGGGCTGCTGTCGTACTCGCTGTACCTGTGGCACTGGCCGGTGATCGTGCTGCTGCGCTGGACGTGGGGGATGGAGACGTGGTGGCAGTACGTGGTGGCGGTGGCGGGGAGCGTGGTGCTGGCGGTGGCGGCGTACGGGCTGGTGGAGCAGCCGGTGCGGCGGCATCCGCTGACGTGGTGGTGGGAGACGCTGCTGGCGCTGCTGGCGGTGGGGGGGCTGTGGATTGGCATCGACGCCCTGCAGAACGGCCTGCGGGACCGCCTGTTCCGGGGCACCGACCGCGATCCCGTGCCCCGCAGCGAGCGCATCCAGAACCTGCAGATCCCCGGCACGGGCATCGGCAGCGGCTGCAGCCTCGTGTATGGCCAGCCCTACAACGACACCACCCGCATCGATTTCGAGCGCTGCGGCCGCCCCGGCCGTCCCGGTGCCGGCGAGATCTTCCTGCTGGGCGATTCCCATGCCCTGCACCTGCTGCCGATGCTGGACGCGGTGACCGCCCGCACCGGCCAGCGGATCAGCTTCACTTACCAGATGGCCTGCTTCACCGATCCCAGCCTGCTGATGAGCTGGGGCAACAAGAGCTACGGCCCCTGCCGCGACTTCGTGGTCGGTGAGATGGAGCGCTCCCTGGAACGCCTCAAGCGTGGCGATGTCGTGGTGCTCTCGTCCTGGCTCAACTACTACGTGGGCGATGTGACTCCCGCCGGCACCCCCAGCGAGGCCAACGTCATGGACGGCGACCGCCGTCTCACCCCCGCCCAGGCCCGGGCGCGCCACGTGGCCAACCTGCGGGCCTACGCCCAGCGGCTCGCCGCCCGCGGCATCCAGCTGGTGCTGGTGGTGGACAGTCCGATGCTCGCCCGCAAGCCGCTGGAGTGCCGTCGCTCCACCGGCGGCCCGGCCGTGAGCTGCGCGCCCGAGCCCGCCGTGACGGCGGCGATGCAGCGCACGGTGCGCGACACCCTGGAGGCGGCGGCGGCCGGCCTGCCCAACGTCCATGTGTTCGACCCCACCCCCCACCTGGTGGGGGCGGATGGCCGGGTGCTGGATCGCCGGCCCGACGGCACCCCCCTGTTCGCCGACAACCACCACCTGAGCGTCAGCGGCAGCCGCTCGCTCGCGGAGCCGTTCGAGCGGTTTCTGACGCAGGCGGGTCTGGTCCCGGCGGGGCGCTGATGGCTGTGGCCCCCGCCGTCACGAGCACCGGAGCCGCCGCAGCGGCGAGCGTCCCGGCGTCCGGAGGCGGCGGGAAGGGGGGTGGGTTTGCCTACCGACCGGACATCGATGCGCTGCGGGGAGCGGCGATGCTGGCGGTGCTGGTGTTCCACCTGAACAAGGGGTGGCTGCCGGGTGGCTTCACGGGGGTGGACATCTTCTTCGTGATTTCGGGCTACGTGGTGATGGGCTCGCTGCTGGGCCAGGCGAGCAAGCCGCTGTGGCCCCGTCTGGGGAATTTCTATCTGCGGCGCGTGCGGCGGTTGCTGCCGAACCTGCTGGTGTGCCTGGGGGTGACGAGCCTGGGGGTGGCGATGCTGATCCCGCCGCTGGAGAGCGGGCCGTATTTCAACGTGGCCCTCAAGGCGCTGTTCGGCTGGTCGAACAACTTCCTGATGGGGCAGGTCGATTACTTCGCCACGGATGCGGATCTGAATCCCTTTCTGCACACCTGGTCGCTGGGTGTGGAGCAGCAGTTCTACCTGGTGTTCCCGCTGCTGATGGTGGGGATCGGCTATGGGGTGCGGCGCAGTGTGCCGCTGCTGGTGGCGCTGGTGGTGCTGTCGCTGGGGGCGAGCTGGTGGTGGACGCAGAACGCGCCGATGGCGGCCTTTTTCCTGATGCCGAGCCGGCTTTGGGAACTGACAGTGGGCTCGCTGCTGCTGGTGGCGCAGCGGCGGGGGCTGGTGGGGGCGAGCTGGCTGCAGGGCCGCTGGCCGCGGCTGGCGGGGGCGGCGCTGCTGCTGTGGGCGGTGGTGATGACGTCGGAGCGTGAGGGCTTCCCGGTGCCGGGTGTGCTGCCGGCGGTGGTGGGGACGCTGCTGGTGCTGCAGGCGGGCCCCGGCGAGGGGGGCAGATTCCTGCCGGGGCGGTGGCTGGAGCGGTTTCTGCTGACGTGCGGGCTGCTGTCGTACTCGCTGTACCTGTGGCACTGGCCGGTGATCGTGCTGCTGCGGTGGACGTGGGGGATGGAGACGTGGTGGCAGTACGTGGTGGCGGTGGCGGGGAGCGTGGTGCTGGCGGTGGCGGCGTACGGGCTGGTGGAGCAGCCGGTGCGCCGGTATCCCCTGAAGTGGTGGTGGGAGACGCTGCTGGCGCTGCTGGCGGTGGGGGGGTTGTGGATCGGCATCGATGCCCTGCACCACCAGTTCCGCGGCCTGTTGTTCCAGGGGAAGGACGCCGATCCGGTGCCGATCAGCGAGCGGGTCCATGCCCTCAATCCCCTGATCCCGGGCACCGGCATCACCAGTGATTGCACGGTGGCCAGTGGCAAGCCCTACAACGCCACCACCCGGCCGAATTTCGACAAGTGCAACCGGCCCGGCCTCCCCGGCGCCCGGGAGATCTTCCTGCTGGGTGATTCCCACGCCCAGCACCTCCTGCCGATGCTGGATGCGGTGACCGCCCGCACCGGCCAGCGCCTCACCTTTGCCGCCATGGGCGCCTGCCTGATCGATCCGCAGCTCACCGTCACCTGGCAGCAGGGCCGCTACGAATCCTGCCGCCAGTTCTCCGACGGGGAGATGGAGCGCTCCCTGCAGCGCCTCCAGCCGGGGGACATCGTCCTGGTGTCGGGCTTCCTGCACAACTACCTGGCCAGCAACGACGTGGAGGGACGGGGCTACGGGGCCCCCACCTACCTGGGCGAGCGCCGCCTGCGCATCGCCGAGGTGCGCAGGGCCTGGGTGGGCGGCATGCGGGCCTACGCCGAACGGCTGGCGGCCCAGGGCATCCAGTTGGTGCTGGTGGTCGACAACCCGTCCCTGGCCAGGGAGCCGGTGGCCTGTCAAGACCCCGCCGGCAGCAGCTGCGCCGGCGATGCCGCCACCACCGCCCGGATGCGGGCGACCCTGGGCGGGCTGCTCGCCCAGGTGACCGCTGGCCTGCCCAATGTCCATGTCTTCGACCCCACCCCCTATCTGGTGGGTCCCGACGGCCGGGTGGTCTACCGCCGGCCCGACGGCACGCCGCTCTATGCCGATTCCCACCACCTGAGCGTGTCGGGGAGCCGGTCGTTGGCAGCCCCGTTCGAGCGTTTCCTCCAGCAGCAGGGGCTCACCAGCCCTCGGCCCACCGCTTCCCCCTCCCCATGATCCTGCAATCCCCCACCGGGGACTCCCCCCACTGGCGCTTCACCGATCCGTCCAGCGGCGATGCGCTCACGGTCGCCCCCGAGCGCGGCGGGCTGGTCACCGGCTGGTGCTGCGGCGGCAGGGAGATCCTCTACTTCGATGCGGAGCGCTTCGCCGACCCCGCCAAATCGGTGCGGGGCGGCATCCCGGTGCTCTTCCCCATCTGCGGCAACCTGCCCGACGACGCGCTCGTGCTGCCCCAGGGGCGCTTCCCACTGCCCCAGCACGGGTTCGCCCGGGATCTGCCCTGGTCCATCACCCCGCTGGCGGACGGCAGCGGCGTGGCCCTGCGCCTCGAGGACGGCCCGCAGAGCCGCCCCCATTTCCCCTTCGCCTTCGCCCTGGAGCTGGAGCTGCGGCTGCAGCCCTCGGCCCTGGCGATCACGGCGCGGGTCAGCCACCGGGGCGGGGCCGGCGCCGATCCCCTCCCCTTCAGCCTGGGTCTGCACCCCTACATCGCCGTCGCCGATCTCTCCCGCGTCCGGCTCGAAGGCCTGCCGGTGGACTGCTTCGACCACCTCACCATGGCTCCCGCCGTCACCGCCGATCAACTGTCCCGGCTGGAGCAGGGGGTGGATTTCCTCTGCAGCGGCCAGGGCCCGGTGCGGCTGGTGGATCTGGCAGGCGGCCGGGCGGTGACGCTGCATCCCGCCGCTCCGATGGATCTGGTGGTGGTGTGGAGCGATCCGCCCCGGCCGATGCTCTGCCTGGAGCCCTGGAGCGGCCCCCGGGGAGCCCTGAGCACCGGGGAGCGGCGCCTGCTGGTGCCCGCCGGCGAATCCCTTGAGCTGGGCTGCCGCTACACCGTCGAGAGCCTCTGAGCGACGCCCGGGAGCCGGCCCGGCGCCAGCTGGCCAGCCGGATCGAAGCGGCGCTTGATCGCCTCGATCAGGGGGCGGGAGGGGGCATCTAGCCAGGCCGTCAGGCCGGCGCCCGGGGGCTGACGCAGCACGGTGAGATGGCCCCCGAGTTCGCTGCAGAGGCTGCGCAGAGCGCCCACCTGGGCGGACGACACGTCCGGCTGGGGCTCCGTGGGGTCTGACCAGGCCAGGCCGAGGCCGCTGCCGGCGGCCATGTCCACGGCCAGTCCGGCCAGGGCCGGGGCCTGCATCAGGGTCCCGAGCCGGTCGGGGCTGACGCCGAGGCGCAACAGCCAGGCGGGCGCGGTGGCGGTGCCCCCCCGGGCGCGGGCCAGCCAGGTGCCGGTGCTGGCGGCGTCCAGCACCCTGGCCGGCAGGGTGCTGCGCTCCTGCAGGCAGCGCACCTGCTCCTGGAGGGTGGCGGCATCGACGCTGGCCAGGCCGATCAGCAGCAGGGGCTCCGGGTCCAGCCCGGCGGCGGCGGCGAGGCTCCCGTTCCACCAGTCGATCCGTTCCGGGCTGAGGCTGGAGCCCAGCAGCCAGCGGCTGAGGCCGGCCAGATCCTCGGCCCCTCCCTGGAAGCAGACACTGCGCCGCAGGGGCGGCTGGGGCAGGGTGCGCAGGGTCAGTTCGGTGATCAGGCCCAGGGAGCCCCAGCTGCCGGTGAACAGCCGCATCAGGTCGTAGCCGGCGACGTTCTTGACCACCTTGCCGCCGGCCCTGGCCGTCACCCCGTCGGCCCGCATCAGCGCCAGGCCGATCAGCTGGTCGCGCACCCCCAGATACCGCTGGCGGTAGCCGCCCGCCAGGCCCCGGGCCACCAGGCCGCCGATGCTGCCGGCGGCGGCGCCATCGTCGTCTCCCCAGGGGGCATCCACGGACAGCCACTGCCCCTGGTGTCCAAGCGCGTCCTGCACCTCCACCAGTGGTGTGCCGGCGGCCACGGTGATGGTGAAGTCGCCGGGATTGAACTCCCGCACCCCCCGCAGGGCTGCGCAGCTGACCACCGTGCAGGGCCCCTCGATGGGCGAGCCCCAGTCAAGCCGGGTGCCCAGGCCCGCCGGCAGCCAGGCCGAACCCTGCCGGTGCAGGTCCCGCACCAGCTCCTGCAGCTCACTGGGCTCAGGTCGCATCACGGCACGATGGTGCCATGGCGCAGGCAACGCTCGACCCCAGGCCCGGGCTCAAGATCGTCGTCATCGACGACGACCCCACCGGCTCCCAGACCGTGCACGGCTGTCCGTTGCTGCTGCGCTGGGACGCCGAGACCCTGGCGGCCGGCCTGGCCCACCCGTCGCCGCTGCTGTTCCTGCTGGCCAACACCCGGGCCCTGGCGCCGGCGGCGGCGGCGGAGCGGGTGCGGGAGATCTGCCGCGCCCTCCGGCCCGCTCTGGAGCGGGCGATGGCGGCCGGCACCATCGCCAGCTGGCTGGTGGTGAGCCGGGGCGATTCCACCCTGCGGGGCCACTTCCCGCTGGAGGTGGAGGTGATCGCCACCGAGCTCGGCCCCTTCGACGCCACCCTGCTGGTGCCGGCGTTCCTCGAGGGGGGGCGCACCACCGTGGATGGGGAGCACCGGTTGCACGGCCGGCCGGTGCACGAGAGCCCGTTCGCCCGGGACGGACTGTTCGCCTACGCCACCAGCCATCTACCGGACTGGGTGGAGGAGAAGAGCGGCGGCCGCATCCCGGCCACCGCCGTGGACCGCATCGGCTGGCGGGAGCTGGAGGCCGGCGGCCCTGCCCTCCTCCGCCACCTGGCCCGCCTGGAGGGCAATGTCTGCGTGGCGGTGGACGGTGCCTCCGAGCGGCAGCTGGCGTCCCTGGCCACCGCGGTGCGCTCCCTGATCGCCGGATCCACGGCGGATGATGGCCCCGGTGATGGCCCCGGTGATGGCCTCGGCGCTGGGCGCCCCCGCCGCTTCCTGTTCCAGAGCGCCGCCAGCCTGATCCAGGCTCTGGCCTCGCTGCCGCCCCAGCCGCTGGCGCCGGCGGCCCTGGCCGCCCTGCGCCGCCGCGGCGGCGACGGCCCCCTGCCGGGGCTGGTGCTGGTGGGCTCCCACGTGCCCCTGGCCGACCGGCAGCTGGAGCGGCTGCTGGCGGCGCCCGGCTGCGTCGGGGTTGAGGTGGAGGTGGCCAAGGTCCAACGGCTGCTGGAGGGCCCGGAACCTGCCCTGCTCCTTGCCTCCCTGGAGCAGGCCTGGGGGCGGCGCCTGGCGGACGCGCTGGCCGGGGGCCGCACGCCGGTGCTTTACACCAGCCGTGGTGAGGCCCGCTGCCGCCAGGCCGGCGAGCGCCGGGCGCTGGGCCTGGCCCTGGCGGGGGTGATGGCGCGGCTGGCCGCCGCCGTGGCTCCCGCCCTGGGCTATCTGATCAGCAAGGGGGGCATCACCACCCATACCCTCCTGGCCGACGGGCTGGCCCTGGAGCTGGTGGAGCTCCAGGGCCAGCTGCTGCCGGGTCTGTCGGTGGTGCTGGCCGCCACGGACTCCGATCAGGAACCCCTGCCCGTGCTCACCTTCCCCGGCAATCTCGGCGACCCGGGCACCCTGTGGGAGGCCTGGTGCTGGATGGAAACTCAGGCCGGACCGGTGTAGCTGCGATCGAGCAGTTCGATCGGATGGACCACCGGCAGCGGTCGCGGCTGCGCCTCCATCGCCTGGCGGATCTGCAGCGTGCAGCCGATGTTGGCGCTCACGGCCAGCTGGGCGCCCGTGCCGCTCAGATCGGCGGCCTTGATCCGGCCCAGTTCGGCGGCCTCCTCCGGCTGCACGAGGTTGTAGATGCCGGCACTGCCGCAGCAGACTCCGGCTTCGGTGGCCTCGCGGATCCGCACATGGGGAATCCGGCCCAGCAGGCGCCGGGGCTGGGCCGCCAGGCCCTGGCCGTGGAGCTGGTGGCAGGCATCGTGATAAGCCAGCTCAACGGGGCGCTCGGCGCTGGCGGGGGTGCCGTCGTCGTGGAGCAGGGGGCGCAGCGCCGCCTGGAAGCCCTCGCTGAGCCCGACCTCGTCCAGGAATTCCTGCAGGTCGGCCACCCTCCCCAGCACGGGATGGCGGGTGCCGAGGATCTGGTCGTAGGCCTTGAGGGTGTGACCGCAGCCTGAGGCGGCCACCAGCAGGGCATCGAGGGGTTCGGGGCCCCCCGGCCGCCCCGGACCGATCACCGCTTCGAAGCTGGCCATCAGGGCCGCCGCCAGTTCCCGGGTCTGCTCCAGTTCCCCCTGGTGGTGGGTCATGGCACCGCAGCAGCCCTGGTCGGGGGGGATCACCACCTCGATGCCGTTGGCGGCCAGCACCCGGACGGCGGCGGCGTTCACCCCCGGCTCGAAGACCCGCTGCACGCAGCCGAGCACCAGCCCGACCCGGTGGCGGCGGGGCCCCACCGCCGCCACCAGCACCGGCCAGTCGTCACGGAAGGACTGGGCGGGCAGGGGCGGGAGCAGGGTCTCCATCGCCGCGATCTGCGGCCCGAACAGGCGGGTGAGGCCGCTGCGGCGCGCCAGGGCCTGCAGGGGCGTGCCGGCGTAGGCCCGCAGGGGGGCCAGCAGGGCCCGCAGCCGCCCGGGGTAGGGGAGCAGGGCGAACAGCAGACGCCGGAAGGCGCGCTGGCCGGGGCTGCGCAGCTCGGGTGCGTTCAGCCGCGGCCGCATGGTCTCGATCAGCTCGTCGTAGCGCACGCCGGCCGGACAGGCCGTGACGCAGGCGAAGCAGCCCAGGCAGGTGTCGAAATGCTTCGCCACCGTGGCATCCAGCGCCAGCTCCCCGGCGTCGATGGCCTTGAGGGCATGGATGCGTCCCCGGGGTGAGTCCATCTCGGTCGCCAGCACCCGGTAGCTGGCGCAGGTGGGCAGGCAGAAACCGCAGTGGACGCAGGGGTCGGCGGCGATGAAGCCGGCGCCGGGCGCCCCGGCAGCAGGGGACCCGCTGGTCGCGAGGGACGGAAGGCTCATGGCGACCATTCTGATGGCTCGCCCGGGCCCCCACGCCCCCGGCTTCAGCCTCCGAAGTGGCGCACCACGGCCTCGGCGAAGCCGGAGCAGCTGACGGCCTCGGCGCGGGGCTCCATCAGCCGGGCCAGGTCGTAGGTGACCTCCTTGTTGGCGATCGCGGCGCTGATCCCGGCGGTGATCAGGTCGGCCGCCTCCTGCCAGCCCATGTACTCCAGCATCATCACGCCGGAGAGAATCACCGATCCGGGGTTGATGCGGTCGAGGCCGGCGTGCTTGGGGGCAGTGCCGTGGGTGGCCTCGAAGATCGCCGCGTTGTCGCCGATGTTGGCCCCCGGTGCCATGCCCAGGCCGCCCACCACCGCCGCCGCCGCGTCGGAGATGTAGTCGCCGTTGAGGTTGAGGGTGCAGAGCACCGAATACTCCTGGGGCCGGGTCTGGATCTGCTGGAAGATGCTGTCGGCGATGCGGTCGTCGACCATCACCATCGACTTCCATTGGCCGCCGCCGTGGCTGGTGCCGATGGCGTCGAGCACGGAGGCCACCTCCGCGTCGACGGCCGCCTTCTTCTCGGGGGTGAGGCTGTCGTAGCCGGGTTCGATCAGGCGGGCGTTGTCCTCGATGCTGAGGCCGGGCTTCTCCTCCAGGTTCCCCAGGATCCAGCTCTCCCGTTCGGTGATGCACTGGTCGCGGAACTCGGTGGTGGCCAGCTCGTAGCCCCAGTCACGGAAGGCCCCCTCGGTGAACTTCATGATGTTGCCCTTGTGCACCAGGGTCACGTGGCGCTTGGCGCCCTCCAGCCCCAGGGCGTGGCGGATGGCCTTGCGCACATGGCGCTGGGTGCCCGCCTTGCTCACCGGCTTGATGCCGATCCCCGAACCCTCCGGGATGCGGCGGTTGCCCAGCTTGCCGTTGGCGGGGATCACCGTGTCGTTGAGGTGGGCGATCAGCTCAAGGCAGACAGGATCGGTCGCCTCCCATTCGATCCCCATGTAGATGTCCTCGGTGTTCTCCCGGTAGACCACCACATCCAGGTCCTGGGGCCGCTTGTGGGGGCTGGGGGTGCCGTCGTAGTAGCGGCAGGGCCGCACGCAGCAGTAGAGGTCGAAGATCTGGCGCAGGGCCACGTTGAGGGAGCGGATGCCACCGCCGATCGGCGTGGTGAGGGGCCCCTTGATCGCCACGCCGTACTGCTCGATCGCCGTCAGGGTGTCCTGGGGCAGGTACTGGTAGGTGCCGTAGAGCTCGCAGGCCTCGTCGCCGGCATACACCTTGAACCACTCGATGCGGCGCTCGCCGCCGTAGGCCTTGGCCACGGCCGCGTCCAGCACCCGCTGGGTGGCGGGCCAGATGTCCACGCCGGTGCCGTCGCCGCGGATGAAGGGAATGATCGGGTCGTTGGGAACGATCGGCTGGCCGCCCTCGAATCGGATCGCCGTGCCGCTGGCTGGGACGGTGAGCTTCTCGTATGTGGCCATTGAGTCGGCACGGAACACGCCGATGAGCCTAGGTTTCGGGGACATTGGCTTTCTGCTCAGGGGAAACGGCATGAATGCGGCCGACCAGGCCCGATCGGTGGAACTGGCCGCCACGATCGCCGCGGTGGTGGGGCACTTCCGCCTGCATTTCCCCGCCGCCCGGGCCAACCTCACCCCCTGGCGCGACGACCCCCTCACCCGGGCCTTCGATGAACGGGAGACGCTGGACCTCTCCTTTCACTTCCCCGGCTGGAGCCCCCGTCTTCAGTGCCGCTCGCTGCTGGTGCAGCTGCGCCTGGAGCGGGCGCCGGTCGGGTCCGGCGAACGCCCCCGGCTGCTCGGCGTCCTGATCCGCGGCCTCACCTACGAATCGGAGCGCTGGCGCCTGGCCACGGTGGGGGACTGGCAGCCCTCGGGGTCCCATCTCCCCAGTGAGGAGGTGGTCGGCGTGCTGCAGCAGGTGTGCCGCGAGCTGTTCGATCTCTTCGGCGATGTGTCGGCCGGCGGCAGCCGGGCCGCGTAATCCTTCGCAACCTTGCCGCGCCGTCCTGCAGGCCCCACCTACGTTTGTACGTCTGCCCGCGCAGCCTCCCGATCCCATGCCCGTCGCCCTTGCTTCCCAACTCCGTGAGGGAACGAAGAAAGCCCACACCATGGCCGAGAACACCGGCTTCGTGAGCTGTTTCCTCAAGGGGGTCGTCGACAAGGCCAGCTATCGCACCCTGGTGGCCGACCTGTGGTTCGTCTACAGCGCCATGGAAGAGGAGATCGGCAAGCTGGCCGACCATCCGGTGGTCGGTCCGATCGCCTCCCCCGAGCTCAACCGCCGCGAGTCCCTCGAGGCCGATCTCACCTTCTATTTCGGCGGTGACTGGCGCCAGCAGATCCGCGCCACCCCCGGCGCCCAGGAGTATGTGGCCCGCCTGCACCAGGTGGCGCGGGAGTGCCCCGAGCTGCTGGTCGGCCACCACTACACCCGCTACATCGGTGACCTCTCCGGCGGCCAGATCCTCAAGAACATCGCCCAGAAGGCGATGAACCTGGGGGAGCACGATGGACTGCGCTTCTACGAATTCGACGCCATCGACGACGAGAAGGCCTTCAAGGCCAACTACCGCGCCACCCTCGACAGCCTGCCCATCGACCAGGCCATGGCCGACCGGATCGTGGCGGAGGCCAATGAGGCCTTCCACTGCAACATGAAGATGTTCCAGGAGCTGGAAGGCAATCTGGTGGCGGCGATCGGCAAGGTGCTGTTCGGCTTCCTCACCCGCCGCACCCGCACCGGCAGCACCGAGGCCGTGCCCGCCTAGGTTTGCCAGGCCGGCGGCGGCCGCCGCCTTTTCGAACCGCGTGCGCCCGATCCGCTTCCTGCTTCCCGGCACCACCGGCCGCTTCCGCGGCGGTGGCCTGCTGGTGGAACTGCAGACCGCCCGGCTGACCTCAGAGCTGACCCCCACCGAGGTGGTCACCTACCGGAACCGTGAGCCCGACCACCCGTTCCTGGCTGACCTGCTGGCCAAGGAGCCGGCGCCGGGGGACGCCCTCTGGATCGTCAGCTGGGGCTTTGATGTGCCCCGCCTGATGCGTCAGCTGCGGGGACGGCCCGTGGCCTACCACGCCCACAGCAGCGGCTACGGGTTTTCTCTGCCGCCCGGGGTGCCGGTGCTGGCGGTCAGCCGCAACACCCTCGGCTACTGGGGCGACCGGGCCCCCCGCCATCCCCTGTTCCTGGTGCCGAACGCCCTCCAGCCCCAGTGGCTGGAGCGGGGCAATCGGGCGGCCCCCGCGGGCGTCGGCCGCCCCATCGATGTGCTCGTGCAGCAGCGCAAGAACAGCCGCTATGTCCTGGAGCGGCTGGTGCCGGCCCTGCGCCGGCGGGGGCTGCGGGTGGAGGTGCAGAGCGGCTGGGTGGACGACCTGGTGGACCTGTTCAACAGCGCGGCCGTCGTGCTCTACGACTCCGCCGACTACTGGCGCGGCCGGGGGGTGAGCGAGGGGTTCGGCCTGCCGCCGCTGGAGGCCATGGCCTGCGGCTGCGTGGTGTTCAGCAGCCTCAACCACGCCCTGGCCGACAGCCTTGATCCGGGGGTGGTGGGCCACCAGATCGGCTGCGGCAGCCTGGAGAACGACCTGGAGCGGATCCAGGCGGCGGTGGCCGACCCGCTGGCCTGGCTGCCGCCGCCGGGCCGCCTCGCCAGCCTGCTGGAGGCCTGCAGCGAGCCGGTGCTGCAGGAACGCTGGCATTCGGCCCTGGAGGCCATCGACGCCCACTGGACCCACCTGCTGCGGGGAGGGGCGTCGCCGCTGCGCTCGCCCCCCCTGCTGGCCCTGCGGATCGACCAGTGGCGGCGCCGGTTTTCGGCCATGTGGCGATCACTGAACTGACTGGCTGGCGTGGCGGCGGCCCTTCTGGCTGCACGGGTACGATTTCCGCAAAAGTCTGACCAGATGTTTCGCAAAAGCCAAACCTTCAAGAGTTTGGTGCGACTTCTGGCCCAATTGCCGCGTCGTCGCAAGCGGGCGCTGATGCGTCTCATCCCGCTGGCGATTCTCGCCGGGGTGGCCGATCTGGTGGTGGTGGCCTTGGTGGCCCGCCTGTTCACGGTCGTCGTCGGCGGAGAGAACCGACCCTCCATCCCCTGGGAGGGGCTGGTGCCGGAAGATCCTCGCGTCAAGGTGGTGGTGCTGGTGGTGGCCTTCGTGGCGGCCGCCTGGTTTTCCTCGCTCTCCAAGCTGCTGCTGAGGGCGTTTCAGCTGCGGCTCAAGGCGTCGATCTGGCGCGATCTATCCGACATGGCGCAGCGCAAGCTGATCGCCCAGCCCTATGTCTACTTTCTGGGGGAATCGAAGTCAGATATCTCCTCCATGGTTCTCATCAACGTGTCGCGCGTCGCCGACATCGTTGTCCTGCCCCTGCTGCAGCTGGCCAGTGGTGTGTTCGTGATCGCCCTGCTCTCCGCCGGGATGCTGATCGTCGGCAAGCTGATGGCCGTTGTGCTGATCGTGGGCCTGCTGGGTGGCTATCTGCTCATCTCCACCGCCATCACCCCGTTCCTGCGCTTTGCCGCCCGGCAGAGGATCCTGCTCGAGGTGCGCACCAACACGATCCTTTCGGAATCGATGCGCACGATTCTCGATGTGCAGCTCACCGGCTCGGAGCCTTACTTCGAGCGCCATTATCAACAGGCCGGTCGTGAGACGATCCCGTTCATCTGGAAGGCTGATGTCCTGCCGGAGACTCCGAGAGCCCTGATTGAGCCGCTCGGGATCACGATGATCTTCGCGGCCGGAATGTTGCCCCTGCTGTCCAATCCTGATCCGGGCGCGCTGCTGAAGATCATTCCGTTCCTGGCCACGGTGGCGGTCACCTCCCTCAAGCTCACCCCTCCCCTGCAGGACAGTTTCCGGGCCATCACATCCCTGCGGGCCGGCCTTCCCGACCTGGAGGAAACGCTCAAGCTGATCGAGCTTCCCGAGGCCCGCCTCACGATTCGCTCAGAGGGTGTGCCCTCCCCGGATGGTGTGATGCCCAAACGGGTGATCCGTCTCAATAACATCTCCTATCGCTATCCCGGGTCGGACACGGATGTCCTCCGTGACGTCTCCATGTCGATCCCGGTGGGGTCCCGCGTCGCCTTCGTCGGTGCCACCGGCAGCGGCAAGACCACCACCGCCAACCAGCTCCTCTGCCTGCTGCGTCCCACCACGGGCACCCTGCAGCTGGACGGCATCGATGTGGATGACGCCGATGTGCCGGCCTGGCAGGCGAACTGCGCCTACGTGCCCCAGGCGATCAACCTGCTGAACAGCAACATCATCGAGAACATCGCCTTCGCTGAGGAGGTCGATGAGGTCGATCAGATGCGGGTCTGGGAGGCCCTCCAGGCCGCCCAGCTGGCCGACATCGTCGCCGACCTGCCCCTCGGTCTGTTCACGCCGATCGGCGACAACGGCATCCGTCTGTCCGGAGGCCAGCGGCAACGGCTGGCCCTGGCCCGCGCCTTCTACCGCAATGCCAAGTTCCTGGTGCTGGATGAGGCCACCAGTGCCCTCGACAACCGCACCGAATCCGAGGTGATGGATGCCATCGAGGTGATCGGACGCCGCTGCACCCTGGTGGTGATCGCTCACCGGCTCTCCACCGTGATGCGCTCGGATTGCATCTTCGAGTTCGAGGCGGGACGCATCAAGGCCTCTGGAACCTTCGACCAGCTCCGCCAGCGCTCGGATACCTTCAATGATCTGGCCTCTTTTGAACGCCGCCTATCCAGCCCGCTCGGTTGATGGTGTCGATCCGGTTTCTGCGGTTGGAAGGCTATTGCTCCCATCGACAGACTTGCGCCGACTTCTCTACCTGAGCGACCAGCATCTGTCGGGATCGGCCCGCCCATCGGGAGGGGGCTGCTAGGGTCCGATTTCAACCTTCTCCGCCGGAGCCTGTGAGTTTTCTGGCCGGTCTGAACGAGGCCCAGCGGCGGGCGGTCGATCACCACACCGGCCCGCTGCTGGTGGTGGCCGGGGCCGGCAGCGGCAAGACCCGGGCCCTGACCCACCGGATCGCCCACCTGATCGGGCACCACGGCGTGGATCCGGCCCAGGTGCTGGCGGTCACCTTCACCAACAAGGCCGCCCGGGAGATGAAGGAACGGCTGGAGGTGCTGCTGGCCCAGCGGCTGGCCCAGAGCCAGTTCGGCCAGCCCTGGAGCACCCTGCCGGCCCGGGAGCAGAAGCAGCTGCGCAGCCGCATCTACCGGGAGGTGATCAAGGACCTCTGGATCGGCACCTTCCACGCCCTGTTCGCCCGGCTGCTCCGCTTCGACATCGACAAGTTCCGCGACCCCGAAGGACTCACCTGGACGCGCCAGTTCTCCATCTATGACGAGAGCGACGCGCAGAGCCTGGTCAAGGAGATCGTCACCCAGGAGATGCAGCTCGACCCCAAGCGTTTCGAGCCCAAGAAGGTGCGCTGGGCGATCAGCAGCGCCAAGAACCAGGGCTGGCTGCCGGAGCGGCTCGAGGAGGAGCACCCCGGCCCCCGCGGCAAGCATGAGGCCGAGGCCTACCGCCGCTACCGGCGCGCCCTGGCCGCCAACAACGCCCTCGACTTCGACGACCTGCTGTTGATGCCGGTGCAGCTGCTGCAGCAGAACGAGCAGATCCGCCACTACTGGCACCGCCGCTTCCGCCATGTGCTGGTGGACGAGTACCAGGACACCAACCGCACCCAGTACGACCTGATCAAGCTGCTGGTGGCCAACGGCCATCCCCCCGAAACCTTCGACGACTGGGAGGGGCGCTCGGTGTTCGTGGTGGGGGATGCCGACCAAAGCATCTACAGCTTCCGGGCGGCTGATTTCACGATCCTGATGGGCTTCCAGCGGGAGTTCGGCGACGGCTCCCTCGACGGGGACACCGGCACGATGGTGAAGCTGGAGGAGAACTACCGCTCCACCGCCACGATCCTGGAGGCGGCCAACGCCCTGATCGCCAACAACAGCGAGCGCATCGACAAGGTGCTGCGCCCCACCCGCGGCGAGGGGGAGCCCATCAGCCTCACCCGCTGCGACGACGAGATCGCCGAGGCCGAGGCGGTGGTGCATCGGATGCGGATGCTGGAGGCGGCCCACCCGGAGCTGCGCTGGGGCGACATGGCCGTGCTCTATCGCACCAACGCCCAGTCCCGCGCCATGGAGGAGTCGCTGGTGCGCTGGGGCCTGCCCTACATCGTGGTCGGGGGGCTGCGCTTCTACGACCGGCGCGAGATCAAGGATGTGCTCGCCTACCTGCGGCTGCTGGTCAACCCGGCCGACACCGTCAGCCTGCTGCGGGTGCTGAACGTGCCCCGGCGGGGCATCGGCAAGACCACCATCGAGCGGCTCACCGATGCGGCCAACCAGCTGGGGCTGCCCCTGTGGGAGGTGGTGAGCGATCCGGAGGCGGTGCGCTCCCTCGCCGGCCGCTCCGCCCGGGGGGTGCTGCAGTTCCAGGAGCTGATCTCCGACCTCAGCCGCCGCCTTCAGGATGCTCCCCCCTCCGAGCTGGTGCAGCGGGTGATGGAGCAGAGCGGCTACCTGGCCGAACTGCTGGCCGAAGCCACCGATGAATCGGAGGAGCGGCGCCGCAACCTCCAGGAACTGGTCAATGCGGCCCTCCAGTACCAGGAGGAGAACGAGGAAGGCTCCCTGGAGGGCTTCCTGGCCTCCGCCGCCCTGGCCAGCGACGCCGACAGCAAGGACACCGAAGCCGACCGGGTCACGCTGATGACCCTGCACGCCAGCAAGGGGCTGGAGTTTCCGGTGGTGTTCCTGGTGGGGCTGGAGCAGGGCCTGTTCCCCAGCTACCGCTCCCTGGAGGACCCGGCCGCCCTCGAGGAGGAGCGCCGCCTCTGTTACGTGGGCATCACCCGGGCCAAGGAACGGCTGTTCCTCTCGCATGCCAGCGAGCGGCGGCTCTGGGGCGGCATGCGGGAGCCGGCGGTGCCGTCGGTGTTCCTCTCCGAGCTGCCCGAGGCCCTGCTGCAGGGCGACATCCCCCGCAGCGGCGGCGCGGCCCTGCGGCGGGAGCAGCGGCTGGAGCGGCTCACCCGGGTGGATCGGGACGACAGCCAGCGGGTCGCGGCCGGTGGGTCGGCCGGCATTCCCGCCAATGCGGTGCGCCGCCGTGGCGCCCCCCGCACCTGGGCCGTGGGGGATCGGGTGCGGCACAGCAGCTTCGGTGAGGGCCAGGTCACCCACCTGTTCGGCAGCGGCGACAAGACCTCCATCGCCGTGAAGTTCGAGGGTATGGGGCCGAAGATCCTCGACCCGCGCCTGGCCCCGATCGAGCCGGCATGACCCTGCCGCTGGTCACCGCCGTGGTGCCCACCCGCAACCGCTGCCAGACCACCCTGCGCTTCCTGGCCGCCATGGCCGGCCAGACCTATCGCGCCCTGCGGGTCGTGGTGGTGGATGCCAACTCCAGCGACGGCACCGTGGCGGCGATCCGCCGGCAGCATCCGCAGGTGACGGTGCTGGCGGCCGGCGACGGGGATTTCTGGGCCGGTGCCACCAACCGGGGCGTGCGGCGGGCCCTGGCGGCCGGCACCGACTACGTGCTCACCATCAACGACGATGCCGTCGTCCCCGCCGATTACGTGGAGCGGATGGTGGCTCTGGCCCAGCGCCACGGCTGCGGCATCCTCGGCAGCCGCATCGACCTGCTGGCCGAGCCCGGGCGGATCTGGGCCCTCGGCACCCGCACCGACTGGGGCACGGACCGCTTCCTGCGCCTGTCCCACCACGATGAGCTGGCCAGCCGGCTGGATCCGGCGCTGGCGACCGCCGAGGTGCTCCCCGCCGAGGCGATGCCGGGCAACGGGGTCCTGATCCGCCGGGAGGTCTTCGGCCGTGTCGGCCTCTACGACGCCCGCTGGCTGCCCCACTACCACGCTGATTCCGAGTGGGTGATGCGGGCGGTCCGCCGGAACGTCGAGGCCTGGGTGACCCCGGGGGTGGTGGTCCTCAACGACTTCGGCGACGAGCAGAAACGCCTGCCCCTGGGCAGCCTGCGGGGGCTGCTGTTCACCTTCTTCCACCCCAAGTCCCACCTCTACCTGCCAGCGGTGGCGTTGATCCTCTGGCGCTACTGCCCGCCCTCCCAGCGCTGGCCCACCCTGCGGGCCCTGGCGGGCCGCTTCCTCAGGATGAAACGGTGAAGGAGGTGCGCGGGTGGGGCGGCTCCGGCCGGCGCAGGAGCCGACACCAGCACCAGCGCAGGTAATCCCCCAGGCCCCACCAGCGGCCCCGGGCCCGTTCCGGATCGGACAGGCAGAAGCTGAGGGGGCGGACGGCGTAATAGAGCAGGTTCAGCAGCAGGGCCAGCGGGGTGGCGTGGCGGTGCAGGAAGTAGAGCTTGCTGAAGGTGGCGTGCTGGTACTTGGCCCGGGGGGCCCGCTGGGTGATGGCGGACACCTGATGCTCCACCAGCACGGCCTGGGTGACCCGCAGCCGGTAGCCCAGCCGATGGTGGCGCTCGCAGATGTCGACGTCCTCGTAGTCGAGGAAGTAGCGGGGGTCGAACTGGGGGCAGTCCCGCAGCACCCCCAGCTGGACGATCAGGCTGCAGCCGGAGATCCAGCGGGTGGGCCAGGTGCGGACCGGGAGGGGGCGGCAGTCGTCGCCGGGGAAGCGGTGGCCCAGCTGGCCGGTCCAGCGGTTGAAGCTGCCATGGCTGAACCAGACGTCCCCCCGGGGATCCCGGATCCGGGTGCCGAGCATGGCGATCCTGTCGTCGTCGCGCAGGCACCGCCGGACGTAGGCGATCGCCCCTGCATCGAGGCGGGCATCGGGGTTGATCAGCCAGGCCACCGCCTGCCGGTCGGTCTGCCAGACATGGGCGAGCCCCAGATTGCAGCCGCTGCCGAAGCCGAGATTCGCACCGGCCTCGATCAGGGTCACCCGCTGGCGGTGCGGCGAGGAGGGCAGCCAGTGCCGCAGGCCGGCGTCCTGGGGTGAATTGTTGACGACGATGAAGTGCAGATCGGGGTCCCCCGAGGCGATCGTGTCCTCGATCAGCCCGATGATGAAATCACTGCAGTGATAATTGATCGTGATGAAATGGATCGGCTGCAGCTCCCGCCCGTCGGTCATTGATAGGTGGAGGGGTAGACGAAGGCGCCTGTGATGCCCTTGAGGGCGGCTTCTCGCAGCCTGTTGTTGTAGCTAAGAGGAACGCCACGTGCGTAGATGAGATCACGGAACTCATCTGCGAGTGCCTTGATTTCCTCGTGACGTTCTTCTCCCATGGAATCGAGAAGGGCTTCCTTGAACAGGCTGATGGCCTGGGCCATCGTGTAGCTGCCTGCGGTTCCGAGGTCGTGCTTCACGAATGGACAGTGGAGATAGAAGGGATAGAGAAAAGCTGCGATATGACTGGGGTTACCATTTTCAATCAGATCGGGAATGCTATAGAGTTCCACCCGCGAAAGATGCTCGTTCTTGTCGCTTTTTACCATCAGCTGATTCAGGGAGTAGCCGATTTTCTTCATCTGCGACGTCCTCGCAGGAGAGGGCATCAGTCGAAGAACTTCCTCGGCGGGTACTCCCGTTTTGTCCGGGCAGGACTGCTCGATGGCCTCGAGAAGCTTGTCGCTGGTGTAGAGGGTCTCGACGGGGTTGAAGCGTCGGTAGACCTGCTGGGAAAGTTCGATTTCTCCGTTGTAGATGCAATGACCCCGATGGGACAAGGGGAGGTATTTCTTCCAGAAGCTGATGAACTGCCTGGAGAGAAAGACGTCGGGTTTGAGAATCTGAAAATAGGATTGGTAGTGGGTCTGGATCTGATGGCTGATATGGCTGAAGAGGGCCTTCCGGTCGGAGGCGGCAAACTCCTCCACCGATCTGACCAGGGCATCGGCATTCCTCCCCGGGATGAACTGCATCGAGTCGTTCACGACGCAGAGCAGTTGGCAGCGCTGCAGATGACCCTCCTCCAGAAGCAGCAGGATGCCATCCTTGAAGCCGCCAAAGTCCCGGCCGATGTTGCGCCGGTTGAACGCGCGCCAGCTCAGGTGGCTGATGACATCCAGTGACCCCTCCTCCGTGGTCTCGTTGTTGATGTAAAGCACCGCAAAGCCTGCCTTGTTCAGTGCTTCGAGATAAGCCCTGTTGGATCGTGTCAGCCGCTTCGAATAGGCAACAAAGACAGCGATCCAGGGTGGCGTCGTGCCATCGGCAGACGGCTTCCCAATGGGAATCAGTCGCCTCGAGGGACTGCTGCGTGAACCGTTGGGACCGAGCCAGTACTCGCACAGAGACGCAAGATAATCGGCCAGAATGAAGGCCTTGATCTTGATTCTTTTGTAGATTCCAAGCGGCGCTTTGATGAACTTCTTGGCGCTGTCAGTCATGCAGTTGGGGTGTGACTTGTGGGATTTCGTCGCTGGTGCTCGCTGGCACTGGATCGGCCCATCGGTTGATGGCCTGTCGATGAGCGGGCGACTGGCCGAGGCGACGGGCTGTGGTGACTGCCCATGACGTCTGCTCGTGGCGGCTTCCAGGAGCAATGACCGGCGGACACCTACCCGAGGTTTCTGTATCGGGACGTCGCACGATGTCGTTGGCCCGAGTGTACCGTGCGCCTTCTGGACAGCGCTCCATGGGCCTGCCTCGATGACGGTCTCCGCGATCGATGCCGGAGATCTCTCCCTGCCGCCCCGGCTGCTGGCTGCCTTCCATCGCTCGGCGGACTGCGCCGTGCTGGCCGTCGTGGGCGGCGCCGTGCGCGATCTGCTGCTGCATCGGGTGCATCGCGATCCCCTTCGGGGCCTGCCCGACCTCGACCTGGTGGTGGAGCTGGCCCCGGGGGCCGATCCGGCCGATCCGCGCCCGGCGGCCCATCGCCTGGCAGAGACGCTGCTGGAGGATGTTCCGGCCGCGGCAGTGGGCTTCTGCCAGTTCCACCGGGCCTTCGGCACCGTTGAGCTGGAGTTGGACGGGATCCTGCTCGACCTGGCCAGCGCCCGCCGCGAGACCTACCCGGCCCCCGGGGAGAACCCGGTGGTGACTGACGGAACCCTTGAGGAGGATCTGGCCCGGCGCGACTTCAGCATCAATGCGATGGCCCTGGTGTTCGCCAGCTCCGGCCCGGGCCTGCGCCTGCTCGATCCCCATGGCGGCTGGGCCGATCTGGCCCACCGGCAGCTGCGCCTGCTCCACCCCAGGAGTCTGGAGGACGACCCCACCCGGATCGTGCGGGCCGCCCGCTATGCCGCCCGGCTGGGGTTCAGCCTGGCCCCCGCCAGCCTGGAGCAGCTCCGCGCCACCCTGGCGCGCTGGCCCTGGGGGGAGGCGAGCCGCGGCGCCGGCAGCGGACGGGTGCCGCCCGCCCTGGGTACGCGGCTGCGGATGGAGCTGGAGCTGCTGCTGGAGCGGGAACCCTGGGAGGCCGCGCTGGGCTCTCTGCAGGCATGGGGTGCCCTGGTGCTGGTGGATCCGGCGCTGCAGAGCGACAGGGGCTGGCGTCGCCGCCTGCACTGGGCCCGGCGCTGCGGCTTGCCGCCCCTGGCCGCCCTGCTGGCCGCCAGCGGCTCGGCGTCTGCCGTGGCGATGCGGCTGCAGCTCCCCCACGGCCAGCAGCGGCTGCTGGCCCAGCTGGCCCTGCTGTGTCAGAGCTGGCAGGCCCTGGAGGCGGCGCCGGCCACGGCCGAGGCCTGGACCCGCTTCCTGGAGCGGCCCGGCTGGTCCGCCGAGGCCGTCGCCCTGGCGCTGGTGAGCGGGGCCCTGCCGCGGCGGCCCCTGCTGCGCTGGTGGTGCCGCTGGCGCCATCTCCCCTCCCCGGTGTCGGCGGGCGAGCTGATCGCCGCTGGTCTGCGGCCGGGACCGGCCCTGGGCGAGCGCCTGCGGGAGCTCCGGGGGGAGCGGTTGCGGGACGAGCGCCCCTGAGCCATCGCCGGAACGGGAGATCCCGGCTGGTCCCCTCGGGTCTCTGGGCAGCGGCTTACCCTGCGCCGAATGGCAGCGCTGACCCAACCCTTTCTGCCGCTGCTGCTGGCCATCGCCGCACCGCTGCTGTGGGGATGGCGCTGGCGCCGGCCCAGCTGGCAGATGCTGCTGCTGGGCGTGGGCTCCTGGGCGGCCATCGGCTGGCTGTCCCTTCTGCCGGCGGGGCCCACGCAGCGCCAGGCCTACGGGCTGCTGGCCGTGATCGACCTGCTCGTGGTGGTGGCGGCCCTGGGGATCCGGCCGTGCCGCTGGCGCCAGCGGCTGGCCGACCCGGCCCTGGGGCGGCCGATGCTGGCGGTGCTGGCCCCCGCGCTGCTGTGTGCGATCGCCCTGGCCATGCGCGGGGTGGTGCTGGAGTTTCCCTCCGATGGCTTCGTCTACTACACGAACTACTTCGGCAGCGACCTGCTCGACACGGTGCGCCTCGACCCGGTGCGCTACCGCTCGCCGGCCAACTGGTTCTTCACCGCGGCCAGCTATCTGTTCGGCTTCCCCGACGCCCTGGCCCCGTGGCGGGCCAGCCTGCTGGCGGCGCTGAACACCTTCCTGGTGCTGGCCGCCAGCTGCCAGCTTTGCCTGCGCCTCACCGGCAGGGTGGCCCTCTGCTGGCTCACGGCCCTGCTGTTCCTGCTGGGCATGGGGCACCAGAACTTCTCCTTCTTCCACCAGATCGCCCTCAACGGCACCCTGCCCGGGCTGGCCCTGGTGCTGGCCGCCGCCACGCCGCTGCTGGGGCTGCTGCAGCGGCCGTGCTGGCCCGGTGGGCGCCCTGTGGGTGCGGCGACGGGACTGCTGCTCGGGGCCGGCTATCTCGCGTACCACGCCCATGGCGTCACCGCGTTTCTGACGGTCAACCTCCTGGTCGTCGCACCGGCCGCCAGCCTGGTGGTCTGGCCCTCACGGCGGCGCCTGCTGGCCGGAGCCGCCGGGGGCGGACTCCTGCTCGCGGCCCTCCACCGCCTGCCCTGGCACCCAAGGCTCCAATCCTTCTACGCCTGGCCGGAGACGATGCGCTTCGTCCACGACTACAGGGTTCTGGGCCACCGCTTCTTCTATTTCTGGCCCAGCCTGCCGGTGGCCACCTGGGAGCCGGTCTTTCTGGCGGCCCTGGGGCTGTCCCTGGCCTGTGCCGTGGTCTGGAGGGGCCGGCGTCCGGTGCCCGGCGCCGTGCTGGCCCTGGCGCTGCTGCCGCCGCTGGTGCTGCTGGAGTGGTGGGCCCCCTTCGTCAGCGACCTGGTCTTCAAGCTGATCGAGCCGGACAGCGCCTATCGGCTGGTGTGGACCAGTCTGTTCTGGATCAGCATCCCGGCGATGGCCCAGGCCCTCGACCCTGGCGGGCGGCGGGACGGCACCAAGGGATGGTCCCTGCAGCGAGGGATCCTGATGGCGCTGCTGGCCGGTCTGATCGCCGTGCTGGCGGTCCCGGTGGGGCTGCAGGGCGGAACCAATGTGTTCGTCTCCAAGCTGCCCCACCTGCTCACCCCCCTGGAGGAGGTGCGGCCGGCGGATGGCGCCACCATCGAACCGATCCTCCGGCCCCTGCGGGAGCTGTGCGATCGGGAACCGCGGCTGCAGGGCCGGACCCTGCTGAGCGATCCCTACGTCGGCGCGGTGGTGGGCCCGCGCCAGTGCCTGGCACCTGTAGCCGGCCGGGACATCAACCACCTGGGGGCCTCCACGGTGGAGACGGGCCAGTACCCGGGGCTGCGCAGCGCCCTGGCCTCCCCCGCCGCTCTGCGGGCCTGGCTCGATGGGCGCCGGGTGGATGTGGTGCTGCTCCGCGATGCCTACCCGGCCTACGAGAGCCGGATCGCACGGGCCAGCAACCACTGGCAGCCGGATCTGGTCAGCCGGTTTGGCGATCTCTCTCTCAACCGCCTTTCCTCGGCCCAGCTCGCACGGGTCGGATTCCGACTGGTGGAACACGAGCATGGGATGCGGCTGTACCTCAGGACACCCCCGGCACCTCGATGAGGGCCCGGCTGGGCTGCCGCTTGCTGCCGCTGCGATAGCCCTCCGGATTGGCGCTCTGCCAGGCCCAGCCATCGCGGCAGATGTCCGCCAGGGAGCGCTGGGTCCGCCAGCCCAGGCGCCGCTCCGCCTCGCGCGGATCGGCGACACTGATGGCGGAATCCCCCGGCCGGCGCTCCACCACCGCGTAGGGCAGGGCCAGGTTGTTGGTGGTCTCGAAGCTGCGTACCAGATCGAGCACCGAGTGGCCGCGACCGCTGCCGAGATTGAGGGTGAGCAGCTGGGGTGGCTCCGCCTGGAGCACCTCGAGGGCCCGGCCATGGCCCACCGCCAGATCCATCACGTGCAGGTAGTCGCGGACGCCCGTGCCGTCGGGGGTGGGCCAGTCGCCACCGAACACCTCCAGGCGCTGGCGGCGCCCCGCCGCCACCTGGCACAGGAAGGGAAAGAGATTGTTGGGGGGGCCGGAGGGGTCCTCGCCGATGCGCCCGCTGGGGTGGGCGCCCACCGGATTGAAGTAACGCAGCAGGGCGATGCGCCAGCCGGGGGTGCTGGCGGCCACATCGGCCAGCATCCGTTCCACGGCGGCCTTGGTGTAGCCATAGGGATTGATCGGCTGCAGCGGCGCCGTCTCGGGGATCGGCACCCGGTCGGTGAGGCCGTAGAGGGTGGCGCTGCTGCTGAAGACGAGCGTCTGACAGCCGTGGCGGTCCATGGCCTCCAGCAGCCGGACCGCACCGACGACGTTCACGTCCCAGTAGCGCAGCGGCTGGCCCATCGATTCCCCCACCGCCTTGAGGCCGGCGAAGTGGAGCACGGCGGCGATGCCGCCCCCGCCCATCTCCTCTCCCTCCCCGAAGGCCCGGTCGAGGTCAAGGGGGGAGCGCACATCGCTCTTCAGAAGGGTGAACCGGGCCGGGCCCCCGTCTCCTGCGGCCCATCGCTCCGGGGACAGCTGCCGCCAGCCCCCCAGCCCGGCCAGTTCACTCACGCGGCGCAGGGCTTCGGGACTGCCGTTGCTGAAGTCGTCGATCGCCACCACCCGGTGACCGGCCTCCAGCAAGGCCAGACAGGTGTGACTGCCGATGAATCCGGCTCCTCCCGTCAGCAGCACCGTGGCCAAGGACCGGCCCCCGTCAGGCTCCTGGCCACAACTTACCTGTCCTTAACCTCCGTCACCGCCCCGGAGCCGCCACCGCCATCACCCGGCCATGGCCACGGCCAAAGCCAGGTAATGGCGGTAACCTCCCCGCAGCACTGCCATCCCCCATGGACCCGGCCCAACCGCCGATTCGCACCATCTGTTGCATCGGAGCGGGTTACGTGGGGGGGGCCGACGATGGCCGTGATCGCCGACCGTTGTCCCGGGATTCAGGTCACGGTGGTCGATCTCAATGCCGAGCGGATCGCCGCCTGGAACGACCCGGATCTGTCTCGCCTGCCGGTGTACGAGCCCGGGCTGGATGCGGTGGTGGGCCGGGCCAGGGGGCGCAACCTCCACTTCACCACCGAAGTCGATGCGGCCATCGCTGCGGCCGACATGGTGTTCCTCTCCGTGAACACCCCCACCAAGACCAAGGGCGTGGGGGCCGGCCAGGCCAGTGACCTGCGCTGGATCGAGGCCTCGGCCCGCCAGGTGGCCGCCTCCGCCCGGGGCCACACGATCGTGGTCGAGAAGAGCACCCTGCCGGTCCGCACCGCCGAGACGGTGAAGGCGATCCTGGGGGCCGCCCAGCAGAACCGCCCGGAGGGCGATCGCAGGCAAGCCAAGACCTTCGCGGTGCTCTCCAATCCCGAATTCCTGGCCGAGGGCACGGCGATCGCCGACCTCGAAGCCCCCGACCGGGTACTGATCGGCGGCGAGGAACCTGCGGCGATCGAATCCCTGGCCGGGATCTATGGCACCTGGGTGCCCCAGGAACGGATCCTGCGCACCAATCTCTGGAGCAGCGAGCTCTCCAAGCTCACCGCCAACGCCTATCTGGCCCAGCGGATCTCCTCGATCAACAGCATTGCCGCCCTGTGTGAGGCCACCGGGGCCGACGTGCGCGAGGTGGGCCGCGCCATCGGCACCGATTCCAGGATCGGCGCCAAGTTCCTGCAGGCCGGTCCCGGCTTCGGCGGCAGCTGCTTTCAGAAGGACATCCTCAACCTGGTGTACCTCTGCCGCCACTACGGGCTGGAGGAGGTGGCGGGCTACTGGGAACAGGTGGTGACCCTCAACACCTGGCAGCAGGACCGCATCGCCCGGCTGGTGGTGCAGCGCCTGTTCGGCACCGTCACCGGCAAGCGGATCGCCGTGCTGGGCTTCGCCTTCAAGGCGGACACCAACGACACCCGGGAGGCCCCCGCCATTCGCATCTGCCAGAACCTGATCGAGGAGGGGGCCCGCCTGGCGATCGTGGATCCCAAGGTGTCAGCCGCCCAGATCGCCGAGGATCTCGGCCAGCCCGCCTCACCGGCCGACGGCGGCTGGCAGACGGCGGGATCGCCCCTGGAGGCGGCCGCCGGCGCCGATGCCCTGCTGATCCTCACCGAGTGGCGTGACTATGCCCGGCTGGACTGGGGGGCGATCGCGGCGGTGATGCGACGCCCGGCCTGGCTGTTTGATGCCAGGGCCATCGCCGATGCCGCTGCCGCCCGGGCGGCGGGTCTTAACGTCTGGCGGGTGGGTGAGGGCTGAGTGACGCGGCGCAATCTGATCACGGGCGGGGCCGGCTTCCTCGGATCCCATCTCCTCGACCGGCTGATGGAGGCCGGCGAGGAGGTGATCTGCCTCGACAACTACTTCACCGGCCGCAAGGAGAACGTGCGGCAGTGGATCGGCCATCCGCGCTTCGAGCTGATCCGCCATGACGTCACCGAGCCGATCCGGCTCGAGGTGGACCGGATCTGGCACCTGGCCTGCCCGGCCTCGCCGGTGCACTACCAGTTCAATCCCATCAAGACCGCCAAGACCAGCTTCCTCGGCACCTACAACATGCTCGGGCTGGCGCGGCGCGTCGGGGCCCGGCTGCTGCTGGCCAGCACCAGCGAGGTCTACGGCGATCCGGAGATCCATCCGCAGCCCGAGAGCTACCGAGGCTGCGTCAACACGATCGGCATCCGCTCCTGCTACGACGAGGGCAAGCGGATCGCCGAGACGCTCTGCTTCGATTACCAGCGCATGCACGATACCGAGATCCGTGTGATGCGCATCTTCAACACCTACGGCCCCCGCATGCTCCCCGACGACGGCCGGGTGGTGAGCAACTTCATCGTCCAGGCGCTGCAGGGTCTGCCGCTCACCCTCTACGGCGACGGCAGCCAGACCCGCTCCTTCTGCTACGTGGATGACCTGATCGAGGGCATGATCCGGCTGATGAACGGGGAGCACACCGGCCCGATCAACATCGGCAATCCCGGGGAGTTCACCATCCGCCAGCTGGCCGAGAAGGTCCGGGACCGGATTCAGCCCTCCCTGGAGCTCACCACCCAGCCCCTGCCCCAGGATGATCCCCTGCAGCGCCAGCCCGTGATCGACCTGGCCCGCGAACAGCTCGGCTGGGAGCCGAAGGTGAGCCTGGACGAGGGGTTGGAGCCCACCATCGCCTACTTCCGTGAACGGATGCGGCCGGGTCGTTGACGGCGAAGGCACCGATCCTCGTCACCGGGGTCGCCGGCTTCATTGGAGGGGCTGTGGCCGAGCAGCTCCTGGCCCGCGGTGAGCGGCTGATCGGGCTCGACAACCTCAATGCCTACTACGACCCGGCCCTGAAACAGGCGCGGCTGGAGCGGCTCGAGGGTCTGGCTCCGGCGGGGGCTTTCCGCTTCCATCGCCTCGATCTGGTGGATGCCGAAGGGGTGGCGGCCCTGTTCGCCGCCGAGCGGCCGGACCGGGTGCTGCATCTGGCGGCCCAGGCCGGTGTGCGCCACTCGCTGGAGAACCCATCGCTTTACATCCAGAGCAACGTGGTGGGCTTCGGCACCATCCTCGAGGCCTGCCGCCACGGGGAGGTGGAGCATCTGGTGTATGCCTCCAGCAGTTCGATCTACGGCGGCAACCGGCACATGCCCTTCTCGGAACAGGATCCGGTGAACCATCCGGTGAGCCTGTACGCGGCCACCAAGAAAGCCAACGAACTGATGGCTCACACCTACAGCCATCTCTACGGTCTGCCGGCCACGGGCCTGCGCTTCTTCACCGTCTATGGCCCCTGGGGGCGGCCCGACATGGCACCGATGCTGTTCGCCCGGGCGATCCTGGCGGGTGAACCGATCCGGGTGTTCAACCAGGGCCGCATGGAGCGGGATTTCACCTACATCGACGACATCGTCGAGGGGGTGATCCGCTGCCTCGACAAGCCCGCCACGGCGGATCCGGCCTTCGATCCGCTGCACCCGGATCCGGCCACGGCCGCCGCTCCCCACCGGATCTTCAACATCGGCAACGCCCGGCCCGTACCCCTGCTGCGGTTCATCGAGCTGCTCGAGCAGGCCCTCGGACGCCCGGCGATCAGGGATCTGCAGCCCATGCAGCCCGGGGACGTGCCGGCCACCGCGGCCGACACCAGCGCCCTGGAGTCCTGGGTGGGGTTCCGGCCCTCCACGGCGATCGAGGTGGGAATCGGGCGCTTCGCTGCCTGGTACCGCGCCTTCCACGGCGTCTGAGCCGAGCCCTTCGGGCACAATGGATCGCTGCCGATCCGCACCGCCTTGAAACCGCTCCAGAGCCTGCGGGGCATGGTCGACCTGCTGCCCGGTCAGACCCCCTTCTGGCAGCGGATCGAAGCCACCGCCAGGGAGCACTTCCGCCGGGCCGCCGTCGAGGAGATCCGCACGCCCCTGCTCGAGGTGACCGAGCTGTTCGCCCGGGGCATCGGCGAGGCCACCGACGTGGTGGGCAAGGAGATGTACAGCTTCGAGGATCGGGGCGCCCGCAACTGCACCCTGCGGCCCGAGGGCACCGCCTCGGTGGTGCGGGCCGCCATCCAGCATGGCCTGGTGGCCCAGGGACCCCAGCGGCTCTGGTACGGAGGGCCGATGTTCCGCTACGAGCGGCCCCAGGCCGGCCGGCAGCGGCAGTTCCACCAGATCGGCCTGGAGTTCCTCGGTCACGGCGATCCCCGCAGCGATGTGGAGGCCATCGCCATCGCCTGGGATCTGTTGATGGACCTGGGGGTGGGCGGCCTGTCCCTGGAGCTCAACTCCCTGGGCAGTCCCGAGGACCGGCAGCGCTACCGGGCCGAACTGGTGGCCTGGCTGGAGGCCCATCGGGACCGTCTGGATCCCGATTCCCAGCAGCGGATCACCACCAACCCCCTGCGGGTGCTCGATTCCAAGAATCCCGACACCCAGGCCCTGCTGGCCGGAGCCCCCACCCTGGCCGATGCCCTCAGCGGCGAGAGCCATGAACGCTTCCTGCGGGTGCGCCAGGGCCTGGAGGCCCTCGCCATCCCCTTCGAGCTCAACCCGCGCCTGGTGCGGGGCCTCGATTACTACGGTCACACCGCCTTCGAGATCACCAGCAGCCAGTTGGGGGCCCAGGCGACCGTGTGCGGCGGAGGGCGCTACGACGGCCTGGTGGAGCAGCTGGGCGGCCCCGCCACGCCCGCCATCGGCTGGGCCCTCGGCATGGAGCGGCTGGTGCTGCTGCTCAGCCAGGCCATGGAAGCGGGAACACAGGCTCCGGTGACGGCCGCCCAGCCCGACATCTACGTGGTGAACCGGGGGGCCCTGGGCGAGGCCTGCGCCCTGGAGCTCGCCCGTCGCTGCCGCCAGCGCCCCGGGGCGCCGCTGGCCGTGCAGCTGGATCTGAGCGGCGCCGGCTTCGACAAGCAGCTCAAGCGGGCCCGCCGGAGCGGTGCCCGCTGGGCCCTGCTGCTGGGTGACGAGGAGGCCGGGGCCGGCCAGGTGAGGCTGCTGCCCCTCGATGCCGAGGCTGGGTCAGGGGATCGGGTGCTGAGCCGGGAGGCGTTCCTGGCGCTGCCGCCGGATCAGCTGAAGCGGCAGGGCTGAAGCGCCCACCGTTGATCAGGGCCAGAGCAGGGCCGCCAACCCATGGCCAACAAAAAGCGGATCCCTGGGGATCCGCTGAGGAGATTCGTGGGGACGGCGCGCGGCCGACGGCATTCGATCAGGCCGAGCCGACACCCACGTAGGAGCCGTAGAAGAACAGGCCGACCACGAAGATCACGGCCATGCCACCGGCGGTGGCGACCATCCAGAGCGGCAGGACCCCTTCGGTCCACCGGCTCTTCCAGGCCACGGCCGGGCGGCCGTCGGGAAGGCGGTCGGGGATCCGGCCGTCAGGAAGTGAGGATTTCTTGCCGCTCATGGATGGGGTGCCTCCCGATCAGTTGAAGAAGTAGCTGGAGAAGAGGATGCCGATGACGAACACAAACAGCAGCCCGAGATAGAGGCTGGTGCGGTTCAGCTCGACCGGCAGGTTGTTGGGGTTGGGATTGCGCTGCATGGATGTCTCAGCGACGGACGAACTGCATGGCCGCCAGGGCACCCAGGAAGAAGACCGTGGGAATACCGAGGGCGTGGACGGAAAGCCAGCGCACCGTGAAGATCGGGTAATTGCGCGGCGTGGTGGGGGCGGTGGACTGGGTCATGGTTCCTGGAGGCGCAGATCAAGGCTGCTCTTGCCCTCGTAACGCTGACTCACGACGGGAGCCTTGGTTTCCTGGGCCTGGAAGTAGGCATCCGGGCGGGGCGTGCCGAAGGCGTCGTAGGCCAGGCCGGTGGACACGAACAGGAAGCCCGCCAGGAAGATGGCCGGCAGGGTTACCGCATGGATGACCCAGTAGCGGATGCTTGTGATGATCTCGAAGAACGGGCGTTCCCCTGTGGAGCCGGCAGCCATAGCAACAAGCGTTCAGCCCGGCAATCCTAGGGGTCGGCCAGCGGCTGGCGGGAGCGGGTCGGGGGGTTGGTTACAGAGGGATGCAGTTGGCCCCCGACCTCAACCCACCCAGCGCAGCAGCACACCCCGCTCCCCCAGAACGAAGCCCTTGCCATCGGGGGCGAAGACGATCCGGGAGAAGTTGGTGGGCTGTTCGCTGCCCACCGGATCCCGCTGCCAGCTGGCGCCGGCATCGTTGCTCACCAGCAGGGTGCCGTTGCCGCCGCCGGTCCAGATGGCGCCGCGGGGATCCCAGGCCATGTCGAGGTAGCCGTAGCCGTTGGTGATCGGGATCACGGGCTTGCTCCAGTCGCCGCTTTCGGTGCTTTCGGCGGTGCTCGGGTCGCCGTCGAAGCGCAGCTGGGCGCCCCGGGCCACCATCCAGAGGTGGCCGTCGGGCTGGAAGCCCATCGACTGCAGCCGCTGGCTGCTGACCCGCTGGTGCACCTGCCAGGCGGGCAGGCCCGGTTCCCAGGTGGCGAAGAAGTTCCCCAGGCTGCTGACGCTGACGTAGTCGCCGTCGGCGCTGCGGCGCAGGTCGCGGATGGCGCCGGCGGCATCGCCCACCAGGGCCTGCCAGCTGGAGCCGGCATCGGTGGTGCGGTACACCGCACCGACGTTGGTGGCCAGTTCGGCGGTCTTCGGCCCCAGGGCCGTCACCACATAGGGCTCGCCGGGCAGCTTGGTGTCGAGCAGCAGCCGGCTCCAGCTGCTGCCGGCATCGTCGCTGTGCAGCAGCAGGCCGGGCTGGCCCACGATCCAGCCCTCAGGGCCGCTGAAGTCGATGCTGATCAGCCGGAAGTTTTCCTCTTCGGGCAGGTCGAGGGCGCGCTCTTGCCAGCTGGCACCGCCGTCGTCGGTTTCCATGATCAGCCGGTTGCTGCCCACCAGGAAGCCGTGGTCGGCGCTGCTGAAGGCCACGTCGAGGGGGTTGGAGCGGGTGTCCAGGGGAACCGCCTGCCAGGGGCTGGCGGCGGCGGTGGGCAGGCCGGTGGTGACGCAGCCCGTGAGCCCTAGGGCGAGCACCAGCGAGAGCGCCAGGCCGAGCAGGGGACGCAGCGGGCGCAGGAAGGACGGCAGAGCCGGAAGGGGCGCAGGCATCAACGCAGGGAATAGAGGGAGAGGAAGAAAGCGAAGGCGAGGGCGAACCCCCCGAAGATCAGCACGTTCTTCTGGCCGGGGGTGAGGCGGTTCACCCCGAGGCCGAAGTTGAGGTTTTCCTCGAAGCCACTGGGCTTGTTGCGCGGGCCGATGTCCTTGAAGGCCCCCACCCGGCTGCGGCAGACCGGGCAGCGGAAACCGACCGGATCGAGGTCGAGGAAGGAGGTGCCGGCGGGGATCCCCAGCTTCTTCACCCCCTCGGCCGGGTCGTAGACGAAGCCGCAGCTGCGGCACTCGAAGCGGTGGCTGGAAGGGTCCTCCGCGACGGGTTCGGCCGCCTCGCCGATGGTGCCGGCGGATCCGGTGGGGAACTCTTCGGTGGGTGTCTCCGTCGGCGGTTCCGTGCTCATCCCGTGCCTGGCCATACCAGAGGACTCTATCGAGGGCGACCCCGGGCCCAGCGGCCCCTTCGGCCGGCCGGCCGGGCCGGTCGCCCCGGCGACCGCCGCCCCCGGAGGCAGGTGGCAGAATGCGCGCCAGGTTGGGTCTGCCGATGTTCGTGCTCTCCGGCTACGACGCCTTTCTGGGCTTCCTGCTGATTTCGGCGGCGGTTCCGGTGCTGGCGCTGGTGGCCAACAAGCTGCTGGCGCCCAAAAGCCGCCAGGGGGAGCGTCAGCTCACCTATGAGTCGGGGATGGAGCCGATCGGCGGCGCCTGGATCCAGTTCAACATCCGCTACTACATGTTTGCCCTGGTCTTCGTCATCTTCGATGTCGAGACCGTCTTCCTCTACCCCTGGGCGGTGGCCTTTCACCGTCTCGGGCTGCTGGCCTTCATCGAGGCTCTGATCTTCATCTCCATCCTGGTGCTGGCCTTGGCGTATGCCTGGCGCAAGGGCGCTCTCGAGTGGAGCTGAGCACACCCCCACCATGACCCTCACCCCCCCTGCCGGCTCCCTCTCCGTCGACGCCCTGCGCGATCTGCGCGAGGCCAGCTGCGGCCCCGTGGGCGCCCCCGGCGTCACCGCCGACCTCTCCGAGAACATCATTCTCACCAGCCTCGACGACCTCCACAACTGGGCCCGGCTCAGCAGCCTCTGGCCGCTGCTCTACGGCACGGCCTGCTGCTTCATCGAGTTCGCGGCCCTGATCGGCTCCCGCTTCGACTTCGACCGCTTCGGCCTGGTGCCCCGCTCCAGCCCCCGCCAGGCCGATCTGCTGATCGTGGCCGGCACGGTGACGATGAAGATGGCGCCGGCCCTGGTGCGGCTCTACGAGCAGATGCCGGAGCCCAAGTACGTGATCGCCATGGGGGCCTGCACCATCACCGGCGGCATGTTCTCTGCCGACTCCACCACGGCCGTGCGCGGGGTCGACAAGCTGATCCCGGTCGATCTCTACCTGCCGGGTTGTCCGCCACGGCCCGAGGCGATCTTCGATGCGGTGATCAAGCTGCGCAAGAAGGTGGGCAACGAAGCCCTGGCCGAGCGCGGCAACCTGCGTCCCACCCACCGCTACTGCACGATCCCCCACCAGATGAAGCGGATCGATCCGATCGTCACAGGCGCCTACCTGCGGGCCGAAACCCAGCAGGCCGCCCTTGCTGCTGCTGCGGGCCTGCCTGTGGCCGCCGCCGCCAGCGCCGAAGCCGTTTCCACCCCCCCCTCCGCCCCTGCCACCGATGCCTGAGGAGACCCCCGCCACACCGGATCCGGCGGACACCGGCGCGATCGAAGCCGCCGCCCCGGCGGCCATCGAAGGCCCCGCCCCTGGGCCCGTGGCCACCTGGCTGGCCAGCCAGGGTTTCGACACCACCGCCCTCGGCCCCGACCATGAAGGTGTGGAGATGCTGGGTGTCGATGCCTCGGCCTTGCCCCTGGTGGCCACGGCCCTGAAGGCCACCGGCTTCGATTATCTGCAGTGCCAGGGCGGCTACGACGAAGGTCCCGGCGGCCGGCTGGTGAGCTTCTATCACCTGGTGAAGATGGCGGCCATGGTGGAGCAGCTGGCGGCGCTCGCCGATGCCAGCGGCCCCCTGCCGGCGGAGGCCCATCCCCAGGAGGTGCGCCTGAAGGTGTTCCTGCCCCGGGATGGGGCCCTCACCATCCCCAGCCTCTACGGCCTGTTCCGCGGCGCCGACTGGCAGGAGCGCGAAACCTTCGACATGTTCGGCATCAGCTTCGAGGGCCATCCCCATCCCAAGCGGCTGCTGATGCCGGAGGACTGGAAGGGCTGGCCGCTGCGGAAGGATTACGTGCAGCCCGATTTCTATGAGATGCAGGATGCCTATTGATCCTGATCGAGAAGGCCCATCTCTGTGAAACGCCTATGAGCAAGAGCTTTGCTGACATCGGCTGAAAGCCGCAGTGGTTTGCAGTAGGGTCTCGGCTACTTGTACTTGCTACTTTGTACTTATTTTCTTTGCTTCAAGTCCTTAAGTAGTAGGTGAGATATTCTGTCCGTCTCCAGCGAGCGCGCATTCGTGCTACTGAGTAACATAGGTATTACACGATTGCAGCTTTATGCTCCTAAGGAAGCTCTGGGCAACAAGCTCGCAAGTCAAGGTTCAGGCCCCCAAAGGTTTGGGATGGTCCACCGCATTGCAGATCAGGCTTGAATGGGCCTGATTTCACCTCTGTTAGGTGATTTATGCCTTCCATGGAGGACGACCTTGTTCGCAATGGGCACACCACTCCCTTGATCATGTCCTGCATAGCAGTTCATGACGCACCATGAATAGGTTCGTAAGGGCTGCCAGCACTTTTACCTTACAGCGGTTCTTGAGCAGGCCCCGCACCCGGGTCTTCTGAAATCCGAACTGCCGTTTGATCACGCGGAACGGGTGCTCACCTTTGGCACGGATGTGCGCTTTCGCGGTCTCGACCAGATCCTCCAGTCGCCCCTCGGGTGTGTCGGGCAGAGCCCGTCGCTTTCCTGGACGCATCGCAACACGGAAACCGATGCCCTTCCCTTTCATTTCGGGTCGCTTCTCGATCCCCTGGTAGCCGGCATCGGCGTAGACGACAGTCTCCTGACCATGGAGCAGCTCAGCTGCTGGTGTGAGGTCATGCACGTTGGCGGCCGTGGTCTCCACTGAGTGGATGAGGCCTGAGTCCTTATCCACGCCGATGTGGACCTTCATTCCGAAATACCACTGGTTGCCCTTCTTTGTCTGGTGCATCTCCGGATCCCTTTCACCCTTCTTGTTCTTGGTGGAGCTGGGAGCCGCGATCAAGGTGGCATCGATGATCGTTCCCTGCTTCATGGCCATGCCGTTGGCCTTGAGGTGGGCCTTCACCGTCTCAAAGATCTGATCGCCCAGATTGTGCTTCTCCAGCAGGTGCCGAAACGCCAGGATCGTCGTCTCGTCAGGAATCCGGTCGCTGATCATCTCGATCCCTGCGAAACGGCGCATGGTGGGCACCTCAATCAGGGGATCCTCCATCGCTGGATCGCTGAGTGAGTACTACTGCTGCATCAGGTGGATCCGCAGCATGGTGGCCAGCGGATAGGCCGGGCGTCCGCCTTTGGAGCTTGTTTTGGGGTAGTGAGGCTCGATCAGATCGATGAGTGCCTTCCACGGCACAACCGCTTCCATCTCAGCCAGAAAACGCTCACGTTTGGTGCGCTTCTTGGCCGTGGATTGCTCGTAGTCACCGAACCCGAGCTGCTTGCCACCCGTGAACCCGGTCCTTACCTGCGGTCACAAGGCCATTGTCACGTGAAGGGGCGGCTTTTCCAGAGTCTCCCTAATCGCTTCCATTACTTGAATTATTCCTCTTCGCTGCACTCAGCATTTCCCTCCGATCAGCCATGAAGGGCAGGGAGCGTATAATCGTCAGTGAGCAGGTTCGGCTTTGCCCCTTGATGCCCAACCCCATCCCAAACCTCTAACGATGGCTTAGGCTAGGAAGGCTTCTAGAGATGGATATGAGCAGCCGGTCTTCCATCAAGTGCATGGTTCATGCTGATGGCCTCTTTACAGCGACGGCTCTACTGAACCCCGCTTGATTGTGGGCTCTTCTGACCGGCAACTCCTTAGCCCCTCACTCTTGGATATCAGCCCGTATCTTCAGATCTTCTCAGAGCATGGGTTGCCTACCCTTATGCCTGATTGGGAGGCCTTGGAACAATCTTCCCTCCCGAGACGGCTCCTTGTCGATGGACCTATTCGAGGTGTTCTAGGCCAGAAGATCTTGCTGATACTTCATGCCTACAATCTAGACGGTCTAGCTTCCTTCTTGTCAAGCTTGCGACAGAAGGCATTCTTTCATGACCAAGTCATTACCACCGATTCCGAGGAGAAGGCGAAGAAGATTAAAGCTATTCATGCTGACACAATGGCAAGCGACTGCAAGCTTCTCGTCAAGGTCTTCCCAAACCGAGGACGTGATGTCCTTCCCTTTTGGCGCGTTCTGGATGAGTGCGGCTCCTCATACGATTTCTTTCTGAAGGTACACCTTAAAAGGAGTAAACATTGGGAAGATCTCGGCTATGTAGAGCGATCCGGCACCGATCAGGATGCAGGCACTCAGTGGTCCGAGGACATCTTTTGCTGCCTCATCCCCTCCTCATCAGAAGAATGCAATGCATTGCTCGCTCAGATGGCATGTCTTGAGCTAGGAGCTCTTTTCCCAAGGCCTCATAAGGTTGTCAGCCGTTTTGGTTGGGGTGATGAGCAAAACCTAATTATTGCCTCCATAATACTCCAAGAACTTGGAATCGACCAAGCAAAGCTCTTAGCACCACTGATATTCCCGGCAGGTAATATGTTCTGGGGTAGCACGAAATCCTTTTTGCCATTCACCCCCTTCTTTCTTCAAGAAGGTAGGTATCCCGATGAGCCAATTCCAATTGATGGTACATTTCTTCATGCTGCTGAGCGTTGCAGCCCCTATCTTCTTGCTTCTAATGATACAGATGTTGGTATTCTCTTTCCGCCGACTTTGGAAAGTGAGCCATCACGGGCTTGCCTTCGGCTGCTGCCTGTGGACTTGACTCGTTATGCAGGCAACAAGGAAGTCCTGGACTCTTCACCAGCTCATCTCGTTCATCAGAAATATACTGACGCCTTAGTGGAATATAGAGAAGACTTGCGACGCATGAGAAAAGAGCTTGAGGCACTGAGACTTCAAATCCAGTTTATGAACCAATCGCGACTAATGAAGCTGTTTCGGTTCTTTCGCGTGAGGTGATGAAAAACTCAGCGTAAGAGTGATATGTACTGATGATGAGTGATGCCCTCCCAATTGAAGAGGGGGCTTTAGCTGTTGGTCAGCCCCTTTAGGGTTTCCTCAAGATATCTTCTGCCCCATCGTTCATCTGGCTCCAGGTGGTTTCCCTCAGCCCACTCGTTCCATGCATTGATGAAGATTACAGGTTCTGGTAGATTTAATGAAGGTAGAAGACTGATCGTCTCTTTTAGCCACCTTCCATAGGCTTTTGGCGTTGAGTTCTGAAAAATAACTCCACCCCACTTGCGCCTAGCCGTGTTGTCCCATGATGGTGTTACGCAAGGGAAACGAGCATAGGGCTGAGCTGAGCTGGTCAGTGCTTCCGATACGAGCTCTTCGTAGTCATACACGTAATGTAATCTTTTTGCGGGCGATTCCTTTTTCAGCTTCCCCTTGATCCGCTCACGTAAATTGGGATGCATTCGAGCAGCCGAATAAGACTGGGGCCATGAAGGTTGAAACTCCACAGCTGCATCCATCCCAATTGATGCTGGGTCTACATGGGCCGTGCCATGTGACTGAACATAGGCAAGGTATAGCTCTCCGATCCCCTCTTGCTTGGCTATGTATCTCCAAGTCTTTGCTGCTTCTTGTGGATCCGGGAGTGCGAATATCCTGTAAATTAGAAACAGCGGCTTTCCATTGATCCGCACGTAGCGGCGATCCTTCAGCGCTGGAACCAGTGACAAAAAGTGTTCGATATGATCCTCAGTAGAATAGATCTGCTCTAGAAGGATCTCGTTTTCAGATCCGTCCCACCGTCTAGTCCAGTTTTCATTAGCCCAGCAGAGGCAGAACGGGAAGTCTGGTTCACCTGAAGAGAGGACTTCTTCGAATGGTCTTTATAGAACCCTTCGTCCGTTGAACCAATAATGGTAGTAACAGAAGGCATGGATACCATAGGCTCTTGCAAGATCAGCCTGGGCTTGACGCGCTTCAGGCAAGCGTAGGTCGTAAAAGCCAAGATCTGCCGGAAGGTGGGGCTGGTAGTGATCCCTGAATAGCGGTCTCGCTCTTGCCACATTCCTCCATTCCGTGAATCCCTTGCCCCACCATTCATCATTCTCCGGGATCGGGTGGTACTGGGGAAGATAAAAGGCAATGGCCTTGGGACCCTTCACTGCAGCGCTCATGTCTTACAGTCGTATCATAGGCTTTAGACCAGTATTGTCAGTTCGAGGTTGATCCCGCAAGGTATTCATGCCCTTAGCTTTGAACCCGGCTCTACCCCCGCGTTGTCATAGGACCAATGGAATGTCTCTAGTGGCGTGGTCTCTGGGTTGCTGATGTTAGGCTTGATTATTAGCGGAAGCCTTTCTGGGAATGCATGCTTGTGTTGCTCCAGCTTTCCTTTCCCAGGCACCTAGAGAATTCCACCTCTGCCCGTCGCCATTCTCCGAAAGGGTGCCATTCGTAATTCCGGCTGCTCTAGGCCCTAGTTGCATGACAAGACTTTCATTCACTCACTGCCTTTGAAATGATGCATGCCCCATTCTTCAGCATCATTGTCCCTACATATAATCCAAGCATTGATCGCCTCGCATTGGGCTTCCCCCGATTCTGAGGACAAGTCGACAAGGGTCACGCCATGACCACCAGACTGTCCATCGATGACCAACCCAACCAAGACTCGGCGCCGATTCACGGCGCAGCAGAAGGTGGAGGCCGTGGAGCTCTGCCTGCAGGAGGGCCTCTCCTGCAATGCCGTGGCCCAGCGGCTTGGCCTTCCCTCCAGCAGCCTCGCTCGCTGGGTGAGGCAGGCCCGCATGGATCGCGGCCAGGCCGGACCCAGGGACCAGGGCCTGCTCAGCAGTGAGGAGCGCGCTGAACTCAGCCGGCTCCGCAAGGAGAACCGCGAGCTCAGGAGGGAGAAGGATTTTTTCAGGCTGGCGGCAGCGCACTTTGCCAAGGAGCAGCTGCCGCCGAGAGGTTTCGCCTGATCGACCAGCTCGCTGATCAGCATTCCATCTCCTGGCTGTGCCGGCAACTGGGCGTGGCCCGCAGTGGGTTCTACGCCTGGCGGCAGCGGCACGAGGCGCCGGGAAAGCGAGCGGCTGAGAACGCCCGACTCACCGCTGAGATCCAGGCGGTGTTCGGCGAGCACCGGGGCTTCTACGGCTCGCCTCGGATCCACCAGGAACTGCGCGCAGCCGGCCACCCGGTGGGACGCCACCGTGTCGCTCGGCTCATGCGTCGTGCCGATCTGCGGGCCAGGACCCGAAAGGCGTTCCGGCCCTGCAGCAGGGCCAGCAGCGGAGCCGCTGGGGTGGCGGAGAACCTGCTGCAGCAGGACTTCCAGCCCCCGGCCCCGAACCGCTGCTGGGCCGGCGACATCACCTACATCCGCACCAGCGCCGGCTGGCGATACCTGGCGGTGTGGATCGATCTGTTCAGTCGCCGTGTGGTGGGTTGGACGCTGAATCAACGCATGGATGCCGCCCTGGTGATCGAGGCCCTCAACCGGGCCCTCGGCCACCGGCAGGTGGAGCCGGAGCAGCTGCTGATCCACACGGATCAGGGCAGCCAGTACCGGGCCAGCGACTACCGCGACCGGCTGGCCAAACACGGGATCCTCTGCAGCATGTCCGCCAAGGGATGCTGCTGGGACAACGCGGTGGTGGAGAGCTTCTTCTCCACCCTCAAATTGGAACTGGACCTCGATGACGATCGGGCAGTCCTAATTTCACCGCAGCAGCTGCAGCGCGATCTGGCCTTCTGGATCGAGGGCTACTACAACCGCGAGCGCCGCCATTCAACGGTCGGTTACCTGAGCCCGATCGACTACGAGCAGCGGTTCATCGCTGCATCTACACTCACCTTTGTGACCCCCTGATCGCTGTCCACGAAATCGGGGGAACCCCACATGCTGCCTGCAGAGTATTTATAAGCAGAGCTTTTCTGATTGGGAGGTGATCATCATGGATTCTCTTTCGAAAGGCAGCCACGATGTAAAGCGACTTGCCGGCGACACTGTCCAGGTTCGGTTCTTGCAGGATATGGGTGCCAAGGGCATCTACCGAGCCATGAATGTGGCTTTGGCTCAATCCACTGGAACTTGGGTCCTCTTTCTCGGTCACGACGACCGTCTAGCCGATCCATCCGTATTAGAAGTCGCCAGCAAGTCTATCAAGGCATCGAGTTTCTGCTTTTGGAGGCAGGCATATTACGGGAGCGTGCTGATTGACGGTGATGCAGGGTGGGCCAAGGGTGGAGCCGTCTATGATGGGAAGTTCAACTTCGCGAAGCTGCTAAGGCGGAATATCTGCCACCAAGCTATCTTCTACCGAGGTCGATATGCGCGCGGTCGTCGTCCGCCCTATAATCCGGACTTTCGTGTAACAGCTGATTGGGATTACAATATTCGAGCCTGGACGAGTGGAGGTTACGGATATATCCCCCTTACGATTACTGTTTTCTTGGGAGGGGGAACCTCGGCTTCCATGAAAAACGATGGATTCACTGGCGCCTTGGCTCTGACGTGGACGTATTGGAAGACGAAGCGACCAATGCTGCTTGCCATGATCACACTTGTTTACTGCAGAATCGCGGCTGTCTACCCTAGACTTAGAAGCGCACTGAACTTAAAGACGTAGTCTATCTTGATCAATAGCGATGTAGGTGGGCATCTAGTAAAACCAACCATTCTGCAGGGGTAATGTCTTCTGTTCTCAAAGGTACAAGCTGCATTGAGAGTGGGTTCGTGAGTTTCCATGCTGATGGTCAATCCGAATCTACGAAACATACCGCCAGCAGGTTACTCCATGCTGTGACGGTGTTGGCGTTGCCTCAGAAGACCATTCTTGGATTGAACACGTCGACCCAAGCGAAAACCAGCTCAATCGGAATTGCCAAGCGGTTGCCTACCATGTTGATGGGGCAAGAACGCGGTGCAATGGATGTCTTAATAACTTAACCCAGTCAAACTGTCAGTCATCTGAGACTCTGAGGAAATGCATAGTCTTGCCGCATGCATCCTGACCGGATTACTGTCATGAGTTGAACGCAGTAACCTTTCTGATAACTGTCTTCAGTTTGCATTCATCTTCCCATTCCTGACTCTCTAGAAGGAAACTTCCATTGAACCCATACATCTCTGCCCACCTTGGTCCACAGAAATAAAAGCTAAAAGTATCTTCTGTGATGATATTGACATGGGTTGGATCCTGAAAGGCCTCCTTGGCTGGGTAGGCCGGGGTAAGCGAATGGAAAATTCCGTCTGGTTTTAGGCATCTCCATATCTCATTCATAAGAGATATGAATGGATGTCGCCTCTCGGGAACGAAGGCTAACCGGGGTATGTGCTCAATAAAGTCAAATGCGGTTATCACATCAAAATACTCATCGGGCCATGGGATGGGCTCGATAGCAAGATCGGCCACTCGGATATGCACCTGTTCGTCTGATAGTTGTGGGGATAGGTCAATCCCATAAAGCTCGTCTGCCGAGTAGATGTTCTTTGGACGAACTCCGCAGCCGAGATCCAGGCTTCTTTGCATGGACAGATTCCGGTGATGAAACCTATAAGATGGTCTTTGCGTCATCTCATATGTATGATCAATGACTTCTCTTGAGAATCCCATCGACTCAGCATATGCATATGACATCTCGCGGGCGACTACTTCATCTATCTGATGTTGAGCCTTTGACTTTGGATGCATCATCACGGCTCGGTCATCGGTCACTACTTGGTAGCCTAACTGCTTGGCCTTCTCGCAGGTAACTATGTCTATGCCCCATCCATATTTATTGGACGCAGGAACTGGATATAACTCCTTGAGAATCTTCGTTCGAGCGAGGAAAGCAAACCCTTCTACCAAGCCACATCTTCGCAGGCGGTTTGTTTTATGGCATAGGGTGCTTTTAAATGCCACCCGTGAGTTGCCGCTCAGGGAAGAGGTATAAACTCCAATCGCGGAATCACGTATGACATCTGTGACTAAATCGCTTACTCTTTTCCATTCTCTTATAAGAACGTCGGACGCGACAAAAAGCAGCCATTCGGTTTCACGTTCAAGTGCAAGTCGTACTGCTTCATTCCATAGTCCTGTGTAATAGGTATTTGGGATAGTTATGCTCGGGGATTTGGGTGGCGATGGCGATGATGCATCCACTAAAAGGGTGGGAAACCTTGAAGAGAAGCGCCTCCTCATGCGATCTGCATTTCTTGAGAAGTCGTAATTTGCTACAACGACAAGGACATTGGTGTTTATGCCAGCCATGCTTGGATAAGCAGTAGTGAGAACAGTATCATCGTTATCTCGGAACGGCAAGAAGCTGACGATAGAGTTGCCGTCATGTGAAAGCTGCTTTGACTTTGTGGGTGACCTCTTGCTGCGGCAATATTCTCACTCGTGCCAGTTCGGGTAGCCCTCTCTCTCGTTTCTTGGTTCGCCTACGCGGGGAAGACAGGAACTTGTGATGTGCCTATGGAGCGGGCTCGGGTAACATCATGAAATAAAGACTTAGGGGGGTAAGCCGCATCGATTGTGAACCCCTGTCATCCTGGCCAAGGGCAGCTCAATCCCTCCGGTGTTTCCGGTAGAACCGAATCACTTCCTTCGCCACGCTTCGCGGTTCGTGGCGCAGGGTGGCACTGGGCCGGCTGCCCTGCAGCGGCGCCAGGATCACCTCATAGCCCTGGCCCTCCAGCTGGGTGGTGTCGCAGGTGACGGGTTCGGCGCCCCGCAGCCGGTACACATCGAGCAGGCTGGAATCATCCAGCTCCTCCTGGGCCAGCACGGCCGTGAACAGGCGCTGCTCCACCCCCAGGCTCGCCAGCTGGGCTTCGATCGCCCGCAGGTGGCCGCCCACGTCCAGCCCATCGGTTTCGCCGGGCTGGGTCATCAGGTTGCAGATGTACAGCCGCGGCGCCTTGCTGGCGCTGATGGCGCTCACCAGCTCGGGCACCAGAAGATTCGGTAGCAGGGAGGTGTAGAGGCTGCCGGGGCCGAGCACGATCAGTTCGGCGTTGGCGATCGCCTCCAGGGCTCGTGGCAGGGCCGGCGGCCGCTCCGGCGTGCAGCCCAGCCGCACGATCGGACAGGGGGCATGGCCGATCTGGGATTCTCCTTCGATCCGTTCGCCGTTCTCCAGCTCGGCCCAGAGGCGCACGTCGGCGTTGGTGGCGGGCACCACCTGCCCCTGCACCGCCAGCACCCGGCTGCTGGCGATGATCGCCGATTCCAGACTGCCGGTGATCGCCGTCAGGGCGCTCAGGAACAGGTTGCCGAAGCTGTGGCCCTCCAGGCCGCTGCCGGCCTTGAAGCGGTACTGGAACAGGCGGGTGAGCAGGGGCTCCTCCCGCGCCAGGGCCGCCAGGCAGTTGCGGATGTCGCCGGGGGGCTGCACCCCCAGCTCGCGTCGCAGCACGCCGCTGCTGCCGCCGTCGTCGGCCACCGTGACGATGGCGGTGAGGTTGCTGCTGTAGCGCTTCAGGCCGCTCAGCAGGGTGGCCAGCCCCGTGCCGCCGCCGATGGCCACGATGTTGGGGCCCCGGTTCAGCCGCCGCTGGGCCAGCAGGGCATCCACCAATAATGTGTCCTTCTCCGGGGCCAGGGCCTGCTGGATGGCGCCGAAGCTGCGGCTCTGGCCGAGCCAGATCATGGCGGCGCCGATCAGCAGCACCAGCGGGCCGGTGATCCCGCGGGGCATCACCTGGGTGAGGCGGTTCAGGGCCCAGCGGATCGTCTCCAGGGTCCAGTAGATCGGCTGCAGGTCGGCCCACACCGCCGCCCCCAGCAGGGCGATCACCAGGCCCAGGCCCGAGGTGATCATCCAGCGCTTCACCACCAGGCCCGGCTGCAGCCAGCGAGCCGCCCGCCTTGAGCGGCTCATCAGGTCCTGCTGACGCAGGTCGCCGCGGCCCACCCAGCGGGGGCGCCCCGGGCGGGAGCCGCCCCGGCGCCGGCGGGCGTTCGCAGCGGGGCCTCGAACCGTCAAGGGCAGGGCGTGGCGACGCGGCACAGACCAACGGAACTGTACGGATGAAAAGCCCGTCCTGAAACGCCAGGATGGGAGCCGGGCCCACGGGGCCCCCTCGCCGTGGTTCCTTGGCCTCCAGTCAACTCGCGCTGAAAGTTCCCCCGGCCATCCCTCCGGTGGCCCAGATGGAGAACCTCAGCATGCGCTGGGGATCCAACATGGTCCTCGACCGCGTCGACCTCAGCCTCACGCCGGGCGAGCGCCTCGTGGTGGTGGGGCCCTCGGGTTCCGGCAAGTCCACCCTGCTGCGGCTCCTGGCCGGCCTGCAGCTGCCCACCTCCGGCCTGCTGCGCATCCACGGCGAACCCCAGACCTACCTGCGCCTCGACCAGCGCCACCCCCCGGACGTGCGCCTGGTCTTCCAGAACCCCGCCCTGCTGGCCTCGTTGTCGGTGCGTGAGAACGTCGGCTTCCTGCTCTACCGCTTCAGCCGCCTGGGGGAGCGGGAGATCGCCGAGCGGGTGAACCAGGCCCTGCAGGCCGTGGGGTTGGCGGGCATCGCCGACCGCATGCCGGGGGAGCTCAGCGGCGGCATGCAGAAGCGGGTGAGCTTCGCCCGCGCCCTGATCGACGACCCCACCCTGGCCTCGGCCCGCACGCCCCTGCTGCTCTTCGACGAGCCCACCGCCGGTCTCGACCCGGTGGCCTGCACCCGCATCGAGGACCTGATCGTGCGCACCTCCCGCATTGTTCACGCCTCCACCCTGGTAGTGAGCCACGTGATGAGCACGATCGACCGCTGCGCCGAGCGCGTCGCCCTCCTCTACGACGGCCGCTTCCGCTGGGTCGGCTCGGTCGAGGACTTCCGGGTCAGCACCAATCCCTATGTGGTGCAGTTTCGGAGCGGTAGTCTGCACGGACCGATGCAGCCGGCCGAGAACTGAGCCCATGCGCCGGAGTGTCCGTGAAGCCCTGGTTGGATTCTCCCTGCTGGCGGCGATCGCCAGCGGGCTGGGCCTGTGGTTCTGGCTGCGGGGCGTCTCCCTGAGCCGCGACACTTGGACGATCCGGGCCAGCTTCGCCGATGCCGGTGGTCTGGCGGTCCGTTCCCCCGTCCGGTTCCGGGGGGTGCTGGTGGGCAACGTCCGCAGGGTCACGGTCACCGATGCGGCCGTGGTGGCCGACCTGGAGATCACCGACCCGCGCCTGCGTCTGGCCCGTCCCCTGGTGGCCCGGGTCAGCGCCGCCTCCCTGCTCGGCGGCGACGCCCAGGTGTCGCTGCTGGCCGGTGGTCCTCCGCTGCCGGCCAGCCTGCCGGGGCCGCGGGACCGCAGCTGCAACGACACCCGCATGGTCTGCAACGGCGGCAAGGTGACCGGCGTCGCGGCGGCCAGCTTCGACACGGTCACCGAGACGGTGCAGAGCCTGCTCAATCAGGCTGAGAAGGAACAGCTCGTTCACCAGATGGTGGCGGCCACCGCTGCCTTCTCCAAGACCGCCAAGGAGACGGAGAAGCTCACCAAGAGCGGCCAGGTCTTCCTGAACGACGCCCAGGTGCTGGTCAACCAGCTGAACCGCTCGGCGGGCAAGGTGGATCCGATCCTGAGCAACCTCAACCTCGCCAGCGCCGACGCTGCCCGGGCCTCGAAGCACGTCGGCAACCTGGCGGCGGCCCTGGACAACCCGAAGACCGTGGCCGATCTCCAGGCCACCCTCACCAATGCCAAGCAGCTCACCGACCGCTGGTCGGCCGTCGGCGGCGACATGAGCAAGCTCACGGGTGATCCCAAGTTCCTCGACGGCATCCGCAGCGTCTCGATCGGCCTGGGCCGCTTCTTCGAGGAGCTCTACCCCGCCGAAGTGGATGCGGCGCGCGACCGCAAGGCCCGCCAGGACGCCCGCCAGCAGGAAGCCAGGGCCGCCCGTCAGGCTGCCCAGGACCGGCTCTCCCCCACCGTCAGAAGCCGTTGATCGCCTCCAGGGCGATGGCGGCGATGGCCTGGTCGCTGGCCTTGGGCAGCTGTACGTAGCGGCCGCCGGCCGCCTCGGCCAGCTCCTTGCCCATGCCGCTGCCGATGAATTTGCGCTCGGTGTCGATCACCAGCAGCCGCAGACCCAGGCTTCGGTAGCGGCTGGCCACCTGCCGCAGCTCCTCCTTGAGGTCCACCGGTTCCTCCCCCTCCAGCGCCGGCTGTCCCAGGGAGCGGCTCAGGGGCACGTTGCCGCGGCCGTCGGTGATGGCCACCACCACCACCTGGCCCAGGTCGCCGGTGGCCAGGGCGTTCGCCCCCACCCGGGCCGCCTGGGCGAGGCCGTGGGCCAGGGGTGAGCCGCCGCCGCAGGGCATCGACTCCAGCCGCCGGCGGGCGGCGGTGATCGAGCGGGTGGGCGGCAGCAGCACCTCGGCCTGCTCGCCGCGGAAGCTGATCAGGGCCACCTCGTCCCGGTTCTCGTAGGCCTCGGTCAGCAGGCGGATCACGGCCCCCTTGGCGCTCTGCATGCGGTTCAGGGCCATCGAGCCGCTGGCATCCACCAGGAAGATCACCAGGGCGCCGGCCTTGCGCTGCAGCTGCTTGGCCCGCAGGTCCCCCTCCTCCACGATCACCTTGCGGTGCGGATCCCTGGCGCGGCGGGCCTTCTGGTAGGGCGCGGCGGCCCGCAGGGTGGCGTCGATGGCGATGCGGCGCACGGGGCCCCGGGGCAGCATCGGCTTCACGTAGCGGCCGCGGCTGTCGCTGAACACCACCGCCCGGCTGCCGCTGCCGCCGCTCTTGGCTTTCGCCGAGGCGAACACCAGCAGGTCGGGGTCGATGGCGGTGGCCTCCGGATCGAGCAGGAATTCCTCCGGGATCTGCGGCGGGGCCTGGTCCTGGGGGCTGTCGTCCTCGTCCTCCTCGTCCTGATCCTCCGGCTCCTCGCTCTCCGGTTCCTGCTCGGGCGGCTCCGGTTCCTCGGGGGGCTGCTCCCCCTGGGGCGGTGGCGGCGGCTCCATGGGCTGGTCGGGATCCGGGGGCGGCAGCTGCAGGGCCCGCGGGGCGATCACCAGGCGCACCGCCACCTGCAGATCGTCCGCCTCCACCCGGTCGCGGCCGGAGAGGGCCGCATGCGCCCGGGCCACCCGCACGGCGTAGAGCTCGGCCCGGTGGCCCTCGACGCCGCCACGGATGGCTTCGGTGACCAGATAGCGGATCTGCTCCCGGTCGATGGTCACGTCCGGCAGCCACTGGCGGGCCAGCAGCAGCTGGGTGGCCAGGGCTTCGGTCTCCTCCTGCCAGCGGGCGCCGAAGGCGGCGCTGGAGGCGCCGTGGTCGAGGGCCGAGCGGGTGATCGCCACCCGCTGGTCGGTGTCGAGCAGCTGGTTGGCCGACAGGGCGATGGCGAAGCGGTCGAGCAGGTGGTCGCGCACCGCCCCCTCCTCCGGGTTGTAGGTGGCGATCAGCAGGCAGCGGCAGGGATGCGACAGGCTCAGACCCTCCCGTTCGATGCGGTTCTCGCCGGAGCCCACCGCCGCCAGCAGCAGGTTGGTGATGCCGTCGTCCAGCAGGTTGAGCTCGTCGACGTAGAGCACGCCCCGGTGGGCCTCCGCCAGCAGCCCGGGCTGGAACACCGGCGCCCCGGCGGTCAGGGAGGCGGCCACGTCCACCGAGCCGATCAGCCGGTCTTCGGTGACGCCGAGGGGCACCTGGATGAACGGGGCCGGGATCACCCGGGTGGGGAGCAAAGCAGCCGGGTCGGTGCCGCTGGCATCGCCGCCCAGTTCGGTGATGCGTTGCCGGGTGGGGCCGTCCCACTCGTCGGGCCGGGTGGGATCGGCCTGCCGCAGCCCCGGACCATCAGCCAGATCGATCACGTCGATCGGCGGCAGCAGGGCATGGAGCCCGCGGGCCAGCACCGACTTACCGGTGCCGCGCCCGCCGGCGATCACCACCCCGCCCAGGCCCGGATCCACCGCCGCCAGCAGCAGCGCCAGCTTCAGGGTGCCGTGGCCGGTGATGGCGGCCAGCGGAAAGCTGCCGGTGGGGGCGGCACCGGCGGGCGCGGCAGGGGACCCGCTGACGACCATGGGGCAGTGGCTGGGTGGGGTGGCCAGTCTCGCCGACCGGGTGGCGGCGGAGGGGTCAGACCCTCCGCATGAGAGTCATCAGGTCGTGGTAACCGTGGCCCTGGGCAAGGAGCTCGAACGATCCACGGAAGCCGTAGATGTGGGCCCATGGCCGATTCGAGCCTTGCCGACAGAAGTAAAGCGGGAATGTGTTCTCAGTGATCGGATTGATATGCGTTGGATCCTGAAAAACCTCCTGTGACGGGAAAGCAGGCGTTTTGGAGAAAAAGATGCCACCCGGTCGCAGCACTCTGTGGATCTCGTCCATCAGTGCGACGAAAGGGAACCTGTTGGATGCGCCAATGTGGATGACACGAGGTACATGTTCGATGAAATCGAAGGCGGTCACGAAGTCGAAGTGTTCTTCGGGGAAGGGAATGGGGGCAACGCTCAGGTCGGCAGAGACCACCGAGTGATCGGTATCACTTCGGATATCGATCCCATACACGTGGTCGGCATGGAATGGGTTCCTGGGGCGCGTTCCGCAGCCAAGATCAAGCGAACTGGCGCCTGGCAGGCTGTCCCAGAGCCCCAGATGTTGAACAAGAAACTCTTCGCTGGTGCGGTGGTGGTCGGCTTTGCTCAGAGGCGATCCAAGGGGCATCGGTATTCCCAGGGCCAACCCGATGCGTGGGGCCAGCAGTCGCGGAAGGTCCTCCGGCATCTCCTCGTTAAGCTGCCATACAATCTGGTTCAGAAGCGCTCGCATGATTTTGTTTTTGGTCGTCCTCAAGCTGCTTCTGATTCCCATCAGATCTCTCTTGATGATGCTCGGATGCGTTCAAGCTACGTTGCCCCTTCCTGTTCGATTCGCTCCTGGGCGTCTGGTGCTCCCTGACAGTGCCCGTCGCGCTGGAGCTCACCCCTGATCGGCAGGTGCCTGGCATGGAGGCCTCCTGCTCTCGCACACTCGCCATCGCCCTTGGTGCCAACCTCGGTATTCCGGCGGTCACGCTTGTGGCGGTACGGCCGCTGCTGAGCGAAGCCATCGACGCTTGGGTGGCCCATGGGGAGCGGCCGGCAGAGGTCGCTCGGCCGTTGTGGCGGCACTGGTCGCCGCTCTTCATGACGGTGCCGGTGGGCGGGCCGCCAGGGCAGCCTCCCTACCTGAACGCCGTCCTGCTGGTGGAGCGGGACGCGGCCGGGCCCGACCTCCATCCCTGGCCTTCGCCGGATGCTCTGTTGGGGCGATTGCTGGCGCTGGAGCGGCGTTTCGGCCGGGAGAGGCGCGAACGCTGGGGACCCCGCAGCCTCGATCTCGACCTGCTCTGGTGCGGCGACCACCTCTGCCGCAGCCCGGAGCTGGTGTTGCCCCATCCGCGGCTGGGAGAGCGCACGTTCGTGCTTGCCCCCCTGGCGGCGATCGATCCCCACCAGCCTCTGCCGGGAGAGGACGTGAGCGTGGCCGAGCGGCTGGCGGACCTGCTGGCCCGGCCTGGCGAGATCCCTCCTGAGCGGCTCTCGGGCCGGACCGGCTGGCCCGAAGGTCCCTGAACCGCGCCCAGCGGCCCCCGCCGGTCACACTGGGGGCCCTGATGGCCTGCCCCATGGCTCCCCTGCCGCCCCCCGAGCCCAGCATCCATCTGGAAACCACCGCCGCCCTGCAGGCCCGCAAGGTGCGCTTCGAGCTCAACCGGGTGGTGCTGCCGATCGGCATCGAGGGCACCTACGGCGTGATCCGCCATCCGGGTGCGTCCCTGGCGGTGCCCGTGCTCGAGGACGGCCGGGTGGTGATCCTGCGCCAGTACCGCTTCGCCGTGGCCGGCCGGCTGCTGGAGTTCCCGGCCGGAACCCTGGAGGAGGGGGAGGAGCCCCTGGGCTCGATGCGGCGGGAGCTGGAGGAGGAGACCGGCTACAGCGCCAGCCGCTGGGATCCCCTGGGGGCCATGCACCCCTGCCCCGGCTACTCGGACGAGGTGATCCACCTGTTCCTGGCCCGCGAGCTCACCCTGCTGCAGGACCGCCCCCCCGGTGACGACGACGAGGACATGGAGGTGCTGCTGCTGGAGCCGGCCCAGCTGGATGCGCTCCTGGCGAGCGGCGACGAGGCCCTGGACGGCAAGACCGTGACCGCCTGGTACCGCGCCCGCCAGCTGCTGGGATCCTGATGGCCCCGGAGCGCTGGCTGTTCTGGCATCGCCGCGACCTGCGCCTGGCCGACAACCTGGGCCTGGCGGCCGCCGCCGCCGCCACCCCGGCGGTCACCGGCCTCTACGTGCTCGATCCGGCGTTCCTGGCCGGACAGGGTGGCCACCCGACGATGGCACCGGCCCGGGCCTGGTTCCTATGCGAGAGCCTGCGGGAGCTGGCGGCCCGCTGGCGGGAGGCGGGCAGCCAGCTGCTGATCCTGCGGGGCGATCCGCTGGCCCTGGTGCCTCTGGCCGCCCGGGCGGCGGGGGCCGCGGTGGTGGCCTGGAACCGCGATGTGGAGCCCGCCCGCCGCGAGAGCGACCGGCAGGTGGCGGCGGCGCTGCGGGCCCAGGGCACCCGGGTGCTGGTGGACTGGGACCAGCTGCTGGTGGCCCCGGAGGCGATCCGCACCGGCGCCGGGGAGCCCTACCGGGTCTACGGCCCCTACCTGCGCAACTGGCGCGGCCAGGTGGAGGGCCGGGCCGCCCTCGGCGCCGGATCAGCCGGCGGCCTGGAGCCGGTGGCGGCGCCGGACGGTCTGCTGGATCTCGAGCCCACCGCCCTGCCGGCGGAGCGCGCGCCCCTGTGGCAGGCCCTGCCCAGGCTGGAGGACGTACCCAGCGCCGAGGAGCTCGGTCTCCCCTTCAGCGGCGCCGATCTCTGCCCCTGCCGCCCCGGGGAGGCGGCCGCCCTGGCCCAGCTGCAGGCCTTCGCCGACGGGGGCGTCAACGGCGGTCCCCTGGCCGCCTACGAACCGGGCCGCAACCTGCCGGGTGAGGCCGGCACCTCCGCGCTCTCCGCCGCCCTCAGCGTCGGCACCCTCAGCCCCCGCCAGGCCTGGGCCGCCGCCCAGGGCGCCCGGGCCCTCGCCCGCAGCGCCGAGGCCCTCACCTCCATCGGCGTCTGGGAGCAGGAGCTGGCCTGGCGCGAGTTCTACCAGCAGGCCCTGTTCCATTTCCCGGAACTCGCCGACGGGCCCTACCGGCCCCAGTGGAAGGTCTTCCCATGGGAGAACGATCCCGAGCGGTTGCGGGCCTGGGAGGAGGGGTGCACCGGCTTCCCGATCGTGGATGCGGCGATGCGGCAGCTGAACGCCAGCGGCTGGATGCACAACCGCTGCCGCATGATCGTGGCCTCCTTCCTGGTGAAGGATCTGATCTGCGACTGGCGCCTGGGCGAGCAGGTGTTCATGCAGCGGCTGGTGGACGGCGACCTGGCGGCCAACAACGGCGGCTGGCAGTGGAGCGCCAGCAGCGGCATGGATCCCCGGCCCCTGCGCATCTTCAACCCCGCCACCCAGGCGTCAAAGTTTGACCCCGAGGCCACCTACATCCGCCGCTGGCTGCCGGAGCTGGCCCATGTGGCTACCGCCGACCTGATCAGCGGCGCGATCGGACCGCTGGAGCGCCGGGGTTACCCCGAGCCGATCGTCAGCCACAAGGTCCAGCAGGCCCGCTTCAAGGCGCTCCACGCCGCCTTGCCCCGGGGCTAGGCGGCCCGGGGCAGGGCCTGTCCTCAGGCGACGACCGCTTCGGCCCCCACCAGGCTGCGCACGGCGGCGATGACGCTGTCCTGCTGCTCGGCGCTGAGTTCCGGGAAGATCGGCAGGCTGAGCACTTCGGCGCAGAGCCGTTCGGTGATCGGCAGGCTGCCGGGCCCGTAGCCGAGGGCGGCGTAGGCGGGCTGCCGGTGGATGGGGATCGGGTAGTAGATGATCGTCGTCACCCCGGCCTCCTGCAGCTGCTGCTTGAGCCAGTCGCGGCAGCAGGCTTCGGGCAGGCCGTAGCTGGCGCTGTCGGCGGCCGGGGTGCAGCGACCCCCGCAGGCGCTCGTGGCGGCCGGGCAGCGGGGCACCCGTACCACGAACTGGTTCCAGCTGTGGCCCTCCGGCCCGGGCGCTGCGGGCACCAGGCCGGGCAGGCCCGCCAGTTCCCGCTGGTAGCGCTCGGCGATGGCCCGGCGCCGCTCCACCCAGTTGGCCAGGTGGGGCAGCTTGACCATCAGGACGGCGGCCTGCATGGCATCGAGGCGGCTGTTGTAACCCAGATCGGTGTGCAGGTAGCGGCGGGGCATGCCGTGCACCGCCAGCTCCCGGATCCGCTGGGCCAGTGCGGCGTCCTGGCAGACCACCATGCCGCCGTCACCTGCCGCGCCCAGGTTCTTGGTGGGAAAGAAGCTGAAGCAGCCAGCGTCGCCCCAGCCGCCGACCGGCCGCCCGGCCCAGCTGGCGCCGCTGGCCTGGGCGCAGTCCTCAATCACCCGCAGGCCATGGGCGGTGGCGATGGCCATGATCCGCTCCATGTCCACCGGCCGGCCGAACAGGTGCACCGGCATCAGGGCCCGGGTGGCTGGGGTGATGGCGGCCTCGATCCCCTCCGGATCGATCAGGTAGGTGTAAGGATCCACGTCCACGAACACCGGCGTGGCCCCCACGGCGCTGATCGCTTCGGCGGTGGCGAAGAAGCTGAAGGAGCTGGTGATCACCTCGTCACCGGCGCCGATTCCCAGGGCCCGCAGGGCCAGGACCAGGGCATCGGTGCCGCTGTTGCAGCCGATGGCATGGGGGACCCCGCAGGCCTCGGCGAAGGCGGCCTCGAAGCCGCTGATGGTGCTTCCCCCGATGTACTGGCCACTGCGCAGCACCTCCAGAACGGCCTGATCGAGGGCGTCTCCCAGCTGCTGCAGTTGCTCGCTGAGACTGAAGGGGGGCACATGCATGGCGGCAACATTAAGCCTGCGGATCCGACCGCCGCCGCCGGCCCCGGGAAGAGTCAGCCGCTGAACCAGGGGGGCTCGGCGCCGGCCCGCCATTTGATGCTGCAGCCGATCGCCGGCCGCTGCGGTTCCGGCACCGGCCGCCCCTCCAGCAGGGCGGTCAGGGCCGCCCGCAGATCCCGGCCGTCGCAGGGCTCGCCGCCGGGCCGGCTGCCATCCAGCTGGCCCCGGTAGGCGAGCCGGTGGGCCCCATCGAAGAGAAAGACGTCCGGGGTGCAGGCGGCCCGGAAGGCGAGGGCCACGCTCTGGTCGGGGTCCTGCAGGTAGGGGAAGGTCCAGCCGCAGGCCGCGGCCTGGGCCGCCATCCCCGCCGGCCCGTCCTGGGGATGGCTGGCGGTGCTGTTGCTGCAGAGGCCGATCAGGCTCGCCCGCCCCTCCAGGTCGCCCTGCAGCCGGGTGAGTTCTGGCTCCACATGCTTCACGAACGGGCAGTGGGGGCAGAGGAACAGCACCAGCACCGGGCTCCCGGCCAGGGCGGCGGCCTCGAGCGGGCTGCCCGTGACCGGCAGCAGCCCGGCCTCCATGGCGTCCAGCGGCAGGGGGGTGCCTAGGGGCAGCATGGTGGAGCTCGTCAGGACCATGGCTGTGCTGCCGCCCTTGCTGCAGAGCGGATGGGGGAGAGCGGGCAAGGATCATCGCCGCCACCGAGCCGTTCCCGCCGTGCCGCCACCGTGCCGTCTGCTGGCCCTGCCGCTTCTGGCGGCCCTGCTCGCCGGCTGTGTGCCCGCCGATCAACGCCCCAGCGGCCGGGTGTACCCCCTGCCGAGACATCAGCCCAACGACGGGCTCGCCGTGGTGAGCCGGCCCGGCGGCGAAGGCCTGCACATCTGGATCGAGACGGACACTGCTCGCCCCGGGGTCTGCCGGCCCCGCTGGCTCCCCGACGCCGCCCGGCTGCGGGGCGGCAACGGCCCCCAGCCCACCAGTTTCGGGCTGGCCCCCCGGGAGGAGTTCTTCCAGGCCCTGGAGCGGGGGACGGTGCGACTGGCCCTGCGGCGCCAGATGGAGGCGCTCTGCCGCCAGCGGGCCCACGGCAGCACCTTCCAGTGGGAGCCGCCGCCGCGGACGGCGGCCGAACACCGGCCGCCGGTCCTGCCCCTGCTGGAGGAACCCGATCTGCTCAGCGACCCGCGGGCGATCCGGCGGGCCGAAAAGCAGCTGCTGGGGCTGCCCCTCACCCCCGACGACCTCGAGGAGCCCGAGGAGACGGGCCACGGGGGCTGGTGACGGCCGTCGCCCGAGGGGCTCAGGCCAGGGCCGCGGCGCCCACGTACCCCTCCGGCAGCACGAGGGGCCAGACCACCGGCTCCGGTTCCCCCGGGGCGGGAGGCGGTCCGAACAGACCCTGGCCCCTGGCCTTGAGGTGGGCCTCCAGCCGGCACCAGGCGGCCAGGAAGGCCTGCTCGCGCCGCTGCTCCGGCAGGCGGCCGATCGCCTCCCGCTCCCCCGGCGGCAGGCAGCGGCGGGCGATGCCCTGCCACTCCGGCACCGGTCGCGGCTGCTCCACATCCACCCCCACCGGTCGCCGGGGGTGAAAGCCGAGCAGGATCAGGTCACCCGAATGGGAGACGTTGAAGCATGGGGCGGCTGGCGGCGGGGTGAGCAGCTCCGGCTTGCCATGGGGACCCGCCCCCAGCACGAGTCCGGCGGGGTCGCACCCCAGCCAGCTCCCCAGGAACAGCCGCAGGGCGCCGCGACCGAGCAGGAAGCGCTCGCCATCCCCCTCGCCCCGGAGCCGGCCCAGCCGTTGCCGTTCATCTGGATCCAGCAGATCCCCCAGAGGGGTGAGCAGCGCCCGGACGTCCGGATCGCGGCGATCGATCAGCACCAGCAGGGGAGGCCCCTCGGGCCCGGCGGGGGGCCAGAGGGGTGGGGCCAGGGCCGAGCCCGTCCGCTCTGGCCAGCGCCGGGGCCGGTGCACGCAAGTGCCCCCCGCGGGTGGGGGAGAATCGCCGGACTGCATCTCTTCGCCCTCCGGCGCTTCGTTTCCCATGCTCCTTGATCTGCGCGGCAAGAAGGCTCTCGTCACCGGCATCGCCAACAACCGCTCGATCGCGTGGGGCATCGCCCAGCAGCTGGCCGCGGCGGGCTGCGAACTGGGCATCACCTACCTGCCGGACGACCGGGGTCGCTTCGAGGGCAAGGTGCGCGAACTCACCGCCCCCCTGAACCCCACCTTGTTCGAGCCCCTGGATGTGCAGAACCCGGCCCAGATCGAGGCCCTGTTCCAGCGCATCGCCGAGCAGTGGGGGACGCTGGATGTGCTGATCCACTGCCTGGCCTTCGCCGGCAAGGAGGAGCTGGTGGGCGACTTCAGCGCCATCACTCCGGAGGGGTTCGCCCGGGCGCTGGAGGTGAGCGCCTACTCCCTGGCGCCGCTGTGCCGCCACGCCAAGCCCCTGTTCAGCCCGGGGGCCAGCGTGATCACCCTCAGCTACCTGGGCGCCGAGCGGGCGATCCCCAACTACAACGTGATGGGCGTGGCCAAGGCGGCCCTGGAGGCTTCGGTGCGCTACCTGGCGGCGGAGCTGGGCCCCGAGCAGCAGGTGCGGGTGAACGCCATCAGCGCCGGCCCGATCCGCACCCTGGCCAGCTCGGCGATCGGCGGCATCCTCGACATGATCCACAACGTGGAGGAAAAGGCCCCCCTGCGCCGCACCGTCACCCAGGACGAGGTGGGCAGCACGGCGGCTTTCCTGGCCAGTCCCCTGGCCAGCGGCATCACCGGTCAGGTGATCTACGTGGATGCGGGGTATTGCATCACGGGGATGTGAGTCGACGTTTCAACCGGCCAGCCAGTCGTCTCAGCTGTGCGCGTGTTCCGCTGATTGGCGGCTCCGAAGGTGGGAGCAACTGATAGAGCAACGCCTGCAGGACGCCGGCCAGTTGAGCTGCGTCGAGGTTGGCCACCAGTTCTTCTGTGCAGATCGTCAGCGTGTGCCGGATCTGCTCGCGTGGGAGGTGGGTCTTCGGGGCCAGCTGGTGGGCCAAGGCACTGATGTTCGCCAGATTGTGTGACTCCCAGTCGTTCTCTGAGGTGAGGCTCTCCGCCTTGAGGGCATCGACGACCTGCCAGCGGAGGCCGGCGGTGGCCGGCAGCAGGAGCTTGACCTGATCACACATCCAGGCCCCCTGACGGCGCCGCAGGATCACCCTGATGCGTACCCCTGGCCGCAGTCGGCAGAACCAGAGCAGATAAAGGGCGCTGCCGTCCATGAAAACCAGCTCGTTGGCGTGGGAGTACTGCCGGATCTGTTCGGCGATGGAGTGCCGTTCGGGGTGGTAGATCCGAAAGCCTGCGGCCTCCATCAGCCGGTCAAGGAAGACATCGCCGATCAGTCGCCCCAGCTGGAGGGGCAGTCCGGTGCGGGTGACGTAAAGCTTCTCCGGGGAAGGCAACGTGCTCTCCCCGGGCGCCGCCGTCCTGTCGTAGCTGCCCAGCAGGTTGCGCATCAGCTCACGACAGTCACAGCCCAGCTCTTCGTTCCAGGCGGGCTGATCGAAACGGAACCCCCAGCACTGGGCAGGGATCAGGAGGTGGCGGAGGTGGGCCGGCTCCACCAGGATCCGGATTCTCTCGATGGGCAGTCCCAGGCCCGTGAGCACCTCGGCCATGTAGGCGGGAAGGTCCTTGCCGTCATCAAGCCAGTGGGGCATGAAGAAGACCACATCGCCCCCCTCCGCCTGCAGCCGCCTCCGGACCCCTTCGACCAGAGAATTGGGGGACTTTCCTTGGCCCAGCCACCACAGCCTGCTGAGGCTCTCGTGCAGGAAATGGCCGAAGTGCCGCAGCAGATAGCCCCCGAAAATCGCCGTGGGTTCGATGACCCTGCTCTGGTCGGCGTGGCTCTGGCTGGCTGATGCCAGTGCACCGGCATCCACCTGAACCTCGTGGTGCCCGGGCGGCGTACTGATGGCCGGGAGGGCATCGAGGACGACCCGGTCCTGCCTGGGGTCCCAGAACAGTCCTTCCGTCGGCCTCCCCTGCAGGGCAACAGGGAAGGAAGGCAGCGCCAGGATGTCCCGAGTCTCCGTGAGCAGCTGCCGCGACATGCCAGACGGTGGGACTCGCTATTCCTGCCGGAAGGGTAGGGGGCTGGACGCGAGACGTTGGCTGGAGACCGGCATCGAGGCACCTGCTCCTCTGGGCCCCTGCGGATGGCGAAGGCAGGGTTCCTATTGATACGGCCTTGTTCCTGAGGCCCCAGCAGGGCCAGCGGGCGGCTCACCCCTGCCCCATGGGCATCAGGGCGCCCATCCACTCGATGCTGGTGGTGTGAAGGTTGTAGTAGGCCGCCTCCACCTGGAGGCGGCCGGACCTGAGCCTGTCGGTGAGCATGACGCTGGAATCGACGAGATTGCGCGCCGCATTGAGGGTGTGGTGGCGGCAGGCTTGCTCCAGGTTGTCTTCACCGCCGAGGCTGAACAGCTCCATGCGCAGCTGGCCCACCACCTGGGCCAGGCTCGGGGTCAGGCTGAGCTCCCGGTCGAACGCCGCCGCCACCGCGCCGCAGGCGGCATGGCCGAGTACCACGATCACCGGCACCTCCAGGTGGCTCACGGCGTATTCCAGAGAAGCGATCGCGGCCACGGTGCTCATGGTGCCGGCGTTGCGCACCACGAACAGATCACCGAATCCCGTGTCGAACAGCATCTCCACCGGCACCCGGGAATCGGCGCAGCCCAGCACGGCCGCCACGGGACTCTGGCCGGCTTCCACCTCCAGCATCCGCAGGCGATCGCTGTGGGGGTGGAGCGAGTGGCCGTCGAGAAAGCGCTGGTGCCCGGCGCGCAGCTGGTCGAGGACGGCACCCGGACGTTCTTGCATACGGCAACCACACCATCCCTTCTGGCCCGCTGCCGTAGCGCTCCACACCATGCGCGCGACCGGCCTTCAGGGCATGGCCGCGGGGGCTTTGGCATGATTCAGGTCCGGCCCGTTGCCTTCGCCTGCGTGTCCACCAGCCCCCTGCGCACCGGCCAGCCGCGTACCGGCGAGATCCATCGCGTCACCGGTGAAACAGACGTGCGCGTGGCCCTCGATCTCGACGGCACCGGCCGCTGCCAGGTGGCCACCGGCGTGCCGTTCCTCGACCACATGCTCCACCAGATCGCCAGCCACGGCCTGCTGGATCTGGAGATCACCGCCCGGGGCGACACCCACATCGACGACCACCACACCAACGAGGACGTGGGCATCGCCCTGGGCCAGGCCCTGGCCCAGGCCCTGGCCGACCGGCGGGGTATCCGGCGCTTCGGCCACTTCCTGGCCCCCCTTGATGAGGCCCTGGTGCAGGTGGCCCTCGACTGCTCCGGCAGGCCCCACCTCAGCTACGACCTGGCCATCCCGGCCCAGCGCATCGGCACCTACGACACCGAACTGGTGCGGGAGTTCTACGTGGCCGTGGCCAACAACGCCGGCCTCACCCTGCACATTCGCCAGCTGGCGGGGGTGAACTCCCACCACATCGTTGAGGCGGGATTCAAGGCCTTCGCCCGCGCCCTCGACCAGGCGGTGGAGATCGATCCTCGCCGCGGTGGGGCCGTGCCCAGCAGCAAGGGGGTGCTGGAGCGCGCCGGCCACGCCGGTGCCTGAGCGGTACGCCGCCACTAGCATCAAGTGATCTGCATACGCTCCATGCGTCCTCTCCATCTGCTGGTGGCGGCTTTTACGGCTGCCGTTGCCGTGGCTGCGCCGGCCCGGGCCGCCGACTGCCTGCCGGGCCAGGTCGAGGCGGCCCCCTGTGCCGTCTCCCAGCCCCCCTGCCCGGTGGTGGAGCTGCCCTGCGAGATCTGAGGCCGGCACGACCGCCCACGTCTTCACACTCCGTTACGTGATAATCGGGACGGCGCGCTGCGCTGTTCTTTTCGTGGGCTGATCCGATGACCGTTGCCTCCCCCGCTGCTGCGGCCTCGCCTGCCTACGACCGGGCCGACTGGGCCAGCTCCTTTCGCAACGTCAGCGTCGAGCTCAGCGACGAGCCTCTCGCCGCCGCCCGTGGCGCGATCCCGGCCGAGCTGAGCGGCACCCTCTACCGCAACGGCCCCGGCCGGCTCGAGCGTGGTGGCCACTGGGTCCACCACCCCTTCGATGGGGACGGGATGGTCACGGCCCTGCGCTTCTCCGATGGTGGCGTCCGCCTGAGCAATCGCTTCGTGCGCACCGAGGGCTGGCTGGCCGAAGAGAAGGCCGGCACGGTGCTCTACCGGGGCGTCTTCGGCACGCCCAAGCCCGGCGGTCCGCTGGCCAACGCCTTCGATCTTCGCCTCAAGAACATCGCCAACACCCACGTGGTGCGACTCGGCGACCAGCTGCTCGCCCTCTGGGAGGCCAGCTCCCCCCATGCCCTCGATCCCGTCAGCCTCGAGACCCGCGGCTTGACCCTGCTGGACGGGGTGCTCAAGCCCGGCGAGGCCTTCAGCGCCCACCCCCGCTTCGATCCCGGCCACCACGGCGCTCCCCGGATGGTCACCTTCGGGGTGAAGGCCGGCCCCCGCAGCACGGTGCGCCTGATGGAGTTCGCCGCCGACGGCCCCGGGGCCGGCACCCTGCTGGCCGACTCCAGCCACAGCTTCGGCGGCTTCGCCTTTCTGCACGATTTCGCCATCACCCCCAACTGGGCGGTGTTCCTGCAGAACGCCATCGATTTCAACCCCCTCCCCTACGTGCTCGGCCGCAAAGGGGCCGCCCAGTGCCTGAAGTCCCGGGCCGGCGCCCGGGGCCAGTTCTGGCTGATTCCCCGCCAGGACGGCGCCTTCGCCGGCCAGGAGCCGCGGGTGCTGGAGGCCCCGGAAGGCTTCGTGTTTCACCACCTCAACGCCTGGGAGGACGGCGATGCGGTGGTGGTCGACAGCATCTTCTATGCCGACTTCCCCTCCATCGGCCCCGACCAGGACTACAAGGAGGTCGATTTCGACCGCATCCCCGAGGGGCTGCTGGAGCGCTGCCGTCTCGATCTGGCCAGCGGCACGGTCACGGCCTCGCGGCTGAGCGAGCGCACCTGTGAATTCGCCATGGTGGCTCCGGCCCGGGTGGGACTCGAGAGCCGTTACGGCTGGATGGCGGTGGCCGAGCGGGAGCGCGGCAACGACCCCCTGCAGGCCCTGATGAAGCTCGATCTCGCCAGCGGTGAGTCCCGGGTCTGGAGTGCGGCGCCCCGCGGCTTCGTCAGTGAGCCGATCATGGTGCCCCGTCCCGGCGCCACGGCAGAGGACGACGGCTGGGTGCTCGGCCTGGTCTGGAACGGCGCCCGCAGCGCCAGCGATCTGGTCGTGCTTGATGCCGCCTCGATGGACGAGGTGGCCGTGCTGGAGCTCCCCCTGGCCATCCCCCATGGCCTGCATGGCAGCTGGGTGGCGGCCTGAGGTCGCAGGTTCCGGCGCTCGCCCGGGGGCTCAGCGCCGCAGCAGCCCCCGCAGGCGGCGCGCCACCTTTCGGGCCAGGTTGAGCAGGGGCCAGAGCAGGGAGAGGGGAAAGGGCTGGCGGATCAACGGGATTTCTGCCTTGCGGTAGTCCCGGTAGAGCCGTCGGTGGGCGTTCGGGTCGGCACCGGTATCGAAGATGCTGTATTGGAGGCCGATCTCTTCGCTGCTGGTGAGGCACCTGTGCGGATGGGCCTCCAGGATCCGGTGGATGCTTTGCGTATAGACGATCGGGCCCGTGGTGCAGATCACAGCTTCCCACGCATTCCCGAATGTGAAGGGATTGAAGCGATCGATGTTCCTGATAACGTCGGCAATGACAGCCGCAAGATAGGGATGTCCAGGTGAGGCGATGATGTACCACTGCTGAAATTCACCGCCAGCGATGCCGTCCAGCTTCCGGTGGGTCCCCCAGCCGGCATGGCGACTGCCGGGTGAATGATCCCACTGGCTCAGCAGAAAGGCATCATCTGGGCGCAGCACCTGTGAAAATGGTCGGTTGACTCCGACCTTGATGTCCAGGTAAACCCCGCCGAAATGGTAGAGGCACAGATAGCGAAACAGATCAGCCCTGGCGGCACCATAGGCAGGTTCGATCAGCAGATATCTGGCAAGAATCTCCGGGCCGAACGTCTCGCCGATGAAACTCACATGATCGCGATCGTCATAGAAGCGATAGGCGAAGTCCGGATTCATGGCAGCGATCGCCCGGCAGTTCTCCTGCAGCACTGCCGGCATCCCGGTTCTCGTGCCGAACGTCTGGTGGATGATCCTGGGGATGCCACGGCTGGCCGGTGGGTGGGACGCCAGGGAAGCCGCCGAGAGCAGCCATGCACTGGCCTGGTTCACCCTGCTCCGCTCCTGCATCGCTCAGCTTCGGAGCCCCTCAGGTGCGAGAGAAGCGGCTGAGGGTGGCGGGGGAGAACAGGTGTCCCTCGGCGAGGGCGATGGCCACCACGGCATCGCTGTCGGCGGCCGCATCGACACGGGCCTTCAGGGCCGGATCGGCCGCCACCTTGGCGAGGAAGGCGTTCAGCTGGGATTTGGACATGGGACCATGGGCATCGGACCGTCTTAGTCCTACTCCCTTGTGGGGCCTTACCAGAGAGCCCGGCCCGCTCGCCTTCTGCCATGGCCTGGTTCATCAAGACCGAGACCTTCCGCCTCCCCCACGATCAGGTGGTTCCCCACCTGCAGGACCATCGCCGCTGGGTGGAGCGGCTGCGCCGGGATGGGAGGAGGATCTGCAGTGGCTACCTGGTGGATCGCCATGGGCGACCCGGCGGTGGGGGTCTGCTGCTGCTGGAGGCCGAGGATTACACGGCCGCTGAGGCACTGGTCCGTCAGGATCCGATGGTCGCCAGTGGTTCTGTGGACTGGCAACTCCAGGGCTGGATTCCAACGGTTGGGGATTTCGACACCGTGTCATCATCGGCAACAGGAGGGCGGTAAGGCCCGGAGTGGGAAGGGGACCGGCAAGAATCCCGTTGGTGGCATCGAAGCGCTGACCCTTCGATCCATTCCCCCATGGAAGGGGGGTCTTCCAGTGCCCTGGATCACCCTTGGCCCAGCCCTCAACGGCCGGCTTGTTGCAGACGGATGATCCTTTCTCATCTCATCCTTGAATCACCTTGAGAAAATTGATTTGTGGAGTCTTTCGCCAGTCGACGCAGTGAAGCCCTGCCGAGGGTTGAGCCCTTTTCCTGATGACCCGAGATCAAAGAGACTCTTGCAGAGCAGCACCCAATCAGGTTGACACTCCAGGCTGTTCTTTCTCTCCAGGCGGTTCTTGAAGCCTTCCAGCCATGGAGAGCGGCCTGGTCATGCGACCAGCTCACCCAGGCAAGGGTCACCGGAGTCATCGTGCTCTGTCTGTCGCAAGATTCTCCAGCATCATCTTCAGTCTTCTGGTCGGAACAATGATATCTGCATTGTAGATCGGTTGTTGCAATGGCAGTGGCCCTGGCTCGACTCCTGACAGCTTCAAGTGCTGCAGTTGACAGGCAGACGCGAGTTCTGAAAAGTAGCGCGGACGGTAGTTGCGAGGTAATAGCTCAATCAAGACGGTACCTGGAGCGCTGAAGACACTGTTGGCCAGGCTGGCTCCATGGACGCCAATCAGAAGACTGGATGAAGAAGCAAGATTGATTTGCTCTTGGAAGCTGATTGTGCTGCAGTCAATGGACTGAATTCCGTAGTTTTCAAGAAGATCGCTGATCTCAGCCATATTGACGATCCTGCGTGGCGCTGGAGCCCGTCGGTCAAAAAAAAGTGAGGTTGGCCTTCCCTTCCGGGATCCTGATTCTGTGAGCTCGCGGAGCATTCTGATCACCCAGGGCTCATATGTGAAATTATCGCAAGGGATGGATGTGAGCAGAAGGTCTTCGATGATGTAAACTTGATTCTTGTTGATGCCAATGACTTTGTGCGCCGGTATGCCAAACCTGGCGAGCGCTTCCCGTTGAAAGTCCTTGACCGGTCCCCTGACCAGGAAGTGATCAATTGTTGATAGTGGTTGCCATTGACTGGCAATCTTGAGAATTGGCAGGTATTGCATCAGCCAATGAAAGTAATTATCGCTCCATGGGCCTGCGACACATAGGGACAGTCCCTGGATGGTCGATGGTTCCAGATTGGTGCCATCCAGGATCTTTTGTGCATGTGCATGAAATTCTGGCTCGGTTTCAATCTCAGTGATTCCGTTCTTCCTTTCTCGCCATCTACCACGGATGAAAAGGCCTTGATGAACGATTGAATTTCCACCATCCAGGAGCCTGGCATCAGACAGCAACGTACAACCTTGTTTGCTGACGCTGAGCAACAACAAATCCGACGCACTCTTCGTGGATCGAACAGGATCCGAACGAGTGAGTCCTCCAGCGCAGGTTGCTGATATTTCGGCCATTGGCTCTCCGGCTTTCGCCCTGGCCGCAATCTCCTGAAACGTGATCACTTTTGAAGGGGTGGCTTTGCGGTTTCTCGTGCAACCAGCTTGCTTGTGAGCCAATAATCTCGCTGCTTTAACGTAAGCATTCATCAGCCAGACTGCCAGTAAGAACTTGTACCCATGCGACTTCCTCGCTCTGGCCTTGCACAAGGCAGCCCATGACTTCAGACGCAAGGCTCGGGCGGCTGCCAGGCATCCTTTGCGCAGATGGCCATTCATCCTGTTTGCCCTCGAACCATTTCTGCGTGGACCAATACGTCGATCAGTTGCTGAATGCCGTTGTCATCGGCGAAGAGCCGACACCCTCCGCTTTGCCAAGCCATGCCCCACGCATGCTGCCAGATGCTCATGGCCTCAAGATGGGACATGGTCTCCTGACCTTCTGCCATGGTGACGCTTGCCGTCGTGGGATCATGCCTGGCTCCACGGATTCCAGCTTTGCGTCTTCAGCGCCTTTTCCCGGTTCGGGGATCAGGGCTGTTTCCGCTTGGGCTTGGAACCTTCCGTCGACTGAGGTGACCATTCAAACGACCGTAATGGCTATCTTCTGGGCCATGAGTCGGGCTTTCCATCAGGTTCGACTCGGAGTCTTGGGAGTCATGGAGAGAGCAGATGTCGACGGATAGGAGAGGAACCCTTTATGATTGGCTTGCTCAATGGTGTCATCTGTAGACTCTCGAAGTGGTTCTACATCTCTCCTTTGTTGAAGCTGACTGATTTCTCTGACGATGAATCAAGGCCTTCGACGTGTGTTCGTGGCTGGTTCCAGTAAGCCATGGCAGCAGGCTCTTTTCAGTGCCTTGGAAGACTATTGCGAGGTTGTTCCCCTGAATCCGTGCCTGACGCGCTCCGGCTGGATCCCATGGCCGCGGCCACAGCCTCAGTGCGTTCTGCCCCGGGGAGCTTTTTCTCACCGAGAATGGCTCGCGAGATTGCTGGCGCCCATGGCCGTGCGACGCCTTCGTGCCGCTTATGGAAGGGCAGATGCCTTGATCGTCACAGAACCCCGTTTCTGGCCCTACGCCCTTCACTATCGCCGACTGGCTCCTCTGATCGGCTACCACATCAGTGATGATTACGCTGCCTATTCCTTTGTTCGCCTCAAGCAGGAGGCGCTTCTGGTCAGGCATGCCGACCTTCTCTTCCCGGTGTCCAAAGGACTGGCTGATGCACTCCAAAGGAGGTACGGACTCGATGCTGCCCGCGTCCATGTGATTGCCAATGGGATCCCCGACACCTGGTTGCCAGATACTCCGCCTGAGCGGCCGGCACCGCTTCCACCATGTCTGCCTGAAGGGCTCCGGCCGCTGATCGGCGTCATCGGCGTCATCGGCACACGCATTGACCTGCTGCCGATCGTGGCGGCCCACGATGCGCTGCCGCAGCTCCGCTGGCTGTTCGTAGGGCCGGTCCACTGTTCGCTTCCTGGCCTCGCCCACCTGCAGAGCAGCCCGCGCTGTCGTTTCGTCGGCGCCTTGCCGTATGAGGAGCTTCAGCCCTACTTCGCCACCCTCGACGCGGCTGTGCTGCCCCTCACCGACGGTGACATCAACCCCTGCAGCAGCCCCGTCCGCTTCTTCTCCCAGCTGCCCACCGGCCAGCCGATCCTCTACACCGGCACCTGCGCCCAGATCGCCGAAACCCCCCGCCTGGCCTATCACTGCGTCGATGGCGAGGCACTCACGGCCACCCTTGAGCGCCTCGCCGCCGCCGGCTTCCAGGACGGCCGCGCCGCGGAGCGCCACAGGTTCGCGATGGAATCCACCTGGCCGAAGCGTGCCGCGGCGCTGGCCGAGGCCCTGTCGGCGGCGCTGGTGGCCCGCCGCCGCGCCCCCGCGGCCCGCTCGTGATCACTCGGAGCCGTTCCGGTTGCGGTCGCCGCCCAACAGCTCCCACAGGCCTGGCTCCAGCCGGGCGAAGGCCCGCCCCCGATGGCCCAGCCGCCCCTTGAGGCCCTTGTCCATCTCCGCGTAGCTCAGGCCCGTCTCCGGGACGAGGAACACCGGGTCGTAGCCGAAGCCGCCGCTGCCCCGCGGCGCTTCCAGGATCTCTCCGTCGCAGCGGCCCTCCACCTCCAGGCGGATCGCTCCGCTCGGATCGGCCACGGCCAGGGCGGCCACGAAGGACGCCCGGCGGTCCGGCGCAAGGCCCTGAGCGCGCCGCTTCCGGTCGGCTTCGCCCAGTTCCCGCAGCAGGCGGGCGATCCGGGCGGGGTCGCTGTCGGCGTAGCGGGCCGAATGGACCCCGGGGGCGCCGCCCAGGGCCGCCACCGCGAGGCCCGAGTCGTCGGCCAGGGCCCAGTGGCCGGTCACCCGGGCCACCGCCTCGGCCTTCAGGCGGGCATTGGCGGCGAACGTGCTGCCCGTTTCCTCCACCTCCAGGCCCTCGGGCTGGGGCCGCACCTCCAGGGGCAGGGAGGCCAGCAGATGGGCGAACTCCCGGATCTTGCCGGCGTTGCCGCTGGCGATTACCAGCTCGGTGGGCGCCACCCCGGGCTCCGCTGGGGGCTGCAGGGGGCCTGGCATCAGATGCTCTCCGCCAGCTGGCGCGCCCAGGTGAGCACCGCCTGCACCCGGTCGGCGTCGGGGGCCTCGCAGTAGAGGCGCAGCAGGGGCTCGGTGCCGGAGAAGCGCAGCATCAGCCAGTGGCTGGGGCCCATGCGCAGCTTGACGCCATCGGTGCGGTTCACCTCCTGCACCCCCGCTCCGGCCACCTCCCGGGGCGGATCCTGAGCCAGCAACGCCTCCAGCCGCCTGCGGCTGGCCATGTCCGGCAGACGCAGGTCGAGGCGGTCGTAGACGCTGGCGCCACCGCAGCGCTCCTGCAGCGCGGCCAGCCGGGCCCCGAGGGGCTGCCCCCCTTCCACCAGGGCTTCGATCAGCAGCAGGGCCGCGAACAGGGCATCCCGCTCCGGCAGATGGAGGCCGAAGCCCACCCCGCCCGATTCCTCGCCCCCCACCAGCACCTCGCCGCTGAGCATCTCGGCGGCGATGTACTTGAAGCCGACGGGCATCTCGATCACCTCCCGGCCCAGGTCGGCCGCCACCAGGGCCATCAGATCGGAGCCGCTGACGGTCTTGACGACGCGGCCCCCGAGCCCGCGGGCCCGGGCCAGATGGTCGATCAGGAGGGGCATCAGCAGCTGGGTGCTGCAGAAGCGGCCCTGCTCGTCCACGGCGGCGATCCGGTCACCGTCGCCGTCGAAGACGATGCCCACCGCGGGGCGGCCGGCGGCCGTGGCCTGGCGGACCTCGGCGATCAGCCGCTCCAGGTAGGGGGCCAGCGGCTCGGGCGGATGGCCGCCGAAGAGGGGATCCCGCTCCCCCCGGATCTCCCGGATCACGCCGGCGGGGGCCCCCGCCTCCCCCAGCAGGGCCGGCAGCCCGCCGGCGGCCGAGCCGTGCATCGGGTCCACGATCACCTGCAGGCCGGCGGCCGCCAGGCCCGCCACCAGGGCCGCCGCATCGACCTTGGCGCCGAGGCCCGCCAGGTAGGTGCCCATGGCATCGAAACGCTCGGTGTCGCCGGGGATCGGCACCGTCAGGCCCCCGGCCGCCAGGCGCCGCTCCACCCGCGCTGTGAAGTCGCCCTCCACCGAACCGCCGAAGGGCCCCTTGATTTTGAGACCCAGCCATTCCGGCGGGTTGTGGCTGGCGGTGATCACCAGCGCTCCCAGGGCGCCCCGCTCCACCACCGCCCAGCTGCAGGCCGGGGTGGGCACGGGGGTGGCGGCCAGCAGGGGCACCAGATCGGCCCCCCGCACGGCGGCGGCGATGGCCTCGGCCAGTTCCGGGGCCAGGAAGCGCCGGTCGTAGCCGATCACCACCTCCCGGCTGGTGAGGCCCTCCGGGGCGCTGGCGGCCAGTTCCCGGGCGGCGGCCGCCGCCACCGGCAGCAGGCGCTCCATGGTGATGTCCACCCCGAGGATGCCCCGCCAGCCATCGGTGCCGAAGTGGATCGGTCCGGCCTCGAGGGGCAGGGGGGCGGAAGCCATGGGCGGCGCGGAGGCGAATGAGCGGCAGGCCGGTCGTAGCAGGCCGGACGCTCCCGATGGCCGCAGCGGGTGCCGGCCTGATGGCAGGCCACCGGCCCTCCTAGCCTGCAGCCCATGCCCCAGACCCCGGACGCCGCCTTCCCCGGATCCCCCGTCCTCACCGACCGCCTGCTGCGCAGCTGGGTGCGCTGCCGGCGGCGGGCCTGGCTCGATCTCCACGGTGCTCCCCAGGAGCGGCTCTGGAGTGCCCACCGCGCCCTGGCCCTCGATGACCAGCTGCGCAGCTTCCAGAGCCTGCTGCCCCAGCGTCCCGGCCACGGAGAGGGGGCCTGCCGCGACGGGGCGCCCGGTGTGGTGGGGCTCAGGCTGGCGGGAACCGGCCCCCGGGGCCTGCGCCTGGAGGCCCACCCGAGTCTGCTGGAGCGGGTCGAGGGCCCCAGCCGCTGGGGCGCCCACGGCTACCGGCCGGTGCTGGCCCGCCAGGGCCGGCGCCTCACCCGGGAGCACCGCCTCCAGCTGGCCCTGTGGGGGCGGTTGCTGGCGGACCACCAGCGCGCTCCCGTGCCCCATGGGCTGGTGGTGGCCGGCGCCGACCGGGGGCTGGAGCGGGAACGGCTCGCCCTCGGCCCCTCCCTGCAGCGCCAGCTCGACGAGAGCCTTGAGCGTCTGGCGCTCGACCTGGCCCGCAGCGAGCCGCCGCCCCTGGTCAGCGACCGCAAGAAATGCACCCTCTGCAGCTGGCGTGGGGCCTGCGACCGGGTCGCCGCCGCGGAGGGGCACCTCAGCGAGGTGAGCGGCATCGGCGGCAAGCGCCGCGAGCTGCTGCTGGCCCTGGGCATCAACAGCCTTGACGAACTGGCGGCGGCCGACCCGGAGCGGCTGGCCGAGGACCTGGCCGCCCACGGGGAGCAGCACCGGGAGGTGGCCCCCCGGCTGGTGGCCCAGGCCAGGGTGCAGCAGGAGGGGACCCCCCGGCGCAGCGGCGAGGGGGTCGGCCCCGCCCTGCCGGAGCTCTCGGTGGCCCCTGGAGTGCTGCTCTATGACATCGAATCCGACCCCGATGCCCGCGACGACTTCCTCCACGGCCTGGTGCGGCTGGAGCGTGGTGCGGACGGCCACTGGCCCGGGGCGCCGGGGCCAGGGGAGATCCTGGGGAGTTACCAGCCCCTGCTGGCCCTGCAGGAGCACGGCGAGGCCCTGCTCTGGCGGCGGCTGAGCAGGCTGCTGGCCCGCTACCCCGACTGGCCCGTGCTGCACTACGGCGAAACCGAGTCGGTCGCCCTGCTGCGACTGGCCGAGCGCCAGGGGGCCAGCGAGCGGGAGCGGGAACGGCTGCGGGCCCGGCTGGTGGATGTGCACCAGCGGCTCCGGCGCCACTGGCTGCTGCCGGTCAACAGCTACGGGCTCAAGGCTGTCGCCGGCTGGCGGGGCTTCACCTGGAGCCAGAAGGGGGTCGACGGTGCCCGCTGCCTGCTCTGGTGGCGCCAGTGGCGGGAGGGCTCCGGCGGCCCGCGGCGCCCCAGCCGGCGGGCCCTGGGCCGCAAGCTGCAGCGGATCTTCCGCTACAACCAGGACGACAGCCTGGCCACCTGGGCGGTGGTCCGCTGGCTGCTGGATCAGGACGCGGCCCTGCCCCCCGGCCCCACCGGCGGCGACTGAAACGTCTCCGGCAGCGAAAGGCGCAGGGGCACAGGTGGGACCGCTCCGGCCAGCAGCGTGCTCTCCTGCAGCCAGGCCTTGCGCACCAGGGCCAGGCCGATCCAGCCCCCGTCACCGGGGAGCTCCAGGCTGGACGTGATCAGGCCGGCGCGGCCCCCGGCCCCGTCCAGCAGGGGCGTGCCCGCGGCGATGGCCCCGGCCGGGGCAGCCTCGTCGCGGACAGCCGTGGCCCACCAGCGACGCAGCTGCTGCTTCACCCCGTCGTAGGTGGCCAGCTTGGCCAGGGTTTCCTGGCCCACGTAGCAGCCCTTGCTCAGGCTCACCCGCCCCGCCAGTCCCAGTTCGAAGGGGTTCACCTCGTCGTTGATCTCCCCCGGCGCCGCCGGCAGGCCCTGCTGGAGCCGCCAGCGTTCCGCCTCCAGCGGCTCCAGGGGGCGCCGTGCGGCCAGGGCGGGGGGCAGGGGGGCATCGGCCGGCAGCAGCAGGGCGTCCCCCAGCCGCCAGCCCGGCGATCCCTCCAGCGCCGCCCAGGAGCCGGCGGGCAGGAACTCCGGCTCCGGCGCCCCCAGGGGCCGGTGCAGGACGGCCGCCGTCACCGGACCCAGCCGCACCTTGTCGGCGGGGAACAGCACCCGGTCGAGGGCGGTGCGCACGGCGCCGGGATCCCCGTCGACGATCACCAGCCAGGCCCCGGCGTCGTCCACCAGCACCTCCGCCACCGCCCGCAGCCGGGCCGTGGGGCTGATGCAGCAGGTGCCGAGCCACTGGCCCGGGCGAGCCCCCTCCAGGGCCTGGCTGGTCTGGCCGTGCAGCACCCGCAGGGTGTCCGGGCCGTCGAGCCGCAGCAGCCCCACCGGCCGCGACCAGCGGCTCCCCTGCGGTGGCGTCCAATGCCAGGGATCGGCCGCAGCCAGCGTCGGGTCGGGGGAGGGGGCCATGGCGGAGCGGGTGGCGGGGTTGCGCCTGTCGTGGGGTCAGCCTGCCGCGCCGTCCAGCCCGGCGGCCGTGGCGGCCACCTCCTCGAGCAGGAACAGGCTGCGCAGGTCGAGGCCCGCTTCCTCCATCGCCTCGGCCCCACCCTCCTGACGATCGACGATCGCCACCACCCGCTCCACGGCGTAGCCCGCCTCCTGCAGCTGGGCCACGGCCTTGAGGGCCGAGCCGCCGGTGGTGACCACGTCCTCCAGGACCGTGATCCGGCTCCCGGCCGGCGGCAGGGGGCCTTCGAGCCAGGCGCCGGTGCCATGGCCCTTGGCCTCCTTGCGCACGATCAGCGCATCGAGGTCGCGGCCGGCCAGGGCCGCCTGCAGGGCCACCGCGCTCACCAGGGGATCGGCCCCCAGGGTGAGCCCCGCCACCGCGGCGGCTTCGCCTTCCACCTGCTCCAGCATCTGGCGGCCCAGCAGCGCCAGGCCGATGCCGCTCAGGCTCACCGGCTTGCAGTTGACGTAATGGGGGCTGCGGCGGCCCGAGGCCAGGGCGAAGTCGCCCAGCCGGTAAGCCCGCTCCGCCAGCAGGGCGAGCAGGGCGGAACGCTGTTGGCTGGGGCTGGAGGGCAGGGTGACCATCGACGTTGGGGGGGGCGGCGTTGGGGGAGCGGCGTCGCAGTGGCGGCCGGTACGGAAGGCCATGGATGGGCGAGAGCGTCAGAGGTCGCTAACCTGCGCTCATCTCGCCCGGGAGCTGGGCCCGTAGACCCCATGACAGCACCGATCCTGGCAGTGCCTGCCCCCCTCGCTGCCGGCTTCACGGCCCTGCTCCCCTTGGCCGTCCTGGCCCCCGCCCTCGCCGGGCCGGTGCTCTGCACCACCACTCTCGAAGCCCCCAGGCCCGGCTCGGCCGGCACCGGGCCGGTGGAGGTCACCCGCTGCGGCGTGACGCGCTCCGCTCCCGAACTGATGGAGCAGCGCTTCTACAGCTTCTCGGCCCCCTTCGCCCAGGGCGTCAATCTGCTGCACCAGATCACCGATCCCCTCGGCCTCTCGATCCCCGGCCGGGACGGCGGAAGGATCGTCGCCTTCGGCTTCCCCGACCAGAACATCATCTGGGACGGCACCGCCATCGAGAACACGGCGTCGGTGATGCTCTCCGAGCAGAGCGGTCTGATGCCCCAGCGCACCGCCGACATCACCAACGGCTTCAGTACCAGCCTCGGCACGGGGGCCGCCACGCCCACCTACGTCCGGCCGCCGGCCGGCACCACCTGGACCCCGCCGATCCGGGGCCTCTGGTGAGGCCCTCGCCTGAGGCAGCGGCCTGTCCACCGGGGGTCTAGCAATCTGGTGAATGCAGCGAACTCATAATTCGCCTTAGGCGAGTTCGATCCTCGCGACCCCCATCCCCCTCACTCGCCCCACATCCGCAGCAGGTTGGTGTAGCTGCGGGTGAGCAGATCGAAGATTTCGTCCTTGCCTTGCTTCTGGAAGAGGGCACGACGGGCGGTGTCGAGCTCGAACAGGAGTTCGCGCCGGTCGCTGCGGCGGATGCGGCTCTGGATCCAGCCCAGGGCCACCAGCCGCTCCCCCCGGGTCACGGGTTCCACCCGATGCAGCAGGGAGCTCGGATACACCAGGGCATGACCGGCCGGCAGGCGCAGGGCGCTCTCGCCCCCCGGATCCTCCAGCACCAGCGCGCCGCCGTCGTACTGCTCGGGTTCGCTCAGGAACAGGGTGAAGGAGAGGTCGGAGCGGCCGCCGGCCATGAAGGCATTGTCGACGTGGCGGCCGTAGCCCTCACCGACGCCGCAGCGGCTGAAGCGCAGGCTGTGCAGCCGCACCGGCAGGGCCGCCGCCTGCAGCAGCGGATGCTGGAGCAGGTGGTCACTGAGGGCGGAAGCGAGGGTCTGGTTCAGGGAGGATGCCGGCTCCAGCTGGCGGTTGCGCTTCACCTCCCGGGCGTGCCATCCGGCCGTTTCGGCCCCGTCCCTCCAGGGGGCGTCCTCCGCCAGCAGGGCCAGGCGCAGCTCGCCGACCTGGCCGCTGCTCAGCAGAGGTTCAAGACGGAACTGCATCCTTTGGCGCTCCGCTGCCCCAGAATTCTCGCCCCATCCATCACGGTGCAGGCCATGGCCCGATCGAGCATCGCCCTGTTCCTCGTCACCACCGGACTGATCACGGCCACCATGGGCTGCGCCCATTCCCCCGGGTCGAAGGACCAGGAGGGCGGCGAGAACGGCGTCAGCGCCCCGGCCCCGGAACGGCCGGCTGAAGGGGCACCGGAGGGGGCCGACAGGGAGGGCGACCGGGATGGTGACGGTGACGCTGGCGAGGCAGGAGAGGGGGGCGAGGGCGGCGAAAGCTGAGACGGGCGGCGGGGCCTAACCTTCAGCCACGACATCCCGCCGATGCGCTTCCTGGTCCTGGCGATCCTGTTGGCCCTGCTGGCCTTCTTCGCTGCCGGGGAGCTTGCGCTGATCCGTCTTCGGCCCAGCCGCGTCCAGCAGCTCGAGGAGGCGGACGAGCCTGGCGCCCGTTCCGTGGCACGGCTCCAGCACCGGATGCGCAGCGTCCTGGTGGCCACCCAGCTGGGTCTGGTGCTGGCGCTGCTGGCCATGGGCTGGCTGGCCCGGGGTCTGGCGGAGCAGGTGGCCGGCTGGATGGGCTCGGGTGAGCAGGCCTGGATCGATGCCGGGGTCTTCCTGCTGCTGGCCCTGCTGGCCACCCTCCTGGGCGGTCTGGTGCCCAAGGCCTGGGTGCTGCATCGTCCTGAGGGCTCGGCCCTGCGGCTGGCACCCTTGCTCGAGTCGCTCACCCGCACTCTGGCGCCGTTGCTGCTGCTGATCGAGCGCTTCAGCGGCGGTCTGCTGCGGCTGCTGGGGCTGCCGCGCAACTGGGATGAGCTGGTGCCGGTGCTGTCGGCCGGGGAGCTCGAGACGCTGATCGAGAGCGGCAGTGTCACCGGCCTGATGCCCGACGAGCGCAGCATCCTCGAGGGGGTGTTCTCCCTGCGGGACACCCTGGTGCGGGAGGTGATGATGATGCCGCGCTCCGGCATGGTCACCCTGCCGCTGGATGTCACCTTCGCCCAGATGATGGAAGCGGTGCATGCCAGCCAGCACGCGCGCTTCCCGGTGATCGGCAGCTCCCTCGACGACGTGCGCGGCATGCTCGACCTGCGGCGGCTGGCCGAGCCGATCGCCCGGGGCCTCCTCCACCCCGACACGGCCCTGGCCCCCTGGATCCTGCCGGTGGCCCAGGTGCAGGAAAGCGCTTCCCTGGCGGATCTTCTGCCGCTGATCCGCAGCGGCCAGCCCCTGCTGGTGGTGGTGGATGAGCACGGCGGCACCGAAGGGCTGGTCACCGTGGCCGACCTCACCGGCGAGATCGTCGGGGAGGACGACAACCCCCTGGAGACGGCCCAGGACCTGCTGCCCCTCGTCGACGGCACCTGGTCGGCGGCGGGGGACCTGGAGATCGTCGAGCTCAATCGCCAGCTGGGCCTGCAGCTGCCCGAAGCGGACGGCCACCACACCCTGGCCGGTTTTGTTCTGGAGCGGCTGCAGCACATCCCCTCCCCCGGTGAAGGGCTGCGCTGGCAGGGGGTCCGCATCGACGTGCTCACCATGGACGGCCCCCGCATCGAGCGGGTTCAGATCACCCTCGCCAGCACGGACGGAACCTGATCATCGATAATGCGCCCACCTGCTCCGCCCCTGCCATGAACCCAGTGCGCGTGGGTGTCATCGGCATCGGCAACATGGGCTGGCACCACGCCCGGGTACTGAGCCTGCTGCGCGATGCCGAACTGGTGGGTGTCGCCGACCCCGATGAGGCCCGCGGCCGGCTGGCGGTGGAACAGTTCGACTGCCGCTGGTTCCCCGCCTACGAAGAGCTCCTCGGCGAGGTGGAGGCCGTGTGCATCGCCGTGCCCACTCTCCTGCACCACCGGGTCGGCATGGCCTGTCTGCAGGCGGGGGTGCATGTGCTGATCGAGAAGCCGATCGCGGCCACCCAGGAGGAGGCCGCCGACCTGATCGGCGCGGCCGAGGCGGCGGGACGCCTGCTGCAGGTGGGCCACATCGAGCGGTTCAATCCTGCCTTCCGGGAGCTGCTGCGGGTGGTGGCCAACGAGGAGGTGGTGGTGCTCGAGGCCCGGCGCCACAGCCCCAACGCCGACCGGGCCAACGACGTCTCGGTGGTGCTGGATCTGATGATCCACGACATCGACCTGGTGCTCGAACTGGCCGCCTCCCCGGTGGTGCGGCTGGCGGCGGCCGGCGGCCGCAGTTCCGATGGCCCGATCGACTACGTCAACGCCACCCTGGGCTTCGCCAATGGCGTGGTGGCCAGCCTCACGGCCAGCAAGATGGCCCACCGCAAGATCCGCAGCCTCAGTGCCCACTGCCGCAGCAGCCTGATGGAGACGGATTTCCTCAACCGCAATCTGCGCATCCACCGGCGCTCCCATGAATCGGTCAGCGCCGATCACGGCGAGCTGCTCTACCGCAACGACGGCTTCATCGAAGAGGTGAGCACCACCTCGATCGAGCCCCTCTACGCCGAACTCGAGCACTTCCTTCAGTGCGTGCGCGGCCGGGAAACCCCGGCCGTGGATGGCCTGCAGGCCTCCCGGGCCCTGCAGCTGGCCGACCTGATCGAGCAGTGCGTCGAGCAGCCCAACCTGTGCATGGCCCTGGAGGCGCCGATCTAGGGGCCTCCCACGGGCGTGAGCTCGGTGAGCTCCTGCAGGGCCAGCAGCTGCCAGCGGCGGCAGTCGGCGGGGGAGGAGCGGTAGAAGAGATCCCAGGCCTCCGCCTTGTGGGGGCCGTAGGCCTCGCTCGGCACCTCGGGATGGCGCTGCTGCCACCCCACCCGCACGGCGTGGCCGATCACCACGTCCAGGGCCAGGTCATCGTCGAACTGGACCTGGGGGTTGGCGGCCATGAAGGCCATCAGGGTGAGCAGGGTCTCGATGCAGAGCCGGCGGTACTCCGGGGCTTCGATCTTGCTGAGCAGGTGCTCCACCAGGATCGCGAAGTTCTTCTCCCCCGGCGTCTTCTCGCGCAGCAGGGGGGCGCTCTCCAGCCGGTTGCGCCGCTCCAGCTTGTCGCCGATCACCAGGCCCCGACAGTGGTGCAGCAGGTCCCAGATGCCGGGATAGAAGTCCTTCGGCACCCGCTGCAGGGCCCCGAGCCGCATGCGGTGCTGCAGCCAGCTGCCGTCCTTGGGCAGTTCCGCCAGGGGGTCGGGCACCTCCCAGCGCACCCGCCCGCGCAGATGCAGCTGCTCCTTGCGCTGCAGGGAGGCCCGGGCGTGCTCCACGTCGGCCAGCACGGCCCGCAGCCGGCGGCGGATGGCATGGGGCGGCAGGGCGCAGAGGGCCTCGAAGGCCTCGCTGGGGCTGAGGTTGGCCTCCGCCGCCAGTTCGCCGGTGAGCAGCAGCAGGAACTGCCCCAGCTGCAGGGTGAGGCTGCCGCTGAGCAGATCCACGTCGGAGCGGGCCAGGGCGTCGATGGCCAGCAGCAGCTCCTGCTGCAGCATCCATTCCCGCCCGTCCTCGCCGCTGAAGCGGCGCACCATCGTCGCGATCGCGAGGCTGCCCTCCGGATGGCTGAGCAGCGAATCGCGCGTGTAGTTGCGACCCACCACCACCTGCTTCTGGCGCAGCAGCAGATCGGTGAGGGCATCCTCCAGCTGGGGGTGCACCAGGCCCATGGCCCCGGCGGCCCGGCGCACCACGCTCCAGTCGGCGTCGGCCAGGCCGCGGCGGTAGACCTCTTCCAACAGCACCATCAGCCGCACCCCCGGGCCGCTGCGGGGGCCCTGCAGGCGGGCATTGGGGCCCAGCCGGCGGCTCAGCAGTTCCAGCACCTCGGCCTGCTCCTCGAGGGAGCGGCTGGCCCAGAGCCTGTCCACCAGATGGGCCAGCGGGACGTCCTCCAGCTCCTGCTCCTGGCGGGCGGTGAGCGGCTGGTGGCTGGCACTGGGCGGCAGCAGGGTGTGGCCGTCCGGCACCAGATCGCAGGCCGCCAGCGCCTGGGGCGGCAGGTCGATCAGGCTGGCGAGCGGCACCAGCTCCTCCAGCGACACCAGGCGCACCGGCACCGAGCCCAGCTGGCCCTGCTGCAGATCGCGGCCCAGCTCCAGGAAGGCGTCGGGGTCGCGGCGGAAGGGGCCGGCGGCGACCGGCACGAGCAGCAGGGGGGCGCCGGTGCCCCGCCAGTGGCGCTGCAGCACCCGCACCTCGGTGGCCACCGTGTCCACCAGCACCTGGGCATCGTCGGCCAGGTAGAAGGTGTCCTCCTCCAGCACCGCCGGCAGGAAGCCGATCAGCTCACCGTCGTGGCGGTAGAGCCGGGCGGTGGCCTGGGTCTCCATGCGCACCGGCGGATGGCCCGAGAGCCCCAGGCGGCCGTTGGCGCCCACCGTCGCCAGCCGCCGGGCCAGCTCGCGGGAACTGGCTACCCGCAGGGTGGCCGCCCCGTCCGAGGGCCGCCGCACCGGCAGGCCGGCCTCCGCCAGGGCCGCGGCGATGGTGTCATCGGCCGGAGCCAGGGCCACCAGCACCTCCTCGGCCCCCGGGGGGCTGGGGTGGCGGCGCCCGCAGGGATCGAGATCCTCGGCGGTGATCAGGCCGTGCAGCAGCAGATCCGACAGCCAGGTGAGGCTCTGGGTCCAGAGGAGGGGGACGTTTTCGTTGGGGACACGGATCTGGCTGCCGGGCTGGCGCCGCTCGGCCTCGATCAGCCGCTCCGGCACCAGGTACAGCTCCGGCAGCAGTGCCTCCCCGTCGACCGACACGCTCAGCTCCTGGAGCTGTTCCCGCCAGCGACGGGCTTCCTGCCAGCGGCCCTCGCAGCAGGCCGTGATCAGCTCATAGGCCAGGAACAGGGGCCATTCGCACTCGATGTGCTCGAACTGGGCCAGTTCCTCCCGCTCGTAATGGAGCCGGGTCACGTCCTCCAGCACCGTCTGGTGGCCGTCGCGCCGGAAGCGCTTGTAGCCGTAGGACCCGGCCAGCTCGCTGCGGATCTTCTCGCGGGTGCGCGCCGCCAGTGCCGGATCCTCCACGGCCCAGGCGGGGTAGCCGATCACCGAGAGGCAGGCGCTGTCGGCTTCCTTGCTGGCGGACTCCCGCGGCAGCAGGCCGCGCAGGGCACGCCGCAGGCGCACGATGGCGTCATGGGGGATGGTCAGGCAGCTGCTGCCGTCGCCGTGGGGGCCGTCCAGATCCAGACCCACGAGGGTCTCCAGGGCGGCCTTCACCATGCCGATCGAGCTGGCGTTGCGCTCCGGCTGGCCGTGGTTGCCCTTGTCGCCCCGCTCCCAGATGCCGTAATCGGCCACCCGGTAGGCCCGGGCCACGTAGTAGACGAGGTTCTGGAGGAAATCGCGCTCGTGGCTGGTCTGCACGATCACCAGGCCCGAGCGGGTGAGCTGGGCGAGCTGCAGCAGAAACAGGGCCGTGGCGTCGAGCTGCAGATGGCCCCAGCCGTCGTCGGCCACCACCGGATCCCCCGTGGCGGTGTCGAACTTGGCGTGGATGGCGTCGAGGCGCTCGAGGCTGGCCTTGAAGCGCTCCACCTTCGCCGACTGGCGCATCATCGAGCGCATCAGCCCCCGCATCAGCTGCAGGACCCGCTGCTCCAGTTCGAAGCTGCGGCGGCAGGGGCCCGTCAGTCGCCGGTGGGCCAGGGACAGGCCCCAGACGCACTGGATGGAGTAGACGCAGTCCCGCACCCAGGCGTCGCCGTAGTTGCCGTGCACGGTGCTGGCGGTGCTGGCGGGCAGCAGACCCGTGATCGGATGCTGGCGCCGCAGGACGACGTGCTCGATGCCGCGGTCGAGCCGTTCCAGGAGCTCTCGGGCCTCCGCCGCGTCGGTGGGAGGGGCGGGCGAATCGGTCACGCCCCTGTCGCCATTGCTCGCCGTTTTCATCATGGTCGCGTCAGGACGGGGCGTGCCGGTGGCGGCGGCCGTGGAACCAGGCCATAGATTCTCCCCGCCGTCGTTCCTTCCCATGGCAGCCCTCGCGACCACGCCGGTCCGTGCCCGCGTCCTGGGCATCCCTGTGAATGTAAGCAACGACGTCTTCCAGGACGCCGTGGCCCTGCACGCGGCCGGCGGCGGCCAGATCGTCACCCTCAATGCGGAGATGACCATGGCGGCCCGGGCGGATCCCGCCCTGGGGGCGGCGATCGAGGCGGCGCGGATGGTGATTCCCGATGGGGCTGGTGTGGTGTGGGCCCTGGGTCGCCAGTCGCACCGGGTGCGCCGCGCTCCGGGCATCGAGCTGGCCCGGCGCCTGCTCGACCATGCGGCCGCCCATGGCTGGCGCGTGGCGCTGGTGGGGGCGAGTCCCGCGGTGATGGATCAGCTGCGGGACCGCCTGCTCCACGACCTTCCTGGGCTGAAGCTCGTCTTCAGCGTCCACGGTTACCAGAACGCGGACGCCTGGCCCGGGCTGGAGCGCCAGCTGCTGCAGTGCCGTCCCGATCTGGTGCTGGTGGCCCTGGGGGTGCCGCGCCAGGAGACCTGGATCCAGGCGATGCCCGGACCCCGCAGCGGCCTCTGGATGGGGGTGGGCGGCAGCTTCGACATCTGGGCCGGCACCAAGAAGCGGGCCCCCGCCTGGATGGGAGCCCTGCACATCGAGTGGCTCTACCGGCTGATCAAGGAGCCCAGCCGCTGGCGGCGCATGCTCTCGCTGCCGGCCTTCGCCTGGGCTGTGCTGCGGGAACGCCGCTGAACGGCGGTGCTCAGTGAAGGTCGCTGATCAGCGGAAACCGACGGAGGCCTGCCAGACGAAGGCCAGCAGCAGGAAGAACAGGGGAATGATCGGCAGGATGTCCACCAGGGGGCCGAAGGCCTGGTACGCCTCGGGCAGCTGGGCGAGGGTGTGGGGCGCGTAGCTGGCCAGCAGGGAGAGAGCCATGCCTGGGGGAGAACCATTGCAATGGCCGGAACCTACCACGTGCGGGCGGCCGGGGAGTCGGGCTCCCAGGGAGCGAAATCCTCTGCAAAACATCCCTCGCCGATGGCCTGGGCCATGGCGCTTGTGAAGCGCAGCAGGGTGGTGAGATTGTGCAGGCTCAGAAGGGTGCGGCCCAGCAGCTCCTCGCTGCGGAACAGGTGGTGCAGGTAGCTGCGGCTGTGGTGCCGGCAGGCGAGGCAGCCGCAGCTGGGGTCGAGGGGGCCGTGGTCGTGGCGGAAGCGGGCATTGCGCAGGTTCCAGCGTTCGCCCCCCACCAGGGCGGTGCCGTGCCGGCCCAGCCGGGTGGGCAGCACGCAATCGAATAGGTCGAAGCCGTTGGCGACCGCGATCGCCATCTCCCGCAGGCTGCCCACCCCCATCAGATAGTGGGGACGCTCCTGCGGCAACAGGGGACCCACCTGGCGCACCACCCGGTGCATCTCCTCGACGGGCTCGCCCACGCTCACGCCACCGACGGCGATGCCGGGCAGGTCCATCGCGGCCACCACCCGCGCCGAGGCCTCGCGCAGATGGGGGAAGCAGCCCCCCTGCACGATCCCGAACAGGGCCTGGTCGCCGCCGCCGTGGCAGGCGACGCAGCGCTCCAGCCAGCGGTGGGTGCGCCGGCAGGCCTCGGCTACCGCCGCTTCCGTGGCGGGGTAGGGGGGGCACTGGTCGAAGGCCATCGCCACATCGGCCCCCAGGGCCCGCTGGATGGCCATGGAACGCTCGGGGGTCAGGTCGATCCGCGAGCCGTCGCGGGGGGAGCGGAACACCACGCCGTCGTCGTCGATCCGGTTGATGGCGTCGAGGCTGAACACCTGGAAGCCGCCCGAGTCGGTCAGCAGGGGGCCCTCCCAGCCCATGAAGCGATGCAGCCCACCGGCCTCCGCCACCACCGCTTCTCCTGGCTGAAGATGCAGGTGGAAGGTGTTGGCCAGGACCATCTGGGCCCCGGTCTCCCGCAGCTGGGGCGTGCTGACGCCCTTGACGGTGGCGGCGGTGCCCACCGGCATGAACCGGGGCGTGTGGACGGGGCCGTGGGGGGTGGTGAAGCAGCCGCAGCGGGCCCGGGTCCGCGGGCAGCGGGCGGTGATCGTGAAGTCGAAGGCGATGACGCCGCAGCGGCTCAGCGCTGACGCTAGGCGCCGTTGCTGCGACGCTACCCGGGGTTTCCGCCGCCACCTCCACCGACGCCGCCCTGCCCATGCTCCGCCTCAGCGCTCCACCGTGGCTGCGGGATCTGGCCGGGGCCTGGATCTTTTATTCGGTGCTGCCGGCCTGGCCGGCGCCGGCGCCCCGGTTCGAGCGGATCGCCCGCTTCGCCCCCTGGATCGGTGTCGTTCTCGGCGCGATGCAGGGGCTGCTCTGGTGGGCCCTGGAGGGGCGGGTGCCGCTGGTGGCCCAGGTGGCGCTGGTGCTGGCGCTCGGCCTGTGGCTGAGCGGCGGCCTGCACATGGATGGCGTGATGGACAGTGCCGATGGTCTGGCGGCGGGCGATCGCTGCCTGGAGGCGATGGCCGACAGCCGGGTGGGGGCGAGCGGCGTGCAGGCCCTGGTGCTCGTGCTGCTGCTGCGGGCCGGGGCCCTGGCGATGCTGGGGCCGGCGGCGCCGATGGCGCTGGTCTGGGCTGCGGTCGGCGGGCGGGTGGCGCCCCTGCCCGCCATGGCCTGGTTCCCCTACCTGCGGCCGGGCGGCAGCGCCGCCTTCCATCGCGCCCACGGGGCCGGCCTGGCGGCGGAGCTGCGGCCCGCCCTGCTGCTGCTGCCGCCCCTGCTGCTGCTGCCCTGGCCGGGCCTGACCACCTGGCCCGTGCCCGTCGGAGCGCTGGCCCTGCTGCCGGCCCTGCTGGTTCCCCTGGTCCTGGGCCGTCGTCTCGGCGGCCACAGCGGCGACAGCTACGGAGCCTGTGTGGAGTGGAGCGAATCGCTGGGCCTGCTGCTCATCGCCGCGGTGCTGACGGCCTGGGCAGGCTGAGCCGGAAGGCGTTGCCCTGCGCCGGCAGCCCTTCGGCCACGGTCCGGGGCGGCACCACGAGCGCCAGCTCGCCGCCCAGGCTGCGGGCCAGATCGCGGCCAAGGGCCAGGCCCAGGCCGGTGCCGGGCAGCTCCTGGCCCCGGGTTCCCCGCACCCCCCGCCCGAAGATCGCCTCCCGCTCGGCGGCGGCGATGGCCGGCCCGCCGTCCCAGACGGTGAGGTGGAGCCCCCCGTGGTCGATGGCCCAGTGCAGGCCCACGGCGGCGCCCGGGGCGCTGTAGCGGAAGGCGTTCTCCAGCAGGTTGGCGAGGATCTCCGCCACCGATCCGCTGTCGCCGCTCCAGTCCGGCAGGGTCCGGGGGCCGTGCCACTCCCTCCCCTGCAGGGTCGCGGTGGCGGCCGCCCGCTGCAGCAGCGGTTCGAGCAGCCCGGCCAGGGGCTGGCCCTCGGGTCCGCTCAGCAGGGGCGGCAGCAGCAGGGGCTGGGGGGAGACGGGGGCGGCGAGCCGCCCTTCCGGGTGGACCAGGGCGCTGATGGCCTCCACATAACGGTTGATCTGGCGCTCCTCGGCCAGCAGGCCCTGCACCAGGGAGCGGTCGTTGTGGTCGGGGCCGAGGCGCCGCAGCAGCAGCTGTCCGAAGGTGCGCAGGGCCGTGAGCGGGTTGCGCAGCTGGTGCAGCAGCAGTCCCAGCTGCTCCTCACGCTCGGTGAGCCGCTGCCGCAGCTCCCCGCCCTCCAGATCCAGCCGCAGGGCTTCGGTGAGGGCCAGGGCCACGGCCTGAAGCCGCTGGGCGAGCGGCTCCGGCCAGGGGTTGCGGGCGGCCTCCACCTGCAGGGCACCGAGCAGGCGCTGGCCATCCCGCAGGGGCAGCCAGCGCCGCTGCTCCGCCGGCACCCGCAGCCGGCTGACGCTGTCCACCGCCGGCAGGGCCCGCTCGTCCGGGGGCCAGTGGCCGACCGGCAGCAGGCTGGGCTGGCCCGTTTCCCCCTGATGGGTGACGTAGACCACCAGGGACCGGACCTCAGGGCAGTCCACGAACTGGCCCAGCTGGAACCCCACCAGGGCCAGAAACCGTTGCGAGACAGGCATCACCAGCCGCGGACCGGATCCGTCCGGGAAATTTTCGGGAGAGGCGTGTCGAAACGCAAAAAAAGTTTTAAGATCTTGGTAACGACCACTACTTCGCGGTCCTCGGACGGGCGGAAAGTTGCAGTCGTAACGGCCAGCGTTGCGCTTTGCCCGCAACCGAGGCTACAGCAGAGGCAGCTGCGCACCGCCTCTGTCCCGGCCATGACCTCCTCCGGGAGACGGCCGGCGTTACCGACGGTGATCCTCTCCGACCAGCCCCAGGTCGACAGTCGTATGGACGTGGACCCGCCACCTCTGGGTGGTCGGTCTTCCCTGCCGTTCGTCGCCGGCCACGGCCGCCGTCGCTCGTCTGCAGCCCCCCCCTAACTCCACCTTTCGGTCTCCCTTCACCGGGATCCATGCCATGTCCAAGAAGCGCAAGCGGATCAGTCGCCGTCGTCTCGCAGGCCAGCGGGTCCTCGCCCATGTCCCGACCTTCAACCTCGAAACCGGCTCCCACAAACCGGTGACGGCAGCGCGCCGCTACATCGCCGAAACGGAGCTGACGGCTCCGGCGATCCTCAACGTGCGCCGCAACGAGCACACCACCGACCGCTTCTTCTGGGGGGAGAAGGGCCTGTTCAGCGCCCAGTACGCCGAGGAGAACCACTTCCTGTTCCCGTCCCTGCGCCTGATCGTCGACAGCATCGGGGAGGAGGTGCTCTTCGAGGGCCTCGAAGCCCTGGCCTCCGACGACTGGGAGGAGATGGAGGAGTACGAGTACGCCTTCGTCTGATTCCCGCCCTGCGGTTCCTGGTCAGCGACCTTCCCAGCCCCTGACCAGGAACTCCCGCACCGGGGCGATCAGCTCGGGATCGATGCTGTGGCCGCCTGGGAAGGCAATCCGCCGCACCGACCCACCGGCTTCGGCGAGCGACCGTTCCAGCGCCGCACTGGCCGCAAAGGGCACCACCGGATCCTGCTCCCCATGGGTGAGCAGGATGTCCGTGCGTGGCGTCCGGGGCTGCCAGTCGGGATGGGGGTAGCCGCTGCAGGCCACCAGCCCCGCCAGCGGCAAGGGGTCGGTGGCGTCCGGGCCGCAGCCCGTGGCCACATCGATGGCCATGGCCGCCCCCTGGGAGAAGCCCAGCAGGCAGGTGTGCTCGAGCGGCACCGAGGCGCCCAGGGCCAGCAGCCGTTGCCGCAGCGCCCGGCGGGCTTCAGGCAGCTGGGGCCATTCGGGCTGCTGCAGGTCGTACCACTGGCGGCCCAGGCCAGCCGGATGGGGCAGGGGCGCCCGCAGGGCGACCACACTCAGGCCGATGGCGGCGGGATCGGCGTCCAGGAGCACCCCCCCCAGATCGAAAAGGTCATCGGCGTCGGCCCCCCAGCCGTGCAGCAGCACCAGCCGGCGGTCCGCCTGGCGCGGGCCGGCGAACAGGGCGGTGGCGTCGTCTTCGCTCGGCGGCAGGTCGGCGAGGGGATCCGTGGGCACGGTGGCGTTCGGCTGTTGCTGCGTAGGTTGGCTCCTCCTCCGCCCTTTCCGCCGTCATGGCTGCCACGGCCCTTCTGAGTGTGTCCGACAAGCGGGGCCTGGTGCCGCTGGCTGAGGGGCTGCTCGCCCAGGGCTACGCGCTGCTCTCCAGCGGCGGCACCGCCGCGGCCCTGGCCGCCGCCGGCCTGCCGGTGACGAAGGTGGCGGAGCACACCGGCGCTCCGGAGATCCTCGGCGGTCGGGTCAAGACCCTCCATCCCCGCATCCATGGCGGCATCCTGGCCCGCCGGGACGATCCCGCCCACCGCGCCGACCTGGAGGCCCAGGGGATCACCACCATCGATGTGGTGGTGGTCAACCTCTATCCCTTCCGCGCCACCGTGGCCGACCCCGCCGTGAGCTGGGAGACGGCCATCGAGACCATCGACATCGGTGGCCCGGCGATGGTGCGTGCCGCCGCCAAGAACCACGCCGACGTGGCGGTGCTCACCGATCCCGACCAGTACCCGGCCTTCCTGGAGGCCCTGGCGGCCGGCCAGGTCGACGGGAGCCTGCGGCGCCGGCTCGCCCTGGCGGCTTTCGCCCACACCGCTTCCTACGACGCCGCCATCGCCACCTGGATCGATGGCCGCCTCGCCGATGAACCAGGGCAGCCCCTGCGGCTGGAGCTGCCCCTGCGGCAGGTGCTCCGTTACGGCGAGAACCCCCACCAGGGCGCCCGCTGGTTCGGCGAGGCCGGCGTGGGCTGGGGGGCGGCCCGCCAGCTCCAGGGCAAGGAACTCAGCTACAACAATCTGATCGACCTGGAGGCGGCCCTCACCACGGTGGCGGCCTTCGGCTACGGCCCCGGCGCCGAGCCGGCGGCGGTGGTGATCAAGCACACCAACCCCTGCGGCGTCGCCATCGGCGCCGACACCGCCGAGGCCCTGTTGCGGGCCCTTGATGCCGACCGGATCTCCGCTTTCGGGGGCATCGTCGCCCTCAACGGGCCGGTGGACGGGGCGGCCGCCGAGCATCTGGCGGGTCTGTTCCTGGAATGTGTCGTGGCGCCGTCCTTCTCCGAGGAGGCGCGCCAGCGGCTGGAGCCGAAGGCCAACCTGCGCCTGTTGGAGCTCGACCCCGGCGCCGTGGCGGGGGCCGCCGGAGCCCTGCAGCTGCGCAGTGTGCTGGGGGGGGTGCTGGCCCAGCAGGCGGACGACGGCCCCGCCGATCCCGACACCTGGCAGGTGGTGAGCGACCGGCAGCCCAGCGCCCAGGAATGGCGGGATCTGCGTTTCGCCTGGCAGGTGGTGCGCCATGTGCGCTCCAACGCCATCCTGGTGGCCCGCGATGGCCGCAGCCTCGGGGTCGGGGCGGGCCAGATGAACCGGGTGGGCTCGGCCCGCCTGGCCCTGGAGGCGGCCGGTGAAGCCGCCCGGGGGGCCGTGCTGGCCAGCGACGGCTTCTTCCCCTTCGATGACACGGTGCTGCTGGCGGCGGAGCACGGCATCCGGGCGGTGATCCAGCCCGGCGGCAGCAAGCGCGACCCGGATTCGATCGCCGCCTGCAATGCCAACAACATGGTGATGGTGATCACCGGCCGTCGTCACTTTCTGCACTGAGGGCACGGAGAAGTTGTAACTTCGATGCACTCGCAGCCGGCCCTGGCCCGGTGGAGTTCCAACGCCTCATGTTCGCCGCCCTTCCCGCTTCGATCGCCTTCGCCCTCAACTTCGCCCACCCCCTGCTGATGTGGGTGCTGCTGGGTCTGGCGGGCTACGCCATGGTCCTGGGGATCAAGGCCAAGAAGACCCGCACGGCCAGCGCCGAGGACCGTAAGGAGCTGATCAAGGGGCAGTTCGCCAAGCGCCATTTCCAGTTCGGCAGCATCGTCCTGGCGCTGATGGTGCTGGGCTGCGTCGGCGGCATGGCCGTCACCTATATCAACAACGGCAAGTTGTTTGTCAGCCCGCACCTGCTGGTGGGGCTCGGCATGCTCTCCCTGATCGCCCTGGCGGCCTCCCTCTCCCCCCTGATGCAGGCCGGCAACCTGATCGCCCGCAAGGTGCACGTGGGCCTCAACATGACCCTGATGACCCTGTTCCTGTGGCAGGCCGTCAGCGGCATGCAGATCGTCAACAAGATCCTCACCGCCCCCGCCACCTGAGTACCGCACCCTGGGGCGAGGGCTCAGAACTGGGCCCGGCGCCGGGGCGGGCAGGGGATGCCGTGGCTGGCGTGGAAATCCTCCTGCACCTTCCAGGTGAGCCGGCGGGAGATCTGCCGCACGATCTGCCGCAGCAGGTGGTCGCCGCTGCTCTGGACCAGGTGCTCCGGGAGCAGGGAGAGCATGCCGGGCAGGCGCAGCCACACGGCCAGGTCGAGCTGCCAGCGCACCAGGGTGTGGAGCATCACCCCATCCACCTCCTCGTGGGACACCTCGGAGCCGCTGGCCTCGTCGAGGCGCAGGGAGGCCGCGAATTCGACGTCGTAGAGCCCCCGCAGGGCCGCGTCGGAGTCGGGCAGGGGCACGGTGACGATGCGGTAGACCCCGGCGGCCTGGGGCAGCAGCTCGAGGCCGATGGTGGGCTCCACCTCGAAGCCGAAGTTGCCGAAGCGGCCGAGGGTCAGCACATACCCCTGGCTGCCGATCGGCTCCACCGTCATCGGGGCGGCACAGCGGCGGAACCAGCCCTCATGGCGGTCAAGGTAGGCCCCCACCACGGCGGCCGGAGCCCGCATCTCCATCAGATCGGCGAAGACGCTGGCGTAGCGGCGGATGGCAGGGTCCGCCCTGTCGCGCAGGGGCTCGCTGGGGGTGGCCCCGGTGTCGTCGGGACCCTGGTGCAGGGAGGAGCCTGCCGCCATCGTGGTCTGGGGCGTGCGGTGGGTCAGAGGGGAACGGCCAGAAAGGACGGGGGTTCTGATCTCCCGGGCGGCCCTGGGGGGAGGAAAACCTTTCGTGAATGTAAAGCCACCCTGTGGGGGTTCACTCCTCGCTGAGGCCCACCAGGCGCTCGATCACGTCCTCCACCACCCGGTCGGGGGTGGAGGCGCCGGAGGTGATGCCCACCCGCACCGGCCCCTCCGGCAGGAAGGGTTTGAGGATCTCGAGCTCACCGCCCAGGGGCTTGTGCTCGATGCGGTTGCCCGGTCCGATGCGCTCGGGGGTGTCGATGTGGAAGGAGCGGATGCCGCGGCTGACGGCGATCTCCTGCAGGTGGGTGGTGTTGGAGGAGTTGTAGCCGCCGATGACCACCATCAGGTCGAGGGGCTCGTCCACCAGGGCGAACATGGCGTCCTGGCGCTCCTGGGTGGCATCGCAGATGGTATTGAAGGCGAGGAAGTGCTCGTCGAGCTCGGCGGGGCCGTAGCGCTGCAGCATGGTGCGCTCGAACAGGCGGCCGATCTCCTCGGTTTCGCTCTTGAGCATGGTGGTCTGGTTGGCGACGCCCACCCGCACCAGATCCCGGTCGGGATCGAAGCCGGGGGAGCAGGCATTGGCGAAATGGCGCATGAAGGCCTCGCGATCGGTGGCCCCCTGGCCCCGCTCGAGGATGAAGTCGCTCACCATGCGGGCCTCGGCCAGGTCGAGCACCACCAGGTAAGTGCCGGCGAAAGAACTCGTGGCCAGGGTCTCCTCGTGCTTCACCTTGCCGTGGATGATCGAGGTGAAGGCATGCTTCTTGTGCTTCTCGACGGTGTTCCACACCTTCGAGACCCAGGGGCAGGTGGTGTCGACGATGTGGCAGCCCCGTTCGTTGAGCAGCTGCATCTCCTGCACGGTGGCGCCGAAGGCCGGCAGGATCACCACGTCCCCGGTGCCCACCTCGGAGAAGTCCTTGACGTCGTCGTCGACCGGGATGAAGCGGACGTCCATCTGGCGCAGATGGGCGTTGACCGAGGGGTTGTGGATGATCTCGTTGGTGATCCAGATCCGCTCGCTGGGGTAGTGGCGGCGGGTTTCGTAGGCCATCGCCACCGCCCGCTCCACGCCCCAGCAGAAGCCGAAGGCCTCCGCCAGGCGGATCTTGAGGCGGCCGCGCTGCAGGACATGGCCGTTCTCCCGCAGGCTGGCGATCAGGTTGCTCTGGTAGGCCTGCTCGAGGCTGCCCGCGACCTCGTCGCCCAGGCCGAAGCCGCGGCGGTTGTAGCGATCCGAGTGGTGGAGGGAGCGCTTGAAGGCACGGGTGTCCACAGGCAGGTACCGGGTTGTGCCGACTCTATGGGGGTCGGCGGTGGGACGGGCGAAAAAAAACCGCGGCGTAAGCCGCGGTCGGTTGCGGGAGCAGGCCCCGAGAGTCAGTTGGTGGAGGCGACGAAGTCGGGATAGGCCTCCATGCCGTGCTCGCCGATGTCGAGACCCTGCACCTCCTCATGCTCCTCGACGCGAATGCCGCCGGAGACGGCACTGAGGATGCTCCAGACGATCCATGAGGTGACGATCGTGAAGATGGAGAAGACGAAGGATCCCAGGATCTGGATGCCGAGCTGGCCGAAGCCACCGCCCATCAGCAGACCCTTGTCGGCGTTGAACAGGCCCACCGCCAGGGTGCCCCAGATGCCGCCGATGCCGTGGACCGAGAAGGCACCCACGGGATCATCAATGCCGATCGAGTCGATGAAGCTGACGACGTAGACGACGATGGCGCCGCCGATGAAGCCCACGACCCAGGAGGCCCACATCGGGAAGCCGTCGCAGCCGGCGGTGATGCCCACCAGGCCGGCGAGGATGCCGTTGATGGTCATGGTGAGGTCAGGCTTGCCGGAGTGGATCTGGGAGAAGAGGGTCCCGGCGATGCCACCGCCGGCGGCGCCGAGGGTGGTGGTGACGGCCACGTAGGGAACCAGCTCATTCATGGCCAGGACGGAACCGGGGTTGAAGCCGTACCAGCCGAGCCAGAGGATCAGACAGCCGAGGGTGGCGATGGCCAGGTTGTGGCCGGGGATCGCCTGGGGCTTGCCGTCGATGTACTTGCCGATGCGGGGGCCGAGGATCATGGCGCCCACCAGACCGGCCCAGCCGCCGACGGTATGAACCACGGTGGATCCGGCGAAGTCAAGGAAGCCGAGCTTGTTCAGCCAACCCTCACCCACGTTCCACTGCCAGGAGCCGGCGATCGGGTAGATGACGCCGACCAGGACCAGGGAGAAGATGACGAACTCGTTGAACTTGATGCGCTCGGCCACCAGGCCGGAGACGATCGTGGCGGCGGTGCCGGCGAAAGCCACCTGGAAGAGGAAGTCGACGCTGGGGACGAGCTTGCCTTCCGTCACCATTTCAGCGGTGACGGTGGGGTCGAAGAAGAAGCCGCCGAACTTGAAGACCCCAGGGATCACCCACGAGGCGTTGTACATGATCTTGTAGCCGATGAACCAGTACGCCGAGGCAGCCAGGGCGAAGACGATCAGGTTCTTGGCCAGGATGTTGACGGCGTTCTTCTGGCGGCAGAGCCCGGCTTCCACCATGGCGAAGCCTGCGTTCATGAAGATCACCAGGAAGGCCGCGATCGACAACCAGAGGTTGTTGATCAGGAAGGCGGGGGTGAGCTCGGGCAGGTCGGCCGCGTGGGCGGAGAGGTTGAACAGGCCCAGAATGAACAGGGCCAGAGGCACACAGGCGAACCAGGTGAGGCTGGTGCGGGAAGAGAGACCACGTACCTTGCGCATCAACACGGCCGGGGCCTCAAGCAGGCTGGCCTCGCTGAGATTTCTCGGCGGTCGAACCTTGTGCGGGTGACTTGAATCGATCATGGGAACGTGGTGAAGAGAACGTTCGACTTCTGACGCCGGAGTAGGCATCAACAAGCTCCGACTATCCATGACGGACACCCGTTCCAATGTCTGTTTCGCTACCAAATCAACCGGAGGCCACCCCGCCGCCCGGCAGGCCGCGACAGGGCCAATCCTTAAAGAATGCAAAGAATTTCAAGAAATGTTCAAGCTGGACAGTGCTGAGGCGCTAAAAATGCATCAGGGAAGCCGCCCCGGCCTCCCCATCTCCGCCTTTGTCGCCATGGCCCGTTCCGCCCTCTGCTATCGGGGTCTCCCCTACGACCACAGCCACGACGAGCTCCCCTCGCCCGCCCCGATCGACCACGTCTACCGCGGTCATCACTACGACGCGCCCCTGCGGCACCAGCCGTCCCCCGTGGATGAAGCCCTCGATCTCGTTTACCGCGGCGCCCACTACCACCATCACCACGCCTGAGCAGCCAGGCCCAGCCACGTCACTGACGCCGCATCGAAGCTGTAGCGGCAGGGCAGCACCTCCACCCCGGCCGCCACAGCGGCCCTGAACAGTTCCCCGTAGCGGGGGTCGGCGCTGTCCCCCGGCGCGAAGCGTGTCACGTCGCCGCGGCTCAGGCAGGGCACCAGTACCGCCCGGGCCCCGGGCACCAGGGCCGTGAGCTCCACCAGGTGCTTCTGGCCCCGTTCGGTGACCGTGTCGGGGAACAGGGCCAGGTCGGCGTCGCTCCAGGTCGTGTTCTTCACCTCCACATAAATGGGCCGGGGATCGGCGGCGCCCTCCGCCGGTGTCAGCAGCAGGTCGATCCGGCTGCGACGCCCTTCGCCGTAGGGCACCTCGGCCCGGATACCGGCGATCGGGCCCAGCCAGGGCTCCAGGCAGCCCGCCTCGATCGTGGCCCGCACCAGCCGGTTGGGCAGGGCCGTGTTGACCCCCACCCAGACCGGGTGGCCGCCATGGCCGGGCACCTCGGCCTGCTCCCAGGTCCAGGCCAGTTTGCGGCTGGGTGAGGGGTCGTGGCGCAGGCGCACCCGTCCGCCCGGCCGCAGCACCCCGGTCATCGGCCCGGTGTTGGGGCAGTGGGCCGTCACCGTCCGGCCATCGTCCAGCTGCACGTCAGCCAGGAAGCGCTTGTAGCGCTTCAGCAGCACCCCCTCCACCATCGGACCGGTGGACAGCACGGGCACGGCAACGGTCGCTGGGGCCATGGGGTCGGCTGCCCGAAGGGGGAGGGCCATACTGCCGTGCGTTCCGATGGGCAGTGCCCCGCCGCCATGGCCCGATCCCTGCGCCGGATTGCCCTGATCGTGGGGGTGGCCACGGCCCTCAGCAAGGTGGCCGGTCTGCTGCGCCAGCAGGTGATCGCCGCCGCCTTCGGTGTGGGCGCGGCCTACGACGCCTACAACTACGCCTATGTGCTGCCGGGGTTCCTGCTGATCCTGCTCGGCGGCATCAACGGCCCGTTCCACAGCGCCATGGTCAGCGTGCTGGCCCGGCGGCCACGGCAGGAGGGCGCCCATGTGCTGGCCAGCATCAACACCCTGGTGGGGGCGGGGCTGATCGTCGTCACCCTGCTGCTGCTGGTGGCCGCCGACCCGCTCATCGATCTGGTGGGTCCCGGCCTCGACGCGGACCGCCACGCCCTGGCCGTGCTGCAGCTGCGCTGGATGGCGCCGATGGCCCTGTTCGCCGGTCTGATCGGCCTCGGCTTCGGCGCCCTCAACGCCGCCGACGTGTTCTGGCTGCCCTCGGTGAGCCCCCTGCTCTCCAGCGTCGCCGTCATCGCCGGCATCGGCCTGCTCTGGTGGCAGCTGGGCAGCGGCATCACCCTGCCCGCCACGGCGGTGATCGGCGGCGTGGTGCTGGCCGCCAGCACCACAGTGGGGGCGATCCTGCAGTGGCTGATCCAGCTGCCGGCCCTGGCCAAGGAGGGCCTTAACCGGCTGCAGCTGGTGTGGGACTGGCGCGATCCCGGGGTGCGGGAGGTGCTGCAGGTGATGGGTCCGGCCACCCTCTCCTCCGGCATGCTGCAGATCAACGTGTTCGTGTCCCTGTTCTTCGCCTCGGGGATGCCGGCGGCGGCGGCGGGCCTGGGGTACGCCAACCTGCTGGTGCAGACGCCCCTCGGGCTGCTCTCCAACGTGCTGCTGGTGCCGCTGCTGCCGGTGTTCGCCCGGCTGACGGCGCCGGAGGACCGGCCCGAACTGGTGGTCCGGATCCGCCAGGGCCTGATGCTCTCCAACGCCACCATGCTGCCCCTGGGGGCGCTGATGGTGGCCCTGGCCGTGCCGATCGTGGCCCTGATCTACCAGCGCGGCGCCTTCGACCGCGGTGCCGCCGACCTGGTGGGCCAGCTGCTGATGGCCTACGGGATCGGCATGCCGGCCTACCTGGGCCGCGACGTGCTGGTGCGGGTCTTCTATGCCCTCGGAGACGGCAACACCCCCTTCCGCTGGTCCCTGGCCGGCATCGGCCTCAACGCCGTGTTCTGCTGGGCCTTCACCGGCGGTCCCACCCCTGGCTGGGGGCTCCAGCTGCCCATGCTCAACGCCGGCGCCGCCGGCCTGGTGCTGGCCACCGTGGCGGTGAACCTGATCACCTGCGCCGGCCTGCTGCTGGCCCTGAGCCGGCGGCTGGGGGGCTTGCCCCTGCGGCTCTGGGCCGCCGACAGCGGCAAGCTGCTGCTGGCCGCCCTGGCGGGCGGGGCGGCCTGCTGGTGGCTGTCGCTGGAGGTGGCCTGGCCTCCGGGCCTGGGGGGGCTGCTGCTCCAGAACACCCTCTGTGCCGCCCTGGCGGTGGGCCTCTACGGACTGCTGGCCAGCCTCGCCGGTGTGCCCGAGGCCGGCAAGCTGCTGCGGATGGTGCGCCGTCGGGCCTAGGGGAGCCGCACCTGGCGCTCCTCGCGCACCTGGACCGGAATCTCCAGATGGGAGCGGCCGATCATCTGGGGGCCGTCGATGGAGAAGATGCGGGCCTCGATGCCGAAGTCGCGGAAGGCGCTCTCCAGCTCCTGGATCAGGGCCTTCTCCACCTGGGCCTCCGCATCGACCACCTTGCCGATCAGACGCCCGCCGAGGCGGCCGATGCGCTGGCGGACCACGTCACGGGCATTGGTGACTTCGATGACCAGCACGACCCGCCTGCGTGGGGCGTCACCCTATCGGTAGAACGGTCTTCCGGCCGCGGGCGTCAGCAAAAGGGTTGCAGCACGTCTTCAAGATCACGCAGCTGGCCGGCGGGCACCAGGCGGGCCAGGGGCAGCCGCGTCGCCCCGCCGCCGATGGGCACCTGCACCGCCTCCAGGGCCTGGCGGGCGCAGACCTCGGCGCCCTGGTCGAGCCGGGCGGCGCATTCGATCGCCAGGATCTGGGCCAGGCCCGCATCGCCCAGATAGAGGTGCCAGCCGGCCACCTGCACATACAGCCGGTCGGCGATGGCCCGGGTCAGTTCCTCGAGATCGGCGGCGGCAAGCGTCATGGCTGGGTCTCGGGGCGTTGCAGCACCACCACGCTGCCATGGACCAGCAGCAGGGCGGCCCAACCGATCGTCAGCCAGCCCAGGTGGGACCAGGGGTGCCGCAGGCCCTGGACGAACCAGAGGCCGCTGTTGACGGCGGCGAACAGGGCGGCATGGAGCGTCAGGTTCACGATCCGCTCGAAGTGCCTATAGGTGGGATCGTCGGGATCGGCGGGGCCGTACCAGCGGATCGGCATGGAGGGAAGACCGCCGCAGGCGGTGGTTGGGCTCTGCTGCGGACCCTATCGGGCCGGGGGCGGCGGGGGCGTTGTTGACGGATCGGCACCCCGTGGGGTGAGAATGACCAGGCAGGCGCTTGTAGCTCAGCGGATTAGAGCATCTGACTACGGATCAGAGGGTCGGGAGTTCGAATCTCTCCAGGCGCGTTTCTTCCACACCGCCCCACGGGGCGGTTTTTTTCTGTCCGGCGGTGCTGCCGGGGCGGTGCTGCCGAGGCGGTGCGCGGGGCCCGGCCAGGCCAGCGGCGTTTGCCTACGATCGGTTTCACACCGAGTAGCCCCATGGCGGACCGAGCGGATCACGGCCCTGCGCACCCAGCAGCGTCCATCGACAGCCCCCTGGCCAGCGGCGATCCGGCCATCGCCGCCCTGATCGAGAAGGAGCTGCGGCGCCAGCAGACCCACCTCGAGCTGATCGCCAGCGAGAACTTCGCCTCCCGGGCGGTGATGGAGGCCCAGGGCTCCGTGCTCACCAACAAGTACGCCGAGGGCCTGCCCCATAAGCGCTACTACGGCGGCTGCGAGCACGTCGACATCATCGAGGACCTGGCCATCGCGCGGGCCAAGCAGCTGTTCGGCGCGGCCTGGGCCAACGTCCAGCCCCACAGCGGCGCCCAGGCCAACTTCGCCGTGTTCCTGGCCCTGTTGCAGCCCGGCGACACGATCCTGGGGATGGACCTCTCCCACGGCGGCCACCTCACCCACGGCTCGCCGGTAAACGTGTCGGGCAAGTGGTTCAAGGCCGTCCACTACGGCGTCGACCCCGAGACCCACCAGCTCAACTTCGACACCATCCGCCAGCTGGCCCTCGAGCACCGGCCGAAGCTGATCATCTGCGGCTATTCCGCCTACCCCCGCACGATCGACTTCGCCGCCTTCCGGGCCATCGCCGACGAGGTGGGGGCCTACCTGCTGGCCGACATGGCCCACATCGCCGGCCTGGTGGCCTCCGGCGTGCACCCCAGCCCGGTGCCCCACTGCCACGTCGTCACCACCACCACCCACAAGACCCTGCGGGGCCCCCGGGGCGGCCTGATCCTCTGCAACGACGAGACCTTCGGCCGCCAGTTCGACAAGGCTGTCTTCCCCGGCTCCCAGGGGGGGCCGCTGGAGCACGTGATCGCCGCCAAGGCCGTGGCCTTCGGCGAGGCGCTGCAGCCCAGCTTCCGCAGCTACAGCCAGCAGGTGGTGCGCAATGCCCAGGCCTTGGCCGAGCGGATCCAGGAGCGGGGCATCGCCGTGGTCTCCGGCGGCACCGACAACCACCTGGTGCTGCTCGATCTGCGCTCCATCGGCCTGACCGGCAAGCTGGCCGACCGCCTGGTGAGCGACGTCAACATCACCGCCAACAAGAACACGGTGCCCTTCGATCCGGAGTCGCCGTTCGTGACCAGCGGCCTGCGCCTGGGCAGCGCCGCCCTCACCACCCGGGGCTTCGATGCCGAGGCCTTCCGCGAGGTGGCCGACGTCATCGCCGACCGGCTCCTGCACCCGGAGGATGCCGCAGCGGAACTGCGCTGCCGCGAACGGGTGGCCTCCCTCTGCGGGCGCTTCCCCCTCTATGGACGACAACGTGAGCTCCAGCACGCCTGACGGCCCCGTACACCCGTAACGTGTCGCCTTCAGGACCGCACTCTTCCGGCCCGCCGTTGTGACCCTCGCCTACAGCCCCAACGCGGCGGCCCTGCTCACGGCCACCGCGGCGGCCCTGCTCACGGCGCTGATCGTGCCTGTGGTGCGGAGGCTCGGTCTGCGCTGGGGGCTGGTCGATCCCCCCGACGACCGCAAGCAGCACACCCTGCCCATGGTGCGGCTCGGCGGCGTCGGCATCGTGGCGGGCTTCAGCCTCTCGCTGGCCTGCACCTGGACCTTCGGCGGTTTCGCCGACCTGCCGCCGGACAAGGACCAGCTGATCTGGACCACCCTGGCGGGGGCCCTCTGCTTCTTCGTGATCGGTCTGGCGGACGACCTGTTCGCCCTGCCCCCCCTGCCCCGCCTCTGCGGCCAGGTGCTCGTGGCGGCGGCGGTGTGGAACCAGGGGGTGCGCATCGGCAGCATCGACCTGCCCTTCGGCCTGGGGAGCTCGGCCGCCGGGCTGCCCCTGCCGGAGGGGCTGAGCCTGCTGGCCACAGTGGTCTGGCTGGTGGGGATCACCAACGCGATCAACTGGCTGGATGGCCTCGACGGGCTGGCGGCGGGGGTGAGCGGCATCGCTGCCGTCGGGCTGCTCTCGGTGAGCTTCAGCCTCAGCCAGCCCGCCGCCGGCCTGCTGGCGGCGGCCCTGGCCGGCAGCTGCCTGGGTTTCCTGCGCCACAACTTCAACCCGGCCCGCATTTTCATGGGCGACGGGGGCTCCTACTTCCTCGGCTTCGCCCTGGCGGCGATCAGCATTGTCGGCCCGGCCAAGCGGCTCACCAGCGTCAGCCTGCTGCTGCCCCTGATGATCCTGTCCCTGCCCCTGGCTGACATGTCGGCGGTGATCATGGGCCGCCTCCGGGCCGGCCGCTCGCCCTTCTACCCGGATCGCCGCCACCTGCACCACCGCCTGCTGCGGGCCGGCTTCAGCCATCGCCGCACGGTGGTGCTGATCTATGCCTTCACCCAGTGGCTGGCGTCCATCGCCCTGGTGCTGGCCAATGCCGAGATGCGCTTCCTCTGGCTGGCGCTGGCTACGGCGGTGCTGATCGCCGTGCTGGTGGTCTGCCGCCGCCAGATGCAGGAGGAGGCCAAGTGAGCGGGCCCCCCGGCGGCGCCGGGGTGGAGGTGCTCTGCATCGGCACCGAGCTGCTGCTGGGCAACATCGTCAACGGCAATGCCCGCTGGCTGGCGGAACAGCTGGCGGCCCTCGGGGTGGTGCACCACCGCCAGCAGGTGGTGGGCGACAACCGGGAGCGGCTGATCGAGGCGGTGCGGCAAGCGGCGGGCCGCTGCCGGGTGCTGGTCACCACCGGCGGCCTGGGGCCCACCCCCGACGACCTCACCACCGAGGCGATCGCGGCGGCCTTCGGCGCCGACCTGGTGGAGCACGGCGAGATCTGGGCGGCCATCCAGGCCCGGATCACGGCCCGGGGCCGGACCGTGGCCCCCTCCAACCGCAAGCAGGCCCTGCTGCCGCGGGGGGCCGCCGTGCTGCCCAACCCCACCGGCACGGCGCCCGGGATGATCTGGACCCCGGTGCCGGGGTTCACCGTGCTCACCTTCCCTGGGGTGCCCAGCGAGCTGCGGGCCATGTGGCACGCCACCGCGGCCCCCTGGCTGCGGCAGGCGGGCCTGGCGGGCGGGGTGTTCGCCAGCCGCATGCTGCGCTTCTGGGGGGTGGCCGAGTCCGACCTGGCCGAGCGGGTACACGACCTGCTGGCCCTGGAGAACCCCACCGTGGCGCCCTACGCCGGTGCGGGGGAGGTGAAGCTGCGCGTCACGGCCCGGGCCGGCGACGCGTCCGCCGCCGCCGCCCTCCTGGCCCCGGTGGAGGCGGAACTGCGCCGCCGCACCGGCACCAGCTGTTTCGGCGCCGACGGCGACAGCCTGGCCTCGGTGGTGCTGGCGGCCCTGCGGCGTCGGGGCGAGACCCTGGCGGTGGCCGAGTCGTGCACGGGCGGCGGCCTCGGTGCCGCCCTGGTGGCGGTGCCGGGGGCGTCGGAGGTGTTCCTCGGTGGCGTGATCGCCTATGCCAACGCCGTGAAGCAGGCCCTGCTGGGGGTGCCGGCGGCGGTGCTCGAGCGCCATGGGGCGGTGAGCGACCCGGTGGCCGTGGCGATGGCGGAGGGGGTGCGCCGCCTCACGGGGGCCACCTGGGCCGTGGCGGTGACGGGCATCGCCGGACCCGGTGGCGGCACTGTCGAGAAGCCGGTGGGGCTGGTGCACATCGCCGTGGCCGGACCCGACGGCTGCGTTAGCGAGGCGGTGCGCTTCGGCAGCGGCCGCGAGCGCGGCTGGATCCAGACGCTGACGGTGGGGGAAAGCCTGAACCGTCTGCGGTTACGGCTGAACACTGGGGCGATCTGAGCCGGCCTGATCGGAACATCTGCTGCCGCGGCCGCCATCGATCACGAATCCTGAGGCATGGACTTTTCCCCCCGGCCTGGCCCTTTTCCCCCGAAAGCAGGGACGTTTTCCACAGGTGGCGGCGGTCGGGCCGAGCTGCCGGAGGGGTCCTGGCTCCCGGCTGCGGGAAAGGCCTCCCCCCCTTGACCACGTCCCCCGGCAGGCACCGCTGCGGCGGCCACCCCCGGGCGGCGGCCGGGAAGCCGTCCTGCGCCGGGATTCTCAGCGGCGGTCCCTTGGGACCGGCCCGACGGGGGGCGCTTTGACGCGGGGGGCGGCCCCATGGCCTGATGGGGGGGACCGACGACCAGCGCCGCATGAGCCAGATTCCCGACCACGCTCCCCGCACCGTGAGCATCGAGAACCAGATGCCGGAGGACCTGTTCGAGGCGATGCGGGAGTTCATCCGGGTGCACCCCCAGTGGGACCAGTACCGGCTCATGCAGGCCGCCCTGGCCGGTTTCCTTGTCCAGCACGGCAGCCACGACCGCGCCGTGGCCCGCCACTACCTCAACGGCCTGTTCCGCCGGGAGCCCGCACCGGTGGAACACCCTCCTTCTAGGGTGGTTTCTGACCGTCTCGATCCTTCCTCTTGAGCGCCGGCACCCTCTACGACAAGGTCTGGGAGCTGCACCGCGTCGCCGATCTTCCGGGCGGTGCCACCCAGCTGTTCATCGGGCTGCACCTGATCCACGAGGTCACCAGCCCCCAGGCCTTCGCCGCCCTCGACGATCTGGGCCTGTCGGTGCGCCATCCCGAGCGCACGGTCGCCACGGTCGACCACATCGTGCCCACCACCTCCCAGGCCCGGCCCTTCGCCGACCCCCTGGCCGAGGAGATGCTCGCCACCCTGGAGGCCAACTGCGCCCGGCACGGCATCACCCTCCACGGCCTCGGCAGCGGCCGCCAGGGGATCGTGCACGTGATCGCCCCGGAGCTGGGGCTCACCCAGCCCGGCATGACCGTGGCCTGCGGCGATTCCCACACCTCCACCCACGGCGCCTTCGGGGCCATCGCCTTCGGCATCGGCACCAGCCAGGTGCGTGATGTGCTCGCCAGTCAGAGCCTGGCGATGGGCAAGCTCAAGGTGCGCCGGCTCCGGGTGGAGGGGACCCTGCAGAGCGGGGTCTACGCCAAGGATCTGGTGCTGCACGTGATCCGCACCCTGGGGGTGAAGGGCGGCGTGGGCTATGCCTACGAGTTTGCCGGCCCGGCCATCGAGGCCCTCTCGATGGAGGAGCGGATGACGCTCTGCAACATGGCCATCGAGGGCGGGGCGCGCTGCGGCTACGTCAACCCCGATGCCGTCACCTTCGCCTATCTCCAGGGGCGGCCCCATGCCCCCACCGGCGAGGCCTGGGAGCGGGCCGTCGCCTGGTGGAGCGCCTTGGCCTCCGGTCCCGACGCCGTCTTCGACCACGAGGTGGTGTTCGATGCGGCCACGATCGCGCCCACCGTCACCTGGGGCATCACGCCGGGGCAGGCCATCGGCGTCGACGAGGCCGTGCCCACCCTCGAGCAGACCGACAGCGACGAGCGGCCGATCGCCGAGGAGGCTTACCGCTACATGGACCTGCGCCCCGGGGCGCCGATCGAGGGGCTGCCGGTGGATGTCTGCTTCATCGGCAGCTGCACCAACGGCCGGCTCAGCGACCTGCGGGCCGCCGCCGCCGTCGCCCGCGGCCGGCAGGTGGCGGCGGGCATCAAGGCCTTCGTGGTCCCGGGCAGTGAGCAGGTGGCGGCCGCGGCTGAGGCGGAGGGCCTCGATGCGGTGTTCCGCGAGGCCGGCTTCGAATGGCGCGAGCCGGGTTGCTCGATGTGCCTGGCCATGAACCCCGACCGCCTCGAGGGACGCCAGATCAGTGCCAGTTCCAGCAACCGCAACTTCAAGGGGCGCCAGGGTTCCGCCACCGGTCGCACCCTGCTGATGAGTCCGGCCATGGTGGCCGCGGCGGCGGTGAGCGGCCACGTGGCCGACGTGCGCCGCCTGATCGCCACCCCGTCTTCCCCTGAGCCCGCCCCCACCCCAGCATGAGCGCCACCCCCTTTCCGGCCGGACCGATCCAGCAGTGCCAGGGCCGCGCCGTCGTCGTGCCCGGGGACGACATCGACACCGACCGGATCATTCCGGCCCGCTACCTCAAGTGCGTCACCTTTGACGGTCTGGCCGAGGGGGTCTTCGCCGATGACCGCCGCGAGCGGGCCGGCGATCACCCCTTTGACCGCGCCGCCAACCAGGGCGCCGCGATCCTGGTGGTCAACCGCAACTTCGGCTGCGGCTCCAGCCGGGAGCACGCCCCCCAGGCGCTGATGCGCTGGGGCATCCGGGCGGTGATCGGCGAGAGCTTCGCCGAGATCTTCTTCGGCAACTGCCTGGCCCTGGGGATCCCCTGCCTCAGTGCCGACCACGCCACGGTGCTGGCGCTCCAGGCCGCCGTCGCGGCCCATCCCGGCGCCCGGCTGCAGCTGGATCTCGAGCCGCCCCTGGTGACCCTGGACGCTGATGGCGAGCCCCTGGCGTGGCCCCTGGAACTGGCGCCCGGTCCGCGCCGCATGCTGGTGAGCGGGGAGTGGAACGGCACGGCCCAGCTCGTGGCCCACGACGCCGAGCTGCGGGCCACCGCCGGCCGGCTCCCCTATCTGGCCGGCTTCGCCACCGCCTAGAAACCGCCTAGAAGGGGCGCTGCAGGGCCCCCTGGGTGGGGTGGTAGGGGATGAAGGGCGTGCCCGGCCCGTTGAAGTTGAAGTCGTTGAGCCGCACGCGGATGCCGCCCAGGCCGTCGTAGGGGCTGTAGTACACGCCGATCTCGTAGGAGCGCCGCTGCCAGCGCAGCTCCAGGTAGGAGCCGGTGACGTCGCCGTAGAAGCCGGAGTTGGGATCGACGTTGAAGCCGATGCCGCCGCTGAAGACGAGCGGCCCCACGATCTGCTGCGACAGGCCGATACCGACCGTGCCCAGGTCGACGGCGCGGTCGAAGTTCAGCGGGCTCTGGCCCTGCCGCAGGGTGATGCCGCCGGTGATGGTCAGCTGGGTGTAGTCGAAGAACGGCTTCTCGAAGCGCCCCAGGGTCAGGGTGGGCCCCCCGGAGAGTCCGATCGTGTTCTGGTTGGTGCCGTCGCTGAAGTAGGCGGCCACCCCGAGCAGGTTGGCGTTGAAGCGCAGGCCCGGAACGATGGGCACAGGGGTATTGGCCAGCGAGACCACGGGCGGACTGCTGGTGGGCTTGGCGGTCCAGATCGGCAACGAGAAGTTCATCGAACCGATGGCGTTGGCGCGCCACAGCTGCAGCAGATCGGTGCCGGTGGTGGGGTTGGCCTGGAAGTTGCCCACCCCCATGCGCCAGTAGTAGCTGCGGGAGATCGACCCCCAGCTGGGCAGGCTGCCCTGCTGCTCCAGCGAGACGCCATAGGCGGAGTAGACGTCCTGTTCGCCCAGGGAGCCGTTCCAGGTGCGGAAGCGGTAGGCCCCGAACAGGCGCAGGGTGCTGAAGCCCAGCACCGGCACCTTCACCAGCCGGGAGAGGTCGCCGAAGCTGCGGGTGCCGTTGGCGAAGTTGTCGGGATTGAAGGTGGAGATGGAGAGGCGGGCATCGGCGTTGAAGCCGAGCACCGGTCCGGTGAGGCGGGCATCCAGGCCGAAGTAGTCGCCCCCTTTGGCGGGCTGCTCGACGATGTTGGTGGAGCCTGCCGGCGAGCCGGGCAGGGGGTAGGCGTCGGTGTTGCCGGTGTAGAGGCGCTGCACCATCACCTGCGGCTGCAGGTTGAGGAGTCCCTTCTCGCCGATCCTGACCGGGATGTTGTAACCGAGGAAGAAGCCGTCCCGGTCCTCCCGGTCGTTGCCGATCACCAGGGGATTGCTCACCTCCTCCTGCTTCTGGATGCGGCGCTGGCGCACCACCCGGATCGGCAGGCGATCCTCCAGGCGCAGGGTGTTGCGGCGCGCCTTCACCAGGGTGTCGCCGTTGGGCAGCAGGGTGATGACCACCTTCTCCGAATCCATCCACGACTGGGCCGGCGTGAAGGGGTCGTTGGTGAAGCCCACCCGATCGCCCGAGAGGGTGTTGGGGGTGATCTTGAGGCGGCGGGCCTGGATCCGCCAGCGGCTCACGGTGCCCTTGATCAGCTCCTGGTTGCCTTGGGTGGTCTGGTCCCTGAGCTGCTCCGGCCGCGTCGTGCCGAAATCGTTGGCCACCTCCGGCGTGGTGAATTCGCGCGGGAAACCGAAGCGCCGCTCGGCCTTCAGGCTGCGCTCGAAGGTCACGTTCTCGACCCGCTGGGGGATCCGGGCGATGGCCTCGCGGCGCAGCCGTTCCTGATGTCGGGCGTTGCGCCACACCCCGCCCCTGTCCTCCGGCGGCTGGACGGGGGGCGCCGGGGCCGGCTGGCCGCTGGTGCCGGTCCAGCCCGGGCCCATCGTCACCTGCTCGAGCTGCTGGGCCAGCCCATCGGGCTGTTCGCTGGCCAGGGGCGGGGCCTCCGGGCAACCCTGGGCGGGCGGCACCGGCATCGGCTGGCTGGCGGGCCTGTCGGTGCCGAAGCGGTAGCGCAGGCCCAACAGATAGGCGTTGCTGCCCTCGCTGACGCCGCTGAAGGTGCCGTAGGCCCCGGAGCGGTGGTGGATGCGGCCGACGGCCGACCAGCGGGGCGTGACCAGGGCCTCCACCTCGAAGGCCAGGTAGTTGAGCAGGCGCGCCGAGTTCTGGCGGAAGGTCTGTTCGTAGTTGCTCTTGGCGGTGAGGACGCTCAGGCCCTCCACGAAGTAGACGTTGAGCCACGGCCGCAGCCACAGGCGCAGACCGAGGCCGCCGGTGAATTCTCCGAAGGTCTGGGCGGGGGTGTCGGAGAAGGGGATGAGCTGGTTGAAGCCACCCCCCGGCTGGGCGCTGGCCCGGTGTCCCAGCAGGTTGGCATCGAACTCCAGCGACAGCGGCCCGGCCTGGAAGAGGCGGCGCTGCAGGCCGATGCCGCCGAGGTATTCGGGCCGGAAGCGACCGCTGAAGGTGAAGGTGTCGCCGAATTCACCGGCATACATCTGGCCGGCCCAGGTGGTGACGGCCCAGGGGTAGGGATGCCACTGGGGCACGGCCGGATAGGAGGGGGTGCAGCTGATCGGCTCCGGCGGCGGCAGGGGCTGGGAGGCCTCCTGCTCGAGGTCGAAGTCCTCCTTGGTGCTGTCGAGATCGATGACGCCATAGACGTCGTCGATCTCCCCCACCCCCTCCAGCAGGGCATAGCGGAGGCGGCTGCCCTGCAGGTACTGCTGGCCGCGCTGGAAGCGGACGTTGCCCACCGCATAGAGGGTGCGGGTGGTGGCCTCGAACTCCAGCCGGTCGGCGAGCAGGCGGCCACCGGCGAGGCGGGCCATGACGCTGCCGGTGGCCACGAAGCGCTGCAGCTGGCCGTCGTAGCCCTGCTGGTTGGCGGTGAGCTCCAGCTCCAGGGGCATGGCGTCGCTGGCCGGCGCGGCCTCCAGACCCAGAACGGGCGCTGCCGTGGCGGCGGGGTCGGCCGGGGTGGACTCCGGTGCGGGCTGGGGCTGGGGCGTGACCGCCAGGGGGCGACGCCTAGGGGCCGGGGGCTGAACGGTGGGTGCCGGATCGAGTGGGGCCTCGACGCCGGCCTGGGGCTCGGCGTGGGGCTCGTCGTCGAAGGGATCCGGGGTGGCAGCGGTGCCGGGGGTGGCTGCCGGCGTCGAAGGGAGCTGCGCCTGGGCGGCCTGAAGCCTGGAGGGTGCGTCAGGCCGTGCCTGGGCCGGTGCGGCCGTGAAAGTCAGCCCAGCGGAGATGCCCAGCCACAGGACCAGCCCGGGGGTCAGGCCTGCAGGGGCCTGGCGACGTCCCGAGCGGGGATGGAGCACCACTGGCAGCGCATGAACGGCAAGAACGCGGCCGATCCTGCCATGGGAGTTCGGGGGTGTCCCCCGCAGCGGTCCGGTTGTCCGGACGGGTGGCGGGCGGGGCCGCCGCCGAAGGGGTCAGTCCTCCAGGTCCTTGCGGCTGGGGGAGCGGGTGGGATCGCTGGCCAGGAAGCCGAAGACGAAGATCCCGATGAAGAAGAAGACGACGGAGTAAACCGAGATCTTGAGAGCGAGCATGGTCTGTCCGGCGGGTGACAGGGAGTGACAGGCGCCGGTACGGGTCTCGATGACCCCTCGGCAGCCGCATCATCTTATGGGTGGTGGTTGGCCATCCAGGCTGTCCGATGCCGTTTGGCGGGGGCAACCGGCTCCGATTGAAACGTTTCGGTCACGTTCCCCATGCCCCGGCCCCTGGATCTCCAACCCCTCTGGCAGGCCGACCAGCCCGGGGGCGGAAGCGGTCCGGCGCTGGGGGGGGAGTGGGGGCTGCGGCATCGCCCCGACTGGGCGGCCCGGGGTCTGATCATCTGGCCGCGGGGCGGCCAGTGGTGCCGTCTGCGCCTGCGCTGCCCGTGCCCACAGGGCTGGGCCCCCCTGGCGGCGGGGGCCCGGGCGCGGCTGGCGCTGCGATGGTGGGCCGACAGCGCCGAGCTGTGGGTGGACGGCCAGCGCATCCACAGCGGCGATCTGTTCGACACCGCCTGCCGCTGGCCCCTGCCCGAGCGCTGGTGGCGGGGGGAGGCCCTGGACCTGGAGCTGCGGCTGCGCAGCCCCCTGCACGACGACGGCGCCCTGATCAGCAGCCGCATCGAGCTGGAACCCCTCGATCCGACCGACCCCCTCGGCCTGCTGGCGGCCACCGCCGCCGAGCTGCAGGAGTTGCGCCGTGAGCACCGCCGCGATGGGGCGCCGGGGGAGGGGGTGCTGCAGGTGCTGGGCCATGCCCATCTCGATCTGGCCTGGCTGTGGCCGGTGGCCGACACCTGGCAGGCGGCGGAGCGCACCTTCACCTCCGCCCTCGATCTGATGGAGCGCTTCGACACGCTCCACTTCGGCCACTCCACCCCGGCCCTGTATGCCTGGCTGGAGCGGCACCGGCCGGCCCTGTTCGCCCGCGTCCGCCGGGCCATGGAGGCGGGCCGCTTCGAGCCGCTCAATGGGCCGTGGGTGGAGAGCGACTGCGTGCTGCTCTCCACCACCTCGCTGCTGCGCCAGTTCCAGGAGGGCCAGGCCTACAGCCTGCGCAGCTTCCCGGAGTGGAGCCACCGGCTCGCCTGGCTGCCGGACAGCTTCGGTTTCGCCGCCGGTCTGCCGGCGCTGGCGGCCGCCACCGGGGTGCGCTGGTTCTGCACCCACAAGCTGGCCTGGAACGCCACCAATCCCTTCCCTCACCGGCTGTTCCGCTGGCGCAGCCGCTGCGGCGCCGAGGTGCTGGCCCTGATGACGGCGCCGATCGGCACCGACGGTGATCCTGTGGCGATGGAGCGCTACCGGCTGCAGTGGCAGCGGGCCAGCGGCTGCGCCGACGCCCTCTGGTTGCCCGGGGTCGGCGACCACGGCGGCGGCCCGACCGCCGAGATGCTGGAGCAGCTGGCGCTCTGGCAGGACCAGCCCGTGGCCGCCGGCCAGCGCCACGGCACCCTGCGCTCCTACCTGGCGCCGCTGGAGTCGCTGGCGGGCCAGCTGCCGGTGTGGCGCGACGAGCTCTACTTGGAGCTGCACCGCGGTTGCCCCACCAGCCGGCCGGACCAGAAGCGCCACAACCGCACCCTGGAGCGGCTGCTGCGGGAGGCGGATCTGGCCGCGGCGCTCTTCGGCCGGCCGGCGCCGGCCGCCACCGACGACTGGCGCACCCTGCTGTTCCAGCAGTTCCACGACATCCTCCCGGGCACGGCGATCCCGGAGGTGTTCGAGCAGGCCGAGCCCCAGTGGCGGGGAGCGAGGCGCCGAGCGTCCCGCCGGCGCGACCGGGCCCTGCGGTTGGGCCTGGCGGCGCCGGCGACCAGCGGTGGGACGGCCGCGGCGCCCTCGAGCGCCGCTGAGCCTTGGTGTGTCGTGCAGCTGCAGCCGCTGCCGGCCCAGCCCCGCACCCTGCGGCTGCCGGCCGGTGACTGGTGGCTGGCGGCGGCGGACGGCGAACGGCGCCTGGCGGGCCAGCCCGCCCCGGGGGCGGCCAGTGGCTGCAGATTCCCGGCCTCGAGGGGGTGGGGGTGCGGCGGCTGCGGCGGCAACCGACGCCCGCCGGCAGCGATGGTGCTGCGGCCCCCGTGGCGGGGGCGGTGCGCCTGGAGCGGGTTGCCGGCGAAGGACCGGACCGCTGGCGTCTGGGCAACGGTCTGGTGTCGGCGCTGATCGGCCCGGCGGGGGTGGAGCAGCTCTTCGATGGGGACGGCACGCCCCAGCTGGGGGGCCCGCTGGCCTGGTGCCGCTGGCGCGACCGGGGCGAGTTCTGGGATGCCTGGGATCTGGCCGCCGACTACCGCCAGCACCCGCTGGCCTGGAGCTGGCAGGGGCTGCCGCAGTGGCTGGAGACGGGGCCGCTCTGCGCCCGGTTCGTCTGGCGCGGCCGCTGCGGCGAGAGCCCGGTGCGTCTCGACGGCCGCCTGCTGGCGGGCAGCCCCTGGCTGGAGCTGGTGCTGGGTACCCAGTGGCGGCAGCGCCACGAGCTGCTGCGGCTGGAGATTCCCCTGGCCGATCCGGCCTGCCGCTGGGCGGCCGACACGGCCGGCGGCGTGATCGAGCGGCCGGCCACGGCCCGCACCGCCCGGGAGCGGGCCCGCTGGGAGGTGAGCGCCATCAGCTGGATGGCCGCGGTGGGCCCGGGCCGCGGCGACGGGCTGGCGGTGCTGCTCGACGGTCCCCAGGGGGTGTCGGCGAAGGCGGAGAGCCTGGGGGTGTCGCTGCTGCGCGCGCCCACCTGGCCCGATCCCGGCGCCGACAACGGCTGGCAGCGGCAGCGGCTGGCCCTGCTGCCCTGCCCCGGCGGCTGGCGGGCGGCCGCCGCGCCCCAGCAGGCCACCCGGCTGCGGGAGCCCCTCTGGTGTCGGCCGATGGAGCCGTCCGCCGGAGCAGGCGTCGAGGCCGTGGGGGCGGCCGACAGGCTGTTCCCGTCCCTCGGCGAGGACCTGCAGCTCGTGGCCCTGCGGCCCCTGCCGGCGGAAGAGAACGCGACGGGCGACGGCCTGGAAGCGGGCGCGGTGCTGCTCAGCGTCCAGAACCTGGGGCCCTGCCGGCGGCGCTTCTCAGCTGGCCCGGACTGGAGCGTGCTCGGATGCTGCGATGCCCTGGGTCAGCCCCAGGCGGCCGGGCGGGAACACCCGGATGATCAGGGGCCGGAGCCGCTGGCCCTTGGCCCCTGGCAGCTGGGGCACTGGCGGCTGCGGCGAGCGCCGGCGGGGAGCGCGGCGGCTCAGTCGTCGTGATCGTCGAAGGGATCGGTGAGGCCCTTGGACGGCGGGCCGAAGGCGGTGTACACCCCGAAACCGGTGAGGGCCAGCAGCACGGCGAGGACCGCGAGGGCCACGGAGAGGGCGGGGGAGGTGCTGGCGGCGGGATCCATGGAGGGCTCTCAGGCGGGGGAGGGGTCGCGGGGCTGGGGGGCTTCCGTCACAACTCTCGACAGCCCAACTCGGTGCGGCCGGCAAGACCCTTACAGTAAGCACCGCGATTCCGTGCCCGAGAGGTCCGAGCTGCCATGGCCCAACGCACCCGTCTGGGAAACCTGCTGCGCCCCCTGAATTCCGAGTACGGAAAGGTGGTGCCCGGCTGGGGTACCACCCCTGTGATGGGCGTGTTCATGCTGCTCTTCCTGGTGTTCCTGCTGGTGATCCTGCAGCTGTACAACAAGTCCCTGCTGCTCGAGGGCATCAACGTCAACTGGAACGGCGTCGGCTGATTCCTCTCGCCCCCTGTCCATGAACATCTTCGGCATCGGTCTGCCTGAGATGGCGGTGATTGCCGCCATCGGGCTGCTGGTCTTCGGACCCAAGCGGCTCCCCGAGCTCGGTAAAACCCTGGGGCGCACCCTGCGCGGCTTCCAGTCGGCCTCGCAGGAATTCGAGAAGGAGTTCCGCACGGCCGTGGGCACTGAGCAGCCGACTCAGCAGCCGATCGACATCTCCGGCCCCCCCGCCGCCATCACGCCGGCCGCTGAAGCTCCTGCCGGCGTGACGCCTGTCGTCGCTGAACCGGCAACGCCGCCGGCGGCTGTGGAAGAGGGCGCCGCACCCTCCACCGGCCCCGCCAGCTGAGGGTCGCCTTCCGTTGGATCTTCAACTGCTGGTGGGCCTGGGCAATCCCGGCCCCCGCTACGCCGACACCCGCCACAACGTCGGTTTCATGGTGCTGGAGCGGCTGGCCCGCGCCGGTGGCGCCAGTTTCCGCAGCCAGGCCCGTCTGCACGGCTTGCTGGCCGAGACCGGCCAGGGGGACAGGCGGCTGCGGCTGCTGATGCCCCAGACCTTCATGAACGACAGCGGCCGCTCGATCCGCGCCGCCCTCGACTGGTTCCGGCTCGAGCCCGCCCAGATGCTGGTGCTGGTGGATGACATGGACCTGCCCCTGGGGCGCCTGCGGGTGCGGGCCGCGGGCGGCGCCGGGGGGCACAACGGCCTGCGCAGCACGATCGCCCACCTGGGCAGCGAGTCCTTTGCGCGGCTGCGGATCGGCATCGGCGCCCCCGGCGAGACGCCCGAGGAGCGCCGGGCCCGCACGGTGTCGCATGTGCTCGGCAAGTTCTCCGCTGCCGACCGGCCGGTGCTGGAGACGGTGCTGGAGGAGGTGGAGGCGGGCATCGATCTGATCCGGCGCGTGGGGCTGGAGAAGGCCGCCAACCGTTTGAACAGTTTTCGTGCCGATCCGCCGCCATCCTGAGAGCATCGACAGCATCCCGTGAGCCGCCTTCCCGCCACCACCGCCCAGCTGCGGGTGCTGCGCCAGAGCTTCAGCCCCTGCCTGCTGGAGGGGGAGATCAGCGCGGGCGGCTTCCAGTGGCGCTTCCGCTGGGCCTTTGATCGGGGCGAGCTGCAGGTGGAGCCGTCCCTGGGGCGGGCCCTGATCCAGGACGCCCTGCTGCGCTTCCTGCTCAAGGCCGATTACCAGCTCGAACCGGGCGGCGACTACGTGTTCACGGTGCGGGCGTCGTTCTGATCAGCTCCCGCCGCAGCCGACGCTCCAGCAGCAGCTGGGCCACCACGTCGTCGTAGTCGCGGGGGGGCTGGCGCAGGCCCAGGGGCAGGAGCCGCCGCCAGCCGCGGGCGGGGAACAGCTCCCAATAACGGCGCCGGGCCGCCAGGGTGGTGCCGCGCTCATCCACCAGCTCCACCGCCAGCAGGGGCTCCAGGCGCCGCCGCCAGGGGCCGCTGCCGGTGCCGTCGCCGATCACCACGGCAGAGAGGGCCTGCTGGCGGTGCCACTGCTCCAGCCGCTCCCAGGCCGCCTGGGGGGGCAGCACCAGGGCCTCGCGGATTTCCTGGCGGCTGGGGTCGGTGAGCACCAGGCCACACTTGCTGCGGCCCGGATCGAGCCCAGCCAGGGGGCCGGGGGCCGCCGCCGTCATGGCCGCCCCGGCCGGGTGGCGCCGGCTCCGTCCTTGCGGGGCCAGCGCAGCTCCACGCTGATCGGGTCGGGGGTGTCGGCGTTCTGGAGGGCCACCGCCTCGAGGTTGGCGGTCACGCCGGCGGGGCGCTCGCTGAGTTCCCTGGCCAGGGCGTTGAAGCCGGCGGCATCGAACTGGAGGCCGTTGACCAGGGTGCCCTGCCGCTGGGCCTTGGCGAAGGCGGCGGCCAGCAGCAGGTTGAGGCGGCTGCGGACGGCGTCGATCTCGCGCACGTCGGGTTCGAGGGCGGTGCGGGAGAGGACTTCCCCCTGCTCCACCACCTGGCGGTTGGGGCGCAGGTCGGGGAAGGCCAGCACCTGGGCCTCGCCCCGCAGCACGTTGGCGGCCGAGCGGATGCTGACCACCCAGACGCCGGGGGTGGCGAGCAGGGATTCCAGCCGGACGATGTCGCTGCGGGGCACCAGCAGGATCTGGCGGTTGGGGGGCTGGCCGGGCAGCAGCTGCTGGAAGGCGGCCCGGTTGGCCTCCTGCAGCAGGGCATCGATCACCTGGCGGGCCTGGTCGGGGCGCTGCAGCTGCACCTTGGCGGTGGCCAGGGGCTGGCCGCTGGCGATCACCACATCGCCGCGGCGCAGGGCGATGACGTTGGTCTCCAGGTCCTTGAGTTCCTTCTCGCCGGCGGCGATGCGACGGCGCACATTGGCCAGTTCGGCCTCGGTGCGGCGGATCTCCGCGTCCCGGCCCTGCACCTCCCGGCTGAGACGGGCCCGCTCGGCCTCCAGCCGGGCGCGCTCCGCCTGCAGGGGCTGCAGCTCGCGGCGCAGGGTGTCGACGCGGCGCTCGGCGGCCAGCAGCTGGACGCGGGCGCGGCGCTGGCTGGCCAGGGCCTGGTCACGGCGGCGTTCGGCGGTGATCAGATCGAGGCGGCTGCGCTCCAGTTCGCCCCGGGTGCGGGTCAGCTCCCCTTCATTGCGCTTCAGGGCGGCGCGGCTGTCCCGCAGGCGGTCCTGGATCTGGTCGAGTTGGAACAGCCCCACCCGCAGGCGCTCGCTCACCAGCAGCATCAGCCCCAGCGACACGGCACTGATCAGGCTGCCGGTGAGCACCGTGATCACCACGGCGGTCTTGCGGGGCCGCAGGTTGAACAGGCTGAGGCGCGCCTTGCCCACCCGGCTGCCGAGCCGGTCGCCCAGGGTGGAAAGCACTCCGCCGAGCACCAGGAGCGCGAGGATCAGCAGCCAACCCGACACCTTCCGAGCCCCGGTTCCGCGATGCACCAAGTATCCCTGCCGGTGGCCTCACGGCACCCGGTCGGGGCCGCCCGATCAGCTGAACCGCTTGGCCAGGGCGATGGGATCGAAGACGGTGATCTTCTTGCGGTCGATCTGGACCAGGCCGTCGTTGCGCAGGTCGCCCAGCAGGCGGGTGATGGTGACGCGGGTGGAGCCGATCGCCTCGGCGATGGCCTGGTGGGAGAGGCGCAGGTCGATGGTGATGCCCTCGGTGCCGGGGACGCCGAAGTCGCGGCAGAGCACGAGCAGGAAGCTCACCAGCCGGGAGGACATGTCCCGGTGGGTGAGGGTCTCGATCATGGTCTCGGTCTGGAGGATGCGGGAGGAGAGGCCCTGGAGCAGGAGGAGGCCGACACTGGCGTCCTGCTCGATGGCGCGGCGCACCGAGGTGGCCGGGGCCGTGACCATCTCGACCCGGGTGAAGGCGATGGCGTGATAGAAGCGGTCGGAGCGCTGGCCGGTGAGCAGGGAGAGCACCCCGAAGAGGCTGTTCTCGCGCAGCAGGGCCACGGTGATCTCCTCGCCCGACTCGTAGACACGCGAGAGACGCACGGCGCCGCGCCGCAGCAGGTAGACACGTTCGGCCGGATCGCCGGGGAAGAAGATCGTCTTGCCGCGCTCGATGGTCTCGACGCTGCTGCCGGCCAGGCCGCGGATCACCTCCAGCAGGGTGGAGGCCGTGGCGCCGGGGGCGCCCATGGGGGTCACGGAGCCGGGGGATCCGCTGGATGGACTGCTGGGGTAGCGGCTGAAGCCACGCGTAGCGCCGACCATCAAGGCGTGGCGAATGGTGATGAACTTATGGATCGGTCTGGCCGACCCATGTAGCCAATGACACTCTTTAGCCGGTCATGGTGCCTGGCGCCACAGCCAGGGCCTGGCGCTGGGCCTCCTGCAGGGCACGCAGCCCCGGTTCGGCCAGATCCAGCAGGGCGTCGAGGCGGGAGCGGGGGAAGGGGGCGCCCTCGGCGGTGCCCTGGATCTCCAGCAGCCGGCCCTGCTCGTCCATCACCACGTTGAGGTCGACCTCGGCGCGGGAATCCTCGGAGTAGTCCAGATCCAGCAGGGCCCGGCCGTCCACCAGGCCCACGGACACGGCTGACACCTGCTGGCGCAGGGGCGAGGCGGCCAGCACGCCCTGCTGCTGCAGGCGCTCCAGGGCGGCGGCCAGGGCGATCCAGGCGCCGGTGATCGAGGCGGTGCGGGTGCCGGCGTCGGCCTGGAGCACGTCACAGTCGACCAGGAGGGTGCGCTCGCCGAGGGCCTCCAGATCGAGGGCGGCCCGCAGGCTGCGGCCGATGAGGCGCTGGATCTCCTGGGTGCGGCCGGAGAGCTTCATCAGCTCGCGGCCCTGGCGGCTGGGGGTGGAGGCCGGCAGCAGGCGGTATTCGGCGCTGAGCCAGCCGCTGCCGGAGCCCTTGCGCCAGCGGGGCACCTCGGGATCGAGGCAGACGCTGCAGAGCACGCGGGTGCGGCCGGCGGCGAAGAGCACTGAGCTGAGGGCGAAGCCCATCGGGTCCCACTCGACGGCCACCGGGCGCAGGGCGTCGGCTGTGCGGCCGTCGTTGCGGGGAGTGGTCACGGGGGCGTCGGCGGAGCCGAGCCAGCGTAGGCGGCGCCGGTGGTACGTCTGTTCCCAGCCACTACCGATGGTGTGCCGGGCTGGCGAGGGCCGCTACATTCGGGAGGTGAGCGGCCGGGGCGATCCGTCCGGACCTTTCACACCAACGCTTCCGTGGGGTGTCCATGACCGCCAGCCTCATCGACCCCGGCCACCCCCGGCGCACCGCGGCCCCGGCGCGCACAGAGCCGCTGGCCCTGGTGCCACCGTTGCGGCTGGTGAGTCAGCCGGAGGGGCTGCTGCAGATCCACACGGCGCCGTTCCGGGGCAGCTTCGCGGCGGTGTTCAGCCAGGCTCTGCGCAGCGCCGGCCTGGGCAGCCGGGTGCTGGTGAGCCAGTTCCTCAAGGGGGGCGTGGAGCAGGGGCCGGCGGGCAGCCTGACGTTGTGCGGCCGGCTGGAATGGCTGCGGCCGGGCACGCCCCACTGCCTCGATGGGCCGCCGGGGTCCCAAGGGGAGGAGGGGGCCACGGCCGAGGAGGCGCTCGAGGCGGTGGCCGAGGTGTGGGAGGTGAGCCGCGAGCGGCTGCTCAAGGGGGATCTGGATCTGCTGGTGCTCGATGAGCTGGGGCTGGCGATCGCCCTGGGCTATCTGAGCGCCGAGGCGGTGATCGAGGCGCTGGAACAGCGGCCGGCCCATCTGGATGTCATCCTGACGGGCCCCTCGATGCCGGCCAGCCTGATGGCGATGGCCGATCAGGTCACCCAGTTGCGCCGCGGCGGCTGACGCCATGCTCAAGAACGACCACTGGATCAACGAACAGGCCGCGGCCGGGATGCTGGAGCCGTTCCAGCCGACGCTGGTGCGCCACCTGGATCCGGAGGGCCGCACCGGGCCGGTGCTGAGCTTCGGGTGCTCGTCCTACGGGTACGACCTGCGGCTGTCGCCGAAGGAGTTCCTGATCTTCCGCCATGTGCCGGGCACGGTGATGAACCCGAAGCGGTTCAACCCGGCGAACCTGGAGCCGGCGCCGATGCACAGCGACGAGGACGGCGAGTACTTCATCCTGCCGGCCCATTCCTACGGGCTGGGGGTGGCGCTGGAGAAGATGAAGGTGCCGTCGAACATCACGGTGATCTGCCTGGGCAAGAGCACCTACGCGCGGCTGGGCATCATCGTCAACACCACCCCCGCCGAAGCCGGCTGGGAGGGCCACCTCACCCTGGAGTTCAGCAATTCCTCCGGCGCCGACTGCCGCATCTACGCCGGCGAAGGCATCTGCCAGCTCTTGTTCTTTGAGGGTGATCCCTGCGCCACCACCTACAACGACCGCCAGGGCAAGTACCAGCATCAGCCCGAGCGGGTGACGCTGGCGAAGGTTTGAGGGGGGGGATTGGGGGGATGGATTGGAGAAGGCAGGGAAGGGGCTTTTGTAGCGAAATGGACAGTTGGTTATCGGGTCCGTATAAATCGCTTGCTTGGGCCCGAGCCTATGGCTTAATCGGTTGTGCCGAGAGGGTTTTGGCGGAATTCCCTGGACTGGGGCGAGTGCTTATGCCGCTGCTGCCTCGGTATGCGGGTGGTTATCGGAACCGTCCAATAAAGAGTTGAACTAAGCCGCTACGCGGCAGATTGCAAGCCACAGCATAGCTGAACTGCTTCAGTTTCAAGCCGACTGCCCAAGGTTCTAGCGCCATGCCACTGGCGCGGAACTGCAAGCATGTCTTGAGCAGCGACAGGAGAGCGCGACCGTCGGGAAGACACTGAGGGATGCACGTCCTCGGATGTGCTTTCCCCCTTCATCTTCCCGCTGGGAAGCTGCTGAGATGAATACTGCAGAACAGGAGCGTTTTGATCGCCTGTTTGATGCCAATCTGCAAGCCATGCAGCTGCATGGCTTGCGCGACAAAACAATTGATAGCTACAGCCGAACATTGCGGCGAGTCGCCGGCCATTTTGGTCGTTGCCCCGATGATCTCAGCCCTGATGAGTTAAAGAGCTACTTTGCCGCTCTGCTGGAGCAGTATTCATGGAGCACAATCAAGGTGGATCTCTGCAGCCTGCAGTTCTTCCATCGCTATGTGCTCGATCGCGAGATGGAGTGGATCAAAATCATTCGCCCTCCCCGTGTACGCACTCTCCCGGACATTCCCACCCGAGAGGAAGTGCATGCGTTGATCAATACGGTACGCAAGTTGCGTTATCGCATCTTCCTGCTGGCGGTCTACAGCCTGGGTCTGCGAATCAGTGAAGGCCTGGGACTGGAGGTGGCGGACATTGACGGCAGCCAAAGACGTGTGCACCTCCGCGATGCGAAAGGCGGTAAGGATCGCTATGTCCCCATCCCCGATCTCACGCTCCAATCGTTGCGCAGGTTCTGGACAACCCACCGTCACCCCCGTCTGCTCTTCCCCAGTCCGGCCGGAAGCCAGTTCATCGTCCGGATGGCGAGCGCACCGATGGATGCCAGCGGTGTCCAGGCCGCGCTCAAGGCCGCCCGCAAGGAGTGTGGCATCGAGAAACGGCTCACAGTGCACTCCCTGCGCCATGCCTATGCCACCCACCTGCTGGAGCAAGGGATGGATCTACGCCTGATCCAATCGTTGCTCGGCCACAGCAACAGCAACACCACAGCGCGTTACGCCCACATCACCCATGTGGTGCGCGATCACACCAGCGATCGGATCGAGACGCTGCTGAGCGGCTTCCAGCTTCGTTGGGAGGAAGGCTGATGCTTCTCCTCTCCCATCTGGTGGCGCGCTATCAGGGTGAGCTGGAGCGCCGCCATGGCCATCAGCTGCTGCCAAGCCACCGCCAGGCCCTGCAGGCGATGGGACGTTGCCGCCAGAGCGGCAGTGACGTCATGCGGCTGCAATGCTCCGATTGTGAGCACAGCATCCGCATCCCCCATTCCTGTGGACACCGCAGTTGCCCACACTGCCAACATCATGAAAGTCAACAGTGGATCGAACGACAACGGGCCAAGCTGCTGCCAGTGGAGTACTTCCTGATCACCTTCACCGTGCCTGCAGAACTCAGGCAGATCTTCTGGCAGCAGCAACGATTGGCCTATGATCTACTGCTGAAAACAGCCTGGGAAACGATCGATTCCTTTGCCCGCCGTGATCCGAAACTGAGAGGGAAGATTGGCGCCCATGCCGTTCTGCACACCCACAACCGGCGGCTTGAGTACCATCCCCACGTGCATCTGATTGTGCCCGCAGGTGCGATCAACGTGCAGAAACGGCAGTGGAGGGACAAAGTGGCAGGGTACCTGTTCCCGGCCGGCAACCTGGCGAGGGTGTTCCGCGCCAAATGGTACGAGGGGATGCGCCGTCTGGGCTTGCGGCTCAAGACTCCACTGCCAAGAGAGTGGATTGTGAACTGCAAATCGGTGGGCAGGGGCGAAAAGGCCTTGGTGTATCTGGGGCGCTACCTCTACCGTGGAGTATTGCCGGAGAAGAACATCATTGCCGACCATGAGGGCAAAGTCAGCTTCTGCTATCAGGACAACAAGGGAACGCGCCAGGTTCGCACACTACCGGGCGGAGAGTTTCTGTGGCTGCTGCTGCGGCATGTCCTGCCGAGACGCTTCCGGCGTGTACGGGATTACGGCCTGCTGCATGGCAATGCCAAACGACTGATCCAAGGGGTGCAATTGCTGCTCAGGGTGGAATTGCCGATTCCAGAGCTTCCCCGCGAGAAAGCGCCTATGCTCTGCCCCCTGTGCCAGGGACAGATGCGCATCATCGCACTGCGAGAACGAGGGATGACGCCGCTGCTGTGCTGAGGCTGACAAGAATGCTGGGAAGATATCCCTGAATGTAGCCAGCAGACACTGAGCAGATCCGTTCAGCTCCAGAGAACTGAACGGCCAGCTCAGCTGCGCTCTAGATTCGGCTGAGGCATGGCAAGGTTCAACGATGCCCCAAACGGCAGGCATTTGCACTCAGGAGAAAGCCAAAGATATCCTGAAAACTGGCCGGATGTTTCTGCAGTAAGCCATCAGGCTCCATCGTTGCAGGCTTGTTCAACTTCGGATAAGATCGTGGCTGCGCACGATCTATCCATAATCGTTAAAAGGAATACAATCAGACCAGACACACTTGAAAATCAAGCCATCTGTTCCTGCCAGTGACGAACCCCACTGAAGAGCTCAAGGACATCATTAAGAATGGGCTAGCTTCCGATATCCTGAAGATGGAAAGAGCATATTTTTTGCACAAGGCGATAGGCACCAATGCAGATATATTCAACGCTAGTGAGAATGGCAGCTTCGGCGAGCTATTTGGAGCCTTCCATGGAGCAATGGAGAGCGAAGCTGTTCTCGCGGTCGCTCGTGTTTACGATAAGCCAGGTAAGCGTCATCCTACTAGGTGCATAAGAAGAGCTTTAGACCTCATGGAGCAGAATGCCGAAAGCCTTCCTGAGATTGTTGAGGCTTACAATACTAGGCTTCACCTAGAGACGTCTGGTGCCAATAGAGAGGTTATCCAGTCAGTGAGCGACGGAAAGGCTGTGTTCATTCCTCTGTATGTACCATACATGCGAGGAATTCTAGATTCTGACGAAACACTCGCGAAGGTCAAGAGATTAAGGGATTTGCGGGACAAGCGTATCGCGCATAATGACGCGGCCACCTTCGTGGGCCCAACTTGGGACGCACTTAACGATCTGATCAAACAAGCTCAGCATTTCGTGGGCGTAGTTGGCTGGGCCTTCTTCAGCACTGTGTATATCAACGATAACACCTATCTGCTTTCTTCAGATGCTCAAAGACCGGCAAGAGCATTACATCGACTTGCTACGCTGCTCTCACAGAGCCATGGTCAGTAGCTTTTCTCGATGCAGCCACTAGATATCCTTCTAACATCCAGATACAGCAGACGGGAGCATAGGCTGGTTCCAAGCCAGTCTTCTCGGCCCGCTTCTGATCTGGAGCGTTATGCTGGTAAATGACCTGCCGCATTACCTAGGAAAGAACATGTCTTCATCTCAAGTTCGTGCCGTCTCGTTTAACATGCACAGTGAGACAGCCAACATTCCACAATTCAAGAACTTGCTGAACGGCGAGCAAATCATCTGCTTGCAAGAAGTGGGTGATATACAGGGCACCCGTGACCAGTACCACGACTACCCATATGTATTTACAGCTACCAACGAGACGACGAAGGGACGGACTCAACACGTCAGTATTATGATCCTGTCGAAGTTCCCGATTGAGAGTTACGCAAGTAAGATTATCCAGATTGATCCGGGCGGCGACGAGTGGAAAAGAAATGCACAATATGCGGTCTTGAAGGTGGGGACATCGCAAAGGATTCACTTGTTTCATTATCACAATACCTACAATTGGCACTATAACAACTCGGCTTCCGAGCGATCAGGATTCATGAAGTTCGTGGATTGGGTGAAGGAGTGCCTCAATGTGCCCGACTTCGCGCAGACGACGAACCTCGTTCTCGCAGGCGACTTCAACCTCTGGAGCACGGACGTCGCCCCCCTAATCCAGGGGCTGAACTACTCGTACAATAATTTTGTCGATTATGTTTGCGGCTCGATGGCACTGCTAGACAGGGGCTTATACCCAACCAACGGATCAATCTCGGACCACGACGCCGTCTGGGCAAACCTCGAGGTTGACAACATTAACATGGACGCAGTTGTTGGGCCCGAGGTGACTATCTACAACCTCGCTCATTCTGAGTACCTGTACGCAGCGGATCACAAGCCCTTCGATGACGATCGCCGTCGAGTATTTACCTGGCGCCCAGGTGGGTCAGCTGGCTCTCATGGAAACTGGCGACTAGAGCCCGTGTCAGATGGCGTGGTGCGGATCTTCAACACGTACCAGCTTGAGTACCTGTACGCAGCAGACTACAAGCCCTTCGATGACGATCGCCGCCACGTGTTTACCTGGCGCCCGGGCAACCCAGTCAACCAAGGGTATTGGCGAATCGACGACATGGGTGACCTAGGAAAACGAATCTATAATCTGCATCAGGGCGAGTACCTGTACGCAGCGGACTACAAGCCCTTCGATAACGATCGCCGCCACGTGTTTACCTGGCGCCCGGGCAACCCAGTCAACCAAGGGTATTGGCGAATTGGGTAATTACATAAAGCAGGGGTATATCCTATTCAATATTTCCACAAGGTGTTGGAGTATAAAACATACCTAAACCCACCATTTTGACTGTATGAACGATCAGCATCGCAGCGCCTCACATGCGATTCGTTATGCAAGTGAGTGTGCCCCAAAATGAACCGCAGAACAAGCCCGATGAACCCGACTGCCGAGCGCTTACCTGCCCAAGTTAGAGGTTGCTAGCAGCGGGTTATTGGCAGCGCTCGGCGATCAATGCCTCGTCACGGATGCAGGCCCAAGCTTTCTGAGTATCTAAGATGCCATTTTCATTATCGATCCCTACCGTCGAAGGGGCGCTTTCACTGACTGTAAATGTAGGGGAGATGATATTTATCCTTGGCGCTAACGGCACCGGCAAATCAAGTCTAATGCAAGCTTTTGCATTAGCTAGCAACGAAACTACTCGACGAATAGCAGCACATCGTCAAACTTGGTTTCGATCTGGATCACCCGAGTTTACTGGTAGGCAGCGTGCAGAATATGAGAAGCAGATGTTTCATCATGATCGGCAGCAGAATGCGCGGTGGATGGACGAGTACTCTCAGCAGCGTGCGCAGATGGCGATCTATGACTTGGTTAACTCTGAGAACGTGCGCGCTCGAGAAATAGCGCGAGCCTTTGATGAAAAAGATACCGATAAGGTCAACAGTCTGGCCGCCAAAGATGGTGCATTTTCAACCTTGAACCGCCTACTACGGCTAGCCAATCTCGATATCTCAGTGTCAGTCGAAGCGAATGATGGGCTTCCCCCGATTCTGAGGACAAGTCGACAAGGGTCACGCCATGACCACCAGACTGTCCATCGATGACCAACCCAACCAAGACTCGGCGCCGATTCACGGCGCAGCAGAAGGTGGAGGCCGTGGAGCTCTGCCTGCAGGAGGGCCTCTCCTGCAATGCCGTGGCCCAGCGGCTTGGCCTTCCCTCCAGCAGCCTCGCTCGCTGGGTGAGGCAGGCCCGCATGGATCGCGGCCAGGCCGGACCCAGGGACCAGGGCCTGCTCAGCAGTGAGGAGCGCGCTGAACTCAGCCGGCTCCGCAAGGAGAACCGCGAGCTCAGGAGGGAGAAGGATTTTTTCAGGCTGGCGGCAGCGCACTTTGCCAAGGAGCAGCTGCCGCCGAGAGGTTTCGCCTGATCGACCAGCTCGCTGATCAGCATTCCATCTCCTGGCTGTGCCGGCAACTGGGCGTGGCCCGCAGTGGGTTCTACGCCTGGCGGCAGCGGCACGAGGCGCCGGGAAAGCGAGCGGCTGAGAACGCCCGACTCACCGCTGAGATCCAGGCGGTGTTCGGCGAGCACCGGGGCTTCTACGGCTCGCCTCGGATCCACCAGGAACTGCGCGCAGCCGGCCACCCGGTGGGACGCCACCGTGTCGCTCGGCTCATGCGTCGTGCCGATCTGCGGGCCAGGACCCGAAAGGCGTTCCGGCCCTGCAGCAGGGCCAGCAGCGGAGCCGCTGGGGTGGCGGAGAACCTGCTGCAGCAGGACTTCCAGCCCCCGGCCCCGAACCGCTGCTGGGCCGGCGACATCACCTACATCCGCACCAGCGCCGGCTGGCGATACCTGGCGGTGTGGATCGATCTGTTCAGTCGCCGTGTGGTGGGTTGGACGCTGAATCAACGCATGGATGCCGCCCTGGTGATCGAGGCCCTCAACCGGGCCCTCGGCCACCGGCAGGTGGAGCCGGAGCAGCTGCTGATCCACACGGATCAGGGCAGCCAGTACCGGGCCAGCGACTACCGCGACCGGCTGGCCAAACACGGGATCCTCTGCAGCATGTCCGCCAAGGGATGCTGCTGGGACAACGCGGTGGTGGAGAGCTTCTTCTCCACCCTCAAATTGGAACTGGACCTCGATGACGATCGGGCAGTCCTAATTTCACCGCAGCAGCTGCAGCGCGATCTGGCCTTCTGGATCGAGGGCTACTACAACCGCGAGCGCCGCCATTCAACGGTCGGTTACCTGAGCCCGATCGACTACGAGCAGCGGTTCATCGCTGCATCTACACTCACCTTTGTGACCCCCTGATCGCTGTCCACGAAATCGGGGGAACCCCATGACGAAATCATGGCGACTAGGAATGGCAGTGAGCCATATAGCATCGCCAAACTATCCGATGGAGAACGAAATGCAATCCTCATTGCCGCCAACGTGTTGACGGTTCCAGCGGGAACACTTCTCCTTATTGATGAGCCGGAGCGGCACTTACATCGTTCAATCGTGTCTCCGCTTTTGTCACTGCTACTTAAGGAAAAGCCAGAATGTGCATTCATCGTATCTACACACGAGCCACTGCTCCCAATCGACAATCCTGGCTCAAAGGTATTGTTGACGCGCTCCTGCGTTTACGAGGGAGACACGGTTGGTGCTTACGATATCGATTTGCTGGAAAACTGCACAATAATCGATGACGATCTGAAGCGAACTATCTTGGGTGAACGTCGAAAGATCGTATTTGTCGAGGGTAACGAGCACAGCCTTGACAAGCCTCTTTACAGCTTGCTTTTCCCGAATGCGTCGATCGTAGCCAAGGGTAGCTGTCGTGAGGTTGAGGATGCGGTTGTTGGCATCACAAACACAAGTGAACTTAACTGGGTAAAGCCGTTCGGTCTTGTTGATAACGACTCTTCACAGCCAGAGCGAATCGCCGACTTGCAGGCCAAGGGCGTGATTCCACTTAACGTATATTCTGTTGAATCTATCTACTATCATCCCGAAGTTCAGAGACTGGTAGGCGATAAACTCGCGTCTGTGGTAGGAGGCGATTTGGGAGAAAAGCTTGAGAAGGCAAAAGCCGATGCCATCAAAGCAATTAGTGAAAACGCCAAGCATCTCAGCGTAAGGATCGCAGAAAAATCAGCGCGTGCGCAGGTCTTTTCACTTCTGCCAAAGAAGGGAGAGGTAGCAGCAGGGGGTAAACGTACCGCAGAAATCGACTTTGCGAAGTGTGCTCAAGATGAAGAGGCGCGTTTTCAGGTATTAGTCAGTGCATCGGATTTGGTCGGGGTGCTGCAGAGGTATCCCATTCGAGAATCTGCAGCGCTTGACGCCATTGCCAAGGCTCTCAGCTTTGCGAATCGAACTCAATATGAAGCTGCTGTTCAGAATGCGTTGGTGCATGATGCAGCTGCTGTGAGTCTTGTCCTAGGCTTGCTTGGTTCCTTCCCGGCTGAACTAATCGCATAGGTGCTGTGTGTGTCACCGAACAACACCATCCACCTGAGCCGCCCCCAGATTTCTATGACTAGAAGCATTGACTCCCTGCGGCCAGGTGATGATTAGCGTTAGCCGAGCTGCGATGGAGGTGGTCGTCAGGCCGTACGCTTATGGAAGCATGGCCAGGGTCTACTACAACCCAAGAAATCAAACAATCCGCCGTACTCGACAACACAGCAAAGCCTGATTGGCTTTATTGGTTTATGTATGGTGTCGGTTTCTTGCTGCTCGCTGCCTTTCTGATCCTGTGATGAGCTCTTTCCCATGGCGAGGTACGCTTGCCTCGGAGGGTTGATAGGCTCAAAGGTTAGGCATGTCTTGGTCCCATGGAGCATTGTCTGAACTTCGCCTACGGCTCCAACATGCTGACAGCCAGGCTGCGTCAGCGAGTTCCTTCCGCACGCCCGCTCGGCGTGGCGGTGCTGCGGGCGCATGAGCTGAAGTGGCATAAGGTCGCCAACGATGGATCGGGCAAGTGCGCCATTGAGGCGGCAGCCGATTCAAACAGTCTCGTTTATGGAGTTGTCTACGCGATTCTTCTTGGTGAGAAGCATCGGCTGGATCGTGCGGAAGGTCTAGGGTTTGGATATGAGGAGCAGACAAAGACCGTCGAACTGGCTGGTCAGTTCGTTGATGTGCAAGCGTATGTTGCCACAAGGATCGATACGGTCATCCTGCCCTATTCGTGGTACCGAGCCCTGGTGGTTGCCGGCGCCGTGGAACACAACCTCCCTTCCGCGTATATCGATGGGCTCAGAAGGGTCCCGGTGATCCAAGACCCTGACCAGGAACGCCATGCCGAACACATGGCTCTTGCTGCCGAGGCCTAACCCCTCCCTCCTTCAGAATGTCACCGCCTACGCTGGCTTTCTCGTCGGATAGGCATGGCAACCCCATCATGCGATTCGTAGGGTTTGATCCAGGTGGCGAAAAGGCTTTTGGCTGGGCAGTCGTCGAAGCCACGACAGATGGTCTCCGGTTTGTTGCCGGCAATGTTGTGAGTGGCGCGCCTTCCGCTGTCGCACAGTCTTCAGCTCTGTTGCGCGGAGCGCCAGCCGCAGTTGGAATCGACGCTCCATTGTTTTGGGTATGCGAGGGTGATCGGAGCGCAGATGCACAGGTTCGCAGGCTTGTTTGTGAAGCTGGTGGCCAGTCCGGCACCGTCAGCCATGTCAACTCCTTGCGTGGGGCCTGTCTTGTTCAGGGTGTGCTCGTTGCCAAGCTATCCCGTGAGCAGTGGCCCGCCGCGCCACTGACGGAAGCGCATCCCAAGGCGCTCTTGCGGGTATCGGCGGCGGCGCTCGCTTTCGTGTCTGCGCCCGAGTTTCCCGAGGTCGGCGAGCATATCCGGGATGCTGCGCTTGCCGCTTATGCCGCCCACGCTTTCTTGACGCAGGCGGCTGGTTGGCACGATCTTCTTCTCAATGAGCGCTCCCCGTTCTTCCCTGGCGGTACGGAGGTTGCCTACTGGTTTCCAAAGCAGCGAACCTGAGCCGACCCATTGTGGGCCTCTCCACGTCAGGTGACTCCCGCTGCAGACCCGTTGAACGTGCTTCGCTGCTTGAGCGCCCTGACCTGCCTGTTGCTCATGGGCTGTGAATCCCAATGGAACGCCGTCAATCGTTCGGTTCTGGAGACAGATATCCGCGCCATCCTCAAAACAGCGGCGGTCGTGCCGCAGCAGCTTGAATGCCGCATGGTTGGCTCGACACGAGATGGCTCCTGCTCCGTCAGCATGACCCAGTCAGAGACCGACTCTGTGATTCGCGCCTTGGCGCTAGACAGCGTGCCTTCGTCAGCGGATGTCCCATCTCCCCTCGCTCGCCTTGTCGCCCGCGCCGGCCCGAGTTGTGCAGTGGGTGAGCCCATGTCCCTGGCAACCTATGGCCTCTCGGGTCGTCCAAAATCCCTGTGGCTCCCCAGTGGCTCGGCTTTCGAGTATCTCCTACTCACCATCCACAAGAGCACAGGACAGGCCTGCCTTCAAGTTTCCTATGCGTATGGCTAGGGTATCGACTTCCTCCCGCTGATTGAGGGGGTTCGGCCGTAAACTGGCTGGCATCACGCCAGCAAGCATGCCGATCCTGTGGGGAACATATTTCCCCAATGTGAATCGCAGGATTTTGCTAGGCTCCCAAGCCGCTATCCATGGCCCCATGGCCGCCAACGCGACACTGCACTTCTTCTGCGGGAAAGCCGGAGCTGGAAAGACGACGGTTGCACAGACTGTGGCGCGGGACACCCGCGCGATTCTGATCTCGGAGGACATCTGGCTGGCCCGCTTGTTCGGAGATCAGATGACGACTTTCCAGGACTACATTCACTTCTCAAGGAAGCTGAAAACTGTGGTGGGCCCTCTCGTGGTGGACCTCCTGAAATCCGGTCAATCCGTGGTGCTTGACTTTCAGGCCAACACCAAGGCCGGGCGCGCCTGGTTCCGTTCGCTCTTCGAGGAGGCAGGGGCGGATCACCGCCTGTATTTTGTGAACACGCCAGATGCAGAGTGCCTGGCGCGGATCGCCAGGCGGAATGACGAGCAACCGGAAGGCTCCCATCAACTGACAGAGGACGACTTCATCCACATCTCCTCATTCTTTGAAGCTCCGGAAGACTCCGAGTCCTTTGCTGTCATGATGCACGCGACGTGAGTCGGCAGCGCCCTGATGGACGTCCCAGGAGCTGAACCCGCGTTCATCATCAGACTTCGTGCTGGATCACTCCCATGACCCATTCAGCCATTGCCGCGGCCTACGACCAACTCGCACCCCGGTGGCAGGATGATAAGTTCAGCACTGTCGATGGCGTAAGCCAGCATCAACGTGCTTTGGCATTTCTCGGTCCAGTCGATTGCGGTTGGTCACTGAGTGTGGGCTGTGGCTGCAACACGAGGTTCAATTCTTTGCTGCGTGAGCGCGGTCTTCTTCTGGAAGGGATCGATCTGTCGCACCGGATGATCGCGCTTGCTCAGGACGCGGACCCATCCGTCGTGTTGCACCATGTGGATGTCTGTGACTGGAGCCCGCCGCGGATGTACCGCTTCATCTCGGCGTGGGACAGTCTCTGGCACGTGAATCTTCAGCGCCAGCGAGCGGTGATGCTCAAGCTCATGGAGGCGCTCGAGATCGGTGGAATCTTTCTGTTCACCGCCGGAGGACTGGACGGGCCAGGCGAGCACTTCGATGCGACGATGGGGCCGGATGTCTACTATGCGACCCTGGGAATTCCTGGTCTTCTCGAGGTCCTCAAGGACGGGCGTTGCGTCTGTCGTCACCTCGAATTCGATCAGTTCCCAGAGCCTCACCTTGCCGTCATTGCCCAGCGAACGGCCTGATCGGCCATTCAGCCATGGCCTGTTCACCACCGTGGGCATCGACGTCGGCGGCCCCCGCAAGGGCTTCCATGCCGTCGCCCTCACCGATGGTGCCTATGCCGCCCATTTGGCCACCACCGATGCGCAGGAACTCGCCCACTGGTGCCGCTCCCTGGTGCAGGCCCGCGTGATCGCGATCGATGCCCCCTGCCGCTGGAGCCGCGATGGCCGCGCCCGACCTTGCGAACGGGAGCTGAGGCAGCAGGGGATCATCTGCTTCGCCTCGCCCACCCGCCAGGCCGCCGTCGCTCACCCCAGCGGCTACTACGACTGGATGCTGCGCGGCGAAGCGCTCTATCGGGCCCTCGAACCCAGCCATCCGCTGTGCACCGCTCTGCCGATCGGCGCTGGTCCCTGCTGCTTCGAAACCTTCCCCCACGCCATCACCTGGCACCGGCGCGGCGGCCAGGCCCTGGCCTCCAAGAAGCGCACGCAGCGCCGGGAGTTGCTGCAGCAGGCGGGGATCGACCTGGCGCCGCTCACCAGCATCGACTGGATCGACGCCGCCCTCTGCGCCCTGACCGCCCACCACGCCGCCAGCGGTGGCACCTGCGTGCACTACGGCGAACCGGAGACCGGCTGGATCGTGGTGCCTCACTGAGCCGCCGGGGCCTCGGCTCCGCGGGAAACGGAGATCAGCGCCCCCACCAGGCCGAGGGCGGCCGCCAGGCGAAACGCCAGCTGCTGGGCCCCCAGAAAGGCCTCCAGCTGGGACCCTCCCAGCCGCGCTCCCACCTCCCCGGCCAGGGTGGCGTCGGCCCCGGCGGCGCCGAGGCCGTGAGCGAGCAGGGAGGCCGCCAGGGCCGTCCCGATCGCCTGGCCGAAATTGCGCGCCATCGACAGGAACCCGTTGGCCACACTGAGGTGCTGTGCCGGCACCGTGTTGAGCGTGGCGCTGTTGTTGGGGGGATGGAACAGGCCGCCGCCCATGCCCAGCAGCACCAGCGGCCAGATGATGCTGGCCACGGCAGCGTCCGCACCCAGCCAGGACAGGCCCACCAGCCCCGCACTGACGCAGAGCATGCCGGCCGTGCTCAGGGTCCGCGCCCCCACCCGGTCCCCCAGGCTGCTCACCGTCAGGCTCGTGGCGGTGAGCACCAGCGAGAGCGGCACGATCAGCACACCCGACATCACCGGCGTGCGGCCCAGCACCAGCTGCGCGTACAACGGCAGCAGGAAGTAGCAGGCCACCGCGGCGACGAAGTAGAAGGCGGCGGCCACCGAGCCGAAGCTGAAGGCCCGCGAGCGGAACAGGCTGAGGGTCAGCAGCGGTTTCGCCAGGCGCTGCTCCACCCCCACGAACAGGGCCAGAGCCGCCGCGCCGCCCATCAGGATCGCCACGCTGGCCGGGTTCAGCCCGTCCTGGGAAAGCTGCTCGATCACCAGGAAGGGAGCGCTGGTGGCCACCACCGCCAGCACGGCCCCCGTCCAGTCCATGGCGGTGCGGTCCTGGCTGCGGGGGCGCGCCTTGAGGATCCAGAGGCTGAGGATCAGTCCGGCCAGGCTCACCGTCAGGATCACCAGAAACAGGGAGCGCCAGCCGAACTGGCCGATCAGCAGGCCGCCGAGCACCAGCCCCGTGACCTGGGCCAGCGCCAGGATCGAAGCATTGACGGCCATGGCCTTGCGCCGCTCCTGCTTCGGGAAGACGGCGGTGATCTCGGCCATCACGTTGGCCAGCACCAGGCCGCCGCCCACGCCCTGGAGAACGCGGAAGCCGATCAGGATCTCCACTGTCGGCGCCAGCGCGCACAGGACCGACGTGACGACGAGGACGCCCATGCCGATGACGACGATGCGCCGGCGTCCCCAGATGTCGGCCAGGCGTCCGGCCGGCAGCAGGGTGACCGTCACGGTGAGCAGGTAGGCGACGATCACCCACTTCAGAACCGGCAGCCCGACGCCGAACTGACGCGCCATCGCCGGCAGGGCGAGGGTGACGATGAACCCGTCCATGTAAACCACGAAGTTGCCGCATTCCACGGCGGCCAGGGTCCACCAGCGGTCGGGATTGGCCGGTGGTGCTTCGCCCGGACGCTGGGCGGCTGCGTTGACTTGGTCCATGGCCGGTGTTGCCTTGATGCTGAAGTCTCAGGTGCGCGACGCTAGGGGACGCCGCCGGTTGGTGGGGTGCCAGACCATCACCAGGCATCGACGACGACTGCCCTTCCTGATGGCATGGCTGGGCGAAGTTGGGGGTGGAAGGGATCGAAAGCGTTCCACTTCTTAAGATGCCCGCATGAAGTTGTCGCGCGTGAGTTCCGAGCCGAGTCCCGAGCCATGGAAGAGCCTGCGCGGTTCCGGAGAGCTGCACGCTGAGCCCGAGGAATCCGTGCTGGAGGCCCAGGCCTTTGATGCCTCGTACCACACCCACTCCCTTCGGGGTGGAGCCACAAAGCTGGCCACGTCACGCGGCGGGGAGCCGCAGACGGGCTGGAGCGTGGTGCGGAGGGGCAGGAACGAGCTCCTTGCCTACCCTGAGCCCATGGCAGACGCTGACATCCGCTGGCGCCAGCGGTTTGACAACTTCGAGCGGGCCTTGCAGGTACTGGCACGCGGTGTTGCCCTGGCGCAGCAGCGCCCGCTGAGTGAGCTGGAGCAGCAGGGGCTGATTCAGGGATTCGAGTTCACCCATGAACTCGCATGGAAATCGACGATGGTGAGGGCTGGATGGCGATGATCAAGGCCCGCAATCAGTCATCGCATACCTACAACCTCGAGCAGGCCAAGGCGATCGCCCACGACGTGATCGACCGCTTTGCGCCGTTGTTCGACGCCCTGCGTGTTCGCTTCGCGGCACTCAGCGATCCACGGCCATGATCAGCCGTGCCCCGCTGGCGTCAGCCCAGGCCATCGGCCTGCCGGAGTCGGCCGTGGCGGCCATCCAGAGGGTGTTTGCCGGTTCCCCCGAGGTGGAGGCCGCGATCCTCTACGGCTCCAGAGCCCTTGGCCGCCACCGCCCGGCCTCCGACATCGATCTCACCCTGACGGGTCACGCCATCAGCAACGCCACCCTGGCCCGCATCGATGCCGATCTCGATGATCTGCTCCTGCCCTGGGTGATTGATCTTTCCGCATGCGCCGCCATCGGCCATCCCGCCCTTCTGGCCCACATCGAAATGGTGTCCCGTCCCAGCCGGGTGGTGAACATGCTCGACGCCAAGACCCACCTCTCGCGCCTGGTGGAGGCGATCGAAACCGGCGCCGAGGCCGAGGTGGTGATCGCCCGCAACGGCCGGCCCATGGCGCGGCTCACCAGCCTGCAGACCCCGCAGCGCCCCCGCCGGCTGGGCCTCGCCTGCGGACAGCTCGTGGCGCCCGAGTCCATCGATGCGGCCAACCCCCTGATCGCCGATCTGTTCGAGCAGGGCTGATGCGCCTGCTGCTCGATACCCACACCTTTCTCTGGGCCATCACCGATGACCCGACGCTGGGGCCCCGCAGCCGTGAGCTGATCACCAGAGAGGCCAGCGCGGTGTTTCTCAGCCACGTCTCCCTCTGGGAGATCGCCATCAGGCACAGCCTGGCCCGCAGCGACATGCCCCTGTCGGCCGGCGAGGCCATCGCCTGGGCGGAGCCATCCGGCTTTGAGCTCCTCCCCATCGACCTCTCCCATCTGCTGGCACTCGAGCAGCTGCCCCTGCACCACCGCGATCCCTTCGACCGTCTCCTGGTGGCCCAGGCCATCAGCGGCCCCTTCACCCTGCTCAGTGCCGACGCGGCCTTCGCCGCCTACGGCGGCCCGCTGCAGGACGCCCGCGCCTGAGGCCGGCAACGGCCTGGCGCCTGTGCCGGCTGTACCGGCTGCGCCGCTCGATAGTGACGGCAGATGGGAGGGCGCGCGATGGTGGGGCGGCGGACGCAGCTGGGGCTGGTGGCGGCGGGCGGGGCCGTGCTGCTGACCCTGGGCGTCGGCCTGCTGCGCCGCGCCTCCCCGCCGCCGCCACCGGTGGTCGAGCGGCCGGTCCGCACCGTCACCGCCCTGGGCCGGCTGGAGCCGGTCAGCGCCCTGCGCACGATCGCGGCGCCGCTCTCGGGCGCCGGCCAGCCCACCCTCCAGGCCCTGCTGGTCGACCGCGGCGATGCGGTGCAGGCCGGCCAGCTGCTGGCCCTGCTCGACAACCAGCCCCAGCTGGAGGCGGCCGTGGCGGCGGCCCGGGCCGAGGTGAACCTGGCCCGTTCGCGGCTGGCGATTGCCCGCGCCGATGCCGGCAGCGGCGAGGACGGCCAGCGGGCCAAGGTGCGCTCCCTGGAGGCCCAGCAGCGCACGGCCGCCACCGAGGCCGCCCGCTACCAGAGCCTGTTCACCAGCGGTGCCGTCTCGGCCGAGGAGCGCGACAACCGCCGCCTCAGCCTCGACACCATCACAGCCTCGCTGCAGGAGGCCCGGGTGCTGCTGGCGCGGCAGCAGGCGCGCAGCACCGCCGGCGACGGCGGCGTGGATCTGGATGTGGAGGCCTCCCGGCGCGTGCTGGAGCAGGCCCAGGCCAACCTGCAGCGCGCCATCGCCGCCCGCGACGACAACCTGATCCGCGCGCCGATCGCCGGCACCGTGCTGCAGGTGTTCGCCCGGGCGGGCGAGGCCACCGGGGCGGCGGGAATCCTGCTGTTGGGCCAGACCGACCGGATGCAGGCGGTGGCTGAGGTGTACGAGAGCGATCTGCCGCGGGTGCGGCGGGGGCAGCCGGTGCGGATCACCAGCCCGGCCCTGACCCAGCCGCTGCACGGCCGGGTGGAGCAGATCGGCGCGATCGTGCTGCGCCAGAACCTGATCAACACCGATCCGAGCGCCAACACCGACAACCGGGTGGTGGAGGTGCGCGCCCCGCTGACGCCGGAGAGCAGCCGGCGGGCGGCGCGATTCACCAATCTGCAGGTGCGGGTGGTGATCGGGCCATGAGAACCCCGCTCGGCTGGTTGCAGCTCCGCCACGACCGCGGCCGCTTCCTGGTGGCCCTCGCCGGCATCGCCTTCGCCGACCTGCTGATGTTCATGCAGCTGGGCTTCCAGGCGGCCCTCTACGACAGCAACACCCGCCTGGATCGCGCCTTCCGGGGCGATGTGGTGCTGATCAGCCCGAAGGCCCTGAACCTGCAGAACCTTTCCACCTTCCCGCGCCGCCGACTGCTGCAGGCCCTGGATGTGCCCGGGGTGGTGGAGGCCCAGGGGCTCTACGTCCGTACGGTGAACTGGCGCAATCCCCAGACGCTGCGCAGCGCCACGGTGCAGGTGCTGGGTTTTGATCCGGATGCCGATGTGCTGCGTCTGCCGGAGGTGCGGGCCCAGGCCGATCGCCTCAAGCTGCCCGACACGGTGCTCTTCGACCGGGGCGCAAGGGGCCGCTATGGCGAGGTGATCGCCCGGCTCGATCGCGGCGAGCCCGTGACCAGCGAGATCGAGCGGCGCACCATCGCCGTGGGCGGGCTGTTCCGGCTGGGGGCCTCCTTCGGGGCGGATGCCACCCTGATGGCCAGCGATCAGACGTTCCTGCGGATGTTCCCGCGGGCGAAGGCCGGCAGCATCAGCGTCGGGCTGCTCACCCTGGCGCCGGGGGAACCGGTGGCGCCGGTGGTGCGGGCGCTGCGGCGCCACCTGCCGGACGACGTGCAGGTGCTCAGCCATGCCGACTACGTGCAGTTCGAGGAGAACTACTGGCGGGTGGCCAGCCCGGTGGGCTTCATCTTCGGGCTGGGCACGGCCATGGCCTTCGTGGTGGGGGTGGTGATCGTCTACCAGGTGCTCTCCACCGATGTGAACGCCCACCTGCAGGAGTACGCCACCTTCAAGGCGATGGGCTTCCGCCAGCGCTGGCTGCTGCTGGTGGTGGTGGAGCAGGCCCTGATCCTGGCGGCCCTGGGCTTCATCCCCGGCGTGCTGATGCCGCTGTGGCTGTACGCGGTGGCGTCGAAGGCCACCAGCTTGCCGATCGCCATGACCCTGGGGCGGGCGACCACGGTGTTCGTGCTGACGCTGGTGATGTGCCTGGCCTCCGGGGCGATCGCCACCCGGCGGCTGCAGGCGGCCGATCCGGCCGAGCTCTTCTGATGGGGACCGGCGCCATGGCCAGCGCGATCGTGATCGAGGGGCTCAACCACCACTTCGGGAGGGGTGCGGTGCGGCGCCAGGTGCTGTTCGATGTGGCGCTGGAGGTGGCCGTCGGGGAGATCGTGCTGCTCACCGGCCCCTCCGGCTCGGGCAAGACCACCCTGCTGACCCTGATCGGCGGGCTGCGGGCGGCCCAGGGAGGGCGGCTGCGGGTGCTGGGGCGGGAGCTGGTGGGGGCCACGGCGCTGCAGCTCACCCTGGCCCGCCGCGAGCACGGCTACATCTTTCAGGCCCACAACCTGCACCGCAGCCTTACCGCCGCCCAGAACGTGCGCATGGCGCTGGAGATGAGGGGCACCCTCAGCGACGCGGAGATGGATCGGCGCGCACGGCGGATCCTCGAGAGCGTGGGGCTGGGGGATCACCTTGATGTCAAGCCGGACCAGCTCTCGGGCGGACAGAAGCAGCGGGTGGCGGTGGCGCGGGCCCTGGTGGGGGAGCCGCCGCTGCTGCTGGCCGATGAGCCCACCGCCGCCCTCGACAGTCGCTCCGGCCGCGAGGTGGTCCTGCTGATGCAGCGGCTGGCGCGGGAGCAGGGCTGCACGATCCTGCTGGTGACCCACGACAGCCGCATCCTCGACATCGCCGACCGCACCCTGTCGTTGGAGGATGGCCGGCTCTGCTGATCCGGACAAGAGACGATGTTCACACTGGAGCAGATCGTCCCCTGGGGCCGTTCCTTTGAGGAGTACGTGGCCATGTTCTCCCTGGCCGACAGCGATCTGGCGGGCCGGATCCTGGGCTGTGGGGATGGCCCTGCCGGATTCAATGCGGAGGCCAGCAGGCAGGGCCTGTAGGTGGTCTCCTGCGATCCGATCTACGCCTTCACGAAGGAAGAGATCGCCTCCCGGATCGACGCCACCTACACGGAGGTCATCGAGCAGGCCAGGCGGAATCCATCAGCCTTCGTCTGGGACACCATCGCGTCCGTTGAGCAGCTGGGTCAGGTCCGCATGGCGGCGATGCAGGCCTTTCTCGAGGATTATCCGGCCGGCCTGCTGGAGGGGCGCTACGTGAACGCCGAACTGCCGGCGTTGCCGTTCCCCGATCACGCCTTCGACCTGGCGCTCTGCTCCCACCTGCTGTTCCTCTACAGCCGCCAGCTGGACGCGGCGTTTCACCGGGCCTCGCTGCTGGAGCTCTGTCGGGTGGCCCGGGAGGTCAGGGTGTTTCCGGTGCTGGAGCTGGGTGGGACGGTGTCACCCCATCTCGCCGGACAGGTGGATTCGCTGCGGGCGGCGGGCTTACAGGTGTCGTTGGAACGCGTGGGCTACGAGTTCCAGCGGGGGCCTGCGAGATGCTGCGCCTTCAGCGTGAGGATGGCTGAGCGCCACCCGTTGTCTCTTGCCCCCCGTTGTTGTCCGTCAAGCCGGTCCCGCCGATCTGGAGGTGATCGTTCCTCTGTTCGACGCTTATCGCCAGTTCTATGGCCAGCCGTCCGAACCGGATCGCGTCGGCGCGTTCCTGCAGGAGCGGCTGGCTCAGGGCGACTCGGTGCTGCTGATCGCCGAAGCCGATGGCCAGGCGGTGGGTTTCACCCAGCTCTATCCATCGTTCTCCTCGGTGTCGATGGCGCCGATCTTCATCCTCAACGACCTGTTCGTGCGGCCCGAAGCGCGGCGCATGGGGGTGGCCCGCCGCCTGCTGGAGGCCGCCGTGCACCACTGTCGTGGGGCCGGGGCCATCCGGCTCTCGCTGTCCACCGCCCTCACGAACGCCGCCGCCCAGGCGCTCTATGCCTCTGCCGGTTGGGAGCGCGATGCGGTGTTCTGCGTTTACCACCGCACCGTTCACCAGCCGGCGCCGCCGCCCAGCCACCGCGCCCAGCAGGCCTGACGCCCACCGCCCGGAGCGTGGTGGCCAGGAGTGACGCGATGCCTTTTCGGACTGGCCCCCCCACCCACATCGGCGTGTTCATGTCCAGGCGTCACCAGCCTGCAGAGCAAGGCCCTACCCCCGGCCCCAAGCCGCCTGATCCGTCTTTCCCGATGGCTAGACGAGAGGCCTGAGTCTGGTTGGACGCACCATATGAGTGCTGGCCCCGCATCCCTTGGTATGCGGGGAAACCTGAGCAGGATGACTTGCCTGGCTAAGCTGAACACTACTTTGAATCGATGAATGGAGTTGTGGTGAAGCTTCGTTCGCATGGCCATCCATGCACAGAAATTGTGAGATCCGAGGTTGTCTCGCTTATGCCGCCCAGCCGATGGGTTGTGCTGATGGGGTGCGCCAAAGGCAGTAGATGATGGCGAGATACCCACGAAGACGATATCTTCAACTGAGTGGTAAAAGAGTCAATCTGCAAGTCATCCTGTCTGTCTCCTTAATCGTAGGCTTTCTCCTGATTGGTGCCAGAGACTTTTTTGCTCTTGAGAATGGCAAGGGGGGGAGTGACTGGAGAATCGGTGTCTCCAGCATCGGAGTGCTCGATGCCCACCAGCCAAGGTCGCTTATTGAGAACCGGGCATTGGCTCTTCGGTTGGTCAATCGGGATCGCCAGCTGAATGGGCTGTCCCCTTTGGTCGAAGATGCGCTCCTCGCACAAGCTGCACAACTTCACGCCCAGGATATGCTGACCCGGCGCTACTACGCCCACGAGACTCCGGAGGGAAAGACTCCGACAGACCGTTTTTCCAGGCTTGGAGGCCAGGGCGGGGTTGGAGAAAACATCATGCAGCAGACTGGGGCGCCAGGAGTTGTGCTCAGTTATCGGTTGATTGAAAAGTTTCAAAAGTCGTGGATGTACAGTCCAGGCCACCGGTTTAATCTTCTGACCCCTTCCTATTCCCGATTTGGCTATGGGATAGCGGCAGATCCATTTACTGGACGCGTCTATTCAGTCCAGAACTTCTCCCATTGATCGTTGACTGATTGGATTTGAGCCATGGGCGCAGCTTTCTTGTCAATGGCGTTGAGAAACTTTGGAGTTTTTGCAGCGATTCACGGAGTTTCTCCGGGCGTCCAGTCTTCGGACTTGACGGCTTCCGAGAAGGAGCAAGGTCAGATACAGTTCTAGAATCGCCTCTTTGGAAACCCAAAGATGAGAATGCTTGGAATCTGTCTGCGACTCGCGCTCGTGCTAGCCCTGCACCCTCCTGTCCATGCGCAGCCAGCTGGTCCCAACCACCTTATCCTGACCTGGATCGCTGCGATTCGACGTAGCGAGCTTGGAGGCAATACCTATCTGATGTGCGCCAGGGCGAGGGATGCACTGTGGAACCTCAATCAAGGAGCTTTCCATGGGGCTGATGCTCAGAACGTTCAGCTCATCAGAAGCTATGGGCGCAGATGTGGAGCACCGGCAGACTATGGGAAATGACCTTATGTCAGTCGTTGCGGAGGTCGCGAAATCCAGTGCTGTGATGATCTATAGAGGAAGAAACATGATCTTATGGCTGGCTGATGATGTCTTTGTCGATGGTCAGTTCTGGCAGCTGTCTCCCGATGAGCGACGTGCCACCATCGCACCGCGGCTTTGTGCCTGCACTGAGTGGTCTGGCTGGGTGCTGGAAGGAGAGGTGGGCTTCCCGGATGCTCAGGACAGGTGAATCGGTGACACGTCATGCGGAAGCGCTGCGTGGCCAGAGGCGGGTCTGGGCGATCTCGGGGGTTGCGGCCCTGCCAAGCAGTGTCAGCGCCAGGTGGGATTCCTGTCGGATCAGCCCAGACTTGCCACGCTGGCCCGTGAGCCGCCCGACCGGGCTCCCCACGCTTCAGCGCTTGCCACCACTCGCCTCGGCATCGAGGCCGTCGTGTGCCCCCCCTCCCCTTGACTCCTGGCGCCAGTGTCACACCGGACATCCGAGCAATGGCTACCGTCATGCGATCAACTTTCCTGCCTGGGGACTGGCCTACAGTTGGCATCTGCTTTTGCTCCAGCGTCAGCCATTCCCCTTCACGCGAGGGATTTGCCATGGGTAGCGACCGCCTTTTTCGTGCTGTTGATTTCATGCAGCCGTCCGACGATGAACCGATACGGTCGGTGATCATGGAAACGGCTGAAGCTGTAGTCGTCGCGTGGCATGTCAAGCCAGGCCAACGGATTGCTGCCCACGTTCATCCTTCCGGGCAAGACACCTGGACGATCCTCTCCGGTCAAGGCACTTATCAGACAGAGGCATCGGGTTCTTCCTTGGCCATCACAGCTGGCGATGTGGTCGTCGCTCCCGTGGGTTGTGTGCACGGTGTCACCAATCACGGTCAGGAGCCACTCACCTTCATTTCCGTTGTTTCGCCCGCCGATGCTGGGTTTGAACCTTTGCCTGACGCCTTGATCCCGACCTCTCCACTCAGCTCTTGAAGAATGCCCTCAGAGGATTCACGGCACCGAGGGCCGCATGGCCGCTCGGGACGATGGTGCTGCCGCAAGCTCTGGGGAGGGCCCAGCCGGCTTGCCTGGTGCCTGACGTGCGGCTGGAGGCACCGGATCCAAGCATCCACGAGCCGTTCCCCCCTCAGTTCTGAAACAGGTCGTCTGGGCAGCGCGGTCGGCTGTCGCTGCTGATCTGCCCGTCCTGGATCCGGATGATCCGCCCGCTGTTCTCGGCCACGGACGGGTCGTGGGTGACGAGCACGATCGTGAGCCCATCGGCGTGAAGACCGGAGATCAGCTCGATCACCTCCTGGCCGGTCCGTGAATCGAGAGCACCGGTGGGTTCGTCGGCCAGCAGCAGTTCGGGCTGGTTCACCAGGGCGCGGGCGATCGCGACGCGTTGTTGTTGGCCACCGGAGAGCTGATTGGGTCGGTTGGCCATCCGGTCCGCCAGCCCCACCTGCTCCAGCATCGCCGCCGCCCTCTGCCGCCGCTCCTGTCGGTCGTAACCGGCATAGACCATCGGCAGCATGACGTTCTGCAGTGCTGTCAGGCGCGGCAGGAGGTTGAATTGCTGAAAAACAAAACCGATCCGAACGTTGCGAATGTCCGTGCGTTCATTGTCGCTCAGCTGGGTGATATCACGGGCATCGAAGTAGTACTGGCCACTGCTGGGCTGCTCCAGGCATCCGAGAATGGTCATCAGGGTGGACTTGCCGGATCCAGACGAGCCCACAATCGCGGTGTACTCGCCGCGAAGGATGGTCAGGTCGATACCGTGCAGAATCTCAGACTCCATCTCTCCGATGCGATAAGCCTTGGTGATCTGTCGCAGTTGCAGCATGGTTCAATCGCTCCGGAGTGCCGTCATCGGATCCAGCTGGGCGGCCTTGCTGGCCGGATAGGCGCCGAAGAAAACACCGATCACCAGGCAGAAGATCAGCGAGCAAACCACCGCATCAAGGGCGATCCCTGCGCTCCAGCCAAAGACCGAATTGATGGCCATCGACGCCAGCACACCAAGCAGAACACCCAGGAGGCCGCCCGCCAGAGACAGCACCGTTGATTCGATCAGGAACTGGCGCAGGATGTCACTGCAACGGGCTCCGATGGCGCGCCGGATGCCGATCTCACGCGTTCGCTCTGTGACGGACACCAGCATGATGTTCATGATGCCGATCCCTCCCACCAAGAGGGAAATGGCGGCGGATCCGCCCAGCAGCGCCGTGAACACATGGGCGACGGCGTTGGAGGCGTTGACCAGATCGGCCTGGTTGCGAATCAGGAAATCGTCCTCTCGGGGCGGCACGATCCTGTGGCGTAACCGCAGCAGGTTGGTGATCTGATACTCCCCTGCCTCCATGCCCTCGGCGGACCGCGCCGAAACCGCGATGCTCTCCACCGACACACCGGCTGTGGTGTTCATCCCCACGATCCTTGCGGCCATTGTGGTGAGCGGAATCAGCACCTGATCGTCCTGGTCGCGGAAACCCGTGCTGCCCTTGAACTCCAGGGTGCCGATGACGGTGAAGGTCTCGCCGCGGATGCGGATCGTGCGGTCCAGAGCGCTGCGGTCCGTCAACCCGAGGCTGTCGACGACGGTCTGTCCCAGCACGGCCACCCTGGCGGCCTGGTTGAGTTCGGCCTGGTTGAAAAAACGCCCGCTCAGGGGCAGAAAGTCGCGCACCGCCACGAAGGCCGGCGTGCTGCCCACCACCGTGGTGTTGGTGTTGCGATCGGCCAGCACCACCTGGGCACGTTGGCTCAGATTCGGGGCCACGTCCGCCACGGCGGGGATGGACGCGGCGATCGCCTGGGCATCCTCCCAGGTGAGGGTGGTGGCCGAGCCCGCTCCCCGTGAGGCGGGGCCGCCGCTGGGTGCCACGCCGCTCTGCACGAAGAGCAGGTTCGAACCCAGCGATTTCAACTGGCTCTCCGTCTGGAGCTGGGCGCCGCGCCCGATCGTCACCATGCTGATCACGGCGCCGATGCCGATGATCACGCCCAGCATCGTCAGGGCGGAGCGCATCCGGTTGGCCAGCAGCGACGACCAGGCGAGCGCGATCGTTTCGACCAGCTCGCCACCACCCCGCTCACCCCGGCGACGCCCCGTCAACGTGGCATCCTCCCCTGGCCCCGCTGCTGCTGGAACGGCGAGGCGCCCGACACCGGCCGGGCGTTGGGCTGACGCCGGCCCGGCACGGACAGGTAGACCCGATCGCCGGCTTTCAGGCCGCGCAGCACTTCGGTGCGGTTGCCGATCGTGACGCCCACCTGCACCGGCTGGAAGCTGGGCTCCCCGTTGTCACCGGGCCGCATCACTCCGGTGCCGTCCCGCTCGCTCACGATCGCCGGGGTGGGGATCAGCAGGGCATCGGAGCGCCGGCCCACCCGGACGTTGGCGGTGAGGTTCATGCCGGAGCGGAGCTGGCTGCGCGCGTCGGCTGCCAGGGCGATTCGTACCTGGAAGCTGGTCACGTTCTGCTCCACCACCGCTTCCGGCGCCACCAGCCGCACGGTTCCGCGGAACACCTGGCGAGGGAAGGCATCCACCTGCAGATCCACCGGCTGGCCGGGCCGGATGGCGCCCACGTCCACTTCCGCCACGTTGGCCACCGCTTCCAGTTCGCTGGCCAGGGCCAGGATCGACGAGGAGGTGGCCGAGCTGGTGGCGCTGGCGGAGGTGGTGGGCGTCACGAACGCGCCGACGTCGGCGTATTTCTGGCTGACCACCCCGGCAAAGGGGGCCCGGATCACGGTGTCATTGACCTGGGCTTGGATGCTGGCCAGACCCCCCCTGGCCTGAAGCACCTGGGCGGCCGCCGTGGTGATGTCCTCGGCGCGGCTGCCGGCGCTGGCGAGATTCAGCTGGGCCCGCAGCGACCGCACCCTGGCTTCACTGGCCAGGAAGGCCGAGCGGCTGGCATCAAAGCTGACCCGGGCGATTGCGCCCGATCGGTACAGCTGCTGGTTGCTGAGGAAGGTGGAACGAACGGCGATCTGATCGGCCTCCGCCGCCTCCAGGTTGCGCCGGGCGGCCTCGATCTCCTGGGGGCGGTTACCGGCCCGCAGCTTCTGCAGGTTGGCTTCCGCCGCCACCAGGGTTCCCAGGGCCGATTGCAACGTGCCCCGCAGGTTGCTGTCATCCATGCGCGCCAGCACCTGGCCGGCGCTGACCCGATCCCCCTGATCCACGAACAGGGCCGTGACGCGACCCGGTTGCTTGGGGCTGATGTTCACGGGCGTCGTGGGACGGATCGAACCGGACGCTGTCACCTGAAGAACCACGTTGCTGCGCTCCACCACCGCCGTCTGGGCGAGCAGGGCGGCCTGGCGGGCACGGACCTGTCCCTGATGCCAGGACAGCCAACCGCCCCCCGCCAGACAGAGCGTCAGCGAACCGGCGGCGATCACCTTCCAGCGTGACCATGGCGTGCCCGCCGGAGACAGCGCTGAAGCGGCTCCTGGCCTGGCCGAGGCTGGAGGGGTGGGACTCTGGCGCAGGGGGGTCTGCAGCATGCGGGGAGCGTTGAGGCGGGCATGGGCGGCTGTACCCACACCATGGCTTTCGCCTGTGTCTGGGGCGCGACGTGGCGTCGCCCAGGTGTGAGCAGATGTGACCACGGCTCCACCCAGCCGGTCCCGTCAGACGTGCCCCGCCTGGTCTCTGCAGGTCAGGAGGCTGGTGGCAAGGCGATCGGAAGGGAGGACGTGCGCACCAAGGCAAGGCCATCCGGTGTTTCCAGCCTCAACCGCCCCGGGCGGTGGCGAAGGAAGGAAGGTCGCTGCCCTCCCACATCCGGCGAAACTCGGCGCTGGTGGAGGCGGCTTCACGCTGGCGTCCCTGGGTGCGGAGGCTGCCGGCCAGCCCGTGCAGGGACCATCCGTTCGCCGGAAAGCGCTTCAGATCCTCACGGAAGACGCGCTCAGCGGCGGCGGGCTCACCCACCCGGAGGAGGAAGGCCCCGAAGTCCTGGCGGACGGGAATCGACCATTCCGGTGGTTCTCCGTAGACCATCGCGTCCTCGAGCGACACCGCCGTCTGGAATTGGCGCTTGGCCGACTCGGAATCCCCCCCAGCCGCCGCGAGATGGGCTGCCAGCACGTCTCTGGCGATCGCCAGCACCGTGCCCGACGTATTGAACTCGAGCCGTTGGGCCGAGAGCCCGGGGTCTGCAGCCAGGGCCCGCAGCTCCTCCAGGAGTCGGCGTGCTTCCACAAGGTTTCCCTGGGCGATGAGGGCACGACCGCGGGCGTAGGCCCAGATGCCGCGGGCATGGCCGAGGTCCGCCGGTGGAGCCGGTTCGGCCAGGATCGATTCCCAGAGAGCGAAGCGCACCTTCATCTGCAGATGCCGGGTGCGGTGATGCTGCAGGAAGGTCATCCCCGGTGCGCGCAGCATCTCATCCGGGGACAGCGTGCGCAGCGTCTCGGTGGCGGCAAGCACCTGCTCTTGCCGGCCGATCATGCTGGCGGCGAAGGCTAAGAAGTCGTAATTGTGGGGGTAATAGCCGGCCAGGTAGACGCCGAAGCCAGGACGCTGTGTCCGAATGTAGGTTTCATCGGCGTGGATGGCATGTTCGTTGGCGGTGATGGCATCGCGATAGCGTCCAACCCTCACATAGATGTGTCCAGGCATGTGCACGATGTGCCCGGCACCGGGCATCAGAGCGGCCAGCCGCTCGGCGGCCTGCAGTGCACGATCGGGCTGCACTTCCTCGATGGCGTGGATATAGAAGTGATTGGCACCCGGATGGTTGGGTGCGATCCGCAGAACGGTCTCCAGTTGACGCAGGATCTCGGCCGTGTGTTCACGGGGTGAGCCGTCCTTGTTCCAATACTGCCAAGGGGTCAGATCCATCAGCGCCTCCGCATGCAACGTGCGCAGATCCATGTCGTCCGGATACAGACGAACGAGCTTCCCCAGCGCGTCGGCCCAGGCCGCATCCAGGGGGCCCCTCTCCACCGGCGGATCGGCCGTGTAGCGACGGGTGAGCCCCTCGATCAGGTTCCGCTCCTTCGGCGAGGCTGTGGCCATGGTGGCCCGCGCCTTCTGCAGAGCGGCCCACGCCTGCAGCCCCGCCTCGCGGTCCATCGCCAGGTTGATGTTGGGTCCCAACGCCAGCGCTTCTCCCCAGTGGCAGAGGGCGCAGCGGGGATCGAGGCTGGCGGCGTGGCGGAAGGCCCGGATCGCTTCAGCGTGGTTGAACCCGTAGTAGAGACGGAGCCCCTGGTCGAAGTAGGCCTGAGCCAGGCGATTCCTGATCGACAGGGGGTAGTGGTGTGAGCCGAGGTTGTCATACAGGGGAGGCCCCTGAACCTGGGCCAGGCTGACGGGAGCCTGCAGGACCAGACCCACCATCAGGGGCAACACCGTCCGGAGGGGATGGGGACGATGGGTCATGGGTCCAACCCTCCAGTTCCAAGGAGATGGGCAAACCATGGGAAACCGAATGGAGATCAGATGGGCAGGTGCAACTGAGCGGCATCGCTGCCCGGGACTCGGCGTGACTCAGATCACCACCTGCGGTGCGGTGCGGATTACGGCGTGGGATGGATGGAAGTCGTCATGGGGGGCAACTCCTGGACCTGAAGAAAAGACGTGGCGGTTGACACGGGAAGAGAGCCTGGGAATCCCCCGGCTTCCCTTCTTCGTCGGTGCTCCAAGCTCACATCTGGGCGTGGATCGATTGTGAGAGTCCCGAATCGGTCATCGACCATTGCAGAAAAGATTCTTCACGAGCGAAGCGTCTGCTCCAGGCGCGTTGGATGCATGGGGTGCTAACGAGAAGCCACCAGTGATTGTCTGGGTTTCCTCCTCTGATCGGCGCAACATCTTCGCTGCTTCCATGCAGCTTCATGGAGGCACGTCGGCCAGCGGCAAGCCCCCATCCCGATGGACGGGCCAAGCCGTCGCAGGCCATCCCCTCAGCGCCCTCCGCCAGGAACGTCGCGCCTCTCCATGACGAGCACCTCCAGCACCGGGGGGCTCCAGCGAATCGATCGATACGGGCTGCGTGCGAGGCCGTTACGTGCGCCGCGCCACCAGGTTGGGGTGCCCATCAGCTACGGTCCTTGAGTGGCACGTTGCTGTGGCCAGCAGCAGAAGGTTCCGGCAGGAAATCAGGTCGCACCCTCGGCGCGACCGCCGCCGGTGATCACCACTCCCCAGGGCCCTCAGAGGCCCTGCTCCCGGAAGAACCGCTGCATGGCGTCCTCCGCGACGCTCACCTGGGCCGGGGTGCAGGCGGAGGTCTTGCTGAAGAGTTTGCCGGCCTTGTTGAAGTTGACCCGGCAGGCGCCCTCGAACTTCACCTGGCGGATGCCCAGCAGCAACTGCACGATCTCCGGGGGCTTCTCCGAGGGTGCGGTGGGCGTGGTGCTGCCAGTGGCTTCCTTGCCGTAGGGGGCGGGATCCCAGAAGACGAAGATCGACTGGTTCTCCAGCCGGTACACCTGGCCGCGGTTGGCCTCCAGGATCTCGCGCCTGGCCGGTTCACCGCGCCCATCGAAGTAGGCGTTGGGGGTGCTCTCGTTGGGCTTGAGCTCGATTCTCTCGCCGCCCATGAGCTGGATGCTGACGAATCCCTGCCGCTGCGAGAAGCTGCACAGCCCGGAGGAGGTGGCCTTGTCCTCCCCGGCGGGGAAGACATCGCAGCGCGCCTGCACGGTATCGGCCAGCGCCGGCGCCGCCGCCACCACACACGCCAGGCCCAGCAGGGAGGCGGCAAGGAGCGGAAGGCGTCGCATCGGCAAGGTGGCTACTGGTTCGAATGTACCCAGCGCGGCGGTCGGCGTCCGTGCAGGCCGGGTCGGGGTGACAGGGCCCCCTGGTCCCACTAGTAGTGCCCTGGGAGGTGCCGTGCCTTGATCAAGACCATCGCCACGGAGGGCGCATCGGCGGGCGCCAACGGCCCGCGCGTCCGTCCGACGATCCGCCTGGGGATCGCGCTCTGGCTCGCCTACAGCGCCCTGGCCGGAGTCCTGCAATTCCGCACCGGCATTCCTTACACCGACTGGTTCAAGACGGCCGGCAATGCCTTCGCCGCGGCGGTTGTCCCCCTCAGCCTCGGCGGCCTGGCGCTGCTGGCCTTCACCCGCTGGTGCCGCTGGGACCATGTCTGGCGGGATCCCGTGCGACTGCGCTGCACCGGCCTGATGAAGCTGTCGATGCTGGCCTGGGTGGCGATGATCGCCTTCCGCCTGGTGGGCATCCAGTGGAGCGCGGTGCCGCCGGACCTGCTGCTGGCCATCCTCGCGGCCGGCGTCGGCGTGGGCTTCGCCGAGGAGCTGCTGTTCCGGGGCCTGTTCCTGCGATGCCTGCGCCAGGGGGGCCGCTCGGAAGCCACCGCCGCGATCTGGACCGGCGTCTGCTTCGGCCTGTTCCATCTCCCCAACATGGCCATGGGGATGGGCTGGATCGGGGCGATCCAGGTGGTCCTGGCGGCCCTGAGCGGCATCCTCCTGTATGTCTTCCGCCGCTACACGGGCCTCATTTGGCCGGCGATGGTGGCCCATGGTCTGTGGGACATCTCGACCTTCCTGGCCGGTGGCTATGCCTACCCGTGGCTCTCGATGGCCTCCGTTGTTGCGCAGGGGGTGTTTGTGGTGCTTGGTCTGCTCGTCTACGTGGGTCTCTACCGCAGCGACAGGGGCACGGTGGTGATTCCTGCTCTTGAAGTGGCTACAATGTGACTACGTGGTTGGAGCCGGGCGTGTGAGGGCCAAGCTGGTCAGGATCGGCAATTCACGCGGTCTTCGTCTGGCCAAGCCGCTGCTCGAGGAAGCTGGCCTGACGGACGAGGTGGACATCCACGCCGCCCCTGGTGTGCTGACCATCACGCCTGTGGCGGCGCCGCGGGCCGGGTGGGCCGAGGCCGCAGCAGCCGTGGCGCCGGAGGGTCTCCTGGATCCGGCCACTCCCACCCACTTCGACGAAGGGGAATGGGAGTGGTGACGGACGTCGCCGTCAGCCGTGGTGACATCTTTCTGGTGGCGTTGAATCCCACCCGTGGCCAGGAGATCCGCAAGACCAGGCCCTGCGTGGTCGTGTCGCCCGATGAACTCAACGCCCACATGGGCACGTTCATCGTGGCGCCGTTGACGACCGGTGCTTATCCCTACCCCTTCCGCGTTCCTTGTTCGTTCCAGGGCAAAGAAGGCCACGTCGTCCCTGACCAGCTGCGCACGGTTGATCGCGAACGGCTGGTGAAGCGGCTGGGAACCCTGCCGAACGACACGCTGCACCAGCTGCTGACCATCCTTCAGGAGATGTTTGCGTTCTGATGGCCGCCTCACACCACCGCCAGCGCCGTGAGTGAACCGCTGAAGCCGGTGATCTCGATGAGGGCGTCGCTGGCGGCCTGGAAGCCGGCGGTTCCGTCGTTGAGGGCCAGGAAGGTGCGGCTGCCACCGCCGCCGGCGGCCAGGGTGAAGGTGGCCCCGCCGTTGGCGGCGAAGCTGGCGGGGGTGAGGACGGCGGCCAGGGCGGTGGGGGTGAGGTCGGCCACCGCCCCCAGTTCGCGCAGGGCGGCAGCCGACACGGCCTGGGGGCCATCGATGCGGTCACTGCCGATCACCAGGTCGGTGATCTGGTCGGGGGCGGCCAGCAGCGAGTCGCTCAGGTTGGACAGCCGGAAGGTGTCGGCGCCCCCCAGGCCGGTGAGCACATCGGCGCCGGGGCCGCCGCCGAGGGCATTGGCGGCGGCATTGCCCGTGAGGAAGCGGGGGTTGGCGGCGCTGAAGGCCAGCCGGCCGGCACCGCCGAAGAGAGCCGCCGCCGTGAGGGCGCCGCTGTGGCCCAGGGCCCGGCCCTGGCTGGCGTTGAAGCCCACGGTCACGCTGCGGCCGGGCTGGATCGCGCTGGCCCAGGCGTCGCCGCTGACGACGTGGCGGAACAGGCCGCCCGCCAGCGCCGTGCTGCTGATCCGCACCCCCCAGGGGGTGCCGCTGGGTCGGTGCGGGCTCTCAAAGCTGAAGCTCCAGCCGTTCAGCGGCGCTGCACCGACGTTGCTGAGGGTGAGCTGCACCGTCATCCCGCCGGTCCAGATCGAGCCGCCCACCACCACCGCCAGATCCGGGCTGGAGGTGAGCGGGATGCCGTTGAGGGTGGCCGGCAGGGGGCTTCCGGGGGTGGGAATCGGTGGCGGCGGCGTTGGAGTCGGCGTGGGGGTTGGCGTTGGCGTCGGTGTCGGGGTGGGAGTCGGTGTTGGGGTTGGCGTCGGCGTCGGGGTCGGATTAACCGGATTTCCGCCCCCGCCCGGCCGCACCGTGATGCCTGGCAGGGCGTCGAGCTGGGCGTCGCTGAGCGGCACGCCGCCGCGGCGTTCGACACTGCGGGCGAAGGCGCCGGTGAGGGCGGCGTTGTAGTCGAGGGCCACCTCGTTGGCGACGTAGTCGTCGCGGCGGTCCTGGTAGGCGAAGTCGTTGGCGCTGGTGGGCCCCCCCACCAGGGCGCCGTAGAGGATGTGGGCGTTGGGCTGGCCGTTGCGGAACCCCTCCCAGCCCACCCCCGAGGCCGCCCGGTGGTGGGGTTGCCGGGGCGCGTTGACCCCGAAGCCCACCAGGTAGCTCGACTGGCGCGGATTGGCGCCGAGGATGTAGTCCACCGTCCCCTGCGAAAGACGGCCGTAGGCGCCGCCGGGGTCGCGCACGTTGTCGGCATAGACATCGGCCAGGAAGGCCGTGTTGGCGGCGTAGCGCAGCGAGCCCCACTGGCTGATGTGGCGCAGGCCGCCGGCGCTGATCGTCACCCCGTTGCCGCCGCTCACCCAGTTGTTCAGCCAGCCCTCCACGTCCTGCTGGATGCGGGCCGAGCCGGTGTCCTCCGCCAGGATCACGGCGGTGGCATAGGAGGCGTCGTCCCAGTTGCCCGTCCAGCCCCGCGAGAGGCCGCCGATGCTGCCGGTGTAGATCGACAGGGCCTTGTCGCGGTAGGCCGTGCCGTTGCCCCCCGCCGCGCTCACCGCCCGCGACAGCCAGGCGGCGCCGTAGGCCAGCTCGTCGTTGTAGCCGCTCCAGGAGTTGTAGAAGGAGCGCACCTCCGGGATCGCATCGGCGTAGCTGCCCCGGTAGCGATCGGCGAAGGTGTAGAGCGAGACGGCCCGGTTGAGCAGCACGTCGGCGTAGGCGGCATCGCCGTTCTGGCGGAACAGCACCGACGCCGAGGCCAGCGCCGCCGCCGAGCCCGCCGCCACATCGGAGCCGGGCTTGGTCGGTGTCACCGCCAGGGCCGGCCGGGCGATCGTCTGGCTTTCGGGGGCGCTCCAGAGGGCGTGGTCGGCCCCCGCATCGCCCACCTGGGCCACGAAGTACAGGGTGTTGCCGGCCGCATCAACGCCGTGGGCCTTGAGCAGGTAGTCGGTGCCCCAGCGCACCGCATCGAGCAGCTCATCGGTCTGGCCGGTGACGGCATAGCCATCGGAGAACTCGATCCCGCCCCAGGCGAGGGTGGCGAGGGTGGAGGCCAGCGGCAGCCCGAATTTCACGTGGTCGCCGGCATCGTGGTAGCCGCCGGTGAGATCGAGCGTCAGTCCGCTCTGCAGGTTGGCCGCCGAGCGGCCGCCGAAGTACACCCCGTCGAGGCCGTCCCGCAGGCCGGAATCGCCGCGCCAGTCGATCCGCTTGCTGGCCTCGTCGAGGTTGCCCGAGCGCTGGGCCTCATAGAAGAGGAAGCTTTTCTGCAGGGCCTCGGCGACGTTGAACCCCACCCCGGTCACCGGATCGACGGACGCCATCGTTCAGAACAGATCACCCCCAACGGTTTACGGCGCCCCACCTGTCCGGGGCGACCCCCTTCGGGGGGTGGTTGGCGGCGCGCCGGAGGGTGATCGGCTGCAGGGACGCGGGGGCGCGCGGCCCAGCGCACTCGGCTCAGCGCAGCCGGATCAGGCCCTGCCGCAGTGCCATCACCAGCGCCTGCAGCCGGTTGCGGGCGCCCATGTTCTGCAGCAGCCGCTTGGTGTACGACTTGGCCGTGCTCGGGCTGATCATCAGCCGCTCGGCGATTTCCCGGTCGGTGAGGCCGTCGGCCAGGCCCTCGAGGATCTCGTAGTCCCGCGGGCTGAGTTCGCTGATCGGCGCCGGCACCGGCAGGTCCCGCATCGAGGCGCTGCGGAAGTGGTGCCCGCCCAGCGCCGCCAGCACCGCCGCCTGCAGGGCGCCGCTGCGGAAGGTCATGTCGCGCTCCGCCACCAGTCCATCCACCCACCCCGCCCGCACCAGCGCCGGGTCCTGGACCGGGGCGGTGCCGATCACGATCACCTTCAGCTGGGGATGGCGGTCCTTCACCGTGGCGGTGAGGCTGAGCACGTCGCCCCCCTTGAGGCTGTCGGAGCACACCAGCAGCCCGTGGGGCTGCTCCGCCAGGCGACGCAGGCAGCTCTCAGCGTCGGTGACGGCGCAGCCGATCAGGCCGTAACCGAACAGCCCCACCGTGTAGCGCAGCAGAAGCGGCTCGTCGCCCATCGCCAGCGCCACCCGCGGCGGCAGATCGGTGGCGATCAGGGCCCGACGCATCACCGCCCGCCGGACCTGGACGACGGGCAGATCGGCGGTGAAATCCACGGGGACCGGCGGGCGCTGTGGGGCAGGCTATGGGGATGGATGGATTCGGGGCGATACAGCAGCCACGGCTGCGCGCTCGAGCCCGGCGCCTGGATCGGTGAGCTGGTTGGGTTGTCGTCGTGGCCGGATCAGGAATCTGTACAGGGTGTACAGATTCCTGATCCGCTGCTGTGAACCCCTCGCCGCCCTCCAGAGCCGTTCGCACTTCTGATCGATCTGCACCGCGATGGTGAGCGGCAGGGGCCGGGCGGGGACGCCGAGACGGAGCTGGCGCTCCAGCTGGCCGACGTCGGCTGCGGCACCGGGGCCTCCACCCTGCCGCTGGCCAGGCTGCTGCGCCTGGCCAGCTTCGACGCCTACCTGTGCCGGACAGCTCTGCGAAACCCACGGCTCCCACTTCGCCGATGGAATGGTTGTGGCCCGCAGGAGCGAACGTCCGCGGCTCCTAGGATCCTGAGCCCCTTGATCGGAGCGGGAAAATGGTTTCCAGAAACACGATCTGTCTCTGGTACGACGGCACCGCTCTGGAGGCGGCCACGTTCTACGCCGAAACCTTCCCGGACAGCGCCTTGGGAGAGATCTTCCGGGCGCCGGCGGATTATCCGTCCGGCCAGCAGGGTGATGTTCTGACGGTCCTGTTCACCGTGGCCGGTCTTCCCTGCCTGGGCCTGAATGGAGGCCCGCAGTTCAAGCACAGCGAGGCCTTTTCGTTCCAGATCGCCACCGACAACCAGGCCGAGACCGATCGGCTCTGGGACGCGATCGTGGCCAACGGCGGCGAGGAGAGCGCCTGCGGCTGGTGCAAGGACAGATGGGGACTGTCGTGGCAGATCACGCCGCGCGCCCTCACCGCTGCCATCGCCGATCCCGACCGAGCCGCGGCCCGGCGCGCCTTCGAAGCGATGATGCAGATGGGCAAGATCGACATCGCCGCCATCGAAGCAGCCCGCCGCGGCTAGGCCCCACCCATGACCCGCCAGCCGATCGTGATCCTCGGGGGCTTCCTGATCAGCCCCGAGGCCTATGCCCCGATGGTGGCGCGGCTGGAGCAGCTCAGCGGCCAGCCGGTGCGGCTGGTGCCCGTGGGCAAGCCCGAGTGGCTGCTCACCGTGTTCGCCTTCGCCTGGGCCGGGATCCTCGATCGGGTGCGGGCCACCGCGGCAGAGCTGGCCCGCAGTTCCCCCACCGGCAAGGTGACGCTGATCGGCCACAGCTCCGGCGGCATCATGCTGCGGCTGTTCCTGGATGACGCCCCGTTTCAGGGGCGCCGCTACGACGGCAAGGCCCTGGCTGACACCCTGGTGATGCTGGGCAGCCCCCACACCGCCCTCAAGGCCACGGTGCTGCGCCGGATGGTGGCGGAGCGCCTGCCGGGCTGCCCCTTCGCCGATCGGGTGCGCTACGTCTCGGTGGCCGGGGATCTGGATCTGCAGGCGGCCTCCCCCATGGCGCGGCGCCTGGCCCCCACCGCCTATCGCAACAGCAGCGGCGATCCCGACGACCGGGGCGATGGCCTGGTGCCGGTGGCCTCGGCCCTGCTGGCGGGCTCCACGCCCCAGGTGCTGCCGGGGGTGGCCCATGGCGGCGCCTTCGGCCCCCGCTGGTACGGCAGCCCGGAGGTGGTGGAGCGCTGGTGGGGCGCCGTGTTCAGCGCGCCTGGGGATTCCCCCGGGTCGTCGCCTGCTGGCGCAGCTCGCTGACGACGCCACTGCGCTTGAGGGCGCTGATCGCCTGGTCGATGCGGTTGGCGGTGGCCTCCGGCAGCGCCGGCGCGTAGGCGAAGGCCTGCGACTCGGGCCGGATCCCCTCCAGCGCCAGGCTGGGCAGGAAGCCCATGGCTTCCTCCTGAAGCAGCAGGTAGCTCAGCTGCAGGTTGTCCCCCAGCAGCGCGTCGATCCGGCGTTCGGCCTGCAGAGCTCCCCCCTCGCCGATGCTGGCCAGCGGCACGATCGTCGCCTTCGGCCCGGTGCTGGTGGTGTTGAGTTCCTTCAGCAGCGACTCGCTGACGGTGCCGCTACGCACCCCCACCCTCCGGCCGCGCAGATCCGCCGGCGAGCGGATGTCGCCGCTGGCCCTGCCCTGGACTTCCCCGGCCACGTTCACGGTGAGATAGCCCACCAGGAGCGACGCCGAGACGATCCGCACCAGGTAGGCCAGGATCACGACCCCGTTGCCGCGGGTGGTGGTCACGATCGTGTTGCTGCCCGGACCGGTGGCCAGCACCTGGAACACCTTGCTGACGTGGCGCAGGGAGTTTCGCCGGCCGTCCGTCGCTGGATGGTGGCGGACCTCCAGGCGCAGAGTGATCCCGGTGAGCACGGCGATCGCCAGCAGGTAGCTGCCCAGCAGCTGCAGCAGCGTCGGCGTCAGCAGGGCGCTCAGGAAGGAGCGCCCCAGATCCAGCCGGCTCTTGACCACCATCACCGCCAGGCCGTCCTCCTGGAAGGGGAGGCTGAAGCGGTAGCGCTCGAGGCGGTCGGGTGAAACGTTGATGCAGCCCACCGCCACATCCACCTTGCCCTCGCGGCTGGCCTCCAGCATCTGCCGCACCGACGGCCACTGGGAGACCACGTAGGGGATCTCCTCGAGGGTGGCCACCCGATTCCACAGATCAACGGCCAGCCCCCGCCAGACCCCCGCCTCCCGGTAACTGCAGGGCGGCGAGCCATCCACCAGGCCCACCCGCAGCACCGGTGCCGCCGCAGCCGCGCCCGGCAGGGCGATGGCCAGAACAAGCGCCAGGGTGGGGGCCAGGCCCCAGCTGAGGCGTTTCATCAGGGAGCCAGCCTGGCCCTGTGCAGTCGGCTCTTCTCGTACCAGTCGGCGAATTCCGGCACCCACTGCTGCAGGTGGGGCCACATCAGGTCGCAGAGTTCGCGGATCTCCTGCTGGGCATCGAGCTTGGCCCGCAGGTCGAGGAAGTGCAGGAACGCCCGCAGGGTGAAGCTCACGACGAAGTGCTGGCGGTAGTCGAAGGGCAGGATGCCGCGGGCGTGCTCCTCGGCGAAGCCGGCATCCAAGAGATCCCGGTAGCGCCCGGCCGCCGTGCGGCAGAGCTCCAGATCGATGGCCCGCTGGCCTTCGTCATACAGATACTTCTTGCCCTGGCGGTCGTTGTAGGGCCCCACCGGCCGCAGGTAGAACACCTCCTCCAGGTCGAGCTCGCCGTTGGCGGCACGGCGGATGCGGTCGCCGGTGTAGCGCATGGACTGCACATCGAAGCTCACGCCCACCCGGTGGGTGCGGGCCTGCTGCATCACCGAATGGGGAAACCAGCCCACGTTGAGCACGATCTGGGCGTGCTCCAGTGGGCCGTAGTGGCCGCGCTCGCCGGCCAGCAGCCGCTTGACGCAGATCTCACCGGCCTTGCGCTCGTCGGGCCAGTCGGCCCGGTCGGCGGCCACGAACCCCTCGCTGTAGTCCTGGTGCATCCCGGCGTAGACGCACTGCTGCGGGTTCGGCGTGGCGGCGATCAGCGCGACCCGGAAGCGGGGATCCATGGGCGGGGGTGCAGGAGAAAGGAGCGTGGCGGCGGCCGATCAGCCGTGGCTGCGGGGACCGGCCTGGGGGGTGGGCAGGGCGGCCGCCGGGGGAGCGGCGCCCTCGGCCCCGGCCGCTTCCGGCAGGCTGCTCACGGCCCCCACCCCCGCCAGCCGGGGCAGGGGCGTGCCCTCGACCAGGGCGGCGGTGAGGGCCTCGAGCTCGGAGCCGCTGCGGGCGCCGAGCGAGCGACCCACGGGGGCGCCGGCGGCGTCGAAGAACTCCAGCTGGGGGATGCCGTTGACGTCGTAGCGCTCCAGCTCCGGCTGCCAGCGGGGGTTGTCGACATTGAGCAGCACCACATCCATGCGGCCGCGCTGCTGGCGCTCGATCCGCTCCATTGCCGGTGCCATCGAACGGCAGGCCTCGCACCAGTCGGCGTAGAACTCCACCAGGGTGGGCCGCCCATCGGCCAGGGCCACGCTGAACTCGGGCGACTGGCGGGCGAGGCGCTCCAGGGGCGCTTCCGGATGCAGGCCGCCCCGCAGCCACACCATCAGCACCACCAGCACGGCCGCCACGGCCGCCAGCACCATGCGCTCGGTGCGGCCGAGGGTGGAGGGGGGGGAACTGCCCGACGGGGCCATGGGCGACGGCGACACGGAACGGCGCCCACTCTGGCAGCGCCGACCCACCCGGCGGGCGCCGCCCATCCCGCGGGCCCGGGGGCTGGCTCCGGCCATCGTTGCTAGCGTCAGTTTTCTCGGCCCGGAGCGGTGAAACGGCGCCTCACTCTCCATTTCCCCTCCGAGGCGGTGCACCAGCCGATCACCTACCGCCTCGCGGTCGACTTCGACATCGCCGCCAAGATCCTGCGGGCCCAGATCGCCCCCAATCAGAGCGGCACCATGGTGGTGGAGCTCTCCGGCGACATCGACGAGCTCGACGCGGCGGAGGACTGGCTGGAGGGCCAGGGGCTGGGGCTCAACCGCGCCCCCGGTGAGATCCGCATCGATCCGGAGCGCTGCGTCGACTGCGGCATCTGCTCCAGCGTCTGCCCGAGCGGCGCCCTCCACTACACACCGGTGAGCCAGCGGCTCCACTTCGAGGCCTCCCGCTGCCTGGTGTGCGAGCAGTGCATCCCCAGCTGCCCGCTGGAGGCCATCACCCTGGTGCTGCAGCCATGAAGGACGTGTTCCGGCTCATGCTGCTGCCGCTGCAGGCGCCGATGCTGCTGGTGCTGATGGGGGTCAGCACCTACCAGGGCATGCACTGGAGCCATGCCCTCGAGACCGACACTTCCCAGATGCGGGAGCTCACCAGCCTGGTCTGGTCAGCCGAGTGCCTGCAGGCGATGTTGATCGTGTTCGTCTGCACCATGCCCGACCTGGTGATCCGGCAGCTGTCGATCGTGATGGCCGCCAGCCGGGTGGTGAGCCTGGTGGTCACCCTGCTGCTGGTCACCGTCGGCGGCCTCTACCTGCTGCACCTCAACGTGCTGGCCAACGTGCTGATCATGGGTTCGGCGGTGCTGCTGGCCCGGCTCGATCTGCTGCGGGTGCGGGTGGTGCCGCCGCCGCTGGTGCTGGCCGGGGTGCTCACCCTGCTGGTGCTCGGCGGGGCCAACTTCGGCCGCCTGCTGGTGCGCTGAATCAGCAGCCCGGCACGCTGCCCTGCTGGTAGCTCCAGACGTTGCCCAGCACCTTCTTCACGTACAGGCGGGTTTCGGGATAGGGGATCGCCTCCACCCACAGCTCCGGGTCGCTGCGCAGCTGGGGGTTCACCCAGCCGGCCACGGCGCCGGGCCCGGCGTTGTAGCTGGCCACCGCCAGCAGGGGGTCGCCGTCCCACTGGCGCAGCATGTTCGCCAGGTAGCGGCTGCCGAGACCGGCGTTGCCGGCCGGGTCCTCCAGCACCGACTCCGGCACCGGCCCACCGGCCAGCTCGGAGGCGGTCTCCGGCATCAGCTGCATCAGGCCCGTGGCCCCCACCGGCGAGCGCACCGCCGGGGTGAAGCGCGACTCCTGCTTGGCCACCCCCAACAGCAGCTCCATCGGCAGCCCGCCCTGGTTGGCGGCTGCCCGGAAGGCCGCTTCGAAACGCAGCGGATGCAGGCTGCGCTCCAGTTCCCGCTCCAGGGCGCACTGGTTGCCGTCCAGCTTCAGGCTGGCCTGCTCCAGCAGGCCGAAGCCGGTCCAGTCGTCGCCGACCCCCTGGCGCAGCCGTCCCTCCAGCAGCAGCTCCCGGCTGCCCTCCGGGGCGCGGCGGCCGCGGCGGTGGCGCCAGGTCTCCCAGGCCTCGGTGCGCTGGTCCAGCCGCCAGAGCCGATCGAGGTTCGCGTCGCCGCTGGCCAGGGGCCGCCAGCTGCTGCCGCCTCCCGGGCCGGCGGCACCGGCCGGCCGGTGGGGCCCGGCGTCCAGCTGCAGATCCCCCTGGCCCAGGCGCACGGCGGCGCGCCAACCGTAGTAGCCGCCGGGATGGCGCCGCAGCAGCGCCTCCCAGGTGGCCCTGGCGGCGGCCCCTTCCCCGAGCTGTTGCTGAGTGAAGCCGATCCAGAAGCTCTGCCGGGCGGCCAGGGGCGGCGGCAGCTGGTCTGTCGGAATGGCTTCCAGCAGGGCCATGGCCGCCCGCCAGCGGCCGGCCAGCAGCCGCTCCCGCACGAGATCCCACTGCAGCGTGCGGCTGGCGGGGTCGAGGGGCCAGCGACGCAGCAGGTCGAGGGCGGCGGCGTCGGTGGGTTCGGCCTCCAGGATCCGCCGCGCCAGCACCGGGGCACTGTCGCGCCAGCGGGGCGGCAGCCGGGCCAGGGATGCGGCGGCGGCGGGGCTGCCCTGCTGGGCCAGCAGCCGCACGGCCGCCTCGGCCTCCGGGGCGGTGGGGGCGCTGCGGACCAGATCCAGCAGCAGCCGCTCGGCCTGGCCCTGTTGCTGCTCGTTCCCCGCCAGCAGGGCCCGGCCCAGGCTGAGCCGGCCGCTGGCCCCCAGGCCGTTGAGGCTGGAGCCCAGGCAGCGCAGGGCCCCTTCGGCATCGCCCAGTTCGGCCAGGCCCTCCGCCAGCTGCCCCCGCTGCTGGGCGTTCAGGTCCGGGCCGTCCTCCTTGCAGACCTGCCGTAGGCGGGCCTCGGCGCCGGGCCAGCGGGCCCCCCAGCGGGCCAGGTGCAGGGCGCCGCGTCGGCGTTCGGCCGGCTCCGGGCCGGCGGCCAGGGCGGCGGCCAGGGCGGCGGGATGGGCCGGGAAGCGCTGCAGCAGCTGCCGGCGTTTGTCTGGATCGTCGCCGCCGAGGGCATAGAGGGCATCGGCGCTGGCCGGATCACCCGGGAAGCGCCGCTGCAGCTGGCGCCACAGGGCCAGGGCCGTTTCGGGACGATCCAGCGCCGTGGCGGCGAGGGCGTCCTGCTTCAGCACCAGGGCGGCCAGGGGATCGGGACCCCAGCCCTGGCCCCGCAGCCACTGGCGCTGCGCCTGGGGATCCTTGCTGCGGGCCGCCAGCAGCAGGCTGGCCTCCCGGCGGCGCCAGGGATCGGTATCCCAGTGCTGCAGCCACTCCAGCCGGTCGGTGGCGGTGGCGGGGGTGAGCGCCGGCTGGCGCGCCAGCAGGGCCCGGCCCCCCACCAGTGCCAGGCCGGTGCCCAGACAGGAGAGGGAGAGCAGCAGCGGGAGTCGGGCCAATGGCCGGGGGACGGCGTCCGGGGCATTCTGGGCATCCGCCTGCGCCGCCCCCGGTGCGACTGCCCTCCCTCCCCGCCCTGCCGCCACTGTTCGACCGCCTGCCCGGGGCGGGCCAGCGCCGCCGCGCCGTGGTGGTGAGCGTGGTGGCCCTGCTCACCCTGCTGCTGCGGCCGCTCTGGCCCCTGCGGCTGCTGCCGGGCTGGTGCGTGGGCCTGCTGCTGCTCTGGGCCACCCTGGAGCTGCTGCGCTGGCGCTGGTGGCCGCCCCGCTGGCGCTGAGCCCCGCCGGCCGCGGCGGCTGCGGCGTCACCTTGCACGGCACGTAGCCTGCTCCCCAGTGATGGCAGCGGCATGGGAGAAGCGGCTTCGCATCCGGCGGTCTTTCCCCTCGGGGCCCCCCTGGCCGACGGCGTGGCCCGCTTCGGCACCGACGGCATCCGCGGCCGCGTCGGCACCGGCGTCACCCCGGCCCTGGCCCTGCAGGTGGGCTACTGGACCGGGGTGGTGCTCCAGGCCGACGGGCCGGTGGTGATCGGCACTGACTCGCGCCGCAGCGGGCCGATGCTGGTGGCGGCCCTCAGCGCCGGCCTGATGGCCGCCGGCCGCGAGGTGTGGCAGCTGGGGCTGTGCCCCACCCCGGCGGTGCCGGGCACGATCCGGCGCCAGGGGGCCGCCGGCGGCCTGATGGTGTCGGCCAGCCACAACCCTCCCCACGACAACGGCATCAAGGTGTTCGGCGCCAGCGGCGCCAAGCTCGTGGCGGCCCGCCAGCAGGCGATCGAGGCGGGCCTCCAGGGCCGCACCGCCGCGCCGCCGCTGGTGGGCAGTGGCCGGCTGGTGACGCGGCCCGATCTGCTGGCGGCCTATGTGGCGTCTCTGCGGGCCAGCACCGGCGGCCAGCGGCTCGACGGCTGCCGCGTCGTGCTCGACCTCTGCTGGGGTTCGGCCACCGCCTGCGGTGAGGAGCTGTTCCGCTCCCTGGGCGCCGAGGTGCTGGTGCTGCACGGTGAGCCGGACGGCGAGCGCATCAACCAGGGCTGCGGCAGCACCCACCTGGAGCCCCTCAAGCGGGCGGTGCTGGAGAGCGGCGCCGACATGGGCTTCGCCTTCGACGGCGACGCCGACCGGATGCTGGCGGTGGACGGCCGCGGCCGGGTGGTGGACGGTGACCACACGCTCTATCTGTGGGGTTCGGCCCTGCGCCGCGAGGGCCAGCTGCCCGACGACCGCCTGGTGGCGACGGTGATGTCGAACCTGGGCTTCGAGCGGGCCTGGCAGGCCAGCGGCGGGGTGCTGGAGCGCACCGATGTGGGCGACCAGCACGTGCACGCCGCCATGGAGGCCCTGGGGGCCGGGCTGGGGGGCGAGCAGTCGGGCCACATCCTCTCGGCCCGCCATGGCATGAGCGGCGACGGCCTGCTCACCGCCCTGCAGGTGGCCACCCTGATCCAGGGCGGTGGCCTGAAGCTGGCCGAATGGATGGACGGCAGCTTCCAGCCCTACCCCCAGCGGCTGGTGAACGTGACCGTGCCCGACCGGCAGCGGCGCCAGCAGTGGCAGCAGTGCGAACCGCTGCGGCTGGCGGTGGCCGAGGCGGAGGCGGCCATGGCCGGCCATGGCCGGGTGCTGGTGCGGGCCAGCGGCACCGAACCCCTGCTGCGGGTGATGGTGGAGGCGGCCGAGCAGAGCCAGGTCGACCACTGGAGTGAGTCCCTGGCCGCCGCCGCCGAGGAGCACCTCAACCGGGCCTGACGCTGCATCCGCTGCACCGACGTCATCGGGATGCCGTCGTCCTAGACGGCATACAGCCCCAGCACCGGAGCCTTGAGCCTGGTCAATCCATCGATCGGAAACAGAGGTTGCCGCTCACGGCGGCCGAGGCGTCATTCCCTGCCGGGATGACAGTGGACCAGGTCCCTGGGACAGGTGGGCCTTGCAGGCGTTGGGCGGTAGGCCCGCCTCAACACGGGATCCTTCAGGGTCAGGGGCAGGGCCAGAGCGGCAGGGCTCAGCCCACCGACCATCGACTCCCGAGACGACCAGCGCTTCCTGCGGCCTACGAAGCATGGCGTCACCCTGCTGGTGGCGATCCATGCCGATGGGGAGTTGATCGCCGATCCCTGCGGCGCCACGATGTTGCAGGCGAGCGACATCCTGTTCGTGAACGGGTCGGATAGCTGGGATCTCCGCTCGCTCAGTCCTTCAGCCGAGGCGAGGCTGCGGTGATGGCTCATCGCGGACCTGGAGGTGGCCATGGCTGGCCTAAAGACAAAGACCCCGGCCCTACCTTCCGCACCATGTCCACCTCCACCACGAAGGCAGCTCCTGCGGAGGATCTCGTGGGTCGTTGGCGGATCGGACTCTGGCTCTCCTATGGCCTGATCGTTCTGGGCATCGCCGTGCAGGTGTTCTGGCTTTCACCCCAGTCCTGGCCTGGCTCCCTGAACGATCCGGTCCGGTTCCTGTTCGACTCCCATGACATCGGCGTCTTTTTCCGCTCCTCCGCCTGGGCTGTGGGTGGTGGGACGCTCTATCGCGATGTCCCCTCCGAATACCCCCTGGCGGCCAACCTGATCTTCGGCGCCATCCGCTTTCTGGCCAGCCTGGTGACGGAGCCGGACCGTCATTTGTGGGGCTTCACTCTGATCTGGATCCTGTGCGGACTGTCAGTCCTGGCCGGCTGCCTTCGCCTGGCGAGCCAGGAGTCATGCGACGGCGTCTCCCTGATCTGGTTGCTGCCAGGTGTCGTTTACTTTGCGGCCCTTCGTTTCGATATCTATCCGGCCTTCGCGCTTCTGCTGGCGATGGCGGCGCTGCGGCGTCAGCGTCTGCTCCGCTCGGCCGGATGGCTCGGTGTCGCGATTGCCCTGAAGGGCTTTGCACTGTTTCTCGTTCCCTGCATGGCCATGTATGTGCTCCACCTCGCCGGGATCAGAAAGGCCCTGATCTTCTCGGTGGTGTGCCTGGTCCCCTATGCCGCGATGACGCTCATCACCCTGCTGTTTTCGGGCCTTGATGGTCTGTTGTCGTCCTATCTGTTCCATGCCAAGCGTTCCTTCAATGGGGAAAGCCTGTGGGATGGGTTTTATCTCCGCTTTCTGGTTCGCTGGTTTCCTGGCCTGCCGGCTTTCCTGACCATCGGTTTCTCCATCGGGGCCGCCTGGCTGAGGCCCCGATCGTTCGATCGCCTGATCGATGCCTGCCTCGTCGCGGTCGTGGGTTTCACCGTCAGCACCGTCTTCTATTCGCCTCAGTTCTGCCTCTGGATCCTGGCCATCGCCTCCTTTTCTGAGCGGCAGCGGATCCTCCTTGCGGCGTACGGGGTCTGTCTGGTGACGTATTTCTATTTCCCCGTCGCCTTTGACATCGTCTGGAACGGGGGCAGCAGAATCCCGCTACGAATCGCCGTGACGACCGTCACCCTGTTGCGGCTTCTGTTGATCGTCACGGCGGCCAGGCCCCCTGCGGCCACACTCCGATGGGCCGAGCCCCCATCCGGCTGAGGTTCCGTCCCGCCCGCCTCCCCAGCGTCATCACCGTGCGCACGCCGCTCAGGGCGAGGCTGGAGGCCTGTCACAGCGGCACCCATCCCCCTGCAACCTCCTGGCCTCAGGGGAGTCCTGTTTGGCGGCCGGCCGGGTCTTTGCGTTCAAGGAGCAGAGGTTCATCGACCGCGCACTGGACATCCACACCTTCACCAACCACAGCCACGACCGGAGGAAGGCGGAGGTCTTCAACCGCTCCTCCCCGCGGCTCACACCACGCCGTTGGCCCGGAACCAGGCCTGCATCCGGGTCCAGCCGGCGGCCGCGGCGGCCTCCCGGTAGGTGGGCCGGTAGTCGGCGTGGAAGCCGTGGGGCAGGCCCGGGAACACCTCGATGCGGCTGGGGCTGCCGGCCGCCTTCAGGGCCGCCTGCATCCGCTCCACCGACGCCATCGGAATGCCGTCGTCCTCGCCGGCATAGAGCCCCAGCACCGGCGCCTTGAGCCGGGGAATCACATCGATCGGATAGACGGGCTGCAGGTCGGTGGCCTGGCCCACCAGGCGGCCATACCAGGCCACGCCGGCCTTCAGCTTCGGGTTGTGGGCGGCATAGAGCCAGGTGATCCGTCCGCCCCAGCAGAAGCCGGTGATGCCGAGCCGCGAGACATCGCCGCCGCCGCTGGCGGCCGCCCAGGCGGCGGTGGCATCCAGGTCGGCCATCACCTGGGCGTCGGGCACCGTGGCCACCAGCGGCAGGATCGCGGCGATGTCGGGCAGCACGGTCACATCGCCCTGGCGATCGAACAGGCTCGGGGCGATGGCCAGATAGCCCAGCCGGGCCAGGCGGCGGCAGACGTCCTGGATGTAGGCATGGACGCCGAAGATCTCCTGCACCACCAGCACCACCGGGAAGCCCGAGCCCTTGGCGGGGCGGGCCCGGTAGGCCTTGATGGCGCCATCCGCGCCAGGCACCGACACCCAGCCGGCCGTCAGTCCCTGGGTGGAGGTGGTGACGGTGGACGCCGCCACCGGCCGCACCGCCAGGGCGAAGCCGGCACTCGCCGCGCCCAGAAGCAGCTCCCGGCGGCCGAGGCGAAGCCCGGGGCCGGGATGGGAAGCGAAGGGATCCATCGGCCGCGGAGCCCGTAAGGGCTTGGGAAGGGCCATCAGCTTAGAAACCGGATCCCGGCGGCTCGCCGGGCTGCTGGGGCCAGCCCTGCAGCCGCTCCACCAGCCGCCCCAGCAGGGCCCGCCGGGCTTCCCCCTGCTGGCCTGCCTGGGTGATCAGCAGGGCCTTCACCTGCAGGTCGTCCTCCGTCATCGCCTCGAGGCCCAGCAGGCGGGGGGGCTCCAGCAGCCTGGCGGCCCAGTGCGCATCGCTGCCGAAGGCGGCCAGTTCCTCGGCGATCACGGCCATGGCGCCCCCCAGATCGGTGAGGCTGCGCGGCAGCAGCAGCGTCACTTCGGCCCCCGAACGCAGCTTGGTGTGGTTCACCACCTGTTCGCAATGGCTGTTGGGCACCACCACCACCCGCTGATCGGCGCAGCGCAGTTCGGTGCTCAGCACCCCCACATCCATCACCTCCCCTGAGCGCCCGGTGATCTCCACCCAGTCGCCGATGGCATAGCGGTCGTCGAGCAGCAGCACCAGACCGGCGACGAAGTCCCGCAGCAACCCCTGGAACACCAGCGCCAGGGCACCGAGCACGGCGCCGCTGGCCAGCACGGCATTGGTGGACAGATCCCGCAGGACAGGGATGCCGCGGACGGTCCAGAGGGCGAACAGCAGCAGGCAGGCCAGGTTCACCAGCCGCCGCAGCACCCGAAGCAGGCTGAGGTAGCGCTGCCGGCGGCGGGCGCGGTGATCGCTGCGCACCGCCGGGTGGCTGGCCCACTGGGTCAGCAGCAGCCCCACCAGGCCCCGCAGCACCGCGGCCAGGGCCAGCAGCAGCAGCGCCTTCATCAGCACCACCAGCGGCTGCAGCAGCACATCGATGGCGGCCGGGATCTGGCCGGGCCAGGCCAGCAGCAGCACCGCGCCCATGGCGACCCCCAGCAGGAGCACCAGAGCCGCCAGCAGCCGGCTGAAGGCCTGGGTGGCCTGGAGCGCCAGAGCACCACCACCACGGCCATGAGCAGGGCCAGGACGGTCAGGGAGACCAGGCTGATCCGCAGCCGATCGTTGATCTGCTCCTCCCCGAACACCCGACGGGCGCTGCGCAGGCGACGTTCCAGCAGGCCCCGCCAGCGCTCGGCCAGTGCATCGGCCGTCAGGCCGTTGAACTGGGCGTCCTGCTCGGTGACCGTGAGCAGGGGGAAGGGGCTGGCGCGGCCGGGCACGACGGCCGCCAGCCGCCGATCTCCACCGGGCTCGCGACGCACCACCACCCGCAGGGCCTCCGGTGGCCCCTGCAGGCCCAGATGGTTGGGGTCGCAGGCGGCCGTCGTCCCCTCGACGCTGAGGTGATCCAGCAGCGCCTCACCGAGCCGTTCTCCGGGCGAGCAGGGATTGCGGGGTTCGTAGAGCTGGCTCAGGTTGCCCTCGATCACCCGGGCCCGCTCGGCGGCCTCCGGCCCGGTGTCGCCGCCGGAATCCACCGCCGGTGAGGCCACGGTGATCACGGGCACCCCCAGGATCCGCACCGTGCCGAGGCGGAAGCTGCCGGCGTTGCCGGTGTCGACCGAGGCGTTGCCGGTGCCGCTGCCGGCCGGTGCCTCGGCCGCGGCGGTGGCCGCCAGGGCCCCAGCGGGCCGGCTGGCGCCGAGGCCGATGGTCAGGGCCGCGGCCAGCACCAGGACCACCGCCAGGGCCAGGGCACGTCGCCAGGGGAGGACGCGTCGCTGGGCTGGGGTCATCGGCGGCGCCGCGGCACTCTGGGCCGACTCTGGCAAGCGACAACTTGAATGACCGCCGCTGACCCGGGGCCTGGCCGGCTATCCGACCGCCCGGCTGGGGGGAGGGCCGTCACGGTCCCCCGGGCGGAGCGGCCACATTGGGAAGACCCAATCCCTTGCGACCCATGGCGGTACAGGTCCGACGCGTCAGGCAGTGGCTGGCCCGGCGTCTGCGCGCCATGGCGGCGGCCCTGTGGCAGGAGCCGCCACCGCCGCCACCGGCCCCGGCCCTGGCCAAGGCGCCCGCGGCCGATCCCGGGGCGGCGCTGCTCCCCGGCATGAGGGAGCCCCTCTCGGTGGAGGCGGTGGTGCTCAGCCGCGACATGACCGTGCTCAAGCGGGAAGCGGCCGATTCCCTGGCGGCCCTGGGCGCGGCCCATGCCCTGGTGAGCTCGGCGCGGCTGGCCCAGGTGCAGGAGCTGCGGCCGCGGGTCATGGCAGGCCAGGCCTCCGGTGAGGCCCTGATGGCCCTTGCCGCCGAGTACCAAGGCTGGCAGGGCGACCAGGTGCGCATCTTCGATGCCCTGGCGCTCGTTCTGCGCATGCAGGTGCCCCAGGGTCTGGTGTTCGACCAGCTGGATCCCGCCCTGCAGGAGCAGGCCCGTTCCCACCTGGAGGCCCTGTCGCTGGAGTACCAGCGCCGCCTGCTGGCGGAGCAGTTCCAGGCCTCCGCCTGAGGCCCGGCCTGGCCCGTCGGCCTCCGGCAGCAACGGCTACCATCCCGCTCCGTGTCCCTCCCGGCCGTCCTCCGGGAAGGAAGGTCCGATGGATCCGTTCCGCCTGCTTGAGCTTCTGATTCTGGTGGCCGTGCTGGTGGGGTTCGTCGGGCTGCTGCTGCGCCGCAACCTGTTCCTCAAGGTGCTGGCCATGGACGTGATGGGCTCCGCCGTGGTCGCCCTGTTCGTGCTCGTGGCGGCGCGCGCCGGCCTGCGGAGCCCGATCCTGGCGGCCCCCCTCGCCCCCGGGGCCGTCGCGGCGCCGCTGCCCATGGCCGACCCGATCCCCCAGGCCGTGATCCTCACGGCGATCGTGATCGGCCTCTCGATCCAGGCCCTGCTGCTGGTGGTGATCACCCGCCTGGCCCGCGTCGACCCCAGCCTTGATCTGGCCAGCTTCGATGCGGGTCGCCTCGACGCCGGGGGGCGGCGCTGATGGCGCCACCCTCCGGCGAGGCCCTGCTGATCGTCTGGCTGCTGCTGCCCTACACGGCGGCATTTCTGGCCGCCCTGCTGCCGCCCCTCGCCCGCGGGCTGGCCCTGCTCTGCTGCCTGGCCACCGGCGCGGTGGCCCTTGCGATCCAGGCCGGCGCCCTGCCGGCCAGCCTCAGCCTGCTCGGCCCCTACGGAGTGTCGCTGCAGCCCGATGGCCTGGCGGCGCCCTTCCTGCTCCTCAATGCCCTGGTGTGCGGCGCGGTGGTGCTGGACGGCTGGCGCCGGACCCTGCCCGGGCCCTTCCTGCTGCTGCTGATGGTGCTCCACGGGGGCCTGGCCTCCGCCTTCGTGGCGGTGGACCTGGTGAGCCTCTACGTGACGCTTGAGGTGGTGGGGATCAGCGCCTTCCTGCTGATCCTGGGCAGCCGCTCGGAGCGCTCCCTCTGGCTAGCGCTGCGCTACCTGCTGATCGGCAACACGGTCATGACCCTCTACCTGGTCGGTGCCGCCGTCGTCTATCTGACCCAGGGCAGTTTCCGGCTCGAGGCCGTCGCCGGAGCCGGTGCGGCCGCCCTGGCCCTGCTGCTGGTCGGGCTGCTCACCAAGGCCGGGCTGTTCCTCTCGGGCCTGTGGCTGCCCCGCACCCATGCCGAGGCACCGGCGGAGGTCTCCGCCCTGCTCTCCGGCGTGGTGGTCGCCGCCGGGATCGTTCCCCTGCTGCGGCTGAGCGGCGTCGTGCCGGCCCTGGCGGCCGTGCTGCCGGTGATCGGTCTGGCCAGCGCCTGCCTGGGCCTGGTGTTCGCCCTGGTGGAGGCGGATGCCAAGCGGCTGCTGGCCTGGAGCACCCTCTCCCAGATGGGCCTGGTGGTGCTGGTGCCGGCCGCCGGAGGGCTCTATGCCCTCGGCCACGGGTTGGCGAAGGCCGCCCTGTTCCTGGTGGCCCGCCGCTTCCCCGGCCGCGACCTGGCCGGCTGGGCCGGACGGCCCCTGGCCGCCGGGGTGTGGGTCCCGCTGTGGATCGGTTCCCTCTCGATCGTGGGGGTGCCGCCGCTGCTGGGCTTCTTCGCCAAGGCCGGCCTTGATCGGACCCTGCCGGGGCCCACCGGCCTGCTGCTCAGCCTGCTCACCGCGGGCACCGCGGCGGTCTATGCGCGCCTCTGGGGCGCTCCCCTGCAGGCCGCGGCTTCGGCATCGCCGCCTGTGGCCCCAACCCCACCGGAGCCCGCCTGGTCGCCCGGGGTGGTGGTGCTGCTGCTGGCGCTGGTGCTGCTCGGTGCCGCCGAGGCCAGCCGCAGCTGGAGTCCGGAGCTGCTGCCCGCGGCCGCCAAGGCGACCCTGGTGCTGGCGGCCGGGGTGGGGCTGCACCGGCTGCTGCAGCCCCTGCGGCGCCGTCCCTGGTTCCGCCTGCCCGACCTCGAGGCCTTCCCCGATCTGGTGGGCGGCATGGGTGTGGTGGGGGCCGGCCTGCTGGTGTGGATCCGATGAGACGCCTGCTGCCCCTGCTGCTCACCACGGGCTTCCGGCTGGCGGTCTGGTGTTTGCTGACCGCCGATCTGAGCCGTCTCAACCTGCTGATTGGGCTGGTGGTGGCCCTGCTGCTGCCCCGCGCCCACTCCAGGCCCCTGCCCCTGCGCGCCCTGCTGCGGGCCCTGGGCCGCAGCCTGCTGGCCGTTCCCCAGGCCTACCTGGAGGCCCTGCGGCTGATCGTCGGCCGCGAGCCGGTGGAGGGGGAGATCAGCGAGGCCACCACCGACAGCACCATCCCCCTGCTTGTGTTCCTGGACGTGTTCCGCATCACCCTCACCCCCTTCACGATCGTGCTGGGCCTGGAGGACGGCGGCCGCCGCTACCGCATCCACGCCCTGCGCCCCCGCCGGGCCCCGGCGCCAGGGCCCCAGGCCGGGGGGCCGACCCCATGACGGTGCTGCTCTGGGGCATGGTGCTGGCCCTGCTGATTCCGATCGCGGTGGCCTGCCGGCCCAGCGACGTCTGGCACCGCTTGGCGGCCTTCTCCAGCGTCGCCAGCAAGGTGGCCCTGATCATCCTGGTGGTGTCGGCGGTGCGGGGCGACCGGATGCTGGGCCTGGCCGGGGTGATCGTCCTGTGCGCCGGCAACGCCGGGCTGCTGCTGCTGGCCAACCTGCTGCGGGGGACGGAGCGATGACCCTCGCCGTCCTGGCCGATCACGTCAGCCTGCTGCTGCTCGGGGCCGGACTGGTGTTCTGGTTCTGGGGCACCTGGCCTCTGCTGGAGAGCCGCAGCTACCTCAGCAAGCTCCATGCCCTCTCGGTGGCCGACACCCTCGGCTCGGCGCTGATGCTGCTGGGCCTGCTGCTGCGCATCCCCGGCCAGTGGCCCCTGCTGGTGCTGGCCCTGGTGGCGCTGATCCTGTGGGACACGATCTTCGGGTATGTGCTGGCCAACTGCTCGCTCGGCTCCCGGCGGGAGCCGGAGCCATGAGCGGCACCGTGTCCCTGGTGGGGGAGCTGGATCTGCTCCTGCCGATCACCGCCCTGCTTCCCCTCACCGCCGTGCTGCTGGTGAGCCAGTCGAATCCGTACCAGACCCTGGTGCTGCGGGGCATCCTCGGGTCGGTCTCCACCCTGCTCTACGCCCTGCTGGGCGCCCCGGACGTGGCGATCACCGAGGCGCTGGTGGGCACCCTGCTCTCCACCACCCTCTACGCGGTGGCGCTGCGCTCCTCGATGGCGCTGCGGTTGACCTACCCGGCTGACGATCCCCCCAGCGCGGCCACCCAGGCGCTGCTGCGCGACTGGCTGGAGCCCCTGTCGCTGCGGCTGCGGCTGCTGTCGCCGGAGCCGGGGGAGGCCGGCGAGGCCGACGCGAGCCACGGTCAGCTCGGTCCTGGCCTGCGGCTGCAGCTGGCCAACCCCCGGCTGGCGGAGCGGCTGCGGGCCCTGGAGGGCTTTCGCCGCTGGCAGAGCAGCGGTGGTGAGCTGCTGCCGGGGGAGCGGCCATGACCTGGCTCTACCTGCTGGCCGCCACCGCCCTGTGCCTGGCCCCGCTGGCCGCGGCCCTGCCGCCGCCGCCGCCCATCGGGCCGATGATCGCCTCGCTGGCCGCCACCACCGACGTTCCCAATCTGGTGTCGGGCGTGATCCTGCACACCCGCCTCTACGACACCATCGCCGAAGTGGTGGTGTTCACCCTGGCCTCGATCGGGGTGCGCTTCCTGCTGGCGGGGGAGCCCACCAAGACGAGCATCCGGGCCATCGAGGATGCCCCCTCGGTGGTGCTCTGCCAGCTGGGCGCCACCATGGCCACCCTGATCGGGGTGGAGCTGGCCCTGCGCGGCCACCTGTCGCCGGGGGGCGGGTTCGCGGCGGGGGTGGCCGGCGGCACCGCCATCGGCCTGGTGCTGATCAGCGGCTCGGCCCGGCTCTCCGACCGCCTTTACCGCCGCTGGCGCGCCGACCTGTGGGAGAAGGCCGCCGTGATCGCCTTCGTGCTCCTCTCCGCCTTCGCCCTCGGGGGGGTCCCCCTGCCCGCCGGAACCTTCGGCACCCTGGCCTCGGGGGGCTGGATCCCCCTGCTCAACGGGCTGGTGGCCGTCAAGGTGACCCTGGGCTCCTGGGCGATGGTGCAGCTGTTCGTGCGCCATCGGGGGTTGCTCTAGGCAGGTCGCGTCAGGCCGTGACCCCCACCCGCAGGCTCGAGCCGCGGTCCCCGGCGATCACCTCGATGCCGCAGCGGATGCGCTCCCGCAGGGCGCCGACATGGCTGATCAGGCCGATCATGCGGCCCCCCTCCCGCAGCCGGTCGAGTTCGTCCATGGCCAGCTGCAGGTTGTCGGGATCGAGGCTGCCGAAGCCCTCGTCGATGAACAGGGCCTCTAGGGGCACGCCGCCGGCGTGGGCCTGCACCGTGTCGGCCACACCCAGGGCCAGGGCCAGGGAAGCCTGGAAGGTCTCCCCGCCCGAGAGGCTGCTCACCTCCCGCTCCTCGCCGGTGTAGGCGTCCAGCACCCGCAGGCCCAGCCCCGCCTTGCGGCCGCCGTGGCCCCCCTCGTTGGTGAGTCGCAGCTGGTAGCGGCCGGAGGTCATGAGGGTGAGCCGCTGGTTGGCGTAGCCGCAGATGTCGGCGAGGTAGGCCGAGAGCACCCAGCGCTGCAGGGAGATGTAGGGAGCCGCCTTGCCCTGGCAGCGACTGGCCACGGCGCTGATCCGATCGGCCCGCTCCTGCTTCGCCGCCAGCGCCTCGGCCCCATCACGGTGTTCGGCGGCGAGGCGGGTGATCTCCCGCTGGGCGCCGCGGGCTTCGCTGTGGCGCTCCACCGCCCGGGTGCGGGCCGCATCGGCGCGGGTCACGGCCTCAGCGGCGGCGGCGGTGTCGGGCCGGGTCTCCGGCAGGTCCGCCAGATCGGGAGCCGCCAGGAGGTTGCGCTGCTCGATCACCTCCGCCTCGTAGGCGGCGATCCGCTCCACGAGCTTCAGGCGCCAGCTCTCCTCCTGCAGGGCCGCGGCGGCGTCGGCCGCCGTGGCGAACGGCGAGGCGGCCAGCTCCTGGCCCAGCCGCCGGGCCGCCTGCTCCAGCGCGCTGCTGGCGCGGGTGTGGGCGCCCGCCCCGGCCACCAGGGCCTGGAGGGCGGCCTCCAGGGGCCCGAAGGCCCGCAGCACCGCAACCGGCTCCAGCCCCTCCCCCAGCTCCCGCGCCACCTGCTCCGCCAGGGCCCGCTGCCGCTGGCTGGCCTCGGCGGCGGCCCGGCTCTCCAGGGCGATCGCGGTGGCGGCCGCCTCGATGGCCTGGGCAAGCTGCTGCCGTTGCTGCTCCCGATCAGCGGTGCGCTGCTCAAGAGCCGGCACACCATCGGCCAGGGCCTGGGCCGCCAGCTGTGCTGCTGCTGCCGAGACGGCGGCCTGGCGGGCGGCGAGCGGATCGGCGCCGTCTCCGGCCTTCTCCAGCACCGCGGCGAGGGCGGTCTGGGCGTTGGCCAGGGCCACCGCGGCCGCCTGTGCCGCCTGGGTGGCCGCGGCCAGGGTGCGTTCGGCGGTGGTGATCGCCCCGTCATCGACCGCGTCAGCAGAGGGCCGGGCCGGCGCCGGGTGCGCCGTGGCGCCGCAGACCGGGCAGGGGGTCCCGGCGGCCAGACCCCCGGCGAGACGGGCGGCCATGCCCTCGATCTGGCGTCGCCGCAGCTCGTTGAGGCCGGCGGCCGCCGTGTTGACGTCGCGATCGGCGGCGTTCCTGGCGGCCTCGGCCCCGTTCTGCCGCTCCCGGGCCGGGGCGATGGCCTCGGCGGCCACGGCACGGCCTTCGGCCTCCCGGGCGGCCCGCTGCAGGCCTTCGAGCTGGTCGCGGGCGCTGCGGGCCTGAGCGAGCAGGGCCAGCTCCCGCTCCTGCTCCGCCGCCAGCCGCTCCTGCTGGGCGACGGCGGTGGCCCGCCCCGCTTCGGCCTCGGCGGCCCGCTGGCCGGCGGCGGCTGCGGCCCCCCGGCCTGGGCGGCCTCCTCGGCCTTGCGGGCCAGCTCCCGCACCTCCGCCCCGCGGGCGGCCAGGTCGGCACCGGCTGCAGCGAGGTCTTCGGCGGACGGCAAGGTCGTCAGGTCGAGCCGTCGCACGGAGACCGGCAGGGCCCTGGCCCCATCGTGGGCCCGTACCGCCGCCCCCAGCTGCTGCCCCAGGTCCCGCTCCACCAGGGCGAGGGCGCGGCGGGCCTCCTGCTCGGCCCCCAGGCTGGAGCGCAGGCGTTCGGCCCGCTCCGCCAGGGCGAGCTTCTGGCGGTACGCCTCCACCGTCTCCTTTTTGGCCTCCAGTTCCCCCAGCCGGGCGGCGGCGGCGGCACGCCGGTCCCAGCGATCCGCCTGGGCCGCCAGGGCCGCCAGGGTCGTCTGGGCCGCCTGCAGGCCGGCGGAGGCCTCCTGCAAGGCGGCCTCGGTGCCCTGAACCACCGTGGCGATCCCCGCCACCAGTGCTTCGAGGCCGCCCTGGTCGGTGGGCGGCGCGGCCGGTTCGGCCCCCTCCGGTGGTTCGGGCGCGTGGGGGGCCCAGGCATCGGCCGCCCGACGCCGCAGCACCTCCTGCTCCCGGGCCTGCTCCAGCGCCAGCTGGCGCGCCTCCCGGGCCCGCTCCTCCAGCCACCAGCCGGCCCGCTCGTAGATCTCCGTGTCGAAGAGCGTTTTGAGCAGGGCTTCGCGCTCCTCGGCCTTCGCCCGCAGCACCTCGGCGAAGCGCCCCTGGGGCAGCAGGATCACCTGGCGGAACTGCCCGGCATTGAGCCCCACCAGGGCCACCACCTCCTTGTCCACCTCGGTGGTCTTGGCCGCCACGGGCTGCTCGTCCCCACCGGCGGCCAGCCGGAACAGGAACGCCTGGGACGGCTTGTCGGTAAAGCCCTGGCCTCGAATCTTCGGTGCTGTATGGGCCGGCACGCGCTCCACCCGGTAGCGGGCGCCGCCGCTGGAGAACTCCAGGCTCACCCGGGGCACGGCGCCGGGGGCGGCGTGGTCGGAGCGCAGCCCCTTGACGCTGCGGTCGCCCGACACCTCGCCGTAGAGGGCGAAGCAGAGGGCATCGAGCAGGAAGGTCTTGCCGGCGCCGGTGGTGCCGTGAATCAGGAACAGTCCTTCGGCGGCCAGGCCGTCGAAGTCGACCGCCACCGGATCGGCGTAGGGCCCGAAGGCCTCGATCGTGAGCCGGTGGGGCTTCACCGCTCCCCTCCCCGTTCCGCCGCCGCCAGGGCCGCCCGCAGCAGCTCGGCCTCCGGCTCGCCGGGCGGCTGGCCGTGCTGGTCGGTGAAGAAGGCGCTGGCCAGCTCCAGCGGCGAACGGGCCTGGCGCACCTGGCGGTGGCGCTCGGCGTCGCCAGCGCGGGCCACCTCGGGTGGTTCGTGGCGGAGTTCGGCGATGTGGGGAAAGCGGGCCCGCAGCCGGGCCATGGCCTGCAGGGGCAGGGTGTCGTCGGTGAGGATCGCCCGCACCCGTGCCTCGCTGGCGGCGGCGTGGGCGGGGTCTGAGCAGAGCTCGTCGATGGGCCCCCGCAGGGTGCACAGGCGCCGGCCCACCCCCAGGGGTACCACCGCCACGGAGGGCGTCCCGTCGGCGGCCAGCTCCACGATCCGCACCGACTTGACGTGCCGCTCCTCGGAGAAGGAATAGGCCAGCGGGGTGCCCGAATAGGCGACCCGGGGGCCGTCCAGCTGCTGGGAGGCGTGCAGGTGGCCGAGGGCCACGTAATCGAAGCCCGAGAAGGTGTCCACGCTCACCCGGTCGACGTTGCCGACGGTGAGCTCCCGCTCCGATTCCGAGGTTTCGCCGCCGGCCACGAAGGTGTGGGCCACCAGCACCGAACGGTGGGGCGGCCGTTCGCGGCGGTCGGCGTGGATCCGCTCAATGGCCAGGCGCGTCACCTCCTCGTGGCGCAGGCGCACCGGCGCCCCGGCCAGGGCCGGCCCGACCACCGCCGGCTCCAGGTAGGGCAGGGGATAGATCGCCACCGGCGGGCCGCCGTCGCGGGGTGTCACCAGCACCGGCTCCTGGGCCCGGCCCACATCGCCCCGCACCGTGACCCCGAAGGCCGAGAGCAGTGGGTCGTACACCGACACCCGCACATGGGAATCGTGGTTGCCGGCGATGGCCACCACGGCGGTGCCATCGCGGCTCAGCTGGGCCAGGGCCCGGTTGAACAGGTCCACCGCCTCGGCCGGCGGGATGGCCCGGTCGTAGAGGTCGCCGGCGATCAGCACCGCATCGACGGCATGCTCTCGGGCCAGTTCGGCGATCCGCTCGATCGCAGCCTTCTGCTCCTCCAGCAGTGAGGCCCCGTGAAAACTGCGGCCCAGGTGCCAGTCGGAGGTGTGCAGCAGGCGCATCGGGCCAGGCTAGGGAGACACCCGGCGCGGGGGGCCAAGCTGGAGCGATGAATGCCTCTCCCCCACCCTCCACCGCTGAGCCCGGCCACTGGGACCAGCGCTACCGGCAGGGCACGGACGCCTGGGAACTGGGCCGGCCGGCTCCGCCGCTGGAGGCGTTTCTGCGCACGCACCCGCTGGCCCCCCGCCCGCCGGGCCGGGTGCTGGTGCCGGGCTGCGGCCGCGGCCATGAGGCCGCCCTGCTCGAAGCGCTCGGTTTTGTCGCCATCGGCCTGGATTTCAGCGGCGAGGCCCTGGCCGAAGCCCGCAGCCTCCATGGCCCGGACCGGGCCGGCCTGCGCTGGCTGCAGGCCGACCTGTTTGACCAGCAGGCCCTGGAGGCGGCGGGCCTGGCGGCCGGCAGCCTCACGGGGATCGTGGAGCACACCTGCTTCTGTGCCATCGATCCGGAGCGGCGTGAGGACTACATCGCCACCGTCAGCCGGCTGCTGGTGCCGGGCGGCTGGCTGCTGGGGCTGTTCTGGTGCCACCGCAACCCCGGCGGGCCCCCCTGGGGCAGCGACCCCGAGGCGGTGGAAGCCCAACTCAGCGGGGCGGGTCTGGTGCCGGCGGTCTGGGAGCCGGCCACCGGTTCGCTGGACCGGCGCCCGGACGAATGGCTGGGCCTGTGGCGCCGGCCGCTACACCCGGTTCCAGGGCATCACGGCTAGCAGGCGGGCCATGCCGCAGAAGCCGGAGATACCCGCGAAGGTGAGCCCGGCCCCCACGAAGCTGCTCAGCCAGATCCAGCCGGGGGCCACGGCCTGCGACAGGATCACCCCCAGCAGCACCAGGCTGCCGGCGACGATCTGCACCTGGCGCATCAGCGGCAGCGGCGCCCCCTTGAGCTGGCGCACCGGCAGGCCGGCCTGCTGCCAGGCGGGCAGGCCACCGAGCAGGTCGGCGACGGGGTGGGGATGGCCCTGACCGAGCAGCTGGGACAGGCCCTTGCCGCTGCGGTTGCCGCTCTGGCAGACCAGCACCAGCGGACCGCGGGGCAGGTCGGCCTGGGCCAGGCGGGAGAGGGGCACATTGAGGCTGCCGGCGATGTGGCCTGTGGCGAATTCCATCGGCTCGCGCACATCGATCACGGTGACTTCACCGGACGCGAGCCGTTCGGCGAGGTCGTGGGCGCCCAGGCGGCTGGGGGTGGTGACGGTTGTGCTGTTCATGGTCGTGGTGGTCAGGAAGGGAGAAGGGAGTGGGATGGAAATCAGGGGCAAACGCTTCAGGCCTGCACGGCCCCCTCGAGGGGGAAGCCCTCGGCGGCCCAGCGGCTCAGGCCGCCGTGGAGGTTCGCCACCTGCTGGCGGCCGGCCTTGAGCAACTGCTGGGTGGCCAGGGCCGAGCGGCTGCCCGAATGGCAGACGACCACCAGCGGGCGACCGGCGGGGATCTCGCCGGAGCGGCTCTCCAGCTCCGGCAGGGGGATCAGCAGGCTGCCGCCCACACGCCCGTCTGGCCCGTCGTACTCCTCGGCGGAGCGCACATCGAGCACGGTGACATCGCCGCGATGCGCGGCCACCCAGGCCGGGCTGAGTTCGGGCAGTCCGGCGTAGCTGCGGGCCATGGGCGCCCAGGCGGGCGCGGCGCTGGCGTCGCGGGGCTTGCCGGAGCGCATGTTGCCGGGCAGGGCCTGGGCGATCCGGTGGGGATGGGGCAGCCGCATGTTCTCCATGTGGCCGACGAAGTCCCGCTCGGTGGCGTTGCCTCCCAGGCGGGCGTTGAAGGCCTTCTCCTCGGTGACGGAGGTGACGGAGCGGCCGGTGTAGTCGTGGCCGGGGTACAGCAGGCAGTGATCCGGCAGGGTCAGGATCTGGCCGGTGATCGAGGCCCAGAGGGTGTGGGCGTTGCCCTGCTGGAAGTCGCAGCGGCCGCAGCCGCGCACCAGCAGCGCATCGCCGGTGAAGGCCATTGTGTGGTCGTCGAGGATGAAGGTGAGACAGCCGTCGGTGTGGCCGGGGGTGGCGCGCACCTCCACATGGCGGCCGCCGAAGAGGACGCGATCGCCGTGCTTCAGGGGACGGGTGACGTTCTCGGCGCCGATGCAGGCCGCCAGGCCGATGGCGCAGCCGGTGGCCTCGTGCATCAGCCAGCTGCCCGTCACGTGGTCGGCATGGGCATGGGTGTCGATCGTGGCCACCAGCTCGAGACCCAGCTCCCGGATCAGCGCCAGGTCGCGGTCGTGCTGCTCGAAGACCGAATCGATCAGCAGGGCCCTGCGGCTGGCCACCTCCGCCAGCAGATAGGTGAAGGTGCCGGTGTCGGCATCGAACAGCTGGCGGAACAGCAGCGGCTCACCACCGGCGGCGGCGGCGAGGGACAGGGAGGGCGCGGGCGCGACAGCCATGGGTGATCAACCATCAATTGTTATGAGTATAGCCGCATAGAAGAGGAATGGGGTGGTTTCGCGGCGCATCTGCGGATCGCCGGCGGCTGTGGTCGGCGCCTCAGGGCGCCAGCCGCTCGATGGTCCAGGCCGCGGCGCCGCCCCCGTCCCCGGCCGGCTCGGCGGGCCGGTAGCGGAAGCGATCGTGCAGGCGGTTCTCGCGGCCCTGCCAGAACTCGAACTCGCACGGCACCACCCGCAGCCCGCCCCAGGCCGGCGGCAGCGGCACCTCGCCATCGGCGAAGCGGCGCTGCATCGCCTGCCACTGCATCTCCAGGAGCGAGCGGGAGCTGATCACGGCGCTCTGCTGCGACACCCAGGCCCCCAGCCGGCTGCCGACGGGGCGCGAGAGGAAGTAGGCCAGCGACTCGGCGGCGCTGATCCGCTCGGCCCGCCCCAGGATTGCCACCTGCCGCTCCAGCCCGTACCAGGGAAACAGCAGGCTCACCTCGGGGTGGGCGGCGATCTCCGTGGCCTTGCGGCTCTCGTAGTGGGTGAAGAACACAAAGCCCCGCCCGTCGAAGGCCTTGAGCAGCACCGTGCGGGCGCTGGGGCGCACCCCATCGCTGGTGCCCAGCACCATGGCGTTGGGCTCGATCAGCCCGGCCGCCACCGCCTGATCGAACCAGCGGCGGAACTGCGCCACCGGATCGGCCGCCAGGTCCCCCCGCCGCAGCGCCTGGCGCCGGTAGTCGCGGCGCAGCTGGGCGGGGTCGGTGGGGTCCGGGGGCATCAGGTGGGGATCAGGCGCAGGGCGGCGCTGCCGCCCGCCACGGCCCCGGAGCCCAGGCGGCGGTCGAGACTCACCAGCGTGCCGCCGTGGTGCACCGCCAGCGCCAACAGATAGGTGTCGGTGACTTGCCCCGCCTCCAGCAGCTGGGTGGCGTCGACCAGCGGAGCTTCGCCCCCCGGCGCGGCAAGCAGGCTGATGGCATCGGGCCAGAAGTGGTGGCGTGGATGGCGGATCAGCTCCCGCATCAAGGGCGCCACCACCGCCGGTGGCCCCGGGCTGTTGGGGTAGCGGGGCTGGCCGAGGATCCGCAGCACCGCGTTCTGGGTGAGCGGGCAGGTGGCCCAGCCCAGGTCCTCGGAGGCGGCGAACCAGTCGTGGGCCTGCTCATGGTGCACGTGGCGCCCGTCCAGCAGGGCGATCAGCACGTTCACATCCAGCAGGGCTGCGCTCACGGCAGCTCGTCGCGCAAGCTGTTGACGAGTGCGAGGTCCACCGGCGCGCCCTGCGGCTGCCAGGGCAGCAGGGGCAACCCGTTGCGGTGGCTGGGACCGCTGCTGGCGGTGCCGGGGGGTGGAGCCACCAGCCCTTGGCGGGCCAGCGCACTGATCACGGCCCCGAGGCTGGTGCGCCGCTGCCGGGCCAGCACCCGGGCCGCCGCCAGCACGTCGTCATCGAGCTGCAGGGTGGTGCGCATCGGATGGCAACGCATCAAGCATCAATTTAGGCCCGGCAGCACCACAGGCTCCGGATCCCTGAGGATCCAGTAGAGGGAGGCTGACAACACCGCACTGAAGAAGCACCACACCGAGGCGAAGGCATAGCCGTAGGCCAGGTGCGAGATCAGGAAGGCGGCGAGGATCCCTCCACCGAACCAGCGCAGCCGCCCAGAGGCGCTGAGCATCAACGGTCCGAGGATGATCACCGCATAGATCGTGCTGCCGAAGTCCAGATTGATCCAGCGATCCGTCAGCAACGTGGTGTGGTAATCGAGGGAGCCATGCACCACGGCCGGCTGGAACAGGGAAGGGTCGACCACCAGTGGCAACCAGAGCACCCCGCCCATGAGCAGGCCCAGCACCAGCAGCCCCACCAGGATCCGACGCCTCAGGGGAGGCGGCGCGTGGAGGTTCAGCTGCAGCACGCACCAGGGAAACCAGACCAGCCAGAAGGCATAGGCGAAGAACAGATAACCGAGCGCGGCGGGGTGCACGAGCCAGACGGAGCCGCCCTGCTCGAGGCCGAGCCACACCAGACCCTCCAGGGCCTGCTGCATCGAGAAGAACAGGGGCGTGAGGGCCAGGGGCAGCAGATCGCTGCGTTGCTGATCCTGGCAGTAGCGCACGCTGCCCACACCCAGGGGCAATAGCACGGCCGCCACCACGAAGCTGGCGCTGCTGGAGAAACACATCGGCGTGGAAGCCGTCTCCGGCAACAGGGTTTCGCCCCCAGCCTGGCGCGGCTGGGTGAAACCGATGAACGTGGCGGCTGGCGCGGGGATCGGGATCGATCTGATCAACCCCTGGCCTCCGGCCTGAGCGAAGCTGGTGCCATTCCAGGCCCTGCAGGAGGCCGTCGCCGCGCTGGTGGCCGGCCGGCGGGGCTGGGAAGTGTGGCTCAGACGAGGACCCCGGAAACCGGTCCATGAGCGAGAGCGCCGGGGCCCGGATCGCATGATGGTGAAACGCATCCTCAACAACGACGGTTACCCCCCCCCCGATCTCCAGGAAGAGGCGGTGAAAACCGTGCTGGCCCAGGCGGAGTTGCTCTGTGCTCAGCGGGTGTGAAACGATCATCCCCAGCCGCAAGGCCAACCGCCTCTAAAAACATTCAGCCCTGGTGGAGCTGCATCATGAGCATTCCCATTTCGGCTTCACTGGATCCTGAAGAGCAGCAGCTGCTCGCTGACTTCGAGGCCGGCGATCTGCGCAGCGTGAGAACGCACGCTCTGTTGGGCCAACTCCAGCAAGCAGTGAAGGCCACGGACCTGAAAGACCACCTGATTGACTCCGGAGATTCCAGCGATGACTTCCTGGCTATCTGATCGGCCGCGTGCTTTTCAAGTCTTTGAGTGGCTCTGTTGCCGGCTCAGCACCTTCACCTTCACCGCAGTGGATCACTCCCTCGCGTCCACAGTGCCGAATGACGATCCCGATGACCTCCCCTTCGTAGGCATAACACAGTGCATCATCAGGAAACCTGGTCAGTTCCTCAATCAGGCCTTTCACGGTTCTCATTCTCGGAATTCCTTCCTTGATCTCTTTCGAGCGTAGGGAGCTCACCCCAACGTCCGCAGGATGTCCTTCGTCAGCAGCACCAGATGCAAGGGGTCGGTGGGGGACGGCTCAAACTCTGGAACGAGATGCAGATGGAACGCCTTGGCCGAGGCGCTCTCGGCATGGACGAGCAACCCTCCGCAACCCACTTCGGATCCGATCTGTGCCGTTCGGCTGATCCCATCTGCCAACAGAGCGGCACCGAGGTCCCGTCCTTCATGGCGAAGATCGACGCCGAGCCGGCTCAGCACGGTAACCGGCTGGGGATAGCGACCAGCGCCTTTGCGCAGACGCGGCGGAACCTGAGCAGGAGAGATGCTGGCCACGCACCAGGGGTAGTAGGCCACCACATCACTGCTGCCGACTTCGGTGACCACGAACACCCTGCTGGTGCCACCACGGGTATGGGCCTGGCGGGCGTGTTTGCGCAACCAGTTTGTCTGCGCCTCGGATCGGCATTGGAAACCGTCGAGCCGGTCGCTGGACGCCAGCAGCCGGGGTGACAGGTAGCCGGCGCTCACTCCTGGAACGGTGAGGGCCGACCCATCAGCTCGCGCAGGCCCTTCAGCGACCGGGCCGGCCGTTGGTTGATGCGTTCCCAGGCATCAAGCGCCTCCGGGTCAAGGCGGAACACCTCACGGTCGGCCAGCACCTGCTGGGCGGCCAGGCGCAGATGGGTGATCACGAATTCGGTGAGATCGATGCCGGAAGCGGCCACCGCCCGATCAATCAGTTGGCGGTCCTTCGCCGTGGCCCGAACCTCAAGGCGCCGATCCCGGGCTCGGGTGGGGGCGTTGTCCATCGGCCGGCCTCTTTGTACGTTCAACGTACGGCTAGAGCCAGCCCATGGTTGTGAGACACCGGTGGCACTTCCCTGTGCAGCCGCCCCAGCCCCTTGGCCACCCGCGCCGTCTATTCGTTCACCGGTTTCCCCGGCGTCCCGGAGCGCCACCTCTATCTCCACCACGACGGCTACCCCACAGGCGCCGCCTGGCGTTTCGCCACGGCCCTGCGCCAGCGGCCGGAGCCGGAGGCCTTCGCGGCGGCGTTCCTGGCGAGCCAGCCCGGCGCCGAACCCCTGGCCGCCCCCGCCCAGGCCGCCGATGCCGAGTACCGCTACCGGGTGCAGCTGCTGGCCGGCGGGGGCGCGCTGCAGGTGGCCTGCTGGCGGCGGCTGCCGGGCGGCACCACCTGGCAGCCCCGCTGCGGGCCCATGGCCTTGGAGGTGTTCATCCGGCGCTTTTTGCCCGGGGATCCGCTGTGATCAGGTGTCAGGTATGGCTTGCTCCAACGGGCTCGCAATCTCGGGAAAGGCCCTCAGGAGTTGGCGATCGGAGCTGATCAGGCGGCTCTGGAGCGCCATGGCGGCAGCCACGAACTCACAGTCGTAGGCGCTGCAGTCGCTCGCCTCCACCAGTCGGAACACCTCGGCAGAGTCCACCGGCACGTCCCGTCCCTGCAGTAACGCTTCCGCCTGGCCCTGGAGCCTCAGCACCTGCTGGCGATCCAGCTGCCCTCGTCTCAGGTAACCGCTGAGCACGCTGCGCAGTTCGCTTCGCCAGAGCGCCGGAGCGGCCCATTCAGGGTCATGAAGCAGAAGCGCCTCAGCCTTCTCGGTCTGTGGACCACCCAGCAACAGATAGGCCACCACATTGGTGTCCACCACGATCATGGGCGGCCCTCGCGCTTGAAAGCATCGATCTGGTCCGGGGTGAACGCCGTTTCTGTTGGCAGGCTGTGGCGCAAGGCCCGGATCTGCTCGAGTCGCTCGGCGGCCGTGATTGGCTGGGGCGGAAGGGCCGCTTCCAGGCACACGATCGCTTCGTTGTTGAGGCTGCGGCGATGCTGCTGGGCCGCTTGCTTCAGGCGGCCGTAGAGGTCGTCGGGGAGATTTTTGAGGGTGAGGCTCCTGGCCATCGCCGTTGCAGGGTCACCGGCAACAATTCTGCAACCAAAACGGTTTCACCTGATCCTCCGTCGCACGGACTTGAAGGCGCCGATCAGGGGTTGCGGATGCCAGCGGATTCCATCGGCCCTGAGACACCGGTGGCGCTTCGCCACGGCCCCGCCCAGGCCGCCGATGCCGAGGACCGCTAGCGGGCGGCACCAACTGGCAGCCCCGCTGCGGGCCGATGGCCCTGGAGCTGTTCATCCGCCGCTTCCTGCCAGTTGAGCCGCTTGGATCAGGCCGTTGTGGTGGTCTCAGCCCAGCCAGTCCTGGGGAAGGTGGGCCAGGGAGCGGAATTCAGGATCCTTGTGCACCAGCACCGCCCCCTCCTGCTCAGCGGCGGCGGCGATCCAGGCATCGGCCACGGAGAGGGGATGGGTGGCCTTGATGGCCGCCGCCCGGTCCAGCAGGGCGTCACTGGCCGCCACCCAATCCAGGGGCAGGGAGCGCAGCTGGGCATCGGCGAGGCGGGCGGCCCGTTCGCCTTCGTCCTTCCACACCCGGTAGAGCAACTCCATGCGGCTCATGAAGCACACCAGGCAGCTGTCCTGGCGGGCCTGGGAGCGCTGCAGCAGTTCCGCGACGCGCTCCGCGCCGGTTTCGTTGTCGCGCAGGGCCAGCAGGGCGGAGGTGTCGAGCAGCCAGCGGCCGGCCATCAGGCCTCCTGCTGGCGATCGTGGCGGCGATCGGCAAGCAGACGGGTGGTGGCGCCTCCGGCGCCGGAGCCGCGGAAGGCGGTGATGGGATCCAGGGCAACGGGAACCACACGGATGGTCCCGTCGCCCTCCACGATCCATTCCAACCGCGTGGACGGACCCAGTTGGAAGCGTTCGCGGATCGGGGCCGGAACCACCGTCTGGCCGCGGGCGGTGATAGTGCTGCGCATGGCCTGAATTACTGCTGTTGAGTAATCGTAATTCAGATGGCCGTGGAGGGATGGCGCAGAGCCTCGATTCACGGTTCTTCCTCGACGCTCTGGCCTGCTACTGCCCCACACGGAAGTTATGGCTGCGCACACGCCTGAGCACCGATGATCCGCTGGCCGTTCACGACGGCGGCGGCGAACGGGTGGCGATCATGCTCGAAGCCCACCTGGAGCCTCCCCTTCGGCCCCATGGGTCATGGACTCTTCGCTGGGGCGCGTCCTCGGGGCTGGACGTTCAGCCCCCCCGCTTCAGATACCGCCGCACCTGAGCCGGCCAGTCGCCAGGGAGATCACCCGGCCGCAGGCTCGTACTGGCCATCGAAGCCAGCAGCGGCGTGCCCCCCAGCCGCAGGCTGTCGCCCACGTGCAGTACCACGGCCAGGCCGATCAGCAGCCAGGCCAGCAGGTGCAGGCTGTAGGCCAGGTGGTGCAGCTGGCCGTCCCGCAGCCAGTCCTCCTGCATCAGCTTGCCGGTGGCCACCGCCAGTCCAAGGGCCCCGAGGGCCATGGTGTTGGTGATGCGCTTCAGGCGGGGCCGGCCCAGGGTGAGGGCGTAGGCGGCGAAGGCCAGCCCCAGGGGCAGCAGCAGAAAGCCCGCCTGGCCGTGCAGGTCGATCCAGCTGCCGGGCGGGGTGAACGGCAGCCGCCCCCAGCGGCCGTCGTAGCGGCTGTAGACCAACAGCCCGCTCAGCCAGGCGGCCAGCACCAGCAACGCCGTGACGCCATGGGTCAGCCGCAGCAGGGAGGGTTGGTACGGGGGGCGCGCCATCGCGTCAGCCGGTGGTGTCCCCCAGCGTGTCATGGCAAAAGGGCCCGGATCTCTCCGGGCCCGGCAAGGGCTCAGGGCGCCGACGGCTGGGCGGGGTTCAAAGCCCCACTAACCGATCGACGGAGCCGTGAGGGCCACGGTGGTGCTGGTGGTGGCCGCCAGATCGAGGGGGAAGTTGTGGGTGTTGCGCTCGTGGATGGCTTCGATGCCCAGGCCGCCGCGGTTGAGGATGTCGGCCCAGGTGTTGATCACCCGGCCCCGGTGATCGAGCACGGAGTGGTTGAAGTTGAAGCCGTTCACGTTGAAGGAGAAGCTGATCACCGCCAGGGTGGCGAACCAGATGCCGATCACCGGCCAGGCCGCCAGGAAGAAGTGGAGGCTGCGGCTGTTGTTGAAGGAGGCGTACTGGAAGATCAGCCGGCCGAAATAGCCATGGGCGGCCACGATGTTGTAGGTCTCCTCCTCCTGGCCGAACTTGTAGCCCCTGTTCTGGGACTCGGTTTCGGTGGTCTCCCGCACCAGGGAGCTGGTGACGAGCGAGCCGTGCATGGCGGAGAACAGGGCGCCGCCGAACACCCCGGCAACGCCGAGCATGTGGGAGGGATGCATGAGCACGTTGTGCTCCGCCTGCAGCACCAGCATGAAGTTGAAGGTGCCGGAGATACCCAGGGGCATGGGATCGAAGAAGGACCCCTGGCCGATGGCATACACCAGCAGCACAGCCGTGGCGGCACCCACCGGGGCGCTGTAGGCCACGGCGATCCAGGGACGTATCCCCAGGCGGTAGCTGAGCTCCCACTCCCGGCCCATCCAGCAGTAGATGCCGATCAGGACGTGGAAGATGATCAGCTGGTAAGGCCGCCGGAGACGGGCTCACGGATGCCGTCGATGTCGACGGGCGGGGCGGCGATGAAGGCGATCACGTAGGCGCAGCCTTCTCGACAGAGAAGCAGACGGTGGCCGTGAGCAGGGTGGGGATCATCAGCACGCCGAACCAGCCCACGTAGAGGCGGTTCTCGGTGCTGGTGACCCAATTCTTGAAGCGATCCCAGGGATGGCCCCCGGAACGCGACAGGGTGGTGAGAGTCATGGCAGGACATCCGAAGATGGATCGACCGGGAGCGACGGGCAACGACAATGCCTTGCGACCATGCCGCTTGCGGCTATCGGACGATAAAACGATAACGTTGAATGACCCCGTGCCGGGGCTGCTCCCCATGCGTGCTTCTGCTCAACCTGTTTCGGGCGCCCCCGCCAGCGGCGTGCGGCCCTGGGTGGCGTCGCTGGCGGCTCTGCTGCTGGTGCTGCTGCTGACCCTGGCGCCGGGCCAGGCCGGGGCCGACGACGGCCAGCGCTGGAGCCTGCGCGACCGGGACGACAACCGCTGGTCGCTGCGGATCTTCGAGCAGCCCGATCCCGCCTACCCCAGCGGCGAGCGCCTGCGCCTCAGTGCCCTCACCCCGGGCATCGCCGTCGACCACAGCCGGCCCCTGCTGCTCAGCGACGGGGTCGGCGGCTCCTGGACCCTGGCCAATCGCAGCGAGGAGCTGGTGGCGGCCGGGACCGGCCCCCTGCCGGAGAGTTCGGCCCAGTTCGACATGGCCGACCTGCTGCCCCGCCCCAGTGACGCCCTGCCCCTGGTCCTCAGCCTGCCCCTGGCGGGAGAGGATTCGGCGGAGATGGTGCTGGGCCCGGAGGAAACCCAGGCCCTGCACGCCTCGTCCATCCCCGCAGCCACGGTTCAGGAGGGGTGAGGTCTCGGGAGCACCGTGATCGAGCCGTTGTTCTCCAGGATGGCCAGGTGCACGTTGTCCGCAGCGGTGCAGCCGGCCGATCGGATCGCGGCATCCAGTTCATTCCTGGTCAGCTGCGAGCGCCGGAGCACGTCGCCATAGACCCTGCCGTTATGGACCAGCACCTGGGGTCGACCCTCCACGAACATCTCGATGGCTTTGCTGGAACTTGTCGCCGCCCCAACGAGATGGTTCAGGACAATCAGCGTGACGGCGGAGATCAGACCTCCGGCCAGCGAGTTGTCGCCGCCATTCATGGAGTTCTGGACGGCATTCGACAGGATCAGCAGCAGCACCAGATCAAAGGTGGCGAGCTGGCCGACCTGGCGTTTCCCTGTCAGGCGCAGGAGAACCAGCAGAAAGATATAGACAACGGCACCACGGAAGACGAACTCCCAGATGGGGATGGAAAGATGCGTCATGGGATGCATCGCTGGGCAGACGCTCCATCGTGAAGCCCCACCGTGATGGGGCTGCCACTCACGGGCTGGCCCTCATCTGCCGATGCGGATGTTGCGCAGCGAATCCATCAGGCCAAGGATGTTGAGGAGCCACACCACGACGGCGACCACCACGACGATGTTCAGGATCCGTTTGATCTTCCCGTCCATGGGGATGTAGTTGTTGACGAGCCACAGCAGGACCCCGACGACGATCAGGGTGATGATGAGCGAAATCAGCGACATGATGCGTTCTCCTGTTGGTTGAATCTGGACCAATCACAGCCGGCCGTGGCACCCCTGCCTTCTGTTCTCGGTGCAGCCCGAATAAAAAGGCTGCATCGAATACAAAACTTAGACTACACCTTCGTCGTTTCCTGCATCTGTGTGCTGCGGATCAGCTGCAGAAGCAAACATCGCTCGTGGCGCAGATCCTGCCAGCTCTAGGGTCATGAATGTCCCTCTTTTCTGGTCGCCATGTCAGATTGTTTTGGGGACTATTTGCGCAGCATCGGTCGTATCCCTCTGCTGACGCCTTCCGAGGAACTGCACCTTGGAGCCATGGTGCAGGACTGGCGCTCCCGGCCAGCGCCGGCCCCCAGCGAGGAACGGCGAGGCCGCCGGGCCTTTGCCCGCATGGTCACGGGCAACCTGCGCCTGGTGGTCTCGATCTGCAAGCAGCAGCACAACCGCATCCGGCAGATGCATCTGGATCCGATGGATGTGGTGCAGGCCGGCAATCTCGGCCTGATCCATGCGGTGGAGCGTTTCCTGCCCGAGCGAGGCTATCGGTTCTCCACCTATGGCTCCTGGTGGATCCGCCAGGCGGTGCACCGCCATCTCCAGGAAACGACCGGCCTGATCCGGGTGCCGCCCCAGATGGCGGCCCTGGCCCGCAAGGTGCATGCCCTGCGCCATGCCTCCCCGGAACCCCTGACGCTGGCCGCGATCGGCATCCAACTGGGGGAGAGCCCGCGACGGCTGGAAACCGTGCTCCAGGCCTCCCACGACCTGCAGACCCTCTCTCTCGATCAGGCCCTGGGTAACACCGACGGGGACGTGAGTCTGAAGGATCTGATCGGTGATCCCTCCGAGCCCGGCCTTCAGGAGGATTACCTGTGGCTGCACCGTGCCCTCACCCGGCTGTCCCCTCTGGAGCGCCGGGTGCTGCGTCTTCGCTATGCCGACGCCGCGTCCCTGTCGCTGGCGAAGATCGGCGAGGGCATCGGCCTGTCCAAGCACAAGGTGCAGCATCTGGAGCGCAAGGCCCTGCTGACGCTGCGCCGTTGCCTGGCGGAGGAACGCTGATCCGCCCGCCGCTGGCACGTCATACGGTCCGACCACTGATCAGTCGGGCCGCGATCACGATCAGGGCGATCACCAGAAGCAGATGGATCAGGCCGCCCATGGTGTAGGACGTCACCAGTCCGAGCAGCCAGAGAATCACCAGAATGACGGCAATTGATTCCAGCATGGGGTCCTCCTTTGGGTGGTGATGCGTTAGTGACGCGTGGGTGGATGGGCCAGTGATCTGATGGGCCGTTTACTTGATCTTGTTCGCCAGTTTGTCGGCGGCGTCACTGGCCTTGCGGGCCGCGGCCTTGGTGCCGTCCTTCACGGCTTCTTTCGCGTTCATGGCGGAAGCCTGCACCTGCTTGGCTTTGCCCTTCACCTGGCGGCCGGAATCGCCGGTGATTTCGCCGTAGGCCGATTCCATCTTGCCTTGGGCTTCCTTGGCTTTGGCGCCCATCTTGTCGGACATGGTGGCGATGGTGACGGGGATGATGGAGCTTGCATGGCTGGCCATCGCCATGGCAGGCCATTGGATCATCAGGGAGATCACCAGCGCCGCCATGGAGGCGAGGCTGAAGAGACGTTTTCGGATGCGATGTGTCATTGGATCTTGCTTTGCGGTGGTCCACCCCTTCTCTACTGAGTGCGCAGCCCCGCGAAGAAGCCGTTGGCCGCCATCCGGAGCCGCAGGAGGCGGCGTCCGGCCGCTGTTCAGTGGTGTCAGGCGGTCTGGGCTTTGTAGAGATTCATCTCATTTCTGCAGCAGTCTGCGTCGTTGCTGCCATAAGCAGCCAGATCCGCTTGCAGGCCGCCTTGAACACCAATCGAATGGAGGCCTTCAGCGACGGCGTCCTGGCGATCGTCATCACGATCATGGTGCTGGAGATCAAGGTGCCCCACGACACTGAACCGGGGGCCCTTGTCCCCTTGATCCCCGTCTTCCTCAGCTATCTGCTGAGCTTCGTTTATGTGGGCATTTACTGGAACAACCATCACCACATGCTCCACACCCTCAAGCGTGTGAGTGGTCCCGTCCTGCTGGCCAACCTCCATGTGTTGTTCTGGTTGTCGCTGGTGCCCTTCGCCACCGGCTGGATGGGCCAGAACCACCGGGCGGTCGCGCCGGCCGCCCTTTACGGGGCCGTCATGGTCATGGCGGCCACGGCCTACTTCATCTTGCAGGAGCAGATCATCGCCGCCCAGGGCCCCGACTCCCTGCTGCGCCGCGCCGTGGGCCGCGACTGGAAGGGGCACACCTCCCTGACGCTCTACCTGGTGGCGATGCTCGCCAGCCTGCGCTCTCCGGCCATCGCCCAGGCGATCTATGCGCTGGTGGCCCTGATGTGGCTGATCCCCGATCGCCGCATTGAGCGGGTGCTGTCCGACTAGGCGCTCTGAACGTGCACCAGCTCCTCGGCCGCGAAGACTGCCGCCTGCTCCAGCAGGCGCCGTTCCTCCTCATCGGCCCGGGTGCAGGCGAAGCCGTAGCGGGCCCGCACCCGCTCGGAGGCCTGCCGCAGCGCCAGGGTGCCCCTGGCCCGCAGCTCCGCCACCGTCACGGTCTGGCCCGGGGCGAGGTGCTTGAGGATCACGGTGGAGGGGGAATAGAGGCGGCTCCTGCCCCCGTCCGGCCATTCCAGCATCAGCTCCACTTCCGGCATGGCGCCCCCCACCACCCAGCGAGGCCATTGTGAGCGGGGGCCATCCCGGTTGCGGTGGCGATCACGACAGGTTGATCACGACAGCACGATCAGGGCAGCGCCCCGAAGCCGGTGAGCGGCGCCTCTCCGCGCCAGATCGTCTCCTGCTGCCCCCCCGCCGCCAGCACCAGCCGCCGCTCCGCCGTGAACGTGCCGATCCGCGCCAGCAGCAGGCCGCCGCAGACGGCGACCCGCTCCGCCAGCCGGCCCTCCTGATCGGGCCGGGCGGCCAGCAGGAAGCCGAAGCTGGGGAAGCAGGTGAGCCAGGGCTCCAGCGCCACCCCCGCAGGGGGCTGGATCGCCCCCAGTTCCAGGGTCAGGCCGCAGCCGGCCGCCTCGCAGACCATGGCGGCGGTGCCCACCAGGCCGCCCATGCTGATGTCCTTGGCGGCATGGACGCTCCCATCGGCCGCCAGAGCCGCCATCAGGGCCAGCTGGCGCCGCAGCCGGGCGGGGTCGGCACCTGTGGCCGCATCCCAGCACAGGGAGTCGCCGCGGAAGCCGCCGTTCGGGTCGATCAGCAGGTGGCAGTGGTCGCCGGGACGGGCGGCGCGGGCCGAGAGCACCGGGCCGGCGGCCGTGCCCAGCACCGCCACCGCCAGGGCGTCGTAGGGGCTGTGCAGGTTGGTGTGGCCCCCCACCACCGGCACCCCGAACACCTCCGAGGCCCGGCGCAGGCCCGCCAGGATCGGTTCCGCCTGGGCGGCGCTGCGGCACCAGAGGCTGTTCACCACCGCGATCGGCCTGCCGCCCATCGCCGCAATGTCGCTGAGGTTCACCAGAACGCCGCACCAGCCGGCGAACCAGGGGTCGGCGGCCACCAGGGCCGGGTCCAGGCCCTCACTGGCCAGCAGCAGCGGCGTGGCCACCGGCGGCAGCAGGGCGGCGTCGTCGCCGAGGGCCGCGGCGGGACCCAGCTCGGGAAAGGGCTGGTGGGGGAAGGTGGCCGCCGGGGGCTGGATGTCGGTCTTGCCGGTGAGCCCGCCCAGGCGGCGCAGCCGGTCGGCGAGGGCCGCCAGATCAGGATCCTGCGGCCCGGGGCGACTCACGCCGCCGCCACCAGGGGGCGGCGTTCGTGGCCGGGCTGGTAATAGGAGAGATCGGCCTCCATCAGGTGGTGGGGCAGGCCGCGGATCTCCAGCGTGTCGATCGAGGTCCAGTGCAGGCGCTGGAAGAAGCGCACGTTCTGAAGTTGCACCGTGGCCAGGAAGCGGTCGCAGCCCCAGCCGTTGGCTGTCGTCACCGCCTTCCAGATCAGGCCCTTGCCGATCTGGTTGTGGCGGCGGTGGTCGCCGTGCACCCCGAGCCGGCCGCCGTACCAGAGGCGGGGCCGCTCCTCCAGGATCCGCACCACCCCCACCACGCCGCTGCCGCTGCCGGCGCTGTGGTCAAGGGCGGCGATGGGATAGGCGTGGCCATCCTTCTCATCCCGGTCGGTGGCCTCGAACAGATGCTGCTCCTGGCAGAAGATGGCGCTGCGCAGCTGCCAGTAGCCCTCCTCCAGGGGCGTGCCGCGCCGCAGCAGATGGAAGGAGAAGCGCTGGGAGCTGGCCGTCGGCGAGAGGCGGAAGTCCTCGGCCTCGATCGCCACCCCCCGCCGCACCGAGGGGGTGAAGGCGGCCGGCGCCGAGCTGGCGCTGCGGCCGATGTCGTGGCTGGAGGGGTCGATGAAGAACATGGCCGCGCTCAGGGGGTGCCCGGCTCGGGACCGGCTTCGAACAGGGACAGGGCCGAACAGGCGCCGCACTTGGCGCAGCCGGCCGCCATGGCCTCGGACCTGAGGTCGGAGGCCCGCAACCGGTCGCCCACCGCCGTGTACACCGCCACCATGAAGTCGGTGGAGGGGGCGGGATGGGCCTCCAGGGGGGTGCCGGCGATCGGCACGAAGGGCACCACGAAGGGGTAGACGCCCAGGGCGATCAGCCGCTCGCTCACCGCGATCAGCGCATCGGCGCTGTCCCCCAGGCCGGCCAGCAGGTAGGTGGACACCTGGCCGCGGCCGAACACCGCCACGGCTTCGGCGAAGGCCTCCATGTAGCGCTCCAGCCCCAGCTCCGATTTGCCCGGCAGGATCCGCCGCCGCACTTCTTCTTCCACCACTTCCAGGTGCATGCCGAGGCTGTCGACGCCGGCGTCCTTCATGCGCCGGTACCAGGCCGGGTCTTCGGGGGGTTCGCACTGGGCCTGGATCGGCAGGGCCACCCGGGCCTTGACGGCGGCGGCGGTCTCGGCCATCAGCCGGGCGCCCCGGTCGTCGCTGTTGGGGGTGCCGGTGGTGAGCACCAGCTGGCGCACGCCATCGAGACGCACCGCCGCCTCGGCCACCTCCGCCACCTGCTCCGGCGTCTTTCGCACGAGGGTGCGGCCATCCTCCAGCGACTGCTCGATGGCGCAGAACTGGCACGACTGGGTGCGGTCGCGAAAGCGGATGCAGGTCTGCAGGAGGGTGGTGGCCAGCACGTCCCGGCCGTGCAGCAGGGCGATCGAGCGGTAGGGGATGCCCTCGGCGGTGGCCAGGCCGTAGAAGCGCGGCTCGGGCGGGGTCTCCACGGCCAGGGCCCCGGTGGCGCCGCCTGCCGCTGCACCCGTGCCGCTCACCTGCAGGTCGCCTTCGGCGCTGGTACCCAGCCGGTAGGGCGAAGTGCCGGCCAGGGCGTTGTAGACGGGCACCATCACGGTGGTGCCGTCGATGCTGAGGGCGCGGTGATCGGAGGGGCCCGCCCCGCCGCGGCGGCCGGGGTTGCCCGGCACCGCCGGGTCGACCACCCCGCGCACCTGCAGTTCGGTGAGCCGGCGGCCCAGGGCGCGGCGATCGTGCTCAGCCATGGTGCAGTTCCTCCAGCACCGGCAGGCCCGGAGCCGCCTCGAAGCCGTTGATCCCCGGCTCGGGGGGGCGTTCATGCAGCTGGCGGGCGGGGCTGCGGTCGATCAGCAGCCCCAGCAGATCCGGGCGGCTGTAGTGGCCGACGCTGTCCATCATGCGTTTGCGTTTGGTGATCAGGCTCAGGTCGAGTTCGGCGATGGCCAGCCCCTCGCCATCGGGCAGCGGCCCGGCCAGGTAGCGGCCCTCCGGGCTGATCACCGCCGTGTGGCAGCCCCCCTGGCAGGCCTTCTGCAGCACCGGGTCCGGGGTGATGCGTTCGATGTCTTCCGGCTCCAGCCAGGCGGTGGAGGACACCACGAAGCAGCCGGCCTCGAGGGCGTGGTGGCGCAGGGTGACGGCGGTCTGTTCGGCGAAGATCGGCCCCACCAGCGACCCGGGGAACTGGGCGCAGTGGATCTCCTCGCCCTGGGCCATCAGGCTGAAGCGGGCCAGGGGGTTGTAGTGCTCCCAGCAGGCCAGGGCACCGATGCGCCCGAGGGCGGTGGGCACCACCTGGAGGCCGGCCCCGTCCCCCTGGCCCCACACCATCCGCTCGTGATACGTGGGGGTGAGCTTGCGGCGCTTCAGCACCAGCTCACCGGCCGCATCGATCAGCAGCTGGGCGTTGTAGAGGCTGCCCCCGTCGCGCTCGTTGATGCCCAGCAGCACGTGCAGGCCGAGCTGGCGGGCGGCGGCGGCGATGCGGCCCAGGGACGGGCCGGGCACCGTCACCGCCTGCTCGTAGAGCTTCAGGTGCGACTTGCCCATCAGCACCGGCGGCTCCACGAAGGAGAAGTAGGGGTAGTAAGGCAGGAACGTCTCAGGGAAGACGATCAGCTGGGCCCCGGCCGCGGCGGCCTCCTCCATGGCCGCGACCACCCGCGCCACCGATCCCTCCAGGCTGAAAAGCACCGGACGGATCTGGGCGGCGGCGACGGTGACCGTGGCGGGCATTCAGAGGGTCCAGGTATCGAGGATGAAGGCGCCTTCCTTGCGGTGCAGCAGCACGATGTCGAGCACGTCGAGGGGGTTGACCGGGATGATTCCGGGGATCAGGGCGCCTTCGCCGTGGCCGTAGAGGGCCTGGAGGGCGAAGCGGCAGGCGTAGACCTTGCCGCCCTGGTCCATGAACTTCTGGATGCGGGCGCCGAAGTTGAGGTGGCCGTCGAAGGCGGCGTCGCCCAGCTTGGGGAAGCCCCGCTGCAGCCCCAGGGTCACGCCGGGGCCGTAGAGCAGGATCGAAGTCTCGAAGCCCTTGTTGATCAGGCGGCTGGCCTGCAGCAGGTTCACCAGGCCGATGGAGCCCTCGAAGGCCACGGTGTGGAAGGTGACCAGGGCCTTCTCACCAGGTTCGGCCTTGACATCGGGAAAGACCTTCTCCTCGTAGTCGACGAGGAAGTCCCCCGTCTGGTTGGCGGGACGGCTGACCTGGGGCATGGGGAGGTGCGGTCGGTTGGATCGGCATGGGGGACCGTGCCATGGATGAACTTTTGTTCTGTGTCGCCGATGCCACCGAATCCCGGCGCCGGGTACCGGTACCCACGGCGCCCGGATGATCCGTGCCGGTCGTTACAGGAGGTATCGCCGGGGGCGGCCAGCATCGGCTCTCGTCAGGTGCCGGGGTTGGCTGTGGCAAGGGGTTCGGAGTCGGTGCAGCGGCACCCGGTGGTGGTGGTGGGCGGCGGCCAGGCGGGCCTGTCGGTCGCCCACTGCCTGCAGAAGCGGGGGGTGCGACCCCTGGTGCTGGAGCGCCACCGCATCGGCCATGCCTGGGGCCGCCAGCGCTGGGAGTCCTTCTGCCTGGTCACCCCCAACTGGCAGTGCCGCCTGCCCGACTTCCCCTACGACGGCGACGACCCCGAGGGTTTCATGGGCCGGGAGGAGATCGTCCGCTACGTGCAGCGCTTCGCCGACCACATCCAGGTGCCCGTGCGCGAGGGCGTGGCGGTGAACCGCCTGGAGGCGAGGGGCACGGGCTTCCTGCTGTCCACCGATGAGGGCGCCATCGAGGCGGAGCAGGTGGTGGTGGCCACCGGCGGCTACCACCGCCCGCAGCGCCACCCCCTGGCCGCCCGCCTGCCGGAGGCGATCCTGCAGATCGATGCCCGCGACTACGACAGCCCCGCCACGCTCCCCGCCGGACCGGTGCTGGTGGTGGGCAGCGGCCAGTCGGGCTGCCAGATCGCCGAAGACCTGCACCTGGCCGGCCGCCGGGTGCACCTGAGCGTCGGCAGCGCCCCCCGCTCCCCCCGCCGCTACCGCGGCCGCGACGTGGTCGACTGGCTCGATCGCATGGGCTACTACGCCATGCCGATCGACCAGCACGCCGATCCCAGGGCGGTGCGGGGCAAGACCAACCACTACCTCACCGGCCGCGATGGCGGCCGGGAGATCGACCTGCGCCGCCGCGCCCTTGAGGGGATGGTGCTGCACGGCCGCCTGGCCGAACTGGGCCACGACCGCATCCAGTTCGCCGGCGATCTGGCCGCCAACCTCGACGGGGCCGATGCCGTGCACAGCCGCATCTGCCGCAGCATCGACGACCACATCGCCGCCGAGGGCCTCGACGCCCCCGAGGAAGCGCCCTACGTCCCCTGCTGGACGCCGCCCCCCGGTCCGCCGGAGCCCCTCGACCTGGCGGCCGAGCCGCTGGCGGCGGTGATCTGGTGCACGGGCTACCGGCCCGATTTCTCCTGGGTGGAGGTGCCCGTGTTCGACGGCGCCGGCCATCCGGTCCACGAGCGGGGCCTCACCCGGGTGCCGGGCCTTTACTTCCTGGGCCTGCCGTGGCTCCACACCTGGGGCTCGGCCCGGTTCTGCGGCGTCGCCGACGACGCCGAGTACCTGGCGGAGGCGATCCGCCTGCGGGCCTCGCACCGGGCCGCCAGCCAGGAGCGGCTGGAGTGCACCGCCCTGCTGGGCACCTGAGCCCTCAGGCCACCAGGGCCGACCAGGTGAAGGCCAGGCCGATGCCCATCAGCAGACCGGCGGTGATGTTGACAGCACCGCTGGAGGCTCTGCGGCGCCAGCGCCGCACGGCCGTGAGGGCCACCGCCAGCAGCAGGCTCTGGCTCACCAGCAGTCCCACCAGATAGAAGCCGATCGGGGTCGGTTCCCAGCCGAGGACGGCGCCGCTGAGGGCGTAGCCGTGCAGCAGGAAGGCGGGCACCAGCACGGCCGGGGGCAGGCGCCGCGCCAGCACCAGGCCCGTCAGAGCCACCGAGAGGGCCACCAGCGGCTCGATCCAGGGGAAGCCCGGCAGGGCCAGCCCCAGGGCATTGCCCACCAGCCCGCAGCCCAGCAGGGCCAGCACCCAGCGGAACGGCTGGACGATGCCCACCAGGCCGATGGCCAGCAGGAACAGCAGGTGGTCGGGGCCCAGGATCGGGTGGGCCAGTCCGCTCAGCAGGCCGGTGAGGACACCGGGCTTCATGCCGGTGAGGTCCATCAGGTGGTGCGCCGAGGCCGGGGCGGCCAGCAGCAGGGGAACGGCGCACAGAGCGATCAGAGCGATGGGCAGGACGCCGCGCCGCTTGGCCAGGGAAGGCAGGTTCATGGATGGATCTCCGGTCCTCGCCGGCAGGAATGGTGTCGTGGGGGGTGAGCGTTCTGACTGAGGACGCCGGGGCGGGGGGCCACGGTGTCCATCACAGCTGCGGGACAGCGGCGGACTTGGGTCACCCCGCACCGCCTTTCCTCCTTGCGTCCTCCCCGTGAAGGGGAGGAACCTCCTGCGCGCCATCCTCCCCCCTTAGCGGTCAGAAGCTGCGGTCATCGGGCGGCAACGTCACGGGCTGCGGGCACAATGGGCGAACGGTTCCCGGGGTCCACCTCCGGGAGGAAACGAGGAAAGTCCGGTGCACGGCAGGGTTTTCCCTTCCACCATTCCGGCGCTGTCCCGCAGCTGTGATGGGGTCACCCTCAGCCAGAACGCTCGCCGTGAACCGTTCCTTCCATCCCCGGCGCGGACCGGGACCCTCGATGACCCACTTTTCCCGCCTGCGCTCCTGGACCCTGCTGGGGGGCGCCGCCGCCCTCGGCTTCGTGCTCGTCGGCCAGCCGGCCCAGGCCCATGGCCTGGCCCACGGTGGCCTCGGCTACGGCTTCCTCCATCCGATCACCGGGGTGGACCACCTGCTGCTGCTGATCGGTGTCGGTGCCGCCGCTTCCTATGTGTCGGGCCAGCTGCTGCTCTGGGGCCTGGCCGGCGCGGTGCTGGGGGGCCTGGCCGGGGCCATGGGCTTCACGATGCCCTTCGCCGAGGTGCTCGCCGCCCTGGCCATCTCGGCGGTGGCCCTGCTGACCCTGAACGCCCACCGCGAGGGCCGCAGCCCCGGTCTGGCTTTCGGTGGGGGCCTGGTGGCCGCGGCGGTGGCCCTGCACGGAGCCCTGCACGGTGGTGAGGCCCCGGCCGATGCCTCGGCCTTCGGCTGGTGGGCCGGTGCCCTGGCCGCCTCGGTGCTGGTCAGCGGTGGTTCCTTCCTGCTGATGCGCCGCCTTCCCCTGGTCTGGACCGCCCGCCTGGCCCTGCTGCTGGCGGTGCTCGGCGGCGCCCTGGCCCTCGTTCCCCTGACCGCTCAGGCCGGCTGAGGCCCCTGCACAAGGGCCGCCGCCAGCGCCAGGGCCCCCTGGCAGGCATCGCCGGCGGCCCCCACCAGCCGGCTGCCCGGCAGTGCCAGGTCCAGGCTGCGGCCGAAGGGCCTCCGCAGCTGCTCCAGATGGATCAGCGCTCCGCCCATCGGGCACACCGCCGGCCCCACCAGATCCAGGCCCCGGGCCACCCCCGCCGCCATCGCCGCCAGCGCCCCGGCGTTGCGCTCCATCACGGCGATGGCCTGGGGATCGCCGCCGGCGGCCAGCCGGTCGAGCACCGGGGCCAGCCGGGCAAAGCCGGCGGGGCCGAACCCGTCGGCCACCACCAGCGCCTTGAGCCGCTGGGGAGCCTCCGGATCGTCCGGGTCCAGATCCAGGGCCTGCCACAGGGCTCGCCGCAGGGGGGTTTCGGCGAGGCGCCCATCGGCCATTCGCAGGCTCAAGGCCAGGCCGTCCCGGCCGATATCCATCGCCGAGCCCGCCCCATCCAGCAGCCAGCCCCAGCCGGCGCAGCGGTGCTCCCGGCCGCGGCCGTCGCGGCCGACGGCGATGGTGCCGGTGCCGCTGATCACGACGATGCCGGGGCCGGCAGGGAACGCCCCGAGCAGGGCGGTGCGCTCGTCGCCGGTGACCACCACCCCCTCCGGGGCCAGCCCCAGGGCGGCGGCCGCCAGGGCCCGCCCCTGCTCCTGCACCGCCGTGCCCTGCTCGATGCCGCTGGCCCCCACGGCGGCCGCCACCAGCACGGCCGTGCCGGCGGACTCGCCGGCGTCGATGAGATGGGCCCGGGCCCGCACCAGGCTCTCGCGCAGGGCGGCCCCGAAGCGTTCGGGTCCCTCCGGGGCGGCCAGGTGGCACACGCCAGGGCCGTCCCCTTCCCCGACCACCGGGCCCAACCCCGGCGCGAGGCCATCGGCCACCAGGGCCAGGCGGCAGGTGGTGTGGGTCTGACCGGCGTCGAAGCCGGCGATCAGTCGCATGGCGCGGGAGCCGCGGAGGCCGCCGCGGCGAGGGTGGCGAGGCTGAACAGGGCGATCAGCTGCACCTCCGGCCGGAAGAAGATCGTGTCGGTGAGGCCCTGCACCCCCAGCCCGGCGAACACGGCCACCGCCGCCAGGCACGGCAGGGCCAGGGGGGCGCTGCTGCGCCCCTGGCCCAGGCCCACCTTCACGGCGCTCAGCAGCAGGCCCAACCCCGCCAGCAGCCCCGGAATGCCGGCCTCGACGAGCAGCTCCAGGGGGATCGAGTAGGCGCTGAGGGCGTTGAACTTGGGCTGCTGGTACAGCGGATAGATGAGGTTGAAGGCGCTGTTGCCGGGGCCGATGCCGATCCAGGGACGGTCCTGGATCATCGCCAGGGCCGAGGTCCAGACGTTCAGGCGGAAGTTGTTGGAGCTGTCCTCCCGGCCCGCCAGCAGGCTCATCACCCGCACCCGCAGCGGCTCCACCTGGGTGACCAGCAGGACCAGCACCACGGTGGCGCCGGCCAGCAGCAGCAGGGGGAACAGGCGCCGCCACAGGGGCGGCCAGTCGCGGGTCTGGCGCAGCACCAGCAGCAGGGCCAGCACGCCGAGGGAGGCCACCATCCCCATCCAGGCGCCGCGGCTGTAGGTGAGCACCAGGGCCACCAGGCCCAGCACCAGGCAGGCCAGGGCGAACAGGCGCCGGCCCCGCCCCTGCCAGCGCAGCAGGGCCACCACGGCCAGGGGCAGGATCGGCAGCAGGTAGCCCCCCAGCAGGTTGGGGTTCTCCAGGGTGCTGTAGATGCGCACCGTGCCTTCGGCGACGGAGTTGCTGTCCGACCAGCGGGCCAGGGCCCCGGGGGCCTCGTAGAGCTGACGGATGCCGATCACGCTGGTGACCAGTTCACCGGCCAGCAGGGCGCCCACCAGCCTGTCCCACCACACCGGCGCGGCCGCCAGCAGCTGGCGCATCAGGGCGTAGACGCTCAGGTAGCTGAGCAGCTTGACCAGCCCCACCAGGGCGGCCTTCGGCACCGGCGAGAAGCCGGTGGCCACCACCGCCACCGCGATCACCAGCAGCAGCCAGGTGTTGATGGCCCCCAGGCGCCCCGGCGGGGTGCGCAGGGCCCAGACCACCCAGAGCAGGGCGCAGGCGGCGATCAGCAGGCTGAGGCCGGAGCGGGTGACCAGGGGCAGGCCGGCCAGCAGAGCGCAGAGGATCCAGCCGGCCAGCAGGGGCAGGTGGGCGCCGAGGCGGCCGGCGGGCAGGCCGGCCAGCAGCCCCTGCCAGCGCAGCAGCAGGGGCACGGGAGCTGGGGCAGGCACCATCAATCCGCGGCGGCGTCGTCGCGATTATCGACGCCGTCGCCCGTGGCTTCCAGGCGGGTGTCCAGATGGCGTTCCAGCTCGGCCAGCGGCGGCAGCGGGGCGCTGTTGCGGCGGTAGAGGCTGCGGTGCACCGGCTTGTCCTCGGCCAGCACCTGGGCTTCGCGCTCGGTGGCCACCGGCAGGGGATTCACCGTGGGGCCGCACGCCTCGGGCCCGGCCAGCTCGAAGGCGCCGCTGGCCTCCACCAGCTGGCGCATCGGGGCGATCAGGGCCTCCACATCGCTCTGCAGGAACAGGCGGCGGCCGGGGGCCAGGGCCGCGGCGATCGCCAGCAGCAGGGCGGGCTGCAGCACCCGGCGTTTGCGGTGGCGCAGCTTGAACCAGGGGTCAGGGAACTGCAGCGTGACCAGTTCCAGCTGCCCGGCCGGGAGCAGCGCCAGCCACTCCGGCAGGTTGACGTTGGCGTTGCCGTAGAGGAAGCGCAGGTTGGTGAGCCCGTCCCGGCGGCGGTCGGCCTCGGCGGCCTCCACCAGGGTCCGGCGGATCTCCAGGCCCAGGTGGTTGCGCTGCGGCGCCAGGGGGGCCATGGCCAGCAGGAAACGGCCCCGGGCGGAGCCGATGTCGAGGTGGAGGGGCAGGGAGGGATCGGCGAACAGCTCGACCAGCGGCGGCAGGGGCCGCGCCAGCTGGTGGATCCGGCTGAGGGGATTGACGTGCTGACGCACCATCAGAGCGGCGCGGCGGTGCCCCCGGGCGGATCGTTGGGCACCAGGAAGCCCCAGCTGGCGGTGTAGCCGTGCAGATGGGTGGTGCCGCCCACCGGGCCGATCTCGCCGTTGCAGAACAGGCCGGCGATCGGCACGGTGCCGAACACTTCCCGGCAGAGGCTCACGTCACCGTCGGCCTCGCCGTAGAGGCCTTCGCCGCGCCCCAGGCAGGCGAACAGGAAGGCGGCCAGGGGCTCGCTGCGGCGCCGGGCCTGGCCGGCCAGCAACTGGCGGGATTCGTCGCGGGAGGCATCGGCATCGCGGAGCTGGAACTGCACCTTCTGGCCCACCCGCATGCGCTCGCCCACCGCCACCGCCCCGTTGCGGGGGTCGACGCCGATGAGGTTGCGCACCAGGAAGGAGCCGGGAGCCTCCGGAACGGGGGTGAGGTCGGCGGTGGGGAGGCTGAAGTCGCTGCGGCCGACGCCGAGGAACAGGGAATGCTTCACCTGCTCCCGCTCGGCGGGGGTGAGGTCGGTGAGGATCGACTGCAGGGCGGCCACGGGGCTGTTGCGGGTGCTGCCGCAGCTCACCTCGATGACCACGTTGCGCTGGGCCTGCTCCACCTCCAGCACCGGGCCGATGGGCCGGCAGCCCTGGGCCACCAGCGGATCGAGCCGCCAGGCCCCCTCGATCACACAGCCCACCGCACCGGTGCGGACCGTGTCGGCGGGGTCGCCGTCGCTGCCGGCGCTGCCACCGCCACTGCCACCCGTGCCGAAGATCAGCGAGCCGTGGGCGGCGCTGTGGGGGCCGGCGATGCCCCCCACCTTGGTGATGTTCGGGTAGGCGTAATCGAGGCCGCTGATCAGGTCGTTGATGGCGGTGCCGGTGGGATCGAGCAGCAGCAGCATCGACTGGCCCTCCTCCAGCTCGGCCCCCACCCGCTCGCGCCAGGGCTCGGCCGGACCATCGAGGTCGGGCAGGGAGGTGGTGTCGATGGCGAAGGGGCGCAGACGGGCGCCGGGCAACCGCAGCAGGGTGACGGCCAGGGCCGGCTGGTGCTCGATCTCATGGGGGACCCCCGCCGTGTCGGTGCCCACCACGCCGCCGCCGACACAGCCCAGCCAGTGGGCGGCGTTGAGCTTCTGCTGCAGCAGGGGCAGGAGGCGGGGCAGGTCGCTGGCGTAGCTGGCGGAGGCGAACACCAGGGCCAGGTCGGCCTCACCGGCACCCCGGAGCTGCTCGAACACCTGGTTGACGGCTTCCTGGAGCGAGGCATCCCGGCCGAGGGCGGTGCGGCACCAGGGGCCGCCGGGACGACGCTGCAGCCAGGGAAAGGAGGGGAGGGAACCCATGAACGGACCCTATCGCCTGGGGGGCACACGGATAATGGCGCCTTACCGAACCGAGCGGACGTGCCGGAACAGCTCTATCGCTCCCTGGTCTGGCTCGACGTGCGGCTGGGGATGCTGTTCGCCGTCGGGCTGCCGCTGGTGCTGCTCGTCTGGGCCGCCCTGCGCAAGGAGCAGGCCCTGGTGCGGCTGATGGGCCTCTACTGGAAGGTGGCCAGCCTGCAGCTGATCGCCCTGCTGCTGCTCACCGACAACCGCCCCGCCGGCTTCCTGCTGCTGGTGCTGGCGCCGCTGCTGGTGGTGGCGGCCCTGTGGTTCTGGGTGGATCTCAACGAGGAACTGGCCGACATGCCCCCCTGGCGGGCCCTGCCGCTCACCCTGCGGATCTGGCGCTGGAGCCTGACGCTGCTGTCGCTGGGCGGGGCGAGCCTGGCGGTGACCGCCCTGCCCTGCATGGGCGGCGCCGGTCTGCGCCTCTGCCGGGCCTGGCTGGAGGCGCCTGTGGGGTTGCACGGCGTGGTGGCAAGGGTGTTCGCCTTCGTGTTCGGCGGCGAGTGGACCCCGGGGGTGGCCGCCTTCGTGGGCTACGCCGCGCTGGTGGCCTACGCGGTGGGGCTGCTGCAGTGGCTGGTGGTGCGCCTGCCGCGCCTGGGCCGGGTGGCCGGCGAGTTCTGAGCTGTTCTTCGGTGCTGTCCCCCATGACCGACACCACGTCCGACGCCGCTTCCGTTGCCGCCCTGCTGGCCGCGCTCGAGGAGATCAGCCGCCAGCGCCCCGACCGGGTGCTGCGCCTGGTGGGCACCCTGCCGCTGCCGGAGTCGGATCCCTCCGGTACGGGTGAGGAACCCTTCGAGCTGCTGATCTTCCGCGGCTTCTCCAGCAGCGTCACCCACCCCACCGCCTTCGATCCCGACCAGCCGGCCCTGCCGGCCTCGGCCCGGATCACCGCGGCCCTGCTGCTCGCCGGGCCCCTCAACCCCAGCGACGAGCGCTGCCTGGCGGGCCCGCTGCCGGCGGCGACCTACCTGGATCCGGGGGCCTGGGAAGGAACGGCAGGTCCACGGTCGACAGGATGATCCCCCAATTCCGATTGGCCCGTCCCGTGACGGATCTACGCCGCACGGAGGTGCTGTACGGCGAGGGCCTGGGGCTCACACGTCTCGACCATTTCGACAATCACGACGGCTTCGACGGGGTGATGCTGGGAGAGCCGGGCGGGGCGTATCACTTTGAATTCACGTACTGCCGAACCCATCCCGTCGCTCCATCGCCCACCCCGGAAGACTTGCTGGTGTTCTTTATTCCGGACAGGCAGGACTGGCTGAACCGCTGTGAAACCATGCTGGCGGCGGGATTCACGGCCGTGGCCTCCCTCAATCCCTACTGGGAGAGGGACGGGCGCACCTTTGAAGATCACGACGGCTATCGGATCGTGCTGCAGGGCGCGCCCTGGGAGGGGTGAGCCGCGGCAACGGCGGCGATCGAAGGCGTGTTGGCAGGTCTCGGTAGAGTCGCCGTCAGTGAGCCCACGATTGGTTTGTTCCTGCCAGCCCTTCGATTCGTGGTTCCCCTGGGCGGTCTGGCGCTGGCCCTGGCCCTGCCTGCGGCGGCCCGAGCCGGCACCTGCGAAGACAGCTTCGCGCAGCATGGCAATCCCATCTCCGGCACCCGTTTTCAGGCGCAAGTCACCATCGACGACCTGACGCCACCGGTGGCGATTCGCCAGCTGCGCGGCATCGCGGCCACCAGGGGCTACGACATCCTCAGCGAAGAGGCGGACGACGGCAGCATGCTGCTGGAGCAGCCGCGATCGGGCTCCGCCCGGCCGTTCCCGATCATCGCCACCGCCCTGGCCGAGCAGGCCGCCTCCAAGGTGAAGCTGGAAGCGAAGTTGCCGGCGGGGATGCTGGCGGGGGCCGGTGGGGCGCGCAACGAACTCTGCGCCATGTTGAACGCCGTCAAAGGCGGCCCGGAAGGCATCGCCGCCGCCGAGCGCAGCCAGGGGGCGGTGTCGTCGGCCGGCCCGGTGGTGATTGATGCCCTGGTCCTGTCGCAGCAGATCTCCCAGGAAGCCGACACCAACGCCGCCTCGATTCCCTCCCGCTACCAGGGCAAGACCTACACGATCAAGGGTCGGGTGGCCTCTGTGGCCAAGGACGGTGGCGCCTACCGCATCGACTACGACATTCCCCGCTCCACCAACGACCTGGCCATCCGGTTCGGCAAGTTCCGCTTCCTCACCCAGATCAGCTGCCTGGCCGCCAAGGGCCAGGGCGCCTATGCCCTGTCGCTGCGGAATGGCCAGGGCATCCGGCTGACCGGCCAGTACAAGGATTACGACCCGTCCCGGCACGTCATGTGGTTTGAGGGCTGCCGGCCGGTGGATTGACGGGCGGCTGACAGACAAACCCAGGCGGGCTGGCCATCATGACGGGGCTGTCAGGAGGGCCATGGCTGCCAGGGACCCGATCCGGGACTTCTTCAGCTTCCTGCTGGGGGGCGTGCTCTTCACCATGGGGGCGTTCCTGTTCTTCAACCAGGTGATGGTGAGCTCCGTGCCGATGGGCCTGGGCTTCCGCTTCGGCCGGCGCTTTGCGGGCGGCTGGGGTGGTGCCGGTGCGGCCTGGGGCGGCGGCTGGGGCGGCGGTTTCGGGCTGTCCCAGGGCCTGGGCGGCGGCTTCGGCCTGCTGCTGATCCCGCTGACGATCGGGGTGTGCCTGCTGTTCGCCCTGCGCAACCAGCGCTGGGGCTGGTTCCTGGTGCTGGCCTCGGTGGCGGCCCTGGCGGTGGGCGTGCTCCAGACCCTGATCATGAGCTTCCAGCCCACCTCGCTCTGGAACCTGCTGACGATGTTTGCCCTGATCGGCAGCGGCGGCGGGCTGATGTTCCGTTCACTGATGGCCTACGACGATGGCAAGGACCGGCAAGAGCGAGCCGAACGCGGAGAGCGGCAAGACCGTTGACGACCTGATCGTCGAGATGGAGCCGGTGCCGCCCGGGGGACGCCCCCCGAAGCCACCGGTCCTCCAGCGGCTGCTGGTGGTGGTGCTCGTGCTGCTGGGCTTCGGCGCCGGCTGGGCGGCGGCCGGCCTGCGCGCGTCCCTGGCCGAGGGCCAGAGGGCCGTTGGCAGGGGCGAGACCCGCCAGGACCTGCTCGCCGATGGCTGGGTGGAATCCGATCAGGGGGTGTTCACCCGCCGCTGCCAGGGGATCTGCCGCAGGCCCCGGCTCTATGGCGGCGGCATCGTCGATGTGATGGAGGTCGCCTGCCTGGAGCGTCCCTGCGGCCAGATCGAGGCGACGTTCGCCGTGCTCGACGGCCAGGGCCGGGAGGTCGACAAAGTGGTCGAGACCAAAAACGGACGCCAGGGGGAACGGCTGCAGCTCGTGATCGAATCGACGAAGCCGCAGTCCCGCAGCTTCGCCTTGGTTGACTTCCGTGCCAAGGCCAGGGTGGAGTGAAGCTCGTTTGGGGTTCACCGCCTTGAAGACACTCCCCTTCGACGACGGCGCTGCCATGCCGATGCTCGGCCTGGGCACCTGGAACGCCCCTCCGGGCGAGGTGGGCGCCGCGGTGACGGCGGCGCTGCAGCTGGGCTACCGCCACATCGATGGCGCCGCCATCTATGGCAATGAGGCCGAGATCGGCGAGGCCCTGGCCGCGGCGATCCGCTCGGGCCTGGTGCGGCGGGAGGATCTCTGGATTACCTCCAAGCTCTGGAACAACGCCCATGCCCCCGAGGACGTGGCCCCGGCCCTGGAGCGCACCCTGGCCGATCTGCAGCTCGACCACCTCGATCTGTATCTGATCCACTGGCCCGTGGCCTTCCGGCCGGGCGTGGTGATGCCCGAGAGCGCCGAGGATCTGGTGTCGCTTGAGACCCTGCCGATCGCGGCCACCTGGGCGGCGATGGAAGCAGCCGTGGAGCGGGGCCTTTGCCGCCACATCGGCGTGAGCAACTTCGGCATGGCCACCCTCTACAGCCTGCTGGGGCAGGCGCGCATCCGGCCGGCCATGAACCAGGTGGAGCTCCACCCCTACCTGCAGCAGAAGGGGCTGTTCGCCTTCTGCGAGGCCCACGGCGTGCACCTCACGGGCTATTCGCCGCTGGGGACCCCGGGCCTGCCCCCCCAGATGCGGCCCCCCGGCCAGCCGGTGCTGCTGGAGGACCCCACGATCACGGCGATCGCGACACGGCGGGGCTTGACGCCGGCCCAGGTGGTGCTGGGCTGGGCGCTGCAACGGGGCACCGCCGTGATTCCCAAGTCGGTGTCGCCGGCGCGCCTGGCCGAGAACCTCGCCGCCGCCGAGGGCGAGTTGGCCCCTGAAGACATGGAGGCGATCGACGGGCTCGACCGCAGCCATCGCTTCATCGACGGCTCCTTCTGGGTGAAGGAGGGCGGCCCCTACACCCTGGAGTCGCTCTGGGCCTGATCAGGACGCGCAGCAAGCTTCGAGGAGGGAGTCAGGCTCCCTGGAGAGGGACTGGCAAGCGGTGACGGAAGGGTTTCCGTTGGATCCCCCAGGCCGTGCTGACGCCGCCTGAGCTGCATCAGAAACGTTGCGGCATCTTCCTCAAGCCGCCGGCCGGTGAGCGACTTGATGAATTTGTCAAAGGGATTGAGGTCGACAAGGTAGTTGCCGATTCTTACGCCCAGGGGCTCCAAATGCTTGCCAGGCAGTTCGACCGTCAGTAGCGGGTAGTGACGACCTCTCAAGAGCTGAAGCAACCAGAACACATCACTCTCTTCTTCGGGCTTCTCGCCTGGTTTCGGCTCAACGGCACTGCCGGCAATCGTGTCTTTGTCAAAGGAGATGACCGCGGTGAGGTTGAACAGCTGACTTCGTTGGATGAGACATTGCGTCTGGCCTCTCGTGGGTTTCACGCCCAGTCCAGCAACATCAAGGAAGCGAGCAAAGGCTCTGATGGGAATGGCACTTTCTGTATCGCTGATGTCGGGAGCCAGCAGCAACGACGGTTGGGACAGGATCGAGGCCCCCTTCAGGCCCGCATTGTCGAGGGCAGCCGCGATGTGTTGGGATACCTGCTTCTCTGTGCAGGGTTCCACCGCCTGCCTGCCCTGGTCGCCACTCAGGCACTCCAGTAACGCAATGTACTTGCACCCGAGGCTATGCCCCAGCCAGAAGTAGTTGGCCTGCTCCTGATAGAAGGTATTGCCCGTGATCGTGGAAAGCTCCTTGCGAAGAACATCCTGCTCTTTCAGCAATCCGATCGCAATGTCCCAATGGCGAAAGCTGAATCGGAAGGGCAGGGCAATGATGGTGTATCCCTCTTCAAATAGCCGTCTCAAGAAATAGCGATAGAAGACGGTTGGGAAGCTGCCGAAGAAAGCGCCACCCATGAACTGGATCACCCCTTTGGGTTCGGGATGAATCGCAATCCAGCTATGGCTGATCGGTCTGAACCTGAAGGCTGGTGCCATGGTCGTTCACCATGAAGGATGTATTTGCGAAAGCTATGCTTAAATGAATGGCGGAGACGATGGGAGATTTCTGGGGGGATGGTTGGTCTCCATCCCCCTGGCCATGGAGGTTCAAGCCCTAGTTCAGGGTGAGCAGGCCACCATTTTGAACCGTCAGCCCATAGGAGATCTGATCCAGTGCCCTGTCGGCGATGTTGGGAGCCGTGGCATTACCGAAGAACGTGCCCCGCTGCTCTGCGGTCACCAGGACTTGTGACCCCGCTGGAGGCGTTCCGCCAAGGGACGAGAGCTGAAGATCCACGTAGCCGCGGGCTTCCAGGTCCAGAGAGGCGAGAGCCGCATCCGTGGGGCTGGGCTGCAGGATGAACAGGGCCGTTGCGTCCGTGGGAAGGAACAGTGGGGAAAACCGGTACTTGTTGCCAACACCGGCCAAAGGGGCCGCCGTGTTCAGGCCGGACGTATCGGTAAACGTAATGACTTCATCCAAGGTCACCCCTGAGGGGAGCCGGGTCGTGAAGACCAAGGACAAGACCAGGTCAAAGGCATTGATATTGGAGATGGTGAGGAAGTAGCCCTGAAGGATGTTGCGACCCAGGTTTTTGACATCACCGAAGCCTGGTGGCAGGGTCGCAGGCAGCTGGGGCTTGAGCAGGACTTCAAAGGTGGAGACGAGGGGCATGGCCGTAGCTCTCTTTGATGGGATGGCAGTATCCGTCTAGAATCTGTGTTGAGAATGACCAGGCGAATACGTCCAGGACCATCGCCTGATTGAAAGCCCAAGGCTGTGATCTTGATGACACGATCCTGTCCAGTTGGTTATGCCATCTGGTGATCAAGCCGCCGCCGCATGTAAGCGATGGCCAGCTCGCCGGCTTCGGCCACCAGTTGGTCGCGGCGGCCCTGCTCCTGGGTGGCGGCGAGCCAGAGCAGGTGGCCGACGGTCTTGACCAGCACGTAGGCGAGCAGGTGGGCGTCCTCCTCGACCAGAGCGGTGCCCTCACAGGCGGCCCGCTCCACCAGCAGGCCGGCCCAGTCGGCGATCAGGCGGGCGTCGGCCTCGGCCTCGATGGCCAGCAGCTCGGGGGTGGCGCTCTGCACATCCAGGAAGATGGCCGGATAGCCGGGGTGGTCGCGGAAGAAGCGATCGGTGAGGGCCACGGCGGCGGTGATGGAGTCCTCCAGCGACAGCGACTGGCCGTCCCCCTCATCGAAGAAGGCCCGCAGCTGCTCGTGCAGCTGCTCGGCGTAGCCCTCGGCGAGGCTGCGCAGGATGGCGCCCTTGTCGGGAAAGAACTGGTAGAGGGAGCCGATCGGCACCCCGGCCCGGGCGGCGATGGCGTTGGTGGTGGTGGAGCTCACGGCGCCCTCCACGAACAGCTCTTCGGCCGCGGAGAGGATCCGCCGCACCCGCTCCTGGCTGCGGGCCTGGCGCGGCTGGCGGCGCAGGGGCGAGGGCTCGGCGGCAGGGGCGGGGGCGTCGGCCATGGCGGGAGGCGGCGCCTCCAGAAAACCTGAGCGATCCTCGCATCCCATTGACAAAGGCGAGGGATGCTCATAATTTCTTGGACGTGAGGACTACTCACGTTCTTTCGCGTCACTTCCGATGACCACCACCGTTTTCCGCCCCACCCCCGCCCCCGCCGCTGCGCCGTTCGAGGCCCAGGCGGTGCCGCCCCAGCTGTTCCGGATCTTCGGCACCGTCATGGCGATGAGCGGCGGCGACAACAGCCTCGAGCTGGTGGGCGCCCTCTCCGACGCCCTGCTCGAGACCCCCTCCTATGCCCTGGCGGCGGAGCACCTGCGCCGCGATCCGGCCTGCGCCGCCCTGATCGACGAGCGCTGGATTCCCCCCGCCCACGACCTGGAGCAACTGGCCGCCCTGCCGGAGGGCTCCCTCGGCCACGCCTACGCGGAGTCGCTGGCCCGCCTGGGCTACAACCCCAACCTCCATGCCGGCATGGAGCCCACCAGCGACGCGGTCTACGTGGAGCTGCGAATCAGCCAGACCCACGACCTCTGGCACGTGGTCACCGGTTTCGACACCTCCATCGTGGGCGAGATTGGCCTGCAGGCCTTCCATCTCACCCAGTTCCCCTATCCCCTGGCCTCGGCGCTCACGGCCCAGTCGCTGCTGTCGATCACCGTTCTGGAGCCCGACCTTCTGCCCCCCCTAGTGGAGGCGATCCGGGTCGGCCTGCAGATGGGGCTGGAGGCGAAGCCCCTGTTCGCCCAGCGCTGGGAAGAGGGCTGGGCCAAGCCGCTGCAGCAGTGGCGCGAGGAGCTCCAGCTGCGTCCGTTCGCCGAGCGGGTGGGGCGGCCATGAGGGGATCCCTGTTGCGGCGGCCAGGCTTCCGCTGGCTCTGGCTGGGCCAGACCCTCCTGTTCGGCGGCGTCCAGTTCTGGTTCGTCGCCGTCACCTGGCTGATGCTGCAGCGCACGGGCTCGGGCACGTCCCTGGCCCTGGTGCTGATGGCGGCGGCCCTGCCCCGGGGGCTGCTGCTGCTGCTGGGCGGCGTCCTGAGTGATCGCCATCCGCCCCGGACGATGGCGGTGCGGGCCGGCTGGATCCTGGCAGTGGCCACCGGGGTGCTCACCCTGCTGGCCAGCCGCGACGCCCTCGACCTGGGCCCGGTGCTGGTGCAGGCGGCCGTGTTCGGGGCGGCGGAGGCCTGCCTCTACCCCGCCGCCCTGGCCCTGCTGCCCCGCCTGCTGGAGGACCGCCATCTCGGGCGGGCCCACGCCTGGCTCCAGGGCAGCGAGCAGATCAGCAACGTGGCCGGCCCCGCCCTGGCGGGGTTGTCCCTGGCCGTGGCCGGGGCGACGGCGGCCCTGGCCCTCGACACCGTTCTGCTGCTGCTCGCCGTGGGCTGCTTCGTGCAGGTGCGGCCTTCCTTAGCCGCGGCGGCCACGGCGCCGACGGGGGGCCTGGGGCAGGGCCTGCGGGAGGGGATCGCCTTCGCCTGGGGCCACGGGGCGATCCGCACGGGCCTGACGCTGATCGCCATGATCAACCTGGCCGTGCTGGGCCCGGTGGTGATCGGCGTGGTGGAGCTGGTGACGCAGCGCTTCGGCGGTGACGCCGCCAGCTACGGCTGGCTCCAGGCCGCCTACGGCGTGGGCGCCCTGGTGGGGGTCTGGTGGGCCGGCCGGTTCGGCGCCCTCGCCCATCCGGGGGGCGCGCTGGGCTGGCTGTCGGCCGGGCTGGGAGCGGGCCTGCTGGGGCTGGCGGTGGCCGGCCAGTGGTGGACGGCGGCCGCCCTGCTGGCGGCGATGGGAATCGGCGGCGGCCTGGTGGGGGTGCTGGCCACGGCCTGGTTGCAGCGGGAGACCCCGGCACCGCTGCAGGGCCGGGTGATGGCCCTGGCGATGCTGGCCGGCGTCGCCTTCGATCCCCTGTCCCAGGCCCTCTCGGGGGTGCTGATCGACATCTCCCTGCCGGGGCTGTTCTTGGCAGCCGGCGGGAGCCTGCTGCTCACCGTGCCGTTTGCCTTGCGCAGTGCGCGGGGGTGAGCGGGCTGGATCTCGTTGCGGGACTTGTACTGCTCAAGGTGGGCAGGTTGGTAAGACTTGCGTATCGCTGGATACAGGTGGGTATCGGATCCATGAACCACTGCTAGAAAATACAAGTTGAGCTCGCAAGCTTGTGCAGCATCAGGGTTTCAGGCAACTTCACCTGCCACACTTCGGGTGGTTCACGGAAAGGGAGCACAAAGGGGGAGTGGTTCACGGATCCTCCCAATAAAGAGTGCAATGAAGGAGATCACATGAAGGATCTGTTCCCCGGCCACTTTAAAGAAAGTGAGAGGCATCTTAGAGAAGTATGGGATACGTCGCTGTTCGTATTTGATGCCAATATTTTACTAAACTTGTACCGATACTCAGATACGACAAGAAGTGAATTCCTTCGCATTTTAGAGAAGATAAAATACAGAGCCTGGCTCCCGTATAGGGCAGCAGAAGAATATTTTAACAACCGTTTGTCTGTTATCGACCAACAAGAAAGGTCATATGAAGACACTACGAAATCGATTAATTCATTGAGAAGTGATCTGGAGAATGCTCGTCAGCACCCATTTGTTAGCTCGGAGACAATGGGTAAAGTTAATCGTGTATTTGAAGAGCTTTGTGAGGAATTAAACCATAATAAATCTGTTCATACTGCACGAATATCGAACGATGAGATAAAGGATGCTCTTGCTTCTGTTTTTGAAAACAGGGTTGGCTCTCCTTTCGAAAAAGAGAAACTTGAAGAACTTATTTTAGACGGTGAAGAGAGATATAAACAAAAAATTCCTCCAGGGTTCAAAGACGGCTCAAAATCTGGTGACAGTGAGGTTTTTATTGAGAAATGCAGGAAGTACGGCGACCTAATCGTTTGGTCCCAGGTAATTGACAAGGCAATTGAATCAGGAAAGGGCGTAGTACTGGTCACTGATGATAAAAAAGAAGATTGGTGGGAGGTGTTCAAGGGTAAAACTGTAGGCCCACGCCCTGAGCTAGTTAAGGAATTTAAGGATAGAGCTAACAACACGTTCCATATGTATCAAGCTGACCGTTTTCTAGAGCTGGCGAGAGAAAATCTAGGCGAACAAGTCAGTGACGAAGTGGTTGAAGAAATAAGGGAAGTAAAGCGACGAGATAAGCTTGCTCACAAACGCATGAGGGAGATAGAATACCTCAAAAGGCGAAAAATAGAAATGAGCCGTCTATTTGAAGAATTGGATCGCAGCAAGCATGTAATGATGACATATGAAGAAGAGCGTCATATGCTTCAGCAGCGTCTGCATGAATTAGAATCAGCGCGGAATGACATGCGACAGCATAAGAATTATCTTTTAAGAGAAGACATGGATAATCCAGAATATGAGCACATGATGAAACGATATGTGGGACTTTCTGAAGAGTATGCACAAGTTAGGCATAGCTTGGATATTTCCTCAAGGAAGCAGCAAGATATGCAAATGAAAATTCTGGAGCTAGAGACAGAAGTGTTCCATCGCATGAACATCATTGAACAAGAAAAATCAGCGGACTCGTAAACTCGCCGCTGATTTTGGTGTTGGCGCGCCACCCATGCCCCGCAGACAGAGCGCAGCTCGGATGAATGACAAGTCTGGCCACTTCCGAGTATAGTTCCGAGCAGAATGGACCTGCTCAACCTGCTCAAGCGCCCTGAGGGGAAGACGCTGGAGTTCAAGCGTGATCTTTCCTCGCCGGATGGGGCGTTGAAAACGATCGTGGCCTTCGCCAACACGGCCGGCGGCACCCTGCTGATCGGGGTGGAGGATCGCAGCCGCAACGTGCGCGGCGTGGCTGTCCCGTTAGATGAGGAGGAACGACTCGCCAACCTCATCAGCGACCGGATCAGCCCTCGGCTGGTGCCGGAGATCGAGATCCTGCCCTGGCGGCAGACGCAGGTGCTGGCCCTGCAGGTCTACCCCAGCCCGAGCCGCCCCCATCACCTGATCCGCGAGGGGCCTGCCGCAGGCGTGTATGTGCGGGTGGGCTCCACCAACCGCCGCGCCGATGCCGAGCTGATAGAGGAGCTGAGCCGTTTCTCCCGGGGCGAGGGCTTCGACGAGCAGCCTTTGCCGGCGCTCGGCTCGGAAGCCATCGACTTCCGAGCGGCTTCCGAGTCGTTCGCACCTTTCCGCGACCTCCACCGCCGCGATCTGGAGACCCTGCGGCTCGTAGGCGACCACCAGGGGAAGACGGTGCCGACCGTGGGCGGCATGATCCTCTTCGGCCATGACCGCGAGCGGCATTTTCCCGACGCCTGGATCCAGGCCGGGCGCTTCGCTGGCAGCGACAAGAGTCGCATCCTGGATCGGATCGAGATCCACTCCTTCCCTGTGCAGGCCGTGGAGGAAGCGATTGCCTTCGTGCAGAAGCATTCCTGGCATGGTGCCATCATCGGTCCGGTGCGCCGCACCGACCGCTGGAGCCTGCCGCCCGAGGCCGTGCGCGAGGCCCTGATCAATGCGGTGGTCCACACCGACTACTCCCAGCGGGGCGCACCGATCCGGCTGTCGATCTTCGATGATCGGCTGGAGATCGAAAATCCCGGCATGTTGCCCTTCGGCCTCACTGTGGAGGATTTGCCCCATGGGGTGTCCAAGTTGCGCAACCGCGTGATCGGCCGCGTCTTCCAGGCGCTGGGGCTGATCGAGCAATGGGGCAGCGGCATTCAGCGGATGACGGCCGTCTGTCGAGAAGCGGGCCTGCCGCCACCGATCTTCGAGGAGATCGCCACCCGCTTTCGCGTCACCATTCCCACGGTCCCCGTGGGCCCAACGGTGGTCGACGCCACGGAGCAGGCGATCCTTGCCAGCCTGAAGGGAGGCCAGGGGTTGGCCACCCGTGAGATTGCGGCCATCATCGGCCTGTCGGCGAGGGCCACGCGCACGCGGCTGAGCCGTCTGATCGACCGTGGACTGGTGCGCGAGATCGGCACCAGCGCCCAGGATCCGCAGCGAAAATACTTCCTGGCCGAGGGTGCCCGCCCATGAACCTGACGCCCGAACAGAAAGCCCGCGTCGACATCGACGCGGCTCTGGTGACCGCGGGCTGGATCCTTCAGAACCGCGACGCCATCAACCTTGCCGCCGGGCCTGGTGTGGCAGTGCGCGAGGCCAAAATGGCCAGTGGCCATGGCTTCGCGGACTACCTGCTGTTCGTGAACGGCAAGGCGGTGGGGGCGATCGAAGCCAAGCCGGCAGGCCACACCCTCAGCGGCGTGGAGCTCCAGTCGGGCAAGTACGCCGCGGGCCTACTGGCGGCGCTGAATCCCCCCGTCAGACCCCTGCCGTTCGTGTACATGAGCACGGGCGTGGAGACCCGCTTCATCAACGGCCTTGACCCCGACCCCAGGACCCGCGCGATTTCCGCCAACCTGCCGCACATCCATCGGCCGGAAACGCTCGCCGAATGGATCGGGGCGGAAACGCTCGATGCCTGGGTGAAGCGCCTGCATGCGGAAGGCAGCGGCCTGTACACCGCCGCCGAGGACACGAAGCCGTCTTCGCTGCGGGGGCGCATCACCACCATGCCGCCCGTTGAGCCCGGCACCCTCTACGCCAACCAGATCGAAGCCGTCACCAACCTGGAGCACTCGCTCAAGCGCAACCGTCCGCGGGCGCTGATCCAGATGGCCACCGGCTCTGGCAAGACGATCGCCGCCATCACCGCCATCTACCGCCTGATCAAGTACGGCGGCGCGCGACGGGTGCTCTTCCTGGTGGACCGCAGCAACCTCGCCAAGCAGGCCGAGAAGGAGTTCCAGGGGTACTGGGCGCCGGAGGTGAACCGCAAGTTCACTGAGCTCTACAACGTGCAGCGCCTCAGCTCGAACACGATCATGGACTCAAGCAAGGTGGTGATCGCCACGATCCAGCGGGTGTATTCGATGCTCAAGGGCGAACCTGAGCTCGATCCCACCCTGGAGGAAGGCTCCCAGTTCGAGAGCGGCGCCGACGCCATCCTGGAGCCCCTGCCGGTGGTGTACAACTCGGCCTTGCCGCTGGAGTTCTTCGATGTGGTGGTGATCGATGAGGTGCATCGCTCCATTTACACCCTATGGCGGCAAGTGGTGGAGTACTTCGACGCTTTCCTGATCGGCCTCACCGCCACCCCCTCAAAGCAGACCTTCGGCTTCTTCAACAAGAACCTGGTGATGGAGTACGACCACGAGCGGGCCGTGGCCGATGGCGTGAACGTGGACTTCGAGATCTACAAGATCCGCACCCGCATCACCGAGGGTGGCTCCACAGTGGAGGCCGGGCCCGACACCATGCTCGGCTTCCGCAACCGCCGAACACGGGCCCTGCGTTGGCAGTCCGCCGAGGACGACCTTACCTACGACCCCAGCGAGCTTGACCGCCGCGTGGTCGCCAAGGACCAGATCCGCACGATCATCCGCACCTTCCGTGACCGGTTGCCGGTGGACATCTTCCCCGGCCGCAAGGAGGTGCCGAAAACCCTGATCTTCGCCAAGGACGACAGCCACGCCGAAGACATTGTGGAGATCATCCGCGACGAATTCGGCCGCGGAAATTCCTTCTGCCAGAAGATCACCTACCGGGTGACGGACGCGAAGCCTGAGGATCTGATCCAGGCCTTCCGCAACCAGTACGAGCCGCGCATCGCCGTGACGGTGGACATGGTGGCCACGGGCACGGACATCCGCCCAATCGAGATCGTGATGTTCCTGCGGGCGGTGAAGAGCCGTTTGCTGTTCGAGCAGATGAAGGGCCGTGGGGTGCGCATCATCGACCCCAACGACCTGCGCGCCGTCAGCGGCGAAGAAGCCATCGCCAAGACCCACTTCGTGATCGTGGATTGCGTGGGCATCACAGAAACACCGCTGACCGACAGTCAGCCGCTGGAGCGCAAGCGCACGGTGAGCCTCCAGGCGCTGCTGGAGCACGTGGCCATGGGTGGCACCGATGAGGCGGTGCTCTCCTCCCTGGCCAGCCGCCTGGCCCGGCTCGACCGCCAGTGCGGACCTGAAGAACAGGCCAGGTTGGTGGAGGCCTCCGGCGGGCCCACCCTGGCAGATCTCTGCGGGGCGATCGTGGGCGGGCTCGACGCCGACCGCCAGATCGCCGAAGCCCGACGGTTGTTCGAGGTGCCCGAAGGCTCCGATCCCACGGATCAGCAGGTCGGGCAGGCTGCGGAGGCTTTGTTGAAGGAGGCTGTTAGGCCATTGGCCACGAAGCCAGAGCTGCGCACCCTGCTGGTGGAGCTCAAACGGGAGCTGGAGCAGGTGATCGATGAGGTGTCGGTGGATGAGCTGCTGGAGGCCGGCGCCAGCGTGGAGGCACGCGAGAAGGCCCGTGCGCTCGTGACCGATTTCGAGCAGTTCATCGCGGCCAACCGAGACGAGATCGATGCCCTGCAGTTCTTCTACGCCCAGCCCTACGGCAAGCGCCTGTCGTTCAACGACATCAAGGCCCTGGCCGAGGCGATCAAGGCACCGCCCCGCTCCTGGACGCCCGAGCGGCTCTGGCGCGCCTACGAGCTGCTGGAGCGCGACAAGGTGCGGGGTGCTTCCGGCCAGCGGCTGCTCACGGATATGGTGTCGCTGATCCGCTTCGCCACGCACAAGGATGTGGAGTTGGTGCCCTATGGAGAGCAGGTGCGCGAGCGTTTCGAGAATTGGCTGGCGCAGCAGGGCAACAAGGGGCGGCCCTTCAGCGAGGAGCAACGCCGCTGGCTGGCGATGATGCGCGACCATATCGCCACCAGCCTGGAAATCCAGCTCGATGACCTCGACTACGCGCCGTTCGCCGAAGCTGGAGGCCTGGGCAAAGCAGTGCAGGTGTTTGGATCCGGGCTGCGTGAAGTGATCGGGGAGTTGAATGAGGTGTTGGCGGCGTGACTAACACAACAAATAGAGGCTGGGCACATTCATGTCTTGCTGAGATTACTCAAGTCATGCGAGGGAAGGTATCCCCTAAGGAGCATCCAGAGCTTCCATTTATAGGCATGGATAATGTTGAGGCACATACCATGCGCCTTCTGGGCTCTTCTGCCTCCTCGGAGATGAAGAGTGCCTCGGTACACTTCCAGTCAGGAGATGTTCTTTACGGAAGACTTCGGCCATATCTAAATAAAGTAATTTCCCCTGCCTTTGAAGGCCTGGCATCTGCCGAGTTCATACCACTCACAATGCCGACAGGAATCGATCCCAGGTTTGTCCAATACCGTCTGAACGCTGCTGATTTTGTTGCCTATGCCTCCCACCTTGACGAAGGAGATCGGCCACGGGTTGATTACAATCAAATTGGTGCCTTCTCTATTGGCCTTCCACCTTCCTCTGAACAACACCGCATCGTCGAAGCTATTGAGAGCTACCTCACCCGGCTCGATGACGCCATGGCGACCTTGGAGAGAGTGCAACGCAACCTGAAGCGTTACCGCGCCTTGGTGCTCAAGGCCGCTGTCGAAGGCCGGCTGGTGCCCACCGATGCCGAACTGGCCCGCGCGGAGGGCCGGCAGTACGAGCGCGCCTCGGTGCTCCTGGAGCGCATCCTTGCCGAACGCCGCCGCCGCTGGGAGGAGGGCGAGCTGGCGAAGATGAAGGCCAAAGGAAAGGTGCCGAAGAACGACAACTGGAAAGCGAAGTATGTGGAGCCAACCGGGCCGCACGCGAGCGAACTGCCGGAGTTGCCAGTGGGGTGGTGTTGGGCTTCGATGGATCAGCTTACAGCTCGTATTACTAGTGGCTCAAGAGATTGGACGCAGTACTACGATCGCGGAGACTCGATCTTCCTGATGGCTCAGAATGTCCGACCTGGATTCCTGGACTTGACACACAAGCAATTCGTTGATCCTCCGCTTGAGGACACGAGTTGCGAGCGGAGCCAAGTGAGAGCCAACGATCTTTTGGTGACCATAGTCGGAGCCAACACTGGAGATGTCTGCCGTGTTCCAGTCGAGCTGTCTCGCCACTATGTATGCCAAAGTGTCGCCCTAATGAGGCCGGTTGAACCTTCTTCGAGTCATTATATTCATTTCTATCTCAACTCTGCTGCAGGCCAGGCAGCGTATGCCAACTTCATGTATGGGCAGGGGCGGCCCCATCTGAGCTTTGACAACTTGCGAGAGACTGTTATCCCACTGCCACCCCTTGGTGAGCAGATCAGGATCCATGAAGTCATTGAACAGAAGCTTTCCGTTGCCGAAGAGGTTTCAGGGTCAATCTTCATTGAACTGCTTCGGTGTACTCGCCTGCGCCAATCCATCCTCAAGTGGGCCTTTGAAGGGCGCCTCGTCGACCAAGACCCCAGCGATGAGCCCGCCGAAGTGCTGCTGGAGCGCATCCGAGAGGAACGCGCTGCCAGCCGTGGCAAGAAGCCACCACGCCCCCGCCGAGTGAACACGAGGTCCGCAAGCGCATGAGCGAAGCAGCCAACCGCATCGTCCAGAAACTCTGGTCCTACTGCCACGTTCTCCGCGACGACGGCCTCTCCTACCAGGACTACCTGGAGCAGCTCACCTTCCTGCTGTTCCTCAAGATGGCCGATGAGCGCGCCCAGCTCACCGGCGAGGAGCAGCCGATCCCCGAAGGCCACCGCTGGGCCGACCTGGCCGCGCCGCAGATGGAGGGCGTGGAACTGGAGCAGCTCTATCGCCGCACCCTCAGCGCCCTGGGCAAGGAGGGCGGGATGCTCGGCCTGATCTTCGAGAAGGCCCAGAACAAGATCCAGGACCCGGCCCGCCTGCGCCAGCTAGTGGTGGAGCTGATCGGCAAGGAGAACTGGTCGGCGATGTCGGCCGATGTAAAGGGCGACGCCTACGAGGGCCTGCTGGAGCGCAACGCCCAGGACACCAAGAGCGGTGCCGGCCAGTACTTCACCCCGCGGCCCCTGATCGATGGCATCGTCGCCTGCGTGAGGCCTCAGCCCGGCGAGGTGATCGCCGACCCCGCCTGCGGCACTGGCGGCTTCCTGCTCTCCGCCTATGAGTTCGTGCAGCACAACCACCAGCTCGACCGCGACCAGAAGCGCCACCTGCGCTTCGAGGCGCTGCGCGGCACCGAGCTGGTGCCCAACGTGGCCCGCCTCTGCGGCATGAATCTCTACCTGCACGGCATCGGCCCCGACGGCGATCACCAGCACGCCGTACCGATCCGCACCGATGACGCCCTCCGCGATGAGCCGAGCAGCCGCGTCGATGTGGTGATCACCAATCCGCCCTTCGGCAAGAAGTCGTCGATCACGATCGTCAACGACGACGGCGACAGCGAACGCCAGGCGCTCACCTACAACCGCCCCGACTTCTGGACCACCACCTCCAACAAGCAGCTCAACTTCGTGCAGCACATCAAGTCGCTGCTCAAGATCCACGGCCGCGCCGCTGTGGTATTGCCCGACAACGTGCTGTTCGAAGGGGGCGTCGGCGAGACCGTGCGCCGCAACTTGCTTAAGGAGTGTGAGGTGCACACCCTGCTGCGCCTGCCCACCGGCATCTTCTACGCCCAGGGCGTGAAGGCCAACGTGCTGTTCTTCGATCGCCGGCCCGGTGCCGATACCCCCTGGACGAAGACCCTGTGGGTGTACGACCTGCGCACCAACAAGCACTTCACCCTCAAGACCAAGCGCATGGTCCGCGCCGATCTCGATGAGTTCGTGGCTTGCTATCGCCCTGGCGATCGCCACAACCGCGAAGCCACCTGGAGTGAAGCCAACCCCGAAGGCCGCTGGCGCTCCTTCAGCTACGAGGAGATCCTCGCCCGCGACAAAGTCAGCCTCGACCTGTTCTGGCTCCGCGATGAGAGCCTCGAAGATTCCGCCAATCTGCCGGAGCCGCACCTGCTTGCCCAGGAGATCGCCGACGATCTGCGCTCTGCTCTGGCCCAGATCGAGGACGTGCTGGGTGATCTGGAGCAGCGGGTGGGGGCTGGTGAGTTGGAGGAGGGGTAGGCAGCGAATGGGAGCCCAACTTCCAGATGCGGAAGACGGGAGCAAGGGTTTGTTCACCCGGCCAGGATTTTCCCCCGCTTCTGATCTGGTGCGTCAGGTGATCGGAGGTCTTTGAAAGTGGAGCGCAATTCCGACCCACTCGTGCGGCGTTCTCAACGGGTGCTGCTCATGGTCCACGAGCTGCACAAGCTCGGCTATCAACGGCTGCGGATCGCCCCAGGCATGTCACCGTCTGGGATGCACTGGCGATGCTCAGTCACCCACGTCGGAAACATCCAGCGCATGCACGGGGCAATGATGTGCGACTTCGACGATGCAGCCCACTACACAACGGGGCAGGACAATAACTATTTCGGCTGGGAGGACGCGCAGAAGGACACGGCCCGGCAGCTCGCTTCAAAGTTCCTCGAACGCTTCCCCACTATCTCCCAGCTGGGCCAAGGTGCCGACTGGCCATATGCCGGCTGGTACGTCCAGATGCTCGGTTTCGCCGAGCGTGGGGTACTGCCTGTTGCCTATGCCGACTGGTACGGCGAGCCAGACCCAGGATGCATGCTGACGACAGCCGGCTTCCATAGCGGGCTTCCTATGCCGCCCCCCGTGGAGGGCATCCCAGGCGCCGGGCCGGTCACATCAGAGGACGGCGAGGGCGGATCGACCGGTCAAAGGAAGTGATGGCGAGCATCGAAGCGCTTGCTCAGATCTTTAACCGCGACGCCGAGATCCACACAGTGACCAGCCACCACGCCCATCCCTTCTGATCGCCCCCGGCCCCACCCCCTCCCCCATGGCCACCAGCGACTTCTTCCGTCCCGATTACCGCTCGGCCCGTGAGGCGTTCCTGGCCGCCGCCTTTGGCGCCGGCGCCCGGCTCACCAGCCATGTCCTGCCCGATCACCGCGGCCCGGCCGGCGAGTCGCTCGCCATCGATGCGGCGGCCTTGGGCCCCGCCGAGCCCGAGTCCCTGCTGCTGCTGATCTCCGGCACCCACGGCGTGGAGGGCCTGGCCGGATCCGGTTGCCAGGTGGGCGTTCTGCTGGATGAACTCCACGGCGCCCTGCCGGCCGGCGGCGGGGCGCTGCTGATCCATGCCCTCAACCCCCATGGCTTCGCCTGGCTGCGCCGCGGCAACGAACACAACATTGATCTCAACCGCAACGGCCTCGACTTCCGCGGCCCCCTGCCCGAGAACCCGGCCTACGACGCCCTCCACGCCGCCCTGCTGCCCGGCGACTGGGACGGGCCCGAGCGGCAACGGGCCGACGTCCTGCTGGAGGCCTTCATCACTGGGCAGGGGATGGCCGCCTACCAGGCGGCGCTGCAGCGCGGCCAGTACACCCATCCCACCGGCCTCTTCTACGGCGGCAGCCGCCCCAGCTGGTCGCTGTCCACCCTGGAGACGATCCTCACCGATCACCTCGGCCCGGCCTGCCGCCGTCTGGCGGTGATCGACCTGCACACCGGCCTGGGCCCCTGGGGCTACGGGGAGCTGATCGGCAGCGGCAGCACCGACGCCGACGGGGAGCGGCTGCAGCGCTGGTATGGCCCGGAGGTCACCCGGCCCGGCCTGGGCCCGTCCAGTTCGTCGGTGGTGTCGGGTTCGGTGCCTGTGTTTCTGCGCCGCATGTTCCCTGCGGTGGAGCTCACCTATCTGGCCCTGGAGTTCGGCACCCGGCCGATCGCCGAGGTGCTGGCGGCCCTGCGCGCCGATGCCTGGCTGCACGCCGTGCCCGATCGCCCCACCCCCCACCGGGAGGCGATCCGCCGCCAGGTCCGCGAGGCCTTCCTGATCGACAGCCCCGCCTGGCGGGCCGCCGTCTACGGCCGCTGCGCCGATGTGGTGCTGCGGGCCTGCCGGAGGTTGGGGCAGGGCTGATGGAAAGTCTGGTCAAGTCGCCCATCCCGGCCTGATCCCGGCCATGGCGAGCAGCTTGCCGATGTCGTGGGCCACGGCGGCCAGACCAGCTCTCACCGATTGGTGGCCGTGCAGCGCGAGCAGGTTCTGGGCCAGAGTGCGCAGCGTGGCCAGCACCGCTGCACCGGGGCCGCCATAGCGGTGGTCATCTTCATGGAGTTCATGGAGCTGGGTGTCGAGGAGCCTGTGCCAGCGGTCCCTCACAAGTTGCAGCAAGGCTTTTGGCGTGGTGCGCAGGCTGGTGAGAAATAGGTGCCGCTGGAGGGAGGGCTTGCCGGCACGCTTGCCGCTGACGACCAGTTCAATGATCCAGCTGCTGCGGGGCCAGGCCTCGGAGATGAAGCCAGGAGCCTGTTTGGCCCTCAGTGTCCAGGTGGTGTCGCGCCCGTGACCATGCTCTGAAACCGTTGCCGTGAAAGGGATCTTGCGGGAGTAGAGGAACTGCTCGCTGTCAAGAGGAAGTCGGCCCCCTGCTCCGTGAGCTGCCGAAAAACGGTTGCTGCGTGTGCAGGGCATCCGCCTGGATCAGGACACTCTCAAGATCTAGCTCGCCCAGCGGCTGCCTGAGCACTGCGAGCTCGTGGTGCGCACCGGTGGCGTAGCAGGCCTGGCTGATCGCCACACCCAGGGCGGCCGAGTACAGCGTCACCTGGGAAATGAACGCGGAGTGTCCCGTGTCAATCAGGTTGACGCCCGTCAACCTGATTGACACGGGACAATCTTGTGCATCCGCTCCTCGGGCAGCGGCTGCTTTGGCCCTGGCCTCCGCTGCCTCTTCCTGTTGCTGCCGTGCAGTCGCTGCAGCGGTCTCCGCCTCCATCTCCTCGTGGGCCTGACGGATGCGTGCCAGACGGTCCTGGCGCCGGCGCTGTTCATCCGGCGGATCACTGCCCAGCTTCCCCTTGCCGTAGCGCTTGTCTTCCTCGGCATCAAGGATCTCCGCCCGGCGCATCAGGGCGGAGATCTCCGTCTCCAGTTCCTATCAAGCTTTATGAAGGGTGAAATCCGTGGCACACGATCGCGACTAAGACTGAAATAGTTGCATGTGCACCTGGATGCCATCACTTCATCCGATGAAGCCAATCCGGAACATCTCTCTTTGTCTACAATGGAAACATTCATCACTGATTGTAGCTTCCATCTTCCTATGCACAGGATGCCAGACGGATGAAATTCTCAAGGCTACCGCTAAATATGCAAGCGATTCCGCCAAGATTAGCGAGGTATATCCAGCAATAACAAATGACTTTGTTGAGTCCTGCAAGAGGAGGGCTACCTTTGAAGCCCTTGGAGAAAGTATCAAAGAGCCAAGAGTTGCCGATAGGTTCTACAACGAAAGGAAGAGATGCTTTGAGGGAGGAGTCCAGAGTAGCTCCTCAATTGCCGATACACTAAATATAATCAATAAATTGATTGTCGATTACCTCAAGTCCCTGGCTGGAGTGGCAGAAGCCAATGATTACACAGATGAAATTGGCAAGCTAGCCAAGTCAATTAGCGGACTCCCTGGGATGAGCGATAGTCAGCAAGCCAAAGACACATTGGAAGCTAGCAATACGATAGCCAGTGTATTGGCTAATCAGCTTACAAAGTCATATCGTGCGAGCACAATACGTGAAGCAGTGGTCAAGTCTGATCGTGCCCTAGCTGTATTGACTTACTCATTATCGTCGGCAACTTATTATGGATATTTAGGGGGAGTTAGCCCGGCCCCTGGTGTAAACTCGTCTCTAGGTGCTGACAATAGGCCAGGCTTGGCCAGGGAAAACTCCCTGCTCAACAATTACTATGGTGCTCCAATTGATGCTTCCCAGCTTCACTTGCCACGGCAGCCCTTACAGGGATTCATTGAAGTGTCAATATACGACAAATGGATTGAAGAGCAAGGCAAACTTGATGCCAAGCGTGCTGTAGCACATAAGTACCTCAGGCTGCTGAAGGACATAACCTGCGATCACACTGCATTGCGCTTGTTGATTGAGAAGAATACTACCACTAGTGTTGATGATGCAAATCAGAATTGCAAAGAACCATCCAAAGGCGGGCTAAATGTCAACCGACGGCTCGGAGAGGGGACTGCCACGCTTGAAGATCAACTTGTGCTCAAACTTAACTCTTATCATTCCCGAATCGAGAAACTTAGTCTAGAGTACAATAATGCCTTCATCGTGGAGTAATAGTTGAGTTCTTGAGCCATCAAAGATGATAGCTCCATCGCCGGATGCCTAGTTCCCCCTTTCTTACTCATTCAATCACTTGAGAGACATCTCCATGTCATTTTCCAGATTCCCTACCGATCCTGAAGCACTTTTTTCAGCGGCCCATGATGCATACGACAACATTGGGATCCACGAAAAGAAGCGAAATGCAATAACCGACAAAATCAATAAGCTGAGCCAAGATGTTCCGGTGCCCATCGACAGGCTGTGGAATCTCAAAATGCAGCTTTCTGATCTTAACGACAATATCAGACAGCTATCAAGAGAAGCTGAGATTCTTGTCAATGCTGCCATTCGTGGTTTGATTTCTTCCTCGGATGTCGAGAATGCTTCAAGCGCTCTCAAGTGTGCCAATGGAAAAGCAGCTTTAGCGCTAAATAGCTTGGCACAGTTTGACAACTTTCTTGCAGTCTCAACGGCATACGTCGACTTTGTTTCGGCCTTGGCTAAGGCCGCTGCAAGCGCACCGGCCAGCCTGTTGGCGATTTCAGAAATTATTGATTCGTTTCAGAAGTTGGTATCTCTTGAGCTGCAAGAAACTCTTACAGAGGAAGAACTTAAGCGGATTAGAAATGAATTAGCGGTAGATTGTGTGAAGATCGTCTAAGGTCTGTCTATGACTGACTCTGTAAACTAGCGACGGGATGAGCTGGGGATCGTCCCCTCAACATAGTGTGTACGTATTTTTTCCCAGCCGTCCCAGGCCGCCGAGGCGCCACAGGGGGTGAAGTTTGGTTGAAATTCCCGCGGACTCATTCCGGGCTTCGCCCGGAATGAACTGAGCACCGCTCTAGGAGTTTGTTGCTCGTAAGGCGCCCGCCCAGTCATCGCTATCGCAATTAAGCGCGCTAACCATGGCGGCTCAACGGCTACTGCAAGGAACCCAACAATTCTGGGCTTCTCCTGCCTGGGTGCCATGTTCAGAGCCTCAGCCACCCATCAGTCAAGTTCCGGGGTGCGCTCATAGTCGCACTCTCGCACAGGTTGGGCTTTTCAGATTCTCCCTAAGCAGAACTGCGCTTCACTCCACTGCTTACCTGGGTTTGTTAAGTCATTGTCAACTATTCTACAAGGCGTGTCATTGCTAAAACGTCAGAGTGAGTTTTGCATGCAGAAAGTCTATTTTCATTTGTAATGATCCTCGAACAAATCCACATGAACAACTTTGCGGATACAATGCTGAGCCAGTCCGAGCGGCCAGCCAGCCTTGGGTACAATCTTCTTTTGCCAAGGCGGGAATCATATTACCCATCCCCAGGTGACTGGAGGAATGAAGTACTGTGTTTCTGCTCCCAGATCGCTTCAGTGACGGGCAAGAAGCCAGCAGACCTCTTCTCGACCGTGAGAATCTCAACGCAGCGCGCCCCTCTCTCCCGGGAGGATCTCCGTGGAGATTCGACAAATGGGCTATTTCGGGTAGTGGACGCTTTCAAGGTGGATCGATTACCGGCATTACCACAAAGCTGGGTTATTTAAAAGATCTCGGAGTCACCAGCATCTGGGTAGGCCCTATCTTCAAACAACGATGCCATGAAAACAATTACCACGGATATGCCATCCAAGACTTCTTGCAGATAGACCCCCGTTTTGGCACCCGACAGAATCAGGTCGGTCTTGTTAATCAGGCACATGCTGCTGGCCTTAGGATCATCCTAGATGTTATATTAAATCACTCTGGCGAGAATTGGCTCTATTACTCTAGTGATGGCGATGTCTTTAATCCTCACTATCGGACAGTAGGCTCCTATCAATTCGGTGCTTGGAGAGGGGATCATGGTCAGCCGATATCCGCGATTAATGGCATTGAAGATGGTGTCTGGCCACAGGAGCTACAGGATCCAGATTATTACACGAGGGCAGGCAAAGGGAGCTTGGGTGGAGAAAACTGGAACAATATCGACAATCCTGATACCGAATATCGACGAACAGACTTTGATGGTGGATGCCGAGATTTCAAGGTCGGCAATCCCAATGTTCTATCGGCTTTGTCGAAATGCTATAAATACTGGATTGCCCTCACTGACTGCGATGGATTTCGTATTGATACCCTCAAGCATGTCTCATTGGAGGAGGCTCGCAACTTCTGTGGATCGATCATGGAGTTCTGTGCCAACATCGGCAAGGCCGACTTTTTCCTGGTCGACGAGGTGGCCGGTGGTGACTTCAATCAAGAGCGCTACATTAATGTTCTTGAGCAGAACTTCAACGCGACACTCGATATTGGCGAAACTCGCATCGTTCTTAATAGAGTTTCAAAAGGTCTTGAGTCACCCAAATGCTATTTTGATGCTTTTCCCAAGAACATAGTATTTGGGAGCAGCCGCAATCTCGGCGGTCGCCATGTGTCAGTTTTGGATGATCATGTCCATGCGTTCGGTGAGAAAATTCGCTTTTCGAGTGACGCGGTTTCCGACCATCAAGTTGTTGCCGGAGTTGCGATTCAACTGTTTACCCTGTCAATTCCGTGCATATATGCAGGCACCGAGGAGGCTCTCTCTGGCCCTGAGCCCTCGCAGCGACAGTGGCTTCCTGGCTGGAATGGCACCAATAATTGCTACCTTCGAGAAGCCATGTTTGGACCCGAGCATCCTCTGCGATCTGGAATCGCAGGGCTATCACGATTTGAAGACACCACAATACCAGGTTTCGTGCCGTTCGGTACATCAGGCCACCAATGCTTTGATCCCAACCACCCAACCTTCAAACGCATTGCATCTCTAACCACTCTGCGAGGACAATATCCGGTATTACGAGTCGGCCGCCAATACGTCCGACCAATCTCCATCTTCGGTCGGCCATTCGAATTCCTCGGCAACGGTGAGTTGATGGCATGGTCACGCATACTGGATGATGAAGAAGCCATCTGTATTGTTAATGTCAACGGTAATCAAAAACGTGGCGCCGATGTGCTGGTCGACGCTGGTCTCAGCGGCACTGTGGGAGCGCTTACGGTGGTTCTGAATACAGCCGAGGTGGTGATCGCTCCTGAAGCTGTGCGTCATCCTGTTGGCAGTATCTTGCCGATTCAGCGGACATCAGATGGGAAAGTCTATCTTGAAGTCCGTGATGTCGGCCCCTCTGAAGTCCTGGTCTTGGTCAATTATCCGTGAACAACTTGCTGCTAAGGGATCCCTGGGTAACAGGGGTTTGAGCATCGGCTGAGGGAAAACTCCCGACTTGATTACCCAGCTCGCTCCGCGGGGACCGGGCTTAATCCGTAGGCTGGTACACAGATACCAGCCTAGTCATGGCCTGCAGCGCGATCCAGTTCCAGAAAGGCCTCTACCTGTCTGAGTTCCAGTGGCTCTACGGCACTGATTAGCTGGCCATCCCTTCAGGATGGATCGATCATGCTTAAGTTGGACAGCTTTTCCCAATATTCCGAGATGCCGAAAGGACCGCTTGGTCCGGAAGTGCTTATCTTGGCTGTCAGGTACTGAAAATCTGGGCTGAATGCCAACTGCTTGTGGTGAAAACTCGTGCCGCTGTTGAATTTAATAATCATTGTCAGGGTCTCTATATTGGCGCTGATCACTTCATAGGCAAAGGATCTTTCTGTGTGGCCATCCTCGAGCCATCGGCCTGCTTGGCGGTCGTCAAACAAATACATGACATGCTGAGCGGACTGATTCACTGTCCACGATCCGATGAGCTTGTCCCTCAGCTTGTCATTTTCTTCGGTAAATACGCCGCCATTGCCTGTTTCGTTCATTACCTTTGTGAATTTGATTGATTCTGGCATTTTACTTCGATCGGTGGCGATTAGCGCTTCGCGCCATAGTCTGTTACAGAAAGATTGAGAATCAGAGATGAGTAGGTCGAAGGATTATGTCGTTACTGCTTCCCATGTTCGATGGCGAACGGAAGGACTTAGTTGTTGTGTCTCACCACCTTGTTGAGCCGAGCAGCTCGGCGAGCCGCTGGTGAGGTGAGCGCCAGCCGAGGGCCGAGTGCTTCATGAGCCGATTATAGATCCCCAGATAACGGGGCAGCCAGCGGTTCCGCTCCTCGGAGTTCTGGAAGGCCATGGCGTACGCCCACTCGCGGCTGAGCGTCTGGATGAATCTCTCTGCCTTGCCGTTGGTTCTGGGCGTGTACGGCCTGGTGCGGATGTGCCGCAGACCCAGGATGCGGCAGGCCTTGGCGAACGCCTTGGAGACGTAGGCAGGTCCGTTGTCGCTCATCACCCGCCGGCACTCCACACCCTGGGCGTTGAACCAGGCGACCGCACGGCTGAGAAAGCCGATCACGGTGGGCTTCTGTTCATCGGGCAGCACCTCGACGTACACCAGCCGGGTGGCATCGTCCACGGCGACGTGGACCTTGTCGTAGCCGACACCGTAGGAACGCCCCTGCTGCCGATCGCCGGTGATCCGGTGACCCACCCGGCGAAAGCGCGCCAGGGACTTGACGTCGATATGGATCAGGTCGCCCGGTCGCTCCCACTCGTGCCGGCGCACCGGTGGCTTGGGCTCCAGGTTCCACAGTCGCCCGAGGCCCAGACGGCTGAGGACTCTGGCCACGGTGGAGAAGGGGGCCTGCAGGAGCCGGGCGATGTGCCGGAGGTGGAGCCGCTGGTGGCGGAGATCCACGGCCTGCTGCAGTTGCTGCGGATCGAGCGTCCGCCGCTGGGTGCGGCGCACGCTGCGTCGATCCGCCAGTGAGGCTGAACCGCCTGAGCGGTACCGGGCCAGCCAGCGGTAGGCGCAGCGTAGGCTGATTCCGTTCTCTGCGGCGAGCTCGGCAAGGCTGCGGCCATGCTCCAAGTGCTGGATCACAAGCCAGAGCCGGCCTCGCTGGGTCAGGCGGGCATCGGGGTGGATATGCATGGAAGCGTGAGGTCGGGGTTGATGGGTCGCACCTCAACCGGTAGCGGCCTCACGCCCTGTGATCATCGGGTTACCCCACCAGCTCAGGGCTGACCCACCTCACACCTGGCCGAGCTTTTCGTGCTCTCCAATGGATCTGTCGCCTTGAGCTGATGGGGCCAACCAACAGAACGGCATCGTGACTTGATCAGGTGCCTGGCCTATAGGTCCCATCACAGGTCTGTCCGGCTGTCCTGTTGGTTGCATTTTCCCACCACCATCAGGCATCGATGGCATCTGCAACCCTGGCACAACCTCAGCCTGACGATGCGTATGACGTCGTCATAGGTATTGATACGCATCGGGACTTCCACGTCGCGGTGGCTCTAGCGCCGAACGGCGGCAAACTTGATGAGTACCGGATCCCGACAATCCAACAGGGCTATCAAGCCCTGATCGGCTGGACTGAGTTGTTCGGCAGCAGGCCGGTGTTTGCCATGGAGGGCACGAGCTCCTTTGGAGCTGGCCTCTGCCGCGAACTCCTGGCTGCTGGCTTTTCCGTCATCGAGGCCAATCGGCCTGATCGCTCTACCCGCCGAAGACGGGGAAAGGATGACTCCATCGATGCTGAGGTTGCTGCCAGGGCCTACCTGGCAGGCACCACTATGTCGATCCCCAAAAGTGGTTCCGAACACGTGGAGATGATCCGCATGCTCAATGTCGCCAAGGATTCGGCCATCGACTGCCGCACCAAAGCCATCAACCAGATTCGTGCCCTGCTGGTGACGGCACCTCCGGCCCTCCGAGAGCGCCTGGCTGGGCTGAGTCGTGGCGAACTGATCTCAACCTGTGCGGCCTTTCGGCCTGGTGCGCTGGCATGTCCGCTGATGGCGGCGAAATGGGCCTTACGCAGCCTGGCCCGGCGGATCCAGGCGCTGGATCACGAACTCGCCGAGCTGTTGAGCGACCTCGATGCCCTCACCCAGGCTGCTTGCCCTGGCTTGCGGCAGTCCTACGGGATCGGCGTGGATGGCGCCTCCATCCTGCTTACGGCAGCCGGTGACAATCCTGAGCGTCTGCGCTCAGAAGCGTCATTCGCCGCGCTCTGTGGGGCGAGCCCGCTGCCAGCCAGTTCTGGCAACACCCGCCGCCATCGCCTCAACCGTGGCGGCAACCGCCAAGCGAACGCTGCGCTCTATCGCATCGCAGTGGTGCGGCTGCGCTATCACCAGGCAACCAGGGACTACGCCGAACGTCGCAGGGGGGAAGGACTGAGCAACAAGGAGATCATCCGCGGTCTTAAGCGGTTCATTGCCCGCGAGGTGTTCCGCCTCCTCAGGGGCCGTCCTCCATTGAGAACTGCAGCCGCCTGAACTGAAATCCACGGAAAGCCCAGGCTCCCACCCAGGTGCCCGTCCGCCAATCAGAGCGGTCGGGCACCTGGGTGGCTGAGAGCCGGCCGCGCGTCCTCACCAACGCAGTAACAAACCGCTGGAAGGGCTTGACGGTCTATAGGAGCATCCCTTGTCACTGAACAACCTGCTGAGACAGAACACCAAACAATCTTTTGCGTCCATGACCAAATTAAGAATTGCTTCATTTTGGGTATTATTTGTAACCATGACTACTGAGCTAACATATTTTTTGTGTAGCTTACCGAGGCTATACACAGAACGTTTCTGACGAGGGTGAGCTATGTTCGATATTTCTGAAGTTGGCGTATTGGTTTCGGGCAGTCAAGTAGATTTCCGACTGTATCTACCTAACGTCGACCCAGCGAGTTTTGAGGTATTTGTATATATTATCAAGAGGTCGGAGCAATTTGACAGATCGGTTTCCGCACAGAAGATTAAGCTTTCAGCCTCTTCTCCGCCTGCAGATAACTTATGGGGCGATCTGCCAAAAGGTTTGTGGAATGCAACTGCAACTCTCGCAGAAGGCGATACCTACATTTACCGATATGAAATTGTAGGCCCCTCTAAGTCAGGTTCCGGAAGAAGCACCCGTTCGCTATTTTTTGGCGACCCTTACGCTCGGGAAACGGCTGATGGAACCTTTTCGTTGCTGCGAGTTGAGAGTGCGCCAGCTCCTCTGACGGATCCGGCTGGTTACAAGGTGCCGGAATTGAAGGATGCGGTCATCTACGAGCTCAATGTGGATGAATTTGCTAATACCTTTAGTGGGATTGTCGAACGCTTGCCTTATCTGGAGGGTTTGGGTGTCAATGTTCTCGAATTGATGCCGATTAATAGTGTTGCCGAGCCCTCGCAGTGGGGTTACGTGCCCGTTTTCTACTTTGCTCCAGAAGAACGGTTTGGCGGACCCAAGGGATTGCGAGAGCTGGTGCAAGCGTCTCACGAAAAAGGCATTGCTGTCATTTTGGATATGGTGTATGCCCATGCCGACTTTATGTTTCCCTATCAGGTGGGTTACGATCCGTTTTTTTTCTTGTGGAGGGATCACCAATATGATGATGGGAGGGCGATACGAAGGGCTCCTAATCCCATGTCTTGCGCCTACTCAAACTTCGGAAACAAGAATGACTTCAGGATGAAGTCTGTTCAGGAGTTTTTTGCTGCGGTCAATCAGTTTTGGCTAAATGAATATAATATAGATGGATTTCGATACGATCACGTCAATGGATATTTGGACAAAGCCCCTTCAGTCAATTCTGATGGCTCTATCAACTGGTACTCTGCTGCCAATCGCCCCACTTTTGTTTCGTTACAAACGTTGAGTAAGGAAGCTTACAGTCATTCGAAGGGCATTTCCAGATTTGTTAATGCTGATGGTTCTTCACGGATTATTCAGATCGCAGAGGATTTAGGGGAAAGTGCCTATCAGTTGGAGGATCGTTCGAATAGTGCTGTTAATGGATGTTGGGAGAAGAGCCTTCACAATATCGCTAAATCTATGGCTGCTTACGACTATCTAAATGCCGATTTTGGAAAAGAGCTTTTGTTGAAAGACGATCGCTGGGGGAATTCAGGGTACACGGGTGAAAAGAATGTTGGTGGCGATACTATCCCTGCGTTACCGGTGCAATATCTGGAATCTCACGATGAAAGTCGCTTGATGTATAACGTTGGGTCTCGCAAAGAATGGGATGAAAGTGGCGGATTCGATTATCAGCACGGTCTGCAGAACCAGGCATGGTGGAAGTTGCAGCCTTATGCGATTGCTTTGATGACTTGTGTCGGGATTCCGATGTTGTGGGCCGGGCAGGAATTTGGCGAGAATTATGGCTTGCCAAGTAGTGGTATGGGACGGGTACGCGGGGCTCGCCCTCTCCATTGGGATTATTTTTATTCGCCGATGAGTTCTGTGGGGGGAGGCACTGTATTGCCTCTGATGCAGCTTTACAGAATTCTGGGGGATATTCGGAAAGCTCATCCTGCTTTAAAGGGAAATCGCGAGACTAGTGTTTTGGAGATAGAGCATCTCGCTAGCAAGATTCTGGTATACCGACGTTGGGACGGCGCTCAGATTGTGTTGATTGCTATTAATTTCTCGGATAGCGACCAACATGTCAGTATTCCTTTCGGTGAAGTTGGGACTTGGACAGATATTCTTCAAAAAGCATATGGAGGAACTGATGCGCACACGACTGTAAGTGTTAGCTCGGTGAGTGAAAGGATAACAGTTAGCATTCCTTCTAACTTTGGTCGTATTTATCTCTTTTGATAAATCCCATCTATCGTCATTCGAAGGGCCCATCCGCCCACCAGCGTTACGGTTCCGTTGGGCCCATCCAGCGGCCTGGAGAGGCGGCGCTCTGCACGAATCCCTCCCAGCTCCCTTCCCAGCCATGACCCACCGACGCTCGTTCGCCCTGGTGCTCCTTGCCCTGCTTCTGGGCAGCCCAGCGCTGGCCGAAGTCCTGCAGGAGGGCAAGCCGTCGAAGGGCTTCTACTGGCAGAAGATCAAGCAGTCCACTGGCAAGGTTGTCTACCAGTGCCGCTCCACGAGCGATGCCAAGTTCTAGAAGGCCGCCAGCTGTGAGAAGGCCGGCGCCGCCCATCCGCATTGATGAGGCTCGGGCCACTCCTCCTGCTCCTCCTCCTGGTCGCCCCCGCCCAGGCCGCGACGGTGCGCTCGATCGGTGACGGCGACACCCTGCGGGTGGTGGAGGGAGGCCGGTCGGTGACGATCCGGCTGGCCTGCATCGATGCCCCGGAGAAGGCTCAGCGTCCCTACGGTCAGGCCTCCCGTGCGGCGCTGATGACCCTGGCCCCGGTCGGCTCGGAGGTGAGCCTGCGGGTGAAGACTACCGACAGGTATGGCCGCACGGTGGCGGAGGTGCTTCGCGGCGGCCAGAACGTGAACGTGCAGCTGCTGCGCCAGAGGCAGGCCTTCGCTTACCGCCAGTACCTGCGCCAGTGCGATGCCGCCGCCTACCTGGGGGCGGAGCGCCCCCTCTGCCAGGAAAGTTGACGCCTCTCCATCCTGACCGCTTTTTCCACCAGGGGGCTTGATGGAGCAGAGCAATGCGCCGTTACAGCGAGGCCGTCAAAGCTGATGTGAGAAGGCGGATGAGTCCACCGCACCGGCAGAGCGTGGCCCAGATCTCAGCAGAGCTGGGCATCCACGTGATCACGCTCTACAAGTGGCGGAAGGCCTGGCGGTTGCAGGGCGAGGTGGTGCCGGCCACCCAGAAGGACCCCGAGGGTTGGGGCCCAGCCGACAAGTTCACGGTGGTGCTGGAGACCGCCGGGCTGAACGCGACTGAACTGGGTGGATACTGCCGCGAGCGGGGCCTGTTCCCCGAGCAGGTGGACCGCTGGCGTCAGGCAGCCCAGGATGCCAATGCCCAGCCGCTGCTGACGATGGCCGATCAGAAGGACCTCCAGAAGCGGCACCAGGAGGACCAGCGTGAGATCAAACGGCTCCAGCAGGAGCTGCGCCGCAAGGACAAGGCCCTGGCGGAGGCGGCGGCACTGCTGATCGCCTCAAAAAAGATCCAGGCCTACTGGGGCGAGGACGAGGGGGATTGACTGCGGCGGCCGATCGCCGTAAGGCCCTGGAGATCCTCGATGCCGCCATGGCGGCCGGTGCGCGGGCCCGAGAGGTGGCCGCTTTGCTGAGCGTGGGGCTCACCACGCTGCAGCGCTGGCGGCGGCAGTTCGTGGGTGATGGGGGCGGCCTGGACGGCCGTAAAGGCAGTCGCCGCCTGGTGTCTCACCGGCTCAGTGACGAGGAGCGCCAGCGGATCCTGCTCACCTGCAACCAGAGCGAGTTCGCGGCGTTGCCACCGGGGCAGATCGTGCCGATCCTTGCCGATCGCGGGATCTACATCGGCTCTGAGCGCAGCTTCTACCGCGTGCTTCATGACCATGGCCAGGCCCATCGCCGTGGCCGTGCCCGGCCGCCCCAAGGGCCCCGGCCGGTGCCGCGGCTGGAGGCCAGAGGGCCCAATCAGGTCTGGAGCTGGGACATCACGTACCTGCCCACCAGCGTGCGTGGCGTCTGGCTGTACCTCTACCTGGTGATCGACGTCTGGAGCCGCAAGGTGGTGGCCTGGGATGTCGCCGAGCGGGAGGAGGCCCAGATCGCCGCTGATCTGGTGAGCAGGGCCTGCCTACGGGAGCGGATCAGTAAGGGCCGGCCCCAACCTCTGATCCTCCATGCCGACAACGGCAACGCCATGCGGGCTGCCACGCTGGAGAGCCGGCTGGAGGAGCTGGGGGTGCTCAGATCCTTCTCCAGGCCGAGGGTCAGTAACGACAACCCCTACTCGGAGTCGCTGTTCCGCACGGTCAAGTACCGACCGGACTACCCCAGGCGTCCCTTCCGCAGCCAGGAAGAGGCCTGCAGCTGGGCCTGTGCATTCGTGGCCTGGTACAACCACAGGCACCGCCACAGTTCCATCCGGTTCGTGACGCCTGATCAGCGCCACAGCGGTCAGGCCGTTGAACTCTGTCGTCACCGCGCCCGTCTCTACGAGCAGGCCCGCCAGCGACACCCCCGCCGCTGGAGCCGCGGAACCCGATGCTGGCGTCAGCCGAAAGTGGTCTGGATCAATCCACCGCGTCCAGAAAACGCCATTGATCCAGCTACCTTGGTCATGGCCGCCTGATCAACGGCAGGGGCGTCATCTTTCCTGGCAGTCACCGGCGGGCCGCCGAGATCGATCGGATCGGGGTATGGAGTGTGCCTGGTGGCATTATCCGGCCGTGGGACTTCCGCCGCCAACGCCGACGCTGATGGCCAAGCAGGACGCCTAGGGTTGCGCCATCGACCTAGTACCCTATGCCGGATATACCCTTATGCCGGATATACCCTCTAGAATACGGGTTGTCTCCCTGGATGTTCCGTGTGCTTAGTCGTCCGATGCCACCGCTGGACGTGGCCACCGGTGAGGTTCAGACCCGGTGCAGACCGCGCCACCGACACCAGGAGTTCGCGGGCTTCCTGCGCCAGATCAGAAAATCAGTTCCAGAGGATCTCGACGTCCACCTGATCGTGGATAACACCCAGCCCATTGCGATCCACGACGCGGTGCTGGCCGAATTGTCAGTGGTCAGTGGCACGTAAAGCGGTGCAGGTTCTCGACGGCAATGGCGATGCTCACAGCGTTGAGATGAATGGAGAGCAGTAGGCGGGAAATCTGCAGGAAGTCAGAGATGGACATGCTTGAAGATGCGACTTCCTCACCTTTCCGAGATCGGTAACCGACCTTCCCGGCTGCTGAGAGCCCGCAGCCTGCGGCCTTTACCAGTCGCTGAAAGTCGGGCAGATTCCTCGCCACCACTGGGACGTGGGGCAGTAAGAAAGGGCGTGGCGGAGGCGAGCAGGCGGATATCTACGAGCGGATCACCGCTCGGATCATCGAGCAGATGGAGACGGCCAGCTCCGCAGGCCGGCAGAAGCCCTGGATCACTACCCGGCAGAATACGCTGCAGCCGGTGAACGCCGCCAGCCGGCGGGAATACCGGGGCGTGAACGTGCTGATGCTTTGGGTCTCCGCTGAGATCGCCGGCTACCAAGACGGCCGGTGGGCCAGCTTCCGGCAATGGCAGCAGATCAGCACCCAGGTGCGCCGAGGCGAGAAGGGTACGCCGGTGGTCTTCTACGAGGAGATGCCGCGTCGTGGCGGCGGTGGGGTGGACGGGCCAATCAGGGGCCAGTTCGAAGAGGCCGCCGCCGAGGCCACTGGTTCGGGCAACTACCTGCTGGCTAAGACCAACTACGTATTCAAAGCCGCCCAGGTGGAGGGCAACACTCCGCCCGAGCGTCCTCAGCCGCCAGGGGTTACGTGGACTGGCTTTTCTGGACAGGGCCCATGGTTAACCTCTTAGGCAGGGCACCGCCCCTGAAAGGGGCTCTCACCGTTTGCGCAGTCTTCTCCCACAGCAGTTGAGCAAGCGCAGCACCCAGCGCCCCGAGGACGAAGCGCTTGGAGGTATTGAAGCAGGGGATCGCTCCCGCGACGGCACGGTTGAGGCGCTCGGGGACAGCGGTGTGAGGTGGGAGCCTTTTATTGGACAGTTCTGGCCCTTGACATCGTTAACCCCCGGGCGCCTTACGTGCGCGCTGAGCTGAAGGCTCATGCGGTTGCCACCACTCGTCGTGCGACGAGCTGATCCTTTGCCCACCCCTTAAGAATAACGCGCGGCACCTCGCCCGGAATGAGCAGTTCAAGGGTGCCCCCCTCTGAAGGTCGACCTAGCGCAATGAATCGCTCGTCCTCGTACGCTTCGATCAAGGTGAGACCGGTGCCTCGACACAGCAGAAGGTGGGCATCCTCCCCCGAGGTGGCTCGAACGTCGACGGCCAACAAGTACGAAGGCATCTGCGACAATTCGAGCGTCGCGCGTGTCAGCAAGTCGCGATTACGGTCCATCACGTCACGGAGCGTCGGCCGGTACACCACGTCCGGCTCGATTCCCAAATCCTCGAGCAAGCGGCCCTCGCTCTTGCCGACTCGCATGCATCGGCGAACAGTGAACCCAAACGACACGTTGGTTGGGAGCGGCTTCACCCCAGAGTGGCCGCCGACGTCTTGATAGACATTCAGGCGGTCGTTCATCCACGGGACGTGGCGTAGCACAAATCCGGCCGCGCCATCGGTGACCTGCCACGCGGTCCCATCGAACTCCGGTCTTGCCGGCGACAGATCTGCTTGCTCGGTGAGTGACGCGCTCTGTGCGTTGAAGGCCGCCCGAATGGCTGGCGTGATGACGCCGTCGTCGAGATCCGCGCGTAGCGCGCCATCGAGTTGGAAGTCCGGGTTGAACAGCCGCAGAACCTCGAACTGCCAGTTGTTGCCGCCAGCGGCAGCCATGTTCTTGTCGATGCAGATGACCTTCCCGATCCCGTGGTCGATGAAGCCTGCAGCGAATATGTCGGCCGTACTGTAGGCGAGCGCATCAGTTACAAGAACAACCGGCCCAAAGTAATACTGTCCGAGTTGATTTGCGTCCTCGTCAGTGCCCTCAATCGGGAGTCCCTGAGAGAACGGCTCTCCAGTACGCGCCGCCTCGCTGAATGAGCGTTTCCAAGGCGCAAACAGGTCAACTGTTTTGACCATCCGAGAGGTCGCCTCGTTTACCTTAAACTGGAACCTTGTCGGGGTAATCCAGCTCGGCGTGAGGAGCTGGAGGATCCGCTCGCCGGCCGCGATGTAACCGCCTGTGTTGCCTCGAATGTCGAGCACGATCCCGGCCTGGGGTAGTTGCGGCAGAACAGTGACGAATTTGCGGGCGATGTCATCCGCGCTGTTGTAGGCGGCGAAGTTCCAGAGCCTCACGTAACCGAACAACCCGTGCTCCGTGAGTACCGTGCCGTATTCGAAATTGGCGCAGCGTCCGAGGATGCTCGGCACACCTGGTTCGGCCGTAGCTGACAGAGCTTCGGGTACGTAGATCGGGTCAAATGACGACTGGGCAAACTGGATACGCTTGGCCTGCTGAGTATCAAACAGATCCGGGTCACCGCCGAAGCCAATAACGTTCCGTCCGATAGCGGGTGTAGCTTTTACGGCCCCTAGGTCGAGACCTTGCCAAGCGAACTCCTCCTTGTGCGATGTGCCATCAATATTGAACCGCAACTCAACCCACTCCTCGAAAGGCGCCCCGAAACTCTGGAGTGGCCGACGTGTGAGAAACTCAACGCTCCGAGCCACGCTGGCGGCATCATTCCCTCCGTCGAACACATTGGCGTTCAGCCGTACAAACCGATCGATCGGTACGTTGTTCCAGTGCGTAACGATCGCACCGGCTTTCAGGTGGTTCCCTTTGAAAGCCGGCTCCAACTTGGACACCACATACACCAACTGATCACACTCCCAAGCGCGTTCCACCATGAACGGAAGGACGGCGACGATTCCGACCGGTGTCGGACCGTAGAATGTGAGATGTCGGTCCCGCGTGCGGGCGACCAGTTGCGTTATCGATTGGTGAAACTCCGCGTCGGACAGATTCTCCACTTCTGTGGACAGCAACTCCAGGGCCCTCACTGGGTCGAACCCATACTGTGCCCGCTTTAAGCCCAGGTGCACGTAGAAGTCCCTGATCACGAGCCGCAACTGAGCGGTGATCTGACGGCGGTCCGCTAGGGGATAGATGACCGCGGCAACCTGACCGGTGGCAGCTGCACTGGTCAGCGCCGACAGATCAAGAACGAACTGACGTGCCAATTGTCGCCCAAGTGGAGAGGTCAATAGACGAGACTCCCCGACCCCGGCGGCGGCGATGGCACCCAGTCGCTGCGGCGAGCAGTCGTAGTAGGGCTGTAAGTCAAAAGACATCAGTGTCTCTTGGACGATATTGGCGACAGGAGGCACTCAACGTACCGCTAAAATCTTAACCCGGGTCGCCTGGATCGGTCATTCTTGTTCCTTACGTGCACGCCCCATGAGGTGGTCGGTTTTTTCTGGACAGCCCCCATCGTTAACCTCTAAGGCGGGCCACTACCCTGAAAGGGTCTCCCACCCATGAGCAAACGCCGCACCCACAGCCCCGAGTTCAAGGCCAAGGTCGTCATGGAGGCGATCAGTGGTCACAACTCGCTCCAGGAGATCGCCGCTGATCATGCGCGCACTGGATCCAAGTGAGGAAGTCGAAGCAGCAGCAGCTGGATGGCGCCAGTGAGCTTCCCGCAGGTGAAGTATCCCAGGCCATTGAGGCAACGGTGCAACGGCCTCGGGGCGACAGGGACTGATGGTTAACCACTTAGGTCGGCTCAGTCCCTTCCTGATCCTTCCTCATCCCCAGTAACCCCCGCCTACCCAAGACCGCCCCCGAGACCTTTGGAATCGAGCAGGCAACCGGGCGACCATTATCACCTGGCGGAACCATCTCCCCAGTGAGGACAGGGACGTGCTCGCCTGTGAGGGTATCGATCCTTTCGAGCGGGAAGCCCTCGGGGTCGAGGAGCCAGAGGCAACGAGTCATGGTGATGGAGTGACTGCCTTCAGAGTTCCCGGTTCCGGACAGGGCCAAGGTGTTCGTCCAGTCCTGCCCCCCCCCCCCGAACACGCGAGCCCATGCCGCCTACAGGCAGGGAGCCTCCATCACCGGCCTGCTCGGACAGAGGGCGGACACGTGGCGGACAGGGCAGCTCCTTCCACCTCTCCCCAATCCACACCTCATTCCGGCCGGCCCGGACATGCCGGACACCCCCTCATCAGACAATTGATGGGATCCCGCTCTCCCTCATCCAGCACACAAACATGAGAGGGGCAAGCCCCCCCCCTTTTGGGGGTGTCCGGGTAGTCCGGCTCTCGGGGGGGGGGGGGGCCCTCAGCGAGCTTTCGCCGATAGGGGGAGTGACCCCATCCCCGAGGGCGGCCCCCTCCCGCCACCCTCGGTTGAGCATCAGATCCACACGCTGCCCCCTCTCCCGCGTCCATAGGCCGCCAAGATCTCGTCACTCCCAGCCCCCCCCCCCGAGCCCTGATGCGGGTCGTCCCACTCCTCTCCTTCCAGGGCCTGGCTCTGCTCCTCCCTCTGCTCACCCCCTTGGCCGCAGCAGCTGGCACTGTGATCTCAGTCGGTGATGGCGACACGCTTCGCGTCCTTGACCGAGGCGAAAGGCTCACGATCCGGGTGGCCTGCATCGATGCCCCGGAGATGGCTCAGGCCCCCTACGGGCAGAAGGCGAGGGAAGCTCTCCAGGCTCTCCTCCCTGTCGGCTCCATAGTCGGTGGACCGTCCGCAAGATGCACAGCGCCGAACAACTGCTAAACCAAGGACAAACCGTTGCCGACGTCTGCCCTCAGCCATTCTTAATTCATGTCAGGGCTCAATAGTCAATGGTGTTGGATCAGAGGATTCGCCTTGGGGATTAACAATTATAAGATCTGCAGAATTGACAGCTGCTGGAATTGTTACTGAAAATCTGATCTCGGTGGAAGAAATAGGAGTTACTTTTGGAACTATAGGAGCTAGCCCTGGGGTTGTCTGGGGCCTAATAGTGACGCTAGCTTCTTTGTCAAAGTTGTTTCCAATAATTGTAAGACTCATAAGCCTATCTTTCTTAATGGGACCCCCGTCGACACGATTGATTACTGGGTTGTTAGGGCCGTAGAATGCCCACTTTGCATAACTGCCGTCGGGGTTGTAGATGGTAAATGGATAAGGATCTTCTCTGTACGGCCAGTTATTGATGAGACTTGGGATTGCAATCTCCAGAGTCTTCGCATTATTCTCGTCGCTATCTTCTTTTGTAATTACCTTTATCGTTGCTTTTGCATCAGTCCCTTCTGTAGTATCCTTTGGCAGCCGGACTATCTGATTATTGTCCTTGGAGATCTCAAATGATCCATTCTTTGAAAGATGTCTTCCATAGATTGTCAAGTTGAGAAATCCATCTTTGTAGGTTGCCCTTCCGATCCCTGAAATTGATGGACCAGCCAATCGAGCAAGTTTTCCACCTAAGTATCCCACCGAGCTGACCCCGGATAGCTGAAGAAAGCCGTCGGGTATTGTAGGCAGCCCATCAATACTGGCAGGGCTCATAAATAATACCATAAATGCATAAGTAACAACACCAATAATCGTCCATACAAGAAACTGAACGCGTTCTGCGACGACATTGCCGCCCGAGGTGATAAAATCAGATAATTGAGGGTTAATCTCTCCTCCACCTTTAGCTTTGATATCGCCTATCCCGATTGCAAAAAAACTTGTTGCAGAACTGATCAACACGATGCCAGGAAGTCCACTGGGTATATCAATAAATTCTAGATGCCGTTGCGCCAGGTTTCTAGAAAATAGCAAGAACAAATAACTCGTGACTGCAACAAGAGTCCAAAGATAAAACTGAAGTCGTGCAAGGCTGTAGGTATTGGTTTCTTTGTCAACAAGAAGGGAAAAGAATATATTCTTGCCACCATCCTTGGCTAAGACTTGCCAAAATGAAAAGATAAACACACCCACAACAAGGGCAGCCAATGCCAAAGGGACTGGGTAAGCTACTTGGGAGAGGGTAAGAGGGTATATGTTTGATTTAATGTTTTGAACTTCAATTTGAATTCCAACCTTTCCACTGTCGTCACTCTGAAGCTTCAGATTCTCGTATTTTATTCGCGTCGGATTGTCGAAAATAGTGCCTGTTGGAATAGTCGCATTTCTAAACTCTGCCGATTCAGGCTTGATCTTATTGGGGTTAGAGCGCTTGGAGTTCAAATAATCGAGCTTACACTGATTAAAGCTATTAACATCCTCCGTCCAGCATACTTCTTGCAGGGTGCTTGCTTTGATATTATTGCCTGGTGAAGTAAACAAGCGATTGCTGCCTGAATCATTCTCGTTGCTTCCAATCGTGCTGAGATTATCTCCAGTCAGTGTAAATGTGTAGGAACCACTTGCGTCTGGAAAGACGACGCCGGAGGGGTCTACAGCCGTGATTAATGGAATAGATGAGGAAGCTGGGGTGACTGGAATAGCAATAAGTAGTTTTTTATCTATGCTTCCACTTACAAGAATCTTCTTCTCTGCATTCTGTACCAAGAGAGTCGGAGTGTATCTCCCTGGAGGCAAGTCTGCAGGGATGTTAAACTGCAAATCAGTAGAAACACTCTTGCTGCGGGGAACCCTTTGTTTCTGCCTGTCTTGGTCACTACTTAATTGTAGTTCAAGACTCATATCTTTCAAGAAAGTATCATCTGTGCTTTTGACTATGACTGACATCCCTTGAGAAACACTTTCTTTCTCTATGGCAAAAGAATCTTGGCTGAAGGCTGGAGTAAGGCACAGTAAAATGATGGCGCCTGCCAATAGCAGAAATCTCCATGATTGCAGGACCCGTGTCAGGCCCACAAGCTGAGAAGGTATGGAGAGTCTTAGCTTTTTGGCAATACCACGAAAACTTCTCACAACGGTTAAAGAAGTAATCATTGTCCAAAGCCTCTTTGGGAAATCATTTCTTTTCATGGGGTTAGCCCGAGAAGGAATGTGCTTCTGCGATGTGGCCGTGGGACTTCAGTAAGCCTGCCCTATCACTTGACCGTGCCGGCTTTCCGGTTGTTGTCTCCACATTATGAGAGGTCTCCAGTTCCTAGTATGGTTGATGCTCTACTCTTGAACTACTTATTGTGCCAACAACTGCAGTTCATCATGAATGCGACTTGCTGCTGCATAGAATGCTGCGTTAGTCAGATGCAGCTCGTTCGCCCAATCTGAATCGGGATTAATTACCTGCCGCAAATCAACAAAGCGAAAGTTGTCACTGTTATCACGCTGAACGGCTTTTAGCATTTCATTATAAAGATCAATAACGTAGAATACAATGCTTCGCTGCTCTTGTGTGTCAGTTATACCCTTGGATGTGAGTACATTGCGCAGCCAAGGTCCAATAAACCTAAAATCGCCTGCGTTGATAACCGCTTTACCAGTTGGTGGAGTATGTCCGTAACCATGCATCACAATGACGGTTGATGGGCTTGCTTGCCTGACCTTCGCGCACAAATCATCAAGATACTTCTTAAAAACGATGCCAATCTCGAACTCTGCAAAGGAGTCTCGAAACGCTTTCAAGCCTGAATGTGAATGATTGAAATACCGAGTAAACTCTTCACCAGCCACATCATTTCCGCCTCCCGAGAAAAGTAGTGCTTTTGGCTTGACTTGGCTGAGGCGCGTCAAGACTGCATCAAGTGTAGGAGGCAGTCTGTTGTAGTCTCTGTCATGCTTAGTGCCGTATATCATGTTCTCGAGAGTATCACCAGCGCGTGCATAGCTGACATCAAAAGCGTAGCCGCGATATCGTAGATGGTCCAGGATATCTATGCCGGGAAGGTAATCGAACCATGAGTCTCCTTCAGCAATTAGGGGGCCAAGGGATGCTCCTTCGGTAGTGATCGAGGGTAGTTGAGGATCTGGCCAGTCCCTTGGTGCCCAGTCTTTTCGGTCGATTTCCAGCTGATTGCCTTGACCGCTGATCGTGTAGCGTTCATTCAAGAGTGCTTGCTGCTTAAACGCTTGTATGCGTTCGGGCGAGTAGTCGTTAAGATCTCCAGGGTTTAATGGCATGGCTCGTAAATTGCTTGTTATCTATCCTTAGCATGGATACTCGCTTTTGCAGGCTTCATTCATATGTCTTCTAGGAGCCCACTTGTGGCATCCATCGTGAGGTGGTCTGGGTTTTCTGGACAGGGTCTATCGTTAATCTGTGAAGCGTGGCAACGCCCCTTAACGGGGACTCCCCCCCCCTCTGCCAGGAAAGTTGACGCCTCTCCATCCTGACCGCTTTTTCCACCAGGGGGCTTGATGGAGCAGAGCAATGCGCCGTTACAGCGAGGCCGTCAAAGCTGATGTGAGAAGGCGGATGAGTCCACCGCACCGGCAGAGCGTGGCCCAGATCTCAGCAGAGCTGGGCATCCACGTGATCACGCTCTACAAGTGGCGGAAGGCCTGGCGGTTGCAGGGCGAGGTGGTGCCGGCCACCCAGAAGGACCCCGAGGGTTGGGGCCCAGCCGACAAGTTCACGGTGGTGCTGGAGACCGCCGGGCTGAACGCGACTGAACTGGGTGGATACTGCCGCGAGCGGGGCCTGTTCCCCGAGCAGGTGGACCGCTGGCGTCAGGCAGCCCAGGATGCCAATGCCCAGCCGCTGCTGACGATGGCCGATCAGAAGGACCTCCAGAAGCGGCACCAGGAGGACCAGCGTGAGATCAAACGGCTCCAGCAGGAGCTGCGCCGCAAGGACAAGGCCCTGGCGGAGGCGGCGGCACTGCTGATCGCCTCAAAAAAGATCCAGGCCTACTGGGGCGAGGACGAGGGGGATTGACTGCGGCGGCCGATCGCCGTAAGGCCCTGGAGATCCTCGATGCCGCCATGGCGGCCGGTGCGCGGGCCCGAGAGGTGGCCGCTTTGCTGAGCGTGGGGCTCACCACGCTGCAGCGCTGGCGGCGGCAGTTCGTGGGTGATGGGGGCGGCCTGGACGGCCGTAAAGGCAGTCGCCGCCTGGTGTCTCACCGGCTCAGTGACGAGGAGCGCCAGCGGATCCTGCTCACCTGCAACCAGAGCGAGTTCGCGGCGTTGCCACCGGGGCAGATCGTGCCGATCCTTGCCGATCGCGGGATCTACATCGGCTCTGAGCGCAGCTTCTACCGCGTGCTTCATGACCATGGCCAGGCCCATCGCCGTGGCCGTGCCCGGCCGCCCCAAGGGCCCCGGCCGGTGCCGCGGCTGGAGGCCAGAGGGCCCAATCAGGTCTGGAGCTGGGACATCACGTACCTGCCCACCAGCGTGCGTGGCGTCTGGCTGTACCTCTACCTGGTGATCGACGTCTGGAGCCGCAAGGTGGTGGCCTGGGATGTCGCCGAGCGGGAGGAGGCCCAGATCGCCGCTGATCTGGTGAGCAGGGCCTGCCTACGGGAGCGGATCAGTAAGGGCCGGCCCCAACCTCTGATCCTCCATGCCGACAACGGCAACGCCATGCGGGCTGCCACGCTGGAGAGCCGGCTGGAGGAGCTGGGGGTGCTCAGATCCTTCTCCAGGCCGAGGGTCAGTAACGACAACCCCTACTCGGAGTCGCTGTTCCGCACGGTCAAGTACCGACCGGACTACCCCAGGCGTCCCTTCCGCAGCCAGGAAGAGGCCTGCAGCTGGGCCTGTGCATTCGTGGCCTGGTACAACCACAGGCACCGCCACAGTTCCATCCGGTTCGTGACGCCTGATCAGCGCCACAGCGGTCAGGCCGTTGAACTCTGTCGTCACCGCGCCCGTCTCTACGAGCAGGCCCGCCAGCGACACCCCCGCCGCTGGAGCCGCGGAACCCGATGCTGGCGTCAGCCGAAAGTGGTCTGGATCAATCCACCGCGTCCAGAAAACGCCATTGATCCAGCTACCTTGGTCATGGCCGCCTGATCAACGGCAGGGGCGTCATCTTTCCTGGCAGTCACCGCCCCCGATGAGCAAGCGCCGCACCCCTAGGAGTCTGCTGAAAAACCTGCCCAGTCGCGGGAGAGTGGCCCAACGGCACTGAGCGAATTCGCGGGCAGCAGGAATGCACCAGCCCCCTGTTCTCGTACATCTCCACAGAAGACCGGATTCCGTCCGGCCATCCCTGAGCCAGGCCAGGCGGCTGGCGGATCAGGCCCTGGATCGGCTCAAGCCCACCTTCTGCAGGCTCTACCCCGAGGGCGGCAGGCCCTCGATCTCGCCGGAGCAACTGCTGCTGGCCCTGTTGCTGCAGGCGATCTATGGCATCCGCTCGGAGCGGATGATGATGGAACAGCTGGACTACAACCTGCTGGTCCGCTGGTTTGCTGGCCTCAATCCCGACGACTTCGTCTGGCATCCCACGACATTCAACAAGAATCGCGATCGGCTGCTCAACGAAGAGCTCCCGGCGAAGTATCCGGCGAGAATCTGGTTGAGGGGCCGCGCCAATCAGGTTGACCGCTCTTGAGGGGCTGCGCTGAATCCGGTTGCCAGGTGGGCGTTCTGCTGGATGAACTCCACGGCGCCCTGCCGGCCGGCGGCGGGGCGCTGCTGATCCATGCCCTCAACCCCCATCGCTTCGCCTGGCTGCGCCGCGGCAACGAACACAACATTGATCTCAACCGCAACGGCCTTGACTTCCGCGGCACCCTGCCCGAGAACCCGGCCTACGACGCCCTCCACGACGCCCTGCTGCCCGGCGACTGGGACGGGCCCGAGCGGCAACGGGCCGACGCCCTTCTGGAGGCCTTCATCACTGGGCAGGGGATGGCCGCCTACCAGGCGGCGCTGCAGCGCGGCCAGTACACCCATCCCACCGGCCTCTTCTACGGCGGCAGCCGCCCCAGCTGGTCGCTGTCCACTCTGGAGACGATCCTCACCGATCACCTCGGCCCGGCCTGCCGCCGCCTGGCGGTGATCGACCTGCACACCGGCCTGGGCCCCTGGGGCTACGGCGAGCTGATCGGCAGCGGCAGCACTGGCGACGACTGGGAGCGGCTGCAACGCTGGTATGGCCCGGAGGTCACCCGGCCCGGCCTGGGCCCCTCCAGCTCGTCGGAGGTGTCGGGGTCGGTGCCCGTGTTTCTGCGCCGAATGCTCCCTGCGGTGGAGCTCACCGTTCTGGCCCTGGAGTTCGGCACCCGGCCGATCGCGGAGGTGCTGGCGGCCCTGCGCGCCGATGCCTGGCTGCACGCCGTGCCCGATCGCCCCACCCCCCACCGGGAGGCGATCCGCCGCCAGGTCCGCGAGGCCTTCCTGATCGACAGCCCCGCCTGGCGGGCCGCTGTGTACGGCCGCTGCGCCGATGTGGTGCTGCGGGCTTGTAGGGGGTTGGGGGGGTGAGTCGTAAGACCGCTTGGCAGCCGGCAGGATTGGGATGCCGATGACGGGGTGCTGGCCATGGCGGTGATCTCAATCAAGTTGACCGAGGCCCTCGATGCGCAACTCACCGAGCAGGCCCAACGGCGCCGTCTCAGCAAGTCCGAATTGGTTCGTCGCGCATTGACGGCGTTTCTCCAATCCCCAGAGCAAGGCGTGGAAGACGCAGCACACCCCTCCGCAGCTGATCTGTTGGCCGATCTCGTGGGCTGCTGCGAAGGCGGGCCCGCTGATCTGTCATCCAACCCTGGGTTCCTTTCTTAAGCGCTATGAGAATGTGCCCGCTTCTCTGGCGGATGCCGCATTGATTCGCCTCGCGGAGATCAACGACTCGCCGCTGCTTCTTACGACGGATAGTGACTTCCAGATCAATCGCCGTCATGGACGGCAAATGATTCCTTTGGTACAGCCGTAGGCGTTGTCTGTGCAGAAGCGGCCCTTCGGCCACCCACCCCAAGGGCAGCGTTTGGGCTTGATTTGGCACCGACAACATTTGAGCTATGCTGAATGAACGCCGACGTAGGACATTTGACCCATTCCTATGGAAAACACATTTGAGGCTGTCGTTGAAAAAGATGGGCGTATCAGAATCCAGAGTCCTGTCCATCTGAAGGCGGGGGCGAAGGTGTTCGTTTCCGTTCCCGGTGACGACCCTGACTCTGTCGTCAGCGGAGTTGTCTTGAGTGAAACGGCCCTAGCGGCCGACTGGCTGAACTCAGAAGAGGAAGCTGCATGGGCCCACCTGCAATAGGTGACGTCGTACTCATCCCTTTTCCCTATTCCGACCTCTCGCAAGCCAAGCGCAGGCCGGCCTTGGTCATTGCAGATGTTGGAATGGGAGACTTTGTGCTGTGTCAGATCACAAGCAGGTCCTACGCAGACAGATTAGCAATATCTCTTTCGGAAAGTGACTTTGCCGAAGGTGGGCTCAAGCGTGAGAGCTTTGTGCGAATCGGAAAGTTGTTCACTGCGAATTTCTCGATCATTTCTGGAGTGGCCGGCAGGTTGAGTCGCGTGAAAATGTCTGAGGTCCTTGATGTTTTGGTCGACATCCTGCGGGCAGGTGGCCTTGAGCGGTGACATGCCTCCGCATCAATGGGGGCAGCATTGGGCACTGCGGGGGCCAGAGTGGACCTCCCCGGCGCCCCTGCCCGATGCGTTCCCCCCGGGCGGCCCTCTGCGCCGTGGCCGCCGCCGCCACCGCCCTGCTACTGCCGCCCATCCCGTCCGGCCAGGCCCAGGCCGCCTGGCAGACCTGCTCCTTCAACGGCCGCGCCGAAGCCTGCCTGGTCGCGGGCGGCTCCACTTCGTTCACGGTCACCTTCCGCTCCGACGGCAAGCAGATCGAGATGGAGAAGGTGGGCGAGCCCTGGACCTGCGGCCAGGGGGATCGGGAGGAATGCGGCAAGTTGCTGATCACCGAGCCCAGCAATGGCCGCACCACCCTGGCCACCTACCGACAGACCTCCTCCACCTTCCTGGTGCGCAGTGAGCGGGGCAACACTTACACGATTCCCTTCTGAATTAGCCTGTCCACGCTGTGGAATGACCGCTCCAGTGACCACTCCGGAATCCCCCAGGCCCCCCTTTCCCCCCTTCGATGCCGAATCGGCCGCCACCAAAGTGCGCCTGGCCGAGGATGCCTGGAACGGCCGCGATCCGGAACGGGTGGCGCTGGCCTACAGCCCGGACAGCGTCTGGCGCAACCGGGCCGAGTTCGTCAGCGGCCGCGAGGCCATCCGGCAGTTTCTGGCCCGTAAATGGGCCCGGGAGCTCGACTATCGCCTGATCAAGGAACTCTGGGCCTTCCACGGCCACCGCATCGCCGTGCGTTTCGCCTACGAATGGCACGACGATTCCGGCCACTGGTTCCGTTCCTACGGCAACGAAAACTGGGAGTTCGATGCCCAGGGCTTCATGCACACCCGCATCGCCAGCATCAACGACCTCCCCATTCAGGAGCGCGAGCGGAAGTACCACTGGCCGCTGGGCCGCCGCCCCCACGACCATCCGGGCCTGTCCGATCTGGGCCTCTGATCAGATCCCGGCAGCGCCGGCCGATCCGATCCGCAGCACCTTGGCCCCCCGCCCCTGGCCGCGGCGCAGCTCCTGCAGGGCCTGGTTCGCCTCGGCCAGGGGGAACTCCTTCACCTCAGCGCGGATCCCGGCGGCGGCCGCCAAGGCCAGGAACTCCCGCACGTCGGCGCGGGTCACGTTGGCCACCGAGCGGATCTCCTTCTCGCGCCAGAGATCGCGGGAGTAGTCGAGGTTCAGCAGGGCCGCCTTGTCAGCCTCCTGCTTGCCGATGGCGTTGATCACCAGCCGGCCGCCGGGGTGCAGGTTCCTCAGGGCGGCCACAACGGGTGTCCAGGCCGGGGTGGTGTCGATCACGGCGTGCAGCTTCACGGGGGATTCGGCTTCGGTGGCCCCGGCCCAGGCGGCCCCCAGTTCCAGGGCGAAGGCCCGCTGGACGGCGCTGCGGGCGAACACGAACACCCGCGAGGCCGGAAAGCGGTGGCGCACCATCGGCAGCACCAGGTGGGCCGACGCCCCGAAGCCGGTGAGCCCCATGTCCTGCCCATCGGCCAGGCCGGAGAGTTCGAGCGAGCGGTACCCGATCGCCCCGGCGCAGAGCATGGGTGCCACCGACGCGGCCTCCAGCCCCGCCGGCAGGCGATGGGCGAACGCTGCCGGCACGGTCACGTACTCTGCGTAGCCGCCGTTGACGTCCCGGCCGGTGGCCACGAACGCCGGGCAGAGGTTCTCCCGGCCGCTGCGGCAGAACGCGCAGCTGCCGCAGGCGTGGAAGATCCAGGCGATGCCCACCGCGTCGCCCGGAGCTAAGCCTTCGCAGCCGGGGTCGCTGGCGGCCACGGTGCCGACGATCTGATGGCCCGGGATCACCGGAAAGCGGGGTGGAGGGGTGCGTCCCTCGATCTCATCGAGTTCGGTGTGGCACACCCCGCACACCTCCACCTTCACCAGCAGCTCGCCGGGCCCCGGCACGGGCGGCGGCAGGTCCATCGGCACCAGCGGGGCCGGTGTGAGCGCCATGTCGCAGCAGGCCTCGATCACCATCGCCTTCATGTCGGCCTCCCCGGCGGACCGGCGCAGTGTCCCGGCGCGCGTTCGCAGCATCCACTCTGGCGCCCACACTGGCAACGGGGCCCCAGGCCTCCGCACCTTCGCGAGACCTCCGATGCCCGCACCGACGGTGGCCGCCCGGACGCCCATCCGCGTCGACCTGGAGGAAGGGAAGGAATATTTCTATTGCGCCTGTGGCCGCTCAGCGGACCAGCCTTTCTGCGATGGCTCCCACGAAGGCAGCGGCTTCACACCGCTCTCTTTCGTGGCCGAGAAGAGCGGCAAGGCCCTGCTGTGTCGCTGCAAGCAGACCGCCACACCCCCCTTCTGCGACGGCACCCATGCCCGGGTTCCCCCTGATCGGGTGGGCACCGCTTTCGCCGTGGGGGAAGACGGCGCGTCCGGGGGCGGTGGGATGCCTGCGCCCCACGCCACGGCGGAGGAGCCCAACCTGGAGCTGATCCACGAACTCGCCGAGCATGGCCTCGACGCGGTGGGGCGGGAAGGGCCGGTGGCGGCCATGGGGGTGCCGCGCGCCCAGCTGCCCCTCTGGGACGACATCCAGATCCTGACGGCCCAGCTGGCGCGCCGGCCCCTGGCCGTCGATGCGCCGGTCGGCACGGAGCTGGTGATCGGCCCTGCGGCCCGGCGCCCCCTGCGGCTGGAGATCCCGCTGCTGGTGTCGGACATGAGCTTCGGCGCCCTCTCCGAGGAGGCCAAGCTGGCCCTGGCCACCGGGGCGGAGCGGGCCGGCACGGGCATCTGCTCCGGCGAGGGGGGGATGCTGGGCGAGGAGCAGGCCGCCAACCACCGCTATCTCTACGAGCTCGCCCCGGCGATGTTCGGCTACCGGGAAGAGCTGCTGCCGCTGGTGCAGGCCTTCCACTTCAAGGCCGGCCAGGCCGCCAAGACCGGCACCGGCGGCCACCTCCCCGGCGCCAAGGTCACGGCGCGCATCGCCGCGATCCGCGGCATCCCCGCAGGCGAGCCGGCCTGCTCCCCCGCCACCTTCGCCGGTCTCCACACCCCGGCGGATTTCCGCGCCTTCGGCGATCGGGTGCGGGAGCTCAGCGGCGGCATCCCGGTGGGCTTCAAGCTCAGTGCCCAGCACATCGAGGCCGATCTCGATTTCGCCCTCGAGGCCGGGGCCGATTACCTGATCCTCGATGGCCGCGGCGGCGGCACCGGCGGCGCCCCCCTGCTATTCCGTGATCACACGGCCGTACCCACCATCCCCGCCCTCGCCCGGGCCCGGGCCCATCTCGACCGCCACGGGGCCAGCGGCCAGGTGACGCTGATCGTCACCGGCGGCCTGCGCTCCCCGGCCGACTGCGTCAAGGCTCTGGCCCTCGGGGCCGATGGGATCGCCCTGGCCAATGCCGCCATCCAGGCGATCGGCTGCGTCGGCTCCCGGATCTGCCACACCAACCGCTGCCCGGCGGGAGTGGCCACCCAGGATCCCCAGCTGCGCCGCCGGCTGGAGGTGGAGCACGCCGCCCAGCGGCTGGATCGCTTCTTCCGCTCAACGGTGGCGCTGATGCAGGTGCTGGCGCGGGCCTGCGGCCACGACCACCTGCGCCACCTCAACCGGCACGATCTGGCCAGCTGGCACCGCGACCTGGCCGAACTGGCCGGCATCGCCTGGAGCGGCGCGGCGCCCTGAGCGGGGGACTCAGCAGGCCTCCAGGCTCCAGCCCCCGCAGCAGCGCCGCCCCCAGGGCCAGGGCCTCGGCGGCAAGGGAGCGGAATTCGCCTGGGAGGTGGGCGAAGCCCGCGCTCAGGGAAGAGTCCATCAGCGCGCCAGGTGCCGGTAGAACCAGCCCTTGGCCGTTTCGGCGCTCGCCACATAGGCCGCCAGGATCACCGCCAGCAGGGCCAGGACCACCGGCGGCAGGGGCACCAGGCCGAACAGCGCGCCCAGGGAGGTCCAGGGCAGCAGCAGGGTGAGGCCCACCACGGCCACCGTGGCGGCCACCAGCCAGCGGGAGGGTCGGCTGCGGAACAGGGGCCCGCGGGTGCGGATCACCAGCACGATCGAGGCGGCCGAGATCACCGACTCCAGGAACCAGCCGGTGCGGAACTGGGCCGCATCCGCCTTCAGGACCCAGAGCAGCACCGCGAAGGTGAGGTAGTCGAACACCGAGCTGACCAGCCCGAAGGTGACCATGAAGCGCCGGATGAAGGGCAGGCTCCAGCGGTGCGGCCGCTCGATCCAGTCGGGATCCACCCGGTCGGTGGCGATGGTCATCTCCGGCAGATCGGTCAGCAGGTTGGTGAGCAGGATCTGCTTCGGCAACAGGGGCAGGAACGGCAGCAGCAGGGAGGCGCCGGCCATCGAGAACATGTTGCCGAAGTTGGCGCTGGTGGCCATGAACACGTACTTGAGCGTGTTGGCGAAGGTGCGCCGGCCCTCGCGGATCCCCGCCAGCAGCACCGCCAGGTCCGGCTCGAGCAGCACGATGTCGGCCGCCTCCCGGGCCACGTCCACCGCCCCCTGCACCGAGAGGCCCACATCGGCGGCATGCAGGGCGGGAGCGTCGTTGATGCCGTCCCCCAGGTAGCCCACCACCTGGCCGGCGTTGCGCAGGGCATGGATCAGCCGCTCCTTCTGGTTCGGTTCGATCTCGGCGAACACATCCACCGCCTCGGCCCGCACCGGCAGGGCGATGTCGCTGAGCTGCTGCAGCTGGGCGCCGGTGAGCACCTCGGGGTTGCGCAGGCCCGCCTCCCGGCCCACCCGGGCCGCCACCAGGGCGTTGTCGCCGGTGATGATCTTGAGCCGCACCCCCAGCCGCTCCAGTTCGGCCACGGTGTCCCGCACCCCGGGGCGCAGGGGATCGCTGAGGCCCAGCAGGCCCAGGAACGTCATTCCCGCCTCGTCCTCGGGACGCACCCGGCGGGGCACCAGGGAGCCTTCGGCGGGCCAGCGCCGCACGGCCACCGCCAGCACCCGGTACCCCTCGGCGCTCCAGTCGGCATAGAGGCGGCGCAGCTCCGGCTCCACCGGCGCCAGCGGCAGCGTGGAGCCATCGGCGGCCTCGGCCCGCTCGCACACCTCCAGCACCTTGAGGAAGGCCCCCTTGGTGATCAGCACCGGCGTGTCCCCCTGGCGGGCCAGGACGCTCAGGCGCTTGCGCACGAAGTCGAAGGGGAGCTCGTCGAGCTTGCTCCAGTCGCCGAGATCGCCACCGCCGGCCTCCCGGATCGCCGCATCGATCGGGTTGCTGAAGCCCGTCTCGAAGCCGGCGTTCACGGCCGCGTGGCGCAGCACCGCCGGGTTGGGGCCACCGTCGATGCCGCAGCTGCGCTGCACCCTGGCCGTGCCCTCGGTGAGCGTGCCGGTCTTGTCGGAGCAGAGGATCGCCATGCTGCCGAAGTTCTCGATCGACGAGAGCCGCTTGACGATCACCTGGCGGGCGGCCATCCGGCGCGCCCCCTGGGCCAGGTTCACGGAGATGATCGCCGGCAGCAGTTGCGGGGTGAGCCCCACGCCGAGGGCCAGGGCGAACAGGAACGAATCCACCACCGGCCGGCGCAGATACACGTTGACCGCGAAGATCGCGATCACCAGAGCCAGCGTCACCTCCAGCAGCAGGGCCCCGAAGCGGCGCACGCCCCGCTCGAAGTCCGTCTCGGGGCTCCGCTGCCGCAGCCGCTCGGCGATGGCCGCGAACTGGGTGGCGGCGCCGGTGCGCACCACCACCGCGGTGCCGCTGCCGCTGACCACGTGGGTGCCGAAGTACAGCACCCCGGTGCGCCCCGCCAGGGGGGCGTCGGCGGCCACGGGCACCGCGTGCTTGCTCACCGGAAAGCTCTCACCGGTGAGGGCCGCCTCGTTGAGGCTGAGGTCCCGTTCCTCCAGCAGGCGGCAGTCGGCGGGGATCCCGGCCCCGGCCGAGAGCACCAGCAGATCGCCCGGCACCACCTGGGCCACCGGCACGGCCTGCTCGCTGCCGTCGCGGCGCACCCGGGCGGTGGTCTGCACCGTGCGCAGCAGCTGCTCCATGGCGCCGGCGGCCCCGTGCTCCTGCCAGAAGCCCAGCAGGCCGCTGATCAGCACGATCACCAGGATGATCAGCCCGTCGGTGGGCGAATCCAGCAGGAAGGAGAGCAGGGCCGCGCCGGCCAGGATCAGGATGATCGGGCTGGTGAACTGGCGCAGCAGCAGCCACAGCGCCCCACCCCGTGCCGGAGCGGCGAGGCTGTTGGGGCCCTCGCTGAGCAGGCGCCGGCCCGCTTCCTGGGAGCTCAGCCCGTTCGCCCCCGTACCGAGCCTGGCCAGCAGCTCGGCGATCGGCTCGCTCCAGAAGGGGTGGCCGCTGGCGGTGGCCGGCGGCTGACCGGAGGCTGGACGGGACATCGGCGCAGGCCCGGATCTCCCCAGGCTGATCGATTCATGGGCAGGCGGCCCCATCGGCGCGGGCGCGCCGGAGGGGGCATCGTTAGGCTCCGATCAGAGAGTTGTGGCGTGGGATGGAGGAGAAACTCATCTTCGTGAGTGTGGGTGCCACCGCCACGGCGGAGCAGGAAGCCTTCGTGCGATCGATTGAGGATCGCCTGCGCAGTGAATCCCTGATCCCCAAAACCGTCGGCCGCAACACCTTCAGCGCCGATGCACCGCTGAAGGCCATCACCGAACTGATGGAGAAGTGTTCCGGCATCGTCGTCATCGCCCTCGAGCGCTCCTACTTCCCCTCCGGTCTCGATAAGCGCGGCGGTCCGCGTCAGGTGAATCTGGCAGACACGAGGCTGCCGACGCCGTGGAATCACATCGAAGCGGCGATGGCCTACACCAAGCATCTGCCGCTGCTTGTGATCGTCGAAGACGGTCTGAAGGCGGAGGGATTGCTGGAGCCGGGTTACGACTGGTACGTGCAGAAACTTCCTCTGGCCGAGACGGCGCTGGTCTCCAACGAATTCAACGGCGTTCTCGCCGACTGGAAGGAGAAGGTGCTGGCGCTGGAGCCTGGGGCCGGGTCCCCGTCACCGTCGCCGCCAGCGCTGCGGGGGCTGAACCCGGCGGAACTCTCCATGCTCGATCTGGTCGGTGCCCTCCGGCCGGTCCAGTTGTGGAGTGTGGCGATCGGCCTGGCCGGCCTGCTGGCGGGGGCCTTCAGCCTCGGAGCCCGCCTGGTTCCCCCCTTCGGCGAACGGCCCAGGCCTGTCCAGGGCGCCCTCAGGCCGGCGCCGCCTCCGGGCGGGGTTGAATCTCCGTGCCGAAGCGCTCCTCTAGCCACACCAGGCGGACGTTCCGCCTGATCCCGTGGGAAATCCGTGCACCGATCCTCCACCGGGGCGGGGAGGCGATGCCAGGCCTGAGAGCGACGCGCCTGCCTGAATCCTGCCCATTCCCGTTGCCTGCGGGCGCTGACCCATCGCTGCGGCGGGCGATCGAGATTGACCACAGAGACAGGTGCATTCCATTCACCCTGTCAGTGGGGGTTGGCCATGCATCGAGGCGACGCGGAAGCCGGCGCGAGATCCGGCGGGCGGGAATGGATCTTGGACAATAATGTTAAAGTTGACAGCCAATTGCCGACAGGCCATTGATGACCGCCCCCGCACGCGGAGTCGTCAGCCAGGCCAGCCCGGGCGCCCCCCCGGTCCTCCCCCTGGTCACGGTCGTCGTGGTGTTCCGCGAGCGGTACAGCCTTGCCTCTCGCTCTCTGCGTTCGATCCTGGAGCACCGGGATTACCCCTTCGCGCTCCACTACCTCGACAGCCAGTCCCCGCCCTCGGTGCGCCGGGAGCTGGAGGCGGCCGAGGCCCGCGGCGAGCTGACGCTGTTCCCGGCGGCACCCGGCACCCCCAACCAGCTGCGCAATCAGGCGCTGCAGGCGGTGACGACCAGGTATGTGTGTTTCATCGACAATGATGTGCTCGTCACCCGGGGCTGGATCGAGACCCTGGTGACCACGGCGGAGCGCACGGGAGCGGGCATCGTGTTCCCCCTCTACCTGATGGGTGAGTTCGCGGCGGATCGCATCCACATGGCCGGCGGGAAGAACCATTTCTCCGAGAAAGACGGCGAGATCGAATACAACGAAGAGCATCTGTTCGCCAACGCTTCTGCCTCTCGCATCGCTGGCTCCTTGAAGGGGGGTGACTCCGATTTCGGCGAATTTCACTGCATGCTGCTCAGCATGAAGATGCTCCAGGACGTGGGCCCCCTCGATGAGGCCTACCTGCAGGTCAACGAGCACATCGACATCGCCATGATGGCCAGGCAGGCGAACTACCGGGTCGTCTTCGAGCCAAGGTCCATCGTCAGCTACGTCTACGCCAACGAGCAATCCCCCTTCTGGCTCTGCGACATCGAGCCCTATCGCAGGCGCTGGAGCCATGAGGTGGCGGCCCGGGACTTGGCCCACCTCTCCAGGAAATGGAAGGTGCGCTCCCGCCAGAGCCAGAACATCACCTCCTTCCTCAACCACCAGATCGGCAACCTGGAGCAGGTCCATCCCCGCACCCGGGAGACCGCGGCGGCGGCGGCCGAGGCTGTGGACAACCACGCCTATCCCTATGTGCATTCCTTTCCCCGGCTGGTGCGGCAGTGCCTGGCCCAGGGCCATTCCCCCCAGGAGATCGCTGCACTGAACAGGGCGTTCGATGTCGCCGCCGAGCTGCACGGCGGCTCCTTCCGGGGCTCGAAGAAAACCTTCCAGGAGCATCTCGTGCGCACCGCCAGCGTCCTGGTCGTGCACGGTGCCCCCTTCGATCTTGTCAAGGCCTCCCTGCTGCATGCCGTTTACATGCCCAACACCAGCTCCGGCCGGCATCTGACCCCCACCGAGCGGAACCGGGCCCTGCTGCGGGACCTGGTGGGCCGCAAGGTGGAGGCGATCGCCCATGCCTACGGCGCGGCCAGTGCCGCAGGCCCCGCCGATCCCCAGGGTCCCCCGCCGGTGATAGCGGAACTGCCCATCGTCAGCGCCCAGGCCAGCGTCGTGCGGATCGCCAACGACATCGAGGATCTCCTCGACCACGCCGCCCTGCTGGAGCGCAAATCACTCCGGCATTTCGCCCGGGTTCACACCGCCCACGGGCCCGTCGCCGAGGCCTGCGGCTACCGCGCCATGGTGGCGGAGTTCGCCGAGCGGATCCGCCTGGCCGAGGCAGCCCTGGCGCCGGGCTCGCAGGATCCGGCGGCGGCGGCCTGGCTGATCGAGCTGCTGCGGGAGCGCGCCCCCTATCCCCTGCTGGAATCCCATTCCCTCGCCGTGCGATCGCGCCGGCTGGCTGCCCGCGTGGTGCGCAAGATCCCCCGGCGGGGCATTCCCCTGCCGCTCAAGCTGGCGGCCCGGAAAGTGCTCAGTCCCTTCGGGTTGGTCTGAACCGATCCCGGCGGATCAGTCCAGATCAGGCGGGCCCCGCCCCCTGGCGCTGGAGCACCTCCACGCAGCGCCCACACAGGCTGGGATGGTCCGGGTGCTGGCCGATGTCGCTTTCGTGGTGCCAGCAGCGCTCGCACTTCGTCCCCGCGGCCCGCGCGATCCGCACCCGCACCCCCTCCTCCTCGGTTTCCGCCAGGAGGGCCTCCGCCGGCGGAGACCCGCCGACCCGCAGGGCCGAGACCAGCAGCCAGTCGGCCAGGTTGTCGACCTCCGGATGGGGGCTGGCCTCCACCAGGGCCAGGGCCTCCGGCAGGGACGTCGCCTCCGGCGCCGCGTCCGCCGCGGTGTCCGAGGTCGGCTTTAGCAACTCCAGCTGCACCTGGGCCTCGAGGGAAGCGCCCAGTTCCCCCCGGCCGCGGCAGCCCTCCAGCAGCCGGTTCACCTGGGCGCGCAATTCGAGGATCCGCTGCATCGGCGCCAGCAGCTCCGGGGCAGCCCAGCTCTCCGGCACCGTGGGCCAGCCCCGCTCGAACACCGAGGCCTCGGCCACCGGATAGGGCAGGTTCTGCCAGATGTCCTCGGCCATGTGGCAGAGCACCGGCGCGATCAGCCCCGCCAGCCGCTCCACCACCAGGTGCAGCACCGTCTGGCAGCTGCGTCGCCGGACGTCGCCGGCCGCACTCACGTAGAGGCGGTCCTTGGCGATGTCGAGATAGACGTTGGAGAGATCCACCACGCAGAAGTTCTGCAGGGCCTGGAAGAAGCGGTAGAACTCGTAGCGCTCGAAGTCGGCGTTCACCGCCTCGATCAGGCTGGCGGTGCGCTGCAGCATCCAGCGATCCAGCAGGGGCAGGTCCTCGATCGCCACGGCATGCTCGGCGGGCACGAAATCGTGCAGGTTGCCCAGCAGATAGCGGGCCGTGTTGCGCACCTTGCGGTACACATCCGCCAGCTGTTTGACGATCCCGGGCCCCAGCGGCACGTCGGCGGAATAATCCACCGAGCTCACCCACAGCCGCAGCACGTCGGCGCCGTAGGGCGGCTCCTGCTTCTCGTTCTTGCCGCCCTCCACCAGAACAACAGGGTCCACCACGTTGCCCAGCGACTTGCTCATCTTGCGGCCCTTCTCATCGAGGGTGAAGCCGTGGGTGAGCACACGGCGGTAGGGGGCATGGCCGTTCACGGCCACCGAGGTGAGCAGGCTGCTCTGGAACCAGCCACGGTGCTGGTCGGAGCCCTCCAGATAGAGATCGGCGGGGTAGCCCAGTCCCCGGCTTTGCAGCACGGCGGCCCAGGAGGAGCCCGAGTCGAACCAGACATCCATCGTGTCGGTGCCCTTGCGCCACTGGTCGGCCTGGTCGGCCCAGGCCGGCGGCAGCAGGCCCGCCTCGTCCCGCTCCCACCAGACATCGGCGCCGTGCTCGGCGATCAGGGCCTCGGCGTGGGCCAGGGTGTCGGCATTGAGCAGCACCTCGCCCGTCTCGCGGTGATAAAAGACCGGGATCGGCACCCCCCAGGAGCGCTGGCGGGAGATGCACCAGTCGCCCCGGTCCCGCACCATCGCCTCGATGCGGTTGCGGCCGCTGGCGGGCAGCCACTCCACCACCGCGATCGCCTCCAGGGCCTGGGCGCGGAAGCCGTCGACGGAGGCGAACCACTGTTCGGTGGCCCGGAAGATGGTGGGCTTCTTGGTGCGCCAGTCGTAGGGATAGCGGTGCTCGTAGCGCTGCTCGGCCAGCAGCAGGCCGGCGTCCCGAAGGGCGGTGATGATCGCCGGGTTGGCGTCCTTGAGCACGTTCAGCCCGGCGAAGGGGCCCGCCTCGGCGGTGAGGGTGCCGGCCTCATCCACCGGGCAGAGCACCGGCAGGCCGTACTTGTTGCCGGTGTGGAAGTCGTCGACGCCGTGGCCCGGGGCCGTGTGCACCAGGCCGGTGCCGGTCTCGGTGGTGATGTAGTCACCGCCGATCACCACCGGGCTGGTGCGATCCAGGAGCGGATGGCGGTACTGGATGCCCTCCAGCTGGGCCCCCTTGAGGGTGAGCAGGGGCTCGAGCGGGCGCTCCAGGCTGGTGCGCAGCTGATCCACCAGCTGGGCGGCCACCACCAGGTAGCGGGGCGTGCCGCCGTTGGTGGTGCCGTCGCGGCAGATGGCGTAGTCCAGCTGGCCATTCACCGACACCGCCAGGTTGGCCGGCAGGGTCCAGGGGGTGGTGGTCCAGATCGCCACGAACAGCTGCTCCCGGTGGGCCGCATCGGTGGGTCCGGCGATGCCGGCGTCTGCCAGCAGCCCGGCCAGCGGCGCCGGCAGGTCCACCACCGGGAAGGCCACGTAGACGCTGGGGGAGGTGTGCCCGTCGGGGTACTCCAGCTCGGCCTCGGCCAGGGCGGTGCGGGAGCTGGGGCTCCAGTGCACCGGCTTGAGGCCCCGGTAGATGTGGCCCGCCAGCACCATCTTTCCGAAGACGCCGATCTGGGCCGCCTCGTAGGACTTCTGCAGGGTGAGGTAGGGCTCGTCCCAGTCGGCCCAGATGCCCCAGCGCCGGAAGCCGCTCCTCTGGGCCTCCACCTGCTCGAGGGCGTAGGCATGGGCCCGGCGTCGCAGGTCGATGGGGGTGAGCCCGCGTCGCTCCTCGCCGCCCAGGCCCTGCAGCACCTTCAGCTCGATCGGCAGGCCATGGCAGTCCCAGCCCGGCACGAACCGGGCCCGCCTCCCCTGCAGCAGGGCGTGCTTGTTGATGATGTCCTTGAGGATCTTGTTGAGGGCGTGGCCCACGTGCAGGGCGCCGTTGGCGTAGGGCGGGCCGTCATGCAGGGTGAAGGGCGCCCCCGGGTTGCTGCGGCTCAACCGTCCATAGAGATCCTGCTCTTTCCAGAAGGCCTGCAGTTCCGGCTCCCGCACCCGGGCGTTCGCCCGCATCGCGAAGGGCGTCTGCAGCAGGTTGAGCGTGTCCTTGTAGGACGCCGGGCTTGCCGTCACGTCGCCGGGGCGCGAGAAGGCTGGATTATCCCGCCTCGCCGAGACCCTCCTCCGGCAGCGGCGTCACCGGCTCGGGCGGGGCTTCCGGCGTTGCCTCCGGCGCAGCATCCGGCGGGGCCTCCGGGATGGCCTGCTCCAGCAGGGCGTCGATCGCCTCGAAGTCGCTGACCACCAGGGGCCCATCGCCGCTCGCCTCGGCCGTCTCCGCCTCGGCCTCGACCACCTCGGCTGCCTCGGGTGCCGCTGCTGGGGCGGCAGCGTCCGCCTCGGGCCGCACCCACTTCTTGGTGCTGGCGGGGCGCGCGGCGCGCCGTTCCGCCAGCCAGGCCCCCAGGCCGCTGGCCAGGCCCCCGGCCAGCTGCAGCAGCCGCGCCAGGGAGGCCCCGACCTGGCTGAGGCTGGTCCGCCAGCGCTCCCACGACCAGAGCCGCTGGCGTTCCTCGTCACTGAGCAGGCGCCAGCGGGCCTGGCCCACCTCCACCCCGAGCCGGCCGATCAGCAGGCCGCCGCAGAGCACCGCCAGCATCGGCGCACCGGTGAGCCGCTCGGCGCTGGTGACGAGCACCAGGCCCAGCAGCAGCACCAGCGCCCCCCACACCGAATCCCTGGCCCGGCTCAGCTCCGAGGCCAGCAGGGGCAGCAGCAGCAGCAGCGTGCCGAGCAGCAGGGCCAGGAAGCCTCCGAGGGTGGCAAGCATGGCCGGGGCGACGTCTGGTCCCATTCTGGGCGGTGACCACCGGGGCGCCGCCGCCGACGGATCGCACCGGCCGGCCTGTCTAAAGTCCAGCCAGGCCCACCTGGCGGAATTGGTAGACGCGCTGGATTTAGGTTCCAGTGGCTCAGGTCGTGGGGGTTCAAGTCCCCCGGTGGGCATCCCTGACGGATCCGGGCCCGCCCCGAGGTGCGGCTTCGAGGGCGCACCTACGCTTCCCATTAATGGGAATGCCTGCATGACGAGCCCTCTCCGCCAGCTCACGGCGCTGCTTTTGGGCGTGGGACCGCTGCTGGCGGCGGCTCCCGTCCGGGCGCTGGAGGAGATCCAGCTCACCCTGCCCCTGCTCGAGACGGCGTTCACGGTCCAGATCCGCGAGCTGAGGGATCAGCGCAGCCTGCTCTCCGGCAACAGTGACCTCGCGGAGCTGGACCGGGCCACCAACGGCGCCATCGGCCGCCGGCTGGTGGAGGCCTTCCAGACGCCCCTGCCCCTGCCGCTCAAGGCTCTCGCCGAGCAGTCGGTGGGTTCACCCCTGGTCAACCAGGTGCTGCTGCTGATCTCGTCGGTGGTGCTGGTCGAGGGGGTGCGCCAGCCGCTCGACTCCAGCCAGCTGGCGGCCTCCCTGGAGAGCAGCCAGGCCAAGGGCAGCCTGAACCTGCTGGAGGTGCTCGAGGCCCTGCCCGGCCAGAGCGCCACGGTGGATCTGCAGCGGGTGGTCTTCGCCATCGATCGACTCACCCGCCAGCAGCGCCTGGGCAACCAGCTGGTGGCCTCCCTGCCCGCCGCCGGAATCAGCCCGGCCCTCAGCCAGGCCGGCTCCCTGGCGGTGAAGCGTCAGGAGCTGGCGATCCCCGTCACCCACCGCCCCAAGCCCCTGCAGGTGGTCACGATCCAGCCGGAAACCGGCTCCAATGGCCGGCTGGTGCTGATTTCCCACGGCCTCTGGGACGATCCCGAAAGCTTCGAGGGCTGGGGCCGGCACCTGGCCAGCCACGGCTACACCGTGCTGCTGCCCCGCCACCCCGGCAGCGACAGGTCGCAGCAGCAGGCCATGCTCTCCGGCCAGGTGCCGCCCCCCAAGCCGGAGGATCTGCGGTTGCGGCCCATGGACATGACCTCGGCCATCGATGCGGCCGCGGCCGGCAGCCTGGGGTTGCCGGCGGGGCTCCGCACCGACGCCGTCGTGGCCATGGGCCAGTCCTACGGCGCCACCACGGTGCTGCAGCTGGCCGGGGCCCGGCCCAGTGCGGCCCTGCTCAAGCGCTTCTGCGACGACGTCACCAATCCGGCCCGCAATGTCAGCTGGGTGCTGCAGTGCAGTTTCCTCAGCTCCGCCGACCAGGCCGGCCTGGCCGACCCCCGGGTCAAGGCGGTGGTGGCGGTCAGTCCGCCGATGTCGCTGCTGTTCGATCAGGGTTCAGCCAGGGCCATGGGCGGCCGGGTGCTGCTGGTGAGCGGCAGCCGCGACTGGGTGGTGCCCTCTGGCCCTGAGGCGCTGCGCCCCATGGCGATGGAGGCGCGCAACGCCGGCGGCGGCCACCGGCTTGTGCTGGCCAAGGATGGCGACCACTTCAACCTGCGCTCCCACTTCGCTAACGGCGGCGGCGCCCTGCGGGGGCTGCTGCTCGCCTGGACCGACGGTGCCTTCGCCGCCGGTGCCGCGGTGGCCCCGGGCCCGGACGCGCCGCCGCTGCTGCCCCCCGATGGCTGGGGAGCCACCGAGTTCCCCCTGGTGGACATCACCGGCAGCCTGCGCAGCCTGCCGCTGGGCCCCAACCAGCCATGACCGCTCCGTCCCGGGCCGCCGTGTCGCGCCGACCTGGCGTCTTCCGTAATCTGGGGCCTCCGATGGGGATCCGGACCTGGCCCAGGTCATGACAGACACGCTGGCACCCACGTCCGCCTCCGTGGCTTCGACCACGCCCGTGCCGCGGCTCAGTGTCCCCAGGGAGTACCTGGATCCCCCCGCCGCCTGGAACCCCACGGTGGGCCTGTTCCTGGCGGGCTATGGCCTGGCGGCCCTGACGATCTGGGGTTGGTTCGTGGGTGGCTGGCCCCTGCCGGCCCTGCTGGCCCTGGGCTTCCTGGCCCTGCACCTGGAGGGCACCGTCATCCACGACGCCTGCCACAACGCCGCCCATCCCAACCGCATCTGGAACGCGGTGATGGGCCATGGGGCGGCCCTGCTGCTGGGCTTCAGTTTCCCGGTGTTCACCCGGGTGCATCTGCAGCACCACGCCCACGTCAACGACCCCAAGCTCGATCCCGACCACATCGTCAGCACCTTCGGGCCCCTGTGGCTGATCGCGCCGCGCTTCTTCTATCACGAAGTCTTCTTCTTCCGCCATCGCCTCTGGCGCCACAATGAACTGTTCGAGTGGGTCCTGGCCCGCACCATCTTCGTGCTGATCGTGGTGGCGGCCGCCCGGCATCACTTCCTGCCGTTCGTCTTCAACTGCTGGTTCGCCCCGGCCCTGATGGTGGGCGTCACCCTCGGTCTGTTCTTCGATTACCTCCCCCACCGGCCCTTCCAGTCCCGCAACCGCTGGCACAACGCCCGCGTCTACCCGAGCAGGCTGATGAACTGGCTGATCATGGGCCAGAACTACCACCTGATTCACCATCTCTGGCCGTCGATCCCCTGGTTCGAGTACCAGCCGGCGTATCACGCCACCAAGCCGATTCTCGATGCCAAGGGTTCACCCCAGCGGCTCGGATTGTTCGAGAGCCGCGCCGACAGCCTCAACTTCCTCTACGATATCTTTCTCGGCGTGCGCTCCCACAAGAAGCGCCGCAGCCGTCTGCGTCCCCTGGCCCGGCTGATGCCCACCCGCCATGCCCGCCGGCGGGTGCTCGAACTGCTGCACCGCACCGCCATCTCGCCGGTGCGCTGAGGCCAGGCTTCAGTCGCCCAGGATCTTGGGCACCCGGAAGAAATCCCCCTCCCGCTGGGGGGCCAGGGAGAGCAGCTCCTCGCGCACCGGGGTGGGATCCACCGCGTCGGGGCGGGTGACGTTGACCACCTCCACCGCCCGGGTGGTGGGGGGCACCCCTTCGGTGTCCACCTGCTCGAGGTGGGCCACGTAATCCAGGATCCGCTCCAGCTGAATGGTGTAGGTGGCGATCCGTTCCTCGGGCAGGGCCAGGCGGGCCAGCTGGGCCACCTTGCGCACATCGTCGGCCGTGATCCGCTCCATCGTCGCGCTCGTCGTCGTCGTCCGAACCTAGCCGCGGCCTCTCTGCCTCAGCTCGCTTCCCCGTCCGGCCCCAGGAAGTCGGCCAGGTCGTCGGCCAGGGCCGCCGCCGCCAGCTCCAGGAAGCGGGCGCCATGCTCGGCGCTGGCCAGGAACGGGTCGGAGCCCATGCGGCCATCGGGATGGCGGCGGCGGAAGTCCTCGGGGCCATGAATCGGTCCGGCCGGGGCGGCTTCCGGCAGGGGCCGCTGCTTGGCGTTGAGGCTGGGCTCCAGGTGCAGGGTGAGGGCGATCTCGCTGGGGGTGGCATGGTGCCCCTCCCGGTCGCCGTAGCGGTCGCGGGCCTCCCGCATCACCGGGCCGGCGGTGAACCAGTTGGCCAGACGGCAGCGCAGTCGCTGGGCGCCCGGCAGCCCCCGGGCGGCGGCGGTGCCGTAGGCCTGGGCGAAGGCGGCCCGGGCGGTGGCGATGTTGCCGCCGTGGCCGTTGATCACGTAGATGCGCTCGAAGCCGTGGCGGGCCAGCGAGAGCACCACGTCATGGAGCACGGCCAGCAGGGTGGACGGCTGCAGGCTGATCGTGCCGGCGAAGCCCAGATGGTGCTCGGCCATGCCGAAGGCCTGGGCGGGCGTCACCAGCACCCCGGTGCGGCGACCCACCTCCAGGGCCACGGCCTCGGCGGTGAGGGCGTCGGTGCCGATGGCGCCGGTGGGCCCGTGCTGCTCGGTGGACCCCAGCGGCACGATCACCCCCCGGCAGCGGGTCAGGTACTCCTCCACCTCGGGCCAGCTGCGCAGCTGCAGCCGGATCGCCTCGTTGCTGGCCACGGGGCCCGGAACCGTGCTGGGGCCTGGGGCGGTGCTGGGCATCGATCGGGTCATGGTGAACATGGCGGCCGGCGCCGTGCTGCCTAGGATCGACCCTATCCGCGGCGTCACGATGCTGCATCGCAAGCTCGACCGATTTCGCCTGGAGCAGCGTCCGGTCTGGGTCTACCTGCTGGATCAGCAGCGCTGGATCGAGCGGGCCCTGGTGGTGGAGATCGAGGGCGATCTGGTCACCCTCCGCTACGACGACGAGGACGGCGACGAGCGCCACAGCTGGGAGGAGAGCGTCCGGCTGGCCTCGATCGGAGCCGTCAGCACCCGGCTGGCTTCAGTGAGCCGCTCCGCCGATGCCGACGACCTGCCCACCACCGGCGACTGTCCCGAGGCCGAACGCCTCGGCAGTTCCTGATCGCTGGCTCGATGGCCGCCGGCTGCCAGGCCTCAGTGGGCGGTGCCGTTGCCGTCGTAGTCGTCGGTGTCGTAATAGCCCCCCTTGGTGCCGAAGAAGAGGGTGGTCAGCACGAACAGGCCGCTGACGGCCAGCAGGACGGTGCCGAGGTTGAAGCTGGCGGTTTCCATGGAAAGGGCGTTGATCAGGGGGTAGGACTGTTCAGCGCTGAGGCCAGTGTGGCCCGCCGGCGCGTCCAGCGCGTCCTGGGCCGGCCTCCGGTCCGCTTCCCCGCACCGTCGGCGGTTCTGCGTCAGGCGAGGTGGGCGCTGAGCAGCTCGAGGTCCTGGGCATAGAAATCCCGGATCGAGCCGATCAGGGAGGGACACAGCGCCCGGCGCGCTTCCTCGGCCAGGCCCTGCTCCGAGGCGTTCACCTTCACCGGGCTGTCTTCGCTGGTGAAGCCCTTCTCCTGAAGCCAGGAATCCAGCCGGCTCAGATGGCTGACCTCATCAACGATCATGTGGCCGGATTCGTCGAACAGCCACCAGCTCTGGGGCCGGAAGATGAAATCGACCCGATGCAGGCTCTGCTGAAACAGCCAGTCCTCACAGAAGGTCCGAAAGTCCGTCAGGGCCCAGCGGGGAGGCCTGTGCAGCGGAAACTGGGACACCAGCTCGGTGCCGCCGCGAAGCGAGAAGCAGTAGGCCGAAATCAGCCGCTCGACGGGACAGCGAACAAAGGCGACGGACGTTCGGGCGGCATAGAGGCGATCGCCCAGCAGCTGGCGCCGGATGAAATCGGCATAGAGGTGCCCGAGGGGGCGGCCGTGAATCAGGGTGGCGGCATAGGTGCCTCCGCACCGGGGGACATGCACAAAGATGTACCTGGACTTCAGGTAATCGAGGCGAGCCTTCAGGCCTGTCCGGGTGAAGCGCAGCCGATCGAGAATGGAGTAGCGCTTCGCCATGGCCGCCGAACGTTATCCCTTGGTTAAGACCTGGTTAAGCCAGCCGAGTCCCTCCCTGCCGTACCAAGGGACACGGGATGCAGAACGCAACGGAAAAGCCAGCGACCTGGCTGCAGACTCGGCCGGAGGCCGCCCCATGGTGACCAGCTGCCACGACCCTCCGGTTCCTCCCCTCCCCCCGTCCTTCTTCCCCCGCCCCGCCGAGCTGGTGGCCCCGGAGCTCATCGGCTGCCTGCTGCTGCGGCGCCAGGCCTCGGGCGCCCTGCTGTGGGGCGTGATCGTCGAAACCGAGGCCTACTGCCAGAGCGAGCCGGCCTGCCATGGCCACCGCCGCCGCTCGGCCAGCAACGACACCCTGTTCGGGGAGCCCGGCCGGTTCTACGTCTACCTGACCTACGGCGTGCACCACTGCGTCAACGTGGTCACCGGCCGGCGGGACTGGGCCAACGGGGTGCTGCTGCGGGCGGCTGCCCTGCCGGGGGCACCGGAGCGGGCGGCGGCCGGCCCCGGCCTGCTAGCCCGCCGCTTCGCCATCGACCGCCGTCAGGACGGCCGGATCGCCGAGCCGGCTTCAGGCCTGTGGCTGGCCCCGCGGCTGCCCGAGGTGGCGGCGCTGCTGGAGGGGCCAGGGCCGCAGGGGGAGGCGCTGCTGCTGCAGACGCAGCGCATCGGCGTCTCCCAGGGGCAGGAGCTGCCCTGGCGCTGGTACCTGCGCGCCAGCCGCAGTGTCAGCCGGCGGGCCCGCGGCGATCGCACGCCCCGACACGATCGGCTCGCCGCCCTGCTGGCCTCTACGGTTGGGGCGTTCGACGGGAGCAGAACGCCTTGAGCGGCTGGAGTCACCGCCACGTGCTGGACCTGGCGACCTTCTCGGTCGACGACTTCGCCACCCTTCTCGAACTGGCCCAGCGCTTCCGGGCCCTGCCGGTGGCCGGTGCGCGCCGCTTGCCCGCCCTCCAGGGCCGGCTGATGACCAGCCTGTTCTTCGAGCCCAGCACCCGCACGCGCAGCAGCTTCGAGCTGGCCGCTAAACGGCTCTCGGCGGAGGTGCAGAGCTTCTCGCCGTCGTCGAGCTCCCTGAGCAAGGGGGAGAGCCTGCTGGACACCGCCCGCACCTACGTGGCGATGGGCGCCAACATCCTGGTGGTCCGCCACCGCTGCGCCGGGGTGCCCCACAGCCTCGCCCGCGACCTCGACCGCTGCGGTGAGCGCGTGTCGGTGCTCAGCGCCGGCGATGGCCTGCACAGCCACCCCAGCCAGGGTCTGCTCGACCTGTTCACCCTGGCGCGGCATTTCGAACCCGAGGCCCCCTCCCCCGCCAGCCTGCGGGGCCGCCGCATCGTCATCGTCGGCGACGTGCTCCATTCCCGGGTGGCCCGCTCCAACCTCTGGGCCCTCACCGCCTGCGGTGCCGACGTGGTGCTCTGCGGGCCGGCCACCCTGCTGCCCGATTGCTTCGCCGACTTCGTGCTGGCCCCGCCGCCGGGCCAGGGGGCTGATCCGGTGGCCGCCCGGGGCCGAGTGCGGGTCGAGCGGCGCCTGGAGGAGGCCCTGCCCGGGGCCGATGCCGTCATGACCCTGCGCCTGCAGAAGGAGCGGATGCAGCAGCACCTGCTCACCAGCCTGGACACCTACCACCGCCAGTATGGCCTCAGCCACCGGCGCCTCGCCCTCTGCGGCGACGCCGTGCCGGTGCTGCACCCCGGCCCGGTGAACCGGGGGGTGGAGATCGCCGGCGAGCTGCTCGATGATCCCGGCCGCAGCCTGGTGGAGGAGCAGGTCCGCAACGGCATTCCGATCCGGATGGCCCTGCTTTATCTGCTGGCCGCCGTCTGAGGGCTCAGAGCAGCTTGAAGCCATCCAGCAGCAGGCCGTAGAGCAGGCCCATGCGGGCCATGTCCAGCACCTGCAACCGCAGCTTCAGCGGCTGGGCCAGCAGCCGGCCCCGCACCCGGGCCGCCAGCTCGATGGCCAGCACACACACCAGGGCGCCGAGGGGATCGAACAGGGAGAGGGCACCGGTGATCGAGCCGACACTGCCGCCGATCACGAAGCCGCCCAGCAGCACGATCAGCAGCAGGGACAGGCGGCGCCAGGGGTTTTGCGCCCAGGCCTCCAGCAGGTTGCCGGACTGGGTGATCCGCTGCTGGAATCGGGTCTGCTGGAAGCGGGGAGGCAACAGTGCGAACCTGCCGCTGGGTGGAAAGGGGAGCAGGGGGCTCACCACCCAAGGGTGGAAAGCCGCTGGCGGTGATCCCCATCACCCGGCCCAATCCCTGCGATTCCTTGTCTACACCATCTCTGGCGTCTTGACAGCATTTTCCCCCCACCGATAGGGGATGCCAATAAAAAAGCCCGAGGCCGAGGCCCGGGCGGGGTGATGGGGACAACACCAGCAAACCAATCTCCAGCGGGTCGGGCAAGGGGGGGCAGCCGCTGACCGGAGCGTCCCTGCGGGGGCTTGACGGGTGGCGTGGTCGTTCTCAGACGTCGCGATTAGCCGTCCCCGTCCTTCTTGCGGGATCCTTTGCCTTCCAGAAGCTCCAGCAGGGCCTCCATCTGGGCCATCACACCCCGTACCTCACCGGCCTCCGGCAGCAGGCCGTCCTCCATGACTCCCTGGTGCATCTCCCGCAGCTCCTGGCGGATGTAGCGCAGATGACTGACAACCTGTTCGCGTTTGGACTGCGACATTGAGCGGGCCCCTGATCAACCCCCTCTTTTACCCCATCGCCGATTCACTTCCGCCCGAAACGCTCCTTGGCCTGCTGGTAGAAGGCGAGATCCACACCCTCCAGGCCGGCCTCGCGGGCCAGGGACTCGATCCGCCGGCGGATGATCGGCCGCACCACGAACGGGATCTCCCTGAGGCTGGCTTCCGCGTCGCTGCTCCAGTCCATCGGCGGGTGTGGGCCGGGGCTTCCGGGAGCCCGGCCGGGGAGAATGGTGGATGGAGAATAGGGGACTCGAACCCCTGACCTCTGCGGTGCGATCGCAGCGCTCTACCAGCTGAGCTAATTCCCCTTCGATCGCCATTATCACCATCCCGTCCCCCTCCCCGGCCGCCCCCTTGGTTGATTCCAGCCTGTCCATCACCCCCGAGCGGCTCGCGGCCTTCGATGAGGAGTCCATCGCCGAGCTCGCCCGACGCCTCGAGGACGATGACTACCCCACGCCGTTCGCGGGCCTCGCCGACTGGCACCTGCTGCGGGCCCTGGCCATCCACCGCCCCGACCTGATCCGGCCCTACGTCCATCTGGTGGATCAGGAACCCTTCGATGAGGAGTGAGGAGGACGCCGAGGAGCGGCTTGAGCTACTGACGGGCGTCCCCGACAGCCCCACCCACCCAGCCAGCCCCACCGACCTGGCCGGCCCTGCCGACCCCCTCGCCGGGCGTCGCGTGCTGGTGCTGATCAGCGGCAGCATCGCCGCGGTCAAGCTCCCCCAGCTCGTCAGCGCCCTGGTGCAGCGCGGGGCCCTGGTGCGCTGTGTGCTCAGCCCCGGCGCCGAGCGGCTGGTGAGCGCGGTGGCCCTGGCCAGCCTCAGCCGCGCCGCCTGCCACATCGAGGCCGACCAGTGGAGCCATAAGGAATCCAGGCCCCTGCACATCGCCCTGGCCGAGTGGGCCGAGGTGGTGCTGCTGGCCCCCCTCAGCGCCACCAGCCTGGCCCGCTGGGTGCACGGGATGGCCGACACCCTGCTGGCCAGCACCCTGATCGCCTGTGAGGCCCCCGTGCTGGCTGCCCCGGCCATGAACAGCGCCATGTGGGCCGCCCCGGCGGTGTGCCGCAACTGGCGGGAGCTGCAGGGCTGGGAGCGGGTGCTGCCCCTGGAGCCGGGCAGCGGCCTGCTGGCCTGCGACCGGGTGGGCGATGGGCGCATGGCCGACCCGGCGCTGCTGCTGCTGGCGCTGGAGTCGGTGCTGGTGGCCGGCTGCCGCCGCGACTGGCAGGGCCGCCGCCTGCTGGTCAGTGCCGGGCCAACCCGGGAGGCCCTCGATCCGGCCCGCTGCCTCACCAACCCCAGCACCGGACGCATGGGGGTGCTGCTGGCCCAGGCCGCCCGCCTGCGCGGTGCCACGGTCGATCTGGTCCATGGCCCGCTGGCGGTCGACCCGGCCTGGCTGGAGGGCCTCCACTGCCACCCCGTCGTCACCGCGGCGGAGATGGAGGCGGCGCTGCTGCGGCTTCAGGACGGCGCCGATGCCATCGCCATGGCCGCCGCCGTCGCCGATCACCGCCGCCGCCGCCCCGAGGGCCGCAAGCTCGCCAAGGAGGCGCTGGAGGCCTCCCTCACCGCTGGCTGGGAGCCCGTGCCCGACCTGCTGGCGGCCCTGGTGCGGCGTCGCCCTCCGGCCCAGGCGATCCTGGGGTTCGCCGCCCAGAGCGGCGAGGTGCTCCAGGAAGCCCGGGCCAAGTTCGCCCGCAAGGGCTGCGATCTGCTGTTCGCTAACCCCATCGACCGGGCCGGAGCGGGGTTTGGATCGGCCGGCAACGAAGGCTGGCTGCTGGGTCCCCGGGGGCGGGAGAGCCAGGTGGGCCCCACCGGCAAGCTGGCCCTGGCCCACCGGCTGCTCTCGGCGCTCGCGGAAGCGGCGGCGCTCAGGTCTCCGGATCGGGCGCCAGCAGATCCATGAACGTGCGCAGTTGCAGCCGGGGGATGTAGGGCCAGCCCCCGCTGCCTTCCATCTCGGAGAGCAGGGTGAACAGGCCGTTGCGGTCGCTGGGGAGGCTGCTGCGGAAGGGACCGTCCTGGATGCTGCGGTGCAGGTGCTCGATGCGGCGGAGCAGATCGAGCAGGGCCTCGGGCTGCTCGGCGCGCCGCTCGGCGATCCTCAGCAGGGTGTCGAGGGCCCCCTGGAGCTCGGGGTCAGCTGCCGGGTCGGAGGCGGGTGCGGACGGCGGCGCGACGGGCGTGGATTCGTCGATCGGGTGGGTGCGGCTCAGGGACATCTCCCTCTCATACAGGTTGTTGAGAGCCCACGCAAGCCACCTGGAATGGGCGTTTTGCACCGGTAGGATCCCGGCCAGCCCAGTTCCTGTTCCGTCTCTGCGGCTTCTCCCCATGCGTTTCCGTCCCCTGCTGGCCCTCGTGCTGGCTCTGTGCCTGACCCTGGTGTCCGCATGCAGCGGCGGGGCCAAGGCCGTTGATCGGGCCAATCTCACCTACGAAGACATCCACAACACCGGTCTGGCGAATGACTGCCCGACCCTGCCCGACTCCGCCCGCGGCACGATCTCCCTGGATCCCTCGGCGACTTACCAGCTCAAGGAGATCTGCATGCACCCCTCCGAGGTCTTCGTGAAGGGGGAGCCCGCCAACAAGCGCCAGGAAGCCCAGTTCGTCGCCGGCAAGATCCTCACCCGTTACACCTCCAGCCTCGATCAGGTCTACGGCGACCTCAAGGTCAGCGGTGACAAGCTCACCTTCAAGGAGCTGGGTGGCATCGACTTCCAGCCGATCACCGTGCTGATGCCCGGCGGTGAGGAAGTGCCCTTCATGTTCTCCAGCAAGGAGCTCAAGGCCTCCGCCGCCGGCACCTCCTTCTCCACCAGCACCGACCTCAAGGGCGAGTACCGCGCCCCCAGCTACCGCACCAGCAACTTCCTGGATCCCAAGGGCCGGGGCCTGACCACCGGCTACAGCAGCGCCGTGGGTCTGGTTCCCGCCGGTGATGAGTTCGCCGGGGAAACCGTCAAGCGCTACGTGGATGGCTCCGGCACCATGGACCTCTCGATCACCAAGGTCGATCCCAGCACCGGTGAGTTCGCCGGGGTGTTCACCGCCATCCAGCCCTCTGATACCGACATGGGCACCAAGGCCGTCGTCGACGTCAAGATCACCGGCGAGCTCTACGGCCGTCTCGAGCAGGTCTGAGGCCAGGGCCGGGCTCTTTCCGGTTCCCCTCCTGACAAGCCGTTGATCCCAGGGGCCCGCGGGCCCCTTTTTTCATGGCCGAGCGCCGGTCTGGGAGGATGGACATCCCTTGTGCAGCCTCCGGCCCGTCGCCATGACGCTCGCCAACACCGCCGCCCGCTCCGACCTGATCGCCCCCCACGGCGGCAGCCTCGTCGATCTGATGGTGCCGCCCGACCAGCAGGAGGGTGTGCGCGCCTCGGTGGGCAAGGTGCTGGAGTGCAGTCACCGCAACGCCTGCGACGTGGAGCTGCTGATCGTGGGCGGCTTCTCGCCCCTGCGCGGCTTCATGCACCAGGAGGACTACGACGCGGTGGTGGCCGGCCACCGCACCACCAGCGGCCTGCTGTTCGGCCTGCCGATCGTCTTCGACACCGACGACGAAACCATCGCCGTCGGCGAGCGGCTGCTGCTCACCTACCAGGAGCAGGACCTCGCCGTGCTCACGGTGGAGAGCCGCTGGGAGCCCGACAAGGTGGTCGAGGCCAAGGGCTGTTACGGCACCACCTCCCTGGAACACCCGGCGGTGCGCATGATCGCCACCGAGCGGGGCCGCTACTACCTGGGCGGCCGCCTCCAGGGTCTGGCCCTGCCGCAGCGGGTGTTCCCGTGCAGCACCCCGGTGGAGGTGCGTGCCACCCTGCCGGCGGGCCAGGACGTTGTGGCCTTCCAGTGCCGCAACCCCATCCACCGGGCCCACTACGAGCTGTTCACCCGCGCCCTCGAGGCCCCCAACGTCAGCAAGGGCGGGGTGGTGCTGGTGCATCCCACCTGCGGACCCACCCAGGAGGACGACATCGCCGGCGAGGTGCGCTTCGCCACCTATGAGCGCCTGGCCGCCGAGGTGGACAACCCCCGCATCCGCTGGGCCTACCTGCCCTACGCCATGCACATGGCCGGCCCCCGGGAGGCCCTGCAGCACATGATCATCCGCAAGAACTACGGATGCACCCACTTCATCATTGGCCGCGACATGGCGGGCTGCAAATCGTCCCTCACCGGCGAGGATTTCTACGGCCCCTACGAGGCCCAGGACTTCGCCCGTGACCAGGCCACCGAGCTCGGCATGGAGACGGTGCCGTCCCTCAACCTCGTCTACACCGAGGAGGAGGGCTACGTCACCGCCGAGCACGCCCAGGCCCGGGGGCTGCACATCCGCAAGCTGAGCGGCACCCAGTTCCGCCAGATGCTGCGCGGCGGTGAGGAGATCCCGGAATGGTTCGCCTTCCGTAGCGTGGTGGAGGTGCTCAGGGCCGCGGCCTGAGCCCCGTCCGACCCCGGACGCCGATTAACATTCTGTTACTTTCACTCTCACACAGGAGACAGGGTCGTGAAGAAACGCTGGCGCAACGCGGGGCTCTACGTGCTCCTGGTGATCGTGATGATCGCCGTGGGCACCGCCTTCCTGGAGCGTCCTGACCCGGCCCGGGCCCCCCGCACCCTGCGCTACAGCGACTTCGTCGAGGCCGTCCAGGCCAACGAGATCTCCCGGGTGCTGATCTCCCCCGACCGCGGCACCGCCCAGGTGGTGGAGAACGACGGCCAGCGCGCCGTGGTGAACCTGGCCCCCGACAAGGACCTGCTCAAGCTCCTCACCGACCACAACGTCGACATCGCCGTGCAGCCCAACCGGGAGCCGGCGGCCTGGCAGCAGGCGATCGGCAGCCTGATCTTCCCGCTGCTGCTGCTGGGCGGCCTGTTCTTCCTGCTGCGCCGCGCCCAGGGCGGCGGCGGCAACCCGGCCATGAACTTCGGCAAGAGCAAGGCCCGGGTCCAGATGGAACCCCAGACCCAGGTCACCTTCGGTGACGTGGCCGGCATCGAGGGCGCCAAGCTCGAGCTCACCGAGGTGGTCGACTTCCTCAAGAACCCCGACCGCTTCACCGCCGTCGGCGCCAAGATCCCCAAGGGCGTGCTGCTGGTGGGCCCTCCGGGCACCGGCAAGACGCTGCTGGCCAAGGCCGTGGCCGGAGAGGCGGGCGTGCCGTTCTTCTCGATCTCCGGCTCGGAGTTCGTCGAGATGTTTGTGGGCGTGGGTGCCAGCCGGGTGCGCGACCTGTTCGAGCAGGCCAAGAAGAACGCCCCCTGCATCGTCTTCATCGATGAGATCGACGCCGTGGGCCGCCAGCGCGGCGCCGGCCTCGGCGGAGGCAACGACGAACGGGAGCAGACCCTCAACCAGCTGCTCACCGAGATGGACGGCTTCGAGGGCAACACCGGCATCATCATCGTGGCGGCCACCAACCGCCCCGACGTGCTCGATTCGGCCCTGATGCGGCCGGGTCGCTTCGACCGCCAGGTGGTGGTCGATCGCCCCGACTACGCCGGCCGTCTGCAGATCCTGGGTGTCCATGCCCGCGGCAAGACCCTCGCCAAGGACGTCGACCTCGACAAGGTGGCCCGCCGCACCCCCGGCTTCACCGGCGCCGACCTGGCCAACCTGCTCAACGAAGCGGCCATCCTCGCCGCCCGCCGCCAGCTGGCCGAGGTGTCGATGGATGAGGTCAACGACGCCATCGAGCGCGTCATGGCCGGCCCCGAGAAGAAGGATCGGGTGATGAGCGAGCGCCGCAAGCGCCTGGTGGCCTACCACGAGTCCGGCCATGCCTTGGTGGGTGCCCTGATGCCCGACTACGACCCCGTCCAGAAGATCAGCATCATTCCCCGCGGCCAGGCCGGCGGCCTCACCTTCTTCACCCCCAGTGAGGAGCGCATGGAGTCGGGCCTCTACTCCCGCTCCTACCTGCAGAACCAGATGGCCGTGGCCCTCGGTGGCCGGGTCGCCGAGGAGATCGTCTACGGCGAGGACGAAGTCACCACCGGGGCCTCCAATGACCTCCAGCAGGTGGCCCGCGTCGCCCGCCAGATGGTGACCCGCTTCGGCATGAGCGACCGCCTCGGCCCTGTCGCCCTGGGCCGCGCCCAGGGGGGCATGTTCCTCGGGCGCGACATCGCCGCCGAGCGCGACTTCTCCGAGGACACCGCCGCCGCCATCGACGAGGAGGTCTCCCAGCTGGTGGCCGACGCCTACCGCCGGGCCACCGAGGTGCTGCTCGCCAACCGGGCCGTGCTCGATGAGCTGGCCGAGCTCCTGGTCGAGAAGGAGACGGTGGATGCCGAAGAGCTCCAGGAGCTGCTCATCTCCCGCGATGTGACGGTGGCCGCCTACGTCTAGGCACCCCTCCGAATCCCTGATCCAGTCCCTGCACCACCAGCCCCTGCTGGTGGTGCTTCGTGCTGAGCAGCCAGCGCTCCTGGCCCCCCAGCTGGGCCAGCTGGCCGACCTGGGCGTGCGCCATGTGGAGATCGCCTGGGGGCCCTGGCCGGGCTGGATCAGCGACTGCCGGCGCCTGATCGAGGCGTTCCCCGACCTGCAGCTGGGGGCGGCCTCGATCTGCACCCCCGCGGCCCTGGTGGCGGCCCTGGAGGCGGGTTTCTCCTACGGCGTCTCCCCCGTCCTGGACGGGGGGTTGCTGGAGACGGCGGCCATGGCCCGCTTCGCCCTGGTCCCCGGAGTGATGACACCCACGGAGGTGAACCGGGCCCGGTCCCTGGGCTGTCCGATCGTCAAGCTGTTCCCTGCCGCCACCGTCGGCATCGGCTACTGGCGGCGCCTGCGGGATCCCCTCGGCCCGCCGCTCCCGTTCTGCATCGCCGCCGGCGGTCTTCTGCCGGGTGATGTGCGTCCCTGGCTGGAGTCCGGGGTCGATGCCGTCGCCCTGGGCTCGTCGCTGGTCGCCCAGGGGCCGGAGCCCCTGCGGCAGGTGCTGGCGAAACTGCCGCCGCGGCCCTGAGCCGGCGAATCACCAGAGGCTGCACTGGCCCTGCTGGCGCAGCAGGTGATCGGCCAGCACCAGGGCCACCATCGCCTCCACCATCGGCACGGCCCGGGGCAGCACGCAGGGGTCGTGGCGCCCCTTCGCCGCCAGGGTGGTGGCGGCGCCGGTGGCATCGATGGTCTGCTGTTCCTTGCGGATCGTGGCGGTGGGCTTGAAGGCCACCCGCAGCTGGATCTCCTCCCCGTTGCTGATGCCCCCCTGGATGCCCCCCGAGTTGTTGGTGGCGGTCCGCAGGCGGCCGTCGTCGCTGGGCAGGAAGGCGTCGTTGTGTTCGCTGCCGCGCAGGAGGGTGCCACCGAAGCCGGAGCCGATCTCGAATCCCTTGGTGGCCGGCAGCGACATCACCGCCTTGGCCAGATCCGCCTCCAGCTTGTCGAACACCGGCATGCCCAGACCCACCGGCGGCCGCCGCACCAGGCATTCGATCACCCCGCCGCAGGAATCCCCGTCCCGCCCGATCGCCTCGATGCGCTCAATCATCCGTTCGGCGGTCCCGGCGTCAGGGCAGCGCACGATGTTGGCCTCCACCGCCTCCAGGCTCACGCTGGCGGGATCGATCGTGGCCTCGATGGTGTGAATCCGGCGCACCCAGGCGATCACCTCGGTGCCGTGGGTGCGGGCCAGCAGCTGCTTGGCCACCGCCCCGGCGGCCACCCGGCCAATGGTTTCCCGGGCCGAGGCGCGGCCGCCGCCGCTGCGGGCCTGGATGCCGTATTTGGCCTGGTAGGTGGCGTCGGCGTGGGAGGGCCGGAAGGCCACCTGCATCTCCTGGTAGTCCCCGGGGCGCTGGTCCTTGTTGCGCACCACCATGGCGATCGGCGTCCCGAGCGTGACCCCGTCGAGCAGGCCGCTGAGGATCTCGACCCGGTCCTCCTCCTTGCGGGGGGTGGTGATGCGGCTCTGGCCGGGCCGGCGGCGGTCGAGATCGGCCTGGATCTGCTCCAGATCCAGCGGCAGCCGGGGGGGACAGCCATCGATGATCACCCCCACGCCACCGCCATGGGATTCGCCGAACGTGCTGATCCGGAAGAGATCGCCGAAACTGCTGCCCATCGCACCGCCCTGCCCATCGGGCTTGCCGAAGCAGGGAGCCTACCCAGCCGGACCGCGTCGCCATGAAAAAACCCCCTGCGTGAGCAGGGGGTCCGAAGGTTCCAGGAGATCTCGAGGGGCTGGATCAGCCGATCGCCGGAGCGGTCAGGGCCACAGGGGTGGCGCTGGCGGCGGCCAGGTCGAGGGGGAAATTGTGCGCATTGCGCTCGTGCATCACTTCCATGCCGAGGCCGGCACGGTTGAGCACGTCGGCCCAGGTGTTGATCACCCGGCCCTGGCCATCCAGGATGGACTGGTTGAAGTTGAAGCCGTTCAGGTTGAAGGCCATCGTGCTCACGCCCAGGGCGGTGAACCAGATGCCGATCACGGGCCAGGCGGCCAGGAAGAAGTGGAGGCTGCGGCTGTTGTTGAAGGAGGCGTACTGGAAGATCAGGCGACCGAAGTAACCGTGGGCGGCCACGATGTTGTAGGTCTCTTCTTCCTGGCCGAACTTGTAGCCGTAGTTCTGCGACTCGCTCTCGGTGGTCTCACGCACCAGGGAGCTGGTGACGAGGGAGCCGTGCATGGCGGAGAACAGGGAGCCACCGAACACACCGGCCACACCCAGCATGTGGAAGGGGTGCATCAGGATGTTGTGCTCAGCCTGGAACACCAGCATGTAGTTGAAGGTGCCGCTGATGCCGAGGGGCATGCCGTCGGAGAAGGAACCCTGACCGAAGGGGTAGATCAGGAACACGGCGCTGGCGGCCGCCACGGGGGCGGAGTAGGCGACGCAGATCCAGGGGCGCATGCCGAGGCGGTAGGAGAGTTCCCACTCGCGGCCCATGTAGGCGAAGACGCCGATCAGGAAGTGGAAGACCACCAGCTGGTAGGGGCCACCGTTGTACAGCCACTCGTCGAGGCTGGCGGCTTCCCAGATGGGGTAGAAGTGCAGGCCGATGGCGTTGCTGGAAGGAACAACGGCGCCGGAGATGATGTTGTTGCCGTACATCAGGGAGCCGGCGACGGGCTCACGGATGCCGTCGATGTCGACGGGGGGCGCCGCGATGAAGGCGACGATGAAGCAGATGGTGGCGGCCAGCAGGGTGGGGATCATCAGCACACCGAACCAACCGACGTAGAGACGGTTGTTGGTAGAGGTGACCCACTCACAGAACTGGTTCCACACCGAAGCGCCGGAGCGCTGCTGGAGAGTGGCGGTCATGAGTGCGTAGAAGGAAGACACCGAGCGCAGGCGCGGAAACGCCGGATCGGTGGAAGGAGATGGGGGCGGGTTTCCGTCCCCGGCAGCACTGTAACAGTGTGTTGCGGAGTGTGAGGGCCGCCTTCATGAAGAAAAGCTTTGCTTCGTGGCGGGCGCCTCCCCCGGCCCCCTCCCTGGCCCGCCGCCCCCGGTACGGCCGGCGCCCACCGGCGGCCCGGGCGCGCTTGTTAGCGTCCGGAGACCCCCTCGAGCCGCGTCAGCCGTGAGCGATCAACGGGTGCTGCTCGTGCGGCTGCCCTGCAATCCGATCTTCCCGATCGGCCCGATCTACCTGGCCGATCACCTGCACAAGTGCTTTCCCGCCCTGCCCCAGCGGATCCTGGACCTGGCGGCCGTGCCCCTGCTTGATGTCCAGCGCGTGCTCCTAGAGGTGGTTGACCAGTTCCAGCCCACCCTGCTGGTGTTCTCCTGGCGGGACATCCAGATCTATGCCCCGGTCGATGGCCGGGGCGGCAACCCGCTGCAGAACTCCTTTGAGGTCTTCTATTCCGCCAACCCCCTCAAGCGCCTGCGGGGGGCGATCGGCGGGCTGCGGCTGATGGGCTCCTATTACGGCGAGCTGTGGCGCAACCTGCGGCTGGTGCGCCGGGGCCTGCGGCGCGCCCGCCGCCACAACCCCGGGGCCCGGGTGGTGATCGGCGGGGGCGCGGTGAGCGTCTTCTACGAGCAGCTGGGCCGCGGCCTGCCCAGCGGCTCCGTGGTCTCGGTGGGGGAGGGGGAACGACTGCTGGAGAAACTGATCCGCGGCCAGTCCCTCGAAGGAGAGCGCTGCTACGTGGTGGGCGAGGCGCCCCGTCCGGGCCTGATCCACGAGCAGCCGGCGGGCCTGGAGAAGACCGCCTGCGACTACGCCTACATCGAAGCGATCTGGCCCCAGCTGAACTGGTACCTCGACGGCGGCGATTTCTACGTCGGCGTCCAGACCAAACGCGGCTGCCCCCACAACTGCTGCTACTGCGTCTACACCGTGGTGGAGGGCAAGGCCGTGCGGGTCAACCCGGTGGAGGAGGTGGTGCAGGAGATGCGCCAGCTCTACGACCGAGGGGTGCGCGGTTTCTGGTTCACCGATGCCCAGTTCATCCCGGCCAGGCGCTACATCGACGACGCCAAGGATCTGCTGCGGGCCATTCAGGCGGAGGGCCTCACGGACATCCGCTGGGCCGCCTACATCCGCGCCGACAACCTCGATGCCGAGCTGGCCGAGCTGATGGTGGCCACGGGGATGAGCTATTTCGAGATCGGCATCACTTCGGGGTCGCAGGAGCTCGTTCGCAAGATGCGCATGGGCTACAACCTGCGCACGGTGCTGGAGAACTGCCGGATGTTGGCGGCAGCCGGCTTCCGTGAGCACGTCTCCGTCAACTACTCGTTCAACGTGATCGATGAACGGCCCGAGACCATCCGCCAGACGATCGCCTATCACCGGGAACTGGAGAGCATCTTCGGCGCCGGGTCGGTGGAGCCGGCGATCTTCTTCATCGGCCTCCAGCCCCACACCCACCTGGAGCAGTACGCCTTCGACCAGGGGATGCTCCAGCCGGGCTACGACCCGATGAGCCTCATGCCCTGGACGGCCCGCAAGCTGCTGTGGAACCCGGAACCGATGGGTCGGGTGTTCGGGCGGATCTGCCTGGAGGCCTTCAAGCGCAACCCGGCCGATTTCGGCCGCACCGTGATGGCCCTGCTCGAGAGGGAGTACGGCGTGGCCCCCCTGGATCAGGCGCTGCGGGCGCCGGTGGAGGGACGCCGGGCCCTGGCCACGGCGACGCTCTGAGGCAGGGCCGCTGAAGGCACATGAAGGGCGGAGGTCCGTCGAGATGGGGAAGGCCGGATGAAAACAGGACCCCCAGGCTTCAGTCTTTCAACATGAGGGTAGGTGCAGGAGTCGATGGTGGTGATCGTCTTGATGTGAACAGCATTGATGCCAATACAGCTGCTGGTGGAAATCAGAACTTCAACTTCATCGGAACCGCCGCCTTCACAGCCGCCGGTCAGTTGCGCTTCTTCCAGGACGGCACCAACACCTTCGTGGAAGGCAACACCACTGGAGTGGGTGGTGCGGAATTCTCGATTCAGGTGAATGGACTGCACACCTTCATCGCGACTGATTTCGCGCTCTGATCCCTCCATCCGCCGATACGGCGTCAGCAGGCATCAGGTCGCTGGCTTCTGAGGTCGGGTGTGGGCCATCAGCGCCAGCACCCCTCCCATTCCAATCCAGCCCACCACGCCACCGAGGGGATTGGGAGGGGTGCCAGGTCCCGCCAGCCATGCCTGGGCCTGTGGCACCACTTCAAGAAGTCCCGCCTGCAGGGCGAACCAGCCCCCCACCAGCCCGCCGTGAAGCCCAACCGCTCCCCAGAGCACGCCGCGATCCTCAAGGCGATGCAGAGCCAGGTTCACTCCCAGCAGGCTCAGCCCGCCGAGCAGCCCCACCGCCCCCAGCCAGCCGGCCCGGCTCCAGGGATGCACGAGGGCGAAGATCGCCGCCTGCAGCAGCAGTGCCGCCCGCGGAGCCATCTGGAGTCGCAGTTCGCCCCATAGCCAGCCGCGGAACACCAGCTCCTCGGCGAAGCCCACCCCCACCACCAGGGCCAGGGCGTTGAGCACCTCCCCCCCCTCCAGGCCGGCCGGACCGATCCAACGGGCTCCTCCCGAGGCCAGCAGGGCGATCACCACCAGGGCCAGCAGGGCCAGGGCCCGCAGCAGCCCCCGCCCGAAGGCCCCCAGCACCGCGGGCAGCGGGGCCAGAACCCCGAGGGCACGCCAGGGATGGGATTCCCCCCAGGCCCGGCGCAACCGCAGCGGCAGGGTGAGCAGCAGCAGTACCAGGGCCACCACTGCCCCGGCCAGATCGACCTGATCCGGGCGCAGGCCGGGGGCGAGACCTCCCAGGGGGCGCACCAGCAGCCAGCCCAGGCCGTAGAGCAACGGCACGTAGAGCAGGGTGCCGCTCCAGCGGGGGCCCACTCAGCTCTCCGGCTCGATCGTGCTGGTGAGGCCCTTGGCCTTGAGGGTTTCGCAGTAGAACTCCGCCGGCTCCAGATCGCACACGATCACCAGTCCCACCCCCGTGTTGTGGGCTTCCAGCATCACGGCGATGGCATCCTGCTCACTCAGGGAGGGCACCACCTGGCGCAGGGTGTTCACCACGTACTCCATGCTGTTCACGGGGTCGTTGTGAAGCAGCACCTTGTAGCGGGGTGAGGTCTTGCGCACCCGCTCCGGCGCCTTCTCGATCACGGCGGCCCCCCCGGGCGAACGGGAGGGGGTTTCGGTGGCCGCCGGGGTGGTGGAGACGGTGGCGAAGGGCGGGATGGTCATGGGCATGGCCGCTCCGGTCCTGACAGGGGCCAACTCTAAAGAGCCCGGATCCGGCGCATCGCCTCGTCCACGTTGGCGCGGGAGTTGAAGGCGGACAGGCGGAAATAGCCCTCGCCCGCCGCGCCGAAGCCGCTGCCGGGGGTGCCCACCACATGGGCCTGGCCCAGCAGGTGGTCGAAGAAGCCCCAGGAATCCAGCCCGTCGGGGGTCTTGATCCACACGTAGGGGGCCTGCTGGCCGCCGTACACCTGCAGACCGGCGGCCTCCAGCTCGCGGCGGATGATGGCCGCGTTCTCCATGTAGAAGCCGATCAGGGTCCGCACCTGCTCCTGGCCTTCCGGCGAGTACACGGCTTCGGCGCCCCGCTGCACGATGTAGCTCACCCCGTTGAACTTGGTGCTCTGGCGCCGGTTCCAGAGGCCCCACAGCTCCACCGGCTCGCCGGCGGCCGTGGTGCCGGTGAGCCCCCGGGGCACCACGGTGAAGGCGCAGCGGGTGCCGGTGAAGCCGGCGTTCTTGGAGAAGGAGCGGAATTCGATCGCGCAGCGCCGTGCCCCCTCGATCTCGTAGATGGAATGGGGCAGCTCCGGATCGGAGATGAACGCCTCGTAGGCGGCGTCGAACAGGATCAGGGCGTTGTGGGCCAGGGCGTAGTCGACCCACTGCTGCAGCTGCTCCCGGGTGGCGACCGCGCCGGTGGGGTTGTTGGGGAAGCAGAGGTAAATGAGGTCGACGGGCTGCTCCGGCAGGGGGGCCACGAACCCGTTGGCTGCCGTGATCGGCAGGTAGGTGAGCCCCCCGTAGCGGCCGCCCCCGTCGGCGTCGCCGGTGCGTCCCGCCATCACGTTGCTGTCCACATACACCGGATAGACCGGATCGGTGACGGCGATGCGGTTGCCGGCCCCGAGGATGTCGAGGATGTTGCTGCTGTCGCACTTGGAGCCGTCGGAGACGAAGATCTCCTCGGCGCTCACCTCGCAGCCGCGGGCCTGGAAGTCGTGGCGGGCGATCGCCTCCCGCAGCCAGCCGTAACCCTGCTCGGGGCCGTAGCCGTGGAAGCCCTCCCGGGTGCCCATGGCCTCGATCGCCTGCTGCATCGCCGCCCGGCAGGCCGCCGGCAGCGGCTCGGTGACGTCGCCGATGCCGAGGCGGATCACGGCCGCCTCGGGATGGGCCTCCGTGAACGCCTTGACGCGCCGGGCGATCTCGGGGAACAGGTAGCCCGCCTTGAGCCGGAGGTAGCTGTCGTTGACCTGGACCATGGGTGGGAAGCGGAAGGCGGGGCGGCGGGGCCAGGCGGCATCTTCCTATGGCGCGGGCCGGCCTGCCTACGCTCGGCCTGCAGCCCGCCGGTCGACGCCGTGCCCTTCGCCACCGCCGACGCGTCCCTCGCCGGCACCGCCGACGCTCCCGTCGCCTTCGCCGAGCTGGTCGACGGCGACATCGCCCGGCCCGCCCGCTACCTCGGCAACGAGCGGGGGGTGGAGGCCCGGGACTGGTCGGCCGCCCGGGTGCGCTGGGCCCTCACCTATCCGGAGGTCTACGAGGTCGGCGCCAGCAACCTGGGCCACGTGCTGCTCTACGCGATCCTCAACGCCCTTCCGGGCCAGCTGTGCGATCGGGCCTACCTACCGGCCCCGGATCTGGCGGCCCGGCTGCGGGAGCGGGGGGCGCCCCTGTTCGCGGTGGAAAGCCACCGGCCCCTGGCCGCCTTCGACATCCTCGGCTTCAGCCTCAGCTACGAGCTCGGCGGCACCAACATCCTGGAGATGCTGGATCTGGCGGGCATTCCGATCCGCGCCGCCGACCGGGGCGACCTGCCCCTCGACGACCCGGCGGCGCCGCCGCTGATCTTCGCCGGCGGCCCCACCGCCACCGGCAATCCTGAGCCGTTCGCGCCCTTCTTCGATTTCCTCGCCCTGGGGGATGGGGAGGAACTGCTGCCCGAGATCGGCCTGGTGGTGGCCGAGGGGCGGGCCGCCGGTCTGGGCCGCCGGGCCCTGCTGCGGGACCTGGCCGAGGTGCCCGGGGTCTATGTGCCCTCCCTGTACGCCCCCGGACCGGATGGGGTGAGCCTGCGGCCGCTGGAGCCGGGCCTGGCCCCCCGCATCCAGCGGCGCACCGCCACCCCCATGCCCCACTACGCCATGGGACTGGTGCCCCACATTGAAACCGTCCACGACCGGCTCACGGTGGAGATCCGCCGCGGCTGCACCCGCGGCTGCCGCTTCTGCCAGCCGGGGATGCTGACGCGCCCGGCCCGGGACGTGGAGCCCGAGGCCGTGATCGAGGCGGTGGAGGAGGGCATGCTCCGCACCGGCTACAGCGACTTCTCGCTGCTGTCGCTCAGCTGCAGCGATTACCTCTCCCTGCCGGCGGTGGGGGTGGAGCTGCGCAACCGGCTGGCGGAGCACAACGTCAGCCTCACCCTGCCCAGCCAGCGGGTCGACCGCTTCGACAACTCCATCGCCCACATCCTCGGCGGCACCCGCCGGGCGGGGCTCACCTTCGCCCCCGAGGCCGGCACCCAGCGCCTGCGGGACATCGTCAACAAGGGACTCACCGATGCGGAACTGCTGCGCGGCATCCGCACCGCCATGGAGAACGGCTACACCCGGGTGAAGCTCTATTTCATGATCGGCCTCCCGGGCGAGACCGACGCCGATGTGCTCGGCATCGTCGACACCTGCCGCGCGTTGCAGCAGCAGTGCCGCGATCTGGGGCGGCTGCAGCTCAACCTGACGATCAGCAATTTCACCCCCAAGCCCCACACGCCCTTCCAGTGGCACAGCGTGTCCACCGCCGAGTTCCGGCGCCGGCAGCAGCTGTTGCGCGACGCCCTGCGGCCTCTGCGGGGCATCAAGACCAACTACACCGACGTGCGGCTGTCGGCGGTGGAGGACTTCGTCGGCCGCGGCGACCGCCGGCTGGCACCGGTGATCGAGGCGGCCTGGCGGGCCGGCGCCGGGCTGGATGCCTGGTTCGAATCCGCCGAACGCAGCCATGCCGCCTGGACCGGCGCCATCGAGGCCGCCGGCCTGGGGGGCTCCTACCGCGCCCTGGAGATGGGCGGCTGGAGTGCGGCGGAGGCCTTCGCCACCGGCGATCTGGAGGCCTTCTGCCGCCAGCCCCTGCCCTGGGACCACATCGATTCCGGCGTCGACAAGGGCTGGCTGGCGGAGGACCTCCGTCGGGCCCTGGCGGCCGCCGTGGTGCCGGACTGTTCCTTCGACGGCTGCAGCAGCTGCGGGGTCTGCGGCCCGGAGCTGGGGCACAACGTGGTGATCCCGCCGCCCCCCGTGCCGCTGCCGCTGCCGCCGCGGGCGCCGGCCAGCGAGCGGCTCTGCCGGCTGCGCTTCGCCTTCGCCAAGACCGGCTCCCTGGCCCTGATCAGCCATCTCGACACCCTGCGCCTGATGGAGCGGGCCCTGCGCCGCAGCGGCCTGCCGGTGAGCTTCACAGGTGGTTTCCATCCCCTGCCGCGGCTGCAGGTGGCCCTCCCTTTGCCCCTGGGGGTGGAGGGCCTGCACGAATGGCTCGACCTGGACTTCGCCGCCCCGGTCGACCCAGAGACGGCCCGGGAACGCCTGCAGGCGGAACTCAGCGCCGAGCTGGCGCTGCTCTCGGTCCGGGCCGTCCCCCTGGAGACCCCCGGCCTGGCCCAGCAGATCCGTTCCGCCCAGTGGCGGTTCACCCTGCGGCCGGCCCCGGACCCGGCGGCCCCCGACCTGGCATCCCTGACGCCGGAGCGCTGGACCGCGGCGGTCGCGGCGCTGCTGGAGGCCACCAGTCTGCCCTGGCAGGACCAGGACAAGAAGGGCCGCCCCCGGGAGCGCGAGTGCCGCCCCTACCTCCTCGACCTCCGCCTGGTGCCCCCCGAGGGCCCGTCCCCGGCGGTGGCGGACCAGGTGCTGGATCTGGAGGCCGCCGTGGATCCCCAGGGCCGCAGCCTGCGGCCGGACCATCTGCGCCACTGGCTGAGCACCGGCCTCGGCCAGCCGCTGGTGCTCGGTCCAGTCCAGCGCCGTTGCCTCCGGCTGGACGCATGCTAAGTTCGCCCTAGACAGAGACAGGAATAGCAGGGCTCCCTCCCTTCTTCCTCCTCTGCCCAGACGCTTCTGCATCAAGGACGCTTTCTAGAAGCTCCTCGGCGAAAGCGCTATCACAGTCAACATTGCTTGGTTCGGTCTTCGTTGCTTTGCATCGGGAAGGAACGACATTCCTTTCGTCACGTTGCCGGCCCGACGACGTCGCTGCCCCCATCCGGGCCCCCTGGCTACGGGGGGCCCGACCAGGCAACCGCCGACTCCCTTGTTTCCGGGGTCCGGCCTGATTTCCGCCAGAAGCCGACCGACCGTCACGGTCGCCGTCCGAATTCCTTCCCCCACCTGCCCCCCGGCAGGGCTCCACTGAGCCCACCATCTCTTCCATGCCCCAGCAGATCGTCATCGCTGAGCAGTTGCGGATCGCCGCAGTGCTCAACGACGAACGCGTCGATGAACTGATCGTCGCCCAGGGTCGTTATCAGATCGGTGACGTCTATCTCGGAACCGTCGAGAACGTGTTGCCCGGGATCGATGCCGCCTTCGTCAACATCGGCGAAAGCGAGAAGAACGGCTTCATCCACATCACCGATCTGGGTCCCCTGCGCCTGAAGAAGGGGGGCGCCGGCATCACTGAGCTGCTCGAGCCCCGCCAGAAGGTGCTCGTGCAGGTGATGAAGGAGCCCACGGGCACCAAGGGGCCGCGTCTCACCGGCAACCTGTCCCTGCCGGGGCGCTTTCTGGTGCTCCAGCCCCACGGCCAGGGGGTCAACATCTCCCGGCGCATCAACGGCGAGAACGAGCGCAACCGGCTGCGGGCCCTCGGTGTGCTGATCAAGCCCCCGGGCGCCGGCCTGCTGATCCGCACCGAGGCCGAGGACGTCAGCGAGGAGATGCTGATCGATGACCTCGAGGCCCTGCTGCGCCAGTGGGAATCGATCCAGCAGGCGGCCGAGACAGCCTCCCCTCCGGTGCTCCTCAACCGGGACGAGGACTTCATCCACCGGGTGCTCCGCGATCTCTACAGCCCCGATGTGCTGCGGGTGGTGGTCGACAGCGCCGATGCGGTGGCCCGGGTCAACGCCTTCCTCGGCGCCGACCAGGCCAACCTCCTGGTGGAGCACCACGGTGAACCCACCAAGATCCTGGAGCACTACCGGGTCAACGCCGCCATCCGTGATGCCCTCAAGCCCCGGGTGGATCTCCCTTCCGGCGGCTACGTGATCATCGAGCCCACCGAGGCGCTCACGGTCATCGACGTCAACTCCGGATCCTTCACCCGCTCGGCCAACGCCCGCGAGACGGTGCTATGGACCAACTGCGAGGCGGCGGTGGAGATCGCCCGCCAGCTCAAGCTGCGCAACATCGGCGGCGTCGTGATCATTGACTTCATCGACATGGAGTCCCGTCGTGACCAGCTGCAGCTGCTGGAGCACTTCACCCAGGCCAGCCGCGACGACACGGCCCGCCCCCAGATCGCCCAGCTCACCGAACTCGGCCTGGTGGAGCTGACCCGCAAGCGCCAGGGCCAGAACATCTACGAACTCTTCGGCCGGGCCTGCCCCAGCTGTGGCGGTCTGGGCCACGTCGCGGTGCTGCCCGGCAAGGACACCCTCCAGCCCCTGGCGACGGTCTCCGGCCTGGTGCGCTCGGCGGCCTCGGCCCGGGCCGAAGTGGCCAGCCCCTCCACCGGCGCCGGCGAGTCCGGCGGCAGCGGCCGACGGCGGCGCGGCGGCCGGGGCGGACGCGGCTCCGACGGGGCCGAGACTCCGGCCCTGGGCAGCTACGTCGATGCCGGCAGCAACGGCACCACCGTCCTGTCGGCGGCCCAGGAGAGTCCTGCCACTGACGCTCCGCAGCGCCGCCAGGAGCCCGAGGTGCTGGCCGTGCCGATGGATCCTGAACAGGAGCTGGTCTACGGCTGGATGGGGCTCAGTCCGGCGTTACTGCTGGATCCGGTCCCCAGTGGCGACAGCCTGATGGTGCGCGTGGTGCGCCCGGACGCCGACCCTGAGGCCGTGCTTGAGGAAGCCCGACAGCAGCTGGCCGCCAGCGGCTCCCGCCGCCGGCGGCGCGGCCGCAACGGTGAGGGCCGCAACGGCATGGCCGACGCCAACGGCATGGCCGACGCGTCCGAAGCAGTGGAATCCCCCGCTGCTTCCGGGACCTTCGATTCCCCGGTGCAGGAGGCGATCCCCATCCTTGAGATCACCCCGGCCCCGTTCGAACCCCTGCCCACCGCGGTCCCGTCCGAGCTGGTGACCGTGGCCGTCCCCAGCCGTCGCTCCTCCGGCCGATCCACAACGGTCGCGGCGGCGGCTCCCGTCCCCGTGGCGGCTCCCGTCCCAGTGGCCGCCGCCGCCGCGGATTCCCCGGCCGCCGACCCGGGTGAGCCCCGCCGCCGCCGCCGCCGCTCCTCCGCCGCTGGCTGATCGCCCCGGCCCCGACGTCCCGCGCCCCGGCCCCGAGGCCCTCGGGAACCCAGACGCATCGGTCTGGGGTGGATTTGACCCCGGCGACTGTGCCGGGGTGGACGAGGTTGGTCGCGGTAGCCTCTTCGGCCCGGTGTTCGCCGGGGCGGTGGTGCTGCCGGCCACCGCCCTGGCAACCTTGGCGGCAGCGGGCCTGAACGACAGCAAGAGGCTCAGTGCCCGGCGCCGTGAGGCCCTGGTTCCCCTGCTGCGCCACCATGCCCTGGCCTGGGCCCTGGGGCAGGCGAGCGCCGGCGAGATTGACCGCTGGGGGGTGCGACGGGCCACTGAATGGGCGATGCTGCGAGCTCTGCAACGGCTGCCCCGCCCCCCCCGGCTGCTGCTGGTGGACGGGGTGCTGCCCCTGCGGGGCTGGGACGGTCCCCAGATCACCCTGGTGGGCGGCGACGGCCGCTGCGCGGCGATCGCCGCCGCCAGCGTGCTCGCCAAGCAGGAGCGGGATGCCCTGCTGCGGCGCCTGGCCCAGCGCCACCCCGGCTACGGCCTGGAGCGCCACGCCGGCTACGGCACCCGCCAGCACCGGGAGGCGATCCAGCGGCTGGGACCCACGCCCCTGCACCGCCGCAGCTTCCTCAGCTCGATCGGCACCAGCGCTGGAAATCCCCCAGCAGCTGCTGACTCACCCGAGTCCTGATGCCGAGCAGGATGCCGCCGAGCACCGAGCGGCCCGTGGCCTCCAGCACCTTGGGAGGGATCAGTTGCAGCAGGGTGGGGCGGCTCACCGTCACCGACAGGCTGGCTTCGCCGGTGAGGCCGCCGTCGGCCGCGGCGAGCCAGGAGCAGAGCCCGAGGCGGAAGTCCTCCACCAGTCCGAGGCCCTCCAGCTGGCAGTCGAGGGCCTCCAGTTCCAGTCGGCCATGGCGACGCACCACCTGCAGCTCCACCACCGGCTGGATCTTCAGCTGGAACACCCTCACCTGGCTCACGGTGTAGCGGTAGCGGCCGGGGCCGAGGGGTTCGAGCTGGGTGGGGTCGAGCAGGGCCTGCACCACCCGCTGCTCATCATCGAGGTAAGCGGGCAGGCGATCCGCCTCGCTGGCCACCGGAAGGTCGAGTTGCTGACTGGCGCTGAAGGCCAGGGACATGGCCTGCGGGCCGGCAGGCCATGATCCTACCGATCACCCCAGAGCGTCCCGCCGCCATGCGTCTTGCCTTTCTCGGTCCCGTCGGCACCTACGGTGAGCAGGCGGCGCAGCGACTGGCGGCCCTCGAGGGCCTCGAGGCGGTGGTGTTCGTGCCCCAGCAGGGCATCCGCGCCGTGATCCGGGCCCTGGCCGACAGCGACTGCGATCTGGCGGTGGTGCCGGTGGAGAACTCCGTCGAAGGGGGCGTCACCAGCTGCCTCGATGCCCTCTGGGAGCACCCTGACCTGGCGGTGGCCCGGGCCCTGGTGCTGCCCATCCGCCACGCCCTCGTGGGCAGCGGCCCCCTCGACGCCATCAGTGAGGTGCTCTCCCATCCCCAGGCCCTGGCCCAGTGCAGCCTGTGGCTGGGGGAACACCTGCCCCACGCCCTGCAGTTGCCCACCAGCTCCACCGCCGAAGCGGCCAGGCTGGTGCGGGGCAGCCGCTTCCGGGGCGCCATCGCCTCGCTGGAGGCGGCCGCCGAGCACGGCCTGGAGGTGCTGGCCCACCCGATCAACGATGTGCCGGGCAACTGCACCCGCTTCCTGTTGCTGCGTCGCGGCGAGCGCTCCCACCGGGGCCCCCATGCCAGCCTGGCGTTCTCGCTCCATTCCAACCAGCCCGGTGCCCTGCTGGAGTCGCTCGGCTGCTTCGCCCGCCAGGGGCTGAACATGAGCCGGATCGAGTCCCGTCCCTCCAAGCGGGAGATGGGCGAATACATCTTCTTCGTCGATCTTGAGCTTCCGGACGGTGTCGCGCCGCTGGACGGGGCGATCGCCGACCTCACCCCCCTCTGCGAGCACCTGGCCCTGTTCGGGGCCTATCCCCTCACCAACCTCGCCGCCGAGGAGAAGGCCGACTGAGTCAGCCGGGCCCGGACTGGCCCACGGCCCCGGCCCCGGGCACCGGACCGCGGAAGACGCCGAACTGCATCAGACCGTTGCGGAAGGCCCAGTCCATCAGCAGCAGCGTCGGCGTCTCCCGCAGCCCCTGCAGCACGGCCCGGGGGCCCAGCCCCAGCACCGCCCCGGGGCGGCGCACGCCCTCGAGGATCGAATCCACCCAGGAGGGCAGGGTGGCGACCGTCCAGTCATCGGTGCTGATCGGCAGGCCCCGGTTCCAGGGGCTGGTCTCCAGATTCCGCCTCAGGGAGGGGATGCTGGCGAACTCCGGGTGCGCCCACTGGTCGAGCAGCTGGCGCATCACCCAGCGCTCCAGGCGGTTCATCGGGGCGACGCTGGGGTCGCGGCGGTTCCAGTCGGCCACCGCCAGGCAGCCGCCCGGTTTGAGCACGCGCAGCATCTCATCGGCGTAGCGCTGCTTGTCGGGCATGTGGGGGCCGGCCTCGACGCTCCAGACCGCATCGAAGCCGGTGTCGGGGCCCCCGTCCGGCAGATCGAGGGCCAGGGCATCCATCACGGCGAAGCGGCATCCCGGCAGGTCGGCCGGTGTGAGCTCCCGTGCCCGGGCGATCTGGGCCGGGCTGATGCTGATGCCCAGCACCTCGAAGCCGTAGTCGCGGGCCAGGATGCGGGCGCTGCCGCCGATGCCGCAGCCCACGTCCAGCACCCGGCTGCCGGGGGGCAGGCGGTCGAGGCCGCTCCAGCGCACCAGCTCGTGGACGAAGGCGGCCTTGGCGGCGCGGAAATCCCGGGCACCCGGGGGATCACCGTAGTGGCCCAGGTGCACATGCTCACCCCAGAGCCGCTCCAGCAGCCGGTCGTCCGTCCAGCGGTCGTAGGCGGCGGCCACACTGGCCGACGACAGGTAGGCCCGGGAGCGGCGCTGCCAGAGCAGGGCGGCCAGGACCGCCGCCAGGGCACCCCCCGTCAGGAGGAGGGGCAGCAGCGCGCCGCCCGGAAGGAGGCTCGCCATGGCTCAGGTCTCGCTGCTGCCGTCGCCGAGGCTGGAGAAAGTGTCCTTGAGGACCGTGCGGGCGGCCAGCTGGCGCCGGGTCTGATCCAGCAGTTCGAATTCCTGGCGCAGGCGCTCACCGGTGTCGGTGATTTCGAGCAGCGCCTGCTGGTGATCGGCCACCGGCCCGCCGAGATGGGCACCGATCCAGAAGGAGAGCTCCCGCGGCAGATCGGGCAGATCGGCGGGCAGGGAGGAGGGCTTGCCGATCAACTTGCCGGTGAGATCGACCACGTCCCGCAGGGCCCGGGTCACATCACTGGTGAGGGTCTCAAGCTCCTCGTGGCTTTCACTCACCGTGTCCTCGATCCAGCTGACCATGCCGACGCGGAACGGGGTGTCGCGCACGATGTCGAGCACCCGGAAGCGCTGCTGGCCCATCGTGACGATGTTGCTGCGGTCGTCGTCCTGCACCTGGCAGTGCAGAATCTCGGCGCAGCACCCCACTTCCGCCATCTTCTTGCTCTGGGGATCCCAGCGCACCACGCCGAAGCGCCTGTCCTCCGACATCGCCGTGCGCAGCATCATGCGGTAGCGCGGCTCGAAGATGTGGAGCGGCAGCACCTCCTGGGGGAAGAGCACCACATCGGGGAGGGGGAACAGGGGCAGCTCCCTGACGGCCAGATCAGTCACGCGAGCAGGATGCCGCTGGCGGCAGGGGGGAAGGGGCGATCGGAGGTCGGAGGCGAAAGGATCAACCAGGGCAAGTCGGGGTGTGTCGCGATCCTAGAGAGAGCGACCAGCCCGGCGAAGCCCCGTTGACCCCATCAGCATCAGAGCTTGACTTCGATGTCCACACCACTCGGCAGGTCGAGCTTCATCAGGGCGTCGATGGTCTTGGAGCTGGGGCTGTAGATATCGATGATGCGGCGGTGGGTGCGGGTCTCGAAGTGCTCACGGGAATCCTTGTCGACGTGAGGCGAGCGCAGCACGCAGTAGATCTTGCGTTTGGTGGGCAGGGGGATGGGACCGATGGCCGTGGCAGCGGTGTGATCGGCGGTTTCGATGATCTTTTCGCAGGACAGATCCAGCATGCGGCGATCGAAGGCCTTCAGGCGGATACGGATCTTCTGCTGGGGAATGGAGGCGGTCATCGGAAGGGAAACGCGGGCGAAGGGCGGCTGATGGGCGGCGGGAGTGCCGCGGCAACGGATTGTCGAGGTGCGAGGGGAACCGGAGGGTTCGGCAAAGAGGGGGAGCCCCACCGAGGAGGGGCTCCCTAGTACAGGCTAGATCAGGCTCACAGAACGATCTTGGACACCACGCCGGCACCGATGGTGCGGCCGCCTTCGCGGATGGCGAAGCGCATGCCCTGCTCGATGGCGACCGGGCAGATGAGCTCGGCGCTCATCTTGATGCGGTCGCCGGGCATCACCATCTCCACGTTGGAGCCGTCATCGGCGGTGAAGGCGGTGATCTGGCCGGTCACATCCGTGGTGCGGATATAGAACTGCGGGCGATAGCCTGCGAAGAAGGGGGTGTGGCGGCCGCCTTCCTCCTTCTTGAGCACGTAGACCTCACCCTCGAACTTGGTGTGGGGCTTGATGGAGTTGGGCTTCACCAGCACCATGCCGCGCTCGATGTCCTCCTTCTGGATGCCGCGCAGCAGCAGGCCGACGTTGTCGCCAGCCATGCCCTCGTCGAGCAGCTTGCGGAACATCTCCACGCCGGTGACGGTGGTTTCCCGGGTGTCGCGGATGCCGACGATCTGGACGGTCTCGCCCACCTTCACCTTGCCGCGCTCGATACGACCGGTGGCGACGGTGCCCCGACCGGTGATCGAGAACACGTCTTCGACGGCCATCAGGAAGGGCTTGTCGATCTCACGCTCGGGCTCGGGGATGGACTCATCAACCGCATCCATGAGGTCGAGGATCTTGTCGACCCACTCGTCTTCACCGCGCACGGCCTTCTTGCCGGCCTGGATGTACTCGAGGGCCTTGAGGGCGGAGCCGGCGATCACGGGGATGTCGTCGCCGGGGAAGTCGTAGCTGCTCAGCAGCTCACGCATCTCCAGTTCGACGAGCTCGAGGATCTCCTCGTCGTCGACCATGTCCTTCTTGTTGAGGAACACCACCAGGGCGGGCACGCCCACCTGCTTGGCCAGCAGGATGTGCTCCTTGGTCTGGGCCATGGGGCCGTCGGTGGCGGCCACCACCAGGATGGCGCCGTCCATCTGGGCGGCACCGGTGATCATGTTCTTGACGTAGTCGGCGTGGCCGGGGCAGTCCACGTGGGCGTAGTGACGGTTTTCGGTCTCGTACTCGACGTGGGCCGTGTTGATCGTGATCCCCCGCTCCTTCTCCTCGGGAGCACCATCGATCTCGTCGTAGGCCTGGGCCTTGGCCATGCCCTGGGACGCCAGCACGTTGGTGATGGCGGCGGTGAGGGTGGTCTTGCCGTGGTCAACGTGACCGATGGTGCCGATGTTGACGTGAGGCTTGTTCCTCTCGAACTTCTCGCGTGCCATGGAAGGAAAGAATCGGGGGGGTGGGTTGGATGGAAAGAAAGATCAGGAATTGCCCTGATTCTTGGAAATGATGGCTTCCGCCACATTGCGAGGAACTTCCTCGTAATGGCTGAACTCCATCGAGAAAATACCCCGACCCTGGGTCATGGATCGGAGCTGGGTGGCATAGCCGAACATTTCGGCCAGCGGCACCTTGGCCTGGACTTTGGACTGACCGTCGTCGACGGACTGCCCTTCGACCTGACCACGGCGGGAGGAAAGGTCGCCGATGACCGAACCGAGGAAATCCTCGGGGACCTCGACCTCGACCTTCATCATCGGCTCAAGCAGTACGGGGTTGCACTTCTTGACGCCGTCCTTGAAGGCCATGGAACCGGCGATCTTGAACGCCATCTCCGAAGAGTCGACGTCGTGATAGGAGCCGTCCACCATGGTGACCTTGACATCGATCATGGGGAAACCGGCAATCACACCGGACTGGCAGGTTTCCTTCATGCCGGCTTCCGCCGGACCGATGTACTCCTTGGGAACGATGCCGCCGACGATCTTGTTGACGAACTCAAACCCTGAACCCGGCTCGCCGGGCTGCATTTCGATCACCACGTGGCCGTACTGGCCCTTGCCGCCTGTCTGGCGGGCGAACTTGCCCTCACCCTTGGCACTGCCGCGGATGGTTTCCCGGTAGGACACCTGGGGGGCGCCGATGTTGGCCTCCACCTTGAACTCCCGCAGCATGCGGTCGACGAGGATCTCCAGGTGTAGTTCGCCCATGCCGGCGATCACCGTCTGGTTGGTTTCCGGATCGGTGGAGACCCGGAAGGTGGGGTCCTCCTCGGAGAGGGACTGCAGGGCCTTGCCGAGCTTCTCCATGTCGCCCTTGGTCTTGGGCTCCACGGCCACGGAGATCACCGGTTCGGGGATGAACAGGGATTCCAGGATGATCGGATCGGAGTCGACGCAGAGGGTGTCGCCCGTGGTGGTGTCCTTGAGGCCGAGCACGGCCCCCAGATCACCGGCCCGCAGTTCGTCCACCTCCTCGCGCTCGTCGGCCTTCAGCAGGATCAGACGGGAGATGCGCTCCTTCTTGTCCTTGGTGGAATTGAGGACGTAGCTGCCCTTCTGCAGGACCCCGCTATACATGCGCACGAAGGTGAGCTTGCCGTAGGGGTCGGCCATGACCTTGAAGGCCAGGGCGCTGAAGGGAGCGTTGTCGTCGCAGGGGCGGGTGGCTTCGCTGCCGTCGGCCAGAAGGCCATGGATCGGGGGCACGTCGACGGGGGCGGGCAGGTAGTCGACCACCGCGTCGAGCACCAGCTGGACGCCCTTGTTCTTGAAGGCGGAGCCGCAGAGGATGGGGACCATGCCGTGCTGGAGCACCCCCAGCCGGATGCCGCGCATCAGCTGCTCCTGGGTGAGCTCACCGTTCTCAAGGAAGGCTTCAATCAGCTCTTCGTCGGTTTCGGCCACCGACTCCATCAGCTTCTGGCGCCATTCCGCAGCCTCGTCCTGCATGTCGGCGGGGATCTCCTCTTCGAGGATGTCGGTGCCGAGATCATTGGTGTAGATGATCGCCTTGTTGCGCACCAGGTCGATGATGCCCTTGAGGTCGCCCTCGGCACCGATCGGCAGCTGGATCGGCACGGCGTTGGCCTTGAGGCGATCCTTGATCTGCTCGTAGACCTTCAGGAAGTTGGCACCGGTCCGGTCCATCTTGTTGACGAACACGATCCGGGGCACGTTGTAGCGGTCGGCCTGGCGCCAGACGGTTTCCGACTGGGGCTGGACGCCGCCCACGGCACAGAACACGGCGACCACACCATCGAGTACGCGCATCGAGCGCTCCACCTCGATCGTGAAATCGACGTGGCCGGGGGTGTCGATGATGTTGATCCGGTTGTCCTTCCAGCTGGTGGAGATGGCGGCCGCGGTGATGGTGATGCCACGCTCGCGTTCCTGCTCCATCCAGTCGGTGACGGCGGCGCCATCGTGCACCTCGCCCATCTTGTGGACCACGCCGGAATAGAACAGAATCCGTTCGGTCGTGGTGGTCTTGCCCGCGTCGATGTGAGCGGCGATACCGATATTTCTGACGCGTTCCAGGGGGTAGGCGCGGGCCACGGGAAAGTTCTCCGGGGGTGGGTCGACAAAAAACGGGCGTTACTCTACAGACCGGTGATGCTCAGGTCTGGGGGAGCCGGATCAGCCCAGGGATCCGGCTCCCGGGGCCGCTTAGTAGCGGTAGTGGGCGAAGGCCTTGTTGGCCTCGGCCATCTTGTGGGTTTCCTCCCGCTTGCGGACGGCACTGCCGGCCTCGTTGGCCGCGTCCATCAGCTCGCCGGCCAGTTTCTGGGCCATGCTGCGGCCGTTGCGGGCGCGGGAGAAGTTGACCAGCCAGCGCAGCGCCATGGCGGTGCCCCGCTCCTGACGCACTTCCATCGGCACCTGATAGGTGGCGCCGCCGACCCGACGGGCCCGCACCTCCACCAGGGGGGTGGCATTGCGGACCGCCGTCTCGAACAGGTCGAGGGGATCGGCGCCGGTGCGCTCGTTGATCAGGGTGAAGGCATCGGACAGGATGCGCTGGGCCGTGGACTTCTTGCCGTGCTTCATCAGCCGGGCCACGATCATCGAGGCCAGACGGCTGTTGAACTGGGGATCCGGGAGAACCGGGCGCTTCTCGGCGGCGTTGCGGCGGGACATGGAACGGAGGGAGAAAAAGCAGGAGAGGAGGGAGTCGGCCGCGGAGAGCCGGTGGCGCGGAGGCTCAGGCCTTCGGTGTCTTGGCGCCGTACTTGGAGCGGGACTGACGCCGGTCCTTGACCCCGGAGGTGTCGAGGGTGCCGCGGATGATGTGATAGCGGACACCGGGCAGATCCTTGACGCGGCCGCCGCGGATCAGAACCACCGAGTGCTCCTGAAGGTTGTGGCCGATGCCGGGGATGTAAGCCGTCACCTCGAAGCCGGAGGTGAGGCGCACCCGGGCCACCTTGCGCAGCGCCGAGTTGGGCTTTTTCGGGGTGGAGGTGTACACCCGGGTGCAGACGCCACGCCGCTCGGGGCAGGCGCGCAGGGCGGGCGACTTCGTCTTGCGGGTGAGACGCTGCCGCTCGGTGCGGATCAGCTGCTGAATAGTGGGCATCGAGGGCCGGGTGCTGCTCGGTGGGGACTTCTGGGTGGACAGGTCGGACGTCCGACCGTATCGACAATCCGACACCTTACTTCGTCGCCGTCCCGCTCATGTCTCGCGGCTGAAGGCCGCGCCGCAGGCGCAGCTGCGCACCCCTGGACCGGGGCGCACCAGGAAACCCCCGCCGCTGAGGTCGCCCCGGTAGTCGAGCTGCAGGCCCTGGAGCAGGGGCAGCTGGTTCCCGGGGGAATAGAGGGTGATGCCGTCGGCCCGGGCCACGGGGGTGCCGGAGAGGTGGCCCGGGCGCAGGCGGATGGCCCAGGCCTCGCAGGCGCCCTCCAGCAGCTCCAGGTGCATCAGCCCGGGGGTGCCCGCCACGGCCGCCTGCCGGCAGAGCTCCGCGGCGGCGGCGGCGGTGAGACGGAGGCTGTGGCCCCTGGGCACGGCGACGAAACGAATCAAGCCAGTCTGCCAGTGGTTCCGTCAGTCCCTGGAATCAGTCAGCCAGCGGCTGCCGGCCGGCCCCAGGCTGGTGGCCGCCTCGCCGCCCCCGATGGGCACCAGGCCAAGGCCGTTGTGGACCGAGCCGGCCACGCCGCGCCCCTTGACCCGGTGGCTGCCGCCCATCACCAGGCCGGTGGAACTGCCCCCGTCGAGGTTGAGGGCGTCCACCAGCCCCATCTGCTGCAGCAGCCAGGCGGTCTCGGAGAGCGTGGGCCCGGCGACCCCCCCGGCGCCTTCCAGGGTCACCAGCCACAGCAGGGTGCCGTCGCTGCCCACCACGGTGCGGGGGGCCCCCTGGCCGAGGAAGGCGGCACCGAAGCCTTCGGCGGCGCCGTTCAGCACGATGCGGCCGTTCTGGAGCAGCAGCGGTCCTCCCCCCATCACGGAGGAGGCGTTGCCCACCGGATCGGTCGGCCGGCTCTCGATCCGCAGCCGGTCCCCCTCGCCCCAGGGCAGGTCGGCCCCGCCCCGGGCCACCACCAGGGTCTCCTCCGGCCGCAGCGGCAGCCCCGCCGCCAGTTCGGCGCTGCTGATCCGGCGCTGCACCTGGCCGCCGCTCAGCAGCAGACCCGTCTCGGAGCCGGTCAGGGCCTGGTAGAGCCGGCCCCATTCGGCCGTGTAGCGGCTCAGGCCCCGCTGGGCCAGGCCGCTGTTCACGGTCAGCAGCGGCAGGCGCTGCCCCCGGTCGTCGCTGATCCATTCCTCCAGGCGCAGGCGGCCGAAGCGCGGCAGGCTGCGCGGCTCCCAGCCCACCACGCCCCGGTTGAGGATCGGCCCGGACAGCCAGCGGCCCTGGTCCCGCAGGGCGCCGAGGGGAAGCCGGCGCACCCGGTTGAAGAAGCCGCCGTTGATCGCCACCAGGGCGTCCTGGCGCTGGGCCAGGGCCGTCAGGGAGCTGAGCCCCGCCATGCCGTCGGGGCGGCTGAGGGTGCGCAGTTCGAGGGGGCTGCTGCGCGGATCGATGCGGACGGCGTTGACCAGGACCCGGGTGCCACCGACGCTGCGCACCTGCTGGTCCCAGCGCAGCTGGGAGCCCAGCATCGCCAGCAGCCGCGGATCGATCGGGGCCGGCGCCTCCGGCGCCGTGCCGACACTGCCGGCGCCCTGGGGCAGATCGATCACCACCCGGGCCGGACCCCCCAGGGTGAAGGTGCGCAGGGGGGCGCCGCCGCCCGGCACCGCCAGGGTCAGGTCCGTCCCGTCGGCGCCGCTGCGCAGTCCCCGCGCGGTGAGCTGGGCCAGCTGGTCGGGCCGGCTGAGCAGGGCCAGCTGCAGGCCGCCCTCGCTGCTGCGCAACAGGGCGGGGCCGTCGAGGTCGAGCACCACCCGGCGGACGCCGGCCTGCTCCGAGCTGCGCACCTGGAGCAGCCGCGGCGCCGGCAGGCGCAGCTCCAGCCGCTCACCGCGGCGCTCCACCGTCACGCCCATGTCCAGAAGGAGGCCCGCCACGTCGACGGCCACCTCATCCGCCAGGGACCGCTGCTGCGCCGGGGGCACCACCAGCTCCCGGCCGAACCATTCCAGCGCCAGGGCGCCATCGGGCCTGGCGCGGCTGCTGAAGCCCAGCTGGCCTTCGAGCACCTCCAGCGGCAGCCACAGGGCCACCGGCCGGCGCGGGTCCTCGCCGCTCCAGCGCCAGGCGGCCTGCTGGCTGCGGCCGTTGAGCGTCAGCCCGGTGCCGCCGACCTCCGCAGCGGGGGCCCCCCGCATGGGTCCGGGCCGGCTGCCGCGCGGCGCCGGCAGCTCCGGCAGGGCCGGGGGGATCGGCGGCGGGGCTGCCCTGGTGACCGGGGGAGCTCCGATCAGGGCCAGCAGGGCCAGGGTGATCGGGAGAGTCCTGGCCATCGATGACGTCCTGATCCTGAGGCAAAAAGTTAGTCCCACCGCTCCCGGGTGGGGGCGGCTGCCTAGGATCGATGGCTCGCCCTGTCGTCGCGGACACGGCTGCTGCACGGGTGACACGGCAGCTCCTCGGCAGGCCCCTCCTGCCGGCGTCCTTAGGCTTGATCCCTCCAAGCCCGTTCCAGCTCCGTCTCAGCAGCCCCAACCTGGCCTATGTCCTCCTCCGTCCCCGTCTGGCCCCACCGCGACAGCTCCACCCCAGGCCCTGGCGAGACGGATGCCTGTGGGGTGGGTTTCCTGGCCCATCTCGAGGGGGTTCCCAGCCACTGGGTGCTCCAGCAGGCCCTGCGGGGCCTCCGCTGCATGGAGCACCGGGGCGGCTGCGGCGGTGACGGCGACTCCGGCGACGGGGCCGGACTGCTGACCGCGATCCCCTGGAGCTACCTGGAGGCCGTCTGGCCGGCGGCCGCCGCCTCCACAGCGGTCGTGCGGGGGCTGGGGATGCTGTTCCTGCCGGCGGATCCCGCCCGCCGCGACCAGGCCCGGCGGATCTGCGATGAGGAGGCCGAGCGCCTCGGGCTCCTCAGCCTGGGCTGGCGTGCGGTCCCGGTGGTTCCTGAGGTGCTCGGTCCCCTGGCGCGGGAGAACGCCCCGGCCATCGAGCAGTGGCTGCTGGCCGCCCCCGATGCGGTGCCCGGCGTCATGGCCGACGTCGACGCCCTCGAGTCCCTGCTGTTCCGCCTGCGGCGCCGCGCCGTCGACCGGGTGCGGGAGGTGTGGGGGGCCGACACCACCGATCTCTACTTCGCGTCGATCAGCGCCCGCACCGTCGTCTACAAGGGCATGGTGCGCTCGGAGGTGCTCGATGCCTTCTATGCCGACCTCCGGGACGAGCGCTTCAGCGTCGCCTTCGCGGTGTACCACCGCCGCTTCAGCACCAACACCCTGCCCCGCTGGCCCCTGGCCCAGCCGATGCGGCTGCTGGGCCACAACGGCGAGATCAACACCCTGCTGGGCAACATCAACTGGGCCAGAGCTGCTGAATCCCACCTCGAGGCTGTCTGGGGGGATGCCGCCCGGGACCTGCGGCCCCTGGTCAACGCCGCCTTCAGCGACTCGGCGAACCTCGACGCCACCCTCGAGCTGATGGTGCGCAGCGGCCGACCGATCACCGACAGCCTGCTGACCCTGGTGCCGGAGGCCTTCCGCGACCAGCCCGAACTCGACGAACGGCCCTCCATCAAGGCCTTCTACGAATACAGCGCCTGCCTGCAGGAGCCCTGGGACGGTCCGGCCCTGCTGGTCTTCAGCGACGGCCGCATGGTGGGGGCCACCCTCGACCGCAACGGCCTGCGGCCGGCCCGCTACTGCATCACCAGCGACGGCTACGTGGTGATGGGCTCGGAAACGGGCGTGGTCGAACTGGAGGAATCCCGGATCATCGAGAAGGGGCGCCTCGGCCCCGGCCAGATGCTGGCCGTCGACCTGGAGCAGCACCGGCTGCTGCGCAACTGGGATGTGAAGGAGGAGACGGCGGCGCGTCTCCCCTATGCCGGCTGGCTGCTCGACCACCGCCGCAGCCTGTCCCCCGGCGTCTGGGAGCAGGAGCGCACCCTGGGCGAACTGGAGCTGCTCCAGCAGCAGACCGCCTTCGGCTTCACCGCCGAGGACCTTGACCTGGTGATCGAGGACATGGCCGGCCAGGGCAAGGAGCCCACCTACTGCATGGGGGACGACATCCCCCTGGCGGTGCTCTCCTCCAAGCCCCACCTTCTCTACGACTACTTCAAACAGCGCTTCGCCCAGGTCACCAACCCTCCGATCGACCCGCTGCGCGAAAAGCTGGTCATGAGCCTGGAGATGCACCTGGGCCGGCGCGGTTCGGCCCTGCGGCCCGATGCCTCCGGCGCTGCCGTGCTGCACCTCACCACCCCGGTGCTCAATGAGGCCGAACTGGAGGATCTCGGTTCCCACGGCCTCGGGCTCACCACCCTCTCCACCCTCCTGCCGGTGGCCAGCGGCCCCGATGGGCTGGAGCAGGCCCTGCATCGGCTCTGCTTCGAAGCGGAGGCGGCCGTGCGCAGCGGCTCCCAGATCCTGGTCCTCTCCGACCGCGCTGATGGCGGCATCAGCCCCGGCACCACGGCCATTCCTCCCTTGCTGGGGGTGGGGGCCGTGCATCACCATCTGCTGAGGCTCGGCCTGCGCCTGCAGTGCTCCCTGGTGGTGGACACCGCCCAGTGCTGGAGCACCCACCACCTCGCCTGTCTGATCGGCTACGGCGCCAGCGCCGTCTGCCCGTGGCTCACCTGGGAGACCACCCGCCACTGGCTGGCCCATCCCCGCACCCAGTCGATGATCGAGCGGGGCAAGCTCCCCCGCCTCGAAGCCGACACGGCCCAGTCCAACGTGCGCAAAGCCCTGGAGGAGGGGTTGCGCAAGATCCTCTCCAAGATCGGCATCTCCCTGCTCGCCAGCTACCACGGCGCCCAGATCTTCGAAGCCATCGGCATCGGTGCCGATCTGATCGATCGGGCCTTCACCGGAACCACCAGCCGGGTCGCCGGCCTCAGCCTCCAGGATCTGGCCAGCGAGACCCTGGCCTTCCACGCCAAGGCCTACCCGGAGCTGAACCGCACCAAGCTGGAATTCATGGGCTTCGTGCAGTACCGCACCGGCGGGGAGTTCCACCTCAACAACCCGGAGATGTCCAAGGCCCTGCACGCCGCCGTGGCGGCGGGCCCCGGCTACGACCACTTCTCCACCTACCGCACCCTGCTGGAGAACCGCCCCGTCACGGCGCTGCGCGACCTGCTCGAGCTGCGCCCGGCGCCGGTGCCCCTGCCGATCGAGCAGGTGGAAAGCGTGGAGAGCATCTGCAGCCGCTTCTGCACCGGCGGAATGAGCTTGGGGGCCCTCTCCCGGGAGGCCCACGAAGTGCTCGCGGTGGCCATGAACCGCATCGGCGGCAAGAGCAACTGCGGCGAGGGCGGTGAGGATCCGGCCCGGTACCACCCCCTCGACGACGTCGACGGCGAGGGCCATTCCCCCACGCTTCCCACCCTGCGCGGGCTCCGCAACGGCGACAGCGCCTGCTCCGCCATCAAGCAGATCGCCTCGGGCCGCTTCGGCGTCACCCCGGCCTATCTGCGCAGCGGCCGCCAGCTGGAGATCAAGGTGGCCCAGGGCGCCAAGCCCGGCGAGGGCGGCCAGCTGCCCGGTCCCAAGGTGGACGCCTACATCGCCTGGCTGCGCAACAGCAAGGCGGGCGTGCCGCTGATCTCACCGCCGCCCCACCATGACATCTATTCGATCGAGGATCTGGCCCAGCTGATCCACGACCTGCACCAGGTGAACCCCGCCGCCCGGGTCTCCGTGAAGCTGGTGGCCGAGATCGGCATCGGCACCATCGCCGCCGGTGTGGCCAAGGCCAACGCCGATGTGATCCAGATCTCCGGCCACGACGGCGGCACCGGCGCCTCGCCGCTGAGTTCGATCAAGCACGCCGGCAGCCCCTGGGAGCTGGGGCTGACCGAGGTGCACCGCAGCCTGCTGGAGAACGGCCTGCGGGACCGGGTGCTGCTGCGAGCCGACGGAGGCCTCAAGAGCGGCTGGGACGTGCTGATCGCTGCCCTGCTGGGGGCCGAGGAATTCGGCTTCGGCTCAGTGGCCATGATCGCCGAGGGCTGCATCATGGCCCGCGTCTGCCACACCAACAACTGCCCGGTGGGGGTCGCCACCCAGAAGGAGGCCCTGCGCAAGCGCTTCACCGGCCTGCCCGAGCACGTCGTCAATTTCTTCGTCTTCGTGGCCGAGGAGGTGCGCCAGCTGCTGAGCGTGCTGGGGGTGGCCCGGCTCGAGGACCTGATCGGCCGCACCGATCTGCTGGCGCCCCGTGCCATCCGCCTCACCAAGACCAGCGCCCTCGATCTCTCCTGCCTGCTCGATCCGATCCCCGCCGCCGCCGACCGCGGCTGGCTGAAGCACGACGACGAGGCCCACGGCAACGGACCCGTGCTGGAGGACGCCCTGCTCGCCGACCCCGAGGTGCGAGCGGCGATCGACTCCCACGGCCATGTCGTGCGTCAGCTGACGATCGTCAACACCGACCGCAGTGTGGGGGCCCGGCTGTCCGGCGAGATCGCCGCCCTGCATGGCAACACCGGCTTCCAGGGGGGCCTCGCCCTCACTTTCCACGGTGCCGCGGGCCAGAGCTTCGGCGCCTTCGTGCTCCAGGGCATGGACCTGCGCCTGGTGGGCGAGGCCAACGACTACGTGGGCAAGGGCCTCAACGGCGGCCGCATCACCGTGGTGCCGCCGGCCGCCGTCCGTGACCCCGGCGCCCAGGTGATCCTCGGCAACACCTGCCTCTACGGCGCCACGGGCGGGGAGCTGTTCGCCCTCGGCCGGGCCGGCGAGCGCTTCGCCGTGCGCAACAGCGGCGCCCGCACCGTGGTGGAGGGCGTCGGTGACCACTGCTGCGAGTACATGACCGGCGGCGTGGTGGTGGTGCTGGGCAGCACTGGCCGCAACGTGGCTGCCGGCATGACCGGCGGTGTGGCCTTCCTGCTCGACGAGACCGGAGGTCTGGCGGCCCGCCTCAACCCCGAGTCGGTGGCGCTGGTGCCCCTCACCACCCCCGAACAGGAGGCGCTGCTGCTGCCCCTGCTAGAGGCCCACCTGCAGGCCACCGGCAGCGCCAGGGCGGCGGCGATCCTGGCGGACTGGCCCGCCTGGAAGGCCCGCTTCCGGGTGCTGGTCCCCCCCAGCGAGAAAGCCGCGGTGGGTCTGGCGGAGCGGGAAGCGGTGGCGGCCTGAGCAGGTCTGCGGTTGAGCGGGCCAGGCTCAGAAGTCGTCGTAGACCTTCTGGAAGGCGGCGAAGGTGTCGTCGTTGTTCATGCCGGCCACGGCGATCGAAGCGGCACCCAGCTGGCTGCTGCAGCTGATCGACAGGGCCATGGGCAGGCTGGCGTTGTCTACCCAGGCCCTGAGGTCGTCCACCCCCAGCACCACATCCGTGTAGAGGTGGGGCACGGCCAGGGCCGGCTCCACCGGCGCGAGCAGGGCCAGCAGCAGGCCGCGGCCGCCGGCAAATTTGCTCATGACCGGACCACCGGGCGGCGGGTTCCCAATCCTGCATCGGGATCCCGTCGTTCTCAGCGGGGGTGCTCCCGCATCAGGCGCCGCACCTCGCCGGCGTGGTAGCTGCTGCGGGTGAGCGGACTGCTCACCACCTGGAGGAAGCCCAGGTCGTCTTCCCCATGGCGGCGGAAGCTTTCGAACACCTCCGGGGAGACGAAGCGCTGCACCGGCAGATGTTTCGGGCCGGGGGAGAGGTACTGGCCGATGGTGACGATGTCGACGGCGTGGGCGCGCAGATCGGCCATCACGGCGCGGACCTCGTCGTCGCTTTCCCCCAGGCCCACCATCAGCCCTGATTTCGTGTAGGTGCGCGGCCAGCCCTCACGGACCCGGCGCAGCAGCTCCAGCGAACGTTCGTAGACCCCCTGGGGCCGCACCTGCCGGTAGAGCCGGGGCACGGTCTCGATGTTGTGGTTGAGCACCTCCGGCGCCGCCGCCATCACCGCCGCCAGGGCTTCCCAGGCGCCGCACAGATCGGGCAGCAGGATCTCGATCGTGGTGAGGGGGGATGTGCGCCGCACCGCCTCGATGCAGGCCACGAACTGGCTGGCGCCGCCGTCGGGCAGGTCGTCCCGGTTGACCGAGGTGATCACCACATGGCTGAGGCCCAGGCGCCGCACGGCTTCCCCGAGGCGCTCGGGCTCGGTGGGGTCCAGGGCCCGCACGCTGCGGTCGAAGTCGATGTCGCAGTAGGGGCAGGCCCGGGTGCAGCCCGGCCCCATGATCAGGAAGGTGGCGGTGCCACCGGCGAAGCACTCGCCGATGTTCGGGCAGCTGGCCTCCTGGCAGACCGTGTTGAGCTTGAGGTCGACCAGCAGGTCCGCCACCGCCCCGATCCGTTCCCGCTGCGGTGCCTTGACCCGCAGCCAGGGCGGCTTGGCGGGGGCGGGCCGGGGGTCGCTGACGGTCACGGGCATCGCTGGGCTCTGCGAACTGTAGGCAGGACACTCCGGACGCCCGGGGCACCGGTCGGCTGCAGCCCATCCCCTAAAGTCTGGCCATCGGGATGTGGCGCAGCTTGGTAGCGCACTTCGTTCGGGACGAAGGGGCCGCAGGTTCGAATCCTGTCATCCCGATTCTTTTTCTTCTCGCCCTCAGGCCAGGGCTGCCCCCGGATAGCCCCGCGGGGTGACCATGCGGCCATCCTGGACCCGGGTGGAGCTGTTGCCCACCAGCACCAGGGTCAGCATGTCCACCTGGTCCTCGGGCAGGTTGCCCAGGGTGTGGAGGCTGAGCGCCTCTTCGGCGCGCCCCAGCTGGCGGGCCAGCAGCACCGGCGTGCTGGCCGGCCGGCCCTCGACCAGCAGTTCGATGGCCCGGCCCAGCTGCCACGGCCTGCCGAGGGAGCGGGGGTTGTAGAGAGCCACGACGAAATCGCCGCTGGCGGCCCCCTTCAGCCGCCGTTCGATCACCTCCCAGGGGGTGAGGCGGTCGCTGAGGCTGATGGTGCAGAAGTCGTGCATCAGCGGGGCACCGGCCCGGGCGGCGGCCAGCTGCAGGGCCGACAGGCCCGGGTGCACCGTGAAGGCCGGCCGGTCGAGGACCGGCAGCTGCAGCCAGAGCTCCAGCGCCAGCCCCGCCATGCCGTAGATGCCGCTGTCCCCGGAGGAGATCAGGGCCACGTCGAGGCCCTGGCGGGCCAGGTCGATGGCCTCGGCGCAACGGGCCCGCTCCTCCGTCAGCCGGCCCTCGCGGCGCAGCTGGTCGGGGCGCCGCAGGGGTTCCAGCAGGTCGAGGTAGAGCCCGTAGCCCACCCACACCGTTGTTGCGGCCAGGGCCCGACGGGCATCGCCGCTGAGCAGATCGATCGGCCCCGGACCGCTGCCCACCAGATGCAGGCTGCCGCGCTGCGGGGCCCACTGGCGGGCGGCTAGGGCCACCGCCAGGGTGGCGGCACCCCGCTCCCCGCTGGCGGCACGGCCGATCCGCTTCTCCACCAGCAACCGGGGCGCCGTTCCCGCCAGGTGGGTCAGAGGCTGGCCCGCCTCCGAAGCCGCCTCCGACGCGGCCTGCAGGGCGGCGGCTTCGGCCACGCTGGGCGTGCCCATCTCCCGGGCCACGGCCTCCGAGGGGTGGGGCACGGCGACCGCCGCCAGGGTGGAGGCGTCGTAGAGGCGCAGGGGCCAGCCGTGCTGCTCCGCCAGGGCCAGCAGGGCGGGTTCATCCCCCTTGCGATCGATGCTGGCCAGGCCGGCCACGGCCTCCCGGGCCAGTCCCTGCTGCGCCAGGCCTTCCGCCACCAGCCGTTCCAGCACCGGCAGACTCGTGTCCCGCTCGCAGCCGATGCCCAGCCAGAGGCTGGGGGGATGCCAGCGGCAGCCCGCGCCGCTGCGGGGCCCGATCACCAGGGCTGCCTCGCCGTCGGCCTGGTTGCTGTCGTCCCCGTCGCTGTTGTCCTTGCCGCTGCCGGCGGCCTCCAGCCCCTGCCACAGCGTCGTGCCCGCCTCCTGACTCAGGAAGGGGGGGAGACCGCCGGCCGCCTGCACCATCAGCCCCCTCCAGTCACCGGCCCCGCGGCGCCAGCCCCAGGCCTGGCCGAAGGCATCCAGGGGCAGTCGGCCCAGGGAGGCGCCGGCACCGGTGAGCACGGCCTGGCCACCGACCAGGGCGGCGATCTCCTCGGCGAGCCGGTCGCCGCCAGCGCCGTGGCCCCCCAGCAGGGGCACGACGAAGCGACCCCGGGGGTCCACCACCAGCACGGCGGGATCGCTCTGTTTGTCGCTGATCAGGGGGGCGATCAGCCGGGTCACCAGTCCGCAGGCCCCCACGGCCACCACCGCGTCGGCCGTCCCCCACTGCCGCGCCAGCCACGGCCCGGAGGCCTCCGCCTCCGCCTCCGCCTCCCGGACCACGTGGAGCAGGCCGGCCTGGCGCAGCCGCTGCAGCATCGCGGTGGCCGTGGGACTGAAGCCCAGGCCGATGTGTCGCCGCGTCGGGTCGCTCAAGGGGTCACCCCCCCGTCGAGGGGGGCCGGCCCCTGGCTGTCCGCGGTGTCCAGGGGGCCGGCGGCCGCGCTGCCATCCGCTGTGCTGCCATCCGCTGCGCTGCCGGCCGCCACCGGGCTCCCCTGCGGGGCCGGCCCCTCGGCCGGGTCGGGGATATCCGGGTCGCTCTCCGGAGCTGCAGCGTCCTCCGGCCCGGTGGTCTCCGGCTCCATCACCTGGGGCTCCAGCAACTGCGGCTCCTCCGTCTCCTGCGGTGGCGTCGGCTCCGCCATCGTCGTGGCCTCAGGGGCAGGGGTCGCGTCGGATTCCGTCGCCTGCTCGGGCTCAGGAGCCGGCGGCGGCGGGGCCTCACCCAGCAGGATCGCCAGCTCCGAGGGGGTCAGCCGTCCCTTCTGCCAACGGGGCGCTTCGCCGCCGGGCTCCAGGATCACCTCACCCACCAGGCTGTTGAAGGGGGGATTGAGGGGCTCGCCCAGGCCGTCGAGCAGGTCGAACAGGACCGCATTGCTGCCGGTGCGCCAGCCCTCCAGCCAGAGGGGCGTCTGGCGATCCACCAGGAAGCTGTCGCCGTTGATGCTGATCCGCAGCCGCCAGCTGCCATCGCCGCTGCGCAGGTTCTGCAGGGGGGCCTCCAGCAGCAGCCAGTCGAGCAGCAGCGGCGTGGTGGCCGCCGTCCCCCGGGGACTGACGGCGATCAGCTGGGGGGTGCCCGGGGCGGGCTGGCCGAGGGGATTGGCCGCAACCCTGTGCAGCCGGATCTGGCGCTGGGCCCCGGGGCTCTTCACCGCCTCACCCCAGGGTCTGGCGGCATAGACGGTCAAGCGATGGCTGCCGGGTTCCAGCGGCCGCATCGTGGTGGAGGTGGCGGTCAGCGGCAGGGGGGGATCCCCATCCAGCTGCACCACCAGGTGGGGGCCGAGACCGAGGGGGCCGGCATCCACCAGGGGCCAGTCCTCCACCCGCAGCTGCAGGGTCCAGGGACCCGCCGGCAGCAGGGCACCGTCGGCGGGGGAGACGATCTCCACCCGGGGGCGTCGTGCCTCCAGGGCCTCCTGCAGCTGCTGCACCGCCAGGGGCGGGGCCACCTCCTGCTGGCTGGAGCGTCCCATGGCAGGGGTGGCTGGGGCCGCGGCGGGTGACCGTCGACCCGGAAGGGAGAAGGCGAGAGCGGCAGTCGGCGCCAGGGTGAGCACCAGCAGTAGGGCGGCCGCGATCAGGCCCGCTCGGCAGAAGTACCTACGGACCGCCCGTTCCGCGGCGCCACGCCCCACTTCCCTGTCGCCCACGCGCGCTCCGTCGTTCGTGGCGCCATTCTGCGTCGGGGCCCGTGGAGGGCTGATCGACTGTTGAAATCGCTGCAAAATGCAGCAAGGAGTTATAGAAACCCCGTCGTTTTCTCGATTGTTACATTGTTGACAACATGTCGCCAGACCGCTGTCGCAGCCTTGGAACCGCTGGGATTAAACCTTTGTAACTGGCGACCGAATCGCCTTGTTTTCGACCCCTATACTTCCGCCAGCGGTCCCCTTTCGGGGCCCAAAGCCCCAGTCGTGGCAAGGGATTTCCCCCACCTCGCGACTGGTGCCCATGGTCGGGGCTTCCCGGCCATGGGGCCCACCGATGGGCCTGGGACGGTCCCTTGACCTCTCCCCAGTGCCCGTCGAAGGGGTGGACCTCCACCTCGACCCCGTCCCTCGAGGAACGTCTCGATGACCATCAGCCCACCAGAGCGTGGGAACAAGGCGAAGGACATGGTTGACCGGAACCCCGTTCCCGTCGACTTCGATGTTCTCGGCAAGCCCGGGCACTTCGATCGCACCCTCGCCAAAGGTCCCAAAACCACCACCTGGATTTGGAACCTCCACGCCAACGCTCACGATTTCGACAGCCACACGAGCGATCTTGAAGAGGTCTCCCGGAAGATCTTCAGCGCTCACTTCGGCCATCTGGCCGTCATCTTCATCTGGCTGAGCGGCGCCTTCTATCACGGAGCCCGCTTCTCCAACTACACCGGCTGGCTGGCCGACCCCTTGCACGTCAAACCCAGTGCCCAGGTGGTCTGGCCGATCTTCGGCCAGGAAATTCTCAATGGCGATGTGGGTGCCGGCTTCCACGGCATTCAGATCACCTCCGGCCTCTTCCACGTGTGGAGAGCCTGGGGTTTCACCAACGAGTTCCAGCTCCTCTGCACCGCCATCGGTGCCCTGGTGATGGCCGGCCTCATGCTCAACGCCGGTGTCTTCCATTACCACAAGGCAGCGCCGAAGCTGGAGTGGTTCCAGAACGTTGAGTCCATGCTCAACCACCACCTGGCCGGCCTGCTCGGGCTCGGGTCCCTGTCCTGGACAGGTCACCTGCTGCACGTGTCGCTGCCCACCACCCAGTTGATGGACGCCATCGACGCCGGCAGCCCGCTGGTGTTGAACGGCAAGACCATCGCTTCGGTGGCCGACATCCCGCTCCCCCACGAGTTTCTCAACCAGGATCTGCTGACCCAGTTGTTCCCCGGCTTCGGTGCGGGGATCTCCGCCTTCTTCACCGGCAACTGGGCCGCCTACAGCGATTTCCTCACCTTCAAGGGTGGTCTGAATCCTGTGACCGGCAGCCTCTGGATGACCGACATCGCCCATCACCACCTGGCGATCGCGGTGTTGTTCATCGTGGCTGGCCACATGTACCGCACCAACTGGGGCATCGGCCACAGCATCAAGGAAATTCTCGAGGGCCAGAAGGGCGATCCCCTGCTGTTCCCCGCGCCCAAAGGTCACGATGGGCTTTACGAATTCCTGACCACTTCCTGGCACGCCCAGCTGGGTCTCAACCTGGCGCTGTTCGGTTCGCTCACGATCATCGTGGCGCACCACATGTATGCGATGCCTCCGTATCCCTACATCGGTATCGACTACCCGACCCAGCTGTCGCTGTTCACCCACCACATGTGGATCGGCGGCTTCCTGATCGTCGGAGCCGGTGCCCACTCGGCCATCGCACTCATCCGCGACTACGACCCGGCCAAGAACATCGACAACGTTCTGGATCGGGTGCTGAAAGCCCGTGATGCCCTGATCAGCCACCTCAACTGGGTGTGCATTTTCCTGGGCTTCCACAGCTTCGGCCTCTACATCCACAACGACACCATGAGTGCCCTGGGACGTCCCCAGGACATGTTCAGCGACACGGCGATCCAGCTGAAGCCCGTCTTCGCGCAATGGATCCAGGGCCTGCACGCCGCTGCCGCCGGCACCACCGCTCCCAATGCGCTGGCCGGTGTGAGTGAAGTGTTCAACGGCACTGTCGTCGCCGTCGGCGGCAAGGTGGCCGCTGCGCCGATCCCCCTGGGAACGGCCGACTTCATGGTCCACCACATCCACGCCTTCACGATCCACGTCACCGTGCTGATCCTGCTGAAGGGTGTGCTCTATGCGCGCAGCTCCCGCCTCGTCCCCGACAAGGCGAACCTGGGCTTCCGCTTCCCCTGCGACGGCCCCGGCCGTGGCGGTACCTGTCAGGTGTCTGCCTGGGACCACGTGTTCCTCGGCCTGTTCTGGATGTACAACTCCCTGTCGATCGTCATTTTCCACTTCAGCTGGAAGATGCAGAGCGACGTGTGGGGCACCGTCAATGCCGACGGCAGCGTCCAGCACATCACCAACGGCAACTTCGCCCAGGGCGCCATCACCATCAATGGCTGGCTCCGGGACTTCCTCTGGGCTCAGGCTGCCCAGGTGCTGAACAGCTACGGCTCGTCCTCCAGCGCCTACGGTCTGATGTTCCTGGGTGCCCACTTCGTCTGGGCCTTCAGCCTCATGTTCCTCTTCAGCGGCCGCGGCTACTGGCAGGAACTGATCGAGTCCATCGTCTGGGCTCACAACAAGCTGAAGGTGGCTCCCGCCATCCAACCGCGGGCGCTCTCCATCACCCAAGGCCGTGCCGTCGGTGTCGCCCATTACCTGCTGGGCGGTATCGCGACCACCTGGGCCTTCTTCCTGTCCCGACTCATCGCGGTCGGCTGACCTCCACCTGACCTTTCCCAATGGCAACGAAATTTCCTTCGTTCAGCCAGGGTCTGGCACAGGACCCGACAACCCGCCGTATCTGGTACGGCATCGCCACGGCTCACGACTTCGAGAGCCATGACGGAATGACGGAGGAGCGGCTTTACCAAAAGCTGTTCTCCACCCACTTCGGTCACCTGGCGATCATCGGCCTCTGGGTTTCGGGCAACCTGTTCCATATCGCCTGGCAGGGCAACTTCGAGCAGTGGGTCGCCGATCCGCTGCACGTCCGTCCCATCGCTCACGCGATCTGGGATCCCCACTTCGGCCAGGGCGCCATCGACGCCTTCACCCAGGCGGGCGCCTCCTCTCCTGTGAACATCGCCTATTCCGGTCTGTACCACTGGTGGTACACGATCGGCATGACGACCAACATGGAGCTCTACCAGGGTTCCATCTTCATGCTGATCCTCTCGGCATGGGCCCTGTTCGCCGGCTGGCTCCATCTCCAGCCCAAGTTCCTGCCTTCCCTGGCCTGGTTCAAGAACGCTGAATCGCGGCTCAACCATCACCTGGCTGTGCTGTTCGGCTTCAGTTCCATCGCCTGGACCGGTCACCTGGTCCACGTCGCTATCCCCGAATCCAGGGGACAGCACGTCGGGTGGGACAACTTCCTCTCGGTCTCGCCCCACCCCGCCGGTCTGGCTCCGTTCTTCACCGGCAACTGGGGGGTCTATGCCCAGAACCCCGACACCGCCAATCAGGTGTTCGGTACCTCTGAGGGAGCAGGCACCGCGATCCTCACCTTCCTGGGTGGTTTCCACCCCCAGACCGAAGCTCTCTGGCTCACGGACATCGCCCACCACCACCTGGCCATCGGCTGCATCTTCGTGATCGCCGGCCACATGTACCGGACCAACTTCGGTATCGGCCACTCGATCCGCGAGATCCTCGACGCCCACAACCCGCCGAAGGGCACTCCGTTCGGTGGAGCCCTCGGTGCTGGTCACAAGGGGCTGTATGACACCGTCAACAACTCCCTCCACTTCCAGCTGGGCCTTGCCCTGGCTGCGTTGGGAGTCGTGACCAGCCTGGTGGCGCAGCACATGTACGCGCTGCCGTCCTATGCGTTCATCGCCAAGGACTACACCACTCAGGCGGCCCTCTACACGCACCACCAGTACATCGCCATCTTCCTGATGTGCGGTGCCTTCGCCCACGGCGCGATCTTCTTCATCCGCGACTACGACCCGGAAGCCAACAAGGACAATGTTCTTGCCCGGATGCTTGAGCACAAGGAAGCCCTGATCAGCCACCTGAGCTGGGTCTCTCTGTTCCTCGGCTTCCACACCCTGGGTCTCTACGTCCACAACGACGTGGTGGTCGCCTTCGGTACCCCCGAGAAGCAGATCCTGATTGAGCCCGTGTTCGCCCAGTTCGTCCAGGCCTCCAGTGGCAAAGCCCTCTATGGCATGGATGTCCTGCTCGCGAACGCCGACAGCATCGCCACCACGGCGTGGCCCAACAACGGCGCCGTCTGGCTGCCCGGCTGGCTCGATGCCATCAATGCAGGCAACAACTCCCTGTTCCTGCAGATCGGCCCTGGTGACTTCCTGGTCCACCACGCCATCGCCCTGGGTCTGCACACCACGACCCTGATCCTGGTGAAGGGTGCCCTGGATGCCCGGGGTTCCAAGCTGATGCCCGACAAGAAGGACTTCGGCTACTCCTTCCCCTGCGACGGCCCCGGCCGTGGCGGCACCTGCGACATCTCGGCCTGGGACGCCTTCTATCTGGCCGTCTTCTGGGCCCTGAACACCGTGGGTTGGGTCACCTTCTACTGGCACTGGAAGCACCTCGCCATCTGGCAGGGCAACGTGGCCCAGTTCAACGAATCCAGCACCTATCTCATGGGCTGGTTCCGCGACTACCTGTGGCTCAACAGCTCCCAGCTGATCAACGGGTACAACCCGATGGGTTCCAACAACCTGGCCGTCTGGGCCTGGATGTTCCTCTTCGGTCACCTGGTGTGGGCCACCGGCTTCATGTTCCTGATCTCCTGGCGGGGTTACTGGCAGGAGCTGATCGAAACCATCGTCTGGGCACACCAGCGCACGCCCCTCGCCAACCTGGTGGGCTGGCGCGACAAGCCCGTCGCTCTCTCGATCGTTCAGGCCCGCGTGGTGGGTCTCGCCCACTTCACGATCGGCTACATCCTCACGTATGCGGCCTTCCTGATCGCGTCCACGTCAGGCAAGTTCGGCTGAGCCTCCGGCTCCCGAACACCGTCAACGCCCCTTCTCGAATCTTCGAGGGACCCCCGAACCCCCGGTCATCACCGGGGGTTTTTTATGGCCATGGAGTCCTGAGTGCTGCCTGTGCGTGTCGGCATCAATAGGCGGGGCAACGAGGATGTTTCTGCCCACCTGGATCGGTGGATCCCCTCCTGGTCACTCCCGCCGTCGCTCGCCTGGGTGATCCGATTCATGTCCACCCGCCCCCATGTTGTCCGGAACACCTCGACAGGTGACGGAGCCGTGGATAACCCTCCCACCTCTTCAACACCTATTTGCCCAGGCTTAACCTGGCACGAGGGCATAGCTGTCAGATTTAAGGTGAATGCAGCTTATTTAAATGGCTCTCACCTTTTCCGCGCTGGATCCTTTCATCCAGGCGTCAAATGGCGTGATCTCGGTGGCAGATCTCGGGGCCAATGCTGAAATCTCTGCGTACAATCCAACCACGGGTTATCTCTATACCGTAGGCGGTGGATCCGGGGCCATTGTTGTTTCCGACCTTCGAAATCCTGCCAACCCCTTGGCTGTTGCAAGGGCCACATCCACTGGCAATGGTGAGACGCTTCAGAGCGCTGCCGTGTTCGGCAATCTGCTTGCCATTGCGGTGCAGAACGCGGTCAAGACCGACCCCGGCTTCGTGCAGTTCTACGACCTGAGCAATCCGGCTCTGCCTGTTCACATCAGCACCGTGACCGTGGGTGCCCTGCCCGACATGGTCAAGTTCAGCAGCGACGGCCGCAAGCTGTTGGTCACCAACGAAGGAGAGCCGAACGCTGCTTACACCATCGATCCGGTCGGTTCCATCTCTTTGATCAATACCAGCGGTTTTCTCGCGGCCGTGCCCGTGGCTCCCGCCGCAGCCGATGTGCAGAGTGTGGGCTTTGAGGCCTGGGAGAACCGCCGTGCCGAACTGATCAACCGCGGAGTCCGCATCGGCACCCGATTGGGCGTCACAACCACCGTGGCCCAGGACATCGAACCCGAGGCCATCGCCTTCAGTGCCGATGGCAACACCGCCTGGATCACTCTGCAGGAGAACAACGCCATCGCCGTGGTCGACCTGACCGGTGCCGCTCCGGTGATCAGCACCATCTTCTCCGCTGGCATCAAGGATTGGTCCCGCGGCGTTGCCAGCGCCGAGAATTTCACCTACGAGCTGGAGTATGCCGCCGGCGCCGCCAACCAGCCCGCTGGTGTGCTGGCCGGCGGTCTGTCCGGTCTGTTCTTCGCCGGTAAGGAGACGGTGAACGGCACGGAGCTGGATGTTTACTACTCCATCACTGATCGTGGCCCCAACGGCGATCTGATCGCGGGTCAGCGTCAGTTTCTCGACCCGGACTTCCAGCCCACGATCTACAAGCTGGGCATGAATCGCGCCACGGGCGCCGTCACCGAGCTGGGCCGCATCGGCCTCAACCGTCCCGATGGCACCCCCCTCACCGGCCTGCCCCAGCTGGCGATCAAGGATGACGTGCCGATCGATGCCACCAATGCCGCGCTGGCCTACGACCCGTTCGGCATCGACTCGGAAACCGTCTCGCGCTTCAGCCTCACCATCGGCGGCAACACCCGCCAGGTGTTCGCCGTCGGCGATGAGTACCGCGGCCAGATCTCGATCTTTGATGCGCTCAGCGGCAACCTGATCCAGCGCTACATTCCCGCCGGCCAGAAGGCCCAGCTTGCGGCCCAGCACAACGTGGGCGGCGCCACCCCGATCGGCGCTGAAACGATCGACAGCCTGCCGGCCATCTACGGAAACCGCTGGAGCAACCGGGGCATCGAGGGCATGACCTTCAACCCCAACGACGGCCTGCTCTATGCCTTCATGCAGAGCCCCCTGGATGTGGATGCCAACGGGGACGGCATCACCGAAGGCCGCAGCCGCTCCGAACTCACCCGCATCCTCGCCGTCGATCCGGCCACCGGTGCCCCTGTGAAGGAGCACCTCTACCTGCTCAGCGGCCGCGCCGGCCAGGACAAGATCGGCGACGTCAGCTTCGATGCGGCCCGCGGCGTGTTCCTGGTGATGGAGCGCGACAGCAGCCGCAGCCTCACCGGCTTCAAGCATGTGTTTGAGGTGGATCTGCGCGGCGCCACCGACACCCTGCCGCTCACCTCCGCCGTCGACCAGGCCACGGCCGGCTGGCTGGCCGCGATCGGCGTGGCCAGCCCCGAGCTGCTCGACAACCGCCGCAGCCTCGTCGACCACGACAGCAACCCCGCCACCCCGACGATCTTCAGCACCTCCAGTGCCGATGCCCTGGCGGCGGCCGGCATCCGCCTGGCCCACAAGATCGAGCTGTTCAACCTGCCGTCGATCGGCGGCAGCCTGGCCTACGACAAGCCGGAAGGTCTCACCATCCGTGATGACGGTGCGGTGGTGATCAACTATGACAACGACTTCGGCACCGAAGGCGCCAGCGGCAATGCCTTCACCGTGGTCAGCTTCGACGGTGCCGGCTTCGACAGCTCCGACCGGGACGGCCCCTCGAACAGCAATCTGTACCGGCCGATCTCCGGCCTGCCGCTCTACGGCCTGACCATGCCCGATGGCATCGCCGCCTTCACCGATGCCCAGGGCCGCAGCTTCCTCCTGGCGGTGGGTGAAGGGGACTCCCGTGAATACCCGCCGGACCAGGGCACCACGTTCTTCGATCTGACGCGGGCCAGCGATGGTGCCCTGGTGAGTGGCACCCCTTTTCGGGACCATCCCGGTGTGGATGCGCTGAATGACGCCTTCGCCGCCGTCACCGGCATCAGCCGCACCCGACTCAACCTGCTCAACGACTACGGCGACATCAATGGCGACGGTCTGATCGACAAGCCCTTCAGCATCGGCTCCCGCTCCCTGCGCATCTTCGACGACAAGGGCAACCTGGTGTTCGATTCCAGCGCGGCCCTGGAGGACCTGGCCGACAGCCTCGGCCTGATGGCCTCCAACCGCGACGACGACAAGGGCACCGAACCCGAGATGGTGGAGATCGCCACCGTGGCTGGCCGCACCTACGCCTTCGTGGCCCTGGAGCGCACCACCACCAGCGTGGCGGCCGTGTTCGATGTGAGCGATCCCTACAACGTGGTGGCGGTGGATCCGGTGGTGTTCCCCGGTGCCGAGCGCATTGAGGGCCTCACCTTCCTGCGCAGCGAGGCCGGCGAGCCGGCGGGGGTGATCGCCAGCAGCGAAGGCAACGACAAGGTGAGCATCACCACGGCGGCACCCCTGGCGGCCGGCAGTGCCTTCAAGCTGCAGCTGTTCCACCTGGCCGATCAGGAGGGCGGCATTGCGGCCCTCGATGACGCCCCCCGCCTGTCCGCGGTGCTCAACGCCCTGCGGGCCCAGGACATCGATCTCGATGGCATCCCCGGTTTCGTCAACACGCTCACCCTCTCCAGCGGCGACGCCTGGATTCCGGGCCTCTTCTACGGGGCCTCCGCCCAGGCCTACGGCGCCGTGGGTCGCGGTGATGTGCTGATCCAGAACGCCCTGGGCGTGCAGGCGATCGCCTTCGGCAACCACGAGTTCGACCAGGGCACCACGGTGGTGCGGGATCTCATCCGGGCCAATGCCGCCTCCGGCTACCCCGGCACCGCCTTCCCCTACCTGAGCGGCAACCTCAACTTCGCCACCGACGCCAACCTGGCGGGCCTGGTGGTGCCCGCCGGCCAGGCGCCCCAGCCCAACAGCATCACCGCCAGTGTCGTTTTCGATGTGAACGGCCAGACGGTGGGTGTGGTCGGGGCCACCACCCCAACCCTGCGCACCATCTCCAGTCCGGGCAGTGTGGGCGTGGCCCCCGTCCCCTTCGGTGGCACTCCCACGGCCGCTGAGCTCGATGCCCTGGCTGCGGAGATCCAGGCCGATGTGGATGCCCTGTTGGCCGCCAACCCTGGCCTGAACAAGGTGATCCTGCTGGCCCACATGCAGCAGATCAGCATCGAGCAGGCCCTGGCCGAGCGCCTGCGGCACGTGGACATCATCGTGGCCGGCGGCTCCAACACCCGCCTGTTCGACAGCAACGATCTGACCCGCCCCGGCGACAGCGTCCAGGGCCCCTACCCGATCGTCAAGACCGGCGCCGATGGCAAGCCGGTGGCGGTGGTGAACACCGACGGCAATTACAAGTATCTGGGCCGTCTGGTGCTCGATTTCGACAGCCAGGGGGTGATCATTCCCGCCAGCTACGACCCCACCATCAGCGGAGCGTTCCGCACCGATGCCGCGGGTGTGGCCGCCCTCAATGCCGAAGCCTTCATCGACGCCCGTGTGCAGGAGGTGGTCGACAACCTGCGCGAGGTGATCGTCGCCCAGGAATCGGAATGGTTCGGCATCAGCGAGGTGTTCCTCAACGGTAACCGCAACCCCGGTGTGCGCAGCGAGGAGACCAACCTCGGCAACCTCACGGCCGACGCCAACCTGGCCTATGCCCGCCAGATCGATCCCACCGTGGTGGTGTCGCTCAAGAACGGCGGCGGCATCCGCAACTCGATCGGCCAGTCGATCATTCCCACGGGCTCGGTGAGCGGTGTCCCGGAACTGCTGCCCACCGCAGCGGTGTTCGATGCCCAGGGCAATGTCGTCAAGCCGGAGGGCGGCATCTCCCGCAACGACATCGCCAATGCCCTCAGCTTCAACAACGGCCTGTCCCTGGTCAGCGTCACACCCGCTGAGCTGAAGGCGCTGATCGAGTACGGCATCGCTGCCGGCATCAACCAGGGCCGCTTCCCCCAGGTGGGCGGCATGGCCTTCAGCTACGACCTCAGCCGTCCGGCCGGCTCCCGGGTGGTGAACCTGGCGATCCAGGACGACGCCGGCAACGATCTCGACATCATTGTCCGTGGTGGTGCCCTGGTGGGGGATCCCAGCCGCTCCATCCGCATGGTGACCCTGGACTTCCTGGCCAGCGGCGGCGACGGTTACCCCTTCTCCAGCCTGACCAACCCCAACCGGGTGAACATCACCGAGACCGGCGCCCCCCCCACCGGCACGGCCACCTTTGCGGCCAATGGTTCCGAGCAGGACACCCTGGCCGAGTATCTGGCGGCCAACCACTCTCCGGCCAACCCGTTCACCTCAGCCGATACCCCGGCGGCCCTCGACACCCGCCTGCAGAACCTGGCGGTTCGCAGCGACGCGGTCATCGACCCAGTCCGCCTCGGCACCGCTGGGGACGACACCACCCTGCCGGGCCAGTCGACGGTCCCCGGCTTCGACGGCCGCCTCGACACCGTCTTCACCGGTGCGGGCAACGACGAAGTCGATGTGGCGATCACGGGCGGCTTCGACAACACGATCTTCACCGGATCCGGTGCCGACGTGGTGTATGCCGGCAGCCGTGATGTGATCACCGGTGGCAGCGGCAGCGACCAGATCTGGGCGATCGACGGCGGGCAGAACCGCCTCAGCGGCATGGCCGGCGACGATGCATTCATCATCGGCAGCACGGGCAACCGGGCCCTCGGCGGCGCTGGCAACGACATCTTCACCATCCTTGGTGGGGCCGGTACCAACCACCTCAATGGTGGTGCCGGTGCCGACCAGTTCTGGCTGGTGAGCGAGCCGGGGGACCGCCCCGCGGCCAAGCAGTTCGTCATGGACTTCACCGTCGGCCAGGACCTGGTGGGTCTGCGCGGGGTGGCCTTCGCCGACCTGGGCTTCTCCCAGGTGGGCGCCGACACGCTGCTGCGTGTGTCCGGGGTGGCCGTGGGTCACTTCACGAACATCAGCGCCTCCGCGCTCAACAACCAAGCCAACTTCGCTCTGGTTTAGAGCATTTCACCTCAGGGGCATTCCAGGCTACAGAGCCGGTGTCAGCAGCATCACTCCAGGGCTGATCCGGCGATTTGAAAATACAGAAGTCCGGCAGACTCCCGCCTCTTCCTTATTCCCAAGGACGGGTTCGCAGCATCACTTTCCTTTCTCCTTGCTCGCCATGACGACCTCTGGAAATCACGTCATCTTCATCCATCCGGATGGTGCTAGTCCGTCACACTTCGGATTTGCCCGCTTCATCGACCATGGTCCCGATGGCCGGCTTAACTGGGACAGGATGGAGGCCGCTGGTGTCTATCTCGGGCACATGGAGGACCAGCTGGGTGGCACCTCCAATGGCGGCGCGGTCACCCATGCGACCGGTGCCAAGGTCTATGCCGAATCCTTCGGCTTTGAGCAAGGCAACCTCCCCATCACTTCGCTGGACGGCAGCAACAACACGATCGTGGAGGCGGCCATTCAGGCCGGCAAGGTGACGGCGCTGGTGCAGTCCGGAGCCATCTTCGAGCCGGGAACGGCCGCCTTCGTCGCCAAGACCGAAGAAATCGTCAATCCCAATGGATCGCGCGTCGTTCCAAGAGCGCAAGCTGCTGAAATTGCCAAGCAGGTTATCGAGTCAGGTGTCAACTTCATCTTCGGTGGCGGTGAGCTCAATCTGCTGCCGGTCGGTGTGGCCGGATTCCATGGCACGGCGGCTCAGTACGACGCCCTGAGTACCAGTTCCAGCGTACGGCCGAGCCAGAACCTGATCGAGCTGGCCCAGAGCCTTGGCTACACCGTCGTCTATACCAAGGATCAGCTCGACAGCCTCATCAACGGCGCCGTTCTGCCGGAAAAGGTTCTCGGCGTCTTCGCTCCCATCCATACGTTCAACGACCGAGCCGAAGAGCAGCTCGCCGCCGCGGATCTGCCTTTCTATTCCCCCACGGCGCCGGCGATCGCCGAGATGCTGACGGCGGCCCAACGCCTCATGGAGGCCCACCCCAGCTTTGACAAGGGGTCGATCACGATCGTGGAAGAAGAAGGCACGGATAACTTCGGCAACAACAACAACGCGGCCGGCACCCTTGAGGCCCTGCGGAGGGCGGATGCGGCCATCGGTGTCGCCCTCGATTTTGTAGAGCGCCATCCCAACACGCTGGTGATCACAGCGGCAGACAGCGATGCCGGCGGCCTGCAGGTTCGAGACCCGCTGGCCTCGGATCGGCCCGTGGGTTCCATCTCAAACAATCCGATCGATGGCACGTCGGGTCGCAATCTGCCGACCGATGGCGTCACCGGCGTCAACAGCCTGCCGTTCCTGTCGGCTCCTGATCAAAACGGTGACCGATTCAGGCTGAGCATTGCCTGGGCGGGCTTGCCGGATTTCAGTGGCTCGATCGTCTCCAAGGCCCACGGCCTCAATGCCGAGCGGTTGCCCGCCACTCTGGACAACACAAAGATCTACGAATTGATGTACGAGACTCTGTTTGATACAGAGATCGCCTCTCGCCTCCCGGATCAGATCAAGACGGCTCCTCGCTCGAATCAGCCGACGGGCAATGTGATCTTTATCCATCCCGATGGCTCGACGCCTTCGAGCTTCATGGCCCTGCGGAACATCGACCAGGGCCCGGATGGTCGCCTGAACTGGGACAAGATGACCAAGGCCGGTGTGTATCTCGGCCATATGGAGAACCAGCTGACCGGCACCTCCAATGCCGGCGCCGTCACCCATGCCACAGGAACAAAGGTCTTCAATGAATCCTTCGGCCTTGAGGAGGACAACACGCCCATTCGCTCGGCGTCCGGGAAGCTGGGCTACACGATCCTCGAAGAGGCCATTGAATCGGGGAAGGCCACGGCCCTGATCCAGTCCGGCCACATCGGCGAGCCCGGCACGGCAGCGTTTGCTGCCGCCACCACCAACCGGGATGGCAACACCATTCGTGCCCGGGACAAGACCGCCGAGATCGCTGAGCAGGTGATCCGCTCGGGAACCCAGGTGATCCTGGCCGGTGGAGAGGTCTATTTGCTGCCGAAAGGGACGCTCGGCTTCCACGTCACCGCCGAGATCGACGCCCGGTTCTCGGATGCGGAAGACCGCCCGACCCAGAACCTGATCGAACTGGCCAAGTCTCTCGGTTACCAGGTGGTTTACACCAAGGACCAACTGCTCGAGGCGGCCCGGACGGCAACGCCGGCGACGAAGCTGCTCGGCATCTTCGCCGCCAACCACACCTTTGACGATCGCCGCGAGGAGAGCCTTGGCCTGAACACGGACGCTCCCCTGCCTTTGTATGTGTCCACGGCTCCCACGGTCGCCGAGATGCTGGCGGCCACCCTGGAGATTGTTGGCAAGAGCGACGACGGTTTCTTCGTCGTGGTTGAAGAGGAAGGAACGGATAACTTCGCCAACAACAACAATGCCATCGGAACGATCGAGGCAACCCGACGTGCGGATGCGGCCATCGGCGTGGCCATGAACTATGTCGATCAGAAGGATCCCAACACCCTGGTCATCACCGCGGCCGACAGCGACGCCGGCGGTATGCAGGTGTTCCAGTTCGCGCCTTACACCAGGCCGGCGGGCAATTTCGATGCCTCCAACCCCAACCTCGCCGATACGCAGCCCGAGGTGCCGTTCATCAATGTGAACCGCACCACCACCAACACATCCAGGGTCTTTCTCGATGGGCCGGAGGGCAGCACAGCAACCCCGGGTCAGCCCTGGACCGCCTTCGGGTCGGTGAACAGCGTGGATGGCCCCATGGGCAACTTCGGCATCGCCTGGGCCGGGACGCCGGACTTCCCCGGCAGCATCGTCACCAAGACCTACGGCATGAATGCCGATCGGCTGACCTCCACGGTCGACAACACGGGCATCTATGGCCTGATGTACACGACCCTGTTCGGCATCGATCCGATGGTGCTGGCCCAGCGCGGTGAGGTTCTGGTGGGAACCGAGGGCAACGACTCCACCCTGCCGGGCCAGTCCACGGTTCCCGGATTCGACGGCCGGGTGAGCACGGTGTTCACCGGCGCCGGCAACGACGAAGTCGATGTGGCGATCACGGGCGGCTTCGACAACACGATCTTCACCGGATCCGGTGCCGACGTGGTGTATGCCGGCAGCCGTGATGTGATCACCGGCGGCAGCGGCAGCGACCAGATCTGGGCGATCGACGGCGGGCAGAACCGCCTCAGCGGCATGGCCGGCGACGATGCATTCATCATCGGCAGCACGGGCAACCGGGCCCTCGGCGGCGCTGGCAACGACATCTTCACCATCCTTGGTGGGGCCGGTACCAACCACCTCAATGGTGGTGACGGTGCCGACCAGTTCTGGCTGGTGAGCGAGCCGGGGGACCGCCCCGCGGCCAAGCAGTTCGTCATGGACTTCACCGCCGGCCAGGACCTGGTGGGTCTGCGCGGGGTGGCCTTCGTCGACCTGGGCTTCTCCCAGGTGGGCGCCGACACGCTGCTGAGTGTGTCGGGGGTGGCCGTGGGTCACTTCACGAACATCAGCGCCTCCGTTCTCAACAACCAGAGCAACTTCGCCCTGGTCTAAGTGCCACCGGCAGGTCGCGTCCCTGGAAAGGGGACGCGGCCTGCTCCGGCGCCAAGGGCAAGTCCCGGCGCCTTCCTCGCTCCCTTTCGTTCTCCATCCCTCCGGACCATGCCAGCGCTTTTCACAGGCCTCTACAGCCAGACCTTCGACGCGCTGGCGGTCTCCGGTTCAGCAAACGCCTGGTCCAACGATGTGACGCTGCCGGGCTGGCACCTCTTCCGCCAGCCGGCGTCAGCTCCGGTCGCCCTTTCCACCTACAACGCCGACAGCGGCACCAGCAACTCCGGCGCTTTCGTGAGCTACGGGTCGAGCGGCAGCAGCGACCGGGCCCTGGGGGGACTGGGTTCCGGCGGGAGTTTTTTTGGTTCGCCTGCCAGCGGGTCGGTGGCCGGGTGGTTCGCCCTGGCCCTGTCCAACGCCAGCGGGTCCGCCATCGGCAGCCTGGACCTCTCCTTCAACGGCGAGCAGTGGCGCCAGGGGGGGAACACCAACGCCCAGACCATGGAGCTGCAGTGGGGCTTCGGGGCCAGCTTTGATCAGGTGAGCACCTGGATCACGCCGGGCGGCAGCTTCAACTGGAGCTCACCGGTGACCGGGAGCACGGCCGGCGCCGTCGAAGGCAACGGCGCCGGCCGGGTGAGTGCGGTGGGCGGCAGCCTCGATCTCTCTGCCAGCCCCTGGGCGGCTGACGCCACCCTTTGGCTGCGCTGGGCGGAGACCAACGATGCCGGCAACGACCACGGTCTGGCCATCGACGATCTCACCCTTTCGTTGTCCCAGGCAGCGGTGTTGCCCGAGGTCTCGATCCAGGCCATCGACGCGGTGGCGAGCGAATCCGGCGATGGGGCCAGCCTGCGCATCAGCCGCACCGGCTCGACGCTGGCGGCCCTGGCGGTGCCGATCAGCCTGGCCGCGGGCGCCGGGCTGGCCGAGGCCGGCGACCTCACCAGCCCCCTCCCGGCCTCGGTGCTGATCCCGGCCGGTGCGGCCAGCGTTGATCTGGCGATCGGAGTGCTCGATGACGCCCTCGATGAAGGCACCGAGACCCTGCGCATCGAGCTGGCCGCACCGGCCGGCCACACGGTTGCCGACGGGGCGGGCAGCGCCACCATCACCATCGCCGACAACGACCGCATCAGCCTGATCTCGGCGGTGCAGGGCAGCGGCAGCAGCAGCCCCTTGGTGGCTCAGAGCGTGACCTTGCGGGCCGTGGTGGTGGCCGACTTCCAGGTCTCTGCTGAGCTGGGCGGCTTCTTTCTGCAGGAGGAGACCGCCGACTGGGACACCAGCGCCCTCACCTCCGAGGGGCTGTATGTGGCCTACCCCCTGGGGGGCACGAACGCCGATGTGGTCATCGGTGACCGGGTGTTGCTCACCGGCACGGTGGCCGAGCGCTTCGGCCAGACGCTGATCACGGCCGTCAGCGCCCTGACGGTGGAAGGGCAGGGCCGCCTGGGCGACACCCAACGGGTCGACATTCCCGACCTGCTGGCCCAGCGCAGCAGCTCCCTCGATCTGGAGCCCTACGAGGGCATGTGGGTGCGCTTCCCGGAAACCCTCAGCGTCAACGGTCTGTTCGGCCAGTTCCGCTTCGGTGAGGTGGAGCTCAGCGCTGGGGGACTGCCGCTCCAGCCCACCAACGTGATGGAGCCGGGGCCGGCGGCCTTTGCCGCCGAGCAGGCCACAGCCCGCCGCGAGCTGGTGCTCGACGACGGCAGCAACAGCGCCTACCGGCCCGCGGCTGCGGCCACCCCGGCAGCGCCGGTGCGGGACCAGCTGCTGCGCCGCGGCGACACCATCACCGACGTGGAGGGCGTGCTCGGATTTGACTTCGGCAAATACCGGCTGCAGCCCACGGCACCGCTCAGCTTCACGAGCGGCAACCCACGCCCGCCGGCACCGGCGCCGGCCGGGGCGGGCCAGCTGCGCCTGGCCAGCTTCAACGTGCTCAACACCTTCACCACCCTCAACGCCGGCGGCGCCCTCACGGACACCGGTCTGGCCCCCCGCGGGGCCAACACGGCCGAGGAGCTGGAGCGCCAGCTCATCAAGCTCACCGCCGCCCTGGTGGGTCTGCAGGCCGATGTGATCGGCCTGATGGAGCTGGAGAACGACGCCGACGACGCCACCCTGGCTGCGATCGTGGCGCGGCTGAACGCGGCCCAGCCCGGTGGCTCGGGGCGCCTGTACAGCTTCGTGCCCACCGGCCTGATCGGCAGCGACGCCATCAAGGTGGGCCTGATCTATGACAGCCGGACGGTGGCCCCCACCGGCCCGGCCCGGGTGCTGGACACCGCCAGTTTCACTGACCCTCTCAGCACCGGCAGCCCGCTTAACCGGCCGGCCCTGGCCCAGGGTTTCCGGGAGCTGGCCAGCGGTGAGGTGCTGAACGTGGCCGTCAACCACCTCAAGTCGAAGGGCAGTGGCGGTGCTGCCGGCCTGGATCTGGATCAGCGGGATGGCCAGTCGGCCTTCAATGCCACCCGTACCGCCGCCGCCAGTGAACTGGTGCGCTGGATCGGCACCGACCCCACCGGCAACGGTGACAGTGACTGGGTGGTGCTGGGCGACATCAATGCCTACGCCAAGGAGGACCCGATCCGGGTGCTGGAAGCGGCCGGCTTCCGCAACGCCCTGCCCACCTTCACGGCCGAGCCCCCCTCGAGCTACGCCTTCTTCAACCCGGTCGACATGAGCGGGGCGCTGGATCACATGCTGATCTCCCCCTCCCTGGTGCGCCAGGCGGTGGCAGCGACGGACTGGAGCATCAACGCCGCCGAGGGCGCCTTCCGCGACTACAACCTCGACACCAACAGCAACGGCAATGCGGCGTCCCGCGACTTCTTCGCGCCCGATCCGTACCGCACCTCCGACCACGACCCCCTGCTGCTGGACCTGGATCTGGGCCGTGCCCTGCCCGCCGGACTCGCCTTCTCCCACGGGGTCGCCTCCGGCGACCCCTACGCCGATTCGGTGATCCTCTGGACCCGGGTGACACCGCCCGCCGGTTTCGCCGGTCTGGTGGACGTGCAGTGGGAGGTGTCAACCAGCGCCGGTTTCGAGGCCGGTTCGATCGTCGATCGCGGTGTGTTCACCACCAGCGTCGCCCGCGACTGGACCGTGAAGGTGGAGGCCGACGGCCTCAGCGCCGACACCGTGTATCACTACCGCTTCCGCGCCGGTGCGGCGCAGTCGATGGTGGGGCAGACCAAGACCCTGCCGGTGGGCAGCGGCCCGGTGCGGCTGGCCGTCTTCTCCTGCGCCAACTTCACCGCCGCCGAGGAATTCCTCGCCTACGGCAGGGCCGCCGCCGTCCATGCGGTGAACCCCTACGACGCCCTGGTGCATGTGGGCGACTACATCTACGAGTACGGCCCCGGGGGCTTCGATGAGGCGGAGGACGCCGCCGGCAGCCGCGGCTTCCTGCCCGAGCGCGAGATCGTCAGCCTCGACGACTACCGGCTCCGCTATGCCCAGTACCACACCGATGTCAATCTCCAGGCGCTGCGGGCCGCGGCGCCGCTGATCGCCATCTGGGACGACCACGAGACCGCCAACGACAGCTGGGCCGGCGGCGCCGAGAACCACCAGAGCGCCACGGAGGGCGACTGGATCAGCCGGCGGGACGCGGCTCTCAAGGCCTACCACGAGTGGCTGCCGATCCGGGAACCCGGCCTGCGCCAGAGCGGCGACGGCGCCACCGCCCTCACCCCCCTCACCCAGGGGTACCGCTCGTTCGATTTCGGCGACGTGCTGGCGCTGCACATCCTCGAAACCCGCCTCACCGCCCGCGATGAGCAGCTGGAGTACCCCGATGCCGCCGCGGTGCAGGCCCGCATCGGCGCCATCCTCGCCGACCCGGCCCAGGTGGGGGCCTATGCCAGCCAGCTGGGGCTCACCCCGCCGGCCTCCCCCGCCGCGATCCCGGGCTTTGCCGCCGCCTTGGCGCCCCTGGTCACCCGGGAACTGGTGCTGGCCACCGTCCAGCAGGCCTGGGGCGATCCCGGTCGCGATCTCCTCGGCGACAGCCAGATGGCCTGGCTGCAGCAACGGATGGCCGGCTCTTCCGCCGCCTGGCAGGTGCTGGGCCAATCCGTGCTGATGCAGTCGATGGCGGTGCCGGCGGAACTGCTGCTGGATGCCGGCAATCCCGCCCTGCTCGACAAGTACGCCGCCCCGTTACAGAAACTCGCCACCGGGACCCCGTTCGATCAGCTGACGGCGGCAGAGAAAGCCCTGTTCGCCGAGGCCGGCAAGATCCCCTACAACCTCGATGCCTGGGATGGCTATGGGGTGGAGCGGGAAACGATCCTGCAGAGCGCCCTGGCCCTGGGCAAGCGGCTGATCAGCCTGGCCGGCGACACCCACAACGCCTGGGCCGGTGTCCTGGACACGATGACGACGGGCACCGGCCCCGCCGGCAGCCTGGCCGGCCTGGAGTTCGCCACCCCTGGGGTCACCTCGCCGGGCCTGGAGAAGTATCTGCCGGGCGCCGATGCCTACATCCGGGCGAATTACCCCGCTGTCGATGGCCTGGACGGCCTGTTCATGGGTTACATCGGTGGCTTGAGCTACGCCGATGTCAATCGACGCGGCTTCCTCGATCTCACCGTCAGCACCGATCGCGTGGACGGCGCGTTCCACCTGCTCTCGGGCCTCGATCCCGTCACCGACCAGCCCGCCTGGGCCATCGAGACGGTGACCGGTTCGGCCGATTTCAGCCTGACGGTGGCTCCTGAGCAGGGTGGCCCGATCCAGTGGCAACCCGGCTGGAAGGAACTCGACCTGGTCTTCGGCGCCGCGGTGGACAATGGCGGCAACCTCACCCTCCTGGATCCGGCTGCCTACGGGGCCGTTCCCGAGCGGGGCATCCAGCTCGCCAACGTGACGGTGATCGGTTCCGAGGCGCCGGACACGGTCTACGCCGGTGTGGGCTCCCGCATCGAGGGCCGGGGCGGCAGCGACCAGTTCTTCAACAGCGAAAGCCTGGGCGGCAACGTGCTGGTGGGCGGCGGCGGTGCCGACCAGTTCTTCCTGGGCCAGGCCAGGGATGTCGTCATCGGCGGCGGCCTGATCGACCCCGCCCGCACCCCCGGGCTGGCGCCCGCCACCGCCCTGGCGGACCGTGAGGCCGATCAGTTCCTGATCGACAGCTCCGCTGCCGTGGCGACGGCCCCGCCCCTGCGGATCAGTGACTTCGAAGTGGGCAGGGACACGGCCTTCATTGATGGCCAGCAGCTCCAGGGCACCTGGGAGCAGATCAAGCAGGCCCTGGCCGCGGCCGGGATCCAGGCCAATGCCGCCCCGGACCTGGCCATGCCATCCGGTGGGCCTGGTCTCACCCTGATTCCAGGCGTCCAGGTGCTCCAGAACCTCGGTGCCTTCGGCCTCGATCCCGATGGGGACCACCTGCAACTCGTCGTCCTGGAAGGCCCCGACTGGATCCGGGCCGACCGCACGACCCTCAGCCTCACGGCCCCCGCCGGTTTCGGCCCCGCCGACCTGGCCAGCCTCACCCTGCGGCTGGGGTTCTTCGATGGAACGGCGATCACGCCCTTCACGCCGTCGCTGACGATCGCTGCGGTCCCTCCTTCCGAGCCGGGCAAGCCGGTGGTGGTGGTGATCACGCCGGGAGGGGATGCGACAGCCATTCCCGTGACCATCACCGGCGGGACCTTCCAGGCCGATCGGCCCTTCCAGGTGGTTCCGACCCCGGCCCCTGTTGTTGGCCTCGGCGACAGTTCCGTTGATTTCGGCATCGATCTGGACCCGGGGCTGGACCGGGCGACGGTCAGCTTCGGGCTCGCGGCCCTGACCGTCGGGGCCCCCTTCGCCGACACCCCCTCCAGCCGCTGGGTCGCCGTCTCCAGCGACCCGGACACCGGCGTGACCACACCGCTGACCTACGACCCGCGCCAGGGAGGCGGTGCCCGGTTCTATGACCTCGACGCCGATGGGTCCGCGGAGTTCCTGCACCTCTCCCTGGCCGACGGCGGCCCCGGTGATCAGGGGCCGGCGGCCGATGGCGAGATCCTGCAGTCGGTGACGGTCGGGACGGTGGATCTCCAGCCCGTCTTCCGTCGCCTCGACCCCCTCACCCTCACGGTGGCGGATCCGTCCAGAAGCGGCGCCGCCGCCAGCCTGGTGCTGCGGGCCAGCCTCTCCGGCCGGCCCGCCAGCTCCAACCAGATCGGCTATGTGGTGCTAGAGGCCAGTGAGCTGGCCGGCGCCGATGCGCTCCTGGCCGATCTGGCGGCCATCCGCTCCCGCGCCCAGACCCTCTTCTCCACCCTGGAGAGCAGCGACGTCACCCTGGCGGCGGACACCAGGTTCGATCGCGAGATCCTGCTGGTCAACGGCCAGTCGGTGCGCTTCTTTGAGGTGATCGACGCCAGCCTGGCGGACCTCACCAGTGCCGGCGACGCGCGCCTGCGCTTCCTCACCCCCGGCGCCCCTGCCGGCTCCGATCGTTCGGTCGGTTTCGCCTCCCCCAGCGGTGCGACCCTCGCCCTCGATCTGCTCGACACCGACCAGGGACTCGATGCGCTGATCGGACAGGAGCAGGGCCTGGCCCCGGTGCTGGACTTCACCGCCTTCTCCGCCGCGCAGGCGGTCCAGGGCACCGTGGTGCTCAGCCGGGAAGCCGATTTCGACGCCATCACCGGCTTCTACCGCGCCCTCGATGCCCAGGGCACCGTGCGCGACGCCGCCGGCAACCTGGTCCGTCCTGGACAGGCCGGCTACCGCGAGGCCGCCCTGCGCGCCGACAACCTCGTCACGGAACTGCAGGGCTTCCGGGTCGGCGATGACCAATCCAGCATCACGGCGGTCACCATCTCGGAATCCTCCTTCCTGGCGCCCTTCGCCCAGGTGAAGGAACACACCTTCTTTGCCTATGCCAGCGCCAATGCCGATGGCCTGGGCCACTTCCGCACCCTGGGCACCAATCTCTTCGGCCTGGAAGACCAATTTGGTGGTGGTGACCTCGACTTCGACGACCACGTGATCGGCTTCAACTTCAGTCAGATCGTCTGAAGCCGGATCAGCGGCCCCCGCCGCTTGAGACGGATGGACAATAAAAAACCCCTGCCAAGGCAGGGGTTGGCAATCGGTCCGGTGAGCTGGGTGGGATCAGCCGACGCTCCAGACGCCACCGGCGATGCTGGCCAGGGGCGATTGGATGGCAGTGCTGCACAGGAACCAGGCGAAGGCGGCGCCACCGCAGCCACCCAGCCAGAAACCGCTGGCGAATTCCGCCCAGCCGGCCTTGGTGAACAGGTCGGCGGGAGGGTTGTCGATGGTGGCGTCGGGGGGCTGGACGTTGGGGCCGCTGCCAGCCGTTCCGTAGATCGAGAGGCAGATGGTGAGGATCGACACCAGGCCGATGGTGGCGAGCAGGCCGGCGGTACTGGCGAACTCGGTGGCGCGCAGGGGGCCGGTGTAGGCGAAGGGGCCGTAGAGGAGATAGCCGTGGGCCATGCCCACCTCAAGACCGCGACGGTTGGGCGAGAGGGAGGGGCGGTAGGCCGGCAGGGCGTTCAGGAAGGCCTTGGTGAAGTAGCTGCTGTTGACGGGGGTGGCCAGATTGCCGACGGTCGGGTCGGCCACGGGGGTCACGGTCATGGGATGTGGATCGGGAGGGTCGGCGGATCGGGGGTCGGCGGTCGACCGAGGGGAGGCGAAGGACGCGGAGGCCGGGGCCGGTCGTCAGTCGGTCGCCTCGATCACGTTGAACAGCAGGGCCATGGCCACCGCCGCGCCAAGGATTCCCACCAGGGGAACCATCACGGACGGCATCCAGGCAACGGCAAATTCACCAGTCATGGCTTGGGCCAATAGGAACCGCCGGTACTGTAGGGACCTTGCCCTGTCAGGCTTCTCGGCCACGTGGGGGGCGACATAAAAGTTCAGCCAGGCCCCCCCCGCACGGTGGCGCGTACCCGGTAGATCGGCCGGCCCTGGCTTTCGTGATACGTGCGCATCTGCAGTTCCGCCAGCAGCCCGAAACTGAACAGCTGCACACCGCTGAGGATCGCCAGTACCGCCATCAGCAGCAGGGGGCGGTTGCCGATGTCGGCCCCCAGCAGCAGTTTCTCCCCCACCAGCCAGGCGGCGATGGCGAGGCCCACCACCAGGGCCAGGAGGCCGGCGAAGCCGAAGACGTGCATCGGCCGGGTCAGGAACCGCTTCATGAACCACACCGTCAGCAGGTCCATCAACACTCGGAAGGTGCGGTCGATCCCGTAGTTGCTGCGGCCGTAGCGACGGGCTTGGTGGGACACCCGCACCTCACCGATCCGGGCCCCTTCGATGAAGGCCAGAGCCGGCAGGAACCTGTGCAGTTCCCCGTAGAGGTTCATGTCGCAGACCACCTCCCGGCGGTAGGCCTTCAGGGAGCAGCCGTAGTCGTGCAGCCGCACCCCGGTCACCCGGGCGATCAGGCGGTTGGCCACAAGGGACGGCAACAGTCGGTCGAGGGCCCCGTCCTGGCGCTGCTGGCGCCAGCCGCTCACCAGGTCCAGGTCGTCCTGCTCCAGCCGGGTCAGCAGCAGCGGGATGTCGGCGGGATCGTTCTGGAGGTCCCCATCGAGGGTGACGATCACCCTGCCGCCGCTGGCGTCGAAGCCGGCGGCCATGGCGGCCGTCTGCCCGTAGTTGCGCCGCAGCAGCACGGCCACCAGCTCGGGCACCCGGCCGGCCAGATCCCGCAGCACCGCCTGGGTGCCGTCCCTGGAACCGTCGTCCACCAGCACCAGTTCGAACGGCCGCCCGAGGGGCCTCAGGGCCGCCAGCAGCTGCTCCACGAGCAGGGGCACGCTGGCCTCCTCGTTGTACAGGGGCACCACCACCGACAGGCTGGCGGACTCCGCCATGGCCCCTTGCAGTTCAGGCTGCACGGTACCTGCCCCGGGCCCCGGGACCCTGTGTTCAGGGAGGCAGGGGGCTGCCGTCGTGGCTGTGCATCACCCGCCCCGCGCCCCGCAGTTCGGCCCGGTAGTGGCAGGCCACCGGATCCCGGTTGCGGGGGTTCAGGTCGTCGATGCCGATGCCGTCACGGCCGTGCTGGCGCCCGGAGCTGTGCAGGTAGCGGCCGCCGCCCAGGTGCAGGGCCACGTGGGTGCAGCGCTGCGGGGTGCCGAAGAACAGCAGGTCCCCCGGCAGCAGCAGGCTGGTGACACCGCTGGCCACGGCCACAGGGCGGCAGAAGCGCTCCTGCAGGTAGGCATCCCGGGGCAGCCAGATGCCGGCCTGGGCAAAGGCGGTCTGCACCAGCCCGGAGCAGTCGAAGTCGGGCCCCAGGGTGCCCCCCCAGAGGTAGCGGTTGGGGCGGTGACGGGCGGCCTCGGCGAAGGCCAGCACCGCCTCCAGGCGGGTGGTGATCCGGTCGCGATCGAGGCGGGGCAGCGGCGGCGGCGACGGTACGGGCTGCCCGTGGCGCTCCAGGGCCGCCGCGTCCACCCAGCAGGGGTAGCCGTCCTCCAGCAGTCGCACCCGCCGGCGGGTCTCGGGGCCGGTGGCGGATGGGGCCAGCACCCTCAGGTGCCGGCCCGCGTGGATTTCGGTGGCCAGACCTGGCCCCTGCGGCCGGCTGTAGGCCGGCAGCGGCCGGGTCACGGTCCAGATACGGCCCGGCGCCGGCAGGGTGCCTAAGGTCGCCATCGCAAGGTGCCGCCGCTGATGGCGTTCTACAGCCCGGATCCGGCCATGGGCGAGGCCCTCCGCCAGCTGATCGGCCGACTGGAGGCGGAGGGGCGCCCTGGACTGGGGGAGCAGCTCTCCGTCACCTGGCTCCGCTACGGCGACTCCCTGGTGGGGGCGGCCGAGGGCCTGGGTCAGGAGGAGTTCTGGGGCCGGGGGGTGAGCGGCGCCTCCTGGGCCGGCCCGACGCTCCGCTATCCCGCCAGCGTCGTGAAGCTGGTGTATCTGGTGGCGGCCGAAGCCTGGCTGCAGCGCCAGCTGATCGAGGAGGGCCCGGAGCTGCGTCGCGCCCTGGCCGACATGGTCCGCGATTCGGGCAACGATGCCACCAGCCTCGTGGTGGATCTGCTCAGCGGCACCACCAGCGGTCCGTCCCTGCCGCCGGAGCGCCAGGCAGCCTGGTGCCGCCAGCGCCAGCTGGTCAATGGCTGGCTGGCCCGCCTCGGCTGGAGCGAGGTGGCGGGGGTGAACGCCTGCCAGAAGACCTGGGCGGAGGGGCCCTACGGCCGTGAGCGCGACTACTACGGCGCCCAGCTGGAGAACCGCAACCGCCTCAGCACCGACTTCACGGCCCGCCTGCTGCACGCCGTGATGGCCGGTGCGGCGGTCTCCCCGCCGGCCTGTCGCCGCATGACGGCGCTGCTGCGCCGCTCCCTCGATCCCCAGGCCCGGGCTGCCGATCCCGAGAACCAGGTGGATGGCTTCCTCGGGGCCGGCCTGCCCGAGGGGGCCCGGCTGTGGAGTAAGGCCGGCTGGATGAGCCAGGCGCGCCATGACGCCGCCTATGTGGAGGTGGAGGGAGGGGCGCCGATGCTGCTGGTGGTCTTCAGTGAGGGACGGGTCCGGGCCGCCGACGAGACCCTGCTGCCGGCCATCGCGGCCGCCCTGCTGGCCGCCTGACCCTGCCGACGCCCCGCCGCGGGCGCCGATCCGGCCTGGGGGCGGGCCCGCCTCGAGCAGCTCTGCCGCTGGACGCTGGCCCACCAGGGCCGGATCAACGGTGGCTTGTGCGTTCTCTTCGCGGCCCATCTCGGCTGGAGCGGTGTCGCCAGGCTCTGAGCTGACCTGGCGACGGGGGCCCGGGAAGGCCGTGTGGGTCGGGCCCATGGAAGGGCCTTGGGGTCGGCCCATGGCAGGGCCTGGAACGGAGAGGGAGGGATTCGAACCCTCGACAGAAGTTGCCTCCTGTAACTCCTTAGCAGGGAGCCGCTTTCAACCACTCAGCCACCTCTCCAGTAGCCCAGCGAGCTTATCAGGGCTCCGACTCGGGCCCCGGCGGCAAGGGCGCCCCCGGATCCTGGGGCACGGCCAGGCGGGGCAGGCGGTGCTTGAAGCCGCAGAGGATCTCCCAGGGGATGGTGCCGCAGCGCTCGCTCCAGTCGAGGGGGCTGATCGTCTCGCCCTCCTGCTCGCCCAGCAGGGTGACCATGCTGCCCACCTCGATGCCGGGGGCGTCGGTGGCATCGATCACCAGCTGGTCCATGGTGATGGCACCCACCTGGGGCAGGCGCCGGCCGCCGAAGAGGACGTCCATGCGGTTGGAGAGCTGGCGGGGCACGCCGTCGGCGTAGCCGATCGACACCACCGCCAGCCGGCTGGGCCGGCTGGTGCGGAACCGGTGGCCGTAGCTGACGCCGACCCCCGTCCCCACCTGGCGCAGCAGGGTGACGCGGGCGTGGATCTGCAGGGCCGGCCGCAGGGGCACCACGCCGGCCAGGTGGGCCGCCGGCGGTTGGCCGTAGAGGGCCAGCCCCACCCGGACCAGGTCGTAGTGCTGGCCGTGCCCCCGCAGGGTGGCCGCCGAATTGGCGAGGTGACGGCAACCGGCCGCCAGGCCCTGTTCGGCCAGGCTGGTGAGGACCGTTTCGAAGCGCTGCTGCTGGAGTGCGTTGAGGCCGTCGTCCTCTCCGGGGGCGGCATCGGCGCAGGCCAGATGGGAGTAGACCCCCGCCAGCTCGATCGCTTCCATGCCCTGCAGGGCCGCCACCAGCCGCGGTCCCTCCTGCCAGTCGGCGCCGAGGCGGGCCATGCCCGTGTCCAGCTTCAGCTGCACGGTCATGGGGCGGCCGCTGCCGCTGGCCAGGTTCTGGCAGAGCAGGGCTTCCCGCATGCTGCTGAGGGTCGGCATCAGCTGCCAGCGCAGGCAGCTGCGCAGTTCCTCGGGCTGGGTGAGGTTGCCGAGCACCAGCACCGGAGCGGAGATGCCGGCGCGGCGCAGCTGCACCCCTTCGGCCAGGGTGGCGACCCCGAAGCAGCCCGCCCCCGCCTCCAGGGAGGCGCGGGCCACCGCCAGGGCGCCGTGGCCGTAGGCGTCGGCCTTGACCACCGCCATCAGTTGGGCGGCCGGGCCGATGTGGCGGCGCAGGGCCCGCACGTTGGCCTGGATGGCCGCCGTGTTCACCTCCACCCAGGCCCGCTGTCGCGACGGTTGGGTCTCCTCCGTCGCACCGGTGCTGGCGAGCGAAGAGATGGTCATGGGCGCCGCCGCAGGGAGTGGACCATGGAAATCATGGGAATCCCGTTAGCATGCCGCTTATCCAGCGGACGGGAATGGGCCACGTACTCGTTCTGAATGCGTCCTACGAACCGCTGAACATCACCACGTGGCGGCGCGCCATGGTGATGCTGCTCAAGGGGAAGGCCGAGGGGCTCGAGCACGACCCCGAACGGACGATCCGCCCGGACCATTTCCTGCCCACGGTGATCCGGCTGCGCCAGTTCGTGCGGGTGCCCTACAAGCCGCTCCCCCTTACCCGCCGCAACGTCTTCCATCGCGACGGCCACGCCTGCCAGTACTGCGGCTACAGCGGTGAGCAGCTCTCCATTGACCATGTGGTGCCCCGCAGCCGGGGCGGCACCGATGTCTGGGAGAACGTCACCACCGCCTGCCTGCCCTGCAACGTGCGCAAGGGCAACCGCACCCCGCGGGAGGCGGGCATGCCCCTGGCCCGGGAGCCCCGCCGGCCCCTGGGAAGCCTGAGCTTCGAGGCCAACCGCCGCATCCGCTCCGGCCAGCACCAGGAGTGGGCCAAGTACGTCATCGGCGCCTGATCCGCCCCGCGTCATCGCCGCCCCCATTCCCCTCTCAGCCGCCGGTCCCGGTGGCCTCGAGGGCCAGGGCCTCCAGACCCTGGCGCTGCTCCTCGGCGATGCAGGCCCCGATCAGGTCCTCGATCTGGCCGGCCAGCACGGGCTCGAGGGAGAAGTTCCGCCCCAGACGGTGGTCGGTCACCCGGTTGTCCTTGGCGTTGTAGGTGCGGATCTTCTCGCTGCGGTCGCCGCTGCCCACCTGGGAGCGGCGCACGGAACGCTCGGCGGCGTTCGCTTCCGCCAGCTGGCGCTCGTAGAGCTTGGCCCGCAGGATCTCCATGGCCCGCTCCCGGTTCTGCAGCTGGGAGCGTTCCTGGGTGCAGAACACCCGGATGCCCGTGGGCTTGTGCAGCAGGTCGACCGCCGTCTCCACCTTGTTGACGTTCTGGCCCCCGGCCCCGCCGGAGCGGGCCGTGCTGATCTCCAGATCCCCCGGGTCGATCTGCACCTCCACCGGATCGGCTTCGGGCATCACCGCCACGGTGGCGGTGGAGGTGTGCACCCGCCCCTGGGATTCGGTGGCCGGCACCCGCTGGACGCGATGCACGCCCGCCTCGAACTTCAGGCGGCTGTACACCCCGTCGCCGCGGATGGCGAGGATCAGCTCCTTGTAGCCGCCGAGATCGGCCTCCGAGGCGCTCACCGGCTGCACCTGCCAGCCCTGGCCCTGGGCGTAGCGCTCGTACATGCGGGCCAGGTCCCCTGCCCAGAGGCTGGCCTCATCGCCGCCGGCACCGGCGCGGATCTCCAGCATCACGCTGCGCTCGTCGCGGGGATCCGAGGGCAGCAGGCTGAGGGTGAGGCGGTCGTTGAGGGCGCCGATCAGGCCCTCGAGGCTCACCAGCTCCTCGCTGGCCAGGGCCGCCAGTTCCTCAGCGGCGGGGTCGTCGCGGTGGGCCCGCAGCAGGGCGCGGGCCTCCTCCCGTTCCTGTTCCAGCTTGCGCAGCCGCTGGTAGTCGTTGACCAGGGGCTCCAGCCGCGCCCGTTCCCGGGCGATGGCCTGGAGCCGGGCCGGATCGGAGGCCACCGCCGGATCCGCCAGTTGCCGCTCCAGGGTCTGGAAGGTGCGGCAGGCGGTGTCCAGCCGGGATTGGAGCAGCTCGGAATCCATGGGGCGGCACCCGCAACAAAAAGGGCCGGGTGCGACAGGCACCCGGCCAAGACACAGCCGGACCGTCGCGCGGACCGGGAAACCGAGCGAACCCTCAGGCCTCGGCGGCGGCCGGTTCTTCCACCGGGGTGGCGGCGGCTTCGGTGGCCTTGGCGGCCTTCTTGGCACCGGAGGCGGAATCGGCGCTGCCCATGCCGTACTTGCGCATGAAGCGGTCGACCCGGCCCTCGGTGTCGAGGATCTTCTGGGTGCCCGTGTAGAAGGGGTGGTTGCCGCTCCACACGTCGACCGTGATCTCGGGCTGGGTGGAGCCGGTGGTCATCACCACCTCTCCGTTGCAAATCACCTTGGCGTCCGGATACCAGGTGGGATGGATGTCGGCTTTCGGCATGACGGGAATCAGCGCTTGGAGAACTGGGGAGCCTTGCGGGCTTTCTTGAGGCCGTACTTGCGACGCTCCTTGGCCCGGGGATCGCGGCTCAGGTGGCCTTCGATCTTGAGGGGCTTGCGGTTGTCGGGGGACAGATCGCAGAGGGCGCGGGCCGCACCCTGCTTGATGGCATCGGCCTGGCCGGTGAGGCCGCCACCGCGCACGTTGACCAGGAGGTCGTACTGGGCTTCCAGACCCAGGGTCTGCAGGGGAGCCTTGACCGCCGCCAGGTAGACGGGGTTGTAGTTGAGGTAGTTGTCGCCGGGGCGGCCGTTGATGGTGACGCTGCCGCTGCCGGGCACCACCCGCACACGGGCGACGGCGGTCTTGCGACGGCCGGTGCCCCAGTAGACGACGCGGTTGGAGGTGCTGGTCATTGGGCGGCGGCGGCGGGATCGAGGGCGAGGGGCTGGGGCTGCTGGGCGGCGTGGGGATGCTCGGCGCCCTTGTAGACCTTCAGCTTGCGGAACAGCTGGCGGCCCAGGGCGTTGTGGGGAAGCATGCCCTTGATCGCCTTCTCGATGATCCGCTCCGGCAGGCGGGCCTGCAGGTGCTCGAAGGTTTCGGTCTTCATGCCGCCGGGACGGCCGGAGTGGCGCCGGTAGATCTTCTGGGTGGCCTTGTTGCCGCTGACGCGCACCTTGTCGGCGTTGATCACCACCACGAAATCACCGGTGTCGAGGTGGGGCGTGAAGGTGGGCTTGTTCTTGCCCCGCAGCACCTGCGCCACTTCACTGGCGAGACGGCCGAGGGTCTGGTCCGCTGCGTCGACCAGATACCACTGGCGCTCGAGCGAATCGATGGAGGGTGGGGTTGTCTTGTTCATCGCGCCGGCGGGCCGGTTTGGGGTGAGCCCATCGCAGCCGGATGGGTCGGGACAGGAAGATTCGACCCTACCGTGTCGCCGGATCCGGCGAATTCGGAGAGGTGCCAACTGCCTGGGTCCGCCGGACGGGGCTCCCTGCAGGGCACTCAACCGATCGGATCGTCGCCGAAGGGATCGGCGGGAGGATCGCGCGATTCCAACAGAAATCGCGGTTGACAATCATACCAGGCGGCCTCAGGGAAGACCGGCTCCGGGTAGCCCACCCGCAGCAGGCAGAGGCCCTGGGGCGGCGCGGCCTCCTTGACGGCGTGGCGGGCGCCGCTGCGCCAGCGGTGCAGAAACCCTTCGGCCGCCAGGCGACCCTCCCCCACCGCCACCAGCTGGCCCATCAGCAGGCGCACCATGCCGTAGAGGAAGCCGCTGGCCTGCACCTCGGTGACCAGCAGATCGCCGCAGCGCTCAACGCGAACCTCCTGGAGGGTGGTGCGGGCATGGGCGCGGCGGCTGCCGGCCCGCTGGAAGGCGGAGAAATCGTGCTCGCCCAGGAGGGCCTCCAGGCAACGGGCCATCAGGGCTTCATCCAGGCGCCACTGGTAGCGATGCCAGCTCCAGGGGGCCAGGAAGAGGTTGGGGGCGCGGCCGTTGTGGATCGTGTAGCGATAGCGCCGGTAGGTGGCGCTGAAGCAGGCGTGCCAGTCGCCAGTCACCTCGGCGGCGGCCCGCACCCGGACCGTGGGCGGCAGGCGGCCGTTGAGGGCCTTGGCCCAGCGGGTCACGGGGATGGGGCCGATGGCATCGAAGTGCACCACCTGGGCGGCGGCATGGACGCCGGTGTCGGTGCGACCCGCAGCCACCGCCCGCGCGGGACGGTGGGGGTCGAGGGCCTCGATGGCGGCCTCCAGGGTTTCCTGGACGCTGCTGTGATGGGCCTGCCGCTGCCAGCCATGGAAGGCGGCTCCGTCGTACTGCAGCGAGAGGGCGATCCGTTTCAGACCAGCTCGCTCAGACCAGCTCGATGATGGCCATCTCGGCGTTGTCGCCCCGGCGGCGCACCGTGCGGATGATGCGGGTGTAGCCACCCTGGCGGTCGCCGTAGCGGTCCTGGGCCTTGTCGAACAGGGCGTGCACCAGCTGCTTGTCGTAGATGTAGCCGATGGCGCGGCGGCGGGCGGCGAGGGTGCCGTCTTTGGCCAGGGTGATCATGCGCTCGGCTTCATCACGCAGGGCCTTGGCCCGGGCCTTGGTGGTGGTGACGCGGCCTTCACGGATGAGCTGGGTGGTGAGACCACGCAACATGGCCTTGCGTTGGTCGGCGGGGCGTCCCAGCAGGGGGACTCGGCACTGGTGTCGCATGGTGGGGACGGGGCGGGTGGCGAAACGGGGAAGGGGAAACCGCCTTTCAGCCGCTGGTGCGGCTCTGGGGCAGGGAGATGCCGATCCTCTCGAGAGCCTCGATCACCTCGTCGGCGGACTTGGAACCGAAGTTCTTGATCTCCAGCAGGTCTTCGTAGCTGAAGCCCATGAGGTCGGAGACGGAATTGACCTGGGCGCGCTTGAGGCAGTTGTAGGCGCGGACGGAGAGGTTCAGCTCCTCCAGGGGGATCTGGGCCTCGGCCGAAGGCTCGGGCTCCATGCCGGGCTCCTCAGTCATGGTGAGGGTGGCCAGGGGCTGGAACAGGCTGATCAGCTGGTTGGCGGCCTGGGCCATGGCGTCGTCGGGGGTGACGCTGCCGTTGGTCTCGATCTGGATGCGCAGGCGCTCGTGGGCCGAACCGCCCTCGCCGACGGCGGTCTCATCGACGGTGTAGTTGACCCGGCGGACGGGCATGAACACGGCGTCGATCTGCAGGAGATCGATGGCGGAGGTGTCCTCGTTGTGGCGATCCACCGGCCGGTAGCCCACGCCGCGCTCGACGTGCACCTCCATCTCCAGGCTGTGGCCCTCGGCCACGGTGGCGATTTCCCGATCGCCGTCGATCACCTGCACCTGGGGGGAGAACTGCAGATCCGAGGCGGTGACCCTGGCCGGGCCGTTGACCATCAGTCGACCGATCTCCAGATCGCGGCTGCGGCTGTTGACCGGCACCGACTTGCAGTTCAGCAGGATGTCGAGCACGTCCTCGCGAACGCCGGGCACGGTGGCGTACTCGTGGTTGACCCCCGAGAGACGCACCGCCGTGATGGCGCTTCCCTCGAGCCCACCGATCAGCACACGCCGCAGGGCGTTGCCGAGGGTGGTCGCCTGACCCCGGTCCAGGGGGCCGATCAGGAAGACGCCCGTCTGGGAACGGTCGTCGGCGACCTGGTGCTCGACCCGATCGATCTGGTAGTGCAACACGGTCTGAGGAGGTGAAAAGGGAACGGTGGCCGCGATGGCGGCCCGGGGAAGGCGGGACGGAGGCCGGAGGAGCTCCGGGGGCTCAGACCCGGCGGCGCTTGGCCCGGCGGCAGCCGTTGTGGGGCAGGGGGGTGACGTCGCGGATCAGGGTGATCTCGAGACCGGCCACCTGGAGGGCGCGGATGGCGGTTTCACGGCCGGAACCGGGACCACGCACCAGCACTTCGATCTGACGCATGCCCTGCTCGAGGGCACGACGGGCGGCGGCCTCGGCGGCGGTCTGGGCGGCGAAGGGGGTGCCCTTGCGGGCTCCCTTGAAGCCGCTGGCGCCGGCCGACGACCAGCTCACCACCTCACCGGCGGTGTCGGTGATCGAGACGATCGTGTTGTTGAAGGTGCTCTGGATGTGCGCCACGCCATTGGGAACGTTGCGCTTTGCCTTCTTGGGGCCGGTCTTCTTGGTGGGCTTGGCCATGGCGGTGACCCCGCGGTGGCGGGGAGGTGATCGGAGGACTGGGGGGAGCCCCGGTGACGACCTCCGCAAGGGGAGGGCGGCGGGGCTGGGGCCGGGAGGCTGGGGGCTTGGGCTGCCGTGGGGAGCCCTCGGCCGCAGGGCGCTGCAGGCAGGGAAGGGAGGACGGGCCCGCAGGCCCGGAGCTCACTTCTTCTTGCCGGCGACGGTCTTGCGGGCGCCGCGACGGGTGCGGGCGTTGGTGCGGGTGCGCTGGCCGCGCACGGGCAGGCCCATGCGGTGGCGGCGACCCCGCAGGCAGCCGATGTCCTGGAGGCGCTTGAGGGCCATGCCCTCTTCGCGCCGCAGGTCGCCCTCAAGCACGAAGGAATCGGCGGCGCCGCGCAGCTTCTGCACGTCGCCGTCGCTGAGGTCCTTCACCCGGATGTCGGGGTTGACCCCCGACTTGGCGAGAATCTTGCGGGCCCTGGTGAGCCCGATCCCGTACACGTAAGTGAGTGAGATCTCAACCCTCTTGTCACGAGGGATATCGACACCGGCGATCCGAGCCACGTCAGGAAACGATCAGAGGGCAAAGGGGGTGGCGGCCGACGGCGGCCGCCGTGAAGGCGTGAGGGGTCAACCCTGACGCTGCTTGTGCTTCGGGTTGGTGCAGATCACCATGACCCGGCCGTGGCGACGGATCACCCGGCACTTGTCGCACATCTTCTTGACTGAGGCACGCACCTTCATGGGCGTTGTGCTCTCCGAATTTGCAAACAGCTACCTTATCACATCAGTCCGTCAAGCTGGCTACGATCCTGCCAGCGATCTCCTCCACGGTGCCGGAGGCCTCCACGCTGCAGAGCAGGCCCAGCTGGCGGTAGTGGTCGATCAGGGGCGCGGTCTGCTCCTGGTAGACCACCAGGCGGTTGCGGATCACCGCTTCGTTGTCGTCGGCCCGGCCGCGGGAGAGCAGGCGCTCGATCAGCACGCCGTCCTCCAGCTCCAGCAGCATCACCCTCTCGATCCGCTGGTCAAGCTCCGCCAGCAGATCGTCGAGGGCCTCGGCCTGGGCGAGGTTGCGGGGGAAGCCGTCCAGGAGCCAGCCGCCCGTGTGCCCCTCCAGGCGGCTGCGCACGATCGCCAGCACCAGGGCGTCGCTCACCAGCTCGCCGCGGGCCATCACCGCCTCCGCCTCCTGGCCCAGGGCGGTGCCGGCCTTGACCTCCGCCCGCAGCAGGTCGCCGGTGGAGAGATGCAGCAGCTGGTGACGTTCAGCCAGGAGCGCGGCCTGGGTGCCCTTGCCGGCGCCGGGGGGACCGAGGAAGAGGAGTCGCTGTTTCATGGGTTGGGAAACGGGAGGAGGGGCCTACTGGCGGACCAGTCCTTCGTAGCGCTGGGAGATCACGTAGGTCTGGACCTGCTTGGCGGTGTCGATGGCCACGCCCACCAGGATCAGCAGGGAGGTGGCCCCGAGCCCCTGGAAGGTGCGCACCTGGGTGGCCCCCTCCACCGCCGAGGGGATGATGGCGATGGCACCGAGGAACACGCCCCCCAGCAGGGTGAGCCGGTTGGAGACGCCGGAGAGGTAGTCGGCGGTGGCCGAGCCCGGCCGCACCCCGGGGATGGCGACGCCGGAGCGTTTCAGGTTGGTGGCGATGTCCACCGGGTTGACGGTGAGGGAGGCGTAGAAGAAGGCGAAGCCGCAGATCAGGGCGAAGTACACCAGGGCGTAGAGCCAGGGGGTGCTGCTGGTGGGGTTGAGGTAGCCCGCCACCCGGATCAGCCAGGGGCTCTTGGTGAGGTTGGCGATCGTGAGCGGCAGGAAGACCACCGCCGAGGCGAAGATGATCGGCATCACGCCGCCGGCGTTGAGCTTCAGGGGCAGGTAGCTCTGGCGGGAGGCCAGGGTGCTGGCGCCGCCCACCTGGCGCTTCGCGCTCACGATCGGGATGCGGCGGCTGCCCTCCTGCAGGAAGATGATGCTCACGATCGTCACCAGGAAGACCAGCACCAGCACGACGATGCCGCCAACCGTGGCGCGGTCGCCGCTCTGGGCCAGCTGGATGGTGGAGCCGAGGGCCTTGGGCAGGGTGGCGACGATGTTGATGAAGATCACCAGGGAGGCCCCCTGGCCGATGCCCCGCTCGGTGATCACCTCGCTGATCCACATCACCACCATCGATCCGGTCACCAGGGCCAGGCTGGTCTGGACGACGAACAGCCATTCCGGCAGGCCCGGCAGGGCGTACTGCCGCAGGATCAGGGCGAAGACGATGCTCTGGAGGATGCCCCAGCCCAGGGCCACGTAGCGGGTGATCTGGGCCAGCTTGCGGCGCCCGGCCTCCCCCTCGTTCTTCTGCAGCTCCTCGAGCTGGGGCAGGGCCGCCGTCATCAGCTGGATGATGATCGAGGCGTTGATGAAGGGCAGGATGCCGAGGGCGAACACGCCCAGGGTCGACAGGCCACCCCCCGTGAAGATGTCGAGGAAGCCGATCAGCTGGCCCCCCTGGCGGATGAAGTCCTGGAAGGCGACCCGGTCGATGCCGGGCACCGGGATGTAGATGCCGAGTCGCACCAGCAGCAGCAGGCCCAGGGTGGTGAGCACCCGATCCCGCAGGCCCTTCGACTGGACCAGCTGGACGAGGATTTCAGCGGCGCTCGGATTGCGCCCCCGGCTGAGGAGCATGGTGATGTCGGGAGTGGAGGGAACGGGGCGCTACGACCGGAGCCGCCTGCCGCAGCACAAGGCTACGGGCAGGCGGCTCGCGGCTGGGGGCAGGGCAGGGCCCGGCCTCAGTCGATGATCTCGCAGGTGCCGCCGGCGGCTTCGATCTTGGCGCGGGCCGAGGCGGTGAAGGCGGCGGCCTGGACGGTGAGTTTCACCTTCAGCTCGCCGTTGCCGAGCACCTTCAGCGGATAGCGGGGGCTGGTGACCAGACCCGCCTGCTCGAGGGACTCGAGGCTGACCGTGCTGCCGGCCTTCAGCTCACCCAGCCGCGACACGTTGATCAGGGTGTAGTGGGTGGGGTTGATGACCGGGAAGTGCTTGAGCTTCGGGATCCGGCGGTAGAGGGGCATCTGGCCACCCTCGAAGCCGGGGCGGGTGGGCCGGCCGGAGCGGGACTTCTGGCCGCGCATGCCGAAGCCGCAGCTGGCGCCCTGGCCGGCGGCGATGCCGCGACCCTTGCGCAGCTTGCGCCGGCGGGAGCCCGTCTGGGGCTGGAGACTGTTGAGAGAGAAGGACGTCATGGCGGGCCTCAGGAGTAGATCTGCTCGAGGGAGATGCCCCGCTCCTTGGCGGTCTCCTTGTGGGTGCGCAGGCCTTCGAGGGCCTGCATGGCGGCGCGGGCGTTGTTCAGCGGGGTCTTGGAGCCCAGCCGTTTCGCCAGCACGTTCTTGATGCCGGCCAGTTCGAGCACGGTGCGGATCGAACCGCCCGCGATCACCCCGGTACCGGGGGCGGCCGGCCGGATCAGCACGCTGGCGGCGCCGTCGCGGCCGTTGCTGAGGGTGGGGATCGAGCTGGTGCGGGTGAGGGGCACCTTGACCAGATGCTTCTTGCCGTCGGCCACGCCCTTGCGGACGGCGCCGATGACATCGCCGGCCTTGCCGACGCCCACGCCCACCTGGCCGCGTTCGTTGCCGACGACGACGATGGCCCGGAAGCTCATCTTCTTGCCGCCCTTGACGGTCTTGGAGACGCGGCGGATCTGAACCACCCGCTCCTGCCACTCGGAGTCGCGTTCCTGGCCGCGGCGGTTGTCGCGGCCACGGCCGCCGCCACCGCGGCGGTCACCTTTGGCATCGCCGCGGCCGCCGCCACCGCCGCCCCGGCGCTGCTCCTGCTGGCCTTCGGCAGCGGCGGGGACGTCGGAGGCCGCAGGCACGGCGCCGGTCTGGATCTGGTCGTTGGTTTCGGTCATGGTGAGAGCAGGGATCAGAACTGAAGGCCCGCTTCCCGGGCGGCGTCAGCAAGGGCCTTGACCCTGCCGTGGTACAGGTTGCCGCCGCGATCGAAGACCACCTGCTGGATGCCCTTGGCGAGGGCGCGCTGGGCGACGAGCTGGCCCACCGCGATGGAGGCATCGCAGTTGGCGCCCGCCGTGACGCTGGTGCGCAGGTCCTTGTCGAGGGTGGACGCGGCACAGAGGGTGTTCTGGGCGTCGTCGTCGATGACCTGGGCGTAGATGTGGTTGTTGGAGCGGAACACGGCCAGCCTGGGACGGTCGGCGGTGCCGGAGAGCAGACGACGCAGGCGGCGGTGACGCTTCTGGGTCTGCTGTTTGCGGGAGAGGGAAGACATGGGGGATCAGACGGATGACGCTCGAGCAGACCTCATTTCTTGCCGGTCTTGCCGGCCTTGCGCAGAATCCGCTCACCTTCGTACTTGATGCCCTTGCCCTTGTAGGGCTCGGGCGGACGGATGCCGCGGATCTTGGCCGCCTCGTTGCCCACCAGCTCCTTGTCGGGGCCGGAGACGAAGACCGAGGTGTTGTTCTCGACCGAGAAGGTGACTCCTTCGGGGGGAACCATCTCCACCGGGTGGCTGTAGCCGGCGCTGACCACGAGCTTGCGCCCCTGGACCTGGGCGCGATAGCCCACACCGACGATCTCGAGCTTGCGGGTGAAGCCCTGGCTGACCCCTTCCACCATGTTGGCGACGAGGGTGCGGCTGAGGCCGTGGCGCTCCCGGGAGCGACGGTGGCTGCTGGTGGGGCTGACCACCACCGTGCCGCCTTCCTGGCTGACGCTGACGCCCTCCGGGAGAACGCGGCTGAGTTCCCCCTTGGGACCCTTCACGGTGACCGCCAGGCCATCGAGGCTGATGGTCACCTTGTCGGGGATGGGGATCGGGGCTTTACCGATACGAGACATGGAACAACTCCTGGGATCAGTAGACGTAGCAGAGCACTTCGCCGCCGACGCCCTGCTTGCGGGCATCACGGTCGCTCATCACACCCCGGGAGGTGGAGATGATCGCCACGCCGAGGCCGCCCAGCACCTTGGGCAGCTGGCGGGTGTTCTTGTAGATGCGCAGGCCGGGCTTGCTCACCCGCTGCACGGAGCGGATGGTGGGCTGGCGGTGCTTGCCGCTGTACTTCAGCTCAAGCACCAGCTGGCGCTGCACACCTTCGCCTTCCTCGGCGATGGCGCCGATGAAGCCTTCCTGGTGCAGCACGTTGGCGATGCTGCGGGAGAGCCGGGAAGCGGGAATCCTGGTGCGCTCGTGGCGCTTCTCACTCGCGTTGCGAAGGCGAGTGAGCATGTCTGAGATCGGGTCGTGGTTGGCCATGGTCGTGTCCGGGAGGGGGCTCAGGTATTGCGGAACGGCATTCCCATTTCGCGGAGGAGGGCCCGGCCCTCTTCGTCGTTACGGGCGTTGGTCACGATCGTGACGTCCATCCCCCGGATGGCATCGATCTTGTCGAAGGAGATCTCGGGGAAGATGATCTGCTCCCTGATCCCCAGGGTGTAATTGCCCCGGCCGTCGAAGCTCTTCGGGCTCACGCCGCGGAAGTCGCGGATGCGCGGCAGCGCCAGGTGGATGAGACGCTCGAGGAAGGCATACATCCGCTCGCCCCGCAGGGTGACGGCCACGCCGATCGGCATGCCCTGGCGGATCTTGAAGCCGGCGATGGCCTTCTTGGCGCGGGTCACCACCACCTTCTGACCGGTGATGGTCGCCAGTTCGGTGATCGAGGCCTCGAGGGCCTTGGCGTTCTGGGCGGCTTCACCGAGGCCCCGGTTGACGGTGACCTTGACCACCTTGGGAACCTCGTGAACGTTGGAGAGGTTGAGATCCTTCAGCAGCTTGGGCTGGATCGTCTCCCGGTAGCGCTGTTTGAGTGACATGACGGGGGGATGGGGGGGCGCTTCTGGACGTGGTCAGAAGGCGGACGGGGGAGGGAGGCAGGGACGCGGAGCGTGGGGGACGTCGCGGAAGGGGGTGTGGCGGGCGACGGGGTGGGGGGCGGTCAGTCGAGCACCTCCCCGGTCTTCTTGAGCCGACGCTTCTTGCTGCCGTCCTCCTGGACGACGATCTCCACCCGGCTGGCGACCTTGTTGGCGCTGGAGTACAGCATCACGTTGGAAGCATGCAGGGACGCCTCCTCGGTGACGATGCGGCCGGTCTCGCCCTCCTGGGTGGGCTTGACGTGGCGGGTGCGCAGGTTGACGCCCTGCACGACGACACGGTTCTCGTTGGGCAGGGTGCGCAGCACCTCGCCGGTCTTGCCCTTGTCCTTGCCGGCGATCACCTGGACGGTGTCACCTTTGCGGATGCGCATCTTGATGCGCTGAACGGGCCGGGCCTTGGGGGTTGCGGTGGCCATCTCAGATCACCTCCGGGGCGAGGGACACGATCTTGGTGAAGTTGCGCTCGCGCAGCTCCCGGGCGACCGGACCGAAGACGCGGGTGCCCTTGGGGTTGTTGTCGTTGCCCAGGATCACCGCGGCGTTGTCGTCGAAGCGGATCGCGTTGCCGGTGTCCCGGCGCAGCGTGGCCCGGGTGCGCACCACCACGGCCTTGACCACATCCGACTTCTTGACGCCCATGTTGGGCATGGCGTCCTTGACGGCGGCCACGATCACATCGCCCACGTGGGCGTAGCGACGGTTGGTGCCGAGCACCCGGATGCACTGGATGCGCTTGGCGCCGCTGTTGTCAGCGACGTTGAGGAAGGTTTCCTGCTGAATCATGGGGAGTTCCTCAGCCGGCGCTGGTGGTGGAGAGAACCTCAGCGACGGCCCAACGTTTGGTGCGGCTGAGGGGGCGGGTCTCGGTGATCCGGACCCGGTCACCCACGCGGCAGCTGTTGGCTTCGTCGTGGGCTTTGTAGCGGGTGGTGCGGCGGACGGTCTTCTGATAGATGGGATGGGGGAAGCGGTTTTCCACCGCCACCACCACCGTTTTGTCCATCTTGTCGCTGACGACGGTGCCGACCCTTTCCTTGAGTGCCATGGGGATCGAGGGGGAATCAGGAGGCGACGGTGGAGCGTTGACGCTCCTGCTGCACCGTCAGCAGGTGGGCCAGCTTGATGCGGGCCTCCTTGAAGCGGTGCGGGTGCTCCAGACGGCGGGTGGCCTGCTGGAAGCGGAGGTCGAACAGTTCGCGACGGACGCCGTCGATCTGTTCGCCGATCTGGGCGTCGCTGAGCGAGCGCACGTCGGTGATGGTGGGACGGGCCATGGTCAGGACTCGACGGCGAGGGCGGGTTCGGGGGCGGCTGCCTCCTGATCGGCCAGGGCGAGGAACTTCGTCTTGACCGGCAGTTTGTACTGGGCCAGACGCATGGCTTCCCTGGCGATCTGGGGGGTGATCTCCGGACCGCCCATCTCGAAGAGAATGCGGCCCGGCTTGATCACGGCCACCCAGAATTCCGGGTTGCCCTTACCGGAACCCATGCGGGTTTCGGCCGGACGCATGGTGACGGGCTTGTCGGGGAAGATCCGGATCCAGATCTTCCCGCCCCGCTTGACGTAGCGGGTCATGGCGCGGCGGCTGGCCTCGATCTGGCGGGAGGTGATCCACCCGCACTCCTGGGCCTGCAGGGCGAAATCGCCGAAGGCGATGGTGTTGCCGCGCGTGGCGATGCCGCGCATGCGGCCTCGCTGCTGCTTTCGGAACTTGACGCGTTTTGGACTCAGCATGGTTCAGGCCTCCTGATCACTCCTCGTTGGAGCGGTCTTCGAACTGTTGCGGCCGGCGGTTGGCGCGGCGTTTCGGTGCTCCACCCACGGGCAGCTGGTCCTGCTGACCGGGAAGCACCTCCCCTTTGAACACCCAGACCTTGATGCCCAGCACCCCGTACGTGGTGGTGGCCACCTTGGTGGCGTAGTCGATGTCGGCGCGGAGCGTGTGCAGGGGCACGCGACCCTCGCGGGTCCACTCCGTCCGGGCGATCTCGGCGCCGTTGAGGCGGCCGCTCACCTGGAGCTTGAGACCCAGCACCCCGGCCCGCTGGGCGCGCTGCACCGCCATGCGCATGACGCGCCGGAAGGCCACCCGCTTCTCCAGCTGCTGGGCGATGTACTCGGCCAGCAGGAAGGCGTCGGCGTCGACCCGCTCCACCTCGACCACGTTGATGCGCACCTGACGGTGGGCGTCGCCGAGGGTCTTCTGGATGCCGGTGCGCAGCTCCTCGATGCCGCTGCCCTGACGGCCCACGAGAACGCCCGGACGGGCGGTCTTGAGTTCCACTTCGAGCTGGTCGGCCTTACGGGCGATCAGCACGTCGCTGATGCCGGCGGCGGCGTACTTCTTGTTGATGAACGACCGGATCCGGTCGTCCTCCTGAAGGAGGACGGGGTAGGTCTTGCTTGGGGCGTACCAGCGGGAGCGGTGGTCCTGGGTGATCCCCAGGCGCAGGCCGGTTGGATGGATCTTGTGTCCCATCGGGCGGTGTCCTCGGGGGTCAGGCGGTGGGCGCTGCCACAGCAATGCTGATGTGGCAGGTTTGCTTTTTGATGGCGTAGGCGCGGCCCTGGGCCCGGGGCCGGAACCGCTTCAGGGAGGGTCCCATGTCGGCGCTGGCCTGGCTGATGACCAGGGTGGCCGGATCGAGGCCGAGGTTGTGCTCGGCATTGGCGACCGCGGAGCGGAGCACCTTGGTGATCGGGCCCGTGGAGCGGTAGGGCATGAACTCGAGCATGATCAGGGCGTCGCGGTAGGTGCGACCCCGGATCTGATCGAGAACCCGGCGCACCTTGGACACGGAACCGCGGATGAAGCGGCCGTGGGCCAGGGCCTGGGTGTCGGGTGTGGTGGTTGCCATCGGATCAGCGGCCTCCCTTCTTGTCTTTGATGTGACCGCGGAACGTGCGGGTGGGGGCGAATTCGCCCAGCTTGTGGCCCACCATCTGCTCCGTCACGTAGACGGGCACGTGGGCCTTGCCGTTGTGAACGGCAATGGTGTGGCCGATCATCATCGGCAGGATGGTGGAGGCGCGTGACCAGGTCTTGATCACGGTCTTGTCGTCGGCGGCGTTCTGCTTCTCCACCTTGCGGAGCAGGTGGTCGGCGACGAACGGGCCTTTCTTGAGTGAGCGTCCCATGGCGGATCAGGCGAACAGCAGAGCGGTGTGGGTCATCAGGAGTCGCGTCCGCCACGGCTCCGTTTGGAGGTGCGGCGTCGTTTCCGCAGCACGAACCGGTTGCTCGGCTTGTTGCGCTTGCGGGTCTTGAGGCCCAGGGCGGGTTTGCCCCAGGGCGTGACCGGACCGGAACGGCCGATCGGTGCCCGGCCCTCACCACCACCGTGGGGGTGGTCGCAGGGGTTCATCACGCTGCCGCGCACTTCCGGACGGCGGCCCAGCCAGCGCTTGCGGCCGGCCTTGCCCAGGCTGGTGTTGCGCTGCTCGGCGTTGCCCACTTCACCGAGGGTGGCGTAGCACTCCCGGCGCACCAGCCGCACCTCGGTGGAGGGCAGCTTGAGGGCGACGTAGTCCCCTTCCTTGGCCACCACCTGGGCGCTGGCGCCGGCGGTGCGGACCATCTGACCGCCGCGACCGGCGTAGAGCTCCACGTTGTGGACGCTCGAGCCCAGGGGGATGGCCGAGAGGGGCAAGGCGTTGCCGTTCTCGATCGGGGCGTCGGGGCCGGAGATGACGCTCTGGCCCACCGCCACATTGGAGGGGGCAAGGATGTAACGCTTCTCGCCGTCGGTGTAATAGAGCAGCGCCAGACGGGCGTTGCGGTGCGGGTCGTAGTGGATCGCGGCCACCTTGGCGCTCACCCCATGCTTGTCGCGACGGAAGTCGACGATGCGGTAGAGGCGCTTGTGGCCACCGCCGCGGTGGCGGCAGGTGATCACGCCGCGGTTGTTGCGGCCCTTGTGGCGGTGCTTGGACACCACCAGGCCCCGCTCCCGGTTCTTGCCCGTGATGTCACTGAAATCAGTGACGACCAGCGTGCGGGTGCCGGGGGTGTTGGGCCTGTAGTTGCGGATTGCCATGACGTTTCAGACCCCTCAGGACTCAGGGAACAACTGGATGGCGTTGCCTTCGGCAAGGCGCACCACCGCTTTCTTCACCTGGGCGCGTTTGCCGGCGAAGCGCCCCACCCGACGGGTGCGACGGGGGGGATTCATGGTGCTGACGCCGACGACCTTGACATCGAACAGGTGTTCGACGGCCGCCTTGATGTCGGGCTTGGCGGCCCGATGGTCCACCTCGAAGGTGTACTGGTTGATCTCGATGGCGCGGGTGGCCTTCTCGGTGATCAGCGGGCGACGGATCACGTCCGCCAGCCGGCCTGCAAAACGCTCAGACATCGCCGTAGACCTCCTGAATCTTCGCCAGTGCCTCTTCGCTGAGCACCAGCTTGTTGGCATGGAGCAGATCGAACACGTTGAGCTGATCAGCGGCGATCAGCTTCACCTTCTCGAGGTTGCGAACCGAGCGGGAGACCGCATCGGAGGCGCCATCGAGGATCAGCAGCACCTTGGCGCCGGCGTCGATGCCGAAGCGGGCCAGGGCGGCGGTGATCTCCTTGGTTTTGGGGGTGTCGAGCCCTTCGGCGAAGCCCTTCACCACGGTGATGTCCGCGACGCGGCTCATCAGGGCGGTGCGCAGGGCCAGGCGACGCTCCTTGCGGTTCATCGAGACCGCATAGCTGCGGGGCTTGGGTCCGAAGATCACGCCGCCACCGGGACGCAGGGGGGTGCGGATGGAGCCCTGGCGGGCCCGGCCGGTGCCCTTCTGCTTGTAGGGCTTGCGGCCGCCGCCGGCCACTTCGGCACGGGTGAGGGTGCTGGCGGTGCCCTGACGGGCGTGGGCCAGCTGGCGGACCACGGCGCGGTGCAGCAGGCCGTTGGCGGATGTTTCCTTGGCGACCTTGAGGTCGAGGGGAGCCTTGCCGCTCTCCTTGCCTTGCCAGTCGCGGATCACACAGTCAGTCATGGGTGTTCTCCTCAGTTCGCTGCGGGGACGCCCACCCGCCGGGCCGGGCGGATGTCGAGCAGGGCGCCGGGCTTGCCGGGAACCGAGCCCTTGACCACGAGCAGATTGCGTTCCGCATCCACCTTGAGGATGGTGAGGCCGCGGGTGGTGATCTGCTTGCCGCCGTAGCGGCCGGCCATCCGCTTACCGGGATAGACCCGGCCGGGGGTGGTGCCGGCGCCGGTGGAACCCGGTTCGCGGTGGTTCTTGGAGCCGTGGCTCATCGGACCGCGGCTGAAGCCGTGGCGCTTCTGGTAGCCCGAGAAGCCGCGGCCGATCGTGTCGCCGCTGACGTCGACCTTCTGGCCGGGGGCGAAGTCACCGACGGTGACGGCGGCCCCGAGCTCGAGGCCGTCGATGGCCTCCAGCCGGTACTCCTTGAGGTGCCGCAGGGGCGTCTCGCCGGATTTGGCCAGGTGGCCCTTGGCGGGCTTGTTGACGAGCTTGTCGCGCGTCTCGCCGAAGCCGAGCTGCACCGCGGTGTAGCCGTCGGTGGCTTCGCTCTTGAGTTGGGTGATGCGGCAGGGACCCGCTTCGATCAGGGTGACCGGAATGGATTTGCCTTCTTCGTCGAAGAACTGGGACATACCCAGCTTCTTCCCGAGAATGCCGATGGACATGGGAGGGAGAACAACACCAGCTGGACTGCCGCGGCGTTCCGCCAGGGATCTGGGCCGAGGCCCGACATCCGTGGAGGACCCGCTGGACGGCGGGGGGCTGAATTCGTGGAATCGCAGATCGACCCGAGGGTCAGGAGCTAGCGAGGCGAATCAGCGGGCTGGGACTTGCCGGGGGCGGTGAGGCCTCTGGCAGTATCCCGACGATCACGGCAGCGACGAGCGCTGCGGGAGTCGTACGGGCCGGGAAGGGTTCGTCACCACTGACGGACCCCGTACCGTTCTCTGGAGGCCCGGCTAGCGGACGGGCACAGATCATCGGCACAAGAGACAACAGTACCCCATGGTGTGCACCACCACCCCTGGGACCCTCATCGGCTGCCAGACTCAGCCCCGATTCGCCTGCCGCTCCCGATGCCCCTGCTGATGACCGGCCGTGGTTTCCGCACCGAGCTGGAGCGCTGCGGTGCCCTCGCCCTGTTCGTTCCGCTGGAGGGCGGCGCCGAGACCCGGCTGCTGCGGCGGCTGCGGGCGGCCGGCTACCGGGCCCACCTCACCTCCGCCCGCGGGCTGGGGGATCCCGAGGCCTACCTGATGCAGCTGCACGGCATCCGGCCGCCCCACCTGGGCCACCACAGCGTCGGCCGGGCGGCCGCCGTGGGCGAGGTGCAGCGGGTCATGCCCCAGCTGGGCCCTGCCCTGGCCGGCGACGGGCCGGTGCTCCTGTGGCTGCTGGAGGGCCAGGTGCTCAGCAGCTCCGAACTGGCTGCCCTCTGCGAGCTCTGCCGCCGCGAGCCGCGTCTGAAGCTGGTGGTGGAGATGGGCGGCGCCCGGGCCCTGCGCTGGCAACCCCTCGAGCAGCTCGTGCCGGCCTGAGCTGAGTCCACCCCATAGCCTGGGCCCGTTCCGCGGACTCCAGGGCCTTGAGTGAGCGGCTCGGATTGATCTGGGGTTCGGCTTTCTTCGCCGGCTCCCTGGCCCAGGCCACCGCCTGGCTCACCGGCCAGCCGGCGGTGGTGCTGCTGCTGGCGATCGGTCTGATCACGGGCCATGCCGGTTTCGACCTGGTCCATCCCGAGAACCTGGGCGCCGGTCTGGAGCCCCTGGTCGGTCTGCTGGTGAGCCTGGTGCTCTTCGACGGGGGGCTCAATCTGCGCCTGGCCGGTCGCGATCTGCAGCGGTCGGTGCTGCAGCTGGTGCTGGTGCGCCTGGTGCTGGGGCTTCCCCTGGCGGCCCTGCTGGCCCACCTCCTGGCGGGTCTGCCCTGGTCCCTGGCGCTGGTCTACGGCGCCATCGCCCTGGCCACCGGCCCCACGGTGGTCACCCCGATGGTGCGCCAGCTGCGACTGGCTCCGAAGCTGGGCCAGCTGCTGGAAGCCGAGGGGCTGATCCTCGAGCCCGTCAGTGCCGTGCTCGGCCTGGTGCTGCTCCAGGTGACCCTGGGGGACCTGGGTAGCTGGCAGGAGGTGGCCTCCCGGCTGCTGCTGCGCCTGGGGGGCGGAGTGGTCCTCGGCGGGGTGGCCGGGCTGCTGCTCTCGGAGGCCCTGCGGCGGCTGGGTGCCGTCGCGGCGTCCCAGGGGGCCGAGGGGGCGCCCGCCGCCGGAGGGAACGGGCTGGAGCTGCAGCTCACCCTCGGCGTGCTGTTCCTGATGTTCAGCGGCTGTGAGGCGTTGCTGCCGGAGTCGGGCCTGCCGGCGGCGGTGAGCGCCGGGGTGGTGGTGGGGCTGCGCCTTGACGGGGCCGCCAGCCAGCTCGATGAGCTGATCCGCCAGCTGGCCATGCTGGCCATCACGGTGCTGTTTCCCCTTCTGGCGGCCGATGTCTCCTGGGCCGAGCTGAGTCCCCTCGGCCTGGGCGGTCTGGGTTGCGTGCTGGCCCTGATGCTGATCCGCTGGCCCCTGATCCAGCTCACCGGCATCGGGCTCCCCAGCCTCGACTGGAAGGAGAAGGCCCTGCTCAGCTGGATCGCTCCGCGGGGCATCGTCACCGCGGCGGTGGTGAGCCTGTTCGCCCTCGAGCTCGATCGGGCCGAGGCTCCCGGCGGCGCCACCCTCAAGGGGCTGGTGTTCCTGACCATCCTGATGACCGTGGGCCTGCAGGGGTTCACCGCCCCCTGGCTGGTGCAGCGCCTCGGGCTGGCCCAGCCCGAGGTGGCCCCGGAGCTGCCGGAGACCGGCTGAGGGCCCAGCCGCTGGCAGGATCGATGGGTCTCACGCGCGCCACCCATGGGTGCCTGGCTCCGGGCCCCTGCGCCGATGCTCCGGCAGGATCCCGAGCAGGCCCTGGCCGCCGGCGGCTGGGTGAAGCTGATCGGCGGGGCCAGCAACCAGGATCTGGCCGCCATCGAAGACCTGGCCGGCATCCATGCCCTGGCCGGCGTGCACTGCATCGATGTGGCCGCCGATCCGGCGGTGGTGGCCGCTGCCCGGCGGGGCATGGCCTGGGCCGAGGCCAGGGGCGCGGCCCGTCCCTGGCTGATGGTCAGCCTCAGTGACGGCCTCGACCCCCACTTCCGCAAGGCCTGGTTCGATCCGGGCCGCTGCCCGCCGGCCTGCCCCCGGCCCTGCGAGCGGGTCTGCCCCGCCCTGGCGATCGGCGACTCGGGAGTGGTGGTGGAGCGCTGCTATGGCTGCGGCCGCTGCCTGCCGGCCTGCCCCCTGGGGCTGATCGAGGAGCGCAGCCAGGTGCTGGAGGCGGCCGGCGTGGGCTCCCTCCTGGCGCAGTTGGCCCCGGACGCGGTGGAGCTGCACACCCGGCCGGGGCGGCTGGAGGCCTTCGCCGAACGGGTGGCCCAGCTGTCCGCCAGCGGGGTGCCGCTGCGCCGGGTGGCGGTGAGCGCGGCTCTGGAGGGAGGGGCCACGGTGGAGGAGTTGGCGGCGGAGCTGTGGGCGCGGTTCCGCCTGCTGCGCGGGGCCGGCTTCCGGCCCCTCTGGCAGCTGGATGGCCGGCCGATGAGCGGTGATGTGGGGGCCGGCACGGCCCATGCGGCGGTGGGCCTGCTGGAGCGGCTGGGGCCGCTGGCGCCGCCGGGGCCGCTGCAGCTGGCCGGCGGCACCAACGCCCACACCCTGGCGGTGCTGGCCCGCTCCCCGGCGGCCGGGCCCCGGGCGGCCGGGGTGGCTGGGGTCGCCTTTGGGGGGGTGGCCCGACGCCAGCTCCAGCCCCTGCTGCAGGAGGCCCAGGCGGAGGGGCGGCGGCTGCTGGACCTGCCCCTGCTCTGGCCCCGGGCCCTGGCCATCGCCGAGGCGCTGGTCGCCCCCTGGCTGGCCCGCGGTGCCGGCGGCCCCCGGGGTCTGGCGGGCCCCGGTCCCGGCTAGAACGAACGGGCAGCTCCCCCCGCCGCCCCCTGGAGCCTTCGCCCCCCCCTTCCCTTTCCCCCCAGCGGGTCACCGACGACCTGGACCGTCTGCTGGCCGTGCTGCCGCCCGTGGTGCAGCGGGCCCTGGCGGGGCCGGAGCAGCGGGAGGGCCTGCTGGAGGTGGTGCTCGACCTGGGGCGGGTGCCGGAGGCCCGCTACCCCGGCCGGGTGCGGGCCCTGGGCAACGATGCGATCGAGCGCGCCGATCTGGCGGCGGTGCTGCAGCGCCTCGGCCCCTTCGGCGGCGACAACCGGGCCGGCATCGAGCGCACCCTGCACCGCATCAGCGCCATCCGCAACCGCACCGGCGACGTGGTGGGGCTCACCTGCCGTGTGGGTCGGGCCGTGTTCGGCACCGTGGCGATGGTGCGTGACCTGCTGGACACGGGCCAGTCCCTGCTGCTGATGGGCCGCCCCGGGGTGGGCAAGACCACGGCCCTGCGGGAGATCGCCCGGGTGCTCGCCGACGATCTGCAGCGCCGGGTGGTGGTGATCGACACCAGCAACGAGATCGCCGGCGACGGCGACATCCCCCACCCCGCCATCGGCCGGGCCCGGCGGATGCAGGTGGCCCGGCCGGAGCTGCAGCACCAGGTGATGATCGAGGCGGTGGAGAACCACATGCCCGAGGTCATCGTGATCGATGAGATCGGCACCGAACTGGAGGCCCAGGCGGCCCGCACCATCGCCGAACGGGGCGTGATGCTGGTGGCCACGGCCCACGGCAACGAGCTGGCCAACCTGATCCGCAACCCCACCCTGAGTGATCTGGTGGGCGGGATCCAGTCGGTGACCCTGGGGGACGAGGAGGCCCGCCGCCGCCGCACCCAGAAGACCGTGCTGGAACGGGCCGCCGAGCCCACCTTCCCCCTGGCGGTGGAGATGCACAGCCGCCATCGCTGGCTCGTGCACCGTGACGTGGCCGGCACCGTGGATCTGCTGCTGCGCGGCCAGCCCAGCCACCCCCAGGTGCGGGAGCTGGGCGGCGACGGCCGCCTGTTGCTGCGTGACGACGGCCCCGCCGCTCGCCCGGCCCCACCGCCCGCCTGGGCCACCGCCGTGGCCCCCCGGCGCCCCGGTCCCGCTCCTCTGGCGGTGGTGCCCCTGCCCGATCCGGCGGCGCCCCGGCCGGCCCCCGCCGCCACCTCGGCCCCGGCGCTGCCCGCCCTGCGGGTCTACGGGGTGGGTCTGGCGGCCCAGCAGCTGGAGGAGGCGGTGCGCCGTCGCCAGTTGCCGGTGCAGGTGGTGGAGGGCCCGGAGCAGGCCGATGCGGTGCTCAGCGTGCGGGGCCAGCTGGGGCGCGACCCGGAGCTGCGCCGCCAGGCCCGCGACCTCGGCCTGCCGATCCTGGTGATCAAATCCGACACCCCCCACCAGCTGCAGCGGGCCATGGAGCGCCTGCTGGAACGGCGCCGGGGCGGAGGCGAGGCGGACGGAGGGGAAACAGCCGCACCGGCCCGCCTCGACGACGCCCATGCGGCCCTGGAGGAATGCCGGCTGGCGGTGGAGCAGGTGGTGCTCCCCGAGGGACGGCCGGTGGAGCTGCTGCCCCGCAGCGAAGCGGTGCGGGCCCTGCAGGCCGAGCTGGTGCACCACTACCGGCTGCGCAGTGCCGTCTTCGGCCGCGGCCTGCAGCAGCGCCTGCGGGTCTTCCCCGCCTGAAGGGGGCTGCCGCCAGGGGGCGGGCGCCGGCGAGTTGACGAAGGACCAGCCGCTGTGGGTAACTAGCAGGGCGCCGGTTTCGCACCGACGCCTGCCCTATCCCATGGGCTTGATTGGGCCGTCGCCAAGCGGTAAGGCATCGGGTTTTGGTCCCGACATTCCTAGGTTCGAATCCTAGCGGCCCAGTTTTTTCTCCCTTCTCCACCGGTGCCTGAACGCCCGTTGCTGGTGTTCGATTTCGACGGGGTGCTGGTGGACGGCATGGCCGAGTACTGGTGGTCGGCCCGGCGGGCGGCCCTGGCCCTGGTGGCCGGAGCCGCTGGCGAGCGCGGCGCCGCAAGTGCCCCCCCCGCCGCCTGGCACCTGCCGGAGCAGGCGCCCCCGGGGTTCGCCCTGTTGCGGCCCCTGATCCACAAGGGCTGGGAGATGGTGCTGATGGCCGCCGAGCTGGGTCGGCCCGACGTCGATCTCGCCGCCGCCCTGGCCGATTACGACACCTTCCTCGCGGCGGCCCTGCGGCGCTGGGGCTGGACGACCGACCAGCTGCAGCTGGCGCTCGAGGGGCTGCGGGCCGAGGCCATCGCCACCGATCTCGACGCCTGGCTGGCGCTGCACCGCTTCTACCCCGGCGTCGAGGCTCGCCTGCGGCGCCTGGCGGCGGAGGGGGCCGACTGGGCCGTGCTCACCACCAAGGGCGGGGCCTTCGCTGCCCGCCTGCTGGCCGCCGCCGGCCTCACGCCCCTGGCCCTGTACGGCCACGAACAGGGCAGCAAGCCGTCGGTGCTGGCGCAGCTGGTGGCCGGGCATGACCCCGAGGAGCGTCCCCTGTGGTTCATCGAGGACCGGCGTCCCACCCTGGAGCTGGTGCGACGGACCCCGGGGCTCGAGGCGGTGCGCTGCTGTCTCGTGTCGTGGGGGTACCTGGGTCCCGGGGACGGGGAGGGGCTGGCCCCCCTCGGCATCCACTGGCTGGAACCCGCCGGCTTCGAGGCCCCCCTGGCGCTCTGGCCATGAACCGCTAGAGTACGCCCGTACTACACGGGATTGATACACCCGACCTCTCCGGGTGGCACTGGTTGTCCAGAGGTCGCAGGATGGCGCCTGGTTCCGGCCCCCTCTCCCACCATCCGTCTGCACGGCTCCAGCCTGCTGCGGCCCGTTCCATCACCCACCTCCACCATGCCTGCCGATTCCAGGGCCACGGCCGCCGCCGCCGCGTCTTCCTCCACCTCCCCGTCCACCTCCTACGTGTCCGCCGCCGCCCCCAGCGGCGATCCCCGGGCCGCCGCGGAGCGCGACAAGGCCCTGGGTCTGGTGCTCACCCAGATCGAGCGCAACTTCGGCAAGGGCTCGATCATGCGCCTGGGGGACGCCTCCCGCATGCGGGTGGAAACGGTCCCCACCGGGGCGCTCACCCTCGATCTGGCCCTCGGGGGCGGCTATCCCAAGGGACGGGTGGTGGAGGTCTACGGACCGGAGAGCTCCGGCAAGACCACCCTCACCCTCCATGCCATCGCCGAGGTGCAGAAGCGCGGCGGCGTGGCGGCCTTCGTGGATGCGGAGCATGCTCTCGATCCGGTTTATGCCGCCGCCCTCGGGGTCGACATCGAGAACCTTCTGGTCTCCCAGCCGGATACTGGCGAGATGGCTCTGGAGATCGTCGACCAGCTGGTGCGCTCGGCCGCCGTCGACATCGTCGTCGTCGACTCGGTGGCGGCCCTCACGCCCCGGGCCGAGATCGAGGGGGAGATGGGTGACCTGGCGGTGGGCAGCCAGGCCCGCCTGATGAGCCAGGCCATGCGCAAGATCACCGGCAACATCGGCAAGTCCGGCTGCACGGTGATCTTCCTCAACCAGCTGCGCCAGAAGATCGGCGTCACCTACGGCAACCCGGAAACCACCACCGGTGGCAACGCCCTCAAGTTCTATGCCTCGGTTCGCCTCGACATCCGTCGCATCCAGACCCTCAAGCGCGGCACCGAGGAGTACGGCATCCGGGCCAAGGTGAAGGTGGCCAAGAACAAGGTGGCGCCCCCCTTCCGCATCGCCGAGTTCGACATCCTGTTCGGCCGCGGCATCAGCACCCTGGGCTGCCTGCTCGATCTGGCCGAGGAAACGGGCGTGGTCTCCCGCAAGGGCGCCTGGTACAGCTACGAGGGCGACAACATCGGCCAAGGCCGCGACAACACGATCGCCTGGCTGGAGCAGAACCCCGGGCCGAAGGAGGTGATCGAGACGCTCACCCGTCAGAAGCTCACCGAGGGTTCCGAGGTCACCGCCAACTCGATGAAGCCCCTGGCGGCGGCGGCCAAGCTGGCGGCGGCCAAACCCGGTGCCGGTGCCGGTGCCGAGGCCGCCGAGCCGGAGGAGCTGCCCGCCGCCGGCTGATCCCGGTAGCACCTGAGCCAGGCCACCGGTTTCACCAGGGCGCCTGGTTCAGGGCTGGCTCGGTAGCGCCGATCCAGGGGCCCTGGTGCTGGACGTGACCGGCTCGGCCGTGGGTTGCAGCACCAGCACCACCCGCTGCAGTTCCTGGATGGCGTCGGCGCCTTCGAGCTTCACCAGCTCCTGGCCGTGGCGGGACTCCACCCAGCTGATGCCGAAATCGGACACCAGCAGCCGCACCATGTGGTTGTCGCCCAGATCAGCGACGAAGGAGGCGCCATGGCCGTCGCGGCCGTCGCCGCAGGTGTAGCAGGTGGCCACATGGCCCTGTTTCCGCAGGGACACTGCCAGGGCCTGGAGGCTCAGGATCAGATCCTCAACGGCCGAGCGGTACTGCTCGGCCAGCCGGAGAAACATGGGTCGTTCCCATCACGATCCGCAGATCATAAGGATTTCTTCCGATTCTCGCCAGGCGCCGCGGCGCCTGTGGGGAGACCCGCACGCAGCTGCCGCGCTCAGCCGTCGGCCAGGGTCCACCAGCCCGCCGCCGGGCCGATGAAGCGCACGGTCACCCAGAACAGGGCCAGGGCGCCGATGCCGATCCAGGCGCCCTTGGTGGTGATCGCCACGAAGCGGGAGGCCTGGTTGCGGGTCAAGGGCAGCCAGTCGACGATCCGGGGCGAGGTGTCGACGGTTTTGGTTTTGCTGGCGCGCGGCTTGTCGCGGGGCGGCAGACCCTGCTCGGCCCGGCGTTTGGCTTCCCCCATCAGGCGTTCGGTGGCAACTGGCAGCAGGCTAGGAGTCGGGCCGCAACCGGGTCAGGGCCACCCAGGGTTCCAGGGCGGTGAACACCAGCCGCCCCCAGCTGCGGCCCCGCAGGCGCCCATCCAGCACCGCCAGCCGGCCGCCGCTGCGGCGCAGGCCCGCCACGCCCCGCTGCAGCCGGTTGAGGGCCTCGGGCAGCAGCAGTTCCCGGAACCAGTCACGGCCCTGCTGGCGCAGCACCCCGACCCGGGCCGCCGTGAGCGGATCCTCCAGGCTGGCGATCGGCAGCAGGCCCACCACCACCTGGCAGGGGAGGGGCAGGCGCGGCTGGTGCTCCAGCCACCACTCCCAGCTGCAGCACACCACCCCGTTGCTCTCCGGTGCCAGGTTCTGGTGGCACACCCGGCTGCCGAATTCGGCAGCCAGGCTGCTGGCCAGGCCCAGGCACAGGGCCGGATCGTCGATCAGCACCACCGACAGGCCGCTCTGGCCCAGCACCAGCCGCCGCCCCTGCTCCAGAAGGTGTTCGGCGTACTGGGGACTGTTGGGCAGGGGCTGGCGCAGGGGGGCGTAGAGGGGCAGGGGGTCGGACAGGGGCGGATCGGCCAGATCGAGCACCACCGCGGGCTTCAGCCCCAGGGCGGCACCGGAAGCGGGCTGGCCCTCCGCCGCCCGGCCGGTGGCCAGCTCGCCGATCAGCACCGCCCCCCGCCCCACCAGCAGGCCGGCCAGTTCCCCCAGGGGTTCGAGGGGCTGGCGCAGCAGGTTCCACTGCAGCAGGGAGGGATCCACCCGGGCCCAGCTGCTCCAGCCGGCGCCGGCGCTCAGCCAGCGGGGCCAAGGCTCCGGCAGGGGCTCCAGCAGGCGCAGCAGGTGGCGTAGGGGGGCTTCGTCGTCATCGGCCAGGGCCACCAGCCGGTGGGGAGAGCGGGGATGGGCCAGCACCCGGCGGCTGAGCCGTTCGTGCAGGCCCAGCAGGCAGGCTTCGGCGCTGGGCTGGGCGCGGCGCAGCTGATCCCAGTGCCGGGGCTCCAGTTCCACCTCCAGGGCCTGGCGCAGGGCCACCTCCAGCAACTCGGCCTCGGGGATCACCAGCTGCCGATCCCCCAACTCGCCGTTGCGCCAGGCCGAGACCAGCTCCCGGTGGTCGAGCAGCCACAGCCGTGTGCCGGCCGGTGCACCGGGCCCTTCCCAGCAGGCCAGTTCCAGTCCCACGCTGCGCAGGCGCGGCCATTCCACCAGCAGCAACCTCTGGCGCAGGGGCGGGGTCACCACCAGGGCCAGGGGAACGTCACTGAGGGCCAGGGGCACCAGCAGGCTGATCCACCAGCTGGGGGCGGTGCCGGGGGCCAGGCGCACCAGGGTGTGGTCGGCCCGGCGCAGGCTGCGGGCCACCAGGCGGCTGAGGGTGAGGTGATGGGGCCAGCGTTCCACCCCCTCCCGCTGCAGGAGAGCCTTGAGGTGCTGGTGGGCGCGGGCTTCCAACATCGCCGGATCGTAGGAAGCTGGCCCCAGCCGATCCGCAGCGACGATGACACCCCTCTGGCAGCGCGAACCGGTGGGGGTGGTGGGCCTGGGGCTGATCGGCGGCTCCCTGGGGCTCGATCTGCTGGCGGCGGGTGCCCAGGTGCGGGCCCTGGTGCACCGGCCGGCCACAGCCGAGCGGGCCAGGGAGCGGGGGCTGGCCAGTGCCGTAAGCACCGATCCGGCCGTGCTCGACGGCTGCGGACTGGTGCTGCTGGCGCTGCCCCTCGACCGGCTTCTGGAACCGGAGCCCGCCCTGCTGGCGGCACTGCCGCCCGCGGCGGTGGTCACCGACGTGGGCTCGGTGAAGGGGCCGGTGCTGCGCCGCTGGCGTCAGCTGCTGCAGGCGGCTGGCGATGGCCCGGCCCCGTCCCGGTTCGTGGCCTCCCATCCGATGGCGGGCACGGCCCGGGCCGGGGTGGAGGCGGGGGAGCGGGGGCTGTTCCGGGGACGGCCCTGGGTGGCGACCCCGGCGCCGGACACGGACCTGGAGGCGCTGGAGGCGGTGCGGGAGCTGGCGGAGGCCCTCGGGGCGTGCTGGCTGTGCTGCGAGGCCGAGGCCCATGACCGGGCCGTGGCCCTGATCTCCCATCTGCCGGTGCTGGTGGGGGCGGCCCTGCTGCAGGCGGCCGAGGCCGGAGGCGGCGAGGTGGGTGGGGCGCCGGAGGTCGGGGCTCGCCTGGTGCGGGCCCTGGCCTCCAGCGGCTTCGCCGACACGACCAGGGTCGGCGGCGGCAACCCGGAGCTGGGGAGGCTGATGGCCCAGGCCAATCGTGAGGCGCTGCTGGAGGCCCTGGGCCACTACCGGCGCTCCCTGGCCGACCTCGAGGCGATGGTGCGGGCGGAGGACTGGAACGCTCTGGAGCAGTCGCTGGTGATCAGTCAACAGCTGCGGCCCGACTTCCTCTGACCGGGGGATGCCGATAGGCTCCGTGCCACATCGACGCCTCCGGGCCCGGCGATGAAGACCAGGCCATCGCGACCGTCCATGTGCAGCCGCGGCGCCGGCGGTATCCGCAGCCGCCGGATCCGGCCGGGCTCCCCCCCGGGCACCGTGGAGTTCGTGGGCGAGCAGCGCCTGGCCAAGGTCCAGATCGATGTCATTCACTACGACGCCGAGGGGTGGTCAGAGCATCGCGATGCCTCGGTGCATGGCTGCGCGGATGTGGTGGCGGAGGGCAGCATCACCTGGATGAACGTCAGCGGCGTCCATGACGTCGCCCTGGTGGAGCGGCTCGGCGCGCGCTTCGGCCTGCATCCAATGACGCTGGAGGACATCGCCAACACCACCCAGCGCCCCAAGGTGGAGGAGTTTCCGGGGTACATCTTCATGGTGCTGAAGATGATCGCCTTCAACGAAGACAGCCAGACCATTGATATCGAGCATGTCAGCGTGATCCTCGGTGACCACTTCGTGATGTCCTTCCTCGAGGACGATGGCGATGTCTTCGACGGGGTGCGTGACCGGATCCGCTCCTCCGGAGGCCGGATCCGATGGATGAAGGCCGACTACCTCGCCTACTCCCTGCTGGACGCTGTTGTCGACCATTACTTCCTGGCTGTCGAGCGTATGGGCGACATCATTGAAGAGGTGGACGACCGGCTGCTGGAGGATCCCCACCCCGGCGATATCAAGGAGATCCATAGCCTCAAACGATCCATCCTCAGCCTGCGCAAGGCCGTCTGGCCAATCCGGGAGGAGGTGGCCATGATCGTCAAGAGCGAATCGCCCCTGCTGACGGCCGAGAGCCGGGTGTTCTGGCGCGATCTCTACGACCACTGCATCCAGATCATCGATCTGGTCGAGACACACCGCGACATTCTCGGTGGCATGCACGACACCTACCTCTCGACCCTCAGCCATCGGATGAACGAGGTGATGAAGGTGCTGACGATCATCTCCACGATCTTCATCCCCCTCACCTTCATCGCCGGTGTCTATGGGATGAACTTCAAGGAGATGCCCGAGCTGGAGTGGCGCGGCGGCTATTACTCGGTGTGGGCGTTGATGATCGTGATCGGCATCTCCCTGTACCTCTACTTCCGCCGCAAGCAGTGGCTCTGAGGGCCCCGCCCGCCCCTGACGCGGTGATGTAGCCAAAGCCACTGTTTTTGGCTTTTCTTTCTCCCCGCTACGGATCATTGCCGCGCCGGCCTGTTCGTGGGCAGTGGCGGCCCCTGTTTCTACCGTTGTTCTGGATGCGGTGACGACGCGTGAGTTTCCTGAGCGAAGCAATGCAGCTCCTGAAGGACGCCGGCTCGGCAGCCGGCCTGTCCGAAGGGGCCATCAAGTGCCATGCCGGCTGCTACCGGGAGAACCTGTCCCGCTGCAGCGATGCGATGCTGCAGTACGAGCGGGTCTGGCTGCAGCAGCAGCTGCGGGCCCTGCGGGACTGTGAGGGTCATCCGGTGCTGATGGCGCGGGTGGGCGGTGAGGATCGGCTGCGCGGGCTGGTGTCCCAGACCGTGCTGTTCCAGCTGCTGCTGCAGAACGAGTTCGCCCGGCGCGGCCTGACGCCCGAGGAGCCCCGCGGATCGGTGGTGGCGGCCGAGGAGGCCTGGGAGATCACCAGCGTGCAGGTCAAGCGCGAGTGGGGGATCCTGCCCACCTGAAGCGGATCGCCCTGCTGCATCTGGGGCGGATCCACGACGAGACGCCGGCGCTGCGGGCCCGTCTCGCCCGGCGCGGCATCGCCAGCGAGCTGGTGCCCCTGCCCCCGCTGCCGGCCTGTGAGCGGGCTGCGGCCGGGCACCGTGCAGCTGGCGAATCGGACTGGGGCCGCTTCGATCTGGTCACGGTGCGCGACTGCCGCGGCAGCCATCAACACCCCGATTTCCTGCCCCGGATCCGGGCCCTGGCGCAGCAGCTCGGCAGCCTCGGGGTGCCCCTGGCCAACCCCCTGCCGGTGATCGAGGCCGGCCATGCCAAGAACGACTACCTGCCCCGGCTCGCCCGGGAGGGGGTGGCCCTGATCCCCAGCCGCTGGCTGCCGCGGGGCTGGTGCGGATCCCTGGCGGAGCTCCTGGAGGCCGGCGGCTGGCAGGAGGCGGTGCTCAAGCCGGCGATCGGCTCGAAGAGCTGGCACACCTACCGGGTGCATCGGGATGGCGCCCACCTGACGATCACCGCGGCCGATGGCAGTCAGCCGGTGGTGGCCGGGGCGGTCGATGGCTGGCTGGCCGCACTGACCCGGTACGGGGAGGTGTGTCTGCAGCCGTTTCTGCCCGCGGTCTGCCGGGAAGGGGAGTTCAGTGCCGTGATGCTCGGCGGGCGTTTCTCCCATGCGGTGGCCAAGACCGTGGCGGCCGGCGGCTGGATCGCCCATGAACGCTTCGGCGGCGCCAACACCCCCCGGGTGGCCAGTGCGGCGGAGCGGCAGTGGGCGGCGGCGATCGAGGAGCGCCTGCGCCGTCGCTTCGGGGTGCTGCCCTATGCCCGCATCGACGGCATCCGCGATGGGGCGGGGGACCTGCTGCTGCTGGAGTGCGAGCTGGTGATCCCGCGCCTGTTCCTGGCCGAGGGGGAGGCCTTCGACCGTTACGCCGACGTCCTGCTCGGCCCCGCCAGCACCCGCATGGCCTGGTAGCCGTCGAGGGTGGGGGGTTCGCTCTCGGGCAGCTCCTCGGAGCGCAGGGCCACGGCCACGGTGGCGACCCAGGGGCGGGTGCCGGTGTCGGTGGGGAACACCAGCACCACGCTGCCGGCCGAGGGAGTGGTGGCGGGATCCTCCGCCACGATCTCGAGGGCCACCCGGGTGCGGCGGCACTGGAGGGCACGGGCCTCCAGCAGGGCCACGAACTCGTCGGTGGTCCAGCGGGCCTCGGTGCCCTGGCAGGGGAAGCGCTCACTGAGGCCGGCGGCGCTCAGCTCCTCGATGGCGCTGCCGCGGCGCCCATCCCAGACCAGCAGCAGGTTGGCGTCATGGCTGAGGGCGTTGTGCTCCACCCGTTCGCGATCGAGCACCAGACGGCGCTCGAGGCCCTGCTTCTCGGCGGGCATCGAGAGGCACACCTTGAGGGCTTGGGCCACCTCGCAGCTGCGACCTTCGCAGAACCCCCGATGGGCGGTGAGCATGTCGTCAGCAGCGGCCACGATCTCCAGGGCAGGCAGGCTCTGGGTCAGCTCCTGCATCATGGCGTTGAACAGAACACCCCCATCCCCGAAGGGGCCGCGGTCGGGATCGGTGGCCTCCAGCATCTGATCGATGGCGGAGCGCACCAGCTCCCGCCTCCAGGTCAGATACGTCATGGGGATTCACTCCAGGTGCATTTTTTTCAGTGTGTCCCCCGCGCTGAAAAGAAGCCACGAGCTGTTACATTCCCCGCCTTTTGTATCAACAGTAACGGAATCAGGTGTTGAAGTCGTGATCTTGGTGAGTTCCCTTGGCCCGTGGCCCTGACTCAAGGGGTCTGGCGTCGCAACCGGAGCATCGGGGTCTCCCCTTCAAAGCCCTCGTCGTAGGCGGTGTCCTCCAGCTGGCCCTGCCAGCCGGGGGGCAGGGAGGCCAGCAGGGGCTCCACCCAGGGATGGACCCGGGGGCGACGCTCGATCGTGTGGGCCGGGTAGATGCGCACCTCCCGCTGGCTCACCCGCAGCAGTTCGGCCAGGGCGAGACGGTGCCATTCCAGGTCGAAGTCGGGTTGTTCGCTGAGCCCGCCGTCGGCGATCGGTGCGTAGCAGAAGAGCAGGTGGCCGCAGAGCACCAGATCAAAGCTGGCCGCCTCGAAGGGAAGGGAGGGCAGCGCCGCCGCCCGGTAGGCCTCCGGGTGCTTCCGCCGGTCGGTCAGGAACGCCTCCAGGGCCTCCAGCTTGCCCTGCTGGAACCGGCTCAGGTCGAAGTCCGGCCGAAGGGAGGCACTGCGGGCCAGGCGCTCCATGGTGAAGGCGACGTCGTCGCGGCAGCGTTGCTCCAGCTCAGGCAGCGACAGGCCGTAGAGGGGGTCGGCCGCCACGCTCTCCACCCCGGCGGCCCGGGCGAGGGCGGTGAACGAGCCTGGACCGCCCGGGCAGTCGAGCAGCCGCTGGCCGCGCCAGGCCGCCAGTTCGAGGTTGAAGAAGGCCAGGGCGTCGGCCCCGGTGCGTCCGAAGAACACCACCCTCGGCAGATCCATGGCCGGTCCCCATCGCGCTGCAGACGCTAGCCGCCGGAAGGGGTTGGGCCCGCTCAGGGCGCCGGGACGCGGCGCAGGCTCAGGGCGATGGCGCCGTCGGCGCGGCGCAGCTCGAGGGCGTCGCCCTCCAGTCGCAGGCTGACGGCCGTGGGCAGGGCGGCCAGGAACTGCCGCTCCTGCTCCATCACCCCGGCGCCCGGACAGCGCCGGCGGGTCGCCACTGGGGTGCCGATGCGCAGGCGGGTGCCCTCCAGCCGCGCTGGGGCGGTGAAACTGTTGCAGCCCGCCGACCCGGCCAGCTGGCCGCCCTTGAGGACGCGCACCGACAGCGAGGTGCCCAGGATCGGGCTCACCAGGGCCTGGCGGCCGTTGTTGAAGCCCGCCACCCGCCAGCTGCTGCCCACCAGCTGCTGCGCCTGGGGCACCAGCACCAGCAGGGGCCGGCCGTCGGCGGCGAGCAGGCGCAGGCGCCCGCCGTCGAGCCGGAAGCCCCGGCTGTTCCGCAAGGCACTCTGGAAGGACTCCGCCTGCTGCATCACCGCCGGTGCGCAGGCCATCTTGGTGCTCATGCCCCGGGGCGACACCTGCAGGGTCGTTCCCCGCACGGTGACGGGGGCGCCATAGCGGTTGCAGCCGTCGCTGCCCGCCACCCGGCCGTTCTCGAAGCGCAGCGTGAGGCTGGTGCTCCCCACGGGCGGCCGTTCCCCCAGCCGCTCCACCACCCAGGCGGTGTTCTCCAGCCGGGCGGCGGACGTGGTGGAGGCGAGCGCCGTGGCCTGGGGAGCCGCCGACAGGAGCACCAGCGCTGAGAGTCCGGCCAGGACGGCCAGGGGGCGGCGCTGTTCGTTCGCTTGCATCGTGATCATGGGTGGCTCAGGAGCCCAGGCGGGAGGCGAGCCAGGCGCCGATGCCCCCGTGGACGGTGTGGGGCGCCACGTCGCGGTCGACCCACCAGAGCGAGAGCGCCAGCACGTTCAGACCGATGACCAGGGCGTAGATCCGCCAGCCTTCCGGCAGCTTCATGACGTCGCCTTGCGATGGGGCCGACGATAGATCCGCCGGCGCTGGCCAAGCTCCTCAGGCGCCGGGCCGTCGCTGCAGCTGCCGGCCGGCGGCATCGCTGAGCGAGCGGGGCAGCCGCTGGGGGTCGATGGGCCGCAGGGTGCGCAGATCGAAGCTGGTGTCCACCAGCCGGGGCGGGCTGCCGACCAGATCCAGCACCGTGAGGGTCTGGAAGGGGTTGGCGGCCTGGCCCAGCAGCCGGCGGGGGCCGCTGCCCATGGCCCCGAGGTGGAACAGATCCAGCCGCCCCAGGCGGGCGGGGAAATAGGCGTGCTGATGGCCGCTCACGTAGGCCTCCACCCCGTGGCGCTCCAGCAGCTGCTGCAGGGCCGCAGGCTGGGCCAGCACCTCCCCCGGCCGGTCGCGGCCCTGGCTCACGGCCCGCAGCGGCAGATGCCCCACCACCAGGCGCCGGCCGGCGGAGCGGGCGGCGGGGCCCGCCAGGACCCGCTCCGCCCAGCGCAGCTGCGCCGCCGGCACCTGGGCGGTGGAGGCGTCCCACACCAGCACGAAGGCCTCCTTCTGGCGGATGGCGTAGTGGAAGGGGAAGTCGCCGCTGTCGACGAACGTCAGGCCGAGGGCGTCGCGTCGCGCCCGCCAGAAACGGGACGCCTCGGCTCGATCGTCCTCGAAGAGGAAGCGACCGCCGGAGCGGGCACCGGAGGCGTCGTGGTTGCCCATCGCCGGGGCGAACGGCAGGCCGGCGCGGCGCAGTGGGCCCAGAACGCTGCGGTCGAAGCCCGCCCACATGGCGGCCAGCCGCTCCCGCCCCAGCCCCGCCTTCTGGCCCGCCACCATGTCGCCGGCACAGATCACCAGATCCGGGTGCAGCGAGGGGATCAGGGCCACGCCGCGGTGCACCTCGGCGATGTAGGTGGTGGAGCCGTAGGCGGCGTTGAGGTCGCTGATCAGCACCAGGCGGGTGCCGCCGCGGGGCGGGGCCACCAGGCCGGCGGCCGCGGCCAGGTCATCGGCCAGGGATCGGTCCGGCCGGATCGCCTGCCAGAGGCCCGCCCCCAGGGCCAGGCCGGAGAGCGTCAGCACCTGGCGGCGCCCCAGGGTCGGCGGCATGGCGGCAACGGGGCGAACCGATGCTCAGGATGGCCCCTCAGCGGGCCAGGCGCCGGCAGCCGTCGCCGGGGGCCCCGATGGCGCCCGCCCGGCCCGCGCCAGCAGACCGTGGGCGGCCGGCACGTAGTACAGGGCCAGGGCCGTGGCCCCCACCAGGCCGCCGGACACGGCGATCGCCAGCGGCGGCCAGAAACCTGAGGAATCGAGCATCAGGGGCAGGAAGCCGACCACGGTGGTGATCGTGGTGGCGAGCACATGGCGGGTGGCGTGCTCCACCACCGCGGCGGTGGCGGCCGGATCACCGCTGCGGGCCAGCGGATCGGTGCGGATGGCGGTGAGCACCACGATCGCGTCGTTCACCGCCAGCCCGATCAGCCCGAGGGTGCCGAGGATGGCGGTGAAGCCGAAGGGTGATCCGCTGAGCCTCAGGGCCAGGGCCGCCAGCCCCACCGACAGCAGCGCCACTGAGGCGATCAGGGCAGCCATCCGGAAGGAGCGGAAGGAGAGCACCAGGGTGGCGGTCATCAGGATCGCCAGCACCCCCACCGTGGAGAGCAGGTTGGCGACCGCCTCGCCGCGGGCATCGGCCTCGCCGCCGTAGGTCAGGCTCACCCCGGCCGGCAGCTGCCAGCCCTGCCGCTCCAGCTGGCGGCGCAAGTCCTGCAGCACCGATTCCGGCAGCGCCCCGGCCGCCAGGAAGGCCTGCACGGTGTTGATGCGCTGGCCGTCGCGCCGTTCGATCGCGGCCAGCTCCGGCTCGAGCCGCAGCCCGGCCAGGGCCCCCAGGGGAATCGGTGCAGCGCTGCCGGGTGCCACCAGATCCAGCGAGGCCACCTGCGCCAGATCGCTGCGCTGGGCTTCGGCCACCCGCACCCGCACCGGCACCGTGGTGACCCCCTCCAGGATCGAGCCGCCGACGCTGCCCTCCAGGCCCCCCTGGAGCTGGCGGGCGATGGCGCGGTTGTCGAGGCCGCTGCGCCGGGCCTGCTCCTCGTCCACCGCCAGGGCCAGACGGGGCACCGCCTCGCTCAGGCTGGCGGCGGTGTGGGTCACGGGCTCGAGCTGGGCCAGGTGGCGGCGCAGCTCGTCGCCGGTGCGGCGCAGCTGCTCCAGATCGGCCCCCTCCAGCCGAAGCTCGATCGGTGCCTCGAAGGGGGGCCCCTGCTCCAGCTGCTTCACCAGGATCTGGGCCTCGGGGAACTCCCCATCCAGCGCCTGCTGGAGGGAGCGGATCGTCGTCCGCAGCCCGTCGGCCCCCCGCAGCTGCACCAGGCCCTGGGCGTAGTGGGGGGCGTTCTCCTCGGAGGCGATCACGTTGTAGAAGAAGGCCGGCGCGCTCTCGCCGAGAAACCAGTGCACGTCGTCGACGTGGGGGTCCTGACGGATCCGCTGCCGCACCGCCATCGCCAGGGTCTCGGTGCGCCCCAGGGCGCTCTGCTGGGGCAGCCGCAGCTCGATCTGGAACTGGTCGCGGTTGGTGGGCGGGAAGAACTGCTGCTCGAGGCTGCCGAATGCCAGAAACCCCAGCAGCGGCAGCACAAGGCAGAGGGCTACCCCCCGCCCGGGACGGCGCAGGGTCTGGAGCAGGGAGCGGCGGTAGGGGCGGTCGAGGACGGCTGGGGTGATCCCCTGCTCCCACCAGCGCACGCCGGGCCCCAGGGGCTGCCAGGGCTGCAGCCGGGCGGAGAGGGCCGGGATCACGGTGAGGGAAAGGAACAGGGAGCTGGCCAGGGCCAGGATCACGGTGAGGCCGATGGTGCCGATGAATTCCCCGGTGGCCCCCGGCGAGGTGGCGATGGGCACGAAGGCCAGCACGGTGGTGAGGGTGGAGGCCAGCAACGGCACCAGCAGGTACTGCACCGAGCGGCGCACCGCGTGCCCGGCGCTGTCGCCGGAGCGCAGCCGCTGCTGCACCTCGTCGACCACGACGATCGCGTTGTCGATCAGCAGCCCGAGGGCGATCACCAGGCCGGTGGCCGACATCTGGTGCAGGGGCACCTCCAGCACCCGCATCCAGCCGAACACCATCAGGGCCGACAGGGGCAGGGCCGCCCCCACCACCAGGGCGTCCCGGCCGCCGAGCATCAGCACCGACACGGCCACCACCAGCAGCGAGCCGGTGACCAGGTTGCCGATCACGCCATCGAGACGCTCCTGGACATAGCGGCTCTGGTCGAGCACGGTGTGCAGCCCCAGGCCCTCGGGCAGGGTGGCGCGCACCGCCTCGAGCTGGGCGCGGGCCTGGCGGGCCCAGAGGTCGACCCGGGAGCCGGAGGACACCGTGGCCGACACCACCAGGGCGGGACGCCCCCCCACCAGGGCCAGGCGGGAGGCGGGCTGGCGCACCCCGCGGCTTACGGCGGCCACCTGCCCCAGGCGGGCGCCGGCACCATCGTCGCCAGTGCGCAGCGGGATGGCGCGGATGCGCTCCAGGGAGTCGAGGGCGCCGTCCACCTCCAGCAGCAGCTCGCTGCGGGCGCCCCGCACCTGGCCGGCGGCCTCCTTGGCGTCGCTGGCGGCGATCCGTTCGGAGAGGCCCGCCGGAGTGAGGCCCAGCCGGGCCAGCTCCCGGGCGCCGATCTCCACCCGGATCTCCTCCTCGGGTTCGCCGCTGAGCTCCACCCGGTCGGTGCCGGGGAGGGACCGCAGCCGGCTGGCCAGGTCGTCGGCCAGCCGGGTCAGCAGGCCCAGGTTGGGGGGGGTGTCGAGCTCCCAGGTGAGGCCGACGATCAGGGCGCTGGCGCCGATGTTGCCGTCGCGGAACTCCGGATCCGTGGCCTCCGGCGGCAGGTCGGGGGAGGCGTCATCGATCTTGCTGCGCACCTTGCCCCACACCGGTGCCACCTGGCGGATCGATTCCTTCAGGCTTACGGCGATCACCGAGGTGCCGGTGGAGGAGGTGGAGTCGAGGTGGTCCACCTCCTCCAGCTCCAGCAGGGCCTCCTCGAGGGGCTCGGTGACGAGGGACTCGACTCGCTCCGGGGTGGCCCCGGGCAGGGCGGTGACCACCAGGGCGTTGCGCTGGGTGATCAGGGGGTCCTCCAGCCGCGGCAGGGTGAGCAGGGCCGACAGCCCCCAGACCACCACCAGCAGCAGGGTGAGCAGCTGCAGCTGGCGGTTGCGGTGAAAGATGTCGACCATCAGGGCGCCTCCTGCACCCGCACCCCCGGCACGACCCGGTGGGTGCCGGCGGCGATCACCCGGTCGCCGGGGCGCAGGGTGCCGCGCACGAGGGAGCGGTCGCCTTCGCTGTGCAGCGGCTCCACCAGGCGCCGGACCACCGGGCGGCCCTGCTCCGGCGAGGGGCCGGCTGGGGCCAGCACGTACACCGACCAGAGCCCCCGCTCGGCGGCCACCAGGGCGGTGGTGGGCAGCCAGAAGCCGGCGCCGGTCGCGCTGCGCCGCAGGCTGAGGCGGGCCGTTGCCCCCACCGGCAGATCCTTCACCGGCAGCTTCAGCACCACCGTGGCGGTGCGGCTGGCGGCATCGAGCTCCAGCAGCAGGGCGCTGACGGTGGCCAGCAGCCGCCGATCGCCGACGCGCACGGGATGGCGCTGCCCCGGCCGCAGGTCCCGGGCTCCGTCGGGGGGCACCCCCACCCGAACCTCCAGGGGGGCGGACTCCACCAGTGTGATCAGCGCCTGCCCGCCACTCACCACCACGCCCTCATCGAGCCGCCGCCGGCTCACCGTGCCATCGAAGGGGGCCACCAGCACGCTGCGGGCCAGGTCGACATCGATCTGGCGCAGGCGGGCCTCGGCGTCGTCCACCTGGGCCTCCGCCTGGACAAGGCGGCTGCGCAGGGCGGCGCTGCCGTGGATCTGCTGGTCGAGGTCCTCGCGGGAGATCGCCCCCTGGGCATGGAGCCGCCGGCGGCGGTCGCGCTGCAGCTCGGCCAGGGTGAGCTGCTCACGCACCTCCTCCACGGCGGCCACCGCGACATCCCGCTGGGCCAGCGCCTGCTGGCGCTGGGCCCGCAGCCGGCGACGGTCGAGGTGGGCCAGCGGCTGGCCGGCCACCACCCGGTCCCCCTCCTCCACCAGCACCCGCTCGAGGGTGCCGGGGAGCTCGAAGCCGAGGCTGCTGCTGCGGCCGGCCACCACCTCGCCGGTGTAGTCGCGGCTGGTGAGGTACCGGCTGACGGGCTGGGCCGTCACCACCGCCACCGGCAGGGGGCGGGCGGCGGGGGGGCGGGGACGCCGGGACACCGCCACGAGCGCAAGGCCGACGCTGGCCGCGGCGATCGCGAGGGGCGGACCCCAGGCGGCGGGCCGGCCCCAGCGGATCCGCCGCAAGGCGCTGGGCAGCGCTGGCGGCGTCGCCCGTGGCGTCGCAGTGGCGGAATCCATGGGGGGAAGGCGGCGGCGGGACCCTTCTGCGGCGCAACAGCCGTTGCCAGGCAACAGGCTTGGCTATGCAACAGATTGGGTATGCGCCAAAGTGTATGCACAACTTGTTGGGCAGGTCAACCGGACCCGGCGACGGCTGGGTCAGGATCAACTCCCGCGCCAACGTGACGTCCCCTCCCTGCCATGGCCCTGGCGCACACGATCCTCACGGTGCTCTGCGAGAAGGACGCCAGCGGCTACGACATCAGCAAGCAGTTCGAGGAGACGATGGCCTGCTACTGGACCGCCAGCCAGCAGCAGATCTATCGGGAGCTGGCCCGGATCGAGGCCAACGGCTGGGTCCGCTGCCAGGTGGTGCCCCAGCAGGGAAAGCCGGACCGCAAGGTGTATGCCATCACCGAGGCGGGCCGGGAGGAACTGCGCCAATGGGCCGCCGAGCCCGCCCAGCCCACCCCCATCCGCGAGGACCTGCTGGTGAAGGTGCTGGGCGGCCCCTACACCGATCCGGCCCAGCTGCTGGCGGAGGTGCGCCGCCGCCGCGCCGTCCACGCCGGCCAGCTCGCCTCCTACCAAGAGAAGGAGGCCCTGGTCCGCAGCCATCCGGCGCTGCCGCTGCAGGAGCAGTACCGCTACCTCACCCTGCGGCGGGGCATCCTGTTCGAGCAGGAGTGGATCCGCTGGTGCGATGAGGTGATCGCCTTTCTGGAGGGGCAGCCGCCGCCGGCGGAGCCGTAGGCCACCAGCCGCAGGACTGGGCAGCCCTCAACCGTGTCGCGGCCGATGGACTCAGGGCGCGTACCGTTGCCGCTTGCTGCTGGAGCCGGTGTGGGTCGTCGCTGGTCCGCCCCACAGGGTCGACGTCTCCTGGCTGCCCTCCTGGCGGGTTGTCTGGGCGGAGCGGGCCCCGTCCAGGCCCGGACCGCCGACGTCACCCCGCCGGCGGCCTCACCCCAGGCGGCCGGCATTCTGCGGATCGTTCGTCAGCGCATGGCCGACGACCACCTGAGGGCGGTGATCGTGCGCGTGACGATCGACGGCAAGGAGGTGGTCACCGAGGCGATGGGCGAATCCATGACGGGCGTGCCCGCCACCGACGACATGCACGTCCGCAACGGTGCGATCGCCATCTCCTACGTGGCGACGCTGCTGCTGCAGCTGGTCGACGAGAACAGGGTGAGCCTCGATGACAAGCTCGCGCGCTGGCTGCCGGAGATCCCGAATGCGGAGCGGGTCACGCTCGGTCAGCTCGCCCGGATGACCTCCGGCTACCGCGACTACGTGATCGGCAATGCCGCGTTCGAAAAGACCCTGCTCGAGAACCCGTTCCGGCAGTTCTCCGTGCAGGACCTGCTCGCCTACGCGGACCTGAAGACGCTCTGGTACGAGCCCGGCACGAGCTGGAACTACGCCCACACGAACTACCTCCTGCTGGGCCTGGCGCTGGAGCGCATCACGGGCCAGACGATCCCGGTGCTGATGCAGGAGCGGATCTTCGGCCCCCTCAAGCTCCGCAACACGCGGGACCCCGGCGGTACGCCCGCGATCGCGCCGCCGGTGCTGCACGCCTTCTCGTCGGAACGGCGCCAGGCCCTCGGCATCCCCGCGGGCACACGCTTCTACGAGGAGTCGACCTACTGGAACCCGTCGTGGACGATCACCCGCGGTGCGGTGCAGTTCACCACCATCCACGACATGGCGACCTCCGCCGAGGCGATCGGGACGGGACGGCTGCTGTCGCCGCAGAGCCACAGACTGCAGATCGCTCCGACCCTGCGGGGCTTCGGCCGGCCGATCGAGGGCTGTGCGACCTGCGCCACCATCGGCGACTTCTACACCTATGGGATCGGCATCGTCCTCTCGGGTCCCTGGCTGCTGCAGAACCCGCTGTTCTCCGGGCAGGCCGGGGTGATGGCCTATCTGCCCTCACGCAAGATCGCGATCGCGGTGGCGGTCACCTTCGACGAAGGGGCCTTCGATGCCAGCGGGGGCTACTGCAATGCCGCCGATGACCTCTTCCGCGCGATCGGCGCCTATCTGGCACCGCAGGACGCCCCGCCCGTCAGGGCCCCTGCCAGAGAAAGGTGTTGAAGGAGCGCTCGCCCAGCTGGCTCCGGTACTGCAGGGTGTTCTCGCTCGAAAGACTAACCACGGCGCCGAGCCGATCGGCCAGCTTGAGGCACGGCTGGAACTGCTTGGCGCTGTAGCACTGCACATCGAGCTGGTTGCAGCCCGCCGTGGGCACCTGGCTGGCCTGGAACGGCTGGATGCTGCAGAAGATGGGTTTCGGATACAGCTGGCGCAGCAGGTAGAAGTCCTCCAGGGAGTAGTGGGCGAAGAAGTGGTCGTCCACCTGGATCGTGTCGCCATGGCGGGCTTCGGCCACCAGCTCGTCGATCCGCATCCCCCGGTACTGGGGGGACTGGACCCACACCACGGGCATCAGTCCCTGGCGGCGGGCCGCCTGCGCCGCCTCCCGTTGCATCGCCTCCGACACCTTGCGGACGTCGAGGAACACCACCTTGAAGTCGCTGCCCCAGATGTCGGCCATCACACTGTCCAGCGACTGCCGGGAGGCGTAGTACCAGATCTGGGGCTGGGACAGCCAGGTGCCGTTGGGGGCCGCCTGCACCGCTGCGGCGCCCAGGGTCAGGCCCCCGGCCAGGGCGGGGGCCAGAGAGCGGAATGGGTTGGCCAGGACCGAGCCCCTGCGGTGCGTTTAGTGTGCCCGGCGCTGGCCCGCGCCAGCTCGACCCGCCCGGGCGCCATGCCATCATCCCTTCCCCGCCAGACCAGCGTGCTCGTGGTGGGGGCGGGCCCCACCGGCCTGCTGCTGGCGGGGGAACTGCAGCGCCGCGGCGTTCCCAACCTGCTGATCGACGCCCGGTCCGAAGCCCTGCACTGGGACCGGGCCACGGTGATCCACCCCCTCTCCCTGGAGATCTTCGAGGCGCTGGGGCTGGTGGACCGGTTTCTTGAGGCCGGCTGCCGGCAGCGCAGGATCCTGATCCACGCCGATGGCCAGCGGCTGGGGGAACTGGATCTGGCCGCGTGCGGCAGCCGCTTCGGCTTCAACCTCGGCCTCTCCGAGGAGGTGACCGAAACGATCCTCACCGACCATCTCAAGGGCCAGGGGGGCACGGTGCACCGCTCCTGCCGGCTGGTGGCACTGGCGCCCCACGGCGAGGGGGTGACTGCCACGGTGGCCTGCGGTGAGCAGGAGCACGCCGTGCAGGCCCGCTGGGTGGTGGGCTGCGACGGCCTGCGCAGCACCACCCGGGCGCTGAGCGGCCTCGATTTCGAGGGCCATGGCATCAGCCGCCCCTGGGCCGTGTTCGATGCGGCGGTGGAGGGCTGGGCCGACAGCCACGAGGTCAACGCGGCGTATCTGGACGCCTCCCCCCTGATCCTCACGGCCCTGCCCGAGGAGCGTTGGCGGGTGTACCTGCGGCCCGCCGCCGAGGAGGGCGATCTGGTGGCCGAGGCCGCCGCCGTGCTGCAGCGCTACCTGCCCCAGGCCCGCTTCGACGCCGTGGAGAACCCCAGCCGCTTCCACTGTCACAGCCGGGTGGCGAGTGCCTTCCGCGCCGGGCCCGTGTTCCTGGCCGGCGATGCCGCCCATGTGTGCTCCCCCGCCGAGGGGCATGGCATGAACTGCGGGCTGCACGATGCCGCCAACCTGGCCTGGAAGCTGGCCCTGGTGCACCATGGCGCCGCGGCGCCAGCCCTGCTGGACAGCTACGAGCAGGAGCGGCGTCCGGTGGCGCAGGAGATCTGCCGCTCCGGCGATGCCACCGAGCAGGCCCACGGGCTGCAGGAGCCCGCTGAGCGCGCCGCCCGCGACCGGGCCATCGCCGCCATGCTGGCCAACCCGGTGGCCCGCCAGCAGGAGGTGGTGGCGGAAACCGAGATGAACGTCAGCTACGCCGGCTCGGCGATCATCGGCGCTGGCGAGGGCCAGCCCTTTGCTGCCGGACAGCGCCTGCCCACCACGATCGCGCTGCCGCCCGGGGCCGGTGCGTCCCTGCTGCACGCGCTCAGCCACCGCTGCGGCCACACGCTGCTGCTGCTGGCCGGCCCGGAAGCGCCTCCGGAGGCCCTCGCCGGCCTGCAGGCCGACCTGGAGGCCGACAGGGCCGCCGGCGCGGTGCCGCCGGCGCTGGTGGAGGCGGTGGTGGCCGTGCGGCTGGAGGAAGCGGTCAGCCTGGGCCTGGGGCCCCTCACCCTGCTGGCGGTCCGGCCGGACGGCTTCATCGGCCTAAGGGCCGACGTGGATCACCGCAGCGCGGTGCGTCGGTATGGGGGGCTGGTGCTGGGCGGTTGAGAAGGCAGCCGCCTGAACCCTGCCTAGGATCCAATCCACCGTTTGTGCCCCCGCAGGGCCATGCTCACCCTGCCCCGCCAACTGAGCGAAGCGCTGCGGCTCACGCCGGCCCAGTTCGCCGAACTCTGTGCGGCGAATCCGGAGGCGGTGCTGGAGCTGGCGGCGGACGGGCGGTTGATCGAGATGACCCCAGCAGGCGGCGAAACCGGCCGGCGCAACAACCAGCTGGCTGTGCAGCTGGGTCTGTGGGCCCGCCTCCAGCCCGGCTGGTGCGTGTTCGACAGCTCCACCGGTTTCCTGCTGCCCGATGGCTCCGTGCTGAGTCCGGATGCCAGTGCCGTGCGACTGGAGCGCTGGCAGGCCCTCTCCAGCGACGAGCGCCAGGGTTTTCCGCCCCTCTGTCCTGAGCTGGTGGTGGAGCTGGCCAGCCCATCGGACCGTCTGCCTGACCTGCGAAGCAAGATGGCCGCCTACCAGGCGAATGGGGCCCGGCTGGGCTGGCTGCTGCTGCCCGAAACCCGTGTTGCGGAGGTGTGGCACGGCAGCGGTGAACCGCTGAGGCTGAAGGGGCTGGCGGTGCTGGAAGGGGAGCCGGAACTCCCTGGGCTGCGGCTGGAGCTGGAGAAGATCTGGGACGGCTGACGGGTGGCGAACCCGGACATTCCCATGGGAGCTAGGGGCCCGGGCTGAGCACCAGAAAACCTGCCTCCGGGTGGGACGAGAAAGCCTCGATGGCATCGATGTGATCAAGCAGCAGCCCAGCCGTGGCTGCGTTGCCAGCGTTACCGATGGCTAGGCAGATGACCTTCGGAGGGAAACCGCGGCTCATGCTGATCCGCAGAAAATCCTCGTCCTTGGTGACCAACAGGTCGCCGTCAAGGAGAGCCCGATCCCAGATCGCCAGATCGTCGGCCCCACCCAACCCAAGAAGCCGCACATGCCTTGAACCTGGGAACCCACCGGAGAGCAAAGGCAGCAGACGCTCGGAAAGGTTCTCATCCAGAAGCAGCTGGACGCTCACGCCGCCGTGGTCAGGCTGAGGAGTAGGCGTTCCCGATCTGCTGCATAGGCCAGGCAAGCCAGCACGTCGTCATGGCTGAGCTGCGGGAAGTCCTCCAGCAGTTCCGCTTCACCCATGCCACTGGCAAGAAAGCCGAGCACATCACCCACCGTGAGCCTGGTGCCGCGAACGCAGGGCTTGCCGAAGCGCACGGAAGGGTTGATGGTGATCCGCCCTTGGAAGTCCATGGTTCAAGGCTAAACCGCACAACCGGGGTGATGGCCGCAACCTCGCCACTCCTGGCGACAGCCTCGCCAGGATGATCACCCCAGCGTCAGGGCCCTGCCCGGGCCGCGCCACACCCGAGAGACCCGTGACGACCGCCGTGCCGACAGCAGAGCCCACCGCCATCCCTACATCCACCTTCGCGGACTTTGCCCAGCGGGTCGACTATTCGCTGCTGGATTCCCTGCGGCCGGATCCACAGGCCAGCGGCGATGGCCAGGATCACCGGCCCCGCCAGGTGTTCTCCGGGCATTACGTGCCGGTGACGCCCACGCCGTTGCCGGCACCGGAGCTTGTGGCCCACAGCCGCACCCTGTTCCAGGAGCTGGGCCTGAGCGATGGGCTGGCCCTCGACGCGTCCTTCCGCCGACTGTTTTCCGGTGACATCACGGCGGCGCAGGCGCCGATGCGCCCGTTCGGCTGGGCCACCGGCTATGCGCTCTCGATCTACGGCAGCGAATACATCCAGCAGTGCCCGTTCGGTACCGGCAACGGCTATGGCGATGGCCGGGCCATTTCCGTGTTCGAAGGCGTCTTCAACGGCCGGCGCTGGGAGATGCAGCTCAAAGGCGGCGGACCCACGCCCTACTGCCGCGGCGCCGATGGACGGGCCGTGCTGCGCTCCAGCGTGCGCGAGTTTCTGGCGCAGGAGTTCATGCATGCCCTGGGGGTGCCCACCTCCCGCTCGCTGACGCTCTATGTGTCCCGATCGGAAACCGTGCGCCGGCCCTGGTATTCGGCGAACTCCCGCTCGTTCGATCCCGACATCCTGGTGGACAACCCGGTGGCGATCACCACACGGGTGGCCCCCTCCTTTCTGCGGGTCGGCCAGCTGGAGCTGTTCGCCCGCCGCGCCCGCAGCGGTGCCCATCCGGAAGCGCTACACGAGCTGGAGCTGATCGTTCAGCACCTGATTGAGCGCAACTACCGCCAGGAGATTGATCCGGCTCTCGAGTTCGCTGACCAGGTGGTGGAACTGGCGCGGTTGTTCCGCGGACGGCTCACGTCTCTGGTGGCGAACTGGATGCGGGTGGGCTACTGCCAGGGCAATTTCAACAGCGACAATTGCGCGGCCGGCGGCTACACCCTCGATTACGGCCCCTTCGGTTTCTGCGAACTGTTCGACCCCCGTTTTCAGCCCTGGACCGGCGGCGGCCAGCATTTCAGCTTCTTCAACCAACCGGTAGCGGCGGAAGCCAACTTCCAGATGTTCTGGGCCTCCCTCCGCCCCCTGCTCGAGGGCAACACCGAGGCGCTGGCAAAGCTTGATCAGCTCCGGGAGGGCTTCGCGGAAGCGATGGGCCAGGAGCTCGACGCGATGTGGGCCAGCAAGCTCGGCCTGATCACCTACGACGCCGAGCTGGTGCAGGACCTGCTGCAGCTGATGGTGGCCTCCAAGGTGGACGTCACGATCTTCTTCCGGAGGCTTTCGGATATCCCCGAGCACGTCTCGGCCCTGCAGGAGAGCTTCTACCTGCCCTGCTCAGAGGAACTCGATGCCCAGTGGACGAGCTGGCTGCAACGCTGGCGGGCTCAGGTCACCAGCAGCGGCGACCCCGGCGAGACAGCCGCTGCGATGCAGCGAGTGAATCCCGCGGTCACCTGGCGCGAATGGCTGATCGCCCCGGCCTATGAACAGGCGGCGCAGGGTGACTACGGCCTGGTCAGGGAACTGCAGAAGGTGTTCCGCCATCCCTACGACGCCCTGCCTACCGAGCTGGCGGCGACCTACGACCGCCTGAAGCCCCGGGAGTTCTTCAACGCCGGAGGGGTGTCGCACTACAGCTGTTCGTCCTGAAGGGCGCTCAGCGCCGCTTCGCGGATCTGCTCCGTCACGGCAGCAGCGGCGGGATCCCCAAGGATCAGCCGCATGGCAGCCGAGGCATCGAGAACGCAGGCGAGGGCCATCAGCGCTCGCGCTCGGTGCGAATCAGCGCTTCCGGCGTCTGATCTCCGGCCAGCGCGGTGGCCAGGGGCCCGCGCCGGGCGATGCGGTCACGCACAAGGCGGCGACGCTCGCGTGCATCCTCGCCGGCGATGGCCTCGAGATCCACCAGCGCCTGCTGGCTGAGGCTGCGCTTGTGGAGCTGGGCACGGTGCTGCAGTAACCAGTGCAGCGGTTCAGGCAGGTCGCGGATCTGCAGAGATGGCATGGCTGCGCCAGTCGTGAAACCAGGCCACTCGCGGCGCATGCGTTTTGCATGCATCGCTCGACGCCTCGGTGACGCTGGCGCAGGGTGATGAACAGCAGATCGGTAAGGCTGGGCTGGTGCCAGAGCACGCCTTCGCGCGGGCAGGTGTCCTCAGCCCTGATTGAGGATGCCGTCGATCTGACGACGGATCTCCGCATCCTGGAGGTCATCCTTGGCGAGGAATGTCTCTTCGTTGTCAATCGGGTTGCCGAGAGCCCGATCCAGCATGCCTTTGATAACGCCCAGAGCCTGACCATCTCTCGCCTCCATCACAGGGAGATGGCTTCGGCTTCCACCGTGGCTTTCAGTTCGGGCCTGATCCCGCGCCACGGAGCCGAACACCGCCGGATTACAGGCGCCATGGCGGGTGAGCAGCTCATGGAGCCGTGGGGGCAGTTGCTGCAGCTCGGCGAGACGCATGGGCGCTCCAGGCCTGTCGTGCGCTGTGGGATTTCATCATTGGTCTAGACTTGATATCGATCAACTGTGGGGGTGCCATGCGCGCCAAGTTGTTCCGCAACGGCCGCAGCCAAGCGGTGCGGCTACCGGCCGAGTTCCGCTTCGAGGGCACGGAGGTGGAGGTGCATCGCGATCCTGAGAGTGGCGCTGTGGTGCTCACACCGGTGCGGCCATCGGCCCGCGCCTTGCTGGATCAAAGGGATGACCTGCTGCAGGAACCTGGCTTCCAGGCCGAGCTGGAAGCGTTTTTCGAGGGGTTGCGCGACACGCGCCCTGCGGAACCGGTGGAGTTCCCCTGATGGCTGCGGCAAGGGGGAGGCTGATGCTCGACACCAACGCCGTGAACGCCTTTCTGAAAGGCCTGTCGCCGTGCCTGGATACCTGGGTGTGTGAGCAACGCTGTTGCCTGTCGTCGATCGTGGTGGCGGAGATCCATTACGGCCTGGAGAAGCTGCCGCCAACGTCGCGGTTGCAGGCGCTGGTGGAGAACACCCTCAAGACCCTGGAGATCCTGCCCTGGTCAGAAGCCTGCGCCAGGGTGTATGGCCGGCTGCGGGCCGATCTCGAACGCAACGGGAAGCCGTTGGCGGCGATGGATCTGCTGATCGCCAGCCATGCCCTCAGCGAAGGTTGCGCCCTGGTGACGGCGGATCAGGCCTTTGCCCATGTGGCCGATCTGCACCTGGAGGCCTGGTAATGGCCAGCAGGCAGGGGGTGGCCAGGTGCCTTCCTACTTGGCGTTCTGCCCCCCCTCACACCGCCACCGCCAACTCCGGATAGAAGGCCCCCGGAATCGCCCTGTGCAGCCGCCAGCGAATCGCCATCGGCCGCTCGTCCTCGTGGCTCACGTGATCGGTAAAGCCGAGGCAAAGGAACGGCAGTGTCATCCCGCCCCGGTTACTTTCTTCTCGCACAACCAGGGGCATCCGGCTGCTGGGCCCCTTGTGGTGGATAGAACGCTGACCGGTGGCTGAGACTTCCCGGGTGAGGCTCTGGCTCACCCAGTGGCACTCCCACGGGACGATGGCGACGTCGTTGTAGCGGGTGGTGGGGGCACCGTTAAGAAGCTCCGCTTCGACCATCACAGCAGCTGGCGGAACTGCTCAGGCGTCAGACCTGCATCGCGCGCAATTGCGCCCATGGTGATGGCGTTGATGGGGTCGTGTCTTGGGATCACAAGCCGACGCTCGCCATTGCTCAGGATCAGATGACCCGACTCGCGGACAATCCGATACCCCAGCTTCAGAAACACCCTCACGGCCTCCTTCTGGCTGATTCCCGGCAGCCGCGGCATCAGATGGCGAGTTCCATCGTCTCCACGCTGCGCACGCCACCCTCCTCCGCTTCCACTTCCAGCCAGAGGGCTATCGCTTCGCGGATGTTCGCCAGTGCTTCGTCCCTGTTGGCTCCCTGGGAGTGGCAGCCGGGCAGGTCAAGACAGCTCACCGACCAACCCTCTTCGGTTTCCAACAGCCGGATGCGGTAGCTCATGCCGGTCTGACTCCCTGACCTGCGTTCAGGCTAAGCGGCATGGAGCTGGCCTCTGTGACGAAGCCTCCCAGCCTCCTCATACCGCCAGCGCCAACTCCGGATAGAAGCCCCCTGGAATCGCCCTGTGCAACCGCCACCGAATCGCCATCGGCCGCTCGCCCTCGTGGCTCACGTAGTCGGCAAAGCCCAGGCACAGAAACGGCAGCGTCACCCCACCGCGCTTGCTCTCCTCCCGCACAAACAGCAGCACCCGGCTGCCGCGCCCGCGGTGGTGGATATAACGCTGTCCGGTGGCGGAAGCTTCCCGGGTGAGGCTCTGGCTCTCCCAGTGGAACTCCCATGGCGAGATGGCGTAGTCGTTGTAGCGGGTGGTGGGGGAGAAGAGGCGCTCGGACTTCTTGAGGGTGATGAAGAAGACGTCGCAGTGGGTGGCTTCATCGAAAAACACCCCCTCGCGGCCGGGGAAGGTGCGGGTGTCGTTGAGCAGGCCAAAGGCAGCGAACACCTCGGCGCGGGAGTAGCGGCTGTGCAGGCCAAGGGGTACCGGCGGGGCTGTCTCGCCATCGGCCAGAAACGGCCAGGCGAGCGGCGCCACCAGGTGATCGGTGCGCTCCAGCAGCAGCTCGAACAGCTCCACCAGCTCGGCGCGGATGGCGGCGGCGGCCCAGAGCCGCACCAACGCCTCAGCCAGGGGCAGGTGCTGGCGGCCGCTGCCCCACAGCTGGGCCAGCAGCATCCGCCAGCGACGCTCGGCCACAGGATCCAAAGCCGCTGGATCGGGCGCCACGGGCCGCTGCAGCTGATCCACCAGCCAACGCAAGCGCTCGGGGTCATCGAGGTACAGCAGGCCCCCGGCAATCCCCCGCCCCAGCCGCTTCTCATCGTCGCTGGGCTCCCCTGGGGCCGCCCCGGCTCCCCACCCCAACTCCCGCTGCAGCAACGCCCACGACCCCGCCACCCTGTAAAACTCCCCCAGCTCCATCCCCAGCCCCGCCAGCACCCCCGCCAGCGAACAGCGCCCGAGGCGGCGGGCTTCGGCGAGCAGCTGGGGCCGGCGCGTGGGCAGCGACTCGCGCAGATTGGCCAGCACCCGCTCGCTCGACACCCGATCGAGCTGCAGGCTGCAGCCGGCCGGCAGGAAGGGAAAGCCCGCTTCGATCTGCTGCTCCAGTTGGTCGCGCGTGCCGCCGAGCAGGGCGCGGTAGCGCAGGTCGAAGCGGAAGTTGCGGTGGGCCTGGCCGATGAAGTCGAGAACGGTGAGGCAGCTTTTGCCCGGGCAGAGGCGCAGCCCGCGGCCGAGCTGCTGCAGGAACACCAGATGGCTCTCGGTGGGGCGCAGGAACAGCACCGTGTCGATCTCGGGGATGTCGAGGCCTTCGTTGAACAGATCCACGGCGAACAGGATCTGCAGCTCGCCGGCGCGCAGGCGGCGGATCTGCCCGGCGCGCTCGTCGCGGGGGCTGGAGGCATCCAAGGCAGCGGCGCCCAGGCCGGCGGCCACGAACCTTGCGGGCCATCCAGCGGGCGTGCTCGACGCTCACGCAGAAGCCCAGGGCCCGCATCGACGCCAGGTGGGTGACCTTGGCGGCGAGTTCGCGCAGGATCAGGCGCAGGTCGCTCCACTTGAAGAAGGGCAGAGCAAGTCGATCAGCTGGACGGAATCGTTCTTACAAGGCCTGTCTTGATGTGGCGGCAGATACCAGAGGACTCCCTACGGAAGCCCTGATCGCTCCTCCCACCAGCTGACCCAGCCAAAACGGCTCACAATCGGCAATCCTTGGGTCAGCCATTCGAGTCCCGATGCCCCTCCGCTCGGCTAGCGAATTCCCGATCACGCCAGATCCAGAGGCTCTGGAGGGCACCTACCAGGACTGCCGGGCGGCGCTGGTCTCGGCCAACCGCTCCCGGGGCGTGCTCAAGGCCCAAAGCGACCGGCGGGGGGTGGTGATTACCGAGCTGCAGCGGGAGCTGGTGGAGCTGGAGGCGGATCTGGCCGATGAGGGGCGGGCCAAGGCTCGCCTTCATGCCCTCAACGCGAAGCTCGGCAGCGTGATCCGCGAACTGGAGGAAACGGGCGATGCGATGGTGGGCCTGATCGACGAGAGCGAGCGGCAAAGCGGCTTCTGGCTCGTGGAGATGTTCCGCCGCTTGATTGAGCAGGCGACACGCTGGCGCACGGTGAAAGCCAAGGCTGCTGCGTTGGCTGCCGAAGCGGTCGAGGAAACCAATCCCTCGGACCAGCTTGGTGGGCAGCCATGAGCGCGGGCCCGTCGATCGCCGACTTGCTGGAGCAGACCAACCGGCAGCTGGCAGGCACTGATGCCCGGGTGTATCGCCGGGTGGCCGACCATCTTCAGCGCTCCGGTTCTGCCCTGCAAGCACTTCAGGATGCGCAGCCAGGAGGAACACAGGCCCCCAAAGCCCTGCTGGGCAAGGGCAGCTTCCTGAAGCAGTCTGTGGCCAGTCTCAAGCGACTGTGCAGGGAGCATGGAATCAAAGGCACGTCCAAGTTGCAAAAGGCAGCTTTGGCCAAAGTTCTGGAAGACCATGGCGTGACCCCACCGCCGCCCCCGTTGGAGAGTTTCACGAAGAAGGAGCTGATCGCTCTTGTGAAGCAGTTGCTTGGGGAGGGTTGAGAGATGGCCACGCAGCGCTACTCGGTTACCCCTCACCCCATCGACACCCTGCTGACTTGGGTGAAGAGCGGCGAAATCGCTATCCCAGAGATTCAGCGACCTTTTGTGTGGGAAGCCACGAAGGTGCGGAATCTGCTTGATTCCCTGTACCAGGGGTTCCCGGTGGGCTACTTGATTGCCTGGCGCAACCCCACGGTCAAGCTCAAGGACGGCACATCGTCCGCCGGAAAGCGCATCTTGATCGACGGCCAGCAAAGGGTGACGGCCCTGATGGCCTCCCTCTTGGAAATGGAGGTGCTGACCAAGGACTACGAGCGGGTGCGGATCCGCATTGCCTTTAACCCGCTGGCAGAGGGTGACGAGCCCAGCTTTGAAGTGAGCAACCCTGCCATTGCCAAGAATTCGCTTTGGATTCCAGACGTCTCGAAGCTCTTCCAGACGGATGCTGATCTTTTCGAACAGACTGATTCGTATGTTGCGCGGAACCCAGAGATTGATCGGAATCGGGTTGGCAAGTCGTTGCAAAGGCTCCTGAAGATCGTCAACAACTCTGTTGGCTTGATCGAGCTGGCGGAGGATCTTGATATTGAGACGGTTACCGAGATCTTCATCCGCGTTAACTCGGCTGGTGCAGAGCTCTCCCAGGCTGATTTCGCCATGTCGAAGATCGCCGTCAACGAGACCTATGGCGGCAATACCCTGCGCAAAGCGATTGAATACTTCTGTCACCTGGCGATCTCGCCAGACTTTTACTCCCAGATCGAGAAGAACGATCCTGAGTTCGCCAAGTCAGAATTTCTGGCCAAGATGGCTTGGCTTAAGGACGTCAATGACGACCTCTACGACCCCACCTATACCGACATGTTGCGGGTGGCTTTCACCTCGGAATTCGGCCGAGGCAAGCTCCAGGACCTGGTCGCCTTGCTGTCAGGACGGAATTTTGCCAGCAAGCAATACGAGGAGATCATTGCTGAGGAATCGTTCGCCAAGCTGAAGCAGGGTGTTCTGGCGTTCATGAGCAAAACCCACTTCGATCGGATCACGATGATCCTTAAGTCGGCTGGGTTTGTGACCAGTGATCTGATTCGCAGCCGCAATGCCATCAACTTTGCCTACATTCTTTATCTGAGGGGCAGGCGCGAGAATTTGCCCGCCGCCGACATCGAGAGTCTGGTGCGGCGATGGTTTGCGATGTCAATTCTCACTGGCCGATATTCCGGAAGCCCGGAAACGGCCTTCGACCTCGACATCCGGCAGATTGATTCCCAGGGTCTGAGGACCTATGCCGAAGCGGTGATCGAGAACGAACTACCCACCACCTTCTGGACGGGGATGCTGCCGCAGCTGATGGACACCTCATCAGCAATGAGCCCGTACTTCATCGCCTACCAGGCGGCCCAGGCCCAGCTTGGTGATCGCGGCTTCCTTTCAGCAGGGATCAGAGTGGTTGACCTTCTGCTCAATCGCGGCGACAAGCACCATGTGTTCCCCCGCAAGCACCTGCAGCGGGGAGGGGCCTCCAGGAGCAGCTACAACCAGATCGCGAACTTCGTGATGGCCCAGAGCGAGATCAACATCGCTATTGGCGACAAAGCACCCGAGGTCTACTTCGGCGAGCTGCGCGAGCAGGTGAACGGTGGACCTAAGCGTTACGGCGGGATCACCGATCCAGCAGAGCTGAGAGCCAATCTCGTGATGAATTGTCTGCCCACGTCGCTGTTGGATGGCGAATCCTTGGATTACGACGCCTTCCTGGTGGAGCGCAGGTTGCTGATGGCCGAGAAGATCCGCCAGTGGGTGGCGGTGCTGTGAGCACCAACTTCGCCCATCTACGCCGTTACGACGAGCAGTTGTTCCGGCTTGGGTCGCTAGCGGAGCGCTATTTCCCCGAGGATTCCAATACGGCGCTGATCAAGCTGCGGCAGCTGGGTGAACGGCTGGCCCAGCAGGTGGCGTCCCGGTTTGGCGTGTTCACCAGCGCCCAGGAGACGCAACTGGCCTTGATTCGGCGGTTGGAGTTCGATGGCCTAATCGAGCGTGAGGTGGCAGCTCTCTTTCATGATCTGCGCACGACAGGAAATGACGCCACCCATGGGCTCTACGGCGACCATGCCAGCGCCCTGAGCACCCTCAAGATCGCCTGGCAATTGGGTGTGTGGTTTCACCGCACCTTCTCGGATCCTGAGTTCCGCAGTGGTCCCTTTCGTCCTCCGCAGCCCCCGGCAGACGAAAGCGAGGAGCTTCGTGCGGAGTTGGCCGCCCTGCAGAGCGCGCTCGATGCCTTCCGCGCCCAGGGAGGAGCCGTGGCCGAGCAGCTCAGCGCCACGGAGGCCCAGCTGCAACAGGCTCTCGACGAGCAGCAGCAGTGGGAACAGTTGGCCGAAGCGGCCGAGGCGGACAAGGTTGCCCTCACTGCTCAACTGCAAGCCCTCCAGAGCGCCGCGGCCCGGCAACCGGCAGCGGTGTCGGCGGGATTGCTGCAGGCGGCCAAGAAGGCCGCTGGTTCGATCGAACTGGATGAGGCCTCCACACGCCAACTGATCGATGAGCAGTTGCGGCAAGCAGGCTGGGAGGCGGACACGCAGACTCTTCGCCACGGGAAAGGAGCACGACCACAAAAGAACCGCAACCTGGCCATCGCCGAATGGCCCACCAGCAGCGGGCCAGCCGATTACGTGCTGTTCGTCGGCCTGTCCCCGTATGCGGCCGTGGAGGCCAAGCGGGCCAACACCGATGTGGCGGGCAAGGTGCCCCAAGCTGAGCGCTACTGCCGGGACTTCCAGCCAAGCGTTGAAACAGAACTGAAGAGCGATGGTTGGGGTCCAGAGGGCGAGTACCGCATCCCCTTCGCCTTCTCCAGCAATGGCCGGCCCTTCCTGAACCAACTGCGCACCAAGAGCGGCATCTGGTTCCGCGACCTTCGCCGCAGTGAAAATCTCTCCGGACCCCTCGAACGCTGGTATTCACCTGAAGGGCTCAAGGCGCTGGCGCGCCAGGACGTGGACCTGGCCGATCAGCAACTGCGGCGGGAATCGTTCAGCTTTGGCTTTCCGCTGCGGCCCTACCAGCGCCGTGCCATTGAGGCCACCGAAGCGGCGATTGCAGCTGGCCAGCGGGAGATCATGCTCGCCATGGCCACCGGCACGGGCAAAACCAAAACCTGCGTGGCCCTGATCTATCGGCTGCTCAAAACAGGGCGATTCCGGCGGGTGCTGTTTCTGGTGGACCGTTCGGAACTGGGCACCCAGGCCGCCGATGCCTTCAAGGAAACGCGGATGGAGAGCCTGCAGAGCTTCGCCGACATCTACGGCATCAAGGAACTTGGCGAGCGCGAAGTTGAAACCGATACACGGGTGCACATCGCCACTGTGCAGGCGATGGTGCAGCGACTGCTGCTAGGCAGTGAGGAAGACAAGCCCACGGTGGACACCTACGATCTGATCGTGGTGGATGAATGCCACCGGGGGTATCTTCTGGATCGGGAGCTGAGTGATAAGGAGCTTCGCTTTCGGGATTTCAGCGACTACGTCTCGAAGTACCGGCGGGTGCTCGAGATGTTTGATGCGGTCAAGATCGGCCTGACGGCCACGCCGGCCCTGCACACGGTGAGCATCTTTGGCCAACCGGTGTTCGTGTACAGCTACCGCGAGGCGGTGGTCGATGGCTTCCTGGTGGACCACGAGCCGCCGATTCGGATCAACACCGAACTTTCCAGCGAAGGCATTGGATGGGCTGCTGGAGACGAGGTCAAAATCTACGATCCAGCCACCACGCAGATTGAGAAATTCACGACGCCGGATGAGTTACGTTTTGAGGTGGAGACCTTCAACCGCAAGGTGATCACGGAGTCCTTCAACCGCGTGGTTTGCGAGGCGCTCGCCGATGAGCTGGATCCTTTTTCCCCCTACAAAACTCTGATCTTCTGCGCCAGCGACGCCCATGCCGATCTGGTGGTGATGCTGCTCAAAGAGGCCTTCCAGGAGCGTTACGGCAGCGTGGCCAATGATGCAGTTGCCAAGATCACCGGTGCCAGTGATAAGCCCAAGGAGCAGATCCGCCGCTACAAGAACGAAGTCTTTCCCAATGTTGCCGTCACGGTGGATCTGCTCAGCACCGGTGTGGATGTGCCCGCGATCTGCAACATCGTTTTCCTGCGTCGCATGAACAGCCGTATTCTCTACGACCAGATGATCGGCCGCGCCACCCGTCTGTGTGATGCGATCGATAAGACCCATTTCCGCATCTTTGATGCGGTTCGGATCTACGAAGCGCTGGAGAACTTCACGGACATGAAGCCGGTGGTGGTGAACCCGGCCATCACCTTCAGCCAGCTGATCCAAGAGCTGGACACCACGGAGGGCGAGGAGAGCGAGCTGGTGCGTCAGCAGCTGATCGCCAAGCTGCGGCGCAAGCAACATCGGCTGAGCGAGATCCACACGGCTCAGTTCCGTTTGCTCACCGGCGAAGAACCTGCTGACTTCATCAAACGCCTGCAGCAGCTGCCGATCCAGGAGGCGAGCCGCTGGCTGGGAACCATCCACGGTTTGCCTGAGCTGTTGGATCAGCAGTGGGACGGCCCCGCCGAGACCCAGTTCCTCTCCGAGCATCACGACGAGCTGCGATCGATTGAGCGGGGCTATGGAGAGGCCACCCGCCCGGAGGACTACCTCGATGGCTTCTCAGCCTTCGTGCGGGATCCGGGCAACGACCTACCCGCCCTCACCACCGTGCTGCAGCGGCCGTGGGAACTCACACGCAAAGATCTGCGGGATCTGAGGCTCGCCCTCGATCAGCGGGGCTACAACGAGGCCACCCTGGCCACCGCCTGGCGCGAAACCACCAACCAGGACATGGCCGCTTCGATCATGGGCTACATCCGCCAGGCGGCCCTCGGTGATCCGCTGGTGCCCTACGAGCAGCGGGTGGAAAAGGCCCTGCAGCGCATCCTGGCCTCGAAGCCATGGACGACGCCCCAACGCCAGTGGCTGCAACGCATCGCCAACCAGACCAAGGCGATCACGATCGTGGATCGCGAAGCACTCGACGACGACGCCCTGCTGTTCCAACGCGAGGGGGGCGGCTGGCCACGATTGGACAAGCTGTTTGGCGGCGAGTTGGAGCAGGTGCTGCACCGCTTCAACGAAGCCGTGTGGGAGGCGGCCTGAGGATGGCACCGCGGTCTAGACTTGGTATCCATCACGCGGGGACGATGCGCGCCAAGCTGTTCCGCAATGGGCGCAGCCAGGCGGTGCGCCTGCCGGCTGCCTTTCGATTCGAGGGCACAGAAGTGGAGATTGAGCGCGACCCGGAAACCGGAGCCGTGGTGCTGACGCCGGTGCGGCCATCGGCCAGTGCCTTGCTGGAGCTCAGGGATGCGTTGCTGCAGGAGCCTGGCTTCCAGGCCGAACTGGATGCGTTTTTCGAGGGGTTGCACGACACCCGTCCTGCCGAACCAGTGGACTTTCCCTGATGGCTGCGGGGAACGAGAGGTTGATGCTGGACACCAACGCCATGAGCGCCCTTCTTAAATGTCGCTCGCCACGTCTGGATGCCTGGGTGCGTGATCAACGCTGTTGCCTGTCCGCCATTGTGGTGGCCGAGATCCGCTACGGGTTGGAGAAGCTGCCGGCGGCGACGCGGTTACAAGAGCTGGCGGAGGCCACCCTCGAGACCCTGGAGATCCTGCCCTGGTCGGAAGCGTGCGCGAGGATCTACGGCCGGCTGCGCGCCGATCTCGAACGCCATGGCAAGCCTCTGGCGGCGATGGATCTGCTGATCGCCAGCCACGCCCTCAGTGAAGGGTGTGCATTGGTGACGGCCGATCAGGCCTTCGCCAACGTGGACGAGCTCACCCTGGAGGCCTGGTGATGGCAGAGACCACTACACACAGCATCGTCGCCAAGCTCTGGAACCTCTGCAACGTTCTGAAAGACGACGGGGTCACGTATCACCAGTACGTGACAGAGCTCACTTACCTCCTGTTCCTGAAGATGGCCAAGGAGACAGGCCGGGAAGAGGGCATTCCGGCGGAATGGCGCTGGGACGTGCTGGAGACCCTGCAGGGCCTCAGCCAGTTCAATCATTACAAAGAGCTGCTGCTGAAGCTGGGCAGCTCATCCCAGTCCAACGAAGGGCCGGAAGAAGAAGAACCGGAAGAAGAAGAAAAGGATGCCAGCCCTGTCTCGCCCATCGTCACTGAGATCTACGCCAACGCCAGTACCTTCATCAAGAAGCCGGTCACGCTTAAAAAGCTGGTCGACGAAATCGACAAGCTCGATTGGTACAGCGCTCGCCAGGAAGGCCTGGGCGATCTGTATGAGGGTTTGCTGCAGAAGAACGCCGAGGAGAAGAAATCCGGGGCAGGCCAGTACTTCACCCCCCGGCCATTGATCGATGCCATGGTGGCGGTGATGCAACCACGGCTGGGGGATGTAATCCAGGATCCGGCCGCCGGCACCGGAGGTTTTCTGATTGCGGCTCAGCGGTGGATCCGCGACCACCAAGAGATCAGCGAGCTGGATACGGCGCAGCAGAAGCAGTTCTACGAGCGCACCTTCTACGGCATGGAGCACGTGCAGGACACGCACCGGCTGGCGCTGATGAACCTGATGCTGCACGGCCTGGATTCCAGCCCTGGGAAGCACGGCATCTGGTATGGCGACACCCTCGGTAGTGATGGCCAAGGGCTGCCTCCGGCCACTTTGATCCTCACCAATCCACCGTTCGGCACCAAGAAGGGCGGCGGCTTGCCGAGCCGCACCGATTTCACCTTCCCCACCAGCAACAAGCAGTTCTGCTTCCTGCAGCACATCTACCGGGCGCTGAAACCCGGCGGCCGGTCGGCGGTGGTACTTCCGGACAACGTGCTGTTCGAGGGCAACGTGGGCAAGCAGATCCGGGCGGACCTGATGGACAAGTGCAACCTGCACACGATCCTGCGCCTGCCCACAGGCATCTTCTACGCCCAGGGCGTGAAGACCAACGTGCTGTTCTTTACACGCGGCAGCAGCGATCGGGGCAACACCAAAGAAGTGTGGGTGTACGACCTGCGGGCCAACATGCCGGCCTTCGGCAAGCGCACCCCCCTCACCCGTGAGAACTTCGCAGAGTTCGAAGCGGCCTATGGCCACGATCCCCTGGGCCTGGCGCCGCGCACGGCCTCCGGGCCGGAAGGGCGCTGGCAGTGCTTCAACCGCGAGGAGATCGCCGCTCGTGGCGACAGCCTGGATCTGGCTTGGCTGAAGGACGATTCCACCGAAGATGGCGCCGACCTGCCGGAACCGGCGTTGCTGGCCCAGGAGGCGATGGTGGAGCTGGAAGGGGCGCTGGAGGATCTACGGGCGATCCTGTTGGAGCTAGGGGAAGAGGTGGAGGAGTTGGTGTGATGGAGGAGCGGGATTTGCCGGTGGGCTGGGCCATGGCAACGGTCGGGGAGCTGACAAATGTAGGGCCGAAGAATGAAACTGCTGATGAGACGGAGGTGGGATTCGTTCCGCTTCAAAGGCTCGGGGTTACTTATCTGTCTAGACACACGCACGAACCACGAGTGTGGAAGGAGGTAAAGAAGGGGTATACACAATTTCAGAACGGAGATGTCTTGCTTGCCCGCATCACTCCGAGCTTCGAGAATGGGAAAGCTGGTATCGCCAGAGATCTCCCGAACGGGCTTGGCGCTGGCAGCACTGAATACATCGTCTTCCGTCCTTTTGCTGATGCGTTAGATCCTCGATATCTTCTGGCCCATTTTAAGACGAGATCCTTCTTGACCAGCGGAGAAATGGTCATGACTGGAGCCGTGGGACAACAGCGTGTTCCCAAGGCATTTGTACTCGAAAGCCAGTTACCACTTGCACCTCTCAATGAACAACGCCGCATCGCCGCCAAGCTTGACACCACCCTCGCCGCTGTCGAGGCCTGCCGCCAGCGGCTCGATGGCGTGGCGGCGATCCTCAAGCGCTTTCGTCAGGCGGTGCTGGCGGCGGCGACGTCGGGGGAGTTGACGCGGGAGTGGAGAGAAGAGAGACCAGATAGCATTGATGCTGCCGGATTAGCGAGATATCTGAGAACCAATCATCAGAATTCTGGAGGTCACAGGGCTGGCAACGCTGCTCCTCCAACAGAAGGCGTACATGACCTAAGTAATCAAGACTTTCCTGATGGATGGCAGCTTGTTTGCTTGAGGGACATTGTTAAGCCCGAGCGGCCTATAACCTATGGGATTCTGAAGCCAGGCCCTGAGCTTTCAAATGGCATTCCATATGTTCGGGTTGCCGACTATCCGGGAAACAAGCTGAGCCTTGATGGCATCCGAAAAACTTCACAAGAAATAGACGAGCTGTATAAACGATCGCGCCTTGAGCTTGGTGACCTCTTGATTTCAATCAGAGGAACAGTGGGTCGTCTGATCTCAATTCCTGCAGAGCTGATCGGCGCAAATATAACACAGGACTCCGCCAGGTTGTCAATTCAAGAGGTGGTCGACTCTTCCTACATCATGATTGCTCTTCAATCCGAAATCCTTCAGTCGCGCATGAGACGCGCCATTAAAGGCGTTGCAGTAAGAGGTATCAATATTGGAGATGTGCGCGCTTTGCAGATACCACTTCCTTCCATTGAGGAGCAAGAGGAAGTTTCTCGGCGCGTGAATGATTTAATCTCCCTCTCTGATCAACTCGAAGCCAAGCTCAGCGCTGCCCGCAAGATTGTCGATCGCCTTACGTCTGCCCTACTGGCCAAGGCTTTTCGCGGTGAGCTGGTGGTCCAGGATCCCAGCGACGAACCCGCGTGGGAGCTGCTGGAACGGATCCGGGCGTCCCGTCAGGCGGACGCCGCTGCAGGCAAACCCTCGCGGCGCGGGCGGCACAAGCCCTTAGCCCACTCGGAACTGAGCTCCCTTGCTCCCACCCCTGTTCCAACCGATGAGCCATCCAGGGTATTTTTAGTACGAACAGGCGACGAGACGACCCAGGGTGAAAAAAGTCCCAGCCGCGTCAGCAAGCCCAAGCCTACAGATAATCTCAAAGGATGGAGTCCAATGCAGAAAGACCTGATTCAGATACTTGAACAGCACCAGACCTGGATATCTGCCTCAACGGCTTGCGAGGAGATGGGTATTTCTGATGGTTCGTCATCTGACGATCTGGAGCTGTTTTATAGCCAGCTCAAGGAGCAAGTCGAAGATGGTCTCGTTGATGTTCAGCGGCGTGTTGATGAAGATTGGTTGAAACTGTCGAGTCTCAAGGTGGCCTAAATGCGGATCGACTGGCTTTGGATAGACGAATACAAGAATTTAAGGGATTTGACGATCAATTTCTCTCAAGACCATCTTATCACGGTCCTGATTGGTCGAAATGGTACCGGCAAATCGAATGTTCTCGAAGCTTTGACGGTTATATTTAGAGATCTCCTGACTAATGAGAAAATCCCAACGATCAAGTATCGAATCGCCTACGAGATTCGAGATCGTTGGATGTTTATCGATGCGGATCCTCATAGAAAAGTTTCTTATAAGGCAAAGACAATTCGCAAGAGTGATCAGCAGAAGCCTTATCCGGTGGGTGCCTCGTTCGATGATTTGGGTGGCGCTCCGATCAGTCGCTCGAAGCTGGTAGGCGAAAAGTCAGAGCACTTGCCGCAATTTCTCTTTGGCTATTACTCGGGCGAGAATAAAAGGATAAAGCCCCTTTTTTACCCTTATCTCAGGGGTTACGATTTCAAACTTAGAGGCGGCATCAACCCGGGACCGAAGCGCATGTTCTTCGCTGAACCTGTGCACAGCAATTTTGTGTTACTGACGTTCATCGTGAATAACAAAAGGCAGACCGAAGATTTCTTGCAAAAGCGACTTGGCCTGGAGGAGGGCGGAATTGAGTCCGTGCTGTTTGTGCTTAAGCAGCCCTATTGGTACAAGAAGAATGCTGCCGACGGTGATAAAAGATTCTGGAACTCTAGAGGTATAGTACGTGATTTTCTCGCCAGGCTGTATGAACTCTCATTGGCACCAATTCGCATTAGGAGACGGGAAGTGTATAGCCTAGGCCGATCTCGGACGCTTGAGTATCTATATCTTTTTCTCAAAGATATCGACGCCCTCAAGGAGCTGTCAAAAGAGAAGACATTTGCTGAGTTTTTCCGCGACCTTGAGAGCACCCACGTGTCCGACCTAATCGATGAGGTGCGGATCAGGATCAAACTGAAGAAGAACGACGGCTCTGTAACGTTCCGCGAGCTGAGCGAAGGGGAACAGCAGTTACTGACCGTGCTTGGATTACTTCAGTTCACCTCTGCGGAGGAAAGCCTATTCCTTTTGGACGAGCCAGATACGCATCTGAATCCACGGTGGAGTGTTGAATACCTTCAAGATATCCGTGATTTTCTTGCCGATGCTAATGACATTAACCAGACCAGTCATGTACTTCTGGCTACTCATAACCCTATTGCCGTTGCGGAGCTGGTGAAGGAGCAGGTACAGATTTTGAAGAGGGATAGCGAGTCTCAAGTGATTACTGCTGTTCCTCCTGATATTCATCCCAGAGGGATGGGCTATGCCGGTGTCATGACCAGTGATATGTTTGATCTCAGTGCTGCACTTGACACCTATACCCAGGCACTTCTTCAAAACAAGAGGAGCATTAGCTCGAAGCAGGTTTTAAGTGACGATGATAAGCAAGAGCTGAAGAAGCTCACAGAAGAGCTTGAGACCTACGGATTCAGGTACCAAGTACGTGATCCCGCAATACGAGATCAGCTGATGGCTGGTATGAATCGTAGTGCTGCCCTGTCAACTTATTCCAGTTCTGACCTCCTTGATTCTGAAGAAGAGAAAGCTGACAGACTCATCAAGAAGGCTCTAGGTGATCTGCCAGGGAGTGATAGAGATGCGTGAAATCAAGCTTGACAGTATTGCATTGCCCAGCGGATGGACCCTCAGAGCACATACTGCAATTGGCGCAGGTCATGCGAATATTCATAAGCATTCAGGTGTTTGGCAAGAATGCAAGAAACCTCTACAAAGCCTGTCTTATGATAAGTGTTATTACTGCGAGACTGTTCAAGAGCGTTCGGATAATGCGGTTGATCACTTCCGACCCAAGTCATTATACCCTTGGTCAGCCTTCAGGTGGGAGAACTACCGTTTCGCCTGCACTTACTGCAATAGTCGTAGACGCGATATAGAGAACAATCGAATTGGTGGTAAGGGTGACGACTTTCCTCTTTTGGACGAGACAAAAAGAGCAACTTGCCTCGCAGAAGAAGTGGATGAATGCCCGCTTCTACTTGATCCTTGTCAGCCGGATGAGCCCGGTTTGATCGACTTTGATGAGAGCGGCCAGCCATCACCAACTTACTCAAATGATGAAAGCGAAACTCGCCACTTAAGAGCAGCTATCTCAATTCGACTGTACCACCTCGATCATCAAGATCTTGTCGATCGAAGAATGGTGTTGGCAACTAAACTTGTTCGGATTATTCATGCGGCTGAGAAGCTTTTTCCATACACGGAGACTGGGATGCCTGCGATCGACGTATCTTTTGAGGAGCACCTTAGGAGTCTGGCAGAGGCGATTAACCCCGAAGCGGAGCTCTCTTCATTCTCAAGACGAATCCTCGACGGTTATCGTTATAATAAGTGGATCCCTGGCTTGCTTAGAACAGTTTAATGGGAAGCCAAGGAGTCGCCGCTTGGATCGAGTTGAATATCTTAGATCTTTGTCAACTATGCTCGGTTTCGTATTGACTTGCATCTGTCTGGGGTCTCTGGTCGCTCATATTCTTCTTGGGATGACTTTAGAGCAAGGTGGATCTTCGGTCTGTGTATTTACCCATTCTTATTGGCATTTACCGGAATAGGCTCAGCCTTCAAGCAATGAACACGTAGGAGATTATGGAACCAATCTGGCAGACAGGCTGATCAGACCGAATCGCGTACTCGGCATGATAGGGATTAGTGTTTATGAATTTGAATTGATCGCCTAAAGTTATCCTGTATGATTTTGATATTGCTCGCTCGATCTGTGTACTGACTATTCCCAAGCCTGGCGGCTGTAGTGCGCCGCAGTTGGCTAGCATCTGAAGTAATCTTTGCTCGTGACAGTATTGCCTGAATATCGCAGTTCGCTTGGCCTGATGGGAATTGAGATCGACAGGGATGAACTTTTAATGCAGAAATGCAACGCGCAAAGAATATCTTACAACATTGAGCTTTCGCCCGGTTTTGGGGTGCCCTTGATCCAGTGGTGGAACTGACAAGAGCAGCCGCTGAACCCCCTTGGCCACCCGTGCCGTCTATACCTTCACCGGTTTTCCTGGAGCCTCTGGGCGCCATCTCTACCACTACCAAGACGGCTACCCCACCGGCTCCGCCTGGCGCTTTGTGCAAGCCCTGCGCGAAACGCCTGAACCCTCCTCCTTCCTTGATGCCTTCCTTAGTACCCAGCCCAAGGGGGAGACAATCCAGGGTCCTGAGCAAGCGGCTGATGCCGAGTACCGCTACCGGGTGCAGCTCGTCTCCGGCGCAGACCCCCACCTACAGGTGCAGTGCTGGCGTCGGATCCCAGTCGGCGGCAGTTGGAATCCCCGCTGCGGGCCCATGCCGTTGGCGAGCTTCATCCAGCGCTTCCTGCCCGGTGATCCGCTTTGACCCGGCCAAGCGCCTGCGAAAGCTGGAGCAGCGCGGCCTGGATTTTCTCGATGCTGAGGCTGTCTTCGCCGGCCCAACGATCGAGGTCCCCGATCGAAGGCGAGACTATGGTGAAGTCAGAATCGTCTGCATTGGATGGCTGCGGGGTCGCGCCGTGATCGTGGTCTACACGGAGCGCAACGGCATCAGGCACATCATCTCCATGCGAAAGGCCAATGAACGAGAGCAACGTCATTTATTCCCCGACTTCTCCTGAAGGCAAGATCCACTCTGATCTTCAGCGCGTGGATGCCCATGTCATCCAACCCGAAGAGTATGAGGAGATCCCTGAAATCACGGAGGAAGATCTCACGCACGCCGTGATCAAGCGCCCTGGTCACCCTGATCAGCTCTTTGTGGCCAAACCATCCCAAGCAACTTGACCCCATAGGCCTCAGTGCCTCAGGGCTTCTCGGTGGGCACTCAAGAACGCCTCCTGCTCGCGGTTGAACGGTCGGATCAGGTTCGCTCCTTCGATGCCCCAGCAGCGCAAGGCCTCCCCTGCTGCCTCGTGCTGCCAGATCAGCTCGCCGCATGAATCGAAGCTGATCCAGTGGCGATCAAACAGCTTGTCCACATGGGGGGAGAGCAGGAGGCCATTGGCGCCGCTCAGCCGTTCGCTGTTGTCGCATGATCGCCAGGGCTTGATGTGGCTCGCCACCAGGAATTCCTGCCGTGCCAGGCCCGTGACCCGGCAGGCCGGCTCTAGCTCCGACACCCGATGGCGAAACAAACCCTGCCCCAGCCGCGCCTTGGTGAGCGCATCGCGCTCGGTGCTGCTGGGCACCTCCCGCAACCGCTGCATGTCATCGAGCAGCGCAGCGGTGTAGTCGCCCTCTTCCGCCAGCACCACCAGGTGCACCCGCACCGCGGCATCGGCGTGCTCTTCGATCAGCTTCAGCAACAGCAGCCCCAGGGTTTCGCTCAGCCCTGCCAGGTACACCCCCTGGTTTCCCCGGCCTGTGCTGGTGCTGATCGGGCTGTGGCGTTCCGGCAGCAGCGGCTGCAGCAGCGCAAAAAACGACTGCGGTACCAGGGCCTGGCGTAGCGGCTGCCAGTTCACCCGCACCAACCAGCCCTCCTGGCTCCAGTTGTCCCCGGCCGTGCCGAACTCCGGCGGTTTGGTGGCCGTGATCGCCGCCGTTTCCACCAGGCCCAGCTGGCTGATCCGCCCATTGGCATAGCTGTACACCACATCCCCCCGCTGGCAGCGGCTGAGGTTGTCGTAGGTCACGTTGCGCGCGCCGTTGGCATTGGCCTTCGGCGACCAGATGTAGCCGCCGTCGGTCTCCTGGCGGTAGGTCTGCTTGTGGTTCACCCACCAGTAGGAGGGCACGGATCCGGCCAGTAGTTGCCTCGTTGTAGCTGAGGTGTGACTGGCTGTCTTCAGTAGGCCTGTCTCGACGGGATCACCCCCCGCACCCCTCCCAGCGGCTGCTCACAATCACCCTCCCTTCTCGGGATCAGATGCCAGTGGGCATGCAACACCGTCTGCCCCGCCGCGACGCCTGAGTTCAGACCCACGTTCCAGCCGCTGATCGTGGCGTCCTGGGCACGCCTGCTCTCGCCGCAGCTTCAGCAATTCCACCACGGCGTTCCACTCAGGCTGGTGCAGCTCCAGCCCGTCGGCAACATGACGACGCGGGATCACCAGGCTGTGCCCCTCGCTCACGGGATAGGCGTCGGCGATGCAGAGCGCCAGCTCGTTCTCCAGCAGCACCCGGCCGCTGCCCTCCAGCGCGCAGAACACACAGCCCGCTTCGCGGTGGCCGTAGCTGGACTGCACTCCGCGGAAGTCGGTGCAGTCGGTGTCCCGCTTGCCGGCGTTGCAGCGGAAGCAGAGCGCCTGCAGGTTGCTGATGGCGTCGGAGCCGCCCTGGTTTTTCGGGACGATGTGGTCCACCTCCAGGGCGCGCTGGTGTTCGTGCGCACCGCAGCACTCGCAGCGGCCCCGGGCGCGGGTGAGAACCCTGTATTTCACCGAGCCGCTGATCGGGGTGCGGTGGCGGCTGCGGTGGGCAAACACCTCCTCGCCGCGCTGCTCGCGGAAGGCATCGAGGCGCTGGCGGCACAGCTGCAGCAGCGCGTCGCGCTCCGCGTCGCTCAGCTCGTCGCCGCCGATCAGGCTGTAGGCGACGCTGCCGCAGGCGGTGATGCCGTTGAAGGTGAACCTTGCTCACCATGCGCTGCCCAGGATCCGCCGGGCCACGTCCTGCGCTGGGGCGGGGCTGCTCCTCCCCAGCAGCTCCATGAGCATGGGGGGGTGGTCGATGGGGCTCATGCGCATGCGATCGGCGATGGTCTCGCGCAGGCGCTGGTAGGTGGCGGATGGGGGCGGGGGCATGGGGGCATCCTGGCTGGGGTGTGACGGGGGTGGCACCTGTCAGGAGGACAACAGCCCTCTGGACTTCTGGCCTGCTTCGTTTTGCTGACTGCATTGACTCTAAAATCCATGCCATGCCCCTTTGGAGGCCTCGGCTGATGGCGGCGAATCTTCCCCTGGGGCAGATGAGTCTGGAAGACAAACTTGAGGCGATGGAACTCCTATGGGCGGATCTCTCCGCCACGCCCGATCAGGTCGTATCGCCTGCCTGGCATCGCGATGAATTAGGGCGGCGCCGCAACCAGCTCGAGCAGGGTTCCGCCCGGTTTCAGTCTTGGAACGACGCCATGACTGACCTCAAGGCTGAGCTTCGTGGATATCAGGCTCCTTGATGCGGCCAGGGATGATCTCCGGAACGGTTAGTTGTTCTACGAACTTCAGGCACCGGGGCTGGGCAATCGCTTTCTGGATGCCGTCGAAGCTGATGTTCAATCATTGACTATCTATAGCGGCATTCATCTTCAGGTCGATGGGTTTCATCGCATGTTGATCAGGCGGTTTCCCTTTGCGCTTTACTACGTGATAGAGGCGACGAGCATCGACATCTACGCCATCCTCGATTGTCGTCGCGATCCGATCTGGATTCGCGCTCGCCTTGGGGCGACTCGGCCTTCTCCATGAGGCCGAAGAACAGGGCCTGCAGCATGCCGATGGTCTCGGAATGCGTCGAGACGTTCCCAGCAGAGCTCAAGCAGCTCGTCGCGTAGTGGCTCCGCCACGCTGGCCTTCGGCCAGGTACCGCCATCGCTCAACTCTTCGCCGCCGATCAGGCTGTCGTGGCCATCGCCATAGGCGGTGATGCCGTTGAAGGTGAACCCGGCCCACCATGCGCTTCCCAGAATCCGCCGGGCCACGCCCTGCGCCGGGGCCTGGCTGCGGCGGCCGAGCAGTTCCATCAGCATGAGCGGATGGTCGATGGGGCTCATGCGCCTGCGCTCGGCGATGTAGTGCCGCAGGCGAAGGAAGGCAGCAGAGGGGCTGGTGGCCATGGAGTGATGGTGGCGGCTGCCGGGCAACCGGGCCAGGGTTGGTTTTGGGCGGCCCGTCAGGCAGGTGCCCCTGCTGGGATCCCTTCTGGCGTGGGTGTGCCGCCCCAGTCCCCGACCCGTGCTCTTGTCCGTGGCGTGGACAGGCGCCCGTCGTTGTGAGGGTGGACGGCAGGCAGAAGGGAGATAACCGGGATCCAACAGCCTGTCCCGAGGACGGGGGCTTTCTGATTCGGAGATGCCTAAGAGAGCCGAAAAGGTATAGAATTAGCACCGTATGGAGTTCGTGTTCGATCCGCTCAAGAGTGACTCCAGCCTTGCCAAGCACGGCATCGACTTCCTTGCTGCCCAGCAGCTCTGGAACGATTCGGAGCTCCTGGAGCTTCCGGCCCGCACCACCGGGGAACCGAGATCTCTGGTGATCGGCAGGATTGGCCTCAAGCACTGGTCAGCCGTGATCACTTACCGCGACCAGAGCATCCGATTGATTTCCGTTCGGCGGTCCAGACCAGAAGAGGTGGAGCTCTATGAACAGTTCTGATTTCGATCAACGTTTCGATGCCGGCGAGTCCGTGCTCGACGCCCTCGACCTCGGTGGTGCCCGTCGCCGTCGGCTCGAGCAGAAACGCGTCAACGTTGACATCCCCGTGTGGATGATCGACCAGCTCGATCGCGAAGCCAGCCGCCTCGGCGTCACCCGTCAGTCGATCATCAAGGTGTGGCTCGCGGAGCGGCTGGAGCAGCGGACGTCTGCTTGAGAGCTGAACTGAGACTTCTATCTAGAAGGATCTAGCCGGGCGGCCGGGCCAGGTTTGGTTTTGGGCGGCCCGTCAGGAGGGCGACCCTGCTGGGATCCCTTCTGGCGTGGGCGCCTGGCGGCTGCAGCCAACCCGGCTCCTGGTGTGGCTGTGCCGCCCCAGTCCATACCCGCCACCGCTATCGCCGGCCGACTTCCCCAGCCAGCCCTAGGATGTGTACACATTTGGCAGGAGGAAGGCGTGGCGACCCGTATTGGGATCCGTGAACTCAGGTCCAGGCTGGCCTCCCATCTGGAATCGACCACGCCGATTGAGGTGACCCGCCATGGCCGCACCATTGGCCTCTACGTGCCCTTGCCCCAGCAAGGCAACCTGAGTGATCGGGAGAAAGTGTTGGAGGCTGGCCGGCTGATGCAGGCTGAACTGGACCGTCTCGGGCTCAGCGAAGACGAGCTCAGTGCCGACTTCAAGGCCTGGCGGAAGGGGCACCGTGAGCAGCCATCGGCCTGAGGGTGGAGCGCAAGCGCCTGGTCCTGGACGCGAACATCCTCATTCACTGAAGCCAACGTGGCTGAGGCTGCCGCCTACGTGACTGATCTCGGCAGAAAGAGAGGTCTCAGTGCAGAGGTCTGCGCCGTGGCTTTGCTTAGCCTGCTGTTGATTGTCCAGGTTGTGGAGAACAGCGTGCTGGGGTCGGCGAAGGAGGAGGCCTTGGCGAGGATCCGCGACAAGGATGACTGGCCTGCCCTGGCCCTGGCGTTGCAATTGGAATGCGCCATCTGGACGGAGGATCAGAACTTCTTCGGCATCGGTATCGCAACCTGGACCACCAACACGGTGGAGCGTTACCTGGAGAGCTGAGCCCATTCCGTTCACCAAATGCCGCCGCGGTATCACCAGGCTGTGCCCCTCGCTCACCGGGTAGGCCTCGGCGATGTAGAGCGCCAGCTCGTTCTCTAGCAGCACCCGGCCGCTGCCCTCCAGCGCGCCTGCAGGTTGGTGATGGCGTCTGAGCTGCCCTGGTTCTTCGGGATGATGTGGTCCACCTCCAGGGCGCGCTGGTGCTCGTGCGCGCCGCAGCACTCGCAGCGGCCCCGGGCACGGGCAAGGACTCTGTATTTCACAGAGCCGTTGATCGGGCTGCGTTGGCTGCTGCGGTGGGCGAACACCTCTTCGCCGCGCTGCTCGCGGAAGGCGTCGAGGCGCTGGCGGCACAGCTGCTGCAGCGCGTCGCCGCCGATCAGGCTGTAGGCGCCGTTGCCGTAGGCGGTGATGCCGTTGCCGGTGAGCACCCGGCCCACCATCCGCTTCACCCGTTCGGTGTAGTCGTCGACCTGGGTCACGTCTTCGCCCAGGATCCGCCGGGCTACGTCCTGCGCTGGGGCCGGGCTGCGGCGGCCCAGCAGCTCCATGAGCATGAGGGGTTGGTCGATGGGGCTCATGCGCATCTGCTTGGCGATGGTCTCGCGCAGGCGCTGGTAGGTGGCGGAGGGGGGTGGCGGCATGGGGGAATCCTGGCTGGGGTGTGACGGGGGGTGGCACTGGTGGAAGAGAAGCCCCGGCGATCACCCTGGCCCACAAATGCTCCCCCATGCAGACCACGCGATCGTTGATGAAGCCAAGATCTGCGACTATCTGCTCTCAGACACGCATCCAGTTGGTCGTTTCAAGGCCAGGGTCTTTCGTTCACTCGGCTACACCGTTGAATCCTGGACACGACTCCGTGATGATCTGCTCCACCATGGCCAGACTGGGACGGTTCAGCGGATCGAGATGAGCGCCTACGGGATGAAAGTAGTCATCAGTGCTACGTTGAAAGGCCCGAATGGATCAGCCAGACCATTCAGAACGGTCTGGCTGATCCCCGATCACTCCAATCAGCCAAGGCTCGTCACCGCATTTCCGGAGTAAGTCATGTTCGTCTTGCACCAGACAGTTGCTCTCACCCACGACATACCTGATTCTGGTCTGCAGTTGGGCGATCTCGGTGCTGTCGTAGCAATTCACGATCCTGAAAATGTCGAGGTTGAGTTTGTCGCTGCATCGGGACGCACCCAATCGCTGTTGACGCTTTCAAGCAGCAGCCTCCGAGCGATTGGTGATCAGGATCTGATCGCTGTGCGTTCATTGGCTACGGCCAAGCCTTGAGCTTTGGAGGTGCTTAGCGACCCCAAGCATCCGCTCGGCGATGGGCTCTCCATACTGTGCGCTTGATCCGCACCCGGCCGCTGCCCTCCTGCGCGCAGAACACGCAGCCCGCTTTGCGGTGGGCGTAGCTGGCCTGTACACCGCGGAAGCAGATCGCCTGCAGGTTGCTGATGGCGTCGGAGCCGCCCTGGTTTTTTGGGACGATGTGGTCCACCTCCAGGGCCCGCTGGTGCTCATGCGTGCCGCAGCACTCGCAGCGGCCCCGGGCGCGGGTGAGAACCCGGTATTTCACTGAACCGCTGATCGGGGTGCGGTTTCGCGAGCGGTGGGCAAACACCTCCTCGCCGCGCTGCTCGCGGAAGGCATCGTGGCGCTGGCGGCACAGCTGCTGCAGCGCGTCGCGCTCGGCGTCGCTCAGCTCGTCGCCGCCGATCAGGCTGTAGGCGCCGTTGCCGCTGGCGGCTGCCGGGTGACCGGGCCAGGTTTGGTTTTGGGCGGCCCGGCCGGCAGGCGCCCCTGATGGGATCCCTTCTGGTGTGGGCGTGAGGCGGTTGCAGCCATCACGGCCAGTCGTTCGTGATTGTCCATGCCTGCGGTGTATGGTGTATACACCAGGCGGTTGGCCATGCAACGCACCCAGATCTACCTGTCGGAGCCGGAGCGGCAAGGCCTGTTGGCCCTGGCCCAACGCAGCGGACGCAGCCAGAGCGCCCTGATCCGTGAAGCCATCGATCGCTTTCTGGAGAACAAACAGCCTGAAGAGCGGCTCGCCAAGCTTCGACAGGGAAGGGGCCTCTGGGCAGCCGGACCTGGTCCGCTGGATGGGCTGAAGTTGCGCCAGGAACTTGACCGCATCCCCCCCGAAGGCGGCTGATGGCGTCCGCCGCGAACGGCTTGCTCGTCATCGACACGGATGTCTTGATCGACTATCTCCGCGATCAGCCCCTGGCGGTGGCGTTCCTGGAAGGCTGCGATCAGCCCCTGGCGGCCTCTGTGGTGTCGATCGCTGAGCTGTACGTGGGTGTGCGCGAGGGGGTGGAGCGCCAGCGGTTGGATGCCTTTGTGTCGGCCTTCGAAGTGCTGCCGCTGGAGAAGGAGGCGGCGATGAAGGCGGGGCTGTTGCGCCGTCAGTACGGCCGCAGCCATGGCACGGGCCTCGCGGATGCCCTGATTGCCGCGAGTGTGCAGGCTGGCGGAGCAACTCTGGCCACGCTCAATCGGCGCCATTTCCCGATGCTGGCCAATGTGCTGGTTCCCTATGCGAAGGGAGGGTGATCCTGAGCAGGCCCTGAGCCGCTGGGGTGTGACAGGGGGTGGCACTGGTGGAGGAGAAGCTCACGTGCCATGGCATCCATCTCTCCAGTCCCTTTGCCCGGCTTCGACCGCGCTTACGATGGACTTCTTGCCGGTGGGAGTGGCAATGACGCCCATGTCTGACCTGCTGCAACTGCCCCAGAACGAGCGGCTGGCCCTGGCGATCGCCCTATGGGACAGCCTCGATGACCAGTCCCGAGATGGGGCGCTGCCGGTCGACCCTCCCCTCCGCGCCGAGCTCGACCGGCGCTGGGCGACCCATCGCGACAACCCCGAAGCGGCTGTGCCCTGGGATGAGGTGCGGAGCCAGCTCGGCCTCGGCTGACCATGCGCCCGGTTCGCTTCCTGCCGGAGGCGGTCGAGGATCTACTGGCGACCCAGCGCTGATACGGCCGCCAGGATCTCCGCCGCTGGCAGCAGCGCACCTGAACGCACCGCTGCTGGGCGCGGAAGGGGTGGGAGCCAGTGGCGGACAGCAGAATGGGAGCCATGGATCCCAGACAGCCACCCACGCTTCAGCGGCTCAGGCAGATGGGCCCTGAGCTGCTCGCGCTCACAGCCGCCCACGGTGGCCAGGATCTTCGCGTTTTCGGCTCTGTGATCCACGGGGCGGCAGGGCTGCAGAGCGACGTGGACCTCCTGGTGGATGTCCCCTCCAGCCCCAGTTTTGAGCAGTACATGGACCTCAAGCTGGCGCTGGAAGACCTGCTCAGCGCCCGGGTGGACCTGGTGACGCGCCGTGGTCTTCGCCCTGAACTTCGGCAGCGGATCGAGCAGGAGGCCATTCCTCTTGCCTGAAGGGGGGACTGCCCGTAATTGGTCGCTGTTCCTCCAGGACATGCAGCTGTGCTTCTCCAAAGTGCTCCGATACAGCCAGGGACTCACCCGGCAGCACTTTCTTGCTGACGAGATGTTGGTTGACGCCGTACTCCGCAACCTGGAGGTTCTTGGTGAAGCGGCGAAGCAGATCCCGCCGGGGGTCCGTGAGCGGCACCCCCAGGTGCCTTGGCGACGCATTGCTGGCCTCCGCGATGTTCTGGCGCATGCCTACTTCGGCCTGGAAGAAGACACCATCTGGCAGATTGTTTCCGAGAGCATTCCAGCCCTGGCTGACCAGTTGGTCCAAGTGATTGAGGCTGAGCTTTGATGGCTGCTGAGGTGCGCAAACTCCTCCTTGCCGCGCTGCGCGCGGAAGGCATCGAGGCGCTGGCGGCACAGCTGCTGCAGCGCGTCGCGCTCGGCGTCGCTCAGCTCGCCGCCGCCGATCAGGCTGTAGGCGCCGTTGCCGTAGGCGGTGATGCCGTTGCCGGTGAGCACCTTGCCCACCATGGGCTGCCCAGGATCCGCAGGGCCGCGTCATGCGCTGGGGCCGGGCTGCGGCGGCTGAGCAGCCTTAGGAGCATGAGCGGTTGGTCGATGGGGCTCATGCGCATGCGTTCGGCGATGTAGGCGCGCAGGCGTTGGTAGGTGGCGGAGGGGGGCGGGGGCATGGAGCGATGCTGGCGGCTGCCTGGCGACCGGGCCAGGTTTGGTTTTGGGCGGCCCGTCAGGCCATCGCTCCTTCTGGGATCGCCTCTGGCGTGAGCGTGCTGCGGCTGCAGCCCACCCGGCTCCGGGGGGTGGTGTGCCGCCCCAGCCCCCGACCCACGCTCGCAGCAACCCAGGGCCGCGGTGCAGCCCGGACACCCTCCCGGCAGAATGGCATCCAGATCGGAACCCCGATGGCCAGCTCCAGCCCACGGACCGAACAGGTGCTCAGCACCCTGCGGCTCCATCGTGGCGACTGGCAAAAGCGCTTCCACGTCGTGGATATCGGCGTCTTTGGCTCGGTGGCCCGCGGCGACGCCCGTCCCGACAGCGATGTCGACGTGTGGGTGCGGCTGGATCCGCTCACCCCCTATGCCCTGGTGCACCTCAAGCAGGAGCTGGAAACGTTGCTGAGCACCTCTGTGGATGTGGTTCTCTTGCGCGAGCGCATGAACCCCTCCCTCAAGCAGCGCATCCTCGCCGAAGGCCTGCAGCCATGACGGATGGCTCCAGCCCGTTGCTGGATGACCTTCTGGCTGCCCTTGAACGTGACAGTAGCAAGAGTCAGCCTCTCTTGCAGGATCCCTCACAAGTCGATTCGGAACTGGGACGAGATCTGCTTGACGTGATCTGCATGCAGTTCCTGGCGATCGGAGAGGCTCTCAAACGTTTCGAACGCCAGTGGCCTGGGCTTCTGCAGGCTGAATTCCCTTCGGTGGATTGGAAGGGAGCCATGGGATTTCGCGATGTGATCGCCCATCAGTACTTCGATCTCGACAGTGAACAGGTGTTGCTGATCTGTGAGCAATCCCTGCCTCAACGGATCGCGGCTGTTCGGGCTTTGCGGCAGAGCCAATGATTTGGTGGGCTTTGGGCCTTGGGCGGCCCATCAGGCGGGAGCCCCTGCTGGGATCCCTTCTTGCTGTGCCGCCCCAACCGCTTGAGGCGTCTACACTTCTGTCTATACACCTCATTTTCATGGCTGCCACCCCTTCCCGCCAGGCCCTGCGCCGCTGGGGCAACAGCCTCGGCATCCGGTTGCCCGCTTCCATCGCCCGTGAGGCTCAGCTTCAGGTGGATCAGGCCGTGGAACTCTCCGTTGTGGAGGGAGGCGTGATGATCCGGCCGGTGCAGCATCGTCTGTCTCTGGCCGAACGTCTGGCGGCGTACGAGCCCATGGCTGGCGAACCCACGGAGGCCATGGCCTTCCGTCCGGTGGGGGCTGAGGTCGTCGAGTGAGTCCCCGCCGTGCCGTCCATGGTTGGGTTCCCGATCGCGGCGATGTGATCTGGATCGACCACAACCCCCAGGCCGGCCGCGAGATGAAGGATCACCATCCCTTTGCGGTGCTCTCCACCGCTTCCTTCCATTCCACCGTGGGCCTGGTGGTGGGCTGCGCGATGACCACAGCTCCTTACAACCGTGGCTACACCCTTGCTGTGGACCTGGGCCCCATCCCCGATCGGCCGGGTTCCCACAGTTATGTGCTCTGCCAGCAGCTCAAATCCTTCGACTGGCGCGCCAGGGGCGCTCGCCCGCATCCGATCGGGCGACTGAGCGACTCCCACCTGGAGGAGGCGGTGGCGATTGTGGGACAGATCCTTGGGTTTGTCGTCTGAGCCATGGCACGCCGGTCGACGCTCGATCGAAGACCTGGCCGGCAGCTTTGAGTTTTGAGGGCGTGGCTGCGCCGGCCCAGCGACTCCACGGGCATCAGCGGTTGGTCGATGGGGCTCATGCCCCTGCGTTTGGTGATGTAGGCGCGCAGGCGCTCGAAGGTGGCGGAGGGGGGTGGCACTTGTGGAGGAGAAGCCCTGTCGCGATGCCATTCCCTCCATCACCCCCCTCGGCCAGACCTGGCAGGTTGCCTACGATGAATCCTCTGAAAGAAGCAGAGGCTGTGCGCACGTTCTCCGCCGTCATCGAGCGCTGTGCGGACACGGGACTGCTTGTGGGCTACGTCCCTGGCTTCCCTGGCGCCCACAGCCAGGGGGAGGCCCTCGACGAACTGCAGGCCAACCTCCAGGAGGTGATCGCCATGCTCCTCGAGGACGGCGAGCCGGCCCTCGAGAGCGACTTCGTGGGCCTGCAGCAGATCGTGGTGCCGGCCTGAACGTGGGCTCAACCCCCGTCCTCAAGTCTTCCGAGGTGGCGGACATCCTTCGGAGACTGGGCTTCGATGTGGTTCGTCAACGCGGCTCCCATCTGCAGTTTCGTGATGCTCGCGGACGCTGCACCACGAACCTCACGCTCGTTCCTTAGATGATGGTCTGCCCCCATGCAGCCCCCTCCCATCAGGACACACTGCCGCCATGGCGGCGACCGCACACCAAACCGCTGCCAGAGTGGGCGGGCTTACGGCATTCCATGCCATACCACGGTCCGCCCCTGGCCCCACTGGTCGACCTGACCCGCCTCCTGGAGGCCGGCCTGGGGGGCGATCCGGCGGCACCGGCGCTGCAGGATCTGGACCACAGCCTCAGCTGGGCCGAGCTCGACCGGCAGGCGGAGCAGCTGGCCCGGGCCTACCAGCGGCTGGGCCTGCAGCGGGGTGACCGGCTCGCCTCCCTGATCCCCAACCGGGTGGAGCTGGTCGTCCATTACCTGGCCGGCCTGCGCAGCGGCCTGGTGCTCACCCCCCTCAACTACCGCTATGTGCCCCCGGAGATCGACCATGCGCTGACGGTGAGCGGCGCCGCGGCCCTGGTGTTCCACGGCGAACGGCTGGCCGATGTGCAGGCCAGCGCCGTGGCGGGCCAGCTGCCCCGCGGCTGCCACCGCATTGACGATCCTTCCGGTTTCGAGCCCCTGCTCGCCGCGGCCCCCACCGCCGGCGACGATCCGCCCTGGCCTGTGCTGGCCGGCGATGAGCCCTCCTTCATTTATTTCACCTCCGGCAGCACCGGCCGGCCCAAGGGCGTGACCCACAGTCGGGCCAGCTTCGCCGCCGTGCTCACCTCCCTGATCCAGGCCAGCGAACTGCGGGCCGGGGAGGAGGTGCTGGCCGGCAGCTCCCTGGCCCACATCGCCTCTTCGGCCCTCGTCCTGGCGGCACTGGCCGCCGGCGCCTCCGCCGCGATCGCCAGCCGCATCGATGCAGCCACCGTGGAAACCCTGCTGCGGCGCCACCGGCCCTCGGTGCTGCTGATGCTGCCCGCCGCCCTGTTCGAGCTGGTGCGGGATGCACGGCTGCTGCCGACGGATCTGGGCTCGGTGCGTCTCTGCATCAGCGGCGGCGACAAGGTGCCCCATCAGCTGCAGGAGGAGTTCCGCCGGGCCGCCGGCTTCGGCATCGACGAATGCTTCGGCATGAGCGAGATCGGCTACACCACCCTGGCGCCCCCCTCCGGCCCGAACCGGATCGGCTCCGTCGGCCGGCTCTGCCCGGGGTTCAGCGCCAGCCTGCGTCACGAGGATGGCACCGAGGTGGCCCAAGGCGAGCAGGGACGCCTCTGGATTCAGGCGCCTTCGATGATGGTGGGCTACTGGGACAACCCCCAGGCCACCGCCGACACCATCCAGCAGGGCTGGCTCGACAGCGGCGATGAGATGCGGGTCGACGCCGACGGCTTCTTCTGGTTCTGCGGCCGCCGCAAGCAGATCATCGTCCACGACAGCTCCAACATCTGCCCCCAGGAGGTGGAGGAGGCGCTCTCTGAACATCCGGCCGTGGATCTGGTGGGGGTGATCGGCATCCAGGACCCGGTGCACGGCGAGAACGTGCGCGCTTACCTGACCCTCCGCCACGACCAGCCTGCCCCCAGCGAAGCCGAACTGATCGCCTTTGCCCGGGCCCGGGTGGGTTACAAGGCGCCGGAGGAGATCTGCGTGCTCGAGGAGCTGCCCCTCACCCCGGTGGGCAAGACCGACCGGCTGGCCCTGCGGCGGCTGGCGACGGATGGGCTGCATGACGGTTGAGGCCGCCCTGCTCGACTGGATCGGCAACCGCGGGCGCCGCTGCAGCGTCGGCGAGGTGGCCGCAGGCACCGGCCTGTCCCTGCAGGAGGTGGAGCCGGGGCTGCTGGCCCTGGTGGCCGACGTGTCCGGTCGCCTGCAGGTGGCCGAGGACGGCACCCTGCTGTTCGTCTTTCCTCCTGCGCTGCGGATGCGGCTGTTGGCCCTCAGCGGCCGCCGGCGCCTGCAGGCCCGGCTGCAGGCGTCCCTGCGCCTGGCCGCCCGCCTGATCCGGCTCAGTTTCGGGCTGGTGCTGGTGCTGGTCACCACCCTGGTGGTGGTCATCCTGTCGGTGCTGCTGATCGTGCGGCTGTTCACCAGCGACGACGCCGACGATGCCGGCCTGGCGTTGCTGCAGGGGCTCGCCCAGGTGCCCCTCTCCCTCCTGGATCTGCTCGCCTCCGGCCTCCGGGCCCCGGCGCGCCAGGGCTCCGCCTCCGTCTCGCCGCAGCAGCTGTGGAGCCTGCTCTGGGACCTGCCCGGTGAGGGCGCTGATCCGGCCTCCCTGGGCTTCCTGAGCGCCGTCTTCTCGATCCTGTTCGGCGATGGCGATCCCAATGCCCGCCTCGAGCCGCTGCGCTGGCGCCGCATTGCCGCCTTCCTGCGCCAGCGCGGTGGCGTGGTGATCGCCGAGGACCTCGCCCCGCTGCTCGATCTGCCCGACTGCCCCTCCGATCCCGACCGCCGCCGCGACCTCGCCGATGCCGCCATGCTGCCGGTGCTGCTGCGCTTCGACGGCCGCCCCGAGGTGAGTGAGGACGGGGACCTGATCTATGGCTTCCCCTCCCTGCCCGCCCGCGCCGCCGGCGTGGATGGGCCGGTGCCGCCCCTGCGCGAACGGGCCTTTCGCTTCAGCCGGGCCGGAGCCGGGCAAAGGATCGCCTATGGAATCGCTGTCGGGGCCCTGCTGGTGCTCTCGCCGTGGCTGCTGGCGATCTCCCCCGCCTGGCTGCCCCCGGTGGCCTGGCTGGCGCGATTCGCCATCGGCTACGCCCTGTTGCTGCTGCTCCTGCCCCTGGCCCGCCTGCCGCTGCAGTTCTGGCGCAACCGTGCCATCGCGGCCCGCAATCGTCGCCGCCAGGCCTGGGCCCGGGCGGCCCGCAACGCCGATCCCCAGCTGAAGCTCCGCCGTGCCGCCGCCCGCCGTCTGGGCGCCACGGAGGCCGGTCGGCCGGCGCCGCGGGTCGTGTACGACAGCGGCCGCGACCTGCTGGAGCAGACCATCGACGGCCTGGACCGGGGACCCCGGCCGACCGCCTGAGGCCCCATGCGGGTGCCACCACGGCGCAGACCAAGCCGCTGCAGGCGCGCTTCAGCCCAGATCGTTGATCAGCACGATGCGGTAGCGGGCTTTGCCGGAGCGCAGGTGATCGAGGGCTTCATTGACCCGCGACATCGGGAAGAACTCCGTGGTGGGGGCGATGCCGTGGCGGCAGCTGAACTGCAGCATCTTGTCGGTGGTGGATGGGCTGCCCAGGGGCGAGCCGGAGAGGCTCTTCTGCCCGAGGATCAGCGGGAAGGCGGCCAGGGCGATCGGTTCAGGGACGGCCCCCACGGTGTGCAGCCGGCCCTTGGGTTTGAGGGCGGCGATGTAGGTGTTCCAGTCGAGGTTGGCGTTGGTGGTGTTGAGGATGAAGTCGAAGCTGCTCGCCGCCTGGGCCAGTTCCTCGGCGTTGCGGGAGTTCAAGGTGCGATGGGCGCCCAGCTGAAGCGCTTCCTCCCGTTTCGAATCGCTGGTGGTGAAGGCGGTGACGTCGCATCCCCAGGCCCTCAGAAACTTCAGGGCCATGTGACCCAGCCCGCCGATCCCGATCACCGCCACGCTGTCGGTGGGTTGGATGCCGAGCTCCACGATCGGGTTGAAGACGGTGATGCCGCCGCAGAGCAGCGGGCCTGCCTTCTCGCTGTCGATCCCGTCCGGCAGGGGAGACACCCAGGTCCACGCGGCCCGCACCCGTGTGGCGAAGCCGCCGTGACGCCCGACGATGGTGGCCTCGGCTTTGAGGCAGAGGTTCTGGTTGCCGGAGAGGCATTGATCGCAGGCACCGCAACTGCCAGAGAACCAGCCGAGACCCACCCGGTCACCGATGCTCAGGCGCTTGGTGTGCTCCCCGAGGGCGACCACCCGCCCGATCACTTCGTGGCCGGGAACAAACGGATAGGCGGTCATGCCCCAGTCGTTGTCGAGCATGGAGAGATCGCTATGGCAGATGCCGCAGCTCTCGACGGCGATCTCCACCTCCTCGCTGCCCAAGGGGCCTGGGGTGTAGCTGAAGGGCTCAAGCGGTTGCCCGGCGCCGGGGGCGGCGAGGGCCTGGATCGGTGCGGTCATGGAATTTCCCGAGCGGCCCTGCCGAGCCTAGGAAGCCCTGTCCAGCCCATGTCCGCACCACCATGGCCCCTGCAGGCCGTCCGCCTGAGACAATCCACGCTCGCCTGTGCCCAGGGAAAGACATGAGCGTTCTCGGCAGAGAGGCGATCCTGCAGGCGATTGAAGCGGGCACGATCGGGGTCACGCCCTTCGCCCCCGAGCGGCTGGGCCCGGCCTCCCTCGACCTCACCCTGGCCCGCACCTTCCGCGTCTTCCGCAAGGTGCATGAGGTGATCGAGGTGGGCGAGAACACCGACTACAGGCAGCTCACCGAGAAGATCGAAGTACCCGAGGGCCGGCACATCCTGATCATGCCGGGCGAGACGGTGCTCGGGATCACCCAGGAGCGGCTGCGCCTCGGCCCCGGCCTCTGCGGCTGGCTGGAGGGCCGCAGCCGTTTCGCGCGGCTGGGCCTGATGGTGCATATCAGCGCCCCCTTCATGGGGCCGGGGATCGACAGCCAGCAGGTGCTGGAGATGAGCAACTTCGGCCCCGCTCCCCTGGCGGTGCATCCCGGCACGGCGATCTGCCAGTTCGTGTTCCAGAAGCTGCAGGGCATCGAGAGCTACACCGGCCGCTTCGCCGGCCAGACGGAAGATTCGTTCTGAGCCACCCACCGCCGCCTCGCCGCCGATGACCCGCTACGTCCCCACCGACGCCCAGCAGTGGCACCCGATCGATGTGCGGGGGGTGCCGATGCAGGCCTGCCGCCTCTGGGAAGGCGACCACAACGTGGAATCGGGCCTCTACCGGATGCCGCAGGGCCTGACGATTCCACGCCATCACCATGCCTGTTGGTGCCAGGTGTTCGTGGTGCAGGGTGCGATGCAGGTGCAGGCTCATGGCGAAGATCCCCACATCATCGATGCCGGTAGTTACTACTTCGTGGAGCCCGGCGACACCCACACGGAAACCGCCTTGGAAGACACCCTGCTGCTGGTGATCTGTGAGGAGGATCGGCCGCCGTTCCGCCGCCCGCCGTTACCCAGCCAGCCGTTACCCAGCCACCCGGACCCATGACAGCGCCCCGGGAGCCTCTCGATCAGAAAATCCCCAGTGTCTTCTTCTTGCAGTAGCCCGCCCCGATGTTCATCCAGCCCGAGAGACAGGGTTTGCCGTTGGTAGGCCGCACCTCGTAGTAGATCGGCGAGTTGCAGTGCTGCTTGAGGTCGTTCACATACCCCAACGGACATTCGTTGTACCCCGGCAGCTTGGGAATCCGCTTCTGGGCCAGCGCCGGGTCAGTGGTCAGCAACGGCAGGGCCATGAGCCCAGCGGCGAGGGCGAAGGGTGACTTCTGCATCGGGCGGCTCCTCACGTGTTCCGACCCTAGGAGTCGGTCGCTGGTGGCGCCGTGGGCCGGCCTTGCCCCCCTGCATCGGATCTGGGGCTCATCGGCCTCAGGGGCCGCTGGCCGGCGGTGCCTTCGTGACGACGGGCTCATAGCCGCGGGGCAGCAGGTTCCAGTCGGCGTTGAAGACATGCACCCGGCGGGTGGCCTTGCCTTGGGCTTCGAACGGCAGACCGGCATGGGCCCAGGCCAGGGCGCTGCCCGCCAGGTTGCGCACCTCGAAGCCCCGGCCCCTGAGCTCACGGGTGTAGAGGCCGCTGCGCAGGCCGATGGTGCAGTACGGAACCACCAGCCAGCTGCGGTAGCGGGCGCTGTTGCGCTCGAAGTCGTCCTTGGCGATCGCACCCGGCAGCATCGAGACGCGCCGTTCGTGCGGTTCGCGCACATCGACCAGCACCGCCGGCCGGTCCTTGGGCCGCGCCAGCCAATCGGCCACGGAGATCTCCGGCTGGCCGGGAAACAGCAGACGCTTCAGGCCCCCGTAGCGGCGCCCCACCTCGCCCGCCAGCACGCTGTCGGAGGCGCCCTGGGCTGGCCCACCGCGGCCCACGCCAATCCCGTGCAGCGCCAGCCCGACCCCGACGGCGGCCATGGCGGCGACGCTCGTGGCGGCGAGGACCACGCGCCCCCGCCGGCGCCGGCCCGGGGCCGTCATGGCGGGGGGATCTCCTGGCTCCGGCCGTTCCATGGATCCAGCCTGGCGCGGGGGCGGCCACGGCGGCGGTGCCCCCATGCCCTGTCTCTTCGCCCCGGACCCCCAGACTGACCGTCACGACCTGCCCAGCGCGCAGGCACCCCAGCAACCCCATGTCCCCCCATGTCCTGCCGCCGATCGCCGGCCGTGAAGCCGAGATCCTGGCCCTGGTGCAGCAGAGCGGGCCCGTGGCGCTGCCCCACAGCAACCTGCAGCTCGAGGCGATCACCTCGGCCTTCGCCTGTGCGCTGCACATGCACCAGCCCACGATTCCCGCCGGGGCGGACGGTGCGCTGATCTCGCACCTGCAGTACATGCTCGAGCACCCCGGCGAGGGCGATAACCACAACGCCGAACCCTTTGCCCACTGCTATCGGCGCCTGGCCGACCTCCTCCCTGCGCTGATCGCCGAGGGCGCCAACCCGCGGATCATGCTGGATTACTCCGGCAATCTGCTCTGGGGGTTCCAGCAGATGGGCCGAGCCGACATCCTCGAGGCGCTCAGGTTCCTGGCCTGTGATCCCACCGTCGTGCCCCATGTGGAGTGGCTCGGCACGTTCTGGAGCCATGCCGTCGCCCCCTCCACGCCGATCCCCGACCTCAAGCTGCAGATCCTGGCCTGGCAGCACCACTTCGCGGCCCTCTTCGGCAGCGAGGCCCTGCAGCGGGTCAAGGGCTTCTCCCCCCCGGAGATGCACCTGCCCAACCATCCCGACACGCTCTACGCCTTCGTGAGCGCCCTGCGCGACGGCGGCTACCGCTGGCTGCTGGTGCAGGAGCACAGCGTCGAGAACCCCGACGGCAGCAGCCTCAGCCGGGAGCAGACGCTCCTCCCCAACCGGCTGGTGGCCCGCAGCTCCAGCGGCGAGGAGGTGTCGATCACGGCGCTGATCAAGACCCAGGGCTCCGACACCAAGCTGGTGGGCCAGATGCAGCCCTGCTACGAGGCCCTGGGGCTGGGCCGGCTCCCCCTGGGCGGCACATCGGTGCCGGCGCTGGTGGCCCAGATCGCCGACGGGGAGAACGGCGGCGTGATGATGAACGAGTTCCCGCCCGCCTTCCTCCAGGCCCACCGCCGCCTGGCGGCCCAGGATGGTACCGGCACGGTGGCGATCAACGGCAGCGAGTACCTCGAACTGCTCGAAGCGGCCGGGGTGGGCGACGCGGCCTTCCCGGTGATCCAGGCGGTAGGCCAGCACCGGCTGTGGCAGCGCGTCGGCGGCAGCCCCACCCCTCAGGCCGTGGAGGCGGCCATCACCGAGCTCCAGGCGGGCGACCCCTCCTTCTCGATGGCCGGCGCCTCCTGGACCAACGACCTCAGCTGGGTGGAGGGCTACGCCAACGTGCTGGAGCCGATGAACCAGCTCAGCGCCCGCTTCCACCAGGTGTTCGATCCCCTGGTGGCCGAGGATCCCGCCGTGACCCGGAGCGAGCCCTACCAGGAGGCCCTGCTCCACCTGCTGCTGCTGGAAACCAGCTGCTTCCGCTACTGGGGCCAGGGCTCCTGGACCGACTACGCCCGCGAGATCCACCGGCGCGGCGACGCGGCGATCGCCAGGGGCGCCTCAGCCCTGGGCGCCCTCGCCTGAATCCCCTTCCGGGAGCGGAGCCACTTCGGGGAAGTACCTGGCCATGCAGGCATTGCAGACGCCGTGGGAGAACTCGACGTTGTCGTGGCTCTTGATGAAGGACTCCACGGTCTGCCAGTAGCCCTGGTCGTTGCGGATGCCCTTGCAGTAGGAGCAGATCGGAATCAGAGTCTCCATCACCTCGATGCGCTGCAGGGCCGCGGCCAGCTGGTCGGAGATCCGTTTCAGTTCCAGCTGCAGCACCACCTGGTGGGCCAGGGTTTCGAGGGAGCGGATCTGCAGGTCGCTGAGCTCCCGGGGCCGTTGATCGATGACGCACAGCGTGCCGATCTTGGCCCCCGACGGCGTGCACAGGGGCACCCCCAGGTAGAAGACGATGTTGGGTTCGCTGCAGACCAGCGGATTGTCCCGGAAGCGTTCATCCACCCGGGCATCCCTGACCACGAGGGTCTGGTCGCCAAGGATCGCGTGGGCACAGAAGGACACATCCCGGCTCGTCTCGCTGGCCGCCAGACCCACCCGGGACTTGAACCACTGACGATCCGCATCCACCAGGCTGATCAGGGCGATCGGCACGTCGCAGAGCTGGGCGGCCAGGAAGGTGATGGCGTCGTATGACGGCTCGCTCTCCGTATCCAGGATGCGGTAATCGTTCAGGGCCTCCAGCCGTGCCGCCTCGCGGGGAGCCACGTTCGCGCGCATGGAGATCCCTACACCTGCCCAAACGTAGGCAAGGCCTTTCGGGGGCCTGAGGGGGGTTCACATCTCCTTACCCCCCCGGACGCTGTACACCCGGCCGCAACCGACAGGGGTTGCGACCGGGTAGACAAGGACAGTGCCGCGCGCTGAGGACTCCTGGCTGGCCCGCTCTCCCGTGTGTTCGGCGGCTTCCCGTGGTCTGAACGCCCCAGCGGCGATCCCGGCGCCGGATGGAGCCGCCAGCGGATTCGCCGCGAGAGCGTGCTGCTGGCCGCCACGATCTGCGCCGTCGCGGGGGTGGCCCTCAGCGCCAACTACTGGAGCGCCACCCGACTCCTGCGTAACCAGGTGCGCGACAACCTCCACAACCTGGTGAGCATCGCCGCCAGCGAAATGGATCCCACCCTCGTCTCGGCCATCACCAGGCCGGAGCAGACGGGAAATGCGGACTATCGCCGTGCCACCGCACCCCTGCTGAAGCTCCGCAGGCTGGTGCCTGACATCTTCTACGCCTACGTCTTCATCGCCACGCCGGACGGGCTCCGCTTCACGCTCGACAGCACCTACTACGTCCAGAACCCCGGGGCCCCCGCCAGCGCCGTCAGCGTCGGCGACCTCTACGTCGATCCCTCCGTCGATGCCCTGCGCGCCGCCCGCACCGGCACGGTCACCGTCAGCACCAGGCCCTACACCGATCACTTCGGCACCTTCATGAGCGGCTTCGCCCCCATCCGCGACCGCGATGGGGCGCTGGTGGGTTTCGTCGGGATCGACATCTCGCTGGCCCAGCTGCGACGCAAGGAGTTGCCCCTGCAGTTCACCTATCTGCTGGGCCTGGTCGGCAGTGCCGGGTTTTCGGTGCTGGCGGCCAACTTCCATCGCCGCTCCCTCAAGGCCCGTGCCAGGGCCTTCCAGGCCATGGCCTCCGCCGAACGGGCCAAGAGCACCTTCCTGGCCACCCTCAGCCACGAGATCCGCACCCCGCTCAACGGGGTCATCGGCATGACCGGGCTGGTGCTGGCCACGGAGCTCTCGCCCCAGCAGCGGGAGTGCCTCGACATCGTCCACAGCTCGGGCGAGTCCCTGCTCACCCTGCTCAACGGCATCCTCGACTTCACCAAGATCGAGTCCGGCCATCTGGAGCTGGAGCTGGCCCCCTGCCGGCTGCGTCCCCTGCTGGAGGAGACCATCGCCGCCTGCGCCAGCCTCGCCCGGGTCAAGGCGATCGACCTGACCCTGGTGATGCCCCCGGAGCTGCCTGAGGCGATCGTCACCGATGCCATCCGCCTGCGCCAGATCCTGCTCAACCTGATCGGCAACGCCATCAAGTTCACCGATGCCGGCAGCGTCGCGGTCTCGTTGGTGGCCGGCGCTCCGGTGGCGGCCGGGGCGAACCATCCGGAGAACGCAACGATCCTTTTGGCGTTCGCCGTCGCCGACACCGGTGTCGGCATCGCCGCTGACCAGCTGGAGCGCCTGTTCCAGCCCTTCTCCCAGCTGGGCACCTCCGCCAACACCCCCAAGGCCGGCACCGGGCTGGGGCTGGCCATCAGCCGGCAGCTCGTCGAGGCCCTCGGCGGCACCATCGAGGTGGAGAGCGCCCCCGGCCGTGGCAGCGTGTTTCGCTTCCGCTTGCCGGTGCAGGTGGTGGAATCCCCTGCCGCCGCCGCTCCCGCCGCTTCTGGGGCGGCCTCCTCCGCTGCGGCGCTGCCGCCGCCCGCCGACCAGTTCGCGGCGCACCATCCCCTGCGCATCCTGCTGGTGGACGACAGCGCCGTGAACCGGCGGCTCTGCGAGCTGATGCTGCGGAGCCTCGGCTACGAGCCCGAGTCCGCCGTCGACGGCCAGGAGGCGCTGGAGCGTCAGCGGCACCTCGAGCCGGACCTGATCCTGATGGATGTGCAGATGCCCCGGCTCGATGGGCTGGAGGCCACCCGCCGCATCCGCTCTTGCGGCGGTCGGGCCGACCGGCCCTGGATCGTGGCGCTCACCGCCTTCACCACCGCCGAGGACCGGGAAGCGGCCCTGCAGGCGGGCATGAACGACGTCCTCGCCAAGCCGCTCCGGAGCGAGGCCCTCCTGGCCAGCCTTGTCACCGCCCACGCCCATGCGGGCGGCCAGCGGCCCCCTGCCTAGGCGGCCTGCCTCAGGGCAGGGTGAAACCGGAGGTGTTCAGGTGCTTGAGGTCGAGCATGACCACCGTGACCCAGACCAGCAGGGCCAGGCCCGCGAGGGAGCCGATCACCAGCAGCAGGCCGACGATCACCGACCGGGGGTTATCGCTGTCGTTGGCCACGGGCAGGGGGTGAGCTGGGGCCACTGTCCCACGGCCCGGCCGCCTCAGGCGGTCGCCTCGGCTGTTTCACCGGCGTCGGCCAGCACCAGCCGCAGCAGCACCGGTGCCAGGAAGGTGGTGCCCATCACCATCAGCAGGATCGCCGCCTCCAGCGACGGCCCCAGCACCCCGGTCTGGGTGCCCAGCCCCAGAAAGATCAGGCCCACCTCGCCCCGCGGCATCATTCCCAGCCCCACCGCCAGCCGGTTGGTGGGCCCGCTGCTGAGGTAGCTCCAGCCGGCCGCCACCTTGCTGACCACGGCGGCCGCCAGCAGGAAGCCCGCCATCACCAGCCCCTCGTGGTTGGCCGCATCGAAGGGGTTGAGCACCGAGAGGTCCATGCCGCTGCCGATCAGCACGAAGAACACCGTGGCGAACAGGGCCACCAGGGGCTTCACCGCCTCCTCGATCGCGTGCCGGTGGCGGGAGCCGCTGAGGATCAGGCCGCCGGCGAAGGCCCCCAGAGCCGCCTCCAGCCCGAAGGCCTGGGCCGCGAAGCAGGACAGCGACAGCACCAGGAAGGCCGCCACCACCACCTCGCCCGGGGCCCTGAGGCGATCGAGCAGCCAGTCGAAGGGGGGCGCGGCGGTGCGGCTCAGGAACAGGGCCACCACCACGAACACCGCGGCCGCGGCGATCAGCTTCAGGATCGGGCCGAGGCTGAAGCCTTCGCCGCCGGCCAGGGCCACCACCACCGCCAGGATGACGATGCCGAGGATGTCGTCCAGCACGGCGGCCCCGATCACCGTCTGCCCCTCCCGGGTGCGCAGGAACTTCAGCTCCCCCAGCACGCTGGCGGTGATGCCGATGCTGGTGGCGGTCATGGCGGCACCGGCGAAGATCGCCGGCAGCAGCGGCACGCCGAACAGAAACTGCAGGCCGAAGGTGCCCAGGGCGAAAGGCAGGACCACACCGGTGAGGGCCACCGTGATCGCCTGGCCCCCCACCGCCATCAGCTCGTCGAGTTCGCTCTCCAGGCCGGTGAGGAACAGCAGGGCCAGCAGGCCGATCTTCGCCACCGCCTGCAGATTGCTGAAGCCGTGGTCGTAGATCGCCTGCACCTGGTCGGGGCCCACGTGGGCGAGGGCAGCGATGGTGCCCTCGGCAAGGGCGTTGAGCTGGCCCCCCAGCTCCGGCGCCAGGATCAGGTGCAGCCCCGACACGCCGATCAGCACCCCCGCCACCAGCTCGCCGAGGATGGCCGGCAGGCGGAAGCGCACCATCAGCTCCGCCAGGGCCCGGGCGGCGAACAGGATGACGATGAAGCGGCCCACCTCGATCAGGGTCTCGGCCGCCTCGATCTGGTGGCCCCCGGTGGCAAGCAGCAGGGAGGACATGTCCATGGCGGGCCGGGTGGGGCGATGGGCCAAATCCTTTCACTCCCTCGACGGGATCGCACCCCGGATCAGCGGACCGGGATGACGGGAGCGGAACGGGGGCCCGGATCGGTGGCCGCCGCGGGCGGTGGTGGCCGGTCCCGGCAGACTGAAGGGCCAGCCGTCTGTGCCGCCCGCCTCGATGGCCAGGTTCAACCGCCCCCCACGGCCGTCCCCCGGCGGGCCGCCGGTCCCCCTGGGGGTTGTGGTCGCCATCGGCCTGCTCCTGGCCGGCGTGCCGATGCTGCTGCTGAACCAGCAGCACTCCGGCGATCCGCTCAAGATCCGCCGCGAACTGCGCAAGTTCTGAGCCCGCCGCCCCGTGACCCACCCCCGCCGCCGCCGCTGGTTCCTGCTCCTGCTGGGGGGGCTGCTCGCCACCGTCCTGCTGGCCACCGCTGCCGCCATGGCCGGCGGGGCCCAGCCCGCCGATCCGCTGCCCTCCTGGAATCCGGGGGCGGCCCGGGACGGCATCGTCCGCTTCGTGCGCCAGACCACGGACCCCGCCAGCCCCCGCTTCGTGCCGCCCGGGGAGCGCATCGCCACCTTCGATCAGGACGGCACCCTCTGGGTGGAGCAGCCGGTCTACCCACAGGTGCGCTTCATCCTGGAGAAGGTGCCCGGGGCGGTGGCCACCCGGGAGGACCTGGAGCGGCTGGCCGCCACCGCCCTCAGCGGCATGCCCCTGGAAACCTTCAAGGCCGATGTGCGCCAGTGGCTGGCCACGGCCCGCCATCCCCGCTGGCAGCGCCCCTACACCGAACTCACCTACCAGCCGATGCAGGAGTTGCTCCGCTACCTGCGGGCCAACGGCTACAAGACCTACATCGTCACCGGCGGTGGCCAGGACTTCGTGCGGGTCTACGCCGAGGAGGTGTATGGCATCCCACCGGAGCAGGTGATCGGCAGCGCCGGCGCCACCCGTTATGGCTATGACAGCCAGGGCCGGCCCTTCCTGACCAAGGAGCCCCGGCTGCTGCTCAACGACAACGACGCCGGCAAGCCGGAGGGCATCCAGCTGATGATCGGCCGGCGGCCCGTGGCCGCCTTCGGCAACTCCACCGGCGACCGGCAGATGCTGGAGTACACCAAGACCGGTGATGGCGCGCGGCTGTCGATGCTGGTGCTGCACGATGACGCCCGCCGCGAGTATGCCTACGGCCCGGCCCTGGGGCTGCCGGACACCCGGGTGGGCCGGTTCACCCAGGAACTTCACGACGAAGCCCGCCGGCAGGGCTGGATCGTGATCAGCATGAAGAACGATTGGAGGCGCCTGTTCGCCTTTGAGCCTTGAAGGCTGCCCCGCCCGCGGTGGCCGGCTTCGGGCGATGGCCTCATGCGCCCCATGCGTTCTAGGGTCGCTGTCTCTTCATCCTTCACCATGAAAGTCCTGGCCTTCTCCCTGCTGGGCGCTTCGCTCGTCTTCGCTGTCGGCCCGGCGGCCCAGGCCCAGCAGCGCTGCACCTTCCTGCAGCCAATTGGTGGCGATGGCACCACCCCGATCGTCTCCAAGCGGGTCGGGGCCGCCAAGCTGATCGGCAAGGAGAACTGGAACACCGACTTCATCGTCAACCAGCCTTACAGCAGCTTCAAGTTCTTCTTCACGGCCAACTCCTCCGACGCCAATGCCAAATATCCGGTGAGTGGCTTCATGAAGTTCAGCGATGGCAGCAATCTGCAGGTGATCAACGAAGTCATGAACCCGCCGATGGGCACCGGTCGCATGTTCGGCCCCTTCCCCGCCATTCCGGGCAAGCAGGCCAGCCAGATGAACTTCAAGGTGGGAGCCAGCAGCGATCCCGGCGCTTTGGGCTTCAGCTACCGGATCTCGGTCCAGGGCTGCCAGTAGGCCCACGCCGATGCTGCTGCCCCTGCTGCTGGCCCTCTCACCGGCACCCGGTCCGGTGATCAGCAACGGCCCCGTGGTCGCCGTGCTGGAGAACCGTCGCCAGCCCAAGCCCGATGGCATGGATGAGGTCCAGCCCGTGGCCACCGTGCGGGTGGAGGGGAAGGTGGTCGGTCAGCTGGTGGGGGCGCTTCGGATCGGCCCCGGCAGCATCGATGCGGTGCTGCAGGTGGTGGAGATGGATCCGTCCAATCCCTACCCGGAGGTGCTGCTCTCCTCGTTCACGGGCGGCGCCCACTGCTGCAACGACACCCGGGTGCTCACCAGCAGCCCCGACGGCCGTCGCTGGTTCGCGGTGCGCCGCGACCCGGTGAACGGTGGGCCCAACGGTGCCAGCGATCCGCTGGGCAACGGCCGCTACCTGCTGGTGGACGTGGACAACCGCTTCCTCTACCAGTTCGCCAGCTACGCCGGCAGCAGCGCCCCCAGCCAGATCTGGCAGCTGGACGGTTCCCGCTTCCTCGACATCAGCCACCAGCGGGCGATGTTGCCGCTGCACCGGCGCCGGCTCCAGGAGATGGAGGGCTGGCTCCAGCAGCCCGCCGATCAACGCACCGAAGCCAACGGCTTCCTGGCGGCCTGGGTGGCCACAAAGGCGCTGGTGGGGGAGTTCGACACAGGCTGGAAGCGGATGCTGGGCCTCTACGACCGGCGCTCCGACTGGGGGCTGACCTCCTGTGAGGCGGGCTACAACGCCAAGGGCGACTGCCGGCGGCCGGAGAAGCGCTATGCCAGCTATCCCGACGCGCTGCGGGCTTTCCTGCGCCGCACCGGTTACCTGCCGGCGGCGCCCTGAATCAGCCCAGAAAGGTCATGGTCAGGCTCACCAAAGCCAGGCCGGTGAGGCCGGTGGCGGTCAGCAGGCCGATGGATCGGTGCACGGGGATCTCCCTCATGGGCAGAAATCTAGAGCAATCCTTAAGACGCGCAATCGCTCCGTCCTGGCCTGCAGTAATCCGTCATGGAACGCCGCTACCGCCATCGCTGCCGACCTTTAGCGAGCGCATGGAGATGGCCCCAAGGGTCACCTCGGCAGTGAAAAAGCCAAGGGGCTCGCCGGGATCCCGCACCCCCAGCACGTACAGCAGCGGCAGGTAGTGCTCCAGCGACGGCAGGGCCAGGGCCGCGTCGGGGCCCAGGGCGAGGGGGTCGAGCAGGTCCTCCAGGGGGCCGGAGCTGATCCGCTCGGCCAGCAGCTGATCGAAGGCCTCGGCCCAGCCATGGGCCCCTTCCCCCCAGAGGATCCGGCCCAGGTTATGGACGAGGTTGCCGCTGCCCAGCACCAGCACCCCCTCCTGGCGTAGGGGCCGCAGGCGCCGGGCCAGCTTCAGGTGCTCCCGGGGGCTGCGGCGACGGTCGAGGCTGAGCTGCACCACGGGCAGATCGGCCGCCGGCCGCATGGGCCGCAGCACCGACCAGGTGCCATGGTCGAGGCCCCAGGTGTGGTCGAGGGCGATCTCCGGGACCAGGCGCCGGATCCTCTCCGCCAGCGCCAGGGATCCGGGCGCGGGGTAGTCGACGGCGAACAGCTCGGCAGGAAAGCCGCCGAAGTCGTGGATCGTGCGCGGTCGCTCCATCGCCGTGACCTTGGTGCCGTCGGTTTCCCAGTGGGCCGAGACGCAGAGGATCGCCTGCGGGCGCGGCAGGGCGGCGAAGCAGGCGGCCCAGGCGCGGGTGAAGCGGTTGGCTTCGATGGCGTTCATCGGGCTGCCATGTCCGATGAACAGGGCGGGGGTGGGGGCCTGGATCACGGGGGCTGGCCTCGCGGCGTTGGGTCTGCCTTTGCCACCCTGGTCCCTCCTCTGGCAACACCGATGGCGGCTGCCGTCACCATCGCCCTGGCCCTGGAGGGCCAGCTGCGCCTCGATGACCAGCCCGCCCTGCACCGGGCCGTGGCCCTGGCGCGCCAGAGCGGCGCCCGTCTGCTGGTGCTGGCCTGCCGGCCGGAAGGTCAGCGGCTGCGGGGGGGCCACCAGCGGCGGCTGGAGGCCCAGGCTCTCGCCTCACTCCACGCCCGCCTGGCGGCGGCGGGAATCCCCTTGCTGGCCTTTGCGCAGCACACCACGGCGGCCGCCCTCGCCGAGCTCCGCCCCCTGGTGCAGCCCGAGGCGGTGCTGCACGCCCAGGAGAGCCGCCTGTTCGCCACCTGGCCGGTGGCGGCCGAGCGCTTCCCGGGGGTGTTCAGCCCGTTCCGCCGCGGCCTGGAGCGCGACCCGGAACCGCCCCTGCCCCCACCGGATCTCGCCGGCCTGGGGGACGCCTGGGACGAGCTCCCCCGGTCCTGGCTGGTGCCGCCCGCCTCCCCGCCGGCCTCCGCTGGCCCCGATCCCCGCAGCGCCTTCCCCTTTTCCGGCGATGAACCCACGGCCCTGGCCCGGCTGGAGCACTACCTGTTCGGCTCCAGCGGGCTGCGCGATTACAAGCTCACCCGTAATGGGCTGGTGGGCACGGCGTTCTCCGCCAAGTTCTCCCCTTTTCTGGGGGTGGGCTCCCTCTCGGTGCGGCGGATCTGGCAGGAGGTGCTGCGTTATCAGGAGCTCCACGGCGCCGACGAGGGCTCCGAGTGGATGAAACAGGAACTGCTCTGGCGGGAGTTCTTCCTCTGGTCGGAGCAGCGCCACGGCGAGGCCTTCCACGCCCCTGGCGGCCTCCAGAACCGTCCGGCCGCCGCACCGGCCGATCCGCAGGAGGCCAGGGAGCGCTTCGTCCGCTGGACCCGCGGCGACACCGGCCATCCCCTGATCGATGCCCAGCTCAGCGAACTGCTCACCACCGGCTACCTCTCCAACCGCGGCCGCCAGTGGGTGGCCTCCCACTTCGTCAACGAGCTCCAGCTGCCCTGGACCTGGGGGGCCCGCTTCTTCGAGTGGGCCCTGATCGACGCCCACCCGGCTCTGAACACCGGTAACTGGGCCTACCTGGCCGGCGTGGGCTCCGACCCGCGCAGCTTCGGCGGCAGCCCCCGCCGCTTCGATCTGGAACGCCAGGTGCGCCTCTACGACCCCGAGCAGACCCACCGCCGGCTCTGGGCCGCCCCGGTGCCCCTCCCCTTCTGACCCTCACCCTGTGGCCCTGACCCTGATCCTGGGCGACCAGCTCCATCCCGACTGGCTGAGCCCCTCCCCCCTGCAGCTCGCCCCCGGCTCCCGGGTGCTCATGATCGAGGACCTGGCCGTGGCCACCACCTGGCGCTACCACCGCCTGCGGCTGCTGCACACCTTCGTGGCCATGCGCAGCTTCCGCGACGCGCTGCTGGAGCGGGGCGTGGCGGTGTACTACTTCGAGCTGCCCGAGTCGGAGGGGGTGTCGTTCTGGGACCGGGTGGCGTCTGAGCTGAGCGGCGGCGGCGAGCCGCAGGACAGCGAGCTGGAGAGCCGCGAGCTGCAGGTGGCCGAGGTGGCCGACCGCAGCTTCGATCGACGGCTGCAGCGCTTCTGCGCTGATCAGGGCGTGCGGCTCCGCGTGCTGCCCTCACCGGCGTTCCTGGAATCGGTGGCCGAGAGCCGCAGCTGGTTCGAGGGCCGCCGCCGCCCGTTCATGAAGACCTTCTACGAGCGCCAGCGGCGCCGCCTCGGCCTGCTGCTCGAGCCCGATGGCTCCCCGACCGGCGGTCGCTGGAGCTTCGACACCGAAAACCGCCGCAAGCTGCCCAAGGGCTATGGGGAGCCGCCCCTGCCGGTGGTGGCGGCCAGCCCCCACGAGCCGGCGGTGCGGGCCCTGATCGACACCCACTTCGCCGACCACCCCGGCGCGCTGGGGCCCCTGTGGATCCCCTTCGATCAGGCCGGCGCCGAGGCCTGGCTGGAGCGCTTCCTGGCGGAGCGCCTCGACGACTTCGGGCCCTTGGAAGACGCCCTCAGCCAGCACCACGCCACCCTGCACCACTCCCTGCTCTCGCCCCTGCTCAACATCGGCCTGCTCACCCCCGCGGCGGTGATCGCCGCCACCCTGGAGCACGCCCGGCGGCGGGAGGGGAGCGGCCAGCCGGTGCCGATCGCCTCGCTGGAGGGCTTCCTGCGCCAGGTGATCGGCTGGCGCGAATTCGTGCGCGGCATCGACCGGGTGCATGGCGAGCGCCAGGCCGTCGCCAACTTCTGGAACCACCAGCGCCGGCTGGCCCCCTGCTGGGACGACGGCAGCAGCGGCCTGCCGCCACTGGACGCGGCGATCGAGCGGGTGAACCGGCTCGGCTACAACCACCACATCGAGCGGCTGATGGTGGTCAGCAACCTGATGCTGCTGTGCGAGATCCACCCCGGTGAGGTGCACCGCTGGTTCATGGAGCGCTACCTGGATTCCTACGAGTGGGTGATGGGCCCGAACGTCTACGGCATGGGCCAGATGAGCGATGGCGGCCTGTTCGCCACCAAGCCCTACATCGGCGGCTCCAACTACATCCTCAAGATGGGCGACTACAAAATGGGCCCGTGGTGTGAGATCTGGGACGGCCTCTACTGGCGCTTCATCGACCGCCACCGCAGCTTCTTCCAGGCCAATCCCCGCCTTTCGATGATGGTGCGGATGCTGGAGAAGATGGACCCCAAGCGACGCGAGGCCCTGGAAGTGGCCGCCGAGGGGTTCCTGGTGCGGGCCACCATGGTCGGGCCCTGACCCACCCCCTGCCCGTGACCGCCTCCGCCCACGCCGCCACCCGGCCGCCCGCCCCCGCCCTGCTGCTGGAGCGGCTGGCGGCGGTGGCGGGCATGGGCCGCGGCCGGCGGCGACTGGTGCTGCTGCTCAGCCAGCTGGGCGACTTCGACAGCCTCGAGTACGTCCAGGCCCTGGTGCCGGTGCTGCCGCAGCTGGAGGCCGCCGGCATCGCCGTGCTGGCGATCGGCATCGGCGACGCGGCCGGCCGCGAGCGCTTCTGTGCCTTCACCGGCTTCCCGCTCGATCGGCTCCTGGTGGACGCCGAACCCCATCTGCACCGGGACCTGGGGCTCTACGAGGGGCTGAAGCAGGCCGGCGGCCCCTGGCCCAACCTGCTGCTGATGTGCGCCGGCCTCGGCTCCCCCGGCACCCTGGCCGAGGTGCTGCGCGGCTACACCGGCGATCGCAGCGCCCCCCAGCGCATCGCCGACAACGAGACGATCCAGGCGGGGCCCCTGCCGCCGATCCAGGGGTCGTTCTTCGCCCGGGCCGGCGGCCGCGGTTTTCAGCGCCCCTTCGAGCTGGCCACGGTGCGGCTGCGCAACATGGTCGAGGTGCTGGGCCACTGGCGCACCTACGTCCCCCGCGACGACTTCCTCACCCAGCGGGGCGGCACCTTCCTGCTGGAGGCCGACGACACCGTCCTCTACAGCCACCGTGACCCGGGCATCCTCGGCTTCTCGGCCACCATGGCCCGGCCGCTGAGCTTCCTGGAGCCGTACCTGGGTTGAGGTCGCTGGGGCGGAGCCGCTGCGAATCCGGGCCAGCCCGCGCTATAGCCCCTCCAGCAGGGGTCGCAGCGCCTCCGCCGGCCCGCGCTCGGGCTCGAACAGGGGCCCATCGCCTTCGATCGCCTGGCCGCCTGTCAGGACGATCCGGAAGAGGGCATCGCCCAGGGAATCCACCACGATGCAGTGGCGGGCCCGCTCACTGACGATCGGCAGGAAGCCGGCGAGCCACTCCATGGTGGCCCTGATCCGGCGGGCGGCCTGTTCGTTGTCGTCGTCGAGGCCGCCGTAGGCCAGGTGCAGGTACAGGCTGCCCCACGGCTCGCGGCGCTGGTAGTAGAAGGCGTGGTTCTTGAGGCCATGGCCCCAGAAGCCCACGCTGAAGGTGCCGAGGGGAGCCGTGGCCAGGAAGGCATCGCGCGTGCTCTGCAGGAGGTAGAGCGGCTCCGTGCCCCGGGCGGTGCCGAACAGCGTCTGCCCCTGCCAGTGCAGCGGCAGATCGGTGGGCAACAGACTGGGGGGGAAGGGGCCACCGATCCGCTCGGCGTAGAAGGACAGAAGGCTGTCAAGCGTGGGCTCCATCGATGGGTCTGCGGCGGGATCCATCCTCCCCAGCACGCCTGGATCGAAGCCGTATTCCCTGCGAAGAACCAGGGTCGGCCGCAGGCCACTGGCGTCACAAGACCCCCAGCCCGGCTTTTCACCCCTCGGTGACCGATGCCAGAAAGGGCAGATCCAGCGTGTCGATCGTGTCGCTCATCCGGTGGTAGTGCGGCTTGCGCAGGAAGGAGGGGTCGGTGACCATCACGGCGTCGTAGCCCGCATCCCAGAAGGGGCTGTGGTCGCTGAGGCGCATCTCGGGCATCGAGCGGCCGGCATCGGGCACCGGCAGCACGTTGGTGACCACGTGCTTCCCCATCCGGCTGGCGAGGCCAGGCAACATCGTTGCCGCGCCCAGGTTGCGCACCATGGCGATGAAGTCGCCCCGGTCGCCGTCGATCGCCCGCATCGCCGGGTGGGGTTGTTCTGGGTTTCGCCGGTGTAGGCGAGCATCTCCAGGTTCACCATGAGTTTCAGCTTCTGGCCGCAGGCCTGGAGCTCATGGGCCAGGGCGCTGCTGCTGAGCATGCCCCATTCCTCCTGATCGAAGGCCACGATCCACACCGGCCGCCAGCCCGGAGGCGTTGTCGTCGGCGCCGATCGAGTGAAGGGGGCCGTCGTAGTGGGCCGCCACCAGCAGGGGATCGAGCTCCGGGCGCTGGCCGGGGAGCCGCAGGATCAGGTTGGTGCCCGCATCGCTGCCCTCCCGGAAGTGGTGCTCCTGCACCGGCCCCAGGGCGCCGAGCTGTTCGTTCAGGTAGGCGCGCACCGCCATCAGGCCCATGGGATCCCAGCGGGCATGGCGGGGCCGGGCCAGGTGCTGCAGGTGTTCCAGCAGGGGCGCGGGGTCGGGAGAGGGGTGGTCGATGGCGAGGTGGTCGATGGGGCACGAAGCCTAGTCGCTTGACACCTGCACTGCAAGTGTGGATAATTGAGGGATGGTCAAGGTCTTCACTCCAGCTGACGCCCTCTACGGCCTCGAGGAACTCCTCCTCGTCGCTGGCAAGCTGCTGGACGAGGAGATCTCGCCGCGCACGGTGCGTCTCTACGCCACCCAGGGGCTGATCGATCGCCCCGGCAAGGAGGGGCGCAGCGCGGTGTACGGCCACCGGCACCTGCTGCAACTGGTGCTGGTGCGCGCCCTGGCCCGGCGCGGCCTGAGCCTCTCCGCCATTGCTCCCTTCTGCGTTCTGGCCGACGCCGATCTGGAGCAACAGCTGGAGCAGCTCGATGGCGAGGGGGCGGCGGCCACCGCTCCCTCCGCTAACGAGGCCCTTCAGTACCTGCGGGATCTGCCGTCCACGGCCGACGCCATCGGTGCTGCGGCAGAGGGGTCTTCGTCCTTCGCACGCAAAGCTGCCGCGATGGGCTCTGTTCTTGGGATGCTCAACAAACCCCTGTCCTCCCGCTCCCGTTCTGAGCGCACCTCCACCGGATCCCGCTCCAGCGACAACGGCAGCCGCTGGCTGCGTTTCACCCTCGCCCCCGGCATCGAAGTGCACGTCCGCGACTCGGTGTTGCCTCCCCCTGCCGGCCCCCGGCGCCAGCAATGGCTCCAGCACCTCCTGGACCGGCTCAACGCCCTGCTCGACGACGCCGACCGCTGAATCCTTTCCCCCGTCCCACCGCTACCCCCCCCCCACCATGACCCGTCCCACCCTGCGCTTCCGGCCCCTGCGGCCGGCTGTGGCCTCCGATCGCCCGTCGATCCTGGATCTGCTGCTCACGATCACCCCACCGCCGGCGGCCGCCGACACCAGCCGGCGCGCGCGGCCGCCGCTCAACCTGGCCCTGGTGATCGACCGCTCCGGCTCGATGGGCGGCACCAAGCTCAGCTACGCCCGTAAGGCGGCCCGCTTCCTGGCTGGCGAGCTCACCAGCCGCGATCGCCTCGCCATCGTCAGCTTTGACGACGAGGTGAACGTGGTGGTGCCCTCCATGCCCGTGGCCGATCCGCAGCCCTTCATCGCCGCGATCAACACGATCCACAGTGGTGGCTGCACGGCCCTGTTCGATGGCTGGCGGGCGGGAGCCACCCAGGTGGCCGAGCACCTCGACCCCACGGCGATGAACCGGGTGCTGCTGCTCTCCGATGGCCAGGCCAACCATGGCCTCACCGACACCGACCAGATCGCCGCCAAGGTGGCGGGCCTCACCCAGCGCGGCATCAGCACCAGTGCCTTCGGCCTGGGCGACGACTTCGACGAAGACCTGATGGGAGCGATGGCCGCCGCCGGCGACGGCACCCTGGCCCATATCGAAACCCCCAGCCAGCTGGCGGATCTCTACGCCTCCGAGCTCCAGGGGCTGGCGGGCACCTTCGGCCGGCGGGTGAGCCTTGGCCTGCGGGGCAAACACGGCGCCGAGGTGGTCGATCTGCTCAACGACCTCAAGCCCACCGGCGCCGGCAACCACCAGTTGCCCAACCTGCGCGCCGGCCAGGAGCTCAACGTGGGCCTGCAGCTGAAGCTGCCCGCCTGGATCCCCAACCAGGAGATTCTCAGCGTGCGCCTGGCCTGGGAGGCCCCCGGCAGCGGCGACCGCCAGAGCCTGATCGAACACCTGCAGTTGCCCGTGATGGCCCATGGGGAGCTCGATCAACTGGATGGCGATGAGGCGGTGGCGGAACAATTGGCCCTCTTCAAAGCCAACCGGGAACGCAAACGCGTTATCGCCGAACTCGATCGCGGCGATGTCATCAGCGCCAGCGTCAGCCTGGGCAAGCTGTTCGGCGACCTGTCGGCGATGCCCGTCACCCCGAGGCTCACCCGGGAACTCGATCTGCTCAGCGAGAAGCTGGCTTTGCTCAAGAGCGATCCGAAGCGCAGCCGCAAGAATCTGCGCCGGGAGTCACAGCGCTCCAGCCTCAATGTGTGGGAGAGCGACGATGGGTCCAGGGATTGATCAGATCAAGGCCCAGGTCGGTGAAGTCGCTCACGTTGCGGGTGGCCAGTTGGGCGCCCTGGGCCAGGGCGGTGGCGGCGATCACCGCATCGGCCGTGGCGATCGGCCGACCGAGTTGCTCCCGCCGCACCAGCAGCTCGCCATACCAATGGGCGGCCTCCCGGTGGAAGGCCCACACGCGATCGCCCAGCAGGGCCGTCACCAACGCCTGCCAGCTATCCAGCAGGGCCTGTTTGCGGCGACCCTCCGGCAGCCGGATAAGGCCGTGCAGGATCTCTGCTTCATTCATCGCCGTGATGCCCACCTCCGCGGGAACGAGACCATCCGCCCAGGCCAGCACCGCCGGCTCCGGCTGGGGCCGCATCAGCTCGGCGATCACATTGGTGTCCAGAACGATCACGTTGGCTCCTCGGTGAACACGGCGGCCGCCGCCATGGAAACCCGCGCGGGCAGATGCAGTTCCACGCCACCGAGGTCGGCGAAGTGGGCGTGGATGCGACTCCCCAGACCTGGGCTGTCAGAGCCAGCGGATTGCGGGAGCACGGCTTCGCGCAGGATCCTGCGGGCTTCCTCCTCCATCGAGTGACCGTGGCGGGCGGCCTGCAGTCGCAGCTGGGCCTTGGTGGCGTCGTCGAGGTTGCGGATCGTGAGGGTGGCCATAACGACGTCCGCGCAGGCAATGCTGTCAGTGCTTGCAACGCTAGCTCTGGCGGTCAGGTTTGAGCGGTGGGCCCTGGCACACCCTGAACACGCCCCGCTCAGCGCAGCAGGAACACCGCCAGCAGGCCCCAGACCAGGCCGAGCACATGCATGGCAAGGGGGACGGGCTCGTGCGGCGGGTAGGACGCCAGCAGGCGCGTGCGGCACAGCTGCTGCTGGGCCAGGAACAGGGCGCAGCCCAGGGCAAGGAGGTAGACCAGCAGCACCCCGAGGTGTTCGAGGCTTTCCGCGATGGCGCCGGGCCCCGGCCCGATCAGGTGCTGGGCGAGGTGGAAGATCTGGCTGGGCAGCTCGGCGCTGAGCATGAACACGAAGAACAGGGCCACCCCTTGGCGCCCCAGGCGGGCGATCTGCGCGGCAGACGGGTGCGCCATCGTTTCGGACCAGGGGCCAGGAGAAGTCTGAGCCTCGATCAGGCAGGAGCCGCCCAATCCACCAGGACCAGGCCCTCGATGCGGGCGAATTCGCGCACGTTGTGGCTCACCAGGGTGGCGCCGAGGGCCAGGGCATGGGCCGCAATCCAGAGATCGTTGCCGCCGATGGGGGTGGCCTGGCGCTTGAGGGCGGAGGCTTGCGCGGCGTAGTGGCGGCAGATGGCGGGGCCATCGAGCTGCTGGAGGGTGGCCTCGCGGCGCTGGCTGCCCTCGGCTCCGCGCAGCAGCTCGGCCCAGGTGATGAACGACATCGCCAGGCTGTCGACATCGGCGAGCTGATCGATGCGCCCAGCCACCTGGGGCGGCCGGTTCTTGATCAGGGGAAAAAGGATATTGGTGTCGAGCAGGTAGATCACAGGCTCTCCCGCTCCTGCATCGGGATCGGACTGGCCTGCTGCGCCTCCAGGCTGGCCAAGAAGCTGGGCTCGAAGCCGGCCAGGGTGTCCAGCAGGGCCTGGCCCCGCTGGGCCGGGCAGGGGTGAATGATCAGATCGCCGTTGGGGCTGCGGGTGATCTGCACCCGGTCGGTGGCGAGGCGGAACTCGGCGGGGATGCGCACGGCCTGGCTGTTGCCGTTCATGAACACCCGGCTGGGAAGCACGTCCATGGCCTTCTGCCTTGTGGGTACGAAAACGTAGGTACAGACCAGTCGAAAACCCTTGGCCGTCCTGCTTTGCCGTGCATCGACGTAACCCGCAGGGTGGCTGCAGCGCTCAGAGCTTGGGTCCCAGCAGCTCAGCCAGATAGCTGGAGAGGCGGAAGCCAGCCGGATGGGCATAGACGATGTCGGCAATCTTCCAGCTGCCGGCAGGGCCGCGCACCAGCTGATAGTGCAGCTGCTGCGGCGCTTCCGAGGGGCGGTTGCGCAGGCCCGCCTGCACGGCCACTCGGGCCTCCAGCCCGCCGCCGGGTAGGGCGGTGCAGCCCAGCACCTTGGCGCCGAAGGTCGACACCTGGGTGCCGCTGAACAGATCGAAGTCGACAAATCGGCCGCTGGCTGGATTGAGTCCGTAGGCGCGCCGCAGCTTCTGGTACAGCCCAGGGGTGAAGCGGCTTTGCTGGCTCTTGATCTCGATCGGACCGGAACGTTCCTGCCGCGCCACCTGCCAGCGGTAGAGGCCATCCAGCTGGACCTGTACCGGAGCCGGGCAGGGGGTGAGCGCCACGGCCGCCAACACCGGCATCAGCTGGGGCAGGGGCATCACGGCAGGCCGGCGTTGCCTGGAATCCTGGCAGCGGGTCGGGGGCGCACTGCCATGCCTGCAACCCTCCACCACGCAGGCCTTGACGCGAGGATGGCCCTCCCTGTCCCCTCCCGGATCCGCCATGCCTGCCCTGGCCCTGCCGCCCACCACGGCCTATCCCAGCGATCCAAAGGCCCTGGAGCGGGACCGCCTCGATGCGCTCTACCTGGAGCTGCGCGGCAACTACAAGAGCCTGATGATCAGCCGCGGCATCCACCGCGGCCGGGCCGAACGCCAGGGGGAGCAGCTACGCGAGCTGAGCCTCAGGCTGCGGGCCCTGGCGACGCGGGAGGCGAGCGTGAAGGCGGAGGCCTACGCGATGCTCGAGATCGTCACCGATGTGGTGGAGCATCTGGAGGATGCGGGCGATGAGGTGAGCGTCGCCTTCGGCGAGTATCAGCTGGGGCGGCGGGCGTACAGCGGTGGCGGCGGCATCGCCCGGCTGGTCCAGGCGGTGATCCGCTTCCTGAACCGCTGGCGGCTCGGCAAAGAGCGCTTCGAAGAGCTGTCGGCCCGGCAGCAGGCCCTGCGGGGCGCCCTTGAGACCAACGCTGAGCCGGTCGATGGGCAGGATCGCTGAGGCGCTGCGCAGCAATCTGCGCGAGCTGGCCCAGGCCGATGCCCGGCTGCTGCGGGAGCTGGATGGGGCGCTGCCAACCGATGGGCTGGAGGAGCTCACCATCAAGCAGCTCAAGGAGCGTTGCCGTCAGCGGGGGCTCAAGGGCATCAGCAGCCTTCGCAAGGCTGAGCTGATCCTCCGGCTGCGGGATGGGCCTTCGGCACCGGCCTCCCTGCCGGAAAGCAAGCCGACGGGGCTGGAGGCACGCCTGGACCGGATGGAGGCCTTGCTGCTGCGCATCGCCGCCCACCTGGGGGTGGAGTGACGCACCATCGGAGGTGAGCCGCCTCATTCGAGGCAAATGATTCCGAACTGCCGCGACTGAGGCACGGTGGAACGGCAAAGGAGGAAGCGGGTGGCCTTTCAGGCCAGGCCCAGTGAGACCACCAGCGCCATCAATGACACCGTCCTGCTGCGCAAGGTGCTGCAGCGCGCCGGTGAGGAGCTGGGCCTGGCGGCCCAGGAAATGGCCCAGGCGATCGGCAGGAGCAGAACGTTCCTGATGCGGCACTGGCTGGAGAGCGCCAACCGCCACACTGGCTGGAACCCCTGCAGCAACTGCAACATCCGGAGCAGCTGGGGAACTGGCGGAGTCTCTCGATGCGATGCGCGGGCGGCCGTGAGCCCGGCGCCACAGGTTGATCTCACGGCCATCACCCGGCTGGACGGGGTGGTGATGCGGCTGGTGGAGCAGCAGGGTGCCCAGACCACGGGGCAGCGGATGCGCGAAGCCGGGATCGAAGCGTTCGACGACCACTCGGCCCGCAGCGACGACGCGGTGATGCTGTTCGGCGCGATCAGCTGCTGCGTGTTTCCGAGCACCCCCTTGGATCAGGTGGATGTGTAAGTGGAAAGCCATGCCGAAGCCGTGGCCTTCCGATGTATGGATGACAACAGCGAATGGCACTTCCAGCGGGCGCAATTTGAGGTGAATGGCGACTTGCCGGAACCTTGTATCTAAACCCCCTGGCCATGATCTGCCCTCAGCCCTGCCGCCCCATGCCCTTCCGCTTCCGCCGCAGCGCCCGCGTCGGCCCCCTGCGCTTCAATTTCACAAGCAGCGGCCTCAGCTCCATCTCGGTGGGCGGCCGCGGGGCGTCGTTCAACATCCCGGTGGCCCGCGCCGGTGGCGCCCGCACCACCGTGGGGCTGCCGGGCTCCGGCCTGAGCTGGAGCGTGGAGCACACCCCCGCCGCAGGCCTGCCCAACAGCCGCCGCCTGCGGCCCGGGCAGCTGGACGCCTTCCAGCAGGAATGCCTGGGCCTGCTGCGGGAGCAGCTGTTCGCGGCCGGCTCCCAGGGCCGGCAGCTCTGGGAACACAACCTGATCACCCGCATGCTGGCCGTGATCGAAACGCCGGAAGCGCTGCAGGCCTACCTGCTCCGGGCCCGCAGCCAGGACGACGTCAAGCGCCGGGCCCATCGCTGCGTGGAGGCGGTGCAGGAGGCGGCGCGGCTGGCGAAGGGCCGGGGCTGGCTCAGGGCGTAGGCCGCCACGGTGCTCCTCCAGGCGTGTGATCCTGCTGTTGCGTCGCTTGCGGGGGCATGTACAGGGACTTATGGCTCAGCCATAATTATTGCCCTGACATAAACTCCCCTAGTCTTGGTCGCTGTCTTCCGCCGCCCCCGGCTGGCCGCTGAGCTGGCCGACCGTCTGCTCCATCCCGGCGTCCTCGACGAGGGCCTGCGGTCGGGGCTGTTCCTGTCGGGGCTGCGTCGGACGGGCAAAACCACCTTCCTGCTGACGGATCTGGTGCCGGAACTGGAGGCCCAGGGGGCGGTGGTGATCTACGTCGACCTCTGGAGCGACATCAAGGTCAGCCCGGCGACGCTGGTCTATGCCGCCGTCCGTCGCCTGCTGACCGACCTGGTGACGCCGGCTTCAACGCCCCTGGCCCGGTTGCGCCGGCTCAGGGGACTGGATCTCGGTGGGATGGGTTTTCGTTTCGGGTTCCAGTTGGAGCAGCTGGGGGAAATCGGTGGAGCGACCCTGGCTCAGGCCCTCACGGAGGTGGTCGATCAGGCCAGGGGCGATGTGGTGCTGATCGTGGATGAGGTGCAGCAGGCCATCACCACCGAGGAGGGCCATCAACTTTTGCTGGCCCTCAAGGCCGCCCGCGACGCCATCAACCCCAGACCCGCCACGCCGGGGCACTTCCTGTTTCTCGGCACCGGCTCCCACCGGGCCCTGGTGGGTGAACTGACGGCCCGGCGCAACCAGGCCTTCACCGGGGCCACGTCGCTGCCCTACCCCGTGCTGGATCTGGAGTACGTGCGCCATGTGCTGCAGCGTCTCGCCCAGGAGGATGGGGCGCCGCTGCCGTCGGAGCCGGTGGCCTGGGAGGCGTTCCAGACCCTGGGCCATCGACCTGAGGAGTTTCTGCGGGCCCTGGCTCAACTCAAGTTCAGCAGCCGCAGTGGCTTGGGGCTGGAGCCGGATCAGCTGCTGCCCGTGATTGCCGCCACCCTGCGCGGCACCGCCGCTGACCTGGAGCTCCAGAAGGTGGAACAACTGGGCGGGCTGGCCATGGCGATCTTCGAGCGGGTAGCCCGGGAGGAGGGCCCTGCCAAGGGCCTGTTCTCAGCGGAGGCCGCGTCGGCCTATGCCGCTGTGGTCGGCCGGGAGGTACGGGTGGAGGAGATTCAGCCGGTGGTCAACGAACTTCTCGCCGACAACCTGCTGATGCGGCTGGGCCACGGCCTGTACGGTGTCGCCGATCCGCTGGTGCAGGAGATCTGGCGCGAACGGCGGGGCTGATGGCAGGACATGCACGTCCGGCATCGCTGAGTCGCGAGGTTGCTCCCCCTGGCACCCAGAACTCACCCCTCCAGCACCTCCCTCAGAAACCCATCACCCCACGCGACCGCCGTCGCCCAGTTCTCCGCCTCGCTCAGCCCCGAACTCTGGGTGGGCTTGAAGCTGTGGTCCCCACTGGGGATCCAGCCCACCTGCACTGCCGGCGATAGGTCGTAGGTCTCCACCTCCTCCCGCCGCCCGAACGCGTCCCGCTCCCCCTGCAGGATCAGGGTGGGCGTGCCTAGGGCGGCCAGGTGCTCGGTGCGCAGCTGCAGCGGCTTGCCGGGCGGATGGAAGGGATAGCCCAGACACAGGCAGCCGCGCACCGCATCGCTGGGGGCCAGTTCATCCACCAGCAGGCTGGCTACTCGCCCGCCCATCGACTTGCCGCCGATGAACAGCGGCCGCTGCGGGCTCTCGCCCGTCTCCAGCCGCACCTGCTGGCGGAACGCCTCCTGCAGCACCGGCATCCGCTCGGGCCCCTGGCGGCGGCCCGTCTCGCGCATCCGGGCCATGTAGCCGAACTCGAAGCGCACCACCCGCCAGCCCGCCGCGGCCAGTCCGCCGGCGATCGCCGCCATGAACGGACTGTCCATCGGTGCCCCGGCCCCATGGGCCAGCAGCACGGTGGCCGGCGCGCCGTCAGGGCCGTCAATCAGGCGGGGTGCGGAACTGGTGCCCATACAGTCAGACCATGACACGCCTGATCGGCCACCCGCTGCGTCACGCCGCACGGCTTGGGGCCATGGGAGCCATCCTGCTGCTGGCGGCCGGATCGGCATGGGCCGATGGTCGCGGATCCAGCCCGGTGCTCCGCCTCGACGGGATCGGCCCGTTGCGTCTCGGCATGAGCCGAGCCGAAGCCGTCGCGACCGGCTGGCTCTCCGATCCGGGCCCCGGTTGTGAGCTCGGCGGGCCGCCGTTGCCTGTCGTCTACAAGCTCAAAGGGCCCAAGGCGCCGGCAGGAATCGTCGGCACGGTCGAATTCGACCGGGGCACGTTGCGGGTCCTGGCCTTCTCGGCCGGCGTGCGGACGTCGTTCGGCGTCGCCATTCCCGGCGGCACCGTGGGCGATCTGCTCAAGAGCGCCCGCACCGCCGGCCTCTCCGCCACCTCGGTCTACGACGAGACCTTTGCCGGGCGGTTCGTCACGGTGACCCGGGGCGGCCAGCAGGTGCTCGGTGCGTTTGCCGAACAGAGCGCGATCACCACGATCGCGGTGCCCTACGTGCCCGTCTGCGAATAGGGGCGCACCAGACGGTTCAGACGCAGCTCGCTCACCGAGGCGATGGCGTCGAAGTCGGCATCGAAGCTGATCAGGACGGCGTCGTGGTGCAGGGCGACCGCGGCCACCAGCAGATCAAGGCTGAGCACGGTGCGGCCGATCTGGCGGCAGGCCTGGCCCAGAGCGATCGCCTGCTGCCACAGATCCGCTGGCGTGGGGAGTGAGGGCAGGGTGGCGAACTGCGCCTCCAGCAGCCGGGCCTCTTCCGGCCGGGCGGAGCGCAACAGCTCAAAGCGCACCGGCTCGGCCAGATGGGCCTGGGGGTCCAGAACGAAGGGGGCGATGAACTGCTTCAGATGGCTCGGACTGCGGGTTCGGGTGAAGTCGATCCACAGGCTGGTGTCGAGCAGCAGCGTCATGGATCGATCGCCTGCGCCTGTTGGCGATCGCGCTCCTGGTCGGACTCGAAGCTCTCCAGCTCCACACCCCATTCGCCGCTGAGGAAGCGCTGAGCCACCTGGGCGCGGCGCCGCTGCTGCAGGGCCTCCTCCATCAGGCGGCGGATGGCGGGACCCTTCTTGCGTTCTCCCGTGAGAGCCAGGATTTCGCCCATCTCTTTGTCTGAAAGCTCGACGGTGACTTTCATACTTTCAACGCCCCCGCGTCAGACTCTCCGTCAGCATGGCAGGCCTGGGGATCCATGCGTGCATGGGACCGCCCAGGCCCCCCCGGCACCAGAATCCGAGAGCCTGCCTTCCAGCCATGGGCGCGATCCTGCTCACCGTTCTGACCGTGCTGATGGGCTACGGCCTGGGCAAGGGCGTGCCCCGCCTGGTGCAGGGCTCGGGCCGCCTGGCGCGCCGCTCCCGCTTCAGCCAGCTGGCCTTCGGCTGCCTGCTGCTGCTGCCCTGGCTGGTGGGCATCGTCCTGGTGGTTCAGATCCCCCTGAACCCCGCTCTGCTGCTGCCGGCGATCGGCTACGCGACCGGCATGGCCTGGGGGCGACGCAAGGTGGGGCTCTAGCCCGGCCCACCTCTCACCGCGGCAGCTGCGATTCCAGCTCCCGCAGCCGCCCCTCGAGGGCCTCGATCCGCTCCAGGTAGGTAAGGGCCAGGGCCATCCCGGAGACGTTGAGGCCGAAGTCGTCGCGCAGGCGGGCGGCGCGGCGGGCCAGGCTCACCGTGTGGACGTGGAAGGTCCAGACCGGGGCGTGCTGGGCGCAGCGGAACACCCCGAACTGCACCAGTTCGATCACCTCCTCGTGGCCCAGGCCCGAGGCGGCCAGCAACTCCTCAAGGGCCACAGTGCACCCCTCGTCGTCGTCGGGGATCAGCAGGTCGTCAGCCATCGGTGGGTCCTTCGAGGTGGTGGCGGGGGCGAAAGGCGGAGGCTTCGGCGAGTTCGCGGTACAGCGCCTGCTCCCGTTCGCCGATCTTTTCTGGCAGCACGATCTGGATCACACCGTAGAGATCGCCCGCCCCCTCGCGCCGGTGGGGCAGGCCCTTGCCAGCCAGGCGCAGCTTCTGGCCGCTGCGCATCCCAGGCTTGAGGCTCACTGCCACCGGCCCGTCGAGGCTGGGCACGCTGATCTCGGCCCCCAGGGCCGCCTCCCAGGGGGCGATCGGCAGCTCCAGGTAGAGGTCGTGGCCCACGGCGCGGAAGCGGGGATGGGGCGCCAGCCGCACCTCCAGATAGAGATCACCGGGGGCACCGCCGGCGATGCCGTCGCCGCCCTTGCCCGGTACCCGCAGCCGCTCCCCCTCCACCACCCCACGGGGCACCCGGATCCGGCCGCTGCGGCTCTGCTTCTGGACGCGGCCATCGGCCCCCAGCACCGGAACGCTGAGCGAGAACGACACCTCCGTCCCCCGGGCGGCCTGCTCCAGGGTCAGCTCGGTGGCCACCTCCAGGTCCTGGCCGCGGATCGGGAAGTCCGCCCCCGGCCGCCGGGCGCCGCCGGTGCCACCACCGAAGCCGCCGAAGCCCCCGCTGCCGAAGCCCATCTGCTCGAACAGGTCGGCCAGGTCGACCTCCTGCTGGCCGCCGCGCGAGAAGCGGCTGTCCCATTCCGGGGACGGATGGAACTCTTCGCCGGGGCCATGGCGGCCGAGGTCGTCATAGGCCTGGCGCTTCTCCGGATCGGAGAGGGTCTGGTAGGCCTCGCTGATCTCCTTGAATCGCGCCTCGGCCCCCTCCTCCTTGGCCACATCGGGGTGGAATTTCCTCGCCAGTTTTCGGTAGGCCTTCTTGATCTCCTCGCCCGTGGCGCTGCGCTCCACTTCCAGGGTGGCGTAGTAATCTTTGAACTTCATCGCAGCATCTCCGCCCGGCCCCTGAGCTCGGCGGCCATCTTCCTATGCCCCTGCTGATCGCCCTGGCGGCGGTGGCCTTTCTCTATGCCTCGGTGGGCCATGCCGGCGCCTCCGGCTACATCGCCGTCCTGGCCCTGGCGGGTGTGCCGGCGCCCGAGATCCGCGCGATCGCCCTGGTGCTCAACGTGCTGGTGGCCAGCGTCGGCACGCTGCAGTTCATCGCCGCCGGCCACTTCCGCCGGGATGTCTTCGTGCCCCTGGCCCTGGCGTCGGTGCCCGCGGCCCTGGTCGGCGGGGCCATCGCCCTCCCGGCCGTTCTGCTGCGCCAGTTGATCGGGGCGGTGCTGCTGTTCTCCGCCTGGCGACTGGTCGGCCAGCTGCCCGCCGATCTGGAGGCCATGCGTGTGCCCCGCCGCCGGGTCGTGGCCCTCACCGGCGCCACCCTGGGCCTGCTGGCCGGCCTCACCGGCACCGGCGGCGGCATCTTCCTGACGCCCTGGATGATCCTGCGCTCCTGGCTCCTGCCGAAGCAGGCGGCGGCGGTGTCGGTGGCCTTCATCCTGGTGAACTCGATCGCCGGCCTGGCCGGCCTGCTGCTGCGCCAGGGCCCCGCCGCCCTGCCGGATCCTGGGGCCCTCGCGCCGCTGGCGGGGGTGGTGCTGGTGGGCGGCACGTTGGGGGCCTACGGCGGCAGCCGCCGCTTCCCGTCCCCCTGGATCCGCCGGCTGCTGGCGGTGGTGCTGGTGATCGCCGCCTGGAAACTGCTGGCCGGCTGAGCCTGAGGCGGCTGTTCAGCCGATCGCCCGGGCCGGGAAGCGGCGGCGCAGCCACAGCGACACGTAGACCAGCGCCACCAGCACCGGCACCTCGATCAGCGGCCCGATCACCCCGGCCAGGGCCTGGCGGGAGCTGACCCCCCAGACGCTGATGCTGACGGCGATGGCCAGCTCGAAGTTGTTGCCCGCGGCGGTGAACGCCAGGGTGGCCGTTTTCGGGTAGCTGAGCCCGTTGCGGCGGCCCACCGCGAACGCCACGCTCCACATGATCGCGAAGTAAAGCAGCAGGGGCAGGGCCACGGCGGCCACCGTGAGCGGATCGGAGGTGATCGCCTGGCCCTGCAGGGCGAACATCACCACGATCGTGAACAGCAGTCCGTAAAGCGCGAACGGGCTGATGAACGGGATGAACCGCTGCTCGTACCAGCGGGGTCCCTTGAGCCGCAGGCCGATGCGGCGGCTGAGGTAGCCGGCCAGCAGAGGGAGCCCCAGGAACACCAGCACCGCCGCGGCGATCTCCACCATCGAGAAGGCCACGTCCTGGGTGGCCAGCCCCAGCCATCCGGGCAGGATCTTGAGGTAGAAGCCGCCCAGCAGGGCATAGGCCAGCACCTGGATGATCGCGTTGATCGCCACCAGCAGGGCGGCCGCCTCCCGGTCGCCCCGGGCCAGATCGATCCAGATCAGCACCATGGCGATGCAGGGGGCCAGGCCGATCAGGATCAGGCCGGTGCGGAACTCCGGCTGACCGGGCAGGAACAGCCAGGCCAGGGCGAACATCAGCGCCGGCCCCAGACCCCAGACCAGCAGCAGCGACAGCTGCAGCAACCGCCGATCCCGCGCCGCCTGGCCCAGATCCTCGTAGTGCACCTTGGCCAGCACCGGGTACATCATCAGCAACAGCCCCAGGGCGATCGGCAGGGAGGTGTTGCCGATGCGCACGGCATCGAGCCAGCCCTGGATGGCCGGGAAGAAGCGGCCCAGCAGCAGGCCGCCGGCCATGGCCAGCAGGATCCAGAGGGGCAGGTAGCGGTCGAGCAGCGACAACCGGGCCAGCACGGCCCTGTCCTCGTCCATGCACGTGGCCCCACTGAATTCATCAACGCTAGTTGATTAGCCAGTTGAGCATGGCTCCGCCACCCGCCTGAGCCGCTGCACGGCATGGGCGACGGGCTGCAGCGAGACATTCTCCACCGATCTCGCATGGCCAGCCCCGAAAGGGTTGTCGAGATCGGTGATCAGCAGCAGCAGCTTGATCAGCAGCAGGGAGATCACGCCGATGAAGAACAGAGATTCGGCGAAGGGCTCGATCCGGGAGAGCACGAGCCCGACGGTGAGCACCCCGGTGCCGATGTAGGCGATCCCATAGACGGAGGGGACGAAGGTCGTGGTGCGGATCACGTCGATGCGCTGGACGCCGCGGCGGATGTTGGCCAGCTCCAGCAGCAGGCGCGCCTGCAGTGGGGCTGGATTCCAGCCGCCCAGCTGCTCGACCGACAGTTGCAGCGCGTCCAGGCTCTCCAGCAGCTCCAGGGTCGGCCCGGCCTTCCGCATCCAGGCCAGCAGCGATGCGCTGAAGTTCGCCAGCAGGGCCAGGGTTCCCTGCACCTCGGCCTCCGGCCGCAGCAAACGGATCCCCTCCACCTCCAGGGCGAGGCATTCCAGGGCGGCGGCCAGTTCACCGGGCAGCTTCTCGCCTTCCTTGTAATCCGTCAGCACCCCATTCAGCAGGAAGCCCAGCAGGAACACCTCGGAGGCCACCAGGGCGGAGAAGAGGGGATTCGGGGTGAGCACCTCCCAGTGCTGCCGGTGCACCACAACCCTGCAGGCTTCGATGCCCAGCAGCAGCAGGCTCACCCTCCCGAAGAACCAGACCCGTCGCAGCAGGGATCCGAGCTTCGGCTCGACCACAGGATCCCTGGAACTCGCAGTCATCACGGCGAACCGAACCGTTGCCAGTCTCGGCGGCGACAGCGGCCTGGATCAGCCCTTGATCTTGGCCACCTCCTCCCGTGCCCGCTTCAGCACATCGCCGCTGAGGGGAACGAATCCCAGTTCTGCTGCCTGCTTCTGGCGCTCCTCCTCCAGCGCCCAGAGCAGGAAGGTGCGCACGGCCTCCGCCTTCGGCTCCCCCTGTCCGCTCTGGTACGCCAGGATCCAGGTGAAGGCTACGATCGGGTAGCTGTCAGCCCCCTCGGGGTTGCAGTCCTCCCCAGCCAGGCGTTCATCGAGCTTGATGTTGTTGAGGGCCGCCGCGCCGGAGCTGGCATCCGGCAGGACGAACGTGCCGGCCTTGTTCTGCAGCGCTGCCGGCTTCACGGTGCCGCGCAGGAACGCCTGGTTGACATAGCCGATCGTTCCGGCGGTGTTCTGGATCACGCCGGCCACGCCCTCATTGCCCCTGGCCGCCAGCCCGACGGGCCACTGCACCGCCTTGCCGGCACCCACCTTCTTCTTCCATTCCTCGGAGAAGCAGGCCAGCGCATTGGTGAAGTTGAAGGTGGTGCCGGAGCCATCGGAGCGGTGCACCACCGTCAGGGGCCTGGATGGACAGCCCAGGGCGCTCCAGTTGGTGATCTTGCCCAGGAAGATGTCGGCCAGCTGGGCCTGGGTCAGCTTGAGATCGGGGCAGTCGGGATTGTTGTAGGCCGGGCTGATCGTGCCGCCCAGCATGGGGATCTGCACGGCGCCGCGCTTGCCGGCCGTGCCGGCCTTGAAGTCCTCGTCGCTGAGCGCCTCGTCGGTGGCGCCGAAATCCACCGAGCCGGCCAGGAAGGAGCGCACCCCCTGCCCGGAGCCCACCGACTGGTAGTTGACCTGGGAGCCTTTGGCGGTCTTGTAGTCGGCGGCCCAGCGCTGGTAGGCCGGCGCCGGGAAGGAGGCCCCGGCCCCGTTCAGCGACGGCAGACCGCCGCCGCCGGCGCCGCAGGCGCTGATGGTGAGCGTCAGGGCGGCCAATCCTCCGGGCAGGCAGGCTCGGCGGAGCTGGGCAAGGGGCCTCTGCTGGGGAGGAGTCATGGCGGGGGAGTGGCGTCAGGCACTCCCTTACATCTACTGCGACACGTTGCGTGCGATGACGTTGGGCGGGCCTGCGTTCAGGGCGTCGCCTCCAGCCCCTCCTCCGCCTCCTGCTCGCGGGGCTGGGCTGGCAGGGGCGGCAGGGCCGGCGGCGGCAGCACCTCCAGATCGGCAGGATTCGGTGCGGTTTCCGGTCCGATCAGATCCACTGCGGTGCGTTGCATCACCAGCCGAAAACGCAGCGGTGCCTGGCTTTTGTTGATGAACTCCTGCACCGCGGCCACCTGAGCGGCCGTCGGCAGCTCCGGATCGGTCACCCGCACCCGGGCCCGGATCAGTGGTGGGTTCTGTTGCCAGTCGATGCTCAGGCCCACCATGTCGATGGCGGGATCGCCGCCGAGGGTGATCGTGCTGCTGCGCAACCGCTGCTCAATCGTCGCTTCCAGCTGCTGGGCCTTGGTCTCCTGCCTGGATTGGTTCACCAGCCGGAAGAAGCTGCTGCCCAGGGGTATCACCAGCAGAGCAGTGAGGGCCACGCTGGTGAGGCCCAGGCGGCTGTGGAACAGCCGGCGCCGGTACACCTTCTCCAGCGTCCCCAGGGCCGCCATGGCCCCCACCATGATCCCGAGCAGGTTGGTGGCGAACAGCAGCAGCGCCCCGTAGGCCTGCCACCAGAACGACGACGCCAGCAGGATCCCCACCACGCACATCGGCGGCACCAGGGCCACGGCGATGGCCAGGCCGGCCAGGGCCGAGATCGCGTCCTTGCGGAGCTTGGCGAACATCGCCACCGCTCCGGCCACCAGGGCCACCCCCAGATCCAGCAGGTTGGGGCTGGTGCGGTTCATCACCTCGCTGCCGAAGCTGGGGAAGGCCACCAGATGGCCCACCGCCATCGCCAGCAGCACGCAGATCACCACCCCCAGCAGCAGGGTGCGCAGCGCCCGCAGGAACATCGGCAGTCGCCCCCGCAGGATCTCGAAGGCCATCGCCTGCAGCGGCATGATCCAGGGGGCCACCACCATGGCGCCGATCACCACGCCGGGGCTGTTGGCCAGCAGGCCCAGGGTGGCGATCAGGGTGGCGCCCACCGTGAGCACCACGAACACCTGGTTGAAGCTGGCGTCGTGCTCGAACTCCTGCTGCAGCGCAGCCAGCCGACCGTCATCGGATGGGGCGGTGGGAGCGTTCATGGCCGGGGCACTCGGGCGAATCGCCCACCATCCTGCTGGTCCGGCCAGGTACCTTCGGAGGACATGAGCAGCCCTTTGCCGGTTCCATGACCCGGCGCCGTCCCGCCCGTAAGGGGCGCCATCCGGCGGTGGTGCTGCCTGGGGTCGTGCTGCTGGCGGCCATGGGGCTGATCGACCCGCTGACGCGGGCCGCCCGCGCGGACAACTGGTCGTACCAGCAACTGGTGGAGGCCTTCGAGCAGCGCGGCTTCAGCGTGCTCGGCAGCCACCCCCGCTGCGCCGAGCGCGGTCTGTACGGGCTCTACCTGCGCGAGAGCCGGCGGATCGTGGTCTGCCCCCGCGGCAACCTCAACGACACCCTGCTGCACGAGGGCTGGCACGCGGTCCAGTCCCGCTGTCTGCGGGGACGGCCCCATCTGGGGGAGGAGGAGCTGCGCCGGGGCCTGAGCCGCCGCGACCAGCGTGACCTGGCCCGGCTCTACGGCGAAGGCCGCTGGCAGCGGGAAGCGGAAGCCCGGGTCATGGCCCGCCGTGATCCCGCCTCCTATTTGCGCCTCGTGGACGAGCTCTGCGCCGCACCCGTCCCCCCACCGGCTCCGGCCTCGCCGCAGGGCACGCCTCAGGGCCAGGCGGAGAAGCGCACCGGCTCATAGCGGGCGATCGCCACACGCCAGCCCCGGATCGCCAGGGCGGCCAGGTCGGAATGGAATTCGGCCGTGGCGCCGCCGCCGACCCAACGTGCCTTCAGCTGGGGCAGCTGCTCCTGCAGCGCCTCCAGTGGCAGCTCCACCAGCAGCAGGCTCCCCTCCCCGGCGGCCCGCCGCAGGGCGCCCTCCTCGCTGCGCTGCCAGAGGCGCAGCAGCAGCTCCAGCACCAGGGTGCGGCCGTCATCGCCGGGTTCCGCCGCTTCAGCCGCCGCCACGGCCAACGACTTGCCGTTCAGGGGCAGGGCCCGCTTCCCCTCCTGCTCCAGCAGGGCCAGCGCCACCAGATAGGGAGCCTCCGCCATGACCATCACCCGCACAGAGCTCCCAGCCTGCTGGATCGGCTGCGGCAATCAGCGGCTTGGCGTCGACAACGTCAGAGAGCCCGGCGAGCATGGCGGTTCGTGGGCCCGTCCCACCCCACCCGCCCGGTTCCATGGACAGCGTCGACGGCAAGATCATCGTGGGCAGCGAGGAGTGGTGCAGCTTCCCGGACGCCGGGCTGCCGGCGATCAAGGCCCGCGTCGATTCCGGTGCGGCCACCTCCGCCCTCCACGCCATCAACATCGTTCCCTTCGAGCGGGACGGCCGCCCCTGGGTGAGCTTCGAGGTGCATCCCCTCCAGGGCGATCGGGTCGTGGTGGTGCGCCACGAGGCCCCCGTGGTGGCCCGGCGGGAGGTGCGCAACACCAGCGGCGTCCCGGAGAGCCGCTACGTGATCCGGGAGCGGCTGGTGCTGGGTGAGCAGAGCTGGGAGGTGGAACTCACCCTCGCCAACCGGGATGCCATGGGCTACCGGATGCTGCTCGGCCGGCAGGCCATGGTGGGCCGGATCCTGGTGGACCCGGAGGGCAGTCAGCACCTGCGCAGCCTCAGCGCCGAGGAGAGCCGGGCCCTCTATGCCCATGTGCGCAAGCGCGATGCCGGCCTGCGGATCGTGCTGCTGGCCAGCAACCCCGACCTGTACAGCAACCGTCGCCTGATCGAGGCCGGCGAGGAACGGGGCCACCACATGCAGTTCCTCAACATCCGCCAGTGCTACATCCGCCTGGATCCCCGCAACCCGGAGGTCCACTACCGCGGCGGCGACGTGCTCGGCACGGTGGATGCGGTCATCCCCCGCATCCGCCCCAGCGTCACCTTCTACGGCTGCGCCGTGACCCGCCAGTTCGAGTCGATGGGGGTGCCGTCCCTCAACAGCGCCCAGGCGATCACCGCCTCCCGCGACAAGCTCTTCGCCTCCCAGGAATTCGTCCGCGCCGGGCTCAACACCCCCGTCACCGGCTTCGCCGATTCCCCCCTCGACACGGTGGATCTGATCCGCATGGTGGGCGGCGCCCCCCTGATTGTGAAGCTGCTGGAGGGGGCCCAGGGCAAGGGCGTGGTGCTGGCCGAAACCCAGAAGGCGGCCGAGAGCGTCATCAATGCCCTCCAGAGCCTCGACGCCAACCTGCTGGTGCAGGAGTTCATCAAGGAGGCCGGCGGCACGGATCTGCGCTGCTTCGTGGTGGGCGGCAAGGTGGTGGCCGCCATCGAGCGCACGGCCGCCGAGGGCGAGTTCCGGGCCAACCTGCACCAGGGGGGAACGGCCCGGACGGTGCAGCTCGATGCCCCCGAGAAACAGATGGCGATCAAGGCCTGCAAGGCCCTGGGGCTGGATGTGGCCGGCGTCGACATCCTCCGCTCCCACCGCGGCCCCCTGCTGCTGGAGGTGAACTCCAGCCCGGGACTCGAGGGGATTGAGACCGCCACCGGCCTGGATCTGGCCGGCAAGATGATCCAGAAGCTGGAACGCAAGCTCGGCTGGGGCCGGTCCCCGGGGTCGGAGGGCGTGAAAGAGGCCCAGCCCCTGGCCCCCGCATGAGCGCCGCCCCATGAGCACCCCCCCTTCGGCCTACCTGGAGCTGGAGGCCGTCGAAGCCTGGCTGGGGCCCCGCCGCGTCTTCGAGGATCTCTTCCTGCGCCTGCACCGCGGCGAGCACACCGTGGTGCTCGGCCCCAACGGCTCCGGCAAGAGTTCGCTGGTGAAGCTGCTTAGCCGCGAGATCTACCCCGTGGTGAAGCCCGGCTCCTGCCTGCGGATCTTCGGCAGCGAGACGGTGAACCTCTGGCAGCTGCGGGGCCGCATCGGCCTGGTGTCCCAGGATCTGCAGGCCGCCTACGTCGGCCGGGTGCCCGCCGCCGATGTGGTGCTCTCCGGCTTCTTCGGCTCGGTGGGGATCGGCCGCAGCCAGGTGGCCAGCGCGGCCCAGCGCCGGCGGGTGGGCGAGCTGATGGAGCAGCTGGGGCTGGCCGATCTGGCCGGACGCCCCTACGGCCAGCTCTCCGAGGGCCAGCGGCGGCGCCTGCTGCTGGCCCGGGCCCTGGTGCACGGGCCCGAGGTGCTGGTGCTGGATGAACCCACCAACGGGCTTGATCTGAAGGCGAAACACCAGCTGCTGGCGATCCTGCGCGAGCTGGCCCGCGCCGGCACCACCCTGCTGCTGGTGACCCACCAGATCGAGGCGATCCTGCCCGAGATCCGCCGCTGCGTGCTGCTGCGCGAGGGCCGGGTGGTGGGCGACGGCCCCACCGACGCCCTGCTGCAGGACGCCCCCCTCAGCGCCCTGTTCGCCACCCCCCTGCGGGTGTGCGAGGCCAACGGCTACCGCCAGGTGCTGCCGGCGGAGTGAGCCGCCATCATGCGGGACATGTGCCGTGGCTTCCGGGTGCCCCGTTCGATCCGCCTGCCCCGTCCAATCCCTCTGCTGCTGGCGTTCCTGATCGCCTGCCTGCTGCCGCTGACGGGCCTGACCACGGCGGCGTTCTCCGCCGGCCCGGGGGCCGCTGCTCCCGCCCAGCTCCGGGCCACCTACGTACCCCTGGAGAGCCAACCGTTCCATGACCAGCTGCTGGAGCTGAAGCAGCAATGGACGGATGCGCCCCTCAATCAGGTGGTGGGGGACAGCCCGCGGGCCACCCTGCTCAACTTCTACGTGGTGATGGCCCAGGTGAGCCGGGACATCGCCCGGATCGAGGCCAAGGCTGAGGCGACACCCGGGCTCTTGTTGTCCAGCGCCTTGCGTCACGAACTGGCGCTGATCAACAGCTACTTCGAGGAGGCGGTAAAGGCCCTGGATGTGTCAGAGATTCCCCAGAGCATTCGGGCGGATTTCGCCGATGAATATGCCCTCAAGCTCAAGGTGATTCTCGATTACGTCTTCACCCACAGCCGCAAGCCTTTCGAGATTCCTGATGCGGCCGGGATGAAGGCCCTGAATGATGGACGGGTGAACCCCAGCCCCAGCTGGACCATCCCGGGCACCTCCATCACCCTGACGGATGAGGAAACGGAAGGAGGCCGTGATCGCGGCTACCGGTTCTCCGCCTTCACAGTGGCCCAGATCCCCAGCCTCTACGAGGAGATCAAGGATCAGCGAGCTCCATCTGCGGGCCCCTCGAGCCTGCTGACGCCAGCGATCTATGACGCCTTCAGCCTCAGGCCCGGCCATCTCCTGCCACCGAAGTGGTACCTGAACATTCCCCGGGGCTTGCGCCGCAACGTGCTGGAGTCCCATCTCTGGGATCAGACCCTGTTCCAGATCGTCCTGGGGCTGTTGGCGCTGGCGGCCTTCGCCCTGGTTCAGTACCGGCTGGTACTGGCCCTGCTGGGCACCTATCGGATGACGGAACGGGCCGCCAGCCAACCCCTCACCCCCTTGGAGATCTGGCGCGTCGACAACATCGCCTGGCACCGGGTGCTGCTGGCGGCGGTGGCCCTGCCCATCACCCGGTTGGTGGAACTGCTGCTCGATCACGACGTCAACGTCACCGGCCTGCCCCTGCAGGTGCTGATGTACCTGCTCTACACGCTGTACTTCTGCTGGGCCGGGCTGTTCAGCTTCTTCCTGATGGAGGCCCTCGGCCGCAGCCTGGCGGAATGGATCACGATCCTGCGCGGACGCCGCAACGCCTTGCAGCTGAGCCGCGTCAGCAATCTGGTGATGCCCGTCTGCCGGGTCATGGGCGCCATCATCGGCGTCTCCCTGATGTACCGGCTGCTGATCCTGCTGGGCCTGCCCGGTTCCACCGTGCTGGCCTTTTCCGCCGTGCCCGGCCTGGCCATCGGCCTCGGGGCCTCCAAGCTGCTGGGCAACCTGTTCGCCGGCCTGTCGATCCAGACCGACCGTCCCCTGCGGGTGGGGGAGTTCTGCCGCATCGGCAGCAATCTGGGCTACGTCACCAAGATCGGCCTGCGCTCCCTGGAACTGCAGACCCACGAGAGCCGCATCACCATCCCCAATTCGGTCGTCGATGAGGAGACGATCGTCAACTATTCCCTGCGCTCGGATCAGGCGCAGGATGAGGTCCTGCATGTCTTCGAGCTGCACCTGCCCCTGCCGGCCGAGCTCACCCCCGACCAGCTGGACGACCTGGTGCATTACGGCCGCCTGTACCTCACCGATCTGCCGGGACTGTCCGCTGCCCAGGTGTTCCTCGACCAGGCCACCGAGGATGGAGAGCTGCTGCTGCGCTGCTGCGGACAGATCCACGCCCCCGACTGGACCGACTACCTCACCCTGCGGGAAGCGGTCCTGCTGCGGTTGCGGCAGATCCTCGATCAGGTGATCCGCTCCCGCATGGTGATCGGCGTGGCCTACGACACCAGCCCCGAACAGCTGCAGCGCATCCCGGAACTGATCGCCTCGCTGTTCGCGCGCGAGCCTCTGGCGGCCTTCCGGGCCTGTCGCCTGATGGCCATCAGCGACTTCAGCTACGACTTCACCTACGACTACCGCTCCGCCCAGCCCACCTACGCGGCGTTCAAGGATGAGGTGGCCCGCCTCAACCGGGCCCTGCTGGCCCTGTTCGCCGCCGAGGGGATCGAGATCCCCTACCCCACCCAGGCGGAGATCCAGCTGAATGGCTGAGCTGACCCTCCAGACCCTGGCGGGATGCGGCCTGGCGATCGGCGCCTATCCCCGCTTCCGCTACGACGCCCGCGGCGGCGGGGGCGTGGGGCGGCTCAGCGAGGGGGACAGCACCGGTTCGCAGGAACTGTGTTTCGACCCCGACGCCTTGTGTATCCCCCCGCTCACATGGCGCACCACCCGCTTCCTGGGTCTGCCGTTGCCCCCCGGCCTGGCGATCACGATCCACCCCGAGCGGCTCGAGGGCAGCATCGACGCCGCCACAGGGGCGATGACGCTGCGGTTCGCCGCCCGCTTCCGCTTCGCCATCGGCGGGATCTACCGGGCCCCTGATCTGATCGTCGACACGATGCTCAGCACCGGACCGGTGCAGGGACGCCGCCACCAGGCCACGGGCCAGCCCCTCGATGGCGATGGCCAGGCGCAGTTGGTGGGGGTGGCCACCATCGCCCCCAGCGGTGATCCGTTCCTCGACCGGTTCCTGGGTCTGCCCGATGAGGCCCTGGCGCTGCTGCGCTGCCGGTTCGGTCCGCTGGCGCAGGACGGTCGGGACTTACCTTGACCCCCTCGACGCCCGATCCCGCCATGCATCCCCTGCCGCTGCATCTCGGCCCGGGCAGTGATCTGCGCGCCAGCCTCGAGCAGCTGGGCAACCAGGCCGGCGCCTCGGGGTTCGTGCTGGGGGTGGTGGGGGATCTCTCCCAGGCGGCCTTCCAGTGCCCGGGCCAGGCCGAGCCCACCGTGCTCCAGGGGCACCTGGAGATCATCACCCTGCAGGGCACCGTGGCGCCCCAGGGGGTGCACCTGCACCTGAGCCTCTCCGACGGCGAGTGCCAGGTGTGGGGCGGCCACCTGGAGCACGGCAGCCTGGTGCTCAGGGGCGCCGACCTGCTGGTGGGCTTCCTGCCCGCCGCCGCGCCCCCGGAGCCAGCGGCCGCGGCAGCTGCCCCCTCCCAGCCGCGGGTGGCGATCGCGGTGCTCAGCGGCTGCCCCTTTTCGGCCCGGGCCCTGCGCATGCTGCGCACCCTCGGCATCCCCCACGTGGTGCAGCTGGCCGACGACGAGGGCCTCCGCCAGGAGGTTGCCGACCGCAGCGGCAGCACCTCGATGCCCCAGGTGTTCATCGACGGCCAGCCCATCGGTGGCTATGACGCCCTGGCCGATCTGCATGGCCGCGGGGCGCTCGACGCTCTGCGCTGAGCCGCCCCGCTTGCCGGACGACCCCACCCCGGCAGTGTCGCCTAAGGTCTTGGCCTGCGTTGCGTCCTGCATGGCTGCCCGCCTTGCCATCGGCCCGGTGGATGTGAGTCCTGAGGTGCGCGAATGGGTCGACAGCGAAACCCTGCAGCGGCTGGTGGCCCGCCATCGCCGCGGCGACTGGGGGGTGGTGGATGCCCGCGACGCCCGCGACAACACCCTCGCCGCCTATCGCCAGCAGGGGTCGCTGCGGAGCGTTTTCGATCTCGGCCAGGGTCTGCAGGTGTGGATCCTCACCCATGACCTCGGCACCGACCGACTGCATACCCTGGTGCTCCTGCCCAGCGACGCCTAGGCCCGCGGCACCCCCCTGATCCGGGATCGCGCCATGCTGAAGCGGTGCAGCAATCCCGCTTCCGTCGGCCGGCAGCCCCTTTCGGGAGGTCACTGGGACGTGGGGGGCACGAGGTCCAGCCCGGCACCAATTTCACGATATTTTTCGTCCGCTTCTGTTGCCGGCCCCCTGGCCTGTTGTGCAGGATGCCGTAAAGATGACGTCAGGACGTTGGGGAGTGGATGGGCATGATTGATCTGCCGAGGCTTCGCCGGCCGTTGCAGTCCGCCTCCTCTTCGCTGCTGCCGCCCAACGGTCCTGAGCTTGCGGCCCTGGAGCACTCCTCCGATCCGGCCGCCTGGTCGGCGGAGGATGAACTTGAGGCCCTGGAGACAGTCTGGGAAAGCCTCTGCCACGACGCACAGGCTGGCCGCCCATCCGTGCAGCTGCCCCAGTTTTCCTACTCCCATCTGGCCGCAGTCAGCGTCCCCCATCCGCCGCGTCGGCCCGGGCGACGCATTGATGAGCCGGGCCTCCTGGCCTCCTGAGTCTTTCTTCTTGTTTCTCAATCCTTCGTGGTGAAGGAATGTATGCATCGTACATGTGGCGCATAGCGGTGTAACGATTGTGGTGGCTTTGCTGTCGATCGGGTAAGAATCACACCTTGACATCGTCGGTGGGCATGGCTTGACGGGTGGACTGGACGGGGTGGACTTGACGGGGATGACATTCCGTTGCTTTGTCCTGCCCCGGTTCCTCCCGGACGCAGCCGCTGACCCCCCTCCCGGGCGATGTTCTTCTCTCTGCCCTCTCTGCCTTTTCCACCATGGCCCTGGTCCAAGCCCCTTCCCTTGGCATCGAGCGTTTCGCGGATGACCGCAACAAGGAGAACTGGTCAAAAGCCTCCCCACAGGATCGTGACGCCATCATCCGCCTGGTGTATCAGCAGGTGCTGGGCCAGCAGTACGTGATGCAGAACGAGCGCCTGGTCGGCGCCGAGTCCCTGTTCCGCAATGGTTATCTCACCGTGCAGGAATTCGTGCGTACCCTCGCCAGGAGTGGCCTGTACCGCTCCCGTTTCTTCGAGAACTGCAATCCCTACCGCTTCATCGAACTCAACCACAAGCATCTCCTCGGCCGGGCTCCCCACAACAAGGCGGAGATGCTGCACCACTTCACGATCCTGCAGGAGCAGGGCTACGACGCCGAGATCGATTCCTATATCGACAGCCCCGAGTACCAGGAGCGCTTCGGCTCCGACGTGGTGCCCTATCTGCACGGCTGGGACTACTCCGCCGGCCACCAGGGGCAGCAGTTCTCCTGGCTGATGCAGCTGGCCGGTGGCGCGGCGGCGTCGGTGAAGGGAGACAGCGCCGGCACCCGCTTCAAGCTCGGCCGGGCCCTGCACCAGGACCGGGCCGTGACGGTGACGGTCCTGCGCCCCCGCTTCAGCGGTGAATCCTTCTTCCAGGCCAACCTGGCCCAGGGCGGAGCCAGTGTCGATGGTCCGATCACCCGCAGCGGCCAGAGCACCGATCCCGCCCGTGGCCACCGCGAGGAGGCGCTGGTGGTGTCGGCCGGGGTGCGCGGCACCAGCTCCCCCAGCGGCCGGGTGGCCACCATCACCGCCACCGGGCTGGTGAATAACGCCGTTGTGCGCAGCGGTGCCTACGTGATGCGGGTGCCCTACAGCCGCATGAACGAGGCCCTGCAGCGGGTGCAGCGTCTCGGTGGCCGGGTGGTGCGCGTCAGCGTCAACTGAGGTCCCTTTGCGGGGGGTCAGGGCCGCAGGTCCACCCCCCGCCCGGCCAGCAGCTGGCGGCAGACCATCAGGGCCGAGAGGCTCACCCCGGCCGTCCCCTCGCCCGGGTGGATGGCATCGCCGCACAGCCACAGCCCCGCCAGGGGGGTGCGGCTGGCCAGGCCGAAGGGCCCGAAGCGGCTGGGGTGCTGGCCGAGGCCACCCACGTAGCCCCAGGGCCTGCCGGTCCAGCCGGCAAAGCCCCGGGGGGTGGCCAGCTCCCCGTGCAGCCAGTCGGCGGGCCCCACCCCCAGCAGTTGCTCCAGGCCCTGCTGGAGGGCGGCCATCGCCTGCTGCTTATGGGCCTGATAGGCCGCCTCGTCCCCACCGAACCAGGGGCGGGCCGGGGTGAACACGCTGGCGATCACCGTGGCGCGCCCGGCGGGCGCCCGGCCGTCCCCCTCCTGGCTGATCGAAACGAACAGGGAGCCGGGGTCAGGGGCCTCCAGCTGCAGATGGCTGGGGCACTGCGGCGGGAGCCGGTCCCGCTCGACGGCTCCGTAGAACACCAGGGCGCCGCTGGGTTCGCTCAGGGCCTCGAGCCGCCGGCGGTAGCCGGCGGGGAGCGCGTCCCCGAGCAGGGCCGGCAGGGTCTGGGGGGGCAGGCTGACCACCACCTCAGGGGCCCCCATGTCGAACACCTCCCCTCGGGGGCGCCTGTCCCCGGGAGGCCCCCCGGCGCGCCGGCCCGTGATCAACCAATCGCCCCCGGGCCGCTCCGGCGGCTGCAGCCGCTCCACCCGGTGGTGCAGCCGCAGCCGGCCGCCGTGCCCCGCGAGGGCACTTTCCAGGGCTTCGCTGAGGGCCTGCATCGATCCCTCCAGGTGCCAGAGCCCGAGCGGTTCCTGCACCATCGCCAGCACCGTGGCCCCGTAGAGGGCGGCGGTGCGATCCGCCGGTTCCTGGGAATAGAGCCTCAGCTGCAGATCCAGGAAGCGCCGCAGCCGTCTGTCGGCGGCGCAGCCGGTGAGCCGCAGCAGGTCGGCGATGGTGGCGGTGGTGAGCAGGCCGCTGGCCAGATTCCCTGCCCCCAGGGCCCCCAGCAGCTGGCCCAGATCCCACCAGGAGCGCGGCGGCAGCACCGGATCCCGCGACGCGAAGGCCCAGTTGGCCCGGTGCAGGGCGTCGCAGAGGGCCCAGAAGCGTTCGCTGCCCGGGAACTGCCGCAACCGTTCCTGCCGCCAGCGCTGCGGATCGCGCCAGATTGACACCGGCTCGCGGCCATCGGCCAGGTCCACCACACAGCCAGGATCCAGGGGCACGGCCGCCGGCGGCGCCACCCCCAGATGGCGGAACAGGCGGGCATGGATGCCGGCGGGGGTGCCATTGCCCTGCTCCAGTCCCGCCACCTGGGTGGCCCCCACGTCGAACACGTAGGGACCACGCCGGAAGGTGCCGGCGCAGCCACCGCTCTGGTGATGGGCTTCGAGCAGCTCCACCTGCAGCCCCTGCTTCGCGAGCAGGGCCGCCGCCGTCAGACCGGCGATGCCGGCGCCCACCACCACCGCATCGGCCCGGGCCCTGTCGCTGGGATTCAAGGCTGCACCGAAGGCTGAAAAGAGATGTTGGCAGCCGGGGGCTCACGGTCGTGGGTCCCTTCTCCGGCAGGGCCGCAGTGGGGCCGGTGCCCTGGGTGGGCATTGCCGGACTCCGTCCCCGGACCTCTCCCGGTCCTGGGCGCTGCAACTGCCTTCGGCTTCAGCCGCAAGCTCAGGGCACGGATCACGAAGCCAGCCGCGGTGGCCTGAGCTCATTCCCACCCTTCACCGATCCGTCCTTGCCGCCAGGGAGGAACCTGTTCATCATCGACTTGTCGGTCGCGATGGGTCCGCCGGGACAGGCTGGAGCAAAACACCGCATCGCCCCATGCCTCTGCCTGATTCCTTCGCCGCCTGGCTGTCCGAACGCCTCGGAGTGGAGCTGGTGGGTCGTGCCCCGGTCGGCGGCGGCTCTATCCACAGCGCCTGGCGTCTGGATCTGGCCGATGGCCGCCGGCTGTTCGCCAAGACCAATGGGGCCTCTTCCCTGCCGATCCTGGAGGCCGAAGCCGAGGGGCTGCGGGCCCTGGCGGAGGCGGCGGACGAGGCGGGCCCACGGGTGCCCGTCCCCCTGGCCTGCGGCGTGGCCGGAGCGTCGGCCGTGCTGGTGCTCCCCTGGCTCGACCTCTCGCGCGGCCGTTCCGCAGCCGATGAGCCCCAATGGCGCCGCCTGGGTGCAGCGCTGGCGGCTCTGCACCGCCACAGCCTCACGCGCCCCTGTGTGGCGGAGGATCGGGTCGGGGCGGCCTTCGGCTGGCCCCGTGACAACGTCATCGGCTCCTTTCCGCAGCGCAACGGCTGGCAAGCGGACTGGGGCCGTTTCTTCGTGCAGCGGCGGCTGGCTCCCCAGCTGGAGCACCTGGCCCGCAGCGGTCACCCGCTGCGGCGAGCCTCCCTGCTGCTGGAGCACACGGGCCTGTGGCTGGGGCGGCACCGTCCGGAGCCCTGTCTGGTGCACGGGGATCTGTGGAGCGGCAATGCCGCCATCAGCAGCGATGGCCAGGGCGTGATCTTCGATCCAGCGGTTCACCGCGCCGACCGGGAGGTGGACCTGGCCATGGCGCGCCTGTTCGGAGGCTTTCCCGAGGCCTTCTTCGAGGGCTACCAGGACGCCTGGCCCCTGTCCTCAGGGCACCGAGCACGGCGCGAGCTCTACAACCTGTATCACCTGCTCAACCACGCCAACCTGTTCGGTGGCAGCTACGTGGGCCAGAGCCAGGCTTGCCTCGATGCCCTGGTGGAGCGCGGTGAGGGGGCGGAGTGGGCGTGAGACGGGCTCACGCCCCCGCTGTTGCGGACGGAGCGGTGCTCAGCTCAGGTATTCCTTGCGCAGCGACTGGATCTTCGCCATGACCGCCGAGCGCTTCTCACCCGTGGTGAGGTTGTTCCAGCTCCAGTTGCCGACCACCACGAGGCCGAGCAGTTCCAGCAGCCCGGGGACGATGGGCAGCAGGTTGATGGTGTCGAGCACGCCCTTGATCAGGATCTGGGCCACGATCACGGCCAGCAGCACGCCGGAGGCCTTGCCGATCCGACCGACCTGGCTCCAGTCGACCTTGTCGAGGGTTTCGTTGACCTTGCCGATCACGTCGCTGTAACGCTCGCTGAAATCCACCTCTGCGGCGGTGCTGGTGGTGGTGTCGTCCTGCATGGTCTCCTTCACCTCGGTCGTGCTGTCGATCATGGAAGGAGCGGTCTCCTGACGGAATGACGCATAACGTACCGGTGTGAACCCACCGACGCCAGAGGAGCTGTGCCTCGGTCGGCAGGCGCTGACGGTACTGGAGGCCGTCCTGCTGGCCGCCGCCCCCGAGGAGGGCTGCGCCCTGCTGCTGGGTCGCCGCGACCCCTGGCAGATCGACCACGTCTGGCCCTGTCTCAATGCCTGGGAGCCGCCGCTGGAGCGTCGTCGCCGTTTCGCCCTCGACCCCCGCGAGCAGCTGCAGGCGCAGAAGTGGGCCCGGGACCGGGACCTGACGGTCCTGGGCTCGGCCCACAGCCACCCGCTCTCGGCGCCGGTGCCCTCGGCCCTGGATCGCTCCCTCGCCTTTGCCCCCACGCTGATGCTGATCCTGGGGCAGGCCGATGGCCTGGTCGCGCCGGCGGCGTCCGGGGGAGAGGCGTGGTCCCTGGCCTGCTGGTGGCTGCCGGAGCAGGGTCCTCCCCGGCCGCTGGCGTGGAGAATGGACGATTCGAGCGACGTGGGCCTTCGCTGCCATGCTTCCTCCTGACACTAGCGCTGTCCAGCTGAGCCCCGATGAGGTGGTGCGCTTCTCGCGTCACCTGATCCTGCCGGAGATCGGCATGGAAGGGCAGAAGCGGCTCAAGGCGGCCTCGGTGCTGTGCATCGGCACCGGCGGCCTCGGCTCCCCCCTGCTCCTCTATCTGGCCGCCGCCGGCGTCGGCCGCCTGGGCATCGTCGATTTCGACGTGGTCGACCACAGCAACCTGCAGCGCCAGGTGATCCACGGCACCAGCTGGGTGGGCAAGCCCAAGATCGAATCCGCCAAGGCCCGGATCCACGAGATCAATCCCCACTGCCAGGTGGATCTCTACGAAACGGCCCTCACCAGTGAGAACGCCCTCGAGATCATCGCCGGCTACGACATCGTCTGCGACGGCACCGACAACTTCCCCACCCGCTACCTGGTCAACGACGCCTGCGTGCTGCTGGGCAAGCCCAACGTCTACGGCTCGATTTTCCGCTTCGAGGGCCAGGCCACGGTGTTCAACTTCGAAGGTGGGCCCAACTACCGCGACCTCTTCCCCGAACCGCCGCCGCCGGGGATGGTCCCCTCCTGCGCCGAAGGGGGTGTGGTGGGGGTGCTTCCCGGGATCATCGGCATGATCCAGGCCACCGAGGCGGTCAAGCTGATCACCGGCATCGGCACCAGCCTGAGTGGCCGCCTGCTGCTCTTTGATGCCCTGAAGATGAGCTTCCGGGAGCTGAAGCTGCGCCCCAATCCGGAGCGTCCCGTGATCGACAGGCTGATCGACTACCAGGAGTTCTGCGGCGTGGGGGGCTCGGCCCCCGGCCAGGAGGAGGCGGGCAGCGTGGCCACGATCACCGTCACCGAACTCAAGACCCTGCTCGACGGTCCCCAGGACGAACTGCTCCTGCTGGATGTGCGCAATCCCCCGGAAGCGGAGATCGCTGTGATCCCCGGCGCCGTCCTGGTCCCCCTCGATCGCATCGAGAGCGGCGAGGCGATCGAGGAGTTGCGCCGTCTGGCCAGCGGCAAGCGGCTCTATGTCCACTGCAAGCTGGGGGGACGTTCCGCCAAGGCCCTGATCGCCCTTGCCCGCCACGGCATCGAGGGGGTCAACGTGCAGGGCGGCATCGACGCCTGGAGCCAGGAGGTGGATCCTGACGTTCCGCGCTACTGATCCCTCCTCCCCCGCCAGGCAGCGGTGGCTGGAGCGCCGCCGCCAGGAAGCCCGCCGCCTCATCGCCCTTGAGAAGCGCTTCCTGCCGCTCCTGCTGACGGCCCTGCTGCCCATCCTGGTGATGCCGCTGACGGCCACGCGGGGCTGGCCGGCCAATGTGCTCCTGGCCCTGGTCTTCAACCTGCTGATCCTGCAGTCGATTCAGACCCTGCCGGTGATCGCCGGGGTGACCTACGCCCGCCTGCGCCAGGAGATCTTTCGAGGGATCGGGGTGGTGGGCGGCCTGGGGCTTTGGGTGCCGGTGGCCATGGGGACCTGGCCCGGCGGCCTGTTCCGGGCCGTGGAGATGGTGCTGCTCAGCCTCTTTTTCCTGGCCACCTCCCTGCGGCTGGTGCGCCTGCTGGCCCGGGTGCCGCGGGTCAATGGTCTGGTGATGGCCGGTGCCGCGGCGGGCTATCTGCACCTGGGTCTCACCGGCGGCGTGCTGGCCACGGCCACCCAGGTGCTGGTGCCCGGCAGCTTCAGCCTCGGGGCGGCCGCCAGCCACCAGCTCCTGCTCGACCGGCTCACCTACTTCAGCTTCGTCACCATCGCCGGCGTCGGCTACGGCGATGTGCTGCCGTCCAATGCGGTGGGGGAGCGCTTCGTGATCCTCCTCAGCGTCGCCAGCACCCTCTACGTGGCCCTGCTGGTGGGCCTGCTGCTGGGACGGTTCATCGCGTCGGAGGAGGTGGCGATGCTTGAGGACGACGCCCTGGGCCTCGACCGGGTCGATGGGCCCGGGAACCCCTGATCCGCAGTCCCCTGACCGCCAGGATCAGTAGTCGACGCCCCGCTTGAGGTCGACGCCCCGCTCGGCGTAGTGCTTGTGGCACACCATCTCCGAGTGGACGCTGGCCAGATCGAAGTAGGCCGGCCGGCTCTTGCAGCGGCCCGTGATGATCACCTCGGTTTCGGTGGGCTTGCGCAGCAGGGTCTGGACGATCGGCTCCACCGGCAGCAGCTCCAGATCCACGGTGGGGTTGAGCTCGTCGAGGATCACCGTTTTGTAGAGGCCGCTGGCGATGGCGGCCCGGGCGATCTCCCAGGCCCGTTCCGCTTCCACGTAGTCGATCGGCTGCTGCTGGCCCCGCCAGACGATGGCGTCACGTCCGGAGCGCAGGTGATCCACCAGGTGGGGGTAGCTCTCCCGCAGGGCGGCGATGGCCGCGTCCTCGGTGTAGCCCGCCCCGCCCTTGAGCCACTGCAGGATCAGCACCCGGTGGCTCTTGTCCTGGCTGATGCCCCGGCCGATGGCCTGCAGCCCCTTGCCGAGGGCGCTGGTGGATTTGCCCTTGCCTTCCCCGGTGTAGATCTCCAGTCCCTCGAGACCCTGCTGGGGTCCGCTGTGGGCCCGCATCTCCGAGTGCAGATCGGCCAGCTGCACCAGCTGGCGCGGTGCCCCCCGGCCCGTGCAGATGATTTCCATCCCCGCCGGCTTGGTGGCCAGCGTTCGCACCACGTCTTCCGTGTCGAGCAGTCCCAGATCGAGCACGGGGTTGAGCTCATCGAGCACCACCACCGAATAGAGGTTGCTGGCGATGGCCCCCTTGGCGATGTCCCAGCCCCGCTGGGCCTCCTGATGGTCGAAGCGGGTGGCTTCCTCGGCGCTGAAGTGGTCGCCGCGCCCGGTGCGCACCTGGTCGATCAGATGGGGGAAGCCCTGCTGCAGGGCCTCGATGGCACTGTCCTCGTCGTAGGCACGGCCGGGGCCCTTGAGGAACCGCAGCAGCAGCACCCGGGTGCGCTTCTGCTCGCAGATGCCCAGCCCGATGGTGCGCAGCACCACCCCCAGGGCCGCCTGGCTCTTGCCCTTGCCCTCCCCGTCGTAGACGTGCAGCTGCCCGTGGGCCCGCTCGTCGCTGCTGGCGGCGGTGCGGATGCCGATGCCCCGCCCAGTGCCGCGCTGCGGGGTCTGGGTGCTGCGGGCGGCGGGGGTCATCGGCGGGTGGCGGGGAGCAGCGGCGGGCGGATCTGACCCGGATGCTACCCAGCCTTGCCAGGATCGAGGCCATGCCAGCCACCCGCCGCCTCAGCCTTCTCGAAGCCCTGCCGGCCCCGCTGGAGCGGGGTCTGGAGGCGCTCTGCCGCCAGCTCGACGCCTTTCCCCAGGTGGTGGTGGCCTACTCCGGCGGTGTCGACAGCGCCCTGGTGGCCGCCCTGGCCGGCGACCGGCTGGGGGAGCGGGCCCTGGCGGTCACGGGCGTCTCGCCGGCCCTGGCCCCCCACCTGCGCCGGGAGGCCAGCGACCAGGCCCGCTGGCTGGGGCTGCGCCACCGGGAGGTGCCCACCGCGGAGCTGGCGGACCCCGCCTACACCAGCAACCCCCAGGATCGCTGCTACGCCTGCAAGCGGGAGCTGCACCGGCTGCTGGCCCCCATCGCCGCCGCCGCCCGGGGCGCCCAGGTGCTGGATGGCGTCAACCGCGACGACCTGGGCGACCACCGGCCCGGGATCCGTGCCGCCCGGGAGTTCGGTGTGCGCTCACCGCTGGCGGAGGCCGGCATCGACAAGGCGGGGGTGCGCCAGCTCTCCCGTGCCCTTGGGCTGCCCTGGTGGGACAAGCCGGCCCAGCCCTGCCTCGCCTCCCGCTTTCCCTACGGCGAATCGATCAGCCAGACGCGCCTGGCCCGGGTGGCCGCCGCCGAGGACTGGCTGCGCCAGCGCGGCTTTCCCGAGCTGCGGGTGCGCAGCCAGGGGGAGACGGCCCGCATCGAGATCCCCGCGGCCCGACTGCCGGCGGCGCTGGAGCGTCTGGCCCAGGGTGAGCTGCGCCCCGAGCTGGTGGGGGCGTTCAGGGAGATGGGGTTCACCGCCGTGGCCCTCGACCTCGAGGGGCTGGTCAGCGGCAAGCTGAACCGCGCCCTGGCCGCGGAGCGGGACTGAGCGCTTGTCGGGCCGGGCCGGTGAAGCCTGGCCACAAAAAAAGCCGGGAAGAGCATCCCCGGCCGCTGGTGGTGGCTCGGCTCAGTGACGCTCAGGCGCTGGCGAGTTGGGGCTCCCTCTGGCTGTCGGCCAGGGCCTCGGGGGTTTCGCGGCGGAAGCTGGTGAGCTTGTGGCGGCCGGCCCCGAGCTCTTCCCACAGCACCTGGCAGGCCTTCTCCGGCATCGTGTGGTCACCGCAGGTGAACACGTCCACGGCCGCATAGCCCGATTCGGGCCAGGTATGGATGGAGATGTGGGATTCCGCCAGCAAGGCCAGCCCCGTGACGCCCTGGGGTTCGAAGCGGTGGGTGATCAGGTTGAGCAGGGTCGCACCGGCACGTCTGGCTGCTGTCGTGATGGTGTCCCTGAGGAAAGCTTCGTCATCGAGCCGTGCGCAGTCGCAGTCGTAGAGCTCGAGGATGCAGTGTTTCCCTACCGCGTCGGTGGTGTCGCCTGGGGCGGAGACGGGGTGTGCAATGGGGTGGGCGGGGGAGGCGGCGGGCTTCCATCCCGGGTTGGGATGCAGGCTGGAAAGGGTTTGGTTCATCGAATCCGCTCAAACAGGTCTTACCTTACGTGCCGGAGCGCGGAAGCGAGGTTCGCCAGGCTGCCTGCGGCAGCAGGGAGTTCGGGCCTCAGGCCACCAGCGCTCCGCTGCGCAGTTCCACCACCTGACTGCGGGCCCGCCAGCCCGTGCTGAAGGCCTCCAGGTGGGTGGCGCTCACCAGGCACTGGTGGCCGTCCCCCACCGCCTCCAGCAGCAGTTGCTGGCGCCCTGGGTCGAGTTCGGCCAGCACGTCGTCGAGCAGCAGCAGCGGCGGCTGACCCACCACCTGGCCCACCAGCTCCAGTTCCCCCAGCTTCAGGGCCAGCACCAGGGTCCGCTGCTGGCCGGCGGAGCCGTAGCGGCGCGCGGCCTGGCCGCCGATCAGCAGGGCGACCTCGTCCCGGTGGGGACCCACCTGGCACTGGCCCAGCCGCTCCTCCTGGGGCCGCTGCTGGCGCAGCTGCTCTTCCAGGGCCTGGCGCCAGGGGGACTCCTCGTCGCTGGCCTCCGCCAGCACGGTGCCGCTGACGTAGTCGAGCCGGAGCGGTTCGGCGGCCCCGCCGATGCGCTGCTGCCAGGCCGCCGCCAGTGGCTCCAGGCGCCGCAGGGCCCGCTGGCGGCGGCGGTGCAGGCGGGCGCCGACCAGGGCCATCTGCTGATCGAAGGCCTCCAGCAGCTCCTGCCGCGTTCCGGCACCCAGGCCCCGGCGCAGCAGCTGGCTGCGCTGCCGCAGCAGCCGCCCGTAGCGGCTCAGCAGGGCGCCGTAGACCGGCTCCAGCTGCAGCACCACCCGGTCCAGCCACTGGCGCCGCAGGGCCGGCTCGCCCCGCACCAGGTCCAGGTCGAGGGCACTGAAGCCGACGCAGCGCAGGGGGCCGATCAGATCAAGCTGGCGCTCCAGCCGCTTGCCGTTGCGGAACGCCTGGCGTCCGCCGCTGCGCCGCAGTTCCAGCTGCAGGCTGTCCGCCTCATCGGTGAGAGCGGCCAGCCGGCTGCAGGGGTGCCCGTGGCCGATCAGATCCCGGTCGACGCTGCAGCGGTGGGAGCGCAGGCTGGTGAGCAGCTCCACCCCCTCCAGCAGGTTCGACTTGCCCTGGCCGTTGCTGCCGATGACCAGCAGGCGGGGCGCCTCCAGCGTCAGCTGCAGGCCGTCGATGTTGCGGAAATGCCGGAAGTCCAGGCGGTGCAGCCGGATGGTTCTGGGGCGGTCAGCCGCTAAGGTACCCCCATCGGCGGTCAAGGTCCCCCAGGGGGCCGGAACCACCGTGGCAGGGCATGTAGCTCAGTTGGATAGAGCGTCAGATTCCGGTTCTGAATGTCGGGGGTTCGAGTCCCTCCATGCTCGTCAGCCCAGTCACCCTCACCCCTCTTCACTGCTCCGCAGGTTGAGGCCCATGGCCCGGATCCCCCCCGGGTCCACCACGAACCCGGCCCGGGTGAGGGCGGTCACCGCTTCGGGCGGGGCGGACAGGGAGATGCTGCAGCCGCTCAGTTCCCGCCGCAGACGGGCCAGGGCCGTCTGCACCAGGGCGCCGATGACCTCGTCCCGGCAGGGGTCGGCCGGATCGGCCATCAGGTCCCAGAGGTTGGCATTGAGGGCCTGGTCACTGGTGGCGCGCACGAAGCCCACCAGCCGGCCGCCGGGGTTGAGCACCACCAGATGCCAGGTGCTGCGCTCCAGCACCCGCTGCCAGCGCTCCGGGCTGCGGGGGCCATCCCCGCAGGCCACCAGCAGCTGGTTGAGGCCGGCCGGATCCGGGTCGTGCTGCTGCAGCAGGGCGTAACCCTCCCGCAGGCGTGGAGTCGGGGGCTGGCTGCGGAAGGGGATCAACAGAGAGTCCAGGGAATCAGCCCGTGTTGCGCATGCCGGCGGCGATGCCGTTGATGGTGAGCAGGGCGCCGCGGAGCAGTTCGCTGCGGCTGTAGGTGCGGCCGTCGCCGCCGCCTCCCGGCCCGTCGCCGGGCCCCTCACTCATGGGGGGCTGCCGTTTCTGCTCCCGCAGCCGGCGCAGCAGCGCCACCTGCAGGTAGCCCAGGGGGATGATCGTGCGGTTGCGCAGGTCGACCGACAGCTGCAGGGCCGGGTCGCCGTCCAGCAGCCGGCTGTGGTTGCTGATGCGCAGCACCAGGGAATGGGTGAGGGCGAACTCACTGGCGATCGCCTCGAAGATCTGGGCGAACACCTCCCTGTTCTGGGGGCGTCCCAGGGAGGTGACGTAATGGCCGGCCAGCTCCAGGTCGACCTTGGAGAGGGTCATCTCCACCTTGGAGATCAGCATGCGGAAGAAGGGCCAGCGCTGGTAGAGCAGCTGCAGCAGCTCCATCTGCTCGCCGTCGGCGTCGAGCTCGGCCTGCAGGGCCGTCCCCACCCCGTACCAGCTGGGCAGCAGGAAACGGCTCTGGGTCCAGCCGAACACCCAGGGGATGGCCCGCAGGCTGGAGAGGTCCTTGGCGCCGCTCTTGCGCCGCGCCGGCCGGCTGGAGATCTGCAGCTTGCTGATCTCCTCGATCGGTGTGACCTGCTGGAAGAAGGCCACCAGGTCGGGGTTGTCGTGCACCAGGGCCCGGTAGTGGTCGCGGGAGCGGGCCGCCAGCCGCTCCATCAGCACGTTCCAGGTGGGGGTGTCGTCCACCGGGGTGCTGACCATGCTGTTCTGGAGCACGGCGGTGGTGACCGTTTCCAGGTTGTAGAGGGCCAGTTCCGGCAGGGAGTACTTGGAGGCCAGCACCTCCCCCTGCTCGGTGATCTTGATGCGCCCTTTGAGGGTGCCGCTGGGCTGGGCCAGGATCGCCTGGTAGGCGGGGCCGCCGCCCCGGCCCACCGAGCCGCCGCGGCCGTGGAAGATGCGCAGGGCCACGTCATGGGCATCGGCCAGCGACTGCAGGGCGATCTGGGCCCGGTGGATCTCCCAGTTGCTGGAGAGGAAGCCGGAATCCTTGTTGCTGTCGGAGTAGCCCAGCATCACCTCCTGCAGGGGCTGCTCACCGTCGCTGTTGCTGATCAGCAGCTGGCGGTAGAAGGGGTCGGCGAACAGCCGCCCCATCACGGCCGGGGCCCCCTGCAGGTCTTCTACCGTTTCGAACAGGGGGATCACCAGCAGGGCCGATTTCTGGGCCATCGGATCCACCAGCCCGGCCTCCTTGGCCAGCAGCACCACCTCCAGCAGGTCCGACACCGTGTGACTCATGGAGATCACATAGGTGCGGCAGATGCGCCGGCCGAACTCCTGCTGCAGCCGCTGCAGCATCCGGAACACGGCGAAGGTCTCGGCGGTGGGGGCGCTCCAGCGGGCCGCCGGCGGCAGCAGGGGCCGGCGGGTCTTGAGTTCGCTCAGCAGCCACTCCACCCGCTGCTCCTCGTCCATCTCGCCGTAGGGCACCGGCAGCAGCAGGTAGCGGCTGAGCTCATCGATGGCGTCGCTGTGGCGGGTGCTCTCCTGGCGGATGTCGAGGCTGGCCAGGGAGAAGGCGAAGATGTGCACCTGGCTGAGCAGGTCCTGCAGGGCTTCGCAGCTCAGGCCCGTGGCATCGAGGCTCTCCTTGATCAGCTCCAGGTCGGTGCGGAATTCCTCCACCGAGGCGTAGTGGAGTTCCTGGGGTGGGGCCGGCTCCATCAGGCTGCTCAGTCCGGCCTCGTAGCCCGAGGACCCGTCGCAGGGGGATTCCCAGCCCGCCTCGGCCAGCTGCTGGTTGCGCTGCTGGGTGAGGCGCAGCCGCTCGAGGGTGTAGCTCAGCTTCAGCCGGTAGGGCTCGAGCCGGTAGCGGGCGGCCCGCTCCTCGTAGATCTCCGGGAAGCGCAGTCGGTCCATCTCGAGGGATTCCAGCAGGGCCGCGCTCACCTGGCTCCACTGCATCGAGATGCTGAGCTGGTCGCGCAGGACCGACACCGACTGGATGTAGCGGGCCAGCATCAGCTGCCGCTGGAAGCAGGCCGTGCGCCAGGTCACGTCCGGGGTCACCGAGGGGTTGCCGTCCCGGTCGGATCCCACCCAGGAACCGAAGGTGCAGAAGGCGTCCCGGGGGGGCTGCACGTCGGGGTAGCTGGCGGCAAGGGCGGCGCGGATGCGCTGGCGCAGCTGGGGCAGGGCATCGAAGAGCACCTGCTGGAAGTAGTGGAGGGCGTAATCGACCTCATCGATCACCGACGGCTTGAACTGGTGCAGCTCGTCGGTGCGCCACCACAGCCGGATCTCCTCCTCGAGCTGCTGGCGCAGCCGGTCGTTGTCGTCCGGGTTGCCCTGGCCGTTCACCTGAAGCTTCTGGATCAGGGCCGCCACCCGCCGTTGCTTGTGGCGCACGGTGTGGCGCACGATCTCGGTGGGGTGGGCCGTGAACACCAGCCGGATGTCGAGCTCCCGCAGCAGCCCCTCCAGCTGGCCCGGGGGCACATTGAGGGCGCGCAGCCGCTCGAACAGCTGGCGGAAGGTGGCCGGATCGCTCTGGCTGGCCAGGGGCGGCAGGAACGGGTCGTTGCTGGCGGGGGCGGGGGCCCGCTTGATGCTTTCGAGGTAGCTGTCCTCCTCGATGTGCTGCTCGAGGATGTTGACCAGCTGGAAGTAGAGCGAGAAGGCCCTGGCTGCGGCGATGCCCTCGGCCAGATCCATGGCCTTGATCAGGGCCACGATGCCGTCGGTGTCGACGGCGGAGGGGGCCTCAGGATCCAGGCCCGGCGCCACCGGACCGCTCAGTTCCTTGAGCCGCAGCAGACGATCCACCTGCTCGGGCGGGCATTCACTGCGCAGCACCGTCTGCCAGAGATCCTCCACCAGCTCCAGCCGCTCGGTGAGCAGTCGGATCACCCCGGGTGAGGCCTCGGCGGGAACGACCGAAGGCTCGGTCAGGTGGAGCCGCATGGGGGCGGTGGGCGCGGGGGTGCTGTTCATGATCCTCCAGGAACCTGGGCTGCTTCTGTCGCCAGCCATGCGTCCAGGGCCCTCTCCCGCCGTTCGAGAGCCTCGGCCTCGCTGCCGATGATGGCACCGATGCTTTCGCCGTGCCCAAGGCGCGCCAGCCATCGCATCGCCTGGTTGCCGCCGGCGAGCAGGTCGTGGAGGGGCGCCAGCCACCGGGCCAGCCCCAGTTCGGCCGCCAGCGGCGCCATCGCTTCGAGTTCGGCGGCAATCCAGGCGCGGGCCTCCAGGGTCTCGCCGGTGCGCCAGTGCACCAGCCGGGCCTGGAGGCTGGAGCGCGCCGCCGCCCGGTCGTTGGCATCGGCGATGGCCTCCAGCTCGGCGGCCCCGAACCGGCCAGCGGCCAGGGGATCCTGGCCCGCGCGATCCTGCAGCAGCTGCTGCAGGCGCAGTTCGGTGAAGGCGGTGACCGCCAGCAGCAGCAGCGGATCGTCGATCAGGTCGCAGATGCGGATCTCGAGGCGGTTGAGGCCATGGGGGCGGTCGTCGCCGTTGGGCCGCACCGACGTCCAGAGGTGGCGGACGTTGCGCATCGCCCCGGCGGCCAGCTGCTCCTCCATCCAGTCGATGTAGTGGCGGTGGTCCCGGAACAGGGGCACCAGGGGCGGCGTGATCGGGAACTGCAGCCAGCGCTGGGAGTGGGCCCCGGTGACCTCCCCGTCGAGGAAGGGGGAGCTGGCGCTGAGGGCGAGCAGCAGGGAGGCTTCGCAGCGCAGCAGTCGCAGGCCCGCGAACAGGGCGTCCATCTCCGTCAGGCCCAGGTTGATGTGGACGCTGGCGGTCACCACCCGGGTGCCATAGGTGGCCTCGATGTAGCCGTGGTAAGGGTTCTCGGGGTCGGAGCGCTCGAAGCGGCGGCTGTCCCCCAGGCTCAGGGTGCTGCCGGGCAGCAGGGTCAGCTGGCGCGGCTGGAGCCAGCGGCGCAGGCGCCGGCGCGGTTCCAGCAGCAGCTCCAGCTGGGTGATGTAGGAGGCCTCGGGCGGGGTGACGTACTCCAGGTTGCGGTGGTCCGGTTCGGTCATGAACCCCGCCAGTGCGGCGGCCGCTTCGGCGGAGCAGCCCACCACCGTGCCGTCGGCCCGGCCGGTGTACATCTCCACTTCAAAGCCCTTCAGCAGGAGGGGGCCGCTCATGGCGTCGCGGCGGCCGGGGCTGGCTCCAGGCAGGCGAGGGCCTTGAGCATGCCGCGGGCCTTGTTGCGGGTTTCCTGGTACTCCGCCTCCGGCCGGGAGTCGGCCACGATCCCGGCACCCGCCTGGACCTGCACCCGCCAGCCGCCCTCGGGGTGGGGCAGCACCACCATGGTGCGGATCGTGATGGCCGTGTTGAGGGCTCCGGCCAGATCCACCGCCCCGTAGACGCCCGAGTAGGGCCCGCGGGCCTCCGGTTCGAGGGCGTGGATCAGCTGCATGGCGCGGATCTTGGGGGCGCCGCTCACGGTGCCCGCCGGGAAGGAAGCCATCAGCAGGTCCCAGATGTCGTGATCCTCGGTCAGCAGCCCCTCCACCTCGCTGACGATGTGCATCACATGGGAGTACTTCTCGATCACCATCAGCTCGGTGACCTGCACCGTGCCGGCCCGGCAGACCCGGCCCAGGTCGTTGCGGCCCAGGTCGACCAGCATCACGTGCTCCGCCCGCTCCTTCGGATCGGCCAGCAGCTCCTCGGCCAGGGCCGCATCCTTGGCGTCATCCGCGCCACGGGGCCGGGTGCCGGCGATGGGCCGCAGGGAGGCCTTCACCCCTGCGGCACAGGGCTCAGCCTTCACCATCACCTCGGGGCTGGAGCCGATCAGGTGCCAGTCGCCGAAGTTGAAGAACGCCATGTAGGGCGAGGGGTTGACCATCCGCAGGCTGCGGTAGAGATCGAACGGGTCGTGGGTCACCCTGGCTTCGAACCGCTGGCTCAGCACCAGCTGGAACACGTCACCGGCGGCGATGTGCTCGGCCGCCGCCGCCACGGCTCCCTGGAACTCCTGCTGGTCCCGGTTGCTGCGGGTGGCCAGCTCGGCGCCGCTCGCCTCGTGCCAGGCCAGCGGCTTGACGTGCGCCGGCAACGGGGCGTGCATGCGGGCCTCGAGGGCCGCGATGCGGGACGCCGCCCGGTCGTAGGCCTCGCCGGGATCGGCCCCCGCGGAGAGATCCACGTAGGACACCGCCGTGATCTGGCGTTTCACCTGGTCGAACACCAGCAGGCTGTCGGCCAGCATCCAGCAGCCATCCGGCGGGGCCCCGTCCGGGGCGTCGTGGACCGGCACGCTGGGCTCGATCCAGCGGATCAGTTCGTAGCCCCAGAAGCCGAACAGCTGGGCCACCGTCGGCAGGCCCTCCACCGGGCCGGGGCGCAGGGGGGCCAGGGCCTCCCGCAGCAGGGAGAAGGGGTTGCCTTGGAGCTGTTCACTGCGGCCATCCCGCCAGCGCCTCTCCCCCCGGTCGCCGCGGCAGGTGAGGGTCCAGAGCGGGTCGCTGACGACGAAGCTCCAGCGGCCCAGCTGCTCGCCACCCTCCACCGATTCCAGCAGCACGCCATGGCTGCTGTCCGCCCCCACCTTCAGCCAGGTGGTCAGGGGGGTCTCCAGGTCGGCGGGCCAGCGCTTCCAGAGGGGCAGGAGATTGACGGCCAAGTCAGCACCTGCTTCCCCACCGGCGATGCGGGCGAGGAAGGCGCTGCGATCAGAACCGGGCATCACGGCGACAGGCAGGCAAAAAAAACGGGGCTCCCGGCCCCGCCGTTATAGGTGCTGGCCGGCCAGGCTCAGGCTTCGTGCGTGGCCTTGCCGCTGAACTTGAGGCTGGCGGGGTTGGGGTTGGCGCCGATGCTGCGGGGGGTGTGGCCCACCATGGGACGGCCTTCGTTCACCTTCTCGGGGAAGACGCCGTCCTTGGGGTGCAGGAATTCGGTGTCGCCGCCGGGGTAGATCCGGTAGATCTTGTAGTCCTCGATCCGGGGCTTGAACTTGGTGCGGAGCTGGGTGCCCAGGGCCAGGCACTGCTCCTTACGGGCGAAGTACATGAGGTTGTCGCCTTCGTGCATCTCCGCGGCGCCGCCGGTGGGGAGCTCGAACGCCTGGGCCTTGGTGCTGCTCCAGGTGATGGCGTACTTCTCCTCGGTCTCCGCCGAGTTCAGCAGGCCACCGGTGCTGCCGATGGACTTCGGAAGTTGACCGTGGAGGGCCGTATCAGGCATGGCTCGCAGACCGTTTCAGGCGGAAACTAGCACCGTGTTTTTGGCCTTCCGGGCGCCCCCGGCGGACTCTTCACACCCGTCAACAAACCCGGCAGCGGCCACCTCAGCCGCTGCGCTCGGCGGTCGGGAAGAACACGGTCAGGTTGCTGCCCCCCCGTTCGGTGAGCCGCCCCCCCAGGCGGTGGAAGAGCCGCTGGGTGGCCTGGCGGCTGAGCTGCAGGCTGCCGGTCTCCGGGTTCCAGCTCAGCACCGGACCCACCGGCATCGGCACGGCGGCCGCCACCCCATCGGCCTCGCGGCTCTCCGGGTCGTCGCTGCTGAGCTGGAGCTTCAGCCGCGAACCCGCCGGCAGCAGCCGCAACCGCACTTCGCTGCCGCTGGGCAGGCTGCGGCTGAATCGGTCCATCAGGCCGCCGAGCATGGTCTCGAGCCGGCTGGGATCGCTCATCACCGGCGGCAGGTCGGCAGCAATTTCGAGCACCAGCCGCAGGTCGCGGCGGCCCAGCTGCCGTTGCCAGAGCTCCTCCAGCTGGTAAAGCAGCCGGCTCAGGTCCGTGCGGGCCAGTTCGCTGTCGCTCAGGGGCTGGGCGCTGCCGGGCTGGCGCTGCAGTTCCGCCGCCAGGAAGATCAGGCCGAAGCGGTCGATCTGTTCGCTGCATTCCCCGTCGATCTGCTCCAGCCGCTGCCGCACCACCGCCGGCAGGTCGGTGCGGCGCAGCAGGGAGCGGATCAGGGTGCGGATCGTGGCCAGGGGGGTGCGCACCTCATGGGTGAGGGCCTCGAGCAGGGCCAGTTCGCTGCTCACGGCGTCGCCGCCTTCGCTGCGCTTCTCCCCATGCACCAGCGGCTGCAGGGTGACGCTGGGGGCCATGGCGGCCAGGCGCTGGGCCAGCAGGGGCCAGAAGCGGGTGCCCAGATCGGGATCGTTCCTGAGCGGGCCCAGCAGCTGCAGGCGGCGGCGCAGCCCCAGGCCCGCGACCGGATCATCCTGGGCCAGGCGGCGATCGAGCAGCTCCAGGGCGGCCGACAGGACCGGCGCGTCGAAGCGCACCACCAGGCGGCGCTCCTGCGGGGCACCGTCCAGGGCCAGGGCCACCTGCAGCACCGGGGTGATCAGCACCAGCAGCGGATCGGTGCCGTCGTCCTCCCGCAGGCTCAGGCGCTGGAAGCCCCCCGGCCGGCCGGCCGTTCCCCGGGGGGGCGTGCCGTGGTCCGCCGGCAGGGGCGCCATCCCCGGCAGCAGCGGCAGCCCCGGGGGCATGAGGTTGCCCACCTGGGCGGGGGTCCAGACCCAGCCGTCGAGCCACTCCAGAAGGGCGGGTTCGTAGAGGGCCGGCAGCGGCGCCGCCAGCCACACCCCCGGCTGGGGAGGGGCGGCCCCGAGCAGGTCCGCCTGCACCGTGGCCAGGGCGGCCCACCACTGGCGCCGCACACTGTCCTCGTCTCCCCGCCCGGCCGGGACACCGGCCGCCAGCAGGCGGCGCAGGTCCCCCAGGCTCACCACCATCGCCGCAGGCTGCGGCTGCGCCGGGCCACGGAGGCGCAGAGCCCGAGGCTGATGCAGTTGACGAGCATGGCCGAACGGCCGTAGCTCAGGAAGGGCAGCGGAATGCCGGTGATCGGTCCCAGGCCGATGGTCATGTTGATGTTCACCACCACCTGAAACATCAGCATGGCGCCGATGCCCACCACCACGAGCGATTCGTAATCGCTGGCGGCCCGGCCGGCGATCTGCAGCAGGCGCCAGATCAGCACCACGAAGCCCACCACCACCAGCATCGAGCCGATGAAGCCGGTCTCCTCGCCCAGGGCGCTGAAGATGAAATCGGTGTGCTGCTCGGGGATGAAGCGCAGCTTGGTGAGGGAGCCGTTCATCAGGCCGGTGCCCCAGAGCTGCCCGGAACCGATGCCCACGGTGCTCTGCAGCAGGTGGTAGCCGCCCCCGAGGGGATCCTGGGCCGGATCCAGGAACAGGGTGAGCCGGGCCCGCTGGTGCGGGCGCAGTCCGTGCTCCCAGAGCCAGGGTGTCCCGACGGCGAACAGGCCCTGGACGGCCAGCACCAAAGAGATCCCCACCGCCTTCCAGGGCAGGGAACGCCACGCCACCCAGCCCATCAGCGGGATCCAGCCCAGCAGCAGCCAGGGCATGGTGCCGGCCATGATCGCCGTGAAAAGGGGCGAGAGCAGCAGCAGCAGCCAGGTGGCGGGCATGCCCGACCAGAACAGCATCACCAGCAGCACCGCCCCGAAGACCAGCGAGGTGCCCAGATCCGGCTGCACGAACACCAGCAGCCACGGCACGCTGATCATGGCCACCGGCCGCAGCAGATCGATCGGCCGCTCCACCGGGTACTTGGAGAGCACCCCCGCCAGCAGCAGGATCGCCGCCACCTTGGCGAACTCCGAGGGCTGCACGTAGAAGCCGCCGATGTTGATCCAGCTCTGGGCCCCGAGGGCGCTGACCCCGATGATCCGCACCGCGACCAGGCTCGCCACCATGAGGATGTAGATCGGCCACTGGAAGCGGGCGATGCGCTCCAGGGGCACGCGGGCCAGCAGCAGGGCCACCACCAGGCCCACCGCTGCGGTGATCCAGTGCTGGTACCAGTCGGTGGTGGCCTGCTGGCGCTGGGTGCTGGCGATCAGGGCCCCCGCCAGCAGCGTCAGGGCGATGGGGATGCCCCAGAGGAGGGGATCGAAGCCGGGGCCGCGCCGCTTGGCCCCCTTGGCGGCGAACCCACCGCGCCGGGGGCTGAGAACCGCCATCGCTTCAGGCGAGCGCCGGGCTGAGGGAGCAGCTGGTGCTCAGCCGCTCGGCCAGCTCGGTGAAGGCGCGGCCGCTGGCCGAGTCTGGTGCCGACAGCACCACCGGCAAGCCCCGCTCACCGCCCTCGAGCACGGGCATCTCCATGGGCAGCTGGGCCAGCAGGGGCACGTCGGCCTCGTCGGCCAGCCGCTGGCCGCCGCCGCTGCCGAACAGGGCGTAGCGGCGATCGGGCAGATCCGGGGGGATGAAGGCGGTCATGTTCTCCACCACCCCGAGCACCGGCACGCCCATCTGCAGGAACATCGCCAGGCCGCGGCGGGCATCTTGCAGCGACACCAGCTGGGGGGTGGTGACGATCACCGCGCCGGCCATGGGCACGGCCTGGGCGAGGGTGAGCTGGGCGTCGCCGGTGCCGGGGGGGAGATCCACCACCAGCACGTCCCGTTCGCCCCAGTTCACCTGATAAAGGAACTGGCGGATGATGCCGTTGAGCATCGGACCACGCCAGACCACCGGCTGGTTCTCCTGGATCAGCAGGCCCATCGACACCATGACGATGCCGCAGGTCTCGATCGGCTCCAGCACCTGGTCGTTGCCGCTGCCCGTCACCTGGGGGCTGCGGTCGGCCACCCCGAGCATCGTTGGCGCATTGGGTCCGTAGATGTCGGCATCGAGCAGGCCCACCCGCAGGCCGGAGGCGGCCAGGGCACAGGCCAGGTTCACCGCCACCGTGCTCTTGCCCACGCCCCCTTTGCCGCTGCTGACGGCGATGACCTGGCGCACGCCGGGGATGCCCTGCCGCTCCGGCAGCTGGGCCCCGCCGGGGCCGTGGCCGGCGGCGCCGATGGGGCCCGAGGAGGGGGCGGCGGGCGGCTGGGCCAGTTCGATCTGCACGTCGTTGATGCCCTCCACGTCCAGCAGGGCGCTGCGGGCCTCGGCGGCGATGCGCTCCCGCTGGCTGTTGGCGAAACCGGGCAGGGCGAGGCGGAACACCGCCCGGCTGCCCTGCTGGCGCAGGTCGCTGATCCAGCCCAGCTCCAGCAGGCTGCGGCCACTGCCGGCGTCGCGGAGCGGCTGCAGGGCCTCAAGGAGGATGTCGGCGCTGGCCATGCGGCGGCGGCAGGGTCGGGGTGGACGGCGATCCTAGGGGCGGCCCTTCGGGCCGGTCGGGCCGGACGGGGGCTCCTGCGGCGGCCCCGCGGCAAGCCCGCGGCAGCACCCCCGTGGCCCCGCGGCAGCCCCGGGGTGGCTCCCGGGCCCCTTCTCCAGCCCGTGACAGACGCTCTCGAACCCTTGTGGGACCCCCCGACGGGCTGAAAAGGTGTGCGGATGTTCCGCGTCCGCCGCGCTGCCGTTCCATGGAGATGCCACCTGCCGATTCCCGCAGCCGCGCCAAGGCCCTGCTGATGGGCCTGCAGGACTCGATCTGCGCGGGTCTCGCCAGCCTCGATGGCGGGGCCGACTTCGAGGAGCAGAGCTGGGAGCGGCCGGAGGGCGGCGGCGGCCGCTCCCGGGTGATGAAGGACGGCCGCGTGTTCGAGCAGGGCGGCGTCAACTTCTCCGAGGTGGAGGGGGAGCGGCTGCCCCCCTCGATCCTGTCCCAGCGCCCCGAGGCGGAGGGCCACCGCTGGTTCGCCACCGGCACCTCGATGGTGCTCCACCCCCGCAACCCCTTCGTGCCCACGGTGCACCTCAACTACCGCTATTTCGAGGCGGGGCCGGTGTGGTGGTTCGGCGGCGGCGCCGACCTCACCCCCTACTACCCCTTCCTGGAGGACGCCCGCCACTTCCACCGCACCCTCAAGGGGGCCTGCGACGGGGTCGATCCGGCCTACTACACGGTGTTCAAGCCCTGGTGCGACGAGTACTTCTTTCTGAAGCACCGGGGCGAGACCCGGGGCGTGGGCGGCATCTTCTACGACTACCAGGACCCCGGCGGGGTGCTCTACAAGGGGGGCGACCCCGAGGGGCCGGCGGCGGCGGCCAGCGCGGCCGTTGGGCCGCTCCACCAGAACTGGGAGCAGCTCTTCGCCCTGGCCTCGGCCTGCGGCAACGCCTTCCTGCCGAGCTACGTGCCGATCGTGGAGCGCCGCCAGGGGCTTGCCTGGGGCGAGGTGGAGCGCCAGTTCCAGCTCTACCGCCGCGGCCGCTACGTGGAGTTCAACCTGGTGTTCGACCGGGGCACGATCTTCGGCCTGCAGACCAACGGCCGCACCGAATCGATCCTGATGTCGCTGCCGCCCCTGGTGCGCTGGGAGTACGGCTACACGGCGGCAGCCGGCAGCCGCGAGGCCCTGCTGACCGAGCTGTTCACTCGTCCGCAGAACTGGCTTGAAGACCCTTCCCTGGAGGAGCGCTGCCGACCCCACCAGGCGGTGGGCTGAGCGGCATGGCGGTGGCCGGGCTGCGGCCCAGACCCACCTCGAGGGCCGTCACGATCCGCTCGGCGATGGTCAGCACCGTGTCGGAACGGGTGGCCGGGTTGCGCAGCGAGCGCTCCAGCGGACCCTCCAGCTTGCCCACCTCCAGCAGGGCGATGCCGCGCCTGGGTCCGCCGAGACCGCCCCGGAAGGCCATGGGGAACCCGCCGAACGCCGCGGCCAGGCTTTCGTCGAGGGAGCTGAAGGGGCGGTGCAGGGGCGGGATCAACCCCGATCCGATGCCGTCGGGGCCCCAGGCGTCGAAGTGGATCTCCAGGGCGTAGCCGCCGCTGGCGGCGTGCTGCCGGCCCACGCTCCAGTTGGTGCTGGGGTGGTTGCCATCCGGGATCGTGCGGAAGGGGGGGCGGTAGGAGCTGATGCGCAGCCCCCGCTGCTGGCCCAGGGTCACCACCGCCTCGGCGACGACCATGTTCCAGTAGAGCTCGTCGCTGATGCCCGGCAGCATCGGCGGTGCTCCGGCAGCCACGGCGGCGCCGCTGGTGCCGGCGCCGTTCATCCCCTGGGAATCGGCATGGCCGGCCAGCACCAGGATCGGGGTGTCCGGATCGACGGGGCGGGTGCCGATCCAGTCCCGGCCCAGGCGGCTGCGGGGACCGGTGATCGGATCGAAGCCGGCCAGCGCCGGCGCCTGGATCGGGCTGGCCGGCACGGCCGCTTCGGCGCCACGGGCCAATGGCGCCAGGGGGACGAGGTTGCCGATCAGCAGGGCCGGCCCCACCAGCCAGGACGGGAGAGGGGAACCCATCGGCTCAGATCGGAGAGGAGAGCAGGGAACCGTCGCTGGCGAGCTGGAGACCGGGGCCCAGTTCCCGCTCGATGGCGATCAGTTCGTCCCGGTGGGCGCGCAGCCGCAGGGTGCTGCCGCCGTCGCTGTCGCCGCTGATCAGGCGCAGCTCCAGGCTCTCGGGCCGGGCGGCCCGGCGCCGGTAGATCACCCCGGCCAGGGGTCCCACCAGGGCCAGGAGCAGGGGCCACCAGCCGAGGGAGGGCAGCACCTGGCGGAGCACCAGGCCGAGACAGGCGGCGCCGACGCTGCCCAGCAGCGAGAGCAGCAGGGCCAGGGGCGGGCTGGAGCTCACCTGGCCGCGGAAGCGCAGCAGCTGGCGCTCGGGATCGCCGGCCTCGGTCCGCCAGCCCCGGGCGGTGAGCCAGTCGGAGATGCCCTCGAGCACCTGCACCGGCGGCTGGGGGGAATGCACGTCCACCACCGTGGTGCGGTCCTTGCTGGCGGCCCTCAGAAAGAACACCAGGCCGATGGCCATCAGCAGGGTGAGCAGGAGGGTGGAACCCAGGGTGGGCATGGCGGCGTGGCCGGTTGGGCCCGCATTCTGGCCCGACCGGCCTGGTCGGCGGCCGCCGTGGGCGACGATGGCCGCCACTCCTCTGTTTCCCCATGGCCCAGACCCCTTCCAGCGGCAGTGCCAGCCCCGGTCCGCCGGCCCGTTTCGCTGTCTTCGACCACGACCTTGACGCCGCCTGGGAGGAGCTGTTCGGCCAGGCCCGGGCCCTGGCGATCGACACCGAGGCCATGGGGCTCATCCATGGGCGTGACCGCCTCTGCCTGGTGCAGATCTGCGACGACCACGACAACGTCTGCTGCATCCGGGTGTCGCGGGGGCAGACGGAGGCGCCGCGGCTGAAGGTCCTGTGCGAGAACCCGGCGATCGAGAAGGTGTTCCACTTCGCCCGCTTCGACGTGGCGGCGCTGGCGGAGAACCTCGGCATCGCCGTGGACCCCGTCTTCTGCACCAAGGTGGCCAGCCGCCTGGCCCGCACCTACGCCCCGCGCCACGGCCTCAAGGACGTGGTCAATGAACTGGTGGGGGTGGAGCTCGACAAGCAGGCCCAGAGTTCCGACTGGGGCCGGGTGGAGGAGCTCAGCGACACCCAGCTGGCCTATGCCGCCGGTGACGTGCGCTGGCTGCTGGCCGCCCGGGACCGGCTGGAGGTGATGCTGCGCCGCGAGGAGCGCTGGGAGCTGGCCCGCCGCTGCTTCGCCTGCGTGCCCGTGTTCTCCGCCCTCGATCGGCAACGGTTCAACCAGGTGTTCGAGCACTGAGTCCGGGCGCGCTGGGCGGCACACCGGGCGGCCGGCCTGTCGTGGCGCTCAGTCCTCGATCATGAACAGGTCGTCTTCCCCAACCGAGCGCAGCTGTCCGTCGAACAGCTGGCCCCGGTCGAGGCCGCTGGCCCTGGTTTCCTCCAGCAGCCGCTCCGCCAGGGCGAGCTTGGCGGCGGTGTCCCGGAGCCCTTCCTTGGCCGCCAGGATCTCCACCCGCCGGCGGGCCGCCGCCAGGCTGATGCCCAGGTGCGTGGCCAGATGACCGCAGGCGGCGTTGAAGCTGCGGTCGGGGATGCCGGGCATCGGTGCGGAGGACAACGGGGCGGTCGGCCCCATCATCCCCCTACCCCGGCAGCAGCCTCTCCCGGATCAGGGCCGCCAGTCGGGCGCTGCCACCGGCCCCTCCCATGCGGCGCCGGCCGATGCGGCCCAGCCGGGCCCGCTCCCCGTCGTCGTCCAGCAGGGCGAGCAGCCGGTTGCGCAGCTCGGCTGGCCCGTGGCAGGGCTGCACCGCTCCCCCCAGAAGCCTGCTCTGGCGGCGGGCGAAACCGGCCTTGAACTGGGGCCCCGGCCCGGGCAGCGACAGGGCAGGAACTCCCAGCCCCACCAGCTGCTCGGTGGCGGTGCCAGCGGTGGCGAGCCCCAGCTCCGCCAGCGGCGCCCAGGCCGCGAACCGGCCCGGACCCACCAGCAGCTCCAGGGGGCCGCGTTTCCAGAGGACCGCGGCCCCTGAGCCCCCCGGCGGCCTGCCGGGGATGAAGCCCGCCCCCGCCAGGGGAGCGGTCAGTTCGGCGGCATCGGGACGGGAGCCGGTGGCCAGCAGCACGCTGATCGCTGGGGACCCTTCGGCCGGCGGCAGGGCCGCCAGCAGGGCGCGAAGGTTGCCGAGGGCCTCGGGCAGGCGGCTGCCGGGCAGCAGCAGCAGGCGGCGCCGACCCCGCAGCCAGTCGGGCAGCGGCGGGGCAGGGGCGAAGCCATCCATCATCGGATTGCCCGGGGCGACGGCCCGCACCCCGTGGTGCCGCAGCCCCCGGGCGGTGAGGCGATCCCGCACCGCCACCAGCCGGCAGCGGCGCCGGCCCATCAGGGCCCATTCCCAGGGGTCCCATTCGCTGCCCTTGGCCCGGTGGTACCCATCGGCCAGGGGGGAGCGGCCCCAGCCGGCCGGTGCCGGCGAGGCCCAGGTGTGGTCGCTCTTGGGGGTGCCGAGGAAGCCGTAGGGGCCGCCCCCGGCCCAGGCCATCAGCAGGGGCAGCAGGTCCCCCACCGCCAGGATCGGCAGGCCCTGCCGGCCCCAGCGCCGCACGATCCGCCACTGCTGCCAGCTGAGCAGCGGCAGCCCGGCCGCCAGGTCCATCAGCAGCCCCGCCAGGCTCTGGTTGCTGAAGCCGCCGCTGGGCAGCGGCTGCCGCGGGCCGACCCGGCGCAGCTCCCCGGCGGCCTCGGCGCCGGCGTAGGCCTGGCCGACCCCCACCAGCGGCAGCACGTCGACCTCCAGCCCGGGGGCCTGCCGCCTGAGGGCCTCAATCAGCCGCAGGGCGATCAGATCCTCCCCATGGCCGTTACTCAGAACCAGCAGACGAGGGGAGGACATGCCATGGCTGATACGATCCGCTGCGGGGAGTTTGCTCCCCGGCAGGCGGCATGGCCAAGTGGTAAGGCAGAGGATTGCAAATCCTTTATCCCCAGTTCGAATCTGGGTGCCGCCTCTGCAACAACCGGGAATTTCCCGGCCTCTCCCCTCGCTGGGGAGCGTTCGGCACGGTGACCGCCCATCGGTGGCAGACTGCACCGGACATGCCGATGAGGACTGCGGTGGCAGCCAATTCCCCGGAAGAGCCGGATCCGTTCGTGGCGCTTCTCAGCGAGGAATGTCTGGAGATGATTGAAAAGATCCAGGCCTATCGCGAAAGAATTCAGCTTCCCTCCACACCCAGGGCCATTCTGGAGGATGCCATCATCGAGTACTACACCGCTCTTAAGCGGGTCGGCAACTGGTGAAGGGTGCGCGGTGATCGGGTCACCGTTCTCCGAACCCACCTCTGATCATCCAGCATTCTGATCTTCAGAGCGTCTGATCGGCCGGCCGGGGGGACGTCGAGGCCCGCGCCCGTGCAGCAGTTCCGCCCGTTTCCTGTGCAGATTCATGGAGGATTCCGTCAGCACCACCCACTGGGCCAGGGTGGAGCAGTGTTCTTCGAAGGGCGGAAGATCCAGGCGCAGCGGCCGCCACGCCCCCGCATTGATCTCCTGATTGAGCTTCGACTGCGGCAGATCGTCGTTGGTGATGATCAGCCAGCGGTACTTGCTCTTGAAATGGTCGAGATAGTCCCGCACCAGCTGGTTGGGAAGATGCTGCAGCACATCCTTGACCAGGATCAGATCGGCCGGGGGGAGGCTGGCGAGGTCGTCGAACAGCTGGAAGTGAACCGTGTCGCTGGCGTGGCGTTCGCGGTTGGCGGCCACCACGGAGTCGACGATGTCGACCCCTGTGTAGGTGATGTCACCCCAGTGGATCAGGCGAGAGAACTGCCAGTCGCCACACCCGAAATCAACGACGCTGCCGATGTCGTTGAGCTGCAAAAAGCGCTGCAGGGTGGCGATGTATTCGCCGTTGAACTCCGGCCTGGACCCCTGTCCCGAGCCACCGCCCCAGGTGTCGCGTTGGTAGATGCGGGTGAAGGCGTCTTTGGTCGACATGCCGGCGGGCGGAGCGTCGGCACCCTAGCGGCGGCGTTCGATCGTCCCGTCGTTGCCGCTCAGGGGAGAACGCCCATGAGCAGCGAGATGATGGCGAAGCCCACGACGCCCACCAAGGCCAGCAGAGACGTGGATGGGGGCATGGCCATCTCCCGAACGGATCAATCATAAAGAGAATCTGAAGAGAGGGGCGCTGTCTGTGACCTTCGTTGCCGATCGTCATCTCCGCCTCCCCCCCCCCTCCTCTCTCTCCTCGCCATCCCGTCCCCGGCCCGCTCAGGGGGCGGCGTCCACCCGCCACTGCCGTCCATCCGGGCCGGTGGCTTCGCAGCGAAAGGCGCGATCGTCGAGCAGGCACTGTCCGCTGGCCAGCTCGGCCCTGGTCAGTCCGAGCGCGGCCTCCCCGTCACCGAACCCCGCCTGCCCCACGGCGCTGACCCGCAGCCTCACCGGCCAGCGCGGCTCGCAGCGGCTCCGCTCACAGGCCATGGCGGCGGAGCCTTCCGCCAGCACCCCGGCGAAGACCAGCTGGCGATCGAGAAAGGAGGTGTCGCCACCGGGCTCCAGGAACCGGATACTGAGCAGACCCTCCATCTGCTGGTCCAGCCGCAGCAGGCGGCAGGTGGACGGGGGCGGCGTCGGGCCCGTGCCGGACGGGGTGATGACGCTGCAGCGGCGCAGGCCCCGTTCCCAGCGGCCGAAATCGTCGCCGGGCCGCTCCCGGGCTGCCAGGGGCGCCCAGAGGACGCCCAGGGCCAGCAGCAGGGTCAGCCCCGCCAGGGCCGCCGGGCCCGGCCGGAGCTTCAATAGCCCGAATCGGCGACGCAGATGCCCTGGCAGCTGATCCCGTTGCCGGCTGTCCGGCCGCAGTGGTGGCAGAGCAGCGGGTCGGTGGCGGGGCCAGGGGGGGTGGCTGCGGCGGCAGGCGCCACGGCGGTGGGCTGGTTCGGGGCGGAGGTCGGCCCGACGCCCGGAGGGATGGTCATCGCGGGTCTCCGGGGAGAGAGTCGGGTCGATCATGGCAATGGACCGGGACTCGCGTGATCGCCATGGCCGACATCTTGCCCGCTCCGCCGCCGTCGGTCGTCCCCGGGGTCGGGATCGGCACCTGGGCCTGGGGCAACCAGTTCCTCTGGGGGTACGACCCCGCCCAGGACGACACCCTGGCCGCCTGCTTCCGCCGTGCGGTGGAGCTGGGTCTGACGTTCTTCGATACGGCCGATTCCTACGGCACCGGCCGCTACGGGGGACGCAGCGAGTCGCTCCTGGGCGACTGCGTCGCGGCCCTGCCGCCGGCCCGGCGCCAGCAGCTGACCGTGGCCACCAAGCTGGCCCCGTTCCCCTGGCGCCTGGGCCGCCGGGGGTTCGACGCGGCCTTCGAGGCGTCCCTGGGGCGCCTGAGGGGCCACCTGGACAGGGTGCAGCTGCACTGGAGCACGGCCCGCTACGCCCCCTGGCAGGAGGGCGCTCTGCTGGAGGGACTGGCGGATCTGGTGGCCCGGGGCCGGGTGGGCAGCCTGGGGGTCTCCAACCTGGGCCCGCGCCGCCTGCGCCGGGTGCACGACCAGCTGGACCGGCGCGGCCTGCGTTTGGCCAGCGTGCAGGTGCAGCTGTCCCTGCTGGCCCCCGACGCACTCGGGGTCCAGGGGGTGGCTCCGGTCTGCCGGGAGCTGGGCATCGAGCTGCTGGCCTACAGCCCCCTGGCCCTGGGGCTGCTGGCCCAGCCCCCGGGGGAGGCCCCGGCGGCGCTACCCCCGGGACCGCGGGGCCTGCTGTTCCGGCGCCTGCGGCCACGCATCCAGCCCCTGCTGCAGACCATGGAGCGGATCGCCCGTGCCCACGACGCCCCGATGGCGGCCGTGGCGATCAACTGGTGCCGGGCCCACGGCGCCCTGCCCCTGGTGGGACTGCGCCGCCCCGATCAGGCCGAAGCGGCGGCGGCGGCCGCCGCCTGGTGCCTTGCGGAGGAGGAGCGGCAGGATCTGGACCGGGTGGCGCTGCGCGGCGAGGCGCGCATGCCGGCCAACCCGTTCCAGAGCGACTGAACCGCTCAGGCGCTGAGGGCGTCGGCCGGGTCCGGACTCAGCACCACCGGCAGGGCCGCCGGCCGCGGCTGGGGGGCCTCGGCCCGCTGCAGCAGCCGCACCACCTGGGGATCGGCCGTTTCGCCGCTGAGGGCGCCGTCCTCACCGGGACCGCAGGCGCTGAGGGCCTCCTGCAGCAGGGAGTCGAAGGTGGAGCCGGGCAGCCGATGGCGGGCCAGTTCGAGGAAGGCCCGGGCCAGGGATTCACCCGCCGCGGCCCGCAGGGCCGGGTTGGAACGCCGCAGCTCCTGTTCCTGGGCGATCGAGTTGAGGAACCGCTGGGTGATGTCGCGCTTGGTAGTCGCCCGGATCCGGGTGTCCTGGTCGGCCTCGCTCAGGAAGGTCTGGTCCTCCAGCTCCTGAAGGCGGCGGTTGAGGCTGTCGAAGACGTCCTGGGCCTCCTTATGGATATGGGTGAGCTGGCCGTCGGAGAGGCGGGGCAGGTCGGCCACATAGACCTTGCCGTGGTCCCGCAGGGTCAGGAAGGTGGGCCGCTGGCCGCCCGTGCCTTCGCGCTGCACCGGGCCTCCGCCGTCTCGCAGGCGGGGGCGGGGCTGCTGGGGCCGCTGGGGGGGAATCGGGCCGGCGGAACTGCGGCGGCGCGTGATGCGTCTGGACGTATCGAACATCGGGCAACGAACTCGTCGGAGCGGAAGGAGGCCTGGTCGTGTCGGCAAAGACGTTGATGACCTTAGGGAAAGCGGTGCATCCAGGCCGGGGTGGCTTCAGTGCGGCAATCCGGCCAGGGGGGTCTCCCCCGGGTCGCCCGCGGCGACGACACCCAGCTCCCAGGCCTGGTGGCCCGAGGAGCGGCAGTGGTCGAGGACCGCGGGCAGGGCCACCGGTGGCACCACCAGACAGAAGCCGACTCCGAGATTGAAGGTGTTCCAGAGGTCGGCCTCCGGCACCTCTCCCTTCTCCTGGAGCCAGCGGAACAGGGGTGGGCGCTCCCAGCTACCGGGGTCCACCACGGCGTGGACCCCCCGCGGCAGGCAGCGGGGCAGGTTCTCCGGCAGCCCGCCGCCGGTGATGTGGGCCATGGCGTGCAGAGGCAGCCCGGAGCGGCGCAGCTCCTTCACCAGGGCGGCATAGAGAAAGGTGGGGGTGAGCAGGGCGTCGATCAGCCCCTGGCCGGTGGCCGGCAGGGGCGTGCCGGCGTCGACGGCCTCGGCCTCGAGGATGCGCCGCACCAGGCTGAAGCCATTGCTGTGGACACCGCTGCTGGCCACGGCGACGATCCGGTCGCCGGCGCCCACCCGGGCACCGTCGATCCTGTCCTCCTCCTCCACCACCGCCACGCAGAACCCGGCCAGGTCGTAGCGGCCTTCGCCGTAGAAGCCCGGCATCTCCGCGGTCTCGCCCCCCAGCAGGGCACAGCCGCTCTGGCGGCAGCCGTCGGCGATGCCCTCCACCACCTCGGCCATGGCCTCGGGGCCGAGCTTGCCGGTGGCGATGTAATCAAGGAAGAAGAGGGGTTCGGCACCGCTGGTGATCACGTCGTTGACGCACATGGCCACCAGATCGATGCCCACCCCGTGGTGGGCCCCATGGGCCTGGGCCAGTTCGAGCTTGGTGCCCACCCCGTCGGTTCCCGCCACCAGCAATGGACGCTTCATGCCGGCCGGCAGCCGGCAGAGCCCGCCGAAGCCCCCCAGTCCGCCCAGCACCTCCGGCCGTCGGGTGGTCTCGACGCTGTCCCGGATCCGTTCCACGAAGGCGCGGCCGGCGACCACGTCCACGCCGGCAGAGCGATAGTCCATGGGGCAGGGGTCAGCGCTGCACCGATCCTGCATCGGCACGGGGCCGCGGGGGGCTGGGGAAACGTCGGAGAGGCCCTGGACGTGGACGATCCCGCGATTGGCCCACGATCCCATCGTTGCAGCTTATGAAAGCAATCAAATCCACTGATGTGTCGGTAGCGCCGATGGGCCAGTCAGGCCAGTGGACGCCTGGAAGGGTGGCAAAGATGAAGAAAACTGATCGATCCAGGGGGGCTTCCGGGGTCCGTAGGGGCCCTGCGGACTTCGGATAGTTTTCCGGGGTTGTCATTTCCTGTAAGGAATTCACCAGGCCATTTCGGTCCCGTTCACCTCAGCCAACACCGCTTCTGGTTCCGGTTGTCGTCAGCGTCCGAATGCAGTCTTCGAGGAAGTCCCTTCTTCGTTCTCCTGCTCCGCCGGTGATTTCCGCCTGTCATGCGAGTCACTCAACTCCTGGGCACCGCCGCCCTCCTCTTCACCAGCAGCATCGCCCCGGCCCAGGCCGGCTCCCTTACTGCCACGCAGGCGCCAGGGAGTTCCGTTGCCATTCGCCCCGCCGACTTTCCCTCCAGCTGGGAGCGCTTCGTCGACGAGATCCGCCCCGTACCCACGGCCAGCAACCTGATCGCCTCCGCCGGTCGGGTCAGTACCGGCCAGGCCAGCTGGTATGGCCCCGGCTTCTTCGGCAACCGCACCGCCAGTGGAGAGGTCTTCCGTCCCGGCACCCTCACCGCCGCCCACCGCACCCTGCCCTTCGGCACAATGGTGCGCGTCACCAACCTCTGGAACGGTCGTTCCGCCGTGGTGCGCATCAATGACCGTGGTCCTTTCCACGGCAACCGGGTGATCGATCTGGCCCATGGTGCCGCCAAGGAGCTTGGCCTCACCGCCAGCGGCATTGCCGATGTGAAGCTGGAAGTCCTGCCCTGAGTCCCAGCTCCGGCCGCGGCCGGAACCCTGTCCACCGGCCCATCCGCCAATCTGGCGGGTGGGCTTTCCCTTTGTGCCGGTGCGACTGCTTCAGACCCTGGCCGACCTGAGCGACTGGCGCCGAGGCCAGGCCAGGCGGCCGCTCCACTTCGTGCCCACCATGGGCAGCCTGCACGAGGGCCATCAGCAGCTGTTGCGGCGGGCCTCGGCGGCCGTCCCCGCCGGCCGGCCCGCGGTGCTGCTGAGCGTGTTCGTCAATCCGCTCCAGTTCGGACCCTCCGAGGATTTCGCCCGCTATCCCCGCGATCTGGCCGCCGATGCGGCCCTGGGGGCCGCGGCGGGGGCCGCTGCCCTCTTCGCCCCCTCCGTGGCGGACCTGTTCCCCGGCGGCGAGGCGGAGCTCACCGCCGTGGTCCCCCCGGCCGGCCTGCGCCGTTCCCTGTGCGGTCCCGGACGCCCCGGCCATTTCGAGGGGGTCGCCACCGTCGTCTGTCGTCTGCTGGCCCTGGTGCGGCCCGATCGCCTCCTGCTCGGGGAGAAGGACTGGCAGCAGCTCACGATCCTGCGCCGTGTCGTCACCGATCTGGCCCTGCCGGTGACGGTCCAGGGGTGCGCCACCGTGCGGGAGGCCGATGGCCTCGCCTGCAGTTCCCGCCATCGCTACCTCAGCGCCGCCGAACGTGGCCAGGCGGCGGCCCTGCCCTCCGCCCTCAAGGCAGCGCTCGCGCTCTGGCGCGGCGGCACCGGCAGCGCCGAAGCGCTGACGGCGGCGGTGAGCGGGGCCCTGGAGGCGGCGGGGCTCGGTGTCGAGTATGTGCAGCTCGTCCATCCCCTTAGCCTGGCCCCGGTGCCCGCCGCCACCGGGATCTCCCTGCTCGCCGCCGCCGCCCGCTGCGGCAGCACCCGCCTGATCGACCACATCTTTCTGATGAACCGTCCCCCGATCGTCGCCATCGATGGCCCCGCCGGGGCGGGCAAGAGCACGGTCACACGGGCCTTCGCCCGCCGCCTGGGGCTCGTCTACCTCGATACGGGCGCCATGTACCGGGCCCTGACCTGGTGGGTGCTGCACCGGGGTGTGGACCCGTCCGACCCCGCCGCCATCGCCCCCCTGCTCGACGACCTCGACCTGCGGCTGGAGACCGCCGCCGCCGGGGAGCAGCAGGTGCGGGTCAACGGCCATGAGGTCAGCTCGGCGATCCGGGGGCCCGAGGTCACCGCTCAAGTCTCCACCGTGGCCGCTCACGCCTGCGTGCGGGCGGCCCTCACCCGCCAGCAGCAGGCCATGGGCCGGCGGGGCGGCCTGGTGGCGGAGGGCCGCGACATCGGCACCGCCGTCTTCCCGGAGGCCGAATGCAAGGTGTTCCTCACGGCCACGGTGGCGGAGCGGGCCCGCCGCCGGGCGGCGGATCTGGCCCAGCGCGGTTACGACGTGCCGGCCCTGGCGGAACTGGAGGCCCAGATCGCCGAGCGGGATCACCGTGATTCCAGCCGCGCCGAGGCCCCCCTGCGCCAGGCGGACGACGCCGTGGAACTGGTCACCGACGGTCTGGCCATCGACGCCGTGATCCAGCGCCTGGTCGACCTGTTCCGTGAGCGGGTGCCGGAGGACGCCTGGCCGGGCCCCTCCCCCCTGCAGGAGCCGGCGCCCTAGCGGCGCCCCGGACCAGGACCCTGATCGGCCCTCAGGGCCTCCAGCAGCCCCCCGCAGGCGTCCTCCAGCAGGTCCAGCACCCGGTCGAAGCCCGCCTCGCCGCCGTAGTAAGGATCGGGCACCTCCTCGACGCTGTAACGGCGGCAGTATCGGGTGAGCGGGCCGATGCGGGCGGCGGCCTCCCCCCGCCCGCCCAGGCCCCGCACCGCCTCCAGGTTCTGCCGGTCCATCGTCAGCACGTGGTCGAAGCGGCTCAGGTCGTCCGTGGTGATCTGGCGGGCCCGGCTGGGCAGAACGATGCCCCGGCGGGCCGCGGCGCTGCGCATGCGGGCGTCGGCGGGGCGGCCCACGTGCCAGTCACCGGTGCCGGCGGAGTCGACCGTGAAGGCCTGCTCCAGCCCCTGGCGGGCGATCAGGTGCAGGAACACCCCCTCGGCGGCCGGGGAGCGGCAGATGTTGCCGAGACAGACGAACAGGATGGCGGTCGGATCAGGGGAGGTCATCGGTTGTCCAGTCGCTTCAGGGCCACACCGGCCCGCAGGCGCACCACCAGAGTCTCCTCCTGCTCTGGGTTCTGGAGCTGGGTGAGGCCGGCCACGGCCCGTTGGCGGTGGAGATGGGGCGGAGCAAGCGGCAGGGCCAGGCCCTCGAAGCCCACGGCCACGGCATAGCGCACGACCCATTCACCGTCGCTGCGGCCGGCTTCCAGGGCCTCCAGGCAGCGCTGGCGAATCCCTTCCCGCTCCTGCTCGGGGAGGTTCCCCAGCCGCAGAGCCCCCAGGCCCCTGGCGGCGGCCCGGCGCACGCTGGGTCCGACGTCGGTGGCCAGGGCGTCCTCGAGCACCTCCAGGCCGCGCGGGTCGCCGATGCCCGCCAAGGCCCGGACGGCCCAGGCCCTGGCCCCGTAGTTGTGGGCATCCAGATTGGCCAGCAGGGGCGCGACGGCCGCCGGGCCCATCGCGATCAGGCCGTCCACGGCGGCGACGGCGGCACCGGGATTGTTGAACCCAAGCACCTGCACCAGCTGGGGCACGGTGGCCAGGGGGTCGTCGCAGTCGGTCAGCCGGCGGGTGGCCGCCACCAGCTCCTCGGCGCTGCCGGCCTGCTCGAAGGCCCGGATCCGATCGGCGGCGCGCTGGGAATCTCCGCTTCCGGCCGTCATCACAGCAGGGCGTCCATCGCCATCAGGAGGACCTCATCATCGCTGTCCGCTTCGCTGCCGCTGCCGGAGCCGCGGCCATGCTCGACAAGTCCCCGCAGGGCGATCAGCTTGAGGCTGTTCTCGGCGAAGGTGCGCCGGATCGCCTCCAGGGCGGGCCGCCATCCCACCGCCCCCAGATCCATCAGGGCCGCACGCCGCACCTGCAGCTGGGGATGCTGCAGCAGGCCGAGCAGCTCGTCGGCCCAGAGCGTTTCTCCGGTGAGCTGCAGCAGGGCGCGGCAGGCGGCGCTGCGGACCAGGGGCCGGTCGTGGGCGGTGAAGGGCCGGATCACCTCCAGCACCTCCGCGTGCCCCTCCCCGATCGCCCCGAGGGCCTCCAGCATCGCTTCACAGGGTTCCTGCAGCCGGGGGCTGTCGCTGCGGCAGGAACCGGCGACGGCGGGGCCGCTGGCCAGCCGGCGGATCAGCAGGGGCACCGCCGGCGTCGCCCGCAGCTCGCCGAGGGAGCGGGCCGCGGCCTCCCGCAGGCCGTCGTCGGCGTCGTCGAGCACCGCCAGCAGCTCGGGGATGGCCCGCGCATCGGCGATCTTGCCCAGGGCCCGGGCCGCGTTGCGGGCCACGGCGTTGTGCTCGACACCGGCGCCCGGATCCCGCGGCTGGCGCTGGGTCAGGGCGGCGAGCAGCAGGGGCACGGCCTCCGGGTGCCGGCTGCGCATGCGCCCCAGCCACCAGGCCGCGTAGTACTGACGGGATTGGTCGTCGGTCTGGCGCAGCTGCTCCAGGGCCTCGGCTTCGCTGATCGGTTCGCCGTCACCGGCCATGGCTCTGCGCACGTGCGAGGGGGCTTGGGGAATGCTGCCATCCCCGGGGCCGGCGGGACTCCGGCCAGAAAAAAAGGGCCCCCCGCAGGGGACCCGGAAACAACGATGGCCTTGAGAGCTCAGACGAGAGCGCTGATGGCGTAGTCGATGTAGTTGTTGGCGATGACGCCGGCATCGCCGGAGACGCCGTGGTTGGCCTTGATGTAGGTCAGGGCTTCAACGTACCAGGAGGGGGAGAGCTCAAAGGTGCGGTTGATCTCGTCGAGACCGGCCACGAGGTACTCATCCATGGGGCCGGTGCCACCGGCGACCAGGCAGTAGGTGACCATGCGGAGGTAGTAGCCGATGTCACGGGCACACTTGGCCTTGCCGCGGGCGTCGGAGGCGTAGTTGCTCCCCTGCATCTGGGTGGTGTAGGGGAACTTGTTGTAGACGGCCTGGGCGGCGCCGTTCACCAGGGAGTCGGCGTTGGCGGTGAGGGCCTTGGCGGCTTCCAGGGCGTTCTTGGCGCGCTCAAAGCGGCCGAAGGCGGCGTTGAGCTCGGTGTTGGACAGGAAGCGGCCCTGGGAATCAGCGGCTGCGACGGCCTCGGTGAGGGGAGTCTTCATGGGGAGGGTGTTAGAGAGAAGGTGAACCGGAAGATTGAGACGGCGATCAGCCGACGATCAGGCGACAGCAGCGGCTGCGCGATCGAAGTAGGTGCCGATTTCGGACATCAGGGAGGAGCAGTCGCCCTGGGTGATGCCGTTGCGGTCGTTGGCGATGGCGATGGCGGCGTCCTTCATCTTGCGGATGCCTTCGGCGACGGAAGCGCCGGGCACGCCGAGGGCCAGATAGGTCTCGCGGAGGCCGTTGAGGCAGCGATCTTCCAGGACGGAGGCGTCACCGGTGAAGACGGCGTAGGTGACGTAGCGGAGAACGATCTCCATGTCGCGCAGGCAGGCAGCCATGCGGCGATGGGTGTAGGCGTTGCCGCCGGGGGCGATCAGGGCGGGCTGTTGGTCGAACAGATCGCGGGCCGCGTTGGTGACGATCTTGGAAGCGTTGGAGGTGATGCGGTTCACGGCATCCATACGCTTGAAGCTGTCAGCGACGACGCCGGAAAGGGCATCGATCTGACCAGCGTTGAGGAATTCGCCGCGGGCATCAGCCTGAGCAACGACCTTGGTGAAGGCGTCGAACATTGAGTTAGCTCCTGTTCTCGACGTCGAACGTCGGGATTGGGTGGGTAAGGGGGTCGAGTCTGGAGCGTCAGTCCGGGGGGAGGCCTGGCTGACGTCGACTGCGTCGTTGCTTTCGATGATTGCCTGGCCAGGGCCGGGCATCGCTCCGAAAGACCTACCTATTGTTGGTGACGGCGTCCGGTGGATGGGGGCGACTTAATAAATGGTCACCACCGCCAGGATCCACACGGCCGCAGTGCTTCTGGCCGCCTGCCCGGCCGCTGGCGTTCAGCCTGGACGGTTCATCCGGCGGATGGGTGTATGGCCCGGTGTCCCGACCCACGAACACGGCCCATGAAAAAGGGCCCCCTCGGAGGGGACCCATCAAACATCGGGCCGAGGGATGGCCTCAGCCCTCAGCCTTCGCTTTTCCCTTGCGGGGGGCCGGCGCCTCGGAGCCGGTGCCGCCGCCGGTCACGGAGACGCTGACGATCTTGCCGCCCATGGCGTGGACCAGACGCATGGTCTCGTTCATGCGGGTGAACGGCACGTTCATGACCATGTCCGCGGTGCGGGAGTAGTCGTTGTTGTTGACGCCGGTGACGGTGAACGCCACTTGGCGGGAACTGTTGAGGCCGGTGCCTCGGGTGCCTGCGGAAACCTTCATGGATTCGGAGGGGTAGGGGGGAACGGCGGAACGGAAGCCCGGCTCAGTTGACCGGGGTGATGCTGGCGATGCGGCCGCCTTCACGGTGGATCTGCTGCTGGGTCTCAAGCAGCTTGTTGAAGGGGATGAAGCGCACCCGGTTGCTGCGCTTGTGCAGCCGGTAGTTGTTGAAGCCGGAGATCTCGACCCGGAAGGTGCGACCCTCCTCGCTGGCTCCCACACCCTGGCGGGTGACGCCATCGCTGATCACCTTGCGGAAGACGCTGCCCTTGGCGTTGGGGCTCACCACTGGGAGGGGGGCTTCCGCATGCACCGAGGGATTGAGTCGGGACTGGGTCTTGAAGGTGCAACCGCGAACGGAGGCACCCACACCGCGGGCCAGTTGCATCATGTAGGAGAACTGCAGGCCGTGCTGTCCTGCGGAATAATCCCAGCCATGCAGGAACGGAACCACCTCTTCACCGAAGCGGTTCTGATACTCGGCGCTGTCGATCAGGGAATCGATCTCGGCGTCGTAGCCCTGCTCCTGCAGAATCGTGAAATGGTGGAGCATCTCGGCTTTGTTCTGCGGAGCGCGGCCAAGGAGATGCTTGAAGTTCAGTTCGATGAAGCGGTAGGGATTGCAGGGTTCGAAGAACTTCGCTCTGTACAAACCACTTTTCGCCACCTGGCGCACGAACTCCCGCACGCTGAGGTAACCGCGCTTGAAGAGAGACTCAGGTCCTTCGAGTCGCTCGCTGGCCATGATGTACTGGTTACCCAGCACCTGCTTATAGACGGCGCGGATCAGGGCGGCCTTGTCGTTTTCGGTGGCGTTCGTCCAGTTTTCCTTGTTGCGGTCGCTGGAGAAACGCTCGATGCCCAGATAGGCAGCGTTGGCAAGTGTCATGAGCGTGGGTGCCGGGGGGAGAGGCGTAGGTAGAGAAGGTCAGTGGGCAGGGCGCATGGGCTGGGCGCAAGGCCGCTGCCGTTCAGCAGACGCCTTCAAGGACGGCTGCAGGGAACGTCCCGATCATGGGCTGCAAGGCGGATCCTATGGGCCTGTCCGCTCGCCACGACAGGGTTTTCAGAATCGTTACAAACCCCCCGGCTGGGGACACCCCTGGCGGGCCGGCCCCACGCCGATACCATCCGACCATCATCCCGGTGCCGTCATGGCTTCTGTTGTGTCCCCATCCGAGGACTCCTCCCTCCGGTTGGCTGATCAGCTGCAGGTGTTGTCCCAGGTGACCGAAGCGCTCACCTACCGCCTGCTGGAGCTGGAGGAGCGTCTCGGGGGTCACGAGGATCGCATCGGCGTGCGGCTGGAGGAGGTCGCTGACCTTGAGGCCGCCCATGGGGCCGCCATGGACGAGCGCCTGGGCGACACCGAAGAGCGCCTGGCCAGGATCGAGGTGGCCCTGCGGGGTCTGGATCGCAGCGGCACGTCCCGCCATCTGCAGGCGGTGCATCCGCCGGCGTTGCAGCAGGAGCCCCTGGCCTCCCAGCCGGTGGCGGAATCCTTCGATCTGGCCCCGGAGGAGGTCGATCCCTTCCTGGATGAGGGGGAGCAGCCCTTCATGGACGAGCTGATCGCCGGCTGAAAGGGCCCCTGGCCGTTCAGGTCTCCAGCCAGGCGGGGGGCAGTTCGGCGCGGAAGTCGTCGGTGCGCTCGAACTCGAAGGGGCCGGCCAGGGATCCCCAGAGCTGCTCATGGGTGGCCGGATCGTGGCCCCGGTCGATGGTGCGCATGCCCCGGGAATCGATCTCGAAGCTGCTGACCAGGTAAGCTACGCTCCCCTTGCGCTCCACGAGGCAGCGGCAACCGGGTTCCACCTCGCCGGCGAACCCGTCGCCCACCTCCCGCACCACGTAGGTGCAGCCCTCAAGGGGCAGCAGGTCGGCGTCCCCGATGCTGCGGCGTCGCCCCTCATCCTCAATGGCGCCCCAGAAACGCTGCTCCTCGTGCAGGGCCTGGTTGTGGATGATCAGTTCGCCGTCGCGGCGCTCGGCCCGCAGCACCCGGATCCTGTAGGGCGTGCCGGGTGAGATGGCGTAGGACTGCTCCAGGAGCAGGGAGCCTGGCGCCAGCTGGGGCAGCGGCCGGAACTTGACCAGGATGTGGGCGTAGAGGGGCGGATTGTCGAAGGCCTGGCTCTGGTTGCTGAAGCCGCCGCTCAGGAGCTGGAGGAGGCGGGCGAGGGAGCTGCTCATGGGCGCCATCTAAAGGTCGAGCAGGCGGATCCGGAAGGCCCCCACCTGGCGGGCCATGGCCGGATCCGCCTGGGCGAAGGGGTGGGCCGCCACCCGGCCGAGGATCGCTTCGAGCTTCTCGGCGCTGGTGAGCCCGTGGGAGGGATCCTCTCGACTGTGCTCCTGCCAGGCCTCATCAAACGCCTGGGCGAAGCTGTCGGCGTTGTTGAAGATCTGGCTGGAGGTCGAGGGCTGATGGGGCATGGTGATGGGCTGCAGCGCAGTCCGCACGCAATGCCAGGACCCAGATTTGAACTGGGGACACGGCGATTTTCAGTCGCCTGCTCTACCAACTGAGCTATCCCGGCCCGTCGCCGAAGCGACGCAGCGATCTTAGATCACGGCCCGCTGGGGGCCCGTCCCGTCCGGGAGCGCCCCCGGGGCGTGCGGGCCAGGCAGAGGAGTCCCACCACCTGCCAGCCGAGGGACTCCAGGGCCCTGGCGGCGCTGCAGGCGGTGGCCCCGCTGGTGAGGATGTCGTCGACGATCAGGACCGGCCGGCCCAGGGCCTCGCCGAGGCGGGGCCCGCGGCGACATCGGAAGGCCCCCTCCTGGTTGGCCAGGCGCAGGGCCCTGCCGAGGTGGTGCTGGCCGAGCACGGGCCGGGAGCGCTCCAGCAGGTCGGCACGGCGGTACCCCAGCTGGCGGACGAGCTGGCGGCACACCAGTGCCGGCAGGGGATTCCCCTGCCGTTTCCAGCTCGGCACCGGCACCACCAGCGGCCTCTGCCGCCACCGGGGCAATCCCTCCGCCAGCACCTGCACGAGGGCTCCCATCCTGGCGGGCTCCGGCCGTTGTCGCAGCCCGAGCAGCAACCGCCGCAGCTCGCCGTCGTAGGACCCGGCCGCCCACCAGAGCAGGGGCTCGTTGCCCTTCAGGGCCCCGGCCGGCAGGGGCAGGCTGCGGCGGCACTCGGGGCAGGCTGCTCCGGAGGCGTGCTGCGGCGGCTGCAGGCCACGACACAGGGGGCAGGGGGTGGCGGCGAACCAGTCGAGCGGAAGCCGGCTCAGGCGTGTGAGGAGGGTCAGGGGTCCGGCGCCGCCGGTGGCGGCGCAGTCACTGCCTCAAGCCTTCCCGGGGAGCGACCGCAGCATGGCCACCAGGGTGCGGTGGGCGTCCTCGCTGTCGGTGAGGGCGTGGTCGAAGGGCACCTCCACCCGGGTGCCGTCCACCTCCAAGCGCATCGCCTCGGGCGCCACCGCCACCATCCGGGCCTCCCGGGCTTCGGTGCAGCCGCCGTAGTGGCGGGCGTAGGCGAGAACGGCTTCGGCGTGGTCGTCGTTCATGTGCTTGCAGATGCGGTCGCTCACTGCGGCGGTGAGGGGATCGGCGGCCATGGGTTCAGGTCGGTTGGGGGAATTCTGGGCTCAGGCGCCGGCGAACCGCTGCCAGAGCAGCAGGCCCAGCCGCAGGCCGCTGAAGCCCACATAGCCGGCCAGCACGACGAACAGGGCCATGGCGAGGATCGATTTGAGACGTTCGTTCATGGCCGAGGCGAGGGGGAGTCGGCCCCCATCCTGGAGCTGGCCCGCGCCAGCAGGGCCATGCCCAGGGCCGCCGTGCGTTTCGGTCGGTTCAGCACCGGGATCCCCAGGGCCCGTGTCCGCAGGGCCCGCCACTGGCTGTTGCGGGCGCCGCCGCCAAGGCTGATCACCCGCCGCAGGGCCGGGGCCCCCAGCTCCCACAGCCGCCGCCAGCCCGCCACCTCGATGGCCGTCAGGCCCTCCAGCAGGGCCTGGAGATAGCGGGCATCACTGGTCGGCCTCGGCTCCAGGATCGGCTCCAGCTCCGGGTCGTCCACCGGGAAGCGCTCGCCCCGGCGGCTCAGGGGCCGCAGGGCCAGCCCCGTGGGACGGTCGGGCGTGATCTGGCGGCTCAGTTCGGCGATCTGGGCGTCGTCGAAGAAGCGGCGCAGGATGCCGGCGCCGGCGTTCGAGGCTCCCCCCACGAGCCAGCGGCCGCCCACCCGGTGGTTGCTGAGGCCCGCCCCGGCCAGGGGGGCGGCCACGAATTGTTTCAGCACCAGGGTGGTGCCCAGCACGGCGATGCCATCGCCCTCCTGGGGATCGGCGGCCAGCACCGCCGCATTGGCATCGGTGCTGCCGGCCACCACCTGGCAGTCGGCAGGCAGACCCAGGCTGGCCGCCGCTTCCGCAGCCAGCCGGCCGAGGCGGCTGCCGCTGCTGCGGATCGCGGGCAGGAGGTTGGCATCGAGGCCCTCGGCCACCCCCGCGAGCCAGCGGCCCTGCGGCAGGTCCCAGCCCAGCCGCACGTTGTTGCCCTCCTCGCCCCAGCGCCAGTCGTCCAGCAGCCAGCCCATCAGCCAGTCGGCCTGGTGACGCAGCAGCAGACCTTGAGCGAGGCCCGCCTCCTTGGCCAGGGACATCAGGCGCAAAGCCCGGGCCAGGCTGCCGCTGCTGCTGGCGGCCGGATGGGCGGCCCACGCCGAGGGCTCCGGGGCCAGCAGGGTGGCGATGGCCCCGGCCTGCTCCGGACAGGCCTGGTGGTAGGGAAGGGCGTCCGCCAGAGGCGGCGGCAGCAGGCTGCCCCCTGGCCCGCAGGCCAGGAGGGTGCCGGAGGTGCCATCGACGGCGAGGGCCCTCACCCGCCGGCGGATCTCCTCGGGCACGGCGGCCAGCAGATGGATCAGGCCCTGCCGCCAGGCCTCCGGGTCCTCGAAGCGGCCTGGGTAGGGGGCCTGCAGCCCCAGCACCGGGTCGTCGGGCTCGCCACCGGGCTCTCCGGCGTCGGCCAGAACGGCCAGGCGCAGGCCGCTGCTGCCGAGGTCAACCCCCAGATACAGCGCTGACACGGTTCGCCGTGGCCTGCTTCAGGGTGGCGGCGATGGCGGTCACATCCTCCCAGGGGAGGTCGAGATCCTTGCGGCCGAAGTGGCCGTAGGCGGCGACGTCCTGGTAGAAGCGTCCGCCCCGCTGCTGGGGCAGTTCCCGCAGTCCGAAGGCTGCGATGATGGCGCCGGGGCGCAGGTCGAAGTGCTCCTGCACCAGGGCGGTGAGGTCGGCGTTGCTGAGGGCGCCGGTGCCGAAGCTCTCCACCAGGATGCTCACGGGCCGGGCCACGCCGATGGCGTAGCTGAGCTGCACCTCGGCCTTGTGGGCCAGACCGGAGGCCACCAGGGCCTTGGCCACGTAGCGGGCCGCGTAGGCGGCGGAGCGGTCCACCTTGGTGGGGTCCTTGCCCGAGAAGGCGCCGCCACCGTGGCGGGCATAGCCGCCGTAGGTGTCGACGATGATCTTGCGGCCCGTCAGCCCCGCGTCGCCCTGGGGGCCGCCTACCACGAACTTGCCGGTGGGGTTGACGTAGAAGCGGGTGCCCTCCTTGGAGGGCTTGAGGGGCAGATCGGCCGTTGCGGGCAGCACCACGTGGGACCAGAGGTCCTCCCTGATGCGCTGCTGCACCGCCTTCTCATCGCTGATGCCCTCCACTTCGGCGGTGTGCTGGGTGGAGATGAGGATCGTGTCGATCGCCACGGGGCGGTCGTCCTCGTACACGACGCTCACCTGGGTCTTGCCGTCGGGGAGGAGGTAGCCGAGGCTGCCGTCATGGCGCACCTGGGCCAGCCGCAGCGCCAGCCGGTGGGCCAGGCTGATCGGCAGCGGCATCAGCTCCGGCGTTTCGTCGCAGGCGTAGCCGAACATGATGCCCTGGTCGCCGGCGCCCACCTTGTCGAGGGGATCGCCGTCGTGGTCGTCGGCCTCATCCACACCCTGGGCGATGTCGGGCGACTGCTGGTCGAGGGCGATCAGCACGGCACAGCTCCTGGCGTCGAAGCCGCCGGCACGGGCACCGCTGTAGCCGATCTGCTCGATCACGCCCCGCACCAGGGTGTTGAAGTCGACGCGGGCGTTGGTGGTGACTTCCCCCGTGATCAGGCAGAGGCCGGTGTTCACCACGGTCTCGCAGGCCACCCGGCTGGAGGGATCCTGGGCCAGCAGCGCGTCGAGCACGGCGTCGCTCACCTGGTCGCAGATCTTGTCGGGGTGGCCTTCCGTCACCGATTCCGAGGTGAAGACGAAACGGCTCATAGGGGAAAGGATCGGTCGATGGGTGAGCTTATGACTGAGGGGCGACCATCCCAGTGGCGGTTGAACCATTGGGGGGTATGGGGGCGCTCCCCGGCACCACAGCGAGCTCCCGCCAGTGGTCCAGCTGCAGGAAGGACCCGTCCAGTTCCACCGGCCGCCGCCAGCCCGCCCGATAGCCCAGCACCACCGGCACCCCGGCGGCCCGCGCCATGCGCAGGTCGCTGTTGGCGTCGCCGACCAGGGCGCAGCTCTGCGCCGCTACGCCCAGTTCCTCGCAAAGGCCGTGGATGGCGGCGGGGTCGGGTTTACGGGGCTGATGCTCGGCGCTCCAGATGGCCTGCACGTAGGCGGCCAGGTCGTGGGCGGCCAGGAACGCCTCGATGCCTTCCACATGGTCGTTGCTGATCACGGCGCAACGCACTCCCGCCTGGCGCAGGGCCTCCAGCAGGGGCCGCAGGCCGGGGGTGGGGGCTGGCCGCTGTTCACTCCCCTGGCCGTGGAGGGCATCGGTGCGGGCGAACACCGCCTCGGCCATGGCCAGGGCTTCGGGCCAGCCGAAGCCCACCTGGGCCAGGGCGGTGCCGGTGGCCACCAGGTTCTGGTCGCGGCTCCCGACCGCCATCGTGCCGGCCGGGTGGATGCCTTCGGCGGACAGGCCGTAGGCGCGATGCAGGAGGGCGCCCAGGTCGCGGTGCCGCTCCTGGTCGTCCTCGGCCAGACCGGCCAGAGCCAGACAGTGAAAGACCCTGGCCTGGGCCAGGGCCACGAGCATCGGCTCGCTGTGGCTCATGGTGCCGTCCTTGTCGAACAGCACCGCCTCCAGGGGGCTGCCCCCGCAGGGCAGCGGGGTGCCCCGCAGGGAAAGGTGAACCATCGTCAGCGGATCCGGCGCGACCTCATTCCAGGGAGACACCCATCGGCTCGTTGTCCTCGGCCTGCTCGAGCAGCATCTGCTTGTAGCGGGCCGCCATCTCCTCGGCCTTGTCGAACACCTTCTGGGGATCGCTGAGCATGTCGCCCGGTTCCGGCTCGAGGGCCTTGGTGGAGAGGGAGATCCGGCCCCGCTCGGCGTCGAGGTCGATGATCATCACCTTCATCTGATCGTTGACGTTGAGCACGGTGTGGGGAGTCTCGATGTGCTCGTGGCTGATCTCGGAGATGTGCAGCAGGCCGCTGACACCGCCGATGTCGATGAAGGCCCCGTAGGGCTTGATGCCCCGGACGGTGCCCAGCACCACTTCGCCCACTTCGAGGCGATTCATCTTGCGTTCCACCAGGGCGCGACGATGGCTGAGCACCAGGCGGTTGCGCTCCTCGTCCACCTCAAGGAACTTGAGGGGAAGGAAGTCGGCCACGAGTTCCTCCTTGGCCTTGCGGGTGCTGATGTGACTGCCCGGGATGAAGCCCCGCAGCCCCTCCACCCGCACCAGGGCGCCGCCGCGGTTGGTGGCGAACACCTCGCTGTAGATCGTGGCGTCCTCCTTCTGCAGCTGGCGCACCCGCTCCCAGGCGCGCTGGTATTCGATGCGACGCACCGACAGGGTGAGCTGGCCGTCCTCGTTCTCCTCGCTGAGGATGAAGAACTCGCGTACCTCGCCGGGCTCGAGCACGTCGGAGAGGTGCTCCACGCGGTTGATCGACACCTCCTGCAGGGGCATGAAGGCGGCGGTCTTGGCGCCGATGTCGATCATCGCGCCCTTGGATTCCAGGGCGAAGACGGTGCCGTTGACGACGTCGCCGGGCTTGAAGTTGTAGTCGTACTTGCTGAGCAGGGCCGCGAACTCGTCCAGCGTGAAGCCCACACCGTCGCCGTCCCGTGCGCTGACACGGCTGCTGGAGTCGTCGGCGCTGGGCACCTCTTCCGGGATCGCCAGATCGAGATCGGCGCTGGCCTCGACGTCGGTGGCCTCCTCGCTGCTGATCGGCGTGAGGGCCTCGAGGGTGTCGGCTTCGGAAGAAGGAGTGAGGGTCATGGAGCTGGGGCGGTCTGCCGGTGGCAGTGCGAAGGAACGGGATGGCTGCCCGCCTGCAGCGCACACCCGATCAATCACTCTATCAATGGACCGGCGGGCTGTTCCGTTCCCGGGCCTGGTGCCCGGTTCAGCCCACCACCGCCAGTCGGGTCTTGGCCTTGGCGCGGCTGCCCAGCCCTTCGAGGGTGGCCACGAAATCGCTGACGCTCTGGAACTGGCGGTACACGGAGGCGAAGCGCACGTAGGCCACCTCGCTCATCTCCCGCAGGCGCTGCAGCACCAGTTCACCGATCTCGTTGCTGCTCACCTCGCGGCCGACCCGCTGCTGGAGGGCCAGTTCGATGTCGTCGACGACGGCCTCGAGCCGGGCCGGTTCGAGGCCCGTCTTCTCGCAGGCCCGCAGCAGACCGTGCAGCAATTTGCTGCGGTTGAAGGTTTCCCGGCTGCCGTTGCGCTTGACCACGGTGATCGGGACGGTCTCGACCCGTTCGTAGGTGGTGAAACGAAAATCACAGTTGAGGCACTCCCTGCGCCGTCGCACGCTGCGCCCGGAATCGGCGGCCCTTGATTCCAGAACGCGGCTATCGGTGTGTTGGCAGGAGGGACATTGCATCCCCGGGCACGCGTCCAAGTATTTGGAGTGTAAACAGCTACGCGCACAAAGAGAAGGGGGCGGCTCCCGCTCGGGGGCCGAAACATGAAAAACCCCCGGTTTCCCGGGGGCGCTGCATCACTCTGGACGGATGGTCACTTGCCGATTTTCGGGGGGTCGCGGAAGGCGATCGCGAAAAACAGCGTGGAAATGGCCAGGGCCAGGATCAGGATGTAAGCGAAGCTCTCCATGGGAATCCTCGGGGGGACTGGCGGTCAGCTGAGGGTGGAACCGGCCGGGGGCACGTAGCCCTCGGGCAGGCGCCGGGTGGAACGGTCGCCCAGTTTGGCGAACAGACCGAACTCCACCTGCTCACCAAGATCGGGATCGATACCGGCGAACACATCACGGTAGAGGGTGCGGGCACCATGCCAGATGTGGCCAAAGAAGAAGAGCAGGGCGAAGCAGGCGTGGCCGAAGGTGAACCATCCGCGGGGGGAGCTGCGGAAGGTGCCGTCGGAGTGGTAGGTCTCACGGTCGAACTCGAAGGCTTCGCCGAGCTGGGCCTTGCGAGCCAGCCGCTTGACGTCGGCCGGGTCGGTGAAGGTCTGGCCGTTGAGGGCACCGCCGTAGACGGTGGCCGTCACGCCCTGCTGTTCGAAGGAGTACTTCGCCTCGGCCCGACGGAACGGGATGTCGGCGCGGACGATGCCCTGCTCGTCCTGGAGCACTACCGGGAAGTTCTCGAAGAAGTTGGGCAGACGCCGGACCTCGAGGTCATGACCTTCCTTGTCGGTGAAGGCGATGTGGCCGATCCAGGAGGTGGGCAGGCCGTCACCGTTGATCATCGGGCCCACGCGGAACAGACCACCCTTGGCGGGGCTGTTGCCGACGTAGTCGTAGAAGGCCAGCTTTTCGGGAATGGCCGCGTAGGCCTCTTCCTTGGTGGCGCCGTTGTCGAGGGCGGTCTGCACGCGACGGTTGATCTCCGTCTTGAAGTAGCCCTGATCCCACTGGTAGCGGGTGGGGCCGAAGAGTTCCACCGGCGTGGCGGCCGAGCCGTACCACATGGTCCCGGCCACGATGAAGGCCGCGAAGAACACCGCAGCGATGGCGCTGGCCAGCACCGTCTCGATGTTGCCCATGCGGAGAGCCTTGTACAGGCGCTCCGGTGGACGGGTGGTGATGTGGAAGATGCCGGCGATGATGCCGACGATGCCGGCGGCGATGTGGTGCGCCACGATCCCGCCCGGGTTGAAGGGGTTGAAGCCCTCCGGTCCCCAGGCGGGCTGCACCGGTTCGAGGTGTCCCGTCAGGCTGTAGGGATCAGAGATCCACATCCCGGGCCCGAAGACGCCGGTGAGGTGGAAGGCGCCGAAGCCGAAGCAGCCAAGGCCGGCCAGCAGCAGGTGGATGCCGAAGATCTTGGGCAGGTCGAGAGCCGGCTCCCCGGAGCGGGGATCCTGCCAGATCTCGAGATCCCAGTAGGTCCAGTGCCAGATGGCGGCAAGGAAGAGGAGGCCGCTGAAGATGATGTGGGCGGCGGCCACGCCCTCGAAGCTCCAGAAGCCGGGGTCGACGCCGGTTTCACCGGTGACGCTCCAGCCACCCCAGCTGCCCGTCACACCCAGGCGAGCCATGAAGGGCATGACGAACATGCCCTGGCGCCACATGGGGTTGAGGACCGGGTCGGAGGGGTCGAAGATCGCGAGCTCATAGAGCGCCATGGAGCCGGCCCAGCCGGCTACCAGGGCGGTGTGCATGAGGTGCACGGCCAGCAGTCGGCCCGGGTCGTTGATGACGACCGTGTGCACCCGGTACCAGGGCAATCCCATTGGGGGGTCAGGTCTGGGTTGACAGTTGCCGAAGCCGGTCGCCGGGGCGATGGCGGCTAAGGAGACGCTCGGTGATTACCGATCCGTGCTGGCGATGGTAAGGGTTGCGGGCAGCGCCACGGGACCCAGGTAACGGACCGCAACGGCGCGTCTCACAATGGGGGCCGTCGTGTGTCCCCAGGGACTTTCGCCATGCCCGTGATCCGGTTCGTTCGTGAGCAGCGCGATGTGGAGTGCTACCCGGGGGAGAATCTCCGCGAGGTCGCCCTGCGCGAGGGCATCGAGCTCTACGGCCTCAAGGGTCGGCTGGGCAACTGCGGGGGCTGCGGCCAGTGCATCACCTGCTTCGTGGAGGTGGTGGAGGGGGGCACCGCCACCGCCCTCACGGAACAGACGGCGGTGGAACAGCTCAAGCTGAGACGGCGCCCCCAGTCCTGGCGGCTGGCCTGTCAGGCCCTGGTGCAGAAGTCGGTGATGGTGCTCACCAGGCCCCAGGTGGGACTGACGGACCGGGAAGGCGATCTGGCCAGGGCCTTGGCCAAGCCCCTGCCGGAGGGGCCCACCGCCTGGCCCGCCCCTCCCGCCGCTGAGGACCCCGAGGAGGAGGCCGCTCCATCCGCAACGAGCGATGAAGGGGGCGTCCTTCCCGCCGATGGGCGGTGATACGTTCTCAGAACCTCACCAGCAGTCATGGAAACCAACGACCTCGGCTTCGTTGCCAGCCTCCTGTTCGTTCTGGTTCCCGCCGTTTTCCTGATCATTCTCTACATCCAGACGAACAGCCGCCAGGGCGGCTGAGTCGCCCTCAGCGCGCCCGTGCTTCCGGCTCCCGCACCAGCAGCACCGGAGCCGGGGCGTGCACCCGGATGTAGTCGCTGACCGAGCTGCCCAGAAGCTTGTCGAGATCCACCAGGGCCCGGGCCACCAGCGGCCTGCGGTCCTGGGAGGCAATCACTACCAGGTCCGCCTTCGCCTCCTCGACGGCGGCACACACACCGCGGGCGATGTCGCCCGTCCGATGCAGGCCTTTCATCTCCACCCCGAAGCTGCGGGCCCGCTGGATCGCCTTCTGCAACACGTCGTCCCCGGGGGTGCGCCCGCCCCGGGAGGGGGTGATGTCCTGGCGGGACACGTGCACGCCGGTGAGGCTGCCGCCGGGGATGCCCTGCACCAGCTCACAGGCCAGCCGCAGGGCGTCATCACCGACCCCGGTGCCGTCGATGGCCACCAGGACCCGGTTGATGGCCTTGACGTAGAGATCGTCCCGCACCAGCAGCATGGGCCGGGTGGAGAGCTGGAAGACGTACTGGCTGGCGCTGTTGCCCAGGATCGACTGCAGCCGGCCCAGACCCCGCGACCCCATCACGATCAGGTCGGCCTCCAGCTCATCGGCCACGTTCAGCACGGTCAGCTTGGCGTCGCCCTCCCGTACCAGGGTGTTGACCTCGCCGGGGCTGAGACCGAGACGCTCGATCGCCTCCCGGATCAGCACCTCGGCCTGCTGGCGGTGGGTCTCCAGATCCAGACCCCCCTGCTCGGGAATCACGTGCAGCAGGTTGATCCGGGCCTGACGGCAAGGGGGGATGTCCCGCAGGATGCGGACCATCTCCTCCACATGACCCTTGCCGGAATCGGCGATCAGCAGGTTGCGGAACACGGTCGTCAAAGAGGCTCTGGATCAGCCTATGGCTGATCCTGTTTCCGCACTCCCCTGTGGTGAAGACCGTGATGCAGCGCTCCGAAGAGGCCTGGTGGTGTCTGAACCGGCGGGTGCTGCCGCAGCACACCGACCACGCCGGCGTGATGTGGCACGGGGCCTACCTGGCCTGGCTGGAGGAGGCGCGCGTCGAGGCCTTGGCCCGGGCCGGGCTCCACTACAGCGACCTTTCGTCCCGGGGGCTGGAGCTGCCGGTGGTGGGCCTGCGCATCGACTACCGCCAGGCCCTGCTCCACGGTGACGCGGTCGCGATCCACAGCCGGGTGCTGCCGCGGGAGGGTGTCAAGCTTGGCTGGCAAAGCCGTTTCCTGGGCCCGGATGGGAGGCTGGCGGCCGAGGCCTGTGTCGACCTCGTGCTGGTGGATCTCTCCGGGGGCCCCTCGCAGCGGCGGCTGCAGCGGCGGCTGCCGCAGGACCTGGAGGAGGCCCTGGCGATCCTGCGGGCGGGGCCGCCCGGCACCGACGTACGCTCATAGTACGCTTGTACTGCCGAACGGACGCTGGCGCGGGCGATGGGAGATCTGGTGCAGGGAGCGTTCCCCCGCAGGGCGGCTCCGGTCTGGGACCGGCAGCAACGTCTGTGGTGGCTGCTCTGGAGCCGCTGCCCCGGCCTCGGCTGGCAACGGCTGCGGGCCCTCGAGGCCAGCTGTGGTGGGCTCGCCGCCGCCTGGGGGGCTTCCGCCGCCCAGCTGGAGTCGGTGCCGGGCCTGGGAGAGGCTCTGGTGGCGGAGGTGGAGCGCTTCCGCCGCCGCTGGGGGGCCCGGCCCCTCGAGGCCTTCGCGCCCCGGTGCCGGTTCGGCCGCGGTGTGCTCGTCCCCGGCGACCGGGGCTGGCCCGGGGGCCTGCGGCAGCTGCAGCGGCCGCCCCTGCAGCTGTGCTGGCAGGGGCGGGGCAGCCTCTGGCCCCACCTGGGCCATCGGCGCTCGGTGGCGGTGGTGGGCACCCGGCGCCCGTCCCTGCATGGCCTCTCGATGGCCCAGGCCATCGGTGCCGCTCTTGCCGAGGCGGGCTGGCCCGTTCTGAGTGGTCTGGCGGAGGGGATCGATGGGGCCGCCCATCAGGGGTGTCTGACGGCCGGAGGGGCGCCCGTGGGGGTGCTGGGCACACCGCTGGGTCGCGCCTATCCCCTCCATCACGCGCTGCTGCAGAGCCAGGTGGCCCGTCAGGGTCTGCTGGTGAGCGAGCTGGCCGAAGGGGGCGCCGTGCGCCCCGGCAGCTTCGCCGCCCGCAACCGCCTGCTGGTGGCCATGGCGGCCGCGGTGGTGGTGGTGGAGTGCCCGGTCGTCAGCGGGGCGCTGCATTCGGCCGAGCTGGCCTGGCAGCTGGAGCTGCCCCTCTGGGTGGTGCCGGCCGATGCCGGCCGGACTTCGGCCATGGGCAGCAACCGGCTGCTGGCCCGGGGGGCCACGCCCTTGCTCATCCCCGCCGACCTGATCGGCCAGCTGGGTCCCGGTCCCCTGGCCCGGTCTGGTCCCGGGTCGGGCCCGCCGGGGGATGCGGCGGCCGCGCACAGCCAGCAAGCCCACACCCGGCCGGCGGACGCCGGCGCGATGGCGGCCGAGGGGCTGCTGGCGGCGGTGGGTGGCGGCGCCAGCCTCGAGCAGCTGAGCCTGGCCCTCGATCGCCCCATGGCCGAGCTGATGCCCCGGCTGCTGGAGCTGGAGCTGGCCGGGCGGCTGCGGGCCGAGGCGGGCCTCTGCTGGCGTCCCTGCTGAGGCCTCGCCCCTGATTAGGCTCCCCCCATGGTTTCCCAGGCCGGCACCGCCCCGATCCCAGCCCCGATCTCCGCCCCCCCCGCGCCCGGGCCCGAGGCCCTGACGGTCACGGGGGCGGATCTTCTGGAGTGGCGCCGCCGCCTGCTGGCCCGGGGCGGCGCCGCCGCCGACCTCGACTGGCTGCTGGATCTGGGCGGTGGGCTGCGTTGGAGCCAGCAGCAGTCGCTCTGGTGTCACCCGCACGCCACCATCCGGCTCGATCGCCCGCTGGAGCAGCTCGAGGCCCTCTGGCGCCGGCACCGGTGCACCCACGAGCCCCTGCAGTACCTGGTGGGCCGTTGCCCCTGGCGCGACCTGGAACTGCCGGTGGCCCCCGGCGTGCTGATCCCCCGTCAGGAAACGGAGCTGCTGGTGGATCTGGCCCTGGAGCTGCGACGACAGGCCCCCCCCATCTCCTGCTGGGCCGACCTGGGCACCGGCTCCGGCTGTCTGGCCATCGCCCTGGCCCGCAGCCTGCCCACCAGCCGTGGCTTCGCCGTCGAGGCCAGCGCCGAGGCCCTGGCCCAGGCCGGCGCCAACCTCGCCCGCTGGGACCTGCAGTGCCAGGTCTCCCTGCTGCCGGGCGACTGGTGGCAGCCGCTGCAGCCCTGGTGGGGCGGGCTTGATCTGGTGGTCAGCAACCCCCCTTACATCCCCAGCGCCACCCTGGCCGGGCTGGCGCCGGTGGTGCGCGACCACGAACCCCGGCAGGCCCTCGATGGTGGTCCCGATGGGCTGACGGCCCTCCGCTCGATCGTGGCCGGGGCCCTGCAGGCTCTGGCCCCTGGCGGCCTGCTGCTGCTGGAGCACCACCACGACCAGAGCGAGGCCGTCGGCGAGCTGCTGCTTGCCGTCGGTCTGGAGCGCCCCGGGGCCCACGCCGACCTGGAGGGCCGGGCCCGCTTCGCCAGCGCCTGGAGGCCCGTGGCCCAATGAACGGACCCGCCGATCTGGCCAGGTGCCTGGCGGCCGGGGAGGCCGTCCTGTTCCCCACCGACACCCTGCCGGCCCTGGCCTGCCGGCCCGCTGTGGCGGCCCTGCTCTGGCGCCTCAAGCAACGGCCCGCCGACAAGCCCCTGATCCTGATGGGGGCCGACCTGCCCCAGCTGATCGAGGTCCTCGCGGTGCCCTGGCAGCAGGCCTGGCTGGAGCAGGCCCGGTGCAGCTGGCCCGGGGCCGTCACCCTGGTGCTGCCGATCACCGGAGCCCTCACCGACCATCTCCACCCCGGTGGCACCAGCCTCGGCCTACGCGTGCCGGCCTGCGAGCGGGCCCGGGAGCTGCTGCGCCTCAGCGGCCCACTGGCCACCACCAGCGCCAACCGCTCCGGTCAGCCTGCGGCCACCACGGCGGCGGAGGCCGCCCGCCAGTTCCCCGGGCTCGCCCGGCTGGAGCCCCTGCCCTGGCCCCCGGGGTCGGGCCAGGCCAGCACCGTCCTGGCCTGGCGGGGGGAGGAGCGCAGCGACGACCCCTGGGCCGTGCTGCGCCCCGGGGCCACCCCGGCGCCGGGCGCGGGAGGGGCCTGATGCTGCCGCTTCTGCTGGTGGTGCTGCTGGGGGTGTCCCTCAGCCACTGGCTCTTGGTGCCCCTCGTGCATCTGGCCACCCCCGTCTTCGATCTGGGCTGGCTCGGCTGGCTGCTGCTGGCCCTTGGCCTCTGGCTGTTCGCCGGCGCCTGATGGCCCCCTGCTGACGCGCCGCCGGTCCAGCGGCCACTTGGGGCCGGCCGGCACCTAGCCTCCCCACCGATTCTCCCGGCATCGCCCTTGCCCGCGGCCGGTCCCGTTGTCCAGCGCCGATGGAGGCGTGCCCGACGCCCCCATGACCCTTCCCCCCGCCGGTGATCCCGGCCTGGCCGCCTTCGGCTCCAGCCTCACGGCCATCACCCTGGCCGAGCTGGGCGACAAGACCTTCTTCATGGCCCTGATCCTGGCGGCCCGCCACCGCCCCCGCTGGGTGTTCCTGGGGGCTTTCGCCGCGCTCACCTTGGTCACCCTGCTGTCCCTGGGCATGGGTTTCGGCCTCAGGGAGTGGCTGCCCCAGGCCGTGGTTCCTTGGCTGGCGGCGGTCCTGTTTCTGGGGTTCGGCGTGAAGCTCCTGGTCGATGCCTCCGGCCTCCCGGCCGATGCGGCGACGGAGGAGGCCCACGAGGCCGAAGCGGCCATCGATGCGGCCGAGAGCGACGGCAGTGTCCGGGGTCCCGGCGCTGTGATCTGGGAGGCCTTCGTGCTGGTGTTCCTGGCCGAACTCGGAGATCGCACCCAGTTCGCCACCATCTTCCTGGCGGCGGCCCCGGCCTTCAGCTTCGCCGGCCTGCTGGCCGGCACGCTCCTGGGCCATGCCCTGGTCACCTGGCTGGCGGTGGGCGCGGGCCAGTGGATCGGCGGCCGGATCAGCGAGAGGGTCCTGTATCGCCTCAGCGGCGGCCTGTTCCTGGCCTTCGGCCTCCTGTCGATCAGGCAGGCCATCGGTTAGAGCCCCTCAGCGGCTGGCGGGCTGCTGCAGATCCCAGCGGAACAGGCCCCGCAGGGTGGGCTGCTGGAACGGTCCCTCCTCCATCGTCGGGGTGAAATCCACCTGTTCGTTGACGGGGACTGTCAGGGGGCGCTCCGGCGGGCCTACGGCCGGCAGCGTTTTGGACCCAGCCGTTGGGGCCGGGCCGCTGGGATCCACGTAGCGGGTGCGGATGCCGGGGCTCCCCAGGATCTCGGCACCGGAGCGGGCAGGCGGCAGCGGCGGTGGCGGGCCCGGTGGGACCTGGGCCAGGGCCCCCGGCAGGGCGATCAGCCCTGCCACCAGCCAGGTGTGGCACGCCATGGCCTCCCGTGCGCTGTGCCGATGGTAAGGGCGGTGGCGGCGCCCATCCCTGGCAAGCCGGCTAACGGATTTGAACCGATGGCCTTCGCTTTACAAAAGCGCTGCTCTACCACTGAGCTAAGCCGGCATGGGCCCTTGGCCCGACCCAGCCTATCCCTGGGCCAGGGCCCAGAGCAGCAGCTGGGTGCGGCTGCGGCAGCCGGTCTTGGCCAGCAGATGGGAGACATGGCTCTCCACCGTGCGCGGGCTCAGCACCAGCTGGGCGGCGATGTGGCGGTTGCTGTCGCCCCGGCGCAGCAGGTCGAGAACGCGCTGTTCCGCCGGGGTGATCGCCACCGGGAACGTTTCCGCCAAGGCCGGCCCTCGCTGCACTGCCTGCAGCGTTCCCGCCGGCCGTCGCCGGACTGTGCCGCCTCAGTCCGGATCGGCGGGGGAGGGGGCCTCGGTTGGTTCGCTGGCCAGGGGAACGGCCAGATCCTGCAGGGCGGCTTCGGCATCGGGCGCCTGGGCCATGCCCACGGCGGCGGCCGCCGCCACGAGGGCGGGCAGGGGCCGGGCCCGTTTGATCGGCAGGTTGGCCACCAGGGCGGTGACCCGGTCCTCGGTCTCCAGGCTCACGTCCCCTTCCTCCAGGTCGATCTCCACATACCGCTGCACCACCTCGAGAATCTCGCGGCGCATCTGCTCAAGCAGCTCGGGATTGAGATCGCTGCGATCGTGGGCCAGCACCAGCTGCAGCCGCTCCTTGGCCAGGGTCCCACTGGGCTTCTGGCGCCCCAGCAACCGTTGGAGGAAATCGAACAGCGTCATGGTGCTCAGAAGAGACCGGTGGTCTTGCGGATCTTGTTCATCAGCCGGGCGCGCAGGCCCCTGCGGACCTTGGAGGGATCTTCCAGAGGAACGTCCTCACCCCGCAGGCGCCGGGCGATGTTCTGGTAGGCCTTCGCGGCGGGGGACCCGTTGCCGTTGAGGGTGAGCGGCTCCCCCCGGTTGGTGGATACGATCACTTGCTCGTCCTCCACCACCAGGCCCACCAGGGGCAGGGCCAGGATGTCGGTCACGTCATCGACGCCCAGCATCTCCTGGCTGGCCATCATCTTGGGTCGCACCCGGTTCAGCACCAGCTGCACCGGTGCCACGCCCCGGGTGTTGAGCAGGCCGATCACCCGGTCCGCATCCCGCACGGCCGACACTTCCGGCGTCGTGATCACGATTGCCTCGCGGGCCGCGGCGGCGGCGTTCTTGAAGCCGTCCTCGATCCCGGCCGGGCAGTCGATGAGCACGAAATCAGCCCGCTCCGCCACCATGGCGACGATGCGCTGCATGTCCTCGGGGGTGAGCCACTCGAGCATGCGGGGATTGCCGGCGGGCAGCAGGGCCAGATTCGGTTCCTGCTTGTGCTTCACCAGGGCCTGCTCCAGCCGGCAGGTTTCGGCCAGCACCTCCTGGGCGGTGTAGACGATGCGGTTCTCGAGGCCAAGCAGCAGGTCGAGGTTGCGCAGGCCGAAATCGGCATCGAGCACCACGGTGCGCTCCCCCAGCCGGGCCAGGGCGATCCCCAGGTTGGCGGTGAGGGTCGTCTTGCCGACGCCCCCCTTGCCGGAGCAGATGAGGATGATGCGAGGGGAGGCTGACGTCACGGCGTCCACGGGCGTCGGGGCAGGCTAATCCCACCGGGCGGAACGGCTGTACCAAGGCCCTGAACTGCCGCTAGAAAGGCCCATCCCTTCCACCCTGCGATGACCACTGCCCCCCACCGGCACCAGCGGCTGCTGGTGATGCCCGACGACGGTGTGGATGCGGTGGTCGCGCTGATCGAGACCGCCGGCGAGCAGCTGCTGCTCAAGCAGTTCAAGCTGCAGTCGGTGGCGGTGGAGGAGGCCCTGCGGCGGGCCCGGGAGCGGGGGGTGGAGGTGCGGGTCATGCTCAACCCCCACACCTCCGGCGGCGACCGCTGGAACGATGAGGCCTTCGCCCGCCTCCAGGGCTGGGGCATCGAGACCGCCTGGACCAGCGAGGCTTTCCCGGTCACCCACGAGAAATCGATGGTGGTCGACCGGCACACCGCCCTGGTGGCCACCTTCAACCTGGCCGACAAGTACTTCACCGAGACCCGCGACTACGGGGTGCTCACCTACAACCCCGCCGTGGTGGCCCAGGTGATCGCCGGTTTCGAGGCCGACTGGCAGCGTCTGTTCTTCCAGCCCGACCTGGGGGTGGGGCTGGTGTGGAGCAGCGCCCACAGCCGCGGTCAGATGGCCCGCATCGTCGATGCCGCCACCCGCACCCTCTGGATCCAGCACCCCAAGTTCGTCGATGCGGTGATCCTGGAGCGGATCATCAGCGCCCGGGAGCGGGGTGTGAAGGTGCGAGTGCTGTGCGGCGGCAAGCATGGGATCAGTGACTGGGACATCTACGACACCTTCTCCTCGCTGCGGGTGATGCAGCGCTTCGGCGTCAAGGTGCGCCGGCAGCAGCGGCCCAAGCTGCACGCCAAGCTGATCCTGGTGGATGGGGCCTTCGCCCAGACCGGCTCGATGAATATCGACCGCAGTGCCTTCGATCTGCGCCGCGAACTGGGCATCGAAAGCGACGCCCCCGAAGTGGTGGCGCGGCTGCGCGAGATGTTCCAGGCCGACTGGGAGAACGCCGAGAAGTACAACGCCCCTGATCCCCTCGACCCCCGCTTTCACGAAGAAGGGGAACTGCCTCCGGACCCCCATTTCGTCCATGACTGAACCACCCGCCCCCGCCCCGACGGCCTCCCCGCCAGGCCTGGGGCAGCTGTTCACGGGCATGCTGATGGTGGCCCTCTCCGCCTTCGGCGGCGGCCTCTCGGCCTGGAGCCAGCGGATCATCGTCGAGCAGCGCCAGTGGATGAGCAACGAGGAGTTCCTCACCGGTCTCACCGTGGCCCGGCTCTTCCCCGGCCCCAACCAGATCAACATGGCCGTCTACGTCGGCACCTTCTTCCGCGGCCTGCCCGGGGCCCTGGCGGCCCTGGCCGGGATGCTGTTGGTGCCCTTCACCTTGCTGATGGCGGTCGGGCTGCTGTATTTCCAGTTCCACAGCCTGCCCGCCCTCGATCGGGTGCTGGCGGGGGTGGTGGCGGCGGCGGCGGGCATGGCCCTGTCGATGGGCTTCAAGATCCTCCATGAGTACGGAAAGGATCCGGTGGCCCTGCTGCTGGCGGCGGTCACCTTCGTGCTGATGACGTTTTTCCAAGTGCGTCTGGTGCCGCTGGTGCTGGTGGCCGGACCCCTGGCCATGGCCTGGTACTGGCCGCGCCCGTCCCATCCCGGGCCTCCGGCCGGAGAGCCGCGCTGATGGCGCCCCTGCTGCTGGCGGCCGCCGCCGAGGCGGCCAGCTGCGCCCCCATGCGCCTCAACGATCTCGGCCACCTGCTGCAGGTGATGGGCACCTTTCTCGGCCTGTCGCTGTTCTCCCTGGGGGGCGGCAACACCCTGCTGGCCGAGTATCACCACCTCAGCGTCGTCGAGTACTGCTGGCTGCGGCCCTCCCAGTTCGCCGACCTCTACGCCCTGGCCGAGGCGGCACCCGGCCCCAGCTCCATGATCGTGGGGCTGCTTGGCATGGGAGCCGGCTGGCCCGAGGGCCCTGGCTGGGCCCTGCTGAGCGCCTACGGCGCTGAGGTCGCCATCCTGCTGCCCTCCACGCTGCTGATGGTGGTGGCATGCCTGAGCTGGAACCGGCTGCGGGACTCCCCCTGGCGAGTGGCCTTCGAGCGGGGCCTGGGTCCCATCACCCTCGGCATCCTGTTCGCCGTGGGGGTCAAGATCCTCCAGACCGCCGACACCAATGCCCCCGGGGTGGTGGTGTCGCTGCTGGTGTGCGTGCTGATGCTGCGCACCCGGATCTCGCCGCTGTGGTTCATGGCGGTGGCCGGCGGGCTCGGGGCCTTCGGCCTGATCAACCGCTGATCTCCTCATCAACCGCTGAAGTCCGGTGCCGCCGGATCGATCCGGATCTCCCCCTCCACCAGCCGGGCCTGCTCCGCCAGCCCGGGCGGCGGCAGACCCTCGGGGCCCCGGGCCACCACATCGGCGATCCGCAGCTGCAGGGGCCGCAGCTGCAGGGCCACGATGCGCGTCTCCCGATTCCCGCAGACGCCGGCATGGGCGACGCCCCGCAGCCGCCCCCACACCAGCACGTTGCCGGCGGCGCTGATCCGGGCGCCGGGGTTCACATCCCCCAGCAGCAGCACCGAACCCTCCGCCTGCAGATGGTCGCCGGCGCGCATGGTGCCGCGATGCACGAGCAGATCGGGCACCGCTGCCCCCGGGGCCGCGGCGGCTGGGGCCGGCCGCCCCGGGCCCGGATCGGTGTCGAGGCCGAGGGCGGCCGCGGCCACCAGGGTTTCCGGCCGGCGGCTGGCGACCCGCACCAGTTCCAGCTGCACCGAACCCAGCAGCCCCTGCAGCTGGCGCAGGTCCGGCAGCCTCAGCAGCCAGCGGCCCGCCTCCAGCACCACGGAGCCCGCAGGCGGCTGGCGACTGCCGAGGACGTAGCGCACCTCCTCGACGGCACTGGCGGATCCCTCCTCGGCCGGCAGCCGCAGCAGGTGGGGCTGCTGACCATCGATCGCCTGGATCAGTGCGGCTGCCACGACGATGCCCAGGGGTGCAGCGAACCTAGAGGTCCCGCCGGCCGGCGTCGTCCTGCCGCCACACCGCCAGGGTCTCCCGCAGGGCGTCGCTGACCCGGGCCGGATGGATCAGCCAGGCCATGTCGACCGTCTGGCAGAGGCTGGCCACCAGGGGCGAGCGCTGCTCGAGGGCCTGCAGCCGCTGGCCGTCCCAGAGCCGCAGGCCCCCGGAATAGGGGTGATAGCCCCGGCTCTGGCGCTGCTCCAGGGCGCAGCAGCCTTCCGCCACCAGCCCGGCGCGTTCGCACAGCCCCCGTGCCACTGCCAGCAGCTCGATCCGGCCGGCCGGTGAGAGGTCGCTGACGTCGGTGGCCTTGGGCAGGCGCCGCTCCAGCAGCCGCCCGCAGGGATCGGCCAGCTCCTCGGGCCCCTCCTCCCGCCAGCGCACCAGGTGGTAGCCCGTGCGGATGTCGTCGTTGGCCAGGTAGCTCTCCAGATCGAGGAGATCCCGGTCCCAGAGCCAGCGGGCCATGGTGGCGTCCGCCCAGACCAGATCCGGGCCGAGTCTGCGGGCCACGCTGATCACCTGGTTGAGCAGCCAGTTGCAGACGATGTTGAGCCGGTGGTTGTACACGCTCCGGTACATCAGATGCCGCACCACCAGGTAGTGCTCCACCGCCATCAGGCCCCGGGGGTGGAGGGCCAGATCCCCGTCGGGCGCGAGGGTGAGGCTGGCGAGGATCCGCTCCAGATCCAGCTGGCCGTAGCGGGTGCCGGTGCTGTAGCTGTCGCGCAGCAGGTAGTCGAGCCGGTCGCAGTCCAGCTGGCTGCTCACCAGCGCCTTGATGGCCCGGCTGGGATGGCGGCCATGTTCCAGCAGGTCGGCCACCAGGGCGGCCCGGCCGGGGGCGCCGTCATCGAGCCGGTCCCGCAGGGCGGGATGGTCGCGGATCAGCCGCCCCGACCAAGTCTCGTGTCGCAGGCCGAACATCTCCTCGCCGGAGTGGCTGAGGGGCCCGTGGCCCACGTCGTGCAGCAGGGCGGCGGCATAGAGCACGTCCCGGTGCCGGGACAGGGAGGGATCGAGCCGCTCCAGCTGCTGCAGGGCCAGCCGTGCCACCGCCAGCACCCCGAGGGAATGGGTGAAGCGGCTGGACTCCGCCCCATGGAAGGTGAGGAAGGCGGGCCCCAGCTGGCGGATGCGCCGCAGCCGCTGGAAGGGGGCGGTGTCGATCAGGTCGATCACCAGTGCCTCGGCCGGATCCTGGCGATCCAGCCGGATCGCCCCATGGAGCGGATCGTGGTAAGTGCGCTGGCTCATGGCGCCGGGGCCGCCAGACCGGCGACCAGCAGCCGGGCCGCCTCCTGCAACCAGCTGTCCCCATCCCCGTCGGGCTCCAGGGGCTCGGGCTGGCTCAGGAGCACGTCCGGTTCGATGCCCTGGTTCTGGATGTCGCGACCGCTGGGGGTGAGGTAGCGGGCCACGGTCACCGCCAGGCCGCTGCCATCACTGAGGTTGATCAGGGTCTGGATCAGCCCCTTGCCGAAGGTGCGGCTGCCGGCCAGGCGTGAACGGCCACTGTCCTGCAGGGACCCGGCCAGGATCTCGCTGGCGCTGGCCGTGCCGGCGTTCACCAGGGTGAGCAGGGGGCCGCCATAGAGCTGTCCGGGACCCGCCTGCTGGCGATCGGCGATGCCGCCCCGGTCCTGGGTCTCCACGATCGGATCCCCATCGAGCAGACCATCGGCCACCGCCAGCCCGGCGGCCACCAGGCCCCCCGAGTTGTTGCGCAGATCGAGGATCAGCCCCTCGATCGGCCCGCTGCTTCCGGGGGCGGTCAGGGCGGCCAGGGCGGAGCGCACCTGCTGGGGCACCGGCTCGCTGAACTGGGTGATCCGCAGGTACCCGAGGCTGTGGCCCTCGCTGATCAGACGGTGGCTGCGCACCGGCTGCAGATCCACCTCGCGGCGATCCAGCAGCACCTCGCTCTCCTGTCCCGACGGGGTGCGCAGGGCCACGAGCACGTCGCTTCCGGCGGGTCCCCGCAGGCGGGCGGCGGTGCCCTCCAGCCCCAGCGCCTCGGCCGGGGTGCCGTCCACCCGCAGGATCTCGGTGCCCGAGACGATGCCCGCGTCGGCGGCGGGGGAGGCGTCGAGAGGAGCGATCACCACGATCCGCTGGTCCCCCGCCCGCCGGCCCAGCTGCAGCCCCACGCCGGTCACCCGTCCCTGGGTGCTGGAGCGCAGAGTGGCGAACTCCTCCGGACGCAGCATCCGGGTGTAGGGATCGTCGATGGGGGCCAGCATCGCCTCGATCGCCGCGTAGGCCTCCAGCGAACTGCTGATCGGCTGCTCCAGGGTCTTCTGGCGCAGGCGCCGCCACTGCACCGCCTCCAGCTGCCCCGGATCGACGTAGCTCTGGTTCACGAGCCGCCAGGCCTCCACCACCAGCTGCTGGGCATCGTTGAGCGCCAGCGCTGCTGCGGGCATGCCGAGCGGCAGGCACAGCAGCAGGCAGAGCCCTGTCCCCACCAGCAGCCGGAGGGGCCCCAGCCGGCGGCGCAGCCCTGTTGCAAACCATTGAGCCGGCAGGGAGCGGCGGGCCGGGTCTCTCACGGGGGGGTCAGAACGATCGGTAGACTCTCGCAACCCAAGCCCCACGCTGCATGGCGAACTCGTCCACCGGCGCCAAGTCGTCCCCGATCTATGACTGGTTCGAGGAACGCCTGGAGATCCAGGCCATTGCCGACGATATTTCCGCCAAGTACGTCCCCCCCCACGTCAATATTTTCTATTGCCTGGGCGGCATCACGCTGGTCTGCTTTCTGATCCAGTTCGCCACCGGGTTCGCGATGACCTTCTACTACAAGCCCACGGTGGTGGAGGCCTACAGCTCGGTCCAGTACCTGATGACCGACGTGAGCTTCGGCTGGCTGATCCGCTCGGTCCATCGCTGGAGCGCCAGCATGATGGTGCTGATGCTGATCCTGCACGTCTTCCGGGTGTACCTCACCGGCGGCTTCAAGCGTCCCCGCGAGCTCACCTGGGTCACCGGCGTCACCATGGCCGTGATCACCGTGTCGTTCGGCGTCACCGGCTACTCCCTTCCCTGGGACCAGGTTGGCTACTGGGCCGTCAAGATCGTCAGCGGTGTGCCTGCCGCCGTGCCCGTGGTTGGGGACTTCATGGTCGAGCTGCTCCGCGGCGGTGAGAGCGTCGGCCAGTCCACCCTCACCCGCTTCTACAGCCTCCACACCTTCGTGCTGCCCTGGCTGCTGGCGGTGTTCATGCTGATCCACTTCCTGATGATCCGTAAGCAGGGCATCTCCGGCCCGCTCTGAACCCCGTTCCTCCCCTTAGCCTTCCCCTACCGGTCACCAGCGCTCCGAGCTCCCACCATGCACATCCTCAAGAAGCCTGACCTCACCGATCCCAAGCTGCGGGCCAAGCTGGCCAAGGGCATGGGGCACAACTACTACGGTGAGCCGGCCTGGCCCAACGACCTGCTTTACATCTTCCCGGTGGTGATCCTCGGGACCATCGCTTGCCTGGTCGGCCTGGCCGTTCTCGATCCGGCGATGCTGGGTGATCGGGCCGACCCCTTCGCCACGCCGCTGGAGATTCTGCCCGAGTGGTACCTCTACCCGGTGTTCCAGATCCTGCGGGTCGTCCCCAACAAGCTGCTGGGCATCGCCCTGCAGACGATGATCCCCCTGGGTCTGATGCTGATCCCGTTCATCGAGAGCTTCAACAAGTTCCAGAACCCCTTCCGCCGCCCGGTGGCCATGGGTGCCTTCCTGTTCGGCACCGTCTTCACCATCTACCTGGGCATCGGCGCCTGTCTCCCGATCGACAAGTCCCTCACCCTGGGTTTGTTCTGAGTCGCCGGCCGCCTTTCCCTCCCAACCCATCCCTCCAAGCCGCGAGCCATCGCGGCTTTTTTTGTGTCCATGGGCCTGATCCGTCCGGGGCCGCCTGGAGGGACCCACAGGCAGCCTCTGCCGCCCTGCTGGGTCCCTTGTTGCTTCCCGCAGCGCTCGCCTGCAGCCCTGCCAGGGCAATCAGGCCGTCCTCCAAGGGGGGGGCAGGCACCCAGGTGGCCCGGTTGGGTGGTGCGGCCCGGGCTGGCTCCGCTGGGCCTCCCTTGGCTCTGCGGAGGCTCTTCCGATCTGCTGCTGGCTTTGGGAAGGGGAGGCAAGGAACCGTTGTTTCGTTCCCACCCATGGTGGTCTCCGCCCAGGTGATATGATTTTGGACTGCGCCCCAGAGAGCGAGAGCTCGAGCGGGGAGCAGGCTTACGGGATCGAGAGGCGCGAGCCGACGGTGTTGTAAGTTTTCTGAGTCGCCGGGAGGCGACGCGCCGCGAGAGCCCCGGAAGGGGTGGAGCGGCAGAACCTGGACAACCAAAAAAGTTTAGGAACTGACGCTTCCACTGCGTCGGTTGCTGCTGGAGGCAAGGAGCAGATGCGGGAGACCGTAGGGGCTTGAGCCAAAAGCGCCTGTGTCCTTCGTTACCGCGGAGGGAAGCCGTCCTGGAAGGGACGTGTGGAGCGGGATGTCCTGAGAGGGAGAGCAGCGGACGAAGAGCGGTGGAGGTGTGAGGTCCCGTCAAAAGAAACAAGCGACGGGTCAAAGCGATCAAGGAACTGAGGTGCGTTCTCACGACGCGCCGAGGTTTGGAGTGGCGCCATCGGCTGGGAGAGATTTCAGCGGAGATGGAAGGCCCTTTGATGGTGCGACCGGTTGCGAACCGGATCTGAGATTCGGGAAAGTCACGAATCGTGGCCTGGTGGGCTGCCCGCAAGGGGACCGATGGTCTCCGCAAGGGGAGCAAGCCGGAAAGCGAGAGGTGCACTCTTTGAACCCAGCGCGAGAGCGTTGGTGGCCCCGACGTTGCCGTAGACGCCAGTCTGCGGGGATGGTGAGAGGCAAATCCAGCTGAGGGAAGTGAAAGCGGACCAAGAGGGTTGGATCTACAACGGAGAGTTTGATCCTGGCTCAGGATGAACGCTGGCGGCGTGCTTAACACATGCAAGTCGAACGAGCCTTCGGGCTAGTGGCGGACGGGTGAGTAACGCGTGGGAATCTGCCCTCAGGAGGGGGATAACGGCCGGAAACGGCCGCTAATACCCCATATGCCGAGAGGTGAAATGAATTTCGCCTGAGGATGAGCCCGCGTCTGATTAGCTAGTTGGTGGGGTAATGGCCCACCAAGGCGACGATCAGTAGCTGGTCTGAGAGGATGATCAGCCACACTGGGACTGAGACACGGCCCAGACTCCTACGGGAGGCAGCAGTGGGGAATTTTCCGCAATGGGCGAAAGCCTGACGGAGCAACGCCGCGTGAGGGATGAAGGCCTCTGGGCTGTAAACCTCTTTTCTCAAGGAAGAAGACATGACGGTACTTGAGGAATAAGCCACGGCTAATTCCGTGCCAGCAGCCGCGGTAATACGGGAGTGGCAAGCGTTATCCGGAATTATTGGGCGTAAAGCGTCCGCAGGCGGCCTTGTAAGTCTGTCGTTAAAGCGTGGAGCTTAACTCCATTTCAGCGATGGAAACTACAAGGCTTGAGTGTGGTAGGGGCAGAGGGAATTCCCGGTGTAGCGGTGAAATGCGTAGATATCGGGAAGAACACCAGTGGCGAAGGCGCTCTGCTGGGCCATAACTGACGCTCATGGACGAAAGCCAGGGGAGCGAAAGGGATTAGATACCCCTGTAGTCCTGGCCGTAAACGATGAACACTAGGTGTCGGGGGAATCGACCCCCTCGGTGTCGTAGCTAACGCGTTAAGTGTTCCGCCTGGGGAGTACGCACGCAAGTGTGAAACTCAAAGGAATTGACGGGGGCCCGCACAAGCGGTGGAGTATGTGGTTTAATTCGATGCAACGCGAAGAACCTTACCAGGGTTTGACATCCTGCGAATCCCTTGGAAACGAGGGAGTGCCTTCGGGAGCGCAGAGACAGGTGGTGCATGGCTGTCGTCAGCTCGTGTCGTGAGATGTTGGGTTAAGTCCCGCAACGAGCGCAACCCACGTCTTTAGTTGCCAGCATTCAGTTGGGCACTCTAGAGAGACCGCCGGTGATAAACCGGAGGAAGGTGTGGATGACGTCAAGTCATCATGCCCCTTACATCCTGGGCTACACACGTACTACAATGCTACGGACAAAGGGTTGCAAGCTCGCGAGAGTTAGCTAATCCCATAAACCGTGGCTCAGTTCAGATCGTAGGCTGCAACTCGCCTACGTGAAGGAGGAATCGCTAGTAATCGCAGGTCAGCATACTGCGGTGAATACGTTCCCGGGCCTTGTACACACCGCCCGTCACACCATGGAAGTTGGCCATGCCCGAAGTCGTTACTCCAACCCTTGTGGAGGAGGACGCCGAAGGTGGGGCTGATGACTGGGGTGAAGTCGTAACAAGGTAGCCGTACCGGAAGGTGCGGCTGGATCACCTCCTAACAGGGAGACACAACTGATCGTGATGTCTGAGCGCCGACCAAGCGTAAGTTTGGGAAGCACCTTTGTCTCAGGCCACGGTCCTGTCATCTCGAAGGTCGATCGGTACCTCAAGGTGAGCCATCAAAGCCAAGGAAGAGTCCAGAAGGCTCGCAAGAGCAGGAAGGAGGATTCTGAGGATGTTGTGATGGACTCGTTTTCAGTTCCTAAACTTTGTCTAGGTCACCCCACCAAGGGTTCTGCCAGACAGCCAACGTTTTCGGTCCCGCCAGGGAGAGGAAACGATGGGTGGCTGGGGGAGCCACTGTCAGAGTGATTGTTCCTGGGCCATTAGCTCAGGTGGTTAGAGCGCACCCCTGATAAGGGTGAGGTCCCTGGTTCAAGTCCAGGATGGCCCATTCGTGTTTGGGGGTTTAGCTCAGTTGGTAGAGCGCCTGCTTTGCAAGCAGGATGTCAGCGGTTCGAGTCCGCTAACCTCCATCCAACCAGGTTAAGACCACAACATGAAGCTGCATCAGGAGGAATTCTGATGGGTGAAGTGACCGGACATGTTCAGCTGAGGACTCCAGCCTCCTTTCATTCCCAATGATTCGGCTCACCATGTGTGAGGCCTGATTCTGACCAGGTTGAAAGGAAGCTGGACTCGCTGATCGCCAGCTCAGAAGTGAGTGGGTGCGTCAGTGGAGCCAGCAAAGAACCTTGACAACTGCATAGGTGAGTCTGGAAAAGAAAGCATCTCATGGATGCCCAGACGGACGTGGACGGAACTTGGTACTGCCGGGGGAAGGAGGCGGCCGACTGGGAGATTCTTGAGTTTAGAGCCGAGAGCTTCCAGCGTCTTTTCTCTCCGCCGAGGAGGGAAGAGTCAGATTCTGCCTTTCAAACCGCTTGAGTTTGAATGGGACGAGAGACCGCGACGGGCAACCGCAGCGGTGGATTGTTCCATGAAAAGCGTAAGCAGGTGAAAGCAGAAGAATGGGTCTCAACAACCCTGAACGTTGGGAGTGTTAATTGGTCAAGCTACAAAGGGCTCACGGTGGATACCTTGGCACACAGAGGCGATGAAGGACGTGGTTACCTGCGAAAAGTCTCGGGGAGCTGGAAACACGCTTTGATCCGGGAATCTCCGAATGGGGCAACCCCTAGAACGGCCACCTGAATCCATAGGGTGGCGCGAGCCAACCCAGCGAACTGAAACATCTTAGTAGCTGGAGGAAAGGAAAGTAAAAACGACTCCCTAAGTAGCGGCGAGCGAACGGGGAAGAGCCTAAACCGATGGTTTCGACCATCGGGGTTGTGGGACAGCAACGTGGACCAGGGACGTTAGTGGAAGCGTTTGAAAGGCGCGCCATAGAGGGTGAAAGCCCCGTACGCGAAAGCGAAACTGGCCTAGCTGTATCCCGAGTAGCACGGAGCACGTGAAATTCCGTGTGAATCCGCGAGGACCACCTCGTAAGGCTAAGTACTCCTGTGTGACCGATAGCGAAACAGTACCGCGAGGGAAAGGTGAAAAGAACCCCGGGAGGGGAGTGAAATAGAACATGAAACCGTGAGCTTACAAGCAATGGGAGTCCTACTCATAGGATGACCGTGTGCCTGTTGAAGAATGAGCCGGCGACTTATAGGCACTGGCAGGTTAAACCGGAAATGGTGGAGCCATAGCGAAAGCGAGTCTGAATAGGGCGTTGGTCAGTGTTTATAGACCCGAACCCGGGTGATCTAACCATGGCCAGGATGAAGCTTGGGTGATACCAAGTGGAGGTCCGAACCGACTGATGTTGAAAAATCAGCGGATGAGCTGTGGTTAGGGGTGAAATGCCAATCGAACCCGGAGCTAGCTGGTTCTCCCCGAAATACGTTGAGGCGTAGCGTCTAGTGCTATAGCAGGGGGGTAAAGCCACCGTTTCGGTGCGGGCTGCGAGAGCGGTACCAAATCGAGACGAACTCTGAATACCCTGTGTGAAACTAGGCAGTCAGACTGTGGGGGATAAGCTCCATGGTCGAAAGGGAAACAGCCCAGACCGCCAGCTAAGGTCCCCAAATGACTACTCAGTGATAAAGGAGGTGGGATTGCCCAGACAACCAGGAGGTTTGCCTAGAAGCAGCCATCCTCAAAGGAGTGCGTAATAGCTCACTGGTCGAGCGATCCTGCGCCGAAAATGAACGGGGCTAAGTAGTCTACCGAAGCTGCGGATTTAACTTGTTAAATGGTAGGGGAGCGTTCCATGTGGGGTGAAGCGTTAGCGTAAGCGGGCGTGGACTGCATGGAAGTGAGAATGTCGGCTTGAGTAGCGAAAACATGGGTGAGAATCCCATGCCCCGAAACCCTAAGGGTTCCTCCGGCAGGCTCGTCCGCGGAGGGTTAGTCAGGACCTAAGGCGAGGCCGAAAGGCGTAGTCGATGGACAACAGGTCAACATTCCTGTACCTGTCATGTTTTGGGAAGGGGGACGGAGAAGGCTAGCCCAGCCAGACGTTGGTTACTGGTTCAAGCGTTCGAGGCGTTGAGAAGTGGAGAAAACACTTTGAGCTGAGGCGTGAGTACGAGCTGCTACGGCAGCGAAGTGGGTGATGTCAAGCTTCCAAGAAAAGCCCTATACCCGTTAAGGCATGACGGCCTGTACCCGAAACCGACACAGGTGGGGTGGTAGAGAATACCGAGGGGCGCGAGGTAACTCTCTCTAAGGAACTCGGCAAAATGGCCCCGTAACTTCGGGAGAAGGGGTGCCACCGCAAGGTGGTCGCAGTGAAGAGGCCCAGGCGACTGTTTACCAAAAACACAGGTCTCCGCTAAGTCGCAAGACGATGTATGGGGGCTGACGCCTGCCCAGTGCCGGAAGGTTAAGGAAGCTGGTCAGCGTAAGCGAAGCTGGCGACTGAAGCCCCGGTGAACGGCGGCCGTAACTATAACGGTCCTAAGGTAGCGAAATTCCTTGTCGGGTAAGTTCCGACCCGCACGAAAGGCGTAACGATCTGGGCGCTGTCTCGGAGAGAGGCTCGGCGAAATAGAATTGTCTGTGAAGATGCGGACTACGTGCACCCGGACAGAAAGACCCTATGAAGCTTTACTGTAGCTTGGTATTGTGCCCGGGCTCTGAATGCGCAGGATAGGTGGGAGGCTTTGATCCATTGCTTGTGGGTGATGGTGAGCCAACGGTGAGATACCACTCTTTCAGAGCTAGGGTTCTAACGGTCACCCGTCATCCGGGGACCGGACAGTATCAGGTGGGCAGTTTGACTGGGGCGGTCGCCTCCTAAAAGGTAACGGAGGCGCGCAAAGGTTCCCTCAGGCTGGTTGGAAATCAGCCGACGAGTGTAAAGGCAGAAGGGAGCTTGACTGTGAGACCTACAAGTCGAACAGGGACGAAAGTCGGCCTTAGTGATCCGACGGTTCTGTGTGGAAGGGCCGTCGCTCAACGGATAAAAGTTACTCTAGGGATAACAGGCTGATCTCCCCCAAGAGTTCACATCGACGGGGAGGTTTGGCACCTCGATGTCGGCTCATCGCAACCTGGGGCTGAAGTCGGTCCCAAGGGTTGGGCTGTTCGCCCATTAAAGCGGTACGCGAGCTGGGTTCAGAACGTCGTGAGACAGTTCGGTCCATATCCGGTGCATGCGCAGGAATATTGAGAGGATTTCTCCCTAGTACGAGAGGACCGGGAGGAACGCACCTCTGGTGTGCCAGTTATCGTGCCAACGGTAAACGCTGGGTAGCCATGTGCGGAGAGGATAACCGCTGAAAGCATCTAAGTGGGAAGCCCACCTCAAGATGAGTATTCCCATGGCGTTAGCCAGTAAGGTCACGGGAAGAACACCCGTTGATAGGCTCTACGTGGAAGCCGGGTAACCGGTGAAGCGGAGGAGTACTAATAGACCGAGGGCTTGACCAACACCTGGTTCTAAGCCTGCCGTTCTGAAAGGGACGGAGGAATGACGACTTTTCCAGAGGAGATAGCACCAAGTGTGTTGTTTCTAACCTATGCAGTTTTCAGGGTTCACCCCCTTTCTTTATCACGTTTGTGGTGAGAGTGGGGACTCTATCCTGGTGTCCATGGCGCTGTGGAACCACACCGATCCATCTCGAACTCGGTTGTGAAACGCAGCAGCGGCGACGATAGTTGGGGGGTAGCCCCCTGCGAAAATAGCTCGATGCCAGGTAAAACTTCAGCTCCTGAGAAGGGGCGATGAGGAGAGGCCACCCGATGAGGGTGGCTTTTCTGTTGGCCAGCACGCGGGTGGGCTCCGGTGTCTGGGCCGGCGGCAGCGGGCAGGCCAGGATGCGGGAATGCTGTAACTCTCACCCTGCATGATCGGTCTGTCGTGAAGTGGCGTCGTCGCCTTCGTCCGTTCTGGAAGGCCTATCTGTTGTGGTTGCGGGCGGACTGCGTTGACCTAAGCGCCGCTTTCGCTTACCACACCTTGCAGTCGTTCTTTCCGGCCCTGCTGATCGCGCTGTCGGTGGCTTCCCGGCTGCTTGGCCGCGACGTGGAGCGCTTCGATCGGCTGATCGTGCTCGTCGGCCAGGTGCTGCCCGCGTCCGCCCTGCCGGGCTTCGAGGCCACCCTGCGGCGGTTCACCAACCAGGGATTCGGCGCCGGCATCCTCGGCCTGGTGCTTCTGGCCCTCAGCGCCAGCAACATCTATCTCACGCTCCAGCGCGGTGCCGATCGTCTGTGGTGGAATCGCCCCTTCGGGTTCGACCACCTGCGCTGGCAGGAGCACGTGCGCCGGTTCCTGGCCCTGCGGCTGAAGGCCCTGGCGTTGCTGCTGTTTGTCGGCCTGCTGATCGTTGTCGACCAGCTCTTCAGCACGGTGCGGCTGTTCGGCTCCAGGGGCTTCCATGACCAGCTCCAGGCCTTCCTGCCCGGCCCCCTACTTTGGGTGAGCTCCCTGTCCTTCGGGCTGGATCTGCTTGTCTCCCTGCTGATTGGGTTCGGCGCCACCCTGCTGTTCCTCTGGATGCTGCCGTCGCGCCGGATCCCCTTCCGCCCGCTGATCCCCGGCGCCCTGCTGGTAAGCGGCAGCCTCACCCTCTCCAACCTGCTGCTGGGCAGGAGTCTGCTTGCCCTCGGGTTCCGCTTCCAGGCCTACGGGGTGGTGGGGGGCGTGCTGCTGCTCACGCTCTGGGTCTGGCTGGTGGGTGCCGTGCTCTACTTCGGCCAGTGCTTCAGTGTGGTGCTATCCGGCGGGGCCGCTGGGGGGCCATCGACACCTCTGCCCCGCTGAGGATCGGCCCGTTTCGGGTCAGGATGGACTGATCTAATTGGATGGACCCTTGGCCAAGCCTGCCCTCCGGATTCCCCCTCTGCCGGCCAGCCTGGCGCTGGTCTCCATGGCGGTGGGCGCGGTCGTGCTGATCGGTCTCACGACTCTGGCGTTGATTCCGCTGCTGGTGGGCCTGGGCCTGCTGGCGGCCTGGCTGGTGGCGGCCCTGCTGCTGGGCTGGGCTGGCCTCGAGGGCCTGGCGGCCCTGGAGCGATGGATCGAGAATGATCCGCGCTTCCAGCGCTGATGGAACGGCGCATCCCCTGGCTGTGGATCGGCGTGGCGGCGGCCCTGCTGTTGATCCCAACCTCCGCCGGCCGCCTGTTGCTTGACGTCATCGGCGGACTCACCCTGACCCTGCTGCTCCTGCCCCTGCTGGCGGGAGGGGTCGCCCTGATCGGCTGGCAGCTGCTACGGCGCCGCCTGCGCACCTGTCCCAGCTGTGGCTTCGCCAGCCTGGGCATCGACGTCTGCCCGGCCTGCGGCAGTCCCTTCACAGTCGGCGATGTCCCTCGATCGGCGCCGGGGGAACCGTCCGGTTCGATTTTCTGGGGAACCCGATCCCCTGACGAGATCGATCCCCGTGACGTGACCATCAATGTCGACGCTGTTGATGTGGAGGCCACGTCCAGCGGGGACCCGAGCGGCCGCAGCGGTGATGGGGCCTGAGCCCTAACCCGCCGACTCCGGCGCAGCAGGGCTGAGGCGGGCCAGCTCGAGCAGCCGACGTTCACGCAGATGCAGGAACAGGGGCGCCCCGAAAGCGAAGGCGATCGTCACGCAGCTCAGCAGGACCCAGGCCAGTCCCCGCATGCCGAGGCGGCGGCTCTCGCGCACCATCCAGATCGTGACGGCCGTTGCCCCGATCGCCAGATCGCTGGAAAGGGAGCGGGCGGCTGGATTGGCGTTGGCCTCGCGGATGAACAGTCCCAGATCGAAGGCCGAGCCTGTGCTGCGGATGAACTCCAGATTGGCCAGCCAGGGAAGCACCCCACCGGCGACGGCCAGCAGCAGGTAGGCCCAGGCGATCCAGCTGAGGCCGCCGGGGCCGCTCCGGGTGGTCGTGGCGTCGTCACTCATGGGGTGTAGGGCGTGGGGGCCAGGTCCGGCTGGCCGGGATCCCATTGCATCACCTGCTGTTCCACCCGGGCCAGCACCGCCTCGCAGCGGTCGGCATAGGCCAGGGCCCGGCGGTAGAGACCGGCCATTGCCTCCACATCAAGATCCTGGTCCTGCAGCTGGGCCAGACAGAGCTCGAGCGCCGTCTGGGCTTCTCGGAAGCTCAGCTCCTGGGCCACGTCGTCCCCATCACGTCCCCCGTCCGCCTCAGGTCCTTCGCTGTGACCGGCCCGATCGCCATCGGCGTCCTGGCCAGAGAGGTCGTTGGCGGCTTTGGCGGAGGCGCTGGCTCGAGGGGAGGGTTTGACCATGGGTGCAAGCAAGGACGGAAACGGGAGGGAGCCAGGCGGAACGACTGGTGGATGGAAGCAAAGGAACCTGGGGCGCTGCCCCGGGCCTGGGGTCAGGGACCTGGCCCGTCCGGCTCGATGGCCTGCACCTCCAGGGCGACCCGACCATCCGCCAGCTCGGCGGTGATGCCTGTGCCTGGCCGCAGCTGGCTCACCGAGCGCAGCAGGCGACCTTCGCCATCCCGGAGCAGGCTGAACCCCCTGGCCAGCAGGTGCCGCGGCGAGAGCGCCTGCAGTAGTTGCCGCCGCTGGTCCAGCCACTGGCGCCGCTGGCTCAGCAGACGGGCGGGGTGGAGCCGCTGCAGCTGGTCCTGCCGTGCGCTCAGCCATTGGCGGGCCGAGGCGATGCGCAGGGCCAGTGTCCGTTGCAGATGGCCGCGCTCCTGCTCAAGGGCCCGGATCACCTGGCTGCGGTCCGGCAGCAGTGCCACCAGGGCCGCCGTGGGCGTGGCCGCCCGGTAGTCGGCCACCAGATCGGCGATGGTCACGTCATCCTCATGGCCGATGCCGCAGATGACGGGCCGGCGACAGGCCGCCAGGCAGCGGGCCAGGGATTCCCCGTCGAAGACGGCCAGATCCTCCCGGCTGCCGCCGCCGCGGGCCAGCACGATGGCTTCGATACCGAGGTGGTCGGCCTGGGCGCCCAGGCTCTCGATCGCGCCCACGATCTGGGCTTCCACGTTCCCCTGCACGGGGATCGGCACCACCAGCAGGTCGGTGGCGGGCCAGCGTTCCCGGGCGGTGCGCAGCATGTCGGCCAGGGCGGCGCTGGGCACGCTGGTGAGCAAAGCGATGCGCCTGGGCCAGCGGGGCAGCGGTCGCTTTCGCTCCGGGTCGAAGAGCCCCTCCGGCTCCAGCCGGCTGCGCACCTGCTCGAACTGGCGCAGGACGGTGGTGAGGCTGGGGCGCACATCCAGCACCTGCACCGTGAGGCTGGCCCGCGCCGCCCAGAAGTTGAGCTTGCCGACCACCACCACCCCATCCCCCTCCTGGGGCACGAAGCCGAGTTTCTGCATCTGGGACGACCAGATCACCCCCTGGATGCTGGCCTGGCCATCAAGGAGGGTCAGCCAGAGATGGCCCTTTTTCTGCTGGGGGCGCCCCACGGTCGCCTCCAGCAGGAAGCGGGGGGCAAAGCCCCGCTCCAGCAGGGCACCGATGGCCTGATTGAGCTCGGCGACCGTGTAGCGGGGGATGCCGTCGTGCTGGCGGGGGGACGCACTGCTGCCAGGGACCGTGAGCATGGATTCACTGCTTGAGCTGGCGATAGCAGATCCACCAGTAGAGACTCAGCAGGCCGGCCACCAGGGCCACGGCCCGGCCCAGCGGATGGTCGATTCGGACCAGCCCCGCGCCGGCGATCACCAGGGCGCTGCTGAGCAACCTGGCGCCGTCGCGACGGTTGCCCACATAGAAGCGGGGAGCGGTGGCGGAAGGGGCCATCAGGGGGCGCTGCCTGGTGAGAAGTTCAACCTAGGACCGCCAGGGACAGCCGTCGGGCCCATGAAAAAGCCGCCGGCAGGGCCGGCGGCCTGGGTCTGGAACGGGCTTCAAGGGCTCTGGTGCCGGGGACGACGGCCAGGCTTCAGCCGAGGCCGACCTGGGCCAGAATGCCTTGGCCGGTGAGAATTTCGGTCGCCAGGCCGATCACGAAGCCCATCATGGCCAGGCGGCCGTTCCAGGTTTCGGCGAAGTTGACGAAGCCGAAGCGGGGCTGGGAAGCGTCAGACATGGAAGGAACCCTCGGTTGAACACTGACTGTAACGAAACATGGAGCGGACTTGACAGTGGCAGGGGCTACAAAGTCGGGTGTGGGTTGCACGGTTGACAGCTGGGCCTGGCCATGGCAGTGAGGCCTCTGCCGGGACAGGCCTCGGGCGCGGATGCCAGGCCCGGCCGCGAAACCGGCCCCGGCACCGTCTGGGGGCCCGGGATGGCGGACCGCCGGCGGGCACCCCGGGCCCGCCTTCAGGGCCATCTCGCCGCGCCCCTGCCCAGGCAGAGCGAACTGATGCTGGTCACCGACCTCGACGGCACCTTGCTGGAGGGGACCGTGCCGACCCGCCGCCGCATCTACCGCTGGCTGGCCTCCCAGCGCCACCGGGTGCTGCAGGTGTTCAGCACCGGCCGGGACATGCGCTCCGTCGCCCGGCTGCTGGCTACGGAGGCCGCCCTGGGACTCCATCCCCCCCACCTGGTGATCGGCGATGTGGGCTGCACCGTGGCCTGCGGTGCCAGCCTCACCCCCCTGCCGCTGGCCCTGGAGCCGATCGAGGCCCTCTGGCGGGGCCGGGCGGAGAAGGTGCTGCCCCTGCTGGCGCTGGTGCCGGGTCTGTCAGCCGAGCCCCTCAGCACCGACCGGCGCCTGGCCTACGGCATCGACCCCCTCCGGCTCGACACCGGTCGGCTGGCGGCCATCGAGGCCCATGGGGTGGATTGCCTGGTGTCCGGTGACAAGTACCTCGACGTGCTGCCGGCCGGCGTCAACAAGGGCAGCACCCTGCTGGGCCTGCTGGAGTGGCTGGAGCTGGACCCAGCCCGGGTGGTCACAGCGGGGGATTCCCTCAACGATCTGGCCATGTTCGAGACCGGCCTGCAGAGCGTCATGGTGGGTAATGCCGAGCCCGGCCTGGTGCGGGCCCTGCCGGGGCTGACCCGCACCTACCGCGCCCGCGCCCATGGCTGCATGGGCATCCTGGAGGGACTGCGCCACTTCGGCTTCGGCCATCTGCTCGACGGTCTGCCCTAGGGAGGGAGCGCTCAGCGACTCTCCCCGCGCGCTTCCCGCGCCAGGCCCGCCGTGGTGCGGGCGCTGGCGACGCCCTGGCGGGGATCCTCGGGCCAGGGGTGGCGGGGGTAGCGGCCGCGCAGCTCGCGGCGCACCTCGGCGTAGCCCTGGCTCCAGAAGCCGGCCAGGTCGCTGGTGACCGCCGCCGGGCGTCCCGCCGGTGACAGCAGCTCCACCCGCACCGCCAGCCGGCCGTCCAGCACCGTCGGCCCCTCGAGACAGCCGAACATCTCCTGCAGCTTCACGGCCAGCACAGGCGTGCCACTCCCGTAGTCCAGCGGCACCCGGCGGCCGGAGGGCACCGGCTGGCTGAGGGGCAGCAGCCGATCCAGCTCCCGGCGAAGGGACCAGTCCAGTTCCCCCCAGAGGATCTCCGCCAGGTCCAGTTGCTGCAGATCCTGGAGGCTGCGCAGGCCGCCGAGGTGGGGCCCCAGCCAGGCCCCCAGGTCCTGCCCGAGCCGTTCCGGCGATCGGTCGGGCCAGGGAGCCCCCAGGTGCCGGTGGGCCAGCATCAGGCGCTGCTGCAGCTGGCGGCTGGCGCGGCACCAGGGGAGCACCTCCAGGCCCGAGCGTTCGAGGCCCTCCAGCAGGGCCCGCTCCACCAGCTCACCGCTGGCGTCCGGCCAGGGGCGGCGCTCCAGCACCAGGGCACCGCTGCGCCGCAGCCGCTCGCAGCGCACCCGCTGGTCGGTGCCATCCCAGCGGGCTTCGTGCTCCTCCTCGATCTCCTCCCCCACCAGCTCCTCCAGGCCGCTGCGGGAGAGGGCCACCGCCAGCCGCACCCGGGCCTCCTGGCCCTGGCCGTCGACACTGGCGATCGCCAGCGCTTCGGCCGCGGCGAGGGGATCCCCCGGGGGCAGCACGGCGCCGCGGCCGCTGCGCATCAGGAAGCGCCCATCGCCCCGGCCCCTGCCCAGGGCCAGCCGCTCCGGGTAGGCCCAGGCCAGCAGCTGGGCGGCACGGCCATCGCCCGACCCACCCCCGGCATCGCCATGGGAGCCACCGCCGGAGGCGATCGCCGCGGTGGCCGCCACAGGGACCGCCACCGAACGCCCCTGCCGCAGCTGGCGCAGCAGCTGGGACTGCAGGGTCGTCCATGGGCCCCGGCCCGCCGAGCGCCCGCTCCCCTCCGCCCCCGGGCGGCGCCGCAGCCAGTCGAGGCGCCGCATCAGATCACTGCCGGCCTCGCGGCGATCGAGGGGATCGCGCTCGCTCAGCAGCACGGCCACCGCCGTGGCGAGGGACTCCCAGCCCCTGTCTCGGGCCCGCAGCAGCATGTGGGCCAGGCGCGGATGCAGCCCGAGTCGGGCCATGGCCCGCCCGTGCGGGGTGATGCGGCCATGGCCATCGACGGCCCCGAGCTGCCGCAGCAGATCGCGGGCCTCTTCGAGGGGCCGGCGGGGGGGCGCGGTGAGCCAGGGCAGGCTGTTGTCCTCCGCGGCGCCCCATTCCGCCAGCTGCAGGGCGATCGGCAGGGGATCCACCTCAAGCAGCTCCGGTGGATCGAAGGCCGGCCGCCGCTGCTGCTCCGCCGGGGACCAGAGCCGCACACACCGCCCCGGCCCCAGCCGGCCGGCCCGGCCACGTCGCTGCTCGGCACTGGCCTGGCTGGCGGGCTGGGTGACCAGCCCATCCATGCCCGTGGCCGGGTCGAAGCGGCTGCGTCGGCTCAGACCGCTGTCGATGACCAGGGTCACCGCCGCGATCGTGAGCGAGCTCTCCGCCACCGACGTGGCCAGCACCACCTTCCCCATCCCCCCCCGGGGGGCCGCAATCGCCTGGCCCTGGGCCGCCAGCGGCAGCTGGCCGTGCAGCAGAGCCACCTCCAGCTGCTCGCCCCAGGAGGCGGCCTCAATGGCCCGCCGTGCCGTCTCCAGCTCCCCCAGGCCAGGCAGGAACACCAGCGCGGTGCCCCGCGGCTCGGGTTCGGCCAGCCAGTGGCCTTCGAGGGCCCGCAGCACCTGGCGCTCCAGCCGCTCGTCCGGCCGCGGCGGCTGGTAGGTCACCGCCACCGGATGGCTGCGGCCCTCGCAGCTGATCACGCTGGCCCCATCCAGCTCGGCGGCCAGGGGCGCCAGATCGAGGGTGGCGGACATCACCAGCAGGCGCAGCTCGGGACGCAGCAGGCTGCGGGCCTGACGCACCAGGGCCAGAGCCAGATCCGCCTCGGCCTGGCGCTCATGGAATTCGTCGAAGATCACACAGGCCACCCCGTCCAGGGCGGGATCGGCCTGGAGCCGGCGCAGAAACAGCCCTGCGGTGACCACTTCCAGCCGGGTGGCCGCCGAGGTGCGCGACTCCAGTCGCACGCTGTAGCCCACACGCCCGCCGACGCTTTCATCGAGGCTGGCGGCGAGGCGCTGGGCGGCATTCCGGGCCGCCAGCCGCCGCGGCTCCAGCAGCAGCAGGCGGCCCTCCGGGCCGAGGCTCTCCAGCAGGGCGAGGGGAACCCGGGTGGTCTTGCCGGCGCCGGGTTCGGCCTGGAGCAGGAGGGTGGCCCCGGGCCCGAGGGCCGCGGTGATCGCCGCGAGGCGGCCGTCGATGGGCAGGGGCGGGTTCAGCGCACGTGGCGAATGCCATCCACCGGGTGGTAGGCCTCTCCGGTGGTTTCTTCGTAGACGATGGCCGGCAGGCCGGTCTCGAACATGGTCTGGAGGGCCTCCTTCAGGTAGGGGTTCCAGCCGCCCGTGGTGACCTTGCCGTGGCGCACGGTCCAGTCCCAGGTCCCCTGGAGGTCACGGGGGATGCGTCCCTCCCGGTCGCGCCGGGCTACCAGGTCCTGGGATTCGACGATGCCGACCAGGATCGGATCCTTGCCGTAGGACGGCGTCAGGCTGAGCTCGAGCCGGATGGGGTCGTCCTTCACCATCTTGAGTCGAAACCGTGGCGGCAGCTTCAGTGCCCCGAGCACAGCCGCCACGATTCGCGTTCTCTGATCCACCATCGATCTCCGCCGGTTGGCGCATTCACCTCAGGGAGCCTATTCAGCGGCCGGCCGGCTGCGCTCAGTTGGGATCGGTGGGGAAAGCGGGCTGCTCGTTGTCGCCGCTGAAACGCACCGTGAGCAGGTCCTCCTGGGTGAGCTGACCATCGGCATCCAGCAACTCCGGGTGGATGGTGAGGCGGCCGGTGCGATCACCGGCGGGGCCGCCCTGCTCCGTGGCGGCGGCTCCCGCATCGCCGGGACGGGGAATGGCGCGGAACCCCTGCCCCATGACCCGGAACGCCTGCCACAGCAGAACGATGAAACAGGCCCCGTAGACGATCGGGAAGATCTGCGAGAGGAGGGAGGTCATGGCGCGATGGGAACCCCGCAGTCCGCGGACTCGCCCCCATCATCACCCGTCCGACGGAGCGGTGGTGGTGGCCAGCATCCAGGCCCAGAGGGAGGTGCAGGCGGCTCCGAAGGCGAGAAAGGCCAGCAGCAGGCGGCTTGTGTCCATGACCCGATAAAAAACTTTACAAATCATAGCCCGTGAGGCCGGTTTGCCTCCCCTTTCTCGTTCCCGGGGACTTGCCTACGGTTTTTCCACCTGAGCTTCTTCACGATGCGTTCCTCCCGCGTTCTTGCCGCGGCCGCCGCCGGGCTGGCCACGGTCACGGCGGCGGCCACCGCCACGGTCACGGCCGCCACGGCCCTCGTCAGCCCGACCCTCACGTCCCCCGGTCTGGCCCAGCCGGCCGCGGCCGTTCTCGGGCGGCAATCCTTCGTGGCGGCGGCGATCCGTCGGGCGGGCCCGGCCGTGGTCACCATCGACACCGAACGCACCGTGCAGTCGGCCGCCACCGGCGGTCTGCCTCGGGGTCTGCTGAATGATCCCCTGTTCCGTCAGTTCTTCGGCATTCCCCAGCAGGGGGCCCCCTCACGGCGCACCGAACGGGGCCAGGGCAGCGGGGTGATCTTGCAGTCCGACGGGCTTGTGCTCACCAACGCCCACGTGGTGGATCAGATCGACCGGGTGACCGTGGGTCTTGAGAACGGCCGGCGCTACGAGGGGCGGGTCGTGGGTCTCGACAAGCTCACCGACCTGGCGGTGGTGCGGCTGGTGGGGGCAGGCCCCTGGCCCGTGGCCCCCCTGGGCAACTCCGATGCCCTTCAGGTGGGCGACTGGGCGATTGCGGTGGGGAATCCCTTCGGCCTCGACAACACCGTCACCCTGGGGATCATCAGCAGCCTCAACCGCAACGCCAGCAAGCTCGGCATCACCGACAAACGGCTGGATCTGATCCAGACCGACGCCGCCATCAACCCGGGCAACTCGGGGGGACCGCTGCTGAACGCCGATGGCGAGGTGGTGGGAATCAACACCCTGGTCCGCTCGGGACCGGGGGCCGGACTGGGCTTCGCCATCCCGATCAACCGCGCCCGCGGCATCGTCAATCAACTGGTGGCCACCGGCCGGGCCACCCACCCCATGATCGGCGTGGGGCTGGATGAGGTCCGGGCAGAAAGCAGCTCCGGCGTTTCCCAGGGTGCGGTCGTGGTTTCGGTGCAGCCCAACGGACCGGCGGATCGGGGCGGCCTCAGGACCGGTGATGTGATCGTCGCGGCCCAGGGAGCCGTGGTGAGGGACCCCTCCCAGGTGATCAACGCCGTCGAGCGGGCGGGGGTGGGGGGAACCCTCAATCTGACGGTGAACCGTCAGGGGGCAACGGTCAACCTGCGGCTCATCCCTGGCGACATGGCCCTGCTGCGTCAGGGATGAGGAGGAGGCCCGAGCTCGCCCTCAGCAAGAGGCCCGAGCTCGGCTCTCAGAGGACATCCATGCCCCCCTTGCCGCTGTCGGGGCGAAGGGCGTCGAGCAGGCCGGCGTCCATGGTGAGCTCGGCGCCGAATCGGGCGGGAGCTCCCAGCTGCTGGCGCATGACCCACTGGGTGGCCGCCTTCTGGCTCTGCCAGGCCTGCAGCAACTGTTTGGCCAGACCCCGCAGCACCTGGGGATCGCCCGTGGCGTCGATGGCCCGGGTCATGCGCTCCAGCTCAAATTTCTGACCGAGGCTGAGGGCGAGGGGTTCGGACATGGTGGGCTGTGCGATGGGGCGTTTCTGACCGGCCCAAAGCTACGAACTGTTTCAAGATGTCACGTAGCGGCTGTTACAGGGCCTATGCCCTGGTCAGGAAATCCGCTCAACCCCTGCTTTTGGCCCGGACCCTCTGGCGCAGGGCCAGGCAGGGCGCTAAGGACACCGCCCATCCCGGCCCCGCCCCTTGGCGGCCCTGACCTCGGCGGGCCCGCTGCGTCAGTGGCGCTCGCGCAGCTCTTCCACGCAGCGGGTGACGCACTCACCGTCCTCCAGGGAACAGGTGGTGATGCACTCGAAGTACACCTCCATGGCATCGCTGCTGTTGGAGGGCTCCTCGCGCTCCACAGTCCAACCGTCGGTGACGACGTTCTGGATGGTCATCGCTGCTCCTGGATGGGTGACCCTGTCAGCCTATGCACACAGAAACGCCCACACCAGAGAAATGAGTCTTCCTGCCTAGGCAACCGTGAAGTTGTATTTTGCGCCGCGCCGATGACGGCGCCGCGTCAGCGGCCGGCCTTCCCCTCCGCCTTCCCCCCGGACGTCCCGCCTGCCTTGCCGGCGGCTTTGGCCTTCTGCTTCTGCCGCTGTTCCTCCCGTCTGGCGGTGAGGCGACGCTCCTGCTCCAGCCGCTCGCTCTCTTCGGCCTCCTCCCGTTTCTTCTCCTGGTAGTAGGCGTAGTCACCGCGGTAGAGCACCAGTTCGCCGTCACGCACCTCGACGATCCGGTTGGCCACCCGGCCGATGAAAAAGCGGTCGTGGGAGACCAGCAGGGCGGCGCCCTCGTAGGCCATCAACGCCTCTTCGAGCATCTGCTTGGCGGGAATGTCGAGGTGGTTGGTGGGCTCGTCGAGCACCAGCAGGTTGCAGGGGGTGAGCAGCATCAGGGCCAGGGCCAGCCGGGCCTTCTCGCCGCCGCTCAGCTTGGCCACCGGCTTGAACACCGTGTCGTTGCTGAAGCCGAAGCTGCCCAGCAGGGAGCGCACCTGGGTCTGGGTCCAGTCCGGAACGGCCTCGAAAAGGGTGTCGATCACCGTCTTGGCCAGATCCAGGGCTTCGGCCTGGTTCTGCTCGAAATAACCGGCCACCACATGGTGTTCCCCCAGGCCGGCCTGGCCCTCGAGGGGAATCTCGTAGCCCATCACCAGCCGCAGCAGGGTGGACTTGCCGGCGCCGTTCGGGCCGACGAAGGCGATCCGGTCGCCCCGCTCCACCTCCAGATTCGCCCCCAGGAACAGGATCTGGTCGTCGTAGCCGTGGGTGAGGTTCTCGATCGAGGCCACCAACCGGCCGGAGCGCGGGGCGGGGGGGAAGGCGAAGCGCGGCCCGCTCACCGACTCCAGCGGGGCCTCGATCCGCTCCACCTTCTCCAGCAGCTTCTCGCGGCTCTTGGCCTGGGTGCTGCGGGTGGCACTGGCCCGGAAGCGGTCGATGTAGGCCTGCTGGCTGCTCAGTTCCTTCTGCTGGCGCTCGTAGGCCGCCTGGCCGGCCTCCCGCTCCAGGGCCTTCTGCTCGAGGTGCTGGCTGTAGTTGCCCAGGTAGGTGCGGGAGACGCCGCGTTCGGTCTCGACGATCTGGTTGCAGACCCGGTCGAGGAAGGCCCGGTCGTGGCTGATCACCACCAGGGGAACCGTCTGCTCCACCAGGTAGGTCTCCAGCCACTGGATCGTTTCGACGTCGAGGTGGTTGGTCGGTTCGTCGAGAAGCAGCAGATCCGGCTCCTGCAGCAGGATCTTGCCCAGGGCGATGCGCATCTGCCAGCCCCCCGAGTAGTCGCCCACCGCCCGCTCGGCCGACTCCGGCGTGAAGCCGATGCTGGGAAGCAGCTTGTCGATGCGGGCATCGAGCTCGTAGCCGTGCAGAGCCTCGAAACGGCTCTGCAGCTGGCCGAGTTCGTCGATCAGCCGGTCCAGCAGGGCCGGGTCGGCGGCGGCCTCCTCGCTGGCCATCGCGTCCTCCACCTGCCGCTGGCGGTTGAGCACCTGGGCCGCCTCCCCGAAGGCCTGGAACAGTTCCTGGCGCACGCTGCGGGCGGGGTCGACGTCGAACTCCTGCTGCAGGTAGGCGATGCGGGGATCCCCCTGCCGCACCACCTGGCCGCTGGTCGGCTCCTCCAGGCCGGCGATGATGCGCATCTGGGTGGATTTGCCGGCCCCGTTGACCCCCACCAGGCCGATCCGGTCCCCCGCCTTCACCTCCCAGGTGATGTCCCTGAGCACCTCACCGGTGGGATAGATCTTGCCGATGCGTTCGAGGCGCAGCACGGAGCGGAAGGCGGTCGCGGTGTGCGCATCATCCCCTGCCGGGGCGTCCTGCAGACTGTCCAACGGGTCCGGTCGCGTCGTCAGGATGATCAAGCGCCTCGAGCAGATCGCCGCCCTGGTGGTGGCGGCGGGCCTGGCGCTGACGAGCTACTGGCTGTTCTTCAGCTGGGCCCAGGGCGGGGGATCCCAGCGTCGCGAACAACCCCGCCGGCCCCCACAGGAGGGCCTACGGTCCCCGGCCTCAGAGTCCGCCCCTGGCCTTGATCAGCCATTGCTTGGTGGCGCCGTCATCGAGGCCGGCCAGATGGGCCTTCACCTCCTCCGGGCTGACCGGCAGGCCCTCCTGCTCGCCGAGGGCGACGATCCTGCGCAAAGCGCCGCTGGGGTCCTGAAGGGCCTGGCGGAACAGTGACTGGGTGAGCTCCACGTCGTTGCTGATGCGTCCGTAGAGCTCGGCAGCGTTGTCTGCAGCGTTGTCAGTGGCGTTATCGGTGGCGTTGCTGGTCATCCTGGCCGGAATTCTTCCCTGACCTTATGGGCTAGGGGCCGTGGGCGCAGCCCCTTGAGGGTGGTTCGTGAGGGACGATGCGCGGTGGATCAGGCGGCGCGCGGACTGGTGTCCTCCTCGGCCCCGCTGGCGGAGGCGTCCTCCATGCTGCGGGCATCGAGGCAGAGCACCTTGCGCAGCTGGGCGTAGTTGGCGGCCAAGGACTGGCGCCCCTCCTGCTGGGCACCGAACTCGGCCCGCTGCAGCACATGGTGCAGGTGGGTGAGCAGGTAGGTGCTGATCACGGCCGAAACCAGCACATCGCTGCGTTCCGCCGTGCTGCGCCGCCGGCTCTGGCGGGTCTTGGGCTGCAGGGGGGTCTCGGAAGCGGTCGGACGGGACTGGGTGGTGCGGGCCATGGCGGAAGCGGCCGGTGGGCCGTCGGAGGGGACGGGGATGGGGACAGGGGCGTGGAGCTGGTGGTCCTGGGTCTGGTCTGGGGCTGGTTTTGGACCTGGTTGTGGCCCTGGAGAGGGGGATCCCGAGGGGGCGGGAAGGTCCACAACCCTACTTTTGGATACTACCCATGACGGTCACTGTACACTTTTTCCTATCCCGCCGGATCCCAGCGGCACCCTCTCTTCGGCCCCCACCCAGAGGCACCGTGCCCACCCGTCAGACCTCCTCCAGCGGCAAGCCCAAGTCGCCGCGGATCCAGGTCGTCCTGCCGGAGGAGCTCTGTGCCCGGCTGGCCGCCCTGGCGGAGAGCGAGTCGCGCACGGTCAGCAACATGGCCAAGGTGCTGATCCAGCAGGGGGTGGAACGGCTGGAGCGGCAGCGGCCTCCCGAACCGGCCGCGGCCCCCTATCCGCTCGGACCCACCGTCGCCGCCGATCGCTTCCGCCGGGAGCTCGAGCAGCAGGAGCAGGCCGGTACCCGGCGGCTGCGGGGGGCACCACGCCGGCTGCGCCTGCGTCAGCCCCCCTCATCCCCCTGACGGGGGCGGCAGGGCCATCACCCCCAGCACGGCGGGCCGCCGGGCCCCGGTGACCGAGGGCAGGGACCCTGGATGGCCGCGGTGCCGCCACCAGGCCAGCACGGCGAAAGCCAGGGCCTCCCGCTGGTCGTCGGCGATGCCCTGGCTGGCCAGGGGCAGCACCGCGGTGCCGTGGCAACGCTGCCGCAGCTGCTCCATCAGGAAGCCGTTGCGGGTGCCTCCGCCGGCCACCAGCAGTTCCAGGGGCCGGGGTCGGGGGGGGCGGGCCAGGTCCTGGGCCACCACCGCCGCACTGAAGGCCGTCAGGGTGGCCAGGGCATCGGCCGGATCCACCCCGTCGCCGAGCTCGGCCAGGCGCCGCTCCAGGTCGGCGGCCCCGAACAGCTCCCGACCTGTGGACTTCGGCGGCACAGCCTGAACGTAGGGCTCCCGCAGCCACTGCTGCAGCCGCCACTCGTCGATGCGGCCCCGCCGCGCCCAGGCCCCATCGGCATCGAAGCCCAGCCGACCGCCGCTGAAGCGGGCCACCGCCAGATCCAGGAGCGTGTTGGCCGGGCCGCAGTCCCAGCCCAGCACCGGCGCCTGCCGATCAGGACCGGTGGGGGGAGGCAGCAGGGTGAGGTTGGCGATGCCCCCCAGGTTGAGCAGGGCCCGCCAGCCGCCGATCCTGCCCAGCAGGGCGGCGTCGGTGGCCGGCACCAGGGGGGCGCCATGGCCGCCCAGGGCCAGATCGACGCTGCGGAAGTCGAACACCACCGGCGTCCCCAGGAGCTCCGCCAGCAGCGGCCCCTGCAGCAGCTGCCAGCTGGCCCCGCGGCGCTCCTGTTCCGGCGGGCGGTGCCAGAGGGTCTGGCCGTGGCAACCCACCAGCTCGGCCCGGCCCTCCGGATCGCAGGCGCGGGCGGCCAGGGCCTGGTGCTCGGTGAGCTCCTCGGCCAGGTCCAGCAGGGCGGCGGCGTTCTGCGGAACCCCCTGGCCGACCGCCACGAGCCGTTCGCGCAGTCCGGCCGGGTAGGGGGTGTGGGCACTGGCGAGGATGCGCCAGAACGGCCGGGCCGGGCGACCCTTCAGGCTCACCAGCACCGCATCGATGCCGTCGGCGCTGGTGCCGCTCATCAGCCCCAGCACCCGCATGGCTGTCCTTCGCAATGGCTGTCCTTCGCAAGGCAATCAGTGGGAAGGCAGGGCCTCGAGGGCTTCGCTGCTGCCCATCACCACCAGCAGCTCGGAGGCGTTGAGCACATGGGAGGCGGGCGGGTTGACCGTGAGCTGGTTGGCGGGGCCCGCGGCCAGCACGCTGACGTTGTAGTTCTTGCGGAGATTCAGATCCCGCAGCGACTGGCCGACGAAGGAGCCGGGCACCTTGATCTCCTCGATGCTGTTGCGGTCGTCGAGCCGCAGCCGCTCGAGAAGGTTGGGCCGGACCAGCTCCATGCCCAGGCGGGTCCCCTGCATCTTCGAGGGGAAGACCACCTTGTCGGCGCCGACGCGCCGCAGCATCTTCTCGTGAAGATCGCTGGTGGCCCTAGCGATCACCTGCCGGACCCGGCTGCCTTCGCCGTCCTTGACGATCAGGGTGGCCGTGATGCTGGCGCCGATCGGTTCGCTGATCGCCACCACCACCGTGCCCACGTCGAGGGCGCCGGCGGCCCTCAGGGCCTCCTCGTCGGTGCAGTCCACCACGCGGGCCTCAATGGCGGGATCCATCTGGCGCAGCTCATCGATGGCCCGCTGGTTGTTGTCGATCGCCAGCACCTCGGCCCCGTGGCGCAGGAGCTCCTTGCACACGGCACTGCCGAAGCGGCCGACGCCGATCACGGCGTAGCTGTTGGAGGTGTCGGTCTCGCTTCCCTGCCACTGCCACCACTGATTCATGAGGACGACGGTTTCATGAGGACGACGTTGCAAGGGGCATGGGGCGCGGATCGAAGGAAACCGGGCTCAGATGTAGAGCTCTTCGCGGGGGAAACCCACCCGATTCTGGGGCCGGCTGCCGTAGACCGCAGAGAGCATGAGGAGAATACCGATCCGGCCCACGAACATGCCCACCATCAGCACCAGCTGGCCCCAGCGGTTGAGCTGACTCGTCACGCCGACATCGAGGCCCACGGTGCCGAAGGCGGAGACGCAGGTGAACAGCTTCTCCAGGAAGGTGAAGGCCTCGCTCCCGGGGGTGCCGGCGGTGGTGTTGCCGAGCCCCAGCAGCAGGGCCATCAGCAGGATGAACAGACCTGAGCCCAGGGTGACGCCCACCGCCTTGAGGATCACCTTGAGGGGGATCTCCCTGTTGCGGACCACCACCTCGTCGTGGCCGCGCAGGGTGGAGCGGGTGGCGGCGATCAGGGCCGCGAAGGTGGTGGTCTTGATGCCGCCGCCGGTGCCGCCGGGGCTGGCGCCGATGAACATCAGCATGATCATCAGCAGCAGTCCCGAATCGGAGATCGTCTCAAGGGACAGCGGCACGGTGTTGAAGCCGGCGGTGCGGGTGGTGATCGACTGGAAGATCGTCACCTGAAGCTTGTCCCAGAGACTCAGCTGCTCCACCATCCCCTCGGTGGCGAAGTGCTCGGTGAACAGCAGGCCCACGGCCCCCAGCACGATCAGCACGATCGTGGTGCGTATGACAAGGCGGGTGTGGAGGCTGAGGCGGCGGATGCGGGCCAGCCGGAAGCGGTTCACCCAGATGTCGTTGGTGACCCTCCAGCCGATGCCGCCCATCACGATCAGCAGGCCGATCACCGCATTGACGACCGGCTGGCTGCGGTAACCGACCAGGTTGTCGCGCCACAGGCCGAAGCCGGCGTTGTTGTAGGCGCTGATGCAGTGGAACAGGGAGGCCCAGAGCCGTTGGCCCTTGTCCGGGATATCGGTGAAGCCGAAGTTGTAGAGCGTCACTGTGCCGATCCCGATGACGATCCCTGCGATCAGGAGAATCTGGTTGAGGGTGGGGCCGATGCCGCCCACACCGAAATCGTCCAGGGCACGGCCCTTATCGAGACGCTGGCGCAGGCCGGAGCGCCCCTGGACGAAGCCCTGGAGGAAGGTGGTGATCGCCATCAGACCCAGGCCACCGGTGAGGATCAGTCCGGCCAGGGTTACCTGGCCGGCAAAGGTGAGTTCGGCCCCCACGTCGATGATCGAGAGGCCGGTGACGGTGATCGCCGAAGTGACGGTGAAGAGGGCCTCCCAGAGGCCCACCTCATCGCTGGAGCAGAGCGGACTGGCCAGCAGCACAGTGCCGAAGGTGATCACCAGCACGCCGGTCACCACCGTGAACTGCGGCACCGTCAGCCTGTGCCGCCAACCCTGCCGTCGGATCATTTGTTCGGCTGGGGGGTCATCCGCAGATAGGGACGGATCTCGGTGACACCCTTGGGAAACTTCGCCCGGGCCTCGTCGGTGGGGATCGAGGGCACCACGACGCAGTCGTCACCCTCTTTCCAGTTCACCGGTGTTGCCACCTGGTGGTGGTCGGTGAGCTGCAGGGAATCGATCACCCGCAGGATCTCATCGAAGTTGCGGCCCGTGCTGGCGGGATAGGTGATCTGCAGACGCAGCTTCTTGCTGGGGTCGATGATGAACACCGAGCGCACCGTGAGGTTGCTGAGGGAGTTGGGGTGAATCATGCCGTAAAGGCTGCTGACCTTCTTGTCGCTGTCAGCGAGAATCGGATAATCGACCGTGGTGTTCTGGGTTTCGTTGATGTCGCCGATCCAGCCCTTGTGGCTCTCGGCGGAATCGACGCTCAGTGCGATCGTCTTGACATTCCGCTTCTCCCATTCGGCCCGCAGCCGCGAGACCTCACCCAGTTCGGTGGTGCAGACGGGGGTGTAGTCGGCGGGATGGGAGAAGAGCACCACCCAGCTGTCGCCGGCGAAGTCGTAGAGGTTGATCGGGCCGAGCTGGGACTCCTGAGTGAAATCGGGAACGGTGTCGCCCAGTTGCAGGGTCATGGGAGAGAAATTGGCGCCGGCTGATGCTGGCACAGCAGCGGGGTCGTCGGTCGTGGCCGCGGCGGTCCAGGACTGGAGCTCCTGGCGCAGGTGCTGCAGACCCAGGTCGGCGGTGGCCGAGACGAACAGCATGCCCGGCTCCAGGGCCCTGGCCCGTTCCAGCTCGCCGCTGGCGCAGCGGTCGATCTGGTTGCCGATCACCCGCCGGGGCATGGTGGCCTTCAGGGCATCGAGGATGGTCCGGACGGTGGCGAGCTGCTCGGGCCAGGCCGGATCCGCCAGGTCAACCACGATCAGTAGGCCATCGGCGTCGAGCGCCTCCTCGAAGGTGGAGCGGAACGCCTCCATCAGCTGGGGCGGCAGCTCCCGGATGAAGCCCACCGTGTCGGTGACCAGCAGCGGCGGGCCGCCACCGGCCGCCCCCCGTCCGATCCGGCGGGTGGTGGGATCGAGGGTGGCGAAGAGCTGGTCCTCGGCCAGCACCGCCTGGTCTCCGCTGGCGCCGGTGAGGGCGTTGAGCAGGGAGCTCTTGCCCGCATTGGTGTAACCCACCAGGGCCACTCTGGGCAGATCGCGGCGGCCCTGGCGCAGGCGGGCCCGGTGGTCCCCCAGACGCCGCACCTCCCGCTGCAGCCGCTCGATGCGGCGGGCGATGGCGCGCCGGTCCTTCTCCAGCTGGGTCTCGCCCGGTCCCCGGGTGCCGATGCCACCCCCCTGCCGCGACAGGCTCAGCCCCCGGCCGGTGAGCCGCGGCAGGCGGTAGCGCAGCTGGGCCAGCTCCACCTGCAGCCGTCCGGCACCGCTGGCGGCCCGCTGGGCAAAGATGTCGAGAATCAGTTCGCTGCGGTCGCTGATCGGCAGGTCGAGCAGGCTCTCCATGTCCCGGGCCTGGGCCGGCGTCAGTTCCCGGTCGGCCACCACCAGGCTGGCGCCGACGCGGCGGGCCTCCAGGGCCGCCTCCCGCAGCTTGCCCTCTCCCCAGGGGTTCCGGGTGGCCGGGCCCTGGCGGCGCTGCTCCACCCGCCCCACCGGCACCGCACCGGCGCTGCGCACCAGTCCCTCCAGTTCGGCGATGCGCCGCTCGTTCAGAGCCCGGTCGCCGCTGGTCTGCACCAGCAGCAGCACCCGCTCGGGGCCCTCCGGGGTCGGCGCGGGTGCTGCCGCGGCCGGCGCCTCCTCGCTGACAAGGGCGGCGGGATCCTGGCCACAGAGGTCGGCCAGGTCCCCCGCCAGGACCCCCTGCCAGGCGCGGTCGCCGCTGGTGGCGGGGGTGTGGATGGCCGCCGGCCAGCGTCCGCCGGCCTCCGGTTGCGGACCGAAGCGCAGCCACAGCTCCGGGGCCAGATCCATCCCCACCACCGCCTCCTGGGCGGTGGGCTGCAGCTGGGCCTGGCGTCCGGCCCCGGCGCAGGTGAGCAGGCGCAGGTTGTGGCCCTGGCGCCTGGAGGGGCCGGGCAGCTTCTCCAGCAGGCGAGCGGCGTGCTCCAGCTCCCCCACCCACAGCAGCCGGCAGAGGCCGCGCCCGTCCACCACCAGGGTGAGGGGCAGTTCCAGGCCCCGGACCTCGGCCGCCAGGCGCTGCAGGGTGAGCAGGTCGGCCACCGCCTCGGCGGGATGGCGGCGGTGACAGATCTGCTCAAGCCGCCGACGCTCGGCGGGCCGCAGACCCGCCGTCCTGCCGGCCAGCACCCCCTGCCTCAAGGACGACGCACCAGCAGGCAACGCACCCCGGCGGCCCGGGCCCCGGCCCCATCCTCCGGGCTGTCGCCCACGTGCCAGACCTGGGACGCCTCCAGACCGACGGACTCCAGCGCGATCCGGAAGGGCTGGGGCGACGGCTTGGCGGCCCCGGCGCTGCTGGAGACCACCACCGCCTCGAACAGATCGGCCAGGCCCAGGCCCTCCAGCAGCGGCTGCAGCCGACGGTCGAAGTTGCTGACCACGGCCAGGCGCAGCCCCGCCCCGTGCCAGCGGCGCAGCACCGCCGGCACATCGGGGTAGACACGCCACAGGGAGGGGTCGGCGAAGCGATCGAACAGGGCGTGGTGGAGGGCCGCCGGGGCGGCGGTGGCCAGTACGGCATCAATGCGATCGCCCCACCAGCGGCGCTCGGCTTCCAGCAGGCGATCGCCATCGAGGCCGGGGAAGGCCAGGGGCGGGGCCTGCCGCAGCACGCCCGGAAAGGCCCGGTCGATGGCCGCAGGGGCGACGTCGATGCCGTGCTCGGCGGCCACGGCGGCATAGGTGGCCCCGACTGAGGCCCGCAGGCCGATCAGGGTGCCCATGGCATCGAGCAGCAGGCCGCGGGGCCGCGGCCAGGGGGGCGCCGGGGCGGAGGCCGCTGTCATGGCTTCCAGTCGGCCAGCCAGCCGGCGGCCACCCGCCATTGATGGGACCGGCCCGGCAGGCGGGTGAGGTAGGCCAGGCGACGCAGCTGGTAGGCGGCCGGCCCGGCCAGGGTGACGCCGGCGGCAGTGAGGCTGGCTTCGCCGACGCCGAGGCTCATCATCTCGCCCAGATCGTTCCAGTGGAAGGGTTCCAGGGGTTCTCCCGCCAGGGAGCGGATCAGGTTGGCGGCCAGCACCGGGGCCTGCTGGAAGGCCACCTGGGCCGTGGCCGGAGGGGTCGTGTCCTCCGGGTCCACCGGGGCGGCCAGATCGCCGGCGACGAAGAGGCCCTCGTGGTCCCGCAGGCGAAGATCGGGCCCGCAGAGCAGGCGGCCGCGGCTGTCGCAGGCGGGAGCGGGGTCGATCCGGGGGGGGCGGAAGCTCAACCCGGCGGTCCAGACGACCGCCCGGACGGCCAGGGTTTCGGCGTGGGCAGGGCTGTCCCCGTCCGGATGGCAGCGAAGCGTGATCGCCTCGGCCTCCACCGCCTCCACCTGGGTGCGGGTGCGCAGGCGTACATCGCGGCGCTGCAGGGCCAGGGCGGCCTGCTCCCGGTTGAAGGCCCTGGCCTGGGGCAGCAGCTGGGGGCCCTGCTCGATCAGTTCGATCACGGCGCTGCCCTGGGCCATGTCGGCGAGCTTGCAGGCCAGCTCGACCCCGGTCGGACCGGCGCCCACCACGGCGAGGCGCTGCAGGGGTCTGGGCTGCTGCCGGAGGTCGGCCACGAGGCGCTGGAGCCGCTCCACATCGGCCAGGCTGCGGAAGCCCAGGCTGTGGCGATCGGCCCCCGGCACCGCGAAGGTGTTGCTCTCGGCGCCCGTGGCGAGCACCAGGCGACCGTAGGCAATGGTGCGGCCCCCGGCGGTGTGGAGCCGATGGCCATCGGTGTCGATCCGCTCCACCCGGTCCTGCAGCCAGGCCAGGCCGCGGCCGGCCAGCAGGCCGTCGTAGCGGGGCGCGATCTCCCAGCCGCGCAGCTCGCCGCTCAGAAGCTCGTAGAGGAGGGGCAGGAAGAGGAAGCGGTCGTTCGGCTCGATGAGCAGGACGGGGGGGTGGTGCTTCCGCTGGGCCAGGGCCAGGGCGGTGTACAGGCCGCCGAAGCCACCCCCGACGATGACAACGTTGTTCTGGACCGGTTTGTGGGCCGGATTCCGGGCCGGATTCGGGTGCCCTTGCATCCCGTCACCCTAACCACATCGACCGGACCGCCGAAGGGCGATGATGGGGCGATGGTGTCCTTCCCCCTCACGGCGTCCACCAGCCCCGCGCGCGGTGCGGCGGACCTGAATGCGGCTCTCCAGGCACTGCCCCGCGATCGCCATGGCGCTGCCATCGATCTCGACGCCACCCGGGCCGGCCTTGAGCCCCTCGATGCGATCGGGCGGATGCGCTGGGCCCAGGAGGCGTTCGCCGGTCATTTCGCCGTCACCACGAGCTTCGGCATCCAGTCGGCGGTGATGCTGCACATGGTCAGCGCCCTCGATGGCTTTGGGGGCTGGCCGGCGATCCCGGTGCTCTGGGTCGACACCGGCTACCTGCCGCCCGAGACCTACCGCTACGCCGACGAACTCTGCGATCGCCTCAAGCTGGATCTGCACGTGCTGCAGGCCGACCTGAGCCCGGCCCGAATGGAGGCCCTGCACGGCCGGCTCTGGGAGACGGGGACGCCGGAAGACATGCGCACCTACAACCGCATCCGCAAGGTCGAACCCCTCGACCGGGGCCTGGAGCAGCTGCAGGTGCACTGCTGGGCCAGCGGGGTGCGGGCCGGCCAGACCGACCACCGCGGCGCCATGCACTGCCTGGATCCGGTCCGCCAGCGCTGGTCGCTGCGGCCCCTGCTCGCCTGGAGCCGCCGCGACGTCTTCTATTACATGCAGGAGCACGAGCTGCCCCAGCACCCGCTGTTCGAGAAGGGCTATTCCACCGTCGGTGACTGGCATACCAGCGCCCCCGACGACGGCACCACGAACGGCCGGGCCACCCGCTTCGGCGGTCTGCAGCAGGAGTGCGGCATCCACCTCCCGGGCCTGATGGGCGAGGGCATCTGAGGTGGCGGGGCGCCAGCCCCGCTGGCTGTTGATCGGCAACAGCCGCTGGCACTGGGCCGTGGCCGACGGGGACAGCGGCGGCGGGTCTTCCGGGGCGGGCCTGCGGTTCGTCCACCTGCCGTCGCCGGCCTCGGCGGTGGAGCCGCCCCTGGCCTGGGCGGCGGTGGGCCCGGTGCCCCCGGAGGCCGCCCTGAGCGACGCATCGCGTCTGAAGCTTGAGGATGTGCCCCTGGCCGGATCCCCCCCCTGGCTTGGCATCGACCGGGCCCTGGCGGGCTGGTGGGCGCACCGGCTGGTGGGCGGCCCGGTGCTGGTGGCCGATGCCGGCACGGTGCTGAGCCTCACCCGGGTGGACGGGCAGGGCCGCTTCGCCGGTGGCCGGCTGATGGCGGGGGCCGCCCTGCAGCTGGCCGCCATGGGGTCGGGGACCGCGGCGCTGCCCAGCCTGGAGGGGGACCTGGAGGCCGGCGGGGAGGACTGGCCGCTGGCCACGGCGGCGGCCATGCGTTGCGGGGTGCTGGAGGGTCTGGCGGCCGCGGTGCTGGAGGCGGGCCGCCAGGTCCGCAGGGAGGAGCCCCGCTGCACGATCGTGCTCACCGGCGGTGACGGGCCGGCCCTGCTGCCGCTGCTGCGGCGCTGGCTGGAGCTGGGGGAGGACGCCCTGAGGCACCACCCCGAGCTCTGTCTGGAGGCGCTGGTGGCTCTGTGTCCGGCTGGGCCGGAGGGTGCGGCTCAGGCCAGGCCCAGGTCCTCGAGGATCTGATCGGCCATCTCCTCGGCCTTCACCTTGAGATAGATGCGCTCCAACTTGCCGTCGGCGTCGACGACGAAGGTGTGCCGCATCATGCCCATGTACTCCTTGCCCATGAACTTCTTCAGTCCATAGCTTCCGTAGGCCTCGGCCACGGGACAGGGCTCGGCGTCGGTCAGCAGGGTGAAGGGCAGGTCGTACTTGGCGACGAACTTGCCGTGGCTGGCCGCCCCGTCCTTGCTGATCCCCAGCACCCGAATGCCGTGGGTTTCAAAGGCGCTCCAGCGGTCCCGGAAGTTGCAGGCCTCCTTGGTGCAGCCCGGCGTGTCGTCCTTCGGATAGAAGTAAATCACCACCCGCTGGCCCCGCAGCGCGGCGAGGGACACGGCTTCACCGGTCTGATCGGGGAGGGTGAAGTCGGGGGCTGGATCTCCCACCTGCAGGGCCATGGGTCGCACCTTGGGGCGAATGACAACCACTTCACCCTAGGGGCAAGCTCCTGGGTAGGGCCCCCGCCGGCTCCGAGTCCCACACCCCAGGACCCCGGCGGAGGGGGCACCTTTCCGTTGTGTGTGGAGAGGCAAAGAAACTGCACACGAGATGTCGGCAGAATCACCTTCAATGGGTAGGTTGATAGGGAAGTCAACATCGCCTCCCGTGTTCAAGAGAATTCTCGCCGGTCTCTTTGTGGGAACGGCCGTCACGGCCTCCGTGCTTCCCGCCTCCGCGGCCGTGGACAACGATCTGCCTGTCCGCTGGAACACTGGTGGTGCCGTGTGGTCCACCAACCAGTCCGCCTTTGACACCTTCCTTGACTCCGGTGACATCACCGACCGTGGTCTGGAAGGCGGTCTGGCCCGCTCCGGCTGGACTTCCGACGAAGTCAAGTCGGGCATGAACAAGACCTACGCCGTCAATCTGGTGGGGGTGTCCCGCTTCCTGTACTCCGATGCGGGTGTGAAGTTCCTGAAGAACGCCACCAACAGCTACTTCCCGTACTACAGCATGAACACCTATGCGGTTCAGGCTCTGCGGTCGGCGATCATCTCCGATGCCAAGGACGGTTCAATCTCCTCGGCCGGCATCATGAAGGCCCTCCCCACCGACTTCCGTCTGGCTGATTTCTGCAACACCTACACCGGTGCGCAGAACATTTGTGCAGAAGGTCGCTGCCAGCCCGGCACCGCCCAGTGCACCTCGCTGCTCTCCTGGTACGTCTTCCTGCCCGCCTGCATCCAGGCCAACCAGATGGCCGACCCTGTCGCCATGGTCCGCGAGACCCCCGCGGCTCCCGCCCCGATGATGCAGGAGCCGGTCCGCGGCCTCTGGTGAGCCACCGGGGGAGAATCTCTCCCCCATCCCATCGGACGCCCCGGCCTCTCGCCGGGGCTTTTTTCATGGCCTCATGGCTCCGTGCCGCGTCGGGCCAGCAGCAGGGTGTGCCCCAGGGGCTGGGGCAGGGCGGCCCCGCGCCGCTGCCGGAACAGGGCTTCGAGGCGCCGCAGGGCAGCGGCCGGCAGCACGGCGGCCAGATGCCCGCGGTAGCTGGCTTGGCGGCCGAACCAGCGCTCCAGCACGGCGTCACCCAGGGGAAGTTCGAGCGCCTCCTCCCAGAAGCGCCGCTGCACGCTCCATCCCAGAGCTTCGAGGCCCTCCTGCACCCTCTCGGCCAGCTCCACCTCCCCAGCCCGCCACTCCTGTTCCCGGGAGGCTGCGGTGTCGAGGGCGTCCCGGGCCTCGCCGGCACCGCTCCCGCCGAGATGGGCGCGCAGGCTGCCCGCCGGCCCCAGCAGGGGATGGGTGAACAGCAGACGAAGCCCGGCGCCGGGGGCCGCCAGGGCCGTGAGCAGCTCAAGCCAGGCCCGCCGCTGCTCGGCCGTGCAGCTCCGCCAGGGTTGGCGCGCCGCGATCCATTCGAAGCGCCCCTCCAGGCGGGGCCATGGCTCCAGCTGGGCCTGCAGCGGCTCGGGCGCCTCCGGCGCCGCGGCCAGCAGGCGGGGACGTCGCAGCTGATCCAGCAGCTGCAGCTGGGCCTGGAGGCGATCGAGCACTGCCGCCGATGGCGTGACCAGCACCACCTCACCCTCGCTGGCCGCTTCGAGCGGATCAAGGGCCCAGAGCAGGGAGTGGGCCTCCAGCACCAGCACCCGGTCGAGGCGGCCGATGGCGGTGTCCTCCCAGAAGCGGCGGCGCAGCCGGTCGAGCCGTTCGCCCTCCGCCCCGGCCTGGCGCTGCAGCCAGCGGCTCAGCAGGGGGTCGTCCGGGCTGCTGCTGAGCAGGTCGCCCCGATCGTCGGCGGCCGTTTCGGCCGCGGCGGCCAGCTGGGCGGCCCGGCGCTGCTGCAGCCGTTGACGCAGCCCCCCTTCCCAGCCCAGGGCCCCCGGCTGCCAGAACACCTCCCCCTGCAGCGCCCGGGGCAGGTACTGCTGGGCCACCCAGTGGTCGGCATAGGCGTGGGGGTAGCGGTAGCCCACCCCATCGCCGAAGGCCTGGCCATCCCGGTTGGCGTCGCGCAGATGGGCGGGCACCTGCTGGCGCCGGGCCTCGCGCACCGCCTTGACCGCATCGAAGAAGCCGAGGCTGCTGTTGCTCTTCTCGGTGCCGGCCAGGTAGAGGGTGGCGTGGGCCAGGGGGTAAAGCCCCTCCGGCAGACCCACCCGGTCGAAGGCGGCGGCGCAGGCCTCCACCACGACGATGGCCTGGGGATCGGCCAGGCCGATGTCCTCACCGGCGGAGATCAGCAGGCGCCGCAGGATGAAGCGGGGGTTCTCGCCGGCCTCCACCATCCGCGCCAGCCAGAACAGGGCCGCATCGGGGTCGGAGCCCCGGATCGACTTGATGAAGGCGCTGATGGTGTCGAAGTGGGCATCCCCCTGCTTGTCGTAGAGCACCGCCCGCTGCTGGATCGATTCCTCGGCGATGGCCAGGTCGATGCGGATCACGCCGCCTGCATCGGCTTCGGTGGTCTCCACCGCCAGTTCGAGGGCGTTGAGCAGGCTGCGGGCATCGCCTCCCGCCACGTCCAGGAGGTGGGCGCTCGCCTCCTCGGCCAGTTCGACGCGGCGCTGGCCGTAGCCGTGTTCGGGATCGGCCAGGGCCCGCTCGAGCAGGAGCCGCAGGTCTTCCGGCTCCAGGGGCTGGAGGCGGAACAGGCGGGAGCGGCTGACCAGGGCCTTGTTGACCTCGAAGTAGGGGTTTTCGGTGGTGGCGCCGATCAGGGTGACGGTGCCGTTCTCCACCCAGGGCAGCAGGGCGTCCTGCTGGGCGCTGTTGAAGCGGTGCACCTCATCGATGAACAGGATCGTGCGCAGGCCGTGGTGCTCCAGCCGCTGCTTGGCGGCGTCCACCTCGGCGCGCAGGTCCTTGACGCCGGCCAGCACGGCGTTGAGGCTGCTGAAGTGGGCCCGGGTGCTGCCGGCGATGATCCGCGCGAGCGTCGTCTTGCCGGTGCCGGGGGGGCCGTGCAGGATTAGGTTCCCGACCCGGTCGGCGGCGATGGCGCGACGCAGCAGGCGCCCCGGACCCAGGATCGCCGCCTGGCCCACGAAGTCGTCGAGGCTGCGCGGCCGCAATCGATCCGCCAGCGGGGCGATCCTGCGCCTGGCCTGCTCGCCCTGATGCCAGAACAGATCACTCACCGCCCCATCATCTCGCCGGGAGAGCCTCCAGAGCGGTACGGTCTGGCGGAAGCCTTGTCCGTCGCTGAACCCGTGATCGGCCATCCGAGCAGGCCGCCTCTACCCGGGGCACTAACGTGGCGCCTGCGACGCTCCGGCACCAACTTCCCGGCGGCTGCCGCCGCCCTTCTTGGCGCCACCCTGCTGGGGGCCTGCCAGGCGGAAGCCCCTCCGGGCCGGCCGCCGCTCTCGGTGCGCGCCGAGCCGGCCACCCTGGCTCCCTTCACCGACAACGTCGACACCGTCAGCACCCTTGAGGCCATCGAGGAGGTGCGCCTGGCGGCCCAGGCCGGCGGGCGGATCGAGCGGCTGGTGGTGGGCCAGGGCGACAAGGTGGCCGCCGGCCAGATCCTGCTGGTGCTCGACCAGGCCCAGGCCCGTGCCGATGTGGCCCGCCTGGAGGCGGAAGTCCAGACCAACAAGCTCAACTACGAGCGCTACGAGTACCTGGTGCGGCAGGGCGCCGCCAGCGCCTTCCAGCGAGATGAGTTCCGCCAGCGGTACCTCTCTTCACGGCAGGACCTGGTGGCGCGGCGGGCCGACCTGGCGTTCCGCGACCTCAAGGCTCCCATCGCCGGCACCATCGGCGATGTGCAGGTGAAGCTGGGGGATGTGATCGCCGCCGGCGATCCCTTCACCACGATCATCCGCAACGACCGGCTCATGGCCCGGGTGGATGTGCCGGCGGTGTTCTCCAGTCGCCTGCGGGTGGGACAGACGGTGATCCTCATGGATCCGGCCACCAACAAGCCGATGGCCCAGGGGGTGGTGGGTTCCCTTGACCCGGGCGTGGTGGCCGGCACCCAGTCCCTGCTGGCCAAGGCCGAGTTCGCCAATCCCGGCGGGGTGCTGCGCACCGGATTGCGCACCCGCACCCGGCTGGTGCTCGACAGCCGCCAGGAGCTGTCGGTTCCCTTCGCGGCCGTCACCCAGATCTCCGGCCAGAGCTTCGTCTACGAGGTGGGCAGCCTGGCCGATCTGGAGCGGCGCCCCGGCCGCGCCGACCTGGCGGTGGCCCGCAAGCTCCCCGCCGGCACCAGCTTCGCCCTGCAGACTCCCGTGCAGCTGGGCCCCCTGCAGAACAACCGCTATCCGGTGCTCAAGGGCCTGCAGCCCGGCACCCGCGTCATCACCACCAACCTGATCAACCTCCGCAACGGCGCGCCCGTCAAGGTGAACTGAGCCCCGCCTGATGTCCCCTTCGAACACGTTCATCCTCAGGCCGGTGCTCACCACGGTGTGCAGCCTGCTGATCGTGATCGCCGGCCTGATCGCGATCCCGCTGCTGCCGATCGAGAGCCTGCCGGACATCGCCCCGCCCACGGTGCGGGTCACCTCCCGGTATGTGGGTGCCGATGCGGTCAGCGTCGAGCAGGGCGTCACCAGCGTGCTCGAGCAGCAGATCAACGGGGTGCAGAACATGGAGTTCATCACCTCCACCAGTGCGGCCGATGGCTCCAGCTCCATTTCCGTCACCTTCGCCAGCGGCAGCGACGGTGACATCAACCAGGTGAACGTCCAGAACCGGGTGTCCCTGGCCCAGCCGAGCCTGCCGGAGGAGGTGCGCCAGTCCGGCATCACAGTCAACAAGGCCTCCAACTCCATCCTGCTCGTCTACAACTTCACCAGCGAGGATCCGAACAACCAGTTCAGCCTCGAGACGATCAGCGGCCTGCTGGATCAGAACCTCACCGATGCGGTCCGCCGCGTGCCCGGTGTCGGTGAACTCACCTATTTCGGCAACCGGCAGCTGGCCTTCCGCCTCTGGCTGGATCCGAATCGCCTCGCCGCCAACAAGCTCACCGCCGCCGATGTGGTCGCCGCCCTGCGCAGCCAGAACCGGCTGGTGCCGGTGGGCCGCATCGGCGGTGCCCCCTCCCCCGAGGGCCAGCAGTTCACCCTGACCGTGCAGTTACAGGGGAGGCTGCGCAACACCGAGGAGTTCGGCTCGATGATCCTGCGCTCCACCGCCGACGGAGGCCTGGTGCGTCTGCGGGACGTGGGGCGGGTGACCCTCGGGGGTGAATCCTTCGACATCGAGGCCACCGACCTACGCGGTGTTCCCTCGGTGGGCATGGCCGTCTACCAGCTCACGGGCAGTAATGCCCTCGATGTCTCCAGTGGTGTGGAGGAGGTGATCAAGGAGTTCACCGAGACCATGCCGGTGGGCATGACGATCCAGAAGATCTACGACAACACCGAGTTTGTCGAAGCCTCGATCGACGAGGTCACCACCGCCCTGCGGGAGGCGGTGGTGCTGGTGGTGCTGATCCTGTTCCTGTTCCTGCAGAACTGGAAGGCCACCCTGGTGCCGGCCATTGCCATTCCGGTGGCCCTGGTGGGCACCTTCCTGTTCGTGAAGGCCTTCGGCTTCACCCTCAACCAGCTCACCCTGTTCGGCCTGGTGCTGGCCACGGGTCTGGTGGTGGATGACGCCATCACCGTGATCGAGGACACCTCCACCAAGAAGGCCTCCGGGCTCACCGCCCTGGAGAGCGCCAAGTCCACCATGGATGAGCTGTTCGGGGCGGTGATCGCCACCTCCCTGGTGCTGTTCGCGGTGTTCGTGCCGGTGCTGTTCTTCCCCGGAGCCACCGGGACGATCTACAAGCAGTTCGCCGCGACGATCATCTTCTCGATCCTGATCTCCACCTTCAACGCCCTCACCTTCTCGCCGATGCTCTCGGCCCTGCTGCTGGCCCGGGAGGGTGAGCCCCCCAGCCGGCGTACCTATGCGATTTCCGGTGTCTTCATCGGCTTCGTGTACGGGCTGCTCGCCAGCGGCGGCGGCATCCTGGTGGCCCTCGGCGTGCTGGCCCTGGCCGCGGCGATCGGCTATGGCCTGCACCTGCTCACCGGCCTGCCGCTGCGGCTGCCCTTCGCCATCGGCGGTGCCGTTGCGGCCGTGATGCTCGGGCAGCTGAACAGCCCGCTGGAGGTGCTGATCTACACGCTGATCGGCGGGCTGCTCGGCTGGGGTGCTCCGTTCATCTTCCGCCGCTTCAACGTCCTCTATGGCGGCATCGAGCGGCGCTACCACGCCGGGCTGGCCTGGGTTCTGGGCAAGCGCCGGCTGATCATGGCCCTGCTGGCCGGTGGCATCGTGCTCACCGGGTTCGCCTTCACCTCGATCCCGACAGGCTTCGTTCCGGTGGAAGACCAGGGCTATGCCATCGGCATCGTCCAGGCCCCCGACGGCGCCTCCCTGGAGACGACGCGCCGCATCAACCAACGGGTGGCGGAAATTCTGCGCAGCGAGAAGGACATCACCACGGCGGCGGTGTTCAGCGGCGCCAGCCTCGATGGCAATGCCCCCAACCGGGGCCTGTTCTTCTTCGGCACCCGCAACTGGGACGAACGGACCTCCGATGAGCAGTCGGTGGCGGCCATCACCCAGCGGCTGAACCGCAAGCTCTCGGTGATCCAGGAGGCACGGATCATCGTGGTCGAACCCCCCGCCATCCCCGGCTACGGCACCGGCGCGGGCTTCGAGATGCAGATGCTCAACCGCAGTGGCGGTGCGCTCTCCTCGGCCGATTTCTTCGCGGCGGCCACCCAGCTGGTCAGCCAGGCCAACCAGAGCGGCCTGTTCGACCGGGTGTTCACCCAGTTCTCCCCCGAGGCCCCCCAGCTGCAGATCCTCGTCGACCGTGATCGGATGGCGGCCCTCGGGGTCGACTACGGCACGGCGATGCAGACGTTCAGCTTCAACATCGGCTCTTTCTATGTCAACGACACCTTCGATGCCGGCCGGGTGCGCCGCATCTTCGTGCAGGCTGATGAACGTTACCGGGCCGATCCGGAGCAGCTGAAGTCCCTGTATGTGCCCAATGCCAGCGGCGACCAGATCCCCCTGTCGGAGTTCATCACGGTCGAGTCGACCACGGGTCCGTCGGTGATTCCCCGCTTCAACCTGTTCCGCTCGATCAAGGTGGAGGGCTCCGCCCTGCCGGGCCGCAGCTCCGGCCAGGCGATCAAGGACATCCAGGACATCTTCGACAATCTCTCCACCACCGGTGTCGGCTACGACTGGACCGGCATTTCGCGGGAGGAGGTGAAGGCCGGCGCGCTGGCGATCGTGATCTTCGCCCTCGGCATCCTCACGGTCTACCTGGTGCTCTCGGCCCAGTACGAGAGCTACAGCGACCCTTTGATCATCCTGATGACCGTGCCGACGGCCATGCTCGGGGCCCTGGCCTTTCTGGCCCTGCGGGGTGAGGTGCTGAACATCTACGCCCAGGTGGGCCTGGTGATGCTGATCGGTCTGGCGGCCAAGAACGGCATCCTCATCGTCGATCTCGCCAACCAGCGCATGCAGGAGGGCGCCTCCGCGCTGGAGGCGGCGCGGGCTTCGGCCCAGTCCCGGTTCCGGCCGATCCTGATGACCGCCATCTCCTCCCTGTTCGGCTTCCTGCCCCTCGTTCTCGCCAGCGGCGCCGGTGCCCGCAGCCAGGCCTCCCTGGGTACGGTGGTGTTCGGGGGCCTGGCCGTGGCCACGGTGCTGTCCCTGTTCGTGGTGCCCGTGTTCTACGTCGTCATGAAGCAGCTCACCGCCGGATCACCACCCGTCGAGGCCGAAGCCACCCCCGGCCTGGGGTCCTGATGCCGGCCCCCTGCCGACCGCTGAGCGGCCGCCGGGTGCTCTGCGCCGGCATGCTCACCGGTCTGGTGGGCCTGGCCATCGCCCAGTTCCTCAAGGCCATCGTGGCCCACACCCCCCTGCGGGTCACCCCCCAGGCCCTGTTCTGGAGCACAGTGGTGCTCGGTGGCTTCGGTGTCGTGGCCGGCATGGCGGTGGAGGCGGTGCGCCAGTTGCAGGAATCCAACCCGGAGCCGGACTACCACCGGCACCACGGCCGGGGTGGCAAGCCCGGCCCACGCCCCTGAGGGTCCGCATGGCGCTCCGGACCAGTGGGGCGGAGGGGCCTTTTCCGGTACCTTGCGGAGGTATGACCCCGGTCTGGTGCGCTGGCAGGCTCTTCCCTCTCTCCTTCCCCTGACGTGGCTGCTGGCCGCCTGCGGTTCCGCCGCCCCTGAGGCCAGGCCGCCCCTGGTGGTCCAGACGGTGACGGTGGGGGAGTTCCGCTTCACGCCGGGCATCGAGACCATCAGCACCATCGAGTCCACCTCCAATGTGGTGATGCGGCCCCAGTCGGATGGGCGGGTGGTGCGGATCCTGGCCAGGGAGGGCCAGCAGGTGAAGGCGGGCCAGCCGATCCTGGTGCTCGACAACGTGCAGGAATCGGCCACCCTCGATTCCGACCGGGCCGAGGCGATCAAGGATCGCGTCAACGCCGAGCGCTACGTCTTCCTCAACGAGCAGGGGGCCGTCTCCACCAAGGACCGCGACTACTACATCACCCAGGCGATCCAGAGCCGCGACCAGGCCCGCTCCAGTGCCGCCACCCTCGGCTACAAATTCGTCACCGCCCCCATCGACGGCCAGATCGGCAACCTCGATTCGGTCAAGCTGGGGGATTACGTGCGCCAGGGCCAGGCGATCACGGGAATCGTCAACAACGCCTCCCTCTGGACCCTGATGGATGTGCCGGCCACCCAGTCCAGCCAGGTGAAGATCGGTCAGCCGGTGCAGGTGGAGAGCCAGGGCAATCCTCCGGTGAGGGGCGTGGGCCGGGTGGTCTTCGTCTCCCCCTATTTCGCCAATGCCACCCAGTCCTCGGGCCAGCCGAACACGGTGCTGGTGAAGGCGGAGTTCCCCAATCTCACGGGGGTGCTGAAGACAGGCCAGTACGTGCGCAACCGCATCATCACCGGCAGCAGCGACCAGCTGGCGGTGCCGGTGGAGGCGGTGATGATGCAGGCCCAGCAACCCTTCGTGTACCGGGTGCTGCCCCTCTCCACGGTCCTGCCCCGGATCAAGGCCTCCGATCAGCTGCTGCCGGCCCAGAAGCAGAAGCTGGAGAAGCTGCCGGGCACCACGCCGGTGGTGGTCCAGACGGCGGTGAAGCTGGGGAAGCTGCAGAACAACGCCTATCCGGTGCTCTCCGGCCTGAGCAAGGGGGATGAGGTCGTGGTGAGCAACACGGCCCTGCTGCGCTCCGGCATGCCGGTACGGCGGGCACCGGCACCGGCACCGGCACCGGCTCCGGCGGCGAGCTGAACTCCGATGTCGTTCTCCGATAACTTCATCAAGCGGCCGGTTCTGACCACCGTCTGCAGCATCCTGATCGTGCTGGTGGGCCTGATCGCCATCCCCACGCTGTCGATCGAGAACCTCCCGAACATTGCCCCACCCCTGATCCAGGTTACCTCCAACTATGGGGGCGCCAATTCCCTGGTCACCGAGCAGGCGGTGACCAATCCCATCGAGCAGCAGATCAACGGTGTTCCCGGCGCGAATTATATCTCTTCGACCAGTAACATGTCTGGGACGAGCACGATTCAGGTGTTCTTCAATGAAGGCACCGATATCAATATCGACCAGGTGAACGTGCAGAACCGCGTCTCTCTGGCGATGCCCCAGTTGCCCCAGCAGGTGCAGGCCACCGGGGTTTCGGTGATGCAGAGCACCCCGTCGATCCTGCTGGCCTATCAGGTGACGTCGACGGAAGGTCAGTTCGATGCGTCCTATCTCAACGGCCTGATTTATCAGAATCTGTACTACCAACTGGAGCGGGTGCCCGGGGTGGCCACCGTCAACCTGCTGGGGGGCAGCAATCCGGCCTTCTGGCTGTTCGTCGATGCCAACAAGCTTTCCGCCAACAACCTCACCGCCGATCAGGTGGTCAATGCGGTGGCCAGCCAGAACAGCGTCGCCATCGGCGGCCTGGTGGGCGGTCCGCCGGCCGCGGGCAACCAGAAGTTCGCCTACCCGATCCTGGTGGAGAACAACGGCAACCTGGTGTCCGTCGAGGAGCTCAACAACCTGATCGTCGGCCGCACCTCCACCGGCAACCTGCTGCGTCTCAAGGATGTCGGTGAAGCCACCTACGGCACCAACACCTTCGCCCAGCAGGCGGTGAGCATCGAAGGCCACCCCTCGATCACGGTCGCCGTCTTCCAGACCCCCGAGAGCAACGCCCTCGATGTCTCGAACCAGGTGGTTCAGGTGATGAACCAGTTCACCCAGAGCGTCCCCCCGGGCGTCAAGGTGTTCGAGATCTACAACATCGGCCAGTTCATCGAGTCGGCCGTGGAGGGGGTGGTGGATGCCCTCGGCCTGGCCATCGTGCTGGTGCTGCTGATCCTGTTCCTGTTCCTGCAGGACTGGCGGGCGACTGTGGTGCCCAGCCTGGCGATTCCGATCTCCCTGGTCGGCACCTTTGCCTTCGTGAAAATCTTCGGTTTCTCGATCAACCAGCTGACCCTGCTGGGCCTGGTGCTGGCCACCGGTCTGGTGGTGGATGACGCCATCGTGGTCATCGAGGCGGTGGAGAAGAACCTGGAGAAGGGGATGCGTCCCCGTCAGGCCGCCATGGAATGCATGGGGGAGCTGTTCGGCGCCCTGGTGGCCACCGCCCTGGTGCTGATGGCGGTGTTCGTGCCGGTGGCCTTCTATCCCGGCGGCATCGGCATCATCTACCGCCAGTTCGCCCTCACCATCGCCTTCTCGATCGCGATCTCCGCCTTCAACGCCCTCACCTTCTCGCCCATGCTCTCGGCCCTGCTGCTGCGGAGCCAGAAATCAGCGCCCCCCGGACGTGTGGTGGGCATCATCGGCGGCGTGGTGGTGGGCCTGGCCTTCGGCCGCTTCAGCGCCGCCTCCTTCGGCAGCATCACCTATGGAATCGGCGTGGTCGGCGGTGTGCTCGCCGGTGCCAACCTGGTCTGGATCTTCAGCCGCTTCAACGCCTTCTTCACGCGCCTGGAGCGTGGCTATGCCTCGATGGTGGGGGCCCTGATCGCCCGGCGGCGCTGGATCCTGGTGGGACTGGGCGGCGGTATTGCCCTCACCCTGTTCGCCTTCACCGCCCTTCCCTCCGCCTTCATCCCCGAGGAGGACCAGGGTTACGGCCTGGGCATCTTCCAACTCCAGAACGGTGCCTCCCTCAGCCAGACCCAGGGCACCGCCCTGGAGGTGGCCAAGGTCCTGAATGCCGAGGAGGAGATCATCGCCGGTTCGGTGGTGAGCGGGTATGGCTTCAACGGCGCCAGTCCCGACCAGGGGGTGTTCTTCTTCGGCTTCAAGCCCCTGGAGGAGCGCAGCCGGGCCGACCAGAAGGCCCCGGCGATCGTCAGCCGGCTCAACGCCAAGCTCAGCCAGATCAGCTCCGGCATGGCGGTGGCGGCCCAGCCTCCGGCGATTCCGGGGTTCTCGGCCCAGGGGGGCTTCTACTTCCAGTTCAACGACCTCAGCAACGGGGCGTTCACCTTCAACCAGCTCGATGATCAGGCCAAGCAGCTGATCCAGGCCGGCACGGCCAGCGGCGGCTTCTCCACCCTCTACACCCAGTTCATCCCCAGTGCCCCGGCCTTTGGCCTCAAGATCGACCGCTCGATCCTGGGGGCCCTGAACGTCGACTTCCAGCAGGCGATGCAGACGATTGCCGTCCTGGCGGGCAGCAACTACTCGGGCCTCACCTACGAGAGCGGCCAGGTCAGGAACATCTACGTGCAGGCGGCCGCCGACAACCGCAGATCCCTGGAGGATGTCCTCAATTACTACGTGCGCAGCAAGGATGACAAGCTGGTGCAGGTGTCGGAATTCGCCACCGCCGAACTCACCAGCGCACCGCCGGTGATCAGTCACTTCAACCTCTATCGCACCATCCTGATCCAGGGGGCCGAGGCAGTCGGCAAGAGTTCCGGGCAGGCCCTGACGCTGATCCAGGATCTGTTCCGCGCCCAGGACTTCAACAACATCGGCTATGCCTTCACCGGTCTGGCGGCCCTGCAGCTGTCGGCGGGCAACGCTAGTGTGCTGGTCTTCGGCCTGGGGATCCTGGTGGTCTATCTGGTGCTCTCGGCCCAGTACGAGAGCTACGTGACCCCGGTGATCATCCTGATGACCGTGCCCCTGGCCATGCTCGGCGCCCTGGTGTTCCTGGCGCTGCGATCGATCGACCTCAACATCTATGCCCAGGTGGGTCTGGTGACCCTGATCGGGCTGGCGGCCAAGAACGGCATCCTCATCGTCGAGGTGGCCGAGCAGCACATGAAGGAGGGCATGACCGCCGCCGAGGCCGCCATTGCCTCGGCGGAGTCCCGGCTGCGGCCGATCCTGATGACGGCCATCGCCGCCCTGGCCGGCTTCCTGCCCCTGGTGGTGGCCACCACGGCGGGGGCCAACAGCCAGCAGTCCCTGGGCACGGTGATCTTCGGCGGCCTGCTGGTGGCCACGGTGCTGTCGCTGGGGGTGGTGCCCCCCTTCTATGTGGTGGTCAAGGCCCTCGAGGCCCGCTGGTTCGAGGAGTCCGACCCTGAGGGGGCGGATCTGGCCCCTGCCCGGGACCAGCCCACCGGCTCGTTGTGACAAATCATGGAGTGCCCCGGCGGGCCCATTGCGGTGGCCGGGCCAGGCCGTGAGGATCGTTACAGGAGATTGAGGAACCCTTCCATGCTGCCCACGCTTGCCGAACGGCTGCGGGAGCAGCATGCGAAGACCAGGGGCCGGCGGCCCTCACGCCCGCCCTGGCCCGTGCCTGGCGAGCCGCCTACGGCTCTGCTGTTTCAGCTCACCGCCGAGCCGGCGAGTCCCGCCGTGCCGGCTGTGACGGCCGTGCCCGTCGCATCAGCGATGGCCGCGCACGCACCGCAGTCCGTGGTCCGCGAGGCCGCCGTCAGCGAGATCCCCACGGCTGAACCTCTCGAACCGGAGCCTTCGGAGCCGGTTCCACCCCCCGCGGCCACGGAGAGGACCGTTCTGGCGGAGCTGCTGTTGCTGCTGGTCTGGGCCGTCCTGGTTGTGATCGACGGTGCCCAGGCGCTGGCTGCCCTCCTCAATGGGGCCGCCCGCCGGCAAAGGCGAGCGCCGGCGATCGCCCTGTTGCCGGCGGCCGCACCCCCCTTTCTGATGGCTGCGGCGGCACCATGACGTCCCTGGGTTGCACCATGGCGTCCTGGGGCTGAGGCCGGCGTCTTCAGGCCCGCCTTCGGTGGTTCGCGTTCCTCGGTGTTGGCCACGCGGTGCCGAAGCGATGCCGCCGATCGGCGGATCACCGTTTCGTCGGCAGGTTGATCTATCCCTCCTTGATGAAATGTTGCGACGTTGCGTGCAACGGTTCGGATGGCGATCGGCAGCCTCTGGGATGTGCCGACTCCGCGCTGGCGTCCGCTTCTGATAGCTTGCTGATTCAGGGAGTGAGGGGATGGTGGGTCGACAGGCATCGGCGACCGGGGCTGCTCTTGCCGCCCTTTTTCTGTCCTTCACCGGTCTCAGCTTCAGCCCCGGAGCCTTCAGCCAGGCGGCCCCGCCGGCGCGCAGCGTCAAGGTTGTCCAGGGTGACACGCTGGAGGCCATCGCCGCCCGTTATGGGGTGAGCGTCCAGGAGTTGATCCGTCTGAACAGGATCACCAATCCCGAGGAGCTGCAGATCGGCCAGCAGCTGAAACTGCCGCCATCGAAGGGCCTCGTGCAGGTGCGCGCCGGGGACACCCTGGCGCTCCTGGCGGCCCGCCATCGGACCACCGCGGCGGATCTGCAGAAGGCCAATCCCGGGCTCAAGCCCGACCAGCTCAAAGTGGGTGCCTGGCTGAAGCTCCCTCCGGCATCCGCGGCCAAGCCCACCGCGAAGCCCTCGTCCACCGCGAAGCCTTCCTCCACAGCCAAGCCAGCTGCCGCCGCCAAACCGGCGCCCCCCGCGAAGCCGGCATCCCCGGCCCAGGCACCGACCACGCCACCGGCCGTGACGCCTCCGGCGCCCACCGCGCCCCCTGTACCGGTGCCGCCGAAACAGGGTGAGGCGGTCCGCTGGCGCTTCTACGGCAACACCCTCGTCGACTGGGGCGGCTGGAAGCTCCATCCCGGCGGGGTGCGGGTCACCCTGGTGCAACCCACCCAGGCGGACGTGGGTCCGACCCGGGCCCAGGCGACGGCGGTGGCGGTGCACTGCAGCAGCCTCCGACAGGCCTGGCTGGTCAACGGGGCCTGGGAGCCCTGGTCGGTGCCGCTTGGGCGGTCGCTGGGTCAGCAGATCGTGCTTGATCTCTGCGCCAACGTCAGCGACCCCACCGCCCCGTCCACGGCGCCTCCTGCCGCACCCTGAGGGCCGGTTCCTACCGGAGGCTGGCATGCCGTGATCCCGGTCACTTCCGGGCCGTTGATTTGCTGACCGTGGGCTAGCCTCACGGCACCTTTTCTGCTGCCGAACGGAGTGACGTACTGCATCGGCTACTGGCTGGAGAAGGGCCTAGTGATGGTCTCCGACTCCCGCACGAATGCAGGAGTCGACTATATTTCAAGCTACAGCAAAATGTACGTCTTCCAGCCGGCTTCCGACCGGCTGTTCGTGCTTCTCGCTGCCGGCAATCTGGCCACCACCCAGGCCGTGGTCAACTGGATCCAGCGGGATCTCGATCGATCCGCCGAGGACTCCAGCCCGAACGAGACGACGCTGCGCTCCTGCGATTATCTGTTCGAGGCGGCCGCCTACATCGGCCGGGTGAGTGTGGCGGTGCAGCAGGAGAACGGCCCTGCGCTGCAGAAGGCCGGGGCCAGTGCCGGGGCCTCGTTCCTCCTGGGCGGCCAGATCGGCGGGGAGGCCCATGGGCTGTATCTGGTCTATGCCGAGGGCAACGCCATCAAGGCCACCCGGGAAACGCCGTACCTGCAGATCGGGGAGACGAAGTATGGAAAGCCTCCGCTCGACAACGTGGGCCATACCAACCTCTCCCTGGAGGATGCCGCCCGGCTCTGCCTGATCTCGGAAGTGCTCACCCAGCGCTCCAATCTCACGGTGGGCCCCCCTTTCGAGCTGGCCATCCTTCCCGCCAACGCCCTGGCGGTGACCCACCGCGTGACGTTCGACCCCGAGGCGCCTGAGCTGGCCGCGATGGTCGAGACCTGGAGCGACGCCCAGCGGGAGGCCCTGCATCGCCTGCCCAGTTTTCCCTGGGAGCGGACATCGCCGGACTGATGCCGCGATCCCCCGGCGCCTCCACGGAACCTTTCGCCCTCCACCCCGCCTCCCACCATGTGGTCCGTGTCCGAATGGGTGTCCAACGGTCACCTGCCCACCGCGGAGGTGGTGCAGGAGCTGGTGGCGGAAGCCCATCGCCGCTTTGCACAGGTCCGCGACGGCCAGGTGGCCGATTACATCCCGGCGCTGGCGGCGGCGGATCCGGCGCACTTCGGCCTCTGCGTGTCCAGCTGCGGCGGGGCGTTGTTCGAGGCCGGGGAGGCCCGGGTGGCCTTCAGCATCCAGAGCATCTCCAAGCCGTTCCTGTTCGCCCTGATCTGCCAGGCCATCGGTGAGGAGGAAGCCCGCGAGAAGCTCGGCGTCAACAGCACCGGCCTGCCCTTCAATTCCGTGCTGGCGGTGGAGCGCAGCGGCGACGGCCTCTCCAATCCGATGGTGAACGCCGGGGCGATCGCCGCCACCAGCCTGGCGCCTGGCGCCAGCAGTGAGGCCAAGTGGGCCTTCATCCAGGACGGCTTCTCCCGCTTCGCCGGCCGGCGGCTGGAGATCGATGCCGAGGTCTGCGCGTCGGAGCTGGCCACCAATCGCCGCAACGCCGGCCTGGCGACACTCCTCAGCGACCATGACCGCATCTGGTGGGATCCCGACGAGGCCACCGAGCTCTACACCCGCCAGTGTTCCCTCAGCGTCACCGCCGCCGACCTGGCGGTGATGGCCGCCACCCTGGCCAACGGCGGCCGCCAGCCCGTCACCGGGGAGCAGGTGATCGATGCCATCCACTGCCAGCACGTGCTGGCGGTGATGGTCACGGCGGGGTTGTACGAGACCTCGGGCGACTGGCTCTACGCCACCGGCCTGCCTGGCAAGAGCGGGGTGGCCGGCGGCATGATCACGGTGGCGCCCGGCAAGGGGGGCCTGGCCACCTATGCGCCGCCGCTGGATGAGGCGGGCAACAGTGTGCGCGGCCAGCTCACAGCCCGCTTTCTCTCTGAGCGGCTGGGCCTCAATCTGTTCGCCTCCAGACCCGACGGGAGCCCCTGATCGCCCCTGTGCTCCGCGGCCTGGCGCGGGCTCGTCCGTACGCCATGCTTGAGCGTCGGCAGCTGCCCTTCCCGCGCATGGCCTCCATCGGTTCGATCCTCCCCGCCGTTGTCGCCCTGGCCGCGACGGCGGCCACCGGCGTTCCTGCCGCCCAGGCCAGCTGTCGCTTTCTGATGCCGCTCGGCGGCGGCGGCAACCCGGTGGTGTCGAAGCGGATCGGGCCGGACCGGCTCGTGGGCCGCACCAACTGGAACACCGACTTCGTCGTGGATCGCGATTTTCGCAGTTATCGCTTCTTCTTCACGTCGGCTTCCAGCGAGCGCGCCAGCTTCCCGGTGTCGGGCTTCATGGTCTTCACCGACGGCAGCAGTCTGCAGGTGATCAATGAGACGCCCACGTTCGAGCCCGGCACGGGCCGGATGTTCGGGCCCTTCCAGGCCGTTCCCGGCAAGCGCACCCGCTTGATGAACTTCCGGGTGGGTTCCTCCACCACACCGGCGGCCCTCGGGTTCAGCTATCGGATCTCCGTTCAGGGCTGCACCTGAAGCCCTCCCCCTGATTCCCGCAACCCATGCAGTTCGAGAGCTTCGCGACCTTCAACATCGCCATCGTGGTGCTGGCGATCGGTCGCTGGCTGAACCGCAAGGTGGGTTTCCTGCGGGAATTCAACATTCCAGAGCCGGTCACCAGCGGCCTTCTCGTCTGTCTGCTGCTGGCCCTGATCCATGCCATCAACGGCACGGAGATCGGCTTCAATCTGCAGACGCGGGATTTTCTGCTGCTCTATTTCTTTGCGGCCATCGGCCTCAATGCCGACATCAAGACCCTGCTCTCGGGTGGCTGGCCCCTGCTGATCCTGGTGGTCACCACCGTGGGGTACATGGTGCTGCAGAACCTCACCGGCATCGGCATGGCGGCGCTGCTGGGGCTCAATCCCCTGGTGGGTCTGCTGGGGGGGTCGGTGTCCCTGCTGGGGGGCCACGGCACGGCGATCGCCTGGGCGCCGCGTTTCGCCGAGAGCCACGGCATCAGCAATGCCCTCGAAATCGGCATCGCCTGCGCGACGTTCGGTCTGGTGCTGGCTTCGCTGATGGGTGGGCCGATCGCCCGGATCCTGATCCGCCGCCACCGGCTCAAGCCGCCGGGGGCCCCGGATGCAGCCCCTTTCGGCTCCTCCGCCTCCGTGGATGGCGGCGCCCCGGATGGTGAGGCGGAGGCGGTGACCTACTTCAGCCTGCTGGGCACCCTCTTCTGGCTCAACGTGAGTCTGGGCTTGGGGGAGCTGCTGCATGAGGCCCTGCGGGCCGCCGGCAGCAACCTGCCCCTGTTCGTCAGCTGCCTGTTCGCTGCGATCTTCCTCACCAACACCGTGCCGCGGCTGCTGCCGATACGCTGCCTGGCCGCCCCCCGCTCGCTGGCCATCGTCTCGGACATCTCCCTGGGCATCTTCCTGACGATGTCGCTGATGAGCCTCCAGCTCTGGACCATCGCCTCCCTGGCCGGTCCCATCCTGGCCATCCTGGCGGCCCAGTTCGTGGTGTCCTTCCTGTTCGCCCTGTTCGTGGTGTTCAAGGTGATGGGCCGGGATTACGAGGCCGCCGTGATCTGCGCCGGCTTCGGGGGCATCTCCCTGGGGGCCACCCCCACGGCGATGGCCAACATGTCGGCGGTGGCCCAGAAGTACGGGGCCGCCCACCGGGCCTTCATCATCGTGCCGCTGGTGTCCGGTTTCTTCGTGGACATCAGCAACGCCGTGGTGATCCAGCGCTTCCTCAACTGGTTCGGTTGATCCGGGCACCCGCCGCAACGGCCATGGCGGGCTCAGAAGCGGAGCGTCGTCCGGATCAGGGCGGCCCACACGCTCAGGCTGGCCTCGCCCGTGGCCAGCGGATCCAGCAGAGCCTCCGAAAGATCCGCGCTGCCGGTGAGTGCACCGCGGGGCCGGCTCAACCAGAACACCGCCGGCGTCACCGAGAGATCGTCGCTGATCTGGATGCGGTAGTAGAGCTCCATGGCCAGGCCCCGGTCGTCGATGGAGAACGGCACCGGCGTCCGGATGGCGCTGACGTGGGCGGGCGAGCCGATGGCGAAGCCCAGGCTGTTGCCCACCCCCAGCACATCGCTCCAGATCAGGCCGGCGTACCAGGAGCGGCTGCGCACCCCCGACAGGCCCGCCACCGGGTAGGAGCCGAAGCGGAACGTGTCCTGCCCCCAGCCGGCGCTGATCGAGGGCAGCCAGCCGGAGCGGCGCGGCTGCCAGTAGCCCGCCAGCGACCATGAGCTGAGGCTCCCGTCACCGGCCCCGGCCGCCAGCTGGCTGGCCAGGGGGGTGCCCCGCAGCCGCACCTGGGGACCGCTCAGGTTCCAGGCGCCGGTGATGTTCCACTGGGGCCGGGTCAGGGCCAGCTGCAGGGTGCTGGTCTGGGAGGAGGCCTCGCCGAAGAGGCCGCCCCCCTGGGGTGAACCCCCGGCCCGGCCGGCCACGTAGGCGTAGCCCAGGCTCAGCCCCCGCAGGCCGCCTCTGGGCTGCCACCAGAGTCCGAAACCGCCGCCGAGCCGTTTGCCGTAGGTGCCCGGCGCTCCGGCGTACTGGAACAGATCCAGGATCGGCGAGGCGGTGTAGACGCTCGGCCAGACGGGGAGCATGTCGAGCTGCATGATCCGGGGCCCGACGCTGAGCCGGAGCTCGGGGCCGATCGGCAGCTGCAGGTAGGCGCGGTTGATGCTGACCAGCCGGGACGGGCAGGCCGCATCCCCAGGGCGGCAGGCCGGCTCCTGGAAGGCCACATCCAGGCGCGTCAGGGGGCTGGGCGGGTTGGAGAAGAAGCCGGAGGGGGCGAAGTCGCCCGTGCGCAGGCGGATCCGGAACAGGTCCTGACCCGTGAAGCTGGTGTCGATGGTGAGGCGGGCCTCGTGGTTGAGGCTGACCCCGTTCAGCAGGGGCGCCCCGGCGGCGCTGTTGCCGGCCCTGTCCACCTCACTGCCGGTGGACTGCAGGGCGCCGAGAACGGCGTTGATCTGCAGGTCCACCGTGGTGGTGGGGGCGAAGCTGGTGGCCTCCTCGGCCTGCAGGGGCCCGGCGGCAGCGCAGACCCAGGCCGCCGTCAGCCACCGAAGGGCGCCGGGGGGCCTCATGGAGCCGGGCCGTTCAGGTGATCACGGTGGGGCGATCCATCCCGGTGCGCACCCGGATCTCCGCCAGCTCGTCGATGGCGTCGATCAGATCCTTCAGGGCCTGCTGGGGGTCGAGGTCGAGGGCACCGGTGGGGGGCAAATAGCTCTCCAGGTACACCCGCAGGGTGGCGCCCTTGGTACCGGTGCCAGAGAGCCGCAGCACCACCCGGCTGCCGTCGTCGAGCAGCACCCGCAGCCCCTGGCCCTTGCTGACCGACCCGTCCACCGGGTCGGTGTAGCCGAAGTCGTCGGCGGTGCGGATCGTGCGGCCGGCGAAACCCTGGCCCGGCAGGCTGGCGAGCATCCCGGAGACCCGGTCGTAGAGACCGTGGGCGGCGTCGCTGGCCACGGCCTCGTAGTCGTGGCGGGAGTAGTAGTGGCGCCCGAAGCGGCCCCAGTGGCCCGCCATCACCTCCGCCACCGAGGAGCCCCGCACCGCCAGGATCTGCAGCCAGAAGAGCACCGCCCAGAGGCCGTCCTTCTCGCGGATGTGGTTGCTGCCAGTGCCGAAGCTCTCCTCGCCGCAGAGGGTGATCCGGCCGGCATCGAGCAGGTTGCCGAAGAACTTCCAGCCCGTGGGGGTCTCGAAGCAGGGGATGCCCAGCTCGGCGGCGACCACGTCGGCGGCGGCGCTGGTGGGCATCGAGCGGGCCACGCCCGCCAGGCCGTCCGCGTAGCCGGGGGCCAGGGTGGCGTTGGCGGTGAGCACGGCCAGGCTGTCGCTGGGATTCACGAAGCAGTGCCGGCCCAGGATCATGTTGCGGTCACCGTCGCCGTCGCAGGCGGCGCCGAAGTCATACGCACCACCAGCCAGCAGCAGGTCGGCCAGCTCGTGGGCGTAGGTGAGGTTGGGGTCGGGGTGGCCGCCGCCGAAGTCTGCCAGGGGCACGCCGTTGCGCACCGTGCCGGCCGGGGCCCCCAGCAGCCCCTCAAACAGGCGGCTGGCATAGGGGCCGGTGACCGCATGCATGGCATCGAAGGCGACGCGGAAGTCGCCCCGTAGCAGGGCGGCGATGCGGTCGAAGTCGAACAGCTTCTGCATCAACGCCACATAGTTGTCGACGCCGTCGATCACCTCCACGGCCATGGCGCCGATGGTCGCCGTTCCGGGGACCGCCAGTTTCAGGGGGTCGGCGTCGAGGATGCGGTAGCCGTCCAGGCTGAGGGTGGCGGCATGGATGGCATCGGTGACCGATTCCGGGGCCGGACCGCCGTTGGCGCCGTTGATCTTGACGCCGAAGTCGCCGTCGAGGCCGCCGGGGTTGTGGCTGGCCGAGAGGATGATCCCGGCCACGGCGCCGTGGCTGCGGATCAGATGGGAGGCGGCCGGGGTGGAGAGGATGCCGCCGGTGGTGGTGATCAGGCGGCTGACGCCATGGGCCGCCGCCATGCGGGCGATGACGCTGATTGCCGCGAGGTTGCCGTAGCGGCCGTCGCCGCCGACCACCAGGGTGCCGCCGGCGATGCCGGGCACCACCCGCAGGGAGGCTTCAATGAAGCTCTCCAGGTAGTGGGGGGTCTGAAACTGGCGGGTGCTCTTGCGCAGGCCGGAGGTGCCGGGCTTCTGGTCGTCGAAGGGTCGCTCCAGCGCCACCTGACGCAGCTCGGTCGTCATCGCCATGGCCGGCGTCCTGGTGCTCGGGGGAGCCCCAAGCTACCTCCGCCGATTCGGGCGGTCCTGCCGTTGCTGGTGATGCTGACCGAGCTGGCTAGCCTGGGTCCAGCTTGCTGGCCACCCCATGGCGTTTCGGTCGCTTCCCTCCGCCCTGCGCCTGGCCACCGCCCTGCGCCTGGCCGCTGCCGCTGCCGTCGTCGCCGCCGGTGCGGTGGTGTTCAGCCCTGCCTCGGTGAGGGGGGCGGTCATGGGAGCCCCGAAGGCCCTTCCCTATGCCGAAGCGGTGAGCCGCACCCACACTGCCGCCGAGGCGGTGCTGGCCGGGGCGGGGGCCGAATCCTGCCTGCGGGGCAAGCTCACCAATGCCCTGCTGGGGCTCTCCAGCAGCTGTGAGGCCAAGGGGGAGCGCAACCCCCTCTGCCAGCTGGCGGACAAGGCCGTCGTCGTCACCCCCATGACCCTGGCCTTCATGCGGGACACCTCGACCCGGCTGCTGGCGCTGATCGATGGCGACGCTCCCCGGGCGGCTGCCTCGGCGAGCCCGGATCCGGCCCAGCCCCAGCCCTGACCCCGCACCGATGGAGATTCAGCACCCCTCGGATGACGGGCCCCTTTCTCCCCAGCAGGAGCTGCTGCTGGAGCAGTTCCGCCAGCGCGTGGAGGCGAGGATCAGCAGCCATGGCCTCACCAGCACCGACGTGGCGGATCTGGTCAAGGAGCTGCGCGAGCATCCCGATGTGAGCCGCCAGCTGATGGCGGAGCTGACCCGGGAGCTGCAGCGGCTGCTGCCCGGTCAGCGCTTCAGTTTTGATTGGGATTGATCAGGTTCAGGCCTCCCTGGGGCCGTGGGGCGGCATTCTCCGCCGGCTTGGCCACTGGCAGCTGCAGGCGGCAGACGGCCGTCAGGCTGCGGGCGGCGCGGTCGATCGGTTCGCGCCGCTCGAAGCTGTTGCTGGCCGCCACCACCGACCGCTGACGGATCGTCCAGAGCACGTCCTTGCAGCTGGCCGGCAGGCGCGGATGGTCGAGGAGGGGGTTGGCCAGGCTGCGGGCCTTCTCGCAGGGCTCGGCGGTGTTCTCGCGGCTGCAGGCCAGGGTGATCAGCTGCAGGGAGCGGAACTCGGAGGAGGGGGGAAAGGGGGGCAGCTCCGGCGCGGCCCGCAGCGGTGAGGCCCCCGCCAGGGGCAGGCTCGCCAGCAGGGCCAGGTGCGGCAGGGCCGCTCCGAGGCGACGGGGAGCCGGGGAGGTGGCGCGAGGGGACCGGTCCATGGCGGGCGGGGAGGTCACCCAATCATGGCCGCCGCCCCGGGATCCCTGGCGATGGCCGCGGTGCCGTCGCGCAGCGGCCGCTGGGATGCCAGCCAGCGGCGGGCGAGCAGCGGGCCGCTCCAGCGGGCGGTGCGGGCCAGCAGGCCCCGCAGGCGATGCCGGCGGCGCAGCAGATCCGCCCGACGGGCCTCCTGCTCCTGCAGCGCCTGGATCCGCCGGATCTCCGGTCGCCGTTCGGCGACGACCGCCGCCGCAGCCGCGTCGATGGCCCCGGGGTCCCCGTCCAGCAGGGCGGGCCCCAGGTGCCGGGCGGCCACCAGGGCATCGCGCAGGGCCATGTTGATCCCCTGGGCCCGCAGCGGGCTCATCGGGTGGGCGGCATCCCCGAGCAGCAACAGGCCGGGCCGCTGCCAGCGGGGGCAGAGCCCCACCCGCACCGGCAGCCGCACCGGCCCCTGGACGGCCGCCGCCGGTAGCTCCCGCAGCAGCCGGGCCAGGGCCTCGGGGGCGTCGTTAGCCCAGAGTTCCGCCCAGGCTGCGGGTCCGGCCGGGCCGGCCGGGCCGGGCGCCGGCGCGACCGCCCAGCCCAGCTGGACACCACCGCGGGCCGAGGGGAACAGGGCATAGCTGCCCGAGGCACCCACCACCGTCACGAAGCGGCCGGCCAGCCAATCGAGCACCCCAGCGGCCCCCGGCGACTCCAGCCGGAACCAGAGCACGTCGAGGGGGCTGGGGGCGCTCTCCAGCTCCAGGCCGCCCCTGCGGCGCAGCAGCGAATCGCGGCCGTCGCAGGCCACCACCAGCTCCGCCTCCAGGGCGGTGCCGTCCGTCAGGCGCACACCGGCGACCCGGCCGTCCCGCAGCAGCAGATCGCTGGCGGCCTGGCCCGGGTGGAAGCGGAAGCCCGGCTGCCGGCCCGCCTGCTCGAGCAGTTTGGCGATCAGGGAGTCCTGGTCGATCAGGGTGCAGGGGACGCTGCTGCCCATGGGCTCGGCCGCCTCGAACAGGGCCTGACCATCGAGGAAGAAGCTCCAGGCCGTCAGGGGCCGCCGCCGTACCGCCGCCGGCAGCGGCTCAAGGCCCATGGCGGCCAGGGCCGCCAGGCCGCTGGGCATCAGGCCCTCGCCGCGGAACGGCCGGCCGCCACGGCCGGTGGCATCGATCAGGTCGACCGCGAGGCCGCGGCGGGCCAGGAGCAGGGCCAGGCTGGCACCGGCGGGGCCGGCCCCCACCACCAGGGCGCGGGCGGTGGCGGCTCCGGAGGGGGCGCTCAGGTGAAGGAGTTGTAGTTGAGGCCCTCCTCGGGGCTGGCGTTCTCCGCCCCCTGCAGGGAGTGCTTCTTGCTGAGCAGGTAGTCGACCAGCTCCTGCTGCAGGGTCAGCAGCTCGCTGGTGCAGCCCCGGAACGCGGCCCGGTGGCGGATCTCGTCGTGGCGGGTGTGCAGGTCCCGCAGCATCAGGTTGATGGCGTCCAGGCGCGGGGTGACCTGGCGGGAGCTGGAGACGGAGCTGGGGGTGGAGACGGAGCTGGACGCCGGGTCCATGAATCGTGTGCTATGCGTTACCGGATCGTAGACGGCGCTGCCATCACCGCCCCGCCGGCGACAGAGGGGCGCTGCCGGCCGCTGCCGCAGCTGCGCCGCCCCTGCTCCAGACGGCGCGCGAGCCGGCGGCCGATGCCCAGTTCGGCCCCGCGCCAAAGGCGGTCGATCTCCGCCTCGAAGTGGCGGGCCAGCAGGGGGGAGCGGATCAGCAGCAGGGTCTCGTCGTTCTGGAAGGCAGCCGAAGGGCTCCAGTTGAAGCTGCCGGTGATCACATCCCGGCGGTCGATGACGGCGAACTTGTGGTGCAGCTTGTCGCCGGCCGCCAGCCGGGGCGTGCCCACCCCTTCCAGGGGCGTGCTCCAGGCCCGGTTGTCCGCTTCGATGCGGCAGTCCTGGTCGGGCAGGGTCACCCCGAGCAGGTCGAGGGTTTCGCTGAAGGCCCGGTTGGCGAAGCCCGGATCCGCCAGCAGCCGCATCGTCACGCCGCGGCCATGCAGCTCCTGGAGGCGGTCGGCCAGGTTCTGGCCCGAAAACACGAACAGGGCCAGATCGAGGCGCCGGCCGGCACCGGCCAGCCGGGTTTCGAGCCAGGCCAGGCCGTGGTTGGGGTCGCGGCGGCGGTGGGGGGCGAACAGCACCTCCACCGGCGTGCCGGCCACATCGACCACCTGGGCCGGTCCGCCCTCCTTGGCGATGCCGAAGCGGCTGTCGGGCCGGCCGCCGGGGCCATCGCCCCAGAGCCGGGCGAATTCGGCGGCGAACACCCCGGCCAGGGCGGGGCTGTCGAAGCGCAGCAGGTGGTTGACGTTGCCGCGGGTGGCCGGTGCGCCGGCATCGCCGTGGATGCAGGAGGGGCTGAAGTTGGCCGAGCCGGTCACCACCACCCGACCGTCGACCACCAGGAACTTGTGGTGCATCAGGCCGCTGCCGCGGCTGCCGTCGGCGGTGTCATCGAGCAGGGGCACCCCGGCCCGCTGGAGCACGGCCACGGCGTCCCCCTGGCCGAGGGCGGCCAGCTGTTGCTGGCGCTGGCGCTGGTGGGGCGGCAGATCGACGGGATGCTGCTGGCTCCAGGGGGCGCTGTAGAGGTTCTCCAGCACCACCCGCACCCGCACCCCGCGGCGGTGGCGTTCCGCCAGGGCTTCGGCCAACGCCGGCAGGGAGAGCTCCTGCACCGCCACCAGGATCTCCAGGCGGGCCTCGCGGATGCTTTCGAGCAGCAGGGCCTCCAGGTCATCCCCCTGGCGCCACTGGCCGCTGACCGGGCTGCGGTAGCGGCTATCGCCGCGGTGGTTGAAGGCCACACGGATGGCCGGGGGCAGGGGCAGGGCCCGGGGGGTGCCGCCGCTCAGGGCCGCCGGTGCGGGGCCACAGCCGCCGAGGAGGCCGGCCATGGCCAGGGCGAGAAGGGGCCGCTGGGTGGGGCGGAGGCGCTGGGCGGGCCGGAGCAGGGGAAGGAGTGCGAGAGGGGCCACGGGCTGAGGGGGCGGCGGGGTCCGCTCCTTCAGCCTTCCCGGCGGGGGACATTGCGGCGTTGACTGGCCGGGGGCGCCGAAGCCGTGGCGCGCAGCGTGCTCAGTGTGGCCTCAGTGGTGGCCGGGCATCTCCGAGGTGCGCAGCATGGCGGCGAACCAGAGGGTGCCGATCAGCACCGCGGCGATCACCCCGGCCGAGATGCTGACCCGCAGCATCAGGATGGGCACCACCAGCGGAAACAGGATCGAGCCGGCCAGGGGGGTGAGGGCGACCACCACCTTGAGCAGGCCGCGGTTGGAGCCGGTGGCGGTGTTCTCCATCAGAACCACTCGGCGACAGCCTGGCTGGCGGGGTTGCTGTTGTCTTCCGGCGTGGAGCGCCGGAACTCCATGGTGATGCTGCGCTTCTGCTCGCCGTCGGCCGCCAGGGCCTCGATCGGGTAGAGCTGCTGGCCGTCGCGGAAGGGCACCTGCACCCGGAAGGTGCCGTCGGCCGAGAGGGGCACCTCCTCACCGCCGATGCTGAGGCGGGCCGCCGGATCGGTGGCGCCGTAGACGATCAGCTCGGCATCGGCCACCAGCCAGAAGGAGCGCTGACGCGAGCCCACCCCACCGATACCGGAGGCGCTGCGGCCGGAGGCCCAGGGGCCGGCGCCGGAGGCGGAGAACGCACCGCCGCTCTCGAGGCCGGCGGCGGCATCAATCTCATGGAAGGCCTCGGATCCGCGCCCCAGGCGGCGCCACTGGCTGGTGGCGCTCTGGTAGAGCCGCTCGTGCAGGCCGGAATCCACCGCCTCGGCGGGGGCGGGCAGGCTGGCGCTGGCGGAGGGGAAGGCGTCGAGGGAGAAGGGGACGAACTGATCGAGGATCTGCTCGGAGGGATGCAGGGAGGGCACCCGGGCGACCGAGGAGAAGGCCAGGGAGATCCAGCCGCCGCCACCGCCCTTGCGGTAGCCGAGCTCGACGCGGTAGTCGCGATCGGAGAGGGGGACGGGCAGGTACCACTCGGTGGCATGGCTGTCGACCACCACCTCCTGGAGGGTGTGGGGATGGGCGGAGCCGCCGGCCAGGCCGGTGACGTCGGCGACGCGCAGGCAGAGCTGGGAGGCGCCGGCATGGAGGGCGTCGCTGCGGTCGTCCTCGGAGATGTCCCAGAAGACGTAGGCCCACTGGGGATCGCGGGGCAGGAAGACGACGCGGGTTTCGGCGGCCGGCCGCGGCGCCGGGGCCATCTCGGCCTCGATGCGCTCGAGGCTGCGGCCCTCGCCCTCCTCCACCTGGCGGGTGCTGATGGCCTCCACCAGCTCCTCCTTCGACTTGCGGCTGTAGAGCGACACGCCGAGGTCGCTGGCGATCTGCCGCAGCTGGCGCAGCGTCATCATCGCCAGGGAGGTCAGCGTCTTCTGGCTCACAACATCAGAATTCGTTTGGGATCAGTCTGGAGGACCTTTCCGGCTTTGGGCGGAAGCGGTCGGCCGGGGTCAGCATCCACTGACGGCCAGGGGCGCGCCCGCACGCCCTCTCCCCAGACGGGGACAAGAAGAAGCCCCGCCGCTGGAAAGCGGCAGGGCCAGGGCAACTCAGGTGCCGGCGGGAGACCGGCCGGCGAGGGTCGTTCTCAGCGGCCGATGCTGCGGTAGGGCACCTTGGAGAGGTAGTCCATACCGGTGTTGCCGGCGGCGGCGCTGCCGACACCACGCAGGGCGGGCAGGGTGCGGACCCAGGGCAGGTAGTCCTGCGGGAAGCCGCCGCGGCGCTGCTGGGCACGCTCGGGGAAGCTGCGGGACTTGCCGGTGTAGACGATCTGGGGGAAGCCCAGGATGCCCCGGTAGTAGGACTCGTAGCGGGGGGAGGTGATGTTGAAGGGGGTTTCGCCCACTTCGCGGGAACCCACCACCCGGTTGCGGTGGTAGGGGACGGTGTCGTAACCGAAGGCGTCCAGGTACTCCTGGGAGTCGAGGATGGCGTCCACCGCGCCCCTGACCCCTTTGGTCATGATCACGGCGGACCAGGCGATCTCCTCGGCCTTGCCGTGGACCGGGCGGCCCAGCAGCTTCTCGACCAGGTGGCGGGCCACCCGGTAGTTGCTGTTCAGGTTGTAGAAGCTGCGGTTGAAGGTGTCCGACAGGCAGAGCGCGCGGATGAACTCCCGCACGTTGATCTGGCCGTCCCGCAGCTGGGACTCAAGGGTGCGGTCGCGGTCGACCTTGAAGGCATGGAAGAAGATCTGGCGGTAGGCCGCTTCGATCACGAAATTCTGATCTTCCCGGTCCATGGCCTTGTCCATGGACACGGCCTTGGGGTCCTCGTCGGAACCCACCCGGAACGGCGCGACGCGCGAGTTCTGGGAGGTGGGGGGGTACTTGAGGAGTGGAAGAGCCACGCGTGGTCCGGCATCCGTCGTTGGGGATCGTAGAAGTAGGGCCCCGGCGGCCCCGGGCCCGGGAGGGCAGGGCTCACAGTCCGTAACGTTGGCGACACAACACCAACGCGGGCCCCGTCACCAGCCCAGGGCCGACAGGCAGGCGGTTTCGGGGCTCGCCGGAGTCTCCGTTGCGTCGGCGCCGGCGACGGCCGCGCTGGCCGCCCCGTCGCCGATGCGGGTCTCGACGCAGAAGGAGGCGGTGTTGGAGAGTCCCTCGACGGTGCTGGTGCGCAGGCGCACGTCCGGCCCGGCGAAGCTGAAGCGCTCCAGGCTGTTCATCGTCTCGTAGCTGGTGGTGAGCAGCAGGCCGTCCCGGTCGTCCATGGCGAAGTGGCCCGCCACCGGGGCCGTTTCGGCGTAGCCGCGGTCGCGCAGCAGCAGGCCGCGGCGGCCGCGCTCGTCGGTGGGGATCAGGCCGAAGACGCTCTCGCCCTCGTGGGCCTCGCCGGCCTTGTCCCAGGCCATCGAGCCGCTCCAGCGCACCCGGCAGCCGCCCACCAGGCCGGCCGGATCCTGGCCGTGCAGCACGGCGATCGCCTCCAGGCGCGGATCGGCCGTCTCCAGCTCCACCACTTCAATGAAGGAACCACCCGCCTCGGCGCGGCGGTGCAGCAGGTGGTGGCTGCTGCGCTGGGAGCGCCAACGGCCGCAGCTGAGCCGGAAGAAGCTGATGGCGTCGGCGATGGATCCGCTCACGGGGGCCTCAGGCGATGGGGCGCGATCAGGCGATGATCGCAACTCTCCCACCTTCCCGCGGCCCCTTGTTCGCCGCCCCCGTCGCCGCCGCCCTGGCGGCCGCCTTCTGCTGGGCCTTCTCCAGCCTGCTCTGGCGCCGGCTGCCCACCTCCCTCTCGGCCGCCCGGCTGAACCTGCTCAAGAACCTGCTGGCGGTGGCCCTGCTGTTGCCGCTGGCCCTCCTGCTGCCGTGGCAGATGGCGCCGCGCTCGCTGCTGCTGCTGGCCCTCAGCGGCGTGCTGGGGATCGCCCTGGGGGACACGCTCTTCTTTGCTGCCCTGCGGCGGCTGGGCACCCGGCGCACCCTCACCATCGACGCCGGTGGTCCGGCGGTCACGAGCCTGGCGGGGGTGGCGTTGCTGGGGGAGGTGCCCCGGCCGGCCCAGTGGCTGGGGATCGGGCTGATCACCCTGGCGGTGCTGCTGGTGGTGCACCAGCGCGCCCCCCGGCCGGACGGGCCCGAGGGTGCCCTGCCCGCGGGCGGTGATGGGGCGGCCGCTGACGGGCTCGGGGTGGCCCTGGCCCTCGGGGCCCTGGCCTGCGGCAGCGGCGGGGCGCTGCTGGCGCGGGCGGGGCTGCTGGCCGGGGGGCCTGAGCCGCTGCAGGCCGCCACCCTGCGGCTGGCGGCAGCCGCCCTGGTGATGCTGCCGCTGCTGGTGGGGCTGCCGCGGGCCGCGCAGGGGCCCCGGCCAGCCGGGCGCCGCTGGCCCCTGGCGCTGGCCGCCACCCTGCTGGGCACCAGCGCCGGCATCGCCCTGCAGCAGACGGCCCTGGCGGGCCTGCCGGGGGGCCTGGCCGTGGCCCTGCTGTCGACGGCGCCGGTGATGGCCCTGCCCCTGGCGGCCCTGGAGGGGGACCGGCCCGGCTGGCGGGGGGCACTGGCCGCCGCCGCCGCCCTGGCCGGGGTCAGCCTGGTGGCGGGGCTGGTGGGGCTGCCGGAGGCCTGAGGCGCCGGTCGGCCTCCTCGGTGGCCCAGTGCACGAGGTCGGCCAGCTCGAGGCCGAGGGGCTCCTTGCTGGCGGCGGCGGCGACGGCCGCCAGCTGGGTGGCCACGTGGCCCATCTGGGTGAGGAAGGCCTCCTCGAAGCCGGCATCGGCGGCGATCAGCGGCTGGTCGGCGGCCCAGGCCGCTACTTCCGTGTCCGGCGGGAGCTCACCGATGCGCCGCCCGGCGATGGCCTGGAGGGTTCGCAGGCCATGGGCCAGGAGCCGAAGGTGGTGGCGCTCCAGAGTGGGCAACAGGGTGGCCTCCAGCTCCTGCAGCTCATCGGGACTGAGCACGGCTCAGGTGGCCACGGGGGCGATGCGGAAGCCGCAGCTGTGACCCCCCTCCAGCCGCCAGTGGACCCGCTCGACGGCACAGTCGGGGAAGGTGTGGCGGATCAGGCGCAGCTCCTGGTCGCAGACGACGGGGTACTGCTCGGCGATGCGCATCACTGAGCAGTGGAATTCGCTGATCACCCAGGCGGTGGTGTCGATGGCGGCGGGGTCGTCGTCGCGGCGGCATTCGGCCACGTAGCCCTCCTTGCGCCGCAGCTCCACCAGGCGCTCGATCCGCTGGCCGAGGGGGCCGCTGCCGATCAGGCGTCGGTACTCGGCGGCCTTCTCTTCGGCCTGCTGACGCAGAACCAGTTCCAGGGTGTCCGCCGGCAGGCTTTCGGTGAGGGTGTGGAGCAGGCCGAGGGCGAAGGTCTCGCTGCCGTCGGGGAAGCGGCCCTGCCCCAGGGCGGTGAGATGCCAGACGTTGCTGGGCCGACCGGGGCCCTCGTGGGAGGAGCTGGCCTCCACCAGGCCGTCGTCCTCGAGGCTGCGCAGGTGCCGGCGCATGACCTGCACCGACACCCCCAGCTGGGAGGCCGTCGCTTCACCTTCCTTCAGCAGCACGGAAAGGGCCGCATCCCGGGTGGGATGAGCTCCTTCGGCGAGACCGGCCGAGGCAGGGGAGGACGGGGCGGGGGCGCTCATGACGGACGTCTGACCAAAACGAGGGTGGTCTGACCAAAACACCATGCCACGCACATCGGGGGAATGGGGGCCGGGCGGTGGTGCCCGCCGGGGCGTCACAATGACCTCTCCATGCCGTCAACGGACCACGCCTGTGCCTTAGGCTCCCGCAGTAACGAAACCAAAGTGTTTCGTTATTCGATCCACCGGTGCGCGCTACCCGACGCTCTGCCCATGACCGACGCCTCCACCACGACGACCCCTGCTGCCGGTGCCGAAAGCCTGGAGGTGATCCGCCGTTTCGCGGAAACCTACGCCCAGCGCACCGGCACCTACTTCTGCAGCGATCCCGGGGTCACCGCCGTGGTGCTCGAGGGTCTGGCCCGCCACAAGGACGAGCTGGGTGGTGCCCTCTGCCCCTGCCGCCACTACGAGGACAAGGAGGCCGAGGTGGCCCAGGCGTTCTGGAACTGCCCCTGCGTGCCGATGCGGGAGCGCAAGGAGTGCCACTGCATGCTCTTCCTCACCGAAGACAACCCCTTCCGGGGCGAGCAGCAGACCATCAGTCTCGAAGACGTCCAGTCCCTCACCGCCGGCTGAACCGGCCCCCTTCCCCATGGCGAGCAGCGCAACCGTCGGCGATCTGGTGAGCCAGCCGTACAAGTACGGCTTTGTCACCGACATCGAAACCGAGAAGATCGCCAAGGGGCTCAGTGAAGACGTGGTGCGGCTGATCTCCGCCAAGAAGAACGAGCCCGCCTTCCTGCTTGATTTCCGTCTGCGCTCGTACCGCCAGTGGCTGCAGATGGAGGAGCCCGACTGGGCGACCCTGGGCCATCCACCGATCGACTACCAGGAGATCATCTATTACGCGGCGCCCAAGCAGCAGGAGAAGAAGGCCAGCCTCGATGAGGTGGACCCGAAGCTGCTCGAAACCTTCGACAAGCTCGGCATCCCCCTGAGCGAGCAGAAGCGCCTCTCCAACGTGGCGGTGGATGCGGTGTTCGACAGCGTTTCGATCGCCACCACCTACCGTGAGAAGCTGGCCGAGCACGGCGTGATCTTCTGTTCGATCAGCGAGGCGGTGAAGGATCACCCCGACCTGATCGAGAAATACCTCGGCACGGTGGTGCCCGGAAACGACAACTACTTTGCCGCCCTCAATTCGGCGGTGTTCAGCGACGGCTCCTTCGTGTTCATCCCCAAGGGGGTGGAGTGCCCGATGGAGCTCTCCACCTATTTCCGCATCAACTCCGGCGACACCGGCCAGTTCGAGCGCACGTTGATCGTGGCCGAGGAAGGCGCCTCGGTGAGCTACTTGGAGGGCTGCACGGCGCCGATGTTCGATACCAACCAGCTGCACGCGGCGGTGGTGGAACTGGTGGCCCTCGATGACGCCTCGATCAAGTACTCCACCGTCCAGAACTGGTACGCGGGGGATGAGAACGGCAAGGGCGGCATCTACAACTTCGTCACCAAGCGGGGCCAGTGCCGCGGCGACCGCAGCCACATCAGCTGGACCCAGGTGGAAACCGGCTCGGCGATCACGTGGAAGTACCCCAGCTGCGTGCTGCAGGGGGCCGATTCGGTGGGCGAGTTCTACTCGGTGGCCCTCACCAACAACCGCCAGCAGGCCGACACCGGCACCAAGATGATCCACGTGGGCCCCCGCACCCGCTCCACGATCGTGAGCAAGGGGATCAGCGCCGGCCACTCCTCCAACAGCTATCGGGGGCTGGTGCAGCTGGGCCCCAAGGCCGTGGGCGCCCGCAACTACAGCCAGTGCGATTCGATGCTGATCGGCGACCAGGCCGCCGCCAACACCTACCCCTACATCCGCTCCCAGCAGCCCGATGCCCGCATCGAGCACGAGGCCAGCACCTGCCGCATCTCGGCCGACCAGCTCTTCTATCTGCAGAGCCGGGGGATCGCCTTCGAGGAGGCGGTGTCGATGATGGTGAGCGGCTTCTGCCGCGATGTGTTCAACCAGCTGCCGATGGAGTTCGCCGCTGAAGCCGACAAGCTCCTGGCCCTCAAGCTCGAGGGTTCGGTCGGCTGATCCCGGCCCACGGCCACCCCGGCCGGCCCACCGCTTCTTTCTCCGCCCCTTCCTGCCCTTTTCTCCCCCGCCGTGATCCGCCCCGACGCTCCCGTACTGCTCGAGATCCGTGATCTCACGGCCCGCGTGGAGGACCAGCCCATCCTCAAGGGGGTGTCCCTGACGATCCGGGCCGGCGAGATCCACGCGGTGATGGGCCGCAACGGCAGCGGCAAGAGCACCCTCTCCAAGGTGCTGGCGGGCCACCCGGCCTACACCGTCACCGGCGGCACGGTGCATTACATGGGCGACGACCTGCTGAGCCTCGAGCCCGAACTGCGGGCCCGGGCCGGCCTGTTCCTCGGCTTCCAGTACCCGGTGGAGATCCCCGGGGTGAGCAACCTGGAGTTCCTGCGGGTGGCCACCAACGCCCGCCGCGCCGGCAAGGGGGAGGAGGAGCTCGACACCTTCGCCTTCGAGGACCTGGTGCGCGAACGGCTGCAGGTGGTGCAGATGGATCCGGCCTTCCTGGAGCGCAGCGTCAACGAGGGCTTCTCCGGCGGCGAGAAGAAGCGCAACGAGATCCTGCAGATGGCCCTGCTCGAGCCCCTTGTGGCGGTGCTCGACGAGACCGACTCCGGCCTCGACATCGATGCCCTGCGCATCGTCGCCGGTGGCGTGAACCACCTGGCCGGCCCCGACAACGCCACCCTGCTGATCACCCACTACCAGCGACTGCTGGATGTGATCACCCCCGACTACGTGCACGTGATGGCGGCGGGTCGGATCCTGCGCACCGGCGGCAAGGAGCTGGCCCTGGAACTGGAAGAGCGCGGCTACGACTGGGTCGACGCCGAACTGGCGTCCCTGGAGCGCACACCGGCGGAGGTGGGCTGAGATGGTGGCCGCTTCGCTCTCCACCCCCATAACCGCAGCCGGCGCCGCCCCCGGCGGCTGGGTCGCCGCCCTGCTGGCGAACGCCACCGGTGTCGCCTCCGCTGGCGCCGATGCCCTGGCGGCCAGCCGCGCGCGGGCGGCCCAGGCCCTGGCGCAGACCCCGCTGCCCTCACGGCGTGTGGAGGCTTGGCGCTTCACCGATCTGGCGCCGCTCACCGCCCTGAGCCCCACCCTGCTCAGCTCCGCCCCGGCGGCGCAGCCCGAGGTGGCCGCCGGCAGCCTGCGCCTCAACCTCGATGGCCTCAGCGATCCCCTGGCCGGGATCTCCCTGCCGGCGGGCCTGGAGCCCATCAGCGGCGAGGAACTGAGCGCGATCCTGGGCCAGGTGCTGGCCGCCACCGGCAGCGCCGAGCTCTGGCCCGTGCTGCTCAACGGCGCCACGGCCCGAAACGTGCTGGCCCTGCGGGTGCGCGGCGCGATCGCCACCACCCTGGAGCTGGTGAGCGATGCCGGCGACGGCGAGGGGATCCTGCCCCTGCGGCTGCTGCTGGTGCTGGAACCCGAGGCTTCTCTGGAGGTGCTTCAGGTGCACCGCAGCAGCGGCGCCAACCTCACCAGCGTGGTGCTGGAGGCCCGCCTGGGCGAGGGCGCCGAGCTGCGCCACGGCCTGCTGGCGCCTGGCGCCGACACGGGCTGCCTGCTGGCCACGGTGGCGCTGGAGCAGGCCACCGGCAGCCGCTACAGCGGCGTGAGCGCCCATGGCGGCTGGGCCCTGGGGCGGCTGGAGCCGCGGCTGGTGCAGTCCGAGGGGGCGGCCCACAGTGCCCTCAAGGCGCTGCAGCTGGCGGATGGCCGTCAGATCAGCGACACCCACAGCCAGATGGTGTTCGAGGGGCCGGACGGGCGGCTGGAGCAACTGCACAAGGCGGTGGCCGACGGCCAGGGCCGCAGCGTGTTCAACGGCGCCGTGCAGGTGCCCCGTGCAGCCCAGCGCACCGATGCGGCCCAGCTGAGCCGCAACCTGCTGCTGTCGGACCGGGCCCGCATCGACACCAAGCCCGAACTGGAGATCGTCGCCGACGACGTTCGCTGCGCCCATGGCGCCACCGTCAGCCGGCTGGAGCAGGACGAGCTCTTCTACCTGCAGAGCCGCGGCATCGCCGCCGACCAGGCGGCCCGGCTGCTGTTGCGCGGCTTCTGCGAGGAGGTGCTGCAGGAACTCCCCGAGGCCGCCCGGCCGTGGCAGCCTCTGGCCAGCTTGCTGGGGGAGCAGGGACGATGACACCGACCTTCACCAACTCCCCGAGGATCGCGACGCCGTCGGTGGCGGGAACGCCGGTGGTGGCCGACCTGGCGGTGCAGACCCGGCCCGATTTCCCCCTGCTGGCCCAGACGGCCTGCCTGGGGCAGCCGCTGATCTACCTGGATTACGCCGCCACCAGCCAGAAGCCGCGCCAGGTGCTGGAGGCGCTGCAGCAGTACTACAGCCTCGACAACGCCAATGTGCATCGCGGCGCCCACCAGCTGAGCGCCCGCGCCACCGACCATTTCGAGGCGGCCCGGGGCAAGGTGGCCGCCTTCATCGGTGCCGCCAGCGCCCGGGAAATCGTGTTCACCCGCAACGCCACTGAGGCGATCAACCTGGTGGCCCGCACCTGGGGTGACGCCAACCTGCGGGAGGGCGATGAGGTGCTGCTGTCGGTGATGGAGCACCACAGCAACCTGGTGCCCTGGCAGCTGCTGGCGGCCCGGACGGGCTGCGTGCTGCGCCATGCGGGCGTCACCGAGAGCGGCGAGCTGGATCTGGAGGACTTCAAGGCCAAGCTCAGCGATCGCACCAAGTTGGTGAGCCTGGTGCACGTGAGCAACACCCTGGGCTGCCTCAATCCGATCGAGGCTGTGGCCGAGCTGGCCCATGGGGCCGGCGCCCTGCTGCTGGTGGATGCCTGCCAGAGCCTGCCCCACAAGCCGGTGGACGTGGCCGCCCTGGGGGCCGATTTCCTGGTGGGTTCCTCCCACAAACTGTGCGGGCCGACGGGCATGGGGTTCCTGTGGGCGCACGAGGCGCTGCTGGAGGCGATGCCGCCGTTCCTGGGGGGCGGCGAGATGATCCACGACGTGTACCTGGACCACAGCACCTGGGCCGATCTGCCCCACAAGTTCGAAGCCGGCACCCCGGCGATCGGTGAGGCGATCGGCATGGGCGCCGCCCTCGATTACCTGCAGAACCTGGGCATGGAGCGCATCCACGCCTGGGAGCAGCAGCTCACCCGGCGCCTGTTCGAGCGGCTGCAGGCCATCGACGGCGTGCGGATCCTGGGTCCAACGCCGGACCAGCAACCCGACCGGGCCGCGTTAGCGGCGTTCAGCGTGGAAGGCCTGCACGCCAACGACATCGCCGCCCTGCTCGATTCCGCCGGCATCTGCATCCGCAGCGGCCACCACTGCACCCAGCCCCTGCACCGTCACTACGGTCTGGCCAGTTCCGCCCGCGCCAGCCTGGGCTTCACCACCACTCCTGAAGAGATCGACCGCTTCGCCGAGGAGCTGGAGGGAACGATCGGATTTCTGAGGGAGCACAGCTGAGGGGGGAGGCCATGAGCCTCGTGCTGGCGGCCATTGAGGTGGTGGCGGCGATCGTGATCGACCTGTCGGAACAGCGACTGCGGGCCTTCGATGCCAGTGGCGCCACGATCTATGCGGCCCTGGTTTCGACGGGGTTGCCGGCGTCGCCCACACCCATGGGGCGGTTTGTGATCGGCGCCAAGTACGCCGCCACCCCCCTGGTGGGTGACGACTACCGCACCCCTGTGGTGCCCAACGTGATGTGTCTGGCTGGCGGCGGACTGCGGCCGGACGCCGTCTGCCTCCATCCCGCCCCGTGGCAGGACGCTGCCCGCCAGTGCTATGGGGTGCGCCGCAGCCATGGTTGCGTCCGCACCAGCCAGGCAACAGCCAAGTGGCTCTTCGCCCGCACGGCAGTGGGCACGCCGGTGACGATTCAGCCGTAGGGGGCGCGTTTTCGGTGGACGGACTGCACGTCAACGCCACTGCTGCAGCCAGCTCCTGCAGCTGAACAGTAGAAGAACTCGTCTGCAGGTTCAGAAGACCCTGATTTCGTGCCTTGGCGCTGACTCTTGCCTAAGAATGGCTCAGACTCACGGAAGGAGATTCGTATCGTTGGGAACATGTGGTTATCGGACCCGTGAACCATGGCTATCGTGAGCGGGTATTGAGCAGAGGAGACCGATATCGCCATGGATTGAGGGGGATGTCGGTTCGATCCCTCGACGCGATTCACGGAATGGAGAGGCAGAAGGCGCGTGGTTCATGGAACCTCCCAATGACGAGTTGAACTAAGCCGCTACGCGGCAGATTGCAAGCCACAGCATAGCTGAACTGCTTCAGTTTCAAGCCGACTGCCCAAGGTTCTAGCGCCATGCCACTGGCGCGGAACTGCAAGCATGTCTTGAGCAGCGACAGGAGAGCGCGACCGTCGGGAAGACACTGAGGGATGCACGTCCTCGGATGTGCTTTCCCCCTTCATCTTCCCGCTGGGAAGCTGCTGAGATGAATACTGCAGAACAGGAGCGTTTTGATCGCCTGTTTGATGCCAATCTGCAAGCCATGCAGCTGCATGGCTTGCGCGACAAAACAATTGATAGCTACAGCCGAACATTGCGGCGAGTCGCCGGCCATTTTGGTCGTTGCCCCGATGATCTCAGCCCTGATGAGTTAAAGAGCTACTTTGCCGCTCTGCTGGAGCAGTATTCATGGAGCACAATCAAGGTGGATCTCTGCAGCCTGCAGTTCTTCCATCGCTATGTGCTCGATCGCGAGATGGAGTGGATCAAAATCATTCGCCCTCCCCGTGTACGCACTCTCCCGGACATTCCCACCCGAGAGGAAGTGCATGCGTTGATCAATACGGTACGCAAGTTGCGTTATCGCATCTTCCTGCTGGCGGTCTACAGCCTGGGTCTGCGAATCAGTGAAGGCCTGGGACTGGAGGTGGCGGACATTGACGGCAGCCAAAGACGTGTGCACCTCCGCGATGCGAAAGGCGGTAAGGATCGCTATGTCCCCATCCCCGATCTCACGCTCCAATCGTTGCGCAGGTTCTGGACAACCCACCGTCACCCCCGTCTGCTCTTCCCCAGTCCGGCCGGAAGCCAGTTCATCGTCCGGATGGCGAGCGCACCGATGGATGCCAGCGGTGTCCAGGCCCGCGCTCAAGGCCGCCCGCAAGGAGTGTGGCATCGAGAAACGGCTCACAGTGCACTCCCTGCGCCATGCCTATGCCACCCACCTGCTGGAGCAAGGGATGGATCTACGCCTGATCCAATCGTTGCTCGGCCACAGCAACAGCAACACCACAGCGCGTTACGCCCACATCACCCATGTGGTGCGCGATCACACCAGCGATCGGATCGAGACGCTGCTGAGCGGCTTCCAGCTTCGTTGGGAGGAAGGCTGATGCTTCTCCTCTCCCATCTGGTGGCGCGCTATCAGGGTGAGCTGGAGCGCCGCCATGGCCATCAGCTGCTGCCAAGCCACCGCCAGGCCCTGCAGGCGATGGGACGTTGCCGCCAGAGCGGCAGTGACGTCATGCGGCTGCAATGCTCCGATTGTGAGCACAGCATCCGCATCCCCCATTCCTGTGGACACCGCAGTTGCCCACACTGCCAACATCATGAAAGTCAACAGTGGATCGAACGACAACGGGCCAAGCTGCTGCCAGTGGAGTACTTCCTGATCACCTTCACCGTGCCTGCAGAACTCAGGCAGATCTTCTGGCAGCAGCAACGATTGGCCTATGATCTACTGCTGAAAACAGCCTGGGAAACGATCGATTCCTTTGCCCGCCGTGATCCGAAACTGAGAGGGAAGATTGGCGCCCATGCCGTTCTGCACACCCACAACCGGCGGCTTGAGTACCATCCCCACGTGCATCTGATTGTGCCCGCAGGTGCGATCAACGTGCAGAAACGGCAGTGGAGGGACAAAGTGGCAGGGTACCTGTTCCCGGCCGGCAACCTGGCGAGGGTGTTCCGCGCCAAATGGTACGAGGGGATGCGCCGTCTGGGCTTGCGGCTCAAGACTCCACTGCCAAGAGAGTGGATTGTGAACTGCAAATCGGTGGGCAGGGGCGAAAAGGCCTTGGTGTATCTGGGGCGCTACCTCTACCGTGGAGTATTGCCGGAGAAGAACATCATTGCCGACCATGAGGGCAAAGTCAGCTTCTGCTATCAGGACAACAAGGGAACGCGCCAGGTTCGCACACTACCGGGCGGAGAGTTTCTGTGGCTGCTGCTGCGGCATGTCCTGCCGAGACGCTTCCGGCGTGTACGGGATTACGGCCTGCTGCATGGCAATGCCAAACGACTGATCCAAGGGGTGCAATTGCTGCTCAGGGTGGAATTGCCGATTCCAGAGCTTCCCCGCGAGAAAGCGCCTATGCTCTGCCCCCTGTGCCAGGGACAGATGCGCATCATCGCACTGCGAGAACGAGGGATGACGCCGCTGCTGTGCTGAGGCTGACAAGAATGCTGGGAAGATATCCCTGAATGTAGCCAGCAGACACTGAGCAGATCCGTTCAGCTCCAGAGAACTGAACGGCCAGCTCAGCTGCGCTCTAGATTCGGCTGAGGCATGGCAAGGTTCAACGATGCCCCAAACGGCAGGCATTTGCACTCAGGAGAAAGCCAAAGATATCCTGAAAACTGGCCGGATGTTTCTGCAGTAAGCCATCAGGCTCCATCGTTGCAGGCTTGTTCAACTTCGGATAAGATCGTGGCTGCGCACGATCTATCCATAATCGTTAGCTGCACAGGAAGGCCGTGGTCGTTATCGTCGGTGTGATGGTGGCAATTTCGGATGCCGACAATCCTTAGAAGCGGTCCTTACAGGATCTACTTCTACAGTCACGAGCCAAATGAGCCTCCCCATGTTCATGTTGACAGAGATAAGGCTTCATGCAAAGTCTGGCTTGTTCCTGTGGCATTGTCCTCGAGCCTTGGATATAGCGCCAGAGAGCTGCGTGAGATTGAACGGCTGGTCAGCTTGAACCGAGCTATCCTGCTGAAAGCATGGGAGGAGTTTCATGGCTAACCCTGGCGAGCTGGTCACAGACGTTGTCTTGACAGAGGACAGGCTGATCGTTGACCTGGCTGATGGACGATCTATCTCGGTGCCGTTGGCTTGGTTTCCAAGGCTTCTGCATGCAACATCCCAGGAGCGTCATAACTGGGAGATTGCAGGAGCTGGCTACGGAATCCACTGGCCAGATGTTGATGAGGACTTAAGTGTGGAAGGCCTTCTACGTGGAGCACCAGCGCCCTAGGTAAAGACACTGGTCAGCTAACACCGCCATGCACCTGTGCCGCTACCGCAAGGCTATCTTCTTCGCTGCGCACACCTTGCGGCCAGGTGATGGCGAGCGTTATCCGGACCGCAATGATCGACGGGAGTTTACGGGAAGTTGTACTACGATTTGAGGGTCGCAACAATTCAGGACGCCGAGGCCGTCAGCGAGCTGCTACGCGCTTCGTACCCCAGACTCATGAGGTCCGCCTACGAGGAAGAGGTGCTCTCTCCCGCGTTACAGGTGATGACTAAGGCCAACCCATCCCTTTTAAGCTCAGGTAAGTTCTATTTGGCCATACTTCCAACCGGATTAGTGGTCGGTTGCGGCGGCTGGAGTCCCGAACAGCCGGGGAAGGAAACCGTTGAACAACGCCTTGGGCACGTTCGTCATTTTGCGGTACATCCGGATTGGACGAGACGAGGTATCGGCCGATCTGTCTTTACGGTTTGCGTCCGTGCAGCATGCGCTGCAGGGCTGATGACCTTTGAATGCAATTCAAGTCTAAATGCAGAAAAGTTCTATCGCGCATTGGGTTTCGTACGCATCCGAGAGATTGATATTGAGCTCAAGCCGTCCCTCATGTTGCGCGGCGTACTGATGCGTCGAAATATCTACGAGGATTTGGTGTCGTGAGCCAACCGCATGACATCAAGATGCAGAAGGCGGGAGCAGAGAGAAAGCCAAAAGCCAAGGTCTCTCCCCGCTTCTAATCTGGAGCGTTGGGGAAAAGGTAAGCATGCCGCTACTGATTCAAGAAGTTCCTGCAACAAAAGCTCCTGTGGAGCTGCTGCTACTTGCCGACCCTTCAGAAGAGAAGATTCGCTCCTATCTTTCAAGATCAAAGTGCTTCGTTGCTTCAAGTGATGCTGTTGTGGTTGGTGCCTGCGTCGTACAGCCACGTGGCAAAGGCACGCATGAGCTGATGAGCATCGCTGTTCATCCGTTCTGCCAGAAGTCCGGATACGGCACAGTGCTGTTGAAATGGGTAATTGATTTCTTTCGCAACTCTGGCGCACGGCAACTGGAGGTGGGAACTGGGGTTCCCCCGATTTCGTGGACAGCGATCAGGGGGTCACAAAGGTGAGTGTAGATGCAGCGATGAACCGCTGCTCGTAGTCGATCGGGCTCAGGTAACCGACCGTTGAATGGCGGCGCTCGCGGTTGTAGTAGCCCTCGATCCAGAAGGCCAGATCGCGCTGCAGCTGCTGCGGTGAAATTAGGACTGCCCGATCGTCATCGAGGTCCAGTTCCAATTTGAGGGTGGAGAAGAAGCTCTCCACCACCGCGTTGTCCCAGCAGCATCCCTTGGCGGACATGCTGCAGAGGATCCCGTGTTTGGCCAGCCGGTCGCGGTAGTCGCTGGCCCGGTACTGGCTGCCCTGATCCGTGTGGATCAGCAGCTGCTCCGGCTCCACCTGCCGGTGGCCGAGGGCCCGGTTGAGGGCCTCGATCACCAGGGCGGCATCCATGCGTTGATTCAGCGTCCAACCCACCACACGGCGACTGAACAGATCGATCCACACCGCCAGGTATCGCCAGCCGGCGCTGGTGCGGATGTAGGTGATGTCGCCGGCCCAGCAGCGGTTCGGGGCCGGGGGCTGGAAGTCCTGCTGCAGCAGGTTCTCCGCCACCCCAGCGGCTCCGCTGCTGGCCCTGCTGCAGGGCCGGAACGCCTTTCGGGTCCTGGCCCGCAGATCGGCACGACGCATGAGCCGAGCGACACGGTCGGCGTCCCACCGGGTGGCCGGCTGCGCGCAGTTCCTGGTGGATCCGAGGCGAGCCGTAGAAGCCCCGGTGCTCGCCGAACACCGCCTGGATCTCAGCGGTGAGTCGGGCGTTCTCAGCCGCTCGCTTTCCCGGCGCCTCGTGCCGCTGCCGCCAGGCGTAGAACCCACTGCGGGCCACGCCCAGTTGCCGGCACAGCCAGGAGATGGAATGCTGATCAGCGAGCTGGTCGATCAGGCGAAACCTCTCGGCGGCAGCTGCTCCTTGGCAAAGTGCGCTGCCGCCAGCCTGAAAAAATCCTTCTCCCTCCTGAGCTCGCGGTTCTCCTTGCGGAGCCGGCTGAGTTCAGCGCGCTCCTCACTGCTGAGCAGGCCCTGGTCCCTGGGTCCGGCCTGGCCGCGATCCATGCGGGCCTGCCTCACCCAGCGAGCGAGGCTGCTGGAGGGAAGGCCAAGCCGCTGGGCCACGGCATTGCAGGAGAGGCCCTCCTGCAGGCAGAGCTCCACGGCCTCCACCTTCTGCTGCGCCGTGAATCGGCGCCGAGTCTTGGTTGGGTTGGTCATCGATGGACAGTCTGGTGGTCATGGCGTGACCCTTGTCGACTTGTCCTCAGAATCGGGGGAAGCCCAGGTTATCAACTCGCTTTCTACCAGCGGCATGGTTTTCGGGTTGCAAGCATTGACCGTGGCTTCTTTGTCAAGAACTACCCTGAGCCCATCTTTCAGGACGGAATACAGCTCTTTGACATGCTGCGCCTGACGCTGAGGTATTCGGGTGATGGTGCCTAACTCTCCATATGACCACGGTGAGCCGACCGGTTCACTTCTGGCAGGGAACGGATGACAAGCTGGTGCCGGAACCCATCAACAGGATGGTGGCGGAAAGGACCCCGGGCGCCATCTGGCATTTGATCAGCGGCGGCGGGCACTTCATTGCCCTCAGCCAGCAGGATGCGATTCTGACTCAGGTGGCCAGCGATCTTGCCGCCGTGCCAACCTGACGCCACAGATCCAATGGCCCACATCACTGGGCATGGGCATGGATCGGGCCTCCATGACGCCTCGCGCACCCACCATCCCTTCGGCGCCCAGCTCGATTCAGAAGGGCACGCCCCTGAAGCATCTGCTTGGCCAGGCGGCCATTGAGTGCCTGGCCCACAACATTCAGTGTGTCGATTCAGCCTTCCCGGCCGGCCAATTCTGTACAACCGCCCTGACAGGCCTTGAACCGCTCGCCATCATGCAGCGCGGCCGCCATATCGCCCGAACGCTGCATCAATTCCTGCCTGGGACCTATGCCGAGGCTGTTCAGGTTCTGATGGCGTCCTTGACGCCGGAGCAACTGGATGCGGAAACGATGGGATTGGCCGGCTTTTTCTATCTTCCCCATAGCTTCTTCATCTCTGAGTACGGGCAGGATGCACAGCACAACGCCGGCAACGACCCCTTTGAGGTGTCGATGCTGGCCCTGCATGCACTGACCACGCGCTTCACCGCGGAATTCGCCATCCGCCCGTTTCTGATCCAGCAGCAGCAGCGCACGCTGGAGCAGGTGAACCGGTGGGTCACCGATCCGAATCCGCATGTGAGACGCCTGTGCAGCGAGGGGGCCCGGCCCAGGCTCCCCTGGGGGACTCGCTTGGCCTCGTTCGTCGCCGATCCGACGCCGACCTTGCCGATCCTGGAACGGTTGAAGGAGGATCCATCCCTGTACGTGCGCCGCAGCGTCGCCAACCACCTTGGCGACATCGCCAAGGACCATCCGGATCTCGTCTATGCCACCTGTGAGCGATGGCTGCGGGAGGGTGCCTCCGCCGACCTGCAGTGGCTGATCCGCCATGCGGTTCGCTATCCAGCCAAGGGGGGAAATGCCAGAGCCCTGAAGATTCGTTCTGCAGCCAAAGGCAAGGTGGTTTAGGGCGCTCCCGAGCCCACGCCTGGGTTGCCCCAGGTTCCACAGGCAGACGGGGGTGCACGGCAGGAGCACAAACCACACTCTGTAGCCTCCTCCGCAGTGGCCGTTTCCCTGAAGGTGCCGACGTTGCGCTGCCTTCCTTCCCCAGGCCAGCCGACGGCGCCTGGTTCGAGGATTCCTGCAGCGCTTGTGGTGCCATGGCTCCTGGGCGCCATCGCGGCGCTGCCGGCGGCGGTCAATGCCCAGGCAGGCCCGAGGGGCCAGGGCATGTGTGGACCGGGGTATTTCCAGCAGGACGGAATCGGCTGGAGCAACTGTGTTCCGATCCCCGACGCGGCCCCAGGGGCTCCGCGGCAGACCCCCTCCCAGGGCCCTGGCTGGCTTCGGCAGTTCGGAGATTCGCTACTGCGCCGGCCCTCGGTGCCACCGACCCCGTTGCCCCGATCCACGGCCCAGGAGAATGACTGGGTCTCCGGCTTCCGCACGGCGGCTGGCAAGGGGAGAACGCCTGGTTGTCAGCCCGGTATGGCCCGCTGCTGGTACGCCTTCTGGGGCACCGGCGTTGCCCCCTTCCGCAGGCTCTACTTCCTCGACCTGAACGGACGAGCCCCGGCCTCGCCGCAGGACCCCGTCGCGCTGGATGTCGTCACGGCCTACGAAGGCAACGATCCCCGGGCACGGGTCGCCAATGACCATTCGCTGCTGACCGTCGAGATCCGCTGCCGGCAGAACCAGATCCGCATCACCGACGGCTATGCCGTTCTCGCCAACGGCCGCACCGAGCGGCTGAACTCCGTGACGCCCTGGCTTCCATTCCAGGCCGCCTGGCACGAGCGGGCCGCTCGGGCTGCCTGTGAGGCCGGCGTCCGCCAGCGCCCCGATGACCATCTGTTGCTCTGGTTCGGCAGCATGCCGAATCCAGCCGAGGTCACGGCCGCCACGCGCCAGTCGCTCTGGCGCCAACCCCTGCGATGACCCCGTCCGTCCTTTCCGAGCTCTCCCGCAGCGAGCGGCTCTCGATCGCCGGCACCTATTGCCTGACCCTGCTGGAGAACCTCTGCACGCTCGCCTATCCGGCGCTCACCGGCTGGGCGGTCGACGGGCTGCTGAAGGGCAGCTACCGGGGCCTGTCGGCGCTGATCGCCGTGTGGCTGGTGCACCTCGTCACGGCCTTCGTGCGGCAGCGCTTCGACACCCGGGTCTTCATGGGCCTCTATGCCCGCCTCGCCGTGGGCACCGTGGCCGAGCAGAAGCGCCTCGGCCACGGCACCAGCATCGTGTCGGCGCGGGTCGAGATGATGCGCGACATGGTCGGCTTCTTCGAGGCCGACGTGCCGGCGATGTTCTCCCAGGTGGTGACCGTCGTCGGCTCGCTGGTGATGCTGTTCACCTACGACCTCCAGGCCGGACTCATCGCCATGGCGGTGCTGCTGCCGATGGGGCTCGTCAACGCCTGGTACTGGCGGCGTGCCCTGCACCTGCACCGCGGCCTCAACGACCAGATCGAGCGCGAGATCGCGGCCATCGAGGCGGCGCGGCCGCTGCGCCTGCGGCGCCACTTCGGCCGGGTGCGGCGCTGGCATGTGCAGCTCTCCGACAGCGAGTCGTGGACCTGGACCGTGACGGAGCTCGCCACGATCGTGGCCCTGGTGGTGCTCCTGATCGACTTCACCCGTTCGCCTGGATTCAGCGCCGGTGCGATCTATGCCGTGCTCGCCTATGTGTTCGACTATCTCGAGGGCCTCGACAGCGCTCCGGCGCTGGTGAACAACGTCGCCCGGCTCAGGGATATCCGGGCGCGGCTGGCCGCCTGAGGCCGGAGGTGACCTCGTCGCCCCTACGCCGGCCTGAGCACCGCCAGGGCTTCGGCCCGGTGCTGGCCCTGCCATCCCCATTGCCACCGCCAGCCCGCCGCTTCCGCCTCGGCCACGATCCACTCCGGGTCGGCCGGGTGGTCGTACTGGCTGAGGTGGGCGATCACCTCCTTCTGCCGCTCCGGTTCCAGCGGGCTCCAGCCGTGCACGCGGGCGCTGTAGCGGCCCACGTAGGTGTCACGGTCCTCCCCCGGGGCGCGGAACACATCGGCCCAGAGCAGCAGGCCCCTCGGGGCGATGCGGCGGCGGCAGCCCCGCAGGAAGCGCCGTTTGCCCTCCTCCTGCAGGTGGTGGACGGCGAAGCTGCTGAGGATCAGATCCACCGGCGGCGGCTCCGGCCCCTCCGGCCCATCCGGCTCCGCCTCGGCCCAGGCCAGCAGGTCCCCCTCCAGGAAGCGGCTGGGGTAGGGCACCGCCCGGAGGGCCTCGGCGGCCAGGGGCAGCACCGCCCCGTTCAGGTCGAGGCCGGTGAACGAGGCCAGCGGCAGGCGCCGCAGCAGCGGCGGCAGCAGGGACAGGTCGCCGCAGCCCAGGTCCACCGCGTGGGGGTGCGGCTCCGCGGGCCCGCGCTGCTCCAGCCAACCGTCGATCGTGCGGGTCAGGGCCGCGGTGAGGGCCCCATGCTCCATCAGGTCGTGCTCCAGCACCCGGCGGTAGGTGTCCCAGTGGCGGGAGAAGAAGGTCATGACGGCGATTCTGGCGGCCCCGGCACCGCCGGCACCGCCGGCATCGCCAGTCCGTCAGCTTTCGGAGGCCATCGCTAAGGTCAGCGCCACTTGGGCGCGGCGGCGCGAGTCAGCAGTGACGGAACGGCGGATGCATCTGGTGCGCTGGGCGCTCACCACCGGCTGGCTGCTGATCATCCTGTCCCTCCTCTACGACCCGTTCACGCCCCGGTTCACCGAGCCCGACCACCCCTGGAGCCCCCTGCGGCTGCCGGAGGCCTGCGTGACGGTGCAAGGTACCTGTCTGCCGGAGACCCCCTATCCCCTGGGCACCACCCTGTTCTGGGGCCTGGTGGTGCCCTCGGGGATCTTCATCCTGCTGGTGTTCGGCCATGAGCTGTGGCGCCGGATCTGCCCGCTCTCCTTCCTCTCCCAGATCCCCCGCGCCCTGGGCCTGCAGCGCCAGATCGCCAGGGTGAACCCCAAGACGGGCGAAAAGCGCCTGCAGCTGGCCAAGGTGCCGGGCGATTCCTGGCTGGGCCAGCACTACTCCCGGCTGCAGTTCGGCTGGCTGTTCGTCGGCCTCTGCGGCCGCATTCTCTTCTTCAACGCCGACCGCCTGGTGCTGTTCGCCTGGCTCAGCTTCACCATCGTCTGTGCCATCGCCGTGGGCTGGCTCTACGGCGGCAAGAGCTGGTGTCAGTACTTCTGCCCGATGGCACCGGTGCAGAGCGTCTTCTCCACCCCCACCGGCCTGCTGGGCAGCCGCGCCCACATGGCCAGCACGCCGATCACCCAGTCGATGTGCCGCACCGTCCAGCCCGATGGCAGCGAGCAGAGCGCCTGCGTGGCCTGCCAGCAGCCCTGCATCGACATCGACGCCGAGCGCCTCTACTGGGCCCGGCTGCCCAGCCCCGCCTTCGCCTTCGAGCGCTACGGCTACGTGGGCCTGGTGTTCGGCTACTTCGTCTACTACTACGTCTACGCCGGCAACTGGGATTACTACTTCTCCGGCGTCTGGCTGCGCCAGGAGGACCAGCTGGCCCAGCTGCTGCGGCCGGGCTTCTTCCTGTTCGGCCAGCCGATCGATGTGCCCAAGCTGGTGGCGGTGCCCCTGTTCCTGGGGCTGTGCACCTGGCTGGGCACCCTCGCCGGCCGGGCGATCGAATCGGCCCTGCGCAGCCGGGTGCGGCGCCGCGGCGCCGAGCCCGATCGCAACCGGATCCGCCACCGGGTGTTCGTGGTGGCCACCTTCCTGGTGTTCAACTTCTTCTTCCTGTTCGCTGGCCGGCCGCTGCTGCTGCTGGCGCCGGCCTGGCTCCAGTACCTCTTCGACGTCACCCTGGTGGCCGTCAGCACCCTCTGGCTCTACCGGGCCTGGAACCGCTCCCCCGACCTCTACGGCCGCGAGAACCTGGCCGAGCGCTTCCGCAAGCAGCTCACCCGCATGGACCTCGACGTGGGCCGCTACCTCGACGGCCGCTCCCTTGCCGATCTCGGCACCGAGGAGGTGTACGTGCTGGCCAAGGTGCTGCCGGGCTTCACCGGCCAGAAGCGGCTCGAGGCCTACAAGGGCGTGGTGCGGGAGGCCCTGGAGGAGGGCTTCGTCAACGCCGCCAGCAGTCTGGAGGTGCTCAAGCAGATGCGCCTCTCCCTCGGTATCAGCGACGGGGAACACCGCCAGGTGCTCGATGAACTCGGCGTGGAGGATCCCGGCTTGCTGGATCCCGACAGCCGCCGCAGCCTGGAGGACCAGATCCGCCTCAGCGGCTACCGCAAGTCGCTGGAGCGGCTGATGCTGGTGCAGCGCCTCGGCAGCGGCCCGGCGGCAGCCGGCCCCGATGGCGCTTCCCTGCAAGCTCTGCGGCGCGAGTACGGCATCTCGTCGCTTGAGGAGGAGCGGGTGCTCGACGACCTCACCCCCGCCGCGGCGGCGATCCACAAGGTGGAGCGGCTGCTGGAGCGCCTGCCGGCCCTCACCGACGGCTACCGGGCCCTGCACCAGAGCGCCCTGCGCCACCAGTCCGCCGTGCTGGCCCTGCTCGACGACCGGCTGCAGCTGCGCAAGGAGCTGACCCTGCGGGCGATCCTCGACGGCCTGGCCACCCTCCAGGAGGATCCGGCGGTGCCGGGCCTGGTGCAGCGCCTCCAGGCCATCGCCCCCCTGGAGCTGCCGGAACTGCTGCGCCGGGAGGGCTGGGAGCGCCGCCTGCCGGCGGGCGTCGCTGGCACCCTCGCCCATCCCGGTGGGGAGGCCCCCTCCTGTTCCCTGGAGGTGCCCGTCGACGAAACCCTCAGCTTCCTGGCCACCCTGGTCGCCGATTCCAGCCCCACCCTGGCCTCCGCCGGCCTGTTCCTGACGGCCTGCCTCGATGGCGGCCGGGCCCGGTCCATGGCGGCCGCGCTGGGCGTGCCGGGGGCCCCGCCCCTGCTGCTCCAGACCGCCCGGGCGGTCGAAGCCCTCGATGGCCACCCGGAGCTGCGGGGGTTCCCGGAGCTGGAGAAGCGGGTCTTCCTGGCCACCAGCGATTTCTTCCGCCGCAGCGACACCGACACCCTCGATGCCCTGGCCTCCCAGGCCGATGTGCGCACCTTCGCCAAGGGCGAGCTGATCACCGAGGCGGGCGACACCTGCCGCGAGCTGCTGCTGCTGATCGAGGGCATCGCCCGGGTCCATCACCGGGACGGCGAGCGCACCTGGGTGAAGGATCTCCAGCCAGGCCGGGTGCTCGACGAACTCCAGGTGCTCACCCACAGCGCCTCGGAGAGCACGATCGTGGCCGAGGCCGACGGCACCCGCCTGCTGGCCGTGCCGGTGGATTCCTTCGATGCGGTGCTGGAGCGCGACCCCGACTTCGCTCGCCGGGTGCTGGAACTGGAGAGCGGTCAGCTGCAGCGGCTGATGCGGGCGGGAGTCTCCTGAGTCCGGAGTCCCCATGCGCCGTTGGTACCATCACGCCCATGTACGTGCTGATCGGCGGGGCGGGAATGATGGGGCTGGGCCTGGCCCGCCAGCTCCTTCAGCTCGGCCACACCATCGCCATCATCGACATCGATCCGCTGGCCTGCAGCTTCGCCCGCGAGAAGATCGGCGTGATGGCCTTCGAGGGCAGCGCCGTCAGCTCCACCGTGCTGATCGAAGCCGGCATCCGCAAAGCCGATGCGGTGGTGGCCGCCCTGCGGGACGATGCCCTCAACCTGGCGCTGATCACCCTTTCGCGCAGCTACGGCAGTTCCCACATCGTGGTGCGCATGCGTGATCGCGAATTCCTTCAGGCTTACCGCCTGGCGGGAGCCAGCCACATCATCAGCACCATCGATCTAGCGGTGGCGACGATGGCGAATGCGATCGAATATCCAGACGTTGAATCGATGATGCACTTCGAGCAGGGCCAGGTGAAGGTGCTCAAGTTGCCGGTCCCCGCCGATTGTTCCGTGGCCGGCCGCAGTGTCGCCGCGATCGCCCAGGATCCCCGCTTCCCGAGCGGTTCCCTGATCATCGGCTACCAGCTCAATCCCGAGGCCAGCGTCGAGATCCCCAACGGCAACACCGTGCTCCAGGCCGGATCCACGATCCTGGTGGTCACCAGGCCGGAGTTCGTGCACCCCCTCATCGACTATCTCGGCCTCAGCGCTAGTCGTCGTCCAGCGCTAGAAGTCGCTCATCCAAATCTCTGACGAAGGGCTGCACCAGATCGTCCGGCACGATGCGCTTGCGCAGCGCCTCCATCAGGGCCCCCTTCTCGGCCAGGAGCAGGCGTCTTCGGATCGCCTCCAGCGGTCGGGCCCCGGGCTGATCGGGGCCGGAGCGTCCCTCGCTGTAGGCCTCCCGCAGCACCCGCTCGGACGCCGCCACCCGCGCCTGGTAGGAGGCCCACAGTTCCTCGTAGGCGGTCTTCGGCAGCACTCCTGACTTCAGCAACCGGTCAAGTTCCTCCTGGGCGGCCTTGGAGGCGATCAGCTGGATCTGCAGCGTGCCGATCTCGCTGGTGACGGGGGACACCTGGGCGATGTTCAGGCGCCCGATCAGCCAGGGCAGCGCCAGCGCCTGGATCACCAGGGAGAACAGCACCGCGCCGAACACCAGCTCGATGATGCCGCTCCTGCCGGCCAGCGACAGGGGAATCGCCACCGCCATCGCCATCGAGAGCGAACCCTTGATGTTGCCGAGTACCAGCACGTGCTGCCAGCGCAGGGGGATCGGTCGGTCGAAGCGGCGCAGCAACGCCAGCAGCCCGTACACCGTGAGCACCCGCGCCAGCTGGTAGGCCACCACCACCAGGGCGATCGCCGGCAGCGACTCCCACAGGGTCAGGGGGTTGATCTCGAGGCCGATCAGCAGGAACAGGAAGGTGTTGACGATGAATCCGGCGTACTCCCAGAAATTCAGCACGGCGAGCCGGTCGGAGGCCGTGCTGCTGCGTGGCAGGCCCTGGTTGCCGAAGACGAGCCCGGCGATCACCACCGCCACCGCGCCGGAGACCCCCAGAGACTGGCCGAACTGAAACGTCCCCAGGGCCAGGGGCACCGTGAGCAGCAGCGAGCTGAGGGGATCCTGGAGCCGCAGGAACACCGGCAGGCACAGGTAGCCCAGAACGCCGCCCACCAGCACCCCTCCCACCGCCACCACCACCATCTCCCGCAGCCCCTGCGCCACCGTGATCGAACCCGAGGCATGGATCAGCAGCAGCAGGTTGAAGCTGACCAGGGCAGCCGCATCGTTGAACAGGGTCTCGCCCTCCACGATCGTCGTCAGCCGCGCGGGCACCCGGATCTCCTTGAAGACCGCGATCATCGACACCGTGTCGGTGTTGGCCAGGATCACCCCCACCAGCAAGGCGGGGATCCAGGGAAGCCCCAGCACCAGGTGCACCAGGAGCGCGATCACCCCCGAGGCGACCAGGGAGCCCGGCCCCGCCAGCAGCGCGATCGGCTTGAAGGTGCTGCGCAACCGGCTGATGTCGGTGTTGATCGCCGCCTCGAAGATCAGGATCGGCAGGAAGAGATTGAGCACCAGCGAGGGATCGAGCCCGATCCGTCGCGAGAACACCTCGGTGAACGGCAGCCCCGCCAGCACCAGGCCGGTCACGTAGGGCAGCCGCAGCCGCTGGGCGACCAGGGCCACCGCCGTCGCCAGCAGCAGCAGCACGATCGACAGGCTCACCAGTTCGGGGATGCCACCGGCCGTCGATCCGGCCGTCGGTCCGGCGGTGGCGCCGCCGCCCGCCAGCGTCGCCATGGCCAGCCCCATCTCGTTCAAGTCGGCCACGGCGGGGTTGGGGTCTTCGGTCCGCTCGGATCGATCGCGGAGCCCCATTATTGGCTTCTGCGGCGGCAGGCTCTTGCCCAGGTGGATCGGTGCGGGCGGTGTCGGGTGTGCCATCGCCCTTACGGCGGTGCTCTCCCCTTCGTTGGCGGCCGCCCCAGCGGCTCCGGCGGCGGGGGAAGGCGCGCCGTCCTGCGAGGCCCGGATCCGGGCGGTGCAGCGGGACATCCTGGGCCGCAACCTGGCCACCGGCTCCGGGCCGCCCCTCAACGCCTTCCAGCAGCTCAACCCCTACGCCCTCGAGCAGGCCGCCGCCCTCGATCGCGCCCGGGCGGCGGGCGCCCCCGCCGGCCCCCTTGACTGCCTGCCGCTGGCGGTGAAGGACAACTTCGCCACCGCCGACCAGCCGATGGCGGCCGGATCCCTGGCCCTGCTGGGCAACCAACCCGCGGCCGATGCCGAGGCGGTGGCCCGGCTGCGGGCCGCCGGGGCGATCGTGGTGGGCACCACCACCATGGACGAGTTCGCCTTCGGCATCCGGGGGCTGTCGGGGGCGGCGGGCCGGGTGGGCAACGCCTACGACGCCTGGCTCAGCCCCGGGGGCTCCTCCTCCGGTTCCGCCGTGGCTGTGGCGGCCGGTTTCGTGCCCCTGGCCCTGGGCAGCGACAACTGCGGCTCCCTGCGCCTGCCGGCCGTCTACAACGGCGCCGTGACCCTGCGGCCCACCCAGGGGCGCTTCTCCAGCGCCGGCCTGCTGCCGCTCGGTTTCGTCAACGGCACCCCGGGGCTGATCGCCCGCGACATGGGCCTGCTGGCCCGGGGCCTGGCGGTGCTCGATCCCACCTGGCGGCCCGAGCAGGCGGTGGCCCCGCCGGACCTGCGCGGCCGGCGGCTGGCGGTGCTGGCCCGGGCCGGCGACCAGGACCTGGCACCCACCACCGCAGCGGCGGCGGCGGCCCTGCGGCAGGCCGTGGAGCTGCTGCGGGCGGCCGGAGCGGAGGTGCTCGAGGCGCTGGTGGTGCCGGGGCTCGACACCCGGCTGGGTTCGGATTTCGTCAAGGGCTCGGGGCGCCGCATCGATGCCCAGCTGGCCCGCTACCCCGGCAGCCGGCGCAGCTGGGACGACATCTGCGGCTCCGGCCGCCTGCCGCCGGAATGGACCCCGGCCGAATGCCGCGACCTGATGGCCAGCGATCCGGCGGCGGAGGCCCGGGCGCTCCGGCGGATGGATGCCAACCGGCGGCGGCTGGAGCAGGCCCTGGTCGCCGGGCGCCTTGATGGTCTGCTGCTGCTGAGCGACCGGCGCGGCGGTGCCCAGCGGCAGCCCTCGCCCGCCATCACCTGCATGGTGAGCAGCACCAGCGGCCTGCCGGCGGTGGCCCTGCCGGTGGCCGTCGATGGCCGCGGCCTGCCCGTGGGCCTGGAGATCCTCGGCGCCGGAGGCCGGGACGAGGACCTGATCGCCATCGCCGCGGTGCTGGAGGCCCGCCGCGGGCCGTTGCCGCCCCCCCGGCCGGTGGCGCCTCTGCCGTCCCCTCTGGATCTGGCCGGCCACAACCGGCTGGTGCCGCTGCTGGGCTGGAACGCCTGGCGCAGCCGCCGCGGCGAGGCCCTTGGGGATCTCGAGCCCGCCCGCTTCCGGGCCCTGACCCGTGAGCTGCTGCACCGGCCCGGTGATGGCGGAAAATCGGAGCCGGCGCCCACGGCCCCTGCGTCCCCATGACTCCCCCTTTCCGATGAACATCGACGGCAGGCCCTGGCGCACCATCTGGCTGGAGGAGGGCGGCCGCTCGGTGGGCGTGATCGACCAGACCCTGCTGCCGCACCGCTTCGTCACCCGCTCGCTCACCAGCGTCGAGGAGGCGGCCGAGGCGATCGTCACCATGGTGGTGCGGGGTGCCCCCCTGATCGGCGTCACCGGGGCCTACGGGCTGATGCTGGCCCTGCAGGCCGACCCCTCCGACGCCTCCCTGGCCGCGGCCTTCGAGCGCCTCGACGCCACCCGCCCCACCGCCATCAACCTGCGCTGGGCCCTGGAGCGGGTGCGGGCCGCCGTGCTGCCCCTGGCACCGGAGCAGCGCGCCGAGGCGGCGAAGGCCGAGGCGGCCGCCATCGCCGAGGAGGACGTGGCCATGTGCGAGGCGATCGGCGACCACGGCCTGCGCCTCTTTCAGGAGATCGCCGCCCGCCGCCCCGAGGAGCGACGCGGCCAGCCCCTGAACGTGCTCACCCACTGCAATGCCGGCTGGCTGGCCACGGTGGACTGGGGCACGGCCCTGGCGCCGATCTACAAGGCGCACCGCTCCGGCCTGTCGATCCACGTCTGGGTCGACGAGACCCGCCCCCGCAACCAGGGGGCCAGCCTGACGGCCTTCGAGCTGGGCCGCGAAGGGGTGCCCCACACCGTGATCGTCGACAACGCCGGCGGGCACCTGATGCAGCACGGCCAGGTGGATGCGGTGATCGTCGGCACCGACCGCACCACCCGCACGGGCGATGTCTGCAACAAGATCGGCACCTACCTCAAGGCCCTGGCCGCCCACGACAACGGCGTGCCCTTCTACGTGGCCCTGCCCGCCTCCACCATCGACTGGTCGATCGCCGACGGGGTGAAGGAGATCCCGATCGAGGCCCGCTCCCCCCTGGAGGTGACCCGCATCGCCGGCAAGCCCGCGGCCGGGGAGCCCACCAGCGTGCAGCTGGTACCCGACGGCAGCGACGGCTTCAACCCCGCCTTCGATGTCACCCCCGCCCGGCTGGTGACGGCCCTGATCACCGAGCGGGGTGTGGCGCCGGCCAGCGAGGCGGGCCTCCAGGCCCTCTATGCCGGCGCGGTGGCTGCGGGCTGAGCCGCTCCCCGTTGCCGGCCAAGGCCCGATTCAGAGCGAGGGCCGCAGCAGGCTGATGGGTTCGCCGGGGCCATCCGGCCGGACCGTCAGGGTGGAGTAGGTCCAGGTGCCGGCTTTCCGGCGGGCCTCCACGTAGAGGGTGCCACTGCCCCGGGATCCCTGCAGGGGAATGGCCAGCTGGGCTTCGCCCGTGCCGCCGGAGAGGCTGACGTTGCCGGAGACGAGGAAGCCCCCCTGGATCGGCGTGCCCAGCCGGCCGATCACCACCGGATCCCGCTGGGCCTTGGCCAGGGCCTCCTTGTAGGGCGTGGTGGATTTGAGCAGCCCGAACACGAGGCTGACGATCAAGGCGATGAAGCCCGCCACGCCGACCAGCCCGGTGAGGCAGCCGGCCGGCACCAGCCATTTCCAGTGGCGGGCCCACCAACTGGGGGCCGGCTTGCTGTCCATGGGGTGACTCTGGTCCGTGACCCTTCAGAGCCCTTCGAAGCGGACGTTGAGGTTGAGCTGGTTGGGGCCGATGGCGGTGGCCTGCAGCACCAGGGCGGCGGCCTTGCCGTCGGCGGTGCCGTCCACCTTGGTGCCCGCCGGGGGATCGAGCACCAGGTTGAAGCCCCACGGGCCCACCACCGTGTTGATCTTGCGCTCGCTGTAGCCCTGCTTGGCCAGGGTCGCCTTCACCTTGGCGAGCAGCTCGTCCGGCTTGCCGGGCAGCTGGGTGTTGAGGCTGGTCTGGCCGATCGCATTGGCGGCGTACAGGCTGGCGGCCGGCTTGGGCAGCGGCAGCGCCAGGCCCTTGAGCAGCGATCCGGCCGGGGTGGCCAGGGCGGCCCCGCCGACCAGGGCGCCGGCTCCCACCAGCAGGGAGGTGGAGAGGGCCAGCAGGCGGGGACGCCAGGGCATGGGCGGGTCGCGGGATCGCAGGAAAGGTAGCCCGCTCCACCGGGCAACGCCCCACTGTTGCCAGGACCACAATCAGCCGCGCCGGTCGCTCTTCTAAGATCGATTCACCGATCACCTTTGTGTTTAATGCCTTTCTCCAAGCTCCGTCTCTCCCGGCGTCTGCTCGTTTCTGTCGCGCTCGGAGCGGCCACCGCCATCACCACCGCCACCACGCTGGGCATCGGCAGCTCCCCCACCACCCAGGCCCTGGCCGCCGCGCCTGCCCAGGCCAGCTCCGGTGTCACCACCCTGGCGGCAGGGGGCACCAGCTTCCAGGTGCTCTCCCCTGAGCAGGCCGCCGCCGCCGCCAGCTCGGGCCGCTGGAAGGTGCTCGACGTGCGCCCGGTGCCTCCGCTCTCCTACATCGGCGGCCACGTTCCCGGCGCCGTGCACCTCTCCGAGCAGGCCTTCCGTGGTCCCAACGGCCGCCTGCCCTTCCAGATCTGGAGTCCCACCAAGCTCGCCAGCCTCCTGAGCCAGGCGGGTATCTCCAACCGGGATTCGGTGCTCGTCTATTCCGACGGCAACGACGTGCTCGGCACCGCCCTCGTCTCCTACATCCTCGAGAAGAGCGGCGTGCGTCAGGTCGCGATCGTCGATGGCGGTCTCAGCGGCTACAAGGCGGCCGGCCAGAGCACCACCAAGGCGTTCCCCACCTTCCAGGCCGGCAGCTTCCGGCCCACCACGGTCAAGGGCCTGGCCATCACGCTCGATGAGCTGCAGCCCCTGATCGGCCGCAGCAACGTGGTGATCATCGACCCCCGTCCCAAGGCCCAGTTCGAGGGCACCGACCAGACCTTCATCCGCAACGGCCACATCCCCGGGGCCAAGAACATCCCCTGGCAGGCGTTCACCGAAGCGAACAACGCCGATGAAGCCAAGAAGAACGCCCACAAGCTGAAGTCCGCCGAAGAGCTCCGGGCCCTTCTCGTCAGCCGCGGCATCACCCCCGACAAGGAGATCATCGTCTCCTGCAGCACCGGCCGTGAGGCGAGCCTGCAGTTCCTCACCCTCAGGCACGTCCTCAAGTACCCCAACGTGCGGATCTATGAAGGCTCCTGGACCGAATACAGTGCCTCCAATTTGCCGATCGCCGTTGGGCCGGAAGGCAGTCCGGCCCTGGTGAGCAGCCGCTGATCCCACCTCCAGCTCCACCCCGTTTCTCCATGGCCATGCCCCTCCTTCGCCAGGCCCCCCGGCTCTTCCCCCTGGCCGGCGTGCTGCTGGTGCTGCTGCTCCCACCGGCCGCAGCCCTCGCCTGTGACACCGGCAGCGAGTCCCCATCCCAAACCAAGGCGAAGAAGCGTTGAGGCGCTTCCCATCTGCCGCACTCGCCGTGGCCCTCGCCGTGGCGGTGGCCGCGGCCCTGGCGGCCCGGCAGCCCGCCTCGGCCCTGGTCTGGGGGCTGGGCTGCGGCCTCGGCCATGCCCTGGTCCGCTCCGGATTCGGCTTCGCCTCCGGGTATCGCCGGCTGATCGAGCGGCGGGATCCCCACCCGGTCTTCGCCCAGCTGCTGCTGGCGGCGCTGCTGGTGATCGCCATGGCCCTGGTGCTCACCGCCGAGCCCCTCACCGGCCTGCAGCCGAAGCTGCTGGCCACCCCCCTCTCCCTGACGTTCCTGGCCGGGGCCTTCCTGTTCGGCATCGGCATGGAGCAGGCCCGGGCCTGCGGCTGCGGCACCCTGGCGGCCACCTCCCGCGGCGGCGCAGGCGTGCTGGCCGCCCTGGTCGGGCTGGTCGTCGGTGCCTTCCTCGGCACCCTGCACGCCCCCCAGCTGGCGGCCCTGCCCCTGCCGCGCTTGCCGTCCCCGGTCGGCCTTGAGCTGTTCGGTCTGCTGGGCGCCCTGACCCTGCAGCTCGCCTTCATCGCTCTGATCACCCTGCTGCTGACGCGCTGGAGCGGCCAGCTCCCCTGGCGCTCCCCCAGCCGCCGGCTCTATGGCGGCGCCATCGCCGTCGCCCTGCTGGCCACGGCCCTGCTGTTGGTGACGGCCGAGCCCTGGAAGGTGCTCTGGGGACTGGCCCTCAGTGGAGCCCACGCCGCCCAGGCCCTGGGCTGGGATCCCGGCAGCAGCCTGTTCTGGTCGAGTCCCCGGGGGCAGGCCCTGCTGGCGGGGCCGGACGCCTGGCTGTTCAACGAGGCCGTGCTCGTGGACCTGGGCCTGCTCTACGGCGCCGTGGCCACCGCCATCGGCCAGGGCCGCTTCCGCTGGCGCGGTGAGCGGTCCGAACCCCTGCCGGACCTGGCCCGGCGCGGTTTCGGCGGCCTGCTGATGGGCTTCGGCGGGGTGCTGGCCTCGGGGTGCAACGTCAATGCCTTCCTGGGCGGGGTGATGAGCTTCAGCCTGCACGGCTGGATCTGGCTGGCGGTGGCCCTGCTGGGCTTCGCCGCCTCGCTGCGGTTGCGCCCGGCTGCTGGCCCCGCAGCGCCGTCAGACTGAGTCGCCGCTCCTTCGCCATCCATGGCCCAGGCCCAGCCCGCCGCTCCGGCCCTGACCGCCGCCGCCCCGCCCCCCAACTGGGTGGCCTCGCGCCACCCCCTCGGCTGGCTCATCGACCGGCTGCTGGCCGTCGAGCCGCTGCGGCGCCTGCTGTTTCTCCAGGCCCGCCAGCTGATCATCCGCACCGCCGAGCGCCGCGGTATCGCCTGGCGGGCCCGGCGCGAGGAGCTGGTGCGGCAGGCCGGGCCGCTGCTCGCCAGCAGCACCGAGGCGGCCACCCAGGCGCCGCCCTACTACCGGGCCCGCTTCCACGCCTACCAGGAGGGCAACCTCTGCTGGCAGGCGGCCGGCGAAGCCGAGCAGGCCACCGATGCCATGGCCCTGCGGGTGTGGCCGGGGGAAACCCTCGAGCCCCAGGCGGCCCAGAGCCGGCTGCGGGAGGCGATCTTCGCGGCGATCGAGCCCAGCCTCACCGGCCCGGTGCACAGCGCCCTCGACATCGGCTGCTCGGTGGGCGTCGGCACCCTGGCCCTCAAGGACTGGCTGGAGCGGCGCGAGGGCTCAGGCGTGGTGGTCGAGGGGCTCGATCTCTCCCCCCAGATGCTGGCGGTGGCCCGGGTCCGCGATCCCGGCGGGCGGATCCACCGCTGGCACCACGCCGCCGCCGAGGCCACCGGCCTGCCGGCGGCCAGCGTCGATCTGATCACGCTGCAGTTCGTCTGCCACGAGCTGCCCGCAGGCGCCACCCGGGAGGTGCTGCGGGAGGCGGCCCGGCTGCTGCGGCCCGGCGGGGTGGTGGCCCTGGTGGATCAGGACCCCGATTCGGCGGTGATCCGCCGCCTGCCGGCGCCGATCGCCACCCTGCTCAAGAGCACCGAGCCCTACCTGGCCGACTACTTCAGCCTCGATCTGCCCAGGACCCTCGAGCAGGCCGGCTTCCGCGACGTGCGCCGCGAGGCCTGCGACCCCCGCCACCGGGTGCTGGTGGCCGTGCGATGAGGCCCGGCGTCAGCCCCAGCCCACCAGGGCGATCTTGCCGATCGTGCTCCCGGAGGCCAGCTGGGCGTGGGCGATCTCCAGGTTGGCGGCGTTGATGGGGCTGAGGGTGCGGCCCAGGGTGGGGCGCAGCTCCCCCCGCTCGAACAGCTCGGCGAGGTGATCCAGGATCTCCCCCTGCAGCCCCATGTCGGCGGTCTGGAACTGGGAGCGGCTGAACATGAACTCCCAGGCGAACGTCACGCTCTTGGCCTTGAGCAGGTTGAGGTCGAGGGGGCGGCGGTTGCCCACGATCGCCACGATCGACCCCAGCGGGGCGATGAGCCCGGCCATCACCTCCCAGTAGGCGTCGGTGTCGCTGAAGTTGGCGATCCGATCTACCGTCTCGAACCCCAGGGCCGCCAGCTGGGGGGCCAGAGGCCGGCGGTGGTCGACGACGTGGTCGGCCCCCAGCTCCCGCACCCAGGCGGCACTTTCGGGGCGCGAGGCGCTGGCGATCACCGCGGCCCCGGCCCGGCGGGCCAGCTGGATGGCGATCGAGCCCACCCCGCCGGCGCCGCCGAGGATCAGCAGGCTGGGCCCCTTGCTGCTCCCGCCACCGGCAGCACCCACGTCCGCACCAGCATCCGGATCGAGCCCAAGCCGCTCGAACAGGGCCTCCCAGGCCGTCAGCCCCGTCAGCGGCACGACGGCCGCCTCGGCCCAGGAGAGCCGCGCCGGCCTGTGGCCCACCAGCCGCTCGTCCACCAGCACGGCCTCGGCGTTGCAGCCGGCCCGTCCCGCGTCGCCCGCGAATATCACTGCCTCCCCCACCCGGAAGCGGCCCACCCGCTCCCCCACCGCCGCCACCACCCCGGCGGCGTCCCAGCCCAGCTGCCGGGGTGGATCCCCTTCGCGCACGGCGGCCCGCAGCTTGGTGTCGATCGGGTTCACCGCCACCGCCTCGATCCGCACCAGCAGGTCGTGGGGGCCCGGGACGGGCTCCGGCAGCTCCGTGTCCACCAGGGCAGGGGTGGCGAGGATCGCTCTCATGGCGGGCGGCTGAGTCAGTAGCGGCAGTAGCCCACCTCCCCCTTCAGGGGCGGTTTGCAGGGGAAGCGCAGCGGCACGAAGATCCGGTTGCCGTTGGCCTCGTTGGTGAGGGTGATGTTGCCCTGCACGAACAGCTCCCGCCGCCAGAGGCCCCCCAGCCGGTCGCGCAGCCGGTCGCTGCCGCTGGCGTCCTTGCCCTTGCCCGACACCTCCCGGTAGGTCATGGACTGGCCGTCCTTCCATCGGATCTTCAGGCCCCCGGGGACCTGCTCATCGACGCAGGCCAGGGGCTTGTCGTTGTATTCGCAGTCCTTCCAGCCGTCGCGGGGGATCTGGGGCGGGATCGCCTGGGCCCGGGCGGGGGCCGCCAACCCGCCGCCCACCGCCACCTCCATCGCCAGCAGCAGGGGCAGCACCAGCGGCGAGCGCGCCAGGCAGGCCCACGGCGTCAAGACCTCGCGGCGGCAGCGGATGGACACGGGCAGCCCCTGGAGGATCGCTCCCCGTAGTCTCCCCCCAGAGTCCCCGTTTCGCCCCATGGCCGTGCAACATCGCTGGTCGGATGCCGCCGCCCGCGAAGCGATCGCCCGCTACGGCGCGCAAGGGGTGAACGAAGACCTGGCCCTGCGCACCTACTCGGCCCGGCTGCTGGGGGCCGACCCCGAGCTGGTGCTGCACGGCGGTGGCAACACCTCGGTGAAGACCACCGTGCACGGGCTGCTGGGCGAGCCGATCCGGGTGTTGTGCGTCAAGGGATCGGGCTGGGACCTGGGCACGATCGAGCCGCCGGGCCATCCGGCGGTGCGGCTGGAGCCCCTCCAGGCCCTGCGGGCCCTCGACGCCCTCAGCGATGAGGCGATGGTGGCGGCCCAGCGCCAGAACCTGATCGATCCGGCCGCCCCCAACCCCTCGGTGGAGGCGCTGCTGCACGCCTTCCTGCCCCACACCTTCGTCGACCACACCCACTCGATCGCCCTGCTGGCCCTGGCCGACCAGCCCGATGCGGCCGAGGTGTGCCGCGAGGTGTACGGCGATCGGGTGGCCCTGGTGCCCTACGTCATGCCCGGTTTCGCCCTGGCCAAGGCGGCGGCCCTGGCCTACGAGGCCGCGGCGGCCGGCGGCCGCGAACCGGAGGGCATGGTGCTGCTGCAGCACGGCCTGTTCTCCTTCGGGGCGACGGCCGAGCAGAGCTACGACCGGATGATCGACCTGGTGCGGCGGGCCGAGGAGCGCCTGGCCCGGGGCGAGCGCTCGATCCACGCCGTGACCGTGCCGGAGCGCCCGGCCCCTGCGGCGGCGGTGCTGCCGGTGCTGCGGGGCGCCCTGGGCCGGGCCGCCGTCGCCGCCGGCGTCCGTGCCCACTGGATCCTGGCGCTGCGCGACACCCCCCTGGCCCGCGCCATCAGCGATGACGCCCGGTTGCCGGATTGGGCCGGCCGCGGCGTCGCCACCCCCGACCACGTGATCCGCACGAAGGCCCAGCCCCTGGTGCTGCCGACGCTGCCGCCCGGTGGCGACGGCCCGGCCCTGGCCGCCTGGGGCCGCTCCCTTGAGCAGGCCCTGGAGGCCTATGCCACCGAGTACCGCGCCTACTTCCAGCGCCAGAACGCGGCTGCCGGGGGCGTGAAGAAGGCGCTTGATCCCTTGCCGCGGGTGGCGGCGATCCCTGGCCTGGGGCTGGTGGGGATCGGCAAGTCGGCCGCCGAGGCGGCGACCGTGGCCGACATCGCCGAGGCCTGGGCCCAGACCCTGCTGGCGGCCGAGGCCATCGGCCGCTTCGCGCCCGTGGGCGAGACCGACACCTTCGCCATGGAGTACTGGAGCCTGGAGCAGGCCAAGCTCGGCAAGGCGGCCGAGAAGCCCCTGGCACGCCGGGTGGTGCTGGTCACCGGCGGCGCCGGTGCCATCGGTGCCGCCACCGCCCGGGCCTTCGCCGCCGCCGGCGCCGAGGTGGCCGTGCTTGATCTGGAGCAGGAGGCCGCGGCGGAGGTGGCCGCCGCCTGCGGCAAGCGGGCCCTCGCCGCGGCCTGCGATGTCACCGACCCGGCCCAGGTCCGCGCGGCGATCGATGCGGTGGCGGCCCACTTCGGCGGCCTCGACATCGTGGTGAGCAATGCCGGCGCCGCCTGGACCGGCCCGATGGCCACCCTGGCCGACGCCGACCTGCGGGCCAGCTTCGAACTCAACTTCTTCGCCCACCAGAGCGTGGCCCAGGCGGCCCTGGCGGTGTTCCGTGCCCAGGACCGTTCCCAGGACGGCGGTCGCCCGGTGCTGGGGGGCCAGCTGCTGTTCAACGTCAGCAAGCAGGCCCTCAATCCCGGGCCCAACTTCGGCGCCTACGGCATCAGCAAGGCGGCCCTGCTGGCCCTGGTGCGCCAGTACGCCCTTGAGGAAGGCGAGGCGGCCGTGCGGGTGAATGCCATCAACGCCGACCGCATCCGCTCCGGTCTGCTCGACGACACCATGATCCGGGAGCGCTCCGCCGCCCGCGGCCTCAGCGAGGAGCTTTACATGGCCGGCAACCTGCTGGGAGCCGAGGTGCGCGCCAGCGACGTGGCCGACGCCTTCGTGGCCCTGGCCCGCATGGAGCGCACCACCGGCGCCGTGCTCACCGTCGATGGCGGGAACGTGGCCGCGATGGTGCGATAGGCGCGCCTCGCGGCGCACCTCGCGGCGCGACTCGTGGCTGTCAGGGATCGTGGCCGTGGGCTCCTGAATCGGGGGGGCAGAAAGGCGGCTTCAGTCACCGAATCAGTGGAGAGGCCCCAGGGGTCGTCATCAGCGGCCCCCGTGATCCGGCCGGGGCCCGGATCGGCGAAGAACCGCTGCACCCGCTCGGCCCTGGTGGGTTTCGTCATGGGCCCTGACCCTCTGACCGCGTTCGTCCAGCAAGAACGTCCAGACCTCTTGCCCATGATCACCACGGATCACTTTCCATTCGGACAGTGAACCCAGGACGCCGTTGATCTCATGAATGCGCAAAGCGGGGCCAACACCTTGGGCAGGAATGCCGTGATGGTCCCGTAACACCATGGTTCGGTTCCAGCCGCTCTGGCTGGAATAAGGCTAATGACATTGCGATCAATCGCAGAGCCACGGCGAATCAGATGCTGGCCTGTTGTGATCCCAGGCGTCCAGGCGTTATGGGATGCAACAAAGTGCAAGCGATAGCGCCTTTTGTCAACCACACATTTTTGCCAACGACATTGAAAAATCAATCGTATTCCGCATCCAGCCTGGATGGCTTCCTCGCTACCACGGACAACTCCCTGGACTGGCTGCTTCAGTTCGGTGAAGCCGAGGGTCCAGGCTACAAAAACTTCCTGGCTGACATTGGGGCGATTGCCATGGGCTCATCCACCAATCAGTGGCTCCTGGATCATTACATCAAGGGGGGAACGCCGGACGAGAAGGCCTGGCTCTACACCCAGCCCACAGGGATATTCTCGGGCCGCAAGCTTGATGCCGTGCGGGACGCGGACCTGCGCTTCGTGCAGGGTGCGGTCACGCCTGTGCATCAGCAGATGGCAGCGGCTGCGAAGGGAAAGAACTTCTGGATTGCCGGAGGGGGCGAGTTGGCGGGTCAGTCCTTCGATCCTGACCTGCTGGATGAGCTGATCATTCAGGTGGCCTCCGTGACATTGGGCCAGGGATTGCCGCTGCTTCCCAGGTTGATCGCCTTCCCGCCCCTGAGGCTGAGATCGGTGCAGGCCTTGGGTGAGGCCTTTGCCGAACTCCACGATCAGGTGCCGCACCCTGGAGACTGGATCGGGATGGCAGGGGGTTCGACACCGCCCAATGGGTCAGGGTTCACGTTATGAGAACCCAACGCTTGCCGATGCTGACGGCAAGGTCAGCATGCGCTTTGGCAGTCGCCGGGCAGGTGCCATGGCCCACCCAGAGTCAACCCCCCCCCAATCATTTCCACAGAACGGAGCCAGCTAGCAATGGTTGGCCTTGGTGGTGCCGTTGATATGAAGCACATCTACGTCAATCACATACCAGCTTCAGCCCCATAGTGAAAGGGAAGAGCTACGCCATCACAAGCGAAAGGACATGCACTCGCAGCGATCCGGCCGCTCCACGCGCTCTGGCATCGATCCAACACCCTTGCGGACCTGATCATGAATAAGCTCCAGTTCAAAGGTGAATGGCATGAGTTGAAAGGCAAGCTCAGGCAGAAGTTCGCGGAGCTCACCGATAATGACCTGGACTTCGCCGAAGGTCAGGAAGAGGAGCTGCTCGGTCATTTGCAGCAGAAACTCGGCAAGAGTCAACAGGAGATTAACGAGTTGATTAACACCCCTTAGGAGCTCTGTCATGCTGAACTACGCCATTACTTTTTTCATCATTGCGATTGTCGCTGCCTTCCTCGGCTTCAGTGGCATCGCCGGATCGGCTGCGAGCATCGCCCAGATTCTGTTTGTTGTCTTTCTCGTGCTTGCCTTGGTTTCTTTCATAACCGGACGGGGCAAGGTGCTGTGAATCGCTCTGCCAGAGCCTCGATGATCTGATCAGAGTGTCGTGATCGCTGTCCCTGATCACTGATGTCTGAGCAGCCTTGGGGCATCAGGCATGGGCCGCAACAGATCTTTCTCGCCACACCTTGTTTCCCCTTCGCCATCCCCTCGCCATCGCCACCATGACTCACCACCTTCGTTATCTGCGCCAGCTGGCCTCCACTTGCCTTGGCCTGGCCTTCAGCCTGCTGGTGTTGATCGCCACACCGGCCTTGAGCACTCCCGCCCAGGCCTCAGGAGCCTTCCACCTCTCGATCTCTCCCCCCTTGCCTCTGGCCGCCACGGCTGGCCGCGTCAAGGCTGGCGCCAGGGACTTTGAGGGCAAGACCCAGGAATCCATCGGCAACGTCACAGGGAATAAGGGCGATCAGCTTGCCGGCAAGGCGAAGCAGGTCGAGGCCAAAGTTCGCAATGCCGTCGAAGACGTCAAGGACAAGGCCGGAATGGGCTGAGCCAGGACCATCGACACGGCGATGGCCACTGGTAGCCGGCCTGGGATCACATCAACAACCGTGCCTTGAAAGGCAGCCACCTGATCTCCATCAATGCCGGCCAGCGCGATCCGGAGTGCACCAGACCATGGATGACAACTGGTGGCACCACCGCTGAGCGGAAGGCTTCGCCGACCAGATGCACGCCCGTGCAGGTGGGGGGATCCGGGGCGAATCCTCTCAGCGATGGCCGATCGGAGACCCCCCATCGCCGCCTTCGGACCGGAACCGGCTGGCGGCTCAGGCCGTTGCCTTCGCCCGCGCCGCCAGCCACAGCCCCAGCCCGCTCCAGAGCACCACCAGGCCCAGGCAGAGGCCGGTCCAGGCCGGCAGCCCCCAGCCATCCACCACCAGCGGGGCCACCACGGTGATCACGCCGCCGGCCAGCAGGGGCTGGAGCAGCAGCTGCTTGATCGAAAAGGCCGTCACCGCCTGGCTGCGGTCGCCCGGGTCGGCCATGCGCAGCAGCAGCAGGCCGCTGGCGGCCACCCCGGTGGCCTGGCCGAATTCGATGATCGCCCGCTCGAACCAGTCGGGCGGCAGGATCCGCGGCGCCAGCAGCAGGATCACCCCCAGGTTCCACAGCAGGCCCACCAGCGCCAGCACCGTCAGGGGGATCCAGTCATGGGCCAGCAGGCTCAGATCCAGGCAGGCGGTGGCGGCGGTGATCAGCAGATCGGCGGAGATCGTGCCGGTCCGCCCCTGGATGGCGGTCGAGACCCACTGGGTCTGGCCACTCTTCTCCAGGATTAGGCGCACCAGCAGGGAGCCCACCAGGGCCAGGGGGAACACGGGCAGCGCATCGATCACCATGGCGAAGACTCCGCCACTGGCGTCGGCGACGAAACGCAGGGCCGCCAGCGCCCCGCAGCCGAACAGCACCGCCACCCCCGCCAGGCCCAGGTTCACGGCCCAGTCGGCCAGCTGCCGCCACAGCGCCGGCACCTCCACGGTGCCCGCCTCCAGGGGCAGATCCATCGGCACCTCCTGCAGCGGCGGGGTCTCCCCTTCGACGATCGCCATCGCCGCCTCGATCGGCAGCGCGTCCGGGAACATCAGCCAGCGCCGGGTCCGGGCCAGCACCACCAGCAGGCCGCCCACCACCGTCGACACCAGCAGCCCGACGGTGGCCATGGCCAGCCCCAGGGCCTGGGCCCCCTCCAGCCCCAGCCGCTCGTAGGTGGGACCCATGGCGGCGGCGGAGCCGTGCCCGCCCTCGTAGGCCACCTCGATCAGGCAGGCCATCACCGGGCTCACCCCCAGCCAGGGCTGCAGCACCAGCAGCACCGCCAGGCCCCCCACCAGGAACTGGCCGAAGGCCAGGGTGAGGGCGAGCAGCACCTGGGCCGAGAGCGGGCGCCACAGGCCCCCCAGCTTCGGCAGCGGCTTGCCCAGCAGCAGGGTGGCGAACACCAAGGTGAGCAGGGGCAGGGGCAGCTGGTCCCAGAGGTCGATGACCCGCTGCGGCAGCAGGGGCAGCAGCCCGGCCGGGGCCACCACCAGCCCCAGGCCGCCCGCCAGCAGGGCCTCCGGCAGCCCCCAGCGCTTCATGCCCAGCAGGCCGCCGATGCCGGCGCCGATCAGCAGCAGCACGGTCAGGGCGGCCAGGGCCAGCGCCAGCCACTCCACCCGATCCACCACCCCCGGCACCAGCGATGCGATCACAGGTGGAACTGGCGGCGGAAGAAGGCTTCGGTGGCCTCGAGCACCGCGGTACGCACCCCGCGCTCACGGAAGCCGTGGCCCTCCCCGGGAATCAGGTGCAGTTCTGCCTCCCGTCCGTGTTGCCTGAGCGCATCCACCATCCGCTCACTCTGACGGGCCGGCACCACCCGGTCGTCGAGGCCGTGGAAGAACAGCACCGGTGCCGTGATCCGGTCCGCATGGCGCAGGGGCGAGCGCGCTTCGTAGAGCTCCCGGGCCTCGGGCCAGGGGCCGATCAGGGTCTCGGTGTAGCGGGCCTCGAAGCGATGCTCCACGGCCAGCAGGGCCTCCGGATGGGTCACCGGGTAGCGGACGGCGCCGGCGGTGAATACGTCGGTGAAGCACAGGGCCGCCAGCACGGAGAAGCCGCCGGCACTGCCGCCCTCGAACGCCACCCGGGCCGGGTCGGCCCGGCCCGCCGCCACCACGGCCCTGGCGGCGGCGGCGCAGTCGGCGACGTCCACCACGCCCCACTGGCCGTCGAGCCGCTGCCGGTAGGCCCGCCCGAAGCCGGTGGATCCGCCGTAGTTGACGTCCACCACGCCCCAGCCGCGGCTGGTCCAGAACTGGATGGTCAGGTTGAGCCCCGTGCCGGCCATGGCGGTGGGGCCGCTGTGGCCCTTCACCAGCAGGGGGGCATCGGCCCGGCTCCCGCCCCGGGGCGGGTAGTACCAGGCCTGGGTGGGTGCGCCGCCGTGGCCATCGAACCAGAGGGGTTCGGGGAGGCTGATCGCCCCGGCCGCCAGCGGCGCCGGGGCGGCCGGCGTGTGCCGCCAGGTGCCGCTGGCCGTGTCCAGCTCCAGCAGCCCCTGGCCGATGGCGGGGGCGGCGGCCACCGCCACCAGCCGGCCCGCCTCGGCGCCCAGGGCCGCCAGGTCGCTGAAGGGCAGGGGGATCGCCTCCCAGGGGCCGCCGTCGAGCCCCAGCCGCACCAGTTCCCAGCGCCCCTGGCGGCAGACCGCCGCCAGCAGCCGCGTGCCGTCCCAGGCCGTGGTGCGCAGGCCACACACCCACTGCGGCGTGGCGAACTCCGCCTCCATGGGGCACAGCGGCTGCCAGTGGGGCGGGGTGTCCGCCCCCAGGCCGGCCACGTCCTCCAGCCGTTCCAGGTTCCACCAGCCGCTGCGGTCGTTGGCCACCACCAGGGAGCCGTCGTCGAGCCAGAGAGGCTGGAACACCGAGATCCCCTGGGGATCCACGGCCGCCGCCCCGGCGATGGGCCGGGCCTGGCCCAGTCGCCCGGCGGCGTCGATGGCGGCGAGCCAGAGCTGGCTCCGCTCCCAGGGCATGAACGGCTGCTCCCAGCTCACCCAGGCCAGGTGGCCGCCGTCCGGCGCCAGCACCGCGTAGCCGCAGAAATCGGCCGGCTGGTGCAGCAGCTCCGGTTCACCCCCCGCCAGGGGCACGGCCACCAGCCGGTCGTGGCCGTCCTGCTCCATCACCCCGATCCAGCGCCGGCGCCGCCCGTCGATCAGGCCATCGGCGAAGGCCCGCGGCCGCTCCGGGTCGGGCGGGGCGGTGAGCCGCCGGGGTTCCCCTGCGGCCGTGGCTGCTTTGGGGCCGGCTAGGTCGAGCTGCCACAGGCAGCGGTCGCCGTCGTCGACGAACACCACCTGATCGCTCGCCACCGCATAGGCGCCGCCGCCGTATTCATGCACCCGGGTGCGCAGGTTCCAGGTCCCCGGGGTCAGCTCCACGGCCGCGTCGTCGGTCCCACCCCGCCCCATCAGGGTGGTGCGTCCCCGCTCGTCGGGGCGCTGCTCCAGCCAGAACAGGCGCCCCCCGTCCAGCCGCGGTTCGACGACACCGGCTGTCCGGCCCACCGCCAGCTCGGCGGGCAAGGGCCCCGTGTCCCGCCATGGCTGCCCCCCCACCGAGTCCTCCGCAGGCTGCTTCTAGAATCTGTCCATCGTTTCAGGTGACGACTTGGCCCGCAGCTTCGCCCAGATGGCACGGTCGGCCGAACAGGGCGGCAACTCCGTGCTGGTGCCGAAGGTGCCGGTGGAGCGCCCACCCCTGGAGATCCACAAGCTGGGCTCGAAGGAGCTGCGGGCCCCGGCCCGGCGGATCAGCAAGGTGGATGCCTCGATCCGGGATCTGGCCCGCGACATGCTGCGCAGCATGTACACCGCCAAGGGCATCGGCCTGGCCGCTCCCCAGGTGGGTGTGCATCGCCAGCTGCTGGTGATCGATCTGGATCTGGAGGAGGCCGCCACCCCGCCGCTGGTGCTGATCAACCCCGAGATCACCGCCGCCGGAGCCTCCTTCAACACCTATGAGGAGGGCTGTCTCAGCATCCCCGGGGTCTACCTCGACGTGGTGCGTCCCTCGGTGGTGGAGGTGAGCTTCCGCGACGAGACGGGCCGCCCCCGCCGCCTCAAGGCCGACGGCCTGCTGGCCCGCTGCATCCAGCACGAGATGGACCATCTCAACGGCGTGCTGTTCGTCGATCGGGTCACCGACGAGCTCAGTCTCAACGAGGGCCTGCAGCAGCAGGGCTTCCGCCGCTCCGACGTCCAGTCGATCCGCTGATCCCATGCCGATGAAACCCCTGGCCGGCCTCTTCCTGGGCCTGGCCTGCCTGCTTGGCATCGCCGCCACCGGATCGATCTTCGAGCTCTCCTACGGCGACCCCGACCTGGGCGTCCAGGCCACCCGCTGGATCCTGGCGGGCAGTCTGCCGGGCACGGTGCTGGCGCTGCTGGTGGCGATCCGCATCAACAAGCCCGCCTGAGCACACGGCCGCCAGGCGACCCGGCCACGGCGCTTGGCTCCGCCTCGGCCGGCCCGACAACCGGCCGGCCGATTGGGACACACGGGCTGGTTTCCGGTGGTTGCCGTTCATACGATTCAGGCCGCTTCGATGAACGCCGTGACCTTCCCCGTGCTTCCCCGCGCAGGCCTGGCGGCCCTGACGGTGCTGGCGACCACCCTGGCCACAGCCGTCCCCGCGCCGGTCCGCGCCTCCGCCCTGTTCGCCGCCGCCGAGGTGGATCAGCAGAACTTCCTGCTGGTGGCGGCCCCCATCGGCACCCGGGGCGACAAGGCCCAGCTCAACATCTACGAGCAGCTCAAGCCGGTGCGCCCCTGCTTCGAGGTGGGTGCGGGCCTGCCGTCCCCGGTGAACCCCCTGCTGGCCACCTTCGATTTCACCGGCATCTGCAACCGCTACATCGACGCCAACGGCTATTCGGTGCGGGTGGGCGGCCAGGACCTGGCCACCTCCTACCGGCTGATGGTCACCCGCAGCGGCGGCGACATGCTGCTGCTGGCCTTCCCCACCAAGGCCGGGGCCGGCCCAGAGATGGTGGTGGCCCGCACCCGGGGCAGCGCGGCCGGTTTCCTCAAGCTCCACCTGGAGCCGGGCTGGCGGCTGATGCGGCGCCAGTTCGGCGGCCGCAACCTCGGCCACCTGTACGTCTATGCCGATAGCTGGCCGGGAACGGCGGCCACCGCCGCCCAGCCGGCCACGATGCCGCCGGCCCAGCCCGCCGCCGCCACTGGCACGCCGGCCCCTGCCACCACCGGCAGACCTGCCACGCCTGCCACCACCGCCACACCTGCCGCCGCCGCCCCGATCAGCAGGCCTGCCGCGTCAGTCCCCAGCACCAGGCCCGCCGCCGCCGGGCGCCGGGTGATGCCCTCGACGACCCGCCCCACGGCCGTCCCCCCCGCGACGGAGCCGGCTCCCGCCGCCGCCCAGCAGCCCGTGGCTCCGCCGGCCATCCCCGCCACCAAGCTCTGAGGTGGGGGCCGAAGCCCCGCTTGCTAGGGTGCAACGCTGCGAACGTCTCAGCAGTACTTCATGACCCAGGTCACCGTCGGCGAAAACGAAGGCATCGAATCGGCCCTGCGCCGCTTCAAGCGCCAGGTGTCCAAGGCGGGCATCTTTGCCGATCTGAAGCGGCTGCGCCACCACGAAACCCCCACCGAGAAGTACAAGCGCAAGGCCCAGCAGCGCCGCCGTCGCCGCTGAGCCTGGCCTCGGGGGCACCGATTCAGGTGCTTGTACCTGTTGCCCTGACCTCCCACCGGCTCCAGGCTGGAGGGGCCATCGCAGCAGGGTCATGGGCCATCCGGTCGCCTCCACCGCAGGCCACGCACGGTCTGCCTCAGCGCTTGAGCGTTTCGGCCACTGGTTGGCCGACACCATCAACCACGCCTGGGGGAATCCGGGTGAGGAAGCCCTGCACAGGCCGCCCCTGATCGGCGTGCAGCCCTACAGCGACAGCCCGCCGCGGCGCCGGCGCCGCTGAGAGCAGCTTCGCCTCAGTCCATCCCGTCCCTCAGTCGATCCGATCGAAGGAGCGGTAGCTGAGGGCCTCGGCGATGGCGCCGCTGGCCACCTGCTCCTCGCCGGCCAGATCGGCGATGGTGCGGGCCACCCGCAACACCCGCTCCGCCCCCCGGGCGGATAGGCGCCGCTGGCTGATGGCGCGCTCCCACAGCGCCAGGGCCTCCGGCGCCGGATCCACCACGGCGGCCAGGGAGGGCCCATCCAGCTGGCCGTTGGCCGCTCCCTGCGGGTTGCGCTCGCCCATCCGCCGGCGCGCCGCCGCCACCCGTTGCGCCACCACCGCACTGGCTTCGCCGCCAGAGCTCACCTGCTGCGGGGCCCCGCGGTAGGCCCCGCCCAGGTCCCGGGCCTCCGGGCGGCGCATCACCACCTGAAGGTCGATCCGGTCGAGCAGGGGCCCTGGGAGACGCCCCCAGTGACGGCGCCGCTGGGCCTCACCACAGCGGCAGCTCTGGCTGGGGTCGCCGTACCAGCCGCAGGGACAGGGATTCGTGGCCGCCACCAGCAGCACGCGGCTGGGGAAACGGCAACGCTGTCGGGCACGGCTGATCCACAGCTCCCCCTCCTCCAGGGGCTGGCGCAGCTGGTCGAGCACCTCACGGCGGAACTCCGCCAGCTCATCGAGGAACAGCACACCGTGGTGGGCCAGGCTCAGCTCCCCCGGCCGGGGCACGGCGCCGCCACCGATCAGGGCGGCGGCGGAGCAGCCGTGGTGGGGGCTGCGGAACGGGCGCTGTCGCCGCAGGCCGACCCCCTCCCCCAGCAATCCGGCCAGGGAGTGGAGCTGGGTGACCTCCAGGGCCTCCTGGTGCGCCAGGGGGGGCAGCAGCGTCGGCAGACGCCGGGCCAGCATCGTCTTGCCGCTGCCGGGCGCCCCCACCAGCAGCAGGTGGTGACCACCGGCCGCGGCGATTTCCAGGGCCCGGCGGCCATGGGCCTGGCCCCGCACCTCGGCCAGGTCGGGAGCGGCCAGCGGCGGCTCCGGCGGGACCGCCGCCGCTGGCGCCGCCGCGCGCCCCGGATCCTGCAGCAGGGCCACCACCTCCCCCAGATCTTCGGCCCCCCAGACGGGCAGTCCCTCCACCAGGGCGGCCTCGGTGGCGTTGGCCGCCGGCACCACCAGGGCCTGGGCCCCGTGCCGGCGGGCCGCCAGGGCCAGGGCCAGCACCCCCCGGATCGGCCGCAGCCGGCCGTCGAGGCCCAGCTCACCGGCGCTCCAGAGGCCCTCCACCAGGGCCGGGGCCAGCTGCTGGCTGGCCACCAGCAGCCCCAGGGCGATGGGCAGATCGAAGCCGGGGCCGGCCTTGGGCAGGTCGGCGGGGGCCAGGTTCACCACCACCCGGGTCAGGGGAACCCGCAGGCCGGCGTTGCGCAGCGCCCCCCGCACCCGCTCCCGGGACTCCTGGGCCGCTGCATCCGCCAGGCCCACCACCCGCAGCCCCGGCAGCCCCGGGGCGATGTCCACCTCCACCGTCACCGGCAGGGCCTCGAAGCCCCGCAGGGCCCCGCTGCTGCACCGTGCCAACATCACCCGCGGAGCTCACTGCCCGTTCAGTGCCACCTCCCGACCACTTCCCGTCGACTCATGGCCAGCAGCAGTGACACCAGCAGCGACACCATCTTCGGCCGCATCCTGCGCGGCGAGATTCCCTGTCAGGAGGTCTATGCCGATGACCTCTGCCTGGCCTTCCGGGATGTGAATCCCCAGGCTCCGGTGCACGTGCTGGTGATCCCCCGCGAGCCGATCCCCCAGCTGGGGGAGGCCACGGACGAGCACCGGGCCCTGCTGGGCCACCTGCTGCTGGTGGCGGCCAAGGTGGCCCGGCTGGAGGGCCTCGAGAGCTGGCGCACCGTGATCAACAGCGGCGCCGAGGCCGGCCAGACCGTGTTCCACCTGCATCTGCACGTCATCGGCGGCCGCCCGCTGGCCTGGCCGCCGGGCTGATCACCGGCCGCACACCGCGGCCCCGGCCGGGTGGGGCCGGCGGTGAGAATGGCGCGATCCGCCCACGCCCATGACCCCCCTGAAGGCCCTTCGCGAGCAGCTGGGCAAGCTGCAGCGCCTGGCCCAGCCCTACTTCCTGCCCCTCGACGAAGGCGGCGGCGGCAGCGGCCAGTTCCTGCTCCTGGTGGTGGCCCTGCTGGCGGTGGTGGTGGGCTTCACCCTGCTCCTGCTCACCGGCGTGGTGGCCGCGGCCGGGGCCTGGATCCCCGAGCTGCGCAACCGCTTCCTGCCCGGGGTGCCCGAGCAGGTGGCCGCGGTCTGGAGCGGGCCGATCGGCATCGTGATCATGGTGCTGTTCGCCGCCGGCCTGGGCGCCTTCATCAGCCTGCGGGCCAAGCTGCGCCAGGGGCGCTGGCTGCCCTGGCTGTTGCTCGGCATCATCGCCCTGCTGATCCTGGTGATCAACGGCATCAACGTCGGCATCAGCTTCATCGCCCGGAACATCGAGAACGCCCTGGTGGCGTACAAGGCGGAGGAGTTCTGGAAGATCGTCGCGATCTACGCCTTCTGTCTGGTGCTGGCCCTGCCGATCCGCGCCATCCAGAGCTACCTGATTCCCAAGCTGGGGCTGCTGTGGCGGGAGTGGCTCAGCGGGCGCATGCTGGGCCGCTATCTCACCAACCGGGCCTACTACGTTCTCAACCCCAACGATGAAAGTGTTGAGGAGATCGACAACCCGGACCAGCGGATCTCCCAGGACGCGGCCAGCTTCACCGCCACCAGCCTGAGCGTGACGGTGGAGATCATCTCCGCCCTGCTCACCTTCTTCAGCTTCATCATCGTTCTCTGGAGCATCAACCAGACCCTGGCCCTGTGGCTGCTGGCCTATTCGGTCGGCGGCACGGCCCTGATCGTGTTCGCCAGCCGCAAGCTGGTGAACCTCAACTACCAGCAGCTGAAGCTGGAGGCTGATTTCCGCTATGGCCTGGTCCACATCCGCGACAACGCCGAATCGATCGCCTTCTACCGGGGGGAACGCCAGGAGCAGAAGGAGGGGGAACGACGCCTGGACGGGGTGATCGTCAACTACAACCGCCTGATCATCTGGGAGGCCCTGATCAGCGTCATCCAGCGCTCCTACGACTACTTCTCCCGTTTCCTGCCCTGGCTGGTGATCGCACCGATCTACTTCGCCAAGGAGGTGGATTTCGGTGTCTTCGGCCAGGCCAGCATCGCCTTCTCCCAGGTGTTGTTCTCGGTCAGCTACATCGTCAACAACATCGACCGGCTGGCCGCCTTCTCCGCCTCCATCAGCCGTCTCGAGGGCTTCCAGGGCAAGGTGGAGTCCATCAGCGCCGAGATGGCCGAGTTCGTGGCCGCCGAGCAGGCCTCCGCCGGGGGTGCCATGGGGGCCGGGGCCGGCGCCGTGCGTCCCGAATCGATCCTGGTGAGCCATGTGGATCTGGTGCCGCCCCGCACCAACCGCCTGCTGGTGCGCGACCTGAGCCTGGAGGTGACCGCCAACCAGCGGCTGCTGGTGGTGGGCCCCTCGGGGTGCGGCAAGACCTCCTTCCTGCGGTTGGTGAGCGGCCTCTGGCCCCCTTCCGCCGGCAACGTGCAGCGGCCGCCGGTGGGGGAGCTGATGTTCATCCCCCAGAAGCCCTACATGCTGCTGGGCAGCCTGCGGGAGCAGCTCTGCTACCCCCAGCCCACCGACCGCTTCAGCGACGAGCAGCTCCGCCATGTGCTCGAGGAGGTGCGTCTGCCCGAGCTGGTGCACCGCTACCCCGACCTCGACATCAAGCAGGACTGGCCCCGGCTGCTCTCCCTCGGTGAGCAGCAGCGCCTGGCCTTCGCCCGGCTGCTGCTCAACTCGCCCCGGTTCGTGGTGCTCGACGAGGCCACCAGCGCCCTCGACGTGGCCACCGAGAAGGCCCTCTACGAACTGCTGGTGCAGCGGGAGATGGCCTTCGTGAGCGTCGGCCACCGGCCCACCCTCACCTCCTACCACGACACGGTGCTGGAGCTGGATGGCAGCGCCGGCTGGCGCCTGCTTCCGGCGGCCGGCTATACCTTTGGCCGCCAGGACTGATCCGATGAGCGACCCTTCTGTCAACCCATCAGCCGACGCATCTCCGGCCGCCGTCTCCCCGCCCGCCACCAGCGCCACCACCTCCGAGGTGCCCGCCTTCGGCTGGAGCGGCTACGCCGAGCGGGTCAATGGCCGTTTCGCCATGCTCGGCTTCGTCGCCGTGCTCCTGATCGAGGCCCTCAGCCACGACACCTTCCTGCACTGGGCCGGCCTGGTGCCCTGATCAGGGCACGGCGATCAGGTCCACCTGCCACTGGCCCTGGCGGCTCACCTCCACCGCCAGCTCGCGGCCGTCGGCCCGCAGGGCCACACGCCGGGGTACTCCCGCCGGTTGCAGCGGCACCGGCTGCAGGGCCATCAGGTTGCGGCGGTAGAGCACCAGCTCCGTGCGCCCCTCCAGCTGGCGCACCAGGGCCAGCCGCTCACCGCGGCCATCCACCGCCACGCTCAGGGGCTGGGCGTCGGGGCGCTCCAGGCCTGGCAGAGGCACCGGCTGCTGGCGTTGCAGGTCCACCAGCTGCACCCGGTCGCGGCCGCCCTGGCTGACGATCAGGGCCAGCCAGTCGCCCGCCAGGGAGGGGGCCCCGGCGGGGCCGGCGGCCTCGAGCCGCTGGTTGAGCCCCACCAGTGGCTGGGGCAGCGGACCCAGGCAGCCCGCCAGAAGCGGCGGCAGGGCCGCCACCGCCGCCGCCCGCGCCAGCCTGCCGGCACATGCGCTCATGGGGCGTCACCCGGAGCTCCCCGCACGCTCAGGCCGGCGGGCAGGTCAGGCTCCAGCAGGGCGGAGAGGTCGTAGAGCAGCACGCGGGAGCGGCCGTCCCCCTCTGTGGCGATGGCGATGCGCCGCCCGTCGGGCGCCAGGCTGAGGCTGTCGGGCAGCAGGCCGCCCGGTAACGGCAGGCGGTGCAGCCGCCCGGTCGCCCGATCCTCGATGACCACCCGCCGATCCGGGCCCTCCTGAACCAGCAGGGCCAGATAGCGACCGTTCCAGCTCAGGGACGGGGAGCGGTGGGGCTGGAGCCGCTGCAGGTGACGCAGGGGCAGCACCGTGCCGGAGGGCTGCTCCTGCAGCAGCACCGTGTCGCGGCCATCGCGGCGCACCACGCTGGCCAGCACACGGCCGTTGCCGCTCAGGGCCGGATCCTGGCGGTCGGCACCGCCCCATCCCACCGGCCCGGCGCTGCGGCGCCCCCAGCCCCAACTGCCGCAGCCGGAGAGCAGCAGGGCCAGGAGCGCCACAGCCAGCAGGGGCAGGCGGGTGCCAGCAGGGCGACTCAGCCGGCAGGGCGGCGGCTCAGTCGTCGAAACGGGAGCTGTTGTCTCTGGCCGCAGGGGGGCGGGCGGGAGGGTCGGCCGCCGGCGGGCGGGTCTCCGCGGCCGCGCGCCGTGGCCGGCCGCTGGCCATCGGCGAGAAGTCGGCATCACTGACGTCATCGGCGGGGCCGCCCCGCGAGCTGGGGCGAATCGGGGTGCCCATGGGTGTGCCCGGCGGAGCGGCGGCCGCGGAACCGGCAGCGAAGTCCCGGCCCATCGGGGCTGGGCCCCGGCGGGTGGAGCGGGGAACCGTGTCGGCCGCCGCCACCGGACGGGAGCCGCGGCGGGGCTCGGGGGCGCTGTCGCGGTCGCGGCGACGGGCTCCGAAATCACCGGCGGCGGCGCGGCCCTGACCACCGGCGCTGTAGCGGCCGGCGATCCCGTCGGGACGATCGTCGAGGGGAGGGCGCTCGGGGCGGCCGGAGGGGCGCTCGCCCCTGGGGTTGTCCCAGGATTCCGGCTCGTCGCGGCGGCTGGCGGCCCGCTCGGGGATGGCGGCCCGGCTGGGACGGCGCGGCCGGTAGAAGTCGTCCTCGGGCTCTTCCCGAGAGGGGATGCGGCGCCGCAGCGGCTCAGGCTCATCGAACCGGTCGGGCTCGTCGTCCCAGCTGCGGCCACCGCCGAGGCCGCCCCGGGGCCGGAAGGGGGCGGCGGGTTCCTCGTCGTCGAAATAGGAGGAGCGGCGGGCCTGCTCGGTGGTCACCCCCCGCAGGCGCACGCTCTCGTAGGCGAAGAAGACCGTGGTGCCGGCCAGCAGAAACTGGCCGAACTGCAGGATCGGATCCAGGCGCCAGCCCTGGAAGAAGAGGATGCCGCCGCAGAGCAGGCCGATGGCGGCGAAGAACACGTCGTAGTCCCGGGCCAGGGCCGGCTTGAAGCTCCTCATGAAATAGAGGAAGGCTCCACCGACCGCCAGGACGATGCCGACGATGCTGGCCCAGTTGAGGCTGGCGTTGACCACGGCGGTTCACCCGGGCGACGGGACCCACTCTAAGGACCGCGCCCGCCGTGTCATCGGCAGGCGCAGGGGGGCCGTCGGCTCAGAGGCGCCGGTCGACCTGGTCGTTCTGGCTGATCAGCACCAGGGCGATGGAGATGGGGATCACCACGATGACCGCGCCCCAGGCGAGGCTGCTGAGGAAGTTGGCGAGGGATGGGGTCATGGCAGGCGTTCGCTCCGGACAGCTCGGCGGATCCTAGGCAGGGAGGGTGGCTTCCTACGATCAGGCTTCTGACGCTTAGAGCTTTGTGACGGCCCCGGCCCCCCTGTCCCTGCTGCACCTGGCCCTTGGGCTGGTCCTGGCAGGTTGGACCCTGCTGTTCCTGTTCCGCATCGTCCTCACCTGGTACCCCGGCGTGGACCTCTCCAAGGGGGTGATGCGGCTGGTAGGGGCGCCCACTGAGCCCGTTCTGGCTTTTACCCGCCGCCTGATCCACCCCATCGGCGGCGTCGACGTGACGCCGGTGGTGTGGGTGGGGCTGGTCAGCCTGCTGCGGGAGCTGCTGGTGGGTCAGCAGGGGCTGGTCACCCTGGCCCTGCTGCGCAGCCAGCTCACCGGTTGAGCATCTCCTCCTCGACGAACTTGGTCCAGACCTCACCGCGCTGGAACTCCTGGCGATCCAGCAGGGCGAGGTGGAACTCGATGGTGGTGGGGATCCCCGTGACGGCACATTCCGACAGGGCCCGGCGCATGCGTCGGATCGCATGGTCCCGGTCGGTTCCCCAGACGATCAGCTTGCCGATCAGGGAGTCATAGAAGGGCGGAATCTCGTAGCCCGTATAGACGTGGCTGTCGATGCGCACCCCCGGCCCGCCAGGGGGAAGCCAGCCGGTGATCTTGCCCGGGGCCGGCCGGAAGTTGTGGCGCGGATCCTCGGCGTTGATGCGGCACTCGATGGCGTGGCCGGTGATGTGGATCTGGTCCTGGCGGACGGAGATCGGCTCGCCGCCGGCGATGCGCAACTGCTCGGCGATCAGGTCGATGCCCGTCACCATCTCGGTGACGGGATGCTCCACCTGGATGCGGGTGTTCATCTCCATGAAGTAGAAGGCGCCGCTCCTGTCCACCAGGAACTCCACCGTGCCGGCGCCCTCGTAGTCGATGCTGCGGGCCGCCGCCACCGCCGCCTCGCCCATGCGGCGGCGCAGGTCGGGATCGAGGCCCGGGCTGGGGGCCTCCTCCAGGAGCTTCTGGTGGCGGCGCTGGATCGAGCAGTCGCGTTCCCCCAGGTGCACCACGTTGCCGTGGCGGTCGGCCAGCACCTGCACCTCCACGTGCCGGGGCCGGTCAATGAATTTCTCCATGTAGAGGCCCGGGTTGCCGAAGGCGGCCTCCGCCTCCCCCTGGGCGGCCCGGAACAGGGTCTCGAGCTGGCTGGCCTCCGGCACCAGACGCATGCCCCGGCCGCCGCCGCCGGCGGTGGCCTTGATCATCACCGGGTAGCCCATGGCCGCGGCGAGGGTGGCGGCTTCGGCGGGATCCTCCAGCAGCCCCTCGCTGCCGGGGATCGTGGGGACACCCACCCGCTGCATGGTGATCTTGGCCGTCGACTTGTCGCCCATGGCCAGGATCGAGGCCGGCGAGGGGCCCACGAAGATCAGGCCGTGGTCGAGGCACTTCTCGGCGAAGTCGGCGTTTTCCGCCAGGAAGCCGTAGCCCGGGTGGATGGCGTCGGCGCCGCGGGAGGTGGCGGCCGCCAGGATGTTGGGAACGTTGAGGTAGCTGCGGCTGCTGGGGGCTTCCCCCACACAGACGGCCTCATCGGCCAGCTGCACGTGCAGGGCGTTCTTGTCCACGGTGCTGTAGACGGCCACCGTGGCGATGCCGAGCTCCCGGCAGCTGCGCAGGATGCGGAGGGCGATTTCGCCGCGGTTGGCGATCAGCAGTTTGCCGATGGGCATCCGTGCAGGTCCGGCGATGGGGGCAGGCGGGGGGTGCGGCCGTGCCGGGGCGGACTGTATCAGTGCTCACCGGCGCCGCCCCTGCATCAGGGTTGTCGGGGCCGGGGAAGCCTGTGCGTATATTGCTCAGTCGGTGAGGGCCCCGGCCCGCTCCGACCACGCGGATGTGGTGGAATTGGTAGACACGCACGTTTGAGGGGCGTGTGGCTTCGGCCTTGCGAGTTCAAGTCTCGCCATCCGCATTTCTCTTTTCCCGCCCCCGTCCCCCGGACCCAGCGGTTCTCTTGTCCCAGCCCTCGCCGGTCTCCGCTCCAGCCGCCGCGAGCGCGATCGTGCTGGTCAGCAATGGTCCGGGCGAGCTGAGCACCTGGGTGCGCCCGCTGGCCGAGCAGCTCCATCGGCTACAGCCCCTGCGGCCCCGGGACCCCACCGCCCCCTCCAGCCTGCGGCTGGTGTTGGTCCCCTGCCCCAACGCCACCGGTGCGGAGCATCGGGTGGCCCGGGCCTGGGGGCTCTTCGAGCGGGTGCTGCCGGCCTCCCGGTTCTGGTGGCTGTTGCTGCGCCCCCGCCGCCATGGCCCCTGGCCCGAGCGGGGCGTGGTGGTGTTCCTCGGCGGCGACCAGTTCTGGACCGTGCTGCTCTCCGCCCGTCTGGGCTACCGCCACCTCACCTACGCCGAGTGGGTGGCCCGCTGGCCCCGCTGGAACGATCGCATCGCCGTGATGGGCCCCACCGCCGCCGGCCGCCTGGCCCCCCGCTGGCGGCAGCGGGCCACGGTGGTGGGGGACCTGATGGCAGATCTCTCGACCCTGGCCCGCCAGGACGATCCCCTCCCGCCCGGCGACTGGGTGGCCCTGCTGCCCGGCTCGAAGCGGGCCAAGTTGCTGGTGGGGGTGCCCTTCCTGCTCGAGACCGCCGACCGGCTGGCGGCCCTGCGGCCCGGCTGCCGCTTCCTGCTGCCGGTGGCCCCCACCACCTCGGTGCGGGAACTGCTGGCCTACGGCGGGCCCGCCAACCCGCTGAACCGTCTGCGGGGGGCCGGCGAGCCCCAGCTCCGGGGTGACGAGATCGTCACCCCGGCCGGCACCCGCATCCTGCTGCTGGAGCGCCATCCCGCCCATGCCGCCCTGAGTCAGTGCGCCCTGGCGCTCACCACCGTGGGGGCCAACACCGCCGAGCTGGGGGCCCTGGCGGTGCCGATGATCGTGCTGGTGCCCACCCAGCACCTGGCGGTGATGCAGGCCTGGGACGGCTGGATGGGGCTGGTGGCCCGGCTGCCCCTGCTGCGGCGTCTGGTGGGGGTGGCGCTCACCGCCTATCGGATGCGCCACCGCGGCTTCCTGGCCTGGCCCAACATCTCCGCCGGCCGCGCCGTGGTGCCCGAGCGGGTGGGGCCGATCGAACCGGCCCAGATCGCCGCCGAGGCCGCCGACTGGCTGGAGCACCCGGAGCGCCTCGCGGCCATGGCCGACGACCTGCGCAGCCTGCGGGGGGCGCCAGGCGCCGTGGCGGCGGTGGCGGCCATGGTGCGGGGCCTGCTGCCACCGCCGCCGGAGCCCTCCGGGGTGCCGGTGCGATCTGGATAGGATCCACTTCACAGTGGCCCCGGATGGGGTAAGTCACCATGCAGCCGAGCGATTCCACCACCTCAGCCACCACCCCAGCCAGCACCGTCCCTGCAGATGCCGACTGGCGCTCGAAGCTCACCCCCGAGCAGTACCGGGTGGCCCGTGAGGGGGGCACCGAGCGTGCCTTCACCGGCGCCTACTGGAACAACAAGGCCACCGGGATGTACCACTGCGTCTGCTGCGGCAGCCCCCTGTTCAGCTCCGCCAGCAAGTTCGATTCCGGCACCGGCTGGCCCAGCTTCTGGCAGGGGGTGAGCGACGGAGCGATCACCACCCACACCGACCGCACCCACGGCATGGAGCGCACCGAGATCCGCTGTGCGACCTGCGACGCCCACCTCGGCCACGTCTTCAACGACGGGCCCAACCCCACCGGACTGCGCTACTGCGTCAATTCGGCCTCGCTGCAGTTCGCTGAGGGCTGAGCCGGGGCGGCTCCCCTCTCACCAGGGGTCGTCGAGGATCTCGGGCTCCACATCCACCGGCTCTTTCGAGCGGGGGGCCTCGGCTGGGGGGGCATAGGGATCGCGCTGGGGCTCCCTGGCCCGGGGTGGCTCTTCCAGATCCCGCTCCCGTTCGTAACGGCGCTCGGGCCGATAGCGCTCCTCGGGGTAGCGGTCATCGGCGTAGCGGTCTTCCCTGTAGCGCCCCTGATCGGAGCGCCCTTCGGGGTAGCGCTCGGCCGGGCCCCGCTCCTCGTCACGTTCCGGCGCCCGGCGCTCGCCCTCGCGGCCGTAGGCCTCGGCCGGCCGGGCTTCGGGCCGCTGGCGCGGTTCCGGCAGGTCGTCGTCGAGGTAGCGGCGCTGGCGCAGGGGCTCCCGCTCGCGCCGTTCCTCCAGTTCCACGTACTCCAGCTCCTCGGCGGGCTGGAAGCTGCGGCTGGCGGCCGGCTGGATACGGCGCTGCTCCTGGACCGTGGGCTGGCCCGCGGGCAACTGGTTCTCGGCGGGAACGGCCCCGGTGCGAAACCGGTCCCGCTCCTCCTGCTCCCAGCTGGCGCCGCCGATGCCGAGCTTTTCCAGCAGGCCCGTGCCGAGCTGTTTGAGCTTCTCCTCGGCTCCCTCGTAGACGATGATCCGGTCCGGGCCGCTGCTGACCACCTCCCCCACCGGCATCTCCCAGGTGCTGAGCACCCCTTCCCCCAGCAGGGGCACGCCGAGGGCACCGATCACCAGAGTGGTGAGTTCGCCGGTCTCGATGTCGAAGCTGAAGCCGAGCACGCGGCCCAGTTGTTCGCCGGATTCGGTGATCACCTGGCAGTTGATGACCTTGCTGTAGCGCTCGGGGTTGAAGCCCTCGGCCAGGGAGTCGGCCGAATCCACCAGGATCACGTCACCCACCTGGCGGATGCGATCGAGCGGCATCCAGCGGGGCAGGCCCGGCAGGAAACGGGTGAGGGGGTTGTCCCGCAGGCCGAGGGCGATCACTTCGCGCCGGTCGATGTCGACCACCACCTCACCGACGACACCCAGGCGCCGGCCGGTGTCCCGGGTGATGACCTGGGTGCCCATCAGTTCGGAGCGCAGCCAGAGGCGGTCGCTGGGGGCAGCGGGCTCAGTGGAGGGGGGAATCGGGGAGGTCAAATCCGGAGATCGGGGCTGGACGGCAGGGGGAACGGGAGCGACTTCACGGCCTGGAACAGCCTGGTCGGCCCATTGTGGCCCACGCGGTCGGCTCAGGCCGCCGGCGGCAAACCGACCACCTGGGTATGGGAGCCGCGGGCCTGGGTGACGCCGATGGTGCGGGTGGCCGCGGCGATCATCGGCCGGCGGTGACTCACCACCATGAACTGGGCCTGGTGGGCCTGGGCGGCGATCAGGGCCGCCAACCGTTCCACGTTCACCCCGTCCAGGAAGCTGTCGACTTCGTCGAGGGCATAGAAGGGCGAGGGACGGAAGCGCTGCAGGGCGAACAGGAAGCTGAGGGCGGTCAGGGATTTCTCACCGCCCGACATCGAGGCCAGGCGCCGCACCGCCTTGCCCTTGGGGTGGGCCACCAGCGTCAGGCCGCCCTCGAGGGGCTGCTCCGGGTTCTCCAGCTGCAGGTGGCCTTCGCCGTCGGAGAGGCCGGCGAAGATCGTCTGGAAATGGCCGTCGACGGCCCGGAAGGCCTCCATGAAGGCCTCCTGGCGCAGGGTGGCCACGGTCTCGATCCGCAGCAGCAGTTCCTCCCGCTCCTTGCTGAGCACCTCCAGCCGGTCGTCCAGGTCGGCCAGCCGCTGCTCCAGCTGCTCCAGCTCCTCGAGGGCGAGCATGTTGACCGGCTCCAGGGCCTCCATGCGCTGCTGCAGGCTGCGCAGGCTCTGCTGCAGCGCCTCCAGGCCGGCCTCGCGCACCTCTTCGCCCAGTTCCGGGCGGGGGTCGGGCAGCTCCCGTTCCATCTGGGCCAGCCGCAGGCCGTGGCTGCGCTGCTCCTCGGCCAGGGCCAGCCGCTCCTCCTGGCGCCGCTGCAGTTCCCACTGGCGCTGCTGCAGGGCCTGGCGCCGGCCGGCCAGGTGGGCTTCGGCCCCGTCACGGGCGCGGCGCCGTTCTCCGAAGCGGGTCTGCAGCTCGCTCTGCTGGCGCTCCAGCAGGGTGCGGCGCTCCTGCTCCGCCTGCTGGCGTTCCTTCCAGAGCTGGCGCTCGGCCACCAGGGCCTGCACCGCCTCCACCAGCCGCCGTTCCTCCCCGGCGAGGGCCTCCAGCTGGCTGCCCAGCCGCTCCGCCCCCAGGGCCCGGTCGCGCCGTTCGGCCTCCAGTTCGTCCCGCTGGCGCCGGGCCTCCACCAGGGCGAGGTCGGCCCGCTCCAGCTCGCCCTGGAGGCCCTGCCAGCGGGCGCTGTCGTCGTTGCCGCTGGCGACGCGCTCGGCCTCCTCCAGCTCCGTCAGGGCCTGGCGCAGGGGGGGCAGGGTCTGCTCGAGCACCTCCATCCGGCCGTGGTCGGCCCGGTGGGCCTCCTGCAGCTGCCGCCGCCGGCCGGCCACCTGGTCGCGGCGCTGCTGCCGCGGGGCCAGGGTGCGCTCGGCGGCGCTGCGCTCCGCTTGGAGGGCGGCCTGGCGCTGCTGGAGCTCCAGCAGGGCCGGGCGGGCCTCCTCCAGGCTGCGGCCCAGCTCGGCTTCGCGGCGGCGGCAGGCCAGCAGGCTCTCCCCCAGCTCCAGCAGCCGCTGCCGCACCGGCTCGGCCTCATCACCGTCGCCGCTGCGGCCGAAGCCAAGCTGGCCCGAGCGTTGCTGCAGGCTGCCGCCGGTCATGGCGCCGCTCTTCTCCAGCAGTTCCCCTTCGAGCGTCACGGCCCGGCAGCGGCCCATTTCCCGGCGGGCGTCGGCGAGGGTGGCGAACACCAGCGTGTCGCCGAAGACGTAGCGGAACACGTCGGCGTAGACGGGCTCGTGGCGGATCAGATCCACCGCCCGCCCCACCAGCCCGCCAGCCCCGCCACCGCCGCCGGCGGTTCCCCGTTGCAGGGCCGCCCCCCCCGAGCCACCACTGCCGCCCCGGATGCGGTTCAGGGGCAGGAAGGTGAGGCGGCCGGCACGGCGGCTCTTGAGCAGCTCGATCGCCCGGGCGGCGATGCGGTCGTCCTCCACCACCACCTGGGCCAGGCGTCCCCCGGCCGCCACCTCCAGGGCCACCCGCAGCCGCTCCTCCACCTCGCCCAGCTGGGCGACCGAGCCGTGGATCCCCTCCAGCCCCGCCTCCAGCAGCAGGCGCAGGGCGCCGGTGCCGCGGCTCTCCTGCAGGGTCTCGCGGCGGCTGTCGAGGCGAGCGATCTCCCGCTCCAGGCTGGTCTGTTCCTGCTCCAGCCGCACGCGGGTGCGCTGCTGCAGCGCCACGGCCTCGGCCAGCTCCCGGGCCCGCTCCTGGCGTTCCTCCAGGGCGGCCCGCAGGCTGCGCTCCTGCTCGGTCAGGGCGGCCAGGGCGGCGGCGGCCTCCGCATGGGCCGCGTCCTCCTGGAGCGCCTCACCGCCGAGCTCTTCGAGCCGCTCGCCCGCCTGCCGCAGCCGTTCCTCCAGCTGCTGGCGTTCGGCCAGCAGGGGGGCGAGCCGTTCCTGCAGCTCCTGGCGCCGACGGCTGCGCTCCCGCTGCTCCTCCAGCCAGCTGCCGGAGCGTCCGGCCACCTCCCCGAGGCGGCGCCGGGAGAGCTCCACCGCCGCTTCGGCGTCACGGCAGAGGGCCTCGGCGCGGTCGATGGCGCCGTCGTCGGCCCGCTCGCCGAGGGCCTGCTGCTGCCGGCGCAGCTCCGCCTGGTTCTGCTGCAGCTGCTGGCGGCGGCGCTGCAGCTCCTCGGCCTGCTGGCCGTGTTGCTCCGCCTGGCGGGCCAGCTCACGGCCGCTGCTCTCGAGGCCGGCCAGTTCGGCCTGCACCGCCAGCAGCTGGTCCTCGCCCAGGGTCTTCACCTCCGCCTGCAGCTGCTCGAGGGCGGCGGCGGCGGCGACCACCTCGGCCTCGCCGGCGGCGATCGCCTGCCGCTCCTGCTCCTGCAAGTGGTCGAGACGCTCGAGGCGGCCGGCGAGGGCCAGGCCGTGGGCGCGGGCCTCCTCCCAGGCCAGCACCTGCTCCTGCAGGCGCCCCTGGTGCAGGCGCTCCCGCAGCTCCTGGTAGGTGCGGGCCTTGGCGCAGTCGCGTTCGAGCTTCTGGCGAGCGGCCAGCAGTTCCTGCTCGACGATGCGACAGCGCTCCTGCCGTTCGACCACCTCATCGAGCTTGGCCCGGCTCTGCTCGATGCGGGAGTCGAACAGGGCGACGCCAGCCAGCTCATCGATGATGCCGCGCCGGTCGCGGGCGCTCATTGAGACGATGCGGGTGACGTCGCCCTGCATGACGACGTTGCTGCCCTCCGGGTCGACCCGCAGGCGCCGCAGCTGGGTCTGCAGCTGCTGCAGGTTGCAGGGCACCCCATCGGCACTGAAGCTGCTGCTGTAGGTGCCGCCGGGGGCCACCCGCAGCCGCCGGGTGACGCTCCATTGCCGCTGGCCCCGCTGCAGCCAGGGGCCCTGCTCGGGGACGTCCAGTCCCTCCTCGGCCGCATCCGGCTGCCAGTCGCCCAGGTCGAAGCGGACGGTGACGCTGGTTTCGGCGGCCTTCCCCTCCCGCAGCACGGCGCTGTTGATCAGATCAGGCAGCCGCTCGGCCCGCATGCCGCGGCTGGTGGCCAGGCCGAGGCAGAAGAGCACCGCATCGAGGATGTTGCTCTTGCCGGAACCGTTCGGGCCCGTCACCACCGTGAAACCCTCTTCCAGCGGGATGGTCATCGACCCGCCGAAGGACTTGAAATGTGTGAGCTCGACCTGATTGATGTGAACCAATTGGCTCATGCATCAGGCTGCTGCAGCTTAGCCGAGGTGCTGACGAACTCAAGTCACCCTCTCTACGGTGAAGCCACATCGGCCTCACAACAGATTCCCCATGGAAACGGACACCACCCATCCCGCCCCGGACCCTGCCCAGATCGCGGCTCCGGAGCCAACAGGGTCAGGTGACGCCCAGCGCCTGCAGAGGCAGTTCCGGGACCGCTTCGAGACCCTGCTGCCCAGCATTCAGAAGGAGTGGCCCGAAGTGGCCCGCCACACCCTGGAGGCCACCCGGGGCAGTTTTGATCACGTGGTGGAGGTGATCAGCCACCAGAGCGGCGTCACCGCCACCGGCGTCAAGCAGCAACTGCTGGATCTGGTCAACGTCACCGGTGAACAGGCGGGGCACGTGGTCGATGCGTTGCGCCCCCTGGAGGATCAGCTCGAGCACCTGCTCGACGACCTCAACACCACCCTGCGGCCCCGGATCGAGAAGCCGGTGCGGGAACGCCCCCTGATGGCCCTCGGCATCGCCGCCGGCGTGGGGCTGGTGGTGGGGCTGCTGCTGTCCTCGGGTCGGCGGTCGGCATGAGCGGCCAGAACTTCGCCCGCGTCACGGCGCTGCTCAGCTCGGTGATGGACCTGCACGTCCGCATCGCCCTGCAGGAGGCCGACAAGGAGAAGCGTCGCCTCGTGGGCGGTGGGGTGATGCTGGGCATGGGCCTCACCCTGATGACCCTGGCGCTGGTGGCGGCCGAGCTGGTGCTGCTGCTCTGGATCCGGGAGGTTTTTGCCTTGAGCTGGCTGCAGGCCGCGGCGGCCGTGGCGGCCGTTGATGTGGTTCTTGCCGGCATCAGCCTGCGCATCGGCGGCCAGATGCTCAAGGGCCCCTACCTGCCGCAGACCACCGCCGGGCTGATGCGCACCACCCGGGCCATCACCGGCAAGTCCTGAGGCCCTGCGGGCTCAGAAACTGAGCTCCAGCCGCAGGCTTCGCAGGGTGCCCCTGTCGGACCGGGCGGTGTCGGACACCTCCAGGGTCCAGGTGCCGCTGGGATCCTTGCCCTTCAAGGACGCCAGGGCGGGAGCGTTGACCGCGTCGTAGGTGACCTTGAGGTTGTCGGTGCCGCCGCCGGAGCGGTCGTGCAGCAGCACGGGGGCGGCCCCAAGGGTGGCGGGCGGCAGCAGCCGCACCACCAGATCGCCGATGTAGGTGTGGTCGAGATCCACTGCCACCCGGATCGACTGCAGCGGGCCCGGGGCGGCCACCGGCAGGGTGAGGGTGGCGGTCTGGAAGTCGTTGATGGGCACGTCCTGGACCGCCTGGAATACCAGGGCCGCCGCCGGCTGGGGCGGGCGGGCCAGCTCCACCGCCCGGCGGGCGCTGACCCGCCCGTAGCCGTAGAAAGGGCTGCGGCCACTGGCGTCGTAGTTGCCGCCGGCGGTGTCGATCCGCACGCAGGTCTGTCGCAGGATCTCCCGCACCTGGTCCCAGCGCAGGGACGGATTGCGGGCCAGCACCAGGGCCGCCACCCCGGCCACGCCGGGGCAGGCGCTGGAGGTGCCGCCGAAGGAATTGGTGTAGTGGCCCGCCGGGTCGCCCTTCTGGGGGCTGCCCTGGTTGTAGCCCGCCACCCCAGAGCGGTCGGTGGTCCAGATGCCGGGGGTCAGGGAGGGGCGGCCGTCACTGCTGGGGAAGCTGCACCAGACGGCCCGGCCGAAGTCGCTGTAGGCGCTGCGTCTGGACTGGTCGTTGCAGGCCGCCACGGCGATCACCTTGCCGTAGCTGGCATAGCCGTCGTTGTCGACGCTCTCGTTGCCGTTGCCGGCCGCGAACAGGACCACGCAGCCCTTGCCGCCGCGGCCCTGGGTGGTGGCGAAGTCGATCGCCAGGCGGGTGGAATCCGGCAGGGGCACCACCTGGCGGTGAGCCGGGTCGTTCGGGTCCCACCAGGCCCCGTCCGGCGGGCCCCAGCTGCAGGAGATCACATCGGCGCCGTTGCGGGCCGCCCAGACGAAGGCGTCGGCCTCCGCCTGGGAGCCCAGGCCGGAGGCCAGCCGGATCGGGATCAGCCGGGCGCCGGGGGCGACCCCGCTGGCGCCGAACTGGCCGTTGGCGCAGGCCACCCCGGCGCAGGCCGTGCCGTGGTCGTCGCCGCGGCCGGGGCGGGGGTCGCCGCTCTGGCGGGTCACATCCCTCGGGGCGACGACCTTGCCGGAGGAGCGGAATTCCTCGTGGTCAAGGTCGAAGCCGTCGTCCACCACCGCGATGATCGCCCCGGTGCCGTCGCTGAGGGCCCAGGCCGCCTCCACCTCGGCATGGGCATCGACGAGCCGGCCGTTGACGGCGGTGGCCTTGAGATGCCACTCGGGCGGGAAGGCCTGGCGGCGCTGGCGGCTGGGGCTCACCAGCTCCGGATGGCACAGGGCGACGCTCTCCTCGCCCAGCAGGGTCTCGGTGACCTGGAACACCGCCAGCCCGCTGTTCTCGGGAGCGGCCACGAAGTAGGCGTTGCGGGCATAGCTGAGGCCACGCTTGATGGCGAGGCCGAGGCGTTGCAGCACGCCCTCGCAGGCCTCGGGCTCGGCGTCGTCGTCGAACTTGACGAACAGATTCTCCGTGTAGACCACGGGCCTGCCGTTGGCATCCACCAGAACGCGGCCGGCGAAGTCGATGCCGGGCTCCGCCTTGAGCAGGGTGCGGGCGGCATCGCGCAGGGCCCCATCGGCCTGGGGGGCCCGGGTGCCCAGCAGCTCGACCCCCGCTTCGCGGAAGCGCGTCAGGCTCTCGAACTGGGCCAGGATCCGGTGCGCCTCGGCGCTGACCGTCGCCACTTCGAAGGGCCGCTGCGGCATCACCGCCTGGCGATTGAGGGTGCGCACCACGAGGTGATTGTCGCTGACATCGAGGGCGTAGGGGGCCGCATCTTTGCCGCCGTAGCGAACCTGAACCATCGCGGTGTCATCGCTGCGGCGCTCACTCTCCGCGCATCAGCTGGCGAATTCAAGCCAGCGGAACAGGACGTGATCTGCCGTCACAGGCCTGGGGAATCTTCACCCTTCTTCAGAGCTGAGACCCGATGGCGCCGATGGGCGGCTGGCTAGCGTCCACCTGTCGCGGAGTGGGAGTCAGGCCATCACGACCATGGGCCCTGCGACGTCCTTCGACGCTTTCCCCCGGCGGATCCTGGTCGGCGCGGAGCAGCCGGTGGTCTTCGAGCAGAAACCGGGCTGGTATGCCCTCCACGGGGAGCCCCTGCCCACGGCCGAAGGGCTGCTGAAGTTTGAGCCGGAAGCCATCGCCGTGCTGCCCGGAGCCCCCGCCGCCCCCCTGGCCGCCGGTCAGTCGCTCAGCCCCGTCTATGCCCAGCCCGGTAGCGAGGCCCTGGCCGTGCCCACCGGCCAGCTCTTCATCCGCTTCCGGCCGGGGGAGTCGGCGCTGGCCCACCGGGCCGCCCTGGAGCAGGCGGGCTGCCGCATCGCCGCCGTGCCCGACCATGCCCCCGAGGCCGCCTGGCTGGGGTCCCGCCGTGGCGGACTGGCCGAGGCCCTGGGGTGTGTGGCGCGGCTGCGGGAGCTGGAGGGGGTCGCGAGCGTCGAGCCCCAATTGTTGATGGGGCGGGTGCTGCGGTAACGGCCCGCCCAGGCGTCAGAGGGTTACTCCCATCGCCGTCAGGGCGTCCGCCTCCACCCACACCGACACCGAGCCCCCCGGGCAGTGCCATTCGGCCCAGCCGTCGCCGTTGGTGGTGATCGGCGTCTGGATATGCCCGGTCAGGTCGCGGAAGGTGGTGTGGCGCTTGCCCACCTCCATCCACTTGTGGCCGGCGGGCCCGTCGCTCATCAGCACCGCCATGGCCCCAGGGTGGCCGGAGGTGCCCAGGCGTGTCCAGCCGATGGTGTTGACGTGGTCGAGGTAGTCGTACTGCGGCCCGTAGGCACAGTGGCCGCGGGCCAGCAGGAAGCGGTCGATCAGGAAGCGGTGGCTGGGCAGCACGATCCGGTACTCCTGGCCGTCTTTCCTGTCGGTGTAGTCGGCGCCGTAGTAATCGGCATGGAAGATGCAGGGATAGCCCTGGTCGCGCAGCAGGATCACGGCGTAGGCCAGGGGTTTGAACCAGGCCTCCACCACCGACTCCAGCGATTGCAGCGGCTGGGTGTCGTGGTTCTCCACCAGAGTCACGGCCAGCAGGGGCAGCTGCTGCATCAAGGTGCCATCGAGCAGGCGCCGCATGTCGTAGTTGCCGCCGCTGCGGCTGGCCTGGTGAAAATTCATGTGCAGCGGCGCATCGAACAGGCTCATGTGGCCGCCGGTGTTGGCTGCGTACCAGTGCAGGCTTTCGATGTTGTAGGTCCAGTACTCGCCCACCACGAACAGATCGCGCTGGGCGTGCTCCTCCAGGCTGCTGATCCAGTCGAGGAAGAAGTCACTGGCGATGTGCTTGATCGCGTCGAGCCGGAATCCGTCCGCGCCCACGTGGTCGAGGGTCCAGAGGCCCCAGTGCTTGAGCTCGCCGCGCACCTCGGGGTGGTTCACGTTGAGGTCGCTGCCCATCAGATAGTCGTAGTTGCCCTTCTCCAGATCGACGTTGCCCTCGAATCCGGCCCCCTGGGTGCGCCAGATGGCCTTGAAATCGGGATCCAGGCTGTTGTGGTCGACGGCGTCGAAGTGATACCAGTGCCACTGCATGGATGAGTAATGGTTGCCGCGGCCATCGAAACGGAAGCGGGTCCAGGCGCTGATCGTGCGTTCCTCCCCCAGGGGCCGGTTGCGGTCCGCCGGGTCGTAGGGCGTGGCCCGGTACTGCTCCTGCTCGTCGGCGTTGAGCTTGTGGTTGAACACCACATCGGCGTACACCTGGATCCCCACCCCGCGGCAGGCCTGGATGGCCTCCAGATACTCCTGTTTGGTGCCGTACTTGGTGCGCACCGTGCCCTTCTGGTCGAATTCGCCCAGGTCGAACAGGTCGTAGGTGCCATAGCCCACGTCCCACACGCTGCCGCCCTTGCCCGCCGGCGGCAGCCACAGGGCGGTGATGCCGGCCCGGGCCAGGGCCGGTGCCTCCTGGCGCAGCCGCCGCCAGTGGCCGCCATCGCCATCGCTGTACCAGTGGAACCACTGCATCAACGTGCCGTTGAATTCCGTCGGTGCCGCCAGCTTGCGGGCGCTGATCTCGGCTTCGTGGCTGGCCAGCCACTCCTGCAGCAGGGTCACCGTCGCCGTACCGGTGTCGAGGGCCGGATCCTTCTCGACAGCGAGAACCTCCTGCTTGAGCGCTTCAAAAAGTGAGGCCATGGGGGCTGGCGGCGGCGGAGGCAGGACCCACCGCTAGCAGCGCTGGCCCGGAGTCGCTGCAGTCGGCCTCAGCGGATGTCGTAGCGGAGCCAGCGGCAGTCGATGCCGCCATTGCTCACCGGCACCCGGCGGCTGGCCTTCATGCGCAGGGCGCCAGTGAGCGCGGGGTTGCCGCTCAGCAGCCACAGGGTCCAGCCGCCGCAGCGCTCCTTCACCATCCGACCCAGATCGCCGTAGAGCGCCTCCAGGTCGTCGTCCGCTCCGAGCCGCTCGCCGTAGGGCGGGTTGCACACCAGCACCCCGGGTGTCTGGGGGGGATGGAAATCGCGGCAGTCCCCCTGCTGCAGCTCGACCCAGTCGGCCACACCGGCCGCCGCCGCGTTGCTGCGGGCCATGGCCAGCACGGCCGGATCCCGCTCCATGCCCACGACGGCCGCCAGGGGCGCCCCATCGGGGAGGCCGGTGCGGGCCAGCTCCAGGGCGGCCTGCCGCTCCCGCTGCCAGAGGGCGGCATCAAAATCGGGCCAGCGCTCCAGGCTGAAGGCGCGCTCCAGGCCCGGGGCACGGCCGAGGGCGCGGCAGGCGGCCTCGATCAGCAGCGTGCCGGAACCGCAGAAGGGATCGGCCAGGGGCACCGTGCCGTCCCAGCCGGTGTGGGCGATCAGACCGGCGGCCAGGTTCTCCTTGAGGGGGGCCAGGCCCATGGCGGCCCGGTAGCCGCGCCGGTGCAGGCTGGCGCCGCCGCCATCGAGGCTCAGCACCGCCTCGGGGCCGCTGCCACCGGGCCGCCCGGGGCTGAGGTGCAGGTGCAGCACCAGGTCGGGGTCGTCCAGGTCCACCGAGGAGCGCGACCCCCACACCTGGCGCTGCCGGTCGACCAGGGCGTTCTTGACCTGCAGGGCGCTGTAGTGGCTGTGGTTGAGGCCCGGCACACTGCCGCTGGCCTCCACCCGGAAGCTCAGCTGGGGCGGCAGCCAGCGCTCCCAGTCGGCGGCCCGCTGCACGCCGTCGTAGAGCTCCTCGCGGCCGCGGCAGGGGAAGCGGGCCAGCTGGCGCAGGAAGCGGAACGGCAGCCGGGCCTGAAGATGCAGGCGGTAGAAGGTGGCCGCATCGGCCCGCAGGCCCACGGCGCGACGCAGGGGGCGCACCTCGGCGGCCCCGAGGGCGGACGCCTCCGCAGCCGCTGGCTCCTCCAGCCCCGGGGGCACCACGGCAATGACGTCGAAGCGGGAGGGGCTGGCCATCGACCCATGCTGCTGGCTGGCGGTCCCCCTGTACGGGGATGCCCACCGCCGGCGGCCGCCGCTGCGCCGACAGGGAGGTGGCAGGATGAACAGGCTCGTCTTCGGACGAACTAGGTGGTCCACACCAGTGTCTCGGACAGCGGTTCGATTCCGCTCAGCTCCATTCCCCCGACCCACCGCCCCGCAGGCGGTGCGTCATCCCGGGGCTGCAATGGTTTCGACGGGGCATGAGGAGGGTGACTGAAGCCTGCTCGGTCAGAGCGAACCCGTAACAGCGAACAACATCGTTCGTTTCTCCCGTCAAGCCGCCCCCGTGGCTGCCTGACACTCTTAACGGAGACGGGGTGAGGTCAGCCTTGTCACCCAAATGACCCATGGGGCCTGGAAGGGCCCTTCCCATCATCAGGAGTCGCACCCTGGCGGTTCAGTGCTCTGCTGCTCTGCGCGAGGGCCGGTGGCTCGCTCCACGATCAGGCGGGGGAACCTTCGAACAGCAGCCACAGGCCGCTCACGAAGGTGCCGAACACCTCCTTGACGCCGAAGCCGAGGCCCACCGACATCCCCCGGCGATGGCCAGCAGGGCGGCCCTGAGGCGACCAGCAGCAGGTAGAGCACCACCACCCGCCGCGTCACGTCGCCCACATTCACGTTCGCGCCCATCCAGCGGCCCAGGGGGATCGGGGCCAGCGCCGCGGTGGCACAGAGTTCGAGCACCCCTGATCGGCCGTTTGGCCCGAAACGGTGGCCCACCAGTCGACCCCGTGCCCGGCCAGGGCCACCAGGGCGAGCTGGAGCAGGACCTGGGGCCGGCCCCGCATCGGCAGCCAGCCGACCATCTGGCCGAGCAGGTCGTTCATGGCCTGGGATCCAGGGCCTGGACCACGGCCCCGGTGGCTTCCGTCGCCGTGATTTCGTCGATGGCCACCGCCGTCACCAGGCGCGTGAGCTCACGGTCGCGGGGATCGCCGGCGGGCAGCAGCCGGGCGATGGCGTCGCTGGCGTCGGCCTGCCGCACCGACCGCTGCATCGCCTTGAGCACGGGGGTGTGCAGCGCCGAGGGCGGCACGAAACGATTGGTGGGCAGCATGTCCTGGTTCTCGGTGGTCAGGATGCTCTGGATCCAGGGGTGCCGCGCAGCCGGCTGAGGCTGCCGCTGTTGAAGGGGATCCAGTCCAGGCGCCGCTCCACCAGACCCTGCACCAGCGCCTCCTGGTCGGGCTCGATGAAGACCTTCGGGTTGAGGTTGGCGGCCGAGAGCCAGGCCAGCCCCACCCGCACCCCCCCGCGGGCCAGCCGGCGACGCACCTCCTCCTGCAGGATCGGCTTGGTCAATGGCTGGTCGCCTTCGACGCTGATGCCGAGACAGGCCGTTCTCCTCAGCTCCTCCGGAGCGGGGCCGCAGCCCGACCGAAGGCTTCACGGCAGCCTCAGCAACAGGAGCCGGCTGGCGCCGATCAGCTGTGCCGGTCACGGACCCGGGGCCCAGAGGATGGCTCTAGGAGCCGCCCTCCACCCCACCCGTGCTTTCGCGGGGGTGGGGCGACGACCTTGCTAGGACGAGGGTCTCCTGTGCATGGCCGGCGATGAAACGCTCCCAGCTCCCCATCGTTCCGGCCCTTGTAGCGGTGGCCATTGCCCTGGCCCTCCCCGGCATCAGTCAGGCTCGGCCCAACCCAGGCGGGCTCGGCGGGCCGGCTTCCGGCGCGGGGGTGGCCCCCGGTGCCGGCTTCGGAGCGGCCGGTGCCGGCCTGGATCGGGAACCGGGTGTGGGAGCCGGGGGTGTGGGCGGGCCGGCCTCCGGCGCCGGGGTGTTGCCGGGGGCCGGATTCGGTGAGGCCGGTGCGGGCCTGGAGCGGGGGCCGGCGGGCAATCCCGGTGGTCTCGGCGGCCCCGCTTCCGGGGCAGGGGTTCGCCCCGGGCTCGGCTACGGGGCGCCGGGCGCCGGGATGTACCGGCGCTGAGATCCTTCCTGCGCCGCGTGGGACGTGTCCGACGTCCCGCCCCATCCCCTCAGTCGTCCAGTTCCCCTTCCCTGGCGAAACGCCGGTCGCCCCGCTGGGAGTGGTCCTCTTTCACCTTCATCCCCGGCTTGAGATCGGCGAATGTCTCCAGGCCGTCGTCGTAGTGCGTGGAGGCATTGGTGAGCAGCGTCTGCCCCCCGACGACAAAGGAGCGTCTGGAGGCATCGATCGACTGGATCTTGCCTTCCAGGGGAACCTCTGGAATCGGCCAGCGCGGGAGTGAGGGAACAGGTGCATGGCGGCTTGGCGTCAAGCGACGGGAAGCACCGGTTCGTATGGATCTCTCCGCTGCGGCCGCCACGGGCTTTGATGACCGGATGAGACTCGCGCCCGCTGTAATGATGGCTGGACATGCATGCGCCGCCGGAGTGCAGCGCATGAGCATCAGGACTCGTCCGCCTTGATCAGGAGTCTGAGAAACGTCTTGGAGATGTCGAAACCCTCTTCAAACCTGAGGCCCGAGTAGTGGGCACCCCTGAGCTGATTGATCCAGATCAGTTCGCCTGTGGTTTCAATGACCTCTGCATTGCTGGGATCGTGGAAGCGAATCTGGGCAGGGGTTCCCATGGGAACCTGCTGAAAGCTGCGGATGCAGGCGCCGGAACGGCTCACATCCCAGAGATGGCCGGAATAACAATGATCCTGAAAAAATACCTCGACTTTAATGAGGATCTGAAAAAAGGGCGCTGAAAACTTGGGTTCTCGAACGGGATTTTGAGACTCCTTCATGTCCCTGGGGAGAGGAGATTGGCTCCAGAGGGGTTTCAGTGTTCTGCAGAAATGGTTCACAGACTCTACCAAAATCAATCCTCCCGTCTACCTGTGATCTCCCATACACAGTGACAGTGGACAGGTGGTTTTCCGGGTGCTCTGCGGCACCCTTTCCACCGTCAGGGGTTGTCCGTTCCAGGCGCCTGGCGGAAGCCGCTCCAGCGCTTCAGTTCCTCCAGCGTCTGCACGCCCTCCACCCGGCTGCTCCCCAGGACCCAGGTGGGGTAGGCCTTGATGCCGGCCGCCTGGCAGCGGTCCCGGCCTTCGCTGGTCTTGTCGCACTCCACGTAGGGCAGCCGGTCCCCCGCCTGCTGGCCGAAGAGGCTCTTCTGGCGGAAGCAGGCCGGGCACCACCAGGCGCCGTAGAACACGGCCCCGATCCGCCGCAGGTGCTCCGTCAGCTCCAGCTGATCGCCGCTGGAGGGGGCCAGGGCCTCCCCGAGGGTGGGGGTGGTGGAGGCGCCAGCCTGGCCGCCGTGGGCCGGGGTGCTGACACTCAGCAGCCCCCCCGCCAGGGCGGACAGTCCACCCAGCAGCAGCAGGGACGGGGCCGAAGACCGCCGGGGCGATCGGGGGGGGCAAGGGGTGCGCATTGAAGGGTCGAAGTAGCCGGGAATCTAGGCCGGCCCCCCGGTGCCGTACGGGCTTCCGCCCTGCCCGGGCCTGTGAATTCAGCGGCGGGACTGGGACAATTCCCAGGTTCGACGGTGACCGGGCGCCCTGGCGAAATGAGCGAGACGAGATGAGCGTGAACGGTTACCGCGACTACTTCAAAGTTCTGGGTGTGGAAAGGGGCACCGATGCCGACGGCATCAAACGGGCCTTCCGCAAGCTCGCCCGCCAGTACCACCCGGATGTGAATCCAGGCGATGCCTCCGCCGAGGCTCGCTTCAAGGAGATCAGCGAAGCCTATGAAGTGCTCTCCGATCCCGAGAAGCGCCGTCGCTATGAGCAGTTCGGCCAGTACTGGAACCAGATGGGCGGCAGTGGCGGCGGTGCCCCCGGTGTGGATGTCGACTTCGGCCGTTACGGCAACTTCGACGACTTCATCAATGATCTGCTGGGACGCTTCGGTGGCGGCGCCGCGGCCGGAGCCCCCGGCGGTTTCGGCTTCGGCAGCGGCTTCCCCGGTGGCTTCGGCTCCGGTTTCGGTGCTGCCGGCGCCGAGCGCGCCACCCAGGTGCAGCTGGATGCCGAGGCCACCATCAGCCTGCCGGTGGCCGATGCCTTCCGCGGCTGCGAGCGCACCCTCGCCGTCAACGAGGAGCGGGTGCAGGTGCGCATTCCCGCCGGTGTCAAGGACGGCAGCCGTCTGCGGCTGAAGGGCAAGGGCAACCTGCAGCCCGGCACGGGTCGCCGCGGGGACCTCTATCTCACCCTCAAGCTCCAGCCCCACCCCGTCTGGCGCCTCGATGGCGACCAGCTGCGGGCCGAGCTTCCCCTCAGCCTCGACGAACTGGCCCTGGGGGGCGAGGTGCGCGTGGCCACCCCCGATGGCGAAGCCACCATCCAGGTGCCCCCCGGCATGACCCTCGGCCGCAGCCTGCGGCTCAAGGGCAAGGGCTGGCCGGTGAGGGACGGCCGGGGGGATCTGCTGTTCACCCCGACCCTGAAGCTGCCCGACAGCCTCAGCCCCCGGGAGCGGGACCTGCTCGAGCAGCTGCGCCAGGCCCGCAGTGTCGACCCCCGCAAGGACTGGATCAGCTCCGCGGCCCTCTAGGAGCCAGCCACCTCCGAAGGTGATCCCCCAGGGTGGCCGAGGGAGGTTCAGGAGCTGCTGGAGAAGCAGGGCATCACGGCGCTGCAGTTTGTGGAGCTCATGAACCAGGTCAATTCCTCTTCGGCCCAGATTCAGGCGGATACCCCGACGGCGGTGGCGCGACTGGGCGATCGCTTCTATCAGCTTTTCGCTATTCCGCCAGCCTCTATATTCCGGTAGTCGATCTGAAGAGATCGCCGTTTGAGCGATTGATTCTGCCGATCCTCTTTGAAGTGGTTCCTGATGTGTTCGCTCGCCAGAACAAGAACGTCGTTCTTGTTCATGATGGTGATTCGAAGAGCAGCCAGATTGGGGCCTATGCAACCATCAATGGGTACGATATTGAGGATGTGAGATTTGTTTCCTCCAGCCATTCCTATGGAGCCGACTGGGGGATGGGGCAGGAGGGTCTCGACTACTCGAGATTGGCTGCGGACGTGGTGATGCGGAGTGATCTGTTCTCCAGCTTCGTAACCTGGATTCTGCCGTTGCTGATCGTGATGCTGATTGTACTTCTGGCGCCCTCACTGGTGGGGGAGCTGGGGGATGTCAGGCTGGCCATCCCCTCCACGGCTCTGCTGACGCTGATCTTTCTGCAGCAGTCCTGCAAGGCTGAGCTGCCGTCGTTGAGCCACCTCACGTTCCTGGACTGTCTCTATGCCTATGCCTACATTGTCTCCCTGGTGCTGTTTGTGCTGTTTCTCTGGGGTACGAACGTCTACGCAGAAGCCAGTGAGCAGGAGCGGACCGGTGCTTTGCGCAGGATCAACCGCATGGATCGGGTCTTCCAGCTGACCGCCTGTGCTGGCTTTGTCCTGATCGCCATCTGGGCGTGGTTTTCTTGACGGGAGCGGTGCCGTTCGGGGCGGTGGCGCTATCTCCGGAAGGCGGGGCTTTAGGATCACCAAACTGTTCATCACGGCATGGATCTCACGTATCGTCCCCGTCGCCTGCGCCGCACGCCGGCCCTGAGGGCCATGGTGCGGGAGTTCCAGCTCAGTGCCGCCGATTTCATCTATCCGCTGTTCGTGCACGAGGGCGCGTCCAACGAACCCATTGGCGCCATGCCCGGCGCCCAGCGCTGGAGCCTGGAGGGGCTGGTGGCGGAGGTGGGCCGGGCCTGGGACCTGGGCATCCGCTGCGTGGTGCTGTTCCCCAAGGTGGCCGACGGCCTCAAGACCGAGGATGGCAGCGAGTGCTTCAACGAGGGCGGCCTGATTCCCCGGGCGATCCGGCGCCTCAAGCAGGAGCATCCGGCCATGGCGATCATGACCGATGTGGCCCTCGATCCCTATTCCTGCGACGGCCATGACGGCATCGTCAGCAGCGAGGGGGTGGTGCTCAACGACGAGACCGTCAGCCTGCTGTGCCGCCAGGCGGTGGCCCAGGCCCGGGCCGGAGCCGATCTGATCGGCCCCAGCGACATGATGGACGGCCGGGTGGGTGCGATCCGCGAGGCCCTCGACGAGGAGGGTTTCGAGCACGTCGGGATCATCAGCTACACCGCCAAGTACGCCTCCGCCTACTACGGCCCCTTCCGCGAGGCGCTGGATTCGGCCCCCCGGGCGGTGAGCAGCAAGCCCATCCCCAAGGACAAGAGCACCTACCAGATGGATCCGGCCAACGGCCGCGAAGCCCTCACCGAAGCCCTGCTCGACGAGCAGGAGGGGGCCGACATCCTGATGGTGAAGCCGGGCCTGGCCTACCTCGACGTCATCCATCGACTGCGGGGCGAAAGCGAGCTGCCCATCGCCGCCTACAACGTCAGCGGCGAGTACGCCATGGTCAAGGCGGCCGCCGAGCGGGGCTGGATCGACGAGCGGGCCGTGGTGCTGGAAACCCTGCTCTGCTTCAAGCGGGCCGGCGCCGACCTGATCCTCACCTACCACGCCTGCGACGCCGCCCAGTGGCTGCGCGACGGCTGAGCCGCACCGCTTGAATGGTGCGATGAACCGTCGCTGCCCTCTCCCATGACGCGTCTCGGCCACGTGGCGGTGCGGGTCCAGGACATGGAGCGAGCCAAGCGCTTCTACGAGGGGCTGGGGCTGCGCCTCACCTGGGATGCCCAGGACTGGGCCTACATGCAGTCGCCCGCCAACGGCGATGGCATCGCCCTGCTCAGCCCGAGCTACACCGCCGCCGGCCCCCACTTCGCCTTCCACTTCAGCGACCGCGCCGAGGTGGATGCGGTGCACGACCGGCTTGAGGCGGCGGGCCACCGGGTGGGTCCGGTGCACGACCATCGGGACGGCACCGCCTCCTTCTACCTGCAGGATCCGGAGGGCAACTGGCTGGAGATGCTCTACGAGCCCGCCGCCGGCATTCCCTCCAACGTGGGAGCCGCCGCCATCCCCGCCCCTGCCCCCGCCCCCGTCGCACCGGCGGGGTGAGCGCACCCCCTGTGAGCGAGATCCACCAGGACACCCTGGAGCTGCTGGAGTGGCCCCGGCTGGCCGAGCACCTGGCCGGTTTCGCCGGTACCGTCGCCGGCCGCCGCCACTGCGCCGGTCTCGGCCTGCCGGACCATCCGGCCGAGAGCCGCCGCCTGCTGCTGGAAACCACCGAGCTGCTGGCCCTCGACGGCCTCTGCGAGGGGGGCCTGAGCCTGCAGGGGGCCGGGGACATCGCCGCCACGGTGGCCCTCTGCGCCAAGGGGGGCTGCGCCGGCGGCGAGGAGCTGCTGGCGCTGGCCGCCACCCTGGCGACGGCGCGGCGGCTGCGGCGCCAGATCGAGGACCCGGAGCTGCGTCCCGTCACCACCGCCTTGGTGGCCGAACTGCGCACCCTGCCGGAGCTGGAGCAGCGGCTCCACTTCTGCCTCGAGGAGGGCGGCCGGGTGGCGGATCGGGCCAGCGGCCCCCTGGAGGCGGTGCGGCGCCAGCTGCTGGCCCTGCGCGCCGAACGGCGCGACCGGCTGCAGGAGCTGGTGCGCCGCTACGGCTCTCTGCTCCAGGACACGGTGGTGAGCGAGCGGGGCGGCCGGCCGGTGCTGGCGGTGAAGGCGGGTGCCGCCGCCCAGGTGGGCGGCCTGGTGCACGACAGTTCCGCCTCCGGCAGCACAGTGTACGTGGAACCCCAGGCGGTGATTCCCCTGGGCAACCGCATCCGCGATGCCGAGGGCCAGGAGCGGGAGCTGGAGCGGCAGGTGCGCAGCGAGCTCAGCGCCCTGGTGGGCGAGCAGGCCGAACCCCTCGACCACCTCCAGCAGGTGCTGGTGCGGATCGACGCGGGCCTGGCCCGGGCCCGCTACGGCCAGTGGCTGGGGGCGGTGCGGCCCGAGCTGGCCGATTCGGCCGACGCCCCCTTCGAGCTCTGCGACCTGCGCCACCCCCTGCTGCTCTGGCAGGAGCGGCGCGAGGGCGGCCGGCCGGTGGTGCCCGTGACCATCCGGGTGGGGCCCGAGCTGCGGGTGGTGGCGATCACGGGTCCCAACACCGGCGGCAAGACGGTGACCCTCAAGAGCCTGGGGCTGGCGGCCCTGATGGCCCGCGCCGGCCTGTTCCTGCCCTGCGCCGGTACCCCAAGGCTGCCCTGGTGCGGCCAGGTGCTGGCCGACATCGGCGACGAGCAGTCGCTGCAGCAGAACCTCTCCACCTTCAGCGGCCACATCCGCCGTATCGCCCGGATTCTGGCGGCCTTGCCGGCAGGGGCGGGCTTCCCGGAGGGGGCGGCCCTGCCCCAGGGTCCGGCGTCCCTAGTGCTGCTCGACGAGGTGGGGGCCGGCACCGATCCCACCGAGGGCAGCGCCCTGGCCGCCGCCCTGCTGCGCCACCTCGCCGACCGCGCCCGCCTCACCGTCGCCACCACCCACTTCGGCGAACTCAAGGCGCTCAAGTACGCCGATCCCCGTTTCGAGAATGCGTCGGTGGCCTTCGACGTGGAGACCCTCTCGCCCACCTACCGGCTGCAGTGGGGCATCCCCGGCCGCAGCAACGCCCTGGCGATCGCCTCCCGCCTGGGGCTCGACCCCGCCGTGCTGGCGGTGGCCGCCGCCCAGCTGGAGCCCGGCGGCGAGGGAGACGTCAACCGGGTGATCGAGGGTCTGGAGCAGGAGCGCCAGCGCCAGCAGGAGGCGGCCGAGGCGGCGGCGGCGCTGCTGGCCCGCACCGAACTGCTCCACGAGGAACTGCTGCAGCGCTGGTCGCAGCAGAAGGAGCAGTCGGCGGAACTGCAGGAGCAGCGCCGCCAGCGGCTGGAGCTGTCGATCCGGGAGGGGCAGGGGGAGGTGCGGCGGCTGATCCGGCGGCTGCGCTCGGTGGGCCAGGAGGTGCGCGTGGGCGGACGGGTGGCCGGCGAGACGGCCCGCCAGGCCGGCCAGCGGCTGCGGCGCCTCGAGCAGCAGCACCGGCCCCTGCCGGAGCGGCGCGACCACGGCGGCTGGCGGCCCCGGGTGGGCGATCGCATCCGGCTGCTGGCCCTGGGCAAGGCCGCTGAGGTGCTGGCGATCTCCGACGACGGCAGTGAGCTCAGCGTCCGCTGCGGCGTGCTGCGGCTGACGGTGGAACTCGCCGGCATCGAGGGGCTGCACGGCGAGAAGCCGGCCCCCCCCGAGCCGCCGCCCCAGGTGCGCATCCGCAGCCGCCGGTCCCCCGGCAGCCGTGGGCCCGAGGTGCGCACCGAGGGCAACACCGTGGACGTGCGCGGTCTGCGGGTGCACGAGGCCGAGGCTGCGGTGGAGGAGCGCCTGCGCGGTGCCAACGGCCCGGTGTGGGTGATCCACGGCATCGGCACCGGCAAGCTCAAGCGGGGCCTGCGGGAATGGCTCTCCGGTCTGCCCTGGGTGGAGCGGGTCAGCGATGCCGATCAGGGGGACGGGGGGCCCGGCTGCAGCGTCATCTGGGTGAAGTGAGGCCCTGCCGGCGGCTCAGGGGCTGATGGGTCAGTGGCTGATGGGTCAGTGGCTGATGGCGGGCAGCTGGGGTTCCTGTCGTGGCGGCGGGGTGGTGGCCTCGGCCGGCAGCAGGGCCGCCCCGAGCCCGTCGAACAGGCGCCAGCCCGTGGGCTCCACATCCAGATGCACGGTCTGGCCCACGGTCACGTTCTGGTCCGGGCTGGCCCGCACCAGCACCAGGTGGCTGCCCTCCAGCAGCCGGCAGGTGACGAGTTGCTCGTTGCCCAGGGCCTCGCAGTGGCTCACCTCCGCCGCCAGGTTGCGGTTGGTGGCCGGGGCCAGCCGCAGGTGCTCCGGCCGCAGGCCGCCGGTGATCCGGTGGCCGATCCAGTCGCCCAGCAGGTCGGCCATCGGACCCTCCACCGGGAAGCGCCGCCCCCCCAGCAGCAGCTGGGCGGAACCGGCCACCTCCACCGGCAGCAGGTTCATCGCCGGGCTGCCGATGAACTGGGCCACGAACAGGTTGGACGGCCACTGGTACAGCTGCATCGGGGTGCCCAGCTGCTGCAGCCGGCCCTCGTTGAGCACGGCGATGCGGTGGCCCATGGTCATCGCCTCCACCTGGTCGTGGGTGACGTAGAGGGTGGTGGTGCCCAGGCGCCGCTGCAGCTCCACGATCTGGGTGCGGGTGCCGGTGCGCAGCTTGGCGTCCAGGTTGCTGAGGGGTTCATCCATCAGGAACACCGCCGGCTGGCGGGCGATGGCCCGGCCCAGCGCCACCCGCTGCTTCTGGCCGCCGGAGAGCTCCTTGGGCCGGCGCTGCAGCAGCGGCTCCAGCTCCAGGGTGGCGGCCACTTCGTCGACGCGCGCCGCGATGCGACGCTCCCGCTCGGAGCCGATCCGCAGGGCCGCGGGCAGGCGGCTGGTGGCCCGGTGCAGGCTGTCCTGAAGCTGCTGGGGCAGGCTGCGGTGGCGGCTGCGGCGCAGGCCGAAGCCGATGTTGTCGGCCACGCTGAGGTGGGGGTAGAGCGCGTAGCTCTGGAACACCATCGCCACGTCGCGCTGGGCCGGCCGCAGCCGGCTCACGGGACGTTCCCCCACGTAGATCTCGCCCGCCGTGGTGGCTTCCAGCCCCGCCAGCAGGCGCAGCAGGGTGCTCTTGCCGCAGCCCGAAGGGCCGACCAGCACGAGGAATTCACCGTCCTGGATGTGCAGGTCGAGCTGGCGCAGCACCTCCACCGGCCTGCCGCCGCGACGGGGCGGGTAGGTCTTGCCGACCTTCTCGAAGCGGACCTCGGCCAAACCAGGGGTGCAACCGGGGGATCCTAGGGTTGTTCCTCATCCGCGCCCCGGCCGAACCCCTTCCTTGCAGTTCATCGATCAGGCCCGCATCGCCGTGCGCGCCGGCCGCGGCGGCGACGGCATCGTGGCCTTCCGTCGTGAGAAGTACGTCCCCGCCGGCGGGCCCTCCGGTGGCGACGGTGGCCGCGGCGGTGACGTGCTCCTCGTCGCCGATGCCAACCTCCAGACCCTGCTGGATTTCAAGTACCGGCGCCTGTTCGCCGCCGACGATGGCCGCCGTGGCGGGCCGAATCGCTCCACCGGGGCCAGTGCCTCCACCCTGACGATCCGGGTGCCCTGCGGCACGGAGGTGCGCGACTGCCGCACCGGCATCCTGCTGGGGGACCTCACCAACGCCGGTGAGGAGCTGCTGGTGGCGGCCGGTGGCCGGGGGGGCCTGGGCAACGCCCACTACCTCAGCAACCGCAACCGGGCGCCGGAGAAGTTCACCGAGGGCAAGGAGGGGGAGGAATGGCTGCTGCAGCTGGAACTCAAGCTGCTGGCCGAGGTGGGGATCATCGGCCTGCCGAACGCCGGCAAGAGCACCCTGATCGCCGTGCTCTCGGCGGCCCGGCCCAAGATTGCCGACTACCCCTTCACCACCTTGGTGCCCAATCTGGGGGTGGTGCGGCGCCCGAGCGGGGATGGCACCGTCTTCGCCGACATCCCCGGCCTGATCGCGGGCGCGGCGCGCGGCGCCGGCCTGGGCCATGACTTCCTGCGGCACATCGAACGCACTCGTTTGCTGCTGCATCTGGTGGATGCGGGGGCGGAGGATGTGCTGGCGGATCTGCGGGTGGTGGAGGAGGAGCTGGCCGCCTACGGCCATGGCCTCAGTGAGCGCCCCCGCCTGGTGGTGCTCAACAAGATGGAGCTGCGGGATGCCGCCGAGCTCGAGGAGCTGGTGGCCGCCGTCGACGCTCACATCGGCCGAGCCCCCGCTGGTGATTTCGGCGGCGGCCTCCCAAGGCCTCGATGCCCTGCTGGCCGCCGTGTGGGGCCAGCTGGGTATTGCCTGATTCCGGAATCGGTCAGTCGTCGTAGACGCGGCACTCGGGAGCTTCGGGGTTGAGGTCGCAGTAGACCTCCAGGGGGGTGGGGTCATGGTTGTCCTCGGGGTGGTGCTCCTTGTACTCGTTGAGGGCCTTGAGCTCCTCCTCGAGGTGGCGCACCTTGCCGAGATTGCCGTCGGCCTTGGCCGATTCGATCTCGACTTTGTCCTTCTCGATGTGATCGTCGATCGTCTTCATGCAAAAACCGGCCGTCACGGGTCGGAACTCACCGCAGACACCATACGGTCGAGGCTGGGGGATCGCCGTCTCCTGTGGGTCTCCGCACATGCCGCCGGCCGGGGCCTGACCGTTGCAAACCCGGCGCCGGCGGCTGCGTTGGGGGCTCCCCCGTGGCTAGCAGCGGAATGGACAGTGCCCCGGTTGGCCCATGACACGCATCAGCAAGCGGCGGGAACGGCATTTCATCGACGAGCACGGGCGGCTCTTCTGGATCAACGGTCCCGAAACCCACTGCTACCTCTCCGAGCAGCGCCAGTGGCGCCGGGGCCTCGGCTTCGAGGAGGTGCTGATCTGGAAACAGTGCGCTCCCAGCGGTCTCGTCAGCCAGCGCTTCGCCAGCGTCCGGGCGGCCCTGGAGGCCTTCCAGGCCGACGCGGTGCAGTGGTATCAGGATCTCTACCTGCGCCGCATGGGAGACCAGATGGCGGCCCATCGCAGCGTCGACGACTACAAGCCCACAGCCATGCAGCAGGCCGAAGCCCGGGGTGCCCGGGTGCAGCGCCAGCCCTGGCTGCTGCCGGAGCCCGCCGGGCCGGTCTGTGGCCTGCCCCCCCGGTTCGCCGATGGGGCGGGCTTGCTGGAGGTGCCCCACCCCCACCGCCGCCGGCGCTCAGGTTGCCAGCTCGCTGAGCGTTAGCCAGCGCTCCTCGGCGGCGGCGATCCGCTCCACCAGGGCCGCCAGCTCGTGGGTCAGGGCCTCCAGGCGGGCGTAGTCCGGGCCGCTGGGGGCCGCCAGGTGCTGCTCCAGCTCCCTGCGGCGCTGCTCGAGCTCCGGCAGTTCGCTCTCGAGGCGCTCCAGCTCCCGGGCCTCCTTGAAGCTGCGCCGCCGGCGTCCCGCCGTCGCCGCTTTGGTGGTTGGCGACGACCGCCGGGTGGACTCCGTTGCGGCGGCAGTCCCGGCAGATGGACTGGCGGATGGACCGAGGGTGGCGGCCGGGGCCTGGGGCCGCCGCTCCAGCCAGCTGCTGTAGTTGCCCTCGAAGCGCTCCAGCCGGCCCCCCTCAAAGTGGAACAGGCGGTCGACGGTGCGGTCCAGAAACCAGCGGTCGTGGGAGACCACCACCACACAGCCGCGGAAATCCTCGAGGAAGTCCTCCAGCACGCTCAGGGTTTGCACGTCGAGGTCGTTGGTGGGCTCGTCCAGCAGCAGCACGTTGGGGGCCTCGATCAGCAGCCGGCAGAGATGCAGCCGTCGGCGCTCGCCCCCGGAAAGTTTGGCCACCGGCTGGTGCTGCTGGGCGGGGGGAAACAGGAACCGCTCCAGCAGCTGGGAGGCCGTCAGCTCCACCCCGTCCACCTGCACCCGGCTGGCGGCCTCCTGCACCACCTCGATCACCTTGCGCTTGCCGTCCCTGGCCAGCAGCACGTCGCTGTGCTGGTCGAAGTAGGCCAGCTTCACCGTCGCCCCCAGCTCCAGCAGGCCGTCGCTGGGGGGGCGGCGGCCGGCGATCACCTCCAGCAGGCTGGATTTACCGGCTCCGTTGGGCCCGATGATCCCCACCCGGTCCTCGGGGCTGAAGTCGTAGCTGAAGTCCCGTAGCAGGGTGCGATCCCCCACGGCCACCGCCAGGCCCTCGGCGGTGATGGCCCGCTTGCCGATGCGCCGGGCGGTGGCGGCCATCGCCAGGCTGGCCCGCCCCTGACGGGTGGGGGTCTCCAGCAGGGCATCGATGCGCTGCAGCCGGGCCTTCTGCTTGGTGCTGCGGGCCTTGGGGCCCTGGCGCAGCCAGGCCAGCTCCCGCCGCAGGGTGCCCTTGAGCTTGGCGGCGGTGGAGGCTTCGGCCTCCTCCTCGGCCGCCTTCAGGGCCAGGTAGGTGCCGTAGTTGCCCTCATAGGGCCGGGCCTCGCCCCGCTCCACCGCCACAATCCGGCGGGTGACCCGATCGAGCAGGTAGCGGTCGTGGGTGACGAGTACCAGGGCGCCGGCGAAGCGATCCAGGTAGCTCTGCAGCCACTCCACCCCTTCAGCATCGAGGTGGTTGGTGGGTTCATCCAGCAGCAGCACCTCCGGCTCGGCCACCAGGGCCGCCGCCAGGGCGACGCGGCGCCGGTTGCCGCCGGAGAGCTCCCCGATCGTCCGCTCCTGGTGGTCCGCGTCGATGCCCAGGCGCTCCAGCACCTCCCGGCAGCGTCGCTCCAGGTCCCAGGCCTGGCAACCGTCCATGCGGTGCTGCAGGGCGCTCAGGCGGGCCAGCAGCTGGTCGTCTTCGGCGCCGCTGGCCAGCTGGTGGCTCACCCCGGCGTACTCCCGCAGCAGGGCCATGGCTTCCCCATCACCGGCGAACACCTGCTCAAGCACGGTCAGGGCCGGATCCAGCCGAGGCTCCTGGTCGAGCAGCACCACCCGGGTGCGGGCGTGGCAGCGGCGCTCCCCGCGATCGAGCGGTTCGAGACCCGCCAGCACCCGCAGCAGGGTGCTCTTGCCGGCGCCGTTGGGGCCGATCAGCCCCAGCCGGTCCCGCTCCCCCACGTGCAGATCGAGGCCGGCGAACAGGCTGCGCAGGCCGAAGTCCTTGGCGGCCCCCACCAGGCTGATCAGGCTCATGGGGCTTTGACGGACGGGCCCGGCCCCCGGCGCTGCTGTTCCAGGTGGGCGAAGACGCTCTTGTCGCCCACGTCCGCCGCCGCCGGCATCGGGAACTTGCGCAGGCAGAGCACCAGCAGCAGCAGGGCTTCGGCCGCCAGCAGGCTGGCGGTGGTGGCCGGGCTCAGCACGCCGGCCAGGCGGCCGAGCAGGGCCAGGGGCAGCAGCAGGGTGACGCCGATCGCCTCCGGGCGCTGGAAGCAGAAGAACTCCTTGAAGCCGATGCCGGCCAGGGCGGCGAAGTAGGGCCCCACCGCCAGGATCCAGAGGGGCTGGTCCACCAGGGCGGGAAGCATCTGGCCCGGTCCGGCCCGCAGGGCCAGCAGCGCTCCGCCCAGGCAGCCCGCCAGCCAGAACAGCTGCAGGGCCCGGTGCAGGGGACGCAGGTAGATGTGGATCCAGCGCAGGGCCAGGCCAAGTCCGGCCGCCATCACCAGCAGCCAGGGCCAGAGCAGGCTGGGGCCGAGCTGGCGCCACTGGGCCAGCAGGGCCAGCTGGCCGAGGGCCACGGTCGTCAGGGCCAGGCGGTAGCCGAGCACCTCGCGGCGGTCGGTGGCGGTGATCGTGAAGCGGCCGTACACCCCCTCGAAGACGGGGTCGGCGCCGTCCGGGGTGGCCAGGGTGCTGCTCATCGGATGGGGGCGCCGGGGGCGGCTGGGGGCGGGCTGCCCACCAGTGTGGCCAGGTCCGGTCCCGCCGGGACGATGCCGGAGGGATGCAGGGGGAACAGGGCCCCGAAATAGTCGGTCCGCCAGGCGTCCGGGAAGCAGGTGGCGGCCACCCCTTCGAGGCTGTGGAAGCGCCGCCGCCAGTCCCACAGCCGGGGCAGCTGCCAGAGGGGCCGGCGGCTGCAGCCGAACAGGGGGGCGTAGACCAGTTCCATCCGGATCAGGGTGGGGAAGAGCACCACATCCGCCAGGCTGGGCCCGGCGCCGCCGCAGAGCCAGCCGCCGCTCTCCCCGCCGGCGGCGAGGGCCGCCTCGACCGCCTCCAGGGCGGCGAACAGGGCCGCCTCGGCCTCGTCGTAGGCCGCCTGGTTGCGGGCGAAGCCACAGCGGTACACCCCATCGTTGACCTCCCCCTGCAGGCGCTCCCGCCAGGCGGTGATCGCCGGCAGATCCGCCGGGGGGGCCAGCTCCGGAGCCCCGGGCACCGAGGGCCAGGCGTTGAGCAGCTCGATCAGGCGGGCGCTCTCGTTCACCAGGATCGTCCCCGTCCGCCGGGAATAGAGGGCCGGCACGGTGGCCCGGGCCCGGGGATCGGCGCCGCTGCGGCGGTAGAGCTCCAGCAGGGTCGCGCAGCCCTCGAAGGGCTCGCTGAACCGCCAGCGACCGGCGTCGGGATCGGGAACCACCACCACCGTGTCGATCATCGGGGCCAGGCCCCGCAGGCTCCAGGTGATCCAGGCCCGATGGGCCCAGGGGCAGCTGCGGCCCACGATCAGCACATGGGTGCCGGCCTCGGCGGCGTCCGCTGGCACCGGTGGCAGGGCCGTGAAGGCCCCGGCCGGCCGGCGGTAGCGGCCCTGGCTGTCGGCGGGGCCGAGGCCGCCCATCAGCAGGCGCCACTGGCACTGCCAGAGCTGCCGGGCGGAGCGCACCAGTGCGGCGGGCGGGGCCATGGACATTCCGGTTCGCTGCCCTGACTCTGCGCCAGGCTGGGGCCCGTGAGCGAGCAGGTGATGGTGGCGGGCCGGGTGATGGTGGTGGGGGGGACCCACGGCAACGAGCGCAACGCGCCCTGGCTGCTGGAGGCCTGGGGACGGCATCCGGCGCTGCTGCGCAGCAGCGGCCTCGCCCTGGAGCTGGTGCTGGGTAACCCCGCCGCCCATGCCGCCGGGGTGCGCTACCTCGACCAGGACCTCAACCGCAGCTTCGTGCCCGACCTGCTGGCCGCCCCCGGACCGGGGAACCGGGAACTGGAGCGGGCCCGGGAACTGCTGGCCCGCCACGCGCCCAGCGGCAGCGCCCCCTGCCTGGTGGCCCTCGACCTGCACAGCACCACGGCCGCCATGGGCAGCAGCCTGGTGGTCTACGGCCGGCGGCCGGCCGATCTGGCCCTGGCGGCGGGCTTGCAGCAGCGCCTGGGCCTGCCGATCTACCTGCATGAGCAGGACCGGGCCCAGACCGGCTACCTGGTCGAGCGCTGGCCCTGCGGGCTGGTGGTGGAGGTGGGCCCGGTGCCCCAGGGCGTGATCCAGGAGCCCATCTGCCGGCAGAGCCAGCTGGCCCTGGAGGCGGCCCTGGAGGTGCTGGCGGAGGCCCGCTCCGGAACCCTGCGGCAGCCGGAGCGGCTAGTGGTGCACCGGCACCTGGGCAGCCTCGATCTGCCGCGCCATGGGGATGGTTCCCCGGCGGCGGTGGTGCATCCCCAGCGCCAGGGCCGCGACTGGCAGCCGATCGCCGCCGGCGACCCGCTGTTCCTGACGGCCGAGGGGGCCACGATCCCCTTCCACCCGCGGGAGGACCAGGAGGAGGGGCCCGTCTGGGCGGTGTTCATCAACGAGGCCGCCTACGGCGAGAAGGGCATCGCCCTCAGCCTCACCCGCCGGGAGTCCTGGCCGGTGGCGCCGGGCTGGGGCCAGGCCCTGGCCGACCTGGCCCGGGAGCTTCAGAGCCCGGGCTGAGCCTGGGGCGGGCCGGCGGGGGCGGGCTGGGAGCGGGGCACGCCGTTGTAGGAGATGCTGAGGACGCTGCGTCCATCCGGGGCAACGAGGATCTCCGTCTCCACCGATGGCGGCAGGCCGAGCTGGACCCAGCCGGGCACGCCGCCGTAGAAGCGGAACAGGAAACCCTCGGCATCGGCGCGCACCAGGCAGCTGCCGCCGCTGCGCTCGTACATGCACAGCGCGGGCCGGTAGACCCCGAGGCCGCCGTTGATGACCTCGGCGCGCATCCGGGCCAGGTTCGCGGCGCGGCCCCGCTGAAAGGCCTGCTCCTGGGTCATCTGGGCCCGGGCCGGGGCGGCCCCCGCCACGGGGACGGCCAGCAGCAGGGCCAGGCAGCCCAGCAGGGGCCGCAGGGGGGAGGAGGTCATGGTCATCCGCAGACGAGGGTGGTCTGTTCCTTGGTGCAGGGGAGGTCGGTCCTGCTGCCGTCGGCCCAGTAGATGCGCAGCCGGTCGTCCTCGGTGTCGGTGCGGAGGGTCAGCGACTTGATGACGCCAGCGGGGGGCTTGCCGGCCGGATCGGCGGTGTCGGGGCGAAGATCGGTCTTGTTGAGCCGCTGCTCGAGCTGCTGGATCTTGAGTTCAAGCTGCTCGATGCGGCGGCTCTCGGGATTGGGCAGTCCCTGGCAACCGGCCGCCAGCAGGGAGAGCAGCAGCAGGGCGGGCAGCGGCCCGCGCAGGCACCGACGCGGTGGCTGGGGAGGAAGCGACGAACGCGAGACCATCGGCGGCAGGGCGGGATGACCGGAGCACCTCACCTCCTAGCAGCGGCAGGGGGGCCAGGCCAGGCGGGAAACTCATCTTTTGTTCATGAAGACGCCTCACACCCCGCAATGGTCTGTTACATTGCTGTGAGGCGATCCGTCGCCCTTCCTTACGCCCACGGCCAGCGCACCCGCGCCCCGCCCGACGGCACACTTTCCTGCACTCATGACCGCCACTCTCCAGCAGCGCTCCGGCGCTTCGGTGTGGAACCAGTTCTGTGAGTGGGTCACCTCCACCAACAACCGCCTCTACGTCGGTTGGTTCGGTGTGCTGATGATCCCCACCCTGCTGGCCGCCACCATCTGCTTCATCGTCGCCTTCATCGCGGCGCCCCCCGTCGACATCGACGGCATCCGTGAGCCCGTCGCCGGCTCCCTGATGTACGGCAACAACATCATCTCCGGCGCCGTTGTTCCTTCCAGCAACGCCATCGGCCTGCACTTCTATCCCATCTGGGAAGCCGCCAGCCTCGACGAGTGGCTGTACAACGGTGGCCCCTACCAGCTGGTGGTCTTCCACTTCCTGATCGGCGTCTTCGCCTACATGGGCCGCGAGTGGGAACTCTCCTACCGCCTCGGCATGCGCCCCTGGATCTGCGTCGCCTACTCCGCCCCCGTGGCGGCCGCCAGCGCCGTGTTCCTGATTTACCCCTTCGGTCAGGGTTCCTTCTCCGACGGCATGCCCCTCGGCATCAGCGGCACCTTCAATTACATGCTGGTGTTCCAGGCTGAGCACAACATCCTGATGCACCCCTTCCACATGCTGGGTGTGGCGGGTGTGTTCGGTGGCTCCCTGTTCTCCGCCATGCATGGCTCCCTCGTCACCAGCTCCCTGGTGCGTGAGACGACCGAGAGCGAGTCGCAGAACTACGGCTACAAGTTCGGCCAAGAGGAAGAGACCTACAACATCGTGGCTGCCCACGGTTACTTCGGTCGCCTGATCTTCCAGTACGCCTCCTTCAACAACAGCCGCAGCCTCCACTTCTTCCTGGCCGCCTGGCCCGTGATCGGCATCTGGTTCACCGCCCTGGGCGTGAGCACGATGGCCTTCAACCTGAACGGCTTCAACTTCAACCAGTCCATCCTGGATGGTCAGGGCCGGGTGATCAACACCTGGGCCGATGTGCTCAACCGTGCCGGCCTCGGCATGGAAGTGATGCACGAGCGCAATGCGCACAACTTCCCCCTCGACCTGGCCGCCGCCAGCGCCACCCCTGTGGCCCTGACCGCTCCGGCGATCGGCTGATCCAGCCCCTCCAGATCTCCTGGAATCTTTCAACCCCCTGCTCACGCAGGGGGTTTTTTCATGGCGACGCGGTCCGGCTGGGCCTGGCTGGGGGTTCCCCGTCGCTGTGCCAGCGTGGTCGGGTGGAATTCCGCTGCCGGCCGTCCGCTCAAGCTCCGGCCAACACGGCAGGCCCCCACGGCACGCGACCCCATGACCGCTGACGCTGGCCCCGATCCCCTGCCCTCCTGGCGGGAGGGCAGCGTCAAAAGGCGTCTGCTCGCGTTCGTCGCGGCCGTCAGCACCCCCGGGGACCCCGCCTGGGTGGCGCCGGAGGAGCGGATCGCCGTGTTCGACAACGACGGCACGCTCTGGTCGGAGCAGCCGATGTACGTGCAGCTGGCCTTCGCCCTCCAGCGGGCCCGCAGCCTGGTGGCGGAGCGGGCCGAGCTGGCCCGCCATCCGCTGGTGGCAGCAGCCCTGGCCGACGACATCGACGCCCTGATGGGCCACGGCCTGCGGGGGCTGCTGGAACTGGCCGCCCTCACCCACGCCGGGATGGCCGACGCGGCCTTCACCGACCTGGCCCGCGCCTGGCTGCGGGAGGCCCGCCATCCCGGGCTGGGGGTGCCCTACACCGGGCTCGTCTACCAGCCGATGTTGGAACTGCTGGCGCTCCTGCGGGCCAGGGAGTTCCGCAGCTGGATCGTGACCGGCGGGGGTGTCGAGTTCGTGCGGGTGTTCGCCGAGGAGTCCTACGGCATCCCTCCGGAGCGGGTGATCGGCTCGACGCTGCAGCTGCGCTATGGCGAGGAGAGCGGCCAGCCGACTGTCTGGCGCGAACCCGTGGTCGATTCCATCAACGACGGCGACGCCAAGCCGGTGGGCATCGCACGGGCCATCGGTCGCCGCCCGATCGCGGCCTTCGGCAACTCCGACGGCGACCTGGCGATGCTGCGCTGGACCACCGCCGGCCCCGGCCAGCGGCTGGGGCTGCTGCTGCACCACGATGACGGCGAGCGGGAGGTGGCCTACGACCGCACCTCCCGCTTCGGCCGCCTGGATCAGGGCCTGAAGCTGGCCCAACGCCACGACTGGAGCCTGGTCAGCCTGCGGCGTGACTGGGACCGGATCTTCCCCTCGCCTCCAACCCAGGACTAACCCGGATGCGCAGGCCCTCCCCCGACTCCACCTGGTATGCCCGCCAGAAACGCCGGCGCGCCTCGCCGTTCTTCCGACTGCTGGACCGCTCCTTCGGTTTCCGGGTGCTGGTGGCCGGGCTGCTGTCCTTCGCGTTGCTGGCCGTGGTCAATCGCTTCGAGAACTGCCATGCCAAGGCCGGGCAGGCCGATTGTCTGACCAGCAATGTGCTGGAAATCATCAGCATCGGCACGGTCGAATCGTTCAGCATCGTTACGGCGGCAATCTTCTATCTGCTCGAAGCCGGTCAGCGCAAGGAGAAGGAGCACCAGGAGATGTTCGAGCTGCTTCTGGCCCAGCGTCAGGCCGGGGCCTCCAACAGCCTCGGACGACTTCGGGCCCTGGAGATGTTTTCCGCCGATGGCCTCTGGCAGGACGGCTTTGATCTGCAGGGATCGGATCTCGAAGGCCTGAGGATCCCTTTTGGCCGCTGGCGTGGTGCCAATTTCTCCAACACGGTGCTGCGCAACGCCGATTGCCATGGCGCTGATCTGGCCCAGGCTGATTTCAGCAGCTCGGATCTGACGGCGGCGGATTTCAGGGGCGCCGATCTGCGTGGGGCCAACTTCAGCGGTGCCGACCTGACCCAGGCTGATCTGCGGGGGGCCCTCCTCGACGGGGCCAGGTTCCACGGCGCCGTTCTCAGCCGGACGCTCACGGACGGCCCCCTTCCGGTTCAGGACGGTGGACCGAGTGGCGAGGGGGAGTGATCCAGGCTCAGGCGACGAGCCTGGTGAGGGCGTCCTGGGAGAGAGAGGCGTTGACGAAGGACAGGCCTACGTAGGTGTTGAAGCCGGTGTTGCGCACCCAGCACACCTTGGAGCGCAGGGTCACCTTGGAGCCGGCGTCATAGTTGTGGGCTTCGAAAAAAACCGTGTCGTCCTCCTGAACGTCCAGGTTGCCTTGACGCAGGATGCAGGCTCCCTGCACGCTGACATCGCGAAGATTGACGAACACCGATTTCTTCGTGGGAAGGGTGAGACTGACCGAAACGCCGACCGGGACGAGGTGCCGTGTTCTGGCCCGCTTCCCTTCGGGATGCTGATCCTGGTACATCAAAAGGGAACCACACACCCCTGCCATGAAGCGCAAGCAGGAGAAGAACCCACCTTAGCTCCTGTCCAAGATGTTGGTACCCCTTGGGCCCTGCCCCGGCGGCTCCCCGGCCAAGGGAGGCCGCGGCATCCGCTACGGTGAGTGGATTCGGCAGAAGCCGGCGAACCTGTTGTTCGCCTTCGCCGGAGCCAGCACCGAGCCGCCCCGCGCTTCCTGGGGTCGGTCCACCAGGTCCAACGTCGGTCCATCAGGCCCAACAGTGGTTGCCGTGTGCGATTCCCCGCGGGGGAACGGCAGCCTCCCGGTGCGAGATCCATATCCTCTTGTCCAACCTTCCGAATGAACACCCTCTCCAGGCGCCCGTCCGCCGCGACCCGCCCCAGCTCCAGCCCCGCCATCGCCGGCCGGGGCCCCCATGCCTACCCCTGCTGCCCCCTGGAGGCCCGGCCGGCCCGCCACGATCCCTCCCAGCATCCCCTCACCTGGGAGGACCTGTTCGGCCGCCGCTGAGGGCGGCGGCGTCCCTGCTCAATCGTCGTCGTCGTCACGGTCGCGGCGCTTGTCCAGCACGTAGACGCGGCCATCGGGGGTCACCAGCCGTTTCCCCGCCTGACGGGAGGCCCGCCAGCGATCGCGCGCTTCCTCGGCACGCCTGAGCTGCCGGGCCTGCCGGGCCTGGGCGGCCCGCACCCGCGGCGCGTAGGTGTCGCGGTACCAGGCGTCCTGGACGAACAGGACCGGCACGGTGCAGGCCTGGTAGAGCCCGCAGTAGCGGCCCCAGTCACGGGCCTGCTGGGGGGGCACCCGCAGGTAGATGGGCGCGATCGCGGACTGGCCCCAGCGGTCGCTGCCCAAGGGGGGCCTGGCGATCACCGGGCCGTAGCCGAGCACCGGCGGTGGCGCCAGGTTGCCGATGGAGATCCGGCCGAAGTAGCCCGACTGCCCCAGGGGCACGGTCAGGGAGGTCTGGGCCTGGACCGGGGCGTAGACGATTCCGGCGCCGCAGACCACCACAAGGGCGGCGTGGAGCAGGCGGGAGGAACGGCTGATCATGGCGGAAGCTCCGTGGCCCCACCAGAAAAACGCCCCCGTATGACTCAGCCCTGACCGGGGCGGGGGCCATCTGTGACCGGACATGACCGCTCCGTGCCGGTGGCGTGGATCCGGGCGAGCCCATCGGCGGCCCGCACCACCAGGGTGTGGCGCTCCACCAGGGCCGCCAGGTCGTCGTAGCCCCCGCCGATGACGGTGGCCACCGGCAGGCGGCGCCGCAGGGCCGCATCGATCACCAGCCGGTCGCGCCTGTGCAGGCCGTCATCGCTCAGCTCCAGCCGGCCGAGGCGGTCGTCCCGGTGGGGATCGACGCCGGCGTTGTAGAGCACCAGATCCGGGCGCACCTGATCCAGCAGATCCGGCAGGGTCCGCTCCAGGGTCCGCAGGTAGGCGTCATCCCCGACGCCGTCCTCCAGGGCCAGGTCAAGGTCGCCCGTCTGCTTGTGCAGGGGGAAGTTGCTGGCCGCGTGCATCGAGAAGCTGAACACCCGGGGGTCGCCGGTGAAGATCGCCGCCGTGCCGTCCCCCTGGTGCACGTCCAGATCCACCACCAGCACCTGCCGCACCAGGCCCTCGGCCAGCAGCACCCTGGCCGCCACGGCGCAGTCGTTGAAGATGCAGAAGCCGCTGCCGTGCAGCGGGAAGGCGTGGTGGGTGCCGCCGGCCAGGTGGCAGGCCAGGCCATGGCGCAGGGCCAGCCGGGCCGTGAGTACGGTGCCCCCCACCGCCAGCCAGCTGCGGCGCACCAGCGGTTCCGACACGGGCAGGCCGATGCGGCGCACCTCCTGGGGGGTGAGCAGCCCCCGGGAGAAGGCCTCGTGGTAGCCGCGCCCATGCACCAGCTCCAGCCAGCGGCGTGGCGCCGGCAGGGGCTGGTGGATCTGCCCCGGGCGGGCCAGCTCCAGCTGCTCCAGCCGCTCCTTCAGCAACCGGAACTTCTGCATCGGGAAGCGATGGCCGCTGGGGAGGGGAACCGCATAGGCCGGGTGATACACCAGCGGGGGGCCCATCAGTCCGGCGGCAGCGGCTCCAGCAGACCGTAGGGGGTGTAGCGCCGCTCGATCCGGCACGGGCAGGCGCCGGCGGGGTGCCAGGCGAGCGTCACCCGCACGGGCCCCGGCTGGCCGGGCGCGGGGGCAATGACCACCTCCACGTCGTCGTCCAAGCGCCAGCGGCTGCCGCTGGCCTCCCCTGAGGCGATGGTCTCGATCTCGGCGACCAGCAGCGTGGCGGGGCCGCCGTCACCTGTGCCGGGCCGCCATTCCCGGGCATAGGTGAAGCTCTCGAGCCGCTCGACGCCATGGCGCAGCACCACGCGCCGGCGCCGCTCGCCGTGGACGACGCAGAGCTCGGCGATCCAGGGCCACGGGCCCATCCGATCCATGCCCAGGCTCCAGTGGCCGGCGTCGCTGATCTGCATCGCTGCCGGCGGCTCGCGGAAGCGCATCGGCACGGTGCGACCGGAATTGAGGTAGGTGAGGGCGGCCTCGATCGTGCCGTCCTCATCGCTCACCCGCAGGCGGGTGGGGAAGCGCTCGATCTCGCGGCCATCGGGGCCGAGCCGGTGGAACAGGCCCTCCCAGCAGCCGCCGTTCACCTCCAGCAACCTCTGGCGGGGCGGGGCACTCGATGGCATGGCACGTGGGGAAAGGGTGTCCAGCATGGCGACAACAGACTCGCCGGCGGAGGCAGGACTGCTGGGGCTACCCGAACGCACGGCTTGCGTCCGACTGGCAGAGCCCACAAGGCTCAGAAGAGAAAGGCAACGGTGAGGACCAAGGCCAACAGTCCGAGGATCTCCAGGCCGGAAACCCGATACAGGGGATGGCTCGCTTCCGTGAGCGTGAAGAGTCGGTAGCGCCGTTTGATGGTGCGCTTCCTTAAGGACTGAGGCGTTCGGGACTTCTCCATCACAAGGCTGCCCAAGCGGCCAGAGGCAGCTACCTCGGCAGGCCATGCCGGGTGACGCCCACCTCCAACGCGCTGAGCAAGGGGTTCAAAGTCAGGAGATTTTAGTCTCTTGTTCATTCGATGAGAGTTTTGTTGACAACGCTTTTCACTTCATCGCCCAGGGCCGACATCGGGCGATCGCCATCAGATCCAGCGCGACCACCGTCTACCCCCGATGACTCACCCCCCTGAGGACGGCTGCAGGTCTTGGGGTCGCTTCTGCCGCGGCGGTGCCGGCAGCCGGGTGCTCACCAGAGCGGCCAGCCCCACCAGCAGGGCCGAGCTCCACAAGCAGGCCTGCAGGCCCCCCACCAGGAACAGGGCACCCGAGAGCACCGTGCCGAGCAGGCGGCCGCCGGCGTTGGCCATGTAATAGAAGCCCACGTTCAGGCTCACCGATTCGGCATCGGTGTAGGCCAGGATCATGTAGCTGTGGATCGAGGAATTCATGGCGAACACCACCCCGAAGGCCGCCAGTCCCACCACCACGGCCACACCGGGATTCCCCACCTCGCGCCAGAGGGCGATGGCGATCAGGGCCGGAATGGCGGTGAGCAGTCCGCTCCAGAAGGTCACGGCGGAGACGCCTGGCGGCGCGGTCTGGCCCCAGCGGCGCCGCAGGGCCGGGGCCGATCCCTGCACCAGGCCATAGCCGATCACCCACAGCCCCATGAAGCCGCCCACCTCCCAGTAGCGCCAGCCGAGGGTGGTCTGCAGGAACACCGGCAGGGCCACCACGAACCAGACATCCCTGGCGCCGAAGAGAAAGAACCGGGCCAGGGAGATGCGATTGATGCCGGGGGACTTGGAGAACAGGGAGGTGAAGGCGGGCTTCTGTTTCATGCGGCCGATCTCCCCGGGCAGCACCAGGGTGAACAGGAAGGCCAGGAACAGGCCGGCTGCCATGGCGCCGACGGCGGCGTTGAAGCCGATCGTGGCCAGCAGCAGGCCGCCGAGGAAGAACCCCACTCCCTTGAGGGCGTTCTTGGAGCCGGTGAGGATCGCCACCCACTGGAACAGCTGGCTCTCGCCCTTGTCGTGGTCGTCGGGGGTTTCCGGAACCACCGACTTGATGGCACTTTTGGCGCTCATCTTGTTGAGATCCTTGGCGATGCCGCTGAGCGCCTGGGCCACCATCACATAGGCCACGCTCCACCATTTCGGCCAGCTGTCGGCAACGGGCACCAGCATCAGCAGGGCCGCCACCTGCATCAGGGTGCCGGTCCAGAGGGTGAGGCGCAGGCCGAAGCGGGCCCCCAGCCAGCCGCCGCAGAGGTTGGTGATGATGCCGAAGAACTCGTAGAAGAGAAACAGGAAGGCGATCTCCAGGGTGCTGTAGCCCAGCGAGCGGAAGTGGAACACCACCAGCATCCGCAGGGCGCCGTCGGTAAGGGTGAAGCACCAGTAGTTGGCCGTGACGATGGCGTACTGCTGCAGGGCCGTGAGCGGCCGGCCGGAGAGGGTCGGAAGCATCGGCCGCTCACTCCGCCCGGGCGGCGTCCAGAGCCACCACATGGCAGGCCAGATCCGCCATCCGGCAGCTGTAGCCCCACTCGTTGTCGTACCAGGCGTACACCTTCAGCTGGGTGCCATTGATCACCATCGTCGAGAGAGCATCGACGATCGAACTGCGGCTGTCGTTGATGTAGTCGACCGAAACCAGGGGCCGCTCCTCGTAGCCCAGGATGCCCAGCAGCGGGCCCGCCGCCGCCGCCGCGAAGGCGCCGTTCACCTCCTCCACCGTCACCGGGCGCTCCAGCTCGAACACCGCATCGGTGAGCGAGGCATTGAGCAGGGGCACGCGAACGGCATGGCCGTTGAGCTTGCCCTGCAGCTCGGGGAAGATCAGGCCGATGGCCTTGGCCGAGCCGGTGGTGGTGGGGATCAGGCTCTGGCTGCAGGAGCGCGCCCGGCGCAGATCGCTCTTGAAGCTGTCGATCACCACCTGGGTGTTGGTGATGTTGTGCAGGGTGGTGATCGAGCCATGGCGGATGCCGAAGCTCTCGTGCACCACCTTCACCACCGGCGCCAGGCAGTTGGTGGTGCAGGAGGCGGCGGTGAGCACCCGGTGCCGCTCCGGCACGTAGGTGCCGTGGTTGATGCCGAAGACGATGTTGGGGATGGCGATGCCGTCCAGCTCCCCCTTCACGGGACAGGCCACGATCACCCGCTTCACGCCGCTCTGCCGCAGGTAGGGGGCGAGGGCCTCGGGGGTCTTGACCTTGCCGCTGCACTCGAGCACCAGCTCCACTCCCGCTTCCTGCCAGGGCACCAGCGCCGGATCGCTCCCCCGCGACCAGCCCACCCGGCTCCCGTCGACCGTGAAGCCCCCGCCGTCGGCCTCGGCCGCCACCGCCCGGCTCCAGCGGCCGTGCACCGAGTCGAACTCCAGCAGGTGGGCAGCGCCGGCGGCGTCCCCGGCGCTGTCATTAACGTGAACCAGCACCAGGCCCGGCCGCCCCCAGAGGGCGCGGAACACCAGGCGACCAATCCGCCCGAACCCGTTGATGCCGATCCTCACAGCGCCTGCCGCGACAAGCCCGTACCCTCGCATCAAGCAGAGTTGATCGATTTATGGCCGGGTTAAGGACCGCTGCTGCTCCGCCGATCCCCGGTGCTTCTGGGCCGATCGCCTGTGCTTCGGCCCCCCTGGAGGCCGAAGAGGCACGCCTGCTGCTGCGGGCCCTGGCCGATCCGATCCGCCTGCAGGTGATCGAGGCCCTCGGCGGCGGCGAGCGCTGTGTCTGCGACCTCACCGCCGACCTGGGCCTGGCCCAGTCGAAGCTCTCGTTTCACCTCAAGGTGCTCAGGGAGACGGGCCTGCTGGCCGACCGCCAGAGCGGCCGCTGGGTCTACTACCGCCTGCAGCCCCAGGCCCTGGAGCGCCTGCGGGGCTGGCTCGCCGCCCTGGCCGCCAGCTGCACCGCTCCGGCCGAACCCTGCGGCTGAAGGCCCCAGCGGCGTCATGCTGGAGCGCAGCACCGGCTCTCCCCATGCTGCGCTTCCTGCTCAACGTCCTCTGGTTCGTGCTGGGGGGCTTCGTGATGGGCCTGGGCTGGTGGCTGGCCGGCCTGGTGGCGGCGATCACGATCGTGGGGATCCCCTGGGCCCGGGCCTGCTTCGTGATCGGCAATTTCTCCTTCTGGCCGTTCGGCTACGAGGCCGTCAGCCGCCGGGAGCTCACCGGCCGGATGGATTTCGGCACCGGGCCCCTGGGGCTGGTCGGCAACGTGATCTGGTTCCTGCTGGCCGGCTGGTGGCTGGCGATCGGCCATCTGAGCGCAGCGGTGGCCTGTTTCGTGACGATCGTGGGCATCCCCTTCGGCCTCCAGCACATCAAGCTCGCCCTGATCGCCCTGGCCCCGATCGGCATGCAGGTGGTGCCGGTACGGCGCTAATCAAGCGCTGGAGCCAGGCCCAGGGCGGCGGCGGCCTGCCGCATCCGCCCGTCGAAGCTGGCTAGATGGGAGCAGCGGCTGTGCAGGGCCACCGCCAGGTGCAGGGCATCACCGGCGCGCAGTCCGAGCGAGGGATCCTGCAGCAGCTCAGCGGCCTGGCGGAATCGGTCCCGGTCGAGGGAGCGCAGGTCAACCCCGCCCTGCAACAGGCGCTCGAAATGGTCGCCGGCGGCCCTGCGGGCTTCCGGGCTGAGGCCGTGGTGGCGCTGCTTGAGGCCCAGGGCGCTGTGGGTTTCGGTGATCAGCCAGTCGCTGCTGATCAGGGTTTCGCGGCAGTGCTCCAGCCATTCCAGCGCCCGTGGGCTGGACGCTTCCGGGGTCAGCAGGGCGACCACGACGCTGGTGTCCAGGTAGATCACGGCGGGCCCGGCCTCACCAGCGCTCCTGGTCCCGGCACGCTTCGATCACCGAAGGGGTGATCGGCATGGTGGCCTGCAGCTGGCGCAGGTCGGCGGCCAGCGCGCGGCGATCCAGCCGTTGCAGGGGCTCCAGGCTCAGCCGGCCGTCGGGTCCGACGACGATCTCGATCGGGTCGCCCTCCCGCAGCCCCGCCTGACGCAGGCACTCGGCCGGGATCCGGACAGCCAGGCTGTTGCCCCAGCGGCGGATCGCCTGCTGGACCCGCCGGCCAGGTTCCTCCGCCCGTTGACCGGGCTGGGGGTGAACGGAATCTGGTTGAGGGGCCTGGGAAGGTGCCAATGCGCCCATGCCGGACGCCGCCGGCGTGGTGTAGATACACGACTCTACATGGCTTGATCGGGCTCCAAGGCCCAGATCCCCGCCCGTTCCCACCAACGCCCCCTGATGGATTCGAACCATCGACCGGCTGCTTAGAAGGCAGCTGCTCTATCCAGCTGAGCTAAGGGAGCACGGTGCGCATTGTGCCAGCGTTCGGCGGCCAGGCCACTCCGGTAGCCCCCCCTACAGTGGACGACCGCGCTTGAACCGTTCCATGGCCGCCACCCGGCTCAGCGACAGCCAGAAAACCGAGCTGGTTGGGCGATTCCGGGAGGGCTCCAGCAGCCAGCAGCTGGCGGACAGCTACGGCTGCAGCGCCAACACGGTCATCCGCGTCGTTCGCACGGAGCTCGGCGACGAGGAGTACGAGCGCCTCAAGGCAGAGCGCTCCCGCCGGCGCAGCCGGACAGCGACCGGCGATGCCGATCCGGCCGCTGCCCCGGAAGCCCTGCAGACGGCCCTCGCCATCAGCACCCCCGAGCCGGAAGCGCCGTCTGAGCCCGAGCCCGCCCTGGAGCCCGCCCCCGAGCCGGCCACCGCCGCTCGCAGGACCCTGCCTGCCCCGCCCCGCCGCCTGACGGTGGCGGCCCCGGTGAAGGCCGAGGCGGTGGCAGAGGACGGTCCCGCCGTGCTGGCCATCGAGGATGCCGACGATTTCGGCGCCGATGACGACGACCTGCTCACCAGCGACGACGGCGACGACGAGGGCTCCGACGACGGCACCGACGGGGCGATCAATCCGTTCCAGCCGATCCCCGTGGTGCTGCTCGACGACGGCGCCCCGGCGGCCGCCGACGGGCGGCTCCAGCCCCTGGCCAGCGCCGCCCTGCCCTCCAGCGCCTACATGCTGGTCGACAAGACCGTGGAACTGCAAGCCCGGCCCCTGAGCGAGTTCCCCGAACTGGGCCGGCTGCCGGCCGCCGAGCTGGAGCGCCAGGCGCTGGTGGTGTTCCTCAATCCCCGCCAGGCCAAGCGCCAGTGCGGCCGCACCCAGCGGGTGATCAAGCTGCCCGACCTCAAGGTGTTCGAGCTCACCGCCCCCTACCTGCTGGCCCAGGGCATCAGCCGGGTGGTGATCGAGGGTGCCCTGTACGCCCTGCCCGGCAGCTGAGGCTTCAGCCCTCGTCGCCCGGGCCGTTTCCGGGCAGCAGCAGAGCCGCGCTGGCGCCACCACTGATCACCCCCAGCACCAGGGCCACCCCCACGATGAAGCCGGCCGGCAGCGGGGCGCTGCGGGCCAAGCCGAAGCGCAGCTGGGGCCGTACCTCCAGGTTCTGGGCCCCGAGGCACAGGAGGGTCAGCAGCAGGGTGCCGCCCAGCAGGCTGCCGCACAGGAGGCGCAGGCGCAGAAGCATCGGGGCGTCGCAGGACCGGCTGCCTCAGTCTGACGGCTCGCGGTGCAGCAGGGCATAGAGGTCCCGGCGGCTGTGGCCGCTGCGCTCGGCCAGGGTGCGGGCGGCCTCCCGGTTGCTGAGGCCGCCCGCCACCAGCGCATCGAGGGCGCGGCGCAGGCCGGCCTCGTCCCAGACGGGGGCCGCCGCCGGCGGGGCACCGCCCAGCACCAGGGTGCACTCCCCCTGGGGTGGGGTGCGGCGGAAATGCTCCAGGGCCGCCGCCACCGTGGGGCCCACCTGCTCCTCGTGGCGCTTGGTGAGCTCCCGCGCCACCTGCAGGGGCCGGTCCCCCAGCACCGCCAGCAGGTCCTCGAGCAGGGCCAGCAGCCGGTGGGGCGCCTCGAACAGCACAATCGTGCGCTCCTCGCCGGACAGGGCCTCCAGCCGCTGGCGCCGGGGGCCGCCCTTCGGCGGCAGGAAGCCCTCGAAGCAGAAGCGGCCCATCGGCAGGCCGCTGCTCACCAGGGCGGTGGTGACGGCGCTGGGGCCGGGAACGCAGATCACCTGGCGGCCGGCGGCGCGGGCGGCGGCCGCCAGCTCCTGGCCGGGATCCGACACCCCCGGCAGGCCGGCATCACTGATCACGGCGATCGCTTCGCCCGCCTCCAGGGCCGCCAGCAGCTGGGGAATGCGGGCCGTCTGGTTGTGCTGGTGGAAGCTCAGCAGGGGCGCCCGGATGCCGAGGTGGTGCAGCAGCAGGCCGCTGCGGCGGGTGTCCTCGCAGGCGACCCGGTCGGCCCCCGCCAGCACCCGCCGGGCCCGGGGGGAGAGGTCGTCGAGGTTGCCGATGGGGGTGCCCACCAGATAGAGGACGCCGGCGGCGGGTTCGTGCTCCTGCACCGGGTCCTGCACAATGCCGTTTTCCGGTCTCCATGATGCCGTCTTCCTTCGCCCTGCCCGACGGCATCGGCCGTGAGCCCCTGCTGGCGGAGCTGCGCCGGCTGGCCTGGGGGGCCGCCGACATCCTGCGGGCCTATGCCCGCGGCGAGCAGCCCCCCTACGGGTTCCCGCCGGCCATGAGCGTCGACCACGGCGGCGAGGGGCCGGTCTCGGCGGCGGATCTGGCGGTCAACCGCTGGCTGCTCGACGGCCTGGCGGCGGCCTTCCCGGCCGCCGGCTGGACGCTGCTGAGCGAGGAGACCGCCGCCGAGGTGCTGGTGCCGGGCCAGCCCCTGGAGGCCGAGTGGCTGTGGATCCTTGATCCCCTCGATGGCACCAAGGACTTCCTGCAGGGCACCGGCGAGTACGCCGTCCACCTGGCCCTGGTGCATGGCCAGCGGCCGGTGCTGGGGGTGGTGCTGCTGCCGGAGCCGGAGGAGCTCTGGTTCGGGCTGGTGGGGGCGGGCGAGGACGGCACGGCGGGCGAGGCCTGGCGCGAGAACCGGGCCGGTGAGCGCACTCCCGCCACCCTCAGCGGCCGCAGCGAGGAGCTGGTGCTGGTGGCCAGCCGCAACCACCGGGACGATCGCCTGGAGCAGCTGCTGGCCGAGCTGCGGCCGGCCCGCAGCACGGCGATCGGCAGCGTCGGCGGCAAGGTGGCCACGATCCTGCGGGGGGAGGCCGACCTCTACATCTCCCTGTCGGGCCGCAGTGCCCCCAAGGACTGGGACATGGCCGCCCCGGAGGCGGTGCTGGTCGCCGCCGGCGGCGCCTTCAGCCATGTCGATGGCCGGCCCCTCACTTACAACACCGGCGACGTGCGCCAGGCGGGCTGCCTGATCGCCAGCCACGGCCCGGCCCACGATGAGCTCTGCCACCGGGCGGCGGCGGCGATGGCGGTGATCGATCCGGGTTTCGCCGTCTGAGCGGGACCCAGCCGATTCAGCAGGCGAGCAGCGCCAGCCCGCAGCTCCGGGCGGCCTCGATCAGCGCGTTGTCACGACTGGCCAGCGGGAGACCTGCGCGCATCGCCAGTTCCAGATAGGTGGCGTCGTAGCTGGTGAGCCGGTGCTGGGCCGCCAGGCTCAGCACGTCGTGCCAGACGACGCTCGGATCGGCGGGATCGATGGCCGGATCGAGCTGACCCACAAGGGCGAGGAACTGGCTCCGATCCGCTGCGCTGATCCGGCCGCGCTGTTCGGCCATCAGCAGCACGTTGGCCAGCTCCCAGAGAAACAGCGCCGGCACGCAGAGTTCCGACTCCGGCAACCGGGCCAGGAGCGCCTCTGAGGCCGTGGTGCGCTCGTCATCGAAGCACCAGGCGCACACGGCGGAAACGTCGGCGACGAACCTCAGCACCGGCGGCCTTCGTCCCGCAACTCACGGATCGAGAGGCCATGGAGGCGCCGGCCGTTGGCGAAGCTCCGCAGACGGTCGATGGCCTCAAGGCGACGCTCGCGGCCACGGGAATCGACCGGAACCAACCGTGCCAGGGGCCTGCCGTGGCGGGTGATCAGGATCTCCTCGCCACCGGCCACCTCCTCCAGCAGGCTGGAGAGGTGGGTCTTGGCCTCGAAGGCCCCGACGGTCTTCATCGACAGGTTTCAACCAGTTGCCAACCAGTTTAGGGGCGAGGACCCAGCCTTGCGGCCAGGCCTCCGCAGCGGTCAGACCGCCGCCGGCTCCTGCTGGGGAACGCCCCGCAGGGTGAGGTTGATGCGGCCGCGGTTGTCGATCTCCCGCACCCGCACGGTCACCTGGTCGCCGACGTTGACCACGTCCTCCACCTTCTCGACCCGGGCTTCGGAGAGCTGGGAGATGTGGATCATCCCCTCCTTGCCGGGCAGGATCTCCACGAAGGCGCCGATCGGGATCACCCGGGTGACCGAGCCGTTGAACACCTCCCCTTCGCTGACGCGACGGGTGAGGCCCTCGATGATGCGCTGGGCCTCCTCGGCGGCGGCGCCGTCATGGCTGGCGATCGTGACGATGCCGCCGTCCTCGATGTCGATCTTGGTGTTGGTGCGCTCGGTGATGCCCTTGATGGTGCGGCCGCCGGGACCGATCACCGTGCCGATGAGTTCCGGATCGATGCGGAAGCTGAGCAGGCGCGGGGCGTGGGGGGAGAGGACGTCGCGGGGCTTGTCGATCGCCTCGAGCATCTTGCCGAGGATGTGCAGCCGGGCCGGGCGGGCCTGGTTGATGGCTTCGGCGATCGTTTTCACCGCCAGGCCGGTGATCTTCATGTCCATCTGCAGGGCGGTGATGCCCTTTTCGGTGCCGGCCACCTTGAAGTCCATGTCGCCGAGGAAGTCCTCGATGCCCTGGATGTCGGTGAGGATGCGCACCTCCTCGCCCTCCTTGATCAGACCCATGGCCGCGCCGCTCACCGGGGCCGCCAGGGGCACGCCGGCGTCCATCAGGGCCAGGGTGCTGCCGCAAACCGAGCCCATCGAGGTGGAGCCGTTGGAGCTGAGGCACTCCGAGACCACCCGCAGAACGTAGGGGAAGCTCTCCTTGGAGGGCAGCACGGGGATCAGGGCCCGCTCGGCCAGGGCGCCGTGGCCGATCTCGCGGCGACCGGGGGAGCGCATCGGCCGGGTCTCACCGACCGAGTAGGGGGGGAAGTTGTAGTGGTGGAGGTAGGTCTTCTCGCTGTTGGGGTTGAGGTCGTCCATCTCCTGGGCGTCGCTCGGGGTGCCGAGGGTGGCGCAGGAGAGCACCTGGGTGAGCCCGCGCTGGAACAGGCCCGAGCCGTGGACACGCTTGGGCAGCACGCCGGCGGCGGCCTGGATGGGGCGCACCTCGTCGAGGCTGCGGCCATCCACCCGCTTGCCCTCGACGAGGATCTGCTGACGCATCAGCTTCTTGGTGAGGCCCTTGTAGGTGTTGCCGAGCAGCTTGCCGTTGCTGCTCACGGCCACCTTGATCGGATCCTCGCCGTCGAGGGCGGCGATCTTCTCGGCCACCTCGGCCTTGATGGCGTCGAGCTTCTCGTCCCGCTCGGACTTGGTCTGCTCGAAGTGCTTGAGCACCTCACCGATGCCCTTGGCGCATTCCTTCTCCAGGAAGGTGGGCAGGGCGGGATCCTCGCTGCGCTCCTCGGGCAGCACCTGCTCGATGCCGAGCTCCTTGAGCAGGGCCAGCTGGGCACGGATCAGTTCGCCGACGGCCTCGTAGCCGAAATCGATGGCCTCGATCACGTCCTGCTCGGGCAGCTGGTTGGCGCCCGCTTCCACCATCACCACACCGGAGGGGGTGCCGGCCACCACCAGGTCGAGCTCGCTGCGCTCTATCTCGCGGAAGCTGGGGTTAAGGACGAAGTCGTCGCCCAGCAGGCCGACGCGCACGGCGGCCATGGGGCCCATGAAGGGAATCTTCGCCAGCAGGGTGGCCATCGAGGCGCCGGTGACGGCGAGCACGTCGGGGGGAACCCGCTCATCGAGCGACATGCAGGTGGCGACGATCTGCAGGTCGTCCCGCAGCCAGCTCGGGAAGAGGGGCCGCATCGGCCGGTCGATCAGGCGGCAGGTGAGGGTGGCCCGCTCGGGGGGGCGCGCCTCCCGGCGCATGAAGCTGCCGGGGATGCGGCCGGCGGCGTAGAGGCGTTCTTCGTAGTCGCAGATCAGGGGGAGGAAATCGATGCCCTCCCGGCCTTTCGAGCGGGTGGCGGTGACCAGAATTGCCGTATCACCGCATTCCACCATCACCGAGCCCCCGGCCTGGGGCGCAAATCGGCCGCTGGTCAGCCGGATCTCCCGACCATCGAAGGAGATCGACTGAGTGTGTCCTTGCACTGGGCGTTATGTCCGTTTTGTTGTCGTGGTGCATTCTCGCATCCGCCCTTCCTGGCCATGAAGAAGGCGCCCACGCGGGGCGCCTGAAGCGACGGAAAGCCGTTGCAGTGGCTGGGCCGGAGCCCGCTGCTCACCAGCTGGACTTGACGACGCCGGGGAGCTCGCCCTTGTGGGCCCGCTCGCGCAGCTGGTTACGGCAGAGGCCGAAATCGCGGTAGTAGCCGCGGGGCTTGCCGGTGGCCCAGCAGCGGTTGCGGATGCGGTTGGGGGCGCTGTTGCGGGGCAGCGACTGCAGCTTGCGGTGGATCTCCAGGCGCTCCATCGGATCGCCGGCCGCATCGAAGGCCTCCTTGAGGGCGGCCCGGCGCGCTGCGAAGCGCTCCACGATCTTGCGGCGCTTGACGTCACGCGCGATCATCGACTTTTTCGCCATGCGGCCGGAGGAGGGAGAAACTTCAGCCCGCCATCTTACCGTCTGGCCCGCCAGGTCCACCCCGGCCGACCAGGCTCAGGGGCCCGGGTGGCTGGGGCAGAGATCGGCCAGGCCGCAGCCGGCGCAGCGGGGCTTGCGGGCCACACAGACGGCCCGGCCGTGGAAGATCAGCCGGATCGAGAGGGTCTCCCACTGGGGCCGTGGCACCAGCTTCATCAGATCCGGTTCGATCCGCTTCGGGTCGCTGTGGCGGGTGAGGCGCAGGCGATTGGCCAGCCGTTTCACGTGGGTGTCCACAGTGACGCCGGCGTTGATGCCGAAGGCGTGGGCCAGCACCACGTTGGCGGTCTTGCGGGCCACCCCCGGCAGGGGCAGCAGCTCCTCCATCGACGCCGGCACGGCCCCCCCGTGGCGTTCCATCAGCAGGCGGGACGCGGCCACGATGTGCTTCGCCTTGTTGCGGTAGAAGCCGGTCGACTGCACATAGGGCTCCACCGCCTCGCTCTCGACGGCGGCGGCGGCGGCGGCATCGGGGAAGCGCTCGAACAGGGCCGGGGTCACCTTGTTGACTCGCTCGTCGGTGCACTGGGCCGAGAGCATGGTGGCCACGAGCAGCTCCCAGGGGGTGCGCCAGTCGAGGGAGCAGGTGGCCTCCGGGTAGAGGACGCCGAGGCGCTCGAGGATCAGCGGCGCCCGGGTGCGCGGGCTGGGGAAGCGGGGCACCTCAGCGGCTGAGCAGCTGCTGGATGGCGGGCAGCTGGCTGGTGTCCTTGACGATCAGCACCAGGGAGAGGCCCACCAGGAAGACGAAGCCCGACTGCATGAAGGCCATCTGGTACCGGTCGGCCAGGGGGCGGCCCCGCACCCCCTCCAGCAGCAGCAGGGCGAACTGGCCGCCGTCGAGCAGGGGCAGGGGAAGGGCGTTGAGCACCGCCAGGTTGATCGAGATCAGGGCGGTGAACAGGAACAGGCTGCTGCCGCCCTGGCTGGCCAGGGAGGCCCCCATCTCGACGATCTTCACCGGCCCCGACACCTGGGGGGCGGTTTCGCCGAAGTGGGTGAGCAGGGTGCCGAAGCCCTCGACGGTGCGGCGGGTGAGCGCCAGGAAGTCGTGGTTGGCCTGCAGGATCGGCTCCAGCGGGCTGGTGGCCGGCCGGAAGGACTCGGTGCCGTTGGGCTGCAGCTGGGCGCCGATGCGGCCGATGCCGCCGCTGTCCGTGGGGGTGAGGGGCAGCCGCAGGAGGGTGCCGTTGCGGTCGGCCTGCAGGCGCAGGGTGCGGCCGGGGGCCTCCTTGATGCGCTCCACCAGGGCCATCACCGCGTCCTGGCCGCCGGCCAGGGGGGTGCCGTCCACCGCCACGATGCGATCGCCCGGCTGCAGGCCGGAACCGGCGGCCGCCTGGCCGGGCTGCACGGCGGCCACCACCACACCGGGGGTGGTGCTGAAGCCGGAGGGGATGCCGAGCACCAGCCCCTGGGCCAGCAGCACGCTCCAGGCCAGCAACAGGTTGGCGATGACGCCGGCGGCGATCACCAGGGCCCGCTGGGCCAGGGGCCGGTTGCCCATCAGGTCGGGATCGTCGGCGGCGATGCTGCTGTCCTCCTCGTCGTCGGGGAAGGCCACGAACCCGCCCAGGGGGATGGCCCGCAGGGCGAAGAGCACGCCACGGCGCCGCCGCTGGATCAGGGCGGGCCCGAAGCCGATCGAGAAACCGCTGACCCGGATGCCCTGCCAGGTGGCGGCGAAGAAGTGGCCGGCCTCGTGCACCACGATCAGGCCCGCCAGGATCGCCAGCGCCGTCAGTACACCCATTCAGTTTCCCGTCGCCATTCACACCATTCTGCGGGAACCGCCCCGCCACTGTTGTGGATCGCGCCCCGGTTCGGGCCCAGGCCCGTGGCGCCCATCGGATACGGGGATACGATGGGCCCGATGGTGTTGACAGCTAAGTGAATGTCACCGGAGCAGAGTGAGCGAGAAGGGCAGAGTGAAGATGTTCGCAGTGCCCTGCGCCACGTTCTGCCTCAGGGGGTGTCCGCCAGCATGCGGCTGGCTTCTGGTCGCACCGTCTACGTGACGGTGACCGATCTGAGTCGCACGGGCGCCTGCGTTGTCCGCCGTGGAGTTCTCGACGTGGACGTCAGCGAGGAGGTCTGGCTCGATGTCAGCGACTTCGAGGAGAAGCAGAGTGTGACGTTGCCGGCCCGAGTGCAGTGGGTGAGTTCCAAGGGCTACGGCATCCACCTCGGCCTGCTGTTCAGGGATGGGCCACTTTTGCCCGGTACCCTGCTGGATCAGTATCTGGATCAGACGCTCCAGACTCCAAGAGGCTGATCTTCGGGGCGAGATCTCAGTTCCCCTTGATCCACTCAGCCCCCATGTACGGCACCAGGGCCGCCGGAATCCTGACGCTGCCATCCGGTTGCTGGCCCGCCTCCAGCAGGGCGGCCATGGTGCGGCCCACGGCCAGGCCGCTGCCGTTGAGGGTGTGCAGCAGGCGGGTGGTCTTGCCGTCCCGGAAGCGGATCGAGGCCCGCCGGGCCTGGAAGTCGCCGCAGGTGCTGCAGCTGGAGATCTCCCGGTAGGTGCCGGCGCCTGCCAGCCACACCTCCAGGTCGTAGGTGCGGGCGGCGGAGAAGCCCAGATCTCCCGTGCACAGCTCCAGCCGCCGGTAGGGCAGCTCGAGGGCCTCCAGGATCGCCTCGGCATCGAGGGTGAGCTGCTCGTGGGCCGCCTCCGATTCCTCCGGGGCCACGAACCAGTAGAGCTCCACCTTGTTGAACTGGTGCAGGCGGATCAGGCCGCGGGTGTCGCGGCCGTAGGAGCCGGCTTCGCGGCGGAAGCAGGGGGTGTAGGCGGCGTACCTGAGTGGCAGCTGCTCGGCCCCCAGCACCTCGCCGCGATGGAGGGACGTGAGCGGCACCTCGGCGGTGGGGGTGAGCCAGAGGTCGTCGTCGGCGCAGCGGAAGCTTTCCTCGGCGAACTTGGGCAGCTGACCGGAGCCGGTGAGGCTGGCGGTGTTCACCAGCACCGGCGGAAGCACCTCGGTGTAGCCCCGCGCAGCGTGGCGATCGAGCATGAAGCTGATCAGGGCCCGCTCCAGCCGGGCGCCCTGGCCCAGCAGGGTGACGAAGCGGCTCTGGGCGATGCGCACCGAGCGCTCGCTGTCGACGATGCCGAGCCGCTCGGCGATCTGCCAGTGCTCCTGCAGGCCGGTTTCGCGGCGCGGTGTGCCCCAGCGCTTCACCTCCACGTTTTCTGCCTCGCTGCTGCCCGACGGGCAGAGGGGGGAGGGCAGGTTGGGCAGCACCAACAGCTGCTGCTGCAGCTGCGCTTCGATCCCCTTCTCCTGGTCTTCGAGTTCAGCCACCTGGCGCTTGATCCGGTTGCCCTGCTCCCGCAGCTCCTTCACCTCCTCCCCGCCCGGGGCGGCGCCGGCCCTGATGCGCTCGCCCACCTCCTTGCCGATGCGGTTGCCCTCCGCCTGCAGCTCACTGCGCCGCTGCTCCAGGTCGCGGGCCTCGAGGGCCAGCTGGCGCAGCCCGGAAAGGTCGGTGGCCATGCCGCGCCGGGCCAGCGGGCCGGTGATCAGCGTCGGGTCGTTGCGCAGCAGGCGCTGATCCAGCACGGGAAGGCCCATCGTCTTGGGGGCAGCCTACGGACCGGCGTTCCAGGTCGGACACCGGGCCTACAGCTAGGGGACCATCTGACCACCTGACCATGCGTATCGTTGGATTGGCCGAAGCGAAGGCGCAGCTTTCCGCCCTTCTGGAAGCGGTGGAGATGGGCGACGAGGTGGTGATCACCCGCCGTGGACAACCGGTGGCCCGACTGGTGCGCGAAATCCCGGCCCCAGTGGAGGAAGCCCCGACGCCATGGCTGGAGCGGCTGCGGCGGTTCCATGACCACCAGGCCCCCTTTCCAGGCGACGCTGTCGCTCTGGTGGGTGAGCTGCGGCGGGATCGGGGATGATGCCCCAGCCCAGGGAGCCGGTGGGGGCTCCCTCTGTGTGCGCCGGGGTGATCTCACCAACGGTTGATGTTCTGTAGGCTAGGCAATGGTTGCAGGAACTGGCCAGCCTGCCGCTACGCAGTGGCGATGCTCTCCATCTGGCCATCGCCAGCCGGGAGACGTTGACCCTCACCACGGCGGATCGTTTACTGATCAGGGCCGCCGCCGCCCTGGGGCTGGACCACCACGCGATCGGCAACCCATTGATGTAGCCCAGCAGGCGTATGGTCGGCAGATGGGCCGAAGATTCGCCCTGTGGGGGTTTCAGGGTTCAGAGCACCTGCACCACTTCGCTCACTTCGGGGATCGCTTCGCGCAGCTTGCGCTCGATGCCCATCTTCAAGGTCATGGTGCTGCTGGGGCAGGAGCCGCAGGCACCCTGCAGCCGCACCTTCACCACCGGACCGTCGATCTCGACGATCTCCACGTTGCCGCCATCTGCCATCAGGTAAGGGCGCAGCTCGTCGAGCACCCGCTCCACGTTCTCGATGGTGAGGGCGCGGGGGTCGCTCTCCACGGCAGCTGCCGTGCTCTCGGGGCTGGCGGTGTCGGTGGTCATGGCTCGGTTACTCACTGGAGCGAGCTTAGGCGCCGTCTCCGTAGGGCCGACGAACCCCGCGGCAGGTGGCAGGGCCCGTTTCCTGAGGCATCCTGCGCGCACAGCGCCTGCCCCACAGGGATGGACCCCAACCCCGCCTATCCCACCGAGAAGACCTACGGCGCCTTCCTGCACCGGGAGCTTTCGGTGTCCTGGCTCATGCTGGCCACGCTGATGGGCGGCCGCCACCGGCTGGATCCCGACCTGCTCAACAGACAGTTCAGCTATCTCGATCTCGGTTGCGGTCACGGCCTCAACCTGCTCTTCAATGCTGCGGCCCATCCCCGGGCCCGCTTCTACGGACTGGATCTGAATCCCACCCACATCGCCGGCGCCCGGGCCAAGGCCGAGGCGCTGGGCCTCGGCAACGTGCAGTTCGCCCTGGCCGATCTGACGACATTTTCGGAGGGGCGGCCCAGCACCGGCCCCTGCCGTGGCTGGCCCGAGGCCTACGACGTCGTGGTGGCCCACGGACTGGCGAGCTGGGTGGGGCCCGCGGTGAGGGAAGCCCTCATCGCCGCTGCCGGCTCGCTGCTGCGGCCGGGAGGAATCTTCTACTGCTCCTACAACACCTATCCGGGCTGGTTGTCGCGCAGCACCCTGCAGATGCTGAGTGTGGAGGAGGCCCTGCGGGCGGGGGGCAGCACCTCCGCGGCAGGCATTCGCAAGGCGGCGGACACCCTCCTGAGGTGCATGGGCAGCGAGGACAACGTCTGGCCCCTCGGCCATGAGCTCCCAGGACTTCGATCCCAGATCGAGCAGTTTCAGCCCTTGCCTGAGGCCTATCTGGTGGGTGAATACCAGGCGGCCCACCAACCGCTCTATGTGGGCCCGATGCACCGGCTCTGCAGGGCCCACGGCCTCACCCCGATCGGCTCGGCCTCCCTGCCGGAGCTGTTCCCGGAGCTGCTGGATCCAGGGCGGCGCGCCCTGGTGATGGAGGCGGTGGATGCCCCGATGCGGGAGGTGCTCTTCGATCTGGCGATCAACCAGACCTTCCGGCGCGACCTCTTTGCCCGGGGAGCCTGCCCCCCATCGACGCCCTGGTGGCGCCGGACCCTGGCGGACCTGCAGCTGCATTCCTGCGCGGAATCAGGGGATGACAGGGACGCCTTCGATACGAGCCTCGGCCGGCTGGGGCTCGATCCGGACTTCGTGCGGACGTTGAAGGAGGTCCTCGCCGATGGCCCCCAGAGCCTGGGTTGGCTGATGGAGCAGGCCTCGCTGGATCTGGAGGATGCCCTGATGCGGCTCGCCGTTCTCGCGGGCGCAGGGGTGATCGGCGTGGGCTTCCCCACTGCGACGCCATCGCCGGGGCCTGCCATCGCCGGTTTCAATCAGCGTTGCCTGGATCAGATCACGGCGGGCGAGGAGATCGGCGCCCTGCTCTCGCCCGTGCTGCTGCAGCCCGTCAACGTCAACCTGCTGGAGGCCTTCTTCCTGCAGGTCGCCGATGCCGGCCTGCCGGCGGCCGACCTGGCCCAGCTGGTGTGGATGGGGATCGGCATGGCGGGCGGCAACGTCAAGGACCCCGAGGGGCAGCCGATCGAGGACCCGGAGCAGGCGCTGAGCCACCTGCAGGACTTCTGGGAGACCTTCGCCGCCGGGCGCCTGCCGGTGCTGCGACGCCTTGGCATCGGCAACGCCGGTGCGCCAATCCCCGCCGCCTGATCGGCCCGGGGCCCGCCGTAGGCTCTGCCTAGGATCGGGCCCTTGTTCCCTTCGCGGCTGAGCCTCCGGGCGCCCATGACCGACGTTCCCGCCCAGCGGATCCGTAACTTCTGCATCATCGCCCACATCGACCACGGCAAATCGACCCTGGCCGACCGCCTGCTGCAGGACACCGGCACCGTGGCCGCCCGGGACATGCAGGCCCAGTTCCTCGACAACATGGAGCTGGAGCGGGAGCGGGGCATCACGATCAAGCTCCAGGCCGCCCGCATGGAGTACAAGGCGGCTGACGGCCAGACCTACATCCTCAACCTGATCGATACGCCGGGGCACGTCGATTTCTCCTATGAGGTGAGCCGCAGCCTGCTGGCCTGCGAGGGCGCGCTGCTGGTGGTGGATGCCAGCCAGGGGGTGGAGGCCCAGACGCTGGCCAACGTGTACCTGGCGCTGGAGAACGATCTCGAGATCATCCCGGTGCTCAACAAGATCGACCTGCCCGGGGCCGATCCCGATCGCATCAAGGCGGAGATCGAGGCGATCATCGGCCTTGATACCTCCACGGCCATCAACTGCTCCGCCAAGACCGGCCTGGGGGTGCCCGAGATCCTGCAGGCGGTGGTGGATCGGGTGCCGGCACCGCCGGACCAGGTGGATGAACCGCTGCGGGCCCTGATCTTCGACTCCTACTACGACCCCTACCGGGGGGTGATCGTCTATTTCCGGGTGATCAGCGGCGTGATCGCCCGCAAGGACAAGGTGCTGCTGATGGCCAGCGGCAAGGTGGTGGAGCTCGATGAGGTGGGGGTGATGGCGCCGGACCAGCGCCAGGTGGAGAGCCTCCATGCCGGTGAGGTGGGCTACCTGTCCGCCTCGATCAAGGCGGTGGCCGATGCCCGCGTCGGCGACACCATCACCCTGGCGGCGAACCCGGCGAGCGAACCGCTGCCCGGCTATGCCGAGGCCACGCCGATGGTGTTCTGCGGCCTGTTCCCCACCGATGCCGACCAGTACCCCGACCTGCGGGAGGCCCTCGACAAGCTGCAGCTCTCCGACGCGGCGCTGCAGTACGAGCCGGAGACCAGCAGCGCCATGGGCTTCGGCTTCCGCTGCGGCTTCCTGGGCCTGCTGCACATGGAGATCGTGCAGGAGCGGCTGGAGCGGGAGTACGACCTCGACCTGATCGTCACCGCGCCTTCGGTGATCTACCAGGTGAACATGATCGACGGCAGCACCCTGATGGTGGACAACCCCGCCACCCTCCCCGATCCCCAGAAGCGGGAATCGATTGAGGAGCCCTATGTGAAGCTGGAGATCTACACCCCCAATGTGTACAACGGCGCCCTGATGGAGCTGTGCCAGGAACGGCGCGGTGAGTTCATCGACATGAAGTACATCACCACCGACCGAGTGACGCTGCACTATGAGATGCCGCTGGCTGAAGTTGTGACGGATTTCTTCGATCAGATGAAGAGCCGCACCAAGGGCTACGCCTCGATGGAGTACAGCCTGATCGGCTACCGTCGCAACGAGCTGGTGCGCCTCGATGTGCTGATCAACGGCGAGAAGGCCGATCCGCTCACCACCATCGTGCACCGGGACAAGGCCTACAACGTGGGCAAGAGCCTGGTGGAGAAGCTCAAGGAGCTGATCCCCCGGCAGCAGTTCAAAATTCCGATCCAGGCCTCGATCGGCAGCCGCATCATCGCCAGCGAAAGCATCAGCGCCATCCGCAAGGACGTGCTGGCCAAGTGCTACGGCGGCGACATCTCCCGCAAGAAGAAGCTGCTCAAGAAGCAGGCCAAGGGCAAGAAGCGGATGAAGGCCATGGGCCGGGTGGAGGTGCCCCAGGAGGCCTTCATGGCGGTGCTGAAGCTGAATCAGTGAGTCGACTCTGATCCATGGCTGAACGCTCCGACGACTGGCTGAATCAGGCTCTGCGGGATCTTGAGCAGTCCGAGGCCTCCATGGAGACTGACCGCCATGAGTGGGCCTGTTTTGCGGCCCATCAGGCCACTGAGAAAGCCTTGAAGGCTCTGAACATGGCCCTGGGGCAACAGGCCTGGGGCCACACCCTCACCAGGCTCTGGGCGGCTGTGCCCGGCAAGGCTGACTTGCAGCCCCCTTATCCGGAGTCCATCGACGACCGGCTCCGCTTGCTGGATGGCTTCTACATCCCGACCCGGTCTCCCGACAGCTACCCGGAGGGCACACCTGGTGAACATTTCGGCAAACTGCAGAGTGAACAGGGACTGTTTCATGCCACCACCATCATCGAATGGGTTCGTGCTGTGATGGCCCACCTCGGCCCACGTCATTGAGCAGGCGGACGGGTGGGCCCGGCGGCAGGCTGCCGCCGATCCGGAGCTGGCGGCTGTAGGGATTTTCGGCTCCTACGGGCGCGGAGATGCGGGTGTGGGAAGCGATCTGGATCTGCTGCTGGTGCTGCACAGTGCGAACTGCTGATCTGGGAGCGGCTAGCAAGGATTCAGCGATTACGGGCAGTCCACCGCCAAGAAGCGCACCAGATGCGAGAAGTTCCTGGCAGAGATGGACGCGGTGGTGCCCTGGCAGGCACTAATCGCTCTGATCGAGCCCTTTTACCCCAAGACCGGTAGCAAAGGTGGCCGCCCGCCTTTACCCGCTGGCCACCATGCTGCGGATCCACCTGATGCAGCAGTGGTACTCCTTGAGCGATCCATCGATGGAGAATGCCTTGATCGAGATGCCGACGATGCGGCGGTTTGCGGGCATCGACATGCTCAGCGATCGGATCCCCGATCAGAAGACGATCCTAGCGTTCCGGCACCTGCTGGAGAAGCACAGCCTCGGTGAGCAGATTTCCGAGACCGTCAAGGCCCCTTTCAGGGAACGGGGTATGACCATGCAGCAGGCAACGCTCATCGATGCCGCCTTGATCGCCGCCCCCAGCTCCACCAAAAACAAGGCTGGTGAGCGTGATCCGGAGATGCACCAGACCAAGAAGGGCAACCAGTGGTATCACCGCTACGCGGATGGCTTCGCCTACGGCATGAAAATCCATGCGAGGATGGATAAGAGTACAGGCTTGATCCACTCCGTTGCCACCACTCCCGCCAACGTGCATGACCTCACCCCGGCAGCTGAGCTGCTGTACGGAAAGGAGGAGGTGGTATACGCCGTCGCTGGATACCAAGGAATCGCCAAGAGGCCCGAGATGACAGGCAGGTCTACGGAGTTTCGGGTGGTCATGCGTCCCGGTAAGCGCCGAACACTGCCTGATACACCAGACGGGAAGCAGCAGGATCTGTTGGAGACAGCCAAGGCCCACATCCGCGCCAAAGGAGAGCATCCATTTCGCGTGATCAAGCAGCAGTTCGGCTTTCAGAAGACCAGTATGCGGGGCATGGTGATGAACCGCAGAATGGTTAACGTGCTGGCTGCGCTGACGAATCTGTTCCTGACGCGGCGTCAGTTGCTTGCGACTTCATGACCAAGGAAGTGGTGTTTCTGAATGAGGCTTTTCAGAGGTTCAAGGGAGCAGAAAAGAGGCATATAATCACCTTGATTGGGAACAGATCAGACCCTGAGCACAGCCGAAAGTCCAATCTGGCGATGTCTTATCTCAAGAGCCGCCCAAACCCTTGTAGCCCAGAGCTTCTCTAGGAGTGTAAGCAAACCGATGAAGCCGATCTCTTATAATTATCAAAGTCACTAATCTTGGGGAGTCTTAATTCTTATCGCACTTTGTTTAAATTCCCATAATGAAGTCGGGAAATACAAGTACATTGATGTTGCTTAGTGTGATCGCTTGACCTCCTCCACTAAGGTAGCAGCTGGTACGATCGCAGTTGGCAGACCCACTGCTTGCGCTTCTACGTATTGTTGTATATTGGGCCCTCGGAAGCGGCAAATAGACAATATCTTCGTACAAACTGTCGCCGACGATAGTAACGTTTGTGGCAGTGCTGGGAACGTAGAAGTGATTACGAATGTCGTTATCTGTGGTTAACACCCCACCCACAATGATTGGCTTGGAGTTTGTAGTCCGAGTACAAATGACTGACGAAGGGGTGCTGGTTACATTAGTGCAAGTTGCGGTAAAGGAGCCACCATTATCTAGTTGATCGCCCATTGAATAGTATGGGTTAGTGGATGATCTGGCGGCAAATGACTGAGAAAACGGGACTCCTGCATTCCCCAAATTGAGAGTTATATTGATGCCTCTGGATAAGGCATTAGCTACTGTGCCAGATGCAGTTACGCTAAGATCAGTATTGATTTCTCGCACCCATGGATTTGACGTTGTCAGGTTCTGGATAACAACTGAAGTGACATTGGAGGCGAGGTTGAAAGAGCCATCGGAATTATAAGGTGGACCGCACCGTACAAGAGTCGTGGCCTGCCATCCAGTTACAGGATTCGGGCTAGAAATGCCATATGTAACTCGCCACAGATTACGAGGTCCTATGATTACCACTGGATTGTTGATGGTATTTCCACCACAGCTATGGCTTGTGGGTAGTTCAATGTTGCTGGCAAAGGATATTTCCCTTTGCATTAACGCCGAGACGCGGGTCACGGAGTCTTTCAGATTCTTATCACTCTCAAATCTTCTCTGAAGACCTATCTCTGAAATCAGTAGAGAAGCGCCCAGCCCCCCGATTACGATTACACCAAGAACTGCCGCCAAAAGTAGCTCGACGAGGGTGAATCCCTGCGATTTGTTACATAGTCTACGTTCCGCAATGAGACGTATCATCGAGATCTGAACCCTTACAAAAAGCCGGTTATACATGACTAAATTGTGCGTTGATAATTGCAAGCAGATGTCCCCTGTGCTGAGCCAATTCTGACAATAGAGGAAGGCAGTGTGAGGTTGATGCAGTAACTCGTTGTCGTGCTTGACTCAGAAAGCCGCACTGTTTGTTCAGTGTCAGTTCCGTTGGTGCTCAGACCACCGTAGATGAAAGTAAAAGTTCGATTGGCATCCACGGTCAGATTGGTCAACCCGGAGATGTCTTTGAGATTGGCGGAAGGCAATGGAGTTTCAATCGGAGAGCCAGAACAGTCTTGTGCTGTGCTTGTAATAGTTGCAGTGCTAGCTGTTAGTGTTTGTACAATTCTACAAGAGTTTGTGCCTGGTAACTCCTTATTTGCGATCTCTCGGGCGGTGGCGAGTGCAGTCGATAATTCAATGGCTGCCAAACGCAATCTTCGGTCAGTGTAAGAACTTAAAAATGAGCTCAAGCCTATAGCCGCTAAGATCGAGATGACGGCAACAGCGATCATGAGCTCAAGCATTGAGAAGCCTTTGCTATTTGTGTATGATGATGAGTGTTTCATGAGACTTCAGTGCACCAAGCTGCAGCTTCTAGCAATATAGTTGTCTGTCTACTAAACGCAAGCGATGCAGCGTCTGCACCAGTCAAGTTGTAGGTAACTAAAACCTGCGTGGCTGTAGGCGTCGTGAGAGTTCTAGTGAGGGTGTAGGGGGTGCTTGGGACTGGTATGGTATTTGTCGAAAAGACATAACCAAGTTTGGGGTCTATGTCCGTAAGATTGGTGATTGAATTAGCTGCGGTAATGAATTGAGTCGAAAGATTGGTTGTGGTCAAATCAGAATTAGGGCACTGGTAAGACAGTACGGGAGATGAGGTGAATGCGCTCGTTGTTTTGGTAAAGGAATTGTTGAGGGCATAGGGTCCAGATTGCATCATCCAAAACTTTCCATAACGCTTGATCCAATTTAAGTCTGCTGATACAGCCGCTTCCACCGCATTCTGGTTATCAGCCCGCGAGGAGATGTCTAGGGTCCTTGTGAATAAAGTGGCTACGCCTGCCAAGGTGATGCTTGCAAGGACAACGCCTAACAAAACCTCCAGAATGGAAAAGCCCGCCTTCGTTTTACTTTTCAGACCGCTGCAGCGAGTTGTCTGGAATGAGCGTGCTCGAATCATGGGACTATCCGCTTAAGATCAGTAGGTAACGCCATAAGCCCTATAGTTTGTCATGGCACTGGGGATTGGGCTAGGATTGAAGGTATCGTTGGTCGATGTGTTGAAAAAACCTGGAAAAATGCTGTTAAAGCCAGCCGTAGAAGATGTTGCCACAGGACCAAATAAGGCCCTATCGCCCGAACCAGGCCCTTCAAACCGGCAGACCCAGCGAACCCCATAGGAGCCTTCCTGGCCTCCTCCTGTTCCAGAACCAGAGAACCTAAAAGTTGCGTTGGGCATCCACACATAAGCCCCGTCAAAGGGGCTTGCATTGACAGTGACAGTCTGTTGACCACAGTCGGTTGATGTTCCAGTGTTGACCCCATAAATGCGTAGGTTCTGCCAGTTAGAGATTGTTCTGTTGTTTAAGCGAATTGTTGAGCTGTTCCCAGGAGTTACTGCGACGGCACTGATTCCGGTGCCACGCACAAAGATATTGACGGGCAATCTGCTTGTATCGACAAGGATATTGGGATTACTGATGGTCCCAACAACGCAGTTGATCGCTGTTGACGCCGGGCTTCCATTGGCTGTTGAGTTGCTGCTTTGCAGTGGACGACTGCTGCCTGAATTGTTAACTCTGTCGAGAGCGGCAGTTCGGTTATTGAAGTAGCAACCAGGGGCTAAGTAATTTGAGGTATTATTCGATGCTGGAGTTCCATCCGCATTAACATAAGGAAACATTGTATTGGTATAGCTGGTGCCGTAACTTAGAGTGGCATCGGCGCTTTCCTGGCTTGAGGCTCCAGTGGTTCTTGTGTCACCTTGGCTGGCAAGTGTTGGAAAGCTTGGGAGCGTGACAGTCGTTGCGTCAATATCGCCAACTTTGGTGTTGTCGCTAATGCAGTTTGCTACCTGTAAACATGCCGCGTCAGCCGCCGTGGTAGTTGGATCGTTTTTCGGATCCGCAGGGTTGCCAGTTCTCGCTAAGCCTTTTCCACCACCCTGATCAAATTTTCCAAGTGTGCTCCCTGCAGGGCCAGTAATTAGCAATGGAGTGAAGGGCGGTTGGCTGGACTCAGTAAAAGGACCCTTTACATAGATAATTTTCGACAGTCTAAATCTTGCTCTTGTTACTCCTCCACGCTCTACAGTACCAAGGACCTGTACTTCCGCAGAACCTCCGAAAAGATTGCCAAACATGTCGCAAGAAACTCCTCCTATTCCTTCTGGCGACCCTGGAGATCTGGCTGGAGCTGAATAGGATGTAAGTTGAAAAAACTGGCCAACACCACTTGCGAGTTCTGTTTTCGCATTGCTAGGTGCCGATACCACGCTTGGCATGAATACATTGCAACTAGCGGCTTGAGAGAGAGTTGGAGGACTTGCATACCATCGGCCAAACTTAGTCACTAAGAAATGACTCCTCTCATTGGTATTCAATTGGGCCAGAATTCTGTTGAAGCCGGTTTCAGCTGCTTCCTTGGCGGCTTGGTAGTCAGAATTGGAGACTGAGCTAAGCCAAGAACTGGCGCCACGTGCCATGAGGGCAGCAGCACCAACTGTAACCACCAAAATGGTGAACACCACAAGTGGCAAAACGCTACCTTCCGTCTTGTAGGGCGGTAAAGCATTTTTGGGCTTTGTGCGCAACCTGCTCAGTAAGGAGAGTCTGAGCTTGGCAGATGTCGATCGCCAAAGACTTAGCATTTCCACTCCAATGGCTAAACTTTCGCCATTTCGTCGCTTAAACATTATAGTGTATCACGCCTGCTTTCATGGGTTGGCCTTGAAACCAGGGCTTGTCTTCATATTTCTGCCTTCAGCAGAGGGTGATCGGCTCATCGACTCCATGCACTCAGCGTTGCTATAGGAACCTTATGTACCACCGAGGTCTGTTTTCTGAGGTTGGGCACTTGCTCAGGTGAGTATCGCCCATGACTGATCGATAGGGTGGTTAGAGCGTACTGAGGATTCCTTTGACGATCATCCATCCCTCGGCATTCCACCAGCTCACCGGAGGCTAGAGGACTCTCTGGTTGAGCGCCCCCGCCTTTCCTGGACCGACCCGGTGGCGTCGGCTTGGAAAAACAGAGCCGGAGTGAGGCCCAGCCGTCGCATCTGGCGGCGGCCCTGGCGCCAGATCAGCACCAGCCCGGCCCCGGTGACACCCTGCAGCAGCAGGGTCGTGACCAGGCGCACGGGGTTGAGCAGATGTTGCTGGAGGGGCGAGAGGGGGGCCAGATGGCGCTGGCTGATCAGGGTGGCGGCGTCGTGGATGGTGACCGCCGGCAGCAGCAGCAGCAGGATCAGCCCCAGGGGCAGCAGGGTGTGGTGCAGGGCGCCGGTCCAGGGCTGCTCGTGGCGGTGGCGACGATGCCCGCCGCCGAGCAGGTAGAGGCCGAACCCGAGGGGTAGCATCGGCAGGGCGGGGGAGAGGCCGATCAGGCCGTTGAGCCGCCCGGCGGGAGCCTCGACGCTGGCGAAGCTCCCGGCCAGCAGCAGGGTGCTCAGCTCCAGCACCAGCAGCACCAGCCCCACCAGCCGCAGCTGGCCCAGGGAATAGTCGAGCTGGTGGCGACGCACGATGCCGTCGACTTCGTCGCGGGTGTCCCTGGGCCGGCTGTGGTTCATGGCCCGCTAGAGAAAGGCACGGTCACTTGGGGCAGTTTCCCCCAGCCACGGTGTCCCTGCGCGGGAACGTTGAAAAGGTGTTCGCTGCCATCGCCATGCCCACGTTGCATCGCCACCGCGCCCGGGAGCAGGGGTTCGTGCTGCCCCTGGCCATGGGGGCCTCGATGGTTCTGCTGCTGGGCAGCCTCTCGGCCCACACCGTGAGCCTGCAGGCGCGGATGCAGGGGATCCGGGAGCAGCAGCAGCGCCGGGCCGAGGACCGGCTGGCGTCGGCGGGCCAGCAGCTGCTGGCGGAGCTGCACCGCAGCCACCCCTGCCTGCTGGCGCTGCCGCTGGAGCACTGGGACGTCCACGGCCTGGTGTGCGCCCCGGCCCCGGCGATCGCAGCCCTGCGGCAGGGCCAGGCCTTGGGAGCCTCCTACCGCCTGATCGACTGGCGCCCCCAGTTGCAGCCGGCCGAACTGCTGATCGAGCTGGCCGCCGCCGGCAACGAGCCCACGCGTCAGGGGGCCTTCGCGGTGCAGCTGGCGCCGGCCCAGCCACCGACCCAGCCGCAGCCGCAGATCACCGACGTGCGGCTGGTGGGGCTGCGGGGGGTGGCGCCATGAGCCTGATCGAACGGCTCACCGGGTCGGCAAGGCAGAATTGGAGGTGATACCTCCAGAAAGGCGGCGGTTTTGGTGGTGGTAGGGCGATTTCTGCAGGAACCTGCCGGCAGCTTTTTCCTGTTCGGTCCCCGTGGCACCGGCAAGTCGACCTGGTTGCGCCAGGCCGGAACGATTGCGCGAGAGGGTGGCCGCCGACCCCGACATCGCCGTGGTGGTGATCGACGAGGTGCAGAAAGTGCCGGCTCTGCTGGACGTGGTCCATGCCCTGGTGGAGGAGGATCCCGGCCTGCGCTTCGTGCTGACCGGATCCAGTGCGCGAAAGCTGCGCCGCGGCAGCTGGAATCTGCTGGCCGGGCGCCTGGTGTCGGCGTCCATGCATCCCTTTCTGGCAGCGGAACTGGGGGCTGATTTCAGCCTGGATCGTGCCCTGCGCTTCGGCCTGGTTCCCCTGGTCTGGGAGGCGATGGATCCGGAGCAGACCCTGCGGGCCTACGCCTCGCTGTACCTCCGGGAAGAGGTGCAGGCCGAGGCGCTGGTGCGCGATCTCAGCGGCTTTGCCAGGTTTCTCGAAGCGATCAGCTTCTCCCATGGCTACACCCTCAACCTGTCCGCCGTCGCGAGGGAGTGCAAGGTGGGCCGCAAGTCCGTGGAGAACTATCTGGCCATTCTGGAGGACCTGCTGCTGGCCTTCCGGCTGCCGGTCTTCAGCCGGCGGGCGAAGCGCCAGGTGGTCGCCCATGACAAGTTTTTCTATTTCGATGCCGGTGTGTTCCGCTCGCTGCGGCCGGCCGGCCCACTCGATTCCCCTGCCGAGATCGAGGGCATGGCCCTGGAGGGGCTGGTTGCCCAGCATCTTCGGGCCTGGGTCGCCTACCGGCGCAGGGGCGATCAACTCTTCTACTGGCGCACCAAGGCGGGCCGGGAGGTGGATTTTGTGGTGTACGGACCTGACAGCTTCACGGCCCTGGAGGTGAAGCGCAGCCGCCAGGTTCACTCCAGGGATCTGCAGGGACTGAAGGCCTTCCAGGCTGACTACCCGGAAGCCACGGTGGCCCTGCTCCATCTGGGCGCGGAGCCGTTGCGGATCGATGGGATCCTCTGCCTCCCCTGCGGGGATTTCCTGATGGGGGTGGACCCGCGGCAGCCGCTGCTGTCCTCGGCTGGGAACTCTTGAGGAGACGTTGCCACCATCGCCATGCCCATGTTGCTTTGTCGTGAAGCGCCACCACGGTTGCGGGGGGTGGCGCCATGAGCCTGATCGAACTGCTCACCGGCTCGGTGGTGTTCGCGGCGGCGGCGGGATCCTCCCTGCAGCTCTGGGCCCTGGCGGGCGCCGCGGCCGTGGCCGAGCAGCGCCAGCAGGAGCGGCTGGAGCAGGCGGAGGTGGCTCTGGCGCGGGCCGAAGCTTCCCTGCGCAGCCTGGCCCCATCCGCCGGCGACTGCACCACGGCGACGGCCCAGCTGCTGCAGGCCCTGGCGGCCCAGCCCCTGGCCCCGGGGCTGGGCCGCCAGCTGGAGGTGTCGGCCAGCGGAGACGGGGTGGTGCTGCGGCTGGCGGTGGCCGGCGAGGACGAACCGCGCCAACGGCTGTATTTGCCGGCGGCCTTCGGGCGTTGCGGCGTCCCGCAGGGAGGGGGCGATGGCACGGTCTGAGCAAGGAGGCTTCACCCTGCCGGAAGCCCTGCTGACCCTGGTGCTGGTGGGGCTGCTGGCCCAGCTGGGGTTCAGCTCTGCCAGCCGGGACCTGGCCGCTGCCCGCCTGGAGGGGGCCAGCCGCCGGGTGATGGTGGGGCTGGAGCGGGGCCGGGATGCCGCCCTGCGGCTGGGCCGCCCCTGCGCCCTGAGCCTGGAGGCCACGGGCTGGCGGGAGCCCGAAGGCGGCAGCCTGCCGGCCTGCGAGGGGGCGGCACTGGAGCTCGGGGAGGGGATCGGCGGGCTGGAGGTGAGCATCAGCCACAACCTGCCGGCGGCGGTGCGCTTCACCAGCAACGGGCTGATCATCGATGGCGGCACCGTGCTGCTGAGCACCGAGGGCACCGATCTGGTGCGGTGCGTGGTGGTGGCCCTGCCCCTCGGGGTGACCCGCCTGGGGCGGCAGGGGCCGGGCGGCTGCCTGCCGGATCCCCAGACCTGAGCCGCCCTGTTCTCTTCACCGGAGCTGCGCCATGGCCTTGCTGTATTCCCACGGCCGTTCCGTCAGGGGTCCGGCCGGCTTCTCGCTGGCGGAGCTGCTTGTGGCGTTGAGCCTGGGGCTGCTGCTGTGGGGGGTTGTGCTGCAGGCTTTGGTGGCGGAGGGCCGCCAGGTGGAGCGGCTGGTGCGTCAGGTGCGGGAACGGGGCCAGCAGCGACGGGTGCTGGCCCTGCTGCGGGGGGATCTGCAGCGGGCCACCCGCGTGGACCTGGCCCTGGGCACCGGCGCCGCCTGCGGCCTGGGCGGCCGGGATCCGGTGCTGCAGCTGCAGACGCCGGCCGGCCCGATCACCTACACGGTGGGCAGCCCACCGAGCGCCATCTGGCGCCGGCGGGTACTGATGCGCTGCGGCCCGGCCTTTGGGCTGGACGGCGAACCGAGCACCGGCGCGGCCCAGAACAGGGTGCTGCTGGATGGGCTTGCCTTGCCGGGGCTGGAGGCCTCCCGGGACCTGGATGGGCTGCTGCATCTGCAGCTGCGGCAGGAGTTCGAACCCTCGGGGGGCGGGTCCCAGCGGATCGAGACGGAGACGAGGGTGCTGGCGGGGGGATGAGAAACTCCATCGCGCGGCCAGAACATGCGCTTTGCATGCAATCTCAGTACATTCATTGAACTTGTGGTCTTGCCATGGCCTCCCTGCAGATACGCGATGTACCGGATCCGCTGTACCGCCTGTTTCAGCGCCGGGCCAGCGCCCAGAAGCGCAGCCTGAGCCAGCAGGCCCTGGCTGATCTGGAGGCCATCGCAGGCGAAGACCCGCGGCAGCGGCGCCGGCTGGCGCTGGAGAGGATCGCCGAGCGATGGCAGCAGCGACAAGTGCTGCCATGGGAGGAGTCTCCGGAATCACTGATCCGCAGCGACCGCCATCGGCAGGTGGAAGCCCCCTTGCCTTCTCCTGCCATCTGAACCACCGCCTCTACGACTCTCTGTACCTGGCGCTGGCTCGCCGGAAAACTGCCCTGCCGGTCACTGCCGATCAACGCCTGCAGCGTCTGGCCGATCAGGTCCTGCCCTGAACCGTTTAGACCTCCCAGATTTCATCGAGCTCAAGGCTGGTGAGCACCAGCAGGGTGCAGGAGGTTCGGGCATGGGTGGATCTGCTTTCGAGATCCACGAAGGCTCTCTCCTCGTTCACAGGCGGTCAGCCTTGCCTGTTCAGCGGCAGGATCCGCACGCGCTCGCGGCGTTCGTCAGCCACCACCAGCGCCCCTTGGTCGATCTCGGCGGCGTAGGTCATCAGGAGCGAGAGAACCAGGGGGCCGATCGCATCAGGCAGCACGTTGAGGCAGCGGACCTGCAGCACGCTGGGGCCATGGGCGCCGCTGAGGGCCAGCATCGTCCCAAAGTCCAGGTCGTGGGTGAAGATGGCGTAGCCGTTATTCAGGGCCCATCGCATCAGGTCCGTATCCGGTGCTCGCGGATCGCCCACCTCGGACCAGTGCACGGCCTGATGGCCAGCAGCCTGTAACAGCGTGATCCATTCGCTTGAGAGGTTCATGTCGACCAGGAGCCTGGCCATCAGTCCAGGACCAGCTCCTCTTCTCGCTCTTCCATGCGCCAGGCGGCATAAGCCAGCGCCTCATCAATGTCGGCAGGCTCCAGGAGTGGGTAAGCCTCCAGGATGCGCTCGCGGCTGCCTCCACTGGCCATCAGACCAACGATGGTGCCCACCGTGATGCGCAGCCCGCGGATGCAGGGCTTGCCTCCCATCACGGCGGGATTGTGGCTGATGCGGGGAAACGCCATTGATCCATCGTAGGGAGAAGCGGTGGATTCTCCGCCTCTGGCGAGGGACATTGCTCGTAGCCGATCAACGCCTGCAGCGTCTGGCTGATCAGGTGCTGCCCTGAATCGTTCAGGCCTCCCAGATCTCAGCCAATTCCAGCCTCAGCCCGGGGAATCGCGCGTCACCCTCCAGGGTGGTGGCCCCCTCAAGGCACAAGGGCTCGCCGTTGGCCTCGCTGTTCCAGATCTCCACAGCCTGCTGCTCGGGGATCAGCAGCCAGCCCAGCTTGGCGCCATTCGCCTGATAAGCGGCCATCTTGCGCCGCAAGGCCGTGAGGCCGCGGGGTCCTTCATCGCTTGGGCTGGCGAATTCGACCAGCAGATCGGGGCAGAGGGGCGGGAACTCGCGGCGCTGCTCCGGGGGTAGGGCCCGCCAGCGCTCAAGACGGACCAGAGAGGCGTCGGGGCTGCGCACCGAGCCATCGGGGAGGAGGAAGCCCGTGGAGCTGTCGAACACCTGCCAACTGCCCACGCTGTCGGCCCAGGCCAGCAGGCGCATCAGCAAACGGCTGTTGCGGATGCCGGTTTCGCCGCCTGTAGGTGTTGTGTGGATGAGCTTGCCTTCTGTGGTGAGTTCCAGCGCCGCCTGAGGGTTGGCGATGCAGACGGCGGCGAATTGATCGGGACTGAGGCGCAGATCCTCGGGCAGGCGCAAGGGCGCTAAGGCATCCGGGTAGGGAGCCGGAGGTGCAACCGTCATGGACCCAGCGCAAGCCCAAAGGCCATGTTAGAGGCGTTTCCTGTGCCCATCAGGGAGACAGGCGCTTTGCATCAATAACTTGTTACCAGTTTTAATTGACGCCTGGTAACACTGCTTCCCTTGTTCCTGGCTGGGTTTCAGGCCGTTCGGATGCAGTGGCTACACACTTTTTGAGGTGGTCTGGTTTTTCTGGACAGGCTCCATCGTTAACCTGTGAGGCGGGGCACCGCCCCTGAAGGGGGCGTCCCACCCATGAGCAAACGCCGCACCCATAGCCCCGAGTTCAAGGCCAAGGTCGCCATGGAGGCGATCAGTGGCCGCAAGACGCTTCAGGAGATCGCCGCCGACCACGCGGTGCATCCGATCCAGGTGAGCCAGTGGAAGAAGCAACTACTGGAGGGTGCCAGCGACTTGTTCACCCGGGGCAAAAAGACACAGGCCAAGGATGAGAGCCAGGCCAAGGAGGCTGAGCTGTTCCAGCAGATCGGCAAGCTCCAGATGGAGCTGGAGTGGCTGAAAAAAAGTCTCAACTCCTCTGATGCCCGTGAACTGCGCAAACTGGTCGATCGTGGCCACCCTGATCTCACGGTCACTCGCCAATGCGAGCTGCTGGGCCTGCCTCGCTCCACGCTGTATTACCAGCCGGTGCCTGTCCGTGACTCCACGCTGCAGATCATGGCGAGGATCGATGCCCTCTACCTGGAGGATCCCACCGCGGGCAGCCGGCGGATGGTCCATTACCTGGCCAGAGACGGCATCCCGATCACCCGCGACCGTGTCCGAAACCTCATGCAGCGCATGGGTTTACGAGCGATCTATCAGAAACCCCGCACCACGGTATCGGGTAAACCATCCGAGCGCTTTCCCTGCCTGGTGGACCTCCAGCTCCTCACGGCTCCAGATCAGGTCTGGGCGACAGATATCACCTACATCCCACTGCGGAAGGGCTTCCTGTACTTGGTGGCGATTGTGGACCTGTTCTCCAGGCACGTGCTCGCCTGGAGACTCTCCAACAGCCTTGACACGGAGTTCTGTTTGGAGGCCCTGGCGATGGCACTGGCGAGCGGCCGCAAGCCACAGATCTTCCATTCCGACCAAGGCTGTCAATTCACCTCCTCAGCCTTCGTTCAACGACTCAAGGATGAGGAGATACAGATCAGCTGGTCAGGAAGAAAGCGCTGTTTTGACAACATCCTGGTGGAGAGGCTGTGGCGCACCGTCAAGTATGAGGAAGTGTATCTGCGTGCCTACAGCGATGGCTGGGAGGCGGAGATCAGCCTGGCCCGCTTCCTGTGGAGGTACTGCCATGTAAGGCCCCATAGCTCCCTGGGAGGCAGAACTCCCCATGAGGTCTACACTGATGCCGAATCCCGTTCCTCCCGTCCGAGGCTAACGATGTCAGGGGCCGCATCTGTCCAATAAAAGGCACCCACCTCATTTCCACCCTTGCCACGCGCCAATCTCTGATTCGCCTCTGCAGCGTGCGTTTGTGTTGGGGCCCATAACGCTGGGGATCCAGATCGATCAGCCTGTCCAGGAGCTCCTGGCTGCCCACATCTGGTTCTGCTGCCAGCCATTGGGGGATCAGGTCGGCATGGGCCTCAAAGGGATCCACCCGACTGCGGCGGCCCTGCCGCGGTTTGGGCTTTTTCTGTCGAGGCCTGCTCTGGCGCCACAGGGCCTGTAACCCCTGCAGAAACCCCTCCAGCTCTCGCTTTTCTTGTTCCGGTGTCTGCCAGCTAAGCGGCTCCCCCGCCATGGCACTGGTGTGTTGGCCGCTGATCAACAGGGCCAGCCGGCTCTGGCAGCTCCGCATCGTGGCCAGCAGCGCCACGGGGTCGCACCGCTTTCTCAGCTCTTTGAGGTCCTGGGCTTCCTGATCGCTGAGCACTCCGGTGCGCAGCAGCTGTTGCAGCGGTGTTCGTGGCGGGTGGTGCAGCCGCTTGATCCGGCCCCCTTCCCGCACGCTGCTTTTCAGCTTGAACGATGGCTGAAACAGGTTGGTGAACAGCCGCAGCGCCGCGTAGAGCTCCCCCAGCAGTTGTGCCGCCTCCAGGCCCACCAAGCGCTCGTAGCCCACCACCCGGCGGATCAGCACACCGTTTTTTTGTTCCACCCAGGCCTGATCGTTGCTCTGGTACGCCCGCGAGCGGGTGAGCTCGATCCCCTGCTCCGGTGCATCGCACCACTGCTCCATCAGCGCGTTCATGAAGGCTGGATCGTTATCCGCATCGATCCCGCGCAAGGGGAAGGGAAGGTGCTGACGCAACCGCTGGATTGCAGCCAACACCGAGGCCCCATCCCGCGTGATCACCGGCAGGCTCTCGCTCCAACCGCTGGCGATATCGGTGGCCACCAGGGTCCAGATGAACCGTCCTTCCATCCGCCCGCCGCAATGGGCCACCAGGTCGATCTCCAGCCAGCCGGGCTCCTTGTGCTCATCCCAGCCTTTGAACGTGCGCACCTGCACGCGCCGCCTCACGCCACTGTGAGCCCGAGGAGGGCGCCGCCATCCATGGCCACCACTACTTTTGCGGACTGGAGCCAGCAGCCGGTCAATCGTGGCGCTGCTCATCGTCAGCACCCGCGCCCGCACGCCCTTTTCCAGCTGCACGTGGCCATGGTGCTCCAGCGATTCCAACAACTGCGGCAGCAGGGCATGGAGGCGCTTGCCGCACAGCCGATCACTGGCCTCCCATAGCGGCACCAAGGCCTCCACCACCTCGGGGCCGTAGCGGCGGCGGTGCTGCCCGCGCAGGTTGGTCTGCCGCTCATCGGGCCGCTGGTTCAAGCGGCGCAGCAGGGACTTGCGGTGGTAGCCGGTCAAGGCCTGCAGCTCATCGAGCAGCCGCTGTTTTCCAGCCCGGCTGAGGCCCCGGTAACGGGCTGATGCCGCGCTGATCGCCAGCGAAATCCGCTCTCGTTCTTTGAGGGAGACCGGACGGCCTGGCCTCGCGCCTTGCGCGTCGCCCCGTGCCGGTGCCATGGGCGGTTGCTACTGATGATGCAACAACCCTAGCGGGGTAGCAGCTTTAAAGATGCAATGCGCCCTCAACCAGATTGTCGTCGGACAAGTTGCGGCGGTCGAGCTTTCGGGTACAGGGAGAGGGTCATTGGGCCGAGCCGAACCCATGCTCGCAGCCTCGACCAGAAATATTTTAATGGAATTTGAATAAGCCCTAGGCTTATCTGCGACATCTTGCGTCATTGCTTAGAGTCTATCGACGATAGTCGCTTAAAACCACTGCGACACAGACCTATTGTCATTTCTAAGGAGGCTTTGCTTAACGTGCACAGTGTGATATTGAGAAAAATGAACAACCGAGATGTAAAGCCAAGTGCAATCTGTCGGAGCGGGGTATTTGCTGTTTAGTCATTGACTTGACGGTGAGTGGGTGAGCCTCCAGGATGCTTGAGCCTGGTCACACTGGCCTGGCCTTGATAACATATTGAATTGGAATGCAGTCATTAGATGGGTCATTAGTGTCGCCATCATAGATTTGGGCAATTCTGTGAATGAAAGGCAGATATTGATTCTCGCTCGGGTTTTCAAAAATTCTTGGATAAATCAGTTCAATGGAGTAGCCAGTCTTTTCAAAAAGATCAATGATTGTCCTTTTTGTGAACCATCGTAGGTGCGTACGATCCATTAAGCCCTCATCCTCATACTGAAAGTTGCCGCTTGCCAGTCGGGCAATTACACTCCAGTGCTGAGCATTAGGGATACAGGCAATGATAGAGTCTTCAGGCTTTAAATTCTGACGAATACGCCTCAGAAGACTCCATGGATTTTTAAGATGTTCAAGTGAATCTCCAAAGATCCATAAAGAGCTGGGAAATAACGTGTTCCATGCGCTTTCGTTCATTGACTCGATGTCTCCTATGATCACCTCTGAGCAGTGATTGCGAGCAAAAACCGCCGAGTCTTCATCGATATCGATGCCGATATACTTATCGCACTTAAAGCTCGAACGGTATGCTCGTGCAAGAGCTCCCCGGCTACACCCAACTTCTACAATCGTATCATAATCCTTATTCATTAACTTGAGTATGTCTGGATTAAAGTTGTCATGAGCAGGAGTCGAAAAAACAACCGTTGAAGAATTACTGAATTCTTGATCCCACTTCCTAATATATCTAATGTAGGAATCTTTCCATTCTTCTGTGCCAAGCTTGCCGCGGCTTTGATGTGTCAGGCTAATAGGATATACTCCGAGACTTAGACCAGCCTTCCTCAGTTGCCTGCAAAAGTCAAGATCATAGAAGTGGAAGGAGAACTGTTGGTCAAATTGTATATTGCGTTGACGGAGTTGAAGGCAGCTTGCGGCTATCATAACACCATCGACAAGTTCGCAAGCCCCCTTGGTGTTAGTGAATTTCATGATTTCCCCGAAAGGATAATCTCCATGGGCGATGGCGCCAATTAAATTAACTTCTTGGTCCCAGCTGAACTCCAGACTTGTGTATGCCCATGATGGCTGGCCGAGGACAAGTCGCCGATTGCCGATAACTCCAAAAGCATCAAATTGTTCAAGCCCTTCTCTCACCCTTTCGATAAATAGAATATCTTCGATCCACACATCATCATGGACAAACACAATCCCGTCTGAGGTTGCGGAGCTCTCAATTGCTTTATTGTAGACGTCGGGAAGGCCAATGCTGTTTTCAAAGGCTATCTGCGCAAACTCTTTGCATATATCTAATCTTTTGATTGACTGACCAAGTGCCGAGTAGTTCCAAAAGTTCTGCTCGGAATATCTTGTGGCAGAGACAATGCGAATATGCATTAGAGATTGGAGAGATTGGACTTAAGGTATTGAGATTATAGACGACTCCCGTCTCCTCTACTGGTTTTGGGTCTAGGCCTTAGTAGGCTCATTCATGCCTGCTAAGCCAGCATAGGTGGGTATTTTATACGACAAGCCAAGGGAAACCCTGGAACAATCACCCCTACACGGGACAATGGGACTGTGGCCACTGGCCGGGACTGGGGCGATGAGAGGCAAACAGCTGATGTTCCGGGATTACAAGCAGATCATCGCCAGGAAGCGCACCATGCGCGAAACGTTCCTGGCGGAGATGGTCTAGGTGGTGCCCTGGCAGCCCCTGATCGTTCTGATCGATCCCCGCTACCTGAAACCGGCAGCAGAGGTGGCCGTCCTCCGCGGAATCGCGGGACCCGCTATCGCTTTTGAATAGTGACTTCATTCCTTGTCCGGTTAAGGTGTCAGTCATCGCCATCAAGCGGCTGCCTGACATTCTTATCGCATTTTCTGGCTTTTAGGTGCAGTAACGTGGACCCTAGAAACTGAACCAGCCCTTATGAGAGCTTCCCTACCGGCCAGAATTGGCCAGGAGAGGCCCCATGAAACGCAAGCGCCACACCCCGAGCAGATCATCCGCAAGCTGCGCACCGCTGAGCAGCTCCTGAACCAGGGCCAGAGCGTCGCCGATGTCTGCAGGACCTTGGAGGTTTCGGCACATACTTACCATCGCTGGCAACAGCTGTACGGCGGCCTGAAGGCCACCAAGGCCAAGCGCCTCAAGGAACTGGAGCAGGAGAACACCCGCCTCAAGCGATTGCTGGCGGATGCTGAGCTCGATAAGGCGATCATCTAGCCGCAGGCTTCAGCGCAGCAGTGGGAGCTGGCGGAGGGAAACTTCTGAGCCCGGAACGCCGCCGCAGGGCCGTGATAGTTCTGCAGGACCGATTCAGGGTTTCGCAGCGCCGTGAATGCCGTATGGCCGGCCAGATCCGCACTACGCAAAGCGGCCCGTGCCGGTGGCGGCCATCGAAGAACAGAAGCTTTGACGGTGGATCTGCGAGCTGGCCAGGCTCCATGTGCGCTGATATCCGATACCAGTCTACCAGCGGCTGCGGCTCGGCGGCTGGAGCGTCAATCACAAGCGGGTGCAACGGATCTGGCGGGAGGATGGGCTCCAGTGGCCTCTGCCGCGCAGGCGCAAGCGGTCCCGCCATGCCGACGGTTCGCGGGAGCTGCTGAAAGCCAAGTACCCGCACTACGTGTGGGCGATTGACTTCCAATTCGACCAGACGATGGACGGCCGTAGACTCAAGGTCCTGAATATTGTGGATGAATACTGTTGACTTCGTCTGGTTATCTGTATCGTCAGGCGCTCCAAGGCGGTCAATGTGATCGACACCATTGATGAGCTGCTCAGGCGGTATCCGGCACCCACCCATCTGCGCATGGATAATGGCACTGAGTTCATTGCCCATGCCTTGCAGCAGTGTTGCAAAGGCTGCGGTTTCGGCACGGCCCACATTGAGCCAGGTTCACCCTGGGAGAATCCATTCCTGGAGTCGTTCAACGGCCGTTTCGGGATGAGTTCCTCAATAATGAGCTATCCGCACCGGTGTATGAAGCCAGGCTATTCCCGGAACAACACCGAATTGAGTGCAACACCTACAGACCGCATTCGGACCTCCAGGGGCGTACGCTCTCGGAGGCTCTCCAGCAGTGGAGAGCGGCCTGTCTACCCACCAACTATCAGAAGAACCTGACGAACAAGGACGGTCACGGCACCAGTTCCTTTGGCAGTGGAACGATCGGAAAATCGCAAAAGGGGAACGCATCAGAAAGAATCTGCTAGGCCACTTCTGCCCGTGTGTGTTGTCACTACCTGCCACCAACCCTTTTATGGTTTACAATTCGCATTTAAGAAGCTCGGGCAGTGTCTTCCATGAAAATCTATCCTAAGTTCTCTTCCTGTTGAGGCGTTCATTGAGATAATGGATGAACAAAAATCTCAAAATGCCGATCCAATGTCTTTCTGATTCCTGTTATTGCTTTTGGTCTATACTGCTGGGATGTTGCGGCTTGTTTCTAGATTCGGTAGGAAGCACTGAAAGTGCCGAGAAAAAGCCGTACAAAGTCGTGGAAATAAAACTGATGATAGCGATCATGCGTATTGTCTTGAAGGCAATTACTTTGATCAATCAGTGCTCCATGAATGCTTTGCCATTGTAGCTGGTGCCTAAAGGCGAGCCAAGAGGCTGTTCGTCCAGTGCGTGAATCCACAGAACCAGCATTGGTGAAGCTAGCGTGCCAGATTCCTCTTCGCTTTACCAATCAAGGTCTGGCTAATGTTGGCACTTTCAACGAAAAAAAACTGACAAACCCTCTTGCTTGGTGCGACAATCTGGTAACGCATCTCAGCTCGTTACAGGTAGCTTTGCCTCGAAGTAGGTTGGCAGCTCATTCAGCTCCTGCTAGACTAAAAATGATTGATGTTACGATAAGCATTATCCATACGAGGTGGCAAGCAAGTGAAAAAGGCACAAGAGAGTATCAGCATCCTTGTGCGGTACTTGCAATGATTAATGTCGGGAGACTAACATGTCCAAAATATCGGCCAATTCTCTTTCAACGCATGGAAGATATTTAAAGTATCGTATCATCTGCGAGAGGATCTGTTCATATCTAGAGCCTCTTAGAGCTTATGTGACCTCTCTGTATCATTCGTGACCGCGAATGGCCAGGTTCTGTAGGAATGCTTCGCTCGACCTCACGTATTCTTCGTTGTTATAGATAGTTCCCTTGCTTTTTTGGTGAATCTCTTGCTTAAGCTTATATCTGAGCTTAGCGTTGGTCATGAGTAAGCGGACCCAATTGACATATTCACTCTTGCTTCTGGCTATTGGGGGATCTACTATTTCTGCATATTCATATGATCTTGATACGACAGCTGATCGAACGGTGTTTCCTCTTAGGGTGACGCAGGGCGGACCACACCATGCGGTCTCAATGAAAGTAATGCCAGCGCCATAGTGAATTGGGTCAAGGTTCAAGTCGAGAAGACTGTTCAGGCTGTAGTAGTCTTGCATCGTCATCTTTTGAACGAAACATAATTGTTTGTATGCTGTCGGAGCAGCTGTCTTTATTCTTCGAATGAAGCGTTGATTAAGTTCATTGCTTTCTGCTGCAGCGATGACGATGAGTATCGACTCGTCAAGCTTGGCAATTTCTTCGAGGTAAGAATCAAACTCTGGATGAAGCTTGTGCAGAGACTGAAGGCAGCCAATAAGGAATCTGTCAGGAGGCAGCATAAAATAATCGGTTGTCTTGACTGTGAGAGGTGACGTTGCAGTGTCGAAGTAGCCGAGATAGCCATTAATAGATGCAAGACTCTCTGAGTATTCGTGTTGATCCTCACAGTCGTCAAATATCTTGGATCTCAGATAGTGATCAATTTCCGAAAGACCAGTTGTGTGGGGCAGTCCCCAACTTGTGACTTGGTGAGTGGCGAGCCGAATCATTGGCAAAATTCCATCAAGAGGAAACATGCCAATATCAGTGAAAAAGAGTACAGCGAGTTTTAGGTCTGCAATTCGCTTGCAACCGGCTCCGAAATCTGCTGAGAGGTAGATGGTTTTGTCGACAGACTCATTTAGGTCAATGTGGGCAGTGTCTTCGATGGCTCCATGCCTATGAATTATGCTGATTTCGAATATGTCACGATTAAGACCTTTTATCAAGCCTTGGTGCGCTTGAAGGTTGCTGTGTTGGTGGAAATTTCTGGAAATGAAGCCAATTCTTATCTTTCCATGTCCTTTCGAGTGATGAAATCTAATTGATCTTTCCTTGCCACAAGGGGAATGAAAAAAAATGTTTTCGTTTACTATCTTTCGTGCTGATGACCGAATAATCCTATAGTAAGCTTCTAGGAGCCACTTCAGGTTTATGCTTCCTTGATACGCTAGATAAAAGGACAGGCATATCGGAAAACTCAACCTCAAGGCATTCTCGATTCCAATAAAATCTTCTTGGTCTGAAAAGTTAGCCAAGTTTCCTTTGAAGGACTCAAACGCATTGGCTAAGTCATTGAGCGAGACTGCTACTCTGGGTAAGATGAAACACATGTTAAGCTTGCTGAGCTCATCCGCTGTTATCTGGTGAACTAAAGAATATACCTTGCGGGCTGCCTTCCACTTTGCTTCTTGGTAAAGGACATGACCGAGAATATTAAGCGCTTCCGCATCGTGTCTGTTGCTTCTTATTGCAAAGCAAGCATAACGTCTTGCTGAATATAAATGGCCAGTCTGACTGAGTATGCGTGCCGAGAGTTTGGCGGATGCTGTCGACAGCCTTCCGTTTTCTTGGTTCGGCTGCAGAAGTCTCAATGCGGCTGGTATGTCCTCTTTCATGTAGCTCACGCATGCAGCAATGTAATTCAAATCTTCACTACTGTAACCATAACGCGACCTGGCCTCGTCAAGAAACAACGATTGCACCTTTTGGTCCCTTATTCCTGCTGCAATGCTTGCAGCTTCGCCTGGTGAGAGCCTGATACTCTTGCAATAATCGAGAATATTGATGACGTCCGAGGATGTTATGTTAATGTTTTTCAGGCAATCAGATGCTATCTCGATAAGGTCGGCTTGAAGTGTACTGGTGGAACGCGCTAGCTTAGTGGCAACTAAGATTGAGGCGCGGTAATGTCCACATTTGCTTAGTGCTAAGGGAAGAGCCATGTCATATTTGTTTGCGGGTCCTGTGTACGACTTCCTTTGGCTCAAGGCGAGAGTAGCAGCCTTTCGATACTCTCCAACTCTGCATAAAATGTAGGCTCTTTCTTTTGCTTCCGGATTCGATAGACCGCTTGTCCACATTTTTGAAAACCGAAGCATCAGGGAATCTTGGGAAGTTCACTCTGTAGACTGAGATAGCTTTAGGCTTATTCTGCTCAACCCATCATTGCACCATTTGTTTTAAGAATGTTGTGGCGAAGCTTTTGTTAACCGTTGTTGTCAATAGAGATAGAATTTGAGCTGCATTTTTGGAATTGCACTCTTGATTGTTTTAGCGTTTCTGCCAGGTAATTGGACACTCATTAAAAAGCTCCCATAAGGGAGCTCATTTTAAAAGTCCAAATGTTGAGTATTCAGGACAATGTGCAGGTCAGCCCTCCATCGGTTGCTACTCCGACTTGTGCCCTGGAGGCTCCAGCAGAAGTGGCTGCCAGGCACCTGATGCCCGAGACGGTACCGCCCCAAGTCCCTGAGTAGGTCTGTCCAGTATTGTTGGTGCATGTAACGCCTCCACCTGTTGGAGCAATGCCTACCTCTCCAGAAGCTTTGAAAGTGGCGCACTCCTTGGCGAGCCCCACGATCTCGCCAATGACTGCACCAGCGGCAGCGGCGTTTCGAGCTCCCAGGAAGTTGGGAAGAGCCACGGCAGAAAGAATGCCTACGATAGCCACGACGATCATAAGTTCAATCAGGGTGAAGCCCTGGGTCATTTTGGACCTCTTTTCGCGCAGGCTGCGCATTAGGGCGAGTTTGGTTTTGGGGGTGATTCTCATAGGACGGGGAGGTGGGGCTCCATTGCAACTCCATCACTCTATCAATCGAACATGGCATCGTCCACATCGGCGTTGCCAACGATCTGCACTCATTGGCATGAAACCCTCCCTTGCCTCAAAACCATGTTCCTGACTCAATGCTGACTCCTCAGGCCCCGTTCCCATTGCGTGCGCTTGGCATGCTTTATGGCTTGCTGAGCTTCGAATTTAGTTTCATCTTGTCGTGATCTAATGATATTCTAATGAAATTAACGAGTCTTTTTGCGTTACCTCTGTCGTTTCATCGGCCTTCTGGGGCCTTCTCGATTCGGCGGCAGCTTCTCAGCCTCAGCCTGCTTGCTGTTCTGGGGGGCTACGCCCTGCCGATCGTTGCAATCTCCTGGCTGGCCAGTCAGGACAGGCGGACCGTCCATCTAGCTACAGCCGAGAGCGTTTACCGGTCCATGACGACCAACGGATCCAGGTCTCACAACCTTGAGGGGCTCTCTGCGGCCTTGGAGCAGATCATCAGCCCAAACTTCCTCGCTTGGGCAGTAACCGACCAAGGGGTTCCCTTCAACGCCCCGAACCAAATCCGCCTGTTCTCTATCCCCACAGGAATCCCGCTGGTGCGCCTCAATAAGATTGCCGCCGGCTCTGACGGCATTGGAGTTTTCACCGTAGGAGGCCGCACATATCTCACGAGTTCCATGCCTCTAATTGTGGGTGCGCGGTCTATCCACGTACGTTTTCTGGAGGACATCACCCCCAAGCTGGCCCAGCAGCGGCTCCTGCTCATCCTGCTGTTGGTGGCGGCCGGCCTGGCCACCCTGTTCACGGGGTTGCTGCTGCGGCCGGTGCTGGTGCGTGGCCTGGCCCCTCTCCATGATCTGGGTCTGCAGATGCAGGCGATCAGCTCCGACACCCTCGACAGCCAGCGGGTGCTGGTGTCTGCCCAGCCCCGGGAGTTAGCGCCGATCGCCGCGGCCTTCAACGATCTGCTCGATCGCCTCTCGGCCTCATGGGAGCGCCAGCGGGGCTTCGCCAATGGTGTGAGTCATGAGTTGCGCACCCCCATCAGCCTGATCCGCAATTATGCCGGCCGCCTACAGCGCCGCGCCCAGGGTCTATCGGAGCAGGACTTCGCCCAGCTGGTGCTGATCGAGGAGGAGGCGGGCCGGATGGGGAAGCTGGTGGCGGACCTGCTTGCCCTCACCCGTATCGATGCCAACCGCACCCTGATGCCCTTCGAGCCGTTCGATGTGGCCCGGGCGATCGAGCGGGTGGCGGAGCGGTTGCGGTCGCGCTGTGCTGGCCGCCTGCGGATCTGCCCCGGCGCCACCCAGGCGTCCCGCACCTTCGCGCTCGGCGATGCCGATCGCTTCGAGCAATGCCTGGGAAACCTGATTGAAAACGCCCAGAAATACGATCCAGGCGGCGGCCCGATCCAGCTTCGCCTCGATGCCAGCCTCGATCGGGTGGTGGTGCACGTGATCGATGCCGGCCCCGGTGTGCCCGACAACGAGAAGCGGCTGATCTTCGAGCGCTTCGGCCGCGGTCGCCATAGCGGCGCCATCTCCGGCAGCGGCGTGGGTCTGGCGGTGGTGCGGGCCTTGATGGAGGCGATGGGGGGGAGCGTGTCGGTGGCGGATGGGCCGGAGGGGGGAGCCGATTTCCAGTTGCGCCTCAAGGGCGCGGCTCCCCTTCACGGAGCATGAAGCCCACGCCGCGCACCGTCTGGATCAGGGTGGGCAGGCCTTCCGGCTCCAGCTTGCGCCGCAGATAGCGGATGTAGACCCCCAGCAGGTTTTCGTCGCCGAAGTGGTTTTCTCCCCACACCTCCCGCAGGATCTGCTCGCGCTCCACCACCCGGCCGGCACCGCGCAGCAGACACAGCAGCAGGTCGTATTCCCGCACGGAAAGGGAAATCAACTGGCCCGCCCGCATCACCTCCCGGGTGGCGGTGTTCACAGCGAGATCGGCGCAACGCAGCAGATCGGATTCGGCCACGCCCCGCCACCAGGCGGTGCGCCGCAGCTGGGCGCGGATGCGGGCCAGCAGTTCCTCGATCGAGAAGGGTTTGAGGATGTAGTCATCGGCGCCTGAATCGAGCGCCTCGACCCGGTCGCGGATGTCGTCGTGGCAGGTGAGCATCAGCACGGGGGTGATGTCACCGCTCGAGCGCAGCCGCCGGCAGATCTCGATGCCGCTGAAATCGGGCAGTGTCCAGTCGAGCAGCACCAGATCGGTGCAGGCATCCCTCAGGTGCATCAGCGCCCCCTGGCCATCCTCGGCTTCGCTGACGGCGTAGCCCTCGCAGTTGAGTTCCCCGGCCAGGAACGTGCGCATCCGCTGGTCATCCTCGACAACCAGCAGTCGCGACTTGGACGTGGCCTCCGCCATCCTCAGCGGGGTGGCCCTTCCTTCAGCATGAAGCCGACACCTCGCACCGTCTGGATCAGGGTGGGCTGGCCGGCCGGCTCCAGTTTGCGGCGCAGATAGCGGACGTAGACATCGAGGAGGTTGTCGTCGCCCAGCCAGTTCTCACCCCAGAGGGCATCGAGGATGGCGCGCCGCTCCTGCACCTGGTTGGGGTGCCGCAGCAGATGCATCAGCAGATCGAACTCCTTGGCTGTGAGGTGAATCGACTCTCCGCCCCGCGCCACCTCCCGGCTGGCGGGATTCACCTCCAGATCGGCCATCCGCAGCACACCGCCTTCCTGTTCATCGATGCCGCTGCGACGCAGGCGGGCCCGCACCCTGGCCAGCAATTCCTCGATCGAGAACGGTTTGATCAGGTAATCGTCGGCGCCGGAATCGAGCGCCTCGACCCGTTGCTGCACCTCATCGCGGGCGGTGAGCATCAGCACGGGGGTGGAGATGCCCCCCTTGCGCATCCGCCGGCACACCTCGACACCGCTGAAATCGGGCAGGTTCCAGTCGAGGAGAACCAGATCCCAGGTCTGGCTGCGGATCCGGCCCAGGGCCTGCTGGCCGCAGGCCGCTTCCTCACACTCATAACCTTCGACCGCCAGCTCGGACGTCAGGAAGCCGCGCATTTCAGGGTCGTCGTCGACGATCAGGAGGCGGGCGTTTGTCATCTGATCAGAAAGGCTGAACGACGCTCGGCAACGATGGAAGTCAGCACTCTGGAGTTGAGCGGCGCATATGATGCAGATTATACCAGCGTGAGAATTCACCTGCAAGCGCACCTGCAGGCTCTCTTTCAACTCGGTAGAAATCCATTGCTTCCCTGCCACCTTCCGGTTGATCCGGTGAGTGCGGTCCGAAGCCGGGCCCTGCGGCCCGTCTTGACGCCGGCGCCTTCAGAAGCATAAATTCCGGCATATTCTTGGACGCTATCGACAAGCGCGACGTCAACCGGCCCCCACGATCGGAGGCCACGCCGATCGTGGGGGCCGTCCTATCGGCGACCGTTGCGCTTATTCTTCGGGCGATCCTGATGCCCGCCGGTTTCAGTGCCGATACGCACGAATCCTGGCCGTGACTGTCAACTTGTGATACATAAGTCCACCGGTAAGGCCGACAGAGAGGCCAGCCCTTTCGAGCTGCCCCCCAGGGTCGGTGGTTCCACCTTGGCGCAGCGCATGGCGCGCTGGGGACTGGGGATCGTGGTCGTCTACGGGCTGATCGCCCTGGCCACCCCGCTGCTGGTGCACGGGGGGCTGCTGAGCGATCCCAATGCGGGCCTGGAGAATCCGATCTACGCGCCGCCTTCCTTCGGTCACTGGTGCGGCACCGATCGCCTCGGCCGGGACGTCTGCGTGCGCACGCTCTCCGGCAGCAGCGTCGCCCTGCAGGTGGTGCTGAGCGCCCTGGTGCTGGCCCTGGCCATCGGCGTTCCCCTCGGGATGGTGAGCGGCTACCTCGGCGGCGGCGTCGACCGCCTGCTGGTGCTGGTGATGGACACCCTCTACACCCTGCCGGTGCTGCTGCTCTCCGTTGTGCTCGCCTTCCTGCTGGGCCGGGGCCTGCCCAACGCCGCCGCCGCCCTCTGCGTGGTCTACGTGCCCCAGTACTTCCGGGTGGTGCGCAACCAGTCGGCCCAGGTGAAGGCGGAGCTGTTCATCGAGGCGGCCCGCTCCCTGGGGGCCGGCCCGGCCTGGATCCTGCGCCGCTACCTGTTCCGCAATGTGATCACCTCCGTGCCGGTGCTGCTCTCCCTCAATGCCGCCGACGCGGTGCTGGTGCTAGGGGGGCTCGGATTCCTCGGCCTCGGCCTGCCGGAGACGATCCCCGAGTGGGGCAGCGACCTGCAGCAGGCCCTCACCGCCCTGCCCACCGGCATCTGGTGGACCGCCCTGTTCCCGGGGCTGGCCATGTTCGTCCTGGTGCTCGGCCTGTCGTTCCTGGGCGAGGGCCTGGAGAACTGGCTGAGCGGTGTCCCGGCCGGTGCGCGCGACTGAACGCCCCCGGGCCGGCATCGGACGATTGGGGTAGCTTTCCAGGGAAGCGTGGCTCCGGCGATGCCCTGGTGGTTGGATCTGGCCCTGCTGGCCCTGGCCGTTGCCCTCTGGGTGAAGGCTGGCAACACGCCCGACGACGTCTGGAGCGTCTTCCAGAAGTTCCTGTCCTTCGTGGCGGTGGTGGTCGTTCTGCTCGGCGGCCGCCAGCTGCTGCTGGAGATCCTGGCCCTCGCGCTCACCTTCTGGCTGCCGAGCGCCTCCCGCTTCGACGGCGGCCCCCTCAACAGCGAAGCCGCACGCTCCGGGGAAGCTCCTCGAGGATGGCGCCTTCCGGGCTGAGGGCCGGATAGGGGCGCCCCTCGCGCCGGCACCAGGCGGCCACGTCCGGGTAGGCCCACTCGAATAGCAGCCGGGCGTACTGCTCCGGCGCCAGCCCTTCGCCCCGGCTCGGCAGGCAGCCCTTCGCCTGCCGCTGCCGCAGCGCCTCGAACAGCAGGATCGCGGTCGCCACCGACACGTTGAGCGACTGCACCATGCCCACCATCGGAATCACGATCGCCTGGTCGATCGCCGCAGCCGTCTCCTCGCTCAGCCCCCACTTCTCCGCCCCCAGCACGAAGGCCGTGGGCCCGGTGAAGTCGCAGTCGCGGTAGTCCACCGCCCGGGCCCCCAGGTGGGTGCCGTAGAGCCGGAAGCCGCCGGCCCTGAGCCGGGCGATGGCGTCGCTGCTGCGCCCATGCCGGTGCAGCGCCACCCACTTCTGGCTGCCCAGGGCCGTGCTGTTGAAGGTGGGCGTGCGCCCGGGGAGGCTGACGGCGTGGGCTTCGAGCACCCCCACCGCATCGCAGCTGCGCAGGATCGCCGAGAGGTTGTGGGGCTTGTCCACATGCTCCAGCAGCAGCGTCAGATCCCCCATGCGGCGATCGAGCACCGCGCGCAGGCGCTCGAAGCGGCGGGGCAGCAGCGGCATCGGTGCACAGCGGTGAACCCTCACTTCAGCACCGGACCCCGCGCCAGCAGCTCCGCCACCGCATCGCTGATCGGTGCCTCACCCGCACCCTCGGTCCCGGTCTCGAAGACCGTGAACCCCGGCATGGCGTTCACCTCGAAGATCACCCATCGCCCCTCCGGCGTCAGCCGCAGGTCGATGCCGGCCAGCCCCAGCCCCATCTGCCGGCAGGTGTGGCGGCAGCGCTGCGCCACCTCCTCCGGCAGCGGCTGCGCCACCAGCCGCGGCGCCGCGCAGCCGGATGCCGGCAGGCGGTAGTCGACCGCCTCGCTCTCGATCCGGCAGCCGAAGACCCGCTCCCCCACCACGTGGACCCTGTGGTCGACGCCCACGATCCGCCGCTGGAACTGGGTCGGACACCAGGACAGCAGCGCCAGCCGCGGGTCGTTCTCCCCGTCGAAGCGACGCACCCGGCTGCGGCTGCTGCCGACGGCCTTCACGATCACCTCCCCGTGCCGCTCGCGGAAGGCCAGGGCCTCCGCGGCCGAGGTGGTGACCAGGGTGGGCGGCACCTCCCAGCCCCAGCGCCGCAGCCAGCGCAGCTGGGCGGGTTTCGAGGCGCAGATCGCCGCCGCCGCGGGGCGGTTCAACACCAGCGCCGGCGTCAGATCCAGCCAGCTCTGCAGGGCATGCTCCGCCCCGGCGTCGAGGCCCGCCGCCGCACCGGTGGGCCGCACCACCACCGCGCTGATCTCCGCCTGCCAGCGCCGCAGCTCCGCGGGCCGGAGCTCCGCGCTCCAGGGGCCGATCCGCGGCGCCACACCCCGGCGGCGCAGGGCCTCCGCCACCCCCTGCAGGACCGGATCGTTCACCGCTCCCAGCAACAGCACGCTCATCCGGCCTCCACCCGCTCCTCCAGCAGCCGATCGAGCGCGTCCAGTTCCGCCGCGCCCACCCGCTCCAGTCCCACCCGCGCCTGGACGAGCGCCCGTTCCGCCCCCTCTCCCTGGAAGCGAAAACTGGCCATCTCCTGAGCGGCCCCCGCGCCGAGCCGGCGCGTCCATGCCGCCTCTTCGTCTGCCCCTGCACCGATCACCGTGTCGCCGACCATGGTCACGAGCCGGGTTCCGTCTGGATCCGGGCCCTGGTCCCGCACGGGAATGCCGCAGCCGGAGGCGTGCGCGGCCCAGTGGGACCAGCCCCAGTTGCGGCCACAGAGGCAGCCTGGGCTGGGCCGGTCGATGACCGGGCAACCTAGCCCCTCCAGCCAGGCCAGCAGAAAGGCGGTCATCTCGGCGGCAACGAAGTGTCGTCGGGGGGGCTGGATCCAGGTGAGTTCCAGCGGATCCACCTGCACCAGCCGCGTCAGCACCGCCGAGATCGCCTCATCGGGCCGGTCCACCCCCTGACAGGCCCAGCGCCCCTCCCCGGTCTCCTCCACCACCAGGCGCCACCCCGGCAGGGAAAGGTCGCGCGGGGTCAGCAGAACGGCCTGGTGTGCCCAGGCCGCCTGCAGGCGGCGAGCGTCGCCGTCGTGCGCGCTCGCCAGGATCACGCGCAGGCCCGTCAGGGTTCCGGGGACACGAAGGAGTCGGCCCCGGCCGTTTCGCCCGAAAGCGAATCGATGGTGCGGGCCATCAGGCTCAGACCGTCCTGGAGACGCGCCAGCGTCGCCCTCAGCTCAGGATCCGCCACCGCACCGGCGATCGGCGGCACCGGCCCGGGGGGCACCGGTCCCGGCAGCACTTCGGGCAGTGACGGCAGGGGGCGTCCCGGGAAGGGGATCGGATTCGTGTTGTCGATCAGCGGCTTGAGGTCCCGCACCGGCGAGGGCAGGCGGAACAGGGCGCTGCCGGTGGCCGTGGGCAGGGCCACGATCAACTGGTCGAAGTCCCTGCCGTTGTTGTTGGCGACTGGCAGGGGTGGAGGCACGAAGGAGAAATTGTTGGGCAGGAACGTGCCGCGATGTTCGGGCGTCAGCAGCACATCGAAGGTCTGCCCCTGGAAGGTGCGGGTGGTGATCTCGATCTCCACGAAGCCGCGGAACTCCACCGAGTCAGGCAGATTCGCCAACGTCACGTCGGGTTGAAGAATCACCAGGGCGGTGTCCCTGCCCGGCACCCTCACGCTCAGGGTGAAGCGATTGGGATCGGCGGTTGGGGTGAGATCTCCAAACGAATTGCCTCCCGTCACGTCAGTGGCCTGAACGGTCTGCGCCAGATTGAGGGCTGGCGTGGTGGCGTTGAAGGTCAGCAGAAAGGTCAACGACGTTGTTGACGTGTTCGCAATCGTCAGAAAGTACCCTTGAAGGATTCCCCGTGCTGCCCCGGGGACACGCACCAGAGGTGGGTTGGCCGGTGCGGTGGCCTTGAAGAGGAGCTCAAAAGTGGAAACAAGCATGATCGTTGGATTCCAGACAGTGAGCTGACAACTGCCGTCTGCAGAACGTTGTCAGGAGTGGACAGATGCAATGTAAGCCGTTGAACTCAGGCCCCCTGTCTTTGCCCTCAATTCCTACTGTGATTCAGGTGACATCAATTGGCTTGATGAGTTCCACGGGTCCGTAGTCCGGGTTCCACAGCGATTAGTCTGCGTTCCGTGCTTCGGCAAGCCGTGTCCTTCCCTCCTTCAGAAGCCGCCACTCCCGCCGCGCCCCTTTCCTTCGACCATCGCGTCTACGCGATGGTGGCCCACATCCCCTCCGGGCAGTTGGCCACCTACGGCCAGGTCGCCGAGCTGATCGGGGCCTGGGGCTGCGCCCGCCAGGTGGGCTGGGCCCTGCGGCGCCTGCCCCTGCCCTCCCCGGTGCCCTGGCACCGGGTGGTGAATGCCCAGGGGCGGATCGCCATGAGCCCCGGCCGCGAGGGCAGCGACTGGATGCAGCGGGAGCTGCTGCTGGCCGAGGGGATCGCCGTGGCCCCCGACGGCCGCCTGCCCCTGGCCCAGCACCGCTGGCACCCGCCCGCTGCGCTCCTGCCGACGGCCGGGTCCTCCTGTACAAAGGATTGATTCGTCCCGGGAGTCCGCCGATTCACGCCAGCGACGTCGTCCCCGGCCTGGCCTCCCGGCAGCTGGCCTGGCAGGTGCTGCAGGCGGTCGCGGCCGGGGCCTACGCCGACGCCGCCCTGGAGCGGGAGCTGGCCTCCCTGGCCCGCGCCGGTGGACACCTCTCGCCGGCCGACCGCGGCCTGGCCACCGAGATCGCCTACGGGGCCATCCGCCAGCGGCTCCTGCTCGACGGCTGGATCGACGCCCTCGGCAAGGTGAGCGCCCAGCGTCAGCCACCGGCCCTGCGCTGGCTGCTGCACGTGGGGCTCTACCAGCTTCTGTTCAGCGACCGGGTGCCGGCGGCGGCGGCGGTGAGCACCACGGTGGCCCTGGCCAAGCGCGCCGGGCTGGGCCGGCTGGCGCCGGTGGTGAACGGCCTGCTGCGCTCCCTGCTGCGGCGGCGCCAGCGCCAGCCCGACGGCGGACCCTGCCTGGAGCCCTGGGATGGGCTGGCACTGCCGGCCGACACCGCCGCCGCCCTGGCCGTGCGCCGCTCCCTGCCCCCCTGGCTCGCCGCTGGGCTGCTCGACTGGCTGCCGCCGGAGCGGGCCGAGGCCTTTGCCCTGGCCTGCAACGCCGTGCCCCCCCTCGATCTGCGGGTCAATGCCCTGCGCACCAGCCGGGAGGCCCTGCTGGTGCGCTTCCAGGACGCCGGCGTGGCGGCCCGCGCCCTGCCCGGTGCTCCCCATGGCCTCACCCTGCTGGAGCGGGTGGGGGACCCCCGCGAGCTGCCGGGCTACGGCGAGGGGCTCTGGTGCGTGCAGGACCGCAGCGCCCAGGCCATCGCCCCCCTGCTCGACCCAAGGCCCGGCCAGCGGATCCTCGATGCCTGCGCCGCCCCTGGGGGCAAGAGCACCCACCTGGCCGAGCTGATCGGCGACCGGGGCGAGGTGTGGGCGCTGGATCGCTCCGAAGCCCGGCTGCGGCGGCTGGATCACAACGCCGAGCGGCTGGGACTCACCACGATCCGCTCCCTGGCCGCCGACGCCACCGGCCTCGGCGAGCTGAAGCCCCACTGGCGGGGCCATTTCGAGCGGATCCTGCTGGATGCCCCCTGCTCCGGGCTCGGCACCCTGGCCCGCCACCCCGACGCCCGCTGGCGGATCACCCCCGACGCCATCGACGGCCTGGTGATCCTGCAGCGCCAGCTGCTGGAGGCGATGCTGCCGCTGCTGGCCCCGGGCGGCCGGCTCCTCTATGCCACCTGCACGGTGGAACCGCGCGAGAACGGCGCCCAGATCGCCGCGCTGCTGGCGGCCCATCCGGACTGGACCCTGCTGGAGGAACGCCAGTGGTGGCCCACTCCCGCGGCGGCGGAGTGCGGCGGCGGCGACGGCTTCTACGCCGCCCTGCTGCGGGGGCCGGACACCGCCTAGGGCGGTGGGGGCGGGGCGGCGACAGGTGGCGGCGGCGGCAGGGGGGCGGCGGGCTCCGGCGGCGGGGCCGGCGGAGGGATGGCCGCGTCGCGGGAGCGGGGTGCGGCGACGGGATTGTTCGGGGGTGCCGTCTGGGTCGGATCGGCCTGGGAGGGCGGCTGCTCAGTGGGGGGCTCCCGGTCGGGGGGGGTGAGGCGGCTGGGCTCCAGATCCGGTGCCTGCCAGCTCGGGGTCTCACGGCTGCCGCTGTCCTGGGGCCGGGCGTCGCGCTCGGTGGTCTTCTTGCCCGGCACCGGTTTGAAGGTGCCGGTGAGCGTCGGCTTGGGCGGGAACGCCTGGACCGGCATCCCCTTGGTGACCGGTTCCATGAAGGTCCGCCAGGCGTAGGTGGCCAGCACGCTGGTGGTGCCCGTCTGCCGGTTGTTGTCGTACCCCAGCCAGACGCCGGTGGTGAGCTGGGGGATGGAGCCGATGAACCAGAGATCCCGACCCCCCTCCGAGGTGCCGGTCTTGCCGGCCACCGCCCGGTCGGCGAGGGCGGCGCCGCCGCCGGTGCCGCCCCGCACCACCTGCTGCAGCATCCAGACCATCGCGTCGGCGATGTCGCTGCTCACCGCCCGGGTGCCGCGGGGGCCGTTGGCCCGGCGCGACCACAGCAGTTCCCCCTCCGGCCCGTAGATCTCCTCGAAGGGCAGCGGCTGGATGTACACACCGCGGTTCACCAGCGCCGCATAGGCGGCCGTCATGTCGAGCACCGTCTGCTCGTTGGCGCCGATCGCCATCGACAGGTAGCGGCCCAGTTCCCGGTGGATGCCGAGGCTCTTGGCGGTGGCGATCACCGGGTCGTAGCCCAGCTTCTGGAGCAGCCCCACCGCCACGATGTTGAGGGAGTTCTGGAGCGCCGTGGCCAGGCTCACCCGGCCCATGTAGCGGTTGCCGAAGTTCCTGGGGCAGTACTTGCCGAAGCAGCGGGCCGAATCCAGCACCGTGTCCTCCGGCTTCATCCCCAGCTTGAGGGCCGTCAGGTAGACGAACAGCTTGAAGGTGGAGCCCGGGGAGCGCAGCGCCTGGGAAGCCCGGTTGAACTGGGTCTTCTCCCAGTCCTTGCCGCCCACCATCGCCCGCACCAGCCCCGTGCCGGGTTCCATGGCCACCAGGGCCCCCTCCATGCTGCCGGTGGCGTAGGAGTCGATCGTCTTCTGGGCCTCCGCCTGCCAGGCCGCATTCAGCCCGCTGCGGATCGTGAGCCCGCCCACCTCCAGCTGCTCCTTGCTGAGCACCTTGGGCAGTTCCTGCTCCAGCCAGCTGGTGTACCAGGGCGCCGGGTTGTAGAAGTACTTCGGCTCCGCCGGCTTCAGCGCCAGGGGGGCGTCCTCGGCCCGCTGCAGCTGTTCATCGTCGATAAAGCCGGCCTCCCGCATGCGCCGCAGCACGATCGACCGCCGCCGCAGCGCCACCTCCGGATTCACCAGCGGCGAATACACCGAAGGCGCCGGCGGCAGGCCGGCGATCAGGGCCGCCTCCGGCAGGGTGAGCTGGTCGGGACGCTTGGAGAAGTAGATCCAGGCCGCATCGGAGACGCCGTAGGCGCTGGAGCCCAGATACACGTAGTTGAGGTACTGCTCGAGGATCTGCGCCTTGCTCAGCTGGCGCTCGATCTTTCCGGCCAGGGCCGCTTCCTTGAGCTTCCGCATGATCGTGCGGTCCTGGCTCAGGAACACGGTGCGGGCCAGCTGCTGGGTGATCGTGCTGGCACCCTCCTCCACGGCCCCCTGCTGGAGGTTGCGCAGCACGGCGCGGCTGATGCCGAACAGGTCGATGCCGTCGTGCTGGTAGAAGCGCCGGTCCTCGGCGGCCACGAAGGCACGCTGGATCAGCAGCGGCATCTTGCCGGCGGGCAGTTTCTCCCGGGTGGCGGGCCCCTTCTTGAGCACCACCTGGCCGTCGGAGGAGAGGATCGTGATCGTCCCCGGCCGGTTGAAGCTGGTGATGCGGCTGGCATCGGGCAGCATCCCGTCGAGGCCGCGCACCACGCTCGTCTGCCCCAGGGCGACGAGCCCGCCCACGGCGGTGGCCGCCAGGGCCGGGGCGAGCAGGCGCCAGCCGGAGCGTCGTGAAGGCCGGCTGGGCGGTGGCTCACCGGGCTGCCGCGGGCCGGTGGTGGCCGTGGACAGGCCCACCCTGGTCATGGCAGCGGTGCCGTCAGCGCAGCGAATGCGGTCAGGTCACTGTGGCCGATCGCCAGGGCGGTGACAAGCATCCCAAGGACGAGAAACGGCTGGGCGCTGGCCTGGTACTTCACATCGAAGGCGACAGGATCACGCAGCAGCCAGATGTCCTGGAACGTGATCTGGGGAATGATCAGCAGCACCAGCAGCACCGCGGCGAAGTGCTGGCCGATGGCGATCAGCACCGCCACCATCGCCAGTTGGAAGAGGTCGATCATGCCGGCGCTGATCCAGCTGGCCCGTTGGACGCCGAACACCACCGGCAGTGATTGCAGCCCCAGGGCCCGGTCCCCTTCGACGCTCTTGAAGTCGTTGACGACGGCGATGCCCAGTCCCGCCAGGCTGTAGGCCAGGGTGAGCAGGGCCGTGGCCCAGGTGAGCTGGCCGAACAGGGCCTGGCCGGCCCACCAGGGCAGGGCGATGTAGCTGGCGCCCAGGGCGTAGTTGCCCAGCCAGCCGTTCTGCTTCAGCTTCAGCGGTGGCGCCGAATAGATGTAGCTCACGAAGGAGCCGCCCAGGGCCAGCAGCAGCAGCACCGGGGTGCTGTGGCCGGCCCAGACATCCAGGCCCCAGGCCACCGCCAGCCCCGCCAGCAGCAGCACCACGATCTGGAGGCGCACCTGGCCCAGGGGAATGGCCCCGGACGGGATCGGCCGGTAGGGCTCGTTGATCGCGTCGATCTCGCGGTCGTAGTAGTCGTTGATGGTCTGGGTGTAGCCGGCCAGCAGCGGCCCGCTCATCAGCATGCAGGCGACGGACGCTCCCACCTCAGTAAGGGTCCAGTGGAAATTGCCGGAGGCCGCCGCGCCGCAGATGACTCCCCAGATGAGGGGAATCCAGGTCACGGGCTTCATCAGCTGCAGCCGGATCTTCCAGATGTTGGAGGTGCCGGCGGCACCCTTCATCCCGAGCAGCTGACGGGCGCCACCGGAGACGCCTGGGGAGCCGGCGCTGGGTTCGGGGCTCTGGCTCATGGGTTGGGCCGTCTCAGGCAGGGGTGATCTCGTCGTCGAAGAACCAGGTGGTGGTGCCGCCGCTGAGCTCCACCACCACACCGATGCCGGTGCCGTCGGTGACACGGAAATCCTTCACCGTGCCGGTGGCATCGGCCTTGAGGGCTGCCACCAGATCGGCCGGAATCCGATCGCGCACGCGGGTGACCCGCACCTTCGAACCGATGGTGATGCCAGCCTGGGCCATGTCCGGCGCGATTAGAAAGTCGCGCAACACTAACAGCGAACCCGTGGTAGCCAAGCGGATCATCCCCTGTCTCGACGTGGCCGACGGCAGGGTGGTGAAGGGGGTGAATTTCGTCGGGCTGCGCGACGCCGGCGACCCGGTGGAACTGGCCTGTCGCTACAGCGCCTCCGGGGCCGACGAGCTCGTCTTCCTCGACATCGCCGCCAGCCACCAGGGCCGCGCCACCCTCGTCGACATGGTGCGCCGCACCGCCGAGGCGGTGACGATCCCTTTCACGGTGGGCGGTGGCATCGTCAGCGTCGAGGGCATCACCGAGCTGCTGCGGGCCGGCGCCGACAAGGTGAGCCTCAATTCCTCGGCGGTCCGCACCCCCGAGCTGGTGACGGCCGGCGCCGACCGCTTCGGCTGTCAGTGCATCGTGGTGGCCATCGATGCCCGCCGTCGCCCGGCCGCCGACGGGGAGCCCCCCGGCTGGGATGTGTTCGTCAAGGGGGGGCGGGAGAACACCGGCCTCGATGTGGTGGCCTGGGCCCGGCGGGTGGTGGCCCTCGGGGCCGGGGAGATCCTGCTCACCTCCATGGACGGCGACGGCACCCAGGCGGGCTACGACCTCGCCCTGACCCGGGCGGTGGTGGAGGCGGTGGAGGTGCCGGTGATCGCCTCCGGAGGCGCCGGCTGCATCGACCACATCGCCGAGGCCCTCGAGGTCGCCGGGGCCTCGGCCGCCCTGCTGGCCTCCCTGCTCCATGACGGGGTGCTCACCGTCGAGGAGATCAAGACCGACCTGCTGCGCCGCGGCCTGCCGTTGCGGCCCCTGCTGACGAGCCTGACGGCGGGCTGAGCAGCCCAGGGCCGCAGTGATCGCACCACCTCCTTCACTCGCCGTAACATTGAGAAACGTTCGTGGTTCGTGGTGCATCGGTGAACGCCTTCCTGCTGCTGCCGACGCCCCTGGTCACCGTGATCGCGCTCGTGGTGGTGGTGGTGGTGATCGCGCTGGTGGCCTGGGCCCTCCAGCTGATGCAGGCCGCCACCGACCGCCGCGAATTCTCCCTGATGCTCGCCGGCTGCATGGTCTGCTCGGCGGCGGTGGGCCTGGCCACCGTGATGGTGCTCACCTTCACCAGTCCGGTGCGGCTGGAGGCCCGTGGTCTGGCGGCCCCCGAGCCGGAGCTCTCCGGCGTCAGCCTGGATGCGATCGTGCTGCCCTGGGACGACTCCCTGACCCTGCAGGGCGAGGGCTGAGGCCCGATTCCGCCGTCCCCCGTTCCGACCCGATTTGGCCACCGTTGATCCCCGGCAGATCAGCGATCTGTTCGACACCATCGCGCCCCGCTACGACCAGCTGAACGATCTGCTCAGCCTGGGGCTGCACCGTCTCTGGAAACGGCAGACCCTGCTCTGGCTGCGCCCCCGCCCCGGCCAGCGCCTGCTCGACCTCTGCTGCGGCACCGGCGACCTGGCCCTGCTGCTGGCCTCCCGCGTCCGTCCCGGCGGGTTGGTGCTGGGCCTGGACGCGGCCGCCGCCCCGCTGGCCATCGCCCGCCGCCGCGCTGCCCGCCAGCCCTGGTTGCCGCTGCAGTGGCAGCAGGGCGATGCCCTGGCCACCGGTCTGGCCGATGGCTGGGCCGATGGGGCGGTGATGGCCTACGGCCTGCGCAACCTGGCCGATCCCGCCGCCGGCCTGGTGGAGCTGCGGCGCCTGCTGCGGCCGGGCGGGCGGGCGGCGGTGCTGGATTTCAACCGGCCCGATCCGGCCTCGGCCCCGGCGGCCTTCCAGCGCTTCTACCTGCGCCGCCTGGTGGTGCCCACCGCCCGCGCCGTGGGCCTGCCGGAGCAGTACGCCTGGCTGGAGGAGAGCCTGGCCCGCTTCCCCACCGGCCCGGTGCAGGAGCAGCTGGCCCGCGCCGCCGGCTTCGCCGCGGCCCGCCACCGTTCCCTGGCCGGTGGCCTGATGGGGATGCTGGAGCTGGTGGCCTGAGGCCCCCGTGGCGGCCTGACCGCCGCCGCGATCGCTGATCACCGATCTGGCAGCATCAAGCCGACGTCCCTGCCGTCCTGGCCCGTATCCGACCGGCGCACCATGCTTTTCCAGGACATCATCGCCAGCCTCAACCGGTTCTGGGCCGACCAGGGTTGCCTGATCCTCCAGCCCTACGACACGGAGAAGGGCGCCGGCACCATGAGCCCCCACACCGTGCTGCGGGCGATCGGCCCGGAGCCCTGGGCGGTGGCCTACCCCGAGCCCTGCCGGCGCCCCACCGATGGCCGCTACGGCGACAACCCCAACCGGGCCCAGCACTACTTCCAGTACCAGGTGCTGATCAAGCCCTCGCCGGATGCCATCCAGGAGACCTACCTGGCCTCCCTCGAAACCCTGGGCATCCACGCCGCTGACCACGACATCCGCTTCGTGGAGGACAACTGGGAATCCCCCACCCTGGGGGCCTGGGGCGTGGGCTGGGAGGTGTGGCTCGATGGCATGGAGGTGACCCAGTTCACCTATTTCCAGCAGTGCGGCGGCCTCGACTGCCGGCCGGTGTCGATCGAGATCACCTACGGCCTGGAGCGGCTGGCGATGTACCTCCAGGACGTGGAGAGCATCTGGGACCTGCGCTGGAACGGGGAGCGCAGCTACGGCGACATCTGGCTGCCCTTCGAGAAGGGGCAGTGCACCTACAACTTCGAAGCCTCCAACCCCGAACGCCTGCTGCAGCTGTTCGCCCTGCATGAGGCCGAGGCCGCCGATCTGGTGGCGGCCGGGCTGCCGGCCCCGGCCCTCGACCACGTGCTCAAGTGCAGCCACACCTTCAACCTGCTGGAGGCCCGCGGCGTGATCTCGGTGACCGAGCGCACCGCCACCATCGGCCGCATCCGCCACCTGGCGCGGCAGGTGGCCGAAGCCTGGCTGGAGGAGCGCCGCGCCCTGGGCTTCCCCCTGCTGAGCGCTCCGCCGGCGTGAAGCGCACCCTGCTGGTGGGCGTGCTTGTGCTCGGCGCCTTCCAGGCCGGTCGCCTCACCGAGCGGGCCATCTGGCCCTGCCGGCTGCGGCCCCTGGCTGCCCTGGTCGCCCCGCTTGTGGGTCAGGAGCTACCCAGCCCCCAGCTCTGTGAGCTGATGCTCAAGCTGCCGAGTTTCTGAGGCGGCTGCGAGGCTCAGGGCGCTGTCGGCGTGGGCGCGGGCACCGGTGCGTTGGCCACCGCCGTGCCCCTGGGGGCGCCACCGAAGAAGAACTTCACGCCCACTTCGATGCCGTTCATGTTCACGGAAAAGCCGTTGGCCTGCTGGTCGCCGTTGTTCCATTTCAGGCCCATATAGCGCCACGACACGTTCAGATCGGTGTTGTCGCCGATCGCATACCCCAGGCCCACCTGGGCATTGCCGCTGAGGTCCTGCTGGCCGCCCAGGCCGAAGCCGCCCACGTCGGCGCGGGCGAAGGCCCGCAGCCGTGGGGAGAGGAAGACGGTGGCCTGGGTGCCCACCAGGGGCTGCACCCAGGTCCGCTGGAAGTTGCGGGTGGGCTCCAGCAGGGTGCGTCCGAAGGGGCCGTCGAGGGTGGCGGCCAGGTTCAGGCGGCCATCGATCAGCCGTATGCCGGCGTAGGGGATCACTGAGTAGGTCCCGGGCTTGCCCAGGGCCGATTCCCGCTCGCCGAACCGGTAACGGAGGGCGACGTCGTAGATCCCCAGGGTCTGGCCCACATCGGCGGTGCTGGTGAACAGCTGCCGGGGGCCGACCAGGCGCCCCGCCGAGTCGCCCAGGCTGGTGTACCAGAGGTCGGCCTGCAGGCCCACCCGGTTCTTTTCGATGCTGCCGCGACCGGAGGCGGCGAACCGCAGCACCTCGAGGATCTGCCCCAGGTCCTGCTGCACCTCGGCCTCCTGCCCCCGGATGGTGGTGGTGGCGGTGGTGCGCAGCGGCGCGAAGCCATACAGCTCGACGGTGCCGCTCCAGGCTGGAGCGGCAGGGGCCGGCTCCCCTGGGGCCGGCTCCGCCTGGGCGGTCTCCGGCGCGGCCGCCAGCGCCGGGGCCGGTTGCGGCAGGCGCAGCTCCTGGCCGATCCAGGGGGCCTCCGGCGCGCGGCCCCGGGCCGGGTCGGCCAGGCTGGCCGACGGCCCCAGGACCGGAAGCACCAGGGCCAGGCCGGTCAGGACGTGCAGCGGGCGGGGCGTACGTGCGTTCATGGGGAGGGGAGGGGTGGTCAGGACGCTCAGGCCCGGAGGCTGGTCCGGGGATGTTCGCCGAACAGGCTGCGGTAATCGCGGGCGAAGTGACCCGCGTTCATGAATCCCCACGCAGCGGCCAGCTCGGCGATCGTGGTGGCCCGGGGATCGGCCGCCAGCAGGGCCTGCCGCACGCCGTGCAGGCGACGGATCTTCAGGTAGGCCATCGGGCCCATCCCCAGGTGCTCCCGGAACCCCTGCAGCAGGCTGCGCCGACCGGCCGCGATCTGGCGGCAGAGCCCATCGAGGTTGATCGGGTCGTGGGGATGCTCCGCCATCCAGGTCTGGGCGGCCTTCACCAGCTCGATCCGGGCCGGCGGCCGGGCCAGCCGCTCCCCGTGGCCGCTGCAGTGCACCAGGGCCTCCACCAGCAGGGGCACCAGATCCCCGCCCAGCCGCCGGCGGATCGCCGGATCCGCCATCAGGGCCGGCGACCGCTCGGCAAGGCGGAAGATCCGGCCCAGGCAGGACCTCACCCCCTGGAACCGCAACGGATCGATCGTCTCCCAGTTGACACCCTCCAGTTGCTCCTCCAGCCCCGGTCCGCCCAGCTCTCGGGCCCACTGCAGGAACCGGTCCCGCTCCAGGCTGAGCACCGCCAGGCTGCAGCGCTCGGGGGTGGTGAGGTGGATCTCCCCGTCAGCGGCCAGGCCGAAGAACGCCGTGGCCGGCAGCTCCAGACCGTGGGAGCGGATCACGGGCCGGCTCGGGGCCTCCTCCAGGTCGAGGGCGATCAGCTGGCGGCCGGCGGGTTTGGCCCCGCCGCCGTGCAGGGGCCGATCGAAGCGCAGCCGCAGGACCTGGAGCGCACCCAGGTCGAGCGCCAGCAGCTCGCTGCTCAGACAGCCACCGGCGAGCTGGGTGAGCTGCACGGGCAGCAGGGGGCTGAGCACCCCCTCCAGGCGGGCGATGTCCTGGATGGAACGGGAGAGGGGAGCAGCGGAAGCGCACTTTCTGAGTGTTCGCATCGTTCCGCTCTGTGCATCCTTTGGGGGCGTGTCCTCCGGATCCGTGGCGACCGTCACGTGACAAAGGGGCCCCTGAACCCTCTTCTTAACCCACTCCCTCACCCGCCGGGTGTTCCCCGCCATGCCCAACGGCCAGCCCAACATCCTCATTCTCTGGGGCGATGACATCGGCCAGAGCAACCTCAGCTGCTACAGCGACGGCCTGATGGGGTACCAGACCCCCAACATCGACCGGGTCGCCAGGGAGGGCGGCCGCTTCATCCACTACTACGCCGAGCAGAGCTGCACCGCCGGCCGGGCGGCCTTCATCTCGGGCCAGAGCGTGTTCCGCACCGGCCTCAGCAAGGTGGGCCTGCCCGGCGCCGAGCTCGGTTACCGCGCCGAGGATCCCACCATCGCCGAACTGCTGCAGCCGCTGGGCTACCGCACCGGTCAGTTCGGCAAGAACCACTTCGGCGACCGCGACGAGCATCTGCCGACGATGCACGGCTTCGATGAGTTCTTCGGCAACCTCTATCACCTCAATGCCGAGGAGGAGCCCGAGCTGCCCGACTATCCCAAGCCGGAAGACTTCCCCGATTTCCAGAAGAACTTCGGCCCCCGCGGCGTGCTGCACTGCTGGGCCAACGGCGATGGCACCCAGCGCATCGAGAACACCGGTCCGCTGACCAAGAAGCGGATGCAGAACTGCGATGAGGAGTTCCTGGCCGAGGCCAAGCGCTTCATCCGTGATGCCGTGGCCTCCGGTCAGCCCTTCTTCGTGTGGTTCAACACCACCCACATGCACTTCCGCACCCATGCCCGTCCCGAGGACATCGGCCAGGCGGGGCGCTGGCAGTCGGAGTACCACGACGTGATGATCTATCACGACAACTGCATCGGCGAAATGCTCGACCTGCTCGATGAGCTGGGCATCGCCGATGACACGATCGTGATGTACAGCACCGACAACGGGCCGCACATGAACAGCTGGCCCGACGCCGGCATGACGCCGTTCCGCAACGAGAAGAACTCCAACTGGGAAGGGGCCTACCGGGTGCCGGCCCTGGTGCGCTGGCCCGGCAGAATCGCGCCCGGAACGCTGTACACCGGCATCGTCAGCCATCTCGACTGGCTGCCCACCCTGCTGGCCGCCGCCGGAGAGCCGGCGATCAAGGAGAAGCTGCTGGAAGGTCACACGGTGGGCTCCAAGACCTTCAGGATTCACCTGGATGGCTACAACATGCTCGACTACTGGACCGGCCAGAGCGACAAGAGCCCCCGGGTGGAGTTCTTCTACTTCTCCGACGACGGCGATCTCACCGGCCTGCGCTACGACAACTGGAAGTTTGTGTTCATGGAGCAGCGCGCCACCGGTACGCTGCAGGTGTGGGCCGAGCCCTTCACGTCGCTGCGGGTGCCGAAGATCTTCAATCTGCTCACCGATCCCTACGAGCGGGCCGACATCACCTCCAACACCTACTGGGACTGGATGCTCGACCACGCCTTCGCCCTGGTGCCGGCCCAGGTGATCGCGGGCCGGTTCCTGGCCACGTTCCAGGACTTTCCGCCCCGCCAGAAGGCGGCCAGCTTCTCCCTTGAGGATGTGATCGCCAAGATGACCGCCGCCGCCAGCGGCGGCCACTGAGGGGCTCGCCGCTGTCGCCCCCGCCATGACCCCGGAGCGCCCCCCCTCCCCGACGCGATCCGCCCCGGCCCCCCGGCCGGGGCGCCCCCCGGCGCGGGACATGGTCTGGATTCCCCCGGGCAGCTTCGAGATGGGCTCGGACCACCACTACCCGGAGGAGGCCCCGGCCCACCGGGTGGCGTTGGGAGGCTTCTGGATCGACCGCACTCCAGTCACCAACGCCCAGTTCCAGAAGTTCGTCAAGGCCACGGGGCACATCACCCTGGCGGAGAGGCCGGCGGATCCGGCCGACTATCCGGGGGCCCTGCCGGAGCTGCTGGCACCGGCTTCGATCGTGTTCGTGCCGCCGCCGGGGCCGATCGGCACCGGCGATCCCTACCGCTGGTGGCAGTACCGGCCGGGGGCCTGCTGGCGCCACCCCGAAGGGCCCGGGAGCTCGATCAGGATGCGGGAGAACCATCCCGTGGTGCACGTGGCCCATGGGGACGCGGCGGCCTACGCCGCCTGGGCCGGCAAGCAGCTGCCCAGCGAGGCCGAGTGGGAACGGGCCGCCCGCGGCGGCCGCCAGGGGGATGAGTTCGCCTGGGGGGACGAGCTCCACCCCGGCGGCCGGCCCATGGCCAACACCTTCCAGGGGGATTTCCCGCACCACAACAGCCTCCTCGACGGCTGGGAGCGCACCTCGCCGGTGGGGGCCTTCCCGCCGAACGGCTACGGCCTGCTCGACATGATCGGCAACGTCTGGGAGTGGACCGACGACTGGTATGGCGGCCATGGGGCCACGGTCGCCAACCCTGAAGGGTGTTGCCGGCAGGCCAGCATCGATCCGGGCTCCCAGCACGGTCACCAGCCGCGCAAGGTGGTGAAGGGTGGCTCCTTTCTGTGCGCCCCCAGCTACTGCCGCCGCTACCGGCCTGCGGCGCGCATGGCCCAGGGCGTCGACACCTCCACCTGCCACATGGGCTTCCGCTGCATCGTGAGGAGCTGATCCATGCCGACCCTTCCTCTGGTGGAGTGGCTCGATCGGTTCGCCGTCGGCCTGCGCTTCCTGCTCGAGGGCGTCTCGCTGGTGTGCGTGGCCCTGGGGTTCGCGGCCACCCTGCGCCTGGCCGTGCGTCAGCGGCTGGGCCCCGGCCGAGGCCGCGACGCCCTCAGCCAGCGCTTCAACAGCCTCCGGCTTACCTTCGGCAGCTGGCTGTCGATGGCCCTGGAGTTCCAGCTGGCCGGCGATATCGTCGCAACCACCACCGCCCCCTCCAACCAGAACCTGATCCAGCTGGGTGTCATCGCCGTGATCCGCACCTTCCTCAACGTCTTCCTGGGCCGGGAAGTGGAGCTGGAGATGAAGTTCGAGGAGTCCCAGCGCCAGCAGCGTGAGCAGCGTTCCACCACCGAATCCCTTTCGCCCTAGATGGCCAACCTCAACAACGAACTGGCCAAGGAGCGCAACCGGGCGGCCGCTGAGCGCACGTTGATGGCCTGGATCCGCACCTGTCTCTCTCTGATCAGCTTCGGCTTCGGGCTCGACAAGATCATCGGTGCCATCAACAGCAGCCGCTTTGATCGCAGCGCCCATGCCGGCCTGAGCGTCCGGCTGGTGTCGATCGGTTTCGTGCTCGTCGGCATCCTGGCGATGGCCGCGGCGACCCGCCAGCACCTGCGCACGCTCAAGCTGATCCGGCGCGACGATTTTCTCTATGCCGATCAGCGTTCGATCAGCACCATCACGGCGATGGCCCTCACCCTCATCGGTGTCTTCGCCTTTGTGCTGCTGGTGATGGGTTCCCCTCTCGGTTGATCACCATGCGCGAAGCCGCCGGCGTTCTGGCCACAACCACGATCGTCACCCTGATGTTCAGCCTGGGCCTGGGGCTGAAGCCGTACCCGTTCCTGCTGCTCCGGGATCGCCCCGCCTTCCTCTGGCGTGTGCTGCTCGGCACCTGCCTCCTGGTGCCCCTGGCGGGGCTGGTACTGGTGCTGCTTCCCCTGCATGGCCTTGTGAGCCGGCCGGCCTGGGTGGCCATGGGCCTGATGCTGGCCTGCCCCAGCGCCCCCCTGATCCTGTTCCGGGTACGCAGCAGTGGCGGCACGGCCGAGCTCGCCGCCCGGCTTCAGATCGGCGCAGCGCTGCTGGCGATCGTCACGGTTCCGCTAATGGAGGTGATCTTCCGCGCCGCCGCCGGCCTGCGGGGCTGGGAGGTGGCCGGCTGGGGGATCAGTCCGGGCCAGGTGGCGGGCCAGGTGCTGAAGGTGCAGGTGCTGCCGGTGGTCGCCGGGGTGCTGCTGGGACAGTGGCGGCCTGGGCTGGCAAGCCGCTGCAGCCGGGCCCTCGGGGCCCTGGCCACCGTGCTGCTGATCGTGATGCTGGTGGCCCTGCTGCTGCTCAGTGGCCGGCAGTTGCTGCCCTTCCTGCAGCAGAACCTGGTGGGTCTGGCCGGGATGGCTGTTCTCAGCGTGCTCAGCCTGGCGATCGGCTACGGCCTGGCCGGATCGGACCCCCTGGAACGCCGCACCGTGGCCCTGGTGACGGGCATGCGCAACACCGGACTGGCGGTCCAGCTCGCTCTCTCCTACGGCAAGGGGCTGGCGGGCCTGATCCCCGGCCTGCTCGCCTATGTGCTGATCACCGTGATCGTGACCACCCTGTTCCTGCGCTGGCAGCAGCGCCAGCTGGCCCCCTCCGGCTGACCGTTCCGGCCGGATCGGTCAGCCGTTCTTCGGCACGGTGCTTCTGTTGCCGTTGCGGATGGCGTGATAGCCGGGCGAGAGGATCTCCACATCGGCGGCGGCAAACTGATCCTGGAGCGCCGCCAGCACATCCGAGAGGGTCTGACGGTAGGTGCCCGGCTCGCGCACGAAGGCATTGAGCTCGTAGCTGATGTGGAAGTCGTTGAGGGAGGTCTGGAGCACGAACGGATCGATCTCGTCGGTGATTCCCGGCACGCTCCGCGCCGCCGCCAGCATCAGCTCCTGCACCCGGCGCCAGGGAACGTCGTAGCCGATGGTGATCGTGGTGGCGATCGCCACCGGCTGGCTGATCTCCCGGCGGGAAAAGCTGTAGTTGACCACCGAGGCGCCGATCACGCTGGCATTGGGAATGCTCACCAGTTCGTTGCGTGGTGTCTGCAGGCGCGTCACCAGCAGGGCCCGGTCCTGGACCACCCCCACCACCCCGTTGATCTCCACCCGGTCGCCCACCCGGAAGGCCCGGGTGTAGATGAGCATCAGTCCGCTGATGATGTTGCTGGCGATGGCGCTGGAGCCCAGTGCCGCGAGGGCGCCGATGAACAGACCGGCCCCCTGGAACACCTTGCTGCCGGAACCGGGGATGTAGGGGAAGGCCGCCGCCAGCCCGGCCATGCAGAGCAGGATCGCCACCAGCCGGGCCGTCGGCAGGGCCCATTCCTGGTAGAAGCCCGGCAGGCGGATCCGGCCGTGGTCGATGGCCCGGAACCAGGACTGGCTGGCACGGATCGCCAGCACGGTGATGACCAGGATCACCCCGATCGAGAAGAGATTGGGGATCGCCTGCACGAGGCCTCCCAGGAAGCCCATCACCACCGTCTTGAGCTGTCCCCGCAGACCTTCGGCGATGCCTTCGGTGGGTGGGAAGAAGCCCAGCAGCAGCGGGATCAGCAGGTAGCTGATCACCAGCACCAGTGACCAGTGCACCACCTGGCGCAGCCACTGCATGGTCCGTCGCACATGGTCCAACTCGACGAACCCGCCCAGACCCAGGCGACCCAGCTCCTGCATCACGAAGCGCGGGCGTTCGGCGAAGTGCCGCTGGACCCGCCTGTTGAGCTCCCCCTGCACCCGCAGCCACAGGATGTAGACCCCCAGCACCAGCGCCGCCAGGACCGTTCCCCTCAGCCAGGACGCCAGGGTGTGGCTGCCCCGGTAGCTGGTGATCGCCCGCCGCATGCCGTCCCGATAGCGCACCGCCAGCTGTTGCCGCGTCATCCCGAAGCAGGCCGCCGCGCGATCGCCCACGGCCAGTTCGGGCGAGAAACGACCGTCCTGCTCCCTGACGCCCACCAGGGAGAAGGGGGGCTCGTCCTGCACTACGAGCTGGCCCGGCTGGATGGTGTGATCCTGGGCCAGTTCCAGCAGGCGGGCATTGGCGCGGCGCACGTAGTCGTCGAGCTTCTGGGCGGCGGGGGCCCGACGAATCTCTAGGTAGCGGCGGCCATCGAGGCCGATGAAGAGGGGCGTGGTCGCACAGCCCGGCGCGGCCGCCGTGGCGCCTTCCTCGCCGGCCCAGGCTGGCCTGGACGGATCGAGGGCCAGCCCCAGCCCTGTCCCAAGACCAAGGCAGAGCAGGAGCGCCAGCAGGGCGATCCTCTGCCCGTGGGGCCATGGTCGCCACTGGATCCCGCGCCGCTGCATCACCGATCCCCTGAATCCGCCGAGGGGATTGTCCCGCGGCATGGCCATGGGTGTTGACGGCGCCGGGGGGCCCACGGCCGCCGGCGGGAACCCTGGAGCATGCTCCGCTCCCCCCTGCTGCCGCTGTTGCTGCTGCTCGTGGTGCTGGTCCAGGCCCAGCTGCGGCCGCTCCAGCCCGGACCGGCCGATCCGCTGCGGCTGCTCGCCGGTGGCGATGGGCCGCAGCCGGTGATCCTGCACGGGCGTCTGCTGGCCGACCCGGTGGCGGCGGGGCCGGCGGCAGCGACGGCGGGCCCGGGTCCCTGCCGGGTGCTGCTGCAGACGGCGGGGGGGCGCAGCGAGCTGGGCTTCACGGCCTGTCCGGCCCTGCGGGAGGGCTGGGGGGTGCGGGTGAGCGGGCTGCTGCGGCGTCCTCGGCCGGCCCCCCACCCGCTGCTGGCGGGGCCGGCGGAGCGTCTGGCCCGCCAGGGCGCCTGGACCCGCCTGGCGGTGGAGCGGCTGGAGGTGCTCCGCCGGCCCGCCACCCCGATCGCCGATCTGCGCCGCTGCATCGCCGAGCGCTTCGTGGCCGCGGCGGGTCCGGAGCGGGGCGGCCTGCTGGCGGCCCTGGTGCTGGGCAGCGCCGTGGTGCCCCTGCCCGCCGAGCTGCGCGCCGACTTCCGCGCCGCCGGCCTGTCCCATGCGCTGGCCGCCTCGGGCTTCCACCTCACGGTTCTGCTCGGGGCGGTGCTGGCCATCGGCCGGGGGCTCGGCCGCTGGGCGCGGCTGGCCCTGGGCGCCGGGGCGATGGTGGTGTTCCTGCTGCTGGCGGGGCCCCAGCCCTCGGTGATCCGGGCGGTCCTGATGGGGGCCATCGCCCTGGTGCTGCTGGAGAGCGGTCGCCGCGGCCGGCCCCTGGGGATCCTCGGCCTCAGCCTGGCGGGGATGCTGCTGCTGCGGCCGGCCTGGCTGCACGACGTGGGCTTCCAGCTGAGCGCCGCCGCCACCGCCGGCCTGGTGCTGACGGCGCGGCCCCTGGAGCAGGCCCTGGCCGGGACGCCACCCGGTGGCCCCGCCGGCGGCTCCCCCGGGGCGGCGGGCTGGTGGCGGCGCTGGCTGGCCCCGGCCCTGGCGGTGCCGGTGGCGGCCAGCCTCTGGACCCTGCCCCTGCAGCTGCTCCACTTCGGGGTGGTGCCCCTCTACGCCGTGCCGGCCAACCTGCTGGCGGCCCCGCTGCTCACGCCCCTCACCCTCGGAGCGATGGCCCTGGCGGCCGTGGCCGTGCTGGTGCCGCCCCTGCTGGCGCCGGTGCTGGTGCCCCTGGGCTGGCTGGCCCAGCTGCTGCTCCTGCTCGCCCATGGGGTCGCCGGCTTGCCCCTGGCCCAGTGGCAGAGCGGCCGGCCCCTGCCGCTGCTGGTGCTCCTGTTCACGCTGGCCCTGCTGGGCCTGGTGCTGCCGGGGACGGGCCGGCGGCAACGGCTCCTGGCGGCGGGCCTGGGCCTCGGGGTGCTGGTGGTCCACCTGGTGCTGCTGGGCGGCGACCAGCTGCTGCTACTCCACCAGGGGGAGGGTGGTCCCCCCCGTGATCTGCTGCTGGCCCGCCACCGGGGCCGCGCCGCCCTGGTCAGCACCCGCGCCGACGGGTTCAGCTGCCGCCAGGCCGGCCAGCTGGCCCAGGCCCTGGGGGTGGCCCACTTCGACTGGACCCTGCTGCTGGATCCGGTGGCCGGGGATGATCCGGCCTGCTGGAGCCGCCAGGCCGGGCGGGTGCTCGCCTATGGCGGTGGCGCGGCCCCTTTGGCCGCCGGCCAGCGGCTGGCGAGCCGGGGGCTGGCGGTGGAGGCCCTGGCTATGGACAGCCACGCCCTGCGCCTGCAGCTGGGGCGCCATCGCTGGCTGCTGCTGCCCGACCGCCAGGCGCTGACCACGTGGCGGCTGGACCGTCCGGCCGCCGGCGAGGGGGTGTGGCTGGGGGTCCGGCCCCGGCCCGCCGAGCAGCGGGCCCTGCGGGAGCACGGCCCGCCGCAGGTGTGGCTCAGCGGTCCCGTGCCGGCCGGCGCCCCCCTGCCGCGGGGCTGGCGGGCCAGTGGGGCCAGCGGTGCGCTGACCGCTCCGTAAAGTGAGCGCGTACCTGCTGCCATGGCATCAGGGATCTGGAGAGGTGGCTGAGTGGTCGAAAGCGAACGACTCGAAATCGTTTGAAGGGCAACCTTCCGTGGGTTCGAATCCCACCCTCTCCGTTGGGTCCGTCAGGAATGGAACAGCAGCACCAGGCCGGATTTCACCTGGTGAAACTCCCGTTCCTCGCGACTCAGATCCAGTCCCACCTGCAGACCCTCTTTGAGCGCCACATCGAAGGGCGGTGCCGGCGGCGGCTTGCCGTCACACCAGAGGGCCGCAATCCCCACGGAGGTGGCATGCCAGCGGAAGCAGGGTGTTGTGCCGATGGAAGGCTCCTGCAGGGCGTCTTCGAGAAGCTCGCGGATCGCCATCGTGTCCCGGCTCTCGCCATCCCAGTCGTCGCCTTAGCTTCGGCAGAGACCCCCGCCAGGGCAATCGGCTGAGAGTTTTCGTGATACTGGCGCCTACGGTGCCTGCCATGGAGGCCTTCCCCAGCCCAGTCGCCCTGGTGCACGAGTGGTTCACCCCCCGTTCGGTGGGTGGGTCCGAGCAGGTGGTGGAGGAGCTCGACCGGCTCCTGGCCAGCCGGGGTACCCCCCCGGTCCTGTTCGCCCTGGTGGATGGCGAGAGTTCCCGCCCCGGCAGCTGGTTGGCCGGCCGCCGCATCCGCACCAGCTTCATTCAGCGCCTGCCCAGGGGGGTGAGCCACGTCCAGCAGTATCTGCCGCTCCTGCCCCTGGCGATCGAGCAGCTCGACCTTTCCGGCCACCCCCTGGTGATCAGCAGCAGCCATCTGGTGGCCAAGGGGGTGCTCACCGGTCCGGACCAGCTGCACGTCAGTTATGTGCACACCCCGGCCCGCTACGCCTGGGATCAGATGCACACCTACCTGGCCCGCTCGGCCCTGGCCCGCGGGCCCCTGGGTCCCCTGGTGCGGCTGCAGCTGCACCAGCTGCGCCAGTGGGACGTGGTCAGCAGCGCCCGGGTGGATGCGCTGGTGGCCAACTCCCGCTTCACCGCCCGCCGCATCCGCTGCTTCTGGCGCCGGCGCGCCCACGTGCTGCCGCCCCCCGTGGCGGTGGAGCGCTTCCGCTGGGACCAGCCCCGGGACGAGGTCTACGTCAGCCTCTGCCGGCTGGTGCCCAACAAGCGGGTGGATGTGGTGGTGGAGGCCTTCAGGCGCACCGGTCTGCCCCTGGTGGTGCTGGGTGACGGTCCCGAGCGGCGCCGGCTCGAGGCGATGGCGGGCCCGGCCACCCGCTTCCTCGGTCGCCTGCCGGACCAGGAGACCGCCGCCTGGCTGGAGCGGGCGCGGGCCTACGTCTATGCCGGCCTGGAGGATTTCGGCATCGCGCCGGTGGAGGCGATGGCGGCCGGTGCCCCGGTGATCGCCTTCGGCCAGGGCGGGGTGCTCGACAGCGTGTGCTGCCTCAGCGACGGGAACGCCTCCCCCACCGGTCTGCTGTTTCCGGAGCAGAACGCCGCCAGCCTGGCGGCGGCCCTGGAGCACTTCGAGGCGGGCCGGCTGTGGCGATCCCTGCCGGCGGAAGGGCAGCGGCGCCGGGCGGAGGTTTTCGCCCCGGCGGTCTTCCGGCGCCGTATGGAAACGCTGCTCGACCAGCTGTGGCAGCAGCACCTTCGCCGCCTTCGCCGTCCTGTGCCTCTGATCTGAGTGGCCCTGCGGCATGGAGTTCTGCACGGGCTGATCCTTAACTTCTTCTAACGAACTCGTCCCCCATGCTCTCTTCCATCGGGACCCCCTACGCCTCTGGTCAGCTTGTGACGGCTCCGGCGCAGGTGCTCACCGCGGAAGAGCTGATCGCCTTTCAGTCGAAGCGCGATCGCATCGTCAAGCGTTCCGGTGACATCCTCTTCTCGCTCACCGTTCTCACCCTCGGCTCGCCTGTGCTGCTGGCCCTGGCCCTGCTGGTGAAGGTCACCTCCCGCGGGCCGGTGTTCTACGTGCAGCAACGGGTGGGCCGCGATTACCGCAGTTTCGGTTGCATCAAGTTCCGCACCATGCGGCGGGATGCCGATCGCCTGCTCTCCAAGCTGCTGGCCGAATCCCCGGATCTGGATGAGGAGTTTCGCAACGATTTCAAGCTCAAGAACGACCCTCGCATCACCCGTCTGGGCAAGTTCCTGCGCCGTTCCAGCCTCGATGAACTCCCTCAGTTCCTCAATGTGCTCCGCGGTGAGATGAGCGTGGTGGGCCCCCGTCCGATCGTGAACAGCGAGCTCGAGCGCTACGGCAGCCGCATGGACGAAGTGCTGTCGGTGCGTCCCGGCCTGACGGGACTGTGGCAGGTGTCCGGCCGCAACAACCTCAGCTACCCCGAGCGGGTCCGGCTGGATGTGCGCTACGCCCGCCGCCGCACCCTGCTGATGGATCTGCGCATCATCCTGCGCACGATCGGCGTCATGCTCGACCCCCGCGACCGCGGCGCCTACTGAACGCCGGAGGTCCGCCCCTTCGCCTCAGCGGGGGGGGCATCCGGCCTCGATCAGGGCCAGGGCCGGCAGGGCCACCAGCAGCCAGAGCCCTTCCAGTCGATCGCCCAGGGCCAGGATCCGCTCCACCCCGGTCCGGTCAGGGGGGCGGCCCGTTGCGGCCAGGGTGGGCTTGATGCGCACCCCATCGGCGTAGGCGTTGGCCCCGCCAAGGCGCACCCCGGCGGCATGGGCGAAGGCCGCCTCCGAGACGCCGGCATTGGGGGAGGGGTCGGGGGCCCCGTCCCGCAGGGCCGCCCGCAGCCAGCGGAGCGTCTGCCCGGGCCGGCCCGCCGCCAGGGGCAGGCTGAGGGCCACCAGCCGGGTGGGCATCCAGGTGAGCAGGTCGTCGAGGCGGGCACCGGCGGTGCCCAGCCAGCGCAGCCGCCCATGGCGGTAGCCCAGCATCGAATCGAGGGTGCTGGCGGCCTTGAAGCCCCAGGCCAGGGCCAGGGGGCCCGGCAGCGGTAACGCAGGCGGGGCCGGCCCCAGCGGTAGCAGCGCCGCCCCGACCAGCATCCAGAACAGCGGGGCGAACAGGCCGTCGACGGCGTTTTCGGCGGCGGTTTCGGCGGCGGCCCGCAGGATCTCCGTCTCCGGCAGATGGCTCACCTGGCGGCCCACGATCCGCGCGAGCCGGGCCCGGGCCAGGGGCAGGTCGGGCAGCGCCACCAGCACAGCCCGCACCGCCCGCCCCAGGCTGCCGCCCGCCAGGGCACTGGCGAGGCCCAGCACCAGCAGGGGCACCCCCACCGCAGGGATCCGCCGGGCGAGGTCCTCGAGGCCCCAGCCCGCCAGGCCGCTGGCGCCGACCACCAGCAGGGTGACCAGCAGGCCCCCCAGCCGCAGGCGTCGGGGAGCGTCACCGGCCCAGGCCTCCACCGCCCGGCGCAGGCCGGCGATGGCGGCTCCCATCACCTGGACGGGGTGCGGCGACCAGAGCGGGTCCCCCAGCAGCCGGTCGAGCCCGCAGGCGAGCAGCACAAGCAGGGCGATGCTCAAGGCCGGCGGCGCTGCAGCAGGGGCAGCAGGACACCCGCCCCCAGGAAGGCCGCCAGCTGGATCGGCAGGCTGCCGCCCAGGCCGATCAGCTGGGCGATCAGGCCCATCCCCAGACTGCCGGCCAGGCGGGCATCGGCCGCGGCGGTCAGCAGCAGGCCGAAATCGAAGCAGCTGCCCGCTGCCTGCTGGCGGACCCACAGGGGCAGCAGGCGCTGGCGCATCGGCAGGGGATCAGGCCGCCTTGAGCCAGCTGAACATGGAGCGCAGACCCTTGCCCACCTGCTCGATCGGATGGGCGGCATCGCGCTCGCGGGCCTTGGCCATCTCGGGCTTGCCCGCCTCGCACTCGGCCACGAAGTTGCGGGCGAAGGTGCCGTCCTGGATGTCGGCCAGGATCCGCCGCATCTCCGCCTTGGTGTCGGCGGTGATCAGCCGGGGGCCGCTGACGTAGTCGCCGTACTCGGCGGTGTTGGAGATCGAGTCGCGCATGGCGGTGAGGCCGCCCTTGACCATCAGGTCGACGATCAGCTTCACCTCGTGCAGGCATTCGAAGTAGGCCAGCTCGGGCTGGTAGCCCGCCTCCACCAAGGTCTCGAAACCGGCCTTCACCAGCTCGCTCAGACCGCCGCAGAGGACCGCCTGCTCACCGAACAGGTCGGTTTCGGTCTCCTCCTTGAAGTTGGTCTCCAGGATGCCGGCGCGGGTGCCGCCGATGCCCTTGGCGTAGGCCATCGCCAGGGCGCGGGCGTTGCCGGAGGCGTCCTGCTGGATGGCGAACAGGGCGGGCACGCCCTGGCCGTTCTGGAACTCCCAGCGCACGGTGTGGCCGGGCCCCTTGGGGGCGATCATCACCACGTCCACATCGGCGGGGGGCTGGATCAGCCCGAAGCGGATGTTGAAGCCGTGGGCGAAGCTCAGCACCTTGCCGGCGCTGAGGTGGGGCGCGATCTCCGCTTCGTAGACGGCCTTCTGGGCCTCATCGGGCAGCAGCACCATGATCCAGTCGGCCTTGGCGCAGGCGTCGGCGACGCTCAGCACCTCGAGGCCGTCGGCCCGTGCCTTGGCGGCCGAGCGGCTGCCGTCGTAGAGGCCCACCACCACGTTGACACCGCTGTCCTTGAGGTTCAGGGCGTGGGCATGGCCCTGGGAGCCGTAGCCGATGATGGCCACCGTCTTGCCGGTCAGCAGGCTGAGGTCGGCGTCGGAGTCGTAGAAGAGCTGGGCCATTCCGGGCGGCGGGCAGGGCAAACGCAGACTTTAGGTGTGCGTCCGCGCGGGCCTCTGGCGCCCACGGCCGGCGACTCAGCCGCCGGAGGCCTCCGAGGGGTGGGCGATGACCCGGTCGATCAGGCCGTACTCCTTGGCTTCGGCGGCGCTGAGGAAGTAGTCGCGGTCGGTGTCCTTGGTGACTTTCTCCAGCGGCTGGCCGCACATTCCGGCCAGCGACTGGTTGAGCATGTCCTTGATCCGCAGGATCTCCCGCGCCTCGATCTCGATGTCGCTGGCCTGGCGCTGGCTGGTGCCACCCAGGGGCTGGTGGATCATGATCCGGCTGTGGGGCAGGGCCAGCCGCTTGCCCTTGGTGCCTGCCGCCAGCAGGAAGGCCCCCATGGAGGCCGCCAGCCCGACGCAGATGGTCACCACGTCGGATTTGACGTATTGCATGGTGTCGTAAATCGCCAGACCGGCGGTCACCGAGCCGCCCGGCGAGTTGATGTACAGGTAGATCGGCTTGGAGCTGTCATCGGAGTCGAGATACAGCATCTGGGCCACCAGGCTGTTGGCGATCCCGTCGGTCACTTCCTGGCCCAGGAACAGGATCCGCTCCACCCCGAGACGGGTGTAGATGTCGACCCAGCGCTCGTACTGGCTGCCGGGGAGGCGGTAGGGAACGCTGGGGGTGCCGATGGGCATGGCGGGAAGGCTCCCGTTCGGAGCCGGAGAGAGGAGGAGGTGGAGAGGGGTGGCCGGTGGCCGGGTGTCGGTGAGGGTCGGGCGGGGCCCTTCGGGGGGCTCAGCCCAGCTGGTGCGTCACGCCACTGGGGCGGCCGTCGGCAGATCCTTGCGGCTGGTCAGGACCCGGTCGATCAGGCCGTAGGCCATGGCCTCTTCGGCGGTGAGGTAGGTCATGCGGTCGGAGTCGCGGGAGAGCTCGTCGATGCTCTTGCCGGTGTTCTCCGAGAGGATTTCCAGCATGCTGTGCTTGTTGTGCAGCACTTCCTTCGCCCGGATCTGGATGTCGCTGGCCTGGCCGCGGGCACCGGAGCGGGGCTGGTGCAGCACGATCGAGGCGTGGGGCAGGGCGGCCCGCTGGCCCTTGGTGCCGGCCGAGAGGATCATGGCGGCGGTGCCCATGGCCTGGCCGATGCAGATGGTGTGCACCGGCGGCTTGACGTAGCGGAGGGTGTCGCAGATGGCGAAGGCTTCGGTCTCGAAGCCGATCGCATCGCCCGAGTACCAGCTGGTGCCGGTGGAGTTGATGTAGAAGAAGATCGGCTTCTCGGGGTTGTCGAACTCCAGGTAGAGCAGCTGGGCAATGACCAGCTCGGTGACGTCGATGCCCATCTGGCGCTTGGCGTCGTCGTCGGAGAAGAGGGGCAGCCCCAGATAGACGATCCGCTCCTTGAGCAGCAGGGACGGCAGATCCGGCGGCGGTGTGCGCATCACCGCGGAATCGCCGTAATAGGGGGCCGACACCGTCATCCGCGCTCACCAGCAGTCGTGAGGCAGGAGCCTAGCCGGGGCCAGGAGGCTGGTGCTCCTGCAGGGCGACGGGTTTCCCGCCCTGCTTGTCGGGAGCCCGGCCGTTGCCCCGTTCACCGGGCCGTTCGGGGCTGCGGTCGCAGCGCGCGAAGACCATGCGGCCGGTGGGGGTCTGCAGGGCGCCGGTGACGGTGACGGGCAGCCGTTCGCCGATGCGGCGCCGAGCATCCTCGACCACCACCATGGTGCCGTCCTCCAGGTAGCCAACGCCCTGGTCGGCCTCCTTGCCTTCGCGCACGATCTTGAGCTGCAGGCCATCGCCCGGCTGCACCTCGGGCCGCAGGGCGATGACCAGTTCGCTGAGGTTCAGCACGCGCAGCTCCTGCACCTGGGCCACCTGGGCCAGGTTGAAGTCGGCGGTGAGCAGGGTGCCGCCGGTGTCGGCGGTGAGCTTGAGCAGTTTGTCGTCGGCGCCGTTGCCGCTGTAGCGGGTGCTGTTGACCACCAGCCGGCGGCCGTAGTTCTCCCGCAGTTCGGTGAGCAGCTTCAGCCCCCGCCGCCCCTTGGCCCGCTTCTCGCCGTTGGAGGAGTCGGCCAGGGCCTGGAGTTCATCGATCACGGCCTGGGCGACGATCACCTGGCCCTCCAGGAGCCCGGAGGCCAGCAGGCCCCGGATGCGCCCGTCGATGATCACGCTGGTGTCGAGGATCTTGGCGCTGGCGGGCAGGAGGACACCGTCGGCCACCAGAAGGGCCTCGGTGCTGGCCGGGTTGAACAGGCGCAGCAGGGTGCGGCCGTGCACCTCCGCCAGGTTGTAGCCCAGCACCCCGAAGAAGACGTTGCTGAGCACCGCCGCCAGCGGCTTCACCAGCACCACCTCCCAGGGCAGGGGCAGCAGCAGGATCGGCGCCAGCAGCAGGTTGGCCACCAGCAGGCCCAGGATCAGGCCCACCGCCCGGCTGATCAGCAGGTCGGTGGGCATGCTGCGCACCTGGGCCATCAGGCGCCGCCGCAGCTGCTGGAAGAAGATGCCGGCGATCAGGCCGAAGAAGGCGCCGAAGCCCCCCATCACCGAACGCAGACCCTCCTGGTTGGTCACCTCCAGCAGCAGTTGTTCCGGCAGCAGGTCAACCCCGAGCCAGCCGGTGGCTGCCCCTGAGATCAGGAACAGCAGCAAGATGAGGGTGTCCACCATGCTTCGAAGTCCCGACGCCTCGGCCGCCCGGCAGGTATGGAAAGAAGCTTGGCCGATCTTCCGCCGTTTGGGTCCCAGGGATTACCGCCCGTGATGGATCCCCGATCCGCCTACGTCCACATTCCCTTCTGCCACCGGCGTTGTTTCTACTGCGATTTCCCGGTGGTGCCCCTGGGGGATCGGGCCGACGGGGCCTCCTCCGGCTCCATCGCCGCCTACCTGCCCCTGCTCCACCGGGAGATCGCCAGCTCCCCGGCCGGCCCGCCGCTGGCCACCGTCTACCTCGGTGGCGGCACCCCCTCGATGCTGACCGGCGCCCAGGTGGCCGGCATCCTGGAGGCGCTGGCGTGTCGCTACGGACTGGCCCCGGGGGCGGAGCTGACCCTGGAGCTGGATCCGGCCAGCTTCGATCAGGCCCGCCTGGCCGACTACCTGGCCGCGGGCATCAACCGGGTCAGCCTGGGGGGCCAGAGCTTCGACGACCGGGTACTGGCGGACCTGGGCCGGCGCCACCGGGGGGCGGACCTGCGGGAGGCGGCGGACTGGCTGCATCGGGCCCGCCGCCGGGGGGAGCTGGCCAGCTGGAGCCTGGATCTGATCCAGGGGCTGCCCCGGCAGGGTCTGGCCCACTGGGCGGGGCAGCTGGCCGAGGCCATCGCCCTGGAGCCCCCCCATCTGTCGGTGTACGACCTGAGCATCGAGCCCGGCACGGTCTTCGAGCGGCGCCTGGCCCTGGGGCAGCTCGAGCTGCCGCCGGAGGATCTGGCCGCCGACCTGATGGACCTGACCTGGAGCCGGCTCAGCGCCGCCGGCTACGGCCACTACGAAGTGTCGAACTACGCCCTGCCCGGTCACGCTTCGCGGCACAACCGCGTCTACTGGAGCGGTGCCGGCTGGTGGGGGTTCGGCATGGGCGCCACCGGCGCCCCCCGCGGGCGCCGCCGGGCCCATCCCCGCACCCGGGCCGGCTATGCCGAGGCGGTCGGCGGAGAGAAGGGGGGGGCGGCGGAGGGAGGCGTGGCTGAGGGAGGCGTGGAGAAGGGGGGCGAGGAGGGGGAGGGGATGCCCTTCGACGAGCGGTTGATGGTGGGGCTTCGCTGCCGGGAGGGGGTGAACCTGGAGCAGCTCGCCCGCCAGGAGTGCCTGGCCCCCGCGCTCTTCGACGGGCTGCGGGCGCGGCTCGGGGACTACGAGCGGCGCGGCCTGCTGCGCATCGAGGGGCCCCGCTGGCGGCTGGCCGATCCGCAGGGGCTGGCCCTCAGCAATGGGGTGCTGCGGGAGATGCTGGCCTGGTGGCAGGAGCTGGAACGGCCCTCGCCCCAGGCGCACCCGGCCCCTGCTCCCTGACCCAGCGGCCTAGGACCTCCACCGCCAGGGCCCGGCCCTGCATCAGCGGCGGGCTGAAGGGGGGCTGGCGGGTCGTGAGGCCCAGCAAGTCGGCCGTCACCCGCACCTGGCCGTCGCAGCCGTCGCCGGCGCCGATGCCGATCACCGGCACCGCCAGGGCGGCGCTGAGCTCCGTGGCGAGCTCCGCAGGCACGTGCTCGAGCACCAGGGCGAAGCAGCCGGCCTCCTGCAGGGCCCGGGCCCGCCGCCGCAGCCGCTCCTGGCTGACCGGATCGCCGGCCTGGCGGCGGTAGCCCAGCTGATGCACCGACTGGGGGGTCAGCCCCAGGTGTCCCATCACCGGAATGCCGCTGCGCACCATCCGGTCGATCACGGCCAGGGTCTCGGGTTCGGCGCCCTCCAGCTTGACCGCCACGGCGGGGGTCTCCTTCAGGACCCGGCCCGCCGCCGCCACGGCCGCATCGATGCCGCACTGGTAGCTGAGGAAGGGGAGGTCGCAGATCAGCAGGGGGGGATCCTGGGGCGCCGCCGCCGCCAGCCCCCGGCCGGCGGCGCGGCAGTGGTGGAGCATCTCCTCGAGGGTCACCGGCAGGGTGGTGGCGTGGCCGAGCACCACCATCGCCAGGGAGTCGCCCACCAGCACCGCATCCACCCCGGCGCCAGCCACCACGGCGGCGGAGAGGGCGTCCCAGGCGGTGAGCACGGTGATCGGCAGGCCCGCCTGCTTGCGCCGTGTCAGATCAGCGGGTCGCAGGGGCACGGCACGGGGTTCGCAGGGGGCATTGCTAGCATCGACCCGACTCGGACCCACGCGGCTCTGACGCCCAAATCTGGTCAGGACCGGAAGGGAGCAGCCACACGGGATGCTCAGGGCAGGCGTGGACTCCGGGTCACCCTCTTAAAGACTTCGGTGCCGGGTCGCGATCACGGGCCGTAGCAACAGCCCCCGGACCAAGCCGCTGCTCAGTCGACCCGGTTCTGGCGGTTGATCAGGAAGGGCGGGATCATGGCCCCCCGCTCCTCCGGCGTGTGGGTGAGGGTGTCGGCGAAGCTGGCGGCGGGACGCTCCGGCCGGTAATGGCCGCCGCTCTGGAAGCCGGTGGCGATCACCGTGACGTGGATCTCCCCCTCCAGGGATTCGTCCACCACCGCCCCCACGATGATGTTGGCGTCGGGATCGACCACGTCGTAGATCACCTCCGAGGCGGTGGTCATGTCCTCCAGGGTCATGTCCTTGCCGCCGCTGATGTTGATGACGCAGCCGTTGGCCCCGTCGATGCGGGCCGACTCCAGCAGCGGGCTGCTCATGGCCGCCTGGGCCGCCTCGATGGCCCGGGAACGGCCGGAGCCCACGCCGATGCCCAGCAGGGCGGTGCCGGCGTCGGCCATCACCGAGCGGATGTCGGCGAAGTCGACGTTCACCAGGCCCGGCCTGGTGATGATGTCCGTGATGCCCTTGACGCCCATCCGCAGCACATCATCGGCGGCGCGGAAGGCCTCCTGGAGCGGCGCGCCGGCGATGGCGTCCCGCAGACGGTCGTTGGGAATGATGATCAGGGTGTCGACATGCTCGGCCAGGCGGGCGATGCCCTCCTCCGCTTGGCGCAGCCGCTTGCGGCCCTCGAAGCCGAAGGGTTTGGTGACGATGCCCACGGTGAGGGCACCGCACTCCTTGGCCACCTCGGCCACGATCGGCGCCGCGCCGGTGCCGGTGCCGCCGCCCATGCCGGCGGCGATGAAGACCAGGTCGGCCCCCTCCAGGGACTGCTGCAGGTCGGCCCGGGACTCCTCCGCCGCCTTCTGGCCGATCACCGGGTTGCCGCCGGCCCCCAGGCCCCGGGTGAGCTTCTGGCCCAGCTGGATGCGCTGGCCCGCCGCCGACTGCAGCAGGGCCTGGGCGTCGGTGTTGAGCACCCGGTAGCCCACCCCGTTGAGGTCGGTGGCGATCATCCGGTTGACCGCGTTGCTGCCGCCTCCCCCCACGCCGATCACCTCGATCCGGGCCGACTGGCTCGGGACGATCCCGTTGCTGCTGGGCGAGATCTGGCTCATCGCGTGGGGCTCCTGCGGGGACGAAAGATCGACGTGGTATGGGCGGTCCTGATCGCGCGACATCGCGGGAGGGGGAGTGTGGCCGTTGATCTGCGGCTGCATTATGTCGGTGGCCAGCTCAGCCAGAGTTGCCGATAGATCACATTGGACCGAATCTCAGCAGGGCGCAACGGCCTGTGAGGATTGTCTGGCGGCGCTCCGGGGTGCCGCCGGCTCCAGCGCCGGTCTCACTGGGTGCCGGCGGGAGCCGGCCGGGGCGCCTCGGCGGCGGGTTCGGGGGGACGGGGCGCCGTGGGAGCGGGAGGCGCCGGCCGGGCCGGTGAACCGCTTGCCCCCCGGGCCCCCAGGCTGAGTTCCGGCTGCTCCGGGTCGGTCAGGTCGATCAGCTGGGGCCGGGCCCCCTTCATGGTGGCCGGCAAGGTGCGGCTGAGGTGGGCAACCACCTCCAGTCGCCGGGGCAGCCGGGCGTCCGGGGGGCCCAGCCGCACCCGGCCCAGCTGGGCGGTGCTGAGCCAGAGGCTGCCGTCCGGCTCGAAGCGGATCTCCTGCAGGCCGGAACCCAGCGCCTCCCGTTCCTTGAGCACCTGGGCCAGCACGGCCCGGTGGCGGGCGTTCCAGCCGACGATCAGCAGGGACAGGTCCCCCTGGCTGCGGATGCCCATGTGCTGGCGGATGCTGATCCAGTTGCCGAGGCCGTCGACGAAGCCCATCTCCGGGCCGCGGTCGGTGCGCCGCACCGCCCGGGCCACCGCCTCCCGGTCCTTCAGCTCCACCCGCAGCCGCGGCGGCAGCATCAGCCGACTCACCTTCACCTGCTCCACCGGCAGGGCCCCCATCAGGTCGCTGGCCACCAGGCGGGGCTGCAGGCCCATCAGGGGCTGGGGAAAGCGCAGACCCGCCGCCGCGATCACCTGGTCGCGGCTGACCACGGCGCTGCCGAGCACCTCCACCTGGTTCGGCTCCCGCAGGGTCCAGCCCTGTCGCAGCAGCAGGTAGCCCAGGCCGACGGACATGCCGCTGAAGACCAGGATCCGCCAGAGCTGGCGCAGCCGCTCGCTGCGGCGCTGACGGCGCAGTTCCTTACGGCGCAGGACCCCTGGCGGCAGCGGCGCTCCCGGTGACGGGGGCGCTCCTTGCGAAGAGGGGACCCGCTTCACAGCTCGCAGCGGGAGCGGGCCATGAGTTCATCCATCCAGGTGCGTGCCCGGCGGGCATCGGAGAAGGGCAGCTCCTCCTGCTGGCCGCCCCCGACGAGCCGCAGGCGGCAGGCCCCTTCGCTCTCCTCGGTGAGGGGGGCCTCCCCGGAGCTGAGGGAGAGCAGCTCGACCATTTCCAGCTGTTTGATGCTGAACCGGCCCACCGGCTGGAAGCTGCCGGCAACGAACCGGCTCCAGCTCAGTTCCCCGTCGACGAGGCGGGCGGCCCCGCAGCCGTCCAGCTTGGCGAGCTCGGCGCCGTTGGCCCAGTCGCGGAACAGCTGCTGGCGCCGCCGCTCGACCCAGCCGAGGGCCACCAGGAGCACGAAGGCGCCGAGCAGGGGCAGCCAGAGCAGGCCATGGATCACGGCGCCGTTCCTTCCACGTTCATCCGGAGCTCCGATCCTCCCGCGCCCAGCACCAATTGGTGCACCAGGTCGGGGAGAGGACATCCACTGGCCTCCCACAGCATCGGGTACATGCTCTGGCTGGTGAAGCCCGGCAGCGTGTTGATCTCGTTCAGCCAGAGGTTGCCTGTGGCTTCGTCGTAGAAGAAGTCGACCCGGGCCAGCCCCCCGGCGTCCACCGCCCGGCAGGCGGCCAGCGCCATGGTCCGGGCCCGCTCGCTCACCGCCGCGTCCACGGGCGCGGGGATGACGGTGTGGCTGTGGCCTTCGCTGTACTTGGTCTCGTAGTCGTACCAATCGGCGTCGAAGCGGATCTCCCCCAACACCGAGGCGCTGAGGCCGTCGCCCGGGCCCCCGGGCCGCCTCAGCACGGCGCATTCGAGCTCCCGGGCCCTGACGCCCTGCTCCACCACCAGCCGCCGGTCGAGGCCCGCGGCCAGCTCGAGGCCCCCCAGCAGGCCGGCACGGTCGCTGGCCTTGCTGATGCCCACCGAGGAGCCCATGTTGGCCGGCTTGACGAAGCAGGGGTAGCCGAGGCTGCTCTCCAGCCGCTCCAGCAGGGCCTCTGTCCCGCTGGCATCGCCGGTCAGCTCGTGGGCGGCGACGCAGGCGTAGGGCACCTGGGGCAGGCCGGCGGCGGCGAAGGCGGCCTTCATCGCCTGCTTGTCCATTCCGAGCGCCGATCCCAGCACCCCGGAGCCCACGTAGGGCACCCCCATCAGGGTGAACAGTCCCTGGATCGTGCCGTCCTCTCCGTTGGGGCCATGGAGCACCGGGAACCACACCTCCATCTCCAGGGCGCCGTCGGGGAAGCCCCGGAAGCCCCCCGGCTCCGCCGGTCCCGGCAGATCCGCGGGTTCGGCCGGCACGCCCCGCTCCAGCACCGCCGCGGCCACAACATCGGGCCACCAGCGGCCGCCGCGATCGATGTAGAAGCTGCTGACCCGGTAACGCTCGGCATTGGCCCCGCTGCGCAGGCCCCGCAGCACGGTGCGGGCCGAAAGGATCGAGACGGCGTGTTCGCCGGAGGCTCCCCCGAACACCAGGCCGACGCGGGTGGGGGTGGGGGCCATCGGCGCAGGAGAGAGGGCCAAACGTATCAGCGAATCCCGCCCCGGCCCAGGGGCCGGCCGCTGAGGCTGAACGGCCGCACCGTCTCGATCTCCACGTCCACCAGATCGCCGGGGGCGAAGGGGCGGCCATCGCCGGGGTCGGCGGCGAAGAAGGTGAGGCGGTTGGTGCGGGTGCGGCCCATCAGCTGGCCCGGGTCGCGGGGGTTGACCCCCTCGGCCAGCACCTGCTCCCGCCGCCCCAGGTAGCGGGCGCTGCGCTCGGAGGCCACCCGCTCCACCAGGGCGTTGAGCTCCTGCAGCCGTTCCACCTTCACTGCCTCCGGCAGCTGGTCGGGCCAGTCGGCCGCCGGCGTGCCCGGCCGCGGGGAGTAGGCGGCGGTGTTGACCTGATCGAAGCCGATCGATGCGATCAGCGCCAGGGTGCGACGGAACTGGGCGTCGGTCTCGCCGGGGAAGGCCACGATCACGTCGGCGCTGATGGCCGCGTCGGGAAGGCGCTGGCGGATGCGCTCGATGATCCGCCGGTAGCGCTCCACGGTGTAGCCCCGGGCCATGGCCCGCAGCACGTCGTCGTCACCGCTCTGGAAGGGGATGTGGAAGTGCTCGCACACCTTGGGCAGGTCGGCGCAGGCGTCGATCAGCCGGTCGGTGAAGTAGCGGGGGTGGCTGGTGGCGAAGCGGATGCGCTCGAGTCCCCGCACGTCGTGGACCTCCCGCAGCAGATCGGTGAGGGTGTGGGCCCGACGGCCCTCGGCGGTGATGCCGGGCAGGTCGCGGCCGTAGGCGTCGATGTTCTGCCCCAGCAGGGTGACCTCCCGGTAGCCCCGCGCCGCCAGCCCCTCCATCTCCAGGCGGATCGCCTCCGGTAGGCGCGACTGCTCGCGGCCCCGCACCGAGGGCACCACGCAGTAGGTGCAGTGCTCGTTGCAGCCGTAGATGACGTTCACCCAGGCGCAGACGGCGCTGTCCCGCCGGGCGGCGGTGATGTCCTCGAGGATGTGGTGCTCGTCGGTGGCCACCACCTGCTGGCCGGTCTCGACCCGGGTGAGCAGCGCCTCGAGCCGGTTGGCGTGCTGGGGACCCATCACCAGATCCAGCTCCGGCACCCGCCGCAGCAGGGACTCCCCCTCCTGCTGGGCCACGCAGCCGGCCACCACCAGCGTCAGGCCGGGGTTGGCCCGCTTGCGCTGGGCCTGCCGCCCCAGATAGCTGTAGACCTTCTGCTCGGCGTTGTCCCGGATCGTGCAGGTGTTGTAGAGCACCAGATCGGCGCTGTGCTCGTCGCGCCCGGGGGTGTACCCCATGGTTTCGAGGATGCCGGCCATGCGCTCGGAATCCGCCTTGTTCATCTGGCAGCCGAAGGTGGTGATCCAGTAGCTGCCGCGCCGTGCCGACGGCGCCTGGTCGGCCTGGGGGCCGGAAACGGTGGCTGTCATGGGATCCAGTTTCCGCTATCGCCCTGCCGTCGTCAGCGCGGCGGCTGTGGCAGCGTGAACTTCCCGGCCCCTTTCTGGCATGCGCTGCCGCCTGAGCCGCTTTTCCCTCACCAAGGCGGTGCCCCTGGCCATCAGCCGCGGCACCACCGGCGCCGTGGAGCACCTGCTGCTGGAACTCGAGCACGACGGCATCACTGGCCGGGGCGAGACCGGCGGCTTCGATACCGGCCACCGGGCCTACCGCACCGACGACCTGGCCGCCGAGCTGGAGGCTGTCCTGCCGGCCCTCGAGAGCGTCACCCCGGAGCCGTTCCAGGCCCTCGACCCCCTGCTGGAGACGCTGTCGCCCCCGGCCCGCTGCGCCGTCGATCTGGCCCTGCATGACTGGTGGGGGCAGCGGCTGGGCCAGCCCCTGTGGCGTCTCTGGGGCCTCGATGACGGCGCGATCGTCCCCACCAGCGTGACCCTGGGCCTGGGCAGCGAGGCGGCGGTGCTGGAGCGGCTGGAGCGCTGGTGGCAGCAGCTGCCCGCCAGCCGCATCAAGCTCAAGCTCGGCAGTCCGGAGGGCCTCGACCACGACCGGGCCCTGGTGCGGGCGGTGGCCCAGGCGCTGGAGCGGCGCCGGCAGAGCCATGGGGTGGTCGGCGAGCTGCAGGTGGATGCCAACGGCGGCTGGAACCTGGAGCAGGCCCGGTCGATGCTGGGCTGGCTCGACGCCCAGGGCGTGGTGCTGGTGGAGCAGCCCCTGGCTCCCCTGGAGGACCCGGAGGCCGACTGCGCTGCGTTTGCCGCCCTGGAGCTCGACTGCCCCATCGCCCTGGTGGCCGACGAGAGCTGCTGGAACCTGGCCGATCTGGTGCGACTCGCCCCTTACGTCGACGGTGTGAACATCAAGCTGCTCAAGAGCGGCGGGCTGGCGGAGGCCCTGCTGATGGCCAGGGCCGCGCGGCGCCTGGGGCTTGGGGTGATGCTCGGCTGCTACTCCGACAGCGCCCTGCTCAACGGGGCCGCCGCCCAGCTGCTGCCCCTGGTGCGCTGGCCGGACCTCGACAGCCATCTCAACCTGGTGGACGACCCGTTCGTGGGTCCTTCCCTGGTGGGAGATCGGCTGGTGCCCGGTGCTTCCCCTGGACTGGGGGTGAGCCGTGCTCGGCTCTGATGTCCCGATCGTGCTGCTGCAGCACGGCGGCCTCGACAACCTCAGCGGCAAGACGGGCCTGGCGCTGCTGCGCTACCGCCACGGCCCGATCGTGGCGGTGGTGGATCCGGCCCACCCCGGCGCTGACCTACGGGCGCTCACCGGGATCGACCGGCCCGTGCCGGTGGTGGGATCCCTGGCGGAGGCGCTGCCCTTTGCTCCCCAGGTGGCGGTGGTGGGGCTGGCCCCCTCCGGCGGCCGGTTGCCGCCGGCCATGGGCGCCGACGTGGCGGCTGCCCTGGCGGCGGGGCTGTCGCTGGCTAGTGGTCTGCACAGCCGCCTGGGGGACGACCCGGCCCTGGCGGCCCTGGTGCGGCCGGGGCGCTGGATCTGGGATCTGCGCCAGGAGCCCCCCGACCTGACGGTGGCCTCCGGCCGTGCCGCCGGACTGCCGGGCCGCCGGGTGCTGGCGGTGGGCACCGATATGTCGGTGGGCAAGATGAGTGCCTGCCTGGAGCTGCTGGCCGCCGCCCGGCGCCGCAGCCGCGATGCCCGCTTCGTGGGCACCGGCCAGGCCGGCATCCTGATCAGCGGCGGGGGCGTGGCCCTTGATGCCGTGCGCATCGACTACGCGGCCGGGGCCGTGGAGGGGGCGGTCCTGGCCGCGGCCGCGGGGGCCGGCCCAGACACCCTGGTGCTGGTCGAGGGGCAGGGCTCCCTCTGCCACCCGGGCTCGAGTGCCACCCTGCCCCTGATCCGGGGCAGCCAGCCCACCGATCTGCTGCTGGTGCACCGCGCCGGCCAGCGCACCATCCAGCGGCTGGCGGACTTCCCCCTCCCCCCCCTCGTCCAGGTGATCGCCGCCGTCGAGGCGCTGGCGGCCCTGGGCCGGCCGGCGGGATCCGCCCCGCCCCCCAGGGTGGTGGCCATCGCCCTGAACACCGCCCACCTGGACGGGCCATCGGCGGCGGCGGCGCTGGCGGCCACGGCCATGGAGACGGGGCTGCCCTGTCTCGATCCGGTGCGACAGGGGGGCGAGGCCCTGATGGAGCTGCTGCTCAGCCAAGAAAGAAGCCCGACGCCGTAGCGCCGGGCCTGAAGGGCGAGCGAGGGGACTCGAACCCCCGAATGGTGGCGCCACAAGCCACTGCCTTAACCACTTGGCGACGCCCGCCGCGGTCTTTGCCAATGTATCAAGCGAGCCTGCCGGCCCCCCCCTCTTGCCACCGCCGACCACCGCCACCCGCACCGTTTCCGGCCTCCTGGGCCTCACCGCCGTGGCTGGGGGCCTGATCGGCCTTGCCGTCACCAACCCCGGACCGGCCGCCTTCGAGGAGTTCGCCGCCGAGAAGCTCACCGAACTGGCCAGCGAGGAGCTGTGCCGCGACGAGGGGCTGCCGCTGCTGGCCCGGTTGCTGATCCAGAACTGTCCAGAGCTGGTGCGCTCCCAGCGCAAGGTGCTGGGCCGCCTGGCCCGGGAGCATTCACGCCGCTACAACTTCGGCCTGCTGAGCATCTACGGCACCCGGCTGGGGGGCGAGAAGGTGCTGCCCAACTGGAGCATCCCCCGCTACGACGCCGTCACCCTGGCGATGGCGGGCCATTTCGTGCTCCTCAGCGCCGGCGAGAGCACGCCGGGGAGCCCGATGCCGTGAGCGGGGCGCCCCAGCGCGGCCGCCTGCCTCTTCCGCCCGGCTGCTTGCCACCGATGCGGATCCCCAGGCTCCTGCTCGACCCCTGTGCCTCCCTGCCGGCTGCGGACGACCAGGGGCTGGTGACGGTGCGGCTGGAGCATGGCGACGGACGGATCCGCGCCATCCACGGGCTGTCCGCAGCCGGCGGCGGCGACGGGGAGGGCGGCTCGCCGGCGCCCCTGGCGCTCACGCCGCTGGTGGAGCCCCACGCCCACCTCGACAAGGCCTTCAGCGGCGAGGCGTTCCCCAATCCCGAGGGCACCATGGCGGGCGCCATGGCGGCGAACCGCCGGGAGGCGGCCGACCGCCAGGCGGAGGCGGTGCGCCGGCGGGGGGAGCGGGCCCTGGATCAGGCCTGGCGCTACGGCCTGCGGGCGATCCGCAGCCACATCGACAGCCTTGGCCCCTGGGCCACCCCCAGCTGGGAGGTGCTGCTGGAGCTGCGTGACCGCTGGCGCGGCCGGGTGGAGCTGCAGCTGGTGGCCCTGGTGCCGGTGGGCCACTGGCGCACGGCCGAGGGGGAGGCGTTCGCCGCCTGGGTCGCCGCCCGCGGCGGCCTGCTGGGGGGGGTGCTCGGCGCCCCGTTCCGCTCCACGCCGGCCGACCGCGCCAGCCTGTTGGCCCTGCTGCGGCTGGCGGAGCGCCTCGGCTGCGGTGTGGATCTGCACGTCGACGAGAGTGCCGAGGACCACGGCCGGGGCGTGGCCCTGGTGAGCGAGCTGCTGCTGCGACACCGCATCGTGGTGCCGCTCACCTGCAGCCACGCCAGCAGCATGGGCCTGCTGGCCGACTGCCCCTGCCGCCGCCTGGCGGAGGCGATGGCGGATGCGGCGGTGGGGGTGGTGGCCCTGCCCACCACCAATCTCTGGCTGCTGGGCAAGCACCACCGCCGCACCCCGTCCCTGCGGCCCCAGGCCCCGATCCGCCAGCTGCAGGAGGCCGGGGTGACCGTGGCCGTGGGGGCCGACAATGTGCAGGATCCCTGGTTTCCCGGGGGGGATTTCGACCCCATCGCCCTGCTGCGTTTCAGCCTGGCCGCCAGCCATCTGATGCCCTGGCGTCGCCTGGGGCTGAGCCCCTTCAGCACCGCCGCGGCCCAGCTGCTGGGCCTGGAGTGGGACGGGGTTCTGCGGGAGGGGGCCCCGGCCGATCTCGTCGTGCTGGGGGCCACCTCCTGGGCCGAGTTGCTGGCCCGCCCCCCCCGGCGGCGGGTGCTGCGGGCCGGCCGCTGGCTGGAGCCGCCCCCCTGCGAAGACCCATCCCCATCCCTGGCCGCCTGCCATGCCTGACACCGCCTTTCCGGGCACGCTCCCCGTGCCGGCCGATCCGGAACGGATCCAGGCCCTGGCGGCCGAGCTGGGTGCCAGCCCGCTGGGCCTGACGCCGATCCACGCCTCTGCGGAACTGGGGCGGCTCTCGGCCGACTTCCACGACTATTCCCCCGTGCTGGAGCCGCTGCTGAAGGGCCGCCGTGCCCAGCTGGCGGTGAAGGTGGAGCGACTGGAGCAGGTGATGGCGGTGGCCGGGGCCTGCGCCCGCCACCGGGTGCCGCTGACCCTGCGGGGCGCCGGCACCGGCAACTACGGCCAGTGCGTGCCCCTGGCCGGGGGCCTGGTGCTCGACATGGGCGGTCTGAACCGGCTGCGGACGGTGGACACCGCCACCGGTGTGGTGGAGGCGGAGTGCGGCTGCATCCTGGCCCATCTGGATGGCCTGCTGATGGCCCACGGCCGGGCCCTGCGGCTGGCGCCCAGCACCTACCGCAGCGCCACCCTCGGGGGCTTCATCGCCGGGGGGTCGGGCGGCCTGGGGTCCCTGCGCTGGGGGTTCCTGCGCGATCCGGGTCACCTGCTGGGGCTGGAGGTGGTGACCCTGGAGGCCGAGCCGCGGCTGCTGCGGCTCGACGCCGCCGCCAGCGCCCCCCTCAACCACGCCTACGGCACCAACGGGATCATCACAGCCCTGCGGCTGGCCACCACCGAAGCGGTGGCCTGGGAGCAGCTGGTGGTGGGGTTTGACCGCTGGGAGGAGGCCCTGGAGGCCGCCCGGGAACTGCCCACCACCGCCCTGCTGCTCAACGCCCTCTGCCTGCTGGAGGCCCCGGTGGCGGCGGCCATGCCCTGGCCCGCCGGCTGCCCCGCCGCCAGCGCCGGCGAGCACCGGCTGCTGCTGCATGCCGCCCCCGACAGCCTGGAAGCGCTGCCCGGCTGGCTGGCGGCCCGGGGCGGCCGGATCCTCTGGCAGGGCCGGCGGCCGGAGCCGGGTCGGGGGCGGGGCCTGCCCCTGGCGGAACTCACCTGGAACCACACCACCCTGCACTGGCGGGCCCAGACCCCCGACTGGACCTACCTGCAGCTGCTGCTGCCCCGGCCGGAGGCGCCCCTGCTGGAGGCGGTGCGCGGGTGCTGGGGCACCGACGTGCTCTGGCACCTGGAGGCGGTGCGCCACCTGGGGGCGCCCCGGCTGACGGCCCTGCCCCTGGTGCGCTGGCAGGGGCCCGAGGCCCTGGCCGACCTCGTCGCCCAGTGCCGCGAGCTGGGGGCGGTGCCCTTCGATCCCCACGTGATCACCGTCGAGGATGGCGGTCTGGGGGTGGTGGATGCCGATCAGGTGGCGGCCAAGGCAGCCTTCGACCCCGCCGGACTGATGAACCCGGGCAAGCTGCGGGGTTGGATGGGCTAGGGAACGCCCCTTGCGATCAGCGGCAGTCGAGGCTCAGGCGGGTGTCGGCGCCGGTCACCGGGTTGGTGCCCCGGGCCTCGCGGCAGAGGTTGCGCTGGTCCACCCGGTCGAGCAGGGCATCGGTGAAGTCCGCATCGGTGACCGTGGCGCCGGTGAAGTTGCTGCCGGAGGCGATCGCTCCCCGCAGCACCGCCCCGGTCAGGTCGGTGCCGCTCATGTCCACCTTGTCCATCAGGGCGTCGCTGAGATCGGCGCCATGGAAGTCGGCCTCCGGGAAGGCGGCCTGGGTGAGGATCGCGCCGTGCAGATCCGCGTCCCGGAAGCGGGCCTGGCGGCCCGTGGCCCCGGCGAAGGAGCTGCCGGCCAGCTGCTGGCCGCTGAAGTCCTTTCCGCTCTGGTTGGTGAGGGTGTAGTCGACCCGGTCCTGGAAGTCGGCCATGGCGCCGGAGGGGGCCAGCAGCAGCAGACCCAGCAGCAGGCCCAGCAGCGCACCGGCCAGGCGCAGGGCCGGCCGGCGGGGGCTGCCCGCGGGCCGGGGGACATCGGAGGCGGGGGCCGTCGTCATGGACCGGGGCTGCCGGGGACCCCTCCAGGCTGGCCGGCCCCGGGAACTTCGTCAGCCTCGGGGGCATCAAACAGGGGCAGCACGGCCCCCAGCAGGAACAGGGAGCCGGCCACCACCGGCAGCGGCCCAGGGGGCAGGAGGCTGTCCAGTCCGGCGGCCAGGCTGCCGGCCGGCTCGAGCTGATCGGCCTTCCCCGGACAGGCGGCCACCAGCTCCTCCAGCGTCCAGCTGGCGTGCTCCGGCACCGCCACCACCGCCGCCCGATCGCCGGGGCGCAGCAACTGCTCCAGCATCACCGCCCCCTCCTTGTGGCGCTGGATGCCCAGCAGCCAGCGGCGCGGCCGGGCCCCCTCAAGGCCCCCGTGCAGGCTCCCGTCGAGCCGGTCGAGCCGGTCGATGCGGTCGAGCTCGCGGCGCAGGGTCGCCGCCGCCGGGGGATTGTGGGCTCCGTCGATCAGCAGCTCGCGGCCCCGCCAGCGGTGCCGCTCCAGCCGCCCGGGCCAGCGGGCCGACTCCAGGCCGGCGCGGATTGCCGCCGCGTCCAGGGGCGTGCCGGCCAGGGGGCCGTCCGGGGCGGTCAAGGCCCGGGCCATGGCCACCGCCACGGCGCCGTTGTGGCGCTGCAGCTCCCCCGCCAGGCCCAGGCGGGGCCCGCCGTCGGCCACGGCGGGCAGGGGCTCCAGCCACTGCAGGCTGGCGCCACGGCGGCGGGCCTCCGCCTCCAGCACCCGGCGCGCCTCGGCCTCCTGGGCGCAGCTGAAGGCCCGGCAGCCCGGTCCCATCACGGCGGCCTTCTCGGCGGCGATGGCGGCCAGGGTGTCGCCCAGGTGTTCGCGGTGGTCGAGGCCGATGGCTCCGAAGCCGATCACCGGCCGACGGGGGTGAACGGTGGTGGCATCCAGCCGTCCCCCCAGGCCCACCTCCAGCACCGCCAGATCCACCCGCTCGCGGGCGAAGTGCTCGAAGGCCGCCGCCGTGATCAGCTCGAAGGGGGTGAGCCGGCGCTGGCGGCCGAGGGGCTGCCAGCGGGCCAGGCCGTCCCGCAGGGTGGTCGGTGCGATCCAGGCGTCATCGACCTGGATGCGCTCGCACCAGCTCACCAGGTGGGGGGAGCGGTAGGTGCCCACGTGGACACCGGCGGCCCGCAGGATCGCGTGCAGGAAGGTGCAGATCGAGCCCTTGCCGTTGGTGCCGGCCACCTGGGCGGCGGCGAAGCGCCGCTCCGGGTGGCCCCCCTCGGCCAGGGCGCCGGCCAGCCGCTCCAGGCCCAGGTCGACGCCGCGGCGGGCGAAGGGTTCGAGCAGGTCGCCCAGGTCGACCGGGGGGGGCAGCGGGGACGGCACGGACAGGGCGGATCAGGCCAGGCTGTGGAGAGCCTTCTCCAGGCGCTTCACCGCCTTGCGCAGCTGGCGGGGCTTGACCACCAGCGGCGGCACGAACCGGACCACCCCGGGGCCGGCCGGCACCAGCAGCAGGCCTTGGGCCATGGCCGCCTTGACGATCTCCGGAGCCGTGGGCCCGCCCTCGCGCAGCACCAGGCCCCGCAGCAGGCCCCAGCCGCGCTCGCCCGCCAGCCGCTCGGGGTGGCGGGCCACCAGCTCCTGGAGCAGGGACTGGAGCAGCGCACCGTTGGCGCTCACCGTCTCCAGCAGACCCCGGCGCTCGATCTCCTCGATCACCGTGAGGCCGGCGCGGCAGGCGAAGGGGTTGCCGCCGAAGGTGCTGGCGTGGTCGCCGGGGCGGAAGTGGTCGGCCGCGGCCTTCACCGCCAGGGCACCGATGGGGATGCCGCCACCCAGGCCCTTGGCCATGGTCAGGGCATCGGGCTCCACCCCGAGCTGTTCGTAGCCCCACCAGCGGCCGCTGCGGCCGACGCCGATCTGAACCTCGTCGAAGATGAGCAGGATCTGGTGGGCGTCGCAGAGCTCCCGCACCCGCCGGAAGAAGGCCGGATCGCCGGGGTTGACCCCGCCCTCGCCCTGGATCGGTTCGAGCAGCACGGCCGCCACCCGGGGACCCTCGGCTTCACAGGAGGCGAGCAGCGCTTCGAAGGCGGCCGTGTCGTTGTAGGGGAAGTAGCGGAAGCCCGACACCATGGGCTCGAAGCCCTGGTGGTACTTGGGCTGGCCCGTCGCGGTCACCGCCGCCAGGGTGCGGCCGTGGAAGCTGGCCTCGGCGGTGAGGATCAGGGGATCGGCGATGCCGCGCACCTGGTGGCCGTGCTTGCGGGCCAGCTTGATGGCGGCCTCGTTCGCCTCGGCGCCGGAGTTGCAGAAGAAGACCCGGTCGGTGCAGCTGCGGGCCGTGATGGCCGCGGCCAGGGCCTCCTGCTCCGGGATCCGGTAGAGGTTGGAGACGTGCTGAAGACGGCCCAGCTGCCGGCAGAGCCGCCGCTGCAGCACCGGGTCGCTGTGGCCCAGGGTGCAGACGGCGATGCCGGCCACCATGTCCAGATAGCGCTGGCCCTCCTCATCCCAGAGCCAGACGCCCTTGCCGCGCGTCAGTGCCAGGGGGTAACGCCCGTAGGTGTCCATCACCGGGGCGACCAACGGCGCGACAGGTGCCGGCTCGATGGGAGCGGTGGGACTCGAACCCACATGCCCGAAGGCGCTCGATTTTGAGTCGAGTCCGTCTACCAATTCCGGCACGCTCCCGAAGGGCGGACTCTAGGCGGCGGTGGTGGGCAGCCTGCGGATCGAGGCACCGGCGGCGTTGAGCTTGCCCTCCAGATCGGCGTAGCCCCGGTCGAGGTATTCCAGGCCCCGCACGGTGGTGATGCCGTCGGCGGCGAGGCCGGCGAGCACCATGGCGGCGGAGGCGCGCAGGTCGGTGCCGTGGACGGGCGCGCCGCTGAGGCGGGCCACCCCCTCGACGCAGGCGGTGTTGCCCTGCATGCGGATCGAGGCGCCCATGCGCTGCAGTTCGGCCACGTGCTGGAGACGGTTCTCGAAGATGTTCTCCACCACCATGCTGGTGCCCTCCGCGGTGGCCAGCAGGGCCATGAACGGGGCCTGCAGGTCGGTGGGGAAGCCGGGGAAGGGCTGGGTGCGCAGATCCACCGCCCGCACCTTGCTGGCGGTGAGGATCAGGCCCTGGCCATCGGCCTCGATGCGGCAGCCCGCCTCCTCGAGCTTGGTGATCACGGCACCGAGGTGCTCGGGCAGGGCGGGGAACACCCGCAGCCGCGAGCGGGTGATGGCGCCCGCCAGCAGGAACGTGCCGGCTTCGATGCGGTCGGGGATGACGGCGTAGTCGGCGCCGTGGAGCCGCTCCACGCCGACGATGGTGATGGTGGGGGTGCCGGCGCCGCGCACCTTGGCGCCCATGGCCAGCAGCAGCCGGGCCAGGTCGATCACCTCGGGCTCCTGGGCCGCGTTGTCGATGACCGTTTCGCCATCGGCGAGGGCCGCCGCCATCATCAGAGTCTCGGTGGCGCCGACGCTGGGGCAGTCGAGGTGGATGTGGCCGCCGGTGAGGCGGCGCTGGCGGCCTGGCACCACGGCGGTGACCACGCCGTGCTCGATGGTGACCTGGGCGCCGAGGGCCTTGAGCCCCTTGACGTGCTCCACGACGGGCCGGGTGCCGATCTGACAGCCGCCGGGCAGGGGCACCTGGGCCATTCCCATGCGGGCGAGCAGGGGACCGATGCAGAAGAAGCTGGCCCGCAGGCTGTTGACCAGCTCATAGGGCGGGGCGGCCGTGGTGATGTGGTCGCCGTGGAGCACGATCGCGTCGCCGCCGCGCTGCACCCGCACGCCCAGGGCCGAGAGGATCTCCCCCATCGCCGTGATGTCGGTCAGGGGAGGCACGTTGCTGAGCCGCAGACCGTCCTCGGTGAGCAGGCAGGCGGCCATCAGCACCAGGGCCGAATTCTTGGCGCCGCTGACCCGCAGTTCCCCCTCCAGACGCCGTCCACCACTGATCTCCAGCCTGGTGCCGGCGATGGCCTTGACAGGCATGGGGGATACGGTCATGGACAGGAGTCCTGGTATCAATTTCGGGGGCATCTTGACAACGAATGATCCCGTCGTCTAGGGGGTCGCCGCTCAAACTGTCTTGCCGCCCCGTGTCGCCGTTGTCCCGAGGGGAGGGCTGCCGCTGATGATTTATGCTCCGTTCAGCGCCGCGGTCTCCGTGGCGGCTAATCGCCCGCGGATGTGGCGGAATTGGTAGACGCGCTAGTTTCAGGTACTAGTGGCAGCAATGTCGTGGGAGTTCAAGTCTCCCCATCCGCATAATTCATTCATGATTGTCCTCAAGATCACCAACGCCTCCGATGTCGTTGCCGCGAACATCGGCCGGTTTCTGGAGCGTCTGACTCCCGATGGGTACGACCAGACCAAGGTGGAGGACATTGTGATCGACCGCCTCGTGGCCAATCTCAAGGCGGAGGGCATCCGGGGCGAGGTGGCGGCCTTCAAGGGTCTCGACCTCAACGATGACGACCTGGTCATCCATGACCACCTCAAGCTCCGGCGCCGCAAGACCATCTGACAGTCCCGGCTCCCTCCCCTGATCAGCGAGGGCTGCACCCGGGCAGCGAGCCGATCCGCAGTGTCCGCAATCCCCTCGTCCAGGCGCTGCGGCGCCTGCACCGGCCCAGGGGCCGAACGGAGCAGGAGCTGATCCTGCTGGAGGGGACCCACCTGCTGCAGGAGGCCCTCGCGCAGGGCCTGCGGCCCCGCCAGCTGCTGGCCACCCCCGACTGGCTGGCCCGCCACGGTGCCCTGCTCGAGCAGCTGCCAGATCCGGGCCGGCTGCGGATCGCCACTCCCGAGGTTCTGGCCGCTGCCGCCACCACCGGCCACCCCGACGGGGTGCTGCTGACCCTGGAGGCGGCCGATCTCCCCGCCCCGTTGCCGGCGCCGGACTTCCTGCTGGTCCTCGACCGGCTCCAGGATCCGGGCAACCTGGGCACCCTGCTGCGCACGGCGCTCGCGGCCGGGGTGGAGCAGGTGTGGCTGGCGGAGGGGGCCGACCCCCTGCAGCCGAAGGTGCTGCGGGCCTCCAGCGGCGCGGCCCTGGCCCTGCCGATCGAGCGGATGGCGCCCACCGACCTGCCCGACCGCCTGGCCGCGGCCCGGGAGCGGGGGGTGCAGCTGGTGGCGGCGGTGGTGCCCGTGGCGGGCGGCGCTGCCCAGCCCTACTGGGAGCTGGACTGGTGCCGCCCCACGGCCCTGCTGCTGGGCAACGAGGGGGCGGGGCTGGCCCCGGAGCTGGCCCGGCTGGCCGATCGGCGGGTGACGATCCCCCACAGCCCGGCGGTGGAGTCGCTGAATGTGGCGGCCGCGGCCGCTTTGCTGCTGCTGGAGCGCCCCCGCCAGGCCCACGGCCGGCCCGGGGCCTGACAGGGGAGAATGCCGCTACCCATGCAGCCCCGTCCGGTGACCGCAGCACCCGCCTCCCCTCCCTCCGGGTTCGATTTCGATGTGATCGTGATCGGTGCCGGGTATGGCGGTTTCGATGCGGCCAAGCACGGCGCCGAGCACGGCCTGAAGGTGGCGATCGTGGAATCCCGCGACATGGGCGGCACCTGCGTCAACCGGGGCTGCGTCCCCTCCAAGGCCCTGCTGGCGGCCAGCGGCCGGGTGCGGGAGCTCGCCGACGCCGAGCACCTCAAGGGGTTCGGCATCCATGCGGCGCCGGTGCGCTTTGAGCGCCAGAAGATCGCCGACCATGCCGCCCAGCTGGTGGCCACGATCCGCACCAACCTCACCAAGACCCTGGAGCGCGCCGGCGCCACGATCCTGCGGGGCAAGGGACGCCTCGACGGCCCCCAGCGGGTGGCGGTGCGCGAGGCCAGCGGGGTGGAGCGGGTCTATGCGGCCCGGGAGGTGATCATCGCCACCGGCTCCGATCCCTTCGTGCCGCCCGGCATCGAGACCGACGGCCGCACGGTGTTCACCAGCGACGAGGCCATCAACCTGGAGTGGCTGCCCCGCTGGATCACCATCATCGGCAGCGGCTACATCGGCCTGGAATTTGCCGATGTCTACACGGCCCTGGGCTGTGAGGTCACCATGATCGAGGCCCTCGACCGGGTGATGCCCACCTTCGATCCGGACATCGCCAAGATCGCCGCCCGCCATCTGATCGACGGCCGCGACATCGACGCCCGCTCCGGTGTACTGGCCAGCAAGATCACCCCCGGCTGCCCGGTGAAAATCGAACTGGTGGATATGGCCACCCGCGAGCCGGTGGAGACCCTGGAGGTGGACGCGGTGCTGGTGGCCACCGGCCGGGTGCCGGTGAGCAAGGACCTCAACCTGGCCAGCGTGGGGGTGGAAACCAACCGGGGCTTCATCCCCGTGGACGACGGCCTGCAGGTGCTGACGAACGGGGTGCCCGTGCCCCACCTCTGGGCCGTCGGTGACGTGACCGGAAAGATGATGCTGGCCCACACCGCCGCCGCCCAGGGCACGGTGGCGATCGAGAACATCCTCGGCCACGCCCGCCGCATCGACTACCGCTCGATCCCCGCCGCCACCTTCACCCACCCGGAGATCAGTTCGGTGGGGCTCTCGGAAGCCGATGCCAGGGAGCTGGCCGCAGCCGAGGGCTTCGAGCTGGGAGCGGTTCGCAGCTACTTCAAGGCCAACTCCAAGGCCCTGGCCGAACTGGAGAGCGACGGCCTGCTGAAGCTGCTCTTCCGCAAGGACACCGGCGAAGTGCTGGGGGCCCACATCTATGGATTGCATGCCGCCGACCTGATCCAGGAGATCGCCAATGCGGTGGCCCGGCGCCAGGGGGTACGGCAGCTGGCCAGCGAGGTGCACACCCACCCGACGCTGAGCGAGGTGGTGGAAGTGGCTTACAAGCAGGCCGCCGCCAGCCTGGCCACGGCGGTGGGCGCCTGAGATGGAGATCCGTCGCCGGCCCCCCAACCCCTCGGTGCGGGTGGCCCACCTGGAATTCGGCACCCCCCATCCCGAGGAGAGCCCACGCCACATCCTCGAGGAGATCGTCTGGGAGAAGGACCGGGAAGTGACCGCCGCCCGGGAACGGGTGAGCCTGGACTCCCTCAAGCAGCAGGTGGCCGACCTGCCCCCCACCCGGGACTTCGCAGCGGCCCTGCGGGCCAGCTGCCGCAAACCAGCGGTGATCGCCGAGATCAAGAAGGCCAGCCCCAGCAAGGGGGTGATCCGGGAGGATTTCGACCCCGTCGCCATCGCCCGGGGCTACCAAGACGGCGGCGCCAGCTGCCTTTCGGTGCTCACCGACAAGCGCTTCTTCCAGGGGGGCTTCGATGTGCTCGTGGCGGTGCGGGAGGCGGTGGAGCTCCCCCTGCTCTGCAAGGACTTCATCCTCACCCCCTACCAGCTGTTCCAGGCCCGGGCGGCCGGGGCCGACGCCGCCCTGCTGATCGCGGCGATCCTCACCGACCAGGATCTGGCCTACCTGCTCAAGGTGGCCCGGGGCCTGGGGCTGGCGGTGCTGGTGGAGGTGCACGACGCCGCCGAGATGGAGCGGGTGCTGCGGCTGGAGGGTGTGAACCTGATCGGCATCAACAACCGTGACCTGGCCAGCTTCTCGGTGGATCTGGCCACCACCGAACAGCTGATGGAACGCTTCGGCGAGCAGGTGCGTGCCCGCGGCGCCCTGCTGGTGAGCGAATCGGGCCTGTTCATCCGGGAGGATCTGGATCGGGCCGTCGGCGCCGGCGCCGATGCGGTGCTGGTAGGGGAGGCGCTGATGCGCCAAGACGACGTGACAGCGGCCCTGGAGACCCTGATCGGGGGCTGACGTCTGGTGGTGGTCATTGCGGTTCAGGGACCTGTTCGATGCTCCTCCCTCGGGAGGATGGTGCTCCCGATCCACACGGCGATCACCCTGCTCCCTTGAGTCGGCCGTCCTCCATCTCCACGGTCCGGTCGGCCACATCAAGGATGCGGCTGTCATGGGTCACGATCAGGATCGTGCAGCGCTGTTCCCGGGCCAGACGCTGCATCAAGCCCACCACCTCCCGTCCGGAGCGGCTGTCGAGGGCTGCGGTCGGCTCATCGGCCAGCACCAGAGGGGGACCGTTCACCAGGGCACGGGCCACGGCCACCCGTTGTTTCTGACCTCCCGAGAGCTGGTCGGGGTAAGCGTGTCGGTGCGCATCGAGCCCAACGGCGGCAAGCATGGACCCGGCACGCTCCACCATGGCGTCGGCGTCCAGGTTGCCGCCCATCTCCAGCGCCATGCGCACGTTCTCCAGGGCCGTGAGGCTTCGGTGCAGGTTGTGGGCCTGGAAGATGTACCCATGCTGCCGCCGAGCCAGGGTCAGCCGTTTCGGACCAGCCCCCATCAGTTCGTGGCCAAGGATCCGCAGGCTTCCGGTCTGGGCCGACCGCAGCCCGCCGATCAGAGTGAGCAGGGTGGTCTTGCCGGAGCCGGAGGGGCCGGTGAGCAGGACGATCTCCCCGGCGTGGATCTCCAGGTCGATGCCGTCCAGCACCCGGCGGCGCAGGGGGCCCGCCCCGAAGTGGTGCTGGAGCCCGCTGATGGCCACCACGGGCTCTTCGCGTCCAGGCAGGGGAGGAGCCATCAGAACAGCTCCGCCGGATCGGCAGCCTGGAGCCGGCGGCTGGCGATGGCGCCGGAGGCCAGGCACATCAGCAGGGTGAGGCCGAACACCAGCAGGGCCCGCGATGCGGTCATGGCGATGGGCAGGGAGGTGGCCCGGGCCGCCAGGGCATAAAGGCCCAGCTGCAGGGCAACGCCGGGGAGGAACCCGAGAGCTGCCAGCACCAGGGCCTGCTCCACCACCACCAGGAGCAGGTAGCGCTGGCGGAAGCCCATGGCCCGGAAGGTGGCGTACTCGCCCAGATGGGCGTTCACGTCAGTGGTCAGCACCTGGAAGACGATGACCACGCCCACCAGGAAGGCCATGGCCGTGCCGAGGCCGAAGATCACGCCGATGGGGCTGGCCGTGCGCCAGTAGTTCTCCTCGAAGCGGACGTACTCGGCCAGGGTCAGCACCCGGACGTCCTCCGGCAGATACCGCTCAACTGCGGCCGCCGCCCGCTGTGGATCGACCCCGGGCTGGAGGCGCAGCAGTCCGAGGCTGAGACTGCCCGGATCCCGGAGCGGAAACAGCCGCAACAGGCTCTGGTCGCCCATCACCAGAGTGGCATCGGCGCCGAAGGACGCCCCGAGGGAGAACAGTCCGGCGATGGTGAGGCTGCGCCTCTCGGCTTCGGTGCTCACGCTCTGGCCCTGCTCCAGCCGGGCGATGGTCTGGTCGTAAGGGCCGCGGGCCAGGCGATCGAACAGCACGGTGTCGGGCTGCTTGAGACGGTCGCGCTGGCGGTTCAGCTCCGGCAGGTTCAGCACCCGCGCGTCAGGATCCATGCCCAGCACCTGCACGGTGGCGTTCTGGAGCGTCTGGGGGTTCCGCCAGGTGAGGTTCTGGAGGTAGAGGCCCTGCCCATCGGCCACGCCAGGCACATCCCTGGCCTGGAGCAGGCGTCGGCGCGGGAAGGTGGAGAGGCTCTGGAGGTTCTGGGCCTTGGGGCTGAGCAGCACCAGGTCCGCCGCAAGGGCACGGTTGAGCTGGGTGTTGGCGTCGTAAAGGGCGGCCTGGAAACCCAGCTGGGTGAACATCAGCACATCGGCGAAGGTGATGCCGGCCACGGCGACGGCCAGCCGGCCGCGGTCGTGGCGCAGTTGCCGCCACCCCAGGGGAATGCGCTGGCCCCCACGGCGGGCCAGGTCCGCCAGTCGGCTGCGCAGCGTCATCGTTCGATCCGCGCGGTGACCTGGAGGTTGGTGAGGGAGGCAGCCAGCCGGCTGCTGGCAGGGGAGAGCAGCGCCCGCACCTCCACCACCCGGCTGTCGTTGTTGGCGCTGGGGTCGGTGTTGATCAGGGCCTGGCGCTTCACCAGGGTGCCGATGCGGCTGACGCGACCCTGCAGCGGCTGGCTGAGGGCCGGGCTGGTGACAGCGACAAGGGCGCCCAGGCGCACCCGGGCCACATCGCTCTGGTACACCTCGGCCACCACTTGCATGGCTTCGGTGCGCCCCATCTGGACCAGTCCCTCGCTGTCGAGGGCCTCGCCAGGCCGCCTCAGCACACTCAGGATCCTGCCGCTGATGGGCGCCCGCACCAGGCTGTCCTCCCGCTCGGCGAGCACCCGCACCAGGGCGGCGCCCGCCTGGTCGCGTTGGCGGCGGGCGGCGGCCACATCCAGTCCGCCGGCTCCAGGCACCCCTGCCGAGGCCTGGGAGCGCCGCAGCATGGCCCTGGCTTCCGCCAGCTGGGCTCCCACTCTCTCCCGGTCCAGGCGTTTGGCATCTCGGAGCGAGGCGGAAACGGCGCCGTTCACGAACAGTGTCTGGTGGCGCTTCTCCTCCAGGCGAGCCGTGCGGAACTCGGCCTCCAGCCGTTCCACCCGGGCCTGCTGCACCAGTTCCTCCCGTCGCTGGTCGGCGGCAGCCACCGCCAGCCGGGCCTCCGCCAGCCGCAGTTGGGCCGCCGACTCCTGCACGGCGGCCTCAAGCCTGGGCTGGCTGTCGAGCACGGCGATCACGCTGCCGCTCTCCACCCGGTCCCCCTCCTCCACCCGAAGCTGGCGGAGGCGGGCCGGTGCGCCTCCTGGGGAGGCGGCCGGAGGCGCCACCGTGATCACTTCCCCGACCGGTTCGAGGCGTCCGAGGGCGGTGATGCTGCTGGGAGAAGCGTCTGGATTCTGAGCGGGGCTGACCACCGGCCGTGGTGCCGTGCCGCCCCGATGCACGAGGACAGCCAGGCCGATGCCGAGGGCCAGGGTTGTGGTGCCGGCGAGCCAGGGCCTGGACGGCCGGCGCAGCTGAAGGGGCTGGTCCATGGAGGAGCGCGGATGCGATGTCGGCCAAAACTAAACCGTATAGTTTAGTTTTGGCAAGGAGACTCCTGCCTGGATGCGGCCATCCCCCCCCCCCGTGTTCCGTCGGGCGCCACGATGGATCGATTGATGGCTTTCGTTTTGGCTCCTTCCGGTCGGCAGCTCTCAGAGGAAAAGGCCGCAGCGATCCTGGCCGGCGCCATGCATGAGTTCCTGGCCCAGGGCTACGCCGCCACGAGCATGGACCGGGTCGCCCGCGCCGCCGGTGTCTCCAAGGCCACCGTTTACAGCCATTACGCCGACAAGGAATCCCTCTTCCAGGCCCTCACCTGCCACATGATCGAGCGACGATTCGCCCTGCTCTTCGGCGGTGACCAGGCCGAACCCCTGCCAGCCGATCCTCGCCAGGCCATGCACACTCTGGCCCGGCGCATGCTGGAGGTGCATCGCACCCAGCCGGAATTCCTGGCCTTCCTACGCCTGCTCATCGGTGAGTCGGATCGCTTCCCCGCCCTCGCCCAGGGGTTCATGACCCAGATCCATCAGAACAGCTTCCTGGCCATCACCGAACTGGTGAGCGGCTGCGAGGGGCGCCGGCGGGCGGATCCCACCCTCCTGGCCATGGTGTTTCTCGGTTCCCTCATTCATGTGGTCATGTGCCAGGACATGCTCCACGGCAAGGAGGTCATGCCCCTGGATCGGGAGGCCTTCGCCACGGGCCTGGTGGAACTGCTCTGCCCGGATCCGGCGGTGGTCCCAGACCCCGGTGCCGGGTCCCGCCCCTGATCCGGCCTTCCCCGTTGCACCACGCAGCGGAGTGGAGGTCAGCTCAGGACCGATCGTCCCGTGGCCCACCGCGACGCCTTGAGGGTCAGCGGCCAGTGGAGGCGCCGCTGTTTCTGGCTCTCCCCCCAGACGGCCGCCAGGGCCGGGCGGAGCTGGTCGATCGGGTCGCTCCCCAGGGCCGCGCGATAGCGGCTGCTGGCTGACCAGCTGGAGCAGTAACCGAGCACCTGCTCCAGGGTCCAGTCGGCTTCCATGGCGAACGCCGGGGTCGGCAGGGTCTCGAAGGGCAGGTCGAGGTCGCGGTAGCCGTTCTCCACCAGGACCTTCTCGGCGGGCCAGTAGGGCCCGACGATGTCGGCGTAAAAGTGCTGCAGCTGGGCGTTGGCCGCTTCCCCCTCCAGCTGGGGGATGCCGTAGCTCCAGACCGCCAGCACGCCGCCGGGGCGCAGCACCCGCTCCACCTCGGCGAAGAACCGGGGCCGATCGAACCAGTGCAGCGCCTGGGCCACCGTGGCCAGATCCATACTGTCGGCTTCGAGGCCGGAGCCCTCCGCCGGCGCCTGCCGGTAGTCCACGCCGGGATGGGGACGGGCGGCGGCGAGCTGGCCGGCGCTGGCATCGGTGGCCACCACCGCGTCGAAATGGGCGGCCAGGGCGATGGCGGCCTGGCCTGTTCCGGTGGCGCAGTCCCAGGCCCGCCGGCGGGCGGGGGCCACCCCGGCCAGCCAGGCGAACAGGGGCGCCGGATAGGTGGGCCGGTAGTGGGCGTAGGCCCCGGAAACGGAGCCGAAATGGTCGGTGAAGCTGCCGCTCATCCGTCTGGGCCCCAAAACAAAACCGTCCGCGTCCATACCTAGCGGCAGCGGACGCGGACGGCTCACCGCCGCAGGCGAACCGGCGGCGGTTGTGGCAGGAGGACGGGGCTCAGACCTTGCGGCTGTAGAACTCCACCACCAGCAGTTCGTTGATCTCGAGAGCAACCCATTCGCGCTCGATGCGGCCGCCCACCTTGGCGGTCATCTTGGCCTTGTCGAACTCGAGGTGGGGCGGGATGTTGGCCAGGCCCGGGAAGGCCAGGTTGGCTTCGGCGAGGGCCTTGCTGCACTTGCGCTCACGGATGGCGACCACGTCGCCGGCCTTGCACTGGTAGCTGGGGATGTCCACCACGCGGCCGTTCACGGTGACGTGGCCATGGTTCACCAGCTGGCGGGCGCCGGGAACGGTGGGGCCGAGGCCGAGGCGGAAACAGACGTTGTCGAGGCGGTTCTCGAGCAGCTTGAGCAGGTTGGTTCCGGTGGAACCCTCCTGGGCACGGGCTTTCTTCACGTAGCGCACCAGCTGACGTTCGGAAATGCCGTAGTTGAAACGCAGTTTCTGCTTTTCTTCGAGACGGATCGCGTATTCGGAGCGCTTGCGACGGGCTTGGCCGTGCTGACCGGGGGGATAAGACCGTTTGGCGGCCTTACGGGTGAGACCGGGAAGGTCCCCCAAGCGCCGCGTGATCCTCAGGCGAGGGCCGCGGTAGCGAGACATAAGGGAAGGTGACGGGGTGGAAGGTGCGGCCCGGAGGCCGGACGGCGAGGTTCACGGTTGCGGCATGCTGGAAGAACCCGCAGGCCTGCGCGTGCTGCGCCAACGACCCACCCTAGGCGGCGACGGTCCCGGCCTCCTCCAGGGCGCCCTGCCGGCCGCCCCGGCCTCCCCCCTCTCCGCCGCCGTGGCGGCCGTGTTGCTGGCCCTGATCGGCGCCTACCGCCGCTGGATCTCCCCCCTGCTGGGTCCCCGCTGCCGCTTCATTCCCAGCTGCAGCGCCTATGGGCTGGAGGCGATCAGTCGCCACGGACCCTGGCGCGGCGGCTGGCTGACCGTGAAGCGCGTCTGCCGCTGCCACCCCTTCACCCCCTGCGGCTGCGATCCGGTTCCGGACTGATGCAGGAACTGCTGCTGTTCTCCCGCCAGGGCTGCTGCCTGTGCGAAGGCCTCGAGGAGAAGCTGGGGGCCCTGGATCCCCCCCAGCCCCTGCAGGTGATCGACGTGGACACCGATCCTGCCCTGCAGGGGCGCTATGGGCTGGCCGTGCCCGTGCTGGCGGTGGCGGCCGCTGCCGACGGCCCCCTGCGGGAGCTTCCCAGGGTGTCCCCACGGTTGGCGGGAGCCCAGCTGCAGGCCTGGCTGATCAAGCAGGGCGTGCGCTGAGGGCCACGCTATGACAGGCGCCAGCTCCGTCACGCCGGACGCCGCCGGCGCCGCCATGTCACCGCTGCTTCAGCCGCTCCTGCGTCAGGTGGGCCTGCCGCCGCTCCCCGACCCCACCGGTGCCCTGGCCCAGGTGGCGGTCAGCGGTGTCAGCTGCGATTCACGCCGCGTCGGCCCCGGCACCCTGTTCGTGGGCCTGCCCGGCACGGCGGTGGATGGCGGCAGCTTCTGGCCCGAGGTGCTGGCCGCCGGTGCGGTGGCGGCGGTGATCGGACCGGCGGCGGCCGCGGCCCGGCCTCCGGCCCCCGGCGAACCGGTGCTGGTGGTGGAGCCGCCCCTGGCCCTGTGGGCCGGCCGGCTGGCGGCGGAGTTCTGGGGCCAGCCGAGCGGGCGCCTGGCGCTGATCGGCGTCACCGGCACCAACGGCAAGACCACCACCACCTACCTGATCGAGCACCTGGCCGCAGCGGCTGGCCGGCCGGCAGCCCTGTTCGGCACCCTGCAGAACCGCTGGCCGGGACACAGCGCCACAGCGACCCACACCACCGCCTTCGCCGATCTGCTGCAGGCCGATCTGGCCCAGGCGGCGTCAGCCGGCAGCGCCATCGCCGCGATGGAAGTGAGCTCCCACGCCCTCGACCAGCAGCGGGTGGCCGGCTGCCGCTTCGCCGGCGCGGTGTTCACCAACCTCACCCAGGACCACCTCGACTACCACCCTTCGATGCAGGCCTACTTCGAGGCCAAGGCGCGGCTGTTCGCCCCGGAGCTGCTCGGCGGCGGCGCCGTGGTGAATGTGGACGACCCCTGGGGGGCCCGTCTGGCCGAGCGGCTCGCCGCGGCCGGCCAGGCGGCCGGCGCCGGCCCCTGCTGGCGCTGCTCCCTGGAGGATCCGTCGGTGGAGCTGCACATCAGCGATCTGGTGATGGGTGCTGAAGGGGTGAGCGGCCGGCTGCACAGCCCGTCAGGCGATGGGCTGTTCCGCTCGCCTTTGGTGGGTCGTTTCAATCTGATGAACCTGCTGGAGGCGGTGGGGGCCCTGCTGCAGCAGGGCCTGCCCCTGGCCCAACTGCTGGAGGGTCTGGCCAGCTTCCGTGGCGTGCCAGGACGCATGGAGCGGGTCAGCGGGCCAGCGGGGGTTCCCCTGCCGTCGGTGCTGGTGGATTACGCCCACACGCCTGACGGCCTCGAGAACGCACTGGCCGCCTGCCGGCCCTTCACCGATGGCCGGTTGATCTGTGTGTTCGGCTGCGGCGGCGATCGCGACCGCACCAAACGGCCCCAGATGGCCGCCATTGCCGCCCGCCTGGCCGACGCGGTGGTGGTGACCTCCGACAACCCCCGCACCGAGGATCCGCAGCGGATCCTCGATGACGTGGTGGCCGGGATTCCCAGCGGCACCGACCTGGTGGTGGAGGGCGACCGGGCCGCCGCCATCGCCGCTGCCATCGCCGCCGCGGCGCCGCAGGACCTGGTGCTGATCGCCGGCAAGGGCCATGAGGATTACCAGATCCTCGGCACCACCAAGGTGCATTTCGATGACCGGGAACAGGCGACGCAAGCCCTGAGGGCGCGCGCCGTCTGAACCGGCCATCGCCCCGGCGAATCAGGTCAGTGGCGCGGCATTCCGGTTGTAGCGGACGTCAGCATCTCGAACCCAGCCACCTTTGGCCACCTCCAGCCAGTCGTTGCGCCGAGCGCCGGTGAGTCCGATGGAATCACCGTTGACCACCTTCTTCAGCACCAGGGAGGTGATGTTGGGCTGCTCGTGGACTTCCAGCGAGCCGTCGCGGGCGTCCGCCTGGGCCAGGAGGTTGTCATGGCCCATCGATCTGGATGGGGCCGTGGTGTTCCGGGTGTTGTCGTCGCGGCCACGCAGGGCTGCCCAGGCCAGCAGTCCCAGGCCGACGGGCAACAGGATCCACCAGGCGCGGTTGCGATCCACCGATTGGGACTCCTGCGCCATGGCGGCCTGACCACTGAAGACACCGACGCCTTGGCTGGCGCTGTAAGGGCATGTCAGCCGGGAGGTGCCGGCGCCGTCCTTGGTGAGGTCGAAGACCACCTCCGCCCTGTCCGCATTCAAGGCCCTGGCGGAAATCAGCTTGGCCTGATCGGTGCGCCATCCGTCAGTGGCGGCTTTTTCCAGGCAGGCGGCCTGGGCGGATCGAACCAAGGCTTCGGGGGCCATCGCCATGGCTCCGTCGCTGAAGCCAAGCAGCCCCAGGGCGGCCGCCGATGCGATCGCAAACTGAGTCAGGGATTGATGAGATTTGGTCATGGTGCAGCACTCCGTCAAAGACAAAAAGGGAAAACGCAAAGCGAGACCCCGACTTGATGGCGGGAATCCGAAAAGAATCGAAACGATTGTTTCAGGAGTCAATGGTTTTGGACTTCTGAGTATTTCGTATCAATTTCCTGTCCTTTAACCGTACGGTCTTCTTGGGTGGGTGAAGTCAGAATTCAGTGTCCATGTGCAGCATCACTCGACTCAAGGTGCTGCAGATTCGCGGCATGGTTGACGAGAATCATTTGGGCTCTATTCAGGCCCACTCTTCTCTGGGCCATGGCCCACTTCTTTGACCGGCCTTTGTCAGGCATCTGCTGCAGAGAGCTCAAGGGATTCGGAAGGATGCCATTATCGACGGGAACATTCCTTGTCACCGGTATGACCATTGGTGTTCCCATGTCCAAGAGGTTCCTGGCGGAACTGATCGGCACCTTCTGGCTGGTGCTCGGGGGGTGCGGCAGCGCCGTGCTGGCGGCTGTCTTCCCCTACGACAGCGCGGCAGCCAATCCCCTGGGCCTGGGTTTCCTGGGGGTCTCCCTGGCCTTCGGTCTTACCCTGCTCACGGCGGTCTATGCCATCGGCCATATCTCCGGCTGCCACATCAATCCGGCGGTCAGCTTCGGCCTCTGGGCCGGCGGCAAGTTCCCCAGCCCCGGTCTGCTTCCCTACATCGTTGCCCAGGTGCTGGGTGGGGTCATCGCCGGCGGCGTGATCATGCTGGTGGCGAGCGGCCGACCCGGCTTTGAGCTGGGAGGCAGCAATCCTCTGGCCACCAATGGCTTTGGCGTGCATTCGCCAGGAGGCTACGGCCTGTTTTCGGCTCTTGTGATCGAGGTGATCCTGACCTTCATCTTCCTGCTGGTGATCCTGGGAGCCACCCATAAGCAGGAGCTCGACGCTATTGCCGGTGTGCCGATCGGCCTGTCCCTCACCCTGATCCACCTGATCAGCATCCCGGTCACCAACACCTCGGTGAACCCGGCCCGCAGCACGGGCGTGGCCCTGTGGGTGGGTGGCGAGGCCATCGGTCAGCTGTGGCTGTTCTGGTTGGCTCCGATCCTGGGTGCCCTGCTGGCCGGCTGGTTCTACCGGGCCTTCTTTCAGCCCGCCGAAAGCTGACTCAGCTCAGCCAGCTGAGTCAGAAGCCGCTCCACCTCGTCCGCCGTGCTGACCAGGTGGGTGCAGGACCGCAGGCAGCGGGGGGATTCAAGGGTTCGCAACCAGGTGCCCCGCTCCCCCAGCTGCTTGACGACAGCCGCCGGATCCAGGGGGGTACCTTTGGCATCCGCCATTGTGAAGCTCACCAGTCCCGCCGGCGGGGGTACCTCCAACAGGGTGTGTAAACCGGGCATCTGCCGCAACCCTTCCCAAAGCTGGCGGCTGCGCTCCCGGATCGCCGCCAGCCGCTGGTGTGCATCGCCCTCTGCTTCCAGCAGCTGCAGGGAGCTGTCCAGCCCGGCGAACAGGGGGGTGCAGGAGGTGGCCACCTCGAAGCGGCGGGCATCGCGGTGGTACCCGCCGGCTCCTGGTCCGTCGTGCTCCAGGGTGCGCCAGCCGATGAGGGTGGGGCTGCTTTCCGCCAGCAGGCGTCCGGAGAGGGCCACCGCCCCGAGGCCCTCCGGTCCGCAGCACCACTTGTGGCCGGTGCAGGCATAGATGTCGGCGGCGGCGGCCGCCTCGGCCACCGGCAGGCTGCCCAGGGACTGGGCCGCATCCACCAGCAGCCAGGGGTGGCGGGAATGGCCGGCCAGCCCGGCCGCCACCGCCGCGATCGGCATCGTCTGGCCGGTGTTCCAGAGCAGGTGGGAGAGCACCACCAGCCGGGTGCGGGGGGTGAGGGCCGCCTCCAGCCGTTCGCCCACTGCCGCGGCGGTGGCGGCGGCGTCACCGGTGAGATCAGCCACCGCCAGGCAGGTGATGCGCAGCCGGTGGCGCCTGGCCAGTTCCTCAAGGGCGGCCACCACCCCGTAATGCTCGGCATCGCCGACGAGCAGCTCGTCGCCCGGCTCCCAGGGCAGGCCCCAGAGGGGCAGCACGCACCCGGAGGTGACGTTCTCGGTGAAGGCCACCCGCTCGGGGGCCACGCCGAACCAGGCCGCCAGCCGCTGCCGCAGCCCTGAGACCGTGCGGTTCACGTAGGGCCAGACGTTGTCGCTGAAGGGGCCCAGTTCCTGGATGGTGGCGAACGACGCGCTGATCGCCGCCAGCGAAGGGGTGGGCAGGGGGCCCTGGCCGCCGTAGTTGAAGTAGGTCTTGTTGGCCAGGGCGGGCATCAGATCCCGCAGGGGGACTGAGGCGTTGGCCTCTGGGCGTGGCCTAAGATGTGGCCCAAGGTCGGTGCTCAAGGGGGTTCCGAAGGGGTGGCTTATCGGAAGCATGGCAGCTACGTCAGGAGGGGGCGGGCAGGGTTCCAGCTGCAGCGGGGCGTCCCCCAAGACATCCAGTCAGCGATCGGCAAGAGCCAGTGGAAGGAGCCAGGGGGCAAGACCCTCAGGGAGGCACAGGCTCGGGTTCCAGGCTTCCTCCACCGCACGGATCAGGCCATCGCCATTGCCCGAGGTGAGGCCAAGCTGTCCACGGACGAGATGATCGACGCCATCCCTCAGCGGTTTGATCTTGCCGATCCAGGTGTGGTTGAAGCCCTGTCGTCGGGGATCGATGTTGAGCTGGGGGACCGGACGATGACGATGGTCCAAGCAGAACGCATGCGCCGGATCCTCTACCGAGAGGTGGCCCCACGAGAGCACCGCACCGCAGGGGAGCTGATCGACCTTGCGTCCAGACTGAAGCGGCCCGCTGCACGTACCCGAGAGGGCTGGCAGAAGGCATTGGATCGCTTCCTCGCGTTTGCCGGAGTGGCTTACCCAACCTCAGCCACAACGGCTCAGGCTGTCGCCTTCCGTACCCATCTGCTGGAGACGCTGGCCCCCTCAACCGTTTCCGTCACCCTTGCCTATCTGGCTGGCTTGTGGTCGGTTCTGGTTGAGGTTGAGCCATCAAGGGAACATATCTTCAAGGGATTAACTAAACGAATCAGGGTCAAGGCTTCAGCCTCTCATCTCCAACGTGTCCGTGAGGCTGAGGCGATCGTTCCAGTCGACCAGTGGCCCACGCAACCCTGCGAGATGATGGTGATCTTCAGGACTCTGCTCCTTACCGGTTGTCGTCTTGGTGAAGCATGTGGCCTACGGGGAGGGGACATAAAGTCGGATCGGATCCTCATCAGATCCCACGAGCTACGGCCACTCAAGACAGCAGCATCGGAGCGAGAGGTTCCCTTGCATCCCGAACTCAGCCCTCTTCTTCAGCCACTGGGTGGGAAGCCAGGGGTGATCTGGCCACGACAACGAAACGAGGCCACGGGACGGTGGGGAGTCAACCTTGCCAAGCCTTGCCGACGAATCACTGGTGTCAGTCCCCATGGCCTCAGGCATCGAGCAGTAACCAAGCTCAGGGAGGCTGGCTTCAACGAGGCGGTGATCGGTCGGCTCCTTGGGCACACCCCCAACACGATCACAGGGGGCTACGGGTCGGTGCCCTGGGACAAGCTCGTTGAGGCGGTGGCGGTGCTCAGGTGATGAGGCAGTGGCCCCAAGACGAGCGCGACCGTTGATGGTGGAGCGCGACAGATCGAGGCACAGAGGTGGTGAGAACCGAACTTCCATGGTGTGCAGACCGTACAGCCGCTACCCGAGTCGCTTGACCAGCCGCTTCACCTGAGTAGGACTGAGCCGGTTTCCCTGCTTCGTGACCACCCCAGCACCCTCAAGGGCCTCAGCAATGGCCCGCAACGACAGCCCCGAATCAACCAGGGGCCTCAGCACCCCACGCAGCCTCTCAGCCGATCCTTGGGCCCGATCTCGAGCAGCCTGGTTGGAGGTGATGGTCCCCGAGTTGACCCCACCGAGCTTCACACCCCGAGCCTTTGCGGCCTTCAGAGCCTCCTTGGTTCGCTCACTGATCCGGCGGGCTTCGAACTCAGCCACCGAGGCCATGACGCTCAGGATCAGCCGACCTGCGCTGGTGGTTCCATCCACGTCGGGGAGATCGGCGAAAACGAACCCAGCCAGTCCGTTGGCTTCAGCCTCCCTGCTCAGCCTCAGGACAAACTCAGCATCCCGAGCCAGCCTGTCCAGCTTGGCCACGACCACAGCAGCGGATCGCTTCCGGGCCTCCTTGAGTGCTGCAGCCAGTTGAGGTCTATCTGCCTTCCGGCCTGACTCCACCTCCACGAACTCTGCCACCACAACAGCCCGACGCTCGGCAGCCAACTGGTTCACCTTGGCTCGTTGGGCCTCCAGACCCAGGCCGCTTTGACCCTGCCGGTCGGTGCTGACCCGGTGGTACGCGATCCACTCCACAGGCTGTACCAACCTCAAGTACCAGCCAAACGTACCACAAGACGACGTACGTCGAGACCGATACGCCAGGCCGCCCCAGGTTCCCCCAGGGCATCGAGCTCAACGGCGCTCAGCGGACGACTCAGCCCACCTCCAGCAGCAGGCGGCCAAGGTGACAGCGGAAGGCAGAGCCAGCGCGTCGATCCAGCCACCAGCCAGACATATCGGGAGACTCCCAGCCAAGGTAGATCCGAGCTTGGGGGATGCAGAGAAGCGTCATTGGTCGAAGATCAAGAGACTTGAGAACAGTGACATAGCGTCGAGTTTGCGTCAACCAAAGGTCCACATAGCAATCGATCCACATAGCGATTAATCCGAGACATCGACAAGCAAAGAAATCAGCGACCGAAGCATCCGTCGAGGCGATGGTGAATCCAACTACCCATGTCTGAATCAATCGGGGCACACTCAGAAACCGACCCCGGTACGGGGGAACTGGGCGACACCGGCTTTCACGTACGCCACTTCAGAGATTGGTGGTGTAGGAATCCGAGACCCCCCCCCTCTTTGGGTGAGGTTCAGAGGGGCCCCATCTGAGTTCAGGTACCCAGATCTAGTTGGACACATTCGACGGGCCCCATATCGACTCAGGTACCCGGTTCAAGTCGTCCGCATCCACGACCACCAAGTCACCCAAGCTCCCCAAGGATCGACTTCACGGCCCAGGGTGGCTCGGATCCACGGCATCGCCACGGAGGGGCCTCCACAGCGCCCAGGAAGACCGGTGTACCCCACGGTGGATAACTTTGATGGTCGGGGGTCAAACGGTGGCCTTCCAGGACATCCTCGAAGGGCCAGTACATCACAGCGGCTAGGGCTCACCGCTCATGGGGCTGGCTACCGACCGACCCGGACCCGTGGCTACCACCCCCGAACCCCGGTAGCCCTAGTCGTACCAAGGGATCACGTCGGTTCCCCTGACACCGGCTACCACCTGGCTACCAGCCCCGATCCCTCGAAACCTCAACCGCCCCAGGGGATCTCAGCGATTGGCTACTGGACTACCGCCGAAACGAGCCCCCACACTTCCTTATAGGAGGGGCTATGTATATGGGAAGTCATATTAAATCTACTTTCTAAAGTGACGTTTTTCTCGGTAGCCAGGTAGCCAACTCTCCAGACTCCAACCGCCCTAAGGGATCCCGTGGCTACCACCCCATGGTTAGAGCCGGTAGCCAGAAGGTTCCCAGCGAATAGTCGGTACAACAGTCAGCCAACCGTCGCATCACAAGTGGTCTTCAGAAGTCGGCCGGATGGTTGGACTCTTCGACCAAGGAAGCAAAATGTGAACCGCCTCTCTCGACCACCTCGTTGGCGTCAGGCTTGTGGCCTTCACGAACCCATACCTTGTGGTTCCGTCGATTCCGATCCTTGACCGGTGACTTCAACTGGTTGAACCCAAGCTGAACCAGCGCCGCCTTGACTTGGTTGGTGATCTGACGGTTAGCCTGATCTCGGGCACTCAGATCCAACGCCACGTAGGCCTCACCGATCTTGATGGTGGTTCGACCCTTGAAGGCCTCGCTCAGGGCTTCCAGATAGACACTCTCCTCGATGTATTCCCGGTTCATCCCCTCACTCTGGCTCATCTCCTCCTTTGAGAGCTCCAGGTCATATCGACCAGCTTGCCACTCCCGGAACAACTCGATGGCCCGAGCCAGGATCCCATTCCGTTCCGACTTCAGCCGCTCCAGGTTGATCATCTCTCCCTTGGTTCGATCGAATTCGACAGGGATCACGTGGAATCGACTGTTCCCGGTAAGGTCAGTCAGGAAGTCGTCTCTGTTGCAGCTTCCCCAGTAGCTGAATCGCCTTGGGGTGGTTGTAGCCTGGTTGGAATACTTCGGGGCAAAAGTATCCTCTCTTGAACTCAGGAAGTCCTTGAGGGCACCCTCGACAACCCGCTTGGTTGTGACCTCCAACTCAGCGAAGTTCAGCAGGTTCTTCGAGTGAGCAGCCAGCAGGAAGTCCCGGTTGTCGAAGCTCACGTTGCTGCCAACACTCATCCAGTTGCCTTCACCAGCCAAGATTTGCCCCATGGCGTCCTTGCCGATGTTCTGGGCACCCTTCAGAACCGGCATGTTTCGGTAGTACAAACCTGGGTGAAGCTGACGGCCGACAAACGCAACCAGCCACTTCTCAAGGAAGGTGTCATATAACGGGTTCGTTGTGCCCAGGTAACGGCTGCTCAGGCTCGAGATGTCGATTGGTTCAGCCTCCCGCTCGATCCTCAGCATCTCCCGCTCGAAGGGGTCGAACTGATTCTCCAAGGCCAGCCGCATGATGACCTCGGCAGTTTCCTCCCGTGGGAACACCATGTCGTGCTCTTCACTGAGAGCCAGATACATCGTCTTGAGGTTGAGCTCAGGGATCGGCGCATCGTCGATGTAGACCATCCGCTTCACCACGTCGTAGCTGAGGTGATGTTCGTGCTGGAGCACCCGGAACAGCGGCAACAGGTGGTTACTCCGAATCCTTGATGTCTTGGCGTAGGTCATGTCGATGGGGGTAGATCTTGAGGTGAGACAAAGTATCTTCTTGCCGCTGGTTGAATCAATCTTCAGGGCCCCAATGGAGTCAGCCTCCACGATCTGCTCACTGGTTGAAGCCAGAGCCAAGGTGCTGGTGATGCTGAATCCCCCAGGCCAGGTGCCGAATAGCTCGATGGCCTCCTCCGGCGTCAGAGGTGGCTCAACCACGGGCTCCTCGTACTCGATCCCAGCCAGACTCTCCAGCCGTCCCCAACCTCCGTGCTCGGGCTCAGGGCTCAGCCGACGAAAGAAGCCGGCACAGTGGTCGTGGTTGAAGCCGGGGTACCCATCCTTCTCACACCACCAGAGCCAGACATCGAGTCCGGCCTCCTCATCGGTTGAGGTGAGGTTTCGGACCGCCGAGCCGACTTGCTTCCAGGTGTTGTGGTCGCAGTCGCTGTTGATGAGCTCCAGGGTCGATCTGAGTCGGTCCAGATCCCCACAGCGCCCCGATAGGCTGTGATGCTGACCCTCGTTGGTTGAACCAGAGTGGCGCCGCACAGTGAGGGTGTTGCCCAGGTCGAAGACGTGAACCAGGGCCCCAGGATTCCCGAAGACGCACTGGGCCGGACCCATCGACCGATCGAATCCAGGACTCAGGAACGAACACATTTCTCGGTGGTGGCTGATGTAGGTGTCCACATCGGTGATGGTTTCGTCCAGCCGGAAGACGACACGGAATCGGTCTCCCTTGCCTTGGGTCAGGTGGTTGGGGGTTGTATAGGCGAACAGGGCCGACTCAATGAACAGCGGCTCTGTCTTAGCTGCTTCCCAACTCAGGCCGTCTCCCTTCTCGGGGTCGTTGTCGTAGTCCACAAAGTAGATGTTTGATCTGAGAAAAGTCTCCCGAGACTTGCGGGCCGTGGCCCCCGGAGTCTCCTCAGGTATCGGGATCCAGATCCGATCGCCTCCGTCGCCGTCTCGATTGTCGATCTCATGGCGTCCGGGCTGATATTGACCAGGGGCGATAGCCTCGCCAACCACCGTGAGGGTATCGATCAACTCCTCAGGGGAAAGCTCTTGGCTGATCCAGCCGTCTCCCAGGCCCCGATAGACGCTCCTCCGGTGCTCCGGTGGCTTGCCGGTGATGTGGTGCTGGTGGGTTGAGCACAGCAAGATGGGCCCACGATCCAGACCAGTTGACTGGTTGGTTGTTTCCAATGCCGTCATCGTCTTAGCCTCTCACGTCGGCATCGTTGAAGAAGCCAAGATCGTTCTCCTCGTAGTCTCGGTCTTGTGGCTTGACGTTGGCTTCACGAACCGATTCGTTCAAGGCCTCCAAGATGTAGCTGATCTTCCGCAGTGTTGCGTTCAACTGATTCAAGGCTTCAACGGGAGTCTCGGCTGGCTTGAATCCAACTCTCGGCTGTTGGTTTGGCTTGGGATTGATGTAGTTAGACACGGGTCAGTCGTGTGATAAATGATTGATCGATACTGTTTGGTTGTTCGTTATCATCCGTCAGAGCATGGATGACCTACGGCCGCTGTATCGCGCGGCAAATACCTACCCCCAAGCAGCGAGCTTGGATGCGATCCTCTCGGGAGGCGTGTGGTTGTTGATGGCGAGAAGCGGCGATCGAATTGCGCCGTCTCTTCTGGCCTACATGTCCTATCGGGTAGACACCGAACCCCTTGGTACGGCTAGCACTACAGCTGCGGTCTACCGTGGCTACAGCCAGAAGGGCCGAACTTTCCCCGGATACATGGCCGACCGCCGAACCACTTGGTACGACTAGACGAGCAGCCGCTGTGCTCTGGGCTCAGAGGGGCTGTGGTGGCTGATTGTTGGATGATGGTCCTTGCCGTGGCAGTAGCACTCAATTCGTCGGACGACAACCTGCGCCAACCTACCTTCGCTATTCGAGGGATGTATAGCTAACGGATCAACATGTGGTCGCCGTCACTTGAAGAAGCTGCTTATGGCTATTGCTACAATCGCAACCTGAAGAGCAGTGCCGATAAACACCATGCCTCCAGTTAAGCTGCGTGTTCCCTCTTTTGAGGCAATCTGTCTCATCCCGCCCACGTAGATCCATTCAAGGACGTAGAGCGCGACCAGCAACCATCCAAGAGAGGTTCCCCACAGTCGAACAATCCCCACGATGCCAAGAATCCCAGAGATGCATCCCACAGCCACTATCGAATAGGTTTGCGGTATTTTAGCGAGTGACAGCAGAATCGCATAAAAGAGAATGTTGCGGCCGATACCCTTGCTCAGGCTGCCCGATCAGGGGCTGTGGTAGTTGACCATTTATCAATTAAAGATATGCTCCGATCTACTACAGCTCTGTCGGTCTGCGGAGAGTGTTGCCTCTGGGTGGCTCCGTAATCGGTGGGCTGCTGAGATCTATGCCTTTCCCACTGGTTTCACAAGTGTTGTTCCACCCAATCATTGGCTCTCCAGGAGGGCACTCTGGGTTGTTGCCTGCTCTGAGGGTGGCACCACCTAGCCTTAACTCCCCGGCACCCCGAAGCCAGTTGTATTTGCAGCCCCACTTACTCTTCCCAGCTACCAGTTGATCGTGTCCAAGGTCTGTCGACGGATAGATGCAGGTTACGTACTGGCAATTTCCCATTCCCACGTATGCATAGCCCGCTGGACAGGAGTTGCCTGAGGCCAGACCCGCACCTTGGTCAATCACTGACCGTGTTGGTTCATTCGGAATCCCTTGCTGAGCCCTGATGCATCCCTGGTAGTCTTTGGCAGGCAGGCACAAGGTATGGAGATCCTTGGGTACTTGGGCGTACAGAGGTGCTGATACGCTCAGTGTTGATAGTGAGCCTAAGATGAATGCAGCTGCTGATCCCATCGCTGTAGCTTGAGTCCTTACGATGCTAGTTCTGGAAGACCGATTTTGCCTGGCGACCGTGCCATCCGACTCGCTGAGCTTCAGAAGCTGATGGACTCCTTGTCAGATGAGGGCAGAGCCACTGAGCCAAATACCCCTGAGAGGGAGGCTGTCTTGGAGCGTTGGACTCCTATTATTGCGGCTGTGATGGCGTTGATGGGGGGATTGGATGATAGCGCATTAGTCAGCCTTGATATTTTAGCCACTCGCCCTCTGGTACATATCGGATTGACTCCCGTACTGCTAACTTACATCTAGAAATCCACTTTAGATCAAACCCTGGACTTCCTTCAAGTCTGTCGATTCTAGAAATGTACTGATCTAGGGCGTTGATCCGGCCTTCGCTTGGATCGTAAATTGCATCCGCATCAGGAACTGGCCCAATTCGCTCGAATATTTGTGGAATTACAGCCGGTGCGTATTCTGCGGCCTCAATAAGGGTTGCCATGAACTCATTAAGTTGCAACCCTCCAGCAACACTGTACGGCTTTTCCAGTTCATACATTACATCTCTATCGGTTGGGTGATATAGTGCAGATATAAATCTCTTGTCTATGTCGCGAAACAGCCGCATAAGGATAGAATGTTTTTTCTCCTTGTCAGTCTCCTGGGACTCCTGCTTTTCGGACTTTTCGGCATTATTCAGGTGATCGGTTAGTAGTTTGTATATCTCGCGTGGACAGTAGAATTCCTTGTCGATTTCTGATCGCACCCATTCTTCTAGTATGAAGCCGGCAAGATTGCCGACTGCTCTGCCCTCTTTTGTTGCGACCTCTTCTAGTTTTGAATAGATCCCTAGCGGAAGTGTCGCGATCACTCTCCCGGATTGCTTTTTTTCTTCCACCATCTTGGGGAGATGCAACTCATCAGAAGCGTACTTAGCGAATAGCTCCAGGGTCAACTGTGCCAGTTGAGATTCTGGCCATGATCTGGCGATCACCTGAGAAGTACCGGGAATACACTCAGGGGTATGCAGACAACCTGTCCCGCCCTGCTTGGCATCCATGAGCTACGAACCCGCACGCGACCAGAGTGAGGTGACCCAACGGCTCCTCAAAGCCAACTGCAGGACGGAGGCGAACACCGCCAATGAACTTGCCAGGCTTCGGTCTGAGTTCGGAGCAAGCCACGAGCAGATTGAGGCCCAAGTCGTGCGAGGTGCGGCCCGCAATGATCAGGCTCTTGCAGGTGGGCTTTCGATGATTCTGGACGAAACCTGCCGGCAACATTCAGAGGATCGGTCTCTTTTGATGGAAGCCTTGGCCCTGTTGAGGGAGATCAGGGCCAGTATGCCAAAGGGCTATGGGTCAACAGGCCCATACCGCTGCCTCCCTGGCCAAGGCCTCGCTGACCCAGAGGATCCGAAGGCAGTCAACCATGAGCTGAGGCGGCGTCAGGAGCTGCCCGAGGAGTGGTGACAGGCTGTTTTGCAGGCATTTGATCTGGATGTTCAGTGCCCCCTTCCTGGCAATGTGGCCCAAGGTGTGGCCCATGTCTCCTCTGTGATGGCCCTAAACCCATTGCAATGACTGACTTCTTGAGTAGCTCTTGCGTAGTTGAAGTACGTCTTGTTGGCCAGGGCGGGCATCAGGGCCCGCAGGGGGAGGGCTGTCGCGGCGGGCAAGGGCTGGTTGCTCAGTTGCTGGCGATCACCTGGCCCACCACCACGGCCGCCACGGCCGAGAACAGGGTGATGCCGAGGGCCGTCAGGGGGCTCTGGCCCTGGGCCACCGCCAGGGTGGTGATCACGCCGGCCCCGAGGCTGGCCACGGCGAGCTGGGAGGTGAGTTCGCTGCCGGAGCGGGGGCTGGGGCTCGGGGTCACGGCGGCTTCATCACGGTTGATGGCCTGACGCTACGGGCGATGAATCGTTCGTCACCGCCGCCCCCGCCAAGCTGTTACCAGGCGTGGTTGTTCTTCATGAAGCCGTTACATCGGGCCCCGTCGATGCAATGAAAGTCTTCCACTTTCGTGCCGATTCGCCTCAGGAAGCCCTCCCGGCGCCTGAGGCCGGCCGCGCCCGGCCGCTGCTGGCCCAGCTGCGCAGGGCCTCCAGCTGCTCCCGGGCCGTGCGCGAGAGGGGCACCACCTGGCTGGCCGCCGCGATCAGGTCGGCCTCGCCGAGCTCGCGGCCTTCGCCGAAGGCCAGGTGCATGGCCTCGATCACGGTCTGCTCCAGTTCGGCGCCGGAGAAATCGGCGGTGCGGTCCACCAGCACATCCAGGGGGATGGCATGCCGGGGCCGCCGCCGCCGCAGCTGCAGATCCAGGATCGCCCGGCGTTCCTCCGCATCGGGCAGCTCCAGCAGGAAGATCTCGTCGAAACGGCCCTTGCGCAGCAGTTCCGCCGGCAGCCGCTCCACGGCGTTGGCGGTGGCCACCACGAACACGGCGCTGCTCTTTTCCGCCATCCAGGTCAGCAGGCTGGCCAGCACCCGCTGACTGGTGCCGCCGTCGCTGCGGCCGTCGCCACCGCCGAAGCCCTTGTCGATCTCGTCGATCCAGAGCACGCAGGGGGCCATGGCCTCGGCCCGCTGGATCATCTCCCGGGTCCGCGCCTCACTGGCCCCCACCAAACCGGCGAACAGGCGGCCCACGTCGAGGCGCAGCAGCGGCATACCCCAGCTGTGGGCGATCGCCTTGGCGGTGAGCGACTTGCCGGTGCCCTGGGGGCCGATCAGCAGCACCCCCCGGGGCAGGGGCAGGCCGTAGCGCTGGGCCTCCTCGCTGAAGGCCCGGTGGCGCTGCTCCAGCCAGTGCTTGAGGGTCTCCAGGCCGCCGATGTCGGCGGGGGTGGCCTCGGTGGGGCAGTACTCCAGCAGTTCGCTGCGGGCGATGGCCTGGCGCTTCTCCTCCAGCACCTCAGCCAGGTCCTCGATGCCCAGCTGGCCCCGCCGGGCCAGGGCCCGGGCCGCCAGCTGGCGCACCCGCTGCTCGCTCAGCCCGTGGCAGGCGGCGGTGAGCTGCTCCAGCACCCCCGGCTGCAGGGGCTGGCCGCTGGCTTCGGCGATGGCCCGCAGCAGGCGGCCGATCTCCCCGGCCTCGGGCAGGGGCAGCTCCAGCAGGGTGACGCTGTCCTCCAACTCCCGCGGCAGCTGCCATTCCGGGGCGCTGATCACCAGGGTGTGGGGCACCTGGCGCAGGCCCGCGGCCAGGTTGCGCAGGCGCCGGCAGACGCCGGGATCGTCGGCGTAGCGGTGGAAGTCCTTCAGCAGCAGGATCGCCCCCTGCTCGGCCGGAAGCCCGTCGAGGGCGCCGAGGGCCGCCATCGGCTGACGCACCGCCTGTCCCTCCAGGCCCGGGGAACCGCTCAGCCCACCGATGAAGTCCCAGCTCAGCAGGGTGCGGCCCCCCAGGCGCTGCGCGGCCCGCTCCAGCAGGCCCTCCACCCGCTCCTCCTCGAGGCTGCGGATCCAGAGGATCGGCGTGCGGGAGCGGATCAGAAGATCCAGCTGATCGCCCAGGTCGTGGACCATGGCTCAGCGCAGGGAGCGGAGGGCCGCCCAGCGGGGGTCAACGTCCCCTGGGTCGCCGCCGACGTCCGCGGGCAGCGGCGGGCCGGGGCAGTCGGGGCCGCAGCGGTTCACCAGGGGCAGCTGCAGGCTGAGCTGCTCGAATAGCCAGCGCTCCGGATCGAAGCTGCCCCCCGGATCGAGGCACTCCACCGGATCCTCGGCCGCGAACACCACCTCCTCCTCCTCGGGGCCGGCCACGGCGATCTCCAGCAGCTCCCGGGCGCTGGCGCCAAGGGCGTGGCTGTAAGTCTGCAGGCAGCGGTCGCAGCAGAGGGTGATGATCGTGTCCGCCGTGCCCTCGACCTCCAGCACCGTGCCGTGGTGGAGGGCCCGCACCCGCCCGCGTACGGGCGTGAGGCTGGCCAGGCCCGCGATCGGCTGGTCGACCGTCCAAGTGCGACCCTCGCTCAGCAGCCGCAACTCCTGCAGAGGCAGCGGCTGCAGCCGGGTCATTTCTTGGTCTTGGGTTCGAAGGGCAGGCGGCCGCCACCGCTGCCGCCGCCCGCCGTGGCGGTGGCCGGCTGCTGGGCGAGCTGCTTGTCGAGGATCGCCTGCAGGTTGTCGGGCAGGGCCTCGCGGGTGAGCAGGAAGGTCTGGACCCCCTGGAACACGTTGGCCACCACCATGTAGAGCAGGACGCCCGCGGGCAGCGGAAAGAACAGGAACATGGCAGTGATCATCACCGGCGTGATCTTGTTGGCGGTCGCCTGCTGGGGGTTGGCGGGCATGCCCATGCCGGAGAGCAGCTGGGAGGCGAACAGGGTGGCGCCGAAGGCCCCCACCAGGATGGCGATGTCCCAGTTGACGGCGCCATCGGTGTAGAAGCCCACCTGGCCCAGGGCCTTGATGAACAGGAAGCCGCTGCGGGCCGCCAGGCCGGGGATGCGGGCCTCGACGGTGGCGTCGCCGGGTGACAGGGCCGTGATCCTGCCCTGGTCATCCACCTGCACCACGCTCTCGCCCTTGGTCACCACCCAGCTGGGGGTGAAGCTGTCGCCGTGCTCGACGGTGCCCAGCAGGGAGGAGAAGCTGGTGCCGTCCTTGCCGTGCAGCTCCACCTGGGTGCTGTCACCGACACCGAGCTTGGTGCCGCCCTCAAGACTGGCGATCACCGGCACATGCTCGGTCTCGCTGATGAAGATGGAGTGGCTGGCGCTGTTGAAGGGCTTGGCCTCCACGGCGGCGATCTCCTCGGCCGGAAGCACCTTGAGGTTGATCGCGTAAGGGACGTCGGCGAAGGGCGACCCCCGCAGGGTGGCGAACAGGGCGAACAGGATCGGCATCTGCACCAGCAGCGGCAGACAGCCTGAGAGGGGACTGCCGAACTCCTTCATCAGGCCGCCCAGCTCCTCCTGCTGCTTCTGGGGGTTGTTGGCGTACTTGGCCTTGATTTCCGCCTGGCGCTGCTGCATCACCGGTTGGGCGATGCGCATGCGCCGGGCGCTGCGGATCGAGCCCGCACTGAGCGGGAAGAGGGCGAGGCGGATGACCACGGTGAGGGCCACGATCGCGAGCCCATAGCTCGGAACCAATCCGTAGAAGAAATCGAGGATCGGGAGCAGCAGGTTGTCGGAGATGTAGCCGATCACGGCAGGGGTGCGCTGGGGTGGGGAATCTCGGCTGCCAGTGTGCCCGACCGGGGAGACCGGATGGGGCTCCGGTGGTCAGGCGCTTTCACGGGCCGGGGGCGCGAAGCCCGCAGGGCCATCGGCCCCGGACGAGCGGGCGGCGGCCTTGCCGCGGCTCTCGCGCCGCTCCTCGATGTAGGCCTCGAGCTCCCGGAAGCGCGGCACCGCCCGCATTTCGAGCTTGGCGCCGTCGTTCAGCACCACCACCATGTCGCCCCAGGCGCCGAAGCCCCGCGGCACCGAGCGCACCTCGCGAATCTGGCTGTAGACCACCTGGGTGCGGTCACGGCCAAGCCAGCCGCCGCTGACGCTGATGCGCCGGCTGGTGATGCGGAAGCGCAGCCACAGGGCCCGGACGATGGCCCCCACGGCGAAGGGGATGCCGATCAGGGTGAGGCCGAACAGCAGGTTGACGATCAGATCGCCCTTGGCGGGACCGCCCTCGTAGAAGACCGTCTCATTGATCTCGAGTTTGTTCTCCACCCTGTCCTCCGGGGTCAAGGAGCAATCCTGCCTGGCGCAGCAGTTGACCGCATTCTCCCAGCAGCTGATCGTCGCTGCGCTCGAGGCAGCCCGGCTTGAGCGTGATCAGCAGCCAGAGCGGCTGATCCGGGGTGGGCGGGTGGCGCCGCAGGTGGTCGTGTAAGAGGCGCCGCAGGCGGTTGCGGCGCACGGCCAGCTTGCTCACCTTGCTGCTCACCACGATGCCGCAGCGCCAGGGGCTGGCGGTGGGGGGCGTGCTGGGGGTCCCGGTGGGCTTTCGGGGGGGCAACAGGGACGGGTCGGCGGCCAGGACCCTGAGCAGCAGCCCCGGTCCCTGGTAGCGACGCCCCTGGCGGTACAGACGATCGAAGACCCGTCGGCCCTTGAGCCGGTGCTGCTGCGGCAGGGCCACGGACCTTCCCGGCCGGCCTCAGACCGCCAGGCGGGCCCGGCCGCGGCGGCGGCGGGTGCGGATCACGCGGCGGCCCGTGTGGGTGCGCATCCGCACCCGGAAACCGGACACGCGCTTGCGCTTGCGGCTCGTTCCTTCCAGTGTGCGCTTCGTCATGCTGCTTTCGGCTCAGTGGGCCACCCTATCAGTTGGTGTTGTTGGGCACGATCTGGATCAGCCAGCTGCCCAGGTAGCCCGAGACAGGGATGTCGCCGGGGGCCTGGGCCAGGGCGTTGAACTGATACATGCCGGCGTTGAACGGGTTGAAGACGTTCATATAGACACCGATCGTGTCCTTGTCGGAGACAGGAGTTTCCGGAAAGATTTCGATCGATCGGCCGTTTTCCGACACCTCGATCGTGGCGGGAATCGTCTCGAGGCAGCGGGTTCTCTTGAGCATGCCGCCCTCACTCATCCGGCAGAGCTTGACCTGCTTGGGATCGATCTTGCTGTCGAAGTGGCTGGGAACGCTGATGCTCAACTTGAGGATCGCCGTCTTGCGATCCTTCGGCCGCAGCATCAGGTAGTACTCCGCCCGCTGCATGCGGGTGGTGTCGGTCGTGAAGAAATAGAGCTTGCGGTAGTCCCTGTTGTTCTCCCAGCGGAACTCCATCAGGCCGGGGGTGCCCTGGGCCAGGGAGGGGGCGGGTGCGAGCGGGGAGAGGAGGGTGCCGCCGGCGAGGGCCAGGGCGCCGAGGCCGGCGGTGCCCAGACGGCCGATCAGGGCCAGGGGATGGGACCGCTCGCGCGGGAAGGACGGCATGGCTGGGGGGAACTTCATGATGAAAGTCTCAACACGCCTGTGCGTCTGCCGCGCCTTCAGTGGTCGGCGGGGGAGCTGGCTGGGGCCGAAGGCTGGCCCGCATCGGCCCGGTCGGGCCGCAGCCGCGCCGCCTCCCGCAGATAGGGGTGGACCACCTCCCGGCCGGTCTCGAGCCAGGCGTGGGCCAGCAGTCGGATGCAGCGCGGCAGGTCCCCGGCCACTGCCATCTGCTGGCAATCCAGCAGGGCGACCCGGCCCCAGTCGGCCCGGCGGCGGGCGATGGCGGCAGGGAAGCAGGCGTCCAGATCGGCCGTCACGGAGAAGGTGACCGAGAGCACCCGGTCCCCCGCCAGGTCGTTGCGCTGCAGCAGCTCCTCGATCAGTTCCGCCACGGCTTCCGCGATCGCTTCGCCGGTGTTGGCGCTGGCGGTGGTGGCTCCCCGCAGGGCCCTCAGCTCAAGACCAGGCTTCATGACGTCAGGGGCGATGGAGCCAGAGGGGCTGGCCGCTCCAGGCCAGCTCCAGGCTCAGGGAGTGGGAGAGCTGCTGCAGCAGTGTGCTGCCCGGCAGCAGCCCCAGCAGTCTCCGGGGCGGTTTGCCGAAGCTGACCGTGCGGGTCTTCTCCGGATCCAGCCCGGCCAGCTCCGCCGCCAGGCGGCGGGCGCTCTCCTCGTCCCCCAGCACATCCACCAGGCCGTGTTCCAGGGCCTGGGCGCCGCTGAACACCCGCCCGTCGGCGAAGGTGCGCACCACGTCCGGCTCGAGGCCCCGGCCCGCGGCGACCGCCGCGACGAACTGGCCGTAGCTGGCGTCGATCAGCTCCTGCAGCAGCTGCCGTTCCGCTTCGGAGAGGGCGCGGTCGGGGGACAGGATGTCCTTGTAGAGGCCGCTCTTGACGGTTTCAAAGCGGATGCCGATCCGCTTCAGCAGCCGCGAGAGATCATTGCCGCGCAGGATCACGCCGATGGAGCCGGTGATGGTGCCGGGATTGGCGACGATCTTCTCAGCCGCCACCCCCACGTAGACGCCGCCGGAGGCGGAGATGTTGCCGAAGCTGGCCACCACGCGGCAGCCCTTCTCCCGCAGACGCATCAGGGCCGCATGGATCTCCTGGCTGTCGCCGACGGTGCCGCCGGGACTGTCGATGCGCAGCAGCAGGGCGGGGCACTCCCGCTGCTGCACCTGCTCGATGGCTTTCAGCACCCGGACGCGGGTGCCCCCGGCGATCGGCCCCTCGATGGCGATGCGCGCCAGGGTTCGTCGGGACTTGCGGCACCAGGGCCAGGGCATTGTGGAGATGCGCGGTCGCTGGATCTTAAAAAGAAGGCCCTGAGGGGCCTGCCCGCCGCGCTCCGTTCCTCCACCGCCGCCCCAGATCGCACGCCCCATGCCCCGGACCCTGCGCTGGGTGTTGATGCTCCTGCCCTTCGCCCTCTGGGGCACGGCGATGGCGGCGATGAAGCCGCTGCTGCTGGGGGCCTCACCAGCCATGCTGGCCAGCCTGCGGCTGCTGCCCGCCGGCGTGGTGCTGCTGCTGGCGGCCCGCCTGCTTGGGCGCTCCTGGCGGGTCGACCCCGTGGATTGGCCCTGGCTGCTGCTGTTCGCCGCCGTCGACGGCAGCCTGTTCCAGGGGCTCCTGGCCCGGGGGCTGGGCGAGACCGGGGCGGGCCTGGGTTCGGTGCTGATCGATTCCCAGCCCCTGCTGGTGGCCCTGCTGGCCCGCACCCTGTTCGGCGAGGCGATCAACCCGGTGGGCTGGCTGGGCCTGCTGATCGGCCTGCTGGGCATCCTCTGCCTGGGACTGCCCGGGGAGGTGCTGCGCCACTGGTGGCTGCAGGGGCCGCCGGCCCTGCAGGGGCAGGCCTGGAGCCATGGCGAGGCCTGGATGCTGGGGGCGGCGGCGGCGATGGCGGTGGGCACGGTCCTCTGCCGCTACGCCACCCGCCGCAGTGATCCGGTCGCCGTCACCGGCTGGCACATGCTGCTGGGCGGCCTGCCCCTGGTGCTGGTGGCCGGCGGCGAAGCGCTGCTCCGCCCGGAGTCGGTGAGCTTCTGGCCCCACTGGAGCCCGCTGGAGTGGGGCCTGATGGCCTATGCGGCCCTGCTGGGCAGTGCCCTGGCCTATGGCCTCTTCTTCTGGTTCGCCAGAAGCGGCGACCTCACCGGCTTCACCGCCCTCACCTTCCTGACGCCGGTGTTCGCGGTCCTCTGCGGTGTGCTGCTGCTGGACGAGCGGCTCGGTCCGCTGCAGTGGCTGGGGGCGGGGCTGGCCCTGCTCTCGGTGCTGCTGATCAACCAGCGCGGCCGGCTCTGGCAGGTGGGTGGTCGGACGGAGCCGGTGCCGCCATGACCCGCACGGTTCTCTTTGTTCACCAGAACTTTCCCGGCCAGTACCGGCACCTGGCGCCGGCCCTGCAGGCCCGCGGCGACAGGGTGGTGGCCATCGGCGGTCCCACCAGCCAGCCCCTGCCCGCCATCCCGCTGCACCGCTACGACCCCCTGCCGCCCGGGGGGGTGCCGCCCTGCCACCCCTGGGCGGCCGACTTCCAGACCAAGATCCTGCGGGCCGAGGCGGTGGCCCGTTGCCTGGAATCGCTGCTGAGCGACGGCCTGCGGCCCGATCTGGTGGTGGGCCATCCGGGCTGGGGGGAACTGCTCGTGGTGAAGGACCTGCTGCCGGATGTCCCGGTCCTGCACCAGGTGGAGTTCATCTATCCGCTGCAGGGGGGTGATGTGGGATTCGACCCGGAGTTCACCGACGCCGGCTGGCGCACCCGGGCCCGGCTGCGCCTGCGGCGGGCCCCCCAGCTGCTGGCCCTTCAGGACCTGGACTGGGGGCTCGCCCCGACCCCATGGCAGGCCAGCACCGTGCCGGCCCCCTTCCGCCACAGGCTGAGCGTGATCCACGAGGGCATCGACACCGCGGCGATCGCGCCGCAGGGTCCCGCCCGCCTGCAGTTGCAGCGCGCCGGCCTGAGCTTCGCCCCCGGGGACGAAGTGGTGAGTTTCGTGGCCAGGAACCTGGAGCCCTACCGGGGCTTCCACACCTTCATGCGCATGCTTCCCCTGCTGCAGCGGCTGCGGCCCAGGGCCCAGGTGGTGATCGTGGGCGGTGATGGGGTGAGCTACGGCGCTGCGCCCCCCGGCGGCGGCAGCTGGAAGGAGGCGATGCTGCAGGAGCTGGGCGACAGCCTCGACCGGCGCCGCGTCCACTTCGTCGGCCGCGTGCCCCACCCGGTGCTGCATGAGCTGTTCCGGGTCACGGCCTGCCACGTTTACCTCACTGTTCCCTTCGTGCTCAGCTGGAGCCTGCTGGAGGCGATGAGCTGCGGGGCCCTGGTGATCGGCTCGGCCACGGCCCCGGTGCAGGACGTGATCGAGGACGGCCGCAACGGACTGCTGGTGGACTTCTTCGATCACCGGGCCCTGGCCGAGCGGCTGGCGGCGGTGCTGGCAGGCCCCGAAGGCCACGCCGGGCTGCGGCGGGAGGCCCGCCGGACGGTGGTGGAACGGTTCGATCTGACCCGGGTCTGCCTGCCCCGGCAGCTGGAGCTCGTGGATCGGCTCATGGTCGGATCGGCGACACAGGAGGGAACGGCTGGGGAGCGATAGGTTCCCTCCGATTCGCCCAGCCGGTTTGACCGCCCTGCCCCGCCGCCAGCGCCGCCGGCTGCTGCTGATCACCCTGCTGCTGGGGCTGGTGCTGTTCGCCTGGCAGTTGGGCAACACGGGCCTGGTGGACGAGACACCGCCGCTGTTCGCGGCCTCGGCGCGGGCGATGGCGGAGACGGGCGACTGGCTGATCCCCCGCGTCAACGGCCTGCCCCGCTACGACAAGCCGCCGCTGGTCTACTGGGTGATGGGGCTTGTCTACGCCCTGCCCGGCCAGGCCCGGTGGAATCCCCTGGGCACCTGGGCCTCCGGGTTCCCCTCCGCCCTGGCCGCCATCGGCGTGATGCTGGCCCTGGCGGACACCCTGCTGCGCTGGCCCCAGCCCCCGTTCCAGGCCGCCCCAGCTGCCGCCCCGGCCCCCGCCCCCTCCCACCCCTCCCCACCGGCGCCGGACCGTCCGGGTCTGACGGCTCTGACCGCTGCCCTTGCCTTCGGCCTCTCGCCCCTGGCGCTCGCCTGGGGCCGCACGGCGGTGAGCGATTCCCTGTTCAGCGGCCTGGTGGCCCTGGCGCTGCTGCTCTGCTGGCAGACCTACGCCGACCCCCGCCGGCGCTGGTGGCTGCCCTGGACCGTGCTCGGGCTGGCCGTGCTGGCCAAGGGGCCGGTGGCGGTGGTGCTTCTGGGCCTCACCCTGTTGCTGTTCGGCTGGATGCAGGCCGACATCGGTGGGCTGTGGCGGCGGTTGCGGCCGCTGCGGGGCCTGGCGCTCTCCGCCCTGGTGGCGGCGCCCTGGTACCTGCTGGCCCTGCACAGCGAGGGCCGTCCCTTCTGGGACAGCTTCTTCGGTTACCACAACATCCAGCGCTTCACCGAGGTGGTGAACCGCCACCTGCAGCCGTGGTGGTTCTTCGTGCCGGTGATGCTGGTGGCCAGCCTGCCCGTCTCGCCGTTGCTGCTGGTCGGCCTGGCCCGGGCGATCGGACCGCTGCGGCGCTCCTGGTGCCCCACCTGGCCCCAGCCTCCCGCCGCCTCCCTAGCCCGCTTCGCCGCCTGCTGGCTGCTGGCGGTGCTGCTGTTCTTCACCGCCGCCGCCACCAAGCTGCCGAGCTACTGGCTGCCGGCCACCCCCGCCGCAGCCCTGCTGATCGCCCTGGCGGCCCAGACGGGCTGGTCCGGCGGGGCTGGCCGCCCTTGGGAGCGCTGGGCCTGGGGTCTCTGTCTGCTGCTGGTGAGCGGGCTGGGTGTGGTGTTCCTGGCGGCGCCCCTCTGGCTGCCGCTGATCCAGGATCCGGAGATGCCCACGCTGGCCTCGGAGCTGCGGGACAGTCCCCTGGTGACGGTGGTGGCCGCCTGCTGGTTGCTGGCCGCCCTGCTGGGCTGGATCACCCGGCGCCGCCGCCCGCCCCTGCGCCTGCTGGCCCTGCAGCTGCCCCTGGTGCTGTTCGTGCCTGCGGCCCTGCTGCCGCTGTGGAGCGTGGGTGATCGCCTGCGGGGTGAACCCGTGCGCCGCATGGCGGCGGCGCTGCAGCGCGAGGGCCGTCCGGGGGAGCCGGTGGCGATGGTGGGCGTGCTCAAGCCCTCCCTGCACTACTACAGCCGGCGGGTGGTGATCTACGAGGGCATCGGCGTCGAGGGTCCGATCAACCTGGCGGACCGGCTGCGCCGGGAGCGCCGGGTGGGCCAGCGGCCCAGCAGGCCCCAGGAGCAGCCCACGGTGCTGGTGGTGATCGATCGGACCACCGCCCGTGCCCCCTTCTGGCGCCATCTCGGCGCCAGCGAACTCGAGCGCGCCGGCGTCTACCGGCTGTGGCGCCTCGATCGCCGCCGCCTGGAGGAGGCCGTGGCGCAACTGCGCCGGAAGGGGTTCGCCCCCGACTGGCAGCTTCCCCGGCCGGAGCGTTACTGAGCCGCCGGCAGGTGGATGTGGAAGCGGCTCCCCACCCCGATCTCGCTGTCGACGTCGATGGAGCCCCCCATGGCCTCCACCAGCAGCTTCACCACCGACAGCCCAAGGCCCGAGCCCCGTTCGTGCTCGATGGCGTTGCGGCCGCGGTGGAAGCGATCGAACACCTTGGGGATGTCCTCCGGGGGGATGCCGATGCCCTGGTCCCGGACGGTGATGCACAGCTCGGCGTCGTTCCGCGTCAGTTCGAGGCTGATCGGCCGACCCGGGAGCGAGTACTTGTCGGCGTTCTCGATCAGGTTGAGCAGCACCTGCTGGAGGCGATCGGTCTCGGCCACCGCCCGGACCGGTCCCTCGGCGGCCTCCTCGGGAAGGGTGAGCAGCAGCGGGCGTGAGAGCTGGCTGCGGGCAAGGTCGCAGGCGGTGGTCAGCACCTCGTCGACGGCCACCGGGGCCAGCACCATCTGCAGCTGGCCCGACTCGCTGCGGGAGAGATCCAGCAGGTCGTTGAGCATGCGGGTGATGCGGTGGGTCTCGGCCTCGGTGGTGGCGAGGGCGCGCATCTGCTCCGGGTCCAGGTTCTGGCCGCGCCGCTGCAGGCGGCGCAGGTAGCCGCCGATGATCATCAGGGGGTTGCGCAGCTCATGGGAGACGAGCCCCACGAAGTGCCGCTGCTGGCTCCAGGCCAGGGCCAGCCGGTCGAGCAGGCCATTGAAGGACTGGGCCAGCTCCTCCACCTCCAGGGGCGCCTGCTCGAGCTTGAGGTGGCTGCTGGCCAGGCTTTCGGTGGTGACGCCGGCCGCCATGCGGTTGAGATCCCGCAGCGGCTGGAGCAGGCGGCGGGTGAGCACGGAGATCGCCACCAGGGTGATCACCAGGCTCAGGATCCATACCACCGCCAGCCCCAGCAGCCTGCTCTGCAGGTTGGCCACGTTGTTGCTGACGTCCTCGGCGACCCAGAGCTGGCTGCCGTCGGGGGAACGGTGCAGGGTGTGCGTGAGATAGCTGTTGCCCTCCGGATCCTTGACCACGCGGCGGTCCGTGCCGATCAGCAGGGGCGCGAAGGACCGGACCGACCAGGCGCCGCTGTGCGCCGCCATCGCCTGTCCGACCAGGCCGGGAAGGGCCAGCAGTTCGCCGGTCCCTTGCCTGGGCAGCAGCAGGGAGCCATCCTCGTGCTGCACCCAGAAGAAGTGCTCCCGGTCACTGCGGCGCTCCAGCTCCACGCGCAGGAGGTCGGTGTGGGCGACGGACGGATCGGCGACGAGACGATCGAGCGTGTCGGCGAGGGAGCCCGCCGCCAGCCGCTGATCATGGTGCTGGTGATGGAGCAGGCAGTCCCGGTTGATCAGAAGGGTGAAGGCGGAGGCGGCACTGAACCCGAGGAAGACCGATGTGAAGGCCGCCAGCCGGAGCTGGCCCAGCAGACTTCCGAACAGTCGGTGACGCCAGCCACGGGGAGGGGCCCCGGTCGGGGGGGCCATCGGTGGATGAGTCGTCACAGGTGGCCGTTCTCGCTCCTCCTGGGCAGGAGCCGTTCCAGCAGGTCGGCCAGCCTGTCGAGAAGTTCGTGCTTGAGCACGTAATCGTCGGCTCCGGCCTCCTGGGCCTGGCGGCGCCGCTCGGGGTCGTTCAGGGAGGTGAAGATGACCACCGGCACGGTGCACCCCCGGCTGCGCAGGTCCCGCAGGCATTCGATGCCGTCGCAGTCGGGCATCTGCACGTCGAGGAAGACGAGGTCGATCCCCCCCTCGGCCAGCTTCGTCGCGAGGCCCTGGCCGTTGGTCAGCGCCACGACCTCGCAGCCGGAGTCCGCCAGCTCCTCCGCCACCATGGCCCGGATGTGGGGGTCATCGTCGACGATCGAGACGGTGGGCCGAGCGGCGACGGGCACGTCGGAACCGCCCACGACCTGGGTGGCGAAGGGTGAGTTCATGGCACCTGGAACCGCGACCCATCCTGACGCGATCCGTGCTGATCGGCAGCGCCGGGGCGGGGCCGGAGCGACCGGTCAGACCGCCACCGGCTGCGGGCTGAGCTCGGCGTAGAGCCGCTCGAGGGCGTCGATGTTGCCGGTGAGGGTGTAGCGCTCCAGGGCCCGCTGGCGGGCCCGGCGTCCCAGCTCGGCCGTGAGCACCGGTTGGTCCCGCAACACCGGCAGGAGGGTGCGCAGCTGGGTGGTGACACCCTGGGTGCTGATCACGATGCCTGCACCGCCCTCCAGCACCTCCCCATCGGCTCCGGCATCGGTGGCCACGCAGGCGGTGCCGCAGGCCATGGCCTCCAGCAGGGCCAGGGAGAGTCCCTCCACCAGGGACGGCAGCAGGAACACCTCGGCGAGCTGGAGCAGCGCCACCCGGCGGGCCCGGCTGGCCTCGTAGCCCCACCAGATCACATCGGCTTCGCTGCCGCTCTGCAGGGACGAGCGCAGCGGCCCGTCCCCCACGATCACCAGAACGCAGCCCTGGGGACGCACCAGCCGCCAGGCCTTCAGCAGGGCCTCGACGTTCTTCTCGGTGGCCACTCGCCCCATGTAAAGGAAGACGCGACGACCCCCCACCCTGAGCCGCAGCTGGGCCAGCTCGGGTTCACCGCCCGGGGCGGCCGGAGCCCAGGTGTCGGTGTCGACCCCGTTGGGGATCACCGCCAGCCGTTGGCGCCGCACCCCCAGGCGCACCAGCACTTCGGCCTGCAGCTCGGAGAACACGATCACCCGGTCGAACTTCGCCAGGGAGGGGGCGTAGAGCTGGTAGGTGAGCTGCTGGGTGCCGGCGGTGAGGTTGCGCAGCCCGGCGTCGAAGGGGGGATGGAAGGTGGCCACCAGGGGCAGGCCCAGCTGCTGGCAGAGGTCGGGCAGGCGGAAGTCGAGGGGGGAGAGGGTGAGGCTGGCGTGCACCAGATCGGGCCGCAGCCGTTCCAGGGACTCCCGCAGCTCCCGCTGGGCCCCCGGGGAGGGGATCGTGTAAACCTGCGACTTCACCAGGTAGGGCAGGGCCACCTCGGGGTTGGCCTCCGGCCCCCCCGGCGGGTCCAGCTCGCCGCCCCCCGCTTCCGGCCGGCCAAGGGAGGGGGTGGGCGTGTCGAAGTGAATGAAGCTCACCGCGTGGCCGCGCTGCCGCAGGGCTTCGGTGGTGCTGAGGCCGTAGGTGACGTTGCCGCAGAACGGAGACTTCTTGCCCAGCCAGGCAATGTGCATCACCTGTATGGACCCACGCAACAGCGGAATGTAGCAGCGCTCGGCGGGCGCTCAGCTGCTGCGCCAGGGGCGCTCACTCAGGGCGGCGACCGCGGCGATGGCCGCCAGCCCCCAGAGTACGGGAAGCAGCCCGTAGCGGCTGACCACGGTGCCCGCCAGCACGAGGGGCAGGCTGAGGGCGATGTTGATCAGGTTGTTCTGGAGCCCGAACACCCGGCCGCGCTGGCTCTCCGGGGTGTCTTCCTGGATCGTGGTCTGGGCGGGGATCGCCAGCAGGGCCGCGCCCACCCCCAGCAGGCCGCAGAGCAGCAGGGTGAACACCAGGTTGCCGCGCAGCTGCCCCAGCAGCACCAGGCACCAGGCGATGGTCCCGAGCCCCGCACTGGCCAGCCCGCGGCGGCTGAAGCGCTCGCCCAGCTGGGCCATGGCCAGGGCTCCCACCGCAAGCCCCAGCCCGCTCATCGCCAGCAGCACGCCGAAGCGGGTGGGGCCGAGCCCGCCGATGGCGGCCGCCAGGCTGATCGCCAGGACATACAGGGCCGCCAGCAGGCTGTATAGCAGCACCAGCTGGATCATGGCGCTGCGCACGTTGGGCCGCTCCCGCAGCACCTGCACCCCCTCGCCGATCTCCTCCCAGACGGAGATGGAGCGCGGCACCCGGGGCGGTTCGGGGATCACGATCCCGGCGATGGCCACGGCCGCGGCGCCGTAACAGAGCGGCAGCAACACAAACTCTCCTCCCGGGATCCCCACCTGGGCCAGCAGGGTGCGCAGCAGGCGCAGGATCGGGTCGCCGAGGGCAAACCCGACGATCGTGGCCGCCATGCTGGTGGCCTGGTACACCGAATTCGCGGCGAGCAGCTGGGGGTAGCTCACCAGCAGGGGAATGGCGGCCTGCTCCGCCGGCGCGAAGAACTGGGTGAGCACCGACTCGAAGAACGTCATGGCCACCAGGGCCCAGTAGCCCCAGCTGAGGCCGAGCCACATCGGCCCCGGCAGCAGGCACAGGGGGGCCAGCATCACCAGGGCGGCCCGCAGACCGTTGGAAGCCACCATCACGGTGCGCTTCGGCCAGCGGTCGGCCCAGACCCCCGCCACCGTCCCCAGCAGCATCGCCGGCACGGTGTTGGCCACATAGATGCCGGTGGCCAGCAGGGTGATCATCTGGGCCCGGGTCTCGAAGCCCATCCGGAAGGCCGCGGCCGCCTCGGCGAGGGCCGCGTTGCTCTGCGGCGTGTCCGTCACCCAGTACTGGGCGATCAGGAACACCATCAGCACGATGTAGAACTTGTCCGCCAGCTGGGAGAACACCTGGCCGATCCAGAGTCGCCGGAACCCCGGCAGGGCCAGTACGGCGGCCAGTCCCCTCTCGGTCTTGCCGCTCGGGCTCATGCTGGCTCGGACGGATGGGAGGACATCGGGTCGCAGGCGGTCCGCAGCAGTCTGAAGGCTCGCGGTCTCTGACCGAGATGCTCGCCGCACCAGGCCTCCACCAGGTCGAGCAGGTGCAGCCACACCGCCTCCGGTCCCATCAGCCGGCCGTCGCGACTCCGGGGCGGGGCGGGGCGCGTCAGCCGCTGCAGCAGGGCCAGCTCGGAGGGATTGAGCATCACCCGGGCGCCCGGGATCGCCCCGATCGCCAGGCCCTCGCTGGGCAGCAGGCTGCAGCGCCACGACCAGTCGCCGATCGGCGGCAGCAGCGGCGCGCCGCTGCGGACACAGTGCTGCAGGGGCAGGGCGAAGCCCCCCAGGGCCAGCAGGTGGATGCTGCCCTGCACCGCCACCGCCAGCGCCTCCACCCGCTCGGCCCGCTCCGTCACCACCGCCTCCAGGCGGCCGAGCTGGAGCAGCAGGTCGGGGAGCACCCCCGGGGCGGGCGTCTCGCCCGGCACCAGCTTCAGGCAGAGCTCGGCCAGGGCCTGGGCGGCGGCCAGGGTCTCCAGGCGCTGGGCCAGGCCGCTGTAGTTGCGCAGCACCCGCAGCTGCCGCACCCGCCGCAGGCCGCCGCGGCCCCCCACCTGCAGCACCAGATGGGCCAGGGGCACCGCCGCCGCCAGGCTGCTCTTGGGCCGGCGCGCCCCCGGCACCGCCAGCCGGGTGAGGCCTTCGGCCTCGCTCAGCAGGGTGAGCAGCCGGTCATGTTCCCCCAGGGGGCGGCAGGTGAGGGCCAGGCCCTCCAGGTGCTGTTCAGGCACCGGCGCGCAACGCCTGCATCAGGGCCACGCCCCGGCTCGTGCCCAGCCGGCCGGCACCGGCCGCCACCAGGGCCAGCGCCTGGTCGAGATCGGCGATGCCACCGGCGGCCTTCACCGCCGCCCGGCCCCGGGCCAGGGCCACCAGCCGGCCCACCTGCTCGGGGGTCACCGGCGGGCCGAAGCCGCTGCCGGTCTTGAGGTGGCGCACCCCGGCATCGATGCTGATCTCCACCAGCAGCTCCAGGGCCTCGGGGTCGAGCCGGCCCATCTCCAGGATCACCTTGACCGGCAGGCCCAGGTCGGTGATGGCCGCCAGATCGTCGAGCACGGCGGTGCCCTCGCCATCGGCCAGGGCGCCGAAATCGGGCACCACGTCAAGTTCGTCGGCACCGGCGGCGGCGGCCCACTCCGCCTCGGCCCGCTTGATCGCCGCAGGGATGGCCCCGAAGGGAAATCCCACCACGGCGATCAGCTTCACCGCCCCGTCGACCGGCAGCCGCTCGCGGGCCACCGGCAGCCAGCGGGAGGCCAGGCACACCCCGGCGAAGCCGAAATGGCGGGCCTCATCGCAGCAGCGGAGGACGGCCTCCCGGCCCCGGTGGGGATCCAGGAGGGCGTGGTCGATCAGGGGGGCGAGGTCGGGCCGGTCGGACTCCCGCTCAGGTGTCACGGGCCTGGATGACGCCGAATCCGCCATGGTTGCGGCGGTAGACCACCTGGATCTGGCCCGTGGCCGCGTCGCGGAACATGTAGAAGTCGTGGTCGATCAGATCCAGCTGATGCAGGGCCTCCTCCAGGTCCATCGCCGGCATGGCGAAGTACTTGCGGCGCACGCCGCGGTGGGGGACGGCGGGCTCGAGGCCATCGGTGAGGGACCCCCCGGGGTTGGGCAGGGTGGCGGCTCCGGCTTCCTCGGCGGCGGCGGAGCGGTGCACCGGACCCTGGCTGCGTTCCTGCAGCCGATCCTTGTAGCGGGTCAGCTGGCGGCTCAGCTTGGTGGCCACCAGATCGATGCTGGCGTAGAGGTTCTCGCTGCGTTCCTGGGCCCGGATCACCACCCCGTTGGCGAAGACCGTGACTTCCGCCGTCTGCTGCGGCACACGGGGATTGCGGGCCACCGACAGATGCACGTCGGCTTCCTTGACGATGCCATCGAAATGGCTGATGGCGCGATTGAGCTTGGTTTCGGTGTACTCCCTGATCGCCGGTGTGACGTCGAGATTGCGGCCGTGGATCAGCAGTTTCATTCGGGTGCCTGCCTCCAGAGGAATTCTGGCTCTGGGACAACCTCAAGCTAGGAACGCCTCTGCATGGCCCCCAACACCCCCGCAATTCTTTTTGAAGCCCGCTCCCCGGTGCCCTTCCCGCTGGCCTGGGAGTGGCAGCGCCGTCTGCAGCGGCGCCGGCTCGACGATCCCGCCGCGCCCGATGCCCTGCTGCTGCTGCAGCACACCCCCTGCTACACCCTGGGCCGGGGGGCCAGCCTGGAGCACCTCGGCTTCGATCCGGCCCACCCGCCCCTGCCGCTGCACCGCATCGACCGGGGCGGCGAGGTGACCCACCACCTGCCCGGCCAGCTGGTGCTCTACCCGGTGCTCGACCTGCAGCGCCACGGCGGCGACCTGCACCTCTATCTGCGGGCCCTCGAGGACGTGGTGCTGGCGGTGCTGCAGGAGCTGGGGCTGGAGGGGGAGCGCATCGAGGGGCTCACCGGGGTCTGGCTCGAGGGCCGCAAGCTGGCGGCGATCGGGGTCGGTGCCCGGCGCTGGATCAGCCAGCACGGCCTGGCGCTGAATGTCGACTGCTCCCTGGAGGGCTTCGCCGCGATCGTTCCCTGCGGGCTCTCCGGTCGGCCGGTGGGACGGCTGGTGGACTGGCGGCCCTGCCTCACCCCCGAGCAGGTGGCGCCGCTGCTGCTGGCGGCCTTCGCCCGCCGCTTCGGCGTGGCCCTGCGGCCGCCGTGGCCACAGGAGGGACTGGCTGGCCTGGGGGAGGGGGGAGACCGGTCGGGACTGGGAGAATCCTGACCTTCCGTTTACCGCGCCGGCCGCCCATGAACGCCAGAGCCGAGATCCACTGGGGCGGCAGCCCCCGGGACCGCCGAGCCCTTGAAGGTCGCGCCGACTGGAGCCAGCTTGAGGGACTGGAGGGCCTCTGGCCGGAACTGGAGCGCCTGCATGGCCCCCGCGTGGCGCTGGAAGCCCCCCATGGCCGCCATCCGGAGACGCTGCGTTACGGCGAGCTGCGCCAGGCGATCGACCGAGCGGCGGCGGCTTTCGCCGATCTGGGGGTGGGGCCCGGCGATGTGGTGGCCCTGTTCGCAGAGAACGGTCCCCGCTGGCTGGTGGCCGACCAGGGGCTGATGCGGGCCGGGGCGGCCGATGCGGTGCGCGGCAGCGTGGCCCCGGCCGAGGAGCTGCGCTACATCCTCGAGGACGCCGGTGCGGTGGGGGCGGTGCTGGAGTCGGCCGCCCTGCTGGAGCGGCTGGCCCTCGACGGGCCGGCCCTGCAGCGGCTGCGCTTCATCGTGCTGCTGGAGGGGGAGGCCCCGGCCGTTCCCCTGCCGCTGCCCTGCCTCACCTGGGACGACCTGCTGCAGCGCGGTGCCGCCAGCCCCCTGCCGCCGCTCCCCACGGGAGGCCCCGGTCGGCTGGCCACGCTCCTGTACACCTCCGGCACCACCGGCCAGCCCAAGGGGGTGCCCCTCAGCCACGCCAACCTCCTGCACCAGCTGCGCACCCTGGGGGTGGCGGTGTCGCCGAGCCCCGGAGATCACGTGCTGTCCGTGCTGCCGATCTGGCATGCCTACGAGCGCACCGCCGAATACTTCCTGCTCAGCTGCGGCTGCCGGCAGACCTACACCACCCTCAAGCAGCTGCGCTCCGACCTGCAGAAGGTGCGGCCCCAGTACCTGATCAGCGTGCCGCGGCTGTGGGAGGCCCTGCTCTCCGGCTTCGAGGACGCCCTGGCGGCCATGCCCCCCTCCCGCCAGCGCCTGCTGCGCCGGGCCCTCGCCGTCAGCCGGGCCTTCCACCGGCGGCGGCGGACGGCCCTGGATCTCACCCTCAAGCCGGTAGGGGCGGCCGACCGGCTCGTGGCCGCCGCCGGCGCCCTGCTGCTCTGGCCGCTGCATGGGGCGGCCGGCGCCTTGCTCTGGCCGAAGGTGCGCGCCCAGCTGGTGGGGGGGAGGCTGCGCACCGCCATCAGCGGCGGCGGGGCCCTGGCCATCCACGTGGACGGGTTCTTCGAGGCCGTCGGCATCGAGCTGCTGGTGGGCTACGGCCTCACCGAGACCAGCCCGGTGCTCGCCTGCCGCCGGCCCTGGAGCAACCGCCGCGGCAGCGCCGGCCAACCCCTGCCGGACACCGCCCTGAAGGTGGTGGACCCCGCCACCAGGACCCCGCTGCCGGTGGGGGAGCGGGGGCTGGTGCTGGCCAGGGGGCCCCAGGTGATGGGGGGCTACCACAACAAGCCCGAGGCCACGGCGAAGGTGCTCGATGGCGAGGGCTGGTTCGACACCGGCGACCTGGGCCTGCTGCTGGCCGATGGAACCCTGGTGCTGACGGGCCGCGCCAAGGACACGATCGTGCTCAGCAGTGGCGAGAACATCGAGCCCGGCCCCCTGGAGGAGGCCCTGGTGGCATCACCGCTGGTGGAGCAGGTGATGCTGGTGGGCCAGGACCGCAAGCAGCTCGGGGCCCTGGTGGTGCCGAAGGCGGAGGTGCTGCAGGCGTTCGCGGCCACGGCCCAGCTCCCCTGCCCCGATCCCGGGGACCCCGGCGCCGGCGCCGACCCGGCCCTGCTGCGGGCGCTCTGCCGCGAGTGCAATCGCCTGCTGGCGGCACGGCCAGGCACCCGGGCCGACGAGCGGCTCGGCGGCGTCGCCCTGGTGGAGCCGTTCAGCATCGACAACGGCCTGCTCACCCAGACCCTCAAGCAGCGCCGCGATCGGATTGCCGAGCGGGACCACGCCGCCATCGCCGCGCTCTATGGCGAGAGCGGATCCCACGGTTGACCGGATCCCCCGTCGCCTGACAGCCTGGGCCTTGCACCTGCAGTCCCATGGCCGACGGCACCAGCCTCAACATCAAGCGATCGATCACGGTGCGTGCCGTGGTGACACCGCGCTGGAAGGAGGATGCCGAGCGGGAGCTCAGCAACGCCCTCACCAATTTCGACCAGCAGCTGGCCCAGCTGGAGCAGGAGGGGCAGCGGCTGATCGACGAGATCCGCCGTCAGAGCATCAACCCCCTCGATCCCCGGGTCCAGGAGCAGGTGGGCTCGGTGCAGCAGCAGGTGGCGGCCAAGCGCGCCGAATTCGAGGAGCAGAAACGTCAGGTGCTGGAGCAGCAGCGCCAGGTGCGGGAACTGGAGATGGAGCAGGTGGTGGAGCAGGGGCAGATCGAGAGCTTCTGCGACGTCCAGGTGGGCGACAACCTGGTGCAGAAGCTGCAGGTGTCGGTGCTGGTGAGGGATGGGGTGATCGAGGCGATCGAGGGGGGCTGATCCTTCCGCCGCCTAAAATCCCCCCCATCACAGAGGCAGTCCCCCGTTGGCCACCCACGAAATCTTCATGCCGGCCCTCAGCTCCACCATGACGGAGGGCAAGATCGTGGAGTGGCTCAAGAAACCCGGTGAGCGGGTCGAGCGGGGCGAGTCGGTGCTCGTGGTCGAGTCCGACAAGGCGGACATGGATGTGGAGGCCTTCCAGGAGGGCTTCCTGGCTGCCGTGCTGATGGAGGCGGGCAGCACCGCGCCGGTGGGAGAGACGATCGGCCTGATCGTGGAGAGCGAAGCGGAGATTGCCGCGGCCAGGGCCGCGGCACCGGCACCTGCCACGGCAGCACCCACCCCCGCTCCCGCCACCCCTGCGGCCGCCGCACCTGCTCCAGCTGCGGCGCCCCCCACCCCCGCCCCGGCCTCGCCCCCACCGGCTCCCGCCCCCGTGGCCGCCCCGGCCCCGGGGCGCTTCCCGCCGCTGCCAGCGACGGCCGGGTGGTGGCCACCCCCGGGCCCGCAAGCTGGCGGCCCAGCTCGGTGTGGCCCTGGCCTCCGTGCGGGGCACCGGCCCCAATGGCCGGATCCAGGCCGAGGACGTGGAGCAGGCCACCGGCCAGCCCGTCAGCGTGCCGCGGGTGGCCGAAGGCACCGCTCCGGCCATGGTCGCCCCGGCGGCCGGCAATGGCGCGGCGGCCGCCCCAGCCGCCCCCGCTGGCCAGGCCTTCGGTCGCGCCGGCGAGACCGTGGCCTTCAACACCCTGCAGCAGGCGGTCGTCCGCAACATGAACGCCAGCCTGGCGGTCCCCTGCTTCCACGTCGGCTACACGATCACCACCGACCGGCTCGACGCCTTCTACAAGCAGGTGAAGGCCAAGGGCGTCACGATGACGGCCCTGCTGGCCAAGGCGGTGGGTATCACCCTGGCCCGCCACCCGCAGCTGAACGCGTCGGCCAGTGACGCGGGCATGGCTTACCCGGCCTCCATCAACGTGGCCGTGGCCGTCGCCATGGATGACGGCGGCCTGATCACCCCGGTGCTGGCCGCCGCCGACCGCACCGATCTCTATTCGCTCTCGCGCCAGTGGGCCGACCTGGTGGCCCGCTCCCGCTCCAAGCAGCTCAAGCCGGAGGAGTACACCACCGGCACCTTCACCCTCTCCAATCTGGGCATGTTCGGGGTCGATCGCTTCGACGCGATCCTGCCGCCGGGCACCGGCGCCATCCTGGCGGTCGCCGCCTCCCGGCCCATGGTCGCGGCCCTCAAGGACGGTTCGATCGCCGTGCGGCGCCAGATGCAGGTCAACCTCACCGCCGATCACCGCGTCATCTACGGCACCCATGCCGCCGCCTTCCTCAAGGATCTGGCCGACCTGATCGAGAACCGGCCCGAAAGCCTGGCCCTCTGAGGAGCCTTCCTTCCGCGTGGCCAACCCCGCCGTGACGGATCCCGCCGACCTGCGCCTGTCCAGCTACGACTTCGCCCTGCCGCAGGAGCGGATCGCCCAGCGGCCGGTGGAGCCCCGTCACGCCGCGCGGCTGCTGGTGGTGGATCCGGCGGGGGCCGGGCCTGCCCCCCATGCCCGCCACCTCAGCGCCTGGGATCTGCAGCACGAGCTCCGGTCCGGCGACCTGCTGGTGGTGAACGACACCCGGGTGCTGCGGGCCCGGCTGGAGGCGCGGCGGCCCGGCGGCGGTGCGGTGGAGTTGCTGGTGCTCGAGCCCTGGCTGGGCGGGCCGGGGCAGCGGCTGGGCGGGGCTGGCCAGTGGCTGTGCCTGGCGCGGCCCGCCAAGAAGCTGCGGCCCGGTGACCGCCTGGAGGTGGTGGCCAAGGGCCAGCCGCCCCTGACGGTTGCGGTGGTGGGCAGCGATCCCTCCACCGGCGGCCGCATCGTGCAGTTCCCGCCGGACTGCGCCGATGCGGCCGCCCTCGAGCCCCTGCTGCTGCAGTACGGCGCCATTCCCCTGCCGCCCTACATCCACGAACACGACGCCAGCGACAACGAGCGCTACCAGACCCGCTACGCCGCCCGTCCCGGCGCCGTGGCTGCCCCCACCGCCGGCCTGCATCTCAGCGACGAGCTGCTGGCGGCGATCAGGGAGCGGGAGGTCGGGGTGGCCACCACCACCCTGCATGTGGGTCTGGGCACGTTCCGGCCGATCGAAACGGAAGACCTGAGTGCTCTGGAGCTGCACAGCGAATGGGTGGAAGTGAGCCCGGCGCTGGTGGAGGCGGTGGCGGCCTGCCGGGCGGCCGGCGGCCGGGTGATCGCCATCGGCACCACTTCGGTGCGCAGCCTGGAGGCCGTGGCCCAGCTGCACGGCGGCGAGCTCCGCCCCCACACCGGCCCGGTGAACCTGGTGATCCAGCCTGGCTACCGCTTCGCTGTGGTGCAGGGCCTGCTCACCAACTTCCACCTCCCCAGGAGCTCGCTGCTGCTGCTGGTGAGTGCCCTGATCGGCCGCGAACGTCTGCTGGCTCTCTACGGCGAGGCGATCGAGCGCCACTACCGCTTCTTCTCCTACGGCGATGCCATGTGGATCGCGCCGGAGGCGGTGCTGGCAGGGGCCAGGCCAGCCTGAAAAAAGCCCCCGGGGATTCCCCGGGGGCTGATGCTTGGAGCCGAAGCGGAGATCAGGCGGCGGCCAGGTTGGCGGCCACAAAGTCCCAGTTGACCAGCTTGTCGAGGTAGGTGGTCATGTAGTCAGGACGGCGGTTCTGATAGTCGAGGTAGTAGGCGTGCTCCCACACGTCCATGGTGAGCAGGGCCTTCTGACCATGGGCCAGGGGCAGGTCGGCGTTGGCGGTCTTGGTGATCTTGAGGGTGCCGCCATCGAGCACCAGCCAGGCCCAGCCGCTGCCGAACTGGGTGGCACCGGCGGCCTTGAACTGCTCCACGAAGGCCTCATAGCTGCCGAAGTCGGCGGTGATCTTCTCGGCCAGCTCACCGGTGGGGGCGCCGCCGCCGCCAGGCTTCATGCACTGCCAGTAGAAGCTGTGGTTCCAGACCTGGGCGGCGTTGTTGAACACGCCCGCCTTGGAGGCGTCGCCGGCCACCGCCAGGATCACCTCCTCCAGGCTCTTGCCCTCGAGCTCGCCACCCTCGATCGCCTTGTTCAGGTTGGTGACGTAGGCGGCGTGATGCTTGCCGTGGTGGAACTCGAGGGTCTGCCGGGAAATGTGGGGCTCGAGTGCGTCGAGGCCGTAGGGGAGTTCGGGCAGGCGGTGAGCCATGGGAGACGAGAGAGGCTACGCGGCATTGTAACGATTGCCACCCTGGGCAAGGCCGTTGCAGCGCCGTTGCTCAGCCCTTGATCTGCAGCAGCTCCACCTCGAACACCAGCGTGGCGTTGGGGGGGATCACACCGCCGGCGCCGCGCTCGCCGTAGGCGAGATCGGGGGGGATGACCAGCTTCCGCTTGCCCCCCACCTTCATACCCGCCACCCCTTCGTCCCAGCCCCGGATCACCCGGCCGGCGCCCAGGGGAAAGCTGAACGGACCTCGGCCGTAGCTGCTGTCGAACTCCTTGCCGTTGGTGAGGATGCCGCGGTAATTGACCACTACGGTCTGGCCGCTCTTGGCTTCGGGGCCTTCGCCCAGGGTCAGGTCGGTGATGCGCAGCCCGCTGGGGGTGGTGCGCTCGGTGGGGGAGACGAGCTCCCCGCCAAGGGCCGCTGCCCCGCTGGAGGCCAGGTCGGCGCTGGAGGAATCGGGGGCCATGGTGAACAGGGTGGGGTTGGAAACGTCGGGGTCAAGTTCGAGCGGGGCCGCCACGGCCTCTCTCGCCTGCGGTGCGGCAGAAGGGTTCGCCTGGGGCGCCGTGGCCGGGCCGGAACGGGCCAGGGCCTGCTGGACGCCGGCCTCGACCGGGGCCGGTGCGGCTGCCTCCACCTGGGAGGGCGACACCAGCTGGCTCACGAAGGCCAGCATCAGACAGGCCACGCAGACGAACGAGCTGATCAGGATGTCGCGCATGCGGAAGGACCCGGATGGGGGGATTCTGCCAGTGCGATCAGTCGTTCCCTTCGCCGCCGTTCTGGCGCTGGCGCAGGGTCTGCTCGAGCCGGTCGATGCGGCCGCGCAGCTCGTCCAGTTCCCGCTGCCGGGCCAGGCCCAGGTCCTGCAGGAGCTGGTCGCGGTTGCGCTCCAGCTGGCGCTCCGCCTGCTGTTCCACCTCCGGCGTCTCGCCCCGCAGGGCGCGCATGACGTCCTCCACCAGGGCGGAGGCGTGGCTGGGGTCGAGCCGGCCGCTGCTCACCCATTCCTGGCTGACGTACTTGAGCCGGTCGGCCACCAGCGAGGTGGTGCCGAGGCCGCGCAGCAGCAGCATCTGCAGCAGATTGCCCTGGTCCATGAAAGAGGTTCCCTTGGGGAAACGGTGTGACACTTCCCCGACCTTGGCGCCTCCTGCGCCCGGCGACCATGGGCAATGACCGGCGTGCCGGCTGGGCCGCCGCCGGCGCCGGCGGGCTGCTGGCGGGGGTGGCCCTGCCGCCGGTGGGCTGGCCCTGGCTGCTCTGGCCTGCCGTGGTGCTGCTCTGGTCCCTGACGGAGAGCCGCGGGGCGGGGGTGCCGTGGCGGTTCCGGCGCGGCGGACTGTGGGGTCTGGCGGCGGTGCTGGTGAGCCATCGCTGGCTGCTCTGGCTCCATCCCCTCGACTGGATCGGCGTGCCGGGTCCCCTGAGCCTGCCGATCTGCCTGGTGCTCTGGCTGGCCATCGGCCTGGCCGCCGCCCTGCTGGTGGGGGCCTGGACGGCCCTGGTGGGCCGGCTCGATCCCGTACGGCCCAGCACGGCGCTGCTGGCGGCGGCCCTGTGGGGCCTGGCGGAGGTGCTGCTGGCCAAGGGTCCCCTGTTCTGGCTGGGGCTTGGGGCGGCGGCGCTGCCGGGGGACCGGGCCCTGGCCGGCCTGGCGGTCCTCGGGGGAGCCGGGCTGCTTGCAGCGGTTCAGCTGCTGATCGGCTGGGGCCTCTGGCGGGCCCTGCGGGCCCAGCCCGGCCAGCGGGTCCGCTGGCTGGCGGTCACGCTGGTGCTGGTGGTCGGGTGCCATCTGGCCGGCCTGACCTTGCTCCGCCAGGCCGAGGCCGCCGGCGGCAGGTCCGAGCGCTGGCTGGTGCTGCAGCCCGCCATCCCCACCCGGCAGAAGTTCGAGGCCGACCAGCAGCGCCGATTGCTGCAGCGGCTGGCCCTTGCCCAGCGGCAGGCCGCCACCGCCGAGCCGCCCGTGCAGGGGGTGCTGCTGCCCGAGGGCTCCCTGGCGCTTGGCCAGCCGTTGCCGCTGGCGGCGCCGGTGGAGGTGCTCAGCGGCGGCTTCCGCCGCGAGGGCCTGGAGCTGCGCAGCAGCCTGCTGCGTTTTGAGCCTGGCCAGCTTCAGGCCGGCGGCTGGATCGACAAGCACCGGGTGGTGCCCCTGGGCGAATGGGTGCCCCTGGCCGGCCTGTGGCGCTGGAGCGGCCTCTCGGCGGTGGGGGGCGTGGAACCGGGCCCCGCCTCCCGGCTGCTGCCGCGGCCGGGGGGGGATGTGGGGGTGGCCATCTGCTACGAGCTCTCCGACGGGGCCGCCCTGGCCGCCGCCACCCGCCAGGGGGCCCGCTGGCTGCTGGCCAGCGCCAACCTGGATCCCTACCCGCTGCAGCTGCAGGGGCAGTTCGCCGCCCTGGCCCAGCTGCGGGCGATCGAGACCGGCCGCTGGCTGGTGAGTTCCGCCAACACCGGCCCCAGCCTGCTGGTGGACGCCGGCGGTCGGCTGATCGAGCAGTTGCCTCCGGGCCGCCCGGCCACCGTCCCGGTCACCGTGCAGCAGCGCTCACCGCTCACCCCCTACGACCGTTGGGGTGAGGGTCCCCTGATCGGCCTCGCCCTGCTGGCGGGGGCCTGGCGCTGGATCGCCACGACCGCCAGCGGCGTCATGGCGACGGCGGTGGGTGGGGTGCAGCGGGGTCCTGGGGAGGGGCGGTGAAGGCGATGCCGTGGGACTGGAACGCGCGCAAAATGCCCAGATTGATGGCTTGCTGCAGATCCAGAAACACCCCCATGGTGCTGTCAGGAACGAAGAACACGAACTGAAACTCCAGAGCGTCGTCAACGAAGCGGGTGAAGTGGCAGCGGTCGAACGTGGCCGGCGGATGGGCCTGGACGACTTTTTCCACGAGTCCTGGAATGGCGGCGGCTTGCTCCGCCGGCAGTTGGTCGGACACCAGAAGCGTGTGGGCGGCCCGGCGCCGGGGCAGATCACCGAAGTTGCGGATCGTCTTCTGAAGCAGCTCCTCGTTGCCGATCACAATCCGCTCTCCGCCCAGGCTGCGGATGGAAGACGAGCGGATTCCCACTCGCTCCACCGGCCCGATGACATCGGCGAATCCGATCAGATCACCGATCTGGAAAGGCTTGTCGATGACGATGGTGAGGTAGCTGAGGAAGTGGCTCAACGGCCCCCGCAGGGCCAGTCCAAGACCGATGCCGGCACCCGCCAGGGAGGCGTAGATGGCGCCGAGTGGGACCCCCTGCTTCTGAAGAAACACCAGGCTCCCGAGCCCCCAGAAGAGGGCCCGGATCATGGGAGCCAGGGCCCTGAGGGTGCTGGTCTGCTCCTCCCTGCCCAGGCGCTGCAGGGACCGCTCCAGCAGCAGGAGCAGGCTGCGGTTGATCAGCCGCACCACCAGCACCACCGCCACCAGCAGGGCGGCGCCCTCCACCAGCCGATCGGGGCCCGGATCGATACGCAGCACCTCCCAGCCGCGCACTAAGGAGCGCCAGCCCCAGACCACCATGGCCAGGTAACCCAGCGACGCCAGGCTGCGCCACAGCAAGGGAGCGATCAGTCCCTCCGGCAGGGTGTCGGGTCGGGGAACGGCACGCCGCAGCCAGCGGCTCAGTACCCGCACCAGCAGCCACACGGCCAGCGAACCCAGCAAGACCCTGGCGAGGGCCATGAGCAGGGCGAATCCGGCGGCCTGCATCGATGGATTCAAGAGCGGGTCCATCAGTCCAAGCAAGGATTCTGATCGGCTGATGTTCATCTCCAGATTGCCTTGGCGCTAGCGCATGCTCAGGCTTCTTCGTCCGGCGACGAAGCTGGCGGTGGGGTCAACCGACGCAACAGGGCGTCGGTGATGGCGGGGGGGAAGGCTACGTTGATGCTTTCGTTGCGCAGATGCAGATCTCTCTGGGGGAACGGGATGGTCAATTCGTGACGCCGCAGGATCGCTTCGATGCGGAAGTTGAGCTCGCTGCGGATCTCGTACTGACGCCGGGGCTGGTTGATCCAGACCAGCAACTGAAAATCCAGGGAACTCTCCCCGAAACCCTTGAAGAACACCTGGGGTGATGGGGTGGCCAGGATGTCGGAGACGTCCTGGCAGGCCTCCAGCAGGGCCCCACGCACCACCTGGCAATCGGAACCGTAGGCCACTCCCACCGGAATCTTCAGACGTGCCACTGAACTCCCGTGGCTCCAGTTGACGACCCGGGACTCAAGAAACTCCACATTCGGAACGATGATCGAGATGCGGTCGAGGGTCACCACCTCGGTGCTGCGCAGATTGATGCGGGTTACGGTGCCCTGCAGGTCGCCCACTTCGACGAAATCATTCACCTTGATCGGCCGTTCGAACATGATGATCAGGCCACTAATCAGGTTCTTGGCGATCCCCTGCAGGCCAAGCCCCACCCCCACCCCCAGGACGCTGGCGAACAGGGCCAGGGAGGTGAGATTCAGGCCCCACAGCTGCAGCAGCACCAACGTGCCGAGGAACAGCAGGCCGTACTGAACGATGAAGGCGATGGCCTCCTGAGAGCCGGGTTCGATGCCGGTGCGCTGCAGGACACGGACCCTGAGCAGGCCCTTCAGCAACGCCACCCCCCGCACCAGCACGAGGAACAGCCCCATCAGGACGACGGCGTCGAGCACGGAATAGCGGCGTCCCCCCAGGGGCAGGAAGGGGGATCCCAGGCTCTCGGTGAGGGCCTCCAGCAGGCGGCTTGTCAGCAGCCGGGTGACCGGGAAGAAGCTGGAGATCAACAGGATCGCGGCCACCCAGAGACCAAGCCGCAGCACCACCAGTGCCCCGTGGAGCAGCCAGTCCCTGGGGCCCAGAGGTTGGCTGCTGCCGGGTTCACTCCCCGACGGCTGGGTGAGGGCCGAGGGCAGGTAGCGCCGCCACAGCAGCCACAGGAGCCGCTGCAGCAGGAGTGTTGCCCCAAGGATCCCTAGGGCAAAGGAGATCATGCGAGTCAGGTGGGCGGGCTGTCGCTCCGACCGTCCCCTGTTGATGGCTGCGGTGAGGCTTTGGCGCCACAGCTCAGCCTGGCCCTGCACCGACAGCCCCACCTGCGTGTCGCGGCGGGTCATGGTGAGGATCACCTCGTCATCGAGGGTGATCACCGGCAGGTTATGGAGCTCCTGCACCCCGATCCTGGCCGGGCTCCGGGTCGCCACCGCCTCCTGCAGCAGGCGGTTGGCCCGCTCCACCCGTTGCTCGCTCGAGAAGTCCTTGGAGGTGCTGACCGGGAACAGCCGGACGCCGTCCAACTGGAGGTAGGCCGTGGGTTCCGGCCGCTCCTGGCCAACGGCTCCATGCAAGGGGGCCACCACAAGCAGGACGGCCAGGACCACCAGGGCCACCAGACGGCTGCCGCGGCGACAGGACCAGCCGCGCCTCAGACCGGGGGGACTCAGGTGAGGACCGGCAGGGAACCCTGGCCGGCCGGCCGGTGCACCAGGATCTTGCGAAGGGACAGGCGAGAGGTCCCATCGGAGAGCTCGACCTGCCCGGCGGTGTCGCTTTCCGTGCCCGTGTCGTCGGGCTCCGCCATGGCCTCGGGTCCGTCCTGGGTCTCGTCCCGGGGGTCGAGCAGATCGATCACGGCCTGGCGCACCCCTGCCAGGCGCCGCTCCAGCCTCCGCCGGGCCCGCTGTTCCTGCTCCAGTTCCTGCAGCAGGGCCTTCCGCTGGCGTTCGGCGGCCTCCTCGCGCAGGCGGTCCCGCTCCCGCTCGGCCTCCTCCAGGGCCGCCTGCTCCTGTTCAGCGATGGCCAGCTGCTGCCGGATGGCCTCGTGGAAGCGCTCCACCTCCGCTTCGGCCTGGCGCCGGCCCTCAAGGGCCTCGGCCAGCTCGGCTTCGAGCCGTTCCCGCTCCAGTCGGGCCTCCTCCAGCTGGGCCGTCACCTCATGGGCGCGGGTGGCGGCGGCGACCTCCAGGTGGCGCCGGAAGCGGCGCTCCTGCTCCAGCTCCTCCCGCAGGGCATCGACTTCGCTGGAGGTGGCGGCGATCAGGCTCTGGGCCTGGGCGGTGAGGGCCTCGACCGCCTGGGTGAAGGAGCTGGACATCGGCGTGCGCAGAGGAGAGCGATGACAGTCCTCTAAGTCTGCGAGGGGGGGCCTGTCGGTAGCGATCGGCTCTTCGCATGGGTGGCAGCGTTGCTGCAGGGTTGCCTGTCGGTGCCGGCCCGGGGCAGCGCCGTCCGCCTCAGCCGGCGTCGAAGCGCGAACGGCGCAGCAGCACCGAGGGGGGCGAGGCCGTAGCTCTCCCGAAAGCTGGCGGCGAAGGACGACATCTGGACGAAGCCGTGGCGACGGGCGATGGCGGCCACGGTCTCGCCGGGCTGGGCCCGCAGCAGATCGGCGCGCACCGCGCTCAGCCGCTGGCGCTTCACCCACTGCATGGGGCTGCAGCCGAACCGCCGCTGGAACAGGTACTGCAGGTTGCGCCGGGTGTAGGCACTGCGCCGACTGAGCTCCGTGGGGGTGATCGGGGTGTGCAGATGGGCCTGGATCCACTCCAGCAGGTCGTCGAAGGGGCAATCACCGCGGTGGTCGGGGACAGCGCGATCCTTCCCCTTCAGCGTCTCCGGGCAGACGATGGCGGCCACCAGCCGGAACAGCAGATCTTCCAGCTGGCAGGCCCTGAGCCCGCCCACCGACCGCAGCAGCGGAGCCTCCAGCATTTGCAGGGCCAGGTGGAGATGGTTCAGCAGGTCGGCCTGCTCGGGTGAAGCGCTGCCGTCCACCCGCAGGGTGCGCTCGAAGGCCGGCGCCCGCCCACCGGCACCGTCGCCGAAGCCGCCCATGGCGGCGGCCGTCTCGGCCAGCCGCCGGCGATCGAGGCAGATCATCACCTCCTCGAAGCTGCCGGTGCTGGCCGTGAAGGCGGCGCCGGGCAGGTAGGCCGCCATCGGGCCGGCCTCGAGCTTCAGCCGCTGGCCGTCGCTGGTCACCTCGCCAACGCCGGACAGCGGCAGGGCGAGGGTGGCGACCGGGGAATCGTCGAATCCGATCTCCATGGGGGAGTGCCGGCTGCAGGACACCGCGATCTGCCCCACGTGGAGGATGCCGCTGCGATGGAAGAAGCCGCCGCTGCGTTGACTCTCCAGAAAGGCGTTGAGGGGGAAGTCCCGCGCCACCCGATCGAGCAGGGCGGCGGGGTCATTGACCTCCACCGCCCGCGACTCCAGCAGCGTGAGCGGAACCATGGCCGTCATTCGTTGACGATCGAGGCGGTGACCTCGACCGAGGCATCGCCGCACTGCACGATCCGGCCGGTGGGGTTGGCCACCAGGCTGCCGAGCACGAGCTGGGGGTCCGCGGGACGGATCTGGCCCGGCTGGATGTTCATGCAGATGATGGTGGTGATCCGGGGATTCTGGGTGGGCGTGAGGAAGGCCGCTCCCACATAGGCATTGAGCTGGCCCGTCTTGGGGGACTGGGCCGGAATCACATAGCTGTAGGCCGCTTCGGTGGTGGTGCGAACGGCGTAATTGAAGGACGCCGGCAGGGTGATGCCGAAATCCTGCTGGATGTTCGAGACCGTGGCCCGGAAGGCGCCGTTCTTCTGGTAGTAGGTGCGCTGCGCCTCCATCATCCGGGCCACGGCGTTGAGCGCCGCCGTCTGATCAGGGCTCGCCTGCGGCTGCGCCCCGGCCCCGGGACAGGCCGCCGCGATGCCGACGGCCAGGCAGGCCAGCAGCGTCGGGCGGGCGTGGCGGAACAAGGGGAAGGTCATGGGTGGGGGTGCGGATCGATGGCAGGGTCGTGAAGGCAGGCGGCCGTCTGTGCCTCCGCCGCCCTCGGGCCTGGGTCTGATCTTGGGAGGGGTCAGCGTGCCACGTTTCACGCCTTATCTGACAGGATCCGCGCCGCACTGTTGCGCCGCTGCGACAGTCTTGCCGTCCTGCGTTCAACGGCGGCCGGATGGCCGATGGCGGTGCCGATCGGTTGGGTCAATCCGCCGTGCCAACGAGTGTGTCGAAGGTGATCGATGCCACCCTGAACCGCTCATTGACGCCCCCAAAATGCTGGCCGTGAGCCATCCGCAGGGCGCAGCGAATCCGTGCTTGTTCATCGTCCAGAGGCCTGGAGCTTTCCGGTGCTGGCCGCCCTGCTGATCCTGGCTCTGGGGATGGGGGCGGTGCTGCTGTGGCCCGCTCCCGCCCCGGCGGCGGACCTTTGCCCGCCGGCGATGGCGCCGGTCCCCGGCGGCCGCTACCGGATCGGCGCGGCGGGCCGCCTGCCGGAGGAGGCGGAGGCGTCGGTGCGACTGCAGCCCTTCTGCATCGCCCGCACGGAGGTGACCAACCGCGAGTTTGCCGCCTTCGTGGCCGCCACCGGCTACCGCACCCAGGCGGAGCAGCCCTTGCCCCAGGAGCAGTTCCCGGAGCTGTCCGCCGCCGAGCGCCGCCCCGGCTCGGTGGTGTTCCGGCCGCCCTCCCCCGGCGAGCCCCTGGCGGAGCTCAGCTGGTGGCAGTGGGTGCCCGGGGCCGACTGGCGCCACCCCGAGGGCCCCGGCAGCTCCATCGACGACCGACTCGACCATCCGGTGGTGCAGGTATCGCTGGCGGATGCCGAGGCCTACGCGGCCTGGGCCGGCACCGCCCTCCCCAGCGAGGCCCAGTGGGAGTTCGCCGCCCGGGGCGGCCTGCGGGATCGGGCCTTCAGCTGGGGCAACACCTGGCGCCCCGGCCTGGCCAACACCTGGCAGGGGGAGTTCCCCGTCAGTAACACCGCTGACGATGGCTTCACCGGCACCGCACCGGTGGGCAGCTTCCCCCCCAATGGCTACGGACTGCAGGACATGACCGGCAATGTCTGGGAGTGGACGGCGGACTGGTACCGGCCCGGCCACGATCGCCTCGCCGGCCAGGACGATCCGGTGCTGGCTGACCCTGCCGCCAGCAGCGATCCGCGGGAGCCCGGGGTGGCCAAGCACGTCATCAAGGGGGGCTCCTTCCTGTGCGCCCCCAACTACTGCAGCCGCTACCGGCCGGCGGCGCGGGAGGCCGAAAGCCCCGACACCGGCACCTCCCACATCGGTTTCCGACTCGTTTCTCCCGCCCTGACGACCCATGCCTGAGCGTCCCCTGACCCGCTTCAGCGTTGCGCTCGGTCGCCTGCTGCGGCGCCTGGTGCCCGCGTGCCTGGCGCTGGCCCTGCTGGGTTGGTCGTTCGGCGCCGTGCCGGCCCTGGCCCAGCGGATCACTGGCACGCCGGGAGCCCCGAATGCCACCACCACGATCTCCGGGAACCAGCTGCCGGCCCCGGCGCCCCCCTTCGGCGGGGTGATCAAGGACGGGGCGCTGCAGGCGAAGCCCTGGTGGGCGCCGCGGATCACCCCGCCCCAGGGTGCACCCAACGTGCTGCTGATCATCACCGACGACGCCGGTTTCGGGGTGCCCAGCACCTTCGGCGGGGTGATCCCCACGCCGGCGATGGACCGCGTCGCCAAGGCGGGGCTGCGGTACAACCGCATGTTCTCCACGGCGCTGTGCTCTCCCACCCGCGCCGCCCTGATCACGGGCCGCAACCACCACTCGGCCGGTTTCGGGGTGATCTCGGAGCAATCGACGGGCTTCCCCGGTTACAACAGCATCCTCGAGCGGGACAAGGCCACGATCGGCCGCCTGCTCAAGGACAACGGCTATTCCACCGCCTGGTTCGGCAAGGACCACAACGTGCCCGCCTTCCAGGCGAGCCAGAGCGGCCCGTTTGATCAGTGGCCCACCGGCATGGGCTTTGAATACTTCTACGGCTTCGTGGGTGGTGACGCCAACCAGTGGCAGCCCAACCTGTTCCGCAACACCACCCAGATCTATCCCTTCGAGGGCAAGGAACCCGGCAGCTGGAACCTGGTGACGGCGATGGCCGATGACGCCATCGACTACATGAGCCGGATGCACCAGATCAACCCCAGCAAGCCGCTGTTCATCAAGTACGCCCCCGGAGCCACCCATGCGCCCCACCACCCCACCAAAGAGTGGGTGGACCGAATCCATGCCATGCATCTCTTCGATGACGGCTACGAGAAACTGAGGGAGCGCATCTTCGCCAACCAGAAGAAACTCGGCGTGATCCCCAAGGACGCCAAGCTCGACCCCTGGCCGGCCGAGGTGATCACCCCCTGGGACCAATTGAGCCCGGAGGCCCAGAAACTGTTCATCCGTCAGGTGGAGGTGTTCGCCGCCTACGCCGCCTACAGCGACTACGAAATCGGCCGGGTGATCCAGCAGTTCGAGGATCTCGGCAAACTCGACAACACCCTGATTGTCTACATCAACGGCGACAACGGCACCAGCGCCGAAGGCGGGCCCCTGGGCACCCCCAACGAGGTGGCCTTCTTCAACGGCCTCAACAAGCTGCCTGTTGAGGTGCAGATGAAGTTCTTCGATGTGTGGGGCACAGATCTCACCTACAACCACATGTCGGCAGGCTGGAGCTGGGCCTTCGACACCCCGTTCAGCTGGTTCAAGCAGAACGCCTCCCGCCTGGGCGGGGTCAACCAGAACATGGTGGTGTCCTGGCCGGCCCGCATCAAGGACCGAGGGGGCCTGCGGGAGCAGTTCGTGCACGTGATCGACGTGGTGCCGACGATCCTGGAGGCGGCCGGTCTGAAGGCGCCCGAGGTGGTGGATGGCATCCCCCAGAAGCCGATCGAGGGCACCAGCTTCGTTTACACCTTCGATGGGAAGAATCCCAAGGCGCCCTCCAGGCACGAGCGCCAGTACTTCGAGATGATGGGTCAGTGGGCCCTTTACGACAAGGGCTGGTTGCTGAGCACCAAGGTGAACCGGGCCCCCTGGGACGCCTTCGGCCCGGCCAACCCCGATCCGCTCAACAACCAGACCCTGGAGCTCTACAACCTCAACACTGATTTCAGCCAGACCACCGACCTGGCGGCCCAGAACCCCGGCAAGCTGAAGGAGATGAAGGCGGCCTTCATCGCTGAAGCCAACAAGTACCAGGTGTTCCCGCTCGATGCCTCGGTGGCGGCGCGGATCGTGGCCCCCCGGCCCAACATCACCGCCTCCCGCAGCGAATTCGTTTACACCCATCCGATGGTGGGGCTGCCCCAAGGGGATTCGCCTGTGCTGCTCAACACCTCCTACACCGTCACCGCCGACATCGAGGTGCCGGACGGCGGCGCCGAGGGCATGCTGCTCACCTCCGGCGGCCGCTTCGGCGGCTACGGCTTCTACCTGAAGAACAGCAAGCCCGTGTGGGTGTGGAACATGGTGGATCTGGAGCGCCTCAGGTGGGAGGGCAGCGAGCCCCTTGCCCCTGGCAAGCACAAGGTGGAGTTCTATTTCGTCTACGACGGCAAGGGGGCCGGCACCCTGGCCTTCAACGACTTCAGCGGTGTCGGCCGCCCCGGCACCGGCACCCTCAAGGTGGACGGCAAGGCGGTGGCCACCAAGACGATGCCGAAGACCCTGCCGATGATCCTGCAGTGGGACGAAAGCTTCGACATCGGCTCCGACACCCTCACCGGCGTCAACGACGCCGACTACCAGCCACCCTTCCGCTTCACCGGCACGCTCAACAAGCTCACCCTCAAGCTGGATCGGCCCAAGCTGTCGCCGGAAGAGATCAGGACCCTGGAGGCGGCGATGCGCACCAAGGCCATCAGTGACTGAGGCGGGGGCCACAGCCCTGATGCGGTTCAGGGCGTGGGGGGTGTCGTGGGGGTACACAGCCGCCGCCATTCCCCCAGGGCCTCTCCGGCGGCGTAGTACTTCCGCAGGCCCATCGCTGCGTCGTAGCGCTGCTTCTGCAGCGAGCCGCCCCAGCTGGCGGCAGGGCAGGGCTTGGGAGTGGCCCCGGCGCCAGCGCCAGCCCTGGGAGGCTGTTCGGCCGCATCCACCCCCAGCCGCAGCCGGAACAGGCCTTCTTGCCCATACTCCTGCCGGAAGGCCTCCCGATCGATCGGCGCCAGGGAGCCGTTGTTGGGTTCCACGATCCCTCCCGCCCGGCCGATGGAGGGGACGATGGACGGGACGAGCAGCGCCAGGCCCGCGGCGAGGCTGGCGGCCCGACGTCGCCGCCATCGGGCCCAAGGGTGGCGGATGGCCAAGGGGCAAAGGGCAGGGGATCGGGCCATCCTGTCGGCCGCACCGGCGGCAGCCGTTTCCGGCTCAGCCAGCTTGACCAGAGCAACAAGGCCCCCCAGGGGACCGGTCAAAGAAGCCCCAGGGGAGCCCTGTACCAATGAAATGGAGCCAAGCGGACTCGAACCGCTGACCCCCTGCATGCCATGCAGGGTGATCTCGCTTGTAATCCATTGCCGTTACTGTCTTTTCGGAATTCCGGTCGAAGTCTGTTTGCAAAAGCGTTTGCAAAGGTGGTCCATTCGTGCGAGCCCAGCCAGGAAGGCGCTGGGTCTTCTTCCAAGGTCATCGATGTCCAACGTCAAGTTGGCCCTGGAAGGCCCTCTGCGGGGCTGGGAATCGCGAGGAGTGGGGCCCGCGCTGTTGGGTTTCCAGCCGCCTTCCTGGGCCGTCTAAGGGCTTCTGGGGAGCGCTATGGCCCGTCCTCCTCAGATCATCGAACTCTGTCGCAAACGAGTCGGCGCAGACGAGTGGAGTGCAGCTGCCAGTGGTTGGGATCTACCTGCACTGATCGAGTCCCGAGCGGAGTGTGTGGACTGCGGTGCCACTTACGTTCACAGGCACGAAAGGGTTGGTTTTGGGGGCATACATAGATCGCGCCCGCGTGCGCGGATGCGCGGGGGTGCATCTAGCGGGCGGGAGGGGTTGCGATGGAGGGTGCCCTGGAGGTTGGCGAATTGGCGCGAATCCCGAAATCCATTGGTATGACTGAAAAGATTCGCGCCACGGGGTTGGCGCGAATCGTGAGTTGGCGCGAATCGTGGCGCGAATCGTGGCGCGAATCGTGGCGCGGATGAGAGAGGGGGTGTTGCGGGGTCTGGTAAGGTTCTCTCGGAGAGGTCTGCTCTGATGGGCCTTCTCTTGAGGCGGACGCCTTGAGAGAGAAGCAGAGAGGGGAAAGGTCTATCTGGGTCTCCAGATCAAAGGTCAGGAGGCCGGGTAGCAGGTTGTGGATCGGGCTGGTCAGGTCTCCTCGCCGGTGGTCAGGCGCAGGAACTGAGCGGTCTTGCAGGCGGCGGCGATGGTCAAATGTTCACAATGATATCTTCGCAGGAAGATGAATACCCATCTGTTTCTTTAATGGCTTCTGTTGAAGGAAAGGGATAGGTTTTGGATTTTTCAGAATAGAGAAAAGGCCCCCGGAAAGTCGAGGGCCTGCTGTCAGAATGTCACGCCAGAGTTGGGATGTTCAATCCCGTCTTGAGTGATGAGACTGTGACTTGGATCCAAATCAATCTCCAGGGTTTTAGATCTCATCCGAGGTGATCAGATTCATTCATAGTTCAGCTCCTCACCAAGATAGGGCTTGGCTTTGGCCCCTTTACGGCCGCGGTTTGGCTGACGCTTGACGCGATAAGATCCGCTGCCTTCGTGGCATCGCTGAGAAGCCTGAATAGGATTCGTGGACTTTCCTGGAGAATCTGAATCCAGTGATGGAGGTAGGCTGCATGGTTTTCACTGTTGCTGCCAATGCCCAATCGCTGGGTCAGGAGGAAGGCCCCGAGTTCAGCGATCAGCTCCTCTTTTGCATAGGCCTCGCTTCCGAAGCTATGCCGCCTGGCCACACCATCGCGGTTCAGACGCTTGGCTGCACCAGTGGAATGAATCGCTTCATGGGCATGGGTGGCCAGAAAAGCTTCGTGGCTATGGAAGCTGCCTGCAGTTGGGAGCTGTATCCGATCCAATGCCGGAATGTAGCAGGCGCAGTCGGTGCCGTAGATCACGGGCACTGGCCAGGCTTGTAGTACCGCCCGGGCCTCAGCAAGTCGCTGCGATTCAGGGACGGGCTTGACATCTCCGAGGGCCTTGGTGATGGCTTTCTCAATACCGTCGCCGTGGAGGTCGGCGGCATTGAAGACAGCAGCTGGCTTGTAGCTCACCCACGTGGTGATCACGGGTTCGCCATTGGCGTCTCGCTGGGGATTGCCATCGGCATCGAGTTCTTCGTATTGGTTGAACTGCGGTCGGATGATGATGCAGGCCTTGCTGCCTTTATGGGGGCTCCACCCCTGTTCCTTGGCCTGGTTGTACCCAAGCCACAGTGGCAGCTCGGATCCTCTTGCGGCCATCTGCATTTCCAGTAGGACTGGGTTGCCGCCGGTGTAATGATGCCCGGTCACTAAATTGCGATGGGAGCCACCACGGTTGGGGTTCCATGGTTTGCGCCAGGGATTGACGCCATTGGCCATCAGTTCGATGAGGGAGTGGGTCAGGCGCTCTTCATGTCCAGTGCCTGGGGCGCTCGATTGATCAATGGCCTGGCAGTCCTTTGGGGCTGATGTGGAAGTCATGGCAAGTGTTCGAAGGAAATGCTCCGCCTTGGCGGAGCACCGACGAACAGCCCCCGGAGAGGGGCTTACCCTTCATCCAGAGGCATGCAGCTCTGATGGTTCAGCGAAAGGCGGCAGGAGAGTCGTTCCAGCAGGGACTGATGAAGCTTGTGCTGAACAATCCTCTGGTTGGCAGTTGGAATGACGCTCTCACGGATGCGGCAATCCGGCCGATCGAGCGACTGCTGGGAGGCAATGCCGTGGTCGCGGACGACACCCAGGTGCGTCTGGCCCGAATGGTTGTGGAGGAGTTGGAAGGCAATGGCGGCAGGCTCACCCCTCGATCGGCAGCGATTCTTGGGGAGCATGTGGATCCAGCTTTCGATCTGGGCCGGTTGAATCAAGCCATTTCACGCATGAATCAGGCTGGCCTCGGCTATGAGGATCGGGTGATGCAGATCACCACCCTGCTCGGCCGGGGTCCTTACCGGGCTGGGCTCAGCGAAAGGGGTGATGTGGATCTGGAGCGCACCCTTGCCTTGAGACGTGCGGTATTGGGGGGAGGCCGTTCTCATGCCTATACCAACGCTGGTGAGCTGATGCGTCAGTACGGCATCGGTTCTCCACTCGCTGCCTATGCCGCCAGTGGAGTTGCTTTGGCGGCAGCAATCCAGGCGGCAGGGGAGCTGCGGGAGAAGGAAAGAAATGCCCCCGTAGAAGGGGGCATAGGTGCTGAGCTGGAGACTCAGGGGGTGAGTTCAATCAGATGATCAGATTCACGTACCGCTTGGCGATGTGATCGCTGCGGACGAAGAAGCCGATCCCCGATCGCTGCTGCTCCTGGCCTTCCCCGGATTGGAAGCCCACCTCCAAGGAGAAATCACCAACCATCCCGATGCCGGCGTAGACAGGACCAAGGGAGTGGTATTGACCAGCTTGCTCTGCTGCCGCTATGGCGGCTGTGCCGAGCATGGGTTGTTTCAGGGGGTGGGGAGCTGGGGATGGCTTGGGTGCCAGTGCCTCTGCAGTTGAGGTGTTCTTCGAGGCGATCGAGTTGTTTGGTGAGGCGGATGTGGATGAGGCCATGGGTTGGCTGCTGTGCAGTGGAGTGGCCACTGCGTCCACCCCTTCACAGTCCCCGTGGATAGAAAGATTGGAATGGAGGGATTGCAGCCCTGCGGTGGATAGAAATGGTGGCACTTCCCCTCGCCTAGGCTGACGCAGGCTGACCGAGCCTGTTCACCAAGTCATTGAGACTGCGTTATCGATGGGGTGTCCCTTGGGGTGCAGTCTGTTTGGATAGGTGCCAGAGCATGGAGAGTCCTTGTTACAGCAGGTGCCTGGCCCTTGCGGATATCCGCCAGCCTGTTTAGTCGGGGCGGCATGGAAGGTAGTCCAGCCTGTGCACGGGACCGATTCACACGAGCGCGCTATTGAGAATGAGGGTCAATAAGCGCTTGTTGACTGGCCTGCCTGGTCAGCCACCCTCCCTAGGGCTTTTTTTGGGAGGGGAGATTTCAGCAGCCCTAGTAGGAAGGCCCTCCCGGATTTTTGGGGCATTTTTTCGCGCGCACGAAGGGCTTCCCATTCCCTCAGGCGAAAGAGGTGGTAACTCAGAGCATCAGAAAGAACCCTTCCGCCACCATCTGCTGCAGGTGATCGCTCACCTGGTTGGCGCGCCAGGGTTCCCGTGCCAGCCAGCCAGCTTCGAAGTTGTGTCGCTGAGCGGTTTCACTGAAGTTGGCGCTGGTCACCAAGGCGCGCGCGCGATCGGTGCCTGCATCGGCGACAACGACCTTGGCGTGCTGGTGGCAACGTTCGCTGGTACCGGCCAGCAGACGGCGATCGATGTAGGCCAGGGGTTTGGCGGGCCAAGGCCACACCTCCGTGTGGAACCAGCGGCGGATCTCTCTAAGAGGATCGGATCCCAGCCGGCCCTCGATCTGCACTGGATGGAAGAACAACTGCACCCGTTGCAGCCGTCCATCTGCGAGGCGCTCTGCAATCGATTCCAGCAGCTCCCTGAAGCCTGCGGAGAGGCCGATGTTGTAGGTGGCGATGATCAGGCTGGATCGTGCCTCCCGGATCAGCTGGTCCACCGTCGCGAAGGTGTCGGCCGTTCTGGCATGGAGGGGCTCTGGCCCCGACCAGACGAAGCTCCAGGCATCTCGTTCGCGTTGGCGTTCCTGCTGGGCATCCGCCAACCGCTCCAGGACCAGGGCCAGCAGTTTGGGGTGGGCGCCCTCGCGCACCATCTCCACCAGCAAGGGTTCCAGCTGCTCGCGGATCTGCTGGCTCTGGCCCCCCAGCAGGGCCTGCCAGCTGGTGGGCACATAGCTGAGCTGCCGTAGGGAGGCGGCCACACTGCGCAGGGTCTGGGCCGGCAGCGAGAGGCTCATCCGGAGGACCCGGAGTTGATGAAACTCCAGAAGCTGGGGTCGTCTTTTTCGTCGTGGACCGACACGGTGCGACTCACCAGGGCCCGATCGAGGAACTCATTGCGTTGCTCGCAGGAGGTCTCGGCGATCAGCTCGCACCCATGGCAGGCGGCGCCATGGGTGGGGCGGATGTCGAAGGGGTGGTTGGGGTCGTGCTCGGAGCAGAAGGGGTCGTTGCTGCAGAGCTGGCCTCGCTCGAAGGCCCGCTCCAGGTAGGTCACGATCCGCTTGCCGGCATCCACCAGACCTCCCAGGGAGCCCTCAGAGCCTGAGGTGCTGGTGAGCAGCAGGATGCCGTAGCCGATGTCGGGGTTCGCATAGATCCGCTCGCGGATCGAGCTGACGCCATAGCCGCACTCCAGAGCCATCTCGGTGATCAGCAGATGGCTGAAGCTGTGCAAGAGGATGTAGGGAGCACCCGGGAAGGGGAATTGCTCGCTGTCGAGTCCCCGTGACTTCAGCCAGTCGTTCTCGAACGCCTTGCTGAACTGGGCGGCGCGGCTGGCCACGGCATCACTGGCGGCCCAGGCCTTGATGGTGGCGGGGTCGAACTCGATGAAGATGCCTTCGCCCTTGTTCTCACAGGCCGGCAGCCAGCGCAGGTCGTTGGCCAGCGGAGCACGGTGGTTCGTCTTGGTGGTGTCGATCGGCAGGCCCCCCAGGCTGCTGGTCCGGGCCGTGAAGCGGGTGAAGCCCACCAAGGCCTGCACCTCCCGCAACCGCCGGATCAGCAGCACTCGGCGGATGGCCTTCCGGAACCAGGCCGGTGCACCTGCCGGTGACCAGACTGAGGCCTCGAACAGGCTGTCTTCGGCGGAGCTGGAGACCCCATCCATCGGGCCGACCAACAGCCGCAGTTCCTCATCCTTCGGTTGGGGCACGTCGCCACCACTGCCACCCCTCTGGGCTTCGATGGCCTGCCAGAGGGCGGCTGGCTCCACCCCCGCGAAAGCGCTCTTGAGCCTGGGGTTGAACTTCAGAGCCATGGCGATGTCAGCCTCGGCTTCGATCCCCGCCAGTTCGTCCTTCAGTTCGGTGACCCGCTTGGCCAGGCCACCGGCTTCCTCCGGAAGGGAGATCACCGAGATCGTCTCGCTGAAGTAGGCGTTGGTGGCGGAGCGCACCAGCAGCCGGCTCTGCGTGGGCTCACCATCGGTGAGGCAGCGCTCGGGATCCCGGCTGTACCGACCGAGCCAGGGCGTGTGTCCCTGGCAGGTGCCCAGCGCCTTGGTTTCCGGGATCAGAGCATCGGCCAGCTTTCGCGTCACACCGCTCTCCGACTGCACGAAGATCTGGGTGAAGTCGTTGCCGGTCCCTGCCTCCAGCAGATAGAGGCGCTCATCGTTCTTGCAACCGAACTGGTTGAAGCAGAAGTCACGCCAACGGATGTCGCTCAGGTGGCCGTGGGGACAGGCCATCACGAAACGTACCGGCACCAGCGGATGCTCGCCCTCGTCGTCCTTGAATTTCTTCCAGTCCTTGATGCAACTGTCGTTGTAGTGCACCAGCAAACGGGTGCGGCAGACGATGCCGAAGGCCTGCCGATCGGGGATCTTTTTTTGCACCACCGACCACTCGGGGAAACGCAGAGCCTTGATCGAACCGCTGATGTTCCGTAGTGGATCCACCTCCTTGGGCGGTGTGCGCAGATCCACCCGTGCTGCCCCCGTGGCCTGCCGCGCCAGCCGGAGCAACCGGGGTTCATGGATCGGGTCACAGCCGCGATCGTTCCAGAAGTCGAGGCCGCCGATCAGCACGGCGTAGTCCGGCAGATCCACCATCGCCCCAGGGCCGTAGAGCTGCAGCACCTGGCTCTGGCGGGCTTCCCCGAGTGGTGGCGGTGCGGTCTTGCGGCGCGTGCTGGGTGGCATGGTTCAGGTCAGTCCTCGTCGGCGGTGATCTCCTCGCGGAAGTTCACCAACCGAATCGGTGCCACGGGCTCCACATCCCGCAGGCTCCAGTTGGTGGTGAACTGCCTGTAGCCCTCGCCGGTGTACAGGGCATCGGTATCCAGTGGAGTGTGCAGCAGGCCGGCTCCGGAGCCTTTGTCCTCGTAGGTCCAATACTGCAGCTTGGCCTCGGGTTGCTGGGTGAGCTTCCACCAGGCCTCCATCAGATCGATCACCTGGGCACGCACCTCCGTGGGCAGCAGCTGGCTGTGGCCGTCGTCAGCGGCACCGGTGGCGATGCAGCGGCTCTGCAGAGCCTCGGCGATCTGATCCTTGATCCGTTGCAGCGTGTCGGCGGCCATCGCCCCCTTGGGTGGGGCCAGTTGCGGCTCGCTGTGGCGTGCCAAGGCCACCACCACGCCAGGCAGGCCGCGATCGAGGGCTCGGCTGGCAAAGGGCGTGCAGCTGGTGGCCTCCACATGCCGGTAGAAGGTCTGGTGCCAGTAGGGAAACAGCTCGAAGTGCGAGCGATCCCGGGGCCGGTTGGGGTTGAGCAGCACCAGCACCAGGCCCGGCTTGTTCTCGTCGGGGTTTGCGCTCAACTGACGCCCGACCCGGCTGGTGGCCTGGATGTACTCGGCTGCGGTCTTGGGTTGGTTGAGCACCACCATCAGGCCCAGGCGGGCGATGTCCAGACCCACCGAGATCATGTTGGTGGCCAGGGCCACATCGAGCCGCTCCTTGTCGACGTAAGGCTTCGACAGCCGATCCTTGGTGGCGCTGATCCGCGCTGTGCTCACCCGTGAGGTCAGCTCCTCCGGCATCTCCGGCCGCTTGCGGCTGGCGAAGGGATTCTCGACTCCCTCCATCGGCAGGGCCCGGTTGGTGGCGAAGGCTTCGAGCTGGGCACCGAGTTCATCCTCCAGGATGCTGCGGGTGACACCCAGCTCCTTGAGGTTGGAGAAGTAACCCAGCAGGGTCATGTAAGGGTCGGCAGGGTTTTTGGCGCCCAGGCCCCTGTTGTCGTCCCAGGCCTTCTGGGCTGCGGCCATCAGGCCCAGGTAGCTGCGCAGCAGCACGCCCTTGAGATTGCGGCCGGGGGCCGACAGACCCACGTAGAGGCGGGCCTGGTTGGAGTCGGGAATCGTGCGGGAGAAGAAGTTGTCCTCCCGCTCCGGCCCCGGCGGTGGAAACACCCGAGCCTGAGCGCGACCGAACAGGGCCTTGATCTGGGCCTCTGCACGGCGGACCGTTGCGGTGGAAGCCACGATCTTGGGTGGCGGCGATTCGGGTGTCGGCCGCATCAGCCGCTCGATCACGGTCTCGTACAGCCCGGCAAGGGTGCCGAGCGGGCCGCTGATCAGATGCAGTTCGTCCTGAATCACCAGCTCGGGCGGCAGCAGGCGGCCGTGGGGGATCGTCAGGCCTGCGGCCTTCTCTGCAGGGCCCCAGAAGCCGGCCAACCCAGTGGCGCTGGGCAACTGGACGTGGGTGACGTTGCCGAACAGGGCCGAGGTCCGCCCCACCCAGGGGAGCGCTGCGAACTTGTCGATCGTGGAGATCAGGAAGCAGGGCAGGCGCCGGTAGATCTGTTCGTCCACGGCCAGCACCGGCAAAGGCACCCCCTTCTGGAACGGGCAGGGCCCCATGTGGGCGAATTCCTGGCGGGCCTCCGGCTGCCGAGACTCGCGGCAGTAGATCTCCATCCGCTCCGGCTTCTTCGGCGGCAGAAGATGGAAGCCGTCGGGCTGCAGCGGCCTGTTGCACCAGGGGCAGGTTTCGATCGGGATCGGCCGGTCGCGCTTGCCTGCCTTCCACTTGGTGAGCAGAGCGTGGGTGGAGTTCTGGTCGCTGTCGCCGGGGCCGCCGAGCACGTTGGGCGTGGCGGCCTTGCCGACCCACATGCCGATCTCAAAGGGCCATTCGCCCAGCAGGTAGCGATGGCCAGCCTTGGCCCGCTCCAGCCGCTCCAGCTCCAGGGCGGAGATCAGCGTGGCGGCGCGGCCCAGCTGATCCAGCGTGAGCAGGCGCAGGGTGTAACGCATCAGCACCGTCACACCTGCCGATTCGATGCCGGGGTGGGCAAGACGCCGATGCACCAAGGTGAAGGCGGCCAGGCCCAGGTAGGCCTCCGTCTTGCCGCCGCCGGTGGGGAAGAACAGCAGCTCCACCGTCTCGCGATCGACCCGCCCCCGTTCGGACAGTGGCTGCGCCAGCCCGGGCAGGTTCATCAACACGAACGCCAGCTGGAAGAAGCGCCAGCTCGGCGTCCGGGTGCCGCTGGCCTTGCCGATCTGATCGGGGGGCACCTTGGCGCTGAAGGCGGATCGCTGCCGCTGGGCGCGGGCCATCACCACGTTCATGGTGCGGAAGGCCTCGCGCACCAGCGGATCGGCGAGCAGCTGGATGCCGGCCTCGATGCGATCGGCGCAGTCCTGGGCCTGACTGCAGAGGTTCTTGGCCGTTTCGTTGAGGACAGGATCCTCGATGGGATGGCCCGGCTGGCGTGCGATCCAGTGCCGGTAGGCCTTCACCATCGGCTGAAGCTTGCCGATGATCTGCTCGCTCTGGGCCAGGTCGGCCAGGGCCTCCATGTTCATCGGCACATTGGATGCCACCGCCGGAGGCTCTGGCAGCACCCGCATCACTTCGGCGGTCGGCAGCCAGGTGGTGGTGAGGGTGAGGGCGCGATCGGGCTGCTCGGGCTCGATGCCCGCCGCGATCACGGCCACGTTGTGGCCGCTGGCGAAGCAGAAGTCGCGGCGGTACTGCAGAGCCGCCAGGGCTTCGTCGTTGTCCTGATTGGCGGCGTTCTGCAGGGCGTCCCGGCGAGGCGGGAAGCCCCGGGCGCAATGGAGGCGCAGCTCCGCCTGGAAGGCTGTGAGGGGGTCGCGGTAGCGGATCTGGTCGGCCTTGGGTGGCTCGCGTTTGTTGAGCAGGAACAGCGACACCGAGAGCTGATCGCTGGGGTAGCCGAGCTTCCTGGGGGCCGGCCGGGCGATCCAGCGCAGGCATAGGCCCGCGGGGTTGGCCTCCAGGGGGATGTCATCGCTGCTGCCGTGGCCAGTGATCGTGAGGGTCTTCTGCACTCGCTGGGGCGTGCGCAGCCAGAGCCGAGCCTCATCCCCATCGGCCGGCGGGCTGTAGTCGCCCCAGCTCACCAAGGCCTCCAGCGTGGAGCCACGCTCCAGGATGAAGCTCATCCCCAGGGAGGAGGGGAACCAGCTGCGGCGCTTGTTCGCCTGATCGAGGGAATCGTTGGCATCCTCGTCGCGCTCCTTCTTCTCCAGCCGGTTGGCGGCGTCGTTGCTGTCGTCTTCCCCGCCCAAATCCGCGAAGCTCAGCTGCTGATCGGGGGTCTGTCGTTCCGCCTCCTGCTGGAACACATGCGGCACCAGGAAGCCCGTCGTGTACCAGACCGAGGGCGGCTGGCTGAGGTGCTCATGGCGCCGGGCCACCTCATCCCAACCGGGGCCGATCAGGTCACTACGCAGGGCAGCGACGAGCTGCTGACGAATCTCGGCGGAGGTGACCATCGCTCGATTCTGGCCAGGATGGCAGGAAACCACCGCGACTGGCCTGGAGACGGCCCTCCGAGCGCAAAGCCAAACCATCTTCTAATTTGAAGCAAGTTTGAAGTTCATTGCACTTGTCCACCCGGCTGCCCCGCAAGCCCCCTTCTCTCCAGGAGATGCTGCAGCGCAGCGGGGGACTGGAGGAGACGCTGCCGATGCTCTCCCGCCTGGCCACCGCGGCGGATGGAGATCACTACCTGCACTGGGATGAGCTGCGCCATCGCCCGCCGCCGGAGGGGCTGAGCCATGAACAGTGGTGGCTGGCCGAGAAGCTCTCGCGCCGGCCCACCCCCTTGCCGCTTCTGGCGAGTGACGGACAGGCCTTCTGGTTCTCACAACCGCCTGTGCTGCTTCAGGGCCTGCATCAGATCGACATGCAGGCCGGTGCCAGCGTGGTGGCTCCCGAGGCCGTCAACACCCGCTCCACCCGGGATCGCTACCTGCTGAGTTCGCTGATGGAGGAGGCGATCACCTCCTCGCAGATGGAAGGTGCTGCCACGACGCGGGATGTGGCCAAAGCGATGATCCGCAGCCGGCGGCCGCCCCGCGACCGCTCCGAGCGGATGATCCTCAACAACTTCCTGACGATGCAGCGCATCCAGGAGCTGCGGAAGCAGCCGCTGACACCGCAGCTGGTGCTGGATCTGCACCGGCTGGTGAGCGAGGACACGCTGGATGACCCGGCCGATGCCGGCCGGCTGCGCCCAGCCGTAAAGGAGGTGGTGGTGGATGACGCCTACGGCACCGTGTTCCATGTGCCGCCACCGGCTGAGGAGCTGCCGCAGCGGCTGGCAGAACTTTGCCGCTTTGCCAACGGCGAGACCCCGAAGGTGTTCATCCACCCAGTGGTGCGGGCCATCGCCCTGCACTTCTGGCTGGCTTACGACCACCCCTTCTGCGATGGCAACGGCCGAACCGCCCGGGCGCTCTTCTACTGGGCGATGCTGCATCAGGGCTACTGGCTGTTCGAGTTCGTCTCGATCTCCTCGGTGATCAACAAGGCCAGGGGGCAGTATGAGCGCTCGTTTCTCCTAAGCGAGAGCGACGACAACGACCTCACCTATTTCCTGCTGGCCCAGGTGAAGGTGATTCAGCAGGCCATCGCCAATCTGCATGCCTACCTGGAACGAAAGGCCGGTGAGGTGGGGGCCCTGCAGCAGCGGCTGGAGGGAATGGACGGTCTGAACCACCGCCAACTGGCCCTGCTGCGGCATGCCCTTCGGCATTCCGGCTTCCGCTACACGGTGCTCTCGCACCAGAACAGCCATGGGGTGAGTCATCAGACCGCCCGCAGCGATCTGCAGAAGCTGGCTGCCCAAGGGCTCCTGATGGCAGGTAAGGACGGACGGCGGGAGATCTTCCGAGTACCCGAGGATCTGGCGGCGCGGGTGCCGGATTGATTCGGGATATCGGTCTATTTGGTTGGGAGATCTAGCATGAGCGGCAGTGTTGAAAGCATTTAATTGGCATTGCATTTCATCACGGGAATTGAACATCAGTGGACAGCATTTAGTTTATCCCTGTAATATGTCTGGGTGTTTGACCAGCCCGCCAAACAAGGAAACCTGACTTCTCATTATTCCATCATTCCATGAAGGTCAGGGTTTTCAAGGATGATGCCTATTGTTCCTAGTAGCAATCGTTCTCCAAACTCAATTACAAACTCATCGTCATTCTGTGAAAGCAAATACTCTCCGATTCGATGATGCGCGATGCAACACCTAATCCGAAAAATCCAGTATGCAGCAGACTCCAGAATAATCTTATCGTATTTGTCTTGATTCTTTGGCATTCCTTTTGTGGGTGGATTCAAGAAGTAGCCCTTGCCTAGATCGGTACACATATCACTCCAGGAGTCCTTCAGGGGGTTTCCCTCCTTGCCATAGTCCTGAAAAATCTTTGCTCCGGTAATCCTATAATCTAAAATATTTGCAAGAAGGGAATGCACTTTCGGGGCATCGTTGCAGTAAGTGAGAATCAAGTCTTTGAGTCGAGGCAAGTCGCCACTCTGGTATGAAGAAATAAGCTTGGCAGCGCCTTGCAAATCATTCTGAAGAGCTTGAATCTTTTTTACGACAATCCAATCAAACAGCAGTTCCAGCTCATGATAGTACTTCAAATATCTTTCAAAGGGATGCGATGCCTGAACAGCTCGCTCAAGGGCTACCTTATGAAAAGGTGTAGGTAGCCTCATGCCTTGGATGGCAGTAATTGATTGACACTGCCTTATAGCCGAAGACCGGGAGTTGGTATTCACGTGGGAATAGGATCCCCAGATTTCACTGCTGTCCTTCATTTTTCTCTGATAGTCATTAACTCGCGATGAATCTATGACAACGTAATCAAAAGCGAAAGGAATAGGTTGGTCGAATTCAACGTATTCTCGCTCTAGCAAGTAAGCTGCCAGCTGCCATTCTGTAAGCGCACGAACATTGACAGGGCCTAAAGAGCGAGTGCCAAGCAGCATGCCTATCACCGAGCCGCTCGAATCACAAATATCTAGGTTTGAACATTCGTCATATGAGCAATCCCTGAAAACACGAAATGGCACTTTATCTTTTATAACTAACAACCCGTCATCTACTCGGATGTGAGCCATCCTCAGATCCGGTAAGAGCCCATCTTGTATGAGGCTTTGTATCTCGACTGCTTCCATAGTCACTCAGCAGCAAGAGTCCAGCAATCTTCCATTGATATATCACCTTCACCTCGAAAGAGCTCTTTGAAGCCGTTTGATAGAAGCCTTCGAGTGCCAGTCCCAATGTTGACTTTGCGGGGGCTTAGTCCTTTTTGTATTTCAAGCAATCGATGAAGCCCAAGTGGATCGTCTTCCGGAGAGGATCTCCGAAGACACTGTAATATCTTATCGAGGGCGGCTTCGGCTCGTTGCTTTTGAATTTCACCAGAAACATATTGGCTGTATGCTGAAAAGAATGCCTGTAGCACATTGTCACTCCCAAACCAATTTGCCCCGGTTGGCATTTCTGATGAATCATCGCGCTCTGGATATACACGACACACTTCGTCGTCTAGACGGCAATATCGCTTGAGGAGTTGCACAAACGAGTTAAATTCAGAGGTAAGCTCCTCTTCAGATGCGTCCATGGCATTTGCCTCTACAATCTGCTGAGCCACGATATTCTCACGACTTACTTCTGGGGATCTTGTAATATAGCTTTGATAAGCTGCGGCTAGTCTGTCGAGTGCGAATTTTCGAGGACTTCTTCTTCGTGTTTGGTCTCGCTCTCTGTAAATTTCTAAATCTTTTATTTCGTCTTCCAGTTTTTGCTTAAGTGTAGAGAAAAGTAGCTCAATCTGGTGCCTCATGCTCATTGGCTTTTGGCCTGCATTGAGGACGATGATCCGATAGACTAGATTGTTGATATCATCCTCAAGCCAAAACTCAAGATGAAGAGTCTGAAGCGGATTTAATTCGACACCTTCGTCAACCAAGTCCTTTATGATGTACGTTCTTTGTAGGCCATCAAGGATATTAACTTGCCCTGGTTGGCTTAAGCGCAGGGCAAGCTGATCAAAGCTAGAAGAGGCATGAAGGGGTCTAAGATCGGGTACCCTCTCGGGCTTGACCGCAAGAGTAATCGAAGGAAGTAGAGCACCTTCGATGATATCCTTTTTCATACGATCATATGCCTTGTGCTTTTCGCGCCTGCGTTGGATCGAAAAACTCTCAAATTCGGTTCCTACGAGAGGTAGAAACTCGATGATGGGGACTTGGGCGTAGACTACTGGCGTAGTGGTACGCCTATCTTCAGCAAGTCCAAGAATTTGAAGGGGCACTTCTTTCTCAATGCTATGCCCAGCTTAGCTGAAGTTGTTTATTCAGGCTAGCCTTACGGTCACTCATACGAGTGAACTCGGCCCAACGTTGCCAAAGCAGTCTCTCACATAGCTCGCGCTCAAGGAAGATGTGGTAGCAATTGGCAACTACCTTGGCTGGCTCATCTAGAAACGACCGAGTGGAGTCGGCAAGTTCACAGTTTTTGTTTAGAAGCTCAACTGACCAAATGGCTAAACGAAGGTTTTGGCGGGCTGGTTACTGGGTTGCATTGGTAGATCGCCGCAGGGCTCATAACGCCAGCCCCATCTGTTCGGCAGGCAGGGTACCAGTCTTGCCTGCCTGGGCCGCCTTCGCCGGGCGCCCCCGTCGTTTGCCGGCTGTGCCACCTGCTTCTGGCTCTGCGCTCGCAGCCTGCCTGGCTCCGTTGACATGTAGACCCTGCGCCACCTCCTCGGCGTAGCGCTCTGCGTTGAGGGCGAGCAGGCGGGCGAGTACGTCGTCGCGGACGGCATCGGGCCAGCGGTAACGCCAGGGCAGCTTCTTTGTGGCCTTCACGGCGCCATGGGCACGCAGTTGGGCCTGGAAGGCCAGGGCCTCATGGGCCCCCCAGAAGAACAGCTCGCCGCATTTGATTCGCTCCTGCAGCTCGTAGGGGAGCTGGACCTCGTCGTCGGGGTCGAGATAGTCGAGGACGAAGCCGCAGGCGGTGGGCACATCGCTCCAGCCGTAGGCCTGCAGCACCGCCTGATCCAACTCGCCATGAAGGCGGCGCAGTTCCAGCAGCTGGGGGCTGGTTTCGGCGGGATCGTGGAAGCGGTTGTAGGTGCTGGTGAGACCTTCGTTGTTGGCCACCATTATCTCGGCACGGAACTGGTGGTAGCGCTCGCCGATGGCTTCAAGGCTCTGGCGCATGGCTTCGTATGTGGGATCGTTGGCGCTGGATTCGAGCAGGGCGACGGGGAAGGGGAAGGTGTCGAAGCATTCTTCGGGTCCATAGACAAAGCGCTCGTCCTGACTGGCCCCAAAGCGAATCGCCCAAGACTGGTGAATACTAGACTGCAATAATGCGAAATTAGTGTCTGCACTATCAGAGGTCAATACAATGAGCCTATTTGAGAAGACTGTATCAGCATTCACTTTCGCAAATGCTATATGCGTGGTCACTTGTGAAATGGCAAGCACTTTGGTCTTGTTATTAATCGCTTTGTAAAGTGCAGGGGTGTATGACCCATATTGCCACCAGTACTCCTTGCGTCTTTTGGCAATTGAGTATACACCCTCAATCGAATCGCGCATGGGCTTGACTTTGGTTCTGACTACCTCAAGCAATTCTGGCCAAGCTGAGGCCTCATCAAGAGACATCTCGCCAAAACAGATGGCGTATCTCTCGTGACTGACTGACGGGCTCGTAGTTAGCTCCTTGCCGCCAATTAGAGGTTTCAAGACTTGCGCATGCCGGGGGTCTTCTTGTAGCAGGCGCAATGCATCGCTTTGGGTGCCAGCATTCTCCTCGGAATGCTCATCTCTATAAATGAAGCCATCACCGTAAATTACGCAACCTCGAAATGCGGTATCCTGGTTTGATGCCAACTTTTGTGGATCCTGCTCGATAGGTGATGAAAGAAGATAGGAGTTGAAGCTTGCAGGGCACTGTCCGCTGACATTCTTGCAAATATGGACGATGCTAATACTCACGGCCGCGACTCCCGGCCATGGCATCTTCTTGACTGCGCTGTAAATAGCGCCCTGGCTTGTGGTAATTTGCTTGAGCCCGGCTATTCTTGTATCACCTTCCGCGATTGTGCTTGTTGAGATTAGGCCAAGGCAACCATCGGGAGCAAGCAGCTGATATGCGGCTCTAAAGAAGTAGCAAACAAGGTCCACCCCTTTGCCACCTGAGTTTGCGAACCTGCTTCTTAGCCAATCCGGGTAAGTCTCTCCCATGATGGGATATATCTTGTTCCCTCCCAGGAAAGGTGGGTTGCCAACGAACACATCGAAGCCTGGCTGATCTCGCGCGAACACGTCCGGGAAGGCCAGCTGCCAATGCAATGGCTGAATCCCTTTTTCGCCTGAACGCAGTCGCTCCAGGGGCTCGGCGAGTTCTTCCTCCAGTTCCTCTGCTGAACTGTGCTGCAGGGTGGCCTCCAGGTAGAGCTGCCTCAGCTCCTCACGATCCTTTGGCTTCTTGCCGTTGAAGAACGCCGCCACCAGCAGATCACCCACCGTGCGCAGGTAGGCCGTGCTGGCGTTCAGATCCTCCAGAGCCTGGCGCTTCAGGGCGTCGTCGGCATCGTTGCGGCTGTCGGCATGGAACAGGGCAAAGCTGCGCGCTTCCTGCTGGCGCACTTGATCCAGATACTCCACCTGTAGCTCGCGTTGCAGGCTGGCCCCCTTCAGGGCCTTCTCGATCTCGGATCGCTCCATGCCCACCAGGGAGTCGCCGCACTTGAGGGCGTGATCCACGAAAGTGAACGGCGCGTCCTTGCTCAGGCTCACCAGCCACAGGCTGAGCCGCGCCAGGTTCACGGCGAAGGGGTTCTTGTCGACCCCGTAGAGGCAGCTCTGGGCGATCAGGCGGCGGGCATAGATCAGCGGTTCTTCGCCCAGGGCATGGCCACCTGGTTTCAATGCATCCGGCAACCCTTCGCGGGTCCAGGCCTGCTCCAGCAGTTCGGCCAGATAGCGGCAGCTCTCCACCAGGAATGCGCCGGAGCCCATGGCCGGATCGCAGATCTTGAGATCCAGAATCTGGGCGGCCGTGGGCTTGCCGCCGCAGCGCTCCTTCCAGGGGCGCAGTGCCTCCTCCACGATCGGCCGGGTGAGCGCCCGGGGCGTGTAGTGGCTGCCACTGCGCCGCCGCTCTTCGGTAGGCTGGAACACCAGGCTGCCGGCCGCCTGGGGGCCATCGAACAGCTCGCGGTTGATGCGCGGGGCCAGGGCCTCAAGTAGCTCGGCCTCGCTGGCAGCGGCCTTCAGAGCATTGGCCGACTTGGCCGGCAAAGTGGTGGCCGCTTCCTCCTCCAGCCAGGCTTTGCGTCTGGATCCAGGCAGGGCCAGCAAGGCATCCAGATCCACCGCCGTGGTGAGCTGCTTCTTGGCGCCCTGGGGCTTGCTCTTGAGGCCGATGCAACGGCCGGGGATGCAGCGCACCGCATAGCCCATGATTCCTTCGTACACCGAGCCGATCTGCTCCACATCGAGGGCCCGGTAGCTGATGCGCTCACCATTCACGATCAGCAGGTTGCGGAGCAGCGCCAGCACCACGCCATCGCTGATCCAGGGTGTCTCCAGCCAGGGGTGGGCCTCCGGATCGAATAGCTGGCCGTGGCGGGCCGGCAGGTAGTCGGCCGTGGGTCCGCCGCCATCGAACACCAGCCGGCAGAGGCTCATCAGGCCCGCCCAGGCGCCGAAGCGCTGCTCCATCGTGTCGGGGTATTCGGCCTCGTCCTGCTGGAGCTGCTCGAAGGTCCCGCTCACCTTGTAATTCTGTTCGTACACCGCATCGCTGGGCATCAGCGCTTCGTCTTCGGCGTAGAGCAGGAACACCAGCCGCATCAGCACCGTGATCAACCCGCCGTAGAGCTGCTGCGGATCCCGTGTGGGCAGATCCCCCAGGAGTTCGGTGTCCTGCCGCTCGCTCAGCTCATCGGCTTGCTGGAAGCCGCGCAGCAACTCCCACAGCGCCGCCAGCACCTGATCGGCAAGGGCGTTGCTGACCACCGCCTGGAAGCTGCGGCTCTTGCGCAGCACATCCGTGAGGCGGTAGCCGTCGGGGTCGAGGAACACATGGCTCACCCCCAGCAGCAGATCCAGGCCCGCGAACATCAGCCGCCCGCTCACCGCCGCCAGATCGGCCAGGGGGAAGGTGAGGTGGCCGGAGCTTTCGCCCTTGGGGGCCACCACCAGGCGCAACTGGCTGCCGTTGAACAGCAGGCCGGCCTCCACGCCCGTCTCGCGCAGCAGGCGCTCGAAGCGCTCCTGGGCACTGGCGCGCCAGAGGTGATCGCCGTCGCTGAACTTCTGATCGAAGGCCGCGGCCAGGGGCAGCTCCATCACCAGCAACTGGGCACCGTCGCCCGTGGCGGCTGGCACCACGGCCGTGGGGGCAAGGACCTCACCCAGTTCGGGCAGCTCCTTGGTGTGGGTGGCGATGCTCTCTGGATCACGGCTGAGCTGTTCGATCTCCCAGCCCAGGTGCTGCGTGAGCAGATCGGCCAGCTCCCGGAAGCCCCGCTCGCCGTCGCTGTCGCCACCGTTGGGGTCGGCGTCGGCGGCCAACGGTTCCAGCGCTTCGCGGTAGCGCTCCTGGCGTTCGATCAGTTCGCTGCCGCTGCGGGTCACCACCCAGCCGGCCTCTACCATCGCGGCCGGGGCTACCACCAGGCCCACCGGCTGCAGGTAGCCGAGCCACTCCTGGTGTGCCCTCAGCTCGGGGTCGATGGTGGGGGTGCGGCGGGGCATGGTTATCCGCTGATCGGCCAGAGGTACACCAGCCCCGCCGGCTCCAGGCGGTGGGTCACCACGCGGTAGCTGTCCTGGATGCGCCGGGGTTCGCTGCTGAGTTCGGCTTCGATCGTCTCCAGGCGCCGTGCCCAGTGACGCTGATCGGCGGCCAGCTGGCGGCGTTCTTGGCTGGAGAGCTTTTCCAGATCAAGGGCCGGAACATCGATCTGCTCAGCCAGGCCAGGGATGAGGGCCGTGGGATCGGCATCGGCCACCTTTCTGTCGAGCTTGGCCAGCTCTCGGGTGCGTTGGCGCAGGGTGGCGTTGATCCGCTTGCGCTGGGTGCGCAGCACCTCCTTGAGGGCATCGGCCTCTGTGGCAGCGCGTTGGTTGAGCAAGGCGGTGGCCTCCCGCAGCGCCGCTTCCGATTGCTGCTGGAGCAGGGGCAGAAGGGCCTCCACATGCTCCTGGGCCAGTGTCTGAAAGTGGCTGGTGTCCGATACGGGCAAGCGTCCAGTGTCCGCCTCCGCCAGCGCCTCCTGCAGCAGGCCCCAGGTGGCTGCGGGGCTTGATCCCGGTAGCGGCCGTAGCGCCCTCGGGCTGCTGTCGCCGGGATGCCACTCGGCCGCCACGGTGATCAGCTCGTCGTGCAGGCGGGCCGCGCCCTGGCCAAACAGCGACAACCGTCCCAGCACCACCACCTTGGGCTGGGGATCGCGACTCGGCAGCACACAGGCACGGCTCAGTTCATGGTGCAGGAAGCCCTGGCTGAGGAATCGGCTGAGCAGCCGCTGCGACAGCCGGTGCTCCAAATGCAGGTGCACCGCCTCGGCGCTGAGCCGGCCAGGATCGCTGAAGATCACCGGTCGCACCGGATGCTCCTGCCGCCAGTCGTTCAGATAGGCCTTGGCCGGCTTCACACCCCGCAGGCTGTCGAGCGTGTTTGCCCAGCTCTTGTCCCGCGTCTGGGCCACTAGCTCCTCCGGCTTGGCCAGGCGCCAGCAGGGCTGGCCCCGCTCATCGGTGTGGGCCTCCAGGCCCGTCACACCCAGCAGCTCCAGCGAGCAGTTCAGGGCCTGGCGGAAGCGGTCTTTGGCGAAGGCCAGCCAGGTCTTCGATTTGGCCAGCAGCTTCCTCAGGGCAACCTGCTGCTGCTGCAGTTCGGACACCCGACGACTGGCTTCCAGCTCCTGGCGCGCCTTGTTCAGCAAGGCACCGCGCGCGTTGCTCGCTGCGTCCATCCCCTCCAGCTGCCCCTGCAGGGCATCGAGCTGCTCCAGGTCGATTCCGCCCTCAAGGGCCTCATCCACCTGCCGCTGCACCAGCGGTGACAGCGAACCCAGTTCCTGACGGATTACCTCGGTCTTCCGCACCAGCACTTCCATCACCCGGTCCTCCGGGCGGTCCTCCAGCAGGAAGTAGTGGCACCACACCTGAGGCGCCCGCTGCAGCTTGCGGTCGATGCGGCCGTTGCGCTGCTCCAGCTTGCTGGGGTTCCAGGGGATGTCGAAGTGGATTAGATGCCGGCAGTGGTTCTGCAGGTTCACGCCCTCCCGGGCCGCATCGGTGGCGATCAGGATGCGCAGGGGCTCCTGGTCGGGGTCGGCATTGAACTGGGCCTTGAGCCGTTCGCGGTTCTCCTCACTCATGCCACCGCTGAAGCTCGCCACCCGCCGGTCGGTTTCCCTCTCGCCCAGCAGTTGGCTGAGCTGCCGCTCCAGATAGCGCTTCGTATCCACGTAGTCGGTGAAGATCAGCAGCCGGGTGGGCTGCCATTGCAGATCCGCCGTTCCAAGGCCCGGACACAGATGTTGTTTCAGCCATTCCGCCAGCTTCTCGATACGGGGATCGGGGCGGCTGCGATGGGCGGCGGCGATCGTTGCCATCTGCTCCAGCAGCTGCCGATCGCTCTGGTCGGCGGCGAGGGTCTGACGCAGGGCCGAACGGATCTGGGCTTCCTCCAGATTGAGCACCTCGTCGTCGCTGAGTTCCGCCAGGTCGCTGTCGGCGCTGACGCCGCCGTCGAGCAGCTCCAGTTGGGCATCGCGTTGCTGCTGTTGCTTGCTCTCCAGGGTCCGTTGGTGCACCGCCAGGGTGCGGGCGAACGCCTCCACCGAGCTGAGCAGACGCTTCTGCAGGTTGGTAATCACCAGCCGGTCGGCATTCAGCTGGCGCTTGCTGGCACCCTCCGCCAGTAGACGGCGCTCCCGCTGCCGGCGGTACTGCTGCAGTAGCTGCGACAGGACCAGCTCCGGCGTGTCAGCAGCCAGGGAGCCCTTCGGGATGAGGATCGGTTCGACGATCCGCTCGGGGAAGTCCTCGCCGATGCGCCGCAGGTCATCCTTCAGACGGCGCACCAGAACGGCATCCAGGTCGGCCTGATCGAACGGCACCCCACGGGTGAAACGGGCCGGGTCGAGCAGCTCCAGCAGCGCCGTGAAGCTGTTGCTGTGGCCGTTGTGGGGCGTGGCGCTCAGGAAGATGCGGTGCTCGAAACGTGGTGCCAGGTCCCGCAGGCTGCGGGTCAGCCCGGAATCGATCGCATAGCGAAGGCTGTTGCTGGCCGGGGCGGCGTTGTGGGCCTCATCAAGAATCAGCAGGCTCTGCAGCGGCGCTTGGTCCTGATCGCCGCGGCCCTGCTCCAGCCAGTCGATCAGAGGGGCGGCGTAGTCGCTGTTGCGCAGCAGCGCATGGGAGATCAGAAAGCGGCTGCCTGTGCTCCAGGGATTGGTGCCGTAGCCCCGCTCCTGGCGCACCTTGGCCACATAAGCCCGGTCCATCACGGTGAAGGCCAGTCCGAAGCGGTTGGCCATCTCCTCCTGCCACTGGCGCAGCACCGACGGCGGGCAGCTGATCACCACGCGGCGGATCCGCTGGCGCAGCAGCATCTCCCGCAGGATCAGCCCTGCCTCGATCGTCTTGCCCAGTCCCACGTCGTCGGCGATGAACAGGCCGACGCGGGGCATCTGCAGGGCCTTGCGCAGCGGTTCGAGCTGGTAGGCCTTCACGTCGATGCCGGCCCGGTAGGGGGCCTGGAACAGCTCGGGGTCTGTGGCGGTGACGCAGTTCCAGCGCAGGGTGTTGAGGTAGGCCGAGAACTGACGGGGCTGGTCGAAGCCCCGCTGGGCCACCACCTCCCAGCTGCTTTCCCCCAGTAGCTCGAAGTCGATCTCCCGCTCCAGGAACACCGTGAGCCGCTGGCCGATCGCCTGGTCTTCCATGCAGGCCATGGTCACGACCGTGTCGGCTCCGGCCTCCCGGGGCGGTTGCACGTCCTCCACCAGGTAGCGGCGGGTGCGGCAGCGCACCACGGCGCCGGGCTTTAGCCGGGCGCGGGTTCTTGTGGGGGTGACGGTCATCCGAGCCCTGACGACCGGTTCACGGGCTGTGGTTTCGCCGGAGTGGTGGTCACTGGTCAGGTCGAGGTGGAAATGACTATAGGAACGGTCGCAAACTTGTGCTTGGGACGACAGACAGGAAATAGCGCAGAGTTAGCGATGGCAAAAGGGAAGATGGCCCTCCACGATCCTGCCCACGACGGCTCGCTGCGCCTCCTGGTGATTCCGGTGATCAGAGGCCTGGAGCCTGATCGAGCCTGGTCGCATGGTTGTGGTGGAGCGGATTGTTGATGACTGTGTTGTCTCAGCTAAAGCCTTTGGTATTCATTCCGCAGAGGAGTTCTTTCTCTGGAGCGGATGGCAGTCAGCATGTACCACCTGTTGGCTGCTCTGGAAAGAAGGTGGGATTTACAGAAGGTTCAGGTGGGTCCAGGGCCTGGCCTGCCGTGGCACTGCCGCCAGCTCATTGCCTGCCTGCAGCCATTCACCTCCCACACCCGTGGGCTGTTCGGATAGGGGCCCCGGCGGCAATGGGTGCCTTCGATCAGGAACCCATCGCGATCGGCATAGCGCTTGAGCGTGTGGGGGCTGATGCCGAGGGCACGGGCGGCCTGGCTGGTGGGAAGCCAGAGTTCCTCATGGTGGCGGACCATCGGTCTGCTGCTGCATGCATACGCACAACAACGTATGTAGTGACTCCGAAAAGCGGGTCGGGCCCAGCCGGGTTGGTCAGGCTGCCGCGGCCCCGATCTTCTCGAAGGCCGCGTCGATGGTTTCCGCGTCGGTCCAGTTCCCGTAGTGCCGGCAGTGGGTCTGGAGGCTGTGCCCCATCAGGCTGGCGGTCAGCCTGGGGGCGAGCCCTCGCTGATGGGCCCGCAGGGCGTAGCCATGGCGGAGGCCATAGGGCGTCAGGAGTTCGCCTCTGAAGCGGGCCTCGGCCCGCAGCCGCTGCCATGCCGAGCGCCTTTCCAGGAACTGGTGGACAGCCGCTCCGGCCCCCTTGTTGTCGGTGCCGAGCGGCGGGAGTTCCTGGGTCTCCAGGAGGCTGAGCAGGCGGGTGCTTTCGCCCTCCATCGCTTCCGGGTCCAGCCCGCGTACCCGGCGAGGGGGGGTGCTTCCTCGGGCGGTGCGTTTGCGGTATTCCACAACGAGCCAGTTTCCGTCTGCTCGGCAGAACCGCAGCTCTACGGGCCGAAGCCCGAAGCAACCGATCAGTCCGATGGCCAAGCGCCAGCGGGGGTCTGTGATGGAATCCAGTAGGGCCACCAGTTGCCGATCCTTGATCGGAGTGCTGTCCCTGCGCAGGGAATCGGCCGAGCGCCTGCCGATGAAGTCCGCCAAGTCCTCTGGCGGTTTCCAGCGACTGGGTGCCCCTTGTTTCAGGGCAAAGCGCAGCAGCTGCGCGGTGTAGAGGACGCGCAGCTGCCGGCCCTTGCTGCCGGGTTCACCTCCGCAGGTCTGCACCAACCGCTCAAAAAGCTCTTGGGCATCCGCTGGGGCAGGGCTGGCCGCCAGCTCCGCCAAGAAGGCTTGCATCACCGGCTCGTACATCCGCTCGAAGGTGCTGGCCTTCACGGCGCCGCTGCTGAGCTTGAAGGACCGGAAGCCTTCCACCACCAGCTCCCAGTCGATGCGCGGCTGCGTGGCCGGCCCGGGAAGAGCCACCATGCCGGTCCGCTGGAGCAGGGCATGGGCCCGCTTGAGCCCAACCCCTTGCTCCGTCATCGCCGAACGAAGCTGGGCAACCGTCCCGAGCACGGCGGGGATGCACTCTCCGTTCCAGGGGATGGCGAGTGTCTGGGTTTCCCGGGTGCCTTCGGTGCTGCGGTGGCACAGCTGCACGTGGCCCCTCGCCTCCCACACCGTCCAGCCACGCCCGTTGTCCTGTTGGAGGGCGTGCCTAAGGGTGGTGATCCACCTGGGCTGACGGGGCCTTGCCGCTGCCATCGACTGGGGGCGTTTGCAAAATTGTTTGCAAAAACGCTGCCAAAAGCAAGTACCCGTTGGAGCGGACACCGGGCCGTTTGGGCGAGATCCCAGGTGGGGACTGGGAAAAACAAATGGAGCCAAGCGGACTCGAACCGCTGACCCCCTGCATGCCATGCAGGTGCTCTACCAGCTGAGCTATGGCCCCATTGGTGCGCCGGTTGCCCGGTGCTTGAGGAGCTTACAACGTGGTGGTGCGGGCCCCATCCCTTCAGACCTGACGCCAGACCGCCACCAGTCGGCCCTGCACGCTCACCTGGTCGGCGGGCAGGAGGATCGGTGCGTAGGCGGGGTTGGCGGCCTCCAGCCGCACCTGGGCCCCCTGGCGGTGGAAGTGCTTGAGGGTGGTGCCGCTGCCGGGCACCAAGGCGCTCACGATCGTGCCCTCCCGCAGCCTCGAGGGGTCGGCCACGGGCTCCATCAGCACCACGTCGCCATCGGCGATGTGGGCGTCCACCATCGAGTCGCCGTTGACGGTGAGGGCGAACAGGCCGCGGGTGTCGAGCACCGGGGCCAGATCGAGGTGCTCCTGCACGTCGTCGAAGGTCTCCACCAGGCCGCCGGCCGCCACGGCCCCGAGCACCGGGATGCCCGGGCGGCTTTCGCCGAGCAGCTGCAGGGTGCGGGCCTGGCCCTCCTGCCAGGTGATCCAGCCCTTCTGCTGCAGGTGGCGCAGGCGGCTCTGGATCGGCGCCGGGGAGCGCAGCCCCATCGCCTCCATCATCTGGCGGATGGAGGGGCTGTGGCGATGGCTGCCGATGTAGTCGGCGAGCCAGTCATAGAGCTCCCGCTGGGCCTCGGTGAGCTCCTGGTGGGTGGCGACCACGGACAGTACGGATGAACCACTCCCTTTCTGCCATCCCGCGGACGGTTTGTCCAGAGCCGGGCCTGGGCCCGCCGCTGGTGCGCTCAGTCGCCGACGCCCCCCAGCAGGGTGGCCAGCAGGGCCTGCTGCACGTGCAGGCGGTTCTCCGCCTGGTCGAACACCCGGCTGGCGGCCCCCTCGATCACCCCGGCGCTGATCTCCTCGCCGCGGTGGGCGGGGAGACAGTGCAGCACGATCGCCCGTGGGTCGGCCTCGGCCAGCAGGTCCTCGTCGAGGCACCAGCCGGCGAAGGCCTGCTCCCGCTGGGCCTGCTCCTCCTCCTGGCCCATCGAAGCCCACACATCGGTGTAGAGCACGTGGGCCCCCCGGGCCGTGGCCACGGGGTCCTGCAGCACCGTGATCGAGCTCTGTCCGCCGGTGAGGGCCCGGGCCTGCTCCACCACCGCCGGGCTGGGGGCGAAGCCGTCGGGGCTGCCGATGCGCACGTCCATCCCCAGCAGGGCCCCGACGAGCATCAGCGAGTGAGCCATGTTGTTGCCGTCGCCCACGTAGGCCAGGGTGAGGCCGTGCAGGTCGGTGGGGCCATGGCCGAAGCGCTCCTGGATCGTCAGGGCATCGGCCAGGGCCTGGCAGGGGTGCTCCAGGTCGGTGAGGGCGTTGATGACCGGGATCGAGGCCCAGTGGGCGTAGTCGACCAGGTCCTCCTGGGCGAAGGTGCGGATCGCCAGGGCATCGCAGTAGCGGCTCAGCACCCGGGCGGTGTCGGCGATCGGCTCGCCCCGGCCCACCTGGGTGACGGCCGGGTTGAGGTCGATCGTCTGGCCACCCAGCCGGGCCATGGCGACGATGAAGCTCACCCGGGTGCGGGTGGAGGCCTTGGAGAAGATCAGCCCCAGCACCCGGCCGGTCAGATCGATGCGCCGCTCGCCGCCCTTCAGCTGGCGGGCCAGCTCCAGCAGGGCCAGGGTCTGGGGACCGTCGAGGTCGGCCGAGGAGAGCAGATCGCCGCCCCTCAGGGCGGCGAGCGGGGCTGAGGGGGACACCATGGCCCACGTCCCAAAGAACCCTTATGCGAGATCGACCCCCCCCACGTCAAGGGGGACAGGGGCGCAGCCCGTGGCGTGCCGGCTGCGCCGGGCTGGTGTGGGGCAGCAGGATGAACGACTTGGCCGGCCAGGCTCCCGGCGCTTCCCAGCAGGCCAGCTGCGGGTTGGTGCCGCTCAGTTCCTTCATCTGTTCCCGGTTGCCGTGGAACGCCAGCAGCGGCTGCCGCAGGGGCATGGGGTCCGCTGGGTCCCGTTCCTCGAGATCCCGCAGCTGGCCGGGCCGGAAGTAGGTGCCCATCAGGGCATCGGGGCGCCAGCCCGTGCTCCAGCAGCCGCCCTCACAGAGGCCGGTGCTGTTCACGAAGGCCGCCATGCCCCGATAGTTCTCCAGTGGTGCCCGTTTGTCCGCCAGCATCCGCTGGCCGATCTGCAGCTGCAGCAGCAGCACGGCCACCAGCAGAACGGCCAGGGAGCTGCGGCGGAAGCGGCCCAGACCGGCAGCCAGCTCCCAGCCCGTCCCCACCAGATAGGCCACAGCCGGCAGCACCACGATGGTGTACCTGGCCTGGCTTATGGGCCTGATCGGATCGATCACCAGCATCAGCGCCAGGAACAGGCCGATCACGAGCAGCAGGTAGCGGGCCTCCCCCAGGGCCTGGGGCAGTTGGTGGGTCGGCTCCACCAGGAAGCGGCGCAGGTTCCGCCAGGAGCCGAAGGCGCAGCCGATCCCCACCGCCAGTCCGATCAGGCCCAGTTGGGCCAGCTGTCCCTGGTGGAGGTCCAGCAGGGGAAGCAGGCCGCGGCTGAACTGCATCAGGGTGCCGATGATCGGCTCCACCTCGATCCAGTCGATCCGTTCGAACTTGGCGCCCACCGGGCTGACCAGGCCATGGGTGAGGGGCGGCAGCAGCAGCAGCAGCCCCAGGACGGCCGCTTCCCGCCGTCGTCGCAGCACCCGTCCATCGGCGGCGCTCACCGCCAGCACCACCAGCACGAACAGCAGCGAGAAGTAATGCGTCAGCGACAGCAGCACGCAGGCGAGCCGGAATCCCCAGCGCAGGGCGGCCTCGTGGCGTCCTGTTCGCTGACGCAGCAGCAGGGCCGTGCCCAGCATCAGCGTCGACAGCGCCAATGAGAGGGCGTAACTGCGCGCCTCCTGGGCATAGAAGAGAAAGGAGGGGCTGGTGCCCAGGAAGGCCACCGTGGCCAGACGGCGACCGCTGCCGCGCCCGGAACTGCCCAGGGCCGCGGCCCCCAGGCCGAGAGCCGCGATCAGAAAGCTGAGGCTGCGGGTGGCGGTCTCCCCGCCGCCGAAGACCCCGATCCAGAGCTTCAGCAGGACCTGGTAGAGGGGGGGATGGGTGTCGGGGAGCAGCCAGTCGCGGAACAGCATGCCCCAGTCGGCGCTGCTGGCGGCCACCGACCAGATCTCATCGGACCAGTAGGAATAGGCCGTCGTCAGGCCCTGCCCGGCGAACCCGAGGCAGCACAGGATCAGGACGGCGGTCAGAAGCCGCCGGGGAGGCCGCTGGAGCGATCGGGTGGCGGGTGGGGGCGCCGATGGCTCTGTCCCGACCACCATCACATGGCTGAACTGAGACCAGTGCCGGGACATTAGGCCTGATTCCCAGGCCCGTCCCGGCGCCGGCGGCTCAGACGGCGGCTTCTTCGAGCACCGCCGCATCGGGCAGCTGGCTGGAGGCCAGCAGCTGCTTGAGTTCGTCGCCTTCGATCACCTCCTTCTCGAGGATCTTGTGGGAGATGGTCTCCAGCAGCTCGCGGTTGTGGTGCAGGATCGCCAGGGCCCGTTCGTGGGCCCGGTCCACCAGCCCGCGCACCTCCTTGTCGATCTCCAGGGCGGTGGCGTCGCTCACGGCCCGGCGGGGGTTGGAGTTCCCCCCCAGGAAGCGGCTGCCGCCCTGCTTGTCGTAGGCCAGGGGGCCGAGGGTTTCGCTCATGCCGTAGGTGCCGATCATCTGCTCGGCGATGTCGGTGGCCCGCTGCAGGTCGTTGGCGGCGCCGGTGGTGACCTCACCGAAGACCACCTCCTCGGCGGACCGCCCACCCAGCAGGGTGGCGATCTGGCCTTCGAGATCCTCCTTGGAATTGAGGAAGCGCTCCTCGGTGGGCAGCTGCAGGGTGTAGCCGAGAGCCGCCATGCCACGGGGCACGATCGAGATCTTCGCCACCTTGCTGCCGCCGGGCATCAGGTGCCCCACGATCGCGTGGCCCACCTCGTGGTACGCCACCACCTTCTTCTCGTCGGGCTGCAGCACCCGGCTCTTCTTCTCGAGGCCTGCCACCACCCGCTCGATGGCCTCGTTGAGATCCGCCTGCTCCACCGTTTTGCGGTAGGCACGGGCCGCCAGCAGGGCCGCCTCATTCACCAGGTTGGCCAGGTCAGCGCCGGCGAACCCGCTGGTGGCCTGGGCGATCTTGTCCAGATCCACCCCCTCGGCCAGCTTCACCTTCTTGCCGTAGATGTCGAGGATCATCTTGCGGCCGGAGAGGTCGGGACGATCGACCAGGACCTGGCGGTCGAAGCGGCCGGGGCGCAGCAGGGCGGCATCGAGGGTTTCGGGCTGGTTGGTGGCCGCCAGCACGATCACCGGCTTGTCCTGGGCGGTGAAGCCGTCCATCTCGGTGAGCAGCTGGTTGAGGGTCTGCTCCCGCTCGTCGTTGCCACCCACCACGCCCATGGAGCCCGAGCGGCTCTTGCCGATGGCGTCGAGTTCGTCAATGAAGATGATGCACGGGGCCTTCTTCTTGGCCTCCTCGAACAGGTCGCGCACCCGGGCGGCGCCGGCCCCCACGAACAGCTCCACGAATTCGGAGCCCGAAATGATGAAGAAGGGCACGCTGGCCTCACCGGCCACGGCCTTGGAGAGCAGGGTCTTGCCGGTGCCGGGGGGGCCCACCAGCAGCACCCCCTTGGGGATGCGGGCGCCGATGTCCATGTAGCGCTGCGGTGTCTTGAGGAAGTCGACGATCTCGGTGAGCTCGGTCTTGGCTTCGTCGACGCCGGCCACATCGGCGAAGGTGACCCGCGACTCCTCATCGGGCACGTAGACCTTGGCCTTCGACTTTGTGAAGCTCAGGGCCCCCTGGGCGCCGCCGCCCATGCCGCTGCGGCGGGCGAAGAACTGCAACACCAGGATGAAGATCAGCGGCGGCACCACCCAGCTCAGGGCCGTGGTGAGGAAGCTGGGCCGCTTCGGCGGCGCCGCGGCGAACTCGACCCCGTGCTGCTCCAGCCGCTGGGGCAGGTCCATGTCGAAGATCGGCGTGGTGGAGAGCACCGTGGGAGCGCCCTCCTCCGGGGGCTTGGTGAGCTCGTAGCGGATCTGGTCCTGGGTGATGTACGCCCGTTTGACGTTGTCGTCGTTCACCTGGTCGATGAACAGCGAGTAGGGCACCCGCGGCACCTGGGTGGCGGGGTTGGGAAGGAAATTGCTGAACAGCAGCAGCACGCCGAAGCCGATCAGGAGGAGATTGACAATTCCGAACCGCCTTGTGGGGCGGTTGTCGTCCTGACGGATGGCCATGCTGCGCAAAACGGCGTATGGGCCCAAGCTAGGTCTGGTCGCCTCCGGCCGGCCCCCCGCCGGGTCGGGAGAACCGAACGCCCGGCTCCCTTCCAGCGCCTTCCGCCCCCTCGGCCTCCCCGCCCACCATGTGCGGCCGCTACTCCCTCACCACCGCCCTCGACCGGTTGCTGCCGCGTCTGCGGGGCCCCCTGCCCCCGGGGCTGGAGGAGCACTATGCACCCCGCCCCCAGGTGCGGCCGGGCAAGCCGGTGCTGCTGCAGCGCCAGGAGCACGGGCACCCTCAGGTGACCCTCGCTCTCTGGGGGTTCGTGCCGGACTGGGCGCCGGACCCCCTCGCGACCCGCCGTCCCATCAACGCCCGCAGCGAGACGGTGGCGGAGAAGCCCTACTTCCGCGGCGCCTGGCGCCACCGCCGTGCCCTGATCCCCGCCGATGGCTTCTATGAATGGCAGCCGAGATCGGTGGACGGCCACAGTTTCAAGCAGCCGTGGCTGTTCCGCCGCCGCGACCGGCGGCCCTTCTGGCTCGGCGGGCTCTGGGACCGCTGGCTGGGGAAGGACGGCGGGGAGCTCGAGACCTGCGTCGTGCTCACCACCGCCCCCAACGACCTGCTGATGCGGGTGCACGACCGCATGCCGGTGGTCATTCCCGACGGGCTCGAGGAGGCCTGGCTGGAGCCCTCAGGCGGGCCGGCCCTGCGGGCCCTGGAGCCTTTGATGGCCCCCTGGGACCCGGCGCCGTGGGAGGCGGTGAAGCTGGAGAGGAGGCCGCAGGCTGCTCTTCAGCTCGATCTGCTGCCCGCCGCCGCCGCCGACCCCCCGGGCCGCTAGAGAGGGATGGCCCCTGACGCCGGTCCCATGAGCCTCGACCAGCTGGATGCCTTCCTGGCCCACGCCCGCGCCGATGCCGCCCTCGCCGACCGCCTCCACGATCCGGCTGATCCCCCCGACCTTGAGGCCTTTCTGGCCCTGGCCCGCGGCGCCGGTTTTGCCGTGGACGAGGCGGATGTGATCGCCGCCCAGCAGCGGGCCGAGGCCGACCTCACCGACGAGGAGCTGCAGGCCCGGGCCGGAGCCGAGGCGCGCCGCCTGCGGCATTTCATTCCCGGCTGACCGCCATGGCCGAAGCCGTCGCCGCCTACCCCCGCCCGCCGGCGCTGCTGCCCTGCAACCGACACGTGCGGGTGGAGGCCCTGGGTCGGGTGCTATGCGACACCCACCGCAGCCTGCGGGTGCTGGAGACGTACCACCCGCCGGTGTTCTACCTCTGCCCGGAGGATCTGGATCTCACCCTGCTGGAGCCCGCCGCCGGCTCCAGCTTCTGTGAGTGGAAGGGGGTGGCCCGTTACTTCGATCTGGTGGCCCCCGACGATGCGGGGGGAGAGCGCCGCCTTCGGCGGGCCCTCTGGTCGTACCCCTCGCCCACCCCGGCCTTCGAGCCCCTGGCCGGCTGGCTGGCCTGCTACCCGGCCCTGATGGACGGCTGCTGGGTGGACGGGGAGCGGGTGATCCCCCAGCCCGGCGGCTTCTACGGCGGCTGGATCACCTCCGACGTGGAGGGACCCTTCAAGGGCGATCCGGCCCACCCTGGGCTGATCTGAACGGGTGCCTGCCGAGGCCGGGTCGCCTTCAGGTGGCTCCCATTCCAGAAGCAGACGGCGACGGTCGGTCGAGAGGCGGCACCAGTCCGGGATCGAGTATGGGCGGGTTGAGAGGCTCGGTCCGGCGCAGGTCAGTGCCATGAAATTCCGGACGCCTGCACGACAGAGGCGCTGCCGCCATGGCAAAGGTGCCGAAGCCTGACATCGCCAGATTGCGGGCAAGACAACGGGACTGGAAACTTTCGTTGCCGCTTCCTTGCCTCAGCTCTTGATCGGAAACAGCCTCAGGACGGTTGCGAACAGGATGGTGAGTCTCGCCAGCAGTACTGGATGGTCAAGCCTCTTCTGCTCGTGGGGGTGTTCTCTCGAGCAGCCTGGCTTCACCGCCGCCAGGAACGGCCGTCCTTCTGGCCGGGGGGCTCTCGGACCGCTGGCTGGGGAAGAACGGGCGGAAGTCGATTCCGGTGTGGCGCTTATCACCAACCCAACGATGTCCTGCCCGGATCCACGAGCGTTGGCCGGTAGTGATCCCTGATGGGATTGGCTGGAGCCCCCAGATGGGCTGACACTGCGCGCTCTGGAGCTCTTGGAGGACCCTCAAAGGTGATGAAGCTTGAGAGGCTGCTGGAGGAAATTTGACCAGCATGGAAGCCCTCCGATTCCAACAATCAAACTTTCCCTACAATCCCTGTAGTACAGGCTTTCCTCATGTTGGCTTCTCTCCGCAGGCTTGTGCGCACTTCCCCTGTGCTGAGCCTCCGCTTGAGACCAACAATGAGAGCCGTTGCTTCAGTGGTGGATCCAGCCGAATGGATCCTGGTTGCCATTGTTGCTCTTGTCATTCTGTGGTTTGCCTGGATCGAATGGCCCGGCCTCCATAGCGATGCCACATTCTTTGCGCCACCCGTGATCAATGTGGCCACAGGCAAGGGTTGGAGTTTCGGAGGATATCTCCCCTTCTTCGTTCTCAAGGGCAACGATCTTTATGACTTCCACGGCCTTCTGCATATCCTCCTTTATGGTGTGCTGCTGCGTTGCAAGACCTGGGAATCTCTCAGCATCTGGATGGGGGTCGTCAACGCTTTCACTTTTCTCCTCTATTACGCGCTCTATCGGCGCTGTCTGCGAATCAGCGAGATCGGTATTCCATTTCTGGCTGTTCTCTTCGCGATCGTGCCGGTGGTGATCGCCATCGGCCTGCAAGGACGGCCCGAGCAACTGGCTCTTCCCCTGATGGCTCTTCCCCTGCTCCTCCATGGGCGTGTGCAGCCTTACGGAGCATGGCTAAGGGCCTCTGGAGCCATCACAGGTCTTGTGGTTCTTGCCTCTCCGCTCCTGGGTGCGGTTTATGCCGCAGGCCTTATAATTGCAAGCTGGATTCTCGATCCGCAGACCGTATTTCAGCGGCTTTTACATATAGCGATGGCGCTGCTGATTTTGGTTCTGACCGTGGTGCTGGTGATCGGTGCTTTCACGCCTTACGATGCTCTCTCCTGGGCGCTGCGGACAGTCCAGACGGGATCGATGGCCTTCGACTCCCGGAAATTCCTGTTCGGTTTCTGGGCCTATCGGTGGGGATTCACGATCATTGCGCCGCTTTGGAACTTGTTCACGATCTTCGCTCTTGGGGTCTCCGCATGGGCTTTAGCGCGTCTCCGCTACTTCCTTCCATTGGTATTCGGCATGATTGTGATCATGCTGGCGACCCCTCGCATGTTGGATTATGGCTTTCTGCCTTTCCTGCCGCTGGCCTTGTGCGGCCTCTGCTATCGCAATGCCTATATCTCTGTTGCTGATAAATGGCTTCCGGATCAGCGCTTTCTTCTGAAACTTGCTTCCATCTGGTCTCTTCTTTTCGCCTATGTAATGGTGGCCTGGCTTGTTATTTCTATCCATCCAGGTGTCCATTTCCATTCAGCTGCCACCTCCAGGCTTGCTCTTGAACAATGGCTCCCCCGTGAGCTAAGGGAGGATGGTTCTGTCGCTGTAGGATATCAAGGTTTACACAGGCCTAATCCCATCGTGCTTCTTGATCCAAAGATTCACGCTATCGATATTCGTATTCGCCCGGAACAGCGGGTCCAGGCGTCTCGCAGTGAAATGGCTAAGCTCGAAAGATATGAAAATGCTACGGGTGCGAAGGTGGAGTATTATCTATTCCAGCAGAAGTATCCTTTTCTTCGAGCGGATCTCCCCTCGGTTTTAAGTATTGGGGGTCGCGTTTTTCATTTGATTGATGACAACTGGACTGACTCTTATTCTCCTATTGAGAAGCTGGTTCGTCCTCGGGATCTGCCTAACGATTTTCGACTGGCTCTCTTCCGGTCTGTGGACGCAGCCAGGCCAGTGCGCGAGACGGGTGAATGATAGCTTGCTTCCTGTTATTTCTCAGTTGGATAGACAGGATGATTCGCGCGCTCCCCCTGTGGAGTCTCAAGCAGCTCGATGGCTTTCTGTCCACGACCCACACCCTTGCTTGATATCCCATGTGGAAGAACCGCTGGCCGTGCATGTCCACTTGATCTCCCAGCCTTCCTGTTCCTGGGGCCGCTCTTGTCGATTCGATTTGCAGGAGGCCGACGTGATCGCTGCCCTGCAACGGGCAGACGGCAACCTCAGTCATTAGGAAACCCAGGCGCGCACAGGCGAGGAAGCCCGCCTGCTGCCTGCTGAGGCATTACAGGTTGATGCCCACAGCCGAATATGTGGCCGACTACCCCTGCTTACTGGCCCCGGTTCTCTAGCCCTGACGTTCGGCTGGGTTCCAGGGCACCCCGCTGTGCGCAACCCGCACTAGCCTGCGGCTGCTAGGAACTTTCCATCCACCTGTCGATCATCTTATTCGCGAAGATCACGATCTGAGTCTCTTTGTGGCCGTGGCCGGTAAGAGATTGTGTGAATGGCTGGAGCTGGCACGGGTCTTCCATGCTGTTCAGGCACACCGCCCTGGTAGCGAGCTCCGGCGGAGCCGCCAGTTCCCCAGTCGCAGCAGGGCCCGATGCTTGCCCCTACCGGTGGTGGTCTGGATCAATCCACCGCCCCCGGTAAGGACTATCGAACCAGGTGCGCTGGTGAGGGTCGAATGTTCAACGGCGGGTTGTCATCTGCCCTGACAGCTTCCGCTTCAGAGGGTCATGGCCAGCCACTCCATAAGACGATCAATGTCCACTCGGATGTCATTGCTGCCTGGTACGTTCGGGCAGAGCAGAAAGCGGTAGTCGAGGCCATTGATGTCTGCGAGTTGGAAGTATTCAGGCCGTACGCCATGCTGAGCCTGGAACAGCTCCAGTAGATGGCCCCCGCGGGCATGCATCAGGTTCGTGAGGGCCCCGCCGTGGGGGGCGACGATATGGGTGGCGCCGCCGAAGAGGGTGATCTGCTCGGAGAGGGACAGGCGCTCGGCGCGCACGGCCACGAACCCGTGGGGCTCCAGGAGCTGCATCACCGCCTCCTCGTTTGCGATGTTGCGGTTGGGGGCACCGCGACGGGAGAGAAAGAGTCGTGATGGAGCCGATGCTCCCTGCTGAAGCGGAACCGCCTCGCTGAAGCGCCCGGCCAGCCGGCGAATGGCCCACGGGGAGATGGCATCGAAGGGGGCCCGGCCCCCGCGTTGCCAGCGGTGGGCCACCCCGGCGATCAGACGTCGGACCTGGAGACCCCCTCGTCCGGGGGCGCGATGGGGCAGCCGACGATCGGTTGCCACTCCCAGCAATGCGAGCGATTCCTCCTGCCAGGACAGGAGGCTGGTGGGCACGATCACGAGAGTCCGCTCTCCGGAACGGGAGCTGTGATCCTCGGCGGCGATGAGCCTCGGCAGGGCATCGAGAAACCAGTGGAAATAGGCCCCGGACCAGCGTCGGATGTCCACCAGGCTGCAGACCGGGGCGTCGATTCGCTCGGCCCTGGGCAGAAGACTGCGCAGAACCAGCCGCCGCCGCTGGGACACCGGCAGTTCCTTCAGATGCAGGGTCTCCTCGATGATCCTTTTGTCCCTGTCCACCCCCACCAGATCGGGCCCCACCAGCCGAGCGTCGTCGTGCACCCCGTAGGCCTGGGGATCGAGAGTGATCGGCTCGAGGTACTGAGCCAGCCGGCCGGTGGGTTGCTTCCAGGGGTCCTCCAGCCGGTACTGGCAGGTCTCGGGGCCACGGAGTTCAATCCACATCGCTGATCAGAGCGCCGTCCGGGTTCCTGGGATGGCCCAGCAGAGCAGGTCGTCGCCGATCCGGCCGACCTTAGCCAGAGGCCACAGTGATGTGGCATCGAGGCTGGTGTGCCCGAGGTCGCCCAGGGGAGTCCGGGCTGGGTGGCCACCCAGTAGCCGGGGCGCGATCACGGCTGCCACCTGCTGGATGCAGCCTTGGCGCAGCGCGGCCGCCGCCAGTTCCGGACCGCACTCCCAGAGCACCCGATTGCAACCGCGAGCCTCCAGCGCCTCTAGCAGCCTGGCCGGTTCACAGGCCCGCAGTTCCAGGCTTTCCGCCCCGGATCCGGCCAGCCTCCGACGTGCCTCCTGCGGCGCTCCCGGTCCATGGGCCACCAGGGTCGGCGCCCCGGAGGTGTCCCACAGGCGGGCCTTCTCCGGCAGGTCGAGGCTCCGGCTCAGCACCACCCGCAGGGGTTCGGGGCTGCGCTGCCCCCGGCTGGTGAGCAGGGGGTCGTCGGCCCGAACCGTGCCGCCGCCCACGATCACGGCATCGCAGCGGGCACGGAGGCGGTGCACCCAGGCACGGGCCTCCGGGCCACTGATCCACTGGCTGACACCGTTGGGCAGCGCCGTGCGCCCATCCAGGCTCATGGCCCATTTGAGGATCCCCAGGGGTCGGCCGGTGGCGATCCTGTGCAGAAAGGGCCGGTTGAGCCGGCGCGCCTCGGCCTCCCTCACCCCTGCGATCACCTCCAGGCCCGCCGCCCGCAGGCGGGCGCTGCCGCCGCCGGCCACCAGGGGGTTGGGGTCGGCCATGGCCAGCACCACCCGGGCAATGCCGGCGGCGATCACCGCCTCGCAACAGGGGGGTGTGCGGCCGTGGTGGCAGCAGGGTTCCAGGGTCACGACCAGGGTGCCGCCCCGGGCCCGCTCGCCCGCCTGGGCCAGGGCGCCCACCTCCGCATGGGCCTCCCCAGCCCGCGCATGGAATCCCTCCCCCACCAGCGTCCCGTCGGCATCCAGCACCACGGCGCCCACCAGGGGATTGGGGCTGGTGCGGCCTTCGGCGAGGGCGGCCAGCTGCAGGGCCCTGTCCATCCAGCGATGCCAGGGGGATCCGGGGCTCATGGGGCGGGCGCGTCCGGCAGGCGGCGCCATTCGGCCACCACGTAGGGGGGGACCGCCAGCTCGCTGAACACCCTCGGCAGCCGCAGGCGCAGGGGGCGGTTCTGCTCCAGATCGGCCAGCAGCGGCGCCAGGTCGAACTCGGCCGCGGCGGCGCGGTTGTCCCGGGCGAGGGCGGCACTGGCGAGGGTGACGTCCTCCAGGTCCCAGCGCAGCCGACCGCTGCGCACCTCGAGGGCGGTGGGGTGGTCGAGGCGCACCTTGCCGGGGTAGCCGACGATCCGCAGCCGCAACGCTCCCCCCGGCGGCCCTTCCCGGTAGGCCACCACCTGCCAGCTCTGGTCATCGAGGTCGCGCAGGCTCTCCAGGCTGCGCACCACCGGCGTGCCCTCGGCATCCGGGTGGGCGTGGACCTGGGCCAGGGCCGGTGCCGGCGCGATGGCCAGGATCAGGGCCAGCAGGGGGGCCAGCAGCAGCACCTCGATCCGCCCGCAGATCCGCTGGCTCATGGCTGGCGCTCGGCGCCGGGGATCGGCTGCCAGCCGGTGTGGGTCGCCCACAGGGCCCAGATCGCCATGGCCCGCAGGTAGTGGCAGGCGCGGAAGGTGCCGGCCGCGGTGATCGCCTCCGGTGTGCGGAACTGCAGGCCGCCCTCGTACACCTGGCGCACGACGGCACCGGTGATGGCGAAGGCGGTGCTGCTCTGTCCCATCAGCCGGTAGTAAGCGGCCAGGCCGAAGTTGATGCCGGTCCAGACCTCCAGCGGATGGGTTCCCTCGGGATCGAGGGGGGTGCCATCGCGGCGCAGGCCATTGGCCACCCCCAGACGGCCGCCCTCGAAGGACTCAAAGCAGGCCTGACGTATCGCCTTGAGGGAGGAGAGGGCGCGCTCGTCGGCCACCACCGGTGGCAGCGCCAGCAGCCGGGCGTAGAAGTCGCCGCAGAGCTGGTCGGCCATCACCACCGGGGTGCCGCTGCCGGCATCGATGGCGTAGTACTCGCCGTTCCAGAGCAGGGTATCGAAATGGCTTCGGGACTGCTCGAGCCAGCCGCCGAAGCGCCGTTGCTCCTCGGCAGTGTCGAGCCCCAGCTCCAGCTGGAGACGCTGGCCGATGGCCAGGGCCGCCTCCAGGGCAGCGATCCAGAGGGCGCCGCAGTAGGCGCTCACACCCTGCAGGGGCCAGTCGTCGAAGGTCTGGTCCGGGGCACCGCCGTTGTCGGGCAGTCCGTCGTCGTTGACGTCGAACTGCTTGAGGTAGTCGAGGGCGGTCACCGCCGCCGGCCAGCAGTCCGCCAGGAAACGGATGTCCGGTCCGCTGGGGGCCAGGCTGTAGGTGCGCCAGACCTGCAGCACGTAATCGCTGGCCAGGTCCTTCCAGAGGTTGCAGTCCTGGTAGGCGGTGTAGTTGGTGGCGTCGAAGGGGCGCTCGTTCGGGGCCCCGAGGTCGTGGGGGGTGGCGCCGGCCACCTTGCGGGCCGCCTCCACCCGGCCCCGCCCCTGGGTGAAATACCAGCCGATCGGCCGCGGCGTCGGATCGGCGGCCGGGATGGCGCGGGCGAAGCTGCGCAGCACCGCCTTGTCGAGCTCGGGCCACAGCTGCAGCAGGGCGAAGGAGCCGTACAGCCGCACGTCGAGGCTCTCGTACCAGGCGTAGTCGAGGCACTCGAGCACTCCGAAGCGGCCCACCGGATCGCCGGGGCTGGCGGCCGTCCAGAGGCTGCCGCCACTGGCCAGGTCGTAGAGCTCGTTGAGCAACGCCATGCGCAGCGGTTCCGCCAGGTCGTGGCGTTGCACCACCGGCGCCTGCCAGGCCTCGATCGCGGCCTGCCAGTCGCGCCAGTCGGCCAGGGCTTCGCCGGCGATGGCAGCGGCGCTGTCGCCTTCGGCGGAGAAGAAGTCGGTGTAGCGGCGCAGGGCCCGGGTGCCGGTGGCGAAGGCCGTCACGGGCAGGTCCCAGCTGATCACCACAGGAATCTCCAGCGAGGCGCCCGGCTCCAGCCGGAAGCGCACCGCCAGGGCGGCGCTGAGGGGATCGTCGCCGGTGCTGCGGCGGTCGTTGTCACTGTCGGGGATCGAGCCATCGCGGCTGAAGGGTTCCCAGAGTTCCGCCCCGTCACCGCTGGGATCCCAGCGGCTGCAGCGGAACACCTCCACCCCCGGGTGGTTCAGCGCCGCCTCGTCGGGTACCGCCAGGCACCACTGTCCTTCCCCTTCCGCCAGGGGCTGGGTGCGCTCCCCCTCCAGCAGCAGGCCCTTGAGGCCGGCCCCGTCGACCCAGCGGTTGCGCTGCCCCTTGCCGCGGCCGATCGCCGGCACGTAGTTGTGCTCCGGGCTGCCGTCATCCCGGAAGTGGACCTCCGCCGCCGGGTCGGTGTTGGTGAACCAGCCGACGGTGTTGCGCCAGCTCAGCAGCAGCGACAGCTCCAGCGGCTGATTCGTTGGGTTGCTGAACGTCCAGGCGAACACGGCGACCGGGTAGCTGGTGCGGCGGTAGTCGCCGGGGAGGATCGGGCTGAAGGCTTCGCAGCGCACGTCGGCGCTGAACACCGCGGCGTAGTGATGGGAGCTGATCGGGTAGCGCACCGCCACGGTGCCGCTGGGCTGCTCCGGGGTGGCGGCGGGGTACCAGTTCCAGGAGGCCAGCGGCGGGCCGGAGCCGGGGCGGGAATCGTCGGCCTGGGGCGCTGTGGCCAGGGCATGGGCCCGCCGCCCGTCGCCGTCCTGCTCGAAAAGGGCGAACTGGCAGTCGGGCAGCACGCCGAACCAGTGCTCCCCCCCGTCGAGGTGCCAGAGGTTGAAGGCGCCGTCGAGGCCCCGCCCCAGGCAGCCGGCGCCGAAGCCCCCCAGGGGCATGCCGTGGTTGGGGCCGTCGTCGAGGTTGCTGGCGTAGCGCACCGTGTAGGGCTGGCTCCAGCCCTGGCCGAACGGCCGCGACCAGCTGGCCTCGGGGGGCTGCCAGGGACCCCTGCCGCGCCGCAGGTTCTGGAGAGCGGAGAGGCCGAAGGGCACCATGGGGCCAGACGAAGTGGGCCCAGCTTGTCAGAGCTGGCCCCGCAGCGAGGGCCGATCCAGATCGCCATTACCCTGCCTGCAATCGTCGGGGCGGCGTGAATCCTCTGGTGCGGCTTTTCGGCGCGGGCCTCCGGCCGCCACAGCGCTCGAGGGCCTACCGGCCCGAGATCGACGGCCTGCGGGCCGTGGCCGTCATCGCCGTGCTGATCAACCACCTCGATCCCCGCTGGCTGCCGGGGGGCTTCCTCGGGGTGGACATCTTCTTCGTGATCTCGGGCTATGTGGTGACGTCCTCGTTGCTGGCCCGGCGGGACGGCAGCCGCTGGCAGTTCCTGCGCCGCTTCTACGGTCGCCGGGTCCGACGCCTGATGCCGGCGCTGGTGGTGAACATCGCCGTCGTCTCGGCCCTGTTCTCGATGGTCGTCTCACCGATCGATGATTTCTTCACACCGGTGATGCGGACCGGCCTGGCCGCCCTCTTCGGTGTCTCCAATCTCTATCTGCTCCGACAGGGCTCGAATTACTTCGCCACCGACAACCACTTCAACGCCTTCATGCACACCTGGTCGCTGGGTGTGGAGGAGCAGTTCTATCTGGTCTGGCCGGCGCTGCTGCTGCTCTGCGGTCTGGGGGTGGCCGGGGCCGGGGCCGGAGCCCTGCGGCGGCTCAAGGCGGCCAGCCTGCTGCTGCTGGCCCTGTCCCTGGCCCTCTTTCTGGGCCTGAGCCTGGGCGGCAACGCCGAGCGGGCCTTCTTCCTCACCACCGCCCGCTTCTGGGAACTGACGGCGGGTTGCGGCGCCTACCTGCTCCATCGCGGCAGCGGCAGTGCCCGCGACCTGGGCCAGCGGCTGGCCCTGCCCCACTGGCGCCAGCCCCTGGCCACCGTGGCCCTGGTGGCGTTGCTGGCCCTGCTGCTGCTGCCGGAGGCCTGGCGGCTGGGCACCACCCTGGGGATCACGGCGCTGACGGCGCTGCTGCTCTTGCTCGTCCAGCCGGCCGGGGGCATCGGCCGCTGGCTGTGCCATCCCGCCTGCCTGGCCATCGGCATGGTGTCCTACTCGCTCTACCTCTGGCACTGGCCGGTGATCGTGCTGGCCCGCTGGACAGTGGGCTTCAACGCCTTCACCCTGCTGCCGGTGCTGGTGCTGATCACCCTGTGCACGGCCCTCTCCTTCCGGCTCGAGTGCCTGTTCCGCTACGGCCACCCCGCCATCCCCGGCCTGGGTCGCTCCGGCGTTCTCTACCCGGCCATGACCGTGCTGGTCGCCGTCGTCAATGCGGGCCTGCAGGGGCCGCTGCTGGGACGGCTCTACGTGGGTGAGCGCCGCCACACCGTCGGCACCACGGCCAACATGAAGCGCATCGGCGGCACGACCGTCGACACGGTCCACTGCTTCCAGGAGCCCACCGATCCGGTCGTCAGGGGCGATGGGCCCGACCCCTGCCTGGCCCTGGGGCCGAAGGGGAAGGACCTTCCCACCCTCTTCTTCCTGGGGGACAGCCACACCCACGTACTGATTCCCCTGGGGGAGAAGCTGCTGGCCAGCGGCCGCTTCAACGTGGCCTTCATGGCCCGCGGCGGCTGCCCCGTACCCTTCTTCCCCCGCTGGGGGGAGGGCGCCCCGGAGCAGGCCCGCTACCGCCGCTGCCGCCCCTACGCCGACAACGAGGAGCGCCGGGTGCTGGCCCGCCTGCGACCAGGGGACCGGGTCGTGCTGGTGTCGAATCTGGCCGGCCACCTGGAGGGTATCCAGGCGTCGCCCCGCATGAGCATCGAGGCCTCCTACGCCGCCGCCCTGCGCCGGTTCGGTGCCGAGGTGAGCCGCCGTGGGGCGGACGTGGTGGTGTTCGGCCCCCTGCCCACCTTCCCCCAGCTGAAGATCGGCGGTCCGCTCACCCTCTGCCAGACGGAGTGGTTCCGTCCCGCCTGGTCCCTCGGGTCCCAGTGCCAGCCGGTGCTGCGGCCCCGCCGGCAGGAGCTGGCCGCCATCGCCCCGGCCCAGCGCCTGCAGGAGCGCACCATCCGGGATCTGGCCGGCACGCGCCTGTTCAGCCCCTTCGACAGCATCTGCCCGCCGACGCAGTCCGTCTGCTCCAGCGTCCGGGCCGGGACGCCCCTCTACAGCGACGAGACCCACCTCACCAACGCGGGCGCCCTGCTGCTCTATCCGCGCCTGATGGCCTTCCTCGAGGGTCAGTCGGGGGTGGCGCCGCCGCCCAGCTGATCGCTGCCCAGTTCCTGCTCGATCAGGGCATCGAGGGTGACGGCGCTGCGCACCAGCGACTGGTAGCGCTGCACCACGCGACGGTTGCGCTCCAGCCAGCTGCCGGCGTCGCCACTGGCCCCGAGTGGATGGCCGCCCGGGCCTGAGCGGTCGTCATCCAGCAGCTCGAGATCACTCTGGTGGGCCAGCAGGGCGACCACCAGGCTGTGGATCCGCTGGCGTCGATCGCTCATGGGCAGGGGGGTGGGCCGGCACGTCCGGGAGCATCATGGCCAGAAGTGGCACAGGGGCACGGCTGGAGGGTTCGCTGCTGGAGGTGCTGGGCACCGATGCCGCCGGCCTGGCGGGTCTCTCCCGCCCCTGGCAGGACAGGATCCGGCAGGCCAATCTGGTGGCGGCCCCGCGGCGGCTGCTGGCCGACCTTGAGGCCTGGCGCGACGGCGCCCCCGCACCGGAGCTGCTCGCCAGCGACAAGCCCGCCGAATTGCTGCCGCGGCTGGAGCGGGCCCTCGCCGCCGGCCAGCGGGTGGTGGTGCTCGCCAGCGGCGACCCCCTCTGGTTCGGCATCGGCCGCCTGCTGCTCCAGCACCTTCCCGCCGAACGGCTCCGCTTCCATCCGGCCCCCACCTCCCTGCAGCTGGCCTTCGCCCGCCTGGGCCGACCCTGGCAGGACGCCTCCTGGATCAGCCTCCACGGGCGCGATCCCGAGCCGCTGGCGGCCCGGTTGCAGCAGCGGCCCGCCGCCTTGGCAGTACTCACCGATCCGGCCTGCGGCGGTGCCGACGCCGTGCGCCGGATCCTGCGGGCGTCGGGGCTGGAGGCGGCCTATGAGCTCTGGCTGGGGGAACGCCTGGGCCATCCGGCGGAGCGGCTGCAGCGGCTGGCCCCCGCCGACCCCCTGCCGCCCAATCTCGATCCCCTGCACCTGGTGCTGCTGATCGCCGCCGCCCCTGCCGTGCCTCCGCCCGAGGCCCTGCCCCTGTTCGGCCTGGCCGACGGGCTCTGGCTGCAGCACTCCGACCAGCCGGGGCTGATGACCAAGCGGGAGGTGCGCATCCAGCTGCTGGCCGATCTGGAGCTCCCCGAGCGCGGGGTGCTCTGGGACATCGGCGCTGGTGTCGGGTCGGTGGGGCTGGAGGCGTTGCGCCTGCGCCCTGCCCTGGAGCTGTGGGCGCTGGAACGCCGGCCCGGGGCCGCCGCCCTGATCGGCGCCAATGCGGAGCGGCTGGGGGTGCGGCCCGCGGCGGTGCTGGAGGGGGAGGCTCCGGCGGCCCTGGAGTCCCTGCCCGATCCCGACCGGGTGCTGATCGGCGGCGGCGGCCGGGGCCGCGGCGAGGTGCTGCAGGCGGTGCTGGGCCGGCTGCGGCCTGGCGGGGTGGTGGTTCTGCCCCTGGCTACGGTCGAAGCCCTGGCCCAGCTCAGGCCCCAGCTGGAGCAGGCCGGCCTGGGGGTGACCGTCAGCCAGATCCAGGCCTGGCGCGGCGCCCCCCTGGCGGAGGGCACCCGCCTGGCGCCCCTCAATCCGGTGCTGGTGCTGAAGGGGTCGCTCCCGGCAGCGGGGTGATCCGCACCGGGGTGCCCACGGTGATGCCGAGCACGGCGGCCTGGCCGGCGGCCAGTTCCAGCACCCCGTCCACCGGCGTGTCGGGGCCGTAGCTGGGGCAGGGCAGGTTCATGCAGGGGCGGGCGGGACTCTGCAGGGCGATGACCCGACCGTCGCGGATGAACAGCATGTCCAGGGGTTCGGGCGTGCGGTGCATCCAGAACCGGGCCACCGCAGGGGGGACGTAGGGGAACCACATGCCGCGCAGGGGCGGCAGGGGCGGCCGCAGCTGCAGCCCCATGGCGTACTGGCGCTCCCCCCGGGGTACCTCCAGCTGGATGCAACGCACCGGCGGCGGCCCCGCCAGGCACCACTGGGCGGTGATGGGCAGGAACTGGGGCGGGCTCTGGCTCAGGCCCGGCCCGCAGCCGGTCAGCCCGACGACACCGGCGATGGTCAGGCTCCGGAGCAGGGAACGGCTCATGGCAGGGGCCCCACCGGGGGCCGCCCGTCACCGAGGCAGTAGCCCCGCCCCCGCACGGTGTGGATCAGCCGCGGTTCCCCGTCCTGTTCCAGTTTCTGGCGCAGGTAGCGCACGTAGACCTCGATCACGTTGCTGGCGCCCCCGCCCTGGTCGGCCCAGATCTCCTCGAGGATCTGCTCCCGGCTCACCACCGTTCCCTTGTGACGCAGCAGCAGCAGCAGCAGCTGGTACTCCCGGGCCGTCAGGCTGAGCTGGCGCTGACCTCGCCAGCTCTGGCAGGCCACCGGATCGACGCGCAGATCCGCCACCTTCAGCAGGGTGGACACCGGCGTGGGCGCCTGACGCCGGGCAAAGCCGAGGTGCAGCCGCAGCCGGGTGAGCAGGTCGCTCGTGCCCAGGCTGGGTAGCCAGAAATCATCGGCGCCCCACTCCAGGCAGCGGCTGCGACTCTCGACGCTGTCGCTGGTGATGCCGAGCAGCAGCGGGCGGGCGCCCATCCGGCGGCGCAGTTCAGGGATCCGCTCTTCGCTGCCGGGCGACAGGACCGCCGCCGCCGGCAGGTCCTCCCCGGTCTCCTCCAGCACGGTCCGGTAGCCGGAGACCTCCAGCCGCGGCGCCAGGCCGGCGGCCTCCGGGCCCACCAGCAGCACCACGGTCGTTGGCAGGGACGCGGTCACAGGGGGGCGTCGGCGTGGCTGCTGGAGGGCTTGGCCACGTGGGGCAGGCCCCAGCCCAGCTTGTTGCGCAGCACCTGGAAGAACTCATGGTCGGCCAGCCGCACGAAGCGGACGGGGTGCTCGCTGCGCCGCACCAGCACCCGGTCCTCGGGCCAGACGTAACAGCCGGCGCTGCCGTCGACCACCATCATCAGCCGCTCGGGGGTGGCGGGGAACACGGTCACCGGCTCCTGGTCGCTGAACACCAGGGCCCGGGAGGCGAGGGAATGGGCGGCGATCGGCGTCAGCTGCAGCACTGGACAGTCGGGGGTGATCACCGGGCCGCCAGCACTCAGGGCATAGGCCGTGGAGCCGGTGGGGGAGGAGAGGATCACCCCGTCGGCGGCGATGTCCACGGGGGCATGGCGGCCGATGGCGATCTCGAAGTGGCACATGCTGGTGAGCGGCTCCCGGTGCAGGGCCATCTCGTTGAGACAGAGCACCTCCCAGCGCCTCTGCTCGCCCCGCATCACGCTCACCACGAGCATGGAGCGCTCCTCCACGGTCCATTCCCCGGCTACCACCTGGGCCAGGGCCTGGTCCAGGTCCTTGAGGTAGGCCTCGGCCAGGAAACCGAGGTGGCCGGTGTTGATCGTCAGGATCGGCACCCCGATCGGGGCGGTCTGGCGGGCGGCGGAGAGAACGGTGCCGTCCCCCCCCAGCACCAGCGCCAGGGCCATTTCCTCATTGAAGCTGGCGGGCACGCAGGCGGCGTAGCCCCGGGAGCGCAGGTGCTGGTCGGGATTGGCGAAACCCACCACGCCACCGGAGCTGCTGACCCGCGCCACCTCCAGCCCGGCGGCGGTCAGCCGGTTCTCTATCAGGTCGGCGGTGCTGATCGCCAGATCCTTGCCGTCGTTGACGATCAGTCCGACCCGGGGCACCGATCGCGCTCGTGGGGGCCCATCGAGTTTATGGGGGGAGATCAGAACTGCTCCAGGAAGCGCAGATCGCTGTTGAACAGCCTGCGGATGTCGTCGATGCCGTGGCGCACCATGCAGAAGCGCTCCACCCCCAGACCGGCGGCGAAACCGCTCCAGCGCTCCGGATCGATGCTCAGCCCCTCCAGCACTGCCGGATCCACCATGCCGCAGCCCATCACCTCCAGCCAGCGCCCCCGCCACTGCACGTCCACCTCGGCGGAGGGCTCGGTGAAGGGGAAGTAGCTGGCCCGGAAACGCACCGGCAGGTCGCCGAAGAACTGCTGCAGGAAGGTGGTGACCGTGCCGCGCAGGTGGCTGAAATCCAGCCCCTCGTCGAGGGCGAGCACCTCCACCTGGTGGAACACCGGAGAGTGGGTGGCATCCACCGCATCGCGGCGGTACACCCGGCCGGGGGCGATCACCCGCACCGGCGGAGGGTTGGCCTCGAGATGGCGGATCTGCACCGGCGAGGTGTGGGTACGCAGCAGCCGGTCACCCCCCAGATAGAAGGTGTCCTGCATGTCCCGGGCCGGGTGGTGTTCCGGGATGTTGAGGGCGGTGAAGTTGTAGTGGTCGGTCTCGATCTCCGGCCCTTCGGACACCCGGTAGCCGAGGCCGGCGAAGATGTCGACGATCTCCTCGATCGTGCTCTGCAGCGGATGGCGGTGGCCTGGCGGCACGTAACTGCAGGCCGCCGTCACGTCGATCCGCTCCCGCTCCAGCCGCTCCGCCATGGCGGAGCTGCGGACGGCCTCGAGCCGGGCGCCCAGCAGCTGCTGCACCTGGTCCTTGAGGCGGTTGGCCCGCTGGCCCACCAGGGGGCGCTCGTCGCCGGGGAGCCGGCCCATGGCGCCGAGCACCCCGGAGAGGCGCCCTTTCTTGCCCAGCAGGCCCACCCGCAGCTCCTCGAGGGCCGCGGCGTCCTCGGCGGCGGCGATGGCGTCGGCGGCCTCCGCCTCCAGGCGCTCCAGCTGGTCGGTGAGCTGCTGCAGGCTGACGGTGGCGCTCACGGCACGGATCGGGGGGAGAAAGCGACTGTAGGCAGCAGCGTCTAACTTGCCGGCAGTCCCATGTTCAGGGTCGATGGCGCCGCTCCGGATCCTGATCAGCAACGACGACGGGGTCTTCGCCGACGGCATCCAGGCCCTGGCGGCCGAGGCGGCCGGCCGCGGCCACACGGTCACCGTGGTCTGCCCGGACCGAGAACGTTCGGCCACCGGCCATGGACTCACCCTCCAGACGCCGCTGCGGGCGGAGCGGGCCGATGAGCTCTTCGCGGCGGGGGTCACCGCCTGGGCCTGCAGCGGCACCCCCTCCGACTGCGTCAAGCTGGCCCTGTTCCGGTTGCTGGAGCAGCCGCCGGATCTGGTCCTCTCCGGCATCAACCACGGCCCCAACCTGGGCACCGACGTGCTCTATTCCGGCACGGTGTCGGCGGCGATGGAGGGCACGATCGAGGGCCTGCCGGCCCTGGCGGTGAGCAGCGCCGATTTCCACTGGCGTCGCTTCGAGCCGGCGGCGGCCCTGGCCCTCGATGTGGCCGAGCGGATGCTGGCCGGCGGCTGGCCCGAGGGGCTGCTGCTCAATCTCAATGTGCCGCCGCGGCCCGCCGATTCCCTCGCCCCGCTGCGCTGGTGCCGCACGGCGGTGCGACGCTACATCGATCAGTTCGAGAAGCGCACCGATCCCCGCGGCCGCACCTACTACTGGCTGGCCGGCGAGGTGGTCGACGACCTGGAGGGCACCGGTGCCGGTCCGGCTGAATGGCCCACCGATGTGGCCTGGGTGCAGCAGGGGGGATCGTCCCTGACGCCCCTGCAGCCGGAGCTGTTCTGGCGCGGTCCGGTGGAGGCGCTGCCGCCCGTGGAGGCGCTGGGTCGGCGAGATCAGCTCCTGCGGTAGATCCGTTGCAGCAGCCAGAGGCTGATGATCAGGGCGAGCACGTGGGCGAACAGCACCTGGGTGTTGCTGAGCACCGAGAGCATCTCGATCGAGGTGATCGGCAGGCCCACCACCCGACCGCCGCTGCCCGGCGTCGCCTGCAGCTGGGCCCCGAGGAAGCCCGGCACCTGCTGGGAGGCCTGCACGAACAGGCTGCCGGCCAGGGCCTGGTAGCCCACGGAGGCCAGGGTGAGTCCGGCCACATCGGCGACCAGGCCCCGCTTCACCAGGCGGGCGGTCTCCCCCCGGCTGGGGCGCACCGGGCTGGCCAGGGCACGCCCGCAGCGCACCACCAGCCAGGATTGCCACAGACTCCAGAGCAGAACCAGGAACGAGAGGGTGGTGAGGGAAAGGCCGGGGCCCAGCCCCAGGGCGCGGGAGGAGTTGGCCGCCAGCCGTCCGCCGATGTTGTTGAACAGCAGCACCACCACCACCACCACCCCGAGGGCCAGCTGGACCCAGAAGCGCACCCAGCCCGTGCGGCGTAGGGCGTCGGCCATGCGCTGCAGGTCCAGCTGGTCGGCCATGGAGACGGGATCGGTGCTCCCAAACTTGGCATGGGAGGATCCAGCCGGCGAGGGCCGAGGCCGTTGATCCCGCTTCACGACCCCTCCAGCGCCCTGCGCCCCACCGCCGTCGCCCTGGGCAGCTTCGATGGCCTGCATCGGGGGCACCGGCGCGTGATCGCCGCCGTCACCGCGCCCATACCCGCCGGCCAGGACCGGGCTGTGCCCACGGTGGTCAGCTTCTGGCCCCATCCCCGCGAGGTGCTCCATGGCGAGACGCGGCTGCGTCTGGATCTCCCGGAGGAGAAGCTGGAACTGCTTGAACCCCTCGGCATCGAGCAGCTGGTGCTGGTGCCCTTCACCCGCGAGCTCTCGGCGCTGACCCCGGAGCCGTTCGTGCGCCAGGTGCTGGCCGAACGGCTCCAGGCCCGCAGGATTGCGGTGGGCACCAACTTCCGCTTCGGGGTCGATCGCCGCGGGGACGTGGCCGACCTGGCCCGCATCGGCGCCCGCTTCGGCATCGACGTGCAGGTGGTGCCGATGCTGTGGGACGGGGCCGAGCGGGTGAGCAGCAGCCGCATCCGGCGGGCCCTGGCGGCCGGTGACATCGACGAGGCGGCCCGCCTGCTGGAGCGTCCCTACCGCTTCAGCGGCCAGGTGGTGAGCGGCCGAGGCCTGGGGCGCCAGCTGGGCTGGCCCACCGCCAACCTGGCGGTGGACGGGCGCAAGTTCCTGCCGCTGGAAGGGGTCTATGCGGCCCTGGCCTGGCGCGACGGCGGCGAGGGGCCGATGGCAGCGGTGATGAATCTGGGGCCCCAGCCCACCGTGGATCCCCTGGCCCCTTCGGCGGTGGAGGTGCACCTGCTGGAGCGTCGGCTCGAGCTGGCGGGGGCCCGTCTGACCGTGCAGCCCCTGCGGCTGCTGCGCCGCCAGCAGGCGTTCGCCAGCCTCGAGGCCCTCAGCCGGCAGATCCGGCTGGACGCCGATCGAGCCAGAGACCTCTGCCAGACACTCGGACCTGCCTGGGAGGCTTCGACCTAGGGGGCAGGACAGCGGCGCCGATCCTCGGCCCGGCCTTCTGCCGCCCATAGCCTGAGCTCCCGCCGGCAGAAGCCCTCCCATACCCTGGAGGGCTCACCCGCCCCGGTCCGGTGACGCCCCAGCCTCCAGTCCCGTCGCCGCCGGTGTCCGGCCGTGAGCGTGCCACCGCCCAACATGCCGCCACCGAGCGGGCCGCCATCGAGCGGCTGCTCGATGCCAACCTCGACCGGGCCCGGGAGGGGCTGCGGGTGCTGGAGGACTGGGCCCGTTTCGCCCTCGACCGACCCGACCTGGTGGCCCGCACCAAGGACCTGCGCCAGCGCCTGGGGCGGCTGCATCGCATGTCCTACAAGCTGGCCCGGCACACCGCCAGCGACCCGGCCGCGGGCCTGGCCCATCCGGCCCAGGCCGAACGCCGGGACGCCGCCGGCGTCCTGGCCGCCAACGCCGGGCGGGTGCAGGAGGCGCTGCGGGTGCTGGAGGAGTTCGGCCGGCTCGAGGACCCGGAGCTGGCGGCCGAGGCGGCGTCGATCCGCTATGCCCTCTACGACGTGGAGGTGGACCTGCTCCAGGCCGGCCTTGACGGCGAAGGGCGCCGGGCCCTGCTGCGCCGTTGCCATCTGTATCTGGTGACCAGCCCGGTGGACGGCCTGGAGGCCGTGGTGGCCGCCGCCCTGGCGGCGGGGGTGCGACTGGTGCAATACCGCGCCAAACCCGACGCCCCCCTCGATGACAGGAGCCGCTTCGAGCAGGCCAGTGCCCTGTGCCAGCTCTGCCACCGCCATGGCGCCCTGTTCCTGATCAACGACCGCATCGACCTGGCCCTGGCGGTGGGGGCCGACGGCGTCCACCTCGGCCAGGGCGATCTGCCGCCGTCGGTGGCCCGCCGCCTGCTGGGGCCCGACCGCCTGATCGGCCGCAGCACCCACCGGCTCGCGGACCTGCGCCAGGCGGTCGCCGACGGCTGCGACTACGTGGGGGTGGGGCCCGTCAAAGCCACCCCCACCAAGCCTGGCCGCGAGCCGGTGGGGCTGGCCTACGTGAGCCAGGCGGCGGCGGAATCCCCCCTGCCCTTCTTCGCCATCGGCGGTATCGATCCGGGCAACCTGGCCGCCGTGCGCCGTGCCGGGGCGGACCGGGTGGCGGTGGTGCGGGCCATCACGGCCGCCGCCGACCCGGGGGAGGCGGTCGCCGCGCTGCTGGCGGGGCTGGAGGCTGAGGCATGACGGGTGGCATGACCGGTGGCATGACGGGAGACCTGCTGCTTCGGGTCAACGGGGAAGCGCGCCGCTGCCCGGCGGGCCTGTGTCTCGATGCCGTGCTCGTGGCCCTCGGCTACCAGCCGCGCCTGGTGGTGGTGGAGTTCAACGGTGAGATCCTCCCCAGGGATCGCTGGCCCGCCCAGCCTGTGGTGGAATCCGATGTGCTGGAAGTGGTCACCATCGTGGGGGGCGGTTCCTAGATTCCTGCCATCGCAACGTCGTACGTCATGGGTTCCCGCTTGCTCCGGCGCCTGGCCGGTCTGATGGTCGTGCCCGTGTTGGTGGCCGGCCTCGTGATCGCCTCGCCGCCGCCGGCCCATGCCGCCAGCGGTGGCCGCATCGGTGGCGGCAGCTTCCGCTCGGCCCCCTCCATGCCCCGCAGCTATGGCGGCGGTGGTGGCTACGGAGGTGGTGGCTTCAGTGGCGGTGGCTACCGGGGCGGCGGCATCGGCTTTCCCTTCATCGTGCCGATCTTCGGATTCGGTGGCGGCGGCCTGTTCGGTTTCCTGATCCTCATGGCCGTGGCCGGTGTGGTGGTCAACGCCCTGCGTGGCGGCGGCTCTCCGGCCCTCGGGGGCTCGGGCTCCGAGCTGGCCTACAACCCCCGCCCGGACGGGCCGGTCTCGATCGCCCAGATCCAGGTGGGTCTGCTGGCGTCCGCCCGCGATCTCCAGGACGACCTGCGGCGCCTGGCCGGTTCGTCGGATACCTCCAGCAGCTCAGGCCTGCAGCGGGTGCTCCAGGAAACCAGCCTCTCCCTGCTGCGCCATCCGGATCTCTGGGTGTACGCCAGCGGCGAGGTGGGCCAGGTGCCTTTCGCCAGCGCCGAATCCACCTTCAACCGGCTCTCCATGCAGGAGCGCAGCAAGCTGGAGCGGGAACTCACCGCCAACGTGTCCGGCCGCCGCTTCAGCGAGCCGGCGCCGGTCGCCCCCGGCGCCAGCGACGCCGCCAGTGATTTCATCGTCGTCACCCTGCTGGTGGCCAGCCGGCGCAGCCTGGCGATCAAGGGGGCCGGCACCGCCGACGACCTGCGTGATTCGCTCCAGAAGCTCGGTGCCGTCGGTGCGGACGATCTGCTTGCCATCGAGGTGATCTGGCAGCCGGAAGGGGCCGGCGAAGTGCTGACCACCGAGCAGGTGATCACGGCCTACCCCGACCTGCAGCATCTTTGAACCGGCGGCCTTGCCGGCCGGCCGGTCCTCGCCCACACTGCGCCTCAGAAGCCGCAGGCGCCGGTGCCTCCCCATCGGATCAGCTGGATCAACACCCCGGTCCTGCTCGAGGCCATCGAGCGCTACGAGCAGGGGCGCCTGCCCCGCTCCCTCACCCTCTGGCTCCAGACCGTGCTGGAGATTGAGGCGCCGCCATCGGATCCATTGATCCCCGGCGGCTGATCAGCCGGCCACGCCCAGCTGAAGGATCCGCAGGGCCGCCATGGCGGCTCCATAGCCGTTGTCGATGTTCACCACAGTGAGCCCGGGGGCGCAGCTGGCCAGCATGCCCATCAGGGCCGCCTGGCCGCCGACGCTCACCCCGTAGCCCACCGCCACCGGCACGCCGATCACCGGCTGGGGCAGCAGACCGGCCAGCACGGTGGGCAGGGCCCCCTCCATGCCGGCACAGGCGATCAGCACCCGGGCCTGGCGCAGTCCCTCCAGCTGCCCCAGGAGCCGGTGCAGTCCGGCCACGCCCACGTCGAGCACCAGGTCGCTGGCCACTCCGTGGCAGGCCAGGGCCAGGCGAGCCTCGGACGCCACGGTGAGGTCGCTGCTGCCACCGCCGAGCACTGCCACCCGTCCGAGGGCCGGATCGGCCGGTGGTGGGGCGGGCCAGGTGAGGCAGCGGGCCGCCGGATCGTGCCGGGGCGCCGCCTCGGCTCCCAGGGTGCCGATGGACTCCTCCAGCTGGCGCTGCACCGCCGCGGCCTTCTCCGCCGACACCCGGGTCACCAGCGCCAGTTCCCCGGCCCGGCGCATCTCCAGCATGACGGCGGCGATCTGCTCGACGCTCTTGTGCTCGCCCCAGACCGCCTCCACCATGCCGAGCCGGCCCCGGCGGCCCAGGTCGAGCCGGGCGTCCTCGCTCAATGCCCCTCCTCCTCCAGCGGCGGCGTCAGAGCCACCCACTCCAGTTCACCGGCGTGGACCAGGGGAAAGGGGTTGGCGGCCCGGGCCAGACCCCTCTCCCCCGGGTCGTGGGCCAGGGCCCGCCGGGCCGCAGCTTCGAAGCGGACCTGGGCGGCCTTGATCTCGCTGGCCGGGATGGCCAGCCACTGGCGGCGGCTGCGCCAGCGGATCAGCAGCAGGCCCTCCTCCCGTTCCGCATCCCAGAGCAGGTCCCGGCCCAGGAAGCCGTCCTGGCGTTGCAGCCAGGGCCCCCAGCTCTCCTCCTCCGCCAGCAGCCAGGCACCGCGGGCGCCGGCGGGCACCTTCACCCGCAGCTGCTCCACGACCGGCCCCTGGGTCAGGGCACTGACGGCCTGGGCCGAGGCGGGAAGGCCGACCAGCACGATAGTGAACAGGCAGAGGGCGGCGAGCAAGGTAGCGAGCCGCGGCGGTTGACGGGTCACGACCGGTGCAGCAGCGCCACCGCATGGCAGGCGATGCCCTCCTGGCGGCCCGTGGGCCCCAGACCCTCGTTGGTGGTCGCCTTCACCCCCACCTGCTCGGGAGCCAGGCCCATGCGGCCGGCGATCGCTTCCCGCATGGCGGCGATGTGGGGCTTGAGGCGGGGCCGCTCCGCCACCACCACCGTGTCGAGGTTGAGCACCTGCCAGCCCCGCTCCACCACCAGCGCCATCACCTGCTCCAGCAGCACCAGGCTGTCGGCGCCACGCCAGCGCTCCTCCTCCGGCGGGAAGTGGGTGCCGATGTCCCCCAGGCTGAGGGCCCCCAGCAGGGCGTCCATCAGGGCATGCACGAGCACGTCGGCGTCGCTGTGGCCGTCCAGCCCCAGGCCGTCGGGGTGCTCCAGGCGCACGCCGCCCAGGATCAGGGGACGGCCCGGGACGAGCCGGTGGATGTCGTAGCCGTTGCCGATGCGCAGCTGCATGGGGGGCGGTGGGGGCGGATCCAGTGTCGCCGGTCCGGGGCGATGGCGCGTTTCAGGGGGCGTGCTTCAGGTCTCCTGCTGCGCCTGCCACAGGGCCAGCAGGTCGGCGCGGCGCTCGCGGGTGCGGGCCACCTGCTGCTCCAGCCGCCAGCGGGCGATGGCACCGTGGTCGCCGCTGCGCAGCACCTCCGGCACCGCCATGCCGCGGAACTCCGCCGGCCGGGTGTAGTGGGGGTGCTCCAGCAGCAGGCCGCTGTGGCTCTCGGCCTCGAGGCAGTCCGGCGAGCCCACGGTGCCGGGCAGCAGCCGCACCACGCCGCTGATCACCACCAGGGCAGGCAGCTCGCCGCCGGTGAGCACGAAATCCCCCAGGGACACCTCCTCATTCGCCAGGGGCCGGATGCGTTCATCGAAGCCCTCGTAGTGGCCGCAGAGCAGCACCAGCTGGTCGTGCTCCGTCGCCCAGCGGCGCAGGTCGCGCTGGTGCAGGGGCTGGCCCTGGGGGCTCATCAGCAGCACGCGGCGGCGCGGCAGCACCGGGATGGCTTCGAAGGCGGCGTAGACCGGCTCGGGCTTGAGCACCATGCCGGCGCCGCCGCCGTAGGGCACGTCGTCCACTTTGCGGTAGCGATCCGTGGCGTGGTCGCGGGGGTTGTGGGTGTGGACCTCGGCGATGCCGGCGGCGAAGGCGCGGCCGATCACCCCCAGCCCCAGCAGGGGGGTGAAGGCGTCCGGCACCAGACTGACCACATCGAAGCGCATGGGGGTGGCCTCAGCCGGCGGGTCGGCTGACCCGCCGGATCTCGGAGCTGAAGCTGGCCCGGCCTGGTCGGCCGTCGGGGTGGTGCTCCACGCTGCTGCGCAGGCGCAGGTTGGCCTTGGTGAACCAGATCCGTTCCCGCACCGAGGTGCCGGCGCGCTCGCTGGTCAGCTCCAGGCTTCCGTCCGGCCAGAGCTGCCAGCGCCCCGAGCTGGTGGCCCCGTCCGGGGCGCTGCCCTGGAAGCCGCCGTCGGGGCGGAACAGGAGTCGGTGGCGGCCGCTTCCCGGTGGGGTGATCTCCAGTCCTCCGGGCTCGCCGCTTTGCTCAGGGGCCAGGTAGGTGACGCTCAGGTCCCCCCGCTCGGAGCTGTGCCAGCTGACCCCGTCCGCCTCGGCCTCCCGGGACGCCTCCGCCGCCTCCTCGAGGCTGAAGCAGCTGCGCAGGGAGAGCCAGTCGCCGGCGCAGAAGGCCAGGAACGCCGCGATCGTCTCGGGCGGAAAATGAGCGATCGTGTCTGGGCTGGGGGGCTCGGTCGCGCTGGTCACGGCGGGGCGGCGGTAGATCGGGGCCGGTGGACCCGCTTGGGATCTTCGCAAACCCCAAGCTGGCGCATGCGGTTTGCCGGCGTGCTCAGTCGCCCCGGTAGCCCAGCTCGGCCAGTCGGCCCGGATGGCTGCGCCAGTTGGGCACCACCTTGACGAACAGCTCCAGGTACACCGGACCGTCGAACACCTTCTGCATCTGCAGCCGTGCTCCCTGGCCGATGGCCTTGAGCATCTGGCCCCCCTTGCCGATCAGGATGCCCTTCTGACTGCTGCGCTCCACCAGCACGGTGGCGAGCACGGCCGTGCGTTCCTTGCCTTTGACTTTGCCCTCGTCCTCCACGATCCGCTCGATCCGCACCGCCACTGAATGGGGCACCTCCTCCCGGGTGAGGGTCAGCACCTGCTCCCGGATCAGCTCCGCCAGCAGCAGCTGCTCCGGCTGGTCACTGATCGTGTCAGCCGGGTAAAGCAGCGGACCGGGCGGCAGCTCGGCGGCCAGGGCTTCCACCAGGGCCTGGCAGCCGTCACCGTTGAGGGCGCTGCAGGGGTGCAGGGGCCAAGCCACGGGGGGATCGCCACCCTCCGCCAGCAACTCCCGGTAGGTGGCGGCCAGATCCTCGGCGTCGGCGCCGACCCGGTCGCTCTTGTTGAGGGCCACATGCACCGGCACCCGGCTGTGGCGCAGCAGGTCGACGATGAAGCCGTCCCCCCGGCCGGCCGGCTGGCTGGCATCCACCAGCAGCAGCACCACATCGACCTCGCCGATGGCCCCCCGGGCGCTCTGCACCAGACGTTCCCCCAGCAGGTGGTGGGGTTTGTGGATCCCCGGCGTGTCCAGCAGGATCAACTGGGCGGCGGGCGTGGTGAGGATGGCCCGCAGCCGGTTGCGGGTGGTCTGGGCCACGGGGGAGGTGATCGCCACCTTCTGGCCCACCAGCTGGTTGAGCAGGGTGGATTTGCCCACGTTCGGCCGTCCGATCAGGGCCACGAAGCCGGAGCGGAAGGCCGTCCCTTCGCTGCTGCCGTTGTCGGGCTGGGCATCGCCGGGGCTGGCGGTCGGGGCGCTCGGGTCCATAGCCTCAACACTGCCAGCCCGTGGGCCCCGCCGCCCGTCCGCCGCCATGACCGATGACGCCCCGCTGACCGGGACCCCCCTGACCGGGACCCCGCCGGCACCGAGCTTCCCCCAGGCGATGGAGATCGCGGCCCAGTGGATCGGCCTGTGGGAAGCGGGGGAGCTCAGCGATGAGGTGCTGGCCGATCGGGTGGGGGAGCTGGTGGCGAGCCGGGACGGGGCCCGCGGCTTCTTCGTGGTCGGCCTCACCGGCGAGGCGCCCCTGCTCGACCGGCTGCCGGAACCCCTGGTGGCCGCCCTGCGGCAGGCGGGCCCGGGGGTGGTGGATCTCACGGCCCGCAACCTGGCCATGAGCACGGCGATGGTGCTCCACCACCGGCGCTCGGGGGACCGGGACCACCAGGCCGGCTCAGAGCGGGTGCAGCTGCGCAGCACCGAACTGCTGCGCCAGCTGGAGCCGGTCGCCGTGAAGCGGCGGCTGGAAACCCTGCTGGCGGCTGCCGCGGAGGACAGTGGATCCGAGGGAGCGGTGGCGGAGGACAGGGCCTTCCTCAACCGCTGGGGGTACGACGCCGAACAGCGTCAGGCGATCGCCGCCGCCATCGAAGCGGTGGCCGATTGAGCCAGCTCCCAACCCACGCGCCTTGGCCTCAGAACTTGAGGTAGAGAAGCGTCATGGCCTGGAGGGCGTCAAAGGTGACGCCATCGGGCAGGAAGACGTAGTTGACGTTGAACCCCAGGGTCACGTTCTGGGTGATGTTCACATCAACTCCGCCGGTGAGCATGGCGTTGGTCTGTCCCGTCGAATAGGTGTTGGTGGCGATCCCACCCCCCAGGTAGGGGGAGACCATGGAGCGACGGAACAGATCCAGGGTGAGGGGAAGCTGGAAGGAGGTCTGGCCGTTGTAGCGGCCCAGCAGATCCCGGTTACCGAAGATCACGCTGGGCCGCAGGGAGACCGCCAGAGTTTCGTTGAGTTTGTACCCGACCCGACCGGTCAACACCCCGCTGTTGGGCAGATCGCTGCCGAAATTGACGCCACCGCCGATGCCGTAGATGCCGACGTTCTCGATCGGTTTGCCCTGACGCGGCACGATCGCCAGCTCGGCGGGATCGCGGTTGGCCGGAGGCGGGAGATAGTCCGGTGGGAGGGTGGCCGCGTCGGTGACGGGCTCCCAGCCGGCCGCCGCGGGTTCCGCCGCGATGGGAACCCAGGGGGCCGGTGGCGCGGGAAGGGACTGGGCCCGGCCCGCCTCGCCACCGACAGCCAGACAGGCCAGGCCGACCAGGGGGAGGCCGAAGGGGTGGAGCCGGTTGCGTCTCACTGGGGGGACACCACGGCGCCGGAGGGACCGGCCGGGGCCGGGGTGGGGTCGGGGGCGTCCGCCACAGGGGCGAGCGTGGCAGCGGCCGGCGGCGGGGCGATCGGGGCGCTGCTGGCCACCGGCGCGACCCGGACGGGGGAGGGGGTGGCCCTCACCTCAGCCGGGAGCGGCTGGAGGTTGACGACCGTTGGCGTGACGGTCCCGGGGGCCTGGGCCGGCTGGCGGCTGGACCATTCCCGGATGTCCTCGATCACGGCGGGATCATCCGGCTGGCTCAGCACATCGACGCTGCCGTCGGCCTGGATGGCGAGGGGCACCTGGGTGGGCTTGCTGACCCGGGTGGAGGGCACGTGGATGACCCGGGCCTGCTGCAGCTTGGCCGTTTTGGTGGGCGTGGGGGTGGGCAGGGTGCGGATCGCCTGGCGCATCGGTTCCCTCAGGTTCTGGGGCAGGGGAGCCATCGGGTCGCCGCTTCTGGCCCATCGGGCCCGCTCGGCCCGGGCGACCGTGGGCATGGCGGGCCTGCCGAGGTCGTGGATGGTGAGCACGCCACCGAGAAGCTCGGAGTTCGAGAAGTTCCGCTGCAGCAGGGTCTGGGCACTGCCCAGGCCGGTGGTACCCAGGGGGGGGCCATCGATGCGGAAGGAGGCCGGGCCGGCAGGGGCCTTGGCCACGCGCGCCGGCGCGGTGCTGCGGTGGGCGACCACCGGTCGGCGACCGGGATCGGGACGGGCCCGCGAGGAGTTGGAGGGGCCGCTCAGATCGAGACTGCGGGCCAGGGGAGCATCCAGCAAGGAGCCGATCTTGTCGGAGGCCGAGCTGAGCACGTGCCCGGTGGTGGAGCCCAGGTCGTCGAGGGGCGAGGAGGTCTGGGCCACCGGGGCGGCTGCAGGTGCTTCCGGCAGGGAGGCGATGGCTTCGTCGGTGCCCTTGGGATCGGCTGGCTGGGGGATGGCCGTGTCCTTGACCCGCGCCTGCCAGCGGTCGTGGGCATCAATGGCCAGCAACGGCAGCCAGATCGACTGACTCAGCAGGGCCCAGGCGATGGCTTTGGGGCTGATGGTGGGTTCGCGGTACATGGGAGGGCTGAAAAAGCGGTTGTCAGCGGAAGTTGTTGTTGTTGTTGCCGTTGAATGTATCTCGGAAGAAATAATAGGAGCTGGCGGCCTGACTGAGGGGAACGATGACCTGATTGATGACGTCGATGGCTTCGGCGTAGAAGGTGCGATTGACGATGATCGTGTCCCTGTCCCGGAGTGGGGGGTTCAAACCCTTGGAGACGCCGATCCCATCCCTGTAGCTGTAGACCTCACGGGTGGTGGTGCCGTTGCGATTCAGGCGGACAAGTTCGATGTCGTTCTTGTTGGCCCGCCAGTTCTCCGCCCCGCCGGCCCGGAAGATGGCTTCGGCCAGGGGGGTATTGGCGGGCAGGCTCAGGGTGCCGGGGCTGCGGACCTCGCCGATCACCGAGACGGTGATGGTGGCCGGGGCCAGGTTGGTGGATCCGATCTGGAGGATCTCCTCCGGGATCAGATCCTCGGTGCGGGCGACGACGATCGTGTCGCCGTCGAACAGGATCGGGTTCTGGCGCTGGTTGCCGACCTGGAACACCTGGGCCAGGTCGAGCACCGTCTGTTTCTGACTGCCGTCGGGCCCGGCCAGACGCCGGAGCAGGATCTTGCGGATGTCCGCATTCAGGGTGACGCCGCCGGCCGTCTGGATCGCGGAGACCGGCGTGGAATAGGAGGGCAGGGGATAGAGGCCGGGACGGCCCACCTCGCCGATGACGGTCACCTTGACGGGACGGGGCGTGGTGAGGCTGAGGATCAGTTCCGGTCTCACCAGCTGCTTGGCGTAGAGGGAGGTGAGCCAGCGGGTGGCCTGGCCGATGGTCAGGCCGGTGAGCTGCACCGATCCCAGTAACGACATCGTCGAGGTGCCGTCGGGAAGGATGATGACCGGGCCGCCGATGGCTGAGGCGGAGGGGTCGGTGAACGTGAGCTGGAGGCCATCCCCGGGGCCGAGGACGTAAAGATCGTTGTAGACCTCCGTGACCGTGAGTGGCAGGGGAGCAGACGAGGCAGGGCCGGGGAGGGGGGTGGCGCTCACTGCCGCCGGGCCGCGCCATGGGGAATGGGGCGCCGCACCCTGGGGCACCGCGGCCTTCAGCCCCGTCGGGGCCACCAGCACACCGGCCAGGCCCAGCACCCCCACGGCGGAAAGGCGGTGCCGGATCGACCGGCGGACCCGCATCCAGCGGGTTCCGTTGCGGGCTGCTGGTCCCTGATCTGCAGCAGATCCCTGGCGTACAGATGTTTCGGGAAGAATAGCCACCGAAGGACATTAATCGGATTACCACCATAGACGCCCGAGTCAAGGGGCATTCTTTGCGGGTTGCCATTATCATCGGTACAACTTTCCCTGCGGTACATAACGTGACAACGACGGGTGCTCCTCCTGAGACCTTCACGGGTGGAACCGCGCGCCCGTTGTCCCTTCCCGGCACAGGTGGATCTGCCCCCGGCCTGGTGGATCCGTCGTCGCAGAGCCCCCTCAGCCCCATGGGTGAGACCCAGTCCGGCGGCGGCGGCCTCGGAGGCCTCGTGCGCACGGTCAAGCGCCGTCAATCCATCTTCCTGATCACCTTCGCCGTGGTGACCGGGGTCCTGGCGATCAATACCCTGCGGCAGCGCATCTTCTCCCCTGTTTACCAAGGGGGTTTCCAGATGCAGATCAGCAACCCCTTCGACAACCCCGGCAGCGGCGGCGGCGGCGGCGGCGGTTCCGTGGAGACCATCGCCCGCAGTGAGATCAAGACCGATGTGCCCAGCCTCATCGTTCTGATGCGCAGCCCCTTGCTGCTCGGGCCGGTTGCCCAACGCCAGGGGGTGTCGCTAGGGGCCTTGGAGAGCAACCTCTCCATCAACCAGGAGTCGGCCCAGGTTGAGAATGTTCTCAATGTGTCCCTGAGTTGGCCGGATCCGGCCAAGGGCAAGGCCATCCTGCGGCAGCTCGCCAAGGACTACACCGCCTTTTCGCTCACCCAGCGCCAGGCGGCTGTCAACTCCGGTGTGCGTTTCCTCGATGAGCAGGCTCCCGCCATCGAGGAGCGGGTCCAGAAGCTCTCCCAGGAGATGCTCAAGTTCCGGCAACGCAACAATTTCGTTGACCCGGCCACGGCGGCCGGCCAGATCCTTGGGGCCCGTGAAGGGCTCGTCAACCAGCTGCGCACCCTTCAGAACGAACAGGTGCAGCTCGACAGCCAGTTGAAGTCGATCCAGACCGGCAAGCTCCAGTTCACCCCCAGCGGCGCCCCAACCGCCCTTGAGCAGCTTGGTCGCAACAGCGTTCTCGTACCGGGCAGGGGCAACTCCGCAGCCGAGGCCTCCAGCGGCACCAAAACGCCCCTTGACCTCCTCAACCAGTTCGAGCAGGAGTTGGCCACGGCCAAGGGCACCTTCAAGGAGAACTCCCCGATCGTGCAGTCTCTGCTGGCCCGGCGCAACCAGCTGCTGCCCGTGGTGCAGCGGCAGGCTGCCGATGCCGTCAAGGCCCGGCTGCTCGCCAATGTGGCCCAGCAGGATGAGATCAACCGCCAGATCCTTCTGCTGAGCGAGAACTTCCGGAACAATCCTCAGAAGCTGGCGGAGTTCGAGAACATCAACCAGCGGCTTTTGATCGCCAGGGAGCAGTACTCCTCCTACATCCAGGCCAGGGAGCGGTATCGGCTGGAGATGGCCCGTTCCATCTCCCCCTGGGAAGTGATCGGACCCCCGGATTTCGGCAGCAGTCCGGTGGAGCCCAACATCCAGCGCAACCTGCTGCGGGCCATCATGATCGGCCTGCTGGCCGGTCTCGGCGCCGCCATCCTGCGGGAGCGGACGGACAACGTTTTCCACACTCCCATGGAGGTGGAGAAGGACCTGCAGCTGCCTGTGCTGGGTCTGATCCCTTACCTGCCCCTGGAGCCCGGTGTCGACATCGCCACCAGCATCTCCAAGATGTCCTCGAGCGAGCGCTTCGCCATCAAGGAGTCGTTGCGCAGCCTGTTCACCACCTTCCGTCTGCTCCGCGCCGACAACAACATCCGCATGGTGGGGATCACCTCCTCCACCCAGGGGGAGGGCAAGTCCACCGCCGTGGCGGTGTTCTCACGCACCCTCGCCGACCTCGGCCTCAAGGTGCTCGTCATTGACTCCGACATGCGTCTGCCGATGCAGGCCCGTTATCTGGGTGTGGAGCAGGGCGACGGCCTCTCCACGCTGTTGTCGGATTCGACACGCAAACCGACGGATTTCATCCACTCCATCGCCGAGAACATGGATGTGCTGCCCGCCGGCCCCAAGCCGCCCGATCCGGCGAAACTGCTCAACTCCAGCCGCTGCAAGGAGATCATGGAGGAGATCCGCGCCCTCCCCGGCTACGACATCATCATCGTCGATGCGCCCCCCTGTCTGATGCTGGCCGATCCGATCCTGCTCGGGGAGAAGCTGGACGGCATCCTGTTCCTGGTGGGTCTCGGCAAGGTGAGTCGTGAGCTGGCTCCCCAGGCCAGCCGTCGCATCAGGGCCTCGGGGGTGGATGTGCTGGGCATCATCTGCAACCAGGTCAACTTCCCCAGCCGCCTCAATGACTACGGCTACGAATACGGTTATTACTATCACTACGCCTACGCCTCGGCGTCGGGCTACGCCAAGAGTGCCAGCGAGCCATCCACGGGTGGATTCGGCAGCTATGTGCAGCGTTATCGGGACAGCTACATGAAGGGGGCCGCCACCAACTCCTACATCTCGGCCCGTTACAACGAGGGCGAATCCGACGTCAAGACCTACTTCCGGGAGGACGAGGATCAGGCTTCCGTACCGGTCGCCACCAACGGCGGCATTGGTCCCAGCGCCGGCTCCTCCAGCTCCCTGCCCCCCGCCGAGAGCGTCCCCTCCCGCCGCCATCGCCCGTCCCGTGAGGGCGGTGATGGCCCGATGGGCTGGCTGCGCCGGCGTTTCGGCAACAGGGGCTGAGCCCCCGGTTCAGGGGCCCCTCTCCTCTCCAGGGAGGGGGTCCAGCTGACCGGTTCCCCGTTGCTCGCCTGGGGCCTGCCTTGCCGAGAGCAGGCCCTCGAGCATCACCAGGTGGTCATAGATCGGCATGGCCATGGGGTGGCAGCGTCGCACCCAGGCCAGGGCCGCCAGGAGATCGATCCCGCGCAGTCGGGCCGTGAGTCCAACGGCCAGCAGGGGAGAACGCTCATACCCGGCCATGCAGTGCAGATAGACGGGGGCGGCGTCGGTTACGAGCGCTTCCGCCCTCGCCAGGGCCAGGGCCAGTCTGTGGTGCAGCAGCGGCTCCTGGGCTCTGTGGTCGGGCAGGGAGATCCGGTCGCTTCTCCAGCCGGCGGGAATGATCAGGGCGGTTTCCTCCTCCTGGTAGCAGCAGCTGAAGCGACTGCGGATCCCGGCCTCCTCCAGCTGCCGCCAGTGCCTGTCGCTGCGGGGCATGGGACCGATCGCCAGCTGACCGGTGAGCACCCAGCTGCAGGGAAGGGAGCGCTCCGCCATCGGCGGCAGGGGCCGGTCGGCCGGCCTCAGGCCCTTGAGAAACCGCCGCAGGGGGCCCACCATCAGCGCGCCCTCCACGGGTGACGCCCGTTGGCTCTGCTCACGTCCGGGTTCGCAGCACCGGCTCCACCAGGCTCAGCACCTGCTGCCAGAGCCGGTCGGAGGGGGGCTCCCCTTTGGCCCCACGCAGGCTGATCAGGGTGCAGGCGTAGCTGCGATTGGGTTGGAGCCCGATCACGCGCTCGAGGGCGGCCTGCCGGCCGACCGCCAGACGGTCAGCGAGGGTGGTGAGCTGCTCGCGGGTGACCCCGAAGGGCTCCTCCAGGCCGGGGCCGGCCACCAGGCAGGTCTGGAGGGTGGGGCGATCCTGGGCCAGGCCCTGCGCCGTCGGTACCGGTGTGCCGAGCAGGCGACGCTGGCCCACGTTCAGGCTGGCATGGTCCAGGCCGATGGCGCCGGCCTGGAAGTTGAACCGCTGCCGCACCGCTCCCCCCATCAGGGTCAGTTCGAACCCGTCCCGCAGGGGCAGAACCACTGGCTCCGACGTCGCCAGCTCGTAGCTGCGCTTTGCTGGCCAGGGGGGGGTGAGGCTGGGACGGGCTGTCCCCGGCAGCAGCTGGGCTCCGCGCAGGGCCGCCTCCAGCTGCTCAGCCGGCAGGGGACGGGGGGCCGTTGGCCAGCGCGGCAGCAGGATTGCCTGGGTCGCCAGAAGGGCGGCGATGGTGGCGAGCGTGCCGTACCACCGCACCAGCAGGGGCGGCGTGATCACGCTCCCTCCCCCGGTTGCGGCGGTGCGGGCAGGGGGGGAAGTTCCCGCTCCAGCAGCCGCATGTAGACCATGCCGAAGATCAGCACCGCCACCCCGGAAAAGACCAGGGAGCCGGTGCTCTCGTGAAAGAAATCGAACAGCCAGCTCCCCTTGCCGTGGCCGTTGCCGGCGAACACGGCCAGCAGCGCGATGCGGAAGGTGTTGCAGACCAGCCCGATCACCGGTGCCACCAGCACCACCACGGTGCGGCTGGCCCAGGAGCGGATCGGAAAGGCCAGCAGGAAGATGACACCCACGCAGAGAATCTGGGCCATCAGGTCGACCCCGTTGCAGGGGCCCAGCACCCGCACCCCGCCGCCGGGCAGCAGCACGCTGCGGGCGATCACGGTCACATCGAGTCCGAGCACGCTCAGCCAGAGGCCGGAGAGGCGCGCGGTGAGCAGGCTGATGGGGGCTTCCGGCAGGGTTCGCATCAGCAGAGCGAAGGCCGGCAGCAGCATCAGGCAGAGCAGCGGATCGCGGAAACGGCCCAGGCGGGCTGGTTTCTCCGCCATCAGACCCAGGCTGAGGCCGCCGATCGGCGCCAGGGCGAACAGCAGGCCGTCCCAGTGCAGGATCAGGGCCGAGCGGGCCAGAACCCAGATCAGCAGCACGCTGCCGATGACCAGTCCCCAGCCGGCGGGGCTGGGGCGGAGTTCCTCGAACTGGTCCTCCATGCAGATCACCGCCCCTCCCCACACCAGCACGGCGAACACGGTGATGTGCTCGCTCTGGCTGCTCTGGAACACCGCGATGTTCTGGACGGCCACGGCCGCGGCCAGGGCCAGCCAGAGGTTGCGGGGCGTAGGCGGGGGAACGGCCGGGATGGCGGCCCTCCAGGCCGGGGGGATCCGCTGCAGGAAGCTGCTGGAGAGTCGCTCGATGCTGTTGGTCATCGGGCCACAGCGTCGACCAGAGGAGTGGCCGGGACGCCTTCGTCAGGATCGTATTCCGGGACCAGGCGGCGCAGCAGCAGGCTGGTGGTGGCTTCGTCCCAGTGGACGAGCGCCTCATGCAGCTGCTGGATCAATGGACTGAGCTGTTCGCTGTCCCGATGGGGTTCGGTGGCCCTGCGGATCAGCGGGTGCTGGGTGGGCTGGTCGGCGGCACTGATCAGGAGCTCCTCGTAGAGCTTCTCCCCGGGCCGCAGACCGGTGTACTGGATGGCGATGTCGCCGTCGCTGTTGTGCTCGTCGCGCACCCGCAGGCCGGAGAGCTCGATCATCTGGCGGGCCAGGTCGGCGATCCGCACCGGCTCGCCCATGTCAAGCAGGAACAGATCGCCGCCGACGGCCATGCCGGTGGCCTGCAGGACCAGCTGGACGGCCTCCGGGATGGTCATGAAGTAGCGGGTGATGGCCGGATGGGTGACGGTGACCGGCCCGCCTTTGGAGATCTGCTGGTGGAACAGGGGGATCACCGAGCCGGAGGAGCCCAGCACGTTGCCGAACCGGACCATCGAGAGGATCGGGCCACCCGCGCCGATCTCGGCGGCGGCGGCCTGGATCAGCAGTTCGCAGATGCGCTTGCTGGCCCCCATCACATTGGTGGGGCGAACGGCCTTGTCGGTGGAGATCAGGGTGAGCCGGCTCACGCCCGAGGCGCGGCTGGCGGCGATCACGGCCTCGGTGGCTCCGATGTTGTTGGCGATGCCCGCGCAGAGGTTGGCCTCCACCAGGGGAACGTGCTTGTAGGCGGCGGCATGGAAGATCGTGTCGACTCCGTGCTGGCGGCAGACGAGGGTGAGGCGGGCCGCGTCACAGGCATCGCCGAGGACGGCGTGGAGTTCGACCCCGCAGGCTTGGGAGCCCAGCTCCCGCTCGATGGCATAGAGGGCGAATTCATTGCGCTCGACCAGCAGCAGCCGGGAGGCACCCAGGGCCACGACCTGGCGGCACAGTTCGCTGCCGATCGATCCCCCGGCGCCGGTCACCATGACCACCTTGCCCTCGACGCCGGCCTTGAGCAGGACCGGGTCGGGGTTGGAGGGTTCACGGCCGAGCAGATCCTCGATCGCCACCGGCTGCAGGTCGGAGACGATCCTCTGGCCCGTGGCCATCTGGGCCAGGGAGGGGATCGAGAGCACCTCCAGGCCCCGGCGGGTGAGCTGATCCACCAGCAGCCGTTTGCGTCGCCGCGACATGGTCGGCATGGCAAGCAGGACCTTGCGCACCCCGTGGCGTTCGATCAGACGGGGCAGCCGCACGGGCGAGTGGATGGGCATGTTCTGGAGGGTCCGGCCCTGCAGGCCTTCGGCGTCGTCGAGGAAGCCGACGATGCGGAAACGGGGGTCGTTGCGCAGGGCCAGCATCAGCCCCATGCCGGAGGCCCCGGCGCCGTAGATCAGGGTGCCGTCACCCTGGGAGCCACCGGGGGAATGGTTCTCCCGCTGGTCGAGGTGATGGACGAGGACGTCGCGAAGCACGATGCGGCTGGCGATGGCCCCGCCGGTGAACAACAGCCAGTAGAGAATCCAGAAGGAGCGCGGTGGCTGGGCCCCACCGATCAATGTGCTGCTCAGCAGCAGGATCAGCACCATCGCGCCGGAGCGGGGCACCAGGCCGTAGAGGGAGTGGCTGCCGGCATAGCGGGTGAGCCCCCGGTACCAGCCGGAGACCACCAGGACGGGCAGGCCGGTGACGACGGCCAGGGGCAGCAGCAGGATCGTGGAGGGCAGGAAGCCCTTGAGGGTGGTGGCGTCCGGCAGCCGCAGGACGAAGGCCCCGAGATAGGCCGCGACGATCATCAGACCATCGAAGACCACCAGCAGCAGCCGGCGGGCCAGCAGCTGCTTCTGCACGTAACGGAGGAATGAGAGCTGGGGGATCAATCGTTCAGTTCGGCGGTGATCAACGAATCAGGAGATGAAACTGCGAAAAGACAGGTGAAGAAGCGGGAAGGAACCGATATCCGGATGATTCCAGCCGGAGACTTTTCGCCTCGATGATGGGCCTGGGTGTGGTTTCCGGTGCAGGGAAGGACATCCCAGGGAAGGAACGGCTGGAGGGATTGTCGCCGGCTGGGCTGATTGCGACTAGGCAATCCTCCTGAGATTGTCATTCTCACACAGCAATCGTGTGATGGCGGAATGGATCATGGCCCTGGCAATCCCTGCACCTGATGAGGTTACTGCCCGTTCAGGGTGAGAAGGGGACGGCCTGGTGCCGATCGAGCCACAGGCCGAGAGCCAGCTGCAGCAGCAGCAGGCCGAGTTCCAGGGGCAGGCCCCGCAGGAGCAGGGCCGCCCCCAGCAGGGCGGTGCCCCCGATGTAGAGCAGGGCTACACGGCCGTGGGGCCAGCCGGCCTGATGCAGGCGCTGGTAGAGGTGCAGGCGATGGGCCTGGAAGATCGGCTGGCCCGCGGCCAGCCGGCGCAGGACGCAGAGGCAGGCGTCCCCCAGCAGCGGGAAGCCCGCCAGCAGCAGGCCCAGGGCCAGGGCCGGTGTGGCCTGCTGCAGCACCATCCCGGCGATCACCGCCCCGAGGAAGGTGCTGCCCACATCCCCCATGAACACCCGTGCCGGGCTCCAGTTCCAGGCCAGAAAACTCACCAGGGCCCCGATCAGAGGGAGCAGGGCGTCGCCTCCTGCTGGGGCCATGGCCAGCACCGCAACGACGAGCAGCACCGAGGCACAGCCGGCGACGAGCCCATCGAGCCCATCGCTGAAGTTGACGAAGTTGACCACCGCCGTGGCCGCGAACACCGCCACCGGCACCAGCCACCACGGCAGGGCCAGGGGTGTGATCGCCACCAGGGCCCCGGCGGTGGCGATCTGGACGCCATAGCGCCAGGCGGCCGGCAGGTCGAGGCGGTCGTCCAGCAGGCCCACCAGGGCCAGCGGCAGGCAGATCAGGGGAATCCAGGCCGGCCAGCCCGCTCCCGCCAGGGGAGCCAGGCCGCAGCCGACAAGCACGAAGGCCAGGCCCCCGCCCCTGGGGGTGGGTCGCTGATGGGAGCTGCGGGCGTTCGGCTGATCCACCAGCCGGCGCCGCAGCAGGGGCAGCAGCCGGTGCAGCAGCAGCGCCCCGAGGCCGGCGCCCAGCAGCAGGAAGGCCGGGCCGTGCAGGGGGGTCATGGCACCAGGGGCAGCACGGGAAAGGGCTCCGGGGACCCGCCCAGAAGACGGTGGGCCGGCGTGAAGCCGGCCAGATCGGCGCCCATGCGCAGCACCGCCTCGAAGCGCTTCGGGGAGACCAGCAGCAGCGGCGAGGCCAGGGACAGGAACAGACGCGGTGGCAGGGCCAGCAGGCGGCAGTGGCGGGCCCGATCGTCTGGGGCGGTCGCCTCCTGCAGGCGCCGGAGCATGGCCGCATAGGTCAGGGTGTCGTCGCCGCCGAGGGGGAGGTGCACCGGCTGGGAGGGGTCAAAGCCGTCCTCGCCCAGGCGGTCGGCCAGGTGCAGGGCCACGGCGGCCAGCTGGCTGCAGTGGATCGGCTGCCGCAACCCTCCCTGGCCGGGCAGGGGCAGCAGGGGCAGGCGGCGCAGCAGCTGGCGCAGCCGGCTGAGGTTGCGATCACCCAGGGGGCCGGCCTGGCCGTAGATGAGGGTGGGGGCCAGGATCCGCAGGGGGAGGGCGTGGGCAGCGCACGTCTGGGCCAGCGACTCCTCCGCCTGCCGCAGCCGTTGCACCAGATCCCGGTCGAAGCGATTGGCGGCGAAGCGCTTGGTGATCACCGAGGAGGAGGAGCAGGCGACCACCCCCTGCAGCCGGTGGAAGCCGGCCGGGTCGCGGCGGGCCCAGCGGTCCAGCCAGGGGGCGAACGACCAGATCGGGGCAAAGCTCACCAGCAGCCCCGCCGGCACCTCAGCCCCGGCGCTGGTGTCCTCCAGGTCGCAGCGCAGGAACGGCGGTGCTGCGGCGCCGCCGGCCGGGGGCAGCGGTTCCCGTCGGCCCGCCACCACCAGCTCCCGCCCTGCGGCCCGAGCAATCAGGGCCTGACCGCTCGGGCTGGTGGCCCCGAAGAGCGTGATCGGAGCGGGCGTGGGGATGGCCAAGGGGATCAGACGCAGTTGTTGCCGTCAAGGCGCCCGTCCCATCCGGTCAGGCGCCAGAGGGAGGCCCGAAGCTGGTCGCGCCAGAGGCGCAGCTGGGATTCGGGCCGCAGATCACCGGTCTCGGCGTCGGAGCCATCCACCTGCCAGCCGGTGCCCGCATAGACGATCCGGGAGATCGCCAGGGTTCGATCGATGTGGGTCGGGGCTGTCACGATCGTGATGCGGCCCTGCTGGGGCCATTTCTGCAGCAGTCTTGCCAGATGGGTGACCTGGCCCACCGTGTCGCAGCCCGGCAGCAGCCGCACGATCCTGGAGGTGTCCCGGGGCCAGAGCTGGCGGTTCCTGAGATGGGTGGTGGTGATGGCCTGGTACTCGGCGTTGCCCTGCAGCACCAGATAGGCCCCCGGCCGGTCGCGCCAGAGCAGCAGGGCGGACTGGCTGCGCCAGGGATCCTCGATGAAGACGGAGATGACGTCCGGGTCCGGGGCGGAGCCCCTCGGGACGCCCGTGACGGCCTGCCGCAAGGGCCGGGGGGAGGTGCCCCGCTTCCCCTGCCAGGCGGGTGCGAAGAACCAGGCGAGGCTTCCGGCCACGCCCAGGGCAAGGAGCCCCAGCCGGGCCCTGCGGTTCCACCAGAGACGCTGCAGCAGCGAGCCCTCCCTCTGCCGCGGCTTTTTCTTGCGGACCCGTTGCCGCCGCGGTTCCGGTTCGGCCCCTGGTGGCCTCTCCTCCTCGGGCAAGGGAATTGCTGCGCAGGCCTGGCCAAGCTTATCGGTCCCGTCTGGGGGGGGTCTGCCCCTGCCCGGCCCCGGGCCGGCGACTCCAGAGCCGCCGGACGTAGCGCAGGACGAAGGGGAGGCCCCAGAGCCACCCGAAGGCCCGGCGGTAGGCCAGGACAACCTCATGGAGCCGCCGGCCGGTCTGCTGGCCGCTGGCCCCCGCTTCCCCCATGTGGACCAGTTCCAGATCCAGGCCCCGGGCCCTCAGATCCCGGCTGGTGCTGAGGCGCAGGAAATAGTCGAGGTCGGCGGAGAGCCGGAAGGGTTCGGCGTAGTGATCGAGCCGCCGGCGGGCCCCGGGGCCGATCAGGGTGGCCTGGTGGGGGGGGGTGGACCCCAGGAACAGGCTGAGGCGGAAGGCCCTGCAGCTGGAGAAGGCGGTGCGCCGTCCCAGCCGGGTGGCCCCGTCCGGCCCCTTGTCCGCATAGCGGCCGCTGCAGACCACCAGATCCGGCGGCTGGCCCCCGCGGGGGCCCCGCTGCGTCGCCTCCATGGCCTCCTCGAGCACGGTGCGGAAGGGCGCCCAGTCGTCACTGCCCCAGAACAGCAGCCAGTCCTCCGGGGGCGCCTCCCGGAAGCCCTGGTTCATGGCCCCGAAGATGCCGGGGAGCGCAGGATCCTGGGGTTGCCAGCGGAAGCGGTGGTCCCGGTGGCAGAGGGCTTCCAGCCAGGCCCGGTGCTCCGTTCCGCTGGGCCCGTCGATGAACAGCACCTTCCAGTGGGGCCAGCTCTGGCGCTGCAGGGAGTTCACCAGCCGCGGCAGCAGCTGGTGGGAATCGAGGGTGGGCACGATCAGCGTGAGCCCGGCGGCGGCGCCGTCGGGCGGCGTGGTGCCGGTGGCGGGGCCGGGTGGCGGCGTGGCGCTCACCCCTGCCGGCGGATCAGCACGTCGCCGAGCACGAGCAGATCCATGCGGGTGCGCAGGAAACAGTCGAGGGCCTGGGCGGGGGTGCAGACGATCGGTTCGTTCTCATTGAACGAGGTGTTGAGCACCATCGGCACGCCGGTGAGGTCGGCGAAGGCCCGGATCAGGCGGTAGTAGCGGCCGTTATCCGCCGCGTTCACGGTCTGGAGCCGCCCGCTGCCGTCCACGTGGGTGACGGCCGGGATGCGGGGGCGCTGCTCCTCGCGGATCGGGTACACCTGCATCATGAAGGGGACCTCCCCGTCGAGGCTGAACCACTCGCCCACCGCCTCAGCCAGCACCGAAGGGGCGAAGGGGCGGAACGATTCCCGGCGCTTGATCTTGAGGTTGAGGATGTCCTTCATGTCGGCGCGTCGGGGGTCCCCGAGGATCGAGCGGTGGCCCAGCGCCCTGGGTCCCCATTCCATGCGGCCGTCGAACCAGCCGATCACCAGCCCCTCGGCGATCGCGCCAGCCACCTGCTCGCACAGGACCCCCTCCTCCGGCCGCTGCAGGCTGCATCCGGCCTGCTCCAGGGCCTCACGGGTGTCCGCTCTGGCCAGGAGCTCCTCCACTTCGCCGGGGGCCGGCTGGCTGCCCAGGTAGGCATGGCGCATCGGCGTGGAACGGGGCCCGCCCAGACCGTGCCAGACCTCGAGGGCGGCGCCGAGGGCGCCCCCGGCATCGCCGGCGGCCGCCTGGACGTAGACGCGCCGGAAGGGGGTGGCCAGGGTCACCTTGCCGTTGGCCACCGAGTTGGCGCCGCAGCCCCCGGCGATGCAGAGCTGGTCGCTGGGGTGGCTGCGGTGCAGGGCCCGCAGCAGGTGGAAGAAGGCCTCCTCGTACATCGCCTGGGCCGAGCGGGCGATGTCCATGTGGTGCTGCTCCAGCGGCTGATCCGCCCGGCGGGCGGGGCCGAGCAGGGCTTCCAGCTCCTGGCTCCAGTGGCTGCCCACCACCGGGGCACCATGGCTCCATTGGTGGGGCAGCTTCTGGGTGGCATGCAGGAAGTAGCGCAGATCGAGGCGGTAGGTGCCGTCCTCCTGCAGTTGCACGATGCGGCGCATCGCCTCCATCCGGGTGGGCTGGCCGTAGGGCGCCAGTCCCATCACCTTGTATTCGTCGCCGTAGTTGGGGAAGCCCAGGTACTGGGTGATCGCCGTGTAGAAGGCGCCGAGGGAATGGGGAAACCAGATCTGGCGATCGAGGCTGAGCTGGGTTCCCTGGCCATGGCCCCACGCGCCGCTGGCGAAGTCGCCGAAGCCGTCCACGGAGATCACCGCCGCCTCCTCGAAGGGGGAGGCGAAGAAGGCCGAGGCCAGGTGGGCCCGGTGGTGCTCCACGAAGTGCAGCTGGGCCCTGATCGCGGCCCCGGGGAAGGCCTGGGCCAGCTGCTGGCCCAGATCGGCCCGTTCCCGCTTGTTGCGCCAGCGGGCGACCAGGAAGCGGGGATCGGGACGGTGCCCCAGGGTGTAGGCCACCTTGCGCCAGCGGTGGGCCCCCGGCTGGGAATTGATGGCGACGTGGTCGAGGTCGGCCGGCCCGACGCCGGCATCGGCCAGGCACCAGGCGATGGCCTGGCTGGGGAAGCCGGCCCAGTGCTTGATGCGGCGGAAGCGTTCCTCCTCGGCCGCGGCGACGATCACCCCGTCTCGCACCAGGGCAGCGGCCGCATCGGCGTGGAAGGCATTGATGCCCAGAATGAGCGTCATGGAGCTGGGGAACCGGACGGCGGGTGGAGGACGGGCTGGACGGAAGCGGCCCCGCGATCGGGGGTGGGCGGAACCCTGTCCGGGCCAGAGGCGCTGGGGCCGTCCCGATGGTCCCCACCATCCTGTCGGGCTCGACATCCCCGCTCGGACGGCCGGATCAAGGGATGGACCGGATCAAGGGATGGAGATGGGCACTGGATGACACCGCGGAGACGACGTCCGCCGGCGGCGAGATTCTAGGCGACCTTTCTGGAGCCATCCCGACCATCGCGGGCGGCCACGCCGGGAACCGGCTCATGGGCGGGGCGCCGGCGAAAGGCTGAGGCCGAGGTGCGCCTGCAGCCAGTGCTGGAGCACCATCAGGCTCCAGCGCCTGTACCAGGGCGCCAGATCGATCCCCCGGGGTGTCGAGGGCAGCCGCAGGGCCAGGGGCGACGCCGGGTCGTCCAGCCAGAGCTGAAACGGGAAGCGGAACCCCTGCTTGGGGCGGTTCAGGAACCAGTCGGGCAGCTCCGGCACGCTGCGGGCCAGCAGCTGCTTGCCCTCCGCCAGCCGCAGGGCGGCGGGGATCGGAGCCAGCCGGCGCTGCAGCTGGGCGTCCACCAGGGGCAGGCGCAGCTCCAGCCCGGCGGCCATCGCCATGACGTCGCTGTCCGGCAGCAGCTGGTTGCGGAGGTAGCGGGTGCCCTCCAGCCAGGCCACCCCTTCGCGGCCCCCCGGCGCTGCGCCGTTGCCATCGGCGGTCGACGGCACGGCAGCGGGCTCAGGGCGGAGCCCCCAGTGCGCCAGCAGACGCTCGGTCTCTGCGGGGGAGAACAGGCCCCGGAAGCAGCCGTAGGCCCCGGCCAGGGAGGCGGGTGCCTGCAGGAGCCCGGCGATCCGCTGCAGCCGGGCGCGGCGCCCCTGGGGCATCCGCTGCAGCAGCCACGCCGCCGGTGGACCGGCGGGACCGATCAGGCGCCGCCACCGCCGCAGCTTCGGCACCATCCGGAAGCTGGGGTAGCCGCCGAACAGCTCATCCCCGCCGAGCCCGGAGAGGGCCACCTTCAGCCCGTGCTCCGTGGCCAGCTTGGAGACACACCAGGTGTTGTAGCCATCGATGGAGGGCTGGTCCTGGCTGGCCAGGAAGGCCGGCAGCCACTGGCGGGCCTGGTCGGCGCTGAGGTTCAGGGGGGTGTGATGGGCCCCGAAGTGGGCGGCGATGCGGGCTGCCGGCCCGGATTCATCGAAACCACCGGCGCCCGGCGTCTGGAAGCCGATGGTGAAGGTGTGCAGGCCCCGGGGGGCGAGCGCCAGCAGGGAGGCGGAATCGAGCCCGGCGCTGAGGAACAGCCCCACCGGCACATCGCTGACCATGTGGGCCGCCACCGAATCCTCGAGGGCCGAGCGGGTGAGGGCCACCGCCTCGGCGGCCGCCATGGAGCCGGCGCCGGTGGCGCCCACGAGGCTCTCCGGCAGAGCCCCCCAGGGCTGCACCGTCAGCCGACCCTGGCGCCAGGTGGCGGCGTGGCCGCAGGGCAGGCGCTGCACCCCCGCCACCAGGGTGTCGGGCTCACTCACCGAGCCGGTGGCCAGGTAGCGCCCCAGGGCCCGGCGGTTCAGGGGCGGCGCCTCGCCGTCGGCGGCCAGCAGGGCCCGCAGCTCCGAGGCGAAGGCGAGGCAGCCCCCCGGGCCGCTGCGCAGGTAGAGCGGCTTGATGCCGTGGGGATCGCGGGCGAGCAGGGCACTGCGCTCCCGGGTGTCGTAGAGGCAGAAGGCGAACATGCCCCGCAGCGCCTCCAGCCCGTCCAGGCCCCGGCTCACCAGCCAGGCCAGCAGCACCTCCGTGTCGCCGCTGCCCCGGAAGCGCTGGCCCTCCGCCTCGAGCCGGCGGCGCAGTTCGCCATGGTTGTAGATCTCGCCGTTGAACACCAGCTGCCAGCGGCCGCAGGCGGAGGCCATCGGCTGGTGGCCCAGGGGGGAGAGATCCAGGATCGCCAGGCGCCGGTGCACCAGGCAGGCGTTGGCGTCCTGCCAGACGCCGGCATCATCCGGCCCCCGGTGGGCGAGTCGCGGGCCGACCCTGGCGGCGAAGTCGCCCGGGTCCTTCCCCAGCTGGCCCGCGATGCCGCACATGGGCCCTAGGCCTCCCGCAGAGAGGGAATCCTCCCGGGGGCGACCGCCTCCAGGTGGGCCAGGAAGGTGCGCCGGGCCGCCTGGGGGCTCGCCTGCTCCCGCACCCAGGTGAGCGCGCCGGCGGAGAGGCGTCCGCGCCGGTCCCGATCGATGCTGATCGCCGCGATCGCCGCCGCCATGGCGGCGGCGTCACGGGCCACCAGCTGGCCGGTGCGGTCGTCGATCACGTAGTCCTCCGGTCCGCCGCAGCGGGTGCTCACGACCGGGACGCCGCAGGCCATGGCCTCGAGGGCCGCGATGCACAGCCCCTCCTGGTGGGAGGGGATCACAAACACATCCAGCGTCTGCAGCACCTCCGCCAGGGCGGCGGGGGCCAGGCAGGGGAGGCAGCGCACCCGCTCGGCCAGTCCCATCGCCACCAGGGGGCCGCGCAGGCGGTCGACGTCCTGCTCGCCCGCCAGCACGAGCTCGACGGGGTGGCCGGCGGCGACGAGGCGGGCCACGGCCTCCAGCAGCAGGGTGATGTGCTTGCGGGGGTCCCCGTAGCGCCCGGCGAAGCCGACGCGCCAGGGCACCAGCCGCTCCGGGGCGGGGCGGAAGACGGCGGGATTCACCGGCATCCGCATCACCCCGTCCATCGGCCGGTGGGCCAGCGCCTCCAGGGCCCTGGCCGTGTAGCCGCTCAACGCCAGGATCCGGCCCCGGGGGGCCCGCAGCACCTGGCTCTCCAGCCGCTGCAGCACCGGTCCGTTGAGCATCCGGTCGAGCAGCCGCCGGGGCCGGGAGAAGCCCCGGACGCGATCGACCCGATCCTCCTTCCAGGGGGTGGCCACCCACGCCAGGAAGGGGATCCCCAGGCGGGCGAAGGGGACGGCGCAGAGAGGATTGCCCGTCACCGAGAGGTGCAGGTCGCAGCCGGCCACCAGCTCCCTCCAGGCCCGCCGCGGCAGGTAGTGGGTGAACTCCAGCTCCGGCAGCCAGGCCCCCAGGCCATGGCCCTCATGGTCGCCGTAGACGCGGCGCTCCATCCGGCCGGGGCGCCGGCCGCTGGCGAGCGCATGCAGCGGCACCGACAGACGCGGATGGGTGCTCCAGGGCGCATACCAGGCGAACACGGGCTCGATGTCGAGCTCCTCGAGCATCCGGGTGACGGCGGTGGTCATGGCGGGCACGCCGCCGTCCACCGGTTCGATGGTGCTGACCAGGGCCCGGGGCCGCCTCATTGCCTGAGCCAGCCGAACAGGTCGCGGTTGTCGCGGACCCAGCGGATCAGGTGGCGCACGCCCGCATCGACGCTGATCTCGGGCGCCCAGCCCAGCTGCTCGGAGGCCTTGGTGACATCGCAGATGAACACGGGCTGGTCGCCCGGCCGGGACTGGCCGCTCAGGGGCGTGAGCGTGATGGCCAGCTCCTCCTCCAGGAAGCGCAGCAGATCCCGCAGGCAGAGGGTGTTGACCGGCCCGCCGCCGATGTTGAAGGCCTGGCCGCTGATGCGGTCGCGGCTGTGCCAGGCGGCCTCATAGGCCCGGGCCAGGTCGCGTACGTCGAGCACGTCGCGGGTCTGCCAGCCGTCGCCGTAGAGGGTGATCGGCCGCTCCAGCAGGGCGGCGATGCTGAACCAGGCCACCCAGCCCTGGTCCTCGATGCCGAACTGGCGGGTGCCGTAGATGCAGGACTGGCGGAAGGCGCAGGTGTGCAGGTCGTAGATGCGGGCGTAGTCGATCGTGTACTGGTCGGCGACCCCCTTCGAGCAGCCGTAGGGGGAGTGGAAATCCAGGGGCTGGGTTTCCGGCACCCCGGAGGGGAGATCGCGGAAGCGATAGCCGTGGGGGGTCATCTCCACCGGCACCGTTTCCATGCCGCCGTAGACCTTGTTGGTGGAGGCGTAGAGCACGAAGCTCTCGGGGGAATGGAGCCGCACGGCCTCCATCACGTTGAAGGTGCCGAGGGCGTTGATCTCGAAATCCTCCCTTGGGTTGGTGTAGGAGGTGGTGACCGCCACCTGGGCCGCCAGGTGCAGCAGCATCGACGGACGCACGGCGGCCACCACCTCCGCGAGGGCCCCGGCCTGGCGGATGTCGATCCGGTGGAAGGCGATGGCGGGATGCTGATCGAGAAGCCAGCGGAGGTTGTCCTCGGTGCCCCGGCGGGAGAGGTTGTCGAGGATCGCCACCTCCCACCCCAGGGAGGCGAAGTGCTGGGCGGCGTTGACGCCGATGAATCCGGCGCCGCCGGTGATCAGGATCGAAGGCATCGAGAAGAGCGGGGCGGGGGAATCAACGAAGGACTCGAAGGGGGCAGTCCGGCGGTCCGGCCGGACCTTAATCCAACTGCCAGATCCTGCAGGGCCCTGTGGGCATTCACGGGGGAGTCGAGAGGCTGCAGCGGCCCTCCAGGAGCATCAGATGGAGCAGCAGTTCGGCATACATGCGTTGCTGGGCGTAGGCCCAGCCGCGCCAGCCCTCCAGGAGCCCCCCCTTCCAGATCAGGCAGAACAGCAGGGCCGCCAAGGGGGCCAGGGGGGTGTGCTTGCGCAGCCGATCCGCCGGGGACAGCTGGCTGGAGGGGGTGGCCCGCAGCTTGGCCGCCTCGATCGCCAGGTAGGAGCCCTGGGAGGCCAGCCAGCGCTGCAGGGGTTTGCGGTCGTCGTGGAAGATCGGCTGCCGCAGCCGCCCCACGGGCCCCGAGAGGACGATGCGGTGGCCATGGCCGTCGTTGCGATAGCGGCCCAGCCCCGGGCGGTAGAGGCTGGTGCGGGGGGGCAGCATGCCGCTGCGCAGGGGCCGGCCGCCGATGCAGTATCGGAATGGGATGGCATAGCCGGCCATCGCGGTGGCCGCCGGATCCCTGATCACCGCCTGGATTTCAGCGGCCAGCGGCGGCGGGATCAGATAGTCCGCATCCAGGCTCAACACCCAGGGGGAGGTGATCTGGTTGAGGCCGAAGTTGCACTGGTCGGCGAAGCTGTCGAACGGCCGATGCAGCACCCGCACCGCCCCATGGCCGGCGAGGATCGAGAGGGTGGCATCGCTGCTGCCGCTGTCGATCACCAGGATGGAATCCACCCAGCCCAGGTGGTCGAGGGTGCGGCCGATGTTGGCCTCTTCGTTGTGGGTCAGGATCAGGGCGGTGAGGAGCGGCGTGGCGGGCTCGTTCCGACTCATGTTTGGGGCTGGGAGTGCTGCTCCAGAAGGATCTGCTGCTGGCGTCGCTGCTCCTGCCACAGCGCCCACTGCTCCTGCTGCTGGGACACGAGGGTGGGAATGGCCAGGAAGGAGCCGAGGGACAGACTCATCAGGATGAGTACGAAGGGGTCGCCGTAGAGCTGGGCGGCGGAGAAGAATGCCGGCACGTTGGCCAGGGCGAAGGACATGAGCCCCATCAGCAGGGCCGAGGTGGACTGGGGCAGTTGCTTCAGCAGTCGGAAATTGCGCAGCAGCACGAGGCCCAGCAGCACCAGGAGCACCCCGAGCACCACCATGCCGGGGACGCCCAGTTCGAGGATGAGGCGCCCGCCTCCCCCCTCGGAGACGAAGGCCACACTCTGGATGGCATCGCGGGCCGCGTTCCTCACCAGGCCCCCCGTGCTGGCGCCGGCACCCACCCCCATGCCGATGCCGTCGGAGATCTCGATGGCCCGCAGGGTGGCGCCGATGCCCTGGGAATCGAAGCGCTCGACCAGATCCTGCTGGATGGTCAGCGAGCGGTTGGTGTACTCGCCGAAGTTCTCGCCCAGATTCTCGGAGAGGATGAAGGCATAGAGGGGGTAGGCGATCCCGGCCACCCCGAGCACGCTCGAGATCACCCTCTCCTTGGAGGCGGGGCTGGCCCGCCGGCTGAAGAGCAGCAGGTAGACGGCCACGAACGCCAGGATCAGCACCTGGGCCTTGCGCCGGCCGGTGAGGAGCGTCAGGAAGGCGAAGCCTGCCGCCAGCAGCAGGAGCCCGAACTGGTTGGTGGGTTTCTGGCTGGCGATGCCCATCGATGCGGCGATGCAGGCCGCCGCCGACAGCTGCCAGGAGGCGATCTCACTGGTGCGCCAGAAGCCGGAGGCTCCCTGGGCGGAGAAGCCGTGGCGGAAGGTGATCAGCAGGCCCTCGCCCACTTCCTTGAGGGTGGGATGGTCAACCCCCTGGAAGCTGAGGTAGACGGTGAAGCCCATCACCGTCGAACCGATCAGGTAGAGCGTCAGCAGGCGCTTGAGGAGCGGCAGGGAGCAGCCCACCTGGAAGCCCACCCAGAGACCGAAGGCCGGGGCCAGGTAAAAGGCTGCTCCGATGGCGGTGAGGCGGATGTCGGAGAAGCGGGCGAAGCTGTTGAGGCTCTGCAGGGCGATCAGGGCGAAGTAGATGCTCACCCAGCCGTCGAACTGCGGCACGGTCCAGAACATGGCCCGCAGGTTGAATCGGCCCGCCCGCTCGAGCAGCACCGCGCCGCACAGGGCAAAGCCGATCAGCACGAGACCCACCATGTAGCCGGGCTGGTCCGGGGTGATCTTGCGCAGGGGATCCTGCACAAAGCCGATCAGCAGGGTGACCATCAGGCCGGCACGCCAGTCGCCATCCAGAAGGACGGCGGCCAGGGCCCCGAAGAGCACGATCAGCAGGAGGATGGTCATCGGCCGGCGGAGGAGTTCAGCACCTGGCGGTAAGCGTCACGCAGCTGAAGGGCGATCGTGTTCCAGGAAAAGTCCTTCTGAGCCAGATTAAGGGCGGACGCCCGCATGGACAGGGTGGGCCGCTCCAGGGCGGTGGTCAGGGCCCGGGCGAGGGCTTCGGGGTCGCTGCCGCAGACCAGGCCGGCGCCGCAGCGCTCCACGTCGGCGGCCACGGCCACCTCGGGGGACAGGATCACCGGTGTGCCGGCGGCGAGGGCCTCCACGGCGGCGATGCCGAAATTCTCCGCCGCCGATGGCAGCACGTACCAGTCGGCCGTCTGCAGCGCCCGCCACTTGGCCTCCCCCTCCACGAACCCCAGCCAGCGGCAACGGGCCTCCAGGCCCTGCCGCCGGCAGCGCTCCTGCAGGCCTGCGACATAGCGCGGCTCCCCGTCGCCGGCGATGGCCAACTCCCAGGGCGCATCCGGCCGGTGCCGCTGCAGCAGGGCCAGGGCGTCCAGCAGGTTTTCCAGTCGCTTCTTGGGGTGCAGCCGTGACAGGAACAGAAAGCGGACCGGTGCGGTGCCATCCCGGTCGCCCGCCGCCGCCGCCCCTTCGGGGCCGCGCACCCCCAGGGGCAGCACCAGGGTGGGGGGAGCCAGGCCGAGGGCGGCGGCCTCGTCCCGCTCGGCGCCGGTGGTGAAGTGCAGGGCGGCCGCCCGCTGCAGGTTGCGCCGTTCGATCAGGCGCAGCATCAGCCGCTTGCGGCCGCGGCTCTGGGCCAGGCTCCACGGACTCAGCTGGCCGATGCTGCGCAGGATGTAGGGAACGCCGGCCCAGCGGGCCTGGGCCATGGCGCTCGTGGAGGGGTAGGAGAACAGGGCATGGATGTGGAGCAGGTCGTAGTCCTCCAGGTGGCGGGCCAGCCAGAGGCTGAGTCCGGGACTGATGGCGAACTCCCGCAGGGCAGCGACGGGTGGACTCCAGCGGGGAAAGGCCAGCACCGGCACCCCCTGGTGCTGCTGCCAGCGGCCGGTGACCAGCTCGGGGTGCAGCCCCGGGCCATGGTCGTTGGTGGTGAGGATCGCCGCATCCACCTCCTGGAGCCGCAGGGCCGCCACCATCTCGATCACGGCCCGGCTGGGGCCACCCCGCAGCGGGCTGATCGAGGGGATGACATGGAGCACCCTCATGGCGCCGGGCGAACCGCCAGGAAGTCGTCGAAGGCCGCCCCCCAGGCCCCGGCCACGGCAGGGGCGGCGTAGGCGGCGATGGCCTCACGGTGGTGGCGGTGGCGCTCCCGGAACCAGCCGCCCCGCTCCCGCAGGGCCACCAGGGCGTCGAAAATGGCTGCGCTGCTCTCGATGTCGCAGTAGATCCCCTTCTCCAGTCCTTCGACGATCGCCTGCAGCGGGTTGCCGGCCGGTCCGGCCACCAGCACCGGCGTGGCATGGGGCAGGTATTCGAAGAACTTCGAGGGCAGGTTGTCGGTGTGGCGCGGGCCGATCAGCACCAGCAGGCCATCGGCGGCCTCCGCCAGCTGATGGGAGCGTTCGTTGCTGACGGCGGCGTGGATCGTGACGTCCTGGCGCAGGAGGGGGTCGCTGCCGATGGCCGCCCGGGCCGCTTCGTAGAGATAGCCGTAGAGCAGGATCCGCAGCCCGCCGCGCGCCTCGGCCCGCCAGCGCCGCCCGGCCTCCAGCAGCGGCTCGATCGGCCGCCAGGGGCCCAGGTTGCCGGGGTGGAACAGCGTCAGCGGAGCAAGGGGTCGCTCCGGCACCCCCCCGCCGGCCGGGCCGCCGCTCACGCTGGCCGGAGGGGCCGCGGGAGTCTCACCGGGATCGAAGCAGTCCGGCAGGAACCGGGCCGGCGTGTCGCCCAGCAGCCCCTGCTCCCGGTAGCGCTCCAGGGTGAGGGGCGAGGCGAACACGGCCCCCGCGGCGGCGGCCAGCACGGCCCGCTGGCGCTCGGGGTGGGCCGGGTGGAAGCGTCCCTTCTCCCGGTGGCCGAAGGGATCGTCATAGATGGCGATGAAGGGTCTGCCGAGCCGCGCGGCCACCTCGTGGGCCACCTCGAGCACGCGGAAATCCGGACAGATGCCGGCCACCACATCGATGGGGAGGCGCGCCGCCGTCTCCAGGGCCGTGGCCCTGAGGCCCTCGAGGGCATGGGTCTGGGGGTCGTGGTGGCCCAGCTGCTCCAGCAACCGATGGATCAGCTGGCGCAGGCCGAACCAGAGGTACAGCAGCGAGCCGGGCCGGCGCCGGTTCCTGCGGATGGCACAGCGCTGGGAGCGGGACACCTGTCGGCTGTAGTGGCAGAAGCGCTCCTGGCCCCGCAAGGGTTCCGGGGTGACCGCATCCAGCCGGGGGTCGGGGCCGACGACATGGAACTCCCAGCCGGCCGCCGGCAGATGGGGGAGGAGCTTGGCGTAGCGGCGGGCCTGGACGCCGCCGCCCCCCGGCGGCTGGAGGGAGAGGATCAGGGCCCTGGCCATCTCAGCGCCGCTCCAGCAGGGCCAGCCCCACCAGGATCCCCTCGGCGGCGTTCGCCACGCTGAAGCGGCTGTTGACGAGCTCCCGGGCCGCCTGCCCCATCCTGGCGGCGGCCGCCGGATCGGCGGCCATCCGGCCCATGGCCGCGGCCAGGGCCGCCGGCTGGCCGGCGGGGCTCACCAGGCCCGTGCGGCCCTCCAGCACCAGGTCCTCGGCGCAGCCCACCTGGTCGCTCACGATCGCCGGCAGCCCGCAGGCCATGGCCTCATTCACCACCAGCCCCCAGGTCTCGCCGTGGTCGGAGGGCAGCACCAGGGCGTCGGCCACCGCATAGGCCGAGGGCATGGCCGACTGGTTCAGGAAGCCGGCGAAACTCACCGGCAGGGCGTGCTGGCGGGCCAGTGCCCTGCAGGCTTCCTCCAGGGGGCCGCTGCCCACGATCAGCAGATGCACCGGCGGGGGCAGTGGGTCCATCAGCAGCAGCCGCAGCGCTTCGAGCAGGTCGAGGGGCCGTTTCTTGGGCTGGAGCTTGCCGGCGAACAGGAAGCAGAAGGCCTCCCGGGGGACAGACCAGTCCTGGCGCAGCGCGTCCCGGCGGGGGCGCAGGGTCGCGGCCCGCTCCGCGAAGTAGGCGTTGTCGACGAAGTGGGGTGACGGCACCAGCCGCTCCTGGGGGACCCCGAACTGGCGGTACCAGCGGGCATTGGCCGTGCCCACCGGAAGGCCCACCGACACCCCCCGGAACAACAGCCAGTAGGCGAGGTTCAGGGGCCAGGGCCTGGGACGGAAGGCGTTGGAATCCATTCGCAGCAGCACCGGCAGGCCCTGCAGACGGGCGGCGATGAACAGCTGCACCATGCCCAGGAAGTGCCAGCCGGTGAGCAGCAGGGCATCGGGACGCTGCCGGGCCGAGCCGAAGCCCAGCTCCCCGAAGGGCCGGGCCAGCCAGACGCCCCGGTAGCCGGAAGTGATGCCGCGGCCCCGGCCACTGGCGGCCCGGTGCCAGGGGTAGCCCTCCAGCAGCGGCACGTCCCACTCGAAGGCGACGCCGAATCCAAGCCCCTGGGTGCGGGCGTCCGGGAGGGTGAGGTAAAGCACCTCCGTGGCCACGCCGGGGGCGGCGGCCAGGGCCTGGAACAGGGGCGTCTGGTACTGCACTGGATGGCTGCCGGCGATCAGCAGCCGCCGCCGGCGAGTGGGCAGCAGGGCCGGGCCCTTGCGCTGCAGCCGCAGGGCCCAGAGCAGGCCGCGCCCTTCGGCGATCAGGGTGGGGGGGATCCACCAGGGATGGCGCAGGTGGTGGCGACTGCGCACTGACCCCAGCCAGCCGCGCAGGCAGGCCGCCAGGGCCGCCGGAAGGGGCTGGGTGCGCAGCTGGAAGTAGTACCGGCCCACGGCGTGGTCGGGCTTCACCGTGGTGAGGTGCTTGCCGTAGCTGCGCGTGCCGCCGCGCTCGGCCCGGAGGTGGTGGATCAGGGCACCGGGCACGTACAGGATCGGATGGCCGGCCTGGCGCCAGCGAAAGGCGAATTCAGCCTCGAAGCGGTAGGCCACCCGCACGAAATTCTGGTCGAACCCCCCCAGCTCCAGGGCCAGCCGCCGAGGGATGGCCACGTTGCCCCCCATGAATTCCTCCACGGAGCGGGGCCGCAGGCTGTTGAACAGGAAGGGCCCGTCCTCCGGATCGCTCTGGCCCCCGTGCCAGGGCTGCAGCACCCGCCCGGCCAGCATGGCGCCGGGGTCGGCCGCCCCGGCCCGTTCGTGGGCGTTGAGCAGCTCCGGGTCCGGCAGGATGTCGTCGTCGAGGAACAGCACCCGCTCGCCGCGGGCCTCCTGCAGGGCCACGTTCATGGCGCCGGTGATCGAGGGGGTCGGCAGCCGCAGCCACCGGATCCGTCCTTCCGCCTGCCAGGCAGCCAGCCGGGCCTCGCAGCCGGGGTCGTGGCGGGGCGTCTGGTCGACGACCAGCAGCTCGAACGGAGGTGGATCCAGCGCCAGCAGGGCGGCAACGCTGTCGATCAGCACCTGATCGCGGCCGAAGGTGGGAATGGCGACGCTGAGGGTCATGGCAGGGTGGCCAGCTTGAGCCGGGCCTTGAGGTGCCAGGGGTTGAGGGCCAGGGCCTGGCGCAGGTAGCGGCGGGCCAGGTCCGGGTGCTCGCGGCTGAGGCAGGCGCCGATGAAGTAGGCCCCATCGGCCTGGCGGCGGGGGTCGGGTATCGAGCCGCGGCAGTGCTGGCTCAGCGCCTCGGCCTCGGCCAGCACGGGCCCCTCCTCCCGGCCTGATCGTCGCGCCTCGGTGGCCGCGACGATCAGGCCATGGAAAGCGTCCTGTTCCCGGCGCCGGGAGCCGCTGATCGATCCAGGGGAGAGGGTGGCCTCGTAGAGCACCTCCGGCACGACCAGGTGCTTGCCGAGCTCCACCATGCGGCTCCAGAGATCGATGTCCTGGGCGAAATAGAACATCGGCCGATAGCCCCCGGCGCGCTCGTAGGCGCTGCGACGCATCATCACCGAGCCGTGGATGGCGGGCCCGGTGAGGCCATCGGCCAGCTCCGCGGGCTCCGGCGCGTTGACGCGCACGGTGGCCCCCTCCGGCACCACCAGGCGCACGTGGGTGGAGCAGAGACTGGCTTCCGGGTTCTCCTCCAGGCAGCGCAGCTGCCGCTGCAGCCGGCTCGGCAGGGAGAGGTCGCCGGCGTCCTGGCGGGCGATGAATTGGCCGCGGGCCAGCTGGCAGCCCTCGATCAGGGAGCGGGTGAGGCCCCGTCCCGGCCGATCCAGCACCCGCAGCCGCGGCTCGGTGGCGGCCCGGGCGGCGAGCAGGGCGCCGGTGTTGTCGCTGGAGCCGTCGTTGATCACCACGATCTCCAGGTCCACCCCCTCCTGGGCGGTCAGGGAATCGAGGGTCGCGGCGAGGCTGGCGGCGCCGTTGCGAACCCCCATCACCACCGACACCATCGGGGCCGTGCCGGATTCGTGCTCCACAGGCTCGTGCATCACCTCAGGCCATGTTCCCCCCTGGGCGGGGTCCTGGCCGCAGCCGTGTCCGGACTCCCATGCTCAGCCGGGCCGCCCGGCCCCAGCCCAGGGCCGTGGCCAGAAGGCCGTAGAGCAGGAACTCCAGCTGCCGTCGCGGCTGCCGGGCCCCGTGGCGCCGGGCCAGCCGGAACAGCCGGCGGGCGGCGTACTCGGCGCCGGCGGCGCCGCACTGGCGGCTGAGCAGGAAGGCGGAGCGGGAGAAGCGCGCCATTTCGGGGCCGTCGGGGTCGACGCCGGCGGCCAGGGCACTGCGCAGCAGCGACTCCTGGGCGCGGGAGCGGTCCACCAGCTTGCGGGGGTCCAGGTGGCCCCGGTCGCTGAGGTGGTCGTCGCCCATGTGGATCCGCCGCACCGAGACGTCGCCCGGTACCCACGCCAGGAGCGTGCCGGTTGCCCCGGCCCGGCCGTCGTACTCCCAGTCCTCCTCGTTGATCCAGGGCTGCCAGGGGCCGATGCGGTCGAGCAGGTCGCGCCGGTAGAGGGGACAGCTGGTGGTCCACCAGCGCTCCAGCAGCAGCCGGGGGAACAGCCGCTCCAGGGGGATCCCGGTGGCCCGCATCGGGCCGCGCCGTTCCACGGGCCGCCGGGAGTGGTCCTCCTCCAGGCTGGGGCCGTAGGCGATCCCGGTTCCGGCGGAGCGCCGCAGGGCGCCCACCTGGGCGCTGAACTTGCCGGGCAGCAGCAGGTCGTCGCTGTCGAGGTACTGGACGAATTCCCCGCGGCTGTAGTCCAGGCCCCGCTGGCGGGCGGCACCGGGACCGCCGTTGGGCTGGTGGATCACCCGGATGGTCTGCGGATGGGCGGCGGCCAGCCCGTCGGCCACGGCGGCGGTGTCATCGCTGGAGCCGTCATCGACGATGACGATTTCGATCGGCCGGTGGTCCTGCTCGAGCACGCTGGCCACCGCTTCGCGCAGCAGGGCGGCGCGGTTGTGGACCGGGATGATCGTGCTGACCAGGCCGCTCACCGGGGCGGGCCGCAGGGCGGCGATGCGCTCGAGGGCGGGTCGCCGCATCACGGCCCGGGCCCTCTCCAGGTTGGGGTTGTCCTTCTGGTGCTTGAGGGGCTGGCCCCGGTGCCAGAGGTGCACGATCGGCTCGTAGCCCCAGATCCAGGTGGGCCGGGTGAGGCAGCGGTCCCAGAACTCGTTGTCCTCCCCGCCCCAGCCGACGAAGCCCTCATCCATCCCACCGATGGCGGCGTAGGCCTCGGCGGTGATCGCCATCGAGCCGCCGGCCTCCAGGTTCTGCACGATCGCCTCCGCCGGCCTGGCGTCATAGGCGCCCGAGCCGGCCAGCACCGCCGCGCTGTGGGTCTCATCGAGGTAGAAGACGAACCGCTTCGGGTTCACCACCGCGTAGCCCCGGCTGATCCGCTCCAGCAGGCGGCGGGCGTAGCCGGTGGGCACGAGCATGTCGTTGTCGTGGAGCAGCAGCACCGGGGCGTGGGCCTCGCGGGCGCCGAGGTTGAAGGTGTGGGAGCGGTTGTAGGGGGCGGTGGGGTCCGGCAGGGGGCCGTGGATGTGGCGCACCCAGGCCGGAAGCCGGTCGGCGATGCGGGGCTCGCTGTCCTGCTCGATCACCAGGCATTCGAGCCGGACGCCCTCCTGGGTGGCGAGGGACTCGAGGGTGGCCAGCAGCAGGGGCAGCCGCTCGGTACCCCGGTGGCCGATCAGCACGCTCAGCTCCGGTGGCCCATCGGCCCAGCCGGGGGTGGGCCGGCGCCGGATCGGTGCCGCCGCCAGGCAGCGGCTCAGCAGGCGCCGGCCGAGCTCCGGCTGGACGGCCGGCGCGTGCAGGCGAGAGGTGTAGCGCCACAGACAGGCCTGACCGAATCCATCGGGGGCGGCCTCCAGCCGTTCGCGGCGGTTGGCGATGCCGAGCTGGGCCGGTGCCGGACGGCGCAGCAGCCACTCGTAGCGGAGCCGGTCCTTCAGCCACACCCCCAGCCGCTCCCGCCGGGTGGGCCCCGCCGCCTCAGCCATGGGACGCACCGGGAGCGTCGAGGCGGGCCGCCGCCGCCAGCAGGTCCTCGGCCTGGGCCCCGGTGCCTGCAACATCGACAGCCCCATCGCCGCCGGAATGGGGCCACTCGCTGCCGGCGCTGCCGTGGCGGAAGCGCAGCCCCAGCAGCCGGCGCAGGTCCTCACCCCGCTGGCGGCCCAGCCAGCGGTCCAGCCGTCCGGCCGGGGCCGGCGCCGGCTCCTCCTGGACCTGCGGCAAGGGGGGCAGGGCCGTCACCTGATCAAGGGCCCGCCGCCAGGCGGCCAGGGCGGCCGCCCCGCTGTAGCGACGGGCCACCAGGGCGTGACCGGCCCTGGAGAGCCGCTCCAGCAGGGCCGGATCCCGCAGCCGCGCCAGTTCGCCGGCGGCGGCGTCCGTGTCTCCGCAGGGGAACAGCAGGGCCGTGGCGTCCTGCTCCAGGGCCCCCTCCAGGCCCGCTCCCACATAGCGGCTGCTCACCACCGCCATGCCGCTGGCCATGGCTTGCCAGGCCACGATCGGGCCCGTCTCCCAGGAGGAGGTGATCACCAGGGCATGGTGATGGCCGTAGACCTCCGCCGCCAGCCGGCCCTGGTCGACATGGCCGAGCATCCGCACGCTGCCCCGTTCGATCCAGGGGGTCAGGGACCGCTCCAGGGCCGGACGCTCCTCGCCGTCGCCGGCGATGCTGAGCCGGACCTCGATGCCCCGGGCCTGCAGCGCCTCCAGCAGCGGCGGCAGATCGTGCACCCGTTTCTGCTCCTGCTCCAGCCGGCCCACCCAGGCCAGCTTCAGGGTGGCGGCTGCATCGCCGCCAGGGAGTTGCCAGGGCGGCACCGGCACGCCGTAAGGGGCGTAGAGCACCCGGGCCGGATCCATCCCGCCCCGCCCGCTCGCCAGCCGGCAGGCCAGGCGATTGGTGGCGATCACCGCGTCGATGCCGGCGCCGTGCAGGCGCAGATCGTCGAAGTACTCCGCCTGCAGCGCATGCAGCGTCATCACCACCCGTCCATGGAACCGCTCCCGGCACCTGGCCCGCCGGGCCGCCGGGAACAGATCGACCAGGTTGACGCCAAGCACGAGATCCGGGTCCAGCCGCTCCAGCAGGGCGGCGATGGCGCGGATCCGGCCTTCGGCGCTGCCGCTGGGGTTGGCGATCGCCTCGACCGCCAGGGCCGGGTAGGCCCGGGCGTAGGGGCCATGACGGTGGTGGTCCCCGTCGGGGACCGCCACGGTCACCTCCAGCCCACCGTCCCGCAGGCCCGGCACCAGGTTCGCCAGCCAGTCCTGGACGCCGCCGAGCAGGTAGGCGGAAGGGGCGAGCACCAGCACCCTCATGGCGTCCGATCCAGGTAGACGATCCCGGGTTCGGCGGGGATCGGGGGCGGCACGGGGAGGTGCGGCAGGGGGGCGACGGGCCGCACGTGGTGGCCGAGCTGGCGGATGTAGGTCCCTTCGTGTTCCGGGCAGCGTTCCCACTTGCGGACGAACACCACCTGGTTGGCGGAGGTGTACTTTCCCCACACCCGCTCCGACTGGCCGTCGAAGGAGGTGGTGGCGGGCTCGTCATTGGCATGGTGCAGGTAGGGACACGCCACGCCCTCGATCCCCACGCCCGCAAGGGAGGCCCGGGCGGTGTAGTCCATGTCCTCGAAGCCGATGCCGCTGAAGCTCTGGTCGAAGGCACCGATCCGCTCCCAGCAGTGTCGGCCGATGGCGAAATGGGACCAGGTGTTGTTGAGCAGGCTGAGATCCACCGATTCCCAGGCCATCGCTTCGGCCCAGCGCCGCAGGTAGGGGTCGATGCGCAGATCGTCGTTGAGCACCAGGGTGGTGGCCGTCGGGCTGGCCTGGAGCAGTTCGTTCCACATCTGGCAGAGGCCCACCACCCGCTCATGCAGCAGGAAGCGGCAGTGGGGCGGCTCGCCGCTGGCCAGCTCGGCGCACAGCCGCTCCAGGTAGCGGCTCTGGCTGGCCGGATCGCCGTGGCCGTTGACGGCCACCAGGATCGGCACCTCGGGGAACGTGCGTCGCAGGGAGCGGTAGAGGGAACGGAAGTAGCTCTCGTAGCGGGCCTCGAAGGTGGTGATCGCGATCGTGAAGCGATCGCCCAGGGGCCGCCGCGGCGGCAGCAGCGCCCGCGGGATGCGGCGGCGGCTGCTGTGCACAACGGCCCGGGCGGCGAGGTAGAGGCGCAGGTTGAGGGAGGAGCGGTTCATGGTGGCGGTGGTGGGTGCTCCCTCAGGGACGCCCCAGGGCGCCGATCGCCTCCACCAGGGCGCGGTAGCGCTCCCGGGGGCGGATGTGGTCGTGGAAGCAGCGGGCACAGTCTTCCCGGCGGGCTTCCAGGTCGGCGCCGAGCTGATGGGCCGCCGCCAGGAAGCCGGCGCCATCGTCGACCATCACGCCGCAGCCGAAGTCCTCGACGAACTGGAAGCTGGGCTGGCGGCTGCAGATCACCGGCACCCCCATGGCCAGGTACATGCACAGGCGGTTGGAGCTGACCCCCATGGCCTGGAACTGGGGCGCTGGATTGGTGTACACCGCCAGGCCGATGTCGTAGCCCACGGCCGATCGCCAGGCCTCCTGCCAGGACAGCCGCCCGGTCTCGATGTGGAGCCGGCCCCCCAGGCTCAGGCGCCGCAGCAGGTAGAGGGCCAGGGGATCGACCCCCAGGGGCTGGATCACGGCGCAGAGGGCCGGATCCTCGTGCAGGGCGTCGAGCAGCCAGTCGGCGCCGGCGGTGAGGTTGAAGCCCCCGGAGATGGCCAGGGTGAGGGCGTCCGGCGCCAGTCCCCAGCGCTGGCGGAGCTCCCGGCGCAGCAGTGGATCCCGCTCCGGCGGATGGCGGAAGCAGCCCGGGAAGACCAGCACCGGCTGGGCCGGCGGCAGGCCGGCGTAGTCGCGCACCAGATCCACCCGGTGGGTGTCGTTGACGATGGTGAAGCGCGCCCGCCGGTAGGCCTGCAGACAGAGCCGTTTCCAGCGCTCCGAGCGCGGACCCCGGTAGCTGCCGGCGCGGATCTCGTCCCCCAGGATGAAGGAGGGACGGCGGTGCAGGCGGGCCAGCACCCCCACCACGGCGATCGGATCCTCGGTGGTGCCCGAGAAGCAGGCGTACCGCCGCCAGCGGGGGCGCCAGGCCTGGGCCAGCAGCCAGCGCATCGAATAGGCCACAAGGTGGGTGCTGACCCGTTCGCCGTAGGGGGCGGTGCTGCCGCAGGGACCGGGGGCGAAGACGTGGACGTCGTAGCCGTTCTCCAGAAGGGCGGAGATGATCGCCTCGTTGGGGGGCGAGTGCAGCAGCTCCGGCACCAGCAGGAAATGGGCGGCGATCGGCCGTGGCGACGAGGGACCGGTCATGAAGGAAGCGGTGGGCTAGAGCGCCCTGGGGGTGCGGGTGGTGCTGAGGTCGGTGGGCAGCTCCAGCCGGCCGGCGCCGTAGTCCTCCAGCAGCCGGTTTGTGTAGGAGCGGATGAAGTCCACCGGGAAATCCTTGCGCGCGGGGTTCGGTGCCGATTCACTCTTCTCCCGGGCGGCGATCCGGTCGTACCAGTTGTGGTAGTGGGTGATGGTGCCGTCGAGGCCGTAGAAGTTGCCGAGGCCGTAGCGCAGGTAGGCCAGCTCGTCGCTCCAGACCGCCGGTGGCGAGGCCGGCGTGAACAGCGGTTCGCTGGCCCGGTTGGACACGTAGACATCCATGGGCACCCAGCCGAGCTTCTGCCGCTGGAGCTCCCGCGGCAGGTGGTGGGTGATGTGGGGGCCGTGGAAGTCGATCTCGTAGCGGGGCCGCGGCAGGCGCCCCTTGCGCCGCCAGTGGAGGCGCCGGCAGCGGAGGAACCGCCGGGTGTGCATCAGCAGGAAGGAGCTCTCCGGCATGCCGGCGCCGAAGGGGCGAGTGAGCGGTCCGCAGCCGATGTCCTGGGGTGACACCAGGGCCACCCCCTCCCCCAGCCGGGAGCGGCACAGCTCGAACCAGTCCGGTGCCAGCAGGATCACGTCCGCATGCAGCAGCAGGGTGTAGGGGGAGCGCGATCGGTTCAGCAGGGCATTGAGCGCCTCCGGCTGGCTGCAGCGGCGCTGCACCACCTCGGCCCCCCGCTGCCGGGCGATGGCCACCGAGCGGTCGGTGGAGCCGTTGTCCAGCACGCAGACGCGGGTGTGGAGGTCCGCGGTGGTGGCTTGGAGGGCCTCCAGGCAGTGGGGCAGAAACAGCTCGCTGTTCCAGCTGGTGATGCCGACGAAGAGTTCGGGTGTCGTCATGGTCGGGGGAGCAGCCGCAGGCGACGCAGCAGCCGCACCGGCAGCTGGCGCTCCAGGGCCGAGAGCCGCTCGCCGAGGGCGGATGTCTCCGCCAGCAGCTGCTGCACCAGCCGATCGAGCGATGCGCTGGCCCCGTAGCGGGCGTAGATGGTGGCCAGTTCGGCCGGAAACCGTTCCCCCTGGCGGCGGGTCTTCACGGTGGCGTAGTAGCGCATGGCACCCAGTTTCTCCTGGGTGACGATGCCGGTGCAGCGCCGGGAAAATCGCCACCAGAGGTCGTAGTCCATCAGTAGGCTGAGGGACTCGTCCACCTGCCCGCCGGCCTCCTGCCAGAGGGAGGCGCTCCAGAAGCAACTCTGCTGGAGCAGGAAGCAGTCGTTCTCGATCGCCAGCAGAGTCTGCTCCGATCCCGCCCGGGCGGGGACGTGGCGCAGGAACTGCTGGTCGGCGCTGATGATGTCGCCGCTGCCGATCACCCAGCGGCCGCCAGGCTGGGCGGCGAAGGCCTCCAGCACGGTGCGGAAGGCACCGGGGAGATAGAGGTCGTCGGAGTTGAGCCAGGCCAGGATCGATCCGCTGGCCCGGCGGAATCCCTTGTTGATGGCGTCCGACTGGCCCCGGTCGGGCTCGCTGATCAGCACCGAGATCCAGGGGCGGTAGCGCTCCAGCACCGCCGGGGTGTCGTCGGTGCTGCCGCCGTCCACCACGATGATCTCGACGTTGTCGTAGCCCTGCCAGAGGATCGAGAGCAGGGTGTCCTCGATGTAGGGCCCCTGGTTGAGGGTGGGGATGACGATCGAGAAGAGCGGTCGATCCGGATCGGTGTTGAACCGCTCTGGCACGGTGAGGCCGGGGCTCTCGGGCCAGCCATAGAGGCGGCGGGAGCTGGGCAGGGGCGCCTCAACCACGGCGGGCTCCGGCCGCCATGGCCCGCTCCATGGATGCCAGCAGTTGGGGTGCCACGACGTCGATGCTGGACTCCCGGAACACCTTGGCCCGGCTGCGCTCGCCCAGACGCCGACGGCTCTCCGGGTCCGCGCTGAGCCGATGCAGGGCAGTAGCGAAGGCCCGAAGATCCAGATAGTCCACCGCCACGCCGCAGCCATCGGCCACGAAGTCCGCGATCCCCCCACTGCTGCGGAAGCACACGGTGGGCACGGCCGTGACGGCCGCCTCCAGGGCGACCACGGGGTAGGGATCCTCCCGTGAAAGCAACCCATGGACCGCGTAGCGCCGGATGACACTGATGCCGGTGGGCATGGGCGGGAGGAGCAGGGCACGGTGTTCCAATTGCATCAGGCATAGATCTCGTCGGGCCACGATCACCTGCTCCTGGGCCGCTGCGGCGCCGAGCCAGACAGCAAGGAAGGGCGTTCCGGCGAAGACCCGTTCGCATTCCCGTACCAGCTGCGGGAAGAGATCGAACCCCTTTCGGGCGATCGCCTGGCCGGCGAACCCGAAGACGAAAGTGCCGTTCTCAACGGCGACCTCAAGGCGCCTCATGAGCGGATCCGCCGCGTTCCCCTTCAGGGGTGGGACGGGCTCGGTCGTCGGAACAAGGTCTTGTGCAGAAAATGGAACGAACTCCGGAATCACCGTGCAGCGGCTGAGCGGGAGGCCGTGATGGGCCTGAAGGGATTGCTTCACCCTTTCGGCGCAGGCCACCACTTCGCTGGAGAGGGCCAGCTGGCGGGCCACAGCCTCCGGGGTGCTCATCGTGGCGAGCGTTGTTTCGAGCTCATGCACGTGGCTCAGACAGGCTGGCAGGGTCGGGTCGGTGCTGAGGCCCTTGAGGTGCTTGCCCAGCACCAAGGTGTTCAGGTAGATCAAGTCGGGCTTGTGGCGCCTTATCGCAGCCTCAAGGAGGCCGGCTGGACTGGTGGGGGTGCCCCTACCCAGCCTGGTGGCAAGCCGCTCACGCAGGGGTTGGAAGAGGGGTTGGCTCCAGGCGACCGTGGGGGCGAGGGCTTCGAACTCCGGCCGCAGGGGCCCATCGCTGAGCAGCACCACGGCCGGCTCGATGTCTTGCCCGTGTTCCATCAGCCAGCGCAACAGCCACAGCAGCAGCAGGGGGGCACCGCTGCGGGTGGCCATGTGTGAAACGAACACCACCTTCATGGGGTGATCACCTGCTTCCAGAAGATCAGGGTCAGCAGGAAAGCCAGGGTTCGGGTCCTGTCGGTGCCGTTGCGATGGGCATCCAGAATCCGGCGGAGCAGGTCGGGATCCACCAGGTCGTCGATCAGTCCGCCGTGCTCCCGCAGGAAGGCGTGCATCCTGGGGTCGCGGTACCAGTCGGCGCTGAGGTCGTAGCTGATGTACCGGGCCCTCCGCATGGGCGGCGTCCAGTAGAGGGGAGGGGCCTTGGCCAGCATCCGGCTCTTGTCGAAGCCGTTCTCCTCGGGAAAGCTGAGCAGCTCCGGGCAGTTGCGGGCAATGGCATGGCGGTGCCAGTTGGAGCCCAGCTTCCAACCATCGGGGAGATTCCAGATCGCTTCGATCCAGCGGCGGTCGTGGAAGGGGGATCGCCAGGCGCTGGAGGCCCGGTACATGCAGATCCCATTGGCGTAGAAATTGGGCACCCGCTGCTCGAAGTAGTACCGGGTGAGACCTTCGAGGAAGCCTCCCCGACAGAAGCCGGCAAGCCTGGCGGCGCGTTGGCTGCGACCCTCCGGCATCAACTGGGCGGCCAGCGGCGGGGCCAGATGCTGCAGTTCCTCGGCTGAGAAGCTGAGATGACGCTCCACTTTCAGGCGCCAGAACTGGCTCAAGGCGGCTTCGGGAGCCAGAGAAGCGATCCGGCCGAGCCAGCCCCGGTCGAAGTAGTAAGTGCGGGCGAATTCCCCCAGGGTGCCGACGAAGAACGTGGCATCGGCGGGAATCTTGGCCTTCAGCGGATAGAGAAAGGTGTGCCAGTGCCAGGCGGTTTTGGTGCCGTTGGTGAGGCTGGAGATGCAGGGTCCGTGGGCGAAGAACTCCTCCAGGTCCAGGTTGATCAGCTGGTGGGGCAGATCGAAGCGGCTGGCCATGCGGCGGGCCACCTGGACGTCGGTCGCCTCCTCCCGCCCCATCGTGATCAGATGGGGCCGCAGACCCTGGCCCAGCATCGACGCCAGAATCACCCGCGAATCGAACCCGCCCGACAGGGACAGATAGGGGTTGTCCCCCGCCAGCCGCAGGACCGCGTCGTTGAGAGCATCGACGGCGGCGTCGGGGTCGGCGGGGGCCGATGGGATCCCATCGAGGACCGCGACGGAGTGGAGGCAGACCCTGCCATCGGTGAAGTGGAGAACGCTGCCGGGGGGCACCCGCCGGATCGCCGGGTGGAGGGTCTGGTTGTCGGTCAGGTTCTCCAGCTGGCAGAGATCGCCGAGGGCCTGCCAGTTCCAGCGCCAGGTCAGGCCGCTGCGGCGCAGGATCTCGGCCACCCGGTCGCCGTGGAAGAGGCGGCCGTCGTGTTCCAGCACGTAGTAATGGGTGGCCCCCACCGGCGAGGTGACCACGGTCACGTCCCCGGCGTCGGTCTCGATCACCAGCGTGTACTCCCCCTGCGTCTCGGCAAGGGCGCGGCTCCCCTGGCGCAGGAAGCGTCCCAGCAGATCCGCCTCGGTGCTGTCGGTGTAGCCGATGCAGGTGAGCCGGTGGTCGCCGATCTGGATGGTCATCGGTTCCGGGGGGCCAGCCGGCCGAGCATCTCCTTGCCGGCCCGTTTGACCCGGAAGCGCAGTCGTCCGAGCCGTTCACCCAGGGAGGTGTCGGGGGTGCCCTCCAGGGGCAGGTGTGCCCAGGGAGTCTGCTGGCGGATCTCCAGGTACCGCTGCCGCCAGGGGTGGGTGCAGCGATGGTGCCAGGGCTTGGCCACCCCCGAGCCCGCGAAGTGGATCACGGCGGGGCTCGCCCGGGCCAGCTCCGCCTGCCGGCCCAAGGGGGTGTCGGCGCAGGTGTACTCCGGATGCATCCAGAGGTGGGGCAGGGCGTTCCAGCGCCAGTCGAGCGGCCGCCAGCGGGCCTCGAGCAGGGAATTGAGCACGTCTTGGTCCCAGTGCTTGATCCGCTCGGGATGGGTGCGGGCGAATTCCAGCCCGTTGGCCAGGATGCTCTCCCGGCGCCAGCGGCCCAGATCGATCAGCATCGCCCCGGCATTGAAGACCAGGGAGCCTTCTGCCAGGCCGAGGCGGTTGCGGTCGAAGTCCTGGTTGTGTTCCTCCACCGCACCGATGCTGTTTCCCTCCAGTGGCGACTCCCAGAGGTCCCGCAGGGAGTCGACGACGATCAGATCGGAATCCAGGTAGAGGACCTTCTCCACCGCATGGGGAAGGGCCGCCGGCAGCAGCAGCCGGAAATAGGTGGCCAGGCTGATATGACCAAAGACGGGAAAACCCGCGAGCATCTGCTCATCCAGCTGCAGGAAGGAGACCGAAGGCAGAAATTCACCGAGGTAGGCCGCCAGCCGAGCTCGTTCTGCGGCATCGATGACGCCGTGGAGTATATAGACGCTGAGGCTTTCGGTTGGATTGGAGAGCTGCAGGGATTTCAGCATCACGGCGCAGTGCCGGATGTAGTTATTATCAATCGTGCAGGCAATGATCATGGGAAAGATTCGTGCTCCTGCAGGGTCGCCCCGGGCAATGGGAAAGCCATCAGACGGGGGCTGGAGTCATCGGCTTCTGCTGGGGATGTTTGGATTGCTCGCTCCAGAGCTTCGCGTACTGACCGTCCTGGGCGAGCAGCTCATGGTGGCGGCCCCGCTCCACGATCCTTCCCTCCGAAAGGACACAGATCACGTCGGCATTGACGATTGTACTGAGCCGGTGGGCAATCACGAGAACAGTGTGCTGGCGTTCGAACTGTTCGATCGCCTGTTGCACCAGCCGTTCGCTCTGGCTGTCGAGGGCGCTGGTGGCCTCATCAAGGATCAGCAGCTCAGGTCGGCGCAGAATCGCCCTGGCCAGTGAGATTCGCTGGCGTTGGCCGCCGCTGAGCCGATAGCCCCGTTCGCCGATCTTGGTGTCGTAGCCATCGGGGAGATCCGCGATGAAGCGGGAGGCCTGGGCCTTGGTGGCTGCGGCCATGATGTCGTCCATGGAGGCGTTCTCGACGCCGAAGCCGATATTGCTGGCGATGCTGGCGTTGAACAGGAAGGTGTCCTGGCTGACGACCCCCAGGCGCTGCTGCCAGCTGGCCAGATTGATCGTCCGCATGTCGACGCCGTCGACGAGGATCCTTCCGCCGGTGGGTTCGTAGAGACCCACCAGCAGATCGGCGATGGAGCTCTTGCCGGCGCCACTGGAGCCGACGAGGGCGACCGTCTGGCCGTGGCCGATGGCGAGCTGGATGGAGCAGAGGGCCTGGGGCAGGTCGGGGCTGTAGCGCAACGAGACATCATCCAGCTGGATCGCCTCGCGCAGGGCCGTGAACGGCACACCGCCGGTGCGGATGAATTCCTTGTCGTCGTCGCGCAGGATCTGGTTGAGCCGCTCGACGTTGGCACTGTTGGCGGCATAGCTCGTGGCCAGGCCCGTCAGGCTGCCGACCCGCTGGTTGAGTCTCTGGAGGGCGATGATGAACGTCACCAGGCTCGGCAGGACGCCGCTGCTGCGGTCCTTGAACACCATCAGGCTGAGCGCCGCGATGATGGCGATCGAGATGATCGGCAGCATGTTGGAAATCGGCTGGACGATGTTGGCAAGCTTGCTCTGCCGTATCGACAGTCGCTTGCTTTCATTGAGCAGCGCCTTCAGCCTTTTTCTGGAGCTTTCGAGCTGGCCTGTGCTGTGCAGCAGCCGCAGACCCTGGATCTGTTCGTTCTGATGGCTGGAGAGCTCGACGCTCACTTTCTGCTGCTCCTGAGAATTCCTGCGGATCCGTGGCAGCAGCACCTTCTGGACCATCTGCATGACAGCGGCCATCGCAAAGGCGACCAGCAGAAGCCAGGGGGAGATGGCCACCAGGATGGCCAGGTAGATGATCAGCTGCAGACTGTTCATCAACAGTCCGTTGGCCAGGCTGATCTCCTTCTCAACGGTGCCGCCCCCGGAGCCGACATAATTGAGCAGGTCACCGACGCGGTAACGGCTGGCGCAGCCGAAAGTCAGGGAGAGGACCCGATCGTTCAGCTTGCCGGTGATTTCGGTTCCCATCCGGGCACCCATCACGGCGGTGCTGACGCTGTTGACATAACTGGTCGCCGCCATCAGGCCCTGCAGGGCCACGGCAGTGGCCAGGAGCAGCACGAAGAGGCTGTCGCGACCGGCCCGGGTGTTCAGGGCACTGTTCAGCCCGCCCTGCAGCCAGGGCAGCTGGTTGAGAGATCCGAGAACGGACATCTTGCTCCAGTCACTGTTCTCGGGAGCACTGATCAGGCTGACCGCAAGAAAGATGATCCCGAGGGTGGCGCCCTCGCTGAGACTGGCGGCCAGGCTGGTGGAGAAGTTGAGGGCCAGAAGCCTCCAGTACTTCTTCGCCGAATGCCGGATCAGACGTGCAGCGGGTCTCTGGTCAGTGAGGGGGGCAAGCAGGGGGCTGGGGAGTCGTCTGGCGATGCGATGGAGAAGCGGCATCAACGGCAAGGCGGAAAGGATGCTGGAAATGGCGGATTGGGAGTCGGGGCTGGGGCGTCCTGCCGTGTCCGGTTGGGTAGCCGCCTCCGGGCCACACGACAAGGGATTGGAGCTGGGGCTTGCCCCAGCCCGGCGGACCAGGGGATCGGGATGGCAAAAGGAACGCCGATGATCTCAAATCTAGGCCGCCATCATGGACCTGCACGACGTTGGGCTGGTCCTAAGATCGACCTGACGAAGGGAAGGACGTGGGTCGGGCCCGCGACAGGCCACCCACGTCTTTTCATCACCCTTCGCTTTCTTTCTCGCTTCCAGGACCACTCCGTGTTCGGAGCCCCCCCTGTCGGCCAAACCCCCAGCCTCACCGCCTTCGCCATGGCCTCTCCCTCGCCATGGCCTCCGCTTTCCCGACCCCCGGCCGGGGCTGCATCGATCAGCGCCGGGCCACCGGGTGCGTGGCGCCGTCGCCTGGCTGTCGGGGTTGCGCTGTTGCTGCCGCTGGCCCTGGCGGCCAGCGGCAGCCCATGGGGTGACAGCCGCTCCAACGACGCCGGACCGCCCTCCCGCGGCCCCCTCGACCATCGCCACCTGGCGATCATCGTCAACGCCGCCGATCCCCTCAGCGAGACCATCGGCCGGCAGTACCAGGCGGCCCGGCTGATCCCCCCGGACCAGGTGATCCGGGTGCGCTTCGCGCCCGGGGAAGCCTCGCTGAACCCTGCCCTGTTCCGCCGCATCAAGGCCAGCGTCGACCGCCGGACCCCGGCCCATGTCCAGGTCTATGCCCTGGCCTGGGCGGCCCCGTACCGGGTCGGCTGCCAGTCGATCACCAGCGCCTTCAGCCTCGGCCTCGATCCCCGCTTCTGCGCCAGCGGTTGCCGCACCACAGCCCTGAGCCCCCTGTTCGCCCGCGGTGACGTGCGCCGCCCATGGGATCAGCTGCGCATCCGGCCCAGCATGATGCTGGCCGCCACCAGCGCGGCGGCAGCCAGGCGTCTGATCCAGCAGGGGGTGGCCTCGGACGGGACCGCACCGCCGGGAACCGCCTACCTGCTGAGCACCGGCGATGCCCGGCGCAACCGTCGGGCCGCCGGTTACGGCAGGGTCAAGGCCGCCATCGACTCCCGCCTGCGGGTGCGGATCATCCTCGGCGACACCCTGGTGGGAGCCCAGGACGTGATGGCCTACGTCACGGGGCTGGCCTTCCCCGCGGGCGTGCGCACCAACCGCTTCCGGCCCGGTGCCGTCGCCGATCACCTCACTTCCTTCGGCGGGCAGCTGACGGACAGCCCGCAGATGAGCGCGCTGCGCTGGCTCGAGGCCGGCGCCACCGGCAGTTACGGCACCGTGGTGGAACCGTGCAACTTCACGGCCAAGTTCCCCGATCCCGGGCTGCTGCTCAGCTATTACCTCCGGGGCGACACCCTGATCGAGAGCTACTGGCGCAGTGTGGCCATGCCCGGGCAGGGGGTCTTCATCGGGGAGCCCCTGGCCAGGCCCTGGCCAGGGCACGGGGCCCTCAGCCCTGGTGACGGCGCTGGTGCCAGGCCCAGGCGTGTTCGATGATCGTTTCCAGCTCTGGGAAGCGGGGCCGCCAGCCGAGTTCCTGGTGGGCCCGGGTGGCCCCGGCCACCAGCTGGGGAGGGTCACCGTCCCGGCGTTTGGCCACGTGGGCCAGCAAGCCGCGACCAGTGACGGCCTTGGCGGTCTCGATCACCTGCTGGACCGAGTAGCCGGTGCCGTTGCCGAGGTTGTAGATCAGCGGTCGGCGCTCGTTCTCCTCCCGTTCCCGCAGCCGCAGCAGCCGCTCCAGTCCCAGGACGTGGGCGTCGGCCAGGTCGGCCACGTGGATGTAATCGCGGATGCAGGTGCCGTCCGGGGTGGGGTAGTCGTCGCCGAAGATCTGCAGGTAGGGCTCCCGGCCGCTCATGGTGTCGAGCACCCTCGGGATCAGGTGGGTCTCCGGATTGTGATCCTCTCCCAGGTCGCCGTCGGGGTCGGCACCGGCGGCATTGAAGTAGCGGAAGATCACGCTGGGCAGGCCGTAGGCCGCCGCGAAGTCGGTGAGCAATTGCTCCACCATCCACTTGCTGCGGCCGTAGGGATTGATCGGGGCCTGGGGGTGGTCCTCGGTGATCGGCACCTGCTGGGGAATGCCGTAGGTGGCGCAGGTGGAGGAGAACACGATCGGCAACGGCCGTTCGGTGGCCACCAGGGCCTCGAGCAGGGTGAGGGTGTCGCCCAGGTTGTTGCGGTAGTACTTGGCCGGATCGGTCACCGACTCACCCACATAGGCGTAGGCGGCGAAGTGGAGCACCGCCTCGATCGGCTTGCCCTCCAGGGAGGTGCCGTCAAGGGCGGGATGGCGGCCGCGCAGCAGGGGTTCGAGCACCTCACGGTCGCCCACCTGGCCCAGCACCAGCGGCACCTCCAGGGTCTTCTCGACGATGTCGGCATGGCCGTAAACCAGGTTGTCGAGCACCACGGGCTGGTGCCCCGCCCTGGTCAGGGCCCTGACGGCATGGCTGCCGATGTAGCCGGCGCCCCCGGTGACGAGGATCCTCACAGCCGCACCTCGGCGCCGCTGGCCCGCTCGCTGACGAATTCCGCCACGGTGCGGCGGAGTCCGTCCGGCAGGGGAATCGTCGCCCGCCAGCCCAGGGCGGCCAGGCGGCCCACATCCAGGAGCTTGCGGGGTGTGCCGTCCGGCTTGGAAGTGTCCCAGGCGATCCGTCCGCGGAACCCGACCGCCTCGGCCACCATGGTGGCCAGGTCCTTGATGCTCACGTCCGTTCCTGTTCCCACGTTGATGTGCTGGAGCTCTTCGGCGCCCGGCTGCCAGTGGCGCAGGCAGAACAGGGCCGCATCCGCCAGATCGTCCACATGCAGGAACTCCCGACGCGGGCTGCCGCTGCCCCAGCAGACCACCTCCTCGGTGCCGTTCTCGCGGGCCTCCTGGAAGCGGCGGATCAGGCCGGGCAGCACATGGCTATTGGTGGGGTGGTAGTTGTCACCGGGGCCGTAGAGATTGGTGGGCATCAGGCTGATGGCATCGAAGCCGTGCTGCAGCCGCAGGGCGCGACACAGCTCAATGCCGGTGATCTTGGCGATCGCGTACCACTCGTTGGTCGGCTCCAGAGGTCCCCCGAGCAGGGCCTCCTCCCGGATCGGCTGCTCGGCCAGCTTGGGGTAGATGCAGCTGCTGCCCAGGAACAGCAGGCGCCGGGTGCCGTGCTGCCAGGCACTCTCGATCACGTTCTGCTGGATCTTGAGGTTGTCGAGCAGGAAGTCGGCGGGATAGGTGGAGTTGGCCAGGATTCCCCCCACCCGCGCCGCCGCCAGCACCACCACGTCGGGCCGCTGATCCCCGAACCAGGCGGCCACGGCGGGGCCATCCATGAGATCGAGGTCAGAACGGCTGACGCAGAGCAGGTGGCGGTGGCCTTCCGCCTCCAGGCGCCGGGCGATGGCCGAGCCGGCCATGCCGCGATGGCCGGCGATGAAGATCCGATCGTTCGTTGAGATCAGCATGGGGAAATCGTCAGGCCCCCGCGGCGCCGGGCGGGGTTGCGGACCGCGGGAGAGGGCGTCGTTCCAGCGAAGGTCCTCTTCGACGAGAACGGGTCACGGCCATGACCATAGCCGCGTTTCGCGGGCCGGTTCACGGGGCGGTGCTCACCCCGACCTGGGGGGGATTCTCCATCGAGCCGACGACGGTGAACCCCTCGCGCCTCAGGGTGGCCTCCTTGGCGGCCTCCTCCTTGTCGGTGGCCACCATCTCCGCCACCAGCTCCTCCAGGGTGGTGGTGGGGGTCCAGCCCAGCCGCTCCCGGGCCCGGGTGGGATCCCCCAGCAGGGTCTCCACCTCCGCCGGCCGGAAGTAGCGCCGGTCGATGCGCACCACCGTGGCACCGGTGTCACGCCGGGCGCCCGTCTCATCGACGCCGCTGCCGCTCCAGTCGATGCCCCCCCAGCCGAGTTCCTCGGCGGTGAGCTCGATGAAGCGGCGCACCGATTCCTGCCGTCCCGTGGCGATCACGAAGTCCTCGGGTTGCTCCTGCTGCAGCATCCGCCACTGCATCTCCACGTAATCCCGGGCGTGACCCCAGTCCCGGAGGGAGTCGAGGTTGCCCATGAACAGGCCCTGATCCAGACCGGCATCGATGCGGGCCAGGCCCCGGGTGATCTTGCGGGTGACGAAGGTCTCCCCCCGCCTGGGGCTTTCGTGGTTGAAGAGGATGCCATTGCAGGCGTACATCCCGTAGGCCTCCCTGTAGTTGACCGTGATCCAGTAGGCGTAGAGCTTGGCCACGCCGTAGGGACTGCGTGGATAGAACGGGGTGGTTTCCTTCTGGGGAATCTCCTGTACCAGCCCATAGAGTTCGCTGGTGCTGGCCTGGTAGATGCGGGTCTTGTCGATCAGTCCCAGGATGCGGACGGCTTCCAGGATCCGCAGGGTGCCGAGGGCATCGGAGTTGGCGGTGTATTCGGGACTTTCGAAACTCACGGCCACGTGGCTCTGGGCCCCGAGGTTGTAGATCTCGTCAGGCTGGATCTGCTGAACGATCCTGATCAGATTGGTGGAGTCGGTCAGATCGCCGTAGTGCAGAACCAGGCGGGGATTCTGTTCGTGGGGATCCTGGTAGAGGTGATCGATCCTGTCGGTGTTGAAGCTGCTGGCCCGCCGTTTGATCCCATGCACCACGTAGCCTTTCTCCAGGAGCAACTCCGCCAGGTAGGAACCGTCCTGGCCGGTGATCCCGGTGATCAGAGCCGTTTTGGTCATGGGGTTTCCGTTGTGTTCAAGAGGTGAAGGGGCCGGATCCGCTGAGCTGGAGTGCGGCTTACCGCTGATGTTGTGCTGGCCCTGCTTGGATCAGCTCGTATCGATCGGAGCTTAGCCGGGCGCTCGCGGTGCGTCCGACGCCGGTGTCCTCCGCCTCTGCCCGTAGCGACGGCTGAGCTGGGGCGGGGGATCGGGCTGGCCGGAGCCGTTGCCTTGCCAAAAAAATGGACCCATCCGCAACGGACGGGCCCATGGGAAAGCTGGGCTGTGGAGAACGTTCGCTGTTCAGTCGCGGCGGCCGCCACCCTGGAGGGCAATGATCAGCCTCAGGATGAAGATGAAGAGGTTGATGTAGGTGAGGTACATGCCCAGGGCGCCGGCCAGATACTGGTCGTCGCTATAAGTGCGGGGCATGGTGTAGAAGTCGACGAAAGCCGCCCCCACGAACAGCACGGTGCCGAAGCCGGCGATCATCAGCTCGAAGCTACCGCCAGTGAAGATGGCCGGGGCAAACAGGCCGCCCACCAATTGCACCACCATGGCGATCAACAGACCGATGATGCCCAGACCAACCACTCCGCTGAGGGCCTGGCCGACGTTGTCGCTCATGCGGCGACCAAAGAAGGAGGCGATCACGAAGGTGATGCCCGTGGCCAAGGCGGCGGTGCCAACAGCGCCAACACCAGCCGAAGTCACGGCGTAGCTCACGATGCCGCTGAGTGTGAAGCCGGTGATCAGGCTGTAGGCCGTCAGGATCGGCAAGGCGGTTGCGGCGTTGCCCTTGGTGGCGGCGTTCTGGGCCACGAAGAAAAGGATGAAGTTGCCGATCAGGGCCACCCAGAACAGGGGCATGAACAGGGCCGGCGCACTGGCCATGAGGGACATGCCACCGAGGACACCACCAGCGGTGAGCACCATGCCGCCGCCCACATAGGGCAGGGCCTTGTTGACCACGTTGGGACCGATCAGTGCGCTGGACTGGGCTTCGCGGATCGCTTCCTGAAAGTTGCTGCGGGCCGGCATGGCGCTGGCATTTCAAACTGAATCCATCTTGCCAGCGGCCCCAGGGTTGCGGCAGCAGCGCCGGTTCGGATCTCCCCATGCGGGCCCGCCGTCCTGCAGCCAGGCTTCAGGCGTCGCCCCGGGGCTGGTGGCGCGATCCGGGCCAGAGCCACACCGCCAGCAGCGCCACGCCCGTGCCGATGCAGGATTCCAGGAAGCGCAGCAGGGCGTTCAGACCCGGACTCAGGGCCGGATCCAGGCTGCCGGTGACGATCACGACGATCACCGTGATCGCCGCCAGACGGCCGTGGCTGGGCACATTGATCGCCGCACAGATCGCCACCGTGGCGAAGATCGCCGCCGCCATTCCAAGGGGGTGAAAGGGCAGCAGCGTCAGTTACACGGAACTGGTGATGGCGCCGATCGCCGATCCCAGAATCCGCAGCGAGGCGGAAGAGGTCGCATCCTTGGGGCTGACCTGGGTCACGGCGACGGCGGAGATCGCCGACCAGAGCCCGCCGATCTTGGGCAGGTAGCCAGGAAACAGGCTCGTGAAACAAAAACCCAGGGTGTGGGCCACCAGGGCGGCCAGCGCGATCTGGGCCGGGATGCGCAGCCGTTCGGCGCTGTTCAAGGCTCCGATCGGGTGGGGGTGCCATCGATCCGTTTCCTGGCGGCGGGGGCCGGCGGGCGGGCATCGCGGCGGGCGTAGGCCTGCACCAGGCGCTGCACCAGCGGATGGCGCACCACGTCGGCGTCGGAGAAGCGGCAGATCGCCACCCCTTCGACCCCAGCCAGCACCTGCTCCGCCTCCACCAGGCCGCTCAACTGGCCCGGGGGCAGGTCGATCTGGGTGGTGTCACCGGTCACGACCATGCGCGAGTTCTCACCCAGCCGGGTGAGCACCATACGCATCTGGGCGCAGGTGGTGTTCTGGGCCTCATCGAGGATCACGAAGGCATCGGCCAGGGTGCGGCCACGCATGAAGGCCAGGGGCGCCACCTCAATCACCCCCTTCTCCAGAAGTTGGGTGGTGCGTTCCTGGCCCAGCAGGCCGTGGAGAGCGTCGTAGAGGGGGCGCAGATAGGGATCCACCTTCTGCTGCAGGTCACCGGGCAGGAAGCCAAGCCGCTCGCCCGCCTCCACCGCCGGACGCGTGAGCACCAGCCGCTCCACCTTGCGTTCCTGGAGCATCCGCACGGCCAGGATCGTGGCCAGGAAGGTCTTGCCGGTGCCGGCGGGCCCGATCGCCAGGGTCAGGTCGTGGCGTTCAATCGCCTCGACATAACTGTTCTGCCGCAGGGTGCGGGGACGCAGGGGCCGGCCGGTGACGCTCGTGGCCAGCACCTGGAGCCCCATGCTGCGGTGCTGGTCGGATCGACCGGTGTCCAGGGCCGTCAGGGCCGCCTGGATGTCCACCGGACCGATGGGCTCGCCCCGTTGCCACAGCGGCTCCAGGAGCTGGACCAGGGCCTGCAGCCGCTCCACCTGGGAACTGCGGCCCCGGATCTGAAGATCGAGGCCCCTCAGGACGATCTGGGCACCCGTGAGGGCCTCAAGCCGACGCAGCGAAGAGCCGTCCGAGCCGGCCAGGGCAATGGCGGCGGCGCTGTCGGGCAGGGCGAACGTGGAGGAGAGCTCGCTCAGGCCTTGGCGGCGGCAGGTTCGGCGGCAGCGGCAGCTTCGGCGGCCTCAGCGGCCTGCTTGGCGGCGGCTTCCTTGGCGGCTTCGGCGGCGGCTGCCGCTTCCTTCACCGCGGCGGCAGCGGCGGCGTCACGGGCGGCGGCCTGCTGCAGCTTGCCGACGGTTTCGGCGGGACGGGTGGTCTTCTCGATCAGGCCACCCTTCTCGAGCAGGCTGCGCACGGTGTCGGTGGGCTGGGCACCCTGGCCAAGGCGGACGCGGATGGCCTCGGCGTCAAGGCGGGTTTCCTTGGTGCGGGGGTTGTAGAAGCCCAGTTCCTCTAGCGGACGGCCATCGCGGCGGGAGGTGCTGTTGGTGGCCACCAGACGGAAACTCGCTTCCCGTTTCTTGCCGAACCGCTTCAGCCGGAGCTTGATCATCTGGAAAAGGGTGGTCGAAATGCAGCTCCCAATCCTACAGGCCTGCTCAGAGCTGGCCGAATCCCTTGCGCTTCTTGGCCGGCTTGGGGGGCTTGCGGGGCTGGCCGCCGCCGCGGCCACCGGGACCGCCCATGCCCGGCATGCCCCCCATTCCCGGCATGCCGCCACCCATGCCGGGCATGCCCCCACCCATGCCTGGAAAGCCACCCATGCCCGGCATCCCGGGCATTCCGGGCATCCCGCCCCGGGTCATCTGCTGCATGAAGCCGCGCATCTTCTGGAAGTCGGCGAGAACCTTGTCCACATCCGCCGGGGTGTGGCCGCTGCCGGCGGCGATGCGGCGGCGGCGGGAGGGCTGGGCGGCGAGCAGTTCGGGCTGGCGGCGCTCGGCCTCGGTCATCGAGCCGATCATGGCCTCGATGCGCTTCAGCTGGCTCTCCCCCTGGCGGAGCATGCCGTCGTCGATCTTGTTCATCCCGGGGATCAGCTTCATGAGCCCGCCGAGGGAGCCCATGCGCTTGATCAGGCGCATCTGCTGCACGAAATCGGAGAAATCGAAGCTGGCTTCCTGCAGCTTGCGCTGCATCTTCTCCACATCGGCCAGCTCCACCTCCTTGGTGGCCTTCTCCACCAGGGTGAGCACATCGCCCATGCCCAGGATCCGGCTGGCCATCCGCTCCGGGTGGAACGGCTGCAGGGCCTCCACCTTCTCCCCGGTGCCGATGAACTTGATCGGGGCGCCGCTCACCTTGCGGATCGAGAGGGCGGCCCCGCCGCGGGAATCGCCGTCCAGCTTGGTGAGCACCGCGCCGGTGATGCCCACCTGCTCGTGGAAGGCCCGGGTGAGATCGGCCGCCTCCTGGCCGATCATCGAATCCACCACCAGCAGCACCTCATCCGGGGCCGCCGCTTCCCGGATCCGGACCATCTCCCCCATCATCGCGGTGTCGATCTGGAGGCGGCCGGCGGTGTCCACCAGGACGGTGTCGAAGCCTTCCTCCCGACCCCTGGCCACGCCGGCGGCGGCAATGGCCTCCGGGCTGGCCTCGCTGCCCAGGCTGAACACCTCCACGCCGATCTGGCGGCCCAGGGTCTGGAGCTGATCGATGGCGGCAGGCCGGTAGACGTCCGCAGCCACCAGCAGGGGACGGCGGCCCTGTTCCTTGAGGTGCAGGCCCAGCTTGGCGGTGGCGGTGGTCTTGCCGGCTCCTTGCAGACCGGCCATCAGGATCACGGTGGGCCCTTCCGCGGCCCGCGCCAGGGGGGCATTGGCGCCGCCCATGGTCTCGACGAGCTGGGCGTGCACCAGCTGGATGAACTGCTGGTCCGGGCTCACGCCGCGCACCACCTCGGCGCCCACGGCCTTGCGCCGCACCTCCTCGATGAACTCCTTCACCACCGGCAGGCTGACGTCGGCCTCCAGCAGGGCGCGCCTCACATCGCGGAGGGCGCCATCGACGTTCGTCTCCGAGATGGCCGCCTGGCCCCGCAGTCCCTTGACCGCGTCTTCAAAGCGCTGGGAGAGTTCGTCGAACATCAGTTGAGGGATTGGGTGGCCACCAGGCGCCAGCTATCGCCGTCGCGCCCGAATACATAACCATTGCGCAGCTCCATGGGCGCCGTGCTCTCCACCACCTTGCCGTTTTCATCGAGGCGCCGGTCGCTGTAGCGGAGCCGGGCGACGGCGACGATGCGGCGGGGCCCGCTCTCGGAGAGGGTCAGGTCGGTGATCCGCACGTCCAGACGCTGGGTCTGGCCCCGGGCCGCATCACTGCGGCGCTCCCTTGTGAGCAGCTCCACCGGCCCTTCCCGGGCAATGCGATCCAGGCCCTGGGGAATGGGCTCACCGGCCAGCACATCAGCTTTGATCGTCAGCCAGTCCTCCAGCAGCCGGCGGACCTGGGCCGCATCGGGTCGGGGGCTGGTGAGGGGCTCCAGGCTCGGGCCGCCCGCCGGCACGGGGGTGGGAGTCGGCGCGGCCGGGGGCCTGGCGGCCGGAGCTGGCAGCGGAGCCGGCGGCTGGGGCGGCGGCGGAGCGCTCTGGCGCTGCCGCAGCACCCAGGCGCCGGCCAGGAGCAGCAGCAGGGCGGCGCCGCCCGCCAGCAGCCAGGGCCGGGGGGGAACGGGCCAGCGCAGGGGCACCTCGTCATCGAGATCCCGCTCGTCCTCAAGATCCGTCCCGGGGCCTGTCGGCGGCAGGGAGGCGAAGCCCTCCAGGGCCGAGGCGCCGGGAGCGAAGGACTCTGCGGCAGGAAAACCAGGGGTCTCGAAGCTCGGGAACGGGGGTGGGGCCGCCGCGGCCGGCGCCGCCGGTGCCGAGAGGTAGGCGCGGCCCCGCCGCTGGTCCTCCCGCTCCACGTAGGCCACCACGTCCCGGTCACTGAAATAGGCCACCAGATCCGGTTCGGCTTCTAGGTCCCGGTAGCCGGGCAGCACGTCCCGCACCAGCCAGTCACTGCAGTAGGCGCAGAGCTGACCGAGGGGATCGTCACTCTTGCCGGCCGCCCAGGCTTTGAGCTCCTGGCTGGCGCCGCTGTCGAAGCAGGCCCGCGCCGTGTCGGCCTCCCCCAGCAGCAGGTGCAGGTTGGCGAGCAGGGGCTCGACGCCCTCCCGTCCGCTGCGCTGCAGACGGCTCCGGGCGTCGGCGATGCGTTCGGGCTTGCGCTGGGCGAAGCCGGAGGCGGTCAGGGCGATGGTGGCCAGGAAGTCGGCCGCCTCGGAGCCGCTGGCGGCCCAGCGGCTGAACAGATCCACCTGTTCCTGAACGGTGAGGAAGGAGCGGATCTGGTGGAAGAAGGTCTGGAAGTCCTCGCGGGGGAAATGGGGATCGCCGTCCCCCTCGAGGCCCCCGCGCCGCTGCACCAGCTGCTCCAGCAGCGCCAGCCCCTCCCGCCGTTCGGCGCCGGCGGCGAGATCCCGGCTGAGCAGATCGAGCACCCGGTAGGGGGTGAGCCGCTCCAGCCGGGCGTTCATGGTTTCCCTGAGCTCGGGCTGCCGGCCGAGGCGCTGCAGCAGCTGCAGCCCCTGCCGCAGGGTGCGGGCGGCGGCTTCAAAACGACGCTGCTCCTCCAGCTCCCGGGCGGCCTCCAGGCAGGACAGTCCCGCCAGAAGCGTCAGATCGGTTTCGCGGCCACTGCCGAGGGTGGGGGCCTGGGGCAGCTGCAGGCAGCGGCTGGCCAGCTCGAACGTCTCCAGGGGCTGGCCCCCCTCCATCAGCAGCAGCAGACCCCCCACCTGGCGGGTGGTGGCGATCTCCAGGGCCGGCTGCAGGGAGCCTCCGGTGTCGGCCAGGCCCGTCAGTTCCGCTTCGTAGGCGGCGCGTCGATCGTGGTCGCAGAGCAGGTCGGCACTGGCGCGGAGCAGGTCGGCCCGCGCCTGCAGCGTTTCCTGGGTGAACCCTCCGTGGGGCACCCGGTCCAGCCGCGACTGAAGCGTGCGCAGGACCCCCTGGGCGTCGGCGGAGGGAGAGACACCCAGCAACCGGAAGTGATCGATCGGCAGGTCCAATCCGATGAGGCCGCTGGGGCGCGACTGTAGTCAGAGGCAGTGGTTTTGACTGTCATCAGGGAACGGACCCCGTACAGTCGTGGCCACGAATCGCATCGCCGTCCTGCCATGACTCAGGAACTGACCGCGGCGCGGGCAGCGCAGCCCGGCACCGTCGGGGCAAGCTCGTCGTCCGAGGAGGCGGGCAGCCATGCGGTGCGGCTCGAGGGCCTGTACCCGGCCGAGCGGGCCAGTGTCAGCCGGGACGAGGGCCTGATGCTCTACCGCGACATGACGCTGGGGCGCCGCTTCGAGGACAAGTGCGCTGAGATGTACTACCGCGGCAAGATGTTCGGCTTCGTGCATCTGTACAACGGTCAGGAGGCTGTCTCCACCGGGGTGATCCGGGCGATGCGTCTCCAGCACGACTGGTTCTGCAGCACCTACCGCGACCATGTCCACGCCCTGAGCTGTGGTGTGCCGGCCCGGGAGGTGATGAGTGAACTGTTCGGCAAGGCCACCGGCTGCAGCAAGGGGCGGGGCGGCTCGATGCACCTCTTCTCCCGGGAGCACCATCTCCTTGGCGGCTATGCGTTCATCGGCGAGGGCATCCCGGTGGCCCTGGGGGCGGCCTTCACCAGCCGCTACAAGCGGGAGGCCCTCGGCCAGGCCGACAGCGATGCGGTCACGGCGGCCTTCTTCGGAGACGGCACCTGCAACATCGGCCAGTTCTACGAATGCCTCAACATGGCGGCGCTGTGGAAGCTGCCGATCCTGTTCGTGGTCGAAAACAACCGCTGGGCCATCGGCATGGACCACAACCGGGCCACCAGCGAGCCGGAGATCTGGCGCAAGGCGGCCGGCTTCGGCATGGTTGGCGAGGAGGTCGATGGCATGGATGTGCTGGCCGTGCGGGCGGCGGCCCAGCGGGCGATCGCCCGGGCCAGGGCTGGAGAGGGTCCCACCCTGCTGGAATGCCTCACCTACCGCTTCCGCGGCCATTCCCTGGCGGATCCCGACGAACTCCGCGAAGCGGCGGAGAAGGAGTTCTGGGCCAAGCGTGATCCGATCAAGCAGCTGGCGGTCCGACTGATGGAGCAGGGTCTGGCCACGGCCGAGGAACTCAAGGAGATCGACAGGGAGATTGATGCCGTAGTCGCTGATTGCGTCGAGTTCGCCCTCGCGGCACCGGAGCCCGATGGCAGTGAACTCACCCGTTACATCTGGGCCGACGACTGAACTGACGCGACAGTTCCTGGCAGGCCGGGCGGTGCTGGAGTCGCTTGGCGGGCGCTGGGGCCATTGGAATTGGGCCTGATTTCTTCGCGGGAATCGGTCTTTTCTTGAGTCGATGTTAGAATCACTAAAATTGCCGGAATGGCAACGGGTCTGATGACCAAACGCGTCCTCGTCACTTTCTCGGATCACCGCATGAAAGTGGCCCGGCGCCGCTTATGTCGTCAGGCGAAGGATATGGGCGTGTACACAGATATCGTAAGTGCCTCGGAGTTCGATCTCGATCCTGCGTTTCGCCAGCAGTTCAAGGATTATCTGACGCCGGAGCACCGGGGTTTTGGCTACTACGCCTGGAAGCCCCAGATCGTTCTTCAGACCCTCCAGCGTCTGCAGGACGGCGATCTGGTGCACTGGATCGATTCCGGCTGTCACCTCAACCCTGCGGGAAGGCAGCGCCTGCTGGAGTTCTTTGCGATGGCTGCGGAGGCCCCTTCCGGCCTGCAGGGTTTCGAATGTCTTCCCCCCAATGGTTCCCTCATCTACGAGGGCCGTCAGTTTCCCGATCAGGGGGAGGCCAAGTGGACCAAGGGTGATCTGCTCGACCGGCTGGCGGTGCGGGATAGGCCCGAGATCACCGGCAGCCAGCAGCTGGGGGCCACCACTTTCTTCGTGCGCAAGTGCCCCGCCGCCATGGACTTCATGCGGCACTGGATCAGGGTGTTCAGTGAGGATTTCTCGATGATCGACGACCGCCCCTCCCGTTCTCCCAATCTGGAGGGGTTCCAGGAGCACCGCCATGATCAGTCGATCTACTCGATCCTGGGTAAGTTGCTGCCCATCTCGACAACATCCGTGTTCGAATTCTGGTTTCCCCGCACCGACAATTGCTGGCTGCCGGACTGGGAGAGGGTCGGCGACGCTCCGATCCAGATCCGCCGCGATCGCGGCCTCAAAGGCGAGAGCCGACTGAAGATCGCCGGGCTCCAGGCAAAGGGGTGGTTGAAACGGCTTCTGGCCGGAGGCGGCCGGGGCTGAGGAGCCGGCCGATCAGGCCAGGGGAACGGCGGACCGGGTCGAGAGGCTGCGCAGTTTGCGCAGGGCCTTGAGTTCAATCTGCCGCACCCGCTCCCTGGAGACATCCAGCTGCCGGCCGATCTCGGCCAGGGTGTGGCGCTCCATGCCGTCGAGGCCGAAGCGGAGGGCCAGCACCTCCTTCTCCTGGGCGGAGAGGTGGCCCATGAGCTCGGCCAGCTGCTCCTGGTGCATGCCCCGCTCGATGCGATCCAGCGGCTCCTCGGCGGACCCATCGGCGATCAGGTCCCCCAGGAAGCTGCGGCCGTCCTCCGCATGGATGGGGGCATCCAGGCTGGAGATGGTGAGGGCCTGGCGCAGCAGGGAGTCAAGCTCCTCGACGGGGATGGCCATGGCTTCGGAGATCTCACGGCGGCTGGGCATGGCGCCGAGCTTGTGGGCCAGCTCGAGGCTCACCTTGCGCACGGTCGTCAACCGTTCACTGAGGTGAACAGGCAGGCGGATGGCCCGGGACTGGCAGGCGATGGCACGGGTCATGCTCTGGCGGATCCACCAGAAGGCATAGGTGGAGAACTTGTAGCCCCGGGTGGGGTCGAACTTTTCGACGGCACGCTCGAGGCCGAGGGAACCTTCCTGGATCAGATCGAGCAGTTCGAGCCCCTTGCCCTGATACTTCTTGGCCACGCTCACCACGAGCCGAAGATTGGCCCGCATCATGCGCTCCTTGGAGCGGCGGCCGACCTTGATCGTCTTGTTCTCCTGGACGGAGTATCCGGTTTTTGATTCTTCCACCAGGTGCATCATCGCCTGCACCTGGTTGCCGAGCTCGATCTCCTCGGCCGGGGTCAACAGAGGCTCTCTGCCGATGGAGGTGAGGTACCACGTGATGGAATCACTCCCTCTGCGGGTGGAGCCCTCCCTTCTCGTCGCAATGGCGGAGACGGTCATAGGAGGGGGCGTAATGGCGCCTTCGAAAGTGTCAACGGATTATCCACCCACCGGCAGGGGCAGAAAGTGTCTGGAACAACTTTTAAGGAATGAGATGTGAACCCGCACACAATCGGACTTCTTTAGCAATAGGCTTTGATTGGATGAGCAAAGGGCTAATTCTTCTGTTGCCGGTCTGAGGAGTCCATCAGAGTCTCCCGATGGGGAAGTGGCCGCTCCGCCCTATTTCATTGGCTCCGGATGTTCCAGGGCCTCGGCCACCGCGAGGGGGGTCACGCCTCCGGGCCCGTGCCGGCGATGGGTCCGGACGCCGGCCAGGGCATGGTCGAGGGCGGCGGCTGCCAGCCAGACGGCATCGGCCCCTGGCGTTCCCGCCTGCCCCATGGCGGCCATGGCCAGGGCCCCCCGCCCCGCCGCGTAGCCGGCGAGCACATCCCCGAGTCCGGCCCTGGCCGCCTCCGGGCAGGCCACCAGCAGCTGCCAGCGGCGCCCATCCGGGGCCGCCACGACGCTGCGGGCCCCCTTGAGCAGCACGCTGGCGCCCGTGCGGCGGGCCGCCGCCCCCGCCGCCTCGGGCCGGGGCAGCGGAGCCAGGTCGGGGAAGAGCCTGCGGAACTCCTCCGCGTGGGGGGTGATCCAGGTGGGCCCCTGGCGGGTCCCCAGCCAGTCGCTGCCCATGGCCGCCAGGCGATTGAGGCCATCGGCATCGAGCACCAGCAGGCCGGCGAAGTCGGCCAGATCCTGCCAGCACTGCCGCTCCGGGGCGTCGATCCCCGCCGCTGGTGGTGCACCGGCGAGACCGACTCCGCCCAGGCCGGGACCCAGCAGCACCGCATCCAGCCGATCCAGCCAGCCCGCGGCCAGATCCGCCAGCGCCAGCCCCCCGGCCGGGGTGGCCCCCAGGCCGGGCTCCAGCACCACATGGGGGTGGATCTGCCAGAGGTGGGGGGTGATCTCCTGGGGGAGGGCGGCCCGGAGGCTGCCGCATCCGGAGGCCGTGGCGCCGGCCAGGGCCAGGTGGGCGGCCCCCCGGAAGCGGTGGCTGCCGGCCACAACCAGCAGGCGTCCGCGGGCGTACTTCCCGGCGGCTGGATCCGGCACGGGCCAGGGGGCCGAGCACGGGTCGGCGGCCCCCAGGCCCAGCAGTGGCTCGCCACCGGGCTGGCCCAGGAGCGCGGCCGGCAGTCCCAGGTCGATCCGCTCCAGCCGTCCCACCCAGCGCAGGGCGGTGTCCTGGACGAGGCCCCGCTTGATCAGGCCGATGGTGTAGGTGGTGGCGGCCGTGGCGGCGACCCCGCCGAGCAGCACCCCGTCATCGGCGTCCAGGCCGGTGGGGACATCGATCGCCACCAGGGCGCCGGGCCGCCGCCGCTGCCGGTCCCCCAGCAGGGCTTCGATCAGCGGTCCGGCCGGCCGGTGCTGGCCGATGCCGAACAGGGCATCCACCCAGAGGGCTGGATCCTCCGGGTCGGGCGGGGCCTCCAGCAGGGGAATGCCCAGCCAGCGGGCATGGCGCAGGTGGGCCTCGGTGAGAGGCCGGCGGCGCTCGAAGGGGCACCAGATCCGCACCCGGCCTCCGGCCAGGTGCCATTCCCTGGCCACCACCAGCCCATCGCCGCCGTTGTGGCCCGGTCCCACCAGCACCAGCAGGCCGTCCTGCCGGTCCCGAGACGGCCGTTCCGCCAGGCGGCGGCTCACCGCCAGGGCGGCCTTCTCCATCAGGGCCTCCACCGGCAGTCCGCTGGCGAACAGCTCCTGCTCGATGGCGGCCATGGCGGCGCCGCTCACCAGAAGGTGATCGGCATCCGCCGTCGGCCAGGCGGTGGGCATCGGCCCGAGGTTCACGGCGGCCCGAGCAGTGCTCTCCCATGATGGAGGCGTCCCCCCGTTCCACCCATCGGGATCCTTGAGCCCCTCCGCTGCCACGGTCTCAGTTCCGCCTGCGTCCACCGCCCAGCCCCCCGCCGCCAGCCCCGAGGTGGCCGAGGTGCTGGGACGGCTTGGCGACTGGCCCGGTGAACGGCGCGTGGCGGTGGGCCTCTCCGGCGGCGTCGACAGTTCCCTGACCGCCGCCCTGCTGGTGGCGGCCGGCTGGGAGGTCGAGGGCCTCACCCTGTGGCTGATGAGTGGCAAGGGCGCCTGCTGCGCCGAGGGTCTGGTGGATGCGGCCGGCATCTGTGACCAGCTGGGGGTTCCCCACCATGTGGTCGATTCCCGGGCCCGGTTCCAGGAGCAGATCGTCGATTTCCTGGTGGAGGGCTACGGCGATGGCCTCACCCCCCTGCCCTGCTCCCGCTGCAACCGGGCGGTGAAGTTCGGCCCGATGCTGGAGTGGGCCGAGGCGGAGCGCAACATCGGCCGCCTCGCCACGGGCCACTACGCCCGGCTGCGCCAGGACGACCCCCAGGACGGCCGCCACCAGTTGCTGCGGGGCCTCGATGCCCACAAGGACCAGAGCTACTTCCTCTACGACCTGCCCCAGTCGGTGCTGGGGCGGCTGGTCTTCCCCCTCGGTGAACTCACCAAGGAGGCCACCCGCGCCGAGGCCGCACGCCTCGGCCTGCGCACCGCCGCCAAGCCCGAAAGCCAGGACCTCTGTCTGGCCGATCACCATGGGTCGATGCGGGCGTTCCTGGATGCCTACCTGGCGCCTCGACAGGGTGAGATTGTTCTCGCGGACGGCACGGTGCTCGGCCAGCACGACGGGATCGAGCACTTCACCATCGGCCAACGCAAGGGTCTGGGGGTGGCCTGGAGCGAACCCCTCCATGTGGTGCGGCTGGATGGGGCCATGAACCGGGTGGTGGTGGCGCCCCGGCGGGAGGCGACACGCCAGGCCTGTGTGCTCGGCGCCGTCAACTGGGTGTCGATCGCGCCGCCCAGCGGACCGATCGAGGTGGAGGTGCAGGTGCGCTACCGCAGCCTGCCCGAGCGGGCCCTGCTGACGCCCCTGCCCGAAACGGCCGCCGACCACGCCGCCGGACGGCCCCACCGGGCCCGGCTCGACTTCGCCGAGCCCCAGTTCTCGGTGGCTCCTGGGCAGGCGGCGGTGGCCTACAGAGGCGAGGTGCTGCTCGGTGGCGGGCTGATTCAGGCCGACGCCTGACGGCTCTCGCTGCGGAACCGGTTCATGGCCGATTCGATCACCACGTGCATGTCCATGTACTTGTATTCGGAGAGACGGCCCCCGAAGATCACGTTCTCCGTTCCCTGGGAGAGCTCCTGATAGCGCCGGTACAGCCCCTGGTTGTGGGCATCGTTGACCGGGTAGTAGGGAATGGCCTCACCGTTGCAGGGCCGGGGGTACTCCTTGGTGATCACGGTGACGGGGGAGCTGGAGCCTTCGAAGTGCTTGTGCTCGATGATGCGGGTGAAGGGCTCGCGGGTATCGCAGTAGTTGATCACCGCATTGCCCTGGAAGTTGTCGGTTTCCACCACGGCGTTGTCGAACGCGAGCGAGCGGTACTCCAGCCTCCCCAGCCCATAGTCGAAATACTGGTCGATGCAGCCGGTATAGACCACCTTGCGGGCCAGGCGCCCCAACGGGGTGCGGTCGGCGAAGTAATCGACGTTGAGGCGGACCTCGATGCCCTCCAGCAAGGCGTCGAACAGGGCCGTGTAACCGCCGATCGGGATCCCCTGGTAGCGGTCGGAGAAATAGTTGTTGTCGTAGGTGAAGCGCAACGGCAGCCGCTTGATGATGAAGGCGGGCAGTTCACGGGGATGCTTGCCCCACTGTTTGCGGGTGTAGTCGCGGATCAGGGTCTCGTAGATGTCCTTCCCCACCAGTGACAGGGCCTGCTCTTCCAGGTTGGTGGGTTCGCCGGTGAAGCGCTGGGAGGCGATCTTCTGCCGGGCTTCCTCGGGCGTGCGCGTCTGCCAGAGCTCGTAGAAGGTATTCATGTTGAAGGGTAGGGAATATAGCTTGTCTCCGGAGATCGCCTTGGGTGAGTTGATATAGTTATTGAATTCTGCAAACCTATTGACGAAGGCCCAGACGGCCTTGTTGCTGGTGTGAAAGATATGGGCGCCGTAGCGATGGACGTTGATGCCTTCCAGCTTCTCCGTATAGCAATTGCCACCGATGTGGGGGCGGCGCTCGACGATGAGACAACGTTTTCCGGCATCGGTGGCGAGTCGGGCAAAGGTGGCACCGAACAGCCCGCAGCCGACGATCAAATAGTCGTAGGCGGGCGTGTCGGTCTCGCTGCGCGAGGCTGCATCATTGGATGTCACTGATCAGCGAAAATCCTTCAGGTCGACGGGGAGAAGTTTTTCGATCGATTGCTGGATCTCCGGCGGCTCCTGCATGCCATAGGTGGCGAAGATGTTGATGCCGGTGCTGGTGCACTTCTTGCAGAGTTCGCTGCCATAGCGCTTGGCCTGCATCACCTGGTAGGGGGTGTCCAGATAGTTGGCGATTGATGGGGCGGAGGGGGACTGCACGCAGCAGACCGAGAAGTTGCCTTCGTGGTCGAGGCAGACCTGGGACTCGCGCATGAAGCAATTCTGTGATCGGTGGTCACCGATGGCCTGCTGCACCAGCTGGGGGCTGTAATAGATGTACTCGAGTTCCGGGGGAATCGTTTCGAGCCCGTCGAACATCTTGTCGATGGGCATGTAATAGGCGTGGTAGGGGCTGAATTTTATCCCCAATTTGTCGCAGAAGTGCTTGAACAGGTGCACTTCATGCAGGTTCTGCTTGTGAACCAAATAGCGCACGTCGATGTTCTGGAAGCATTCCCAGTCGCCGAGGGTTTCGGAGATGCGGATCAGGTTGGCGAGCACCGGTTCGATCCGGCCGCCCTTGTGGTTGATCTGGTAGGTGCGCTGGGTAAAGCCCGACACCGTGATCGTGAAGTTCCACAGGCGCAGGGGCTTGAGCAGGGACCAGTCGTAGTCGTAATTGAGATTGGAGGAGATGCCGCAGGGGACGCCATGGCTCTCGGCGCAGGCAATCAGTTCATGGAGCCTGGAATGGAGGGTGGGTTCGGTCCAGTTGTACAGACCGAAGCGGCAGTTGTCATTGGTGTCGGCCTTGGCCTTCAGGCAGATCTTCTCGAACAGCTCAATCGGCATTTCTGTCAGCTTCTGGCCGATGCTGTTGGTGTACTCGGGCATGCCGACTGGACAGGCCGTGCAACGGAGATTGCAGCCACTCACCACATCCACCCAGAATTCAATGACCTTCTGAGGCGGGGGTACAGGGGAGTATTCAGGCCACAGAAAACTCTTGACAGCCGATTGCACGTTCTTGGGAACGGCACGCTTCAGGACTGTTGGCAGCGCCATCTAGATTCCTACAAAAACGTCATGCGTCATGGCATCGTAGCCCCTGCCCGCTGACATCGAAGGTCCCGTGGTTTCGATTCGACGATGACGCCGCATCGCTCTGGCTGAGGCGGCCTCTCAGCGGTTCGTTGTCTGCCCGCCCGGCCTGGAGGGCCCCTGCAGGCGTCGCCCCAGTCCCTGCAGCGTCCGCTGCCGTCGCCGCCACCAGCAGCTGACCGGAGGCGGCGCCAGCCACCGCGCCGTCCGCCCCAGGCGCCGGCCCCAGACCACCTGCAGGTGCTGGGCCAGCCGCTCCCGACCGCAGCTGGTCAGTTGCGCGGCCGAAGGACCCCGGTAGGCCGGCAGGTCCAGTTGCAGGGCCAGCCGCTCGGTGGCCTCGCGCCAGTACCGGGTGGCCTCCTGTCTGACCTGCCAGCACTCCCGGATCGAGCCCACGCTCAGCAGCGTCTCCGCGGAGAAGCGTTCCACTTCAAGGATCCCGGGCAGTCCCAGGGGGTTGGTGCCCTGTTCGCTGATCACCAGACAGCCATGCAGGGGTGCCTGCCACATGCGGCCGGAGAGGGTGGTGCCCCGCTGGTAGGGGTACATCAGGCCGTAGCAGCACCAGGCGCTCGCCAGCAGCCGATTCGCTTCCAGGTAGCTGAGGCCGTGGGTGGCCAGGCCCAGCCTGTCCCAGCGGCCACCGAAGACCCGCACCAGCCCCCGGCGGGCCAGCCGGGCCAGATCCTGCTGGTAGGGGTCGTCGCCCATCGGCTTGAAATTGGCGATGTGCAGCGGCCGGCCGGCTCGCTTGCGGAAGGGGCTTCGCTGCCAGAACTCGGGAACCACCGGCAGGTACCCCGGCACCCAGCGCAGCCCCTCGGGAACCGGGTCGGGTGGGAACAGGGAGATCAGCCGGATGTCACGGGCCAGGGGAAAGCGCTCGAGCCAGTCCACCTGGAGCTCCTTGACGTAGTCGTACACATGCACGATCCCCCGGTGCTCCCGATGGGCCAGGCCCGGATCGCCGCGCAGGATCACCAGCAGGTCGAGATCCGGATCGACGCCGTCACGGGCGAACCCGTAGCCCGCAGCCCGATAGAAGAGCCGCACGTTCCAGATCACATCGAGATCCTGGAAATCGATCGAGAGGATGTGGAACCGGGGGGGGGAACTCACACGACCTACCAGTGGGGATCACTGGCCAGGCTGACGGTCAGCCGGCCGCTGGGACTGGAGGGCACGGTGGAGACACAGGCCCGCACCACCCGTCCATTGACCTCGATCTCGCAGGCGCCGCAGCTGCCCCCCAGGCAGCCGGTGGGGATCAGCACCGCTGCCTGGCGGGCGGCCTCCAGCCAGTCCTGGCCGGGGAGGGCCGTCATTGTGCGTCCGTCCGGCCAGGCGATGGTGATGGCAGGACGGGGGATGGCGATGGGGAGAGGGCCGCGCTGGCGGAAATCTAGGGGGTGCCGGCCATTCAGGGGCGCCGCCCCTGGGGGAGAGGCCCCGGGGCCAGCAGAGGCGCCAGATCGATGTGGGCTTCGAAGGCGTCGGCCAGGCGATCGAGCAGGGCGTCCCGCTGGCGGCCGTGGTGGGGCTGGTTCTCCTCCAGGGGCGGCAACTGACGCCGCCGCCGCAGCTGGTTGAGCCAGCGGCGCCGCCAGGGCCCGTTCTCGAAGATGCCGTGCAGGTAGGTGCCGGCCACCAGACCCCCCTGGCTGCCGGACTCCGCCCACCAGCCCAGGGCCCCGTCCTCCGCCAGCGGCGCACAGCCCGCCGGGTCGGTCCGCACACTGCGGCCGTGGTGGAGCTCGAAGCCCTCCACCTCAGGGAGGTCGCCCGGGCCGGGGGGCCAGAGGGCCCGGCTCTGCCGTTGCCGCAGCGCCTTGTCGCCCTGGAAGACGGTGCGCAGGGGCAGCAGGCCCAGCCCGCTCACCCGCTCCCCGGGCTGGCCCCCTTCCAGGCCGTCGGGGTCATGCAGCTCCTCACCCAGCATCTGCAGGCCGCCGCAGACGGCGAACACCTGCCCCCCCCGGGCCACATAGGAGCGCAGCTGCTCCGCCATCCCGCTGCTGCGCAGCGCCGCCAGGTCCCGCAGGGTCTGCTTGCTGCCGGGCAGGATCACGGCACCGGGCTGCTCCAGGGGCTCCCCGGGCCGCAGCCAGCGCAGTCGCACGCTGGGTTCGGCCTCGAGCGGGTCGAGGTCGGAGAAGTTGCTCAGGGAGGGCAGGCGCACCACCACCAGGTCGAGCTCGGCGCGGGGCTTGCGGCTGCCCCGCTCGAGCAGGTCGAGGGAGTCCTCGGGGGGAAACAGCTCGTCGAGCCAGGGCATCACCCCCAGCACCGGCACCCCGGTCTGCTGCTCCAGCCAGTCGCGGCCGGCATCGAACAGGGAACGGCGGCCGCGGAAGCGATTGATCAGCAGTCCGCCGATCAGGGGCCGCTCCACGGGCCGCAGCAACGCCAGGGTGCCGACGATCTGGGCGAAGACGCCACCCCGTTCGATGTCCGCCACCAGCAGGCAGCGGGCGCGCAGGTACTGGGCCAGCCGCAGGTTGGTGAGGTCCCTGGCCTGCAGATTCACCTCCACCGGACTGCCGGCCCCCTCCAGCACCAGCCGGCCGCCGGGGTGGGCGGCCTGCAGCTCCTCCAGGCCCGTCCGGATCGCTGCCCAGCCGGGCCGGAACCAGTCGCGGTAGTAGTGCTCTGCCCGGGCCGTGCCCACCGAACGGCCGAGATGGATCACCTCACTGGTGCTGTCGCCCCGGGGCTTGAGCAGCACCGGGTTCATCGTCACCCGCGGCTCCAGCCCCGCCGCCCAGGCCTGCAGCGCCTGGGAATAGGCCATTTCCCCGCCCTGCTGGTCGACCCAGGCGTTGAGGCTCATGTTCTGCCCCTTGAAAGGCAGGGGCTGCTCCCCCCGGCGCCGCAGAACGCGGCAGAGGGCGGCGGTCATCAGCGATTTGCCGGCGCCGCTGCTGGTGCCCAGCACCATCAGCGGCCGCAGGGAGGCGGGGTGGGGGCGGTTCAAAGGCGGGGGCGGTGGCGGCGCAGCGCCTCCAGGATCCGCTCCCGCCGGCCCGCCCGCGGAATTTCGCCGGACCAGCGCCGCAGCACCTGCCGGCCCATCGGCGTCAGCCGCACCCGCTCGGTGAGCCCCTGGCCGTCCACTTCCCGCCGCAGCACCCCCAGCCGGATCAGCCAGAGAAAATGGTCCTCGGTCCGGTCGCCGCTGAGGGGCAGGAAGGTGAACGGGGGAGGCCCTTCGGCGCGGCGGACGAGTTCCGTGCTGCTCAGGGGCCCTTCCCCCACCGCCTCGTAGAAGCGGCGGCGGAAGGGCAGGCAGCGGAGGGAGAGGGCGGCCCGCGCCAGCGAACGGGACTCGGTGTCGGCCTGTGCCATGGCCCCATTCTCACCAATCGACGGGCAGGCTGGAGACCCCGCTGGAGACCCCCCTTGCTGCTGCTGGCTTCCGCTTCCCCGGCCCGACGCCGCCTGCTGGAGCAGGCCGGCATCCCCCATCGGACCCAGGTGAGCGGCGTGGATGAGGACGGGATCCGCCAGGCGGATCCCCGGCGGCTGGTGCAGGCGCTGGCGCTGGCCAAGGCCCGGGCCGTGGCCGCCACGCTCGCTTCAGAAGCGGCCTGGCCGTCGTATGGGGTGCTGGGCTGCGACTCCCTGCTGGTGGTGCAGGGGGAGGCCTGGGGCAAGCCCCGCGACGCCACCGAGGCGCTGGCCCGCTGGCGGCGCATGGCCGGCGGTTGGGGGGACCTGCACACCGGCCATGGCCTGCTGAGGCGCCCCGCCCCCGGGGCGCCGGACGTGCCCCTGCAGGCGGTCGTGACCACGCGGGTGCAGTTCGCCGCCCTCGGCGAGGCGGACATCCAGGCCTATGTGGCCAGCGGTGAGCCCCTGGCCTGTGCCGGCGGCTTCGCCCTCGAGGGCCGCGGCGGCTTGGTGGTGGAGCGGCTGGAGGGTTGCTTCAGCAATGTGATCGGCCTCAGCCTGCCCCTGCTGCGGCGCTGGCTCGGCCCGGGAGCCCTGGCTCAGGTGCCCGGGTGATGGGCGCGGATCCGCCGCAGCCAGTGGGCCATCGACATCCTCTCCAGCACGGCGCGGTGTTGGGCGGGATCCTCGAACCGGGGATGGAGCGCGTCCCGCCAGGCCTCCAGCCGTGTGGGGGAGAGGCTGTGGCTGTTCCAGTGGTCGACATAGGCCACGGGCAGGTCGCCGTAGGCGGCCGTGGTGGGGTTGCGCTCGATGATCGGGATCGCCCCGGCCAGCAGGGCCGTGAAGGCCTTTGGGGAGGGATCGAGGCTGCCGCCGCCGGCGCAGATCACGAAGGGATAGCGCTGGAGGGTCGGGAAGAAATCGTCGTAGGGAATCTGCTCGTGCACCTCGACGAAGGCCCGCCAGTCGCCGGTCGCCAGCCGCATCACCGTGCGCCGCTGCTCCCATTGCGGACCCTCACGGACGTAGTGGGCGCAGAAGGCCTTGAGGGGTCGCTGCCGGAGGGGGATCGGTGCGTCCTCCGCCATGACGTGCCGGTAGATGACGTGCCCATCACTGTTGATGCACCCCAGCGGGATCGGGGTGACACCGGGTAGCGGCGTGTCCAGATTTTCCGCATACCCATGCAGAAGTCTGGGGTCGTCCAGGAGGCGGAGCAGACGTTGCTCCAGGCCGGAGGCGATGGAATCGGGGAAGCGCTGATCCACCTGCCTGGGCAGGGTGGTGTCGGCATCGCCGGTGATCAGAACGAAGCGCGTCGTCGCCTTGATCCGGGGGAGATAGCGCTCGAGAAACAGCTCCAGGCACTCCGGCACCGCCTTGACGAACAGGAGTTGTGGCTGGGCGCGCAGGTTGCCGCAGAAGCCATGGCGGGTCAGGCTCCAGTCCGCCCAGTGGGCGATCGAAGGGATCGTGGGCTCCACCAGCCGCGTGTTGAGCACCAGGCCGTCCCCCATCGGGTTCCGGCGCTGCAGTGAGCGACGGGTCGCTGAGAAGCGGCGCCGGTTGACCAGCCGCTCGATGGCCTGGGTGCGGTGCTGGATCCGGGGGGCAAGCAGCACCCGCAGGGTGCGGGGCGGTCGCAGGATTTTGCCGCCCAGCCTCTGCAACGGGCTTGCCGCGTCCATGGGGAAGGATCACCCATCGGATCTCCCAACGGTTGCGTCGGAACCCACGATACGAAAGCCAGCGATCTTCACCACAAAGGCCCCGCAGCAAAAAGCCTCCACCGGGGGGCGGAGGCTGGGGGATGGACAAGGATCAGGAGTGGGGATCCCGTGGGGCCATCAGTCGAGGTCCGGCATGGCCAAGGTGGGCTCGGCCTGACGGTCGATGCCCTTCTCGAAACCGGCGGCGGCGGCGCGGGCCCGGCCCGCATGCCACAGGTGACCAACCAGGAAGAAGAAGGCCAGTACGAACTGGGTGGAGGCCAGCCATTGGCGGATGTTGACGAAGTTCACCGAGTTGGGCTCGGTGATGATGCCGCCCACGGAGTTGAGGGAGGCGTTGGGGGCGTGGGTCATGTACTCGGCGGCCCGACGCACCTGCCAGGGCTGAATGTCGTTCTGGAGCTTGTCGAGGCTCAGACCGTTGGGGCCGCGCAGGGGCTCCAGCCAGGGACCGCGGAAGTCCCAGAAGCGCATGGTTTCACCACCGAAGATGATCTCGCCGGTGGGGGAGCGCATCAGGTATTTACCGAGGCCGGTGGGACCCATGGCGGAGCCGATGTTGGCGCCCATGCGCTGGTCACGCACCAGGAAGGTGAAGCTCTGGGCCTGGGAGGCTTCGGCGTTGGTGGGGCCGTAGAACTCCGAGGGGTAGGCGGTGTTGTTGAACCAGATGTAGGCCGAGGCGATGAAGCTCATGAAGCTCAGGGCGCCGAGGCTGTAGCTCAGGTAAGCCTCCCCGTTCCAGATGAAGGCGCGACGCACCCAGCCGAAGGGCTTGGTGATGACGTGCCAGATGCCACCGAAGATGCAGATCAGACCGATCCAGATGTGGCCACCGATGATGTCCTCCATGGAGTCGACACCGATGATCCAGCCCTCGCCGCCGAAGGGGGCTCGGGTGAGGTAACCGAAGATCACCCCGGGGCTGAGGGTGGGATTGCTGATCAGGCGAACGTCACCGCCACCGGGAGCCCAGGTGTCGTAGACACCGCCGAAGAACATGGCCTTGAACACCAGCAGCAGCGCACCCACCCCGAGAAGGATGAGGTGGTAGCCGATGATGTTGGTCATCTGGTTCTTGTCGCGCCAGTCCTGGGAGAAGAACGCGGAATAGTTCTCCAGGATTTCAGGACCACGCAGGGCGTGGTAGAGCCCGCCGAGGCCGAGCACGGCGGAGCTGATCAGATGCAGCACACCGACCACGAAGAACGGATAGAGATCGGTGACCTCACCGCCGGGACCGACGCCGTAGCCGAGGGTGGCGACATGGGGGAACAGGATCAGCCCCTGCTCGTACATGGGCTTGTCGAAGGTGAAGTGGCTCACCTCGAACAGCATCATGGCGCCGGCCCAGAAGACCATCAGGCCCGCGTGGGCCACGTGGGCGCCCAGAAGACGGCCGGAGAGGTTGATCAGCCGGGCATTGCCCGCCCACCAGGCATAGCCGGTGGAGTCGAGGTCCTTGCCCCCGACCGAAATGAGACCGGAATTAAAGGGCGTTTCCACGGGGCAGAACCTCTTCAGGGAAGATGAAGTTTTCGTGCGGCTGGTCGGCAGGCGCCATCCAGGCACGCAGACCTTCGTTGAGCAGGATGTTCTTGGTGTAGAACGTCTCGAATTCAGGATCCTCCGCCGCCCGGATCTCCTGGCTCACGAAGTCGTAGGCCCGCAGGTTGAGGGCCAGGCCGATGATGCCGATGCTGCTGGTCCACAGACCCATCACCGGCACGAACAGCATGAAGAAGTGCAACCAGCGCTTGTTGGAGAAGGCGATCCCGAAGATCTGGCTCCAGAAGCGGTTGGCGGTGACCATCGAATAGGTCTCCTCTTCCTGGGTGGGCTCGAACGCCTTGAAGGTGTTGGCCTGGTCGCTGTCCTCGAACAGGGTGTTCTCCACCGTCGCGCCATGGATGGCGCACAGCAGGGCACCGCCCAGGATGCCGGCCACGCCCATCATGTGGAAGGGGTTCAGGGTCCAGTTGTGGAAGCCCTGCAGGAACAACAGGAAGCGGAAGATCGCCGCCACCCCGAAGGAAGGCGCGAAGAACCAGCTGCTCTGACCCAGGGGGTACATCAGGAAGACACTGACGAACACCGCGATCGGGCCGGAGAAGGCGATGGCGTTGTAAGGACGGATGCCGACGAGACGGGCGATCTCGAACTGGCGCAGCATGAAGCCGATCAGGGCGAAGGCGCCGTGCAGGGCCACGAAGGGCCAGAGACCACCGAGCTGGATCCAGCGGACGAAGTCACCCTGGGCTTCCGGGCCCCAGAGCAGCAGGAGGCTGTGCCCCATGGCATCTGCCGGGGTGCTGACGGCGGCGGTGAGGAAGTTGCAGCCCTCCAGGTAGCTGCTGGCAATGCCGTGGGTGTACCAGGAGGTGGCGAAGGTGGTGCCGGTGAGCCAGCCGCCCAGGGCCAGATAGGCCGTGGGGAACAGCAGCAGACCGGACCACCCCACGAAAACGAAGCGGTCGCGCTTGAGCCAGTCGTCGAGGACGTCGAACCATCCACGGGTGGCAGGGGCGCGCCCCAGGGCGATCGTCATGGGTGAAAGCGGTGCGGAAGACCCGCAGGGCTGTGGGTTACCGGGGGATGGTAACAACGTTGATCGGCCTGGCGCGCCGGGCGACATGGGCTGAAACTGACGCCTCCGGCACGCTTCGCGGCAGGATGGCAGCCCATCGCCCCCTCTTCCCGCATGGCTTCGCCCGGCGTCGCTTCCCCTTCGGCCGACGAGCAGGTGCTGGAGCAGCCGGTGCTCGGCTCCCGGCGTCTCTCCAACCTGCTGGTGGCTGCGGCCGTGAGCATCGGTGGGATCGGCTTTGTGCTCACCAGCGCCTCCAGCCGCTTCGGCCGCGACCTCCTGCCCATCGGCCACCCCGCCGCCCTCGTCTGGGTGCCGCAGGGGCTGGTGATGGGGCTCTACGGGGTGGCGGCCCTGTTGCTGGCCACCTATTTGTGGCTGGTGATCAGCATCGATGTGGGCTCTGGCCTCAACCGTTTCGATCGGAAGGCCGGCGAGGCTCGCATCAGCCGCCGCGGCTTCCGCCAGCTGATCGAGGTGGTGATCCCCCTCCGGGAGATCCAGGCGGTGAAGGTGGAGGTGCGCGACGGCCTCAGCCCCCAGCGACGCCTGGCCCTGCGGGTGCAGGGCCGGCGCGACATGCCCCTGACCCGGGTGGGTGAGCCGATGCCCCTGGCCGATCTCGAGCTGGCCGGTGCCCGCCTGGCCCGCTTCCTGGGCGTCCCCCTGGAGGGTCTCTGACGATGGGGACCGCCACGAAAGCCGCCGGCCTCGGCTGGCGCCTGCTGCTGCTGGTGCTGCTCGGCCTCACGCCTCTCGGCTTGTCAGCCTGCGCCGCCGACAACGGCAACCGACCCATGGGCTGCGAGGCGGCCACCACCCCTTGCCTCAAGGGCACGGCCGTGGTGGCGATGGAGACCAGCAAGGGGCTGGTGGAGCTGACCCTGGATGGGGCGGCGGCGCCGCTCACGGCCGGAAACTTCGTCGATCTCGTCCGGCGGGGGGTCTACAACGGCACGGTTTTCCACCGGGTGGTGAAGGAGCCGGTCCCGTTCGTGGTCCAGGGTGGTGACCCCAGCAGCGCCGATCCCAAGGTGCCCGCCAGCGACTACGGCTCGGGCGGCTTCGTCGACTCGGCCAGTGGTGAATCCCGGCGCATTCCCCTGGAGCTCAGGCTCGAGGGCGAGCAGGAACCCCGCTACGGGGAGGAGATCACCTCCCCGACCGCCACCCGCCAGCTGGCCCTCAGCCACGAGCGCGGCGCCGTGGCCATGGCCCGCTCCAGCGATCCCAATTCGGCCAGCGCCCAGTTCTACGTGGCCCTGCAGGCGTTGCCCGAGCTGGATGGCCGCTACGCGGTGTTCGGCCGGGTCAGTAAGGGGATGGACGTGGTCGACCGCATCCAGCAGGGCGACAAGCTGCTCAGGGCCCGGGTGATCGAAGGCGGCACGCTGGTGCAGAACAGGAAGCCCTGAGGCTGCCCGGGCCGGAACCGGCCTGGCCTCAGGCCGGAACCCGCTTGTCGGAGACGGTGGCCTTGAGCAGCTCGGTGTTCACCCCTGAGGCCCGCTCCAGCGCCACCTTGCCCGTGCGGGCGATCTCCAGGATCCCGTAGTTCTCGAGCAGGCGCTCCAGGGCCACCAGCTTGCCCGGGTCGCCCACCACCTCGAGGGTGAGGGCGTCGTCGGCCACATCCACCACCTTGGCCCGGAACACCTGCACCAGATCGAAGATGGCGCCGCGGTTCTCCGCCGGTGCCGCCACCTTCAGCAGCATCAGCTCCCGCTCCACGGCGGGAATGGTGGAGAGGTCGATGACGCCAAGCACGTTGATCAGCTTGTTGAGCTGCTTGGTCATCTGCTCGAGGGTGCGGTCGTCCCCCTCCACCACCATGGTGAGACGGGACATGCCGCGGTGCTCGGCCGGCCCCACCGCCAGGCTCTCGATGTTGAAGCCCCGACGGGCGAACAGACCGGAGATGCGGCTGAGGGCCCCCGATTCGTCTTCCACCAGCACCGAGAGGGTGTGCTTCATGTCGGGGTCGGGAGCGGGGTGCTTCGGGGGACCGGATCGGCGACCGGAATGGTCTTCCCAAAACTACGCGCCGGGGTGTGCACTGTCGTCAACCGGCCCCCAGGCGCTCCAGCCAGGGGAGCACGGCGTCGTGGAAGGCGGCGGGGGTCTCGTCGTGGGGGCAGTGGCCGCACTGGGCGATCACGTGCAGAACGAGGTCGCTGCGCAGGCCGAGGCACTGCCGGGCCACCTCCACCGGCACCAGCCGGTCCTGCCCCCCCCAGATCAGCAGGGTGGGCCGCCCCGGCCGCTGCAGCAGCGAGACGGCCGTGGCCCGGTGCGGCCGCAGGGCCATGCCGATGCTCATCGCCCGCAAGGTCCGCACCGCGCCGGGGCGTCGGGCGGGGCGGGCGATCACCCGGCGCAGCTCCTGGTCACCGATCACCGGGTGGTGGTAGGCCGACTGGATGCCCAGGTCGAGCAGGGGGGAATGGGCCAGCAGGGGCACCGCCAGCTCCAGGGGCAGCAGCCGCAGCAGCAGCCTGATCACCCCCCGCTTTAGGCGCCGCCGCCAGGGCCGGCGCCGGGGCTGGTGCCGCTGGGCCATCAGCAGGCTGGGGTCGGGGAGGGGGGCCGCCACCACGGCCCGCACCCAGGCGGGGAAGAACACGCTGCAGGTGAGGGCCACCAGGCCGCCGAGGGAATGGCCCACCAGCACCGCCGGCCCGCCGACCACCTCCGCCAGGAACGCCTGCACCTGGCGGGACCAGAGGCGGTTGTCGAGGGCTTGATGGCGGTGCGTCCCCGGCTGGCTCGAGGCGCCGAAGCCGATCAGGTCGAGCCCGTAGACGCACCAGCCCGCTGCCGCCAGGGCACCGGCATTGCGGCGCCAGTGGCCGCTGCCGGCCCCGAAACCGTGCAGCAGCACCACGGCCGGCCGCTCGCTGTCCCCCAAACGGCGCCAGTGGCAGCTGTGGCCAATCCATTGCCAGACGGCGTGATCGCCCCAGTCGGCCCCCTCAGGCGACGGGATCTCCCACGAGGCAGGCTGGGGGTCGGCGGACGACACCGATGGTTGGGGCAAGGATCCGGACGTGAGCGGACCTGATCACTATTGCGAAGGCGCGGCCGTGCTGGAGGCCGGTGACGGCTTCTTCCGGCCCGCCTCCCGGCCCGCCAGGGACTTCGGCGTGCTGCTGGTCCGAAGCCTGGCCGCCACGGCGGCGGGCGGGCCCGTGCGGCTGCTCGACGGGATGGCGGGCTGCGGCATCCGGGCCCTCCGCTACGGGCTTGAAGGCGGGGCCACGGCGGTGTGGGCCAATGACGCCGACCCCGACCGGCTGCCGCTGCTGGAGCGGAACCTCGCCCGGTTGCCGGCGGCGGTGCACCGGCAGGTGGGCACGGCCACGGCCCAGCGGCTGCTGGCGGGCTGCCTGGTCGAGGGGCGCCGCTTCGAGCTGGTGGATCTGGACGCCTTCGGCTGTCCCGCCGCCCTGGTGCCCCTGGCCCTGGAGGCGGTGGCCTTCGGCGGGGTGCTCTACCTGGCCAGCACCGATGGACGCTCGGCCACGGGCCACGACCGCCGGGCGGCGCTGCGCCGTTTCGGGGCCGCCGCCCGGGCCCACCCCGCCAGCTGGGAGATCGCCCTGCGTCTGCAGCTGGGGCTGCTGGCCAGAAGCGCCTGGGCGATGGGCCGCGGCATCACCCCACTGCTGAGCTTCAGTGAGGGACGGGCCTTCCGCACCGCCCTGCGGGTGGAGCGCCATCCCGTCCGGGGCGAGGAGGGGCATCTGGGCCTGGTGGCCCACTGCCACGGCTGTGGGGACCAGCAGGTGCAGAGCCTGGGGACGCTGGGGCGGTGGCGGCCCTGCGGCTGCCCCGGGGCGCCATCCGGTGAGGTTCCGCCGCTGGCGGTGAGCGGCCCCCTCTGGATCGGCCCCCTCCAGGATCCCGCCACGCTCACGACCATGCTCCAGGAGGCTGGGAGCGAAGGCGTCCATCTCGACCGCCCGGGCCGCCGGCTGTTGGAGAGGCTCCGGGCCGATCCGGCCACCACGCCCCGGTGCTGGCCCGTCGCCGCCATCGCCCGCCATCTGGGCCAGGGGCCCCCACCGCTGGCGGACCTGGTGACGGCCCTGACGGCCCAGGGGTTCGCCGCCGCCGCCAGTGGCGTGATGGCGGGCCAGCTGCGCAGCGTGGCCCCCTGGCCCGTGATCGTGGCCACGGCCCGGGGCCTGGTGGCCGCAACGGCTGCTAGATAGGTACCCCGTTCCCCCTGTCCGGGCCATGGCCTCTGAAATCTTCGGCACCGCCGCCATCTTCTGGGTGCTGATTCCCGTCGGCCTGGCGGGCGGCGCGCTGCTGCTCAAGCTTCTGAACGACTGAACCCCCGGATCGCGCCGGCGACGGACGCACCACTAGGCTCAGCCCGCTTCCTTTGCTGGGGTCCATGAAGGTTCTTGTCATCGGCGGAACAGGAACCCTCGGTCGCCAGATCGCCCGTCGCGCCCTTGATGCGGGCCATGTCGTGCGCTGCGTGGTGCGATCGCCCCGCAAGGCGGCCTTTCTGCAGGAGTGGGGCTGCGACCTCACCCGTGGTGACCTGCTGGAGCCCGACAGCCTCGATTACGCCCTCGAGGGCCAGGAGGCGGTGATCGACGCCGCCACGGCCAGGGCCACCGATGGCGGCAGTGCCTACGACATCGACTGGGCCGGCAAGCAGAACCTGTTCGCGGCCTGCGGCCGGGCCGGGCTCCGCCGGCTGGTGTTCATTTCGCTGCTGGATGCGGCTCGCCACCGCAGCGTGCCGCTCATGGACATCAAGGCCTGCACGGAGGACTGGCTTGAGGCCTCCGACCTCGATTACACGATCCTGCGCTGCGTCGCCTTCATGCAGGGCCTGATCAGCCAGTTCGCCATCCCCGTGCTGGAGAGCCAAACCGTTTGGGTGAGCGGCGCTCCCACCCCGATCGCCTACATGAACACCCAGGATGTGGCGCGCTTCGCCGTGGCCGCCCTGGAGCGTCCCGAGACGGTCCGGCAGGCGTTCCCCGTCGTCGGTCCCCGGGCCTGGACCACCGGGGAGATCACCCAGCTCTGCGAGCGCTACAGCGGCCGTGAGGCCCGGGTGTTCCGGGTGCCGCCGGTGCTGCTGCGGCTGATGCAGGCGATCACGAGCTTCTTCGAAGCCAGCCTGAACGTGGCCGAGCGCCTCGCCTTCGCTGAGGTGGTGGGGGGCGGCGAGGCCCTCACGGCTCCCATGGAGGCCAGCTACGCCGCCTTCGGCCTCGATGAAGCCGAGACCACCCGCCTGGAGGATTACCTCAAGGAGTATTACGACACGATCCTGCGGCGCCTGCGGGAGATGGAGTCGGACCTCGACAAGGAAGCCAAGAAGAAGCTGCCCTTCTGAGCCCCCGGCCCGCCAGTTCGTGTGTACTATTGCGGCGTTTGGCGGCGGCCATGGCGATTTCCCAGATCAAGAACCTGCAGCGGCGTCTGGCCAACCTGGAGGAGGAGGCGATAGCCGAGCTCACCCGTGCCTGCGGCCACGAGCTCTGGGCTTCCCTCGGTTTTGATGCCTTCGACAGCCTCGAGGATCCCGACCGCCGCGCCCGGGCCAACTACTACTACGGCCAGCTGCAGACCGTCAGGGAGCTGAAGGACGCCCTGACGGTCTGAGCAGCGCCGCCAGCCGTTCCCGCTCCCCTGAGCTCACCTGCCGCCAGACCCCCGCAGCCAGCCCGGCCAGATCGAGGGGTGGGCCCCCATCCATCAGGTCGATCGCCGTCCGCACCAGGCGCAGGGTGGGCAGGCCCACCGCCGCGGTCATGCGCCGCACCTGCCGGTTGCGCCCTTCCCGCAGCTCCACCTCCAGCCACGCCGTCGGCACCCGCAGGCGGTGCCGGATCGGCGGATCCCGTTCCGGCAGTCCGGGGTGCTCCACCGCCCGGGCCAGGGCCGGCAGGGTGCGGCGTCCCTTCACCATCACCCCGCGGCGGAGTCTGTCGAGGGCGGCTTCGGTGATGGCTCCCTCCACCTGCACCAGATAGCGGCGCCAGTGGCCGTGGGCCGGATCGGTGAGCCTGGCCTGGAGACGGCCATCGTCGGTGAGGAGGAGCAGTCCTTCGCTGTCCGCATCCAGCCGGCCGGCGGCGTAGACGCCGGGAACATCGATGTGATCCCCCAGGGTCCTCCAAGCGCTGCCCGGCTCGGGCCGGAACTGGCTGAGCACCCCGTAGGGCTTATGGAAGAGCAGGGTGGTGCTCACCGCCCCCTGCCGTCAGGAGCTTTCCCGTGCCCGCCAGAGGTTGACCACGCCGATCGAGATCAGCAGCAGGCCCAGATCCATCGCGATGGGGGGAAGGATCATGGGGAGCCGGGAGCGACAGGCGGGCTGACCCTATCGCTCCAGGACGGCCGGCGTGGGACGGGAGCTGGGGTAGGGCGCGGTCGGCGCCTAAGCTGGTGGTCTGTTGTTATCCACAGGCCAGCCGTCCCGCATGATCGAAACGTCCGGTGTGATCGAAAAGGAGCAGGGCAACGGGTTCTACCTCGTCACCCTCGAGCAGCCTGCCGGTCACCAGTGCCTGTGCCGGGCGGCGGGCAAGCTCACCAAGTTCCGCATCAAGCTTCTCGCCGGTGACAAGGTACTGGTCGAGATCAGTCCCTACGACCTGACCCGGGGACGCATCACTTACCGGGAACGCAATGCCGGTGCCACCGGCCCCCGGCCCGGCGGCAACCGTCCGGGCGGTCCCCGGCGCCGCTGAGCCCGGCCACATGAGTTCTGGAGACTCCAGAGCTCCGGGTAGATCAAGGCTCTGGAAACTTCAGATCTCCAGAACCCTCAGATTTCCAGCAGTCCGTCCGTTTCCGGACGGCGGCCGAGGTGCAGGTCCCTCGGCACCATGAGCACATTGGCCTGCAGCAGCTCGGGGTGGTCCTCGAGGGTGAGGAGCCATTCACGGAACTCCTCGTTGATGGCGTAGCTGTCCTCGAAGAGTTCGCGGCCGTCGAGGGCGGCACGCCGAGCCAAGGCCCAGCAGACGGCGACGGTCAGACGACGATGCACGGCCGCATCGAGGGGGGTATCGGAAGAACTGTCGTGATCGCTGGCGTCGTCTCGTGGCCTGTCCATCGGGGTGATCTCGGTGGATGTCCTGTGGTGCCCACGTTGGCGGCTCGTGGGCGCAACGACGGTGTTGGTTGTCACATCGTTGCAGGAAACCTGGCTGCAACAGGCGAATCGAAGCCAAATGGAAGCCGATCCGCGGCGTCAGGCCGATCGGCGCCGGATGTTCGGCAGCACCGGACCGCTGACGCTGATCATGCGCCCGGCATCATCCGCCAGGGCCTGCAGCGGCAGGCGCTCGTCGCTGCCCGGCGCGCTGCCCCCGGCGGTGGCCAGCGCCGGCGGGCGTGGGCGGATCACGTAGGGCTCGCTCACCGTCCAGCCCCGGGCGTAGCCGATCAGCAGGGGATCGGCCGGTGCGAACACATAGGACGGCCGCCGTGGGATGGATTCCTGACCGGAGCGATCCCCGTCCATGCGCACGGCCCTGGTGATCGCCTGCACGAAGCGGCTGCGGGTGACCACGGTGGTGAGGTAAGCCACCACCCGCAGCCGCGGCGCATCGAAGCCTTCGGCGCACATGTCGATGCTCACCAGCCAGTCGGCCTCCCCGGCCTGGAACGCCGCCAGGTGCTGGGCCGCCTCGGGATCCTGGGAGTGGACCAGGTGCACCCTGTCCCCCTCCTGGGCCAGCAGGTCGGCGATGGTGCCGGCGTGGCCGATGTCGCGGGCCACCACCAGCCCGCCGGCCCCCGGGTGCTCCAGCCGCACCCGCTCCAGGCGGCGGCGGGCCTGGAGCAGCAGCCGCAGGGCGATCCCGCCCCGATCCCCTGGCCGGATGGCCCGACGCAGGTTGCGGGCCCGCCAGCTCTCCCGCTGCTCCGCCGACAGGGGGGACGTCTCGCGTTCGTGGCCGTCCTCCGGGCGACCGTGTTCCACCCAGCCGTCCTGAAAGCGGAACTCCAGGGGCCGCACGTCGCCGGCGGCGATCAGGGCCCGGGGCTCGACGCAGAGGTCCGGGATGATCCGCTCGGCCGGCCCGTCCTGGTCGTGCATCCGGATCCGGCGAGCGGCGCAGAATCCCAGGTTGTCGGCACGGAAGGGGGTGCCGGTCAGCCCCAGCCGCAGCCGCGCGCCCCCGCTGAGGCTGCTGAAGGCGTGGCCCCAGGCCGTGGCCTCCGGCTCCAGGGGATCGAGGCCCAGGTGGTGCACTTCGTCGGCGATCGCCAGCCAGGGCCGGCCCGCCAGCAGGCGGCCCAGCTCCCCCTCCAGGCGATGGCGGTGCAGGGCCGCCCCCTGGTAGCTCAGCAGCAGCCCCTGGCCGGCGGCGGGCGGGGGGGCACCCCCCGGGGCGTCCCACTCCCGCAGGTCCAGGCCGAGGCGGGCGGCGGCGTTGACCCACTGGCGGCCGATGGCGCTGCGGTGGGAGAAGACCACGAACCGCTCCAGCCGCCCTTCCCGCTGCAGCTGTCGGAAGGCGAGCAGGGCCCCCAGGGTCTTGCCGGCACCGGGCCCGGCGTGGAGGAGCACGTCCTGGCCGCCGGGGTTGGCCGCCACGAGCCGGGCCCGGAGCAGCTGGATCAGGCGCCGCTGCCAGGCCCGCGGTTCGGGGCCGCCGGAGGATGGGGAGGGGCCGGGAGCCCCGGCATGGCGGCGCAGACCCAGATCGAAGGACGGTGGCGCCATTCCACGATTCTGCTGGGCCGTCCAGGTCCGGGTGGGCGTGTCCGCACATTGGCGTCCGCTTGCTTGCCGTCACCGGCGGGTCTGTCTATCGCGGAAGAAGTGTGGGTGGCCTGGCGTTGGTCAAATTGCTGATTCCCAGGGAGACGGCTCCCGGTGAGCGGAGGGTCGCCGCGACCCCCGAGACGGTCAGGCGGCTGGTGGCCAAGGGGGCGACCCTGCAGGTGGAGCGGGGGGCTGGCCAGGCGGCCGGCTTCCTGGACGCCGACTACGCCGCCGTGGGCGCCGCGCTGTGGGACGGGGAGGCCAGGGACTGGGAGACGGCCAATGCCGTGCTCTGCGTCCAGCCCCCGCGTCCGGAGGCGCTGGCCCGCCTCCAGGCCGGGGCCCTCCTGGTGGGGCTGCTGGCCCCCTACGGCGCCACGGACCTGGTCGACACCCTCAACGACCGGCGGGCCTCGGCCATCGCCCTCGAGCTGCTGCCGCGGATCACCCGGGCCCAATCGATGGATGTGCTCTCCTCCCAGGCCAACATCGCCGGCTACAAGGCGGTGCTGCTGGCGGCGGCGGCCCTCGATCGCTATGTGCCGATGCTGATGACGGCGGCGGGCACGATCCAGCCCTCCCGGGTGCTGATCCTGGGGGCCGGCGTTGCCGGTCTGCAGGCCCTGGCCACCGCCCGTCGCCTGGGCGGCGTGGTCTACGTCTCGGACGTGCGGCCGGCGGTGAAGGAGCAGGTGGAGTCCCTCGGCGGGCGCTTCATCGACCCCCCGGAACTGGAGGAGGCCCCAGCCGAGGTGGGGGGCTACGCCCGCCAGGCCAGCGAGGCGTTCCTGGCGGCCCAGCGCCAGCAGCTGGCCGACCAGCTGGCCCTGGCCGACATGGTGATCTGCACGGCCCTGGTGCCCGGCCGGCCGGCCCCCCGCCTGATCAGCGAGGCCATGCTCGACGGCATGCGGCCCGGCGCCGTGGTCGTCGATCTGGCCGTGGCCCAGGGGGGTAACTGCTTTGGCACGATCCCCGGGGCCACGGTGGAGCGCCGGGGTGTGCTGCTGATCGGGGCCGATGGCCTGCCCAGCACCGTGCCCAACCACGCCAGCGCCCTCTACGCCCGCAACATCGCCGCCCTCATCGAGCATGTGCTCGGGGAGGACGGCTTCCGGCTGGATCCGGAGGATCCGATCCTCGACGGCTGCCTCTTCACCCACGCCGGCGTCTGCCGCCGGGACGACATCGTCCAGCCCGCCGGCCTGTCCCCCATCGGAGCCCGTTCATGAGCCTCCTGACGCAGTCCCTCTGGGTGCTCCTGCTGGGCAGCCTGCTGGGGCTGGAACTGATCGGCAAGGTGCCCCCCACCCTGCACACCCCCCTGATGTCGGGGGCCAACGCCATCAGCGGCATCACCGTGCTTGCCTCCCTCACCCTCATCCAGCAGGCCGGGGACAACACGGCCCTGCTGGTGATCGGAGCCCTCTCCCTGGGCTTCGCCCTCTACAACGTGATCGGTGGCTTCCTCGTCACCGATCGCATGCTCGCCATGTTCCGCCGCAAAGGCGACAGCCGATGACATTCTCCATGGATGCTTTCGCCGCCGGCATCGACCTGGCGGCCGTTCTCCTGCTCGCCCTCGGCATCAAGGGCCTCTCCAAGGTGAGCTCGGCCCGCGGGGCCAACGGCCTGGCCGCCCTGGCCATGGGGCTGGCCGTGGTCGGCCTGCTGATCCAGATCCGGCCCGATCCGATCGCCTGGCTGTGGATCGCCGCCGGCAGCGCCGCCGGGGGTCTGGCCGGTCTGGTCACCGCCCGCCGGGTGCCGATGACCGCCATGCCGGAAACGGTGGCCCTGTTCAACGGCTGCGGCGGCATGGCCTCCCTGCTGGTGGCCATGGGCGTGGCCATCTTCGACACGGGTGACGCCGACATCGTTGCCCTGGTGTCGATCGCCGTGTCGGTGTTCGTCGGCGCCATCACCTTCAGCGGCTCGATCGTGGCCATGGCCAAGCTCCAGGGCTGGCTGGACACCCCAGGCTGGACCCAGAGCCGCCTGCGCCACGGCGTCAACATCTCCCTGGCGGTGCTCTGCCTGGTGTCGGCCCTGCTGCTGCCGGGCGATCCGGGCGGCCTGCCCCTGTGGCTGCTGATCGGGGGCTCCACCCTGCTGGGCATCGGCGTCACCCTGCCCATCGGCGGGGCCGACATGCCGGTGGTCATCTCCCTGCTCAACTCCTATTCCGGGGTGGCGGCGGCGGCGGCCGGTTTCGTGGTGGGTAGCCAGCTGCTGATCGTGGCCGGCGCCATGGTGGGGGCTGCGGGGCTGATCCTCACCCAGGTGATGTGCACCGCCATGAACCGCTCCCTGGTGTCGGTGCTCTTCGGCGGTGCCCTCGGGGCCAGCGCCGGCGCCGTGGGCGGCGGCGGCAGCGAGGCGGGCTACACCCGCATCACCAGCTGCAGCGCCGAGGAATGCGCCATGGCCCTGGAGCAGGCCGAACGGGTGGTGTTCGTGCCGGGCTACGGCCTGGCCGTGGCCCAGGCCCAGCATTCCCTGCGGGAGCTGGCCAAGCTGCTCGAGAGCCATGGGGTGGAGGTGAGCTACGCCATCCACCCGGTGGCGGGACGCATGCCCGGCCACATGAACGTGCTGCTGGCCGAGGCCGACGTTCCCTACGAGCAGCTGCTGGAGATGGACCTGGTCAACCCCGAGTTCCCGCGCACCGACGTGGTCATCGTGCTGGGGGCCAACGACGTGGTGAATCCCCAGGCCAAGAACGACCCCACCAGCCCCCTGTACGGCATGCCCGTGCTGGAGGTGGACCAGGCGCGCCAGGTGTTCGTGGTCAAGCGCAGCCTCGGTGCGGGCTACGCCGGCATCAACAACGCCCTGTTCGAGATGCCCCAGACCGCCATGGTGTTCGGGGATGCCAAGGCGGTGCTCAACGGCCTGCTCAGCGAGCTGCGGGCGATGGGTGTGGGCAAGGTGAAGGTGGCGGCCTGACCCTGGGGCCCGTGCCGTGTCCCAGCTCCCCGACCACCTCGGCCTGGCCCCCTTCCGCCAGCGCTCCCCCTGGATCGGGGGGGATCTGCAGACCCTGCGGGACACCCTGCGTCCCCTGCGCTTCCCCCCTGATCACGCCGAGCCGCTGACCATCCCCCTGGCTGATGGCGGTCAGCTGATGGGGCTGCTGGACCGCCCCGCCGGCGCTGAGCCGGCCGCCCTGGTGCTGGTGCTGCATGGGCTGGGGGGCTCCAGCGACGGCCCCGGCCCGCGCCGGCTGGCCCTGGCCCTGGTTGCCGAGGGGTTCGCCGTGCTGCGGCTCAACCTGCGGGGGGCCGGCCGGGGTCGGCCGCTCGCCCGGGGCACCTACTGCGCCTGCTGCAGCGAGGATCTGCGTCCTGCCGTGGCCCTGGCCCGGCAGCTGGCCGCCGACCGGCCCCTGTTCGGCGCCGGCATCTCCCTGGGCGGCACGGTGCTGCTCAACGGCAGCCTGGCGGGGCTGGCGTTCGATGGCCTGGTCTGCGTCAGCAGCCCGCTGGATCTCCATGTCTGCGCCGTCCAGTTCGAGCGCCGCCGCAACCGGGTGTACCAGCGCTGGCTGATGCAGCGCCTGCGGGAGCAGACCCTGGCCGATCCGGGCGGGCTGCAGGAGGCTGAACGCCGGGCGCTGGCGGGGCCCGGTCGGGCCCGCACGATCCGGGCCTTCGATGCGGCTATCACCGCCCCGCGCTGGGGTTTCGCCTCGGTGGCCGCCTACTACGACGCCGCCAGCCCCCTAGCGCCCCTGATCGCGGGCCGGCCCCTGCCCCCCACCCTGCTGCTCCATGCCGGCGACGACCCCTGGGTCCCGGTCGGACCGCTGCGCCACCTGGCGGCCGCCACCAGCGGCGAGAACCTCGCGGCGCCCCGGCTGGCGCCCCGGATCGTGATCACGCCCAGGGGCGGCCACAACGGCTTCCATGCCCCCGGCGACGGGCCCGCCGCCTGCTGGGCCGACCGGCTGGCGGTGGCCTGGCTGCGCCGCCTCAGCCGGGGGGAAGGGGACGGCTGAAGGGGGTGCGCCGCACGATCCATTCCTCGATCGGCACCCCGCCGACCACGTGCTCATGCACGATCCGCTCGATCCGCTCGGGGGTGACGCCCCCGTAGGTGATCCCCTCCGGCCAGAGGAGCAGCACCGGCCCCTGGCAGCAGACGCGCAGGCAGTCGGCCTTGGTGCGAAGCACCACTCCCTGGGGCCGGGCGGGGTCCTCCAGCCCCAGGTCCCGCACCAGCTGTTTGAGCCGGTTCCAGCTCGCCGTACCCACGGCCGGATCGCCGCAGAGCGCCTTGGTGGGGGTGGCGCAGAGCAGCAGGTGGTGCTGGACCCCGTTCACGCCGGCAGGGCCGGCGCCGGATGGCTGCGGAGCGCGGCGGCGGCCTCGCGGGTGGCCTGGCGGGCCCAGCCATCCACTGCCAGCACGTCGTCGAGGGAGGGCGAGCTGTGGTGATCGCTGCGGTGGCGGTCGCAGACGCGCTCGATCAGCTCGGGGATGGCCAGGAAGGGAATCGCCTCCTCCAGGAACAGGGCCACCGCCTGCTCGTTGGCGGCGTTGAGCACGGCCGGCATGGTGCCGCCGGCACGGCCGGCGGCGTAGGCCAGCGCCATGCAGGGGTACTTCTCCCGGTCGGGGGCGCGGAAGGTGAGCTGGCCCACGGCGGTGAGATCGAGGCGGCGCCAGGGGGTCTCCAGCCGCTCCGGCCAGCTGAGGCAGTAGAGGAGGGGCAGCTTCATGTCGGGCCAGCCCAGCTGGGCCAGCACCGAGGAATCGGCCAGCTCCACCATCGAGTGGATGATGCTCTGGGGGTGGATGACGATCTCGATGTGGTCGTAGTCGAGGCCGAACAGGTAGTGGGCCTCGATCACCTCCAGCCCCTTGTTCATCAGGGTGGCGGAATCCACCGTGATCTTGCGCCCCATGCTCCAGTTGGGGTGGCTGGTGGCATCGGCCACCGTGGCCTTGGCCAGATCGGCGGCGGGCCAGTCGCGGAAGGCGCCGCCGGAGGCGGTGAGCTGGATCCGCCGCAGGCCCGGGGTCGGCACGCCGGTGGAGAGGCGGGCGGTGTCCGCCCAGGGGGTGCCCTGCAGGCACTGGAAAAGGGCCGAGTGTTCGGAGTCGGCGGGCAGCAGCCGGCTGCCGCTGCGCTGCAGTTCGGGCAGCACCACCGGGCCGGCGGCGATCAGGGTCTCCTTGTTGGCCAGGGCCAGGTCCTTGCCGGCGCGGATCGCCGCCAGGGTGGGCAGCAGGCCGGCGCAGCCGACGATCCCCGTCACCACCAGATCGGCGCTGGCCCAGGCCGCGGCGGCGCAGAGACCGTCGGAGCCCCCCAGCAGCTCGGGAAGACGGGCCGGACGCCGGGCCGGTTCCAGGTCGGCCAGGCGCCTGGCCAGCTCGCCGAGGCGGGCGGCATCGGCCAGGGCCACCACCTCCGGGGCATGGCGCAGGATCTGCTCCACCAGCAGATCCAGGTTGTTGCCGGCGGTGAGGGCCACCACCTGGAAGCGGTCGGGGAACTCCTCGGCGATCTCCAGCGTCTGGGTGCCGATGGACCCGGTGGAGCCCAGAACGCTGATGGCCTTCACGCGCGGCTCCCCCGTCGGGCTCGTGGGCTCCCAGTGTCCCATCCCCGGCCGCCCTCCCCCGCTGGCTTAACTGGGACCACACCGATCCCTACCCATGTCGTGGCTGCAGCGCTGGAACTTCATCGAGCGGGCCCGGATCGAGCGCCAGCTCTGGGAAGCCTTCGAGCGCCGCGAAGACCTGGAGGCCCTGGTGGAGGACTGCCGCCGGGCGGTGGCGGCGGGTGAGGGGAAGCGGGCCTTCCAGCTGGAGGTGTGGCAGACCACCCTGCAGCGGATCCGCAAGATCGAAACCCTGATGGCGGGCAAGCAGCCTGAGTGACGGCCGAAAGCACCCCGACGGATGGCCGAGGTGCGCTGGGCACCCCGGCGGCGCTCAGCCGGGCCTTCCGCAGGGGGCTCCGTTCCGGGTCCCGTTCCGCTGCCAGGCCTGCTGGACCAGGGGCCACACCACATCGGGCGGCAGGCCGTCCATGCAGGCGTGATGCTCCAGCGGGCAGGCGGGGTTCTCGAAGCGCACCTGGAGGCAGCCGCCGCAGCGCTGCCGGCTGCGGCTGACCCAGACGTGGTCAGCCCGGGGGGCCCACAGATCCCGGGGGCTGGCACCGATGCCGTCGGCGTCGGTGCCGAACAGGGCCACCGTGGGGCAGCCGGCGGCGGCGGCCAGGTGCAGCGGGCCGGAATCCACGGCGATGCAGAGCCGGCTGCGGGCCAGGGCGCCCACCAGGGCCGGCAGGCTGAGGCGCCCGCGCAGATCCCGCACCCCGGCACGGGCCAGCAGGCCGCGCTCAAGCCGGTCGCCGGCCTGGCGCGGCTCGGCGGGGGGAGGGCCGCCGATCAGGCCGATCGATCCGGGCGGCAGTCCCATCTCCCGCTGCAGGCGCTCGAGCAGGGCCAGCCAGTGCTCCAGGGGCCAGAGCTTGGCGGGCCGCTCGCCGTTCACGGCGATCAGCACCGGCGGCAGCCCGGTGGGGGCGGGCTCGGCGGGGAGCTCCACCCGCTCGAACGCCGTGTCCACCCAGGCGACGCGGCAGTGCAGTTCGCGGATGCTGTTGCTGCCGATCCAGCCGGCATAGCGCTCCACCAGGGAGGGACTGGCCCAGTGGGGATCGAGAGCGAGGGCGTGGAGGGGGTGGTCGCCGGCGGGGATCGGCGCTGCGCCGACCACGAAGCGCGGGTCCAGGGCCTGGACCCAGGCGGGGCTGTGGGGGGCGTGGCCGTCGGCGTTGATGACCAGATCCACCCCGTCGTCCCGTCCCTGCTCACGGAGGGTCCGGCGCCACTGCCGCAGGGCCGGCAGGGCCGCCGGGCCTTGCTCCGCCAGAGGCAGGCTGGCGTCGATCCAGGGATTGAGCCGCTCCAGCTCCCGGGTGCGCTGGCTGCCCACGTAGATGATCAGGGCATCGGGATACTTGCGGCGCAGGCCCCGCAGCAGCGGCTGGAGCACCACATAGTTGCCCAGCTTGGCGGCGCCGAGCACCACGATCCGGGGCCGGGGGCCGAGGTCCTCGTCCCGGAAGCGGTGCATCAGGCGGGGCAGGGTGTTCATGGCCGCCCCGCGCTGACGGAGCCGACGGGCTGGGGTGTGGACGCTGGGGCCGCCTCCAGGTCCCACTGGCTCAGCCAGCGCCGCATCCAGGTGCCCCGGTGGGGCTGCTCGAGCCGTCGCCGGCTGTGGAGCCACAGGCTGTTGAGCAGGAAGGTGGTGCGATTGCAGGCCTGCAGCCGGACGTCGCTGGCGATGGTGGCGCTGGCGACCGGATTGGCCTCGTGCTGCAGCCGCTGCAGGGTCTGGGGGGCGATCCACTCGATAGCGTCGCAGGCGCGCAGGCGTTCGGCGTAGTCGAGGTCTTCGCAGTAGGCCGGGTGGAAGTTGGCATCGAACAGGCCCACCCGGTTCCAGGCGGCAGGGGTGATGGCGAAGGCGGAGAACTCCTGGGGGGCCGGCAGCAGCGGCAGGAACTGGGGACGGCTTGGATCGACCCGCTCCATCACCCCGGCCAGCACCCCTGGGGCGAACACCACGTCGTTGTTGACCAGCAGGGCAAAGGCCGCCTCCGGAAAGGACGTGAGGATGGCGTTCCAGCTGGAGGCGACGCCCTGGTTGCCGAAAGGCCGCGCCACCCGCACCCGGGTGACGCCGGCGGGGGGCTGGCGCTCCAGCCGGGCCAGCAGCACCTGGAGCGCTTCGCTGTCCGCCAGCCCGGAGCCGATGCTGTTGTCGACGATGGCGAGGGTCTCGATGGGGTGATCGAGGCTGTCGAGCAGGCGCTGCAGCAGGTCGGGGCGGTTGAGGATCGGGATCCCCAGCAGGGGGATGGCGCCGGTTGTGGTGGCGGGGGGACTGACGCCATCCAGCCGTCGCCAGAAGTCATCGACGGGGGATCGGTCGCCACTGAGGGAGGCGTACTGGGCCAGGCAGCCCCAGAGGTCGGGATTGGTGAGATCGCGGCGGCTGGGGGAGGCCGGCAGGTCGGTGAAGTAGGTCTTGCTCCAGAGAAGCAGGAGGGACCTGGCGGCGGCCAGATCCCCCTTCTGCAGGCAGGTGAGGTAGTTACGGGCGAAGCGGGCCTGTTCCAAGGTGACCACGGGTGGCTGGGGTCATCAGCCGAAGGTGATGGAGTCGCCCTGGGTGGAGATGAAGGCCGTCTGGCTGGTGTCGAAGATGTATTCCTCGCCGCCGATGATGAGCAGATCGCCATCGCCGGCCCCGAAGATCTGGGTGCCGCTGCCGATGTCCCCCTTGCTGAAGAAGGAGACCTGATCGACGTCGGCATCGTTGCCGAGATCGATCCAGGTGTTCTGCACCCTGGCGGAGAAGTCGAGCACATCGGCGCCCTGGCCGAGCAGGACTGTGGAATCGGTGACCTTGCCCCCGAAGATCAGGGTGTCGTCGCCGGCACCGGCACTGATTCGGACCGAATCGGCCTTGTCGGTGATGGTGAAACTGTCGGCGCCGCTGCCGGCGGTGAAGGTGGTGTTCTTCAGCGCTCCGGTGATGGCGGTGTTGTCACCACTGCCCAGGGAGACGGTGCCTCTGTTGATGTCGGAGGCGATCAGGGTGTCGTCACCCGCCCCGGTGCTGATGGTGGTGTTGCGGGCGTTGCCAGTGAAGACAACGGTGTTGTCATCAGCGTTTCCAAGGTAGGACGTGTCCTTGGAAGCACCCGAAAACGTGGTGCGGGTGTCACCGGAAGCGGGTTCCCGGATGCCGACGTCATCGATCGTGCGGCCCTTGTTCGGAAAGACCCGCGAATTGGTGACGTCGCCCGTCTGACTGGTGAAGACCTTGGCGCCGCTGCTGGTGGTCTGGGTGACCGTGGTGCCGGGATCCGGCACGAAAATTGAAAGGGTATCGGAGGAAGCCATTCGACAAGAAATGTCGTTTATTTGATCGAGACCATAGGGGGGTGTCTTGGGGGCTATGTGTATCCCAGGATTCGTTTTCCGTCATATTCCTTCAACAATTCACCACGAAAGGTTGAAAGCTTAACGCTGACTTTGTTCTGCCTTTGTTGTATCGATGCTGTCTGCACCAAGGCCTTCAGGAGATAGGTTGTTGCCGCAGCCTGCTCGACGGTTCAGGATTCCTGTCATGTCAGTCCTTTCCGGCGATGCCAACCTCGGGCAGGTCCTTAAGGAGGCGGAGGCGGCGGAGCTTCGGCAGGAATGGTGCGAAGCCGCCTGCATCTATCAGGAGCTGATCACCGCCGCGGCCGCGCCGGCCCCGCTGCTGTTGCGGGCGGCCAATGCCCTCTGGCTCTCGGATCAGCCGGAGGAGGCCCTGGTGCTCTACCGGCGCGCGTCCCTGCTGCAGCCGGACAGCCCCGCCCCCTTCATGGGCCTGGGCAACAGCCTGCGGGATCTGAACCGCTTCGAGGCGGCCGATCGGGCCTTCCGGGCCAGCCGCCAGCGGGGGGACGGCCCGGCCCTGGCCTGCAACCATGCCGCCCTGCTGATCGGGCTGGAGTCCTACGGGGAGGCCTATGCCCTGGCCGAACGCCGCTTCGAGCTGCCCGGGATGGGCCCCGGACCGGAGGGTGGCGTGGCGGCGGTGGTGGCCAGCGCCCCGGTGCTGCACGTGCGCACCGAGCAGGGACTGGGCGATGGCCTGCAGTACCTGCGCTGGATCCCCCCGCTGCTCGAGCAGGCCGCGGCCCGGGGTCAGTCGGTGGTGCTGGAGGTGGAACCGTCCCTGGTGGCACTGCTGCGGCGGGGCCTGGACTGGCTGCCCCAGCCGCCGGAGGTGCGCACCAGGCCAGCTCCGGGCGGCGACGGTCCGGGCGAGCACGGGCAGGGTGCTGCCCGATCCGGCGACGTGGTGAGTCTGCTGTCACTGCCGGCGGCCCTCGGCGGGGCCCCCTGTCCCCAGCCTCCGGGGTCCGATGGGCGGGGCACCTACCTGCGGGGGCTGGCCCCGGCCGCGCCCGCCGACGGCTCGGGCCTGCGGCCGCGGGTGGGGCTCACCTGGGCCAGTGGCCGCAAGCTCGCCGATGGGTTCACCCGTCGGGAATACCGCAAGCGCACCCTGCCGGCGGCCGCCCTGGTGCGGCTGGTGGAGGGCCTGGTGGCGCAGGGGTGGGAGCCGGTGCTGCTGCAGCAGGGGGAGGACCGCTCCATGGCGGAGCCCGTGGCCCATCGGTTCGGCGACGCCATCGCCCCTGACGGCGACTTTCTGGCCACGGCCCGGGTGCTGGCCAGCACCGATCTGCTGATCACGGTGGACACGGCCATGGCCCACCTGGCCGGCGCCATGGGCCACCCGGCCTGGGTGCTGCTCCCCTTCAGCGCCGATCCCCGCTGGCTGCGGCACCGGGACGACAGCCCCTGGTACCCGAGCCTGCGCCTGTTTCGCCAGGGCGCGGACCGGGACTGGCTCGCGGTGGTGGCGGCGGTGCTGCAGGCGGTGGCGGCAGCGCCGGCGTTCAGGGCAGCAGGCGCAGGCTGAGGATCAGGGCCTCGAAGGCCTCGGCGGCCCGGTTCACCTCGTAGCGGGCGGCGACCGTGGCGCGGCCCGCTTCGGCCATGGCCGCGAAGGCGGGCGGATCGGCGAGCACGGCCAGCAACGCCTCGGCCAGGCGGTCGGGTTCGTTGAAGGGCACCAGCAGCCCGTTCTGGCCGTGCTGGATCACCTCATTCAGCGGCGGATTGTCGGAGCCCACCACGAGGGCGCCGCAGGCCATCGCCTCCAGCACACTCCAGGAGAGGGCGTAGGGGTAGGTGAGGTGGACGTGGGCGGCGCTGATGCGGAACAGGGCCAGCAGCTCGCGGTGCGGCAGGGGCGGCAGGAAATGGATCCGCTCCACGGGAAGCCGGTGGCCGAGCAGGGCCAGCAGTTCACCCTTGTGGCCATCGGGATGGGACGAGGGGGCCCCATAGCCGCTGTCGGTGCCCCCCACGATCACGGCCCGGGCGTCCGGCCGGGCGGCCAGCACGGCCGGCAGGGCCCGCAGGAAGGTGCGGAAGCCGCGCAGGGGTTCGAGGTTGCGGCTGGCGAAAGTGATCACCGGATCCCCCTTGGTCAGGGTCGGGCCGCCCTCCAGCTGCAGGCGGACGGCCCCGGTGCTGGGGGCCGGCAGGGTGATGCCTTCGTGCAGCACCTGGAAGCGGCCGCGCAGGTGCGGAGGGAAGGTGTCCCGGGCGAAGCGGGTGGGCACGACGCAGGCGTCGGCATCGGCCACCGCCGCCAGGCCCATCAGGTTGCCCCGGCGCCACTGGGCCCGCAGGGCGGGGGAGGGTTCGCCCAGATCGGCATCGAAGCCGTAGCCGAGCAGAAGCGGGGTGGCATAGAGCTCGGGGTAGGCGATCAGCACTGCCTCGGGCCAGATGTCGCGCAGGTAGAGCAGCTCCCCCCAGCCGCTGTGGCCGATCACGGCATCGGGGCGGAACCCCTGCTCCCGCAGCTGCAGGCAGCGCTCCTGGACCCGGCCGGCCCGGCGCAGGCTGGCCTCCAGCAGCGGGTCGGCCAGCCCGGCGGGGAGGACCGGCGGCTGCCAGCCGTAGTGGAGACGGGGGCCGCCGCTGGCGGGTGGGGCGTCCGACGGGCCTGGTGCTCCTGGTGTGAGGCTCCGGGGTGTGGCGCCCAGGCCGAGCACACGATGGCCGCGGCGCTCGAGGGCGGGTGTCAGATCACGAAACTGACCGGGATGGTTCTGATGGATCAGCAACAGTTCCATCTGACAACGCTATTACAATCCCGCTGCCTGTACCTGACCTGCGTCATGTCGCTCTGGAGCCGTCTGTTCGGACGCCGGGATACGGTGAGCTGGGGTGAGAGAAAACCCGAAAAAAATGGTGGACTTCTGGATACTCTGGTGAGTGATCCTGGTACCGTCCCGATGGAGATGGATCGGCGACCCCAGATCACGCCATGGTCGGCGGCGCGGCTGGGCACGATCTTCATGGATTTCGCCCACGAACCGACCCCGAGCCGGCTGGCGGAGGCCCGGCTGGCACGCCAATGCCTGTCGAAGTTCTGGCTGAGTGCCCCGATCGATGCCCTGGAGCTTCTCTATGGCTCCGCGGTCGGGGACAGCTACCGCCAGATGATCGGTGGTGAGCTGGCCAGCCAGCCGCTGCTGCGCGATGAGGAGGCCTGGAGGGACCATCTCTCCGAGCGGCTGTTCAGCGGCTTCGATCGTCCGGAAATGGCCAACATCCTGCTGGCGGTGATGCCCTACTTCCGTCGCGGCAAGATGAAAGTACGCAACTGCGAACAGAATCTGCCCGCCTGGCTGCTGGAGGATTACGCCAGCCTGTTCGAGCCGGAGCTCCTGCCCCGGTTGCGCCAGCCCAGCCCCCTGGAGCGCAGGGCCCTGGCACCGGCGGGGGCGACGCGGGCGGTGCCGGCAGCTGCCGGTGCCGGTGCCAGGGTCAGTGCGGCCGGTGCGGAGCCGGACGCACCGCCCCTGCCCCAGCTGTCGTCGTTCACTGGCGCCCAGGCCCTCCAGCTCACCGGCAGCGAGGAGTTCCTCACCCGCCTCAACGGGCTGGTGAACCTGTTCGAGATCGACCCCGACGATGGCGCCATCCGCCAGGAACTGGGCAGTTTCCGGCGTCAGCTGGGCCAGATCTGGCTGGACACGCCTGAGGATCGTCTCCAGCCCCTGTTCGAGAGCCCCTTCGGCGACCTCTACCGCAAGTTCCTGCGCAGCGGCTACGCCGCCACACCCCTGGCGGAGGAGGATCGGCAGCTGCGCTCCCAGCTGGCCCAGTACGTGCGCAACATGACCCGCCCCAAGGCCACCCAGGTGGTGCTGGCGGTGCTCCCCTTCTACCCCCCCGGCAAGATCGGCTTCGCGGGCGGCGAGCAGTTCATGCCCCAGTGGCTGCTGGGGGCCCTGCCCAGCCTCTACGTGAAGAACTGAGGGCGGCGGCCCCCCGTGGTGGGGGCTTCACTCATGGAACTCCTTCCACAGCAGCCAGTAGGTGAGGTAGCCGAGCAGCGGCAGCAGCAGCATCGGGGCCAGGGCGAGCAGGGTCACCACGGGTGGCAGGTGCAACAGCAGCCAGAGCAGCACGAGCCCGTAGGCGAGGAAGGCGATGGTGATGGCCAGCCAGCGCTGACGCAGCCGTTCCTTCCAGCGCAGCCGCCAGGCCTTGAAGCGCCGGCGCCGGCGCTGCTCGGGTGGCACGAAGCGCCACCAGTCGCCCTGGGGCCTGGTGCTCAATTGGATCGCAGGCGCTGCAGGTTGCGGCGCTGATCCTCGAACAGGCCGGTGAGCAGGCTGATCACGCGCCGTTCCCGCAGCTTGATGTCGGCGGTGAGGGCCATGCCGGCCTGCAGCGGCACGCTGCCCTTGTCGGGCAGGGGGATGGTCTGGCGGCGGAGCTGGAGGATGACCGGGAAGTGGAGGCCCTCCACCTGGGTGCCGAGCACCCGGGTCTGCTCCTCGGGGGTGAGGGCATCGGAGCCGATGCGTTCCACCGTCGCCGGCACGTAGCCGAAGCTGTTGGCCGGGAAGGTCTCGATCGAGAGGTCGGCGCTCTGGCCCACCTGCACGAAGCCGATGGCCTTGTTGGGCAGGTAGACCCTGGCCCGCAGCGAGTCCTGGGGCACCACCTTGAGCAGCGGGATGGTCTCGGTGGCGCCGACCACGCTGCCGGCACTGGCCTCGACGTCGAACACCAGGCCATCGGTCGGAGCCGTGAGCACGCCGTACTGGATCTGCAGGCGGGCCTGGCGGATCTGGGCGTCGAGATCGCTGATCTGGCGCAGGTTGGTCTCGATCGTCGTGCGCAGTTCCACGTCGGTGCCGGAGCCGGTGTTGACCAGCTGGGAGCGCAGCCGGGCGATCTCGCGCTCCTCCTCGGCCACGCTGGTCTGGAGGTCCTGCATCCGGTTGCGGGCCTCGAGCAGCTGCACCTCGCTGACGGCGCCGTCACGGACCAGGGACTGGTAGCGGCGCTCGATGTCGCTGTAGATGCGCAGGGAATCGCGGTAGCCCGCCAGGCGGGTGCTGCTCTTGGCCAGCTCTTCGCGGGCGGCCTCCAGGCGGCTGTTGAGTTCGCGGGCGCGATCCTTCAGCTGGCTGCGCTGGTTGGCGGTGAGACCGGCGGTGGCGGCGTCCTCGCCGAGGGTGGCGCGGGCGACGAGGTTCTCGTTGAGCAGCCGCTCGCGAATGCTCTCGGCCGCCGCCAGCTTGCTGCGGGGCTCGCGCAGGTCGAAGCGGATCAGGGGCTGGCCCTTCGTCACCGACTGGCCCTCCTTCACCAGCACCTCCTCCACCACGCCGGGGACGGGCGAATCCACGTCCTTGACGGTGGTGGAGGGCTCGAGCTTGCCCGGAACCGCGACGGTTTCGGCGATCGGGGCGGTGACGCTCCACAGGCCCAGGGCCACCACACCCCCCACCCCCGCCCAGACCAGCAGGCTGGAGCTGCGGCGGCTCTTGCGCAGCACCACCGTCTCGCGAAACGACCATTCACGCGGTGCGTCGCTGTCGGGGGTGGCGAGGCCGGCGCCGAAGGGGTGACCGGCCTCCGGGGCGGCAACGGGGACCGCCTCGGCCGCGGAGGGCGGGGTGGCGGCCGCTGGTGGGGCCGTGGCGGACGGGGCATTCCGGCCCACCAGATCGACCCGCACCGGCATGACCGGGCGGCGGCTGGCCCGGGGGGAGCGCAGCCAACCGACGCAGTCCTCCATCAGGGCCACGAGCCGGGAGGCGGGATCGGCGGAGCGGGGTGGGGTGGCCATCAGCTGAGTCCCTCCTGGTTCTGGCTGCGGTAGAGGGCGTAGTACCAGCCGCGCAGCTGCATCAGCTGGCGGTGGCTGCCCTTCTCCATCACGGCGCCCCGGTCCATCAGCACGATCAGGTCGGCGGGCTGGACGGTGGAGAGGCGATGGGTGATGAAGAAGACGGTGCGGCCCCGGAAGGCCTCAAACAGGTTGATGCACACCTGGCGCTCGGTGGTGGCATCGAGGGCGCTGGTGGCCTCGTCGAGGATCAGCATCCGGGGGTTCTGGAGCACGGCCCGGGCCAGGGCGAGGCGCTGGCGCTGGCCGCCGGAGAGGCCGGCGCCCCGCTCGCCGACGCTGGAGTTGTAGCCCTGGGGCATCTGCATGATGAAGTCGTGGGCGCAGGCGATGCGGGCGGCGCGGATCATTTCGGCGGCGGTGGCATCGGGCTTCACCATCAGCAGGTTCTCGCGGATGGTGCCGTCGAAGAGGAGCGAATCCTGGGGCACCACGCCGATCTGCCGGCGCAGGGAATAGAGCTCCACCTTGCCGATGTCGAGACCATCGATCAGGACACTGCCCCGCTCCGGCGGGTAGAAGCGGGAGAGCAGCTTCAGCAGGGTGGACTTGCCGCTGCCGGAGATGCCCACCAGCCCCACGAACGAGCCGGAGGGGATCTCCAGATCAACCCCGTCGAGCACCATGGGGCCCTGGTCGCTGAAGCGGAAGCCCACATCCACGAACTGCACCCGGCCCTGCAGGGGGGGCAGGGGGATGTTGCTGGCCTGCTCGCGGGTCTGCTCGGTGTCGCGGTCGACCACGTCGGCCACCATCCGCAGGGCCTGGGTGTTGAACTGGAAGTCCTGCCAGGTGCCCACCAGCTGCACCAGGGGCTGGCGGATGTAGCCGGAGAGGATGTTGAAGCCGAACAGGGCGGCGAGGTTGAGTTCTCCCTTGATGATCAGCCAGATCGCCACGGTGATCACCACCAGCTGCCCCATGTTGCTGAGGAAGTTGGAGAGGTTGGCGATCGATTCGCGGGTGACCTTGAGCTTGAAATCCTCACCGATGTAGGCGGCGTAGCGGTTCTGGAATTCCCAGCGTGTCTTGAGTTCGGCGTTCTGGGATTTGATCGTCTGGATGCCGGTGATCGCTTCGGTGAGGAAGCTGGAGGCGCGCACGGCCTGGGCCATGGTGCGGTTGATCTGGCTGCGCACCAGGGGATTGCTGACCAGGCCCACGGCGGCGATCAGGGGCAGGGTGGCCAGGGTCACCAGGGTGAGCAGGGGGCTGATGGCGAACAGGATCGCGATGTAGATGAGGCTGAAGGCGAAGTCGACGAGGGTGGGCAGGGTCTGGCCGAGCAGGAAATCGCGCAGGCGGTCGAGCTGGGAGAAGTAGAAGGTGATCCGGCCCACGGGGCGGGCATCGAAGAAGCCCTGGGGCAGGCGCACCAGGTGGTCGAGGATCGTTGCCTTGGCGTCCAGGTCGATCCGGTTGGCCAGGTCGGTGAACAGGAAGCTGCGCAGCGTCTTGAAGATGCTCTCCACCAGGGCGGCGAGCAGCATCACGCTGGCGATGCTCACCAGGGCGCCGATGTTGCGGCTGGCCACCACGCTCTGGATCAGCACCATCAGGCCGAGCGGGAAGACGACACGCAGGGCGTTGATCACCACCGAGGCCACCAACACCTCGATCAGCTCGCGGCGGTGCTGGCGCAGGAAGGGGAAGTACCAGCTCCAGTCGAACCGCGCCTGCTTGGCATCGGGCTTGCGGTCGAACAGCAGCAGCTCCACCAGGCCCCCGTCGTGGGTGACCAGCTCCTCGGCCGGTACCAGCAGGGCGCCGAGTTCGGCCTCGAGCAGGCGGGCGCGGCCATCGGGTTCGACGCCGTCGAGCAGGCCGAAATGGCCGTTCTGGAACAGCAGGGCCGGGGCGGGCACCCGCCCCAGGCGGCTGGCGGGCACGCGGGAGAGCACCACCCGCAGGCCGAGGGTGTCCATGATCTGGCCGATGTTGACCAGGTTGAGCTGGTCCTGGCGCTGCAGGATGGCGTCCACCTGATCGGCCAGGGCATCCCGGTTCAGCGGCAGGCCGAAGTAATCAGCCAGAGCCTGGCAGAGCGCGATGGGCACGGCCCGGGGGCCGCTGGCGCGGGCCAGGGCCAACTGGCCGCTGCGGTCGCCGGCGCGGCGCGGTGGGGGCTCGAGGGCGGGGGCGTAGGTGCCGCCGGCCTCATCGGCCAGCACGGTGGGGGCGAGGGGGTCGGCGCCGAGGGTGATCGGGGCTTGCGCCTCCCGGGGGATCGCCAGGCCCACCAGCCGCAGCCAGGGGGCCTCGGGGCCGGGGGCCGCCAGGGGACGGTCCGACCAGGGCTCGGCCAGGGGCAGGCCGCTGCTGGCGTACCAGCGGAAGCCGGGGGGCAGGCCCAGCTCGGTGGGGGCGCCGGGCCGCAGGCTGCGCAGGCGCACCTGGTCGGCGGGGAGGGGCCAGTCGTCGAGGAGGGCTTCGCCGAGGGGTTCCCGTTTCGCCAGGGCCAGCAGCAGGGTGTGGAGCTCGGCGGCGCTGGGCTGGTTGGCGAACCAGTCCGCGAAGTCGGGATGGCCCGCCAGGAGGTCGCGGAAGGCGGCGGTGGGAAGCAGCAGGGCCTCCACGTCGGTGGTGGCGCGCAGGTGTTCGCAGGGATCGCGGCGCAGCAGGCCGGCCCAGCCCACCAGGGAGCCGGGGCCGAGGCGTTCGATCGTGCGCAGCCCCCGGCCGTTGGGGCCGGGGCCGAGGCTGCGCAGCTGGCCGCTGCAGAGCAGCAGCACGCCCTCGGGCAGCACGTCTGGGCGCAGGACGGTCTGGCCGATGCGGAAACGCAGGGGTTCCAGCAGCGGGTCGATCGCATCGCGGCGGGCGGGCGGCAGGCGGTCGAAGGGGGTGAAGTCGTTCAGCAGCCCGCTGATGGCCCCGGGAGAGGAGGTCATGGGGTGGCGTCCTCCTGCAGCAGGGCGAGCATCGCGTCGAGGGGCGGCAGCGGCTGGCCTTCGAGGAGGAGCCGCACCCGCTGCTCGAGCCATTCTTCGAAGAGTTCGCTCATCATGCGCTCCCTGGTGGGGGCGTTCAACTCCGCCGGCAGGAACTGTTCCAGCCTCAGCACCACCCAGCTGTCGCCGGCCTCGAAGGGGTCGAACAGCTGGCCGGGGCGGCCGCGGCGCAGCCGGCTCACCAGGCTCGGGTGGCCGGTGGCCAGGGGCAGGGGGCCGATCTGGCCGCGGCAGTGGCGCTCGGGGCCGCTGGAGTGGAGCGGGGCGAGATCGGCGAAGTCGGCTTCCCCTTCGGCGATCTGGTGATGGAGCTCGGCGGCGAGGTCCTCGCTCTCGACCCGCAGCAGCGAATAGACCACCTGGTCGAGCTCGGGCTTGCGCTGCAGGAAGCGCACCTCCACCTCACCGCTCCATCGGCTGCGCACCAGGCGCTGCAGGCGCTGCTTCTGGGTGGCGAGCATGCGCAGGTCATCGAAGACCAGGCCGCGCTCCTGGAGCCAGCCGGGCACCTGGTCGTCGTCGGTGATGCCACGGCGCTCCAGGAAGGCCGCCATCAGGGCCTTCTCCTCCTCGATGGGCAGGGGGATGGCATGCACGAGCTGGTCGAGCAGCCAGGCGCGGGCCAGGGGCCGGGCCTGGCCCTGCTGGCGGATCAGGCGGTTGAGTTCGGAGAGGGCCAGCCAGGGGCGGCCGGGTGGCAGCTCCACCACGGCCGGCTCCCGCAGGCCGGAGAGGGGTTCGGGCAGGGTGTCGCGGGCGGTGCTCATCACGCGGGGCTCCGGTGGGGCAGATCGAGGCGGGCCAGGGCATCGGCCATCAGGGCCAGGCCGCGCTCCCGGCTCCAGGTGTCCCGGGCATAGGCGAAGGCGGCGGCGCCCATGGCGCGCCAGGCGTCGTCGTCCCCGTCGAGCCGGAGCACGGCCTGGCACCAGTCGTCGGGGGTCCGGGCGATCAGCACCTCCTGGCCGTGGCGCAGGCCGGTGGCTTCCGCGGCCAGGGGGCTGAGCACTTGGGGGATGCCGTGCGCGGCGGCGGCCACCACCTTGCCCTTGAGGCCGGCGCCGGAGCGCAGCGGGGCCACGAACAGGCGATGGCGGGCGTACACGGTGGCGGGATCGGCGATCCAGCCCTCGACGATCACCCCGGGTTCGGCGCCCCAGCGGGCGGCGGTGGTGGCGTCCAGGCCGCTGCCGTAGAGATGCAGGCGCAGCTCGGGCCGCTGCTGGAGCAGCAGGGGCCACACCTGCACCAGGAAGGCCTCGACGGCGTCCCGGTTGGGGGGGTGGCCATAGCTGCCGAGGAAGGCGAGGCCGCTGCGGCCCTCGAGGGGGGCGGGAGCCTCCGGGCCCTGCACCACCCAGGGGCAGGGGGCGGTGGCGGCCTCGCCGAGGGTTTCGGCCTCGATCACCGCCCGCTCGACCTCCGAATAGCTGAAGGTGAGATGGACCTCGCGCATCACCGCCAGCTCCTGCCGCTTGACCTCCTCCACCGCTTCGAGGGCGCGGCGGGCGGCGTCGCCGCCCAGGCTCTCGGCCCGGGCGGCCCGCAGCTGGCGCAGGTGGTGCAGGTCGGCGTTGCAGAAGATCAGCCGGGCCTGGGGGGCGAAGCGCTGGATCAGCGGCAGGGCCTGGGCCGCCACGGTGTAGCGGGTGAGATAGATGAGCTCGAACTCCCGGCCCCGCTCGCGCAGGAATGCCTCCAGGGAGAGCACGAACGGGGCATGGATCAGCTCGATGCCGCGGCGCTGGAGCTCCTCGCTGTAGCTGGCCAGCCAGGCCAGGTTGAGGGGCAGGAGGGTGACCTTCCAGCCCAGGTCCTGGAGCAGGCCCATCTCGACCAGGGCGGCATGGCTGCCGGCATCGCGGTCGGGCCGGGGCGTTTCCTGGTCGAGACAGAGGGCGCGGCCGAGGATGCCGCGGTCCTTGATCAGCTCCGCCGCCGCCGGGTTCGGTTCGGTGGGGCCCTGGAAGGCGGCGGCCCATTTCTGCTGAAAGAGGGGCCTGTGGGTCTCCTGAAACCGCTTCAGGCCTGAGCTGGCCGTCGTGTCGGTGCCGCAGCTCATGCCTTCGTGATGGATCACCCGGGCCAGAGGGGTGTAGCGCACGGTGTGGCCGGCCTGGCGCACCTTGAAGGCCAGGTCGGTGTCCTCGTAGTAGGCGGGAGAGAACTCGGGGCTGAAACCGCCGAGCCGGTTCCAGAGGTCGCGGCGGATGGCGACGGCGGCGGCGCTGGCGTAGTCCACCTGGCGGGCGTAGGCGACGCGGGGATCGTGGGGGTTGCCGCCACGGCCGTAATTCCAGGGTTCGCCGTTGCCCCAGACGATGCCGCCGGCCTCCTGCAGGCGGCCGTCGGGGTAGATCAGCTGGGCCCCCACCATCCCGGTGTCGGTCCAGCGCTCGAAGGGATCGAGCAGCTCCTCCAGCCAGGCGGCGCAGGGTTCGGTGTCGTTGTTGAGCAGCACCAGGACGGGGGCGCGGGCGGCGGCGGCGCCGCTGCAGCAGGCCTGGTTGAAGCCGCGGGCGAAGTCGTGGCGGATCAGGCGCACCCCGGGGGCCTCGGCGGCGAGGGCCTCGGCCGTGCCGTCCACCGAGCCGTCGTCGACCACGAGCACCTCGAAGGGGATGCGGGTGGGGGCGTAAGCGATCGCTGCCAGACAGCGGCGGGTGACGCCGTACTGGTTGTGGACCGGGATCAGGATCGAGACGAGCGGATCGGCCGCAATCGGCAGCCGCAGAGGCTGGCGCGCCGTGGCGCTGCCGTCCGGTCCCGGTTCGGTGCCGCCACTGGCTGGGGGCGTCTCCCCGGAGCGTGCCAGGGGGTGTTCGAGCAGCCGCTGGAGCAGGGGCAGGTCGGGGGGCAGGGGCGTGCCATCGGCGTCGGCCCAGGCCAGCCAGGTGCGCAGACTGCGGTAGCGCTCGCGGGCGAGGGGGGAGAGCTCGTCGGGGAAGGGGGGGCGGGCGTGCTGCTGCAGGGCCGCCCAGGGGGTGAGGTGGAAGGGGAGCAGGTCGAAGCGCTGATCCAGCACCTGGCCGCCTGTGGTCTCCAGCTGCAGGTGGTGCACGCGGCCGTCCGCGAGGGTGGCCGGGAGGATCAGCTGGAAGGGCCAGGGCCCCTCGGGCAGGGCCACGGGGGGCGCGATCGGCTGGGTGGTGGTGCCATCGAGGCGCACCACCAGGGGCTCGGGACCACGGCCCCAGCCCTGGAGCTGGGGGGCCTGGAGCGTGGTGAGGGCGCCCTCGCGGGCGGGGCCGTGCTGGCGCTGGTGGGCAATCTGGGCGTAGGAATCGGCATCGAGCCGCAGGGGACTGCCCGCCAGCTCGGGGCCGCCCTCGCCGGCGGCAAACACACGCAGCACCAGGCCCTGGGAGAAGGGCGGCAGGGGGTGGGTGGGGGACCACCAGAAGCGGAAGCCGCAGGCCTGCTCGATGCCCAGGGGGAGCAGATCGGGCCGGGGCTGGGCGGCCATGAGCTCGACGATGGCCAGCCGCCCGCTGGGATCGAGCAGATCCTCGAGCACCACATGGAGGCGCAGGGGAGGGGCCTGGGGTTGCAGGGGCCAGGGGCAGGCCCAGCCGCTGACGCCGCCGGCCGGGCTCCAGCCCTCCAGCCGGCCCACCAGGCCGGGGCGTCGCAGCGGGGCCAGGGAGGGGATGGCTTCGTCCAGGGTGCCGGGCGGCTCGGCGAGCATCGCAGCCATGCTGGAATCGTTGGCGGAACCTTATTGCCCCTGTCCCGCTTTGTCTCGTTCAGGCTTGGACACGGCCGGTGGCGAGCCAGGCGTCTGGGTGCCGCTGCGGATCCTGCGGCAGCTGGAACTTCCCTACCCGGCCTATCAAGGGCTGATCCGTTCGCTCAGGGGGCCAGCGGGGGCGGCCCCCGGCGACGATCCCCTGCTGGCGGAACTGGCCGAATCGAGTGCCGCGGCTCTGCGGGAGGCGCTCGAGGGGCGGGCCCTGGACGAGGCCCTGGTGGCGCACGATCAGCTGCTGGCCCAGGTGATCGAACTGGCGGCGGCGCGGCCGGAGGTGGCGGGTGTGCTGTGGCAGCGCTACGGCGATCTGCTGGGGCAGCTGACCGTGCAGGTGCATGGGCAGGTGATCCCCCGTGACGGGCAGACGCCGGACTTCGGGGCCGCCGACCGGGCCGGCGACGGGGCGCTCTGCCTGCGGATAGCGGAGGTTCTGGAGCGGGCGGCGCCCCACCCCTGGCCCGTGCCCGACTGGCTGCCCGTGCTGGAGCAGCAGCTGGTGCAGTACGGAGCCCTGGCCTGGCAGCACCGGATCGGGGCAGATCCGGCGGCCGCCGAGCCCTGTCTTGATCTGTTCCTGCGGCTGGCCCAGCTGCTGGATCCCCTGCCGGAGTGGGTGGAGCGGGCATGCCGCAGCGCCATGACGGCGGTGACCGAGCAGCTGCCGGCTCCGGGGGCCCTGACGGAGGCGGACCTGGGCCTGCTGATCGAGCGGGTGGGCCGCCTGCCGGTGGCGGCGGAACGGCGACCGGCCTTCGCTGCGGCCCTGCTGCGGGCCCGGTTCAGCCTGGAACTGCTGCGGCAAGGGCGAGGCACGGGTGGCCGGCCGGCGGTGGAAGGGGTGGAGGTGCTGGAGGCGGAATGGCTGGATGAAGGGGAAGCCGCCGGGGTGCGGGGGGCGCTGCCGCCGCTGCAGCTGCTGGCCTGGGGGGGAGATAAGGCGGACGGCCCGGAGGTGTTTTCGCTGGAGCCCTTTCTCGCTGGCGACGGGGAGGGGGCGGCGGCCGCCCTGGAGAGGTTTCTGGAGCCCTGGGAGGGGGGCGACAGGCCCGCCGGCCCACCGATCGCGACCTTGCTCGACAGCCTGGAATCGCGGGGGGTGCCGCTTGGCGACGGGGCGCTGATGGTGCTGCGCCGGGCGGCCCGGCTCTGGCAGGAGCGGCTGGGCGCCCAGATCGCACCCCTGCCGGCGGTGGCCTGGGGGGACGGGGGCCTGGTGGTGGAGCTGGATCCGCTGGAGCTGATGGTGCTGCGCCACGCCGGAGCGCCCGCCGAGACCCTGGAGGAGGCGCTGGCCGAGCTGCGCCGTCGTCACCACGACGGTAACTTCTGGGACGCCGCACCAGCCGATCCGTTCCCGGCCCTGCCCCAGCCCCTGGAGGCGTTGCGACGGTTCCAGCTGGAGGCCGGTTTCTACACGACGACCCATGCGCCGCTGGAGAGCCTGCGCCAGTGGGCCCGGCCGGCCCTGCAGGCCCTGCTGCAGGCGCAGGTGTGGAGTGCCGATGCGGCGACACAGGCTCTGTGGCTGCCATGGGGGCTGGAGGGCGCGCGCCCGCTGCGGGAGCCCCCCACCGCCGCCGGGTTGCTGGCCTTTCTCGGCGGTGAAGAGGTGGTGGCGGTGGGCGAAGGGATCGAGGTGCTGCAGGCCGCCCATCGGAGCGGCCGCCTGTTCAAGGGCGGGGCATTCGGCCTGCGCTGCCTGGAAGCGCCCCGGAGCCGCCACCCCCACCGGCCCGCCGCGGGCTTCGAGCACAGCCTGGAGGCCCTGGTGGCGGCGGTGGAGCAGCTGTATCGGGACCGGCCGTTCACGGTGCTGCTGGCCGATGGCGGCGCCTACCGGCTGCCTCTGGCCCAGGCGATCCACAGCCGCTTCGGGGTGCTGGCGGTGGCTGGGGCGACTCCGCTGGCAGGGTGGTTGCAAATCCCTGCCGTCGAGGGTTGCTGAAGTGACATCCGATCGGCAGCCATGGCACGCGGTGGTGGAGACACACCCGCTCGAGAGCCACGATCCGGCGGAATGGTTGCGCTATGGAGTGGCGATGAGCCAGCTGATCGAACCTTCCGGCGCAGAGAGGCAGCAGCAGCAGCAGGCGGGGCTGGCCTTTGCCCATGCCGAAGCCTTGGGGGCTTCGAAGGAGGCGGTGGCCCAGAGCCAGCGGCAGTCGACGCTGCTGAGCCTGGCCGAGGCCCTGGAGGTGGCGGGCGCCGGTGCGGCGGCGGCGGCGCTGCGGCGCGGGGCCGATTGGCCATGCTCCTACGATGACGTCATCTGATGACGTCATCCCATGCGCACCATCGTGGATCTGCCCGAGGGCGAGCGTGATCAGCTGGACGCCCTCTGTTCCCAGAGGGGCATTTCCCGGGCTCAGGCGCTCCGGGAGGCCCTGATCCTCTGGCTGGAGCGGGAGCGTCCACGCCACGCGGACGTGTTCGGACTCTGGAGCGATCGGGACCTCGACGGGGTGGCTCTGCAGCGGCGGATCCGGCAGGAGTGGGACCAGCGCTGATGGGACTGCTGCTCGACTCCAACATCCTGATCGATGTGTTGCTGGGCAGGGAGGTTGCCTTGCGGTGGATCCAGGCCCAGCCCCCCTGTTCGATCAGCGTGATCACTTGGATCGAGGTGCTGGTGGGTTGCGGACCGGGCGAAGGCGAGGCGGTGGAGGTGTGGTTGCGGGGATTCCACTTCCTGCCGCTCGATGGTGCCGTGGCCCGGGAGGCGGTGGACTGCCGTCGCGTCCTGGGGTTGAAGGTGCCGGACGCCATCATCCTGGCCACCGCCCGTTGCCATCAGTTGCGGCTGGCCACGCGCAACACCCGGGATTTTCCGGAGGAGCTGGCCGACGTGGTTGTCCCCTACACCCTCTGAAGGTCGCCGTGGCCGGCAAACGCACCCTCAACGCCCGCAACCTGGAGGCCCTGGGCGCCGCGGCGCTGGCGGAGCTGCTGATGGAGGTGTCCAGTGGCCAGGCGGTGATTCAGCGGCGGCTGCGGCTGGCGCTGGCGGCGGCGGAGGGGGCCACAGGGGCCGCCCAGGAGGTGCGCAAGCGGCTGGCGGCGATCGACCGGGCCCGGACGTTCGTCGGCTCGGCCCGGCGCCCGGCGCTGCTGAGCGATCTGGAGGCCCAGCTGCGGGCGATCACCGGGCCGATCGCGGCCGACGATCCGCGGGGGGCCTGCGAGCTGCTGCTGCGCTTCCTGGAGATTTCCGGCGGGGTGCTGGCGCGTTGCTCCGACGGCACCGGCGCGGTTCTCGGGGTGTTCGAGCGGGCCGCCGGGCAGCTGGGACCGCTGGCGCTGGCAGCCCGGCTGGCGCCGGAGGCCCTGGCGGAGCACACCGCCGAGCTGCTGCTGGAGAACGACCATGGCCAGTTCGATGGGCTTGTGCCCGCCCTGAAGGAGGCCCTGGGCGACGCCGGCCTGCAGCAGCTGGAGCGCTGCTGCCGTGAACAGGGCGCCCGCGACGGCAGCCGGCTGCTGCTGCAGATCGCCGAGACGCGGGGGGATGGCGAGGGCTACCGGGGCCAGTTCAGCGCCGCGGACCTGCGCCGGCGCCCGATCGCCGCCGGCGTCGCCCATGTCCTGCTGGCCAATGGCCGGGCCGAGCAGGCCCTGGAGATCCTGGATGGCGCCACAGCCGAGACCGCCGGTCCGCTGGATGGCGCCTGGCAGGACGGCCGCATGGCCGTTCTGGAGGCCCTGGATCGCCCCGCTGAAGCGCAGGAGATGCGCTGGCAGTGGTTTTGCAGCACCCTCCCGGTGCCCCATCTGCGCGAGGTTCTGCGGCGCCTCGACGCCTTCGAGGATGGTGAGGCGGAGGAGCGCGCCCTGCGGGTGGCCGAGCAGCACCCGAACCGCCAGCGGGGGCTGGAGTTCCTTGTGGCGTGGGGGGCCCTGGCCCAGGCCACGGCGTGGGACGGGGAGGCCGTCGCCCTTCACAGCGCCGCCGCTGAACGGCTCAGCGCCGACTACCCCTTAGCGGCCACGCTGCTGCTGCGGCCGATGGTGTGTGGGGCGCTGGAGATGGGCCGCACCAGTCGCTACCGCCAGGCCGCCGAGCACCTGGGCAGCTGCGATCTCCTCGCCGACCGCCTGGATGACTGGCAGGGCCACCCCGACCATGCCGCCTTCGTGACACGGTTGCATGGCCGCTTCGGGGGCCGGTGGGGCTTCTGGAGGCTGGTGGACCCGTGAGGCTCAGGGCATGGCGCGCCGACCCATCGACAGGAGCGTGTCGTTCCCACCATGGCTCCCGCCGGAACGTTGGAGATCCATCAGGTGGATGATGGATGCTCCTCCAGGAGTGATTCAATGGCCAGCCCAATGGATTGGGCATTGATCTCCAGCGTGGGCGCCGCATCAGAGGACTGTGGCTGCGCTTCAACATGAAGCTTCGAATATCTTTTCAGCGGAAGAAGTGCCGCTAGACGCTTGAAGCAGTCATTGTGCTTTCCAACGATGGCCAGCTCAATGAGCTCACAGGAAGGATCGGCAAAGATCAGATTGGTAAGCCCTGCACCATGAAATCCAACAATGGTTCGCGCCCTGCTGAAGATATAAATCTGTTGCAGCACGCTGTACTTTTCAGCGTCGATGACTGTGAATCCAGCCGATTCCATTTGTTCTGCCAGTTCCCACTCATTGTGGATCGCCCGTGCTCCTTTCACTCCCCTTGAAAGAAAAATCCTGTCGATCTTGACGGGCAGCCCAGACAGAACGGACTCAGGTGCGTTTCGCAGCCATGCCTTCAAGGAGGAAAGGGCCAGCGCTCTGAGCCGCTGAACGGATGAACGACAGGGATTCAAATGACTACTGGAGGTGGCCAGACAGGTGCCTGTGGCGATGGCATACTTTCTTGGAAGGGTGATGTAGTCCCCTCCGAGGACAGTCAGCCACTGGAACTGGAAGGATTTAAAGATGTGGGGAGCCAGTAAAACGAGCCGACGCTCTTCTTTCTTTTTCTTTTGATGGTCGAGCAGAAGTGCCCAGGATGCCATTCCTTGCGCAACCCAGTGGTAGTAGTTGTTGGCCCAGCGATTCACAGCGATGGCAAAGACATGCTGATCGCTATGAAGGTTCAAGCTCGACACAATATTCTGGGTCGATTGTTGCAGAGAGGCTTCGCTCGGCTTGTCCATCGTCAGAGCGGATTCCAGCGAACCGTCTGCCTGATACACGTAGGTGTCGCTGTAATACACCACGTTCCTATGGGCAGTGATGATCGGCTCGGTTGTTGCGTCCCGGGGAAGCCATGATTGCAGCTCCAAGCCACGATGGCTTTCCATCATGGAAGCAAGGCCATTGATAGCGTTCATTGGCATCAGATCACATGGGGCGCAGCCGCGCAACGATCTAGAAGAGATCTGTGTAGTACCTTCCCATCAGGCTTTTGGTGGAGCCTTGCAAGTGGAGGGAGCCCATCCAGATGCGCTGTCCTTCCTCGGTGAACACAAATGCACGCCGATCCCCATCAAAATGAACGGACTTGATCGGCATCTTTGACCGAGGCTCAATTGCCGACTGGATGCCGTGGGAGCCCAGTGTCAGGGTTCGCAGCATGTTGTCAAAGGAGAGAGAGTCGTTGTGGCCAGGAATGAAGTTCGGAATCGGATCTGAGCTGTCAATCAGAACGAAGCTGTTGGAAAATCCATGCTCTTGCTTGATCGCATAGGAATGAAATGTCATGTCGCAAATTCCGCCCAGACCACCCCTTTCGAGGTACTTAGGATACCAGGAGGTTAATGCTTTAATCACCGAACCTGTATAGACTGTCAGAACCATGTCGCAATAGTACTCCAGGTAATCCTGTTTGAACCATGCCGTTGCCGGGCACTTGAGCCCCGTCAATGCGGCGTCAGGACTGACGAGCCCGAAGCCAGACAGCATGATCGAAAGATCTTGAAGGACAAGGACATCAGATTCCACCGTAAAGGCGGACTTGATGTTCAGATGACGAAACAGGTTCCGTAGATAAAACATGCGGAGGATACTCCGCAACTCAAACTCATGGTGGTTGGTTGAGAGATGGACGTAGGAGTCCACGAACGTCGAGATGTCGTCACTGCTAAGTAAGCTTGTGGATACTGATGTGGACCGTCCGCCCGCAGTGATGGCGAAATTATCGTTGGCATCGATGTAAAGAATCTCCCTGTCGGCCGGCTGGCTTTTCTTGAGGCTTGAAATAGAAAGTGGAAGATAAATCTCATCCCACTGAGTCTTTTTGGCGCCAAGCCAGTGAGGGAGTGCAATGACGGGGTCATTCACGTGTAAACTTACACTAAATAACCATCATAACTTAACACGGCTTTTTCTTGTGTCAATCACAGTCGAGGCAGATTTAGAGGAGGCTTAAGCTCCAATGAGTGGTCATCAGTATCAGGAATGACAGTCCATGTTGGACTGATTTCATGACATACGGGTTGCCTGGTGATGCATGGGCCCTCAGCCGAAGCAGGTGAGGGTTCTGCTGGCCTTGAAGAATCGCTGTCCCAGGTCCTGCATGGCTTGCCGCTGAACGGAGGAAGTGGCGCGCAAGCGCGCATCAAGTTGCGGAAGCGCTCCTTCAGCATGCTCCATCACGGCTTGCCCCCAGTCCATCCCGGGCAAACCCATGCGCTCAAGGCTTGGGAACTCATAGCGATCACTCAAGACCACTGGAATTGAGCCAATGCCCAGTGATTCCCACAGTCTGAGGGTGTTTGGTCCGGAGCCGGCAGGGCACAAGGAGAAAAGCGACTGTGAGAGTAACTGATTATAGTTCTTGATGGACTCTTTCTCCACAGCATCTTTATCGGACTGCTTGTTGGCAATCTGAAAGTTATAGACAACTTTGTTGAAGTGCCATAGGTCCGTCACTTCCACCTCGTACCCTTCCAAGGGGGCCAGGGTGGTTAGTTGTTTCCTGATATCCGTTGGGTAGTGCTTCATGTGGGCACCCTTGAAAGAAGCAAAGATCGTTTTCTCCTGAACCGGAAGAAGCTCGAGTCCGTCGCGTCTTTCGGGATCCAGAATATTGACCGCGTAGAGAGGCCAGGACTGCAGGCTCAAGCCAAGCTCCTGGTCCCAACCCTTTTCTTTGTGGGCAATCCATAAATGATTGACCCCGGCCTGCTCAAAGCGATGCGTATGCTCCTTCCAGCGAATGTGCTGACAGACACTGTGCACCTGCAGCGGCTGGCCGAGCAGCTCTCGCACCGCCTCCAGGCGGCTGTGAACAGCACCCAGCAGTTGCTCGGGAAATGTCTTCTTGTCGATCCAGGTGGCCCAGGGCATGCCTAGGTAGACGTGGACGCCAGTTCGGTCACGGTAGGGAGCAGGGAGTCGTTGATGACGTTCAAAAGCATCTTGCTCCGTCCGGCAGGGGTACTGCCAGAAATTCAACTGTGAGGGAAACAGCTTCTCCGAGGCGTATTGGTTGGGCTTCCACTCCAGAACCGGTGAAGCGAAGCCATGCAAGAAGGCCTCGCTCAGGGAATCGCTGTCCCACTCAGAATCCTTGGGCTCACAAAACGTGAGCGCTGACGGCCAGAAGCGGTCAATCAATGCAATTCGACCCTCGCGACCCCTCAGCGAAAAGCGACTGTTGTATTGGTGGACCACTGGCCAGTGGAGGCCATCCATGGTCTTGACGAGTTCCAGTCTCCTGTCTTGAAGTTGAAGCCGTAAGGGGAGCGTCTCCTGGCTGATGATGGTCATGGGCTGAGCCGCTTGCTCAGGCTGCTCTGGTGACTTCTCGGCAAAGACGATGAGTTCGACAACATGGGAGTGATCGAGGCTGTCGATGGCTGGTTGAGCGGTGGATGTCAAGCGAAGCCTCAGCTGCACCCAGTCCTCCTGAAGCACCCTGTCATCGATGAAAAGTCTTCGTCCATCGCCCCTTACTTCGGCGGTCGGCTTGACGGCTAGTGGCTTCCAGTCTCCCTCGCGATGCGTCCGACCTTCCAGTTCCAGCCGGAAAGGTCCGGGAACGGTGCGGGGCAACCTGAGCTGCAGACCGTTGACCCGCCGTTCACCTTCCAACTCCAGAACAGCCCCCGGTGGCGTTGTCAGCTCCTGCAAGGGCCGCGTCGAGGCATGGTCGCTGCGGTGACAGCCCAAGGGCGGATTGGCCCATGCCAAGCCGGTGCTCTTGTGATGCTCTTTGAAGATCTCTGCCAGCCCAACATCCTTGGCCAGGAGTTGGTGAACGCCACGATCAACTGACTGCTGATTGATCAGAACGCCTGGGCAGGGGTCGCTTGCCCGTGTCCAGATTGTGTGCTCCAGTTCGGATGGCTCATGGAGAGAAAGAGTAGGATGAACATAACTGGTTCCCCCGTAGAGTCGATCGGAGTTCTTGTCGTAATCCCTTCTTGTTTCAGCTTGATGGTGTAAGGTCTCGATGTGATGGCATGGATTTTTGACCGTCAGGCCATAGCTCCACAGCACATAGGCGATTCGATTGTCACAACCGGGAAATCCAATGGGGAAATCGGCGGCATAGAGCAGGCTGTTGGGGATGGGCGCGTCACTGCGCAGAGCCCAGGTGTCCTGTGTCCAGTGAGGGAAGCGATTCAGCCGTGCGGGTCTCCCCAAGGGGTCAGGGTTGTAACGGCTGAGCGTGACGACACTCTCCGGAGTATCCAGGACTGTTTCGATATGGTCCCACCCCTGGCCAAGGGCGATGTCCGAGTTGATCAGAATGCCGATGGCATCGGGTTGATCCTTCAGCATCCGCATCCAGCTCGCATAGGTGAGTCGGTTGGCATCCTCCAGGAGCTGGACCGGCATTCGCGCAGGGCCAGGTAGATCCGGTGCGTCGGGTTCATGCAACACCACGACCATGTCCAGTTGGGGATGCTGCAGATTGCTGCGCAGGCAATGATCGAGCTCGGCCTGGCGATCAGGCGTTTTAGCGCGGTAGTACTGCGTGTAGAGAACTTTGCGCATCATCGGAACGGGCGCGGGTGGCTGGCCGCAGCAGGATGGCCCCCCGATGCCATGCCTGGAGGCAGGGTGGGACTACGCCTGTGGGGTGCCATCGTCGCCGTCATGGATCTCTGCCAATTCAGAACAGAACAGGACAAGCAACCTCTTCCAGGCTGGTCATCGGGTTGGTGGCATCTGCGGGGATGGTGCCTGCTCCGGAAAGCCGGCTCCCGGTCGTTTTCCGACCGCCGTCTTCAGGCCGCCGCGAGATGGAAGGGCTCCTGTTGCCCATCAGCGTGCTGTGAGCGTGGCTGCCCATCTTCCCGTGGCTGACCATCTGCCAGACCATTCCGCGGCCATGTCCGGTGATGCCGTTTTCAAGCCTGCATCCCTCCATCTGGTCATGTTATGGACGAGTGCGGTTGGCATCTGGTGAGTTGGCTGTGCAGCCACTGAACACTGGCTGTGGTCTGCCTGAGGGAGTGCAGGTGCCTCGGGCCAGCCCCTGCCGGTGCCGTTGTGTTCAGCTGGGGAGCTCGGGTCCTGGCCTCGCCGGTGGTCCTGGAGGTGTCTCACTTTCCATCCAGGCGGCGACAGCGTCGGCGAATTCCCTCGCCAGGATCTGTCGCCCATAGGTTGTCACCCCGGTGGGTTCCCCGGGGTTCCGGCCGGGAGCCTGGTCGAGGCAAGCCGCCAGGCCCTCCAGCCAGCCGCCATCGTTGCCGCTGCGCCAGCTCAGGCCCAGGTCCCTGGCCTCCCGCTCCATCCAGCCCCCCGCGCGCCCCAGCACCGCCGCCGGTCGGCCGCTCAGGAGCCGGGCGGCACCGTAGCACCACAGCAGGCCTGAACTGCGCTGCCGGTAGAGGGTCGGGTCGTAGGCGAGCAGGGCTGCGTCACAGCCCGCCAGCAGCCCCTGCATTGCCCCCGCCTCCACCCGTCCGCTCAGCCACTGGAATCCGCTGATCCGCTCCCGGGCCCGCTCCAGGCTGGTGCGCTCCGCCTCGGGCAGCGGCTCCTGGCTGTGCAGGTGGAACACCCACTCCGCCTCCGCCAGCGCCGCCGGCCGGGGCACCCCCCCCAGCAGGGCCTGCACCACCTCCAGCGCTTCCTGGCGGCCCTTGCCCGGCTTGAGGTCGCCCCAGTGGAGCAGGATCCGGGGCCGGCCCCCCGCCGCCGGTGGGGGCGGCACGGGCCGGCCAGCCCCGACCACGGCCGGATGGAGGCCGGCGCAGCTCAGGCCCGCCGCCGCCAGCAAGGGCGCGTAGAGCTCCAGGCTCTGCTGGCTCGGCAGCAGGAGCCGCAGCCGATGACCGCCCTGCGCCACCGCCCGGGCCAGGGCGCCCAGGGCCACCCGGCAGTTGCTGGTGGCGTCCGCCTCCCCCCCCGGACCCTCCAGGGTTTCCCCCGGGGCGAACATCAGACTCACCACCACGGCGGCCGCCGGGCAGTGGCACAACGCCCGGGCCAGTCCCAGCAGCTGGAACGGCAGCGCCGTGTGCAGCACCCAGCCGCCCACGGGCCCCTGCTCGGCCAGCGCCGTGCGCAGCTGGTTCTCCATCCGTCGGGCCAGGTGCACCGTGCCGCCCAGATCGGCCCAGTGGCGCGGGTCCACATAGCCGCAGTCGCGGAACACCCCCCGGCATCCGGCGGCCGGCACCGCCGCATCGGCCCAGCACTCCACCGGCCAGCCCCGGGCCCCCAGGGCCACCAGCAGCCGGGCGTTCACATCGCCGTGGTGCCCCACATCGCTGGCGTAGGCCGGATCCACGATCACCACCCGGCCGGTTCGCTCCATCCGCTCCGCTTCGATGTCAGCGGCTGCCAACCGCCGCACAATGGTGCCAGTGTTCCCCAGGCAGTGACCCGAAACGGCTGGCCCACGGCATCGGAACTCCTCCAGGAGCTCGCCGGCGATCCCCCGCCGGAGCCGTCCCTGCAGGCCGACCAGCTGCGCTGGCTGGGTCGCTATGGCCTGGCGGAGGAGCTGGAGGCACGGATCGGGCGGTTGCGGTGTTCCCCCCACTGGGGAGCACCGCTGGCGCTCGAGGCGAGCCTGGCCTGGTGGCTTGCCGGGGACGGCCAGCGGGCCGACCTGGCCGTCCTGGAGGCCGATGATCTGGATCCCTCCCTGGGCCTGGCCCCCGACCCGTGGGGCCTCTGGCCCAGGGCCGGCGGGGCGAAGGTCCCCACCCCCGTGGAGCAGCGGGCCGATGCCGCGGCCCTGGCCGCCCGGATCCGTCGCTGGCGCTGGCTGGAGCCCGCCGCCCTCGCCGAGGACTGGCGGCAGGGGGCCCAGGTCGACTGGACGATGGCCCTCTCCAGCCCGGGGCTGGATGAACTGGTCCTGCTGCTCCGCCATGGGCCAGCCGTGGAGCCACCCATCGAGACCTTCCTGGCCGAACTGGTGGGCGATGGGCCGATCGCGGACCGTCCCGATCAGGCCTTTCAGTTCTGGGCCCTGCTCACCGACATCCGACCGGACTGGTCGCACGCCCGCCTCAGGGCCGCCGATCTCGCCCTGGGTCGGGGGGACCGGCAGCGCTGCGCCAGCTGGATCGCCACCGCCTCCCCCGACATCCAGCGCAGTCCCTGGTACTGGGACATCGCCGCCCGCCTGGCCCTTGAAGCCGGCGCCATCAGTCCAGCCCTCGACCACTGGGGTCAGGCCCTGGCGGTGGCGCCCCCTGAGCTGGCCGAGGTGTTCCGCCAGCGGCGCCGCGAGGCCCGGCGGGGCCCCGGCCTGCTCCAGGCCCGCGCCCTGCTGGAGGGCGGCGAGACGGGGGCGGCCCTGGCCTTGCTGCAGCGGCTGTTGGTCGACGATCCCCAATGGCAGCCCCTGCGCGCCCTGCTGCAGCGGGCCGAAGCCGCCGCCGCCCCTGCCGGCGCAGCCGCGGCGGTGGTCCACCAGCCCCCCCAGCGCTTCGGCCAGTTCCTGGAGCAGGCCGCCGCCCGCATCGGACTCCCCCTCCCTCCGGCAGGCCCCCGGGGCCCAGCCCCGGAGCCCGAGGCGGCTCGCCAGCGGCTGGAGGCTTTTTCGCGGACACTCAGCGATGCCGAGGCCCGCTTCGCCCTGGGGGCCTGAAGGCCGGCCGTCAGCCTCCGACGGCTTCGATCCGTTCCAGCAGGGCGGCGATCAGCACCTCTGCCCGCCGTTCCTCCTGCTGGTGCTGCTCCAGCAGCTTCACCTGTTCCTGCTGCGCCAGGATCGAAACCTCCAGTTGCTCCTGCACCTGCTGCAGTTGCAGCAGATTCAGTTCGGCTTCATCCCGGGCCTCTTCAAGCTGGCCCTGGAGGCTGGCGATCTCGGCGGCCAGAGCCTGGGGGTCTGCTGTGGGGGCAGGGGTTTCACTCATCGAAACGAGCTTAGGTGGCCTTTTCGGTGGCGTCGAGTCACCGCCGCGCTGACGGCCCCGATGGCTCCCCCTAGCGTTCCTGGGTGGTCTGCCCCGGCGCCGTGCCCCTGGCCTCCCCGATCCTTGATCAGCGCACCTACCGCCACCAGGCCGCCTTCCAGAAGGATTTCGCGGCGCAGTGGCCTGATCTGGAACGGCAGGTGCGCACCAGCCTGCGCCTGATGGCCCTCAACGGCATCCGGGACCCCCTTACCGATGCCCCCATCGCCGCCGCCGATCTCCAGGTGGTGGGCCCTAACTTCCGCGAAAGCCTGCAGCACGATGGCCTGGTGTCCCGGCAACGGGCCGTGCTGCTGCTGCTGCGCCAGCTGATCGAAGCCGGCCAGCTGCCGCTGCTGGAATCCCTGCGGTTGTACTGCCCGGAAGCCATCACCCTGTTCGCCCAGCGCCTGCGGGGCCTGGTGGCCCACTACCAGGGCAGCGAATACCTGCCGGATCCCCAGGATCCCCGCCGCCAGCAGGTGCACCACGACGATCTCTGCACTCTCAGCTTTGCCGACGCCAGCTTCGATGCGGTGATCTGCAACGAGATCCTCGAGCACGTCTACGACCTGCCGGCCGCCCTGCGGTCAATGCGGCGCGTGCTCGTGCCCGGTGGTGCCCTTCTCGGCACGGTGCCCTTCGCCTACGGCCAGGCGGCGTCCACGGTGAAGGCCGTGCACCGGGGCCGGGGGCAGGAGCCCCAGCTGCTCTCGGAGCCCGAATTCCACGGCGACCCGGTGCAGCCGGGGCAGGGATCCCTGGTGTATCGCATCCCCGGCTGGGAGTTCCTCGATCAGCTGCGCGAGGCCGGCTTCGAGGATCCCCGCATCGAAGCCATCCATTCCCCCACCTACGGCATCCTCGGCGCCGAGATCCCCTGGATCCTGGTGTTCATGGCCCAGCGTCCGCCGGATCCACCACCTGCAGGCTGAACGGCGGTGCCACTGACGCCCCTGATTCTCGGCGGGTTCGGTGGTTCCACGCTTGAGGTTTCACCGGCTCCTAAGGAGCATGAGGTGTCACCGAGAGAACGCGATGGCATGAAAGTCCGCGAGGTCATCAAGCACCTGGAGCAGGCAGGCTGGCTCCTGGTGGCAACTCGCGGCAGCCACCGTCAGTTCAAGCACCCCGATCGGGCTGGTCGCGTTACGGTTGCCGGAAAACCTGGCGACGATCTAGCCCCAGGAACCCTGAAGAGCATCGCCAGACAATCCAGACTCCCGCTGCCATGAGCCAACCCTTTGCCGTCGTGATCGAGCAGGCCGGAGCCGGTTTCTCGGCCTACGTGCCTGACTTGCCGGGCTGTGTGGCCACCGGAGAATCCCAGCAGCAGGTGCTCAAGCACATCCAGGAGGCCATTGCCTTTCACCTCGAGGGGCTGGCTGCCGACGCCCAGCCGCTGCCAACCCAACGCACTCGTGTGGCAACGGTGATGGTGTAGGCGGCCTCCAGGTCTCACCCCACGACGTCCAGGCTGAACGGCGGCACCAGCGACGCCCCGGCCCAGGTGGCTGTCGTCTCCTCGCTGCTCCACACCAGCAGCTCCACCAGGTCGCCGATCCGCTCGCCGCCGCTGTCCGCCCCACCGGCCACCAGCGGCACCTCCTGGGGCTTCAGGGGCTCCGCCGTCCAGCGCTGCTCCAGGGCTGGCTGGCCCAGGTCCAGCGGCGGCCCGTCCACCGCCAGCGGCAGCACCCGCAGCCGCGCCTCGCCGGCGATCGCCAGCGACACCCGAAGCTCCGATCCGGCCGCCATCAGGGCATAGAGCGGCACCCCCGGCACCAGCCGGCCGTTGAGGTTTCGGTGCGGCAGCCCCTGGTTGAACGGTGCACAGGCCTCCTCCGCCAGGTGCAGGATCGCGTCCGGCACCTGCGGCGCCTCGGCCCGCCGGAACCGCTGCTGGTCGGGGAAGCCGATCGCATCGGCCATCGCCCGCCCGTACACCTCCGCCTGGGCCTGGGCGTCGAAGTTCCCCTGGGAGAAGAACTGCCGAGCCGCCTGGAAGCTGCCCTCCAGGCCCCGCTCGCCGTGCAGGTGGAAATAGAGGCAGTTGTAGAAGCCGAACTTGATGCTGGCCCCGTAGGCGCTGCGCACGGTGGTGAGGTGGGCGCCGCCGCAGAGGGCCTCCGGCAGGAAGTCATCGGAGGCCACCGCCGCCTGCTCTACCCCCACCAGCCAGAGGTAGTCGAGGTGGTGCTCGGCTGAGATCGCCTCGCGCTTGAAGGCGAACGGTTTGCGGGCCACCAGCGGGCTTCCCGCCTTGCCGCACACCAGATTCAGGTAGGTGAAATTGACGCAGTCAAAGCTGGCCACCACCGCGCCGCTGGCCCAGAAGCGCTCCACCGCCGCCCGATCCAGCAGCAGCAACTCATCGGCATCCACCGACAGCACCACATCGCCGCCGGCCAGCCCGTAGCCGTGGATCCGCTTCTCCCGCTCGCCGGCGAACACGCCGTGGTGGTAGTGGATCGGCACCCCCAGCCGCCGGCCCAGCAGGGCGCACAGGCCCGCCGCCCGCGGGCTCGGCTGCTCCAGATCCCTTCCTACCAGAGGCTCGAGCAGCTCGCGGGTGAACTGGAACGGCCCGTCGTTCACCACGATCTCATCCACCCAGGCGAGCCGCTCCACCACCCTCTCGATGAAGTCGAAGTCCTCGAAGAACTGGATCACCACAGAGACGCTGGCCATCGCCTCAGCTCCGCCTCCAGATGCGGCTGCCGACGTGCAGCCCATCCACCTGCCAGGGCAGCAGCAGCCCTTCGATCGCCGCCTTGGAGGGAGGGTGACTCACGAAAGGGACAGCCAATGGAGGTCGTTGAACTGGTTGAAAGCGCGATCGAAACTCACCAACCGCCAGCCGTTCGCCATGGCCAGGGCTGCCAGGTAGGCATCGGTGCAGTGCTTCGAAGGCAGCTGATGGCCGCAGACGAGCGCGTAGAAGATGTCCCAGGCGCTCTGCTCAGGCTCGGCAATGGACACCCCCGGTTGGGCGCAGAGGCTTTGCAGCAGAGCAGCAGCTTCAGCAGAACTCTTCACGGCGGATCCCATCAGCTTGGGCTGGCTCACCAGCCGCACGAGACCCACGGCCGTGACGCTGCAGAACAGAACCCGTTCGGCGGCCTCGGTTTCCCAGTAGTGGATCGCCTTGGTGTGATGGACGTGGCCCGCTGAGGTCATCGCCAGCCAGACATTGAGATCGGGAAGATCCGTCTGGCTGGTCATGGCTCCATCAGGCTGAACAGCCCTGAATTGCTCAACTGTTCGTCTGGAATGGGCAAGGACCCCTCCAATCTGGGCAGCGTTGCGCCCGATCGTGGGGGGCGCTGGGCTGGGGGTTCTCCATCCAGCCCCTGCTCCACGTAGGCGCGCAACAGTTGCTTGAGCGTGAGGCGTCGGCTGGCGGCATGGGCCTTCAGGCGCGCAAACAGCGGATCGGGTAACTCCAGAGTGGTGCGCATGGGTGCCGCTCCTGGGGATGCGCATATTAGTGCGCATCAGGGTCCGTCGCCATCGCCTCAGCTCCGCACCCAGTCGGTCACGCCGCCCGGGCGGTCGATCAGCTCGATGCCCTCGGCGGCCAGTTCGGCCCGGATGCGGTCGGCGGTGGCGAAATCGCGGGCGGCCTTGGCGGTCCGGCGCTCCTCGATCCGCTGCTGGATCACTGTTTCCGCCGCCTCCGCCTCGGCCGAAGTGCCCTCCGCCGCGCTTCTCGGCGCCTCCGCCTCCAATCCCAGCACCCCGGCCAGCTCCGTGAGCAGCCGCCAGCGGGTTTCCAGCGCCGCCGCCTCCCAGGCGGCCTCGGCTTCTGTCCCACCCCGCTCCAGGCGGTTGGCCAGGGCCCGCAACGGCCGGGCCAGCTCGAACAGCACCGCCAGGGCCGCTGAGGTGTTGAGGTCGTCGTCCATGGCGGCAGCGAAGCGCCCCCGGGCCCCCGCCAGCTCCTCGCCGATCTCGGCGGGGCTCGCCACAGCGCTCTCAGCGGCGGGCGCAGTGCCCCAGCCCAGGGCCGCCCCGTGGCGTGCCCCCAGGGCCAGGGCGGCGTCCAGCCCCCTCCAGCCGGTGGCGGCCGCCGCCAGGGCCTCGGCGGTGAAGTCCAGCGGCTTGCGGTAGTGGGCCTGGAGCACGAACAGCCGCAGGGTCATCGGGCTGACGCCGCTCTCCAGCAGGGCGCGGATCGTGGTGAAGTTGCCCAGCGACTTGGACATCTTCTCGCCGCCGACGTTGACCATGCCGTTGTGCAGCCAGAAGCGGGCCAGGGGCTGGCCGCTGGCCGCCTCCGACTGGGCGATCTCGTTCTCGTGGTGGGGAAAGATCAGATCGGCGCCGCCCAGATGGATGTCGATCGTGGTGCCCAGCTCCTCGCGCACCATCGCCGAGCATTCGATGTGCCAGCCCGGCCGGCCGGCGCCCCAGGGGGAGGGGAAGCTGGGTTCGCCCGCCTTGGCCCCCTTCCAGAGCGCGAAGTCGAAGGGGTGGCGCTTGCGGGCCTCCTCCGCCTCGCGGGTGCGGCCGCTGGCGCCCTCCTGCTGCTCCTCCAGGGAGCGGCCGCTGAGCTTGCCGTAGTCGGCCTGGCGCATCACGGCGAAATACACATCGCCATCGGCGGAATAGGCCGCCCCCTTGGCCTCCAGTTCACCGATCAGCCGCCGGATCGCGTCCAGGCTGCGGGTGGCCCGGGGCATCCGGTCGGGGGGAAGGATGTGCAGGGCGGCCATGTCCGCCTCGAAGGCGGCGATGTTGCGTTCGCTCACCACCTCCATGGAGCTGCCCTCCTCCTCGGCCCGCTTCAGGATCTTGTCGTCGATGTCGGTGAAGTTCTGCACGAAGGTGACGGCGTAGCCGCTCCACAGCAGATACCGCCGCAGGACGTCCCAGACGATGTAGCTGCGGGCGTGGCCCAGGTGGCAGAGGTCGTAGACCGTGACGCCGCAGCAGTAGATCGACACCTGACCGGGAACCAGCGGCTCGAACGGCTCGCAGCGGCGGCTGAGGGTGTTGGTGAGCCGCAGGGTCAATGGCCCGCTCCCGCCGCCTGGCCCAGGCGGCCGCCGCCGTAGCCGGCCCGGCTGCGCACGTTGGTGCACCAGTCGTCGTGCTCCAGGTACCACTGCACCGTTTCCCTGAGGCCCTGCTGGAAGTCGTGGCGGGGCTGCCAGCCCAGTTCGGTGCTGATCCGCTCAGGGTCGATGGCGTAGCGCCGGTCGTGGCCCGGCCGGTCGGCCACCGGGGTGATCAGGCCGGCGTGGGGGGCACCGTCGGGCCGCAGCTCGTCGAGCAGGCCGCAGATGGCCTGCACCACTTCCTTGTTGGTGCGCTCGCCATGGCCACCGACGCAGTAGCTGCGGCCCACCTCGCCGCTGGTGGCGGCCAGCAGCAGGGCCTCCACGTGGTCCTCCACGTAGAGCCAGTCGCGCACGTTGGCCCCGTCGCCGTAGAGGGGAATCGGCTCGCCGGCGGCGGCCTTGAGGATCACCACCGGGATCAGCTTCTCGGGGAACTGCCAGGGCCCGTAGTTGTTGCTGCAGTTGGTCAGCACCACCGGCAGCCCGAAGGTGTGGTGCCAGGCCTGGACCAGGTGGTCGCTGCCCGCCTTGCTGGCCGAGTAGGGGCTGCGTGGGTCGTAGGGGGTGGTCTCGGAGAACCGTCCCGTGGCCCCCAGGGAGCCGAACACCTCATCGGTGCTGATGTGGTGGAAGCGGAACAGCTCCCGCCGCTCCGCCGGCAGCCCCTCCCAGTGGGCCCGCACCGCCTGCAGCAGGTGGTAGGTGCCCATCACGTTGCTGACCAGGAAGGCGCCCGGGTCGTCGATCGAGCGGTCGACGTGGCTTTCGGCGGCCAGGTGCAGCACCAGATCCGGATCGGCCTGGCGCACCGCGGCGGCGGTGGCCTCCCCATCGGCCAGGTCCACCTGCAGCAGCCGGTGCCGCGGCCCGTCGGCCCGCTCCGCCTCCGCCCCCAGTGCCGCCACGGTGTTGACGATGCCCAGCAGGTCGCTGGCATAGCCCATCTTGTCGAGGTTGAACACCGTCGCGGTGCTGTCCCGCAGCAGCCGCCGCACCAGCGCCCCGCCGATGAAGCCCGCGCCGCCGGTCACCAGGATGCGGCGACGCCCCGCGAGCAGCAGCGGCAGGTCGAGGGAGGGGTAGGGGTCCATCGGGATGGGGCGAGACGGGGTCAGGGGTGTTCAGGCCTGGGGCAGGGGAATCCGCGCCAGCACCTCGGCGAGGGCGGCCTGCCAGTGTTGCCCCTCCAGATCCAGGGCACGCCGGGTGGTGGTGGCATCCAGCAGGGAATAGGAGGGGCGACGGGCCGGGGTGGGGTAGTCGGCGGTGGTGATCGGCCGCACCCGGGCCGGGGCGTGGATCAGCCCCCGCGCCGCCGCCAGCAGACCGATGGACACGGCGAAGTCGTACCAGCTGGCGGCGCCGCAGTCGCTCCAGTGGTGGTGCCCGCTCACCCCCCGCTCGATCACCCGCCAGCAGGCCTCCGCCAGGCCGGCGGTGGCCGTGGGGCAGCCCACCTGGTCGGCCACCACCCCCAGGGGCTCGCCGGCGGCTGCCTTCGCCCGGTGCAGCCGCAGCATGGTGAGGCAGAAATTGGCCCCCACCGGCCCGTAGACCCAGCTGGTGCGCAGCAGGCAGAGACGATCGGCGCCCAGGGCCGCCGCCGCCCGCCGCTCCCCCTCGGCCTTGGTGGCGCCGTAGACCCCCAGGGGGGCCAGGGCCTGATCCGGGGCGTAGGGATGGCCCTGCTCCCCGTCAAAGACGAAATCGGTGCTCACCTGCAGCAGTCGCCCGCCGGTCTCGGCCAGGGCCTCGGCGAAGGCCCCGGGGGCACCGGCGTTGACCGCCTCGGCCAGCTCCGGTTCCGCTTCGGCCCGATCCACTGCCGTGTAGGCCCCCGCATTCAGCACCCAGTCGGGCCGGTGCTGCGCCACGGCGGCCCGGCAGGCGGTCGGATCGGCGAGATCCAGCTCCTCCCGGCCCGTTGCGATCAGGTCGATGCCGGCAGGCGCGCTGGCCAGCAGGGCCTGTCCGAGCTGGCCGTGGCGGCCGGTCAGCAGCACCCGCACCGGTTGGGGCATCGATGGCGGAGGCAAAGCTCGCGCGCAGCCTACCTTCGTGCGGCTATTTCGCCTCCATCCAGTTGGGGCCGACGCCGGTGTCCACCGCCAGGGGCACCAGCAGCTGCACTGCCTGCTCCATGGTGCGGCGGGTGAGCTCCCGCACCTCCTCGAGCGCCTCCGGGGCCGCCTCCAGCACCAGTTCGTCGTGCACCTGCAGCAGCAGCCGGGCCGGCAGGCCCGCCGCCGTCAGCGCCTGCTGCAGGCCCACCATGGCCAGCTTGATGATGTCGGCGCTGGAGCCCTGGATCGGGGCGTTGGCGGCGGCCCGCAGTTGCTGGGCCTCCATCCCGCCACGGCGGGCCACCTCCAGGTCGATCTCCAGCGGATCCCGGCCCAGCAGCCGGCCCAGGCCGCCGGGATCGAACTGGAACGGCCGCCGCCGCCCCAGGATCGTCTCCACGTAGCCGCGGCTGAGGGCCAGCCGCTCCTGCAGCTCCAGGTACAGGAACACCTTCGGGTAGCGCTGCTTGTAGAGACTCAGGAACTCCTTGGCCCGGGCCTGGCCCATGCCGGTTTCGCGGGCCAGCCGCTGGGCCCCCATGCCGTAGATCACCCCGAAGTTGATCGTCTTGCCCAGACGCCGCTCCTCCGGTGTCACCGTGTCGGTCTCGAGCAGCAGCCGGGCGGTGAGGGCATGGACGTCATCGCCTTCGTTGTAGGCCTTCACCAGCACCGGCTCTCCGGAGAGGTGGGTGAGGATGCGCAGCTCGATCTGGGAGTAGTCGGCGCTGATCATCTGCCAGCCCTCCTGGGGCAGGAAGGCCTTGCGGATGCGGCGGCTGAACTCGGTGCGGATGGGGATGTTCTGCAGGTTGGGGTTGCTGCTCGACAGCCGCCCGGTGGCGGTCACCGCCTGGTTGAAATCGGTGTGCACCCGCCCGGTCTCCGGTTCCACCAGGGCCGGCAGGGCCTCCACGTAGGTGCTGAGCAGCTTGCTGAGGGTGCGGTGCTCCAGCACCAGCTTCACCACCGGATGGTCGTCCTCCAGCTTCTCCAGCACCGCCGCATCGGTGCTCCAGCCGGTCTTGGTGCGGCGCGACTTCTTGCGGTCGAGCCCCAGGGTGTCGAACAGCAGCTCCCCGAGCTGCTTGGGGGAGGCCAGGTTGAAGTCCACCCCCGCCGCCGCCTGGGCCTCCTGCTCCAGCCGGGTCAGGGTGGTGCTGAGCTCCTCGGCCAGCTCCCTGAGGTAGGGCACGTCGATGCGGATGCCGGTGGCCTCCATCTGGGCCAGCACCGGCTCCAGGGGCAGCTCCACCTGCTGGAGCAGCAGGGGCAACTGGGGCCCCATCGCCGCCAGCTGCTCGCTCAGCACGGCGCCAAGGCGGCGGGTGAGGTGCACGTCCATGGCGCAGTAGAGCGCCGCGGCCCCGATCGGCACGTCGGCGAAGTTCTGACCCTTGGCCACCAGATCGCCGTAGGTGGTCGGCTGGAGGCCGAACTCCCGCGCCGCCATCGCCTCCAGGCCATGCTTGGCATTGGCATCCCGCAGGTAGTCCGCCAGCAGGGTGTCCATCACCACACCGGCCAGGGGCAGCCCATGGCGCAGCAGGATCAGGCGGTCGTACTTGGCGTTCTGGAGCGCCTTGGGGTGCGCGGCGCTGGCCAGCCAGGGCCCCAGGGCCAGCAGCACCGCATCGAGGGGCAGCTGCTCCGGCGCCGCTGGCGCCGCGCTGAGCAGGTCGGCGGCGGGCGGGCTGTGGTGGCCGATGGGCACGTAAGCAAGGTCCGCCAGGCCCTCCCCCCAGCAGAGGCCGATCCCCACCAGCTCGGCCTTGAAGGGATTGAGCGAGGTGGTCTCGGTGTCGAGGGCCACCGGCGCCGCCGGATCGGTGCAGGCCATCAGCCGCTCGATCAGGGCGGCCAGGGCCTCGGGGGTGGTGACCAGCTGCGGTCGCAGCTCGGGCAGGGCCGGCAGGCCCCCCTCGGGGGCGGGTTCGGCCTCGGCTTCGGCGCTGGCGGCTTCGGTGGCGGTGGCTTCGGTGGCGGTGGCAGCGGGCTTTGCGGCGGCGGGGGAGGCTGCCGGCTCCGGGTGGTCGGCGGAGAACAGGCGGGCGAAGCCGTCCACCTGCTTCACCAGGCTGTACAGCTCCAGCTCCTTGAGGCACTCCCCCAGGGCCTGGGGGTCCACCCGCCCCAGGGCCAGGCGCGGCTCCTCGGGCAGGGGAATCTGCACCAGGATCTCCGCCAGCATCCGGGAGCGGAAGGCGTTCTCCCGGTCGGTCTCCAGCTTGGTCTTCAGGGCCCCCTTCTGCTGGTCGAGGGCGGCGTAGATGCCGTCCAGGTCGCCGTGGGCCTTGAGCAGGGTGAGGGCGGTCTTGGGACCCACCCCCTTGACCCCGGGGATGTTGTCGGAGCTGTCGCCGGTGAGGGCCTTGAGGTCCACCACCCCCGCGGGCGGCACCCCCAGCTTCTCGATCACCTGGGCGCGGCGGATCTCCGTCGGGCCGCTGTTCTTCGCGTAGGGGCCGCCGCCCATGTAGAGCACGGCGATGTCGCGCTCGTCGTCCACCAGCTGGAACAGGTCGCGGTCGCCGGAGAGGATCCGCACCCGCCAGCCCTCGCCCGCCGCCCGGTTGGCCAGGGTGCCGAGCACGTCGTCGGCCTCGTAGCCGGGTGCCATCGACAGGGGCAGGTCGAGGCAGTCCCTGAGGATGCCCTGCAGGTTGGCCAGATCGGCGAAGAAGTGCTCCGGCGCCTCTTCCCGGTGGGCCTTGTAGGCGGCGTCCGCCTCGTGGCGGAAGGTGGGTTCGGCGGTGTCGAAGGCGATCACCACCCCCTGGGGTGCCAGTCCCTTGCAGTTGTCGAGCAGGGCCTTGAGGAAGCCGTAGGTGACGCTGGTGGGCACCCCCTCCTTGGTGCTCAGTCCCCCCTCGCCGCCTTTGGCGAAGGCGTAGAAGCTGCGGAACGCCAGGGAGTGGCCGTCCACCAGCAGCAACAGGGGCTTGTCCCGCTCCATGGCCGTTTCCGGGATCCGTCCGCCGTCCGCCACAGCCTGCCATCCGGCGGCCCGGAAGCGCCGTGAAGGCCACCGGCCGGGCCGCCTTCAGCCGCTGTGGCCACTACCGCTGGTGGCTGGAGCGCGTCTGGGAGCCCCAGGGCAGCCGGCTGCTGTTCATCGGCCTGAATCCCTCCCGCGCCGACCATCGCCACGACGACCCCACCCTGCGGCGGCTGGTGGCCTTCGCCGCCGGCTGGGGCTACGGCGGCCTGGAGGTGCTGAACCTCTTCGCCCGCATCAGCCCCCGCCCCTCCGCCCTGGCCCTCGCCGCCGATCCGGTGGGCGCCGCCAACCCGTCCTGGATCCGGCGCAGGGTGCGGGCGGCCCAGCGGCCCCGTGGGCCTGCCGGTGCCGCCGCGCCGCTGCCGCTGATCTGGCTGGGCTGGGGCAACGGCGGCCGCCGCTCGGGTCAGGACGAACGGGTGCTGGAGCTGCTGGCCCCCCACCGTCACCGGCTGGTGTGTCTCGGCCTCACCGCCTCCGGTGCCCCGCTCCATCCCCTCTACCGGCCGGCCGCAAGCCTGTTGCGGCCGTATGGGGCATCCTGTGGGCAGTCCGACGCCGCCGTCCGCGCCCCATGGCCCGCACCCCCCGCCGCTACGCCATCCACCTGTTCCTGATCGGCGGCCACCACCAGGAGGTGCACTTCAACACCCTGGAGGATTTCCAGAACTGGTACGGCGGCGTGCTGAACGCGGCGACCCTCGACACCTTCGTGAACGTGCCGATCAGCGACCTGACCAGCGAGTTCCTCGTGCTGCGGGCCGGCAGTGTCCAGGCGATCCGGGTGGAGCCGATCTACGGCGCCCTCGACGACTGAGGCTCAGAGCCCCGGCGTCAGAGGGCCGCGGCGATCCGCTCCCGGTCGCTGCCGCGCCGGTGCAGCAGCACCCAGGTCGTGAGCAGGTCGGGCCCCTTGAGGCTGCCCAGCAGGGCGGCCCGCAGACCCTTCATCAGCACCCCTTTCTTGACGCCCGCGGCCGTGGCGGCGGCCCCCAGCAGCGCCTGGGCCGTGTCGGCATCGAGGGGCCCCTCGGGCAGCTGCTCCAGCAGGGCCGTCAGGGCGGCGCGGCTGGGGGCGTCGGTCCGCAGGGCCAGGGCAGCCTCGTCCGGCTGCGGCGTTTCGAAGAAGGGGGCGGCCTGGTCGACCCCGTCCGCCAGCAGGCTGAGGGAGGGCCCCAGCAGGGCGCAGAGATCCTCCTGCCAGGCGGCATCGGCGGCCGGGCCGTCGTCGCCCCAGCCCCGGGCCTGCCAGAGGGGCAGCAGCCGCTGGCGCAGCTCGCCGGCCCCCAGCCCGTGCAGCACCTGGGCGTTGAGCCAGTTGAGCTTGTCCCAGTCGAAGCGCGCCCCGGCCCGGTTGACGCGCTCGAAGGAGAACACCGCGGCGGCCTGCTCGAGGCTGAAGCGCTCGCCGATGCCCTCCGGCGGTGACCAGCCCAGCAGGGTCATGTAGTTGACCAGGGCCTCGGCGGTGTAGCCCATGGCGCGGAAATCGCCCACGGAGGTGACACCGTCGCGCTTGGAGAGCTTGCGGCCCTCCTGGTTGAGGATCAGGGGGGTATGGGCGAACAGGGGCGGGGTCAGCCCCAGGGCCGCGTAGAGCAGCAGTTGCTTGCCGGTGTTGGCGATGTGGTCCTCGCCCCGGATCACGTGGCTGATGGCCATGGCGGCGTCGTCCACCACCACCACCAGGTTGTAGAGCGGGTCGCCGATGGCATCGGCGGGCGCCCGGCGGGCGATCACCATGTCGCCGCCCAGATCACTCCCCGCCCAGCGCATCTCGCCGCGCACCAGATCGTTCCAGGTGATCGTGGCGCCGTCGTCGATGCGGAAGCGGATCACCGCCTCGCGCCCCTCATCGATGTAGGCCTGCTGCTGCTCGGGGGTGAGGTCCCGGTGCAGGTTGTCGTAGCGGGGGGGCCGGCCCTCGGCCTGCTGGCGCTCCCGCATCGCCGCCAGCTCGGCGTCGCTGGCGAAGCAGCGGTAGGCATGGCCGCTCTCCAGCAGCTGCGCGATCGCGGCCCGGTGGGCCTCGATGCGCTGGCTCTGCACCACCGGCTCCTCGTCCCAGGTGAGGCCCAGCCAGCGCAGGCCACCGAGGATGTTCTCGGTGTACTCGACCTTGGACCGTTCCCGGTCGGTGTCCTCGATGCGGAGCAGGAAGGCGCCCCCCAGGTGGCGGGCGAACAGCCAGTTGAACACCGCCGTGCGGGCGGTGCCGATGTGGAGGGTGCCGGTGGGGCTGGGGGCCAGCCGAACGCGTACGGGAACCGCTGCGGCCACGGAATCGGCTCCAGGTGGTGAGAACGGGACTGACGGGGCTCGAACCCGCAACTTCCGCCGTGACAGGGCGGTGCTCTAACCGATTGAACTACAGTCCCAGACCGACATTCGAGGCTCGATCCGCCCCGGGGGGAGGATGCGGCACCGATGGGCGATCACGACGGCGCGGACGCCGACCAAGGAAGTATCCATCGTCACCGGTCCCTCCGTCAACGCGGTACGTCAACGGCGCCCGGGAAGGCCGGGCAGGGGCGGGCCTGGTGAGGGTGCCACACAAAAAGCCCCGTGCGGGGCACGGGGCAGGCGCTGACCAGAGGGTACGCCGAGGCGCTGGGCTCAGGGGCGGAAGCCGGCGGGTTCAATCAGACGCACCTGATTGCCACGGGCGGTGAATTCCCGCCCCTGGTCGCTCTGGACCACGACCCGACCTCCGGACTTGACCCGGATGACCCGGGCCCGGACCCAGCCAAGGGCTGCGGATTCCAGCACCTTGACCACATCACCGGGTTGTAGATCCAACTCCATGTTCGGAACCACGAGACTGCAAATGGGACCATCGAACGCGCCGTGGAGGACTTGAACCCCCGACATCAGGTTTTGGAGACCTGCGTTCTACCAACTGAACTAACGGCGCATGGCCGATGGCCCCTGGAAAGCGTGAAAGGGATTCGCGGGCAATGGCCACCCGTGAAACCAGGCTTCAGCGATCGAAGCGCTGTTTGACGCGAGTGGCTTTACCCACCCGGTCACGCAGATAGAAGAGCTTCGCCCGACGCACCTTACCGCGCCGCTCCACTTTCACGGAAGCGACCTGGGGGCTGTGCAGCATGAAGACCCGCTCCACGCCGATGCCCTGGAAGATGCGACGGACGGTGATCGTCTGGTTGAGGCCGCCGTGGCGCTTGGCGATCACCACGCCCTCGTAGGGCTGCACCCGCTCCTTGTTGCCCTCCCGGATGCGCACGCCCACCTTGACGGTGTCGCCCACGTAGATCTCGGGCAGGTCGCTCTTCAGTTGGGTCGCCTCGAACTCTTCGATCAGGGCGCGGGCGCTCAGCTTGCCTGTGGTCACGGTCACGGCGGCAGGGGCCGCCACGGCTGCCGCAGTGGTGTCGGCCGCCTCGGACACCACGTCAGCAGTCCCCTGGTCCACGGTCTGCGGGTCCACGTCGGTGGACGGATCCTCGGTGGATGGATCGGTGGTGGTCGGATCGGTCTCGGTTGCCATCCCTTTTCTCGGAGCGCCTGGCCAAACCAATACCTTACCGCCTCAGGTGACCCCCCTCCCCCCACGCCGCCGCCAGTTGCGCTGCAGCCGCTCCCAGGCCATGGCTCCGCCGGTGACCAGCATCCACAGCAGCCCCAGGCCGTTGAGCAGCACGTAGAGGGTCTCTCCCACCGGGCCCAGCCAGCGCTGCAGCCACTCGCCCTCGTGGAGCACCATCAGCGGATGGACCTGGTCCCGGCCCAGGCCTCCCCAGTCGCGCAGCAGGCGGTAACCCACACCCGTGACGGCCGAGAGCAGCAGGGGCGTCAGCACCATCGGCGCCATCCAGGCGTGGGCCTGCCGCAGGCGGGCGCCCCAGGACGGTGCGGCGGGGGTGGCTTTGGTCACGGGGAAACGACGGCGGGAGGGACGCCATTGATAACTTGAATGTCCGGCCCGATTCCCACCGCATGAACCTGTTCGCCGATCTGCTGGCCAGCACCAACGGCGTCAAGGGCGGTGGGTCCCCTCTCACCCAGGCCGGCCCTCGCATCCAGAAGGGCCGCCGCGGCGTGGAGGTCAAGTCGGCGCGGGAGATCGCCATCATGCGCCAGGCCAGCCGCATCGTGGCCACGGTGCTGCGGGAGATCATCGACATGGCCGCCCCGGGCATGACCACCGGCGACCTCGACCGCCACGCCGAGGCCCGCATCCGCGCCATGGGGGCCACCCCCAGTTTCAAGGGCTACCACGGCTTTCCGGCCAGCATCTGCGCCAGCATCAACAACGAGGTGGTGCACGGCATCCCCAGCGCCAAACGGGTGATCAAGGCGGGCGATCTGGTCAAGATCGACACCGGGGCTTACTACGAAGGCTTCCACGGCGACAGCTGCGTCACCCTCTGCGTCGGTGAGGGGGTGCCTGAGGAGGCCCGCCGCCTCAGCCGGGTGGCCCAGGAATCCCTGATGAAGGGCCTGGCCACCGTCAAGGCCGGCAGCACCCTGCTGGAGCTGGCCGGCGCCGTCCAGGACCACGTCGAGGCCCACGGCTACGCCGTGGTCGAGGACTACACGGGTCATGGCGTGGGCCGCAACCTGCACGAGGAGCCCTCGGTGTTCAACTACCGCACCCGCGACCTGCCCAACATGCAGCTGCGGCCCGGCATGACCCTGGCGGTGGAGCCGATCCTCAACGCCGGCAGCAAGGCCTGCCGCACCCTCAGGGACCGCTGGACCGTGGTGACCGTGGACGGCAGCCTCTCGGCCCAGTGGGAGCACACCATCGTGGTCACCTCCGACGGCTGCGATATCCTCACCGACCGCGACTTCTAGGCCCGGCCGACCCCGCCATCCCGGTACTCACGGCCGCCGCAGCAACCCGTAGTAGGCCCAGCGCGTCAGGGTGGCCAGGGGCATCAGCACGTAGGTGAGCGGGTTCGGGGTGACGATGATCAGACCGCAGTTCCAGTCGGCCTGCCGCAGGATCTCGCCGGCCACCCAGTCGGCGCCCATCACACCGATGGGGTTGAGGGCCGAGCGGAATGGCCCCAGCACCAGGCGCCGCAGCCGCAGCACCGGGGCCAGGGACGGGGCCCGCAGGCTGAGCAGTTGACCCAGCAGCCGCTTGCTGATCTCGTAGAGGGGGCTCAGGGCCGGCTGGATCTCCGCTTCCGAGGTGTTCACCCACACCTCCGGCCGCCGGCGCCCGTCGCTCGGTGCCCCCCCGCGCCGCGCCGCCACCGCGGCGAACAGCTCCAGCAGCCGCCAGGCGCTCAGGGCGTTGACCTCCAGGGAACAACCGGTCGCCTCGGCGCTGCCGTCGCCATGGACATTGATGCCGTGGTTGATCACCAGCACGTCCACCTCCTCGAGCAGGGATTCGAGGGCCGCCTCCTGGCCCACCTGCCAGTGCACCTGGCGCAGGGGGATCGGCAGCCCGTCCGGACCGGCCAGCTGCAGCGGCGTGCGGCCGTGGCAGAGGGCGATCAGCCGGGCGCCGCGGTGGTGCCAGCGGTGCAGCAGGGCCTGGCCGAGGGCGCCGCTGGCACCGGTGACAGCCACGGTGAGCGCTTCGTTTGAGGGGTCCGGCATAGGCCTGCGGTGGTCGTGCTGCCTAGATTGCCCGGCACCTGCGGGTCCCGGCGAGGTCGCACCATGTCCATCCCCCTGCTGATCGGCTCCTGCGAACCCTTCAGCGGCAAGTCGGCGGTGGTGCTCGGCCTGGGCCGCCAGCTCGCCCGCCAGGGCGTGCCGCTGGCCTTCGGCAAGCCGCTGGCCACTTGCATGGACGACCCGCTCGACGCCTTCCCCGACGCGGCCCCGGAGAACCCCCTGCTCGATCCCGACGTGCGCTTCATCGGCGCCACCCTCGGTCTGGAGCCGGAGCAGCTGATCCCGTCCCTGCACGTGCTGGAGCCGGCGACGGCCCGGGCCCGTCTGCTGGCGGGGGATCTGGCCCCGGGGGAGGGGCTGACGCTGCTGCAGCGCCGCATCCACGACAATGCCGAGCGGCTGGTGCTGCTGGAGGGAGCCGGCAGCCTCAGCGAAGGGCAGCTCTACGGCCTGGGCCTGGTGCAGCTGGCCCAGGCCCTGCAGGCGCCGGTGCTGCTGGTGCATCCCTGGAGCGACAGCCGCAGCGTCGAGTCCCTGCTGGAGGCCCGGCACCAGCTGGGGGATCTGCTGGCGGGCGTGGTGCTCAACGCCGTGCTGCCCGAGGTGGTGCCGGAGGTGCGGGAGGCGGTGCTGCCGGCCTTGGAGCGGCTCGGCATCCCGGTGCTGGGCGTGATGCCCCGCAGCCCCCTGCTGCGCAGCGTCACGGTGGAGGAGCTGGCGCGCCGGCTGGCGGCCACCGTGCTCTGCTGCCGCGACGGCCTCGACCTGCTGGTGGAGACCCTCTCGATCGGCGCCATGAACGTCAATTCGGCGATGGAATTCTTCCGCCGCCGCCGCAACATGGCGGTGGTGACGGGCGCCGACCGCACCGACATCCAGCTGGCGGCCCTGGAGGCCTCCACCCAGTGCCTGATCCTCACCGGGGCCGGTGAGCCCCTGCCCCAGCTGATCAGCCGGGCCGAGGAGCTGGAGGTGCCGGTGCTCAAGGTCGACCATGACACCCTGACCACCGTGGAGGTGATCGACGCCGCCATCGGCCATGTGCGGCTGCATGAAGCGGTGAAGGCCACCTATGCGATCCGGCTGGTGGAGGAGAACTGCCACTTCGAACGGCTGTTCCGCCGGCTGCGCCTGGCGGTCCATGCCTGAGGGCGCTGCTAGTTTCGGACCGTTGGTTGTCGATAACGGGTGACCCGGTCCCTAGATCTTCCGGCCCTGGACCGGATCGATACGCTCGCCCAGGAGCTGGCCATGCTCCAGGACCGGGGCAAACGCAGGATCGCCTTCCTCGGCAGCCGCCATGTGCCGGTGGTGTCGATCCATCTGGTGGAGCTGGTGGCCCGTTCCCTGGCCCAGGAGGGCCACAACCTGATCACCTCCGGGGCCCAGGGGGTCAATGCGGCCGTGATCCGCAGCGTGCTGGAGGTGGATCCGGCCCGGCTCACCGTGCTGTTGCCCCAGAGCCTCGACCGCCAGCCGGGCGAATCCCGCAGCCAGCTGGAGCGCGTGCTGCACCTGGTGGAGAAGCCCGAAAATGATGAGCTGCCCCTGCCGATGGCCAGCAGCCTCTGCAACCAGGAGATCATCAACCGCTGCGACCAGCTGATCTGCTACGCCTTCCACGACAGCGAGACCCTGCTCTCCAGCTGCCGCACCGCCGAGGACATGGGCAAGGTGGTCAGCCTGATGTTCTTCGACTAGCCGAGGCCGTTCGAGCCCGGCATCGACTCCTGGCGCGGCAGCACCTGCAGCCGCGTTCCCTCCCGGCCCATCACCGTCACCTGGGCGCCGGGGGGCAGGAGCTGGTCGGGCGCCAGGTTCTGGGCGGACCAGCTCTGGCCCTGCCAGCGCACCCGACCCTCGCCGTTGGCATCGAAGGCCGTGGTCACCTCCGCCAGTTCGGCGCGGGCGCTGGGGGGGATGGCCCGGGCCTGGCGGCGGGCCGACCAGCGCCGCAGCCAGGCGTAGCCCGTGCCCACCAGCACGGCGTAGAGCAGCAGCTGGCCCAGGGGTGGCAGCACCGGCGCCAGGATGGCGACGAGGGTGAGCAGCAGGGCCGCTACGGCGCCGATCAGCAGCAGGCCGTCCCCGTCGGCGCCCACCAGCTCCAGCAGCAGCAGCACCCCCGCCAGGGCGAGCCAGAGGATCGGTGGGGCGGGCATCGGCGGGGTGCGAAGGGGCGGTGGTGGAGGAACAACGAAACCAACGGGAGCGTTGGCCATCGCCCCCATCCTGCCTAGCGTTGCGCCAGTGACGAAGCCTGCATGGAAGCGCTCATCATTCCGGTGCTCGTGGTGCTGGCCGGACTGGGCATCAGCGGCGTCAAGGTCACCAGCAGCAGCCGTTCGATGCTGGTGGAGCGCCTCGGCAAGTACGACCGGGAGCTGCGCCCCGGCCTGTCCCTGGTGATCCCTGGCCTGGAGCGGGTGGTGAGCCACGAATCGCTGAAGGAGCGGGTGCTCGACATCCCCCCCCAGCAGTGCATCACCCGCGACAACGTTTCGATCGAGGTGGATGCGGTGGTGTACTGGCAGCTGCTGGAGCACGCCCGCGCCTACTACGGCGTCGACAACCTGCAGGCGGCCATGGTCAACCTGGTGCTCACCCAGATCCGGGCCGAGATGGGCAAGCTCGACCTCGACCAGACCTTCACCACCCGCCAGGAGGTGAACGAGACCCTGCTCAAGGAACTCGATCAGGCCACCGACCCCTGGGGCGTCAAGGTGACCCGGGTGGAGCTGCGCGACATCCAGCCCTCCCAGGGGGTGCAGCAGGCGATGGAGCAGCAGATGACCGCCGAGCGGGAGAAGCGGGCGGCGATCCTGCGCTCCGAGGGGGAGCGGGAATCCCAGGTGAACGCGGCCCGGGGCCGGGCCGAGGCCCTGGTGCTGGATGCCAAGGCCAAGCAGGAGGCGGTGCTGCTCGATGCCGATGCCCAGGCCAAGCAGCAGCTGCTGCTGGCCAAGGCGCGGGCCGAGTCGGCCACCCAGCTGGCGGCCGTGATCGAGGCCCATCCGGCGGCGGCCGAAGGGCTGCGACTGCTGCTGGCCAAGGACTGGATGGCCATGGGCCAGCAGATGGCTGCTGCCCACGGGGGATCGGTGCTGATGGTGGATCCCCAGAGCCCGGCGTCGTTGCTGGCGGCCCTCAAGGGGCTGCAGGAGAAGGGCGGCAGCTGACTCAACTGCGCAGCACCGCCCGCAGCCCTTCGGAATACAGCAGGGCGGTGCAGAGAATGCCGCCGGCCCAGCAGAGGCTGCGCAGGGGCGGCAGGTTGGCCACATAGGCCCCCAGGTAGCCCGCCCGCAGCAGGGGGTGCAGCCAGGCCGCCAGGGGCGCCCACGGGGCGGCCGCCAGTACGCCAGGGGCCACCAGCAAGCACAGCAGGCAGGCGGGGGCGTGCAGGGTGAAGGCCTCGAAGCTGTTCTGGTGCGCCCAGTTCGCCCGCTTGCCCCAGGCCGGCAGCCGCTCGAACATCGCCCGGGGGGCGGCCAGGTCGGAGGGGGTGAAGTCGGCCTGGGAGCGGGCGGCGCCCAGGGGGATCAGGCTGAGCACCACCACGGCTCCCGAGAGCACCAGCGACCAGGCGAAGGGCCCGCCAGCGGCCGCCGGCAGCACCGGCAGGGCGATGCTGGCCGCCAGGAGGGGGCTGAGCAGGGAGGTGGCCATCGGGACAGGGCGGCTGGGGTCTCTTTTCTAGGCTGGCGCTGCCTTGCCTTCGCCTGCGCCATGGCCGACAGCTATTCCTTCGACGTCGTCTCCGACTTCGACCGCCAGGAGTTGGTTAACGCCGTCGACCAGGTGCGCCGCGAGGTGGGCCAGCGCTACGACCTCAAGGATTCGGCCACGGAGATCGACGTGGAGGAGGCCAGCCTGACGATCACCACCGCCAGCGACATGACCCTCGACGCGGTGGTGGACGTGCTGCGCCAGAAGGCCACCAAGCGCAACCTGTCGCTGAAGATCTTCGATCTGCAGACCCCCGAGCCGGTGGGTGGCAACCGGGTGAAGCAGGTGATCAAGCTGCGCAAGGGCCTCACCCAGGAGCTGGCCAAGAAGCTCAGCAAGCTGGTGCGGGATCAGGTCAAGAAGGTGACCGTGGCGATCCAGGGCGAGAGCCTGCGCGTCACCGGCAAGAACAAGGACGACCTGCAGCAGGTGATCAGCCTGCTGCGGGCGGAGGACCTGGAGGTGCCGCTGCAGTTCGAGAACTACCGCTGAGGGGGCCGCGGATCCTGGCACTCAGGCGCCGGTTGAGCCGGAAGGCGGCGGCGACACCAAGGACCGGCAGAGGGCCAGGGACCGCAGGATCAGGCGGGTCGCTGGGGTCGCCGTGCGGGGGCGGTGAGAGGATCTTGGCTCGGTGCCAGGACCGGGGGCTGGACAATCTCCCAGCTCGCCAGCCAGTTCAAAACCTGGGCAATAGGGCAGCCATATCCCCACCACGGCAGATGGGCAATGCCCTACCGGCGCCATGGCCCCCATTCGACCCCGATCAGTCGGGCTTGCTGGCGGGAGCCGGGACAGCGGCGGTGCGTTGGATCCGCTGACGGAGCCTGCGGCTGTAGCCGAAGCAGGCGGCGGCACCCAATAGGGGAAGCGGACCTGGTACGGCGGACGTGTCTGGAGTCACGACTCTGGTGAAGGCCAGGCTGCCGGCACCACCCTGGCTGCCGATGGCATCGAGGTCGTAGGCAAAAAAGGCTTCACTGACATCAAAGAAACCCGGTACAAAGGAGAAGGCGGGCAGGGTGTCGACCGAATACTCCAGGCCCAGGAAAACACCGTTGTCGAAAATGACCGAAGCATTTGGATCATCGCCTTCGTCGTACTGCGTGCCTTGAAACAGGAAGGAAAAATCTGTCAGGCCGAAGGTCTGGCTGTTGTAGGAAAACGTGCCTGAGTAGCTGTTGGGCGTCAGAGGGCCCGAGTCGATCAGGATGTCGAAGGTGTAGTCCACGACCGCCGCCTTGATGGGGGCAGGCTGGACAACTGCCATACCCAGAGCCAGACCTGTCGTGACGAAGGCAAGTTTGGGAAGGAGGCTGGTCATCGGAGAAACGGCGTGCTGGTTGCGGAAGGGAGCCAGCAGAGAAGTCGACTCTCACCTTAGCTCAAGTCTGGCTCATCTGTTCTTCAGATCACGGTCGGAGCCAATGGACTGAAGTTGTCAGGGTTGCTGAGGGTGGCCAGCGAGACGTTCGTGAACAGGATGAAGTTTCGGGCGGCGGCCAGGCCCGATCCATCGGGATCGATCTGAAGCATCGTGTCGCTGCCGATGGTGACGAATTTCAGGTAGCCATCCGTGATCGGTGTGGTGCCTGTGTATCCCACGCTTGCCAGAGCCCCTGTCAGGTCAACCTTGTCACCCTCGGCCCGGTTGAAGTCGATGATCGTGTCACCGGCATCGACGATGCTTGTGTAGACGAACCGGTCGGCGCCGCCATTGCCACGGATCGTGTCGGCGCCCTGAAGTCCGGTGATCAGATCGTCGCCAGCGGTACCGATCAGGGTGTCTCGGTTTCGCGTGCCGGTGATGGAGCTGCCGTCGTCGTTGGTGATGGTGCCGAGGCCTTGGCCGTCGAGGAGGGTGACGCCGTTGGTGGGAGCGGTGAGGTTGAGGAAGAAGGTTTCGTTGGGCTCAAAGACGGTGTCGCCGCTGATGGTGACGGCGACGGTCTGGGTTTCACCGGCGGTGCCGGCGAAGGCGAGGGTGCCGGAAGTGCCGACGTAGTCGGAGCCGGCGGTGGCGGTGCCGTCGGCGGTGGCGAAGTTCACCGAAGCGCCACCGGCGACAGCGTTGCTGAGGGTGACCGTGAAGATGGCGGTGGAGGTGCCGCTGTTGCCCTCCACGATGGAGACATCGCCGATGGAGAAGGAGGCGGCGTCGTCGTTGGTGATGGTGCCGGTGACGGCGCCGGTGGTGCCGATGAGGTAGGCGGGATCGGCGGTGAGGGTGAGGGAGACGGTTTCGTTGGGCTCGAGGACCGTGTCTCCGGTGGGATCGACGGTGACCGTCGCGGTGTCGGAGCCTGCGGCGAAGGTGACGGAGGAGAGGATGGCGCCGTAATCGGTCCCTCCCGTGGCGGTGCCGCCGATGGTGTAGTTGACGGTGAGGGGATCGGTGGTGGCGCCGATGCGGGTGAAGGTGTAGTCGAGGTTGGCGGCGCCGTTCTCGAGCACGCTGGCGGGGGAGACGGCCAGGGTGATGACGGGGAGGGGAGCGGCGTCGTCGTTGGTGATGGTGCCGAGGCCCTGGCCGTCGAGGAGGGTGACGCCGTTGGTGGGAGCGGTGAGGTTGAGGAAGAAGGTTTCGTTGGGCTCAAAGACGGTGTCGCCGCTGATGGTGACGGCGACGGTCTGGGTTTCACCGGCGGTGCCGGCGAAGGCGAGGGTGCCGGAAGTACCGACGTAGTCGGAGCCGGCGGAGGCGGTGCCGTCGGCAGTGGCGAAGTTCACCGAAGCGCCACCGGCGACAGCGTTGCTGAGGGTGACCGTGAAGATGGCGGTGGAGGTGCCGCTGTTGCCCTCCACGATGGAGACATCGCCGATGGAGAAGGAGGCGTCGTCGTCGTTGGTGATGGTGCCGGTGACGGCGCCGGGAGTGCCGATGAGGTAGGCGGGATCGGCGGTGAGGGTGAGGGAGACGGTTTCGTTGGGCTCGAGGACCGTGTCTCCGGTGGGATCGACGGTGACCGTCGCGGTGTCGGAGCCTGCGGCGAAGGTGACGGAGGAGAGGATGGCGCCGTAATCGGTCCCTCCCGTGGCGGTGCCGTTGATGGCGTAGTTGACGGTGAGGGGGTTGGTGGTGGCGCCGGTGCGGGTGAAGGTGTAGTCGAGGTTGGCGGCGCCGTTCTCGAGCACGCTGGCGGGGGAGACGGCCAGGGTGATGACGGGGAGGGGAGCGGCGTCGTCGTTGGTGATGGTGCCGAGGCCCTGGCCGTCGAGGAGGGTGACGCCGTTGGTGGGAGCGGTGAGGTTGAGGAAGAAGGTTTCGTTGGGCTCAAAGACGGTGTCGCCGCTGATGGTGACGGCGACGGTCTGGGTTTCACCGGCGGTGCCGGCGAAGTTGAGGGTGCCGGAGGTGGCGACGTAGTCGGAGCCGGCGGAGGCGGTGCCGTCGGCGGTGGCGAAGTTCACCGAAGCGCCACCGGCGACGGCGTTGCTGAGGGTGACCGTGAAGATGGCGGTGGAGGTGCCGCTGTTGCCCTCCACGATGGAGACATCGCCGATGGAGAAGGAGGCGTCGTCGTCGTTGGTGATGGTGCCGGTGACGGCGCCGGGAGTGCCGATGAGGTAGGCGGGATCGGCGGTGAGGGTGAGGGAGACGGTTTCGTTGGGCTCGAGGACCGTGTCTCCGGTGGGATCGACGGTGACCGTCGCGGTGTCGGAGCCTGCGGCGAAGGTGACGGAGGAGAGGATGGCGCCGTAATCGGTCCCTCCCGTGGCGGTGCCGTTGATGGCGTAGTTGACGGTGAGGGGGTTGGTGGTGGCGCCGGTGCGGGTGAAGGTGTAGACGAGATTGGCGGCGCCGTTCTCGAGCACGCTGGCAGGGGAGACGGCCAGGGTGATCAGGGGCAGGGGAGCGGTGTCGTCATCGATGATCGTGGCCGTGGCAGTTGCCGTGCCGATCGAGCCGTTGACGGGGTTGGTGATGGTGACGGTGAAGGCTTCGTTGGCCTCCAAGACCGCATCGTCGACGGTGGCGATGGTGAGCGTCGCCGTCGTCTGGTTGGCGAGGATGGTGATCGTGCCCGTCAGGGGTGTGACGATGTCACCGGCCGTTGCCGCCGCGCCGGTGATCGTGTAGGTGACGGTGGTGGGCTGGCTGAGCACGGCCCCGCCCCGCGTTGCGGTGAGCGTGAAGGCTTCCCCTTCCTCCACCGTGGCGGGCGTCAGGCTGATGGAGACCACGGGGGGCGCCAGCACCTGCACCGAGAAGTTGGTCGGCGTCGAGCCGGCCGTTCCTGGATTGATGTCCGCCACCCGGGTGGTGCCGGCGGCGGTGCCGTCCGTCGACCAGAGCTCGAGTCCTTCGCCAGGGGTCGAGGCCTGAAAGTAGAGCCGCCCGTTGAGGATCGTGCTGAAGAGGAGACTGACGTTGCTGCTGCCGGTGCCGGGGTTGATGTCGGCGACGAGCACGGTGCCGGCCTCGGTGCCATCGGTCTTCCACAGCTCGGCCCCCTCCGCCGTCGTCGTGCCGCGGAAGTAGAGCTCGCCGTTGAACACGATCCCCGGGCCGGCGGCCAGGGCGCCGTTGCTGTTGATGCCGCCGGGCTGGATGTCCTTGAGCAGGCGGGTCCCGGAGGGGGTGCCGTCGCTGATCCAGAGTTCCGAGCCCGAGACGCCATCGTTGGCGATGAAGACGGCCTTGCCGTTGATGGCGCCCACCGTGTTGATCGGCCATTGGACATTGGCCAGCAGGCGCGTGGTGTTGGCCACCGTGCCGTTCGAGACCCAGAGCTCTCCCCCCAGCACACCTGGGGTGTTGCTGACCTCGATGGCGAAGAAGACTTTGTCACCGACCACGGTGGGGTTGGTTGCCCGGGCAGCCGCGAGCGGGCTGAGGTTGCCGAGCGATGCGGTCCCAGCGGCGGTGCCGTCGCTGAACCAGGCTTCCACACCGTTGAGGCCATCGTTGGCGTAGAGGAAGACGCCCTCGTTGAACGCCGTCAGGACGGAGATGCCGCTGCTGCCGCTGCCGGGGAGGATGTCGCGGACCAGCCGCGGGCCGGCGGCGACGCTCTCGATCACCCAGAGCTCGTTGCCCGCGGCCGAGGTGTTCGCCGTGAAGAACACCTTGCCTCCCGAGACGGTGAGCTGGCGCGCGGGGTTGGTGGCAGAGCGGGAGCCGGTGGGGCCGGGCTGGATGTCGGCGAGCAGCCGCGTTCCGGAGGCGGTGCCGTCCGTGAACCAGAGCTCGTTGCCGCTGATGCCGTCGTCGGTGAAGAAGAGGGCACCGCCATCGAACGGGGTGATGAACGTCGGGGCGATGGCGCTGGAGGCGCTGGTGACCGGATTGATCTCCACCAGCTGGGCTGTGCCGGCCGTCGTGCCGTCGGTGAACCAGAGCTCGGTGTCACCCGCCGCGTCGTCGGAGGCAAACAGGAGCGTGCCGTTCACGAGCTGAACAGTGGAGGGGAACGCCCCCGTTGCTCCGGGGAAGGCATCGATCACCTGCCGGGTGCCCGCCTGGGTGCCGTCCGTCAGCCAGAGCTCCCGGCCATTGGCAGCAGTGACGGCGGAGAAGAACAGGACGGGGGTGCCGGCGGGCTGGGGCGGCACGTCGTCATTGATAATCGTGCCGCGGCCCTGGCCGTCGGCCAGGGTGACGCCGTTGGTGGGGGCCGAGAGGTTGAGGAAGAAGGATTCGTTCGGCTCAACCGTGGTGTCGCCGTTGATGGTGACGGAGACGGTGAGCTGCTCGCCGGCGGTGCCGGTGAAGTTGAGTGTTCCGGCAGTGGCGATGTAGTCAGAGCCGGCCGTCGCGGTGTTAGCGGCGGTGGCGTAGGCCACTGATGCCCCACCGGCGACGGCGTTGCTGAGGGTGACGGTGAAGACGGCGAGCCTGGTGCCGGTGTTCCCCTCCACGACCGTTACATCGCTGATGGAGAAGGAAGCGTCGTCGTCGTTGGTGATGGTGCCGGTGACGGCGCCGGCGGTGCCGATGCTGTAGGCGGCGTTGGAGGTGAGGGTGAGGGAGACGGTTTCGTTGGGCTCGAGGATCGAATCAGCGGTGGGATCGACGGTGACCGTCGCGGTGGCCGAACCGGCGGCGAAGGTGACGGACGCGGGGATGGTGCCGTAGTCGGCGCCGTTGGTGGCGGTGCCGCCGATGGTGTAGTTGACGGTGAGCGGATTGGTGGTGGCGCCGGTGCGGGTGAAGGTGTAGGTGATGTTGCCGGCGCCGTTCTCGAGCACGCTGGCGGGCGCGACCTCCAGGGTGATGACGGGCAGCTGGGTGAGATCGTCGTTGGTGATGGTGCCGACGCCCTGGGAATCGGCGATCGTCACACCGGCCTTGGTGAGGCCCGAAAGGTTGACGACGAAGGTTTCGTCATCCTCGATCGTGCTGTCGCCGTTGATGGTGACGGAGACGGTCTTCGTTTCACCGGCCGTGCCGGTGAAGTTGATGGTACCGAAGTTGTTGACGTAGTCGGAGCCGACCGTCGCGGTGCCGTTGGCGGTGGCATAGTTCACGGAAACGCCACCGGCGACGGCGTTGCTCAGGGTGACGGTGAAGACGGCGAGTTTGGTGCCGGAATCGCCCTCGGTGACGGTGACGTCGTCGATGGAGAGGGAGGCGGCGTCGTTGTCGAGGTTGGTGACGCCGACATCGTCGGCGTTGAGACCGTTGTAGTTGGCATCGCTGCTGGTGGCGGCGGCGGTGACGATGGAGTAGGCGACGCCGATGCCATTGGCAATGCCGTTGTCGTCACGGTCGACAATCGCGTCATCGACGCTGGTGACGGTGACGGTCTGGGGAATGTTCCAGTTGGCGGGGGTGAAGACGAGCGAGGAGGTGGAGACGGTGCCTTCCGTGGTGTCGGAGCTCGAGATCCCGATGGTGACGTCGGCGGTGGGCTGGCTGTTGAGAACCACCGTGAAACTGGGCGTGACAGCCAGGGCACCCGGGTTGGCATAGAGATACCTGGCGTCGGATGCCGTGAGCGCTCGGCTCCAGATGCTCACCTCGTCGACGGTGCCCGTGAGGGCGCCGATCATCTGCGTACCGGCCGCATTCAGAATGCCACCAACGCTGAAATTAGCCAGAGAGCTATTAAAACCAGTGTATCCTTCGGTGTCGACAAGCTCACCGTTCACATAAAGCCGTGACTGGGCAAGGCTCCCAGCATTGAAGTCGTGGACGCCGATAATCTGATGCCAGTTGCCATCGTTCAGGCCCAGATTGGTGCTGACGGGATTGGGGTAGGACTGGTAGTGAATGGCACCACCAGTCACCTCTCCGGAGCCACTGTTTGTATTGTTGATCCCGTTGAAATAGCCAGCGATCGCTCCGGCTTGGTGGCGCCCGGCCACGATGTAGCCATTGGTGTCACCACTCTGCAGCTTCACCCAGGAAACAAGGGAAAACGTGCTGTTGGTGTTTCCAAAGGAGAAGTTATTCCCCATGTCCACAAACCCATTGCCGGCCGTCGACATGGTCACGGCACCACCGCTCAAGCCCCCGGCCGAGAAGCTGGCGTTGCCCAGGAGCGAGCCGTTGACCGTGCCCGCCGCGGCGAAGGCGGTGGAGCCGGATGTCTCGTCAAACCGCCAGGCGGCGATGACGGTGGGATCGGTGGTCCCTTCCGTGGTGGTCAGCCGCTTGGGCCGGAAGCCCTCCGGCCCGGTCGTGACGGTGATGCCGGCGGTGTCGTCGTTGCTGATCGTGCCGATGACGGCTCCGGCGGTGCCGATGCTGTAGGCGGCGTTGGCGGCGAGGGTCAGGGAAACGGTCTCGTTGGCCTCGACGACGGCATCGCCAGTGGGATCGACGGTGACGGTGGCGGTGGCCGAGCCGGCGGCGAAGCTGACGGAGGCGGGGATCAGGCCGTAGTCGGTGCCGTTGGTGGCGCTGCCGCCGATGGTGTAGTCGACGGTGAGCGGATTGGTGGTGGCGCCGGTGCGGGTGAAGGTGTAGACGAGGTTGGTGGCACCGTTTTCCAGAACGCTGGCCGGGGAGACGGCCAGGGTGATGGTGGGCAGGGCAGCGACGTCGTCATTGACAATGGTGCCTACCCCCTGGGAGGCGCCCAGAGAGACGTTGCGTCCCCCGGCCTGCAGGTTGCTGAGGTTGACGAAGAAGTTTTCGTTCGATTCGACGTTGGTGTCACCGACGACATTGATACTGATTTGCCTGGTCTCACCGGCGGTGCCGCTGAAGTTGAGAGTGCCGCTCGCCGCCTGGAAATCGTTGTCGGCCAGGGTGGCGGTGTTGTTGTTGGTGGCGAAGTCGACACTGATGGGCACGTCGACGGCGGCGGTCAGGGAGACGTTGAAGAGGAATTCGGTGGTACCGGTGTTGCCCTCTGACTGGACGACATTGAAAATGTTCAGGGTGGCGGCATCATCATTGGTGATGGTGCCAACGCCTTGTCCATCGGCGATGAGCGCTCCGTTGGTCGGGTTGCTCAGATTGACCAAGAAGCTTTCGTTGAGTTCAACCAACGAGTCACCATTGACTGTCACCGAGATCGTCTGGGTTTCCCCGGCGATGCCAGTGAAGTTCAGTGTGCCGCTGGTGGCGGCGTAGTCCACCCCGGCCGTTGCTGTGCCATTGGCAGTGGCATAGCTGACACTGGCACCACCTGCCACCGCATTGTCCAGGCTGACCGTGAAGACAATCGTTCGGGTGCCGCCATTTCCTTCCACGACGCTGGCGTTATTGATGCTGAAGCTGCCTGGAGCCGCCGTTTGCACGACCTGCAGCGTGACATCGTTGGTGTTGAAGATGGGCTGGTAGCTCAGCGTGGGGCTGATGAACAGATTGGTGAACTGGAGCCTGCTGGCTAGGTCGGCAGGGGCCGATCCGTAGGTCAGAACTCTGAAACTATCCCCTGCGTTGGGGGTGAAGCCGACTGCAGTGGTGATATTGATCCTGTCGCCAGTGATGAAATTTGCGGCATTGATGATGTTGAGAACATCAAAGGACGTCAGGCTGCCGATTTCAATGTCCACGGAGCTATCACCGCTGCCTTGGAGGTTTCCTTCAATCGTCAGGGTCTTGTAGTCGTTGACGCCAGTGCCGGGGGTGATCCTGGAATTGTCGAGATTCAGGGTGTCGATCCCGCTGTTATTGATGTCGATGATCCCTTGGCCGCTAAGGATGCCGCCGGTGATATTGATGTTATTGAAGGAGAGGAGGGTGCCTCCGGTGAGCCGAGTTTCCCCGGCCGTCTGGTTGAAATTGGAGAAGTTCAGGTTGCCACTGAGAACCTCCACCAGTCCGGTGTTGTTGAAGGCGACGTCAACCGTTGTGGTGCTGGTGGCAATGCTGCCGGATTTGCGGAAAGTGCCAGCATTGGTGAACAGGGCATCGGCGCCATCGTCGCCGGCGCCGAAGTTGCTGGCGGTGATGCTGAATGCTGAATCCCCTGAGGCGATGAAGGTGGCACCGGCGCTGTTGTTGATGGTGCCCGAAGTCGGGATGGAGGTGCCGTTGACGTTGTTGTTGAACAGGATCTGGCCAGCGCTCCAGGTGAGCGTGTTCTGGTTGCGCAGGGTGCGACCACCATCGAGGCGGAAGCCGCTGCCGCTGATGGTGGTGGGCCCCTGAAGGATCGTGGTGCCGCTGCCGCGATGGTCACCGAACGTGAAGCTGGCTGGGCCGCTCAGCGTCAGATCCGCACCCTGCACGGAGCCGTTTGTCATGCTGAAGGCGGAAGCCACGGTGTAGGGATTCGTGATGTCGAGCACGCCTGTGCTCAGCCTCAGCGTCCCGCTCCCTGTGGCCGTGCCGCCTGTGAGCCGGTGGGTGCCGCCCCCGAAGCCGAGCACGGTACCTGCCGCCACATCGAAGTTGCCGCTGTGGGTGCCGCCATTTCTGAGATCGAGGATGCCGGTGTCCACATCCACCGTGCCGGTGTTGTTGAAGGTGACGTCAACGGTGGTTGTGCTGGTGTCGTTGCTGCCGGTTTTGCGGAAGGTGCCGGCATTCGTGAACAGGGCATCGCTGCCATTGTCACCGGCGCTGAAGTTGCTGGCGGCGATGCTGGTCGCCCCATTCCCCGAGGCGATGAAGGTGGCGCCGGCGATGTTGTTGATGGTGCCCGAACCCGGGATGGAGGTGCCGTTGATGTTGTTGTTGAACAGGATCTGGCCAGCGCTCCAGGTGAGCGTGTTCTGGTTGCGCAGGGTGCGGCCACCATCGAGGCGGAGGCCGCCTGAACTGATCGTGGCGGGGCCTTGGAGGATGGTGGTGCCGTTGCCCCTGTGGTCGCCGGAGCTGAAAGCTGACCCTCCGGACACGGTGAAATCACCGGTGCCGGCCACGGTGCCGCCGCTCTGAATCAGAGCTCCCGTGGAGGCGTTACCTCCCAGGAGGTTCAGGGAACCACTCTGAATCTCGGTGGTGCCCGCGATCGCATAGGCGGTGTTGAGGTTGACGGTGGTACTGCCACTCAGCCGTACCGTGCCGGGTGAGGTGATCGTGCCCGCATTGATCTGATGGGTGCCGCCCCCGAAGCCGAGCACGGCGCCAGCGGCCACAGCGAAGTTACCGGTGTGGGTACCACCATTGGTGAGGTTGAGGATGCCGGTGAGCACATCCACGGTGCCGGTGTTGTCGAAGATGACGTCAACGGTGGTTGTGCTGGTGTCGCTGCTGCCGGATTTGCGGAAGGTGCCGGCGTTGGTGAACAGGGCATCGCTGCCATTGTCGCCGGCGCTGAAGTTGCTCACAGCGATGCTGTTCGCCCCATTCCCCGAGGCGATGAAGGTGGCGCCGGCGATGTTGTTGATGGTGCCCGAACCCGGGATGGAGGTGCCGTTGATGTTGTTGTTGAACAGGATCTGGCCAGCGCTCCAGGTGAGCGTGTTCTGGTTGCGCAGGGTGCGGCCACCATCGAGGCGGAGGCCGCCTGAGCTGATCGTGGCGGGGCCTTGGAGGATGGTGGTGCCGTTGCCCCTGTGGTCGCCGGAGCTGAAAGCTGACCCTCCGGACACGGTGAAATCACCGGTGCCGGCCACGGTGCCGCCGCTCTGAATCAGAGCTCCCGTGGAGGCGTTGCCTCCCAGGAGGTTCAGGGAACCACTCTGAATCTCGGTGGTGCCCGCGATCGCATAGGCGGTGTTGAGGTTGACGGTGGTACTGCCACTCAGCCGTACCGTGCCGGGTGAGGTGATCGTGCCCGCATTGATCTGATGGGTGCCGCCCCCAAAACCGATCACGGCGCCAGCGGCCACAGCGAAGTTACCGGTGTGGGTACCACCATTGGTGAGGTTGAGGATGCCGGTGAGCACATCCACGGTGCCGGTGTTGTCGAAGATGACGTCAACGGTGGTTGTGCTGGTGTCGCTGCTGCCGGATTTGCGGAAGGTGCCGGCGTTGGTGAACAGGGCATCGCTGCCGTTGTCGCTGACGCTGAAGCTGCTCGCGGCGATGCTGGTCGCAGAATTTCCTGAGGCGATGAAGGTGGCGCCGGCGATGTTGTTGATGGCGCCCGACCCAGGGCCGCCTGATCCTCCAGTGAAGGTGTTGTTGAGATTGATCTGGCCGCCGCTCCAGGTGAGGATGTTCTGGTTGCGCAGGGTGCGGCCACCATCGAGGCGGAAGCCACTGGAACTGATCGTGGTGGGTCCATGGAGGATCGTGGTGCCCGTGCCGCGGTGGTCGCCGTAGGTGATCGTCGCTGCACCGGTGACGGTGAGGGTGCCCGTGCCATCCAGCCCACCGCCGGATTGGGTCAGGGTCCCGACGCTGGCATTGCTGGCATTGAGGTTGAGAAGGCCGGCGCTGATGTTCAGCGCCGCGCCCAGGCTGGTGAGGGTGCCGCCGATCGAGGCGCTGCCGGCCGTGAGGCTGGTGGTGCCGGCGACGTTGTAGGTGCCGTTGATCGTGGTGGTGCCGCTGCCGCTGAAGCGAACGTTCTGGGTGGTGAGGTTTGAGCTGGCATTGAGCAGATGGGTGCCGCCCCCGAAGCCGATCGTGCCGGCGGTGCCGGTGAAGTTGCCGGTGTGGGTGCCTCCATTGGTGAGGTCGAGGATGCCGGTGAGCACGTCCACCGTGCCGGTGTTGTTGAAGACGACGTCAACAGCCGTCGTGTTGTTATCGGCGCTGTCGGATTTGCGGAACGCACCGGCATTCGTGAACAGGGCATCGGCGCCATTGTCGCCGGCGCTGAAGTTGCTCGCGAAGATGCTGGCCGCTGAATTCCCTGAGGCGATGAAGGTGGCGCCGGCGATGTTATTGATCGTGCCCGATCCAGGGCCGCCTGATCCTCCGGTGAAGGTGTTGTTGAAGACGATCGCGCCACCGCTCCAGGTGAGGATGTTCTCGTTGCGTAGGGTGCGACCACCATCGAGGCGGAAGCCGCTGCCGCTGATGGTGCTAGGCCCCTGGAGGATGGTGGTGCCGCTGCCGCGATGATCACCGAAGGTGATGGTCGCGGCACCGGTGACAGTGAGATTGCCCGTGCCTGCTAGCCCACCACTAATCTGGGTCAGCGTTGCGACAGTGGCATTGCTGGCATTGAGATTCAGGATGCCGCCGAAGATATTCAGCGCCGATCCCAGACTTGTCAGAGTGCCGTTGATCGATGCGTTACCGCCCGACATGCCGGTTGAGCCGCTGACGTTGTAGGTGCCGTTGATCGTCGTGGTGCCGCTGCCGCCGAAGTTGACGTTCTGCGTCGTGATGCTGGAGCCGGCGTTGAGCTGATGCGTACCGCCTGAGAAATTGATGATCCCGGCGAGACCTGTGAAGTTGCCTGTATGGATGCCGCCACCGCTGAGGTTCAGGCTCCCGGTCTGAACATCGACGGTTCCAGAGTTGTTGAACAGGACACCAACGGTGGTGATGTTAGTTGCGCTACTGCTGGATTTGCGGAAAGTTCCGGCATTGGTAAACAGGGCATCAGTGCCATCATCGGAAACCCCGAAACTACTCGCTGCGATGCTGCTCGCCGAATCCCCCGAGGCCGTGAAGGTGGCGCCGGCGATGTTGTTGATCGTGCCCGATCCAGGGCCGCCTGATCCTCCAGTGAAGGTGTTGTTGAAGAGGATCTGACCACCGCTCCAGGTGAGCGTGTTCTCGTTTTGCAGGGTGCGACCACCATCGAGGCGTAAGCCGCTGCCGCTGATGGTGGTGGGCCCCTGGAGGATGGTGGTGCCGCTGCCGCGATGATCTCCGAAGGTGATCGTGCTGGGACCCGTTATGGTGACCGTGCCGGTGCCGGACAGCGAGCCGCTCGACTGGGCGAATGTGTTGATGCTGCTGGAGCCATTGAGCTCGAGAGTGCCGCCAGTGATGCTGAGAGCCGCTGCGAAACTGGCGGTGCCACTGACACTCAGCAGACCTCCGGACACCGTCAGATTGCTGCCGGAGTCAAGCGAGGTGACCGCGAGGGACGCGAGAGGGCTGGATCCGTTGAAGATCGTTGTCCCGAAACCTGGCGCGATGACGATGTCATCGCCATTGCTGGGGATGACATTGGTATCCCAGTTATCGGCCAGATTCCAGAGGTCGGTGGCGGCTCCGCCATCCCAGGTCCTCGTTGCCATGCCTGCCTCCGGTAAAGTAAAGTGTATCCCTGGCGACAAAGTGCAACAGTTTGTGTCTGTTGCTACCAGGGGATATGTCGACGAACGGGCATTGAATAGCACAGCTGGGGCCCAGCTGTTGTTAAGCCAGATTTAAGTCTTTACCGGCTGTCACGCTTGCGCCTTTCACTTGTCCGATAGAGGCGCTTATCTGGTACTCACCTGCTGTTCATGGGTTGTCCGCCCGACCGGCGCTCCAGGGTCCGAGAGCTTGCCGTCGGTGTCCCGCGTGCCATGAACCTGCCGTGGGTCACGTCAGGTACATCCTGGGAAGGACCTTGATCCGTCGCTCCCCGTGCTCGCCTCCATCCCCGTGCCGGGGTCCCCGGACGCGTCACACATCGGCTGGCGGTTCTGGATCGACCGGGGCGGCACCTTCACCGATGTGGTGGCCTGCTCGCCCGCCGGCGAGCTGGTGGTGCGCAAGCTGCTCTCCGATCCGCCGCCGCCGGCGGACGGCAGCCCTCCGCCCGATCCCGCCGTCACCGCCGTGCGTGAGCTGCTCGGCCTGCCGCCCCACCACCCCATCCCCCCCGGTGCCGTGGCGGAGGTGCGGCTGGGCACCACCGTCGCGACCAACGCCCTGCTGGAGCGGCAGGGGGCACCGGTGCTGCTGCTGGTCAACCGCGGCTTCGCCGACCTGCAGCGCATCGGCGACCAGCACCGCCCCCACCTCTTCGCGCTGGCCATCGAGCGCCCCGAGCCGCCGCCCCTGCGGGTGATCGAAGTGGGCGGCCGGCTGGCGGCGGATGGCAAAGAACTCGAATCCCTGCAGCTGGATGGGGCCCTGGAGGCGGAGCTGGCGCAGGCCTGGGCCGATGGCTTCCGCAGCGTGGCCGTCGCCCTCCTGCACGCCTGCCGCCACCCCCGCCACGAGCAGGCCCTGGGGAGCTGGCTGGCGTCCCGCGGCTTGGCTCCGGTGGTCCTCTCCAACCAGCTCAGTCGCCAGCCCCGGTTGGTGCCCCGCCTCGACACCACCGTGCTGGAGGCGGCCCTGGCCCCGGTGCTGGGCGCCTATCTCGATCAGGTTCGCGCCGCCATCGGCGCCGCCATCCCCCTGCGGGTGATGACCTCCGCCGGCGCCCTGCAGGCCCCCGGCCTGCTGCGGGCCAAGGACACGATCCTTTCCGGTCCCGCCGGTGGGATGGTGGCCGCCGTGGCAGTCGCGGAGGCTGCCGGCTTCGGCGACGCCCCGATCCTCGGCTTCGACATGGGCGGCACCTCTACCGACGTCTTCCACTTCGACGGCAGCCGCGGTGCGGTGGCCTGGGAGCGCAGCACGGAAACGGAGATCGATGGCCTGCGGCTGCTGGCGCCGATGCTGCCGATTCACACCGTGGCGGCCGGCGGTGGCTCGGTGCTGCACGTCGCGGACGGCCGCCTGCAGGTGGGGCCCCGCTCGGCCGGCGCCAACCCCGGCCCCGCCTGCTACGGCCGTGGCGGCCCCCTGGCGGTCACCGACGCCAACCTGCTGCTGGGCCGGCTGCCGGTGCAGGCGCTGCCGCGGCTGTTCGGACCCCGCGGCGACCGGCCGGCCGATCGGGGGGTGGTGCTGGAGCGCTTCGGGGCCCTGGCCCGCCAGCTGGGGCTGGACGGTCCGGAGGCGGCGGCCCAGGGGGCGCTGACGATCGCCATCGAGCGCATGGCCGAGGCAATCCGCCGCATCTCGATCCAGCGCGGCCACGACCTGCGCGGCGCCGTGCTCGTCACCTTCGGCAGCGCCGGCGGCCAGCTCACCTGCCCCCTGGCCGAAGCCCTCGGCCTCACCCGGGTGCTGCTCCATCCCCTGGCCGGGGTGCTCTCGGCCTACGGCATCGGCCTGGCCCGCCCCTCCCTGCTGCGGGAGCGCACCCTGCGCCAGCCCCTGGAGCCGGCCTTGTTGCCCCAGCTGGAGCGGGCGATCGAGGCGCTGCTGGCTGAGGCCTCCGCCGAGCTGCGCGCCGGAGGCGATCTGGCGGCGGGTCAGGAGCCACGGCGCCAGGTCCGCCTGGAGCTGCGCTATGGCGGCAGCGACCAGGGGCTTGAGCTGCCCTGGCCGGCGGCTCCAGCGGATGGCCTGCTGGCGGACCTGCGCGCCGCCTTTGAGGAGCGCCACCGGCAGCGGTTCGGTTTCGTGGTGCCCGACGAGCCGCTGGTGGTGGAGAGGCTGGTGGTGGAGGTGGGGGCCCCGACGCCTGGGTCCTCGGCAGGGGGCGTCAGGGCCGCTGAACTCCCTGCGGCGGCGGATCCGCCCGAACCCTCTGAATGGGTGCCCCTTTGCCTGGCGGACGAGCACAGCGGGGGCTGTGGCGCCGGGATGGTCTGGCGCCAGGTGCCCCTCTGGCGCCGGCAGCAGCTGGTGGCGGGCCAGCGGATTGCGGGGCCGACCCTGGTGGTGGAGCCCACGGGCACCACCGTGCTGGAGCCCGGCTGGGGCGGCCGGGTGCTGGCGGGGGGCGAGCTGCTGCTGGAGCGGCAGGCGCCGGTCGCCGGGGCGGCCCTGGCCAGCGGCGGTGCCGAGGCGGTGGATCCGGTGCGGCTGGAGCTCTACAACCACCGCTTCAGCGCCATCGCCGAGCAGATGGGCGAACGGCTGCGCCAGTGCAGCCGCTCGGTGAACATCCGCGAGCGGCTCGACTTCTCCTGTGCCCTGTTCGATGGCGCCGGCCGGCTGGTGGCCAACGCCCCCCACATTCCCGTGCACCTCGGTTCGATGGGGGCCAGCGTCGCCAGCCTGCTGGCCGCCGTCGCCGCCGGTACCGTTCCGCCGCTGGCGCCCGGCGAGGCCTACGCCTCCAACGACCCCTTCGATGGCGGCACCCACCTGCCCGACATCACCGTGATCACGCCGGTGTTCCGCGCCGAGGCCGGGCCGGAGCCGCTGCTGTTCGTGGCCTGCCGCGGCCACCATGCCGACGTGGGCGGCCTCACCCCGGGCTCGATGCCCCCCTTCAGCCGCCACATCGAGGAGGAGGGGCTGCTGCTGCGCCACGTGCCGCTGCTGCGCCTGGGCCAGTTCGATGCGGCGGCCTGGCGGCAGCGCCTGGCCGCCGGCCCCCACCCGGTGCGCAACCCCGACCAGCTGCTGGCCGACCTTCAGGCCCAGGCGGCTGCCAACCAACTGGGGGTGGACGAACTGCAGCGGCTGCTGGCCCGCGAGGGACCAGGCGAGGTGCGCGCCTACATGGGCCACGTGCTGGCCAACGCCGAGGCGGCGGTGGCCGAGGCGATCGCCGGCCTCAGCGATGGCGAGCACACGGTGGAACTCGACAACGGCAGCCGCATCGTCGTGGCCGTGCGCATCGACCGGGCCGCCCGCCGCGCCCGCATCGATTTCAGCGGCACCTCCCCCCAGCAGCAGGGCAACGTCAACGCCCCGCTGGCGATCACCAAGGCGGCGGTGCTCTACGTGTTCCGCTGCCTGGTGGGTCGCCCGATTCCGCTCAACGCCGGCTGCTTCGCGCCGATCGATCTGGTGGTGCCCGAGGGCTGCCTGCTGCACCCGCTGGCGCCGGCGGCGGTGGTGGCCGGCAACGTCGAAACGTCCCAGGCGGTCACCAACGCCCTGTTCGGGGCCCTGGGGGTGATGGCGGCGGCCCAGGGCACGATGAACAACCTCAGCTTCGGCGATGCCCGCTGCCAGTATTACGAGACGATCTGCGGCGGCACCGGGGCTGGCATGCGGCCCGATGGTCGCGGCTTTGCCGGAGCCAGCGCGGTGCAGAGCCACATGACCAACTCACGTCTCACCGATCCGGAGATCCTCGAGGACCGTTTCCCGGTGCGCCTTGAACGCTTCGCCATCCGCCGCGGCAGCGGCGGCACGGGGCGTTGGCCCGGCGGTGAGGGGGTGGTGCGGCGGCTGCGCTTCCTGGCGCCGATGACCGTCGCCATCCTCTCGGGATCCCGGCGGGTGCCCCCCTTCGGCCTGGCAGGCGGGGGCGATGGCGCCGTGGGCCGCAACCGGCTGGAGCGGGCCGATGGCCGGTTGGAGGAGCTGGCCGGCTGCGATCAGGTGAGCGTCCAGCCCGGCGACCTGCTGGAGATAGCCACCCCCGGCGGCGGCGGCTATGGCGCCGCCGGAGCCGCCCTGTGAGCGTGGCTCTCCGGGGGGCCGCCGGGGCGGCGCTGCTGCTGCTGGCCGTGCCGGTGGCCCAGGCCCAGGCCCAGGCGCCTGCCGCGCTCGCCGCGCCGGAAAGCAATGTGCTGCTGGAGGGTGAGCAGCGCTTCCGGCCGCTGTGGTCGGCCCGGGGGTTGGTGGCGGCCCAGGAGCCGCTGGCCTCGGCGGCGGGGGCGGCGATCCTGCGCCAGGGGGGCAACGCGGTGGACGGGGCGGTGGCCACCGCCTTCGCCCTGGCGGTCACCCTGCCCCAGGCCGGCAACCTGGGCGGCGGCGGCTTCCTGCTGCTCTGGCTGCCCGGCCCCTCGCCGGCCCGCCAGCGGGGCTGCCTGGCCGGGGCTGCCGCTGGCACCAATGCTGCCGGGCCCGAGCTGGCCATCGGCGGCGGCACCGCGGTGGCGGTGAACTTCCGCGAGACGGCCCCGGCGGCGGCCACGGCCACGATGTTCCTGGGCCCCGATGGCCAGGTCGACCGGGCCCGCGCCACCCGCAGCCTGCTCAGCACCGCCGTGCCCGGCAGCGTCGCCGGCCTGGCCCTGGCCCAGCGCTGCTACGGCCGCCTGCCGCTGGCCCAGGTGATGGCGCCGGCGATCCGGCTGGCGGTGGACGGGTTCCCGGTGAGCCGCGAGCTGAGCGATTCCCTGGCCGCCGCCGCCCCGCGGCTGCAGACCGACACCGTCTCCCGAAGCCTGTTCCTGCCGCCCCCGGTGCCGGGCACACGGCTGCGCCAGCGCGAGCTGGCGGCCAGCCTGCGGCGCATCGCCGCCGAAGGGGAGAACGGCTTCTATCGGGGGCCGGTGGCCGACGCCCTGGTGGTGGCCATGGAGCGGGGCGGTGGCCTGATCAGCCACAACGACCTGCGCGCCTACCGCGCCCAGCTGGTGCGGCCGCTGCGGCGCGAGTTCCGCGGCCATCCGGTGCTCTCGATGCCGCCGCCCGGCGGCGGGCTCACCCTGCTGCAGCTGCTGGGGATCCTCGAACCCTTCGACCTGGCGGCCTCCGGCCTGAATGCCGCCGCCAGCCTCCATCCCATGGCCGAAGCCATGAACCTGGCCTACCGCGACCGCAACGCCCTGCTCGGCGACCCCGACCAGGTGCCGGTGCCGGTGGAACGGCTGCTGTCGCCGGCCCATCTCGACGCCCTGCGCCGCCGCATCGACCCCCAGCGCCACACCCCGGCCCCGGGGCTGGAGGCGGCCGCCGCCACAGAAGGCACCAACACCACCCACCTCTCGGTGGCCGACCGCCAGGGCGGGCTGGCGGCCCTCACCACCACCCTCAACTTCCCCTACGGCAACGGCATCACGGTCCCGGGGATGGGCTTCCTGCTCAACAACGAGATGGACGACTTCACTGCCCTCCCGGGCAGCGCCAACGCCTTCGGCCTGCGCCAGGGGTCGGCCAACGCCATCGCCCCCGGCCGGCGGCCGCTCAGCTCGATGGCCCCCACCCTGGTGTTCCGCCCCGATGGCCGCCCCTGGATCGCCACCGGCAGCCCCGGCGGCAGCCGCATCATCACCACCGTGCTCCAGGTGCTGCTCAACCGGATGGTGCATGGCCTCAACCTGGCGGGCGCCGTCGCCACGCCCCGGATCCACAGCCAGCTGTGGCCTGATCGGATCGATCTGGAGCAGGGCGTCAGCCCCGACACCCGGCGCCTGCTGGAGGCCATGGGACACAGCGTGCGCCAGTCCCCGTCCATGGGGGCCGCCAACAGCGTCGAGGTGCTGGAGGGCGGCGGCAGCCTGGGGGCGGTGGATCCCCGCCGGGCCGAGGGCCCGGCCGTGGCCGAATGAGGCTCAGCCCTCGGCGGCGGGCGGGGCGGCGGTGATCAGGTTGAAGGCGGAGAAGGCCAGGCCGAAGCCGAACAGGGTGCCGATCGCCCAGATGCTGTCGGAGGGCCACTCGGCGATCAGCATTCCCCCGAGCACCACGGTGACGATGCCATCGAGCAGCACCAGGCCCCGGGCCGGCCCGGCACCGGCGGCGGCGCCCGCCAGCTCCATCACCCCCTCGACGGCCAGCAGGACGCCGATGAACAGGGTCAGACTCACGGTGCTGGCCACCGGGAAGGCCACCAGGCCGATGCCGCCCACCACATACAGCACCCCGGAGATGGCGCGGAACACCTTGCTGCGGGTGTCATCGGCCGAGGTGAGCCGCAGCAGCTGGGAGGCGCCCGCCGCGACCGACACCCCACCGAGGGCGATGGTCAGCAGGGTGGCCGACACGAAGGGAAGCGCCAGGCAGAGGACGGCCGCCATCAGCAGCAGACCGGCGGTGACCCAGCGCAGGGTGGGGGAAGCGGGGACGGACAAAGGCTTGGGGAGGCTGGTGGGAGGTTAGGCCGGTTTCCCCTGGCCGACCGCCGGGCTCAGCGGGAGCGCGGCGGGCCGTTGTAGAGGATCGCCACCACCCGGCGGCCGTCCGGGGCGATCTGGATCTCGGTCTCCGTCGTGGCCGGCAGCCCCTTGGCCTCCCAGCCGGGGGGGCCTCCGAGGAAGCGGTAGACAAAGCCGTCGGCGTCGCTGCGCACCAGGCAGGGGTTGCTGGCCGCCGAGGTGGTGAACATGCAGTTGGCCGGGGTGTACACCGTCAGCCCGCCGTTGCTGAGCACGGCCGCGTTGCGGGCCAGGTTGAGGGCCCGGACTTCGTTGAAGGGGATCCCCTGGGCCAGGGCCGGGGCCAGGGCCGGGGCCAGGGGGGCCACCGCCAGCAGGAGCCCCGCAGCGGCGGGCAGCAGGCGGGAGGCGGGCCGGAAGCGGAAGGCCATGGAGATCCTCGCGGGTGTGTCCAGTATCCATCGGCTGAACGGACCCGCGTCCGGTGGTCACTGGCCTCCGCAGAGGTTCGACCTACGTTGTCGGTTCCGATCGCTCGCCACCGTGATCCGACCTCTGGCAGCCCCCGCCACGCCGGACGGTCTGCTGCGGCGACGGCACCGCTTCTACCGCCGGCTGCTGTTTCTGTGCCTGCTGGTGATGCTGAGCCTGGCGTTTCCCCAGACGCTGCGCCTGGCCGGGTCGGTGGGCTACTTCCTGATCACGCTGCTCACCACCGTCGAGCTGGGGGGTTTCCTCGCCGGTTCGGTGGCGCGTGACTCGGGTGACCGTCTGTACCTGGTGCTGGGAGGCGCCAACCTCGTCGCCCAGCTGTACTGGCTGCTGACCCCCGAGTCGCGGCGCCTGTCCGGGGTGCCCCTGCTGCTGATCACCACGTTGTTCATCGGCTGGAGCCTGGTGCGACTGGTGCGGACCCTGGGCCGGGAGCCCCGGGCCACCCGGCCGGTGGTGGTCGGGGCGGTGGCCGGCTATCTCCTGCTCGGACTCAGTGGTGGTCTGGTGCTGAGCGTGCTGGAAACGATCCAGCCCGGCAGCTTCCTGGCCAACACCGCCGATGGCCAGGCCGCCATCGTTCGCTCCCATGCGGGGGTGGCCGCCCACAGCGTCTGGGAGCTGGATTTCGCCCGCATCAACTACTTCGCCTTCGTGAGCCTGACCACCACCGGCTACGGCGACATCACCCCGGCCCTGCCTCCGGCGCGGATGGCCAGCGTGGTGCTGGGGATCGCCGGGCCGCTCTACATCGCCGTCATCCTGGGGGTGCTGATCAGCCGATTCGCGGCCCCGGAGGAGGGTGACTCCGGCGACTGAGACGCGCCATCCGGCGGCAGGGCCCGCTCGAGGCCCACATCCACCCCGATGTGCTGATCGGGACGGCCGGTGATCAGCAGGGCCGTGCGCTGGCGGGTGGCGATCTGCCACATCCATTTGCTGAACAGGGCGATGCGGTTCTCGGTGTCGGGGATGAAGGCCAGATGGGCCAGGGCCCACAGGATCCAGCCCGCCAGACCGCTCACGTGCAGCCCGCGCAGGTCGGCCACCGCGTACCAGGGCCCAATCACGGCCATGCTGCCCAGATCAAACCAGCGGAACGGCTCGCTGCGGCGCCCTTCGAGGCCCGCCAGGATGTCGCCCGCCACCCAGCCGCCCATCTGGACCGCCGGCCCCGCCATGCCCGGCAGCACCCGGCCGTCGCCGGTGTGGGCGTAGTGGCAGAGATCCCCCACCGCCCGGATCTCCGGGTGCCCCGGCAGCGAGAAGTCGGCCTCCACCTGCAGCCGTCCGCCGCGATCTACGGGGGCGCTGGTGCGTTCCGCCAGCAGCCGGCCCAGGCGGGAGGCCCGCACCCCGGCGGTCCAGCAGATCGTGGCCGCCTCCAGGTCGCCGAAACCATCAGCGCCAGCGCCCGCCTCACCGGCGGAGGCATCCGGGGGGCGCCGCAGGAGCACCCGGCCGGGTTCGATGGCGGCCACCATCGTGTTCAGTCGCAGCTCCACGCCGGCGCGCTGCAGGTAGGCCGCGGCGTCGGCGGAGAGATCGGCCGGCATCGCCGGCAACACCCGATCCACCGCATCCAGCAGGATCACCCGGCACTGGGCACGGTCGAGCTGCTTGAAGTCGCGCTCCACGGCGCGGTGCATCAGCTCGATCAGGGAGCCGGCCAGTTCGCACCCCGCCGGCCCGGCCCCCACCACCACCACCGACTGCAGGAAGCGGCGCCGCCCGGGATCCCGGGTCTGCTCAGCCTCTTCGAGCGCCATCAGCAGCCGGCGGCGGATCTCGTCGGCGTGCTCGAGGATCTTCATCGGCGGCGCCAGGGGCCGCCACTCCTCGTGGCCGAAGTAGGTGCTGCCCGACCCGCTCGCCAGGATCAGGTGGTCGTAGGCGTAGCGGTGGTCGTTGAACACCACCTCCCTGGCCTCGGTGTCGATGTCGACCACCTCGCCCAGCAGGATCTGGATGTTGGGGGCCTGCCCCACCATCTGGCGCAGGGGGGACGCCACATCCGCCTCCGACACCAGACCGGAAGCCACCTGGTACAGCAGCGGCTGGAACAGGTTGAAGTTGCGCTTGTCGATCAGGGTCACGCGCACCGGCTGTCCCGCCAGGACATGGCAGGCTTTGAGCCCGGCGAACCCCCCGCCCACGATCACCACATGGGGCCAGTCGCCCATGGCCTCCAGGGGCGGATCCAGCTCGAGGAAGAAGCGTTCTTGGGCCATCAAGCGGAGGGGGCCATCGGGCGAATCCTCAGGGCTGAACCGTAGGCAGCCCGCCGCCGCGGGGCGGTAGTGATGGAAGCGGTTTGGCGGACGGGGGCCGTCGAAGGGCCCGCTGGGGCGGCCAGAGGGAACCGGGACTGCTACCTTGAAAATGATTCCCATGCCCGGCCCTTTGGGCTCTGCACCGATGCGCTCGGCCCCTTCCCCGGCCCCTGATCGGGAGCGCCTGCCCGTCACCGTCCTCACGGGCTACCTCGGCTCCGGCAAGACGACGTTGCTCAACCGCATCCTCACCCACGAGCACGGCCTCAAGGTGGCGGTGATCGTCAATGAATTCGGCGAGGTGGGCATCGACAACCAGCTGGTGATCGAGGCCGATGAGGAGATCTTCGAGATGAACAACGGCTGCATCTGCTGCACCGTTCGCGGCGATCTGATCCCCATCATCGGCCACCTGATGAAGCGCCGCGACCGCTTCGATCACCTCGTGATCGAGACCACCGGCCTGGCGGACCCGGCGCCCGTGATCCAGACGTTCTTCGTCGACGAGGACCTGCGGGAGCAGCTCCGGCTCGATGCCGTCGTCACCCTCGTCGATCTCCGCCATGTGGAGCAGCACTGGGACAGCGAGGAGGTGCAGGAACAGCTGGCCTTCGCCGATGTGCTGCTGCTCAACAAGACCGATCTGGTGGCAGCCGAAGCCCTCGAGGCCATCCGTCAGCGCACCCGGGCCATCAATCCCTTGGCCCGGGTGATTCCCACCTGCCGGGCCGATGCGGCGATGGACCAGATCCTGGGCGTGGGGGCCTTCGAGCTCGAGCGGGCCCTGGCGATCGATCCGGAGTTCCTTGCCTCCGACCATGACCACGAACATGACGATGCCGTCAGCTCGGTGGCCTTCATCGAAGCGCGGCCGATGAGTTACAGGAAGCTGGAACGCTGGATCGATGGGCTGGTGAGCGAGCGGGGGCCCGATCTGTTCCGCATGAAGGGCATCCTCCAGATCGACGGCGAGAGCCACCGCTATGTCTTCCAGTCGGTGCACATGCTGATCGACAGCGCCAGGGATCGGCCCTGGCGGGCTGATGAAACCCCCCGAACCGATTTCGTGATCATCGGCCGCGATCTCGATGAAGCCGCCCTGCGGGCCGGTTTCGAGGCCTGTGTTGCCTGATCCGGCCGTGGCGCCCCCCCAGGCCCTGGTGCGGGAGCGGCTCAGCGGCACCTGCGGCAATGCCATCACCGCCCAGGCCTGGTCGGCCGATGGGGAGTTCCTGGCGATGGCCACCGCCGGCGGCGAGCTGCTGCTGCTCGATGTCCGGGCGGGCTGCGAGGAGCTGCTGCGCGGGGATCGGGACAGCGGCCTCGATGTGCTGGGCTTCAGTCCTGACGGCCGCTTTCTGATGGCGGCGGGCCAGGGCGGCGAGTTGCTGCTCTGGGAGATGGGCGGCACGGGCGTGCGGCCGCTGGCCTTCGACCCGGTGCCGCTCCAGGCCGGCTGGCTGGATACGGCCGCCTGGCGGCCCCACGGCGCCCTGCTGGCGCTGGGGGCCGGCCGGCGGGTGCGGCTCTGGGACGGGGAAAGCCGTGCGCTGCGGGAGGAGAGTCAGGAGCTGGAGCGCACGGTGCTGTCCCTGGCCTGGAGCCGTGATGGCCAGCGGCTGGCGGCCGCCTGCCACGGCGAGGTGCTCCTCTGGCAGCCGGAGGATCCAGGGGAGCCGCCCCAGCGCTGCGCCACCGGCTCGGCCGGCGTGGCCCTGGGCTGGTCCGACCAGGGGACCCTGCTGGCCAGTGGCCAGCTCGACGGCTCGCTGATGCTCTGGCCCGACGGCGCGGCCGGCCGCGGCTGGCAGTTCAGCGGCTTCCCCGGCAAGGTGCGGTCCCTGGCCTGGTGCGATCAGCCGGGGCGTCTGGCCCCCCTGCTGGCCGTGTCCTCCTCCGACATCTCCGTGATCTGGAGCCAGCAGGATCGCGGCGCCAAGGGCTGGAAACCGGAGCCCCTGGTGCTCCACGAAGGCCGCGTCAACGCCGTGGCCTTTGCCCCCGGCAGCAACCTGCTGGCCAGCGCCTCCAGCGATGGCACGGTGGCGCTCTGGGATGGCCGCGGCCGTCTGCAGCAGCTGCTGGAGGGTGACGGCCAGGCGATCACCTGTCTGAGCTGGCGACCCGATGGCCGCCACCTGGGCGCCGGCGGCGACCAGGGGCAGTGGTGGCTGTGGCCCGTCACCCTGCCCCCGCCCGTCCGTTCCCGCCCACAGCCTTCCCGCCCACCCCGTTCCGGAGGTTTCGCCCCATGATCCAGCCCCCTGTCCGTCGTCCTGTCCTGGCCCTGGCCGCCGGGCTCTCCGCCCTGCTGCTGGGCTGCCGCCCCGCGGTGCAGGCACCGGAAGCGCAGCCACCGCAAGCCCAGGCCGGCCGGGCCGATCGCCCCCGGGTGGTGACCACCTTCCTGCCGATCACCCTGTTCACCCGGGCCGTCGCCGGCGACTGCGCCGAGGTGAGCGCCCTGATCCCCGCCGCCAGCGGCCCCCACGATTTCCAGGCCAGGCCCGGGGATGTGGCGGCGCTGAAGAACGCCAGGGTGCTGGTCAAGAACGGTCTGGAGATGGAGTCCTTCCTCGACAAGCTGGTGAAGGGCGCCGAGAACCCCGACCTGAAGGTGATCGACTCCAGCCGCGGCATCGCCACCCTGGAAAACCCGGAGGCGAGCGGTGAGTCCAAGGCAGAGGCCCACGACGACCACGGCCATGACCACGCCCACGACCATGGCCCGATCAATCCCCACATCTGGCTGGATCCGGTGCGCGCCGCCCAGCAGGTGGACAACATCCGTGACGGCCTGATCGCCGCCGATCCGGCCTGCGCCGACGGCTACCGCCGCAACGCCGCCGCCTTCAGCGGCCAGCTGCGCCAGCTCAACACGGACTTCGAGAAACAGCTGGCGCCCTTCCGGGGCAAGACCTTCGTGGTTCTCCACGACTTCGCCCCCTACTTCGCCGACCGCTACGGCCTCAGGGCCGAATACCTGGTGGATGTGCCGGAGCAGAACCCTTCGCCGGCCGATCTGGCCCGGGTGGCGGAGACGGTGAAGCGCACCCAGCTCAAGGCGCTGCTCAGCGAACCCCAGGAGGGCAACCGCTCCTTCAACGCCCTGGCCGGGGATCTGGGGATCCGCATCAGCGTCTTCGATCCGATGGAGACGGGCACCGAGGAGGCCTCCCGCAACCCGGCCACCTACGCCGAAGTGATGCGCCGCAATGTCTCCGATCTGGTGAGCGCCTTCCGCTGATGCCCGTTCTGGAGGTCGAGGGCCTGCGGGTGCTGCGCGATGGGGTGCTGGCGGTGGACGACGTCAGCTTCCAGCTCGCCTGCGAGAGCGACACGGCCCTGGTGGGGCCGAACGGGGCCGGCAAGAGCTCGCTGGTGGGGGCGATCCTCGGCCTGATCCCCCGCCACGCGGGCGAGGTGCGGATCCTCGGCCAGCGGCTGGGGCCCGCCGGCCAGCTGCCGGCACCGGTCCGGGCCCAGCTGGCCTTCCTCCCGCAGGCCCTGCCGCTCCAGGGGCGCCTGCCCCTCACCGTGGCCGAGTTCGTCGGCTTCGGCTGGGATCCGCCCGGCCCGCGCCTGCCCTGGAGCGGTGGCGGCGAGCGCCGCTCCGCCGTGCGCGCCGCCCTCGCCAAGACGGGCTGCGGGCCGCTGGCCGATCGCCTGCTGAGCGAGCTGTCGGGGGGGCAGCTGAAGCGGGTGCTGCTGGCGTTCTGCGTCGTGCGGCCCCGGCGCCTGCTGGTGCTGGATGAGGCCCAGGCCGGCCTGGACGCCCCCTCCACCGAGCAGTTCCACCGCCTGCTGTTCGACCTGCGCCGCCGTGAGGGCTGGACCGTGCTGCAGGTCTCCCACGACCTGGACATGGTGCGGCGCAGCTGCGACCAGGTGCTGTGCCTCAACCGCCAGCTGCGCTGCAGCGGCCGTCCCGAACTGGCCCTCTCCCGGGCCCAGCTGGAGCGGCTCTACGACCCGGCCGATGCCCCCGACCTCCGCCGGGCCCGTGCACCCCAGGGGAGTCCCCGGATCGGATGACGGAGTTCTCCCCCTTCAGCGCGGTGATCACCCAGCCGTTCATGCAACGGGCCCTGGTCGGCGGGCTGCTCACCGGGGCCCTGGGCGGCCTGCTGGGCAGCTTCGCGGTGCTGCGCCAGCTGTCCTTCTTCAGCGATGCCCTGGGCCATTCGGCCCTGCTGGGCCTCAGCCTGGGGATCCTGCTGGGGCTCAACCCCACCCTGGTGCTGATCCCCTTCGCGGTGCTGTTCGCCCTGCTGGTGAACCTGCTGGTGCAGCGCAGCCAGCTCCCCACCGACGCGCTGCTGAACATCGTCTACTCCACCTCCCTGGCCTTCGCGGTGGTGGCCCTCAGCCTGGTGACGACCTACAAGGGCGGCATCCAGCAGCTGCTGTTCGGCGACATTCTCGGGGTCTCCTGGCTGGACCTCGCCCTGATCGCCGTGCTGCTGGTGGGGGCGGTGGCCTACCTGCTGGTGAGCCTGCGGGCCCAGGTGCTGGTCACCCTGCACGCCGATCTGGCCGGGGCCTTCGGCGTCGGCAGCCAGTGGCACCGGATCGCCTTCATCCTGCTGCTCGCCGTGGTGGTGGCCGTTTCGATCAAGGCGGTGGGGGTGCTGCTGATCAGCGCCTTCGTGGTGATCCCCGCCTGTGCTTCCCGGCTGGTGAGCCGCCGCTTCGGCACCTATCTGGTGCTCTCTTCGGTGATCGGCGGCGGTTGTGCCGTGCTGGGGCTGCTCGGCTCGGGCCTCACCAACCTGCCCTCGGGCCCCTGCGTGGTGATCGTGCAGTTCTTCGGGTTCCTGATGGCCCTGCTCTGGAGCCTGAGGGGGCGGCAGGAGCGGGGCAGGGCGGCCCTAGCCTGAACTGCCCCGACCCGCCGCCAGCACGATGCCGGCGCAGGCCTCGGCATCGGAGAGGGCATCGTGGTGCTGGAGCGGCAGGCCCAGATGCCGGCACACATCCGGCAGTTTGGTGGGCCGCAGGTTCCAGGCCTGCCGGGCCACCTGCACGGTGCAGACGAAGGGCTGGGCTGGGGGCCGCAGACCGGCCTGCTCGCAGCAGGCCCGCAGCACACCGGCATCGAAGCTGGCGTTGTGGGCAGCGATGAACAGGGCCCCATCCAGACAGGCCGCCAGCTCGGGCCACAGCTCGGCGAAGCTGGGCGCATCGGCCACCTGGGCCCAGCTGATCCCGTGGATGGAGGTGAACAGGAAGGTCCTCCGTGGCGGCCGGATCAGGTGGTGCTCGCGGCGCACGATGGACCGCCCCTCCACCCGCACCAGGGCGATCGAGCAGGCACTGTCCCGGCCCTGGTCCGCCGTCTCGAAATCCAGCGCCACGAAACAGCCCTGACGGAGATCGGCCAGGCCCGTGCGTGAGACCGGAGCCGGTGCCGGTGACCGCTGGATCGTCCGCAGGGCAGCGTCGCCCCTGCGCAGGAAGCGCCGCTCGTCGCGATCCAGGTTGGCGGCGCCCCAGCGGCTGCGGTAGGTCCACAACTGGCGGTAGCGACGCACGTCCTGCTCCGACCAGCCCGCGGCCAGGAGTTCAGCGCTGGGGCTCGGCTCCTCCATCGGCAGCTGGGGTGGGCTCGTCGCGACTGGGGGGATTCTCACCGAGAGCATTCCCGGTCAGCGCCGTCCCGCAGTGCCGGCAGTGGCGCGCGTCGACCTGGTGGTCGGCCAGCCCGCAGGCGGGGCAGGGGGTCCCAGCCTGTGGGTGGCCCGTTGGCCGCAGCACCGACAGGCCGATCTCGGCGCTGAGGATGCCGGTGGGCACGGCGATGATGCTGTAGCCGATCAGCATCACCACCGAGGCCATGAAGCGCCCCAGGGGCGTCACCGGGGCCACGTCGCCGTAGCCCACCGTGGTGATCGTGACGCAGGCCCAGTAGATGGCCACCGGAATGCTGCCGAAGCCGTCATTGCCGGCCTCGATCACATACATGAAGGCGCCGATCAGGATCACCAGCGTCACCATGGCCAGCAGGAACACGGTGATCTTGCGGCGGGCGGCGATCAGGGCGCTCCAGAGGAGTTCGGCCTCCTGCAGGTAGGCCCCCAGCTTCAGCACCCGGAACACCCGCAGCAGCCGCAGCACCCGCACCACCAGGAACAGCTGGCCGCCGCCGATCAGCAGACCCAGGTAGGTGGGCAGGATCGCCAGCAGGTCCACCAGCCCGAAGAAGCTGGTGGCGTAGCGCCGCGGCTCGGCCACCAGCCGCAGCCGCAGCAGGTACTCGAGGCTGAACAGCAGGGTGAAACCCCACTCCAGCCTCAGGAAGGTGCCGGCCCAGTGTTGCCGCAGCAGCGGATCGCTCTCCAGCACCACCGCCAGCACGCTGAGGGCGATCGCCAGCATCAGCAGGGCATCGAAGGCTTTGCCGGAGGGGGTGTCCGTCTCGAGGATGGTGCGCTCCAGCCAGGGGCGCCCCACCACCCGCACCAGGGCCAGGGCCACGGCCAGCAGGCCGCCCAGCAGGAGCGGCACCAGCAGGGGCTCCAGCAGCGGCAGCGTCGGCATCCTCAGCCGCTCCCCAGATAGGAGGCCCGCAGCCCCGCATCGGCCAGCAGGGCGGCAGCGCTGCCCTCCAGGGCGATGCTGCCGCCTTCGAGCACCACGCCGCGGTCGGCGATCTCCAGGGCGGCGGTGGCGTTCTGCTCCACCAGCAGCATCGACAGCCCGCCGGCGTGCAGCGCCGCCAGGGCCGCCATCACCTCGGCCACCAGCTTCGGCGCCAGGCCCAGGCTCGGCTCATCCAGCAGCAGCAGGCTGGGCCGGCCCATCAGGGCCCGGGCGATCGCCAGCATCTGCTGCTCGCCGCCCGAGAGGTTGCCGGCCAGCTGGCGGCGCCGCTCCGCCAGGCGGGGGAACAGGCCGTAGCAGCGCTCCAGGTCGGCGGCGATGCCGGCCCGATCGCGGCGCAGCCAGGCCCCCAGCTCCAGGTTGGTGGCCACGGTCTGGCGGGCCAGCACCCGGCGGCCCTCCGGGCAATGGCCGATGCCGAGGCGCACCGTGCGGTGGGTGCTCACCCCGGCCAGGTCGGCGCCGCGCCACAGCACCTGGCCGGCGGCGGCGCCCACCAGCCGGGAGATGGCCCGCAAAGTGGTGCTCTTGCCGGCGCCGTTGGCCCCCAGCAAGGTCACCAGTTCCCCCTGGTGCACCTGCAGATCGAGGCCCCGCAGGGCGGGGAGGGCCCCGTAGCGCACAGTGAGGGCACGCAGTTCCAGCAGCGGCGCGCTCATCGGCCGTCTCCGGCGGCCCGGCCCGAACCGCTACCCGAGCCCCCCAGGTAGGCCTCGATCACCTGCGGGTCGGTGCGCACCTCGGCGGGGCTGCCCAGGGCGATGCGCCTGCCGAAGTTGAGCACCGCCAGCCGATCACAGAGCTGCATCATCAGCGGCACGTGGTGCTCGATGATCAGCACCGTCAGCGCGAAGTGCTCGCGGATCGTGCCGATCAGCCGCCGCAGGTCGTCCTTCTCGGCCGGGTTCATGCCGGCGGCGGGTTCATCCAGCAGCAGCAGCTGCGGGGCCGTCGCCAGGGCCCGGGCGATCTCCAGCCGGCGGCGGTCGCCGTAGGGCAGGTCGCCGGCCCGCTGGTCGGCCATGGACTCCAGCTCCAGCAGGGTGAGCAGCTCCATCGCCCGCTCCTGCAGCTGCCCCTGCTGCCGGCGGAAGGCGCCGCTGCCCACCAGGGACCCCAGCAGGGGGGCGCGGGCGGCGTGGTGCAGGCCCACCAGCACGTTCTCGCGCACCGACAGGCTCTCGAACAGGCGCAGGTTCTGGAAGGTGCGGGCGATGCCGAGCCGATTGAGGCCGCTGGCCCCCAGGCCCGTGGTGGGCGCGCCCCGCCACAGGCAGCGGCCGCCGCTGGGGGCGGTGAGGCCGGAGATGACGTTGAACAGGGTGGTCTTGCCGGCGCCGTTGGGGCCGATCAGGCCGAAGATCTCCCCCTTCTCCAGCGCCAGGCTCACCTGATCGAGGGCCAGCAGGCCGCCGAACCGGCAGCTGACGGCCTCCACCTGCAGCAGGGGCACCGGGGCAGTGCCGTCGGGGCTCTGATTCATGGGGCCTGCGGTGCCTGACGGACCCGGGGGCGGCCCCGGCCGAGCAGGGCGGCCAGCCAGCGCAGCCGCTCCGCCGTCACCAGGCCCTGGGGAAAGAACAGCGGACCCAGCAGGATCACCGCCCCGAACAGGATCAGGCGCAGGTCGCCCACCGGCCGCAGCAGCTCCGGCAGGGCGGTGAGCACCAGCCCCCCCAGCACCGGACCCGGCCACAGCCGGGAACCGCCGAAGACCACGAAGGCCAGGGTGGTGATGCTGGCGTCGAAACTGCCGGCCCGGGCGTTCCAGGAGTTGAGGAAATGGGCCGCCAGGGCGCCGGTGACGCCGGCGAGCACGGCGCTGGCCACGAAGGCGATCAGCTTGGTGCGGGGCGTGTCGATGCCGACGCAGGCGGCCGCCAGTTCGTCATCGCGGATGGCGGCCATGGCCCGCCCCAGCCGCAGGGCCTCCAGCCGCTGGCACAGCCAGCAGGCCAGGGCCAGCAGCGCCAGGGTGAACAGCACGTAGCCCTCGGGGTGGGCGAAGGGCTGGGGGATGCCGAAGATCCCCATGGCTCCGCCGGTGAAGGGCAGGTTGAGGTTGAGCACCCGCAGGATCTCCACCAGGGCGATGGTGGCGATGGCCAGGTAGATCCCCCGCAACCGCAGCACCGGACCGCCGATCGCCAGGGCGATCAGCCCCGCCAGGGCCCCGCCCAGGACCATCTCCGCCAGCAGGGCCGGCAGCGGGGAGGTGGCGCCGCTGCCGGCGAAGGCGGGGACGCCGGTGGAGAGAAGGGCGGCCACGTAGCCGCCCACCGCATAGAAGCCCGGGGTGGCCAGGGACAGCTGGCCGCAGCGCAGCGGCAGGTAGACCGAGAGCGCCAGCAGGGCGCCGAGCAGCATCTGTTCGAGCAGGGCGGCGTCCATGGCCCTCACACCTTGGTGGGCAGCGGCCGGCCCAGCAGCCCCCGCGGCCGTAGCAGAAGCACCAGGAACAGGAAGCCGTAGCTGACCGCATCCTTGTAACCCGACCAGTCGGCCGGCACGAAGGCCTCCGCCAGCCCGACGATCAGCCCGCCCAGCACCGCCCCCGGCACGCTGCCCAGCCCGCCGAGCACCAGCACCGCCAGCCCCTTGAGGCCGTAGCCGATGCCGAAGTAGGGCCCGGCGATGCTGACGCTCAGCCCCACCAGGCCGCCGGCCACGCCGGCCAGGAAGCCGCTGAGCCCGAAGGCCAGCCGCACCATGGCCGCGCTGTCGATGCCCAGCAGCTGGGCGGTTTCGGCGTCCTCCGCCACCGCCTGAAGCCCCTTGCCGTTGCGGCTGCCCTCCAGCCACAGGGTGAGCAGGGCGAGCAGCAGCACGGCGATCCCCAGCAGCAGGGCCTGGACCGTGCGCACCCGGGCACCCAGCAGGGGGAAGGAGGCCGGCAGGCCGCCGAGGGCGCTGGTGGGGATGGCGTAGCTCTCCGCCCCCACTAGGAGCTGGATCAGGTTCACCAGGATCACCCCCGCTCCCAGGCTGGTGATCAGGGCCAGCAGCGGGTCGGCCCGGCGGCGGCGCAGGGGCCGGAAGGCCACCCGCTCCACCAGCAGGGCCACCAGGGCCGCCCCCAGCCCCGCCAGGGGCAGGGCGCCCCAGAAGGGCAGGGCGAAGGGCAGCTGGAAGCCGGCCAGCAGACCGTTGGCCCCCACCGCGCCGCCGATCAGCAGGTAGGTGAAGTAGGCCCCCAGGGTGAACACGGCCCCATGGGCGAAGTTGATCACCCCCAGCACCGAGAACACCAGGGTGTAGCCGAGGGCGAACAGCCCGTACACCGCCCCCACCGACAGACCGTTGACCAGGATCTGGAGCAGGTCCACCCGTTGCTTACTTCAGCAGGGCGAAGCGTCCGCTGCGCCCGCCCGGATCCATGCGCACCTGGGCCACGAAGAACTGGCTCTGGATCACCTCACCCTCCGGGGTGAAGCGGATCTCCCCCAGGGGGGTGGCGTAGGTGCCGGCCAGGATCTCCTCCATCAGCGCCTTGCGCGCGTTCGTCAGGGTGGCCCCTTTCAGGGGCTGGCGTTGGTCGAGCCGCACCAGCGCGTCGCCGATCACCTGCAGGGCCGTGTAGGCCTGGGCCGTGAGCTGGGGCGGGATGGCGCCGCCCTTGGCCGCCTGGAAGGCCTTGAGGAAGGCCGTGTTGGCGGGGGTGTCCAGCTCGGGGCTGTAGGCCTGGGCGATCAGCAGCCCGTCGCAGTACTTCTGGCAGATCGGGTAGATGTTGGGGGTGTTCATGCCGTTGCCGGCCACGATCAGGCCCCGGTAACCCAGCTCCCGCAGCTGGCGGATCAGGTTGCCGCCGTCCACCGCCTGCAGCGACAGCACGATCAGGTCGGGCTTCTCCCGCAGGGCGGCGCTGATCTGGTTCTGGAAGTCCTGGTCGTTGAGCTGGGTGCGCTGCACCGTCACCGGATCGAGGCCCTTCTCCTTGAGGGCCTTCTGGAAGATGGTGGTCTCGGCGGTGCTGTAGGCGTCGTCCTGGGCGTAGAACACCGCCGCCCGCTTCAGGCCAGGCTGGATCGTCAGGGCCCGATCGATGGCCAGGGGGGCGATCACCGAGCTCTGGGCCGAGACCCGACTGATGAAGAAGCCGATCTCCGGGATGCCGGTGGCGGTGTTGGAGGGGGCCACCACCGGCACGCCGCGGCGCTGGGCGATGGGGTCGGCGGAGAAGGCCTGCTGGGAGAGGGTGGGGCCGATCAGGGCCAGCACACCCCGGTTGATCTGCAGGGTGAAGGCCGCGTTGGCTCCCGGTTCGTCGCTGCCGCTGTCCTCCAGCGCCAGCTTCAGGGGCTGGCCGTTGATGCCACCGGCGCCGTTGCGGTGCTGGAGCGCCAGCTCCAGGCCGATCTTCTGGTCCTGGCCGTAGACGTTGGCGTTGCCCGTCAGGGCGAGCACCGCGCCCACCGGCACGCCGCCGGCCACGTCGACGGGCTGGCTGCCGGGGTCGGTGGCGCAGCTCGCCAGCAGGGTCAGGGTCAGCAGCCCGGTGCCGACCCCCAGCAGACGGCCGACGCTCACGCCAGCGACAGGAAGACGTCCCGGAAGGCGTCGATGGTGGCGTCGATGTCGGCGTCACTGTGGGCCAGGGAGGTGAAGCCGGCCTCGAAGGCGCTCGGTGCCAAGTAGACGCCACGCTCGAGCATGCCGCGGTGCAGGCGGCCGAAGCGGACCGTGTCGGCGGCCTTGGCCTGCTCGAAGTTGTGCACCGGCCCCTCGCAGAGGAAGAAGCCGAACATGGCGCTGATGCTGCCGCCGCAGAAGGGGATGCCCGCCTCGGCGGCGGCGGCGCGGACGCCGTTGATGAGCCGCTTGGTGATGGTCTCCAGCCGCTCGTAGGTGCCGGGCTGGCTGAGCAGCTGCAGGGTCTTGATGCCGGCGGTCATGGCCAGGGGATTGCCGCTCAGGGTGCCTGCCTGGTACATGGGCCCAGCGGGCGCCACCATCGCCATGATGTCGGCCCGGCCGCCGTAGGCCCCCACCGGCAGGCCGCCGCCGATCACCTTGCCCATGGTGGTGAGGTCCGGGGTGACGCCGAAGCGGGCCTGGGCGCCGCCGTAGCTGATGCGGAAGCCGGTCATGACTTCGTCGAACACCAGCAGGGCGCCGTTTTCCTTGGTGAGTTCGCGCAGGCCCTCGAGGAAGCCGGGTTCGGGGGTGATGAAGCCCGCGTTGCCCACCACCGGCTCCAGGATCACCCCGGCGATCTCACCGGGGTTGTTGGCGAACAGCTGCTTGACCGACTCCAGGCAGTTGTAGGGGGCGGTGAGGGTGCCGGCGGTGACGGCGCGGGGCACACCGGGGGAGTCGGGCAGGCCCAGGGTGGCCACCCCGGAGCCCGCCTTGACCAGGAACATGTCGGCGTGGCCGTGGTAGCAGCCCTCGAACTTGATCACCTTCTCCCGGCCGGTGAAGGCGCGCATCAGCCGCAGCACGGCCATGCAGGCCTCGGTGCCGGAGTTGACGAAGCGCACCATCTCCACCGACGGCACGGCGGCGATGACCAGCTCCGCCAGCTCGTTCTCGAGCACGCAGGGGGCGCCGAAGCTGGTGCCCTTCTCCAGGGCCTGGTGGAGGGCGGCGATCACCTCCGGGTGGCTGTGGCCGCAGATGGCGGGCCCCCAGCTGCCGACGTAGTCGATGTAGAGGTTGCCGTCGACGTCCCAGGCATAGGCCCCCTTGACCCGGTCGAAGACGATCGGCTGGCCGCCCACCGACTTGAAGGCCCGCACGGGGGAACTGACGCCCCCGGGCATGAGTGTCTGGGCGGCGGCGAAGATCTCCTCGGATCGGGTGGTGAGGAGGGAAGGGGCCGAGGCGGGCGCTGAAGGGGTGGCCGAACTCAAGGCGGGATCCGCAGAAGGTGGACGCATTCGTTTCCCATCCTGACCCAGAAGGGTGCCGGGGTGCCGGGCGTCGGTAAGTTCGGAAGCAATGGCACCCCTTTCACCGGCCCACCGGACCCCTTCCGTGACGATCGACTGGGCCGCGATGGAGCGTGACTGCCGCTCCATGCTGCCGGCGCGGGCCGTGGTGGCGGCGCCCCAGGAGCTGCTGGCCTACGACTGCGACGGCCTCACCCTGCACCGGGCCCAGCCCCCCCTGGTGGTGCTGCCGGAGACCACCGAGCAGGTGGCCGCCATCCTGCGGCTGTGCCACCGCCGCGGCGTGCCCTTCCTGGCCCGCGGCAGCGGCACCGGCCTCTCGGGCGGCGCCCTGGCGGAGAACGGAGCGCTGGTGATCGCCACCAGCCGCATGCGCTCGATCCTGGATGTCGATCTGGCCAACCGCCGCATCACCGTCCAGCCGGGGGTGATCAACGGCTGGGTCACCCGGGCGGTGGCCGGCGACGGCTTCTATTACGCCCCCGACCCCTCCAGCCAGGTGGTGTGCTCGATCGGCGGCAACGTGGCCGAGAACTCCGGTGGGGTCCACTGCCTCAAGTACGGGGTCACCAGCAACCACGTGCTGGAGATGGAGGTGGTGCTCCCCGACGGCACGGTCACCATCCTGGGCAGCGGCCTCGCCGAGACCCCCGAGCTGGACCTGCGCGGGGTGTTCATCGGCAGCGAGGGCACCCTGGGCATCGCCACCGCCATCACCCTGCGGCTGCTGCGGGCGCCCCAGAGCGTGGCGGTGCTGCTGGCCGATTTCACCGCCATGGAGGCCGCCGGTGAGGCGGTGCGGCTGGTCACTGCCGCCGGGGTGCTGCCGGCCGGCATGGAGATCATGGACAACTTCACGATCAACGCCGTCGACGACCTGTTCGGCCGGGACGAATACCCCCGTGACGCCGCCGCGGTTCTCCTGATCGAACTGGACGGCCAGGAGCGGGAGGTGGCCGCCGCCGTGGAGATCGCCGGGGAGCTCTGCCGACAGGCCGGTGCCCGCACGATCCGGCGGGCCTCCAGCGAGGCCGACCGGGCCCTGCTTTGGAAGGGTCGCAAGTCCGCCTTCGCCGCCGTCGGCCGCATCACCCCCACCTACTACGTGCAGGACGGCGTCGTGCCCCGCAGCGCCCTGCCTTCGGTGCTGGCGGCGATCGAGGAGCTCAGCCGCCGCTACGAGCTGCCGGTGGCCAACGTGTTCCATGCCGGGGACGGCAATCTTCACCCCCTGATCCTGTATCGGGCCGATGAGCCCGGTGTGACCGACCGGGTGCAGGCGCTGGGGGCCGACATCCTGCGCCTCTGCATCGAGGCGGGCGGCAGCATCACCGGCGAGCACGGGGTGGGCAGCGACAAGCGCTGCTACCTCGACTGGATGTTCGCCCCCGATGACCTGGCCACCATGCGCCTGGTGCGGGAGGCCTTCGACCCGGCGGGCCTGGCCAACCCCGGCAAGATCTTCCCCACCCCGCGCAGCTGCGGCGAATCGGCCCGGCGCCAGGCGTCGTCGCTCACCGTGCGCCTCGATACCCTCCCCGCCGGTGGCGTCGAGTCGCCGAGCCGGGAGCCCCTCGACGTCTTCTGAGCCCGGCCGAGGGAACGGATCGCCGAGGGGACGGTTCTACGTTGGGGGGACCTTCTCCCCCTGGCGCTCCATGCCGATCCGCCCGATGGCCCGTCTGGGTGTCGCTCTGGGTGTCACGGGAGGTGCCGCGATGGGTGTGGCCGCCGGTGTCACGGTTGGCGCCACAGTCGGCCTTACAGGAGGTCTGCTGACCGCAGCCCCCGTCCGTGCCCAGTCTCCGGTCGTCAACCTGGTGGCCAAGAAGGTGATTGATCGCTACCAGAAATCCACCTGCGACCAGCTCTGGGCCGCTCGCAGCGAACGGCGTGGGTCCCAGGAGCAGCGCGTGCTCGACATGCTCAACGACGACCCCCAGCTGCGTCAGGGCTTCATCGACCAGGTCGCCGGCCCGGTGATGAACAAGCTGTTCGCCTGCGGGATGCTCCCCTGATCGCGGGCCTCAGCCCCCCCCGCTGAGCCACCAGCGCCCCAGGCCCACCGCGGTGGCGGCGCCGATCACGGGCAGGGCTCCGAGTCCCCGGCTCATCAGCACCAGGGCCACCAGCAGCACCAGCACGGCGCCGCCGTCGGGGGCGCCGCTGGGGGCCAGGGCCGGGCCGGCCAGGTAGAGCGCCAGACTCACGATCACCCCGACCACGGCGGCGGTGATGGCGGTGAGGGGGGCGCCGACGCGCAGGTCCTCGCGGCTGGCCTCCACCAGGGGGCCGCCGGCCAGGATGAACAGGAAGGAGGGCAGGAAGGTGAACCACACCACCACCAGGGCGGCCACCACGCCGGCCGACAGGGTGCCGCTGCCGTTCCAGCCCCCCATGAAGCCCACGAAGGCCACCACCATGATCAGTGGCCCCGGTGTGGTTTCGCCGAGGGCCAGCCCGTCCACCATCTGGGCGGCGTCCAGCCAGCCGTAGGTGTCGACCGCCCCCTGGGCCACATACGGGAGAACGGCATAGGCACCGCCGAAGCTGACCAGGGCCACCTTGGTGAAGAACCGGGCCATGGTGGCCAGCTGGCCGTCCCAGCCCCCCGCCAGCGTCAGCAGGGCCAGGGGCAGGCCGAGGGCCGCCCCGCCCCCGAGCAGGGTGAGGCCGAGTCCGGGCCAGCAGAAGCGGGCGTGGGCGGGGGTGGGGGTGTCGTCGCCGTGCAGGGCGGCCTCCGGGGGGGTGGCGCCCCCGGGCGCGCCGGGGGTCTGGGGTGAGGGGCCCCGGAACAGGGCCGGCCGCAGCCGACCGCCGATCCAGCCCACCAGGGCCGTGGCGATGATCAGGGCCGGGTAGGGCACCCGGCCCACGGCCAGGGCCAGGCAGGCCACCGCCGCGATCAGCGCCAGGGCGGGGTTGTGCAGTGTGCGCCGCCCCAGCCGCCAGGCCGCCTGGAGCACGATCCCGAGCACCGCCGGTTTGAGCGCCCAGAACACCGCCGCCAGCGCCGGCAGCTGGCCCCAGAGGGCGTAGATCGCCGAAAGGCTCAGCAGCACCACCACCGAGGGCAGCAGGAACAGGCCGCCGGCGATCAGGGCGCCGCCCAGGCCATGCATCAGCCAGCCCAGGTAGGTGGCCAGCTGGGTGGCCTCCGGCCCCGGCAGCAGCATGCAGTAGTTGAGGGCATGCAGGAAGCGACGCTCCGACAGCCAGCGCCGGCGCTCCACCAGCTCGGCATGGAGCAGCGCGATCTGGCCGGCCGGCCCGCCGAAGCTGACCAGCCCCAGCCGCAGCCAGAAGCGGGCGGCCGTGGTGAGGCTGAACGAATCTTTCACTGCCGATCGGCACCGCGAAGGCTCACAACTTAGTCAGCGGGATGTCCCCGGCCGTCGCCGAGCGGATGTGTTTCCAGTTACATCACGCCCACGATGGGAAAGCAGGATGAAGAGAAAGGATTGGCGATGGCAGGCAGCGATGGTCCTCTCACCAGAGCGGGCGAAAGGCCCGGCGAAAGGGCTGGCGAATGGACTGGCGGATGGAAGCCGCAGAAGCCGCCGGCCGAGCCAGTCCGTGGGGGCTCCTTCTTCAGTCCGTGGACGAACTGGCGGGCCTGGATGGTGATGCTGGGGGGTGTTCTTGTCGGCCAGGTGATCGGTTTCTCCCCCCAGTTGTTCGTTCTGATCGCGGCGGTCTGTCTGCTTTGCGGCTGGCTGTTCGATCGATGATCCAGGCCCACATCCTGCTGTGGTGTGAGTGACGTTATCCTCGATCGATTGTCGGTAGGACGATGGTGTCGCTAACCACCATTCGTGTCACAGTCTTTCTTCACACACGGTTCTCATGAAGCCCCCGTCGTTCACCAGCAGAGCCTCGCCCCGGTGCCCAACAACTTCGGCCCGACCCTGCTGCTGGTCCTGGGTCTGCTCACGGCCCCGCTGCTGATCGGGGTGCCGCTCCTTCTCCTGGGCCTGGCCCTGCTGCGCTCAGCCGATGGAGGCCCGGCGCTGCCGTCCCTCTCCCGTTTCGTGGCCCGCTGGCGTCAGGCCAGCGACTGCCGCAGGATCGATGCCAGCTGATCCTGTTCCGCCAGGAAGCCGTCGTGGCCGTGCTGGCTGTCGATCGCGCTGAAGCGGACGGGCCCACCGATCGCCCGGGCCATCTCCCGCTGGCTGTGGGGCGGGAAGAGCCGGTCGGAGCTCACCGACACCACGTGGGAGGGGGCGCTGATCCGGGCCAGGGCCGCGGCCACCCCGCCGCGTCCGCGGCCCACGTCATGGCCGGTCATTGCCTGGGTGAGAACGATGTAGCTGTTGGCATCGAAGCGCTCCAGAAACACGCCACCTTCCTCGACGCTTCCGTCCTCGATGCCCCCGTAGGTGCGTCGGGCCATGCGGCGGGCCCGGGCCAGCCCCGCCCGGGGCCCACCGCCGGGATGGTCGTAGAAGTCGCCGCCCAGGAAGGCCGGATCCTGCTGGATGGCCTCGATCTGGCTGCGGTGGCAGGCGTTGGTCCGCTCGGAGCAGCGGGCTGTTGTGGCCAGGAGCACCAGCCGCTCCAGCCGCCCGGGATGGGCGATCGCCCATTCCATGGCGCGCATGCCGCCCATGGAGCCCCCGATCACCGCCTGCCACCGCCGGATCTGGAGCCTGTCGCTGAAGGCCACTTCCGCCTCCACCTGGTCGCGGATCGTGAGCGCAGGGAAACGGCTCCCCCACGGCCTGCCGTCGGGGGCCGGGCTGCCGGGGCCGGTGCTGCCCTGGCAGCCCCCCAGCACGTTCGGACAGACCACGAAGAACCGGTCGGTGTCGATCGCCCGGCCCGGGCCGATCAGCCCATCCCACCAGCCTCGGCTGGGGTGGCCAGGGCCCGCCGGACCGGCGGCGTGGCTGTCGCCGCTGAATCCATGCAGGAGCAGCACCCCGTTGCTGCGGGAGGCATTGGGCTGCCCCCAGCTCTCATGGGCGATCGTGATCGGCCCCAGGGTGTCCCCGGATTCCAGCCGCAACGGCTGCTCGCCGAACAGCTCGAGGACGTGCCGATGGTCGGCGCGAGGGTTCGTCTGGGTGGTCGTCAAGGTCAGGCCTCCTGCGGCGACGCCAGGCGGAAGAGCTGGGGCCACCCCATGCGTTGCCGTCCGGCCACGGGCAGGTCCTGGTGTTGCCAGGCCCCGAATCCACCGGCGAGATGGCGGATGCGACGGGCATGGCCCTGCGTCTGGAGCTGTTCGATCGTCGTGGCCGAATGTCGGGTGCTCTCGCCCACCAGGATCAGGTCGCCATCGGGGAGCTCGCCGCTGATGAGCCAGCCGCTGGGAATGTTGTGACTCCCCGGGACATGGCTGCGGCGATAGCGGCTCCTGGCGCGCAGATCGATGATCAGTGCCGGTGCATCAGAGCCGTTGGGGCCTGAGCCGGCCAGCAGGCGCAGGAGTTGCCGGGGGGAGAGGAGCTCATCGCGAAGGCCTGTGGATTCCGCTTTTTGGAGGGTGGTTGCCATGGGGATCCTTGTTGCGATGCCTCAATCTTCAGGCCCGATGACCTTAACTCCGGTAATCCGGGCAACAAACCGTTGAAAGTAGCCTTTCCGCCAAAACGTTGCACCGATGCCATCCAGGACTGCCGTTCCCGAGCACCGCCCATGAAAAAGGATCCTGCCGAACAGCAGGATCCTTGTATTCCCTTACTCGCACTCCTTCGGAGCACTCCGACAGGGTGCTCTGCTCCTGTCGCTTCGGTCGTGGTTGTGAACACATGGCTGAAGACCTGAACGCACAGGCTGCTCCCCTGAGGCAGGTCATGCTGAAGGCGAAAAGGATTCTTCCTCCGTTCCGCATGGGCTATCACCACGACCACGATGGCTTCCGGGAGCGTCAGGACTCCCTCTGCGATCGGGAGTACCTCACGCGCGCCAAGCGCCAGGATCTCCAACCCCTGGAGGTGCGCCGTCTGCTCTGGGAGGGAGCCACCCTGGTGCAGCGAAAGCATCCGCTCGGTGATGCCCTCCAGGGAGCCGTCCAGCTGGAGGCGGACATGGAGCCGGATCGGATCCGCGCCCTGCTGCCCGACGTGGCCTGGCCCCTGCTTTGTCTCGGACGGGGCAGTGGCGGAGCGATCCAGGCGTCAGCCGTTCAGCTGGCGGAGGACCTGCTCGACCTGGGTTACCGCCACGTCTTCTGCCTGGCTTAGGGGATGGGGGTGACGGGAGCTCCAGGGGGCTGGTGCCGCACCACTTCGCCCCCCACCAGCAGGACGGCCTCGCCGGCCTGAAGCGGCAGCCATTCCTCATCCCGGGTCAGCGGTTCGGTGCTGACGATCGTCACGACGTCGTCGACGCCGGCCAGCTCGGAGAAGTCGACGCTCAGGTCGTCATCGGCCAGGGTGGCCCGGCCGAACGGGGCCCGGCGGGTGATGCGGTGCAGCCGGCTGCTGGCGTGGGCGAACAGCCAGCTGCCGTTGCTGATCAGACAGTTGAAGGTGCCCTGCTGCTCCAGCTGCTGGGCGCACCGCACCAGCGTCGCAAAGATGCTGTCCAGGTCTGCCGGATCGGCATCGGCGGCGTTCAGTTGCTCCAGGATCCAGCAGAAGGCCACTTCGCTGTCGGTGGATCCCTCCGGAACGAACAGCCCGGTGGCAGGCAGTGGCCCCAGCAGGTTGCCGTTGTGGGCGAACACCCATTCCCGCCCTTGCCAGCGCCGGTGGAAGGGGTGGCAGTTCTCCAGGGCCACCACCCCCTGGGTCGCCTTGCGGATGTGGGCGATCGAGCAGTGGGCGCGCAGGTCCAGGCTGGCCACCTGGGCGGCGATCGGCGAGAAGGCGGCCGGGGCGTCCTCCCGGTACAGATGCACCCCGCGGCCATCGGGGTCGAAGCTGGCCACCCCCCAGCCGTCCCCGTGGCAGCCGGTGGCGCCCCCCCGGCGGGTGAGGCCATGGAAGGAGAAGCGCATGTCGGTGGGGGTGTTGGCGCTGAGGGCCAGCAGTTCACACATCACCCGAGGTCCACCGAGGCCCCCATTCTCCCCGCCGGGGCGGACCCGGTTCAGCGGGAGCTGCTGAACAGCTGGTCCCAGACCCCGTTCTTGCCGAAGAAGGTGTCGTTGATCTGCTTCCAGCCGCCGAAGTCGCCGGCGATGAAGAGCTGCTTCACCGGTGCGAAGCGGTCCTTCACCCGGCTCCACACGCCCGGACTCACCGGACGGAAGCCCTCCTCGGCGAAGATCTCCTGGGCCGGCTCGCTCTGGAGATAGGCGGCCAGGGCCTCAGCCGCCTTGCGGGTGCCCTTGCGATCCACATTGCGGTCGACGACGGTCACCGGGCCCTCGATGCGGATGTTGACCTCGGGCACGATGAAGGGGGCCTTGAGGTCGCCGCTGCGCTTGGCCAGGATCGCCTCGTTCTCGTAGTTGAGTAGCACGTCGCCCTGGCCGCGCTTGAGGAACACGTCACTAGCCTCGCGGGCGTCCTTGGGCAGGTTGTCCACGTTGCGGTAGACCGAACTGACGTAGGCCTTGGCCTGGGCCTCACTTCCGCCGGTCTGGCTGATCGAGCCCCACAGCCCCAGGAAGTTCCAGCGGGCGCCGCCGGAGGTCTTGGGATTGGCCGTCACCACGGTGACGCCCGGCTTGGCCAGGTCGGCCCAGGTCCGCACCCCTTTGGGGTTGCCGTCGCGGGTCACGAAGGCCACCACCGAGTGGGTGATGATCGAGCCGCCGGGCAGGTCCTTCTCCCACCCCGGCTGCACCAGCTCCGCTTCCTGGAGCTTGAGCACGTCACCGGCCAGGGCGAGGGTGGCCACGTCGGCATCGAGGCCGTCGATGATCGCCCGGGTCTGGGAGCCGGAGCCGCCATAGCTGGTCTTGACGCTGATGGTCTGGCCGGTTCTGGCCTTCCAGTCGGCTTCGAACTTGGGCAGGATCCGGTCGTAGGCCCCCTTGGTCACGGCGTAGCTCACCAGCAGCAGTTCCTGGGGAGCACCGCCGGCATCGGCACCGGCACCGCCGCCACCCTCGGGCCGGGGGCTGCAGCCGGTCAGGGCCAGGCCCCCGAGCAGGAGGCCGGTGATGGCCAGCGGGGCGGCGGAACGGGCCAAGGGGGAAACCACGGTTTTCTGATCGACAATCCGGCAGAGCATACACCGGTATCCCGATCGGCTATCCAAGTCCCCTTGCGTTCCTGGCCTGCCCCCCTGGCCTCTCCGTTCCCCCGCTCAGGGGGCCGGCTGCTGGATCAGCGGGACTTGGAGAAGATCGAATCCCAGAGCCCTCCTTTGCCGAAGAACCGCTTGTTGATGGTGTCCCAGCCGCCGAAGTCCCGGGCGGTGAACAGCTTCGAGACCGGAGCGAATCGGGATCGCGTCTCCGCCTTCACCTTGGCGTTGACGGGTCGGAATCCCTCCTCGGCGAAGGCCCGCTGGGCCGGCTCGCTGTACAGATACCTGGCGAAAGCCTCGGCCACCTTGCGGGTTCCCTTGCGGTCCACGTTCCTGTCGACGACGGCGATCGGTCCTTCGATCAGGATGTTGGTGGTGGGAACGATGTAGGGGGTTGTCCAGGTGCCGCTCTTCCTGGCAAGGATCGCTTCGTTCTCGTAGTTGAGCAGCACATCACCCTGGTTGCGTTTCACGAACACGTCGGTCGCCTCACGGGCATCCTTGGGAAGGGTGTCCACATTGCGGTACACGTTGGTCACGAAGGCGCGGGCCCTGGCTTCGTTGCCGCCGGTTTCCGTCACCGAGCCCCAGAGACCCAGGAAGTTCCAGCGGGCGCCGCCGGAGGTCTTGGGATTGGCGGTGATCACCTCCACGTTCTTGTTGTCGAGATCGTTCCAGGTGCGGATCTTCTTCGGGTTGCCGGGCCGCACGAAGAAGGCGACCACCGAGTTGGTGATGATGCTGTTGTTGGGGTTCTCCTTCTCCCAGCCCGGACGGATCAGCCCCGCCTCCTGGAGCTTCAGGGTGTCGGCTGTCAGGGCCAGGCCGACCACATCCGCCGCCAGGCCGTCAATCACTGCCCGGGTCTGGGAGCCGGAGCCGCCATAGCTGGTGCGGATGACGACGCTCTGGCCGGTCCGCTTTTTCCAGTCGGCCGTGAACCGGGGAATGATCTTGTCGTAGGCCGCCTTGGTGACGGCATAGGACACCAGCAGCAGTTCCTGATTTTTCGCCGGTTGCTGGGCCTGGGCGTTCAGGGGCAGCAGGGTGCCGGAACCCCCCAGGGCGACGGCGACGGCCAGGGGGGCGGCCACCAGGCCGGGATGCCAAGGGCGGCGAGCGGCTGGCGTGACCGACGAAGAGAAGGGATGAAGCACTGTTGTCCGATGGGTGAACTGGTGAAACCTATCCCTCGAGCCACCGCGCCGATGTAGGGCGGATGACATCCCCTGGGTGTGGGGCCGGCGGCTGGCCCGGGGGTGGTGACTGTCACAATCCCCGTAAGACCACCGTGGATTCCCTTGGCCTTCAGCGCGAAAACCGGATACGGCCTCGTCTCGCTGATGGAGCTGGCCGCCATCCATTCCCGCGGCGGCGTGTTGCAGGTGGCGGAGATCGCCCAGCGCCAGGGCATCCCTGACCGCTATCTGGAGCAGATGCTTGCCAGCCTGCGCCGGGGCCAGATCCTGCGCAGCATCCGCGGGCCGAAGGGGGGCTACCAGCTGGCCCGGCCGCCGGCCGAGATCCGCGTTGATGACATCGTCAGCTGTCTGGAGGGGGATGTCTCGCCGCGCGGCGGTGGCGAGAGCGCCACACCTGAGTTCGAGGTGCTGGGCCGGCTGGAGGATCGGCTCGAAGAGGCCCGTCGCGCCATCCTCTCGGGCACCACCCTGCAGGACCTGCTGGACCAGCGCGATCACCTGGCCCAGGCCCAGGCGATGTACTTCATCTGAGCGGCCCGCGGCGGACCGTTAAATAGACCACATTGCCGATGGGGAATGTGAGGTATGGTTCTGGGGTCCCTGCAGGCTCCCCCATGTGCTGTTGTCGGCGAATGCCTGTTGCCAGCCGAGCGCTGGCTGTCCGCCCTGTCCTGAATCACCCGATCCCATCGCTGTCCGCCTGCGGCCATGACCACCTCACGCACGCCCCAGACCCTCCGCCTCACGCTCCTGCCCCATGACGTCCTGCCCGACGGGCTCCATTGGAAGATCCAGGACGGCTACATCCGCACCGCCTCCCACGACGAGGACGGTGAATCCTTCACCCTCGGCCTCTGGGGCCCGGGTGACTGGGTGACCAACGCCTACTCCACGCTGCGTCCGGTGGAGATCCAGTGCCTCTCCACGGTGGTGGTGGAGCAGGGCCATCCCAGCGAGGCCGAGATCCTGGCCTTCCTGCATCACCAGATCCGCAACACCGAAGAGCTGTTTGAGATCAACCGGGTCCGCGGCGCCGACTCACGGCTGCTGCGGCTGCTCCGCTGGATCGGCATCCGCTTCGGTCAGGTGAGCAGCCGCGGCTACCGCCTCTCCCTGCGGGACATGAACCTCACCCATCAGGCCCTGGCGGAGATCTGCGGCCTCACCCGGGTGACGGTCACCAAGACCCTCAACCATTTCAAGCGACTCGGCCTGCTGCATCAGGTGAGCGACACCGACCTGATGGTCAGCATCCCCTGAGCGCACCGACGCGTTTCAGCACCAACGTCCCGGAACCAACCGCTCAGCGCCGAGTTCTCGGCGCCCCATGTTCTGCACCCATTCCGTTCACCAACACCCACCGTCATGGCTGCCCAGTACTTCCGCTCCAGGCTCAATGAGCCCCATCCCCAGCATTTCACCCTCGTCTTCCGCAACGGTGAACTGCTGCGCCACCAGGATCCCCTGGCGGTGGCCCAGTACCTTGCCGATGCCCGTCTGGCGGAGGTTCATTCCGAACCGCCGCGCCGCCGCGCCGCAGCCGCCCAGATTGACTGATCAGATTGAGTAGTCCGGCTGGAAGGCGTGGGCCTGGCGGCTGATCACATGCAGTCGGTCGCCGGGCTTGAGGTTGGCGACGTCCGCCTCTTCGCGGGGGAACTGGGCCACCACCACCTCCTCGGAGTCGAGCACCAGTTCCGCCTGCAGGTCGCGGCCCATGTGGGTGAGGCGCCGCAGGCGGGCCGGCACCGTGCCCGGCTGGGGGGTGGCATGCACCTGCACGTGGTGGGGGCGCACGAAGATCCGGCCGTCCGCCGGCAGCGGCGGGACGGCATCGCGCCGCACGGGAAGGGAGCCGCTGGGCAGCTCGTTGACGGCGCCCACGAAGCTCATCACGAACGGGGAGGCGGGATGGTCGTAGATCTCCGCCGGGGATCCGATCTGCTCCACCCGGCCTTCGTTCATGACCACGATCCGATCGGCCACCTCCATGGCCTCCTCCTGGTCGTGGGTGACGATCACGGTGGTGACGTGCATCTCGTCGTGGAGATTGCGCAGCCAGGCGCGCAGTTCCTTGCGCACCTTGGCATCGAGGGCACTGAAGGGTTCATCCAGCAGCAGCACCCTGGGCTGCACCGCCAGGGCGCGGGCCAGGGCCACCCGCTGGCGCTGCCCGCCGGACAGCTGGGAGGGGTAGCGGTTGCCGTAGCCCCGCAGGTGCACGAGGTCGAGCAGTTCGTCGACCCGCCGGCGGATCGCCTCGGGCTTCCAGCGGCGCAGCTCCAGGCCGAAGGCCACGTTGCGACGCACGTTGCGGTGCTTGAACAGGGCGAAATGCTGGAAGACGAAGCCCACCTGGCGCTCCTGCACCGACCGTTCGGTCGCCTCCTCGCCGGTGATCCAGATGCGGCCGGCATCGGCCTCCTCGAGCCCGGCGATCAATCGCAGCAGGGTGCTCTTGCCCGACCCGGAGGGTCCGAGCAGGGCCACCAGGGAGCCGCTGTCCACGTCGACGCTGACGTCGTCGACGGCGCGGAAATCGCCGAAGTTCTTGCTGACGTTGGCGACGCGGATGCCCATCGAAACGGCCTGGGTGGCTGGAGGAACTGACTATACCGGTAAGCGCACCGCTGAACCGTCCTTTAGTCTGACGCCGTCGTCGCTCCCCGACCCCCTGCCCCGATGACCCCCGCCCTCCTGCGCCGCTGGCGCCCGCCGGCCCTGGCGTTGCCCAGCTGGCCCTGGCGCATCACCTGGACCTACCTGGGCCTGATCCTGATCCTGCCCCTGGGGGCCATGCTGCTCCGGGCCGCCGAGGTGGGGCCCGCCGGTTTCTGGGAGATGGCCACCACGCCGGAGGCGATCGCCACCTACAAGGTCAGCTTCGGTCTGGCCCTGGTGGCCAGCGTGATCAACGGCGTGTTCGGGCTGGTGGTGGCCTGGGCGCTGGTGCGCTGCCGCTTTCCGGGCCAGCGCCTGCTCGATGCCCTGATCGATCTGCCCTTCGCCCTTCCCACCGCCGTCGCCGGACTCGCCCTCACGGCCGTGTACAGCACCAACGGCTGGCTGGGCCAGCCACTCCACGAGGCCTTCGGCCTCAAGGTGGCCTTCGCCGCCCCGGGGGTGACCGTGGCGATGGTATTCATCTCCCTGCCCTTCGTGGTGCGCACCGTGGAGCCCGTGCTGCGTTCCCTCGAGAAGGAGCAGGAGGAGGCCTCCTGGTGCCTGGGGGCCACACCCCTGCAGACCACCGTGCGGGTGGTGCTGCCCCAGCTCCTGCCGGCGATCCTCGGCGGGGTGGCCCAGGGCTACAGCAGGGCCGTGGGGGAGTACGGCTCGGTGGTGATGATCTCCAGCAACGTGCCCTTCAGGGACCTGATCACCCCCACCCTGATCATCCAGAAGCTGGAGGAATACGACTTCGATGCCGCCACCGTGATCGGCGCGGTGATGCTGATCTTCTCCCTGCTGAGCCTCCTGGTGATCAACCTGCTGCAGGTGTGGGGCCAGCGCTACCAGGGCGATGCGGCCTGATCCCGCTTTCCGCCGGCCTGCCACCTGCCGCCATGCCGCCTCCTCCAGCCTTCACCCCCAGTCCTGTCCGCCTTCCGTTCCCGCCATCGGCTGTCCGCCATGACCATCGTCGTCCCCACCCTGGAGAGCCCCGCAGCCGTCCGGGCTCCCCGCCCCAGGTCCCGCCGCCCGGGCCCTGATCTGGCGGCGATCCTGATCCCCCTGATCGCCTGCCTCTACGTGGGGGTGGTGATCCTGCTGCCGGCCCTGAGCGTCGTGGCTTCGGCCTTCGCCCGCGGCCTGGGGCCCTTCCTGGAGAACTTCCAGTCCCACGAACTGATCTCGGCCCTGCGCCTCACCCTGCTCGCCACCGCCGTGGCAGTGCCCTGCAACGTCATCTTCGGCCTGGCCGCGGCCACGGCCATCGCCCGCCGCCAGTTCCGGGGCAAGGCCCTGCTGCTGAGCGTCATCGACCTGCCCTTCTCGATCTCACCGGTGGTGGTGGGCCTGATGCTGGTGTTGCTCTACAGCCCCAGCCATGGCCTGCTCGGGGGTGTCATCGAGAGCCTGGGCTGGAAGATCATCTTCTCCTGGCCGGGGATCGTGCTGGCCACGATCATCGTCACCTTCCCCTTCATGGCCCGGGAGGTGATCCCCCTGCTGGAGGAGGAGGGCTGGGAGCAGGAGGAGGCCGCCCGCACCCTTGGCGCCACCAACTGGCAGGTGTTCTGGAAGGTGACGCTCCCCTCGGTGCGCTGGGCCGCCCTCTACGGCCTGATCCTCACCACGGCCCGCGCCCTGGGCGAATTCGGCGCCGTCGCCGTGGTCAGCGGCAACATCGAGGGCCTCACCCAGACCCTGCCCCTGTTCGTGGAGGACGCCTACAAGAACTACCAGACCGAGCTGGCCTTCGGGGCGGCGATGGTGCTGGGGGGCGTGGCGATCGTGTCGCTGCTGCTCAAGCTCCTGGTGGAGCAGCTGCTGGAGCAGGACAAGAAGGCAAGCCGGAAGCCTCTGGACGGCTGACGGGGTTCTCCGCACAGCTCCCGGGCGCCTCGATCTGAAGGGTGCTGTGGGTGATGCCCAGCTGGGCGAGCCGCTGCCGGGCGAGGGACAGCAGCTCCCCATCGAGCGGTCCATCGCCGCGGCCGACCAGATGGGCCGTGAGGGCGGTGCGGGAGGTGCTCATGCCCCAGACGTGCAGATGGTGCACGTTTTCCACTCCGGGGAGGGCACGCAGGGCCGCCTCGACGGCGGCCAGGTCAATGCCCCGCGGCACGGCGTCGAGGCTGGCGCTCAGCGCCTCCACCAGCAACTCCCAGCCGCTCCAGGCCACCGCCAGCCCCACGCCGATGGCGGTGGCGGCATCCAGCCACATCCAGCCCACCAGCCCCACCAGCACGGCGCTGACCAGCACGGCGGCCGAGACGGCAGCATCGGTGAGCAGGTGCACCACCGCTGCCCGCCGGTTCAGGTCGTGGTGGTGGCCGGTGCCGAACAGCTGGGCCGAGAGCAGGTTGACCACAATGCCGGCCGCCGCCGCCCAGGCCACCGGGCCGCTGACCACCGGCACCGGATCCAGCAGCCGCTGCACCCCTTCGACGATCACCACACCGGCCGCCATCAGGATCAGGGCCGCGTTCATCAGCGAGGCCAGCTGGGTGCTGCGGCCGAAGCCGTAGGTGAAGCGGGCCGTGGCCGGCCGGGCACTGAGCCGTTCGGCCCCCCAGCCGAACAGCAGGCCGGCCACATCGCCGAGGTTGTGGATGGCATCGCCGATCAGGGCCAGGGAGCCGAAGCCGATGCCGATCGCCAACTGCAGCCCCGAGAGGCCGCTGTTGAGCAGCACACCCCAGAAGAAGGCCCTCGGCGAACCCTGCCGTTGCGGATGCCCGTGTTCGTGAGGTGGGTGCTGGTGGGAGTGGGACGCCATGGAGGCGTCTTAGCAGCGCTGACCTCGGCTGGCCTTCAGCTCTGGTAGTGGGAATCGAGCCAGCACCGGGGCAGGGCCTCCCCGGAGGGAAAGAACAGGTCGGCCTTGGCGTACTCCTGGGGGTCCTGCATCTCCTCGCCGCCATGGAGACGGCCCTGGACCCGGGTGTCGAAGGGGTTGAACAACTGCTTGACGTTCAACACCTCCACGAGGCCGGCGTCATCGTTGTGGCGTACCTTCAGAAACATCGCCCTGCTCCGGATCTCACTACCTTCAGTCTGGTGCCTCGGTGCCGGCATAGGTAGCGAGCGTGACATTTCTCCCTCGCCGCTGCCGGGTCCTCCGCGCTGATCTCCGTTCCATGGCCCATCACCAGATCCTGATCGTCGGCGGAGGGGCTGCGGGCCTCACCGTGGCCAGCCAGCTCAAGCGGGCCCGGCCCGGTCTGGAGATCGCGATCCTGGAGCCCTCCCCCGACCACTACTACCAACCGGGCTGGACCCTGGTGGGCGCGGGCGTCTTCACCCTCGAGCAGACCCGCCGCGCTGAGGCCGATCTGATCCCCGAAGGGGTGCGCTGGATCCGCGCCGCCGCCACCGGCTTCGATCCGGTGGCCGGCACCGTCACCAGCAGCGACGGCGAAACGCTCCACTACGACGCCCTGGTGGTGGCCACCGGCATCAAGCTCTGCTGGGACCGGATCAAGGGCCTGCCGGAGGCCCTGGGCACGGACGGCATCACCAGCAACTATTCCAAGGATCTGGTCGATTACACCTGGACGACGATCCAGGCCTTCACCGGCGGCAACGCGATCTTCACCTTCCCCGATACACCGATCAAGTGCGCCGGGGCGCCCCAGAAGATCATGTACCTGGCCGACGACGTCTTCAAGCGCTCGCCTGCGGTCGCGGCGGCCACCCGGGTGATCTACGCCACCGCCACACCGGGGATCTTCGCCATTCCCACCTTCGCCGAACCCCTGCGCCGGGTGGTGGCCCGCCGCGGCATCGAGCCCCACTATCAGCACACCCTCACCGAGGTGCGCGCCGCCAGCAAGGAGGCGGTCTTTGCCGTCAAGGACGGGGACACGGTGCGCGAAGAAGTGCTTCCCTTCGGCATGCTGCACGTCACCCCGCCGATGGCGGCCCCTGATGTGGTGGCCACCAGCCCCCTGGCGGTGGCCGGACCGGGCGGCTGGGTGGAGGTGGACAAGTTCACCACCCAGCACGTGCGCCATCCCAACGTCTTCTCCCTCGGCGACGTCTCCTCGCTACCCAATTCCAAGACCGCTGCCGCGGTGCGGGGCCAGGCGCCGGTGCTGGTGGCCAACCTGCTGGCCCACCTCGATGGCCAGCCCCTGGCCGCCCGCTACGACGGCTACGCCTGCTGCCCGTTGATCACCGGCTACGGGAGGGTGATCATGGCCGAGTTCAATTACGACGCCCAGCCCGTTCCCTCCTTTCCCCTCGATCCCACCCAGGAGCGCTGGAGCATGTGGGTGGTGAAGAAGGACGTGCTGCCCTGGATCTACTGGAACCGCATGCTCAAGGGATGCCAGCACGAGCGGCGCTTCGTGCCGGGGGCGGCGAGCTGACGCTTCAGCTGCCGGAAGGCTTCAGGTGGCCCAGGCGTTCCTCCAGACCCTGGAGCATCTCCAAAGCGAACATCGGCAACTCCTGAAGGGCGAACAGGAACTCCTCCCTGTTCATCTCCAGCAGTTGCGTGTCCTGCAGGGCGGTGGCGGTTCCGAAGCGTTGATGCTGGGAACCCACCAAGGCCCCCACCCCGAAGCTGTTGCCGGGGCCGAGGATCTCACTGTCCCGTCCCTTGGCCCAGTCGATCCGGACCTCGCCATCCACGATGCCGAAGACCGATTCGCCCGCTTCGCCGGCCCTGAAGATCACCTCCCCTGCCGCCACGGTCCTGAGGGTCCTGTTCTGGGCCAGGAGCCGCATGGTGTTCAGGGCGCCTGGGGAGGGGGAGGTCATGGGGGACTCCTGGATCCCACCACCTTGCAGACGGTCGGTTAAGGATCAGGTGGGAACGGGGCCGCCGGCCATGGCCACCGGCGAGGACGTCACATTCCATAGCTTTTCTGCGTATTCCCCGATGGCCCGGTCCGAGGAGAAGAAGCCGCTGCGGGCGGTGTTCAGCAGGGCCATCAGATTCCAGCGGTTGCGGTCGGCCCAGGTGGCGTTGATGGCGTCCTGGGCCCGGAGGTAATCGCTGAAGTCGGCCAGCACGAAGAAGGGATCGGCCCGCCGCAGCTGGTCCGTCAGGGGTCGGAACCGGTCGGTGTCCCCCTGGCTGAAGTGTCCGCGGTCGATCAGCTCGAACACCTCCGCCAGCAGCGGCTCGCCACCCAGCCACTCCCAGGGCCGGTAGTGGCCCCGCAGCTGGCCGATCTCCTCGGTGGTGCGCCCGAACAGGAAGAAGTTGTCGGCCCCCACCTGCTCGCGGATTTCCACGTTCGCCCCATCGAGGGTGCCGATGGTGAGGGCGCCGTTCATCATGAATTTCATGTTGCCGGTGCCGGAGGCCTCGAGGCCGGCGGTGGAGATCTGCTCGGAGAGGTCGGCGGCGGGGTAGACGCGCTCCCCGAGCTTGACGTTGTAGTCGGCCAGGAAGATGACACGCAGGCGGCCGTCCATATCGGGATCGGCGTTCACCACATCGGCGATGCCGTTGATGAAGCGGATGATCAGCTTGGCCATGGCATAGCCAGGGGCCGCCTTGCCGCCGAAGATCACGGTGCGGGGGGCGAGGCCATCGGCGCGTCCGTTCTTGATGCGCAGGTACTGGGCGATCACCTGCAGGGCATTGAGGTGCTGGCGCTTGTATTCGTGGATGCGCTTCACCTGCACGTCGAAGAGGCTGTCGGGGTCGACGCTCAAGGCCAGCTGCCGGTGGATGTAGCCGGCCAGGCGTTGCTTGGCGGTCCGCTTGCACTGGGCCCAGCGTTCCAGGAACGCCCCGTCCCGCTGGAAGTCCTCCAGGCGACGGAGGCTCTGGGGCCGGGTCGGCCAGTCGGCGCCGATGCTCTCGCAGAGCAGGGCATGCAGGGATGGATGGGCCAGGGCCAGCCAGCGGCGTGGTGTCACGCCGTTGGTGACGTTGGTGAACTTCTCGGGCCAGAGGGCGGCGAATTCGGGGAACAGCTCCTGCTTGACCAGGGCGCTGTGGAGGGCGGCGACGCCGTTGACGTGGTGGGAGCCGACGGTGGCGAGGTGGGCCATGCGCACGGCCTTCTCCCCGGATTCATCGATGATCGAGAGGTGCCGTTGCACAACGTCGTTGCCGGGGTACTTGAGGCGCACCTGCTGGAGGAAGCGGTGGTTGATCTCGAAGATCAGCTCGAGGTGGCGGGGCAGCAGCGACCCGAAGAGATCGAGGCCCCACTTTTCGAGGGCCTCGGGCAGCAGGGTGTGGTTGGTGTAGGAGAGGCAGGCGGTGGTGATGGCCCAGGCGACGTCCCAGCCCAGGTGCTTGTCGTCGAGGAGGAGCCGCATGAGCTCGGCGACGGCGATGGAGGGGTGGGTGTCGTTGAGCTGGATGGCCCAGTGCTCAGGGAACTCCTGGACGGGAATGCCGCGGGCATCGAGGCTGCGGATCATGTCCTGCAGGGAGCAGCTGACGAAGAAGTGCTGCTGCATCAGACGCAGGCGCCGTCCCGCATCGGTGCCGTCGTTGGGATAGAGCACTTTGGAAAGAGTCTCCGAGCCCACCTTCCTTTCGACGGCGCCATAGAAGTCGCCGCTGTTGAAGGTCTGGAAGTCGAAGGATTCGCAGGCTTCCGCTCGCCAGAGGCGCAGTCGGTTGCAGGTGTTGACCCGGTAACCAAGCACCGGCACGTCGTGGGGAATGCCGATGGCGTGCTCGGCGGGGATCCAGCGCGCCCGGTGGGTGCCGTGGTCGTCGCGGTAGCTCTCGGTGTGGCCGCCGAAGCCCACGACACAGGCCTTCTCCGGCTGAACGATTTCCCAGGGCCAGCCGCCTTTGAGCCACTTGTCGGTGATCTCCACCTGCCAGCCGTCGCGGATGAGCTGGTCGAAGATGCCGAACTCGTAGCGGATGCCGTAGCCGGTGGCGGGGATCTCGAGGGTGGCGAGCGACTCGAGGAAGCAGGCGGCCAGGCGGCCGAGGCCGCCGTTGCCCAGGCCCGGCTCCTCCTCCACGTCGAGGATCTCCTCAATGTCGTCGATGCCGAACTGGCGCAGGGCCTCGGCGGCCTCCTTCTGGATGCCGAGCATCAGCAGGTTGTTGCCGAGCTGGGGGCCGATCAGGAATTCGGCCGAGAGATAGGCCACCACCCTGGCGGGGCTGGCCAGGATGGCGTCGAGACCCGCCAGGTAGCGGGTCATCAGCCTGTCGCGCACTGCGTAGCTGAGCGCCATGTAGAGGTCGTGGCGGTCGGCCTCCTGCACCCGCCGGCCCAGGGAATAGAAGAGGTGCTCGACGAGGCCGTCGAGAAGATCCTTCGTCGCCAGGCCGTTGCGCTGGGGATCGGCGTAGGTGCCGGGCTCGGGGAGACCCATCACCGGGGCGAGGGTGCTGGTCATGGCTGGACGGTCATGGGCACACCCTCACCCTCACCAGGGATGGTTAAGACCCGGGGGCAGCGGCATCAACGTGAGCTTGGGAAGATGGGAGGGCCTGCCAGCGTTCCATTCCCGACCCTCTAGCCCAGCCCGGGGTGGCCAGCACTCCGTCCTCCACCCCCGGGGCGTCCTGCCCGCGGGAGGGCTCGGTGCTGATCTGTGGCCTGGGGTCCCTGGGCCAGGCCTGTCTGCTGCGCCTGCTGCCCTTCGACGTGCCGCTGCGCTGTCTGGACCGTGAGCGGCCGGACTGGCGCGATCCCCGCCTGGAGGAACGCTTCGGATCCACGCTGGTGCTCGGGGACATGCGCCTGCCCCATGTGCTCTCCCAGGCCGGGGTCGAGACGGCCCGTGCCGTGCTGCTGCTCAGCACCGAGAGCACGGTGAACGTGGAGGCGGCCCTGCAGGTGCGGTTGCTCAATCCCTCAGCCGACCTGGTGGTGCGCTCCTCCGGCCAGCTGGCCAGCCTGGGGGCCCTGCTCGAGGAGCGCCTGCCCGGGGTGGCCGTGGTGGATCCCCTGTTGCTCACGGCCGGGGCGATCACCGAGGCCCTCCGGCCCGGTGACCAGGAGGCCTGCTTCCGGGTGGATGGCCAGTCCTACCTGGTGGTGGAGGGAAACGACCCGGCCCGCCGGCAGCAGCGCAGCCTGCGCCAGGACGGCACCGACCCGGCCCGGCCCCTGCAGGTGGTGCCGATGGGCTCGCACCACCACCGCTCGGCGGACGCCGTCCCCGCCACGACGGCCAGGGGCCGGTGGCTGGCCATGCGTCGCGGCCTGGGGGCTCCGCTGCGCCTGTGGCGGCATTGCAGCCGGCTGCAGCAGGCCGGGTTGCTGGTGATCCTGGCGTTGCTGGCCCTGGGTCTGACCCTGTTCTCCGCCGGTGGCGGCTGGAGGCAGGGGGTGTTCGTCACCCTGGCGTTGCTGCTGGGGGAGTTCGTCGATCCGGTGAATGTGCTGCTGCCCCCGGGTGACGGCATCGAGGCGGCGGCCCCCTGGCTGATCGGCATCACCCTGCTGTATTCCCTTGTGGGGACGCTGCTCACCTCCGCCCTGGTGGCGGTGATCCTGGAACGGTTGTTGCGGGAGCGTTTCGGACTGGGCCATCCCGGCCGCTTCCGGCGCGGCAGCCGCTGGATCCTGCTGGCCGAAGGGGACGAACTCGCCGTGCGGGTCGCCGACAATCTGGTCAGGGATGGCCTGCAGGTGCTGCGGATCGATACGCGACCCGTGACACCACTGCACCGACCGGGGATGGTGGTCTTCCATCGCTGGGAAGCCGCCCTCGCCGCTCTGCAGCACTGCCGACTGGAGGGGATCGGCCTGCTGTCCGTCGATCTGCTCGCCAACCTCCAGGAGACCTTCCAGCTGCAGAAGTCCTGGCCTGAGGCCCGTTACGTGATCCTCTCCCATGCCGTCGAGGCGGCCGAACAACTGGGCGACCTGCTCGGCGGCATGGCGGTGATCTCCAGCATGGATCTGGTGGCCGATGCGGTCGTGGCCACGGCCTTCGGCGAACGGGTGGAGGAGATCTGCCGCATCGATGGGGCCAACCACCTGCTGGTGCGCTACCGGATTCAGCAGGGCGATGCCCTGTGGGGCCTGAACCTCTCCCGGGTCGAGCAGGGCTACGGGGTCACCACCATCCATCTGCTGCGTCCCGGTCGCCGTTCTCCCCTGGTGTTGCCCTCTCTCGATCTGGTGCTGGCGGCGGGGGATCAACTGGTGGTGCTGGCCACCCTGGCTCAGCTGCGGCGGGTCGAGCTGGGCTGCCCCGTTCCGCCCGGGTGGCGCCTGCGCCTGCAGGGTGCCCCCAGGGAAGAAGGCCGTTTCGAGGCCCTGCAGTCCCTGGCCAGGCATCTGGGCGGCGCGCCGGGGACCATGGCCCCTTTGCTCGATGGGGCGGAGCACCTCACCCCGGCCCTCGACCGCGTGCTGGCCGAGCAGCTGGCGGAGGAGTTGCGCCGCCAGGGGCTCCACTGCTCGGTGGAAGCCGTTGCCGTGGGTGAAGCTGTAGCCGGCGAGGGCCTGCGGCCATGAAGGACCCCACGCCCGCCCCGGCCCTCTGGCTGCTCGACACCTTGCGGGCCCTCAGGGCCACCCTGGAGCGCATCGAGGTGGAGGAGGCCGCCTGCCTGGAGGGCATTCACCCCGACTACCGGGTCAGTGCCCGCAACCTGCTGCATTTCATTGCCTTCCATCGCCATGCCCATCCGGGCCTGCCGAAGGCGCTGCGGCAACGGGGTCTGTGTTCCCTCACGGATTGTGACGCCCACCTGCTGTCCAGTCTGGAGGCGGTGATCACCGCCCTCGAAGCTCTCGATGGTCAGGGCCCCTCGGCGGCGGCGTCGCAGGACCAGCCGGGCGGCCCCCCAGGCCTGGGCGGTCCCGAGGTGCTGGAGCGGCATTGCGACAGGCTGTTCGGAGCCCTGGCCGCCACGGGGGTCGCCGGAATCATGGTCACACTGCCGGCGGAGGCGGCCGAGCGCCCCGCCCTGGTCGTCGATCTGCTGGCGGCGGGGATGTCCATCGCCCGCATCAATTGCGCCCATGACGACCCCGTGGTCTGGGGCCGGATGGTGGACGCGCTCAGAGAAGCCCGGGTGATCACGGGCCGCCCCTGTGCGATCGCCATGGACCTGGCGGGCCCGAAGCTGCGCACCGGCCAGCTGGCCCTCCAGCCCGCGGTGATCCGCGCCCGTCCCCCCCGCGACCGGATGGGGCGGCCCAGCCAACCGGTGCGGATCCTGGCGGTGCCGCGTGGAGCCTTGGCCGGGCCGCAGGACACGCAAGCCGTGCTGCTGCCGGCGCGACTGTCGAAGGCGAAGCGGCTGAAGCAGGGGAATCGCCTGCAGGGGCGGGATGCGTCCGGCCGCCGCCGCTCCCTCCAGGTGGTCCGACGCGGCCCCGATGGGGTTCTGCTGCTGCAGGCCGAAAAGACCTGCCATTTCACGTCCGGCCTGGTGTTCCGCCAGCGGCACGGCAAAGCCCGGCTGCGCGTGGGTCCACTGGAGCCGGTGAGCGGGGAACGGCTGCTGCGTCCGGGCGATGTCCTCCGCCTGACACCGGAGCCGGACCAGGGCGGCGGCACGCTGCCCTGCACCCTGCCGGAGGTCTTTTTTGATCTGCGCCTCGGTGAGCGGGTCCTCTTTGACGATGGCCGCATCGGTGCCGTGATCCGGGGGGTGTCACCCCAGGCCGTGGTGCTCGAGGTCACCACGGCCCAGGCCAGAGGCAGCCGACTTCGCTCCGACAAGGGGATCAATTTCCCCGACAGTGAACTGCGCACGCCGGCCCTCACCGCCAAAGACATCGAGGATCTGGCGTTCGTGACACGGCACGCCGACATGATCAGCTATTCCTTCGTGCACCGGGAGTCCGACATCCAGACCCTGCGCCACTGCCTGGAGGAGATGGGCCGGGGCGATCTGGCGGTGGTGCTCAAGATCGAAACCCGCCAGGCCTTCCTGAACCTGCCCCGGCTGCTGCTGGCGGCCATGGCCCACGGCGCCCCGGTGGGCGTGATGATCGCCCGGGGCGATCTGGCGATCGAGTGCGGCTGGGAGGCCCTGGCTCCGATTCAGGAGGAGATCCTGCGGATCTGCGCGGCGGCGCATGTCCCCTGCATCTGGGCCACTGAGGTGCTCGACACACTGGCCCAGCACGGCCATCCCACGCGGGCCGAGATCACCGATGCGGCGATGGGGGCCCGTGCCGACGCGGTGATGCTCAACAAGGGACCCAACATCACGGCCACCGTGAAGGTGCTGGAGGCGATCGTGGCCCGCAGCGCCAGCGACCGAAGCGATCGCAACGTGCCCCTGCTCACCTGCCTGGCGTTCCGGAGCAACTGTGAACCCGACGACCCGCTGCCCTGATCGCCGTCACCGCGCAGACGGCAGGATCAGTGCGTGGATTCGTCGAAGAGGGAACTGCGGGTGAATTTGAGCCCTTTCCAGATCTTCTTGATTTTCGCGTAGGCCTCGTCCTGGGTCATCTTGCCGTTGGCCTGCAGGCCGACGATCAAGCCGACCTGGTCGGCGAAGGACTCCAGGTTCTGGTGGAACATCAGCCGCTCCGGGCTCCAGTCGCTGCCCCGGTAGCTCCCATGCGCCTCCATGGGAGATTGGACATCCCGTTCCGGCCGGCCGAGTTCGGGATTGGATGGTCCCGTGGAGGGCTGGTTGGTCAACGAATCGTCAAGAGCAATGACTAAACCTAGCCAGCCAGCCTTAAGACCCCGTAAAGACCAGGGGCCAGCGCCAAAACCCTCGCCACGCCTGCCATTCCCACCATTCGGCCGTTGCGGTTGAATCATGGCAACAACCGGGACGTCAGTCGTGCGACTCACCCCTGGGGCGCTGAGCTCCCAGCGTCTGGAGCAACGTCCGGCGGGCCTGCCCACCCATCTCTACGTCCATGGCGGGCTCGGGCCCACCCGGGCCGATGCTGTGCTGTTCCTGGATTCCGGGCCGGTGCGGACCCCCGCCCCCGCCATCGAACGGCTGGCCAGCCTGTGCCAGGAAGGCACCCCCCTGTGGCTGCGCCTGCAGGGGCTGGGTGACCGCCGCTACATCCAGCAGCTGCTGGATCGCCTCGAGGTGCCGGCGGTGCTGCTGGCCCCCCTGCTGGAGGTGCCCCAGCGCCCCCAGGTGAACGGATTGGAGGATGTGCTGCTGGTGGTGCTGCACCGACTCAGCTTCGCCAAGGACCCGGCCCATCTGGTCAGTGAGCAGGTGGGCCTGGTGCTGCTGCCTGGCTTGCTGATCACCCTGGAGGAGGGCTGCGGCGGGGATCCCTTCCCGGATCTCACCGAATGGCTGCTGTCCAAGTCGGGGTCCCTGGCCGACCGGGACCTGGACGACATCCTGCACTTCGTCATCGATGACCTGCTTGATGATCTGTTCCCGATGCTGGAGGCGATGTCCCAGCGGCTTGATGCGCTGGAGGAATCCTCCCTGCGCAATCCCCGCCCCCTGATCCTGCGCCGCTCCTACGAATTCAGGAGCAACCTGCGCATCATTCGCACCCTGATCTGGCCCCTGCGTCACCAGATCCGCCTGCTGCTCCGTCAACGGCAGCGATTGCTGGGAACCGAGGCCCTGGAGGGCTTCCGGGACATGGCCGAACTGGTCGACCAGCTGTTCGAAGCCTGCGGGTCGCTGCGGGGCCAGTGCGATGCCATCACCCAGTCCTATGCCGCCAGCGTGGGCAACAGGATGAACCAGGTGATGAAGACCCTCACCATCCTCACCAGCATCTTTGCGCCGCTCACGTTCATCGTCGGCATCTATGGCATGAACTTCGAGTTCATGCCCGAGCTGAAGTGGCGCCATGGTTACGCCTTCGTCATGTTGCTGATGCTGCTGATCGCCTCACTCCAGGCCTGGTGGCTGTGGCGCCGGGGCTGGTTCCAGGACTGGACGGGCCAGGGCTGACGGGCTGGGAAGGCACCCCCTGCAGGGTGGGATTCAGCGGCCGCAGCCACAATCTGTCCTTAACCCAACCCCTTGGCTTGCTGGTGCAGGATCGGCGCAGCGTCCTCCCTTCGCTGGTCTCCACCATGGTCCTGAAGCTGCCTGCGACAGTCCGGTCGATGGGCGTGATGGCCTTCAGTGGACTGGGTGCCCTCCTCGGCGTCGGGCTGACGCCATCGCTGGCCCCGGTGCCTGTCCAGGCCCAGACCGGGATGGCTCCGGTGGTGCGCATCGAGGGCTCCAGCACGGTGTTCCCGATCATGGAGGAGGCCGCCAAGGCCTTTCAGAAGCGCCAGGGTTCGGCGTTGTCCATCGCCCTGAAGGAGACGGGCAGCTCGGCCGGGATGCGCAGGTTCTGCCGCGGCGAGATTCCGATCAGCAACTCCTCCCGCCCGATCAGCTCCAAGGAGCTGAAGGCCTGCGCCGCCAAGGGGGTCACGTTCATTGAACTGCCGCTGGCCTTCGATGCCATTTCGGTGGTGGTCCATCCCAGCAACAGCTGGGCCAGCCGCATCAGCACGGCCGAGCTCTCCACCCTGTGGAACCGCAAGGCGCAGGGACGCATCAAGCGCTGGAAGCAGGTGAACGCCTCCTGGCCGGATCGGCCGATCAATCTGTGCGGCCCGGGCGCCGAATCAGGAACGTTTGATTACTTCAACAAGGCAATCAATGGGGATTCTCGTAATTCCCGCACCGATTACACCGCCAGCGAAGATGATAACGTTTTAGTAAGTTGTGTTGAGAAGAACCCTCTGGCGCTGGGCTATTTCGGCTTTTCCTACTACCGCGCTCAGGCAGCCAAGTTGAAGGCGCTCGCCATCAGAGGTCCCAGGGGAACCTGGCCACCGACCATCGAGAACGTGCAGCAGGAGCGCTACGTTCCGCTGTCCCGACCCCTGTTCGTCTACATCAACGACAAGGATCTCAGGGATCGGCCCGAGGTGCGTCGCTTCATCACCTTCACGGTCCAAGGTGGGTTGCGTTTCAGTGAGAGGGCCGGTGTGATCCCCCTGCCTCCGGACACCTATCGTGTAGTTGAGTCCAAGCTTTATCGCCACTTGATCGGCACCTCCTTCGGGGGTGATCTGCCCGTCGGGCTCTCGATCAATGAGGCGATCCGGCGCAGCTTCGAGCAGATCCGTTCGAAATCACCCCGCTGAGGCCCCCGGCCCGTCCCATGGCCAGCCCGCACGATGATCACCCGTTCAGCAATGGAGCGTTTGCGGTCGGTCTGATCGGGCGCTTCACCCACAAGCTTGCGTCACTGCAGGGGCCCGTGCTCGCCGACAACGATCCCGAACCCCTGCATCAGATGCGGGTCGCGTTGCGGCGGCTGCGCACCTGCCTGCACCAGTTCGCCCCCGCCCTGCAGCTGCCCAAGGCCGTCGCTGACCCCCGCCTGGCCAAGACCGTGCGGCGGCTCGGCATGGCGCGGGACCTGGATGTGCTCCGGGATCGGCTGGAGAAGGATCTGATGCCCGAGCTTCCCGAGGCGGAACAACGGGCTCTCAAGCCCGTCTTCAAGCAGCTGCGGCGTGAACGGGCCCTGGCCTACGAGCAGGTGGTCACCACCCTCCAGAGCAGCGGCTACCTGAAGCTGCTGTCCCAGCTGCAGGGTTGGCTGCGCCATCCCGAGTTCACGCGGCTGGGGGAGCTGCCGCTGCTGGCCTGGACCCTGGAGTGGCAGGCCCCGATGATCGCCGGGCTGTTCCAGCATCCCGGCTGGTTCATCCTCAAACAGGAGGGGGACATGGAGCGGGTCCACGACCTGCGCAAACGACTCAAGACCGCCCGTTACGGCCTCGAGAATCTCGGGGCCGTCACCGGCTCACGCTGCCGGCAGTGGGTGGCCGAACTGAGGGAGCTGCAGGAACTGCTCGGAGAACTCAACGATCTCCATGTCCTGGAGAGGGCGATCGATGACCAGTTGCCGGCCGGACTGGCCAGGAGCCTGCCGGTTCTGGAGGCCCTGTTGCGGCGCAGGGCCCTGGGCTGCTGGGACCAGTGGCGGCAGCGAGCCGATGGGCTGATCCTCCCCGAACGCCGGCGCAGCCTCTCGATGGCGCTCTGGCTCGAGCGGCGTTCCGACAGCCACCCTGAAGTGCCCCCGCTGGCCCTCGCCTTACCGAGCTCTTAACCAAAGCACTAACAGCCCTTTGCCCGTCCCTCGGGTGTCGCTGCATACAGTTCGCTGCATCCGATGCGCTTTCCCCGATGGTATTCACGCCCTCCCGTGAATCCGGCAGCAAGGATGGATTCCGCGAACTTCTCGAAGCGAACTACCAGAAACGCAGTCTGGTTCATGTCAGCGCCGGGAGCCATGTCCCCTTGCTGAAGAACAACGTCTGGCTCGTGGTCCGCGGCATGGTGAAGCTCAGTGCCATCACCATTCACGGCGACGAGATGCTGCTCGGGCTGGCCGGCCCCAACGAGCCCTTCGGCGATCCCCTCAATGGTGTCGAGGCCTACGCCGCCACCACCCTGGCCGACACCGACCTGCTCTGCCTCAGCTGCAGCGAGATCCGCCAGGACGGCACCCTGGCCGTGGCCATGCTGGAGGCCCTCGGCCAGCGCATCCATCAGAGCCAGGCCCTGCTGGCCCTGATGGGTCTGAAGCGCGTCGATGAACGGGTGCGCGGCTTCCTTGAGCTCCTGGCCAGCGAGTACGGCCAGCCCTGCGAGTCGGGTCTGCGCCTCAACCTGCGCCTCACCCATCAGGAGGTGGCCAGTGCCCTGGCCACCACCCGGGTCACCGTCACCCGCGTGATCGGCGCCCTCCGCGACGAGGGCTGGCTGCAGCTCGACAGCCAGCGGCGTCTGGTGGTCAGCTATCTGCCACGCCGTTGAGACAGTTCTGGGATCTCCCCGCCGCCGACACTGATAATGCCGGCATGCATCCCCCCCTCCTGGTCGTCGAGGACGACGACACGATCCGCGAGACCATCCGCGACGTGCTGGTGCTGGAGGGTTTTTCCGTCACCGCCTGCGGCAACGGCACAGAGGCCCTGCGCACCCTGCAGGAATGCCCTCCGGGAGAGGAATTCTCCCTGGTGGTGCTCGATCTGATGCTGCCCGGCCTGGGGGGCCTCGATCTCTGCCGGCAACTGCGTTCCGCCGGCAACCAGACCCCCATCCTGGTGGTCAGTGCCCGCGACAGCGAAACCGACCGGGTGCTGGGCCTGGAGGTGGGGGCCGACGACTATCTGATCAAGCCCTTCGGCCTGCGGGAACTGGTGGCCCGCTGCCGGGCCCTGATGCGCCGCAGTCGCTCCGTGGAGGTGGCCGCCAAGGTGCTCCAGCACGCCAATCTCAGCCTGTACCCCGAGGAGTGCCGCGTCACCCGCGATGGCCTGGAGGTCAACCTTTCGCCGAAGGAGTACCGGCTGCTGGAGCTGTTCATGCAGAACCCCCGCCGCGTCTGGAGCCGCGACAAGCTGCTGGAGCGGGTCTGGGGCTACGACTACTTCGGCGACAGCAAGACCGTCGACGTCCACATCCGCTGGCTGCGGGAGAAGCTGGAGGCCAACCCCTCGGCTCCGGAGCACCTGATCACCGTCCGGGGCTTCGGCTACCGCTTCGGCTGAATGGAGGCTCTGCTGGCGGGTCTGCTGGGGCTGGCCCTGGGCTGGCTGCTGGCGCGCCGCACCGGTCGGCCCGGCCTGTCCCGTTCCGGGCTGTCTCAGCGCCAGCTGCTGCGCTGGATCGGGGAGGCCCCCGATGGCTGGCTGATCCTCGACAGCGGCGATCGCATCCAGCTGATCAACCAGCGGGCTGAACGGCTGCTGGAGGCCCCCGGAGCGGGACTGCGGCGTCAGGAACCCCTCGATCGGGTCTGCCGCTCGCCCGAGCTGCTGGAGGTGGTCCGCAACGCTCGCCGGCGGGAGCGTCCCCAGCGCCTCGACTGGGAGCTCGGCGAGCAGCAGCTGGCCGTGTTCGTCCTGCCCGGCGACGACGGCTGGGTGGCCCTGCTGCTCCAGAGTCGTCGTTCGCTCGAAGCCCAGCTGGAGCAGCAGGAGCGCTGGGTGAGCGATGTGGCCCACGAGCTCAAGACGCCCCTCACGGCCCTGCTGCTGGTGGGTGACAGCCTGGCCGCCCACGTCAACGACGCCAATGTGGTGCTGGTGGAACGGCTGCAGCGGGAGCTGCTGCGGCTGCAGCGGCTCGTGGGCGATCTGATGGAGCTCTCCCGGCTGGAGAACACCCTGCCCGAGGGGCTGCGCAGGCGCAGCCGCGTGGAGCTGCCCCAGCTGGTGCAGCAGGTCTGGCTTGGCCTGCGGCCCCTGGCCGAGCGGCGTTCCATCCGCCTGGAGCTCACCGCCGCGGGGGATCTGGCGGTGCTGGGGGATGGCTCGCGGCTGCACCGGGCCGTGCTCAACCTGCTGGACAATGCCCTGCGCTACAGCCCGGAGGAGGGCACCGTGTGGGTGGAGATCGAAGCGACGGCGGGCTGGTGCCTGCTGACGGTGCGCGACGAGGGCCCTGGCCTCAGCGAGGACGACCTCGAGCACATGTTCGAGCGCTTCTACCGCGGTGATCCCTCCCGGGTACGCAGCGACCGGGGCGGCAGCGGACTGGGTCTGGCGATCGTCCAGCAGATCGCGCTCACCCATGGCGGCCGCATCCAGGCGTCCAACCATCCCCGGGGCGGGGCGGTGATGGAACTGCTGCTCCCCGCGGTGGCCTGAGATGGAAAGGACAGCCCCTGGAGCCGCGGGGCGGATGGCGGCGGTGGCCGACCCGGTGATTGCCCAGGTGGGGTGCCTGATGCGCCAGCGCCCAGATGCCCTCTCCCTGGCGCAGGGCATGGTCAGCTGGGCGCCGCCGGAGGCGGTGCGCCAGGCCGTCGGCCGGGCGGTGGCGGAGGCTGACCCGCGGCTCGACCGCTACGGGGCGATGCAGGGCGAGGAGGCCCTGCTGGCGGCGGTCCGGCGGGAGCTCACCGAGGAGCGGGGGCTGGATCTGGAGGGCAGCGACCTACTGGTGACCGCCGGCAGCAACATGGCCTTCCACGCCATTGCCCAGGTGCTCTGTGACCCGGGCGACGAGGTGCTGCTGCCGCTGCCCTTCTACTTCAATCACGCCATGGCGATCCGCCTGGCCGGCGGCGTGCCCGTGCCGGTGGCGGCGGGGCTGGTGCCCGATCCCGAGCGGCTGGCGGCGGCGATCACCCCCCGCACCCGGGCCATCGTGACGATCTCCCCCAACAACCCCAGCGGCCTGGTGACGCCGCCGGAGGTGCTGGCGGCCATCAACCGCCTCTGCCACCGCCATGGGCTGCTGCATGTGAGCGACGAGGCCTACGCCGATTTCCTCCATGGGACGGTGCCCCATGGAAGCCCTGGCCGGCTGCCGGGCAGCGGAGCCCACACGGTGTCCCTGTTCTCCCTGTCGAAGGCCTACGGCATGGCCGGCTGGCGGGTGGGCTACGCGGCGGTGCCGCGCCAGCTGATGGGGGCGCTGGCCAAGGTCCAGGACACGGTGCTGATCTGTCCGCCCCTGGTGAGCCAGCGGGGGGCACTGGCGGCCCTGGAGGCCGGTCCGGCCTGGTGCCGGCCCCACATCGCCGCCCTCGGCGAGCGGCGCCGGCAGCTGTTCGAGGCGGTGGCGACGGCCCGCGCCGGCGGCCAGGCGGTGGAGCTGCTGGGTCCCCCCGACGGCGCCTTCTATGGTCTGGTGCGGTTCCCCTGCGGCCTGGGGGGCGAGCCGTTGCTGCGCCATCTGGTGCTGGGGCACGGGGTGGCCGCCCTGCCGGGCGACAGCTTCGGCCTGCCGCCGTCCGGCGGTCAGGCCCTGCTGCGGCTCAGCTACGGCATGCTCGAAGCCACCGCCCTGGCGGAGGCTCTGGAGCGTCTGTTCGAGGCGCTGGCGGCGCTGCAGCCCACCGGCGACTGAGCCCTGTCTCCGCTCAGGGCCTGGCGCTGGAGGTACGGCTGTCGCTTGCCGCCGCCAGCAGCCAGAACGTGCTCCCGTCCGGCCACAGCAGCAGCACCTTGCCGCCCGCCAGCACGGCGAGGGGATCGCTGGAGGCCAGACCGGCGCTGCGGGCTTTGGCGAGCGGCAGCCGCCGCAGTTCCATTCCCTCCGGAGCGGCGGCCATCCCGGCGGGGGCCTCCCGGGTGGGCGTCGCCTGCTCCCAGAGCGTCGCAACGGCGGTGGCCTCGGCTGACTCGAGTGTTCTGGCCTGCAGGGCAAGGGCGAGCATCCGGGTGGTCGCCGCCAGCTCCGCGCCCGTCCTGGCGCCGGTGCGCTCCTGGCCGGCTCCTGGCGGCGCCGGCGTGGCCGCCGCTGGCCGTGCCCGGTCCGCGCCCCTGTCGGCCCTACGGCGCGGCTGCGCCGGCAGATCCGTCGGCGGGGGCGGCGGCAGGGCGCTGAGCGGGGGGAGGGGCAGGGCCGCCAGGGCCGGCTCCCGCGCCTGCTGGCGGCTGAACCGCAGCAGCTCAGGGGTGTCATCCGGTGGTGGGGCCGCCACGGCGGGTGCCGTCCTGGCGGGCGGACGCAGGGCCGCCACAACAAGAAGCCCGTTCAGGGCCAGGGCCCCCAGCAGGGGCAGCCGCAGATGGCGCCAATGGGGAAGGCTGGCCTTCATGGCAGCTGCAGCTCCAGGGGCAGATCGGAACGGCCCAGGCGCTCCATCAGCTGCTGCACCGATCCCCAGGGGACGTCCGGTTCGGGGATCAGACGCAGGGTCGGTTGGCCCCGGCCGTCCTTGAGACCCTGGAGCACGGCGGCCAGCTGTCCGGGTGGGACCGGCTGATTCCAGAGCCGTAATTGGCCGTCGGCGTCCAGGTGCAGGCTGACGACCCCCTGGCTGGCCGGACGCTGGGCCAGCCGCTGGGGAACCAGGACCAGGGCCAGGGAGAGCAGCGCCAGCCCGGTGGCCATGGCCCCGAGGGCCACGGCGTCCAGGGCGGGTCCCCAGCGAGGCGTCGGGGCAGCGTCGGCGTTCATGGCCCCGCCTCCGGCAGGGTCAGCCCCACCGGCTGGGGGCTGATCGAGCGCAGGTGGGCCAGGGAGCGGGCTACCTCGCCCAGGGGCAGCCGGGCCGCCGGCAGGAAGTGGATCTCGCTGCCGGCCGGTTGGGAGCCCAGCAGGCCGGGCAGCCGGCCGCGGGAGACGGGTTCCCCGTTCACGAACCAGCGATCCCCGGGCGCCTGCACGATCCAGAGGGCGCCCGTGAGGGACGGGCCCCCCGGGGGGCGCAGCCGCGGCTGGCGCTGCCGGGCCAGGTCGGCCAGCGCCGCCACCGACCCGCACAGCAGCAGGGTCAACCCCACCAGGGCGGCAAGGGCGTGGTTCATGCCGGCGGGGCCCAGGTACGGCCGAGCCGCTGCAGCCGCAGGCACTGGCTGCGCCGCAGCCATTGGTTGGCGAACAGGCCGGTGCTGGCGATCAGGCTGAGGATCAGCCCCAGGGCCGTGCTGAGCAGCACCTGGCCGAATCCGGCCAGGTTGGCCCCCGCCGGCAGCAGCAGCTGGGGGCCGAGGCTGGCGAGCACCTGCATCAGACCGAGCACCGTGCCCACCAGACCCAGCAGCGGCGCCAGCACGACGGCGGCCTGCAGCAGCGGCTCGCCGAACCGCATCTCCAGCTCCCAGTCCTCCAGCAGGCGTCCCGCGGCCGATCCGCCCTGGTCGGCCAGCACCCGTTCCCACTGCCCGCGGCGGGAGGCGCGGCTGCGCCACCAGCTCCACCAGTACCTGCCCCGGTCGATCACCACGGTCACCACGGCGATGGAGAGCAGCAGCAGCAACAGGGCGATGGGTCCATGGATCCCGGGGACCGGTGTCTTCACCCCTGACGACGCTGCATCCGATGGGGGCGATGGTATGGGCCGACGTCGCCCGGACGACGTGCCCCAGCTGCTTGACAGTCCCCCGTGATCGGGCGCTGACTAAGGTGCCCATGGACCGGATCCAGAGGGAGCACCATGAGCCCCATCCATGCCGATAACAGCCTCAGCATCGGGCAGACCCCGCTGGTGGAGTTGCATCGCGTCACGGAGGGATGCGGCGCCCGGGTGCTCGCCAAGATCGAGGGCCGCAACCCGGCCTACTCGGTCAAATGCCGCATCGGCGCGGCGATGATCTGGCAGGCCGAGAAGGAGGGTCTGCTGGGGCCCGGCAAGGAACTGATCGAGCCCACCAGCGGCAACACCGGCATCGCCCTGGCCTTCGTGGCCGCGTCCCGGGGCATCCCCCTCACCCTCACCATGCCGGAGACGATGAGCCTGGAGCGGCGCAAGCTGCTCACGGCCTACGGCGCCCACCTGGTGCTCACCGAAGGACGGCAGGGAATGGGGGGGGCCATCGCCGCCGCCAGGGAGCTGGCGGAGTCCGAACCGGACCGCTGGGTGATGCTGCAACAGTTCGTGAACCCGGCCAATCCCCGCATCCACCACGACACCACCGGCCCCGAGATCTGGACGGACACCGGCGGCGTGGTCGATGCTCTGGTCTGTGGTGTCGGCACCGGCGGCACCATCACCGGCGTCAGCCGCTACATCAAGACCACCCTCGGCCAGCCGCTCGTGTCGGTGGCCGTGGAGCCGCTCAACAGCCCCGTCATCCGCCAGACCATCGCCGGTGAGGACCTGCGGCCCGGTCCCCATAAGATCCAGGGCATCGGTGCTGGCTTCGTTCCCGCCAACCTCGACCTCAGCCTGGTCGACCGGGTCGAGGCCGTCAGCGACGAGGAGGCGGTGACCATGGCCCGCCGCCTGATGAAGGAGGAGGGGATCCTGGCGGGCATCTCCTGCGGTGCCGCCACGGTGGCCGCCCTGCGGCTCGCCCGGGAGCCGGCCTTCGAGGGCCGCACGATCGTGGTGGTGCTGCCCGACTCCGGCGAGCGCTATCTCAGTTCGGTGCTGTTCGAGGGGGTGTTCAACGAACGGGGCCTGGCGGCCGTCTGACCCCACCGACCGCACGAGTGCTGCGAGGCCACCACCGATGAGTTACCTGCGTCAGATCATGCAGCGGCTCCATGACCGCAGCACCGCTCCGGTCCCGGTCGATCGCTCCGGGGACCCTGCCGTGCTGGAGGAGCATCTGACGCTCTATGCCGGCCGTCTTGAGGACTGCAGCGACGCCATGCTCCACTACGAGGCCGCCTGGCTTGAGCAGCACATCGAGACGCTGGAACTCTGCGCGCGGCAGCCGACGATGCTCGCCAGCGCCGGGGGGGCCGAGCGGGTCGAGCGGCTGCTGCAGGAGAGCCTGAGGTTCCGCCAGCTGCTGGAGCACTGCCGGGCGGCCAGGGGGCTGACGGGGGAAGGGGTGCGGGCCGCCGTGGTGGCCAGCGAACATGCCTGGGAACTGTCCGACCCGGGACTCCGCCGGGCCTGGGGGTTCCCCGCCGACCCCTCCAGCGGTCCCGGGGCCTGACCTCCGCGCGTGTCCCCTCGCGCATCCTGTTCGCTGCGATACATACCGCTGCCCGAGGTTCCCCCAAGGATTGGCTGATCGTCCTTCTGCCGCACCATGGCGAGCTTCACGATCAGCCTGGAAGGGGGCAAGACCTTCACCTGTCCCGACGACACCTACATCCTCGACGCGGCCGAGGAGCAGGGCATCGATCTGCCCTATTCCTGCCGCGCCGGGGCCTGCAGCACCTGCGCCGGCCGGATCCTCTCCGGCAGCGTCGACCAGTCCGACCAGAGCTTCCTCGACGATGACCAGATCGGCGAAGGCTTCGCCCTGCTCTGCGTCAGCTACCCCCTTTCCGACTGCACCATCCAGCCGGGGGTCGAAGAGGAGCTCTGATCGTCCCGGTCCTGTTCAGCCGGCCATGGTGACGAACTCCTCGGCCACCGAGGGGTGCAGCGCCATGGTGCGGTCGAAGTCGGCCTTGGTGGCGCCCATGCCGATGGCGATCGCCGCCATCTGAATGATCTCGGCGCTGTGCTCGCCCACCATGTGGCAGCCCACCACCCGGTCGGTGGCGGCCTCCACGATCAGCTTCAGCAGCACGCGGGGGCCTCGGGCCGGCAGGGCCTGGGCCATGGGGCGGAAACGGGCCCGGTGCACCCGGATGCCCTCGGCGCCGAAGCGCTCGATCGCCGTCTCCTCGCTCAGCCCCACCCCGGCCAGTTCCGGCTGGCTGAAGACGGCGCTGGCCACCAGGTCGTGGTTCACCTGGCGGGGCTTGTTGCCGTAGACGGTGTCGGCGAAGGCGCGGCCTTCATCCACCGCCACCGGGGTGAGGTTGATGCGGTCGGTCACGTCGCCGACGGCATGGATGTGGGGCACGTTGGTGGTCTGGTCGGCATCCACCGGGATGCGGTGGCCTTCCACCGCCACCCCGGCGCACTCCAGCTGCAGGCCGTCGAGGAAAGGCCGGCGGCCCGTGGCCAGCAGCACCCCGCCGCAGGGCAGCAGCTCGCGGCTCTGGGTGACGAGCTCCAGGGCGCCGGGGACGCCGGTGATGGCGGCGGGGCTGTGGGCGAAGCGGATCTCGATGCCTTCGGCCTCCATGGCCTCCTGCACGGCAGCGGAGGCCTCCCGGTCGAAGCCCCGCAGCAGGTGGTCACCACGCACCAGCAGGGTCACCGCCACCCCCAGGCCGTGCAGGATGCAGGCGAATTCGCAGGCGATGAAGCCGGCGCCCACCACCACCACCCGGTCCGGGAAGCGCTCCAGCAGAAACATGTCGTCGCTCACCCAGCCCAGTTCGGCCCCGGGGAAGCTGGGCCGGTGCGGCCGGCCGCCGGCGGCGATCAGGATCCGCTCCGCCTGGAGCCGACGGGTGGTCTCGGCGCCCTGGACCACATCGATGTGGTGGGGATCGGCGAAACGGCCCCAGCCCCGCACCAGTTCGACGCCGGCCTTCTCCAGCAGGGTGATGTGCAGCTGGTTGAGCCGGTCCACCTCCCGGCGCACGTTGGCGAGCAGCACGGAGGCGTCGGGCCTGAAGCCATCCAGCTGCCAGCCGTAGCTGGCCGCATCGTCGAGCAGGTGGCGGTAGGCCGAGCCGTAGACCAGCAGCTTCTTGGGCACGCAGCCGCGGATCACGCAGGTGCCCCCCACCCGGTCGCCCTCCACGATCGCCACGGAGGCCCCGTAGGAGGCCGCCCGTTTGGCGGCCGCCAGGCCACCGGAGCCCGCCCCGAGGACGATCAGATCGAAGCAGTCGGTCATGGCAGCAGGGCGTCGTGGAGCACGGTGCCTTCCAGCATGGCGTCCCGGAGATCGGTGTCCCGCAGGTCGCAGCCGCTCAGATCGGCCTCGCGCAGGTCGGCGCCTTCCATGTTGGTGCCGTAGAGGCAGGCACCGCGCAGATCACTCCCCTGCAGCAGGGCCCCCTGCATCTGGGCGAAGCTCAGGTCGGCCCCCTGGAAATCGGCCCCGCCCAGGTCGGTGCGCTGGTCGAGGCCGCCGCGGAAGTCGGCCTCCACCAGTCGGGTGGACCGCCAGTGGCTGTGGGCCCCGAGCACCCCCCGCAGGCAGCAGCGGTGCATCAGGGCGCCGCCGAAATCGGCCCCCTGCAGCCGGGCCGCCGACAGGTCGGCGTCGTGCCAGAAGGAGCCGCGAGCCTGGAGTTCGGAGAGGTCGGCCCCCCAGAGCAGGGCCTGCTGGAAGCAGGCGGCCTCCACGTTCGCTCCCGCCAGCCGGGCATGGCCGAAGCGGCCTTCCTTGAAGCAGCCGCCTTCCAGGTTGCAGTCGCCAAGATCCAGGGCGACCCCATCGAGATCCCCCAGCCGCAGGCCGGCGAAGTCGCGTCGTCCCTCGGCCAGGGCACGTTTGAGGGCCTCCAGGTCGGCGGGGAGATCGCCCGGCAGGTCGGCGGAACGGTCAGAGGATGGCCGCAAGGGCATCGAGTTGCTGGCGGCGGGAGGCGAGCATCAGCTTCCGGGCCTGGGCCAGGAGCTGGAAGACGCCCTTGTCGATCACTTCATAGAACACCAGGCTGCCTTCGGGACGGCGGCGCACGACGCCGGCGATGGTGAGCAGCTTGAGATGCTTGGACACCAGGGCCTGGCTCAGGCCGGTCTTCTCGACGACGGCGGTGACGTTGAGGGGCCCCTGGCGCAGGGTCTCGAGCACGGTGAGCCGGTTGGGCTCGGAGAACACCTTGAAGTAGTCGGCCAGAGATTCCATCGACCGCAGCGAAGCCCGGGATGGTGGGAGGTTACCACGCTTGCGTCTCAGACTGTTGATGCAGAATCGTGAAACCACAGGTCTGCTTCACGTGGACCACGTAGTATCGCGATGTCGTTATGACGCGCAGCCGCGTCGCCCCTGATGACCGCCACCCTCTCCTCCCCTGCTGCGGCGCCCCACCTGCGGGAAGACCTGCTGACCCCGCGGTTCTATACGACCCAGATCGCCAAGGCGGCTCGCACGGATCTGGAGCCCCAGCGGCCGGCCTTCGACGCCATGCTCGCCGAGATGGAAGCGGACTACAACCGGGACCATTTCGATCGCAAGGCACCACTGGACCGGCTCCGGGACCTGAGCCCCGAGGAGAAGGAGGCCTACGAGAGCTACCTGGTGCGCTCCTGCGTGTCGGAGTTCTCCGGTTTCCTGCTGTTCAAGGAGCTCTCCCGCCGGCTGTTCCAGGCGCAGCGTCCCGAGATGGGGCGGCTGTTCCAGCTGATGGCCCGCGATGAGGCCCGCCATGCCGGTTTCCTGAACCGGGCCCTGGTGGCCGAGGGCATCGAGATCGACCTGCCCAGCCTCAGCACCAAGCGGCCGATCACCTGGTTCCCCCTGAGCTGGGTGCTCTACAGCGTCTTCCTGTCGGAGAAGATCGGCTACTGGCGTTACATCCTCATCGACCGCCATCTCAAGGCCCACCCCGACAGCAACTTCGCGCCGCTGTTCGATTTCTTCGAGCCCTGGTGCCAGGACGAGAATCGCCATGGCGACATCTTCAACATGCTGATCCGCTGCTGGCCGGCCCTGCGCCAGGGGCTGCGCGGCAAGCTGCTCAGTCGCTTCTTCCTGTGGTCGGTGTTTCTCACCCACAGCCTCACGGTCTGTGAGCGCGGCGAGTTCTATCGGATCCTGGGCATGGACCCGGAGTCCTTCGACGCCGAGGTGATGCGTCAGACCAACCGCACGGCCCGCCGTGCCTTCCCATGGGTGTTCGATCTGGAGTCCGGCGGTTTCATCGCCCTGCGGGACCGCCTCGTCGCCTGCTTCCAGGAGATGGGGGCCGCCCGCCGCCAGGGGGCCGGCCCCCTGCAGCAGCTCGGCCTGCGGCTGCGCTTCGGCGGGCTGCTGTGGCGGCAGTTCTGGCAGCCGATGGTGCGGGTGGATGCGGCATGAACTGCGCCTATCGCGACGCCTACAGCCGCATCAACGCCCTGGTGATCGTGGGTGAGGGCCTGGCGGACAGCCATTTCCGCCTGCTGGCCGGCCTCCTTCCGGAGGACCGGGACGACCTGATGCGGCTCGCCGCCATGGAGGGGCACCATGCCCGCGATTTCTCCGGCTGCGGCAAACAGCTGGGGATCCGCCCGGATCTGCCGCTGGCGCGGCGCCTGTTCGCACCCCTGCATCGGCTGTTCCGTGAGGCGGTGAGCAGCGGCGACCGCGTCAGCGCCCTGGTGATCCAGTGCCTGATCGTGGAAAGCTTCGCCGTGGCCGCCTACCGCTGCTACCAGCCGGTGGCCGATGCCTATGCCGCCCCGATCCTCCAGACGGTGCTGGACGATGAGGCAGAACACCTCGACTACGGCGAGCGTTGGCTGGCCGTCCGCTTCCCCGAAGTGGCGGCTCCGATCGCGGCTTGCTGCGAGCGGGCCGTTCCGATCGTGCTGGCGGTACTCAACGCCGTGCGTGCCGATCTCACCGCCATCGGCATCGATCCGGCCGAGCTGGTGGGCGAGTTCGTGGGCTGCTTCCAGGCGGCGATCGAGATGGTCGGCTTCGAGCCGCGCCAGGCCCGGGGGCTGGTGGCGCGACTGGCGGGCCAGGCGGTGGCGGTGGGGGTGTAATCGCCACCACGACGGGGTTAGCAGGTCCATGGCTAGGTCTGGCTTTTCGTCGCCCCGTCATGACCTCCACAGGTTTCGCCGCCACGCCGGCGGCGGCGGCCCTTCCCGCCTTTGAGGACAACAGCCTCACGATTGGCCACACGCCGCTGGTCCGACTCAATCGCGTCGTCGGTGAGGCCAAGGGAATCGTCTACGCCAAGATCGAAGGACGCAATCCCGCCTATTCGGTGAAGTGCCGGATCGGAGCGGCGATGGTGTGGCAGGCGGAAAAGGACGGTCTGCTCGGTCCGGGCAAGGAAATCGTCGAACCCACCAGCGGCAATACAGGCATCGCCCTCGCCTTCGTGGCCGCAGCGCGGGGGATCCCGATCACCCTCACGATGCCGGAAACCATGAGCCTGGAGCGGCGCAAGCTGCTCATCGCCTACGGAGCGAAGCTGGTGCTCACCGAGGGTGCCCGGGGCATGGCCGGTGCGATCGCCAGGGCCCAGGACATCGCCGCCTCCGATCCCCATCGCTATGTGCTGCTGCAGCAGTTCGCCAATGCAGCCAACCCACGCATTCACCACGACACCACGGGACCGGAGATCTGGGCCTCCACCGGCGGTCGCGTGGCGGCACTGGTGGCAGGCGTCGGCACCGGCGGCACGATCACCGGCGTCAGCCAGTACATCAAGCGAACGCTCGGCGAGCCCCTGGTGTCGGTGGCCGTGGAGCCCGTGGAGAGTCCGGTGATCAGCCAGACGCTGGCGGGACAGCCGCTTCAGCCTGGGCCCCACAAGATCCAGGGGATCGGGGCTGGATTCGTCCCAGCCAATCTGCATCTCGATCTTGTTGACAGGGTTGAACAGGTCAGCAGTGCTGACGCTGTGGTCTTTGCGCGGCGCCTCACCCGCGAAGAGGGGATCCTGTCAGGCATCTCCAGTGGCGCCGCCGCTGCAGCGGCGGTGCGGCTGGCCCATGAGGAGGCCTTTGCCGGTCGGACGATCGTGGTGGTGCTGCCGGATTCCGGCGAACGCTATCTGAGTTCAGCGCTCTTTGAAGGACTCTTCAATGAGCATGGCCTGGCGCTTTGATTGAAGTCGCAGGTACCCATCGATGTGGCTGAAACTACGTTGTCAGGCACACCAATCAAGGGATGATCAATGGATCACGCAGCGGCCACATGTCTCTTCTGCATGGCTCGGATTTCCTTCAGAAAGCGGCGGCGGCGCGCTTGCAGATCCGGGAGGTTGATGCCAAGGGCGTGAAGCACCTGATCGCTGATGGAGCCACAGTGATCGATGTCCGTGAAGCAGAGGAGTTTGAAGCTGGGCACATCCCTGGTGCCATCAATGTGAGGTCTTCAATCCTCTCCCAGCAGGCCCCGAGGATTCTCAAGGATCAAGCCCATTCGCTGGTGGTGGTCTGCGCCGGTGGCAACCGAAGTGCAATCGCAGCCCTCGAACTGCAGGCTCTCGGTTACACAGCCGTGGCCTCGTTGCAGGCTGGACTGCGTGACTGGCCTGATGCGTTGGTGCGTCCCGTAGCCGCTGGATGCTGACGTGATCACATCTGTGCATACCGATCGCCCCATCTCCCTTCTCGATGAGCATGAAGGCATGGGAGATCACGACTTGAATCTGGCAGGAATAGTCGACTCTCTCCGTGCCATTCGGGTGCAGTCTCCACTCCTCTGGCAACATCCGAACACCCTGGTTCCCCTGCCTTCAACCCATGCTCTCAAAAAGGTACTCGTCGGCCTGAGAGCCTCCCTCTATCCCCATCGCCTGGGGTTGCCGGAGCCCGATCTGATGGGTGTACCAAGCTCTTCGACGGCCACTGACTGCTTCATTGGCCATACCCTCGACACCAGCCTTCGGGAACTTCGTCATCAGGTCCGGATTGAGCTCGAGGCCCGTCGATCCTTGCCCCATGGAGATAGGCAGGATCCGACTCTTGATCAGCAGGCCACGGACATTGTTTACGCGTTTGCTCACCAGCTTCCGCATATCCGTTCCCAGCTCGATTCCGACCTCCATGCGGCGTTCCGAGGCGACCCTGCCGCCAGCAGCATCGAGGAGGTGCTTGTCTGCTACCCAGGGATGAAGGCCATCACCGACCATCGTTTTGCCCATGCCCTTCACAGGCTCGGCGCACCAGTGGTGGCTCGCATCATTGCTGAACTGTCCCATTCCGCCACGGGCGTGGATATTCATCCCGGCGCTGCCATCGGTGACAGCTTCTTCATCGATCATGGCTCAGGCGTTGTGATCGGCGGGACGTCCATCATTGGCAAGAATGTGCGTCTCTATCAGGCTGTCACCTTGGGGGCCAAGCACTTCCCAGTCGATGAGCATGGACATCTGGTTAAGGGTGAGCCCCGACATCCGATCGTTGAAGACGATGTCGTTATCTATTCTGGAGCAACGATCCTGGGCCGTGTAACCATCGGAAAAGGATCCACGATCGGTGGGAATGTCTGGTTGACAAGCAGCGTCCCGCCAGGCACCACCATCACCCAGGCCAAGGCTCTCTCTGAGACCTTTGGAGAGGGGGGAGGTATTTAAGTGATCCCATGAGTGGCTCCCTGATAGGACGTGATGTCTTGCTCTCCAATTTCTGAGGGCCAGTGCACCACTGACTGTCTCCTCCAGGGCGATAGGAATGCTCTGTGGCTTGTTGATTCTAGTCCTGTCAATTTTTGATTGAACATCCATGGCAACCAGCAAATCCTCCCATCTCGCTTTAGGTGATGCAGCGGCACGCCAGCTGGCGAATGCCACCAAAACGGTCCCGCAGCTGCTCGGCATCTCGCCGCGTTGGTTGGTGCCGATGCTGTCCTGGGTTGGAGTTGAGGCCGGGATCTATCGCGTCAACAAGGTCAAGGATGAGTCACGAGTGCTCACGGCATGCTCACAGCGAGATGAGATCGATCTCCCCGAAACCTTCGTCGATTATGAAGAGGAGCCCCGTGAGTACTTCCTCAGCGCTGTTACAACGACGGTGGATATCCATACGCGGATTTCTGACCTCTACAGCAACCCCCATGATCAGATCCAGCAGCAGCTGAGGCTGGCCATTGAAACGATCAAGGAGCGCCAGGAAAGTGAACTGATCAACAACAAGGAGTATGGGCTTCTCAATAACGTCATTCCATCCCAGCGTCTTCAGCCCATCAGTGGTGTCCCCACCCCTGATGATCTCGATCAACTGATCACCAAAGTGTGGAAGCAGCCGGCCTTCTTCCTGGCGCACCCCCGTACCATTGCCGCCTTCGGCCGGGAATGCACCCGTCGCGGTGTTCCTCCGGCGACGGTCACCCTCTACGGCTCGCCCTTCATCACCTGGAGGGGCCTGCCGATCATCCCCAGTGACAAGCTGAAGATCGAGGCGGGGCGCAGCAGCATTCTGTTGTTGCGCACCGGTGAAGCGCGACAGGGGGTGGTGGGTCTGTACCAGCCAGGCCTCCCTGGCGAACAGGGCATGGGGCTGTCGGTGAAATTCATGGGCATCGGACGCAAGGCGATCGCCTCCTATCTGATCTCGCTTTACTGCTCACTGGCCGTTCTCACAGAAGACGCCATCGCCGTGCTTGAAAACGTTGAAGTGGACAAATTCCATCACTACCAGCATGACTACCGCTGATCACCATGGGGCCGGTGACGAGGCTGTCATTCCACATGGTTTCCCAAGTGAGGCGGAATTGGGTCGTCTGGCCCACCTGATCCAGGCCCAGCTGTCTGGCCATCCATCCCAACCCGTTGCATCCGTTGTCCAGCTCCCCGCTGCATCGGAGGGTCTTTCCTCAGACCCACCACTGAGCCAGGCAGATTCGGGAGGATCAGAGCTCCATGTGGATCGTCAACTGCGCGATGACGTCTCTGCAACCCATTTGTCTCCCCAAGCGGTGCCTGAACGGGCCGATCCACGCACACTGACCCCCTTCGCCATTGAGATTCCCCATTCCTTTCCTTCGTTGCAGGGGGTGATCAGCCAGTTCCCCGTGGCCATGGACCTGCCCTACTTCATGGCAGAGCGCGCCCCATCCCCCACTCGCCTCCCCACCTCGGAGGTGCCCCAACCCGAGGCCATGGCCGGGGCACCAGCGGGGCTCTCGCAGCTGGACCTGACCCAGCAGGCTTCCCACGCGGCACAACCCCTTGATCCGGCCTACCTGCGGCGCGACTTTCCGATCCTGCAGGAGCGCATCCACGGTCGGCAACTGGTGTGGCTCGACAACGGCGCCACCACCCAGAAGCCACTCGCGGTGATCGAGCGGCTGGAGCGCTTTTACCGCAGCGAAAACTCCAACATCCACCGGGCGGCCCATGAGCTGGCGGCGCGCGCCACCGAGGCCTATGAGCAGGCCCGCGCCACCTGTGCCCGCTTTCTGCATGCCGCCAGCAGCGAGGAGATCGTGTTCGTGCGAGGCACCACTGAAGGCATCAATCTGGTGGCGCAGTCGTGGGGTCGGCGGTACATCGAGACGGGTGATGAGATCGTGCTCACGCACCTGGAGCACCACGCCAACATCGTTCCCTGGCAGCAGTTGGCTCATGAGAAGGGAGCCCGGCTGCGGATCGCCCCAGTGGATGATACCGGCCAGGTGATCCTGGAGGCGTACGAGCATCTGTTCAACTCCCGCACGAAGCTGGTCGCCTTCACCCAGGTCTCCAATGCCCTGGGCACGATCCCTCCGGTTGAGGAGATGATCGCGATCGCCCATCGGCATGGTGCCCTGGTCTTGCTGGACGGGGCCCAGGGCATCGCCCACACGCCGGTGGATGTGCAGGCCCTGGACGTGGATTTCTATGTGTTCTCAGGTCACAAGATCTACGGACCCACCGGCATCGGCGTGCTCTACGGCAAGCGCGATCTGCTCCAGTCCATGCCCCCCTGGCAGGGGGGCGGCAACATGATCCGCGACGTCACCTTTGAGCGCACCCTCTACCAGGATCCGCTCCAGCGCTTTGAGGCCGGTACCGGCAACATCGCTGACGCCGTGGGTCTGGCCACGGCCCTGGAGTACGTGGAGCGGATCGGCATGCACGCGATCGACAGGGCGGAGCAGGCTCTGCTGGCCTATGCCACGCCTCTGCTGCTCGCCATTCCCGGCCTGCGGTTGTTCGGTCGTGCGGATCACAAGGCCGGCGTCCTCTCGTTCCTGCTTGATGGGCTGGCTCCCGAGGCGGTGGGTTCGGCCCTCAACCAGGCGGGAATCGCCGTCCGCGCTGGTCACCACTGCGCCCAGCCGATCCTGCGTCGCTTTGGCGTGGAAAGCACCGTGCGGGCGACGTTGGGTCTCTACAACACCCACACCGACGTGGATGCCCTGGTGGCTGCGCTGCGGCGGCTGGCTGCCTGAGCTGACGTCTCGGTGCAGGCCAAGGGAGGGGCGTTGCCGAGCGAACGGAAGTCGCGACCAACGAGCCCTGGGCCACGGTCGCTGTGCCCCTGATTCAGCCGTGAGAACGCCCTTGGATGCCGGGCCCCCCAGTTCGGCCAGCCAGGAGATCCGGGTAAGTCGTTGTAAGCATCGGTTCAAGATGGGGTGGTCAGGACTACATCAGAGTGCCATTTTATTCTTCCATTTCTGGATCAGGCTATGGAGTGCAATACTGCCGTTGTAACTGACACTACAATGGCCATGATTGCGATGACTCTTTGTGAAGTCAATGGGGGAAGATCAGTCCCTTGGTGACGAGAATGTCTGTACGCGATGAACCCTTCAGGTCGGATCATTCGGCCGGAGTGGTACGCGTACTTTTCAATCAACCTCATCCCCACATCGGGAGAAGTAGTCACTGTCATGACCTACGACGCTTTCACCAAGCTCATCGCCCAGGCGGATGTCCGCGGCGAGTTCCTCAATTCCGGCCAGCTGGATGCTCTCTCCGGCGTCGTCGCCGACAGTTTCAAGCGTCTGGATGCCGTGAACCGGATCACCTCCAGCGCCTCCACCCTCGTCACCAACGCCGCCCGCGAGCTGTTCGCCCAACAGCCCGCCCTGATCGCGCCCGGCGGCAATGCCTACACCCACCGTCGCGTCGCCGCCTGCCTGCGCGACCTTGACATCATCCTCCGCTATGTCACTTACGCGGTCTATCTCGGTGATGCTTCGGTGCTCGAGGACCGCTGCCTCAACGGCCTGCGGGAGACCTACCTGGCCCTCGGCGTGCCCGGAGCCTCGGTGGCCGAAGGCGTTCGCCTGATCAAGGGCGCGGCGATCGAACTGGTGCTCGACCGCAACGGCATCACCCAGGGGGACTGCTCCGCGCTGGCCTCCGAGATCGGCACCTACTTCGACCGCGCCGCCGCTGCCGTCAGCTGACGGCGTTCCACCCATTCACCTCCGCGATTCCTCCCGTCATGTCCAAGACTTCCCTCACCGAAGCCGTTGCTGCCGCCGACTCCCAGGGCCGGTACCTCAGCAACACCGAACTGAACGCCGCCTTCGGTCGCTACGAGCGCGCCAAGAATGCCCTTGAGGCCGCCAAGGCGCTCACCGCCAAGGCCGACGAACTCGTCAACGGTGCCGCCCAGGCGGTCTACAACAAGTTCCCCTACACCACCCAGCTGCAGGGCAACAACTACGCCTTCGACGCCCGCGGCAAGGCCAAGTGCTCCCGTGACATCGGCTACTACCTGCGTCACATCACCTACTCCCTGGTCGCCGGCGGCACCGGCCCCCTCGATGAGTACCTGATCGCCGGTTTGGATGAAATCAACCGCGCCTTCGAGCTCTCCCCCTCCTGGTACGTGGAAGCCCTGAACTACATCAAGGCCAACCACGGCATCTCCGGAGACCCCGGCGTCATCGCCAACAACTACATCGACTACGCGATCAACGCCCTGATCTGAAGATCACCTCACACGGAAGACCACCGGGGCCCCGCCAGGGCCCCTTTTTGATGGCGTTGCCGCCGGCAGGTTCCGGCCGGTTTCAGTGCTGCCTCGTCGCCCGGAAGCCCCGCTCCAGATCGGTGAGGAGGTCTTCCAGGGTTTCCAGGCCCACCGACAGCCTCACGAGGCCGGCTGTGACGCCGGTTTGCGCCAGCTGCTGTTCGTTCAGCTGGCTATGGGTTGTGCTCGCCGGATGGATGATCAGGCTTCGCACGTCGCCCACATTGGCGAGGTGGCTGAACAGTTCGGTGGCCTCCACGAAACGCTTGCCCGCCTCCAGCCCTCCGGGAAGCTCGAACGAAACGATCGCCCCCTGGCCCCTGGGCAGATAGCGCCTGGCTCGTTGGTGCCAGGGGCTGCTGGCAAGCCCAGGGTACACCACCCGAGCCACGTCCTGGCGGGCCTCCAGCCACTGGGCCACCGCCAGGGCATTGCTGCAGTGCCGCTCCAGGCGCAGAGAAAGGGTTTCCAGACCCTGCAGGAACAGGAAGGAGTTGAACGGGGTCACGGCTGGGCCGAGGTCGCGCAGCAGCGTGATCCGGGCCCGCAGGATGTAGCGGGCAGGGTGCAGGGCCTCCGGCAGCTGGCTGAACACCAGGCCGTGGTAGCTGGGATCAGGCGTGGTGAATTGGGGAAAACGCCCACTGGCTTCGTAGTCGAAGTGTCCCCCGTCCACGATCACCCCGCCGATCGCCGTGCCATGGCCACCGATGAACTTGGTGGCCGAGTGAATCACGATGTCAGCGCCATGCTCGAGGGGGCGAAGCAGGTAGGGAGTGGCGAGGGTGTTGTCGATCACCAGTGGAATCCCGCTGGCGTGGGCCACTTCGGCGACAGCCTCGAAGTTGAACACGTCGCCCTTGGGATTGCCGATGCTCTCCCCGAAGAAGGCCTTGGTGTTCGATCGGATCTCACGTCGCCAGGCTTCGCTGTCATCCGGATCGTCAACGAAGCTCACCTCGATGCCGAGCTTCGGCAAGGTGTAGGCGAACAGGTTGTAGGTGCCGCCGTAGAGGGAGGTGCTGGCGACGATGTGGCCGCCGTGTTCGGCCAGATTCAGCAGGGCGAGTGTTTCAGCCGCCTGGCCGCTGGCGGTGGCCAGGGCCGCCACGCCCCCCTCCAGATCAGCCACCCGAGCCTCGAAGGCCGCCTGGGTGGGGTTCATGATCCGCGTGTAGATGTTGCCGAGTTCCCGAAGCCCAAAGAGGTTGGCAGCGTGGTCGGTGTCGCGGAAGACGTAGCTGGTGGTCTGATAGATGGGTACCGCCCGGGCGCCGGTGGTGGGGTCCGGTGCTGTGCCGGCATGGATCTGACGGGTGGCGAAACCTTGGGTCATGAAGGGAACTCTGTTGATGGGGCGAATGATTGGGCGGAATGTCGGCGTGTCAGCGGGGGGCCCCGACGGCGGAGGCGGCCGGTACCTCGCGGAGCTCGCAGGTTTCCACCTGATAGATGAAGCCGTGGATGGGGATCCGGCCGGGCACCAGGGGATGCTCACGGATCCGTCTGACGTCCTCCACCACGCTGCGATCCAGGTCCTCAATCGTGAGCCAGTCGATATCCCCGGCGGCCTCCGATCCTGGCCCGGGGCCCACGTCCTCAAAGCCGTTGGGCCCGAGCACAGCCGTTTCCAGACTGCGGGACAGGAGCTCCGCGATCGTCTCACCGCTGAACAACTCCATGCCGCAGTTGCTGTGGTGAATCACGAACCACTCGTTGGTTCCGAGCAGTTTGTAGGAAATCACCAGTGAACGAATCGCATCATCACTGGCTCTGCCCCCCGCATTGCGAATCACGTGCGCATCCCCCTCCTGAAGTCCAGCGAATCTGGAAGGCAGCAGACGTGCATCCATACAGGTGAGCAATGCCACCTTCCGAGCCGGTGGAAGTGGCAGTGATCCTTTGTCTCCAAAGTTGGAAGCATACCCAGTATTGGCTTCCAGAATCGCGGTGTGTTCGCCCATGGTTGGCTTCAGGAGCAAGGGATCAATTCTCTTTCAAAGACCAGGGCTGATGAGTCGTCTAAGAAACACCCCGCAGGACAGAACGACGCTGCGGCAGGTGTTCTGCAATGGACAAAAAAAGGGAGAAAGGATAGAGATCCTCCCTCCCCCTTTGCCCAACCCTTCTCTTATCGAGAACCCCACCAGAGTGCACGAGTCGCCGGGACTGCCGCGTTGTCCTGACCACATGGTCGCTGCGCTGCGACTACACCTCTGCCGCTGCTCCGGAGCAGTGGGAGTTCCTGCTCTGGCCTGTCCTCGATGCTGGCTGGGGTGGCGAGCTGAAAGGCTCGTTGAACCTCCGCGGCGTCTGCTCCACGACCGCCTTGGTGGGGTGTCGCTCGGCTTCGCGCAGGCGCCCATCGCGGAAAAGCGGTCGTCTCACAGCGCATCCCCTCAGAATCCCGCCTCATCGAGCATGCCCCGCAGCACCTCGGCGCTGTGGCGCAGCTGCCCCATCTCCTTCTCGGTCAGGGCCATCTGCACCAGGGCGGCGGCGCCGCTGTCGTTGACGATCGTGGGCAGGCTGAGGCAGACATCGGGCAGGCCGTAATGGCCGTGGCTGCGGCTGCTCACGGTGAGCATCTGGTCCTTGCTGCGCAGCACCGCCTCGACGATCTCGGCAGTGGCCAGCCCGATCGCCCAGGAGGTGCTGCCCTTGAGCCGGATGATCGCGTCGGCGGCCTGGCGCACCTCGTCATGGAACAGCTCCTGAAGCTCAGGATCCGCCAGGGTGCGGCTGCCTTCCCAGCCCCCATCCACCAGCCCCGAGCCAGCCACCACCACCCGGCTCCACACCGGCACCTCCGAATCGCCGTGTTCGCCGATCACCCAGGCCTGGACGTCGTGGGGATCGATCCCCAGCCGGCGACTGATGGCCATGCGGAAGCGGGCGGAATCGAGCACGGTGCCCGAGCCGATCACCCGGTGGGCGGGGAAGCCGCTCAGCTGGCCGGCGATGTGGGTGAGCACATCCACCGGATTGCTCACCACCAGCAGCACCGCCCGGGGGCAATGGAGGGCGATCGGCGGCACGAGCTTGCGGAACAGGGCCGCATTGCGTTCGATCAGCTCCCGCCGCGACTGGCCCGGCTGCTGGGCCACACCGGCGGTGATCACGACCAGATCGGCATCCCGTCCCTCCTCCTCCACGCTCCCGGCCCGCAGGTCGGTGCGGGGCAGGAACGGCAGGCCATGGCAGAGGTCCATCACTTCCCCCTCCAGCCGGTCGTGGGCCACATCCACCAGCACCAGCTCCTCCTGGCAGCCCCGATGCAGGATCGCCACGGCGCAGGCCATGCCCACGGCGCCGCAGCCCACGATCACGACCTTGCGGCCGGGGAGGGTGCGCCCCCGCGCCTGGGCGCCGGTGGGCAGCAGCAGGTTGCAGAAAGGGGCGGCGGAGGCGTCGCCGACGGCCGGGGTGAGATCAGGCACCGGCGGCAGGGGCCTGGGGGTGGCTCGAACGGGTCGCTGCGATTGGGTTCGTTGCCGTTGGGTTCACTGCGCCTCCGCCCTGGGAATCAGGCCGTCAGCCCAACGGAAACACCGGCGAGCGTTGCTGTCACGGCCCCGGGACCACCGCTGGGGGTGTTCCCCGAGGCCAACGGCCGGACGCCCCCGGCGCCGGGATTCCTCCTCTAGGTCCAGGCGGCGCGAGCGGTGTTGGTGGCGGTGTCGGCGGCCGGCGCCCGGGGAGGCAGTGCTGCCGCCCGCTCCTGCAGCCAGCCTGCCGGCAGAGCGAGGCTGCCGGCGCAGCCGCCGAAGCGCAGCTGCAGCCAGGTGATCACCGCTGCATCACCGGCCACGATCGCTTCGATGGGCTCCTGTGGCCGCGTCTGCTTCTGGTCTTTCGCAGGGGGATGGCGAAAGGCCTGAGCCAGTCGCAGCTCCTCCACCAGCTCCGGCCCCAGGTACCAGAGCTCCACGTCCGCGCCCTTGCGCTGGCGGCGTTCCTCGACCAGTTCCCGCAGCTGGCCGTCCTCGCTGAGCTGGCCCCTTGGGGCCACCAGAAAGGAGAGGGAGCGCAGGGGCGCGGCGGGCGGGGCCTGGGTGGTGGTGGACATGGCGGAGCGGGGTGCGGAAGGGACGGAGGTGGGGAGTGGATGCGGCGGTTGCAACGAAATTGTTTCCATACAAGCATGGAACAACAGTACCGTTATACCGTAAGCAGCGCGCCCTCGCGGGCCCGTTTTCCCCCAGCGCCGTTCCCCATGACCACCGCCATCCCTGCCGCCATCTCCGACCATGCCAGGCCCGCCGATGTGCTCGCTCGCAAGGGGTTCGGCCCCCGGGTGCGCCGGCTCCACGGCCGCATCGGTGCCGCCCACCACCAGGCCGAGGGCATGTCCTTCTCCCGGTCCCTGCTGGCAGGGCAGGCCCACCCCCGCCAGCTGGCCGCCCTGATCCGTGCCCTTGCCCCCGGCTACGACCTGATCGAGACCCGGGGGCCCCTGCTCGCCGCCGCCCTGGGAGCCGAGGGTTTCCCCTGGGCCGACCTGGCCCGCAGCCAGGCCCTGCATCAGGACATCGCCGAGCTGGCGGTCGTCCCGGCCACGCCCGCTTCCGCTGCGGCCACGATCTGGCTGGAGCATCTGCAGCGCCTGGCCCAGCAGGCCCCGCACCGCTTCATGGCCCACGTCTACGTGCGCTACGGCGGCGACCTCTCCGGGGGCCAGCAACTGGCCGCACAGGCCAACGCCATCCTCGCGGGCCAGGGCCTGCCGCCCCTGCAGTTCTGGGAGTTTCAGCGCCCCATCCCCGAGCTGAAGCAGGAGCTGCATGACGCCTTCGAACGGATGGACCTCAGCGAAGACGAGGAGCTGGAACTGCTGGAGGAATCGGTGATCGCCTTCCACGACACCCAGCGCTTGCTGGCGGAGCTGGGAGAGCTCGCCGCCTAGCCGCCCTGCGCGCCCCCTGGCCGCACCGGCCGCCCCCTTCTCCCGCCACACTCCCCTCCCCTCCCCATGACCCCTGCGGCCACCGTTTCCCCGCGTCCCACCACCCCGATCGATCTGCTGCTCAAGTACGACCGGCCCGTCCCCCGCTACACGAGCTATCCCACGGCCGCGGCGTTCCACGGGGGCGTCAGCTCGGCCGATCTGGAGGCCCAGCTGGCCCGCCCCACCGACGCGCCGCTGTCGCTCTACGTGCATGTGCCTTTCTGCCGCAACGCCTGCTGGTTCTGCGGCTGCAACCGCATCACCACCCGCGCCGGCTCGAAGGTGGTGGATCCCTACCTGGAGGCCCTGGCCGCAGAGCTGGAGCTGATCAGCCGCCACTCCGCCCAGCGGCGCCGCCTCGCCCAGCTGCACTGGGGCGGGGGCACCCCCAACTATCTGACGATCCCCGAGCGCGAGCGCCTCTGGGAACTGATCGAGCGCCACTTTGATCTGGAGAGCGATCTGGAGGCCTCGATCGAGGTGAATCCGGAGGCCCTCAGCCGCCAGGATGTGATGGAGCTGCGCCGCCTGGGCTTCACGCGGATCAGCTTCGGCATCCAGGATGCCGACCCCCTGGTGCAGAAGGCGGTGAACCGGGTGGTGCCGGTGGACCAGCTGCGCCGGGCCATGGGCTGGATGCGGGAGGCGGGTTTCGCCAGCGTCAACGTGGATCTGATCTGCGGTCTGCCGCTCCAGACCCCGGAGCGGTTCGAGGCCACCCTGGCCCTGGTGCAGGACCTGCGCCCCGACCGGGTGTCCCTGTTCTCCTTTGCCTACCTGCCCGAGCAGCTGCCCCTGCAGCGCCGGATCGCGGCGGAGGATCTGCCCAGCCAGCGCCAGCGGCTGCAGATGCTCGACAGTGCCGCCGCCCGCCTGGGCGGCTGCGGCTACGACGCCATCGGCATGGATCACTACGCCCTCTCGGGCGACAGCCTGGCCCTGGCCGCCCGCCAGGGGCGCCTGCACCGCAACTTCCAGGGCTACACCACCGGCGGGGAGCTGGAGCTGCTGGGGGTGGGCCCCACGGCCATCAGCCAGTTCCCCGGCCTCTTCAGCCAGAACCAGCGGGATCTCAAGGCCTACGCCGCCAGCATCGCCGCCGGCCAGCTGCCGGTGGAGCGGGGGCTGGTGGTGCGGGATCCGGAGGTGCTGGAGCGGCGGGAGCTGATCCGCGAGGTGATGTGCCAGTTCCGGGTCGCGATCGATCCGGAGCGCTACGCCGCCGAGTGGGCCGCCCTCGAGGCCCTGGCCGAGGACGGACTGGTGCGGCTCAGCCGGGCCGATGGCCGCGGCCTGGTGGTGGTCACCGCCTCGGGCCGCTGGCTGATCCGCACCGTGGCGGCGGTGTTCGATCCCTCCCAGCGCCAGGCGGCCTCCGGCTCGCGGCTGATCTGAGCGGCCTCAGCAGGGTTCCAGCACGCAGTTGATCTTCAGCTCGAAGGGAACGGCGCTGGCGGGCAGTCGCAGCAGCTGCGCGGTGAGGGCGGCCAGGTCCTCGGGCTGGGTCATGGCGTCGGCGGGCAGGGCCGTCACCTGGGAGGCCATGGCGGTGTTGACCCAGCCCGGGCAGATCGCCGTCACCCGGATCCCGGCGTCCCAGCCCTCGTTGCGCATCGACTGGCACAGGGCCATCAGGGCGAACTTGCTGCAGGGATAGGCCGCCAGGGAACCCTTCACCCGCTGGCCGCTCATCGACACCAGGGTGATCACCCGTCCGTCGCCACTGGCCACCAGCGCCGGCCAGGCGGCCCGGGTGAGCCACCAGGGACCCATCAGATTCACGCGCCACAAGTCCTCGATCTCCTGCTCGCCGCCGGGCGCGAACAGCAGGCCCACCCGGGAGAACAGGCCGGCGCAGTGGATCACCCCGTCGATCGCCCCGAACCGGGCCAGCGTCGCCGCCACCCAGGCCGTCGCCTGGTCGGGGTCGCGCGCCTCATAGGGATGCACGAAGAGCCGGTCGCTCCACCGGTTGGCGGCCTGCCGGAGCGGGCCCTCCGGCAGGGCGGTGGGATCGCGCAGGCCGAGGCTGAGCCGATGGCCCTCGGCCAGGGCCCGTTCTGCGATCGCCCGGCCGATGCCCCGGCTGGCGCCGCTGATCAGCAGGGTGCGGGGCTGCTCCATGGCCGGCGACGACGTGTCCGGAAATCCTGGCCGATGGCCAGGGCGGCGGACAGCGCAATCCCGCAGGACCCCCTTCAAGGTGTGTGGGACCTCCGTGTCAGGAACCCAAAAAAAGAGCTGACCGCGATGGCCAGCTCCGGTTGGGGGGGGGGCGCCGCTGCCGGCGGCTGTGGCTCAGAGGGTGGATTCGCCGGATTCGCCGGTGCGGATCCGGATCACCGATTCAACCGGGGTGACGAAGAGCTTGCCGTCGCCGATTTCACCGGTGTGGGCCGCTTCGGTGATGGCGGCGATCGCCGCGTCCAGCTTGGCGGAGGGGACGACGATCTCAATCCTCGCCTTGGGAAGGAACTCAACGGTGAACTCCGTTCCCCGGTAGCGCTCAACCTGGCCTTTCTGGCGACCGAATCCACGGGAGTCGGTGACCGTCATCCCGATGATGTCAAGGGCGACGAGGGCTGTCTTGATGGCATCCACCTTGGAGGGGCGGACCATGGCCGTGATCATTTTCATGGAAGGTTTGTCTTCAGTTGGTCATTGGATCGTACGCCTCTTCCCCGTGAGCCACGAAGTCGAGACCGCGCTCTTCCTCTTCGATGCTGACGCGCAGGGGCATCAGGGCACCGAGAATCCATAGAATAATAGCCGTACCCAGCGCGACAAATCCATAGGTGAGGATTACGGCTTTGAGCTGGGCGATGAACAGGCCGAAGTTTCCTGATTCCTCAAGGATCTTGGCCGACAACGGGAAGTAATCCGCGGGCACAAGGGTCCTGGAAGCGAGAATCCCGGTCAGCAGAGCGCCCACGGTCCCGCCCACGCCGTGAAGCATGAAGGTGTCCAGCGAGTCGTCGAACTGGATGGCGGCCTTGACCCGCACGGCGATGAAGCAGGCGGCTGCCGTGAGGATGCCGATCAGGAGCGATTGCTCCATGTAGACGAAGCCTGCGGCCGGGGTGATGCCCACCAGGCCGGCAACGGCACCGGTGGAGGCTCCCACGGCCGTGGGTTTGCCGTCCTTGATCCATTCGATCATGCACCAAGTGAGCAGGGCGGCGGAGGCGGAGGTGGTGGTGGTGAGGAAAGGGTACCCCGCCGTCTTGGAGGCAAACATGCTGGCCCCGTTGAAGCCGAACCAGCCGAACCAGAGCAGACCCGCTCCCAGCAGGATGAAGGGGACGTTGTGAGGCGGACGCTTGTTATTGGGCCAGGTGGTGCGTGGGCCGATGATGGCCGCCGCCACCAGGGCCGCGACGCCGGAAGCGATGTGAACCACGGTGCCGCCGGCGAAATCGATCGCGCCGATCGTTCCGAACGGACCGATGAAGCCTCCACCCCACACCATCTTCGCCATGGGGGAATAAATCAGCAGGCTCCAGAGCAGGCAGAACCAGAACCAGGCCTTGAAACTGACGCGCTCCACCAGGGCCCCGGAAATCAGGGCTGGCGTGATGATCGCGAACATGCCCTGGAACAGGGCGAAGGATGTGGCACTGATCGGGAAGCCGGCCGCCAGGGGCTGGTCGCCGAGTTCACCGCCGACCCCATGGAGAAACATCGACCCCAGCCCACCGATGAAGGGGCTGCCGAAGCCGACGTCGAAGGCCAGGCTGTACCCCAGCACCACCCAGAGAACGCCGATGAGCCCCATCAGGAAGAAGCTCATCATCATGCAGTTCAGCACGTTCTTGGAACGGGTGAACCCTCCGTAGAAAAAGGCCAGGCCCGGGGTCATCAAAAGGACCAGGGCCGAACCCACCAGCATCAGCAGGGTGTCGGCCCCGTCGGTGGGGGCCATGGTCAGGGCCGCCCGGGCCGAGCCGGCCAGCAGCGGACCGATGCCGGCCCCCAGCGCCAGCAGAAGGAAGGCGATGCTCCGCAGTCGTTGATCCTGTAGCCCAACCAGGCAACGGCTGCGGAGGCGATCGAAGGTCGTCAGTGCGGATGGCGCGGATGGCGCGGATGACGACGATGCACCAGTCGGAGATCCCTGCATCGGAAAAGGGGGGGTGGAACCTTGGAAAAGGCCAAATTCACCCTCAACGCAGGGGAAGGATGGCTATGTAGCCAATCGAACAAACAAGCCCTCCCACCAGTGAATGGTCATAAAAAAAGCCGGGGCTTGGCCCCGGCGGGATGGTGGATGGCAGACCCGACTCAGGCGACGGCGGCGGCGGCGCGGTCGAAGTAGGTGCCCACCTCGGACATCAGGGCGGAGCAGTCACCGGGGGTGATCCCGTTGCGATCATTGGCGATCGCGATGGCGGCGTCCTTCATCTTGCGAATCCCTTCGGCCACGGAGGCACCGGGCACGCCAAGGGCCAGGTAGGTCTCCCGCAGGCCGTTGAGGCAGCGGTCCTCGAGCACGGAGGCGTCGCCGGTGAAGATCGCATAGGTGATGTAGCGCAGCACGATCTCCATGTCGCGCAGGCAGGCGGCCATGCGGCGGTGGGTGTAGGCGTTGCCGCCGGGGGCAATGAGGGCGGGCTGCTGATCGAACAGGTCGCGGGCGGCGTTGGTGACGATCTTGGAGGCGTTCGAGGTGATGCGGTTGACCGTGTCCATCCGCTTGTTGCTCTCGGCCACCATCGCTCCCAGGGCATCGATCTGGCCGGGGCTGAGGAATTCGCCGCGGGCGTCGGCTTGGGCGACGAGCTTGGTGAAGGCGTCGAACATGGGGGCTGCTGGGAAGCGTGGAGGAGTGAACTTTAGATTCGCAGCCCCTGGTGGTGCGAGCGCGCCGGAGGAAGCGCCCCTGGCGTCCTGACTAGGGTGGATGGCCCTCGCCCCAGCGCATGGCCGGCTCCGAAACCATGCCTCTCGAGCCGATGGACTGGGGTGCGCTGGCCCTGGCGGCCAGCCCGCTGCCGAGCGATCGAACGGCCGGTCCCGCCAGCCCCCAGGCCCAGTTGCGGCTGTTCGGGCGCCCGGAGGCGGAAGTCCGGGTCACGCTGTACCGCGACCACCACGCCTGGTGTCCTTACTGCCAGAAGGTCTGGCTGTGGCTGGAGGAGAAGCGGGTTCCCTATCGGATCCGCAAGGTGACGATGTTCTGCTATGGGCAAAAGGAGCCCTGGTACACCGAGCGGGTGCCCAGCGGCATGTTGCCGGCCCTGGAGCTGGATGGTCGGTTGATCACCGAGAGCGACCGCATCCTCGAGGCCCTCGAGCAGAGCTTCGGTCCCCTGGGGGAGGCGATGCAGTCCTCCCGGGCCCTGCCGCTGCGCCAGCTGGAGCGTCAGCTGTTCCGGGCCTGGTGCCAGTGGCTCTGCGTCCCGGCCCGGGGGGCCGCCGAGGAGGCCCGTGGGCGGGAGGGCTTCGACCGCTGGGCCGAGCGTTTCGCGACCGCCCTCGACGCCGAGCCGGGAGCGTTCCTGCTCGGGGAGCTGGGGACCGTGGATCTGATCTTCGTGCCCTACGTCGAGCGCATGAATGCCAGCCTGGCCTACTACAAGGGCTACCTGCTGCGACAGTGCCATCCGGCCATCGATCGCTGGTTCCGGGCCCTCGAGCAGCGCTCCACCTACCTCGGCACCCAGAGCGATTTCCACACTCACGCCCATGATCTGCCTCCCCAGATGGGGGGCTGTTATGCCAGCGGCAGCGGCGAGCAGCGGGATCTGGCCGAGAGGATCGATGCCGGGCCCTGGCCGATCGTGGCGCCACCCGGGTCCGACCCCGAAACCAGCCAGAGCGAGCCGGCTGACGCGGCCTCCGTGGCCCTGGCCCGGGTGCTCCGGCACCGAGGGCCCCTCCTGGCGCGCAATCCCTTCGGAGCCGAGGGGTTCGAGCGGCCGTTGCGCTGCGCCCTCACCCGGCTGATCACGGGCCAGGACTGTCCCCCTCCCCCCGGTTCGGCCCGTGGCCTGCGTTACCTGCGGGATCGCATCAGCGTGCCCCGGGACATGCCGCTGCACGCGGCCCGCCTGCTGCGGCGTTCCCTGGAGTCCACCGCCCGCCTCGATCCGGCAGAACCCTCGGCGGCAGGGGAACCGATCCCGCTGCAACATCGGCGCGACCAGGATCCGTCCCCTTTCCTGGCCGTCATGGGCCGCCCGTCGGGCGGCGGCCCCTAGCGTTGGCACCGGTGGCAGTGGTGGCCATGGCAGATGTTTCGGCTCGCGCTTCCCTGGGGGGCCTCCGCCGGCTCTTGCCGCCCCTGGCGGCTCTGACCCTGGCCGTGGCGGCGGCCGCCGGACTCGCCCAGGAGCCGGGCGGTCGTACCCAGTTCCTGCGGGCCCCCTGGAAGGTCACCCTCACCAGCTACACCACCAACGTGGGCCAGTCGCCGGCGGAGTACTTCTTCACCCTCAGCCTCGATGCGAGCGCGGGGGCCTCCCTCGGCGGCATGACCATCCAGCAGATCCGCGGCGCCGACTGGCAGTTTCCGTTTGCCGTCGAACGCACCCGCGCCTTTCTCGGTGTGCCCCGCCGCGAGGGGCGCCGGATTCCGGTGCAGGCCGACTTCGATTCTGCCGCCCGGCGCTTCAGCCTCAGCTTCCCCGAGCCCGTGCCGCCCGGTGCGACCGTCACGGTGTCGCTGCGGCCCTGGTTCAACCCCGTGCAGGCCGACACCTACCTGTTTCAGGTGACGGTGATCCCGGCCGGCCCCGGGCCGGTTCCCAGCCCAGTGGGGGTGGGGACCCTGAGGATCTACCAGCCCAACGAGTGGTGAGACGATCGGCCGCTGCCGCTGGTCAGGCGCCAGGATGGTGACCCATGAGGACCCCCACGATGCAGGCCAGCTGGAACGGAAAGGTGATCGCCAGCAGTGACGACATCGTGACGGTGGAAGGCAATGCCTACTTCCCGGCCGAGGCCCTCGATCCGGCCTGCATCCGCACTTCCAGCCACCGCTCGTTCTGCGGCTGGAAGGGGGAGGCCCACTACTACGACCTGATCGTCGACGGCAAGGAGAATGCCAATGCCGTCTGGTACTACCCGGAGCCGAAGGAAGCGGCCAGCAACATCCGGGGCCGGGTGGCGTTCTGGAAAGGCGTGACGGTGGCCTGAGACCTCAGACGCCCGGCGATCAGGTGCCGGGGTACCGCAGGGTGCGCCACTCGCCGCTGAGGGTGCTCACCTCCACGCCGATGCCGACAGGGCCCTGGACGGGGCCGAACTCCTCCTGCCACCAGTTCAGTGCCTCGCTCCAGGCGGCATCCAGGGATTCGTAGAGGTCGTCGAGGATGGGATGGGGCTCACCCTGCAGATCCACCAGCCGGTAGGTGCGGCACGACTGGGCCCTGACGCGTGTCTGGGAGCTGTTGCGCGCGTGGGAGGACTGAGGTAAGGAGATCGCCACGTCTTGCCTCGTATACAGGATTTTCATTCTGGCCCCTGTGCCAGATCTGAACTGTCACCTTCACAACATCTTTCGGTGTTGCTCCCCTACCGAGTCCTGGCGGTATCACGGGTCGGTGGACGCTTCCGTCCCGTGCGATGGCTCACCTGGCGGCTGCGCTCCTGGTAGCGGTGGACGACCGGTAGCCGCTCCTCCTGGTAGGCCTGCAGCGCCAGCTGCGGCGTGGCGGCGGCGCCGGGAGCGAGCTTTGCCGCCAGGGCCACCGCATCCTCCAGCCCCGCGGTCATCCCCCGGGCCTGGGAGGAGCTCATGGCGTGGGCGGCGTCGCCGATCAGGGCCACCCGCCCGGCCACGAAGGCGGGCAGGGGATCGATATCGAACGACCAGTTGGCCACCACGCCCTCCGGGGCGGTGGCAGCGATCACGGCGGCCGCATCAGCCGGAAGCTTGGCGAGGGCGGCGGCGGGCACCCCCTCTTCCAGCAGCCGCTGCCGGGCCACCCGGTCGTCGGGGAGCTCCTCCTCCTGGAAGAAGCCCCAGTGGGTGCGGCCCCGGCCCTCCCGGTCGGGGCCCAGGTCGAAGAAGTTGGCGTAGATGCCCCGGCCCCGGGCATAGACGAAGAAATCCCCGCCGCTGCAGAAAGCCTCGTCCGTCACCACCCCCCGCCAGACCCGGTCCCCCAGGTACTGCAGGCGCCGTTCCGGGCAGAGCAGGGCCGCCACGCGGGAGAAGATTCCATCGGCCCCCACCAGCAGATCACCGGTCCATTGGCGGCCGTCGGCGAAGCGGGCCACGACCCCGTCCTCCCCCTGGCTCCAGCTGACGAGCGCATGGTCGCCGTGGAAGCTGGCGGGATCGAGATGGCCCCAGAGGGCATCGAGGATGGCGCGGCGGTGGATCAGCAGGGAGGGCAGCTCCTCCGCCTCCCGCTCGGCCGGGCTGGCTTCGATCAGATCGCCCCGGAGATTGCGGAACACGAAGCGCTGCACCGGATGGCCGCCTGCGAGCAGGTCGTCAAGCAGGCCCGGGACGGCGGCCGCCGCCACCGCCTCCACCCCGCTCTTCACCAGCAGAATCCCACAGCCCTCGGTGCGCAGCCGCCCGGAGCGCTCGAACAGGGAGACCCGGTGGCCCTGGCGCTGCAGCATCAGGGCGAGCAGCAGGCCGGAACTACCGGCCCCCACCACGGCGATGCGGAGGCCGGCGGGGGCGGAACTCATGCGCTCACGGCAGGCTCCAGGATGCTGGCATGGAGAACGTCCATCACCTCCAGCACCTTGGTGGTCTCCTCCGGGTCGAGGCGCAGGGTGCTGGCGAGGTCGGCGAGGATCGCCTGCTCCTGGTCCTGCAAAGGGCCGTCGGAGCGCATGATCTCCGCCGCCACCGCATAGGCCGTGTGCCGCTGCCGGTCGTCGAGCACCGCGGCCGCCTCCTCCATCAGGCCGATCGCGCCCTTGGCCCGCAGCCCCTGGAGCAGGGTGTCCATCAGGCTGATCATCTCCTTATCGCTTCTCCCCTTGAAGGGGGCGCGGTAGTCGAGGGCGTGGCGAAGGGCCCGCGTGCCCGCCATGGTGAGGGCACCGTCCCAGGAGACGGCGGCGAGAGCGACCGCGGCGAAGGCCGTAGGTGCGTCCATGGACAACGTGGAAAGCTTGGGAATCCCTGTCATCGTTCGCTCCAGGGGTGTCTGTCAGTGGCCGATGCGACCGAATCCAGGAAAGGCTCTCCGCCGCCCCGGTCCGCGCCTCAGCGCTTCGCGGCCGCGCCGCCGGCAGCCCCTCCCTCACGGCACAGCCTCAGATAGAGGGCGTCCGGCTCCTGGTAGCGGGCCGGGCGGCAGTCGTGCAGTCGGGCCAGCTGCTGCCAGCAGACCGTCTGTTGCACGGTCTTCAGACTCTTGCCCTCCCGCACCAGCATCCGCATGGCCCGGCAGTAGGAGCCGTAGTGCTCATCCAGGTCCGGGAGGTCGCGGGACCGGTCGGCGGTGGGGCGCTGGTTGGAAGGAACGCTCATGCATCGACTCCAGCACCTCCGCTCGAGCAGCGACTGTGCCGAGGGGAACCAAGCGGGCAGATCGTGAGGTTTCGCCCCGGCGGCACAACCCGCGGGCAAGACCAGCGAAAAAAGAGGGCCCTGGAGGACCCTCCCCGCCGGGGCCGCTGGGGTGATCAGCGGATGAACAGCATCTCCTGGTAGGAGGGCAGGGGCCAGAGGTTGTCGTCCACCACGGCCTCCAGCCCGTCGACTGCTTCGCGCAGCTGGTGCATCAGCGGCAGCAGCGTGTCGGCTGAGTAGCGCATGTGGGCCATGGTGCCGTGGGGGGCGTTGCCGATGGCGCTTTCCAGGGCACTGCTGAGCTCCATGAGCTTTGCGCTGAGGGACGCCACCTTGGTCTGGGTTTCCGAGGACACCTGGAGGCCCATGGAGGTCTGGAGCTGCAGGGAGCTGGCCAGCTCTCCCAGGTAGCGCATGGCGGCCGGATAGATCTGGGTCTGGGCGATCTGCACTGCCAGCTTGGCCTCCACGTCGATGGCGAGCACGTACTGCTCGGCGTAGACCTCGAAGCGGCTCTCCAGCTCAAGGGGGGTGAGCACACCCTGCTGGGCGAAAAGGTCGCGGACCTCAGGCCGCTGCAGGACGGGCAGGGAATCGGCGGTAGTGGGCAGATTCTCCAGGCCCCGCTCCTCCACGGCGATGCGGTGCCATTCGCTGGAATAGCCGTCGCCGCCGAAGACCACGTTGCCGTGGTCGGTCATGATCTGCTTGAGCACGGAGAAGGCGGCGCCGGGCAGGCTTTCCCCCGCGGCCATCTTCTGCTCCAGCTGGTCGCTCACGTAGGCGAGCGAGTCCGCCAGGATCGTGTTCATGGCCACCAAGGGGCCGGCCACCGACTGGTTGGAGCCGACGGCCCGGAACTCGAAGCGGTTGCCGGTGAAGGCGAAGGGGGAGGTGCGGTTGCGGTCGCCGGGATCCTTGGGGAATTCCGGCAGGGTGTCGACGCCCAGCTGCATCACGCCGGCGTTGCTGGAGCCTTTCACGTCCCCTTCCTTGATCTGGCGGAAGACGTCCTCCAGCTGGCTGCCGAGGTAGACGGAGATGATCGCCGGGGGCGCTTCGTTGGCACCGAGGCGGTGGTCGTTGCCGGCGGTGGCCACCACCGCCCGCATCAGCGGACCGAACTTGTGCACCCCGCGGATGACGGCGCCGCAGAACAGCAGGAACTGCATGTTCTCGTGGGGGGTGTTGCCGGGATCCAGCAGGTTGCCCTGGGTGGGGTTGCCCACCGACCAGTTGACGTGCTTGCCGGAGCCGTTGATGCCCTCGAAGGGTTTCTCATGCAGCAGGCAGTTCATCCCGTGGCGCCGCGCCGTGCTCTTGAGAATGGTCATGATCAGCTGCTGGTGATCCGTGGCCACGTTGGCCGCCTCGAAGAACGGGGCGATCTCGAACTGGCCCGGTGCCACCTCGTTGTGGCGGGTCTTGGCAGGGATGCCCAGCTTGTACAGCTGACGTTCCACGTCCTGCATGTACACCTGCACCCGCTGGGGGATGGCGCCGAAGTAGTGGTCATCGAACTGCTGGCCCTTGGCGGAGGGCTTGCCGAACAGGGTGCGGCCGGCCAGGAGAAGGTCGGGACGCAGGGGCACGTAGGCGCTGTCGATGAGGAAGTACTCCTGCTCAGCACCGCAGCTGGAGTTGACCGGGGCCACATCGGTTTCCCCGAGCAGCCGCAGCAGGCGCTGAGCCTGCTTGTTCATGGCGGCGTTGGAGCGCAGCAGGGGGGTCTTCTTGTCGAGGGCCTCGCCGGTCCAGGAGATGAAGACGGTGGGGATGCAGAGGGTGAGACCGTTGGGGGTCTCCATCAGGAAGGCCGGGCTGGTGATGTCCCAGGCGGTGTAGCCGCGGGCCTCGAAGGTGGTGCGGATGCCGCCGCTGGGGAAGGAGGAGCCGTCGGGTTCGCCCTGCACCAGCACCTTGCCGGTGAACTCGGTGATCACCGAGCCATCACCCTGCACCGAGATAAAGCCGTCGTGCTTCTCGGCGGTGGCGTTGGTGAGGGGGTAGAAGACGTGGGCGTAGTACAGGGCGCCGCGGCCGGTGGCCCATTCCTTCATCGCCTGGGCCACCACGTTGGCCACAGAGACGTCGAGCTTGCCGTTCTCCTTGATGGTGCGCTGCACGGACTTGAAGATGTCCTTGGGCAGGGCCGCCTTCATCTTGGCCAGGCTGAACACATCGCTGGCCCAGAGCTCATCCAGCGACTCGATGGGGGGGGTCACCACCGGAGGGCGCTGGTGAATCTCCTGAATGGCGGCGAAGCGTTGGGGGCTGGGCATGGAAACAGCTTGGGTCGGCTGGGGGGTATCCAATCCTTGTGTCCTGCCCCATGGGTGGAGCCGTTGATACAGAACGCCAGGTTGCCCGGGGGCCCTCAGCGCAGGTAGGAACGGATTGCGGGGCGGCACCAGAACACCAGGGCCGCCAGGGTCAGGCCCCAGGCCAGGGGGGCGGCCACCGCCAGCAGGAGCCGTTCCTCACCCACCAGCGCCAGGCGCACGATGCCGTAGGCCATCTCGATCGCCAGATCCAGCGACAGCGCCACGATCGCCAGCACCTGGCCCCAGAGGCGCCACTTCAGCAGGGCGACGCAGGCCACCACGCCCAGGGCCACTGCCGGCAGCACGGCACTGGTGTAGACCACGATATTGGCCGTCCGCCAGAGGCTGGAGAGCAGGATCGCCGCCAGGCCGAGCGGCAGGGCCAGCAGGTTGGCCACCAGGCCGAGCCAGGCGAGCACACGGTAGCCGCGGGGCGGCTGCAGTTCCGCAAGGGCGGCAGGGGTCGGTGAGAGCGTCTGCATCCGATGGATTCTCTCAGTTGCGGTCAGGGAGCGCGCCGTCCCTGTCAGATCGAAACACCAGCTCCAGCTCAGGCATCACCTCGGCCGCAATCGTCACCAGGGTCTCGAACAGCGCCTTGGTGAGGGGCGCCCCCGCCCCCATGGCCTCCCGGCTCATCAGCACCAGTTCCAGCACGGGGCCATCCGCCTTGGCCTGCACGTCGGCGATCAGCTGCAGCCGGAGGGTCTCGTGCTCCCCCCGCACGATGGCGCTGAGATGGGCGGGGGAGCGGTGCTCCACGTCGGCGTGGAACCGCAGGACCAGGGGATCCAGCCGACCGACGAGCTCCGTCGGCTGCAGGGGAACCCGGGGCCTGAAGAGCAGCAGGAAACGGGCCATGACGTCGGGCTGGTCCCCCCATCCTGGGGCCGTGCCGGGGTGTGCCTGCCACTCCGGCACGCCAGGGTCCGCTCAGCGCAGTTCGAACAGGAGCACGTCCGCCCCGGCGGGGCCGGCCTGGAGGCTGTCCGGAGAGGGCGCCGGGAAGCCAAGGCCGTCGCCCCGCTGCAGCGGTCGGCCGAAGGCCGTGCCTTCCCCCTCGATCACCTGCAGCCAGCCGGTGGCATCGGAGGCGATGGCTAGCTCCAGCCGCTCGCCTGCGCCAGCCCTGGCCCGCCAGAGCCGCACCGGCCGGTTGATGGCCAGGGCCCCATCGCGGCCGTCCGGATCGAGCAGCGGCGTCCAGCCTGGCCGGAGCACGAACGGCTCCTGGCGATAGGCGGGCGGGTGGCCGGCGCGATCCGGCTCGATCCAGATCTGCAGCAGCCGGCAGGGGATGGCGCCCCGGTTCATCTCGCTGTGGACCACGCCGGTGCCGGCGCTCATCGCCTGCACCTCTCCGGCCCGAAGCACCTCGCTGTGGCCCATGGAGTCCTGGTGGTTGAGCTGGCCGTCCACCATCACCGTGACGATCTCCATGTCCCGGTGCGGATGCATGCCGAAGCCGCGACCGGCGGCGATCGTGTCGTCGTTGATCACCCGCAGCGGTCCGAACCCCATCCAGGCCGGATCGTGGTGGTGGGAGAAGGAGAAGCTGTGCCAGCTGTCCAGCCAGTCGAGCTGGCTGTGGAAGCGCTCGGCGGCGGGGCGGAAGACGAAGGTCATGGGGCGGGTTCTCAGGGTTGGATCGGTTCCATGCGCTGGAGACGGTGGACGATGTCGTCGATGCTGCTGTCCTTGGCGGGATTGCTGCGGCTGCTGGAGAGCTGGCGACCCACCACGTGGGCCCCGAGGTGGGCCAGCTGGATGCGCAGCACCGCCAGCACCTCGATGCCGGGACCACCGGAATGGGTGGCGATCGCCACCGGCCGGCCGTTGAACAGCGTGCGGAAGCCGTCCCCCTGCACCGAGAGCCAGGCGATGGCGCTGGTCAGCACAGGCGGCAGGGAGCCGTTGTACTCGGGGGCGCAGATCACCCAGCGGGGGGCGGCCTCGAGCCTGCGGCTCAGCCCCTCCACCTCGGCGGGAAGGCCGGAATCCCCGTGGGTGCGGGGGTTGTAGAGCGGCAGGGACAGGATGGTGAGGTCGAGCACCTCGGCGGCCATGCCGCGGGCGCGGCCGGCGGCGGCGAAACGCTCGGCGAGTTTCAGGTTCTCGCCGTTGCTGGCACTGAGCACCAGAAGGTCGGGGGTCATGTCAGGCGGATTCCAGGAAGGGGTAGTCGGTGTAGCCGGCTGGGCCGGGGGAGTAATAGGTGGCCGGATCGGGGGACTGCAGGGGTGCGCCCCTGCGGAGGCGTTCGGGTAGGTCCGGATTGGCAAGGAACGGCGTGCCGAAGGCCACCGCGTCCAGCTGGCCGGCGGCGATGGCGGCGTTGGCCTCCTCGGCCGTGTAGCCCATGTTCCCTACCAGCACCCCGCTGAAGCCGGCCCGGATCGGGGTGAGCACATCGCCATGCTGCTGGCCGAGGAAGTCCCCCCGCATCACGTGCAGGTAATCCAGGCCGGTGCTCTCCAGCCGCTGGGCCAGCCAGCCCGACAGCCCGATGGGGTCGCTGTCGACCATGGCGTTGTAACCGTTCAGCGGCGAGATCCGCAGGCCCACCAGGGGCGATTCGGCCCGGGCGGCCTCCAGCACCTCCAGCAGCAGCCGGGCCCGGTTGGCCACCGGCCCGCCGTAGGGACCCTGGCGCCGGTTGCTGCCGTCCCGCAGGAAGGCGTCGAGCAGGTAGCCGTTGGCGCCATGCACCTCGACCCCGTCGAAGCCGGCGTCGATGGCGTTGCGGGTGGCCTGGCGGAACCCCGCCACGATCGCGGGCAGTTCGTCGTCCGCCAGCTCCCGGGGGACGACATAGGGCTGTTTCCCCTCCGGGGTGTGCACCTCGTCGCCGGTGATGGCGATCGGGCTCGGCCCCACGGGCTGTCGGCCATCGTTGAGCAGGGGGTGGCAGGCCCGCCCGCCATGCCAGATCTGCAGCACGATGCGCCCACCGGCGGCATGGACCGCGTCGGTGGTGAGCCGCCAGCCCGCCACCTGGGCCGCCGAATGGATGCCGGGTTCGTGCCAGAAGGCCGAGTTGCCCTCCATCACCATCGTGGCCTCGGCGATCAGCAGGCCAGCGCTGGCCCGCTGCTGGTAGTAGATAGCCATCAGCGGGCCCGGAACGTGGTCCGGCTCGGCCCGGCATCGGGTGAGGGGGGCCATCAGTATCCGGTTGGGCAGCAGCAGCGGGCCCACGGTCAGGGGGGTGAACAGGTCGCTCATGGGGCGGTGACCGGCCGGCCAGGGCGGGAAGGCCCCGGTCCGTAAGGGATTGTTAAGGTCATGGGGGGACTCTGGCGGACACGCACCCTGACTGACAAGAACGCACCGGCTTGTGCCTGGGGCACCTGCCGGTAACCCAGATCCCTGTGACGGTCTCTTTCCCCGATTCCCTGGACTCCGGCGGTTCCCAGCTCTGCCCGGCGGAGCTGGCCCTGCGGGTCATGCGCGGCCGCTGGAAGCTGCTGATCCTCTGCCGGCTCCGGGAGGGTCCCCAGCGCTTCTCGGCCCTGCAGCGGTCCCTGGTGGGGGTCAGCCACAAGGTGCTCACGGCCCAGCTGCGGGAGCTGGAGGCCGATGCCGTCGTCTGCCGGCGCGTCTTCGGTGAGGTGCCGCCGCGGGTGGAGTACGACCTCAGCGAGCGGGGTCGGGCGCTGCTGCCTGTGCTGGAAGGTCTGCACGCCTGGGGAGCGGCAGCCCCACCAGCGGTGGAAGCTGGGGAATGAGACTGCGGCGGAACCAGCTTTCTGGTTCCACCCGCTGCAGCGTGCGCAGCAGCACCAGGGGCAGGGTGCGGAGCTCGAAGGGGGCCCGCAGGGTGGGCCACAGCCCCTCGCGTCGGTAGAGGAGGGTCTCCAGCTGGTCGCGCTGCGGCGGGGTGAGCGGCCCCCAGACCCCGCCGATGGCACCGGCCTCCCGGGCCATCGCCAGGAACGGCAGCGCAACACCGGGCACCAGACCCTCCAGGCTGAGGCTGTCGGCCGCCTGTAGCACCGGCCCGTCCTCTGCCCTCTCCAGGCCGAGTTCGGCGCCCGTGGCGCTGACGGCCCGCAGGCGCCCATGCACGGTCCCGTCGCTGTGCCGGAGCCGCACCGGCAGGGACAGGGCGAACCAGGGAACCCCATCCCGGTGGGGCCGATCCCAGCAGCTGCGGATCGCCAGCAGCAGCAGCAGGCCGTTGAGCAGGCTCCAGCCCAGCACCACCCCGACCGTGGCGGCCGAGACCGGCACCAGCCCCTCCTGGCCGGCAATCAGTGGCAGCCGACCCGGCGCCAGGTTCCAGAGCGCCACCAGCTGCAGGGCCAGCAGTGCCAGCAGCGGCAGCAGCAGGCCCGCATCCGGGCCTGAGTCCCGGCCGACCACCGCCTTCGGCGTGACCCGGAACCGCCGCGGCCGGCCCAGGGCCGTGGCGACCACGGCGGCACAGATCGGCACCAGGAAGATCCAGCGGTACAGCTCCGGCAGGAGCGCGGCCCGGGCGTGGCCGCTCAGCCAGCGGGTGAGCAGCAGCTGGCTGAACACGAACGGCATGGCGACCGTGAGCAGGGCATTGCCGCTGAAGAGGATCGGAGCGATGCCCAGCAGGCCGAGGCTGAGCGGCGTGCAGAGCAGCACCAGCTGGGCGGGGAAGGTGAACCAGTGCAGGATGCCTTCGCTGTAGGCGAGCCGCTGCAAGGGGCTGAGCCCCGGGATCCGCAGCGGATCGGCTCCCGTGCGCAGGGTCTGGAGGGAGCCGCTGCCCCAGCGGCAGCGCTGCCGCGTCATGGCCGCGGCCGTGAAGGGGGCCAGGCCGGCGCTCAGCTTCTCAGAGAGGTAATGGTTGCGGTAACCGGCGGCGGTGATCCGGATGCCGGTGGCCAGGTCCTCCGATGGGGTGGCCGTCTCGAAGCCGCCGACTCGCTCGAGCGCCTCGCGCCGCATGACGAAGGAGGTGCCGGCGCAGACCACGGCATTGAGGTTCTGGCGGGTGGGCTGGATCCAGCGGTAGAAGCTTTCCTCGTCCGGCAGCAGCCAGCGCTCCAGGCGCAGGTTGCGCATCACCGGATCGGCGTTCATGTAGCTCTGGGGGGTCTGCACGAAACCCACGGTCGGGTCGGCGAACAGGCCGACCGTGCGGCGCAGGAAGGGTTGCAGGGGGACGACGTCGGCGTCGAAGACCGCCACCAGCTCCCCTATGCAGTGACGCAGTCCGTGGTTGAGGTTGCCGGCCTTCGCGTGTGCGTGCTCCTGCCTGGCAACGTAGCGGCAGCCGAGGCGGTCGCAGAGTTCCGCCAGCTCCGGTCGGTCGCTGTCGTCGAGCAGCCAGACCGTGTGGCTGGGGTAGTCCATCGCCAGACAGCCCCGCAGGCAGCGCTCCACCAGCTCGGCCGGTTCGCCGCAGCTGGGCACGAGCACGTCGACCGACGGGACGGGGGTGGGGATCGGACCCGCGGGGGGCGCCGGCCGTTCGGGCAGGAGCGTGAACCAGAGCTGCAGGAAGAATCCGGCCAGCAGCACCAGTTCGGCCGCCAGGGTGAGGATGCTGAGGCTGGCGGCCAGGGGCGTGGCCAGGTTGAGGCTGGCACTGAAGCGCCAGCCCAGATACCGGGCCCCCAGCAGTGTCAGCAGCAGGACGGCCCAGGGCAGGCGTGCCATCGACCCTGACCAATTGTTAAGTAAATCTAGGCGGTTGACCCGGGCCGACGGGATCCGGCCGCCCGACTGGCGATGGACCATGAAAAAGCCCGGCGTCCAGGATCGCCGGGCTTGGGGCGGAACGAAGGTGTTCCTGCGCTGTCACTGATGCTTGACGATCAGATGACGGGTCTGACGAGCTGTTCAGAAGGGCTGACGATCGGGTCCTTGGGGACCGTGGATGGGTGATGGGGAGGGAGCCGAGGATGCTCCTTCGCCATGGGCGCGCCATCAAAGGGAGGTCAGCGGGGCTGGGGATCCATCGGAGTCCCCGGAGGTGGGTTTCGGAGTCGGAGCTGCGGAGGGAGGCACCTGGGGCCGAGGCATCCAGGGGCCGGTTTCCATGGACCCGTGGGCACCTGAACGATGCGTCGGGTGATCTGCGAAAGACCGGGAAACCGTTATGGGGAACAAGACTGTTGGAGCAGGGGCCTGCCGTCAGCACACTCCTGACATCTGACCGGGCGGGGTGTCTTCCATCGCTGGAGCCTCCTGGTTTCTGAACTCACTGTCATCCCTCCATGGCGCCCTGGCCATAGGCAATCGTGCTGGTCTTCGCCCGTGCGGGGGGTGGGCCGCCCCCCGGCACCCTCACTCGTCGTTGCGCTGGGCCACCAGGGCTTCGTAGGCGGTGCAGAACGCCTCCCCCAGGGAGTCCCGCAGCGGCGCGTCGTGGCGGAAGGCCTCGAGGGCATCGGCGTGACAGGTGGGCAGGGAGGCCGCCCCCGCCGGCGACTCCACGTAGGTGTTCACGTCGCTGCGGGCCCCGGGATCGAGCTGCCGTTCGATGCCGTCCAGGCCCGCCGCCAGCACCGCCGCCTGGAGCAGGTAGGGGTTGGCGGCGCCGTCGCCGAGCCGCAGCTCGATCCGCTGGTCGTCGGGGATGCGCACCATGTGGGTGCGGTTGTTGCCGCCGTAGCTGATCCAGGAGGGGGACCAGGTGGCCCCGGAACTGGTGACGGACCGCGCCAGGCGCCGGTAGCTGCCGGCCACCGGATTGGTGAGGGCGCAAAGGGCCGGCGCATGGGCCAGCAGACCGGCCAGAAAGTGGTAGGCGATCTCCGACAGGCCCTCCTCCCCGGCAGGGTCGTGGAATACGTTTCGCCCCCCCTCGTCCCAGAGGGAGGCATGCAGGTGGGCCCCGTTGCCGGTGAGGGCCGGGATCGGCTTGGGCTGGAAGCTCACCCGCACCCCATGGCGCTCCGCCAGGGCGGCCGCCATGACCCGGAAGAAGGCATGGCGGTCGGCGGTCAGCAGCGATTCGGCATAGGTCCAGTTGAGTTCGAACTGGCCGTTGGCGTCCTCGTGGTCGGCCTGGTACGGGCCCCAGCCGAGGCTCTCCATGCCGTCCAGCAGTTCGCTGATCAGCGGATAGTGGCGCATCAGGGCCAGCTGGTCGTAGCAGGGCTTGGACTGCCGATCGAGTCCATCGGCGATGGCGTCCCGTTCCGGGTCCATCAAGAAGAACTCCGCCTCTACGCCGCTGCGGAACTGCAGGCCCAGGGCCGCCGCCCGGGCGATCTGCTGCTGCAGCACCCGGCGGGGCGACTGCTCCAGCACCTGGCCCTCCACCTGCAGATTGGTGGCCACCCAGGCCACGTCTGGCTGCCAGGGGAGCACCATCAGGCTGGTGGGATCGGGGATCGCCAGCACGTCCGGATCGGCCGGGGTCATGTCCAGCCAGGCGGCGAAACCGGCGAAGCCGGCCCCGGATCGGGCCAGTTCGGCCGCCGCGGCCGCCGGCACCAGCTTGGCCCGCTGCACCCCGAACAGGTCGCAGAAGGAGAAGAGGAAGTGGCGGATGCCATGGGTGGCGGCGAAGCGGGCCAGATCGGTCATCGGGGGTGCTGTGTGGTGGGGCGGGTGTGGGCGGCGAGTGGGGGCCGGCCGGAGGCGGTCAGTCGGCGCAGAGCCGGTCGATGGCTGCCCGCAGCTGGCGCTGCTCGGCCGGCGAGTCGCGGGGGTTGCCAGCCCGGTGGCCCAGGTCGGACTCCAGGACCTCGAAGTGGGCCTCGCGGATCAGGGCGGCCTCCGCCTGGCAGTCGTCGGGGGTGAAATAGAGGTCGTGGCGGCCGGCGATCACGGCGGTGCGGGCCTGGATCCGGCCCAGGGCCGCGGCCAGGTCGGCATCGGGATCGCCAGTGCCATCGGTGGCGCTGATCCCGGTGGCGCTGATCCCGGCGGCGGCCGCCACGTCGTTCGCCAGCCAGACGTCGAGCATGGCCAGCAGGTCATGGGGGTCGTGGCGGCGGTAGGCCGGCAGCCAGGCCTGCTCCACGTAGGCCTCGACGCTGGCGTAGCCCAGCTGGCGGTGGGCGCCGCGGCGATAGAAGGGCTGGCTGGCGGCCCAGCTGGCGTAGATCAGGGCGAAGGTGCGCAAGCCCTGCTCGGGCACGCCCCGGAACCGCAGCCCATCCCAGTGGGGATCGGCGGTGAGGGCCTGGCGCAGGCTGAGCAGGAACACCCGGTTGTGGGCCGTGGTGCGCGCCGTGCCGCAGACGCAGCAGATGCGCCGGGTCCGCTCCGGCTCCAGCACGGCCCAGTGGTAGGCCTGCTGGGCTCCCATCGACCAGCCGTAGATCAGGGCCGGCGCCGCCACCTGGAAGACCTCCTCCAGCAGCCGGCGCTGGGCGGCCACGTTGTCACGGTGATCCACCGGCCAGCGGCCCGATACCAGGCCTGGCCGGGCGTTGCTGGGGCTGGTGGAGCGGCCATTGCCGAACTGGCTGACCAGCACCACGCACCAGCGCTGGGGATCGAGGATCGGTCCCACCACCCAGTCGATGTCCTCGGGCCAGGCGCCGTAGGAGCTCGGGTAAAGCACCAGGTTGGAGCGGTCGTCGGCCAGTGTTCCGTAGACCCGGTAGTCGAGCCAGGCGGCGGGAAGGGTCCCCCCGGCGGCGAGGGGAACGTCCCCGAGCGCGAAGCGACGCGGGGGCGCGGGGCTGGGGGGCAAGGGAGCGGGATTCAGGGGAGGGCCAGACGGGCGGGATCGCGTAGGAAGTCGCGGTGCACCGCCAGATATCCCTGGCCTGAGTGCACCAGATGGGGCGCCAGATGGCCATGGGCCTCGGCCAGGGCGTGGAAGGGCACCGAGGGGTAGAGGTGGTGCTCAACGTGGAAGGGCATCTCCCACATGAGCCAGCGCAGGGGCAGCAGTGTCAGGGTGGTGCGGGTGTTGGTGAGGCCGTTGCTGTGGGTGCTGCAGCCGCCGTGCTCGGCCATCAGCACGAAGCGCAGCAGGGGCTGGCCGACGGCCAGGGGCAGCAGCCAGAACCAGAACAGGGTGCCGTTTCCCTGCCAGAAGGAGGCGGTCAGCAGGACGGCGTAGGCGGCGACCTGGAGCCGGATCGAGCGGGTGACGGCCGCGGCGGCCTCGGCGGGGATGTAGGGCCTGCCGCCGAAGTCACCACGCAGGCCGGCGGCATGGCCGCGCAGCTTGCCGATCCACCAGGGAAGCCCACTGAGCTCGAGCAGGTAGCTGCCCAGGGTGCTGGGGGGGGCCTCCTCCAGCTCCGGATCGAGGCCCGGCTGGTGGGTGAAGCGATGGTGCCACTGGTGGTAGCGGCGGTAGTAATCGGCGTTGTAGAAGCTCAGCAGACCGGCCCACCAGGCCACGGTGTCGTTGAGGGCTTTGCTTGCGAAGGCGGTGCGGTGGCCGCATTCGTGCATGGCGCAGAAGCCGAAGGCCAGGCCCCAGCCCAGCAGCAGCAGACCCACCAGACGCAGGGCCCAGAACCCAGCGCTGGGAAGGGCCGGCGGCATGGGCCATCCCCAGAGCAGGGCCCCCAGCCCCAGCACCGTGAGGTGCAAGGTCAGCCGGCGCCAGCCGGGTCCGTCGCGACGCTCGTTGAGGCGCTGCAGCAGTGGAGTGGACAGCAGCGGCTCGGCGGCGTCCGGGCCGGCCGCCGGTGGCGCGGAAGGTGGGGAGGCGGTCACGAAGCTCGCCGTAGGCCGGCGCAAGGAGACGTCTTGGATCCACTGTCCCGCTCGGAGTCCGCCGCACACCGTTCGTCACGAACACTTGCACCGGGCGTGGCCCCGGTGGGGATGGTTACCTGCCGGGCGCCTGCGGCAGGGAAGAGTGGGCCATGCGTCGTGCCTCTTCGGTGCCTTCCCTGCTGTTTTTCTCCCTCTGGGGCTTCGAGGGCCCCCTTGCCACCGCCCTGGAGACGGCCGAGCGGGGGGGCTTCGACGGACTGGAGCTGAACATCCACCATCCCTCCCTGGTCGGCGATCCGGACGGGCCCACCCGCCTGCTGGAGTCCGGCAGACCCCTGGTGCTGGAGGTGGTCACCGGCGGTGGCTATGTGCCGGAGCTGGCTGTCACGCCAGCGCAGCACCTGGCGGAACTGGGCGAGCATCTGAACCGCTGTGCCGATCTCCGCCCCCACCGGGTGACCGTGCTCACCGGCAGTGATGCCTGGCCCCTGGAGCGGCAACGGACCTTCCTGGCCGAGGCCCACGCGCTGGCAGCCGCCAGCGGCCTGACGGTGAGTTTCGAGACCCACCGGTCCCGCTGCCTGGGGATGCCCTGGACGATCGTGCCGCTGCTGGAGGCTGTGCCCGGAATGCGGCTCACGGCCGACCTGAGCCACTGGTGTGTCGTGGCCGAACGGCTGATGACCCCGGATCTGGAGCCGGTGCAGGCGATGGCCGACCGGGTTGACCACATCCATGCCCGGGTGGGCCATGCCCAGGGTCCCCAGGTGTCCCACCCTTTCGCGCCCGAACATGCCGAGGCGCTTGCCGCCCACCTGGCCTGCTGGCAACTGTTCGCCGAACGGACGGTGAAACGGGGGGCACCGCCACCCAGCTTCACGCCCGAGTTCGGACCGGACGGCTACATGCCCACCCTGCCGTTCACCGACCGTCCGGTGGCCGATCTGCTGACGATTAACACGGCAATGGCGCAGTGGCTGCGCAGCCAGCCGGTAGCCGGAAACAGCGATAGAGTGTGTTCATCGTGAACAGAGTTACGTTGTGATGACCGTGATCGACGCCCCGACCGCCACACCGTCGGCCAGCCATTCCAGCGAAGGGACCGATCCCCGCCAGGCCGCCCTGGTCGCTTCCCTGCGGGCCCGCTACGCCATCGCCGAGCAGCGCCAGGACGCAGATGCCAAGCGCGCCCTGTTCAAGGAGGCCGCTTACCTGGGCATCCGCCCCGACGCGTACCAGGGCTCCAGCAGCGCCGCGTAGATCGCCTGCTGGTGCAGGATCCGGGCCTCCAGCCGGTGCGGCGGGCCGGTGCGGAACCCATCCCCGTAGCCCCGCTGGGCCGACTCGACCAGGGCGCGGTCCTCGGCCAGGAAGTGGACCATCTCCGCCATCAGCGCCTCCCCTTCGGCCTGGCGTGAGGCAGGGCCCAGCAACCACACCTGCATCCGGCAGGTGCCCAGGGTCTCGGGCAGGAACTGGATCATCGCCATGCGTCCGTCGGGCCACAGCAGCAGGTGGTTCCACGGCGGCAGGCCGAAGGTGAGGAACGCACCGTCCGCTTCCGGCGAGGGGGTGGCCAGCACATTGGCCCAGGTGCCGAAGCGATGGCGGTAGTCGCGCACCGGGCCCTGCAGTCGATGCAGGGTGGTGGGGTGCGCGATGGCGACGTGGTAGTCGTCGAGGGTGTTGTCGTGGGCGATCTTCCAGTTGCAGGCGAGCCCCCGTTCATGGAAGGCCAGGGGTTCCAGGGTCTGGGCCAGGGCTTGGGGGGCTTCCTGCAGCGGCAGATCGAGCTGGTCGTCGAGGGGAATCGGATCGGCTCCCAGGGCCACCCAGATCAGGGAGGACCGAACCTGGCAGTCGAGGGCCTCCAGCGGCCAGGCGCCGCGATCGAACGGGTCGACGAATTCCCCTTCCCTGGCGGCCGCCAGCAGCGTTCCGCCCAGGTCGTAGGTCCAGCCGTGGTAGGGGCAGACCAGCCTTCGGCAGGCCACGCTGCCCTCAGCCGGTTCGCGGAAGGCCACGGCCCGGTGGGGACAGCGGTTGCGGAAGGCCCGCACGGCGCCATCAGTGCCATGGCAGAGCAGGATGGGAAGGCCCAGCAGCTCCAGCGCCCGCACATGCCCCGCCGGCAGATCGGCGGCGGCGGCGACGGGGTGCCAGAAGCGGGTGGCGTAGTGCTCGCGCTCGAGGGCGGCGACGGACGGGGAGCTGTAGAGCTCCGGCGGCAGAAAGGCGGCCCGGGTGGCGGTGTCCATGGAACGGTTGGTCAGGACGGGGCGGACGGAACGCTCAGAGCAGGGAGCCATCCAGGCTGCGCAGCCGGCTGGCCAGTTCCTCGCGTAGTTCCAGGAAGGGCTGGGACACGCGCAGGTGGCTCAGGTCGGAGCGGTCCAGCCGGACGTCGACGCTGTGGACGATCCGGCCGGGCCGCGGCGCCATGATGTGGACGGTGGTGGCGAGCAGCAGCGCCTCCTCGATGTCGTGGGTGATCAGCAGGGCGGTGAGTCCGGTGCGCTTCCAGAGGTCGTGCAGGAATTCCTGCATCGATTCGCGGATCTGCAGGTCCAGCGCCCCGAACGGTTCGTCCAGCAGCAGCACCTTCGGCTCGGTCGCCAGGGCCCTGGCGATGGCCACCCGTTGCTGCATGCCCCCCGAAAGTTCCCGAGGCAGCAGCCGGGCTGCATCCGCCAGCCCGACCACGTCGAGGAAATAGGCGGTCCGTTCGCGGATCTCCGCCTTGTCCCGTCCCTGGAGGGAGAGGCCGAAGGCGACGTTCTGGGCCGCCGTGAGCCAGGGATAGAGGCTGTACTTCTGGAACACCATGCCGCGGTCGGAGCCGGGGCGCCGGACCGGAACGCCATCCAGCTGAATCGTGCCTTCGCTGGGCCGCTCCAGACCGGCGATCAGGCGCATCACGGTGGACTTGCCGGAGCCGGAACTGCCGACCAGGGCCATGAACTGACCCGAGACCAGTTCGAAGCTGATGTTCTCGAGAACGAGCTTGCGATCTCGCCCCTCGCCGAAACTCTTGGAAACCTGGGAGACCTGGAGATGCATGGGGTTCAGTTGGCCCAGGAACAGGCCCGGCGCATCAGAAACCGGAAACCCAGATCGATCATCAGACCGATCAGCCCGATCACAATCAGACCGACGAAGATCTCATCAGTACGCAGGAATCGCTGGGCCAGACTGATGCGTTTGCCCAGGCCCTCGTTGGCGGCCACCAGTTCGGCGACGATGACGAGGTTCCAGGCCGACGCCATGTTGATGCGGTAGGTGTCGAGCACCTGGGGGGCGATGTAAGGGGCTACCACCCGGGTCAGGATCGGCAGGCCCCGGCCCCCCAGGGTGAGGGCCGTTTCCACCAGTTCGGAGGGAACGAACTTCACCGCATCCATGATCATCAGGGTGTTGAAGAAGAAGGTGCCGATGAAGATGAGCATCACCTTCGGCAACTCCTCGAGACCGAAATAGATGATCAGCAGGGGGATGAAAGCGGGCGCCGGCATGTAGCGGATCAGCGCCATCAGGGGTTCCAGAAAGTGGCAGATGGTGCGGTTCGTGCCCATGGCGATGCCGATCGGAAGGGCCAGACCTGCCGAGATGGCGAAGCCGATGAACACCCGCTGGATGCTGGCCACCGCATCCGCCACCAGGATGCCGCGCTGGAACTGGTCGCTGCCCGCCAGCCACACCGCTCCGGGGCTCGGCAGGAAGAGTTTGTCGACCATGCCGCTGGCGGTGACCAGCCACCACATCAGGAAGACGGTGAGGATGCCGAGCACCCCCAGAACCCAGGGGTGGCGGAGGAAGCGGCGCAGGGCGGGGGACCGGGCCATGGTGCTCAACGGGCGTTGTCGACGAACTGGGAATTCAGCAGGTTGGTGAGGTCAGGCTTGGTCTTGGCCAGGCCCGTCTCCACCAGGAAGGCGCTGATCTGCTCGGCGGCGTAGGGCAGCGACAGCATCGTGGTGCCCAGCTTGAAGTTGCTGCGGTTCTCCTCGAGGGTCTGGATGGTGGTGCCGGCGTTGTACTCATTGAACTCGGCTTCGCTGACACCGGAACGCTCCACCAGGATCGGCAGGGTGCCGGCCGGGTCGTCCTTGATTGTGGTGAGCGTGGCGAACCAGGCGTTGACGATCTTCTGGACCTTCTCGGGATTCTTGGCGACGAACTCCGTGCGACAGACGAGCAGATCGCTGATCGCTCCTGGGTGATCCTTGGAGGTGGCCAGGGCCCGGCTGCCCGGCCGTTTCAGGGCCTGGGTGGTGAAAGGGGCATAGACGCCGGCGGCGTCCACCTTGCCGGCCGCGAAGGCGGCGGCGGCGGCGCCGGTTTCGAGGGGAACGAAGGTGATGTCCTTGGCGGAGAGACCCGCATCCTTGAGCACCTTCAGCAGCAGGAAGTGGTCAACGGTGCCTTCCTCGGCGGCGACCTTCTTGCCCTTGAGATCGGGGATCGACTTGATCTCGGCTGCGGCGATGATCTGATCATTGCCCGTGGAGAAATCGTTCTGGAGCACCACCTGAAGATCCGCTCCTCCCGCCACCGAACTGATCGTGTCGTTGAGGGTCTGGCTGTTGCAGTCCAGCTGGCCGGCGTTGAGGGCGTTGATCGAATCCAGGTAGCCGTCGAACCATTGCATTGAGACCGCCACCCCCTGCTTGTCGAATAGCCCCGTGACCTCGGTGACTTTCCAAGGAAACCAGCCCGGCCAGGCGCTGTAGCCGATCTTGACGGGCGTCTCCTGGCTGGCCGGTTGCTGGCAACCGGCCAGCAATCCTCCCCCGAGGGCGGCCATCAGGGCGAGGGCGATGGCCCGGCGTTGACGACGGAAAAAGGTGGTTTTCAACATCAGGGGAATCGGGGAAAGGATGGTGGCGGCGCCACTGGGGTGAGTCGCTTTTCTGCGGGCGCCCGGATGGGCGCGGGGCTCCGTTCCCTGGGGTTGGGCGGTGCAGGGAGCCCCCGGTGGAGAGGGTCAGAAAAACTCCAGATAACGCTGCTGTTCCCATTCGGAAACTGCCGAGTGGTAGGACTCCCACTCTTCACGTTTGTAGGAGATAAAGGCCTGGAACATGGCATCACCGAATACGCTTTCGGCAAGTGGATCCGCCGCGAAGGCCTCCACCGCCTCACCGAGGGTTCGGGGCAACATGTTCAGGCCACGATCGGCCCGTTCCGCGGCGCTGAGTGTGTAGGCATTCACCAGGTTGGGGGCGCCGGGATCCAGTTCTTCCCGGATCCCTTCCAACCCGGCCGCCAGCATCAAGGCACCGCCGAGATAGGGGTTGCAGGAGATGTCGGCTGCCCGGCATTCCACCCGGCCACCGGGAGAGGGAATGCGCAGCATGTTGGTGCGGTTGTTGTTGCCGTAGCAGACGAACACCGGTGCCCAGGTGAATCCCGACATGCTCCCCTGGGCGACCAGGCGCTTGTAGCTGTTGACCGTCGGGGCGATCACCGCGCAGATGGCGGGGGCGTGGCGGAGCACACCGGCGATGAAGTGCTCCGCCAGCCTGGTGACCTCTCCGGGGGTCGCCTCGGGCGTGGCGAACAGGTTCACCCCGGTCTGAAGGTCCGCCAGGGACATGTTGAAGTGGGCGCCGCTGCCGGTGCGGTCCCCGAAGGGCTTGGGCATGAAGGTCGCCAGCAGACCGTGCCGATGGGCGATCTCCTTGGCCATGAGCTTGAAGAAGGTGAGCCGGTCGGCCATGGTGAGGACGTCGGCGTAGTCGAAATCGGTCTCGAACTGGCCGGGGCCGTCCTCGTGGTCGAAGGAGTAGACCCCCCAGCCCAGGCCATTCATCGCCTGCACCAGTTCGTCGAGCCAGGGCAGGTTGTCGAGCAGGCCGCGCACGTCGTAGGCGGGCTTGTCGAGGGTGTCGCGGTCGCTGAAGGGAACCCAGCCGCCGGCTGCCCCCTTCTTCAGCACGAAGAACTCGGTCTCGATGCCGAGATTGAAGCGGAAGCCCATGGTGGCTGCCTCCTGCCGCACCCGGCCGAGGATGTGGCGGCTGCAGGCGTCGAAGGGCCGGCCATGGAGATGCAGGTCGCTGGCGAACCAGGCCACCTCCGGCTGCCACGGGAGCACGGTGACGCTGGCGGGATCGGGGACGGCGGCCACCTCGTCGTCGCTCACCTCCTGGGGAACGCCGTCGAGGGCCGCCCCGGTGAACAGTTCGGAGCCGGCCATCATCTGGCCGAGGTGCTCGAGGGGCACGGCCTTGGCTTTGCTCACCCCGTGCAGGTCCACGAAGCTCGCCAGGGCGTAGCGGACCCCCTTCGAACGCAGGTCGGCCTGCAGGGCCGTGGTGGGGTCGGAGGCGGGATGCTGGTGACTCATCAGGCGTGCAGCAGGGCGGGGGAGGTCTGGACGGCCTGGCGCTGGGCGTCGAGCCAGTCGTGCCAGGCCTCGAAGCCCTCTCCGGTGGTGGCGGACAGGCGGAACACGGCGGTGCGGGGGTTGACCTGGCGGATGTGGGCCTCAATCCGCTCCACATCCACCGGCAGGTGGGGCAGCAGATCCACCTTGGTGATCAGCACGCAGTCGGCTTCCCGGAACATGACCGGGTACTTGAGGGGCTTGTCGTCCCCCTCGGTGACACTCAGCAGCGCCACCTTGCGGTGCTCACCGATGGCGAATTCGGCGGGGCAGACCAGGTTGCCCACGTTCTCCACCCAGAGGATGTCCAGGGCGGCGGGATCGAGCCGCTGGCGGAGCAGCTTCAGTCCACCGCTGACCATGGCGGCATCCAGGTGGCAGGCGCGACCGGTGGTGATCGGCACCACCGGAATCCCCACGGCCTCCAGCCGCTCGGCGTCGAGCAGGGTGGTCATGTCGCCTTCGAGCACGGCCATGGCCCAGCGCCCGGCGAGGGCGGCGAGGCTGCGCTCCAGCAGGGAGGTCTTGCCGGCGCCGGGGCTGCTCATCACGTTGAGGCAGAGCAGATTCCAGGCGTCGAAGTGCTCGCGGTTGTGCTCGGCCCGGTGCTGGTTGGCCGCCAGCAGGTTGAGGCCGAGGCTGTCTTCGAGGGGCATGTGCATGGCGGATCAGCGGGCGGCGGTGGGGCGCGAAGCGGTGGGTGGAGCGGTATCGAAGCCGTAGGCGACGGAGCGGATCCGCAGTTCGCGGCCGCTGACGATCTCCTCCATCGGGTGGTGGCAGCAGGGGGAGCGGAAGCCGTCGGCGGGATCGGGGCTGTAGGTGGCCTGGCAGCGGACGCAGCGCCCCACCAGGGGCACCGACTCGATCACCAGCTCGGCGCCGTCGAGCCAGCTGCCCCTGACGGCATCGGCCCAGGTGACCACCAGCTGGTCGGGTTCGACGCAGGTGAAGGTGCCCACCTCGAGGTGGACCCGATTCACCGCCGGCACCTGGGGAGCGTGCTGCTGCTTCCACTCGTTCATGGACAGCAGCAGGCAGCGCGTCATGTCGACTTCATGCATGCCCTATCTCCAGGCGCGGTCGACCTGCATGTTGCAGTCCCTGGAGAGCCAGGCGGGGGCTGACTTCCGGGGCAGCTGGCCGCTCACCACCAGGTGGGCCATGGTGTCGCAGATGACCCGGGTGGCCATCAGGGAGGTCATGTCGCTGATGTCGTAGGGCGGGGAGACCTCCACCACCTCCAGGCCGCAGACCGGAACGTTGCGCACGATCAGCTCCAGCAGCTTGAGGGCTTCCCGCGGCAGCAGACCGCCGGGCTCGGGCCAGCCGGTGCCCGGCACGAAACCGGCATCGATGCAGTCGATGTCGAAGGAGATGTAGACGCAGTCGGTGCCGTCGGTGGCCCGTTCGATGGCGTACCTGGCCGCCGCCTCCAGGCCCATGTCGCAGATGTCGGTGACGGTGAGCACGTTGGTGCCCCGCTCGCGGCAGACCTTCACCCCTTCCCGCGGCACCTGCCAGCCACCGATGCCCAGCTGCACCAGGTTCTCGGCCGGGGCGTTGGCCATGTTGGTGGCATGGAACCACGGGGTGGTGTGCATGCGCTCGTCGAGGTCGCTCTCCTGGGTGTCGACGTGGCGGTCGAAGTGGATGATGCCCACCTTCTTGTCGCCGAGATGGCGGCAGACGCCCCGGACGGTGGGGAAGCCGATCGAGTGGTCGCCGCCCAGGATGATCGGGAAGGCGCCGCTGGCGAACACGTGGGCGATGCCCTTGGAGATCTGATCGAAGCTCTTCTCGTTGTTGGCGGGGATGGTGAAGATGTCACCCACGTCGCAGAGGGTGATCTGCTCGCGCAGGTCAACCCCCATCTCGTAGTTGTAGGGGGTGTAGAGGGCCGAGATGCGCCGGATGCCCTGGGGGCCGAAGCGGGTGCCGGGCCGGTAGGTGGTGCCGCTGTCGTGGGGGACGCCCACCACGGCCACGTCGAACTCGCCGACGCGGTTCACGTCCTCGATGTAGGGCGCCTTCATGAAGGTGTTGATGCCCGCGAAGTGCGGCAGCTCCCCGCGGGAGAAGGTGGAGATGCGCCGGTCGACGATGCTCTCGGCCGCCTCCAGGCCGTAGCGGTGCCCCTGGTCGACCTCCTGCTGCCAGCCGGTGAGGGGCAGGGAGGCTTCCTTCTCCAGGGCCCGGGCCCCTTCACTGCCGGCCGGGTGGCGGCCCCGGTCGAAGGCGTCGGCCGCATCGGACGGGCGGCCGCTGGACGGATCGTTCATTCGGACCTCTGGGCACGGTGGGGATGGGGCGGTCTCCCGGGCTTTTGTCCCTCCGTGCCACGCACCGGTGAGAACAGGGTCCTCAAGCTCCGGTGGGTGCGCTTCTCTCGGACCAGCCATCCCTCAGCTGCCGGCAAGGCCAGCAATGCGAGACCGGAACCCTAGAAGCAATTTCCGCCTTGGGATCTTGCAGGTCCCCGGGCGAGACGGTTGTGACGGTTGCTACGGGATCGGGACGGTGGCGTCAGGAAGGACAGGGAAGACCGGCCGCCTTGCGGTTGGTCTCGCGGCGCAGCAGCAGAAAGAGATAGTCCGGGTCCTTGTACTGGCTCGGCAGACACTGGTGCAGCTGCTCGAGCCGGTGCCAGCAGACCGTGCGCTGGATCTTCTTCAGGGTTCGACCTTCCCGGACCAGCAGGCGCAGGGCCTTGCAGTACATCGAATAGTTGGCCTCCAGTTCACCGATGGTGACTGTCGGGATCGTGACCTTCGGCAGGGACGCTGGAAGCGATCGGGCGGTCATCGGCCATCCTTCGGGGCAGGCCCCGCAGAGATACGTCCACTGTCGTCCATCGGCGGCCTGGGCGCGCCCCCCATCCGGGGACATTCCCGGGCCGGTCGCCTCCCGGCCGGGGGCGAGCGTCATGGGGGTTCCCTGACCAGGCAGGCGCCGGGGGGTGGCGCCCCTTCCGATTCAGTTAAGATTTGGTCAGCAGACGAATGCCCGGCATGTACGAAGACCATCCCGTGATGAACGCGCTGCTGCAGCAGCTCCGCTCCCTCAACGAGCAGTACAGTGACTCCCCCAACGAACTCAATCGCTACCGCGTCGTCCGCCAGGAGCAGCTGATCGCCCAGTGGGCCCCAGGTGTCAGCGTCGCCGGCTGAGTCCTCCCCCCCCCTGTTGATGCCTCCCCCGTGAGGTGATGAATAAGAACCACCCCGTCTACCACTCCCTCATCGCCAGGCTGGAGAGTCTGAGAGAGCAGTACCGGCAGCATCCCAGCGAGCGGAACCGTTACCGGCTGGTGCGGCAGGAGCAGCTGATCGCCCAGTGGGTGGCCGCCTCCGACCTCCCGACCCCTCTCTCCGCTCCGGTGGGCGGCGCGCCGGCACCGGCGCCAACATGAAGAAAATCTCTTGCTTTGCTGTCGGGTGTCCCTTGTTGCTCTCGGGCTCCCTTTGATCGGCTATTCCGTAGACAGCACACCCCTGTCGGCGGTACCGGCAAAGCTATGGGCAAAGGTATGGGCAAGAAGCACAAGAGTGGTCTCAAGATCAAGACCCTGAAGATCAAGTCGCCGAAGAAGAAGGACTCCGGAGGCGAGCACCGGTCGGCCAGCGCCTATGGGAACGGCCTGGCCTCCTCCGGTGTGAGTGAGTCGGATCTCTACAGGCCCTCGCCGATTCTCGACGACCTCTCCGAGAATTCCGAGGGACGCCCCCCCAAGCTGGATCGCAAGTTCTACGAAAAGGAGCTGGCGCGGCTCCAGGTGGAGCTGGTGAAGATGCAGTACTGGGTGAAGCATGTGGGTTACCGCATCATCCTGCTGTTCGAGGGCCGGGATGCCGCCGGCAAGGGCGGCACCATCAAGCGCATCACTGAACCGCTCAACCCCAGGGGCTGCAACGTGGTGGCTCTGGGCACCCCCTCCGACCAGCAGAAGACCCAGTGGTATTTCCAGCGCTATGTCGAGAACTTCCCCTCCGCCGGCGAAATCGTCCTGTTCGACCGCAGCTGGTACAACCGGGCCGGTGTCGAGAAGGTGATGGGCTTCTGCGCGCCCGAGCAGGTGGATGAATTCATGCTCTCCTGTCCGGAGTTCGAGCGCATGCTGGTGCGCAGTGGCATCACCTTGATCAAGTACTGGTTCTCCGTCAGCGATGACGAGCAGGAGGCCCGGTTCCGCTCCCGCCTGGAGGATCCGGCCCGCCGCTGGAAGCTGAGCCCGATGGACCTGGAATCCCGGGACCGCTGGGTGGAGTTCTCCCGGGCCAAGGATGAGATGTTCGCCCACACCAACATCCCGGAGGCCCCCTGGTTCACCGTCGAGGCCAATGACAAGCGCCGGGCCAGGCTCAACTGCATCCGCCATCTGCTCAGCAAGGTCCCCTACGAGGACATGACCCCGAAGGCGATCGAACTGCCCCCCCGCAAGAGCGGAGCCAACTACCAGCGTCCGCCGATGAACGAGCAGTTCTTCGTGCCCAACGCCTATCCCTGAACCCCCACCACCAGCCAGCGGCGGCCCCCGAGCGGCTCCAGCCAGATCAGCACCACCAGCCAGTGGATCAGCACCGGTGGCCAGATGGACCCGGTGAGCTGGTAGGCGATCACACAGGTCAGCCCCAGCAGGCCGGCCAGGAGCAGGAAGCGGCCGTCGTCGAAGAGCTGCCGGCCCTGGCGGTACCAGAGCCGGCCCGCCAGTGGATGCCAGGCCACGAAGAGCCCCACGCTCAGGGCCCCCCAGGCGACGGTGTCCGCCATGCCCAGCCCCTCCAGGGGATGGGGCAGCAGGGCGCCCCGGAACAGGGTCTCCTCGACCAGGGCCGGGGACAGCAGCAGGGCCGGGGCCCGGCGCAGCAGCAGCCATGGTCGTACCCCTGGATAGGGCGCCGGCAGGAAGCCGCTGCGGCGCCCCAGGGGCAGGGCGATGGCGGCGTAGGCCCCCAGCAGCAGGGCCGTCAGCGCCAGGCCGGCTGCGCCGAGGGGCGTGAAGAAGGCATCCATCAGCCGGGGCAGGGCCAGCCCCACCATGGGCAGCTGACCGAGCAGCTGGGTCGGCGCCAGGGGGGCTAGGCGCCGGTCGGCACCGGGGAGCTGGTTGGTGCGCAGGACATGCAGCGGGTCCCCGTGGCGCAGGAACACCCGGGCCATCTCGTCGTGGGCGCGGCGGGGCAGCATCGAGCGCCAGCTCAGCAGCCCATCCCAGAGGCTGGGGCTGGCCCGGAAGCGGTCCGGTGCATCGCCAGGGCGGTCCATCAGCGAGGCGTTGTGGCGCCAGTCGGCGCGCACCATGCCGAAGGGGGTGAGCAGGGCATCGAGGGAGCGGGCCAGGGAGGCGAGCCGGGGCAGCTCGGTGCCGTCGAGCTCGCGGCGGCGGCGGCGCAGCTGGTCGATGGCGATCCAGAGGGCCTGGCTGGAATCCTGCACGCAGGAGATGGCTGGGGACACCAGCGAGACGCCGCCGCCATCGCCGCTGCGGTAACGGGCCATCAGCACTTCCGCCTGGATCGCCAGTTCCTCCAGCAGCAGGGGGTCGGTGCGCACCAGCACGTCCGAGATCGGCCGCGTCCCGAGCCAGCCCCGCTGCAGGTTGCCGGTGTAGGCGCTCCAGTCCTGGCTGCCCGAGACGATGCCGTTGGGATTGTTGGCGTAGATCTGGTGGTAGCGCAGGTCGAAGCGGGGCTCCCCGGTGAAGGGATCGCTCACGACCCGGGCGGCACCGAAGGCGAAATGGCCCGTCACCGTGAAGCCGCTGATCGGCTCGCCATCGGGCCCGCCGATGCCGCCGAAGTTGTGGATCAGCAGGGAACGGTCGCCGGGTTGCCAGGGGGCGTGCTCCCCATCGGGATCAAGGCCCACCCGGCTGAAGCGGCCGCGCCGGGTCTGGCCGTCGCTCCAGTTGACCCGACTGATCGCGTTGAGGCCGACGGCGGTGCCCTGCAGAACCCGGTCGCTCTCCAGACGGGTGAGGTGGCGGGGTTCCAGCGCCTGGGCGGTGAAGGTCCCGTCCCTGTCCGGGGCGCCGTAGAGATACCAGCCGTCCCTGCCCACGGGGGACTCCAACAGTCCCTGGGGGTCGAAGAAGCGCCGGCCATGGCGATCGGGGGGCTGGCGGGGCAGTCGCACCGTCTGGATCGGGCCGACGAAGTCTCCCTGCTCCCGGTCGTAGTGCTGCACCTGGAAGCGCTCCGGCTCGGCAGGGTCACGGGAGAGCAGCTGCACCAGAGCCACCCAGCGGCCCGTGCTCTGTAAGGGCGGGCGACCGATCCGGAGCACGGTGCCCCCATCCCGCCGCTCGACGCGTACCTCCTCGAGCGCCACGGTGATGTCGTCGTGGGGATGGGCCCCCGCCAGGGTCTGCAGCGGCCCGACGTTGTTGCGGCCGTCGAGGCGGGTGGGCACCACATTGCCCTGCTGCGTCGCCAGCCGGGCCTGCTCCCCGAGCCGCACCGGCGTGCTCACCTTGCCCACCAGGGCCCGCAGGATCGGCTCGTCCTGCCAGCCCAGTCGCAGGCGCTGGCCGACCAGGGCTTCGTGGCCCGCCGGGGCCTGCTCCAGCTCCAGCCACACCCAGTCGCCGCCGCCTGCGGCCATCTCGGCTGCTGCCGGAAGGATCAGGCGACCGAACCAGTCGCCGTGGGGGCGGTAGAGGGCCGGATCCGGCCGCCGTGCCAGGGGATAGTGCTCCGGGCGGTTGAAGGAGGCGCGCCAGGCCAGGTCGTAGCTGGTGGGCGGTGGCGGGGCCGCCGCGCCCAGGGCACCCCGGGCCAGGGGCAGAACCAGCAGCAGCATGGCCATGGCGGCCGCCAGGAGCACCAGCCGGAGGCGGCGGTCGGGGCGGGACCGCCCGGGCTCGACAGGAGTCGGTGGCATCGGGGGCCTAACCGCCGCTTTCCCGGTGGATCGCCAGGGCCGCGAGCACGCCGCCGGCGAAACCGGAGGCATGGCCGATCCAGCTCACCCCCGGGGGACTCAGGAACGGCAGCAGGCTGGGCAGCGCCCCCCCGTAGGCGACCAGCGCGGTGAGCGACAACAGAATCGAAAGGGGGCGGCGCTCCAGCCAGCCGATCAGCAGCAGGTAGCCCAGCAGTCCGTAGATCACGCCAGAAAGGCCGTGGCTGGCCTGGTGCCAGAACAGCCAGACCGGGATGGCCGTGGCGTAGACCCCCAGCCACACCGCCAGGTAGTCGCCCCGGCTCTTGGCCAGCACCAGCCAGGACAGGGGCAGGAACCAGAGGCTGTTGCTGATCAGGTGACCGAAGCCTCCATGGCTGAAGGGGGCGGTGAGCACCCCGAGGAAAGGGCCCCCCGGCACCATCGCCAGGTTCCAGCGGCCTCCGAAGAAGATCTGGTCGATGATCTCCTGGGCCCAGGGCACCGCCAGGATCAGCACCGGCAGCACGGCCATGCCCTTGAGACGGGACAGGCTGCGGTCGAGCCGCTGGGCAAGGGAACCGGCCATGGCCGCAGGCGAACGGGCAGTGCGTGTCGGCCTGTCCTAGCTCCCCAGCGGACCGCTCAGCAGCCACCACCACAGCGGAACCGAGACCAGGGCCAGGGCGGTGCTCCAGAGCACCAGCGTCGCCACCGCCTCGACCGCCTGCCGCCCCCCGGCTTCGGGGGACGGCCGCTGCCCGGTGCCGGCCGCTTCCGTGAGCAGCAGCACCGAGAGGGCCGTGGGGGCCGCCGCCTGCAGCACCACCGCGTCCCGTAAGGGGGAGGGCAGCCCCAGCAGGACGGCGAGCAGCAGCATGGCCGCCGGGAGCACCAGCAGCTTGCCCACCAGGGGCGCCACCAGGGCCGAACCCCCGGCGGGGCCGGCCGTGCCCGCCGGGCGGCGCCGCAGCATCAGGCCCAGCCGCATCCCCACCAGGGCCAGGGCCACCAGCACCACCAGCCGGGCCGGCCACCACAGCCACTGGGCCAGTACCGCGCTCCAGGGGGTCAGGTGCAGGAGCACGGCCAGCGCCAGACCCCGCATGGCCGGGCTGGTGGCCAGCACCTGCAGCTGGCGGCGCACGCCGCTGGCGCGCCGGTCCACCAGCAGCGGACCGAGGCTCCAGGTGATCAGCGTGGCCATCAGATCGAAGGCGATCGTGAAGCCGATGGCCTCGGCGGGAAGCAGGGCCAGGGCCACGGGCAGCCCCCAGTAGGCGGTGTTACCCACGACGCAGCCCAGTTGCAGGCTGCCCTCAGGGATGCACCGGCCCAGGGCCGGCAGGCGCAGCAGCACCAGGCCCAGGCCCGAGGCGGCCGCCGCCATCAGGGCCGCCGTGAGCAGCTCGACCTGGAAGCCCGACCGCAGCAGCAGGGCCACCAGGCTGATGGGGATGCCCCAGGTGATCAGCGGCGGGGCGAGCCGTCCGGGCAGTCCGTGGAACCGCATCCCCAGCAGCAGGCCGACACCCAGGGGCGGGACCAGTTCGAGCAGGAACCGCAGCACCAGCCCCCCACCGCACCCCTGGCGTACCCACCATGGCGGCCCCCGGTCTGCGGCGCTGCCTAGGGTCGTCGCTTCCCCAGGTGCCCAGGTCTTCGATGCAATCCCCCATGCGCTCCGGTGCCGACAATGGCTTCGGCGGCCTCTGGCAGCTGGTCTTCGCCGCCGTGCTGGGGGGCTTGGTGCTGCTCACCCAGACGGTGTTCATCGTGCCGGCGGGCAGCGTGGCTGTGGTGACCACCCTCGGCAAGGTCACCGGCGCGCCGCGGCAGCCGGGGGCCAACCTCAAGATCCCCCTGGCCCAGAACACCTCGCTCTTCGATGTCCGCACCCAGGTGCGGCCGGAGCAGTTCTCCACCCTTACCAAGGACCTGCAGGTGATCCAGGCCACGGCCACGGTGAAGTACGCCATGAAACCCGCCGAGGCGGGCCGCATCTACGAAACGATCGCCACCGACGACCAGCAGATCTATCCGCGGGTGATCCAGCCCTCCCTGCTGAAGGCCCTCAAGTCGGTGTTTTCCCAGTACGAACTGGTGACAATCGCGACCGAGTGGAACTCCATCTCCGAACTGGTGCAGGAGAAGGTGGCCGAGGAGCTGCGCAAGTTCGACTACGTGACCGTGCAGGGTCTGGATCTGACGGGGCTGCAGATCGCTGAGGAGTACCGCGCCGCCATCGAGCAGAAGCAGATCGCCGAGCAGCAGCTGCTGCGGGCCCAGACGGAGGTGCTGATCGCCGAGCAGGAGGCCAAGCGCTACCAGACCCTCAACTCCAGCCTCGACGACCAGGTGCTCTACAAGCTGTTCCTCGATAAGTGGGACGGGCAGACCTCGGTGGTGCCGGCCCTGCCGGGGGCCGCCGGGGGCAGCGGCAGCCCTGTGATCGTCAACGGCCGCCGCTGAGCGGGACAGCCAATGCACGAGGCGATTCTCGATGTGGATCTGCTGGCCTTCGAGCGGGGCGACGGCAGGGCCCGCGACGCCGTGGTCGATGGGGTGAGGCGCAGCCTGGCCAGCGGCTTCGTCTACACCAGCAGCGACCTGCCCGTCGACCTGCTGGACACCGCCTACGCGCTCCTGCAGCGGTTCTTCGCCCTCGAGGCCGACACCAAGCGGCGCTTCCGGGCGCCCGGCTCCAGCGGCCAGACGGGATACACGGAGGTGCTGGTGGAGACGGCCGCGGGCAGCGATCATCCGGACTGGAAGGAGATGCTGAACTGGTCGGAGCCGCTGCCGCCCGGGCATCCCCTGCGGCTCCGCTTCCCGTCGTTCTACCCCGAGCAGGTCCTGCCGGAGGCGGCCGTTCCCGGCATCACCGCCGTGCTGGGGGAGTTCCACCGGGCGATCGCCGATCTCCAGCGCCGCTTTCTGCGGGTGATCGCCGTGGGCATGGGCTGCGCCGAGGGCTTCTTCGAGGAGATGGTGCGTGAGGCCCCCACCCTCACCCGGGCCCTGCGCTATCCCCCCATGGCCCAGTCTCCGGCGCAGGGCCACGTGTGGGCGGCGGCCCATGGGGACATCAATCTGATCACCGCCCTGCCGAGGGCCACCGGGCCGGGGCTGCAGGTGCGCGTGGCCGGGGAATGGGTGGAGGCCGCCCCGCCGGAGGGGCGGGTGATCATCAACACGGGGCTGATGCTGGAGCGTCTTTCCAACGGCCGCATCCCCACCGGCTGGCATCGGGTGGTGGCGCCGCCGGGGGCTACCGGCGAGCGCCACAGCGTCGTGCAGTTCTGCCATGCCCGGCCCTGGACGGTCCTGGCGCCTGTGCCCTCCTGCTGCGGCCCGGATCAGCCGCAGCGTTACAGCGCCATCTCCGCTGCAGATGCCCTCGAGGAGGTGCTGTACCGCATCAATCTGCTCGAGAACTGAGCATCCGCTGGCGAGGATAGCGGTCGTTCAGAAGTCCGTCGTCACCCATGAGTTCGACGATCCAGGGTGCCGGGATTCTCTCGATGTCGCCGGTGTCGATGTTGAGCACCCGGGCGAAATCCGCCGCCGTAGGGCCGCTGAGCTCGCAGATCCGGCCGATGAACCACGGCCTGCCGGCCATGGCGACGACGGCCAAGTGCCCGGCCCGAGCCTCCCGGAAGCGCTGGGGGTTGGCCCGCCGCAGCGGGGCCACCGCAGGATCGATCTGGCCGGGTGCCATGGCAGACCTCTGGTACACCTGTACTGTAGCTGGATCGCTCTGGCGCGGCAGCGGTCTGCGGGAGCCCCATAGGCTGGGCCCACCCAGAGGTGGAATCCGTGGACGAAGGCAGCAGGCAGGAACCCGGAACGGATCTGGGCGACACGGATCTGGTCGCCAGGGTCGCGGGCGGGCAGCCGTTTCTGTACGAGCCCCTGGAGCGGTTCGGGGAGGGCCTCACCACCTCCCGCCCCTGGAATCGGTCCGCCCTGGCCGGGGTCGAGCGACTCAACGGGCGGGTGGCGATGATCGGTTTCCTGGCGGCTCTGATCGGCGAGGCGTTCACCGGCAGGGGGATTGTCGGTCAACTGGGCCTGATGCTGCGCTGGCTGCTGGGCTGAGCCCGTGCGTCAGGCCCACGGCCCGATCGGTGGCCGGGAGGAGGTTCAACCCAGGCAGGCGACAACCGCGGGGTCGACTCGGCGGCCACGGAACCTGCGCTTTTGGTTGGTGTCCTTTTGATCGCGTGCGTTTCGATGGCATTTCGTTACAGGTACGTGCAACGATTGCCTCACCCATTCGGAAGGTTTGCCGCCATCGATTTGCGGTAGAATCGCTATCTCCACCGATCAGCGCGTCTAACGCTCGAGTCACCACTGCCCAGCCCTGGCTGTCTCGCACGGCACGGGTCGGGCGGCTTCCTTGACGTGCTCCCAGGCTTGTCCGACGCCGAAACGATGCCGATGGATATTCGCGACCGTTCTCTTTACATCCTGATGATCAGCATCCATGGCCTGATCCGGGGGGAGAATCTGGAATTGGGCCGTGACGCCGATACCGGAGGGCAGACGAAATACGTGGTGGAGCTCACCAGGGCCCTGGCCCGTCAATCAGGCGTTGCCCATGTGGATCTGGTCACTCGAAGCATCCGGGATCCCGAGGTCTCAGCGGATTACGCCAGGCCCGTTGAGCCTCTTGACAGCAAGGCTCGCATCATTCGCATCGCTGCCGGACCGGATCTCTACCTCCCCAAGGAAGAGCTCTGGGGCCATCTCGATGCCTTCACCGATGAGCTTCATTCCTGGCTCCGTCGCCAGCCGCGTCGACCCGATGTGCTGCACAGCCATTATGCCGATGCAGGCTATGTCGGCGTCCGCCTCTCCCACCTCACCGGCCTCCCCCTCGTGCACACGGGCCACTCCCTGGGTCGGGACAAGCTGCGGAGGCTTCTGGCCCTGGGATTGCCGGTGGAAGAGATTCAACAGCGCTACCGAATGGCTGAACGGATCAGTGCCGAAGAGGATGTGCTGAACAGTGCCAACCTTGTGATCACAAGTACGCATAATGAGATTGAAGACCAATATGAGCTCTACGATTGCTACACCCCGGAGAAAATGTCGGTCATTCCTCCGGGAACCGATCTGAATCAGTTCCATCCCCCCGACCCCGGAAATGGCCCTGTCGCCTTTGCCAGCACCCTTGGCAAGTATCTCCGGGAACCCGATAAACCCATGATTCTGGCTCTCTCAAGACCAGATAAACGCAAGAACATCGTTTCTCTTCTGGAAGCCTATGGGACATCGGAACGCCTCAGGGAGCTCGCAAACCTTGTCATCATTGCCGGCAATCGCAATGACATCCGTGAACTCCAGGAAGGCGCCCAGAACGTCCTCACGGAGTTGCTTTTGGTCATGGACTGCCATGAGCTCAGTGGTCTGGTGGCCCTGCCCAAGCACCATTCCCCCAGCGATGTGGCCGACATCTATCGGTTGGCTGCCTCCTCGAAGGGTGTGTTTGTCAACCCGGCCCTCACCGAACCCTTCGGGCTCACGCTTCTGGAAGCGGCGGCCAGCGGACTGCCTCTTGTGGCCACGGAGGTCGGCGGGCCCGTCGACATCATCGGGAACTGCAGAAACGGCCTGCTGATTGATCCCCTTGACGAGACCTCCATCACCAGAGCGCTGCTGAAGATTCTTGAGGATGGGGAGTTATGGTCCACGTTCTCCCGCAATGGATTGGTGAATGTCGCCAAGTTTTATTCGTGGGAAGCCCATGCCAGTAACTATCTCGAACGGCTGGCAAATCTCGTCCTCCAGACTCGCGCCAAGGCGCGTCCGGCTCCTCTTTCGAAGGCCCCGGCGGTCCAGACCCGCACTCGCGCGATCTTCACGGCCATCGACAACACCCTGCTGGGCGATCCTGAGGCTCTTGCTCAGTTTGTGAAGCTGATCCGGGAACACCACCGCAGGGTCCTGTTCGGCATTGCGACCGGACGACGGCTGAACTCCGTTCTCAAGCTCCTGAAGGTGCATGCAATCCCGATGCCCGATGTCCTGATCACAAGCCTTGGCACGGAGATCTACACCCCACCCCAACTGACCACGGACATCGCCTGGACCCACCACATCGACCATCTGTGGACCCCCCAGGTCCTGCATCGCCTCATGGACTCCCTGCCTGGCCTGACCCTGCAGGAGAAGGAGCACCAGAGCCGTTTCAAGCTTTCCTATTACTACGATGATCATCAGGCGCCTCCCCTCGAGGAGATACTCACGCTCGTGCGTCAGCATGAACTGTCCGCCCACACCAGTCTCTCCTTCGGGCAGTTCCTCGACTTCGTTCCCGCCCGCGCTTCCAAGGGCCAGGCCCTTCGGTACGTGGCCAACCGGTGGAACATTCCCCTCGGGAAGGTCCTGGTGAACGGAGGCTCCCGCGGTGATGAGGACATGCTCCGGGGCAACACGCTGGGCGTGGTCGTGGACAGTCCCCATCGTGATGAGCTCGACCAGCTCAACGACACCGAGCGGGTGTACTTTTCCGAGGGATCGCATGCAGCCGGCATTCTTGAGGCGATCGATCACTATGGATTTTTCCGCTGATGTCGCAGCTCGTCGCCACCCGTTGATGCCACCTCTCCTGATCTGCACGGACCTGGACCGGACCCTGCTGCCCAACGGCGATGCCACCGAATCGGTGGGTGCCCGGCCGGCCTTCGCCCAGCTGGTCTCGCGGCCGCAGACGCGTTTGGCCTACGTCAGTGGCCGACATCTGGCTTTGGTGGAGGAGGCGATCCTCGACTATGGACTCCCTGAACCTGATTGGATCATCGGCGATGTGGGCAGTTCCATCTACGCCAGGCAGACCGATGGCTGGTCCCCTCTGGAGGTGTGGTTCAGGCACATCTCGCCGGACTGGCAAAGATCTGGTTGGTCTGATCTGGCGATGGCGCTGTCCGGAGTGTCCGGTTTGACCCTGCAGCCTGAAAGCAGGCAGAACTCCCATAAGCTCAGTTTTTTCGTCCCACTGGATGCCGATCTTCCTAGCCTGACCCGGGACATCCAGGCTCGCCTGCAGGAACGCGATGTCGCCGTCTGTCTTGTCCACAGTGTCGATGAAGCGGCCGCCATCGGCCTGCTGGATATCCTTCCCCAGCGGGCGGGCAAGCTTCGGGCGATCGAGTTTCTGATGCGCGAGCAGGGATTGTCCTATCAGCAGACGATCTTTGCCGGTGACAGTGGCAATGACCTGTCCGTTCTGACCAGTTCGCTGCCAGCCGTGCTGGTCGCCAATGCCCACCCCGATGTGGCGGCACAGGCCGTGGCGGAATCCGCGCGCATGGGCACCCAGGATCGTCTGTATCTGGCCAGGGGTGGGTTCCTGGGGATGAATGGCAACTACAGTTCGGGCATTCTTGAAGGAATCGGCCACTTTCATGCCGATGCCGTCCGGGAGCTGGAGTGACCGGATGCAGGCACCCTGTCCGATCACCGTTTTCGGCGAAGTCCTGTTGGATTGTTTCCCCGATGCCACCGAGGTCCTCGGCGGGGCCCCCTTCAACGTGGCCTGGCACCTCAGGGGTTTCGGCCAGTCTCCCCGACTCGTCAGCCGGGTCGGCAGGGACGCCAGGGGCGAGCGGATCCGCTCCGCCATGGGGGACTGGGGCCTGGATGGCTCCGCTCTGCAGACTGACCCGATCCATGCCACCGGCCGGGTGAGCGTCACCCTTGTGAATGGCGAGCCCACGTATGAGATTGTTTCGGGCTGCGCCTACGACTTCATCGAACCGCCCAAGCCTGGCATGGTCCCGGCCTCGGGGATTCTGTATCACGGCACCCTGGCCGTTCGCCATCCCCCGTCGGCGGCGGCGCTGGCCAGCCTGAAGTCGCGCCATCAGGGGTCGATCGTCCTGGATGTGAACCTGCGCCCACCCTGGTGGTCGCTCGAGACGGTTCTGCCTCTGGTGGATGCGGCCCACCACGTGAAGCTCAATGCCGCGGAGCTGGCCCTGCTGACCCCGGACGCGTCTCCCGAGGACGATCGGCACGCCCTGGCCGCCTCCATGCACCCTTTTGCCGAGCGCCACCGGCTGGAGACACTGGTGGTCACCCGTGGTGCCCTCGGTGCCCTGCTCTGGCGTGGCGGTGAGATCGTTTCCGTCCCCGCCGCCGCCGCTGTCCCTGTCGTCGATACCGTGGGTGCGGGGGATGGGTTCGCCGCCGTCCTGCTGCTGGGGCTCAGCCAGCAGTGGCCTTGGGCCGAGACCCTCGCCCGTGCCGGGGATTTCGCCGCGGCCCTGGTGTCACAGCGCGGTGCCACCATCGATGACCCATCGGTCTATGGGCAGTTTCTGACGTCATGGGGGGGTGGCTGATCCGATGTACGAACAGATCTCCCACTCCCTTTTGAACTCGATCCTGGATGACCTGCGCCCGGAGATCCGGCGCCAGGACCTGCGTCACTTCTACACCAGGCTGGGTGCCAACTTCTACGCCATCCATTCGTTGTTCGTCACCCTCTATGGCCATCGTGACGACTTCAAGTTCCAGCTTCTGCGTCTGGTAGAAACCATGGCACGAGGCTATATCGATCGCTCCCCCGAACTTGAGTCTCTTGATATCGCAAGGGAGAATGACTACAACTGGTTCCTCTCCCAGAAGTGGGTTGGGATGGCCATTTACTCTAATGGTTTCGCGGAGAACCTTCCTGATCTGATCACCAAGATTGCCTACTTCCAGGAGCTGGGCATCAACATGGTGCATATCCTTCCGATCCTGATGTGCCCATCTGGTAAGAGCGACGGTGGCTATGCGATCAGTGACTTCCGTCGCATTGATGCCAGGGTGGGCACGCTTGATGATCTGCGCAGGATTGCCGACGAGTTCAGGAAGCGTGAGATTCTGCTTGTGCTGGATATCGTGCTGAACCACACATCGGATGAACACGAGTGGGCCCAGCGTGCGATAGCTGGTGAACAGCATTATCAGGATTATTACCACGTCTTTGACGACAGGGATATTCCCGATGTCTTCGAGCAGAGCATGCCGGAGGTCTTCCCCGAGAGCGATCCCGGCAACTTCACCTGGAATGGGGAGATGGGGAAATGGGTCATGACGGTCTTCCACGAGTACCAGTGGGACCTCAACTACTCCAACCCTGCGGTGTTCATCGAGATGCTCGATGTGCTGCTGTTCTGGGCCAACCAGGGCGTCGATGTTCTGCGGCTCGATGCCGTTGCCTTCCTCTGGAAGAAGCTCGGTACCACCTGCCAGAACGAACGCAAGGCCCACCTCATCCTGCAGTTGATGAAGGACTGCTGCCAGGTGACCGCGCCGGGTGTCCTGTTCATCGCCGAGGCCATCGTGGCCCCCACCGAGATCACCAAATACTTCGGCGAAGACGCCATCGTGGCGAAGGAATGCGAGATTGCCTACAACGCCACCCTGATGGCCTTGCTCTGGGATGCCGTGGCCACCCGCAACACCCGGCTCCTCTGCCAGGGCCTCAAGAGCCTGCCCAGCAAGCTGGAGCGGGCCACCTGGCTGAACTACGTCCGCTGCCATGACGACATCGGCTTCGGTTTCGATGACAGTGACATCGAGCAGGTCGGCTACGACCCCCGCGCCCACCGGCGCTTTCTGATCGACTACTTCAAGGGGGATTTCGATGCGATCCCTCGCGGGCTCACCTTCATGCCCAACGACACCACGGGCGATGCCCGCATCTGCGGGTCCCTGGCCTCCCTTGTCGGTCTGGAGTCGGCCCTCGAATCGAAGGATCAGCCACTGATTGCAACCGCCATCAGCCGTATCCTGCTGATGCATGGAGTCATTCTGTCGTTCGGGGGCATCCCGCTCATTTATAACGGCGACGCCTTGGGCGTGTTGAATGACTACAGCTTCTACGACGACCCCAGCAAGTGCAACGACACCCGCTGGGTGCATCGCCCGAAGATCGACTGGGCCAGGGCAGAGCTCAGGCGGAAGCAGGGAACCGTGGAACATACAATCTTTTCGGCGATCAAGAAGATGATCGCGATCCGCAAGGAGATTTCAGCCTTTGCCGATTTCAATAATCGTCAGATCCTGGCTCTCGAGAATGACCATCTGCTGGCGTTCGTGCGCACCAATCACCTGCGGCCATCGGACCTGGTGCTGGTGGTGGCCAACTTCAACGACCAGCCCCGGTTCTTCGATCTCGACAGCCTGGTGCCGCCGGTCTTGAGCAGCCACGATGGGCTGGTGGATCTGCACTCGGGCCGCCGGCCGTCCCAGTCCGGCAGCCGCATCGTGCTGCAGGCTTACCAGTTCTACTGGCTGACCAAGACCTGAGCGCCCGACCTTCCCACCGCCCGACGCTTCCCCTGCCCATGCGCGTCGTCACCCCGGTTCTGCTGGCCCTGCTGCTGGTTTCGGCGGCGCTTGCGGTCACCGTGTCGGTGCAGCCGGCGCCCACCGGCCTTCCCACTGGGACCTCCGCTGCCGCGTCGTCCCCGGATGCGACGCCAGCCTCGCCGCCGGAGTCTTCGCCGCCACAGCCGCCCCCGCGGGTCTACCCCCGGCTTCCGAGGGACCCTGCCGCCATCGCCTCCCAGCTGGCCGCCGTGGAGGCAGCCCTGCGGGCCCCCGATACCCCGACCGGGCTCCTGGGCGAGCTGGGGCATCGCCAGCAAGTCACCTATCGCCGGCTCGCCGCCGATCCGGCCCTGGCCGCCCGGGTCCGGAGCTTCCTGCCCGTCGGCTGGCAGGGGGTGATGGACCGCCACCTGGCGGCCCGTCGGGAGTTTCTGGCCATGCACCGGGGGGGGCGGCGTCCGGCCGTCGTGCCCGCCTGGCGGATCATCTCCCCGCAGCCCGCCGCCGACCTGCTGCGGTACTACCGGGAGGCGTCCGCCGCCACCGGCATCCCCTGGGAGGTCCTTGCCGCCATCAACCTGGTCGAAACGGGCATGGGCCGCATCGATGGCGTTTCCGTCGCCGACGCCCGCGGCCCGATGCAGTTCCTTCCCACCACCTGGGCCCAGCCCGGCATCGGCAAGGGCGACATCCGCGATCCCGAAGACGCGATCCACGCCGCCGCTCGCTACCTGGTGCGGCGCGGGGGCCTGCGGGACATTCGCCGGGGGCTGTGGGGCTACAACAACAGCCGGCATTACGTCCGGGCTGTGCTGCTCTACGCCGAGCTGCTGCGCATGGATCCCCAGGCCTTCACCGGCCTCTACCACTGGGAGATCCATTACGCCTCTTCTGCCGGCGACCTCTGGCTGCCGGTGGGCTATAGCCAGAGCCGCCCCCTGGCAGTCGCCACCTACCTGGAGCGTTTCCCCGCCTCGGCCCCTCCGGGACCCTGAGCCTCCTGCCAGCATGGAACCCCGTCGTGCTCCGGATGGCCCAGCTGCCGATGATGACCCAGCTGCAAGCGATCAACATCGCCAAGGTGACCACGATTGTGGCGCTGCTGGTGCCTGCCCTGGTGCTGGGGCTGGAGTCGGAACGGGTCGCGATCTACCTCGCCCTCCACATCAGCTATTGCCTCTGGTGGCTGCTGGAGGAGGTGCTGTTTCCCTGGCGCACCACCCAGCTCTTCACCGAGGTGGTTCGGCCGCTGCAGGCCGTCGCGGTGGTGCTTTACGTCGGGGTGTTCTATGCGGTGCCGGGCTGGCTGGCCATGGCCAATCCGGCGCCCATCGGCCCGCTGACGATCGCCCTCGGGCTCAGCCTCTACATCTTCGGATCGCTGCTGAACACAGCGGCCGATGTGCAGAAGGGCACCGCCAAGGTCCTGGGGGCCACCCTGGTGGCGGACGGGGCCTGGCGCCGCGTCCGCCATGTCAACTACCTCGGCGACCTGCTCCGCTACAGCAGCTTTGCGGTGATCGCCGGTTCCCCGTGGGCCTGGCTGCTCCCCGCCTCCGTGCTGGCGCTCTACCTGCCCCGCATGATCCGCAAGGAAGCGTCCATGGCCGAGCGCTATCCCGCTTTTGAGGCCTATCGCCAGAGCAGCTGGTGGCTGCTGCCGGGGCTCGTCTAGCACTGCAGTTGCCGTGGGCCAGACCACGGATGGGTAGCCTCAGCCGAGGCCCCTGCCGAGCAGGACATCCCTGGCGCCATTGACCGCCTGCATGGTGGCGTGGCGCCCGCCGCGGTCCGGGTGATGCTCGGCGGCGGCCCTCTTCCAGGCCGCGGTCACATCGGATTCCCGGAGCCGGCCCGCCAGGGCCAGGCCGAGGCGGGCCCTGGCCTCAATGGCCTCCAGGCTGGGGCTCCGGCCCAGGGGGCCGTGATCGGCGGCGGACAGTCCCGTGCCCTTCTTGCGGCGCCCCTTAGTGCCGGAGGCCTTGCCCTGGCCGCGGGGGCGTGACGCAGCAAAACCCTTGCCGAGCGGCTCATCGCTCCTGTCCGAGGGAGCGTTGTCGTGCTGATCCGGCCGCAAGGAGACCAGGGTCAGACGGGGGTCCAGCAGGGTGCGAGCCATGGGTTCAGGTGCCTGCCCGACCGTTGCGTTGAGGGATTGCGTTGATGAGGGTGGTCGCGACTCAGGCCGCGATGTCGAGGCCGGGGGCCGGATCGATGCTCAGTTCGGCGAGCAGGTCGCTCGACAGCTGATCCACGGCGAGGAGATCGCTGGTGAGCAGATCGGTGGCCACGCTGTCGGTTGCCGCCGCATCGGCCATCTCGGGAGCCACCATCGCTGCGGGGGCCTGGTTGTGGCCGCCGGCCATCGCCGGTGCGAGAAAGGCCATGGCCAGACCCACCATCAGGGCGAAGAGGAAGGTAAGGGCTCGCATGGGCGATGGAGAGAATCTCCACAGTCCTAACACCGCTCCGTCCCTGACGCTCCCAGGAGGAGAAGATGGCCCCATGGAGCGCAGCGAAACCTCCCCCGCCCCGGCCATCGCCTACGCGGGATTCTGGATCCGCGCGGCGGCCTCGCTGATCGATTCGCTGCTGATGCTGATCATCACGGCCCCCCTGCCGCTCCTCCTCTATGTCGTGGCCGACGAGACGGCGGTGCTGGTTGTCAGCACGGTGGTGTCGGCCCTGGTGGTGATCCTGTTCTGGCGCTGGAAGCAGGGCACGCCCGGCAAGCTGATGCTGCGGTTGAGAATCGTCGATGCCGGAACCGGAGGCGAACCAGGCCTGCGCCAGTGGTGCCTGCGCTACGTGGGGTATGTCATCTCCACCCTGCCCCTGCTCCTGGGCTTCTTCTGGGCGGCCTGGGATCCCCGTCGCCAGGGCTGGCACGACAAGCTTGCCGGCACGGTGGTGATCCGTGTCCCACGCCGGACCGTCCCGCCCCCGAAGCGCGCGACGGGGGGCGCGACCGGGGCCGGGAACGCTGGGGCTGGACCCCCTGACCCCCATCGCCTGCGGCCATGACAGCTCCCTCCCGCGATCCCCTGGATGAGGCCATCGCCGCCCGCCGGGCCCAGGACCCCCTGGTGGGGGCCCGCATGGGTGCCGAAGAGATCAGCCGCCGGCTCCTCAAGGCCATGGCGTCCGAGCGGGGAGTGCACGTGGAATCGCTGCTGGCGGTGTGCGGTGCCCTGGCGGGCCAGGCCTGCCAGGCCGGGGTGCGGGCCCGCTCCCGGGCGGCCGGCCGGGCGGAGCTCGCGGGGCTGCATGTGGTCGGAACTGGGGACGGGGGCTCTTACCTGGTGGGCGAGGGGCTGGTCCAGGCCCTGTTCAACGATCCTTACTCCACCTGGGGTCTGGCCGCCGGCGCTGCCCAGCAGGCGGGCTGCACGTCCCTGCCGGACCCGACGGCCCTGTGGCGGCACGGGATCGAACGCCTCGGCCAGGGGGACTTCGGAGTGCCCCAGGTGCCCGACGCCCACCAGCCGTCGCCGGAATCCCTGCAGTCGCTGCCCAGCCTCTGGCCGGCCCTGCTGCCGCTGGCGCAGCGGTTCTGCCCCGAAGCGGTGGAGTGGCCGATCCTGTTCGGCCTGGTGGCCCAGAAGGCGATCACCATGGGCCAGGAGGTGATCGACCCCTGCCTGGCGCTGCGCATTGTGATGGACACCGCCGTCGCCAGCGCCATGGTGGTTCTGCCCCAGAGCCAGGAGCCCGCCACCGGTCCTTGACGGGGCCGGGCGCCACGGCCATCGCCGTCCTGACATCCCTGTCTTGGCAGCGGCGGCCGGGGGCGTTACCAAGGCCTGCACGCTCCCTTGCAGCAGGCGGATGGATTCCCGCTTCCGACGGTTTCTGACGGCGTTGGTCCTGCCCTGGCTATTGCCCCTGTCCCTGGGACCCCGTCCCCTTTTCGCGATGGGGGAGCCGCCGCCCCGGCCGGCGGAGATTCCCCTGGAGGTGCCGGTGGGCGACCTGGGCCAGAACGACCGTTTGCCGGAACCGTTGCGGTCCCGCTACCGGCCGGCCCCGGTGGGGGTGTTTCCCGTGCACCAGGCCGGGGCCCTGGGCTATCCCCTCGCTCTTCAGCCCACCGAGCAGGCCCCGTTCGGCTGGCGGCTGGCCGACGCGCGCAACGCCTGGCGCATGCACACCGGCCTCGATCTGATTGCTCCGGAGGGAACCCCGGTGTTCGCCGTGCTGCCCGGCAACGTGCGGCTGGTGGATGAGGTGGGTGGCTATGGCCTGCTGGTGGTTATCGACCATGGCCTCGGCTGGCAGAGCCTGTACGCCCATCTGCTGGATGTGTCGGTTCTGCCCGGGGAGAGCCTGGTGGCGGGCCAGCCCATCGGCCGGGTCGGCAGCAGCGGCTCGGCCACCACGGCCCATCTGCACTTCGAGTGGCGCCAGCTGCGCCAGGGGCGACTGGTGGCGGTGGATCCCTCCCCGCTGCTGCAGCCGATCGGCACGGGCGCCTCCGTGGCGGGCCGGGCGCCCTTGCCGCCGCTGCCCTGAGCCAGGCTGCCGGCGGGGCTCGCCGTCAGGGGCGGTCCGGATCCAGCGGCAGGCCCTTCAGGGCCAGGGCCAGGCGCCGCGCTGCCAGCAGCAGAGGGTACAGCCGGCGGCTCCGGGACGGCGCATGGAACAGCGGAACCAGCAGCTGCAGCAGGGGATCACTGGGCCGCATCAGGATGCAGAGCTGCCGCACCGCTTCTGCCCCGTGCCAGGCCTGCTCGCCCTGGAGCAGGACCGCCCCCTGGGCCAGCGGCAGGCCCCGCGCCAGCAGGGCGCCGCGCAGGGCCGCGTCGGCCCGCCCGTCGACGATCTGCAGATGGGGAATCCCGCCGCGCAGTTCGCTGCTCAGGGCGAAATGACGGCAGAACGGACAGCCTCCGTCGTAGACGAGCCGCAGGCTCTGCGGGGTGTTGGGCCCAAGGAGCTGTGGGGTCAGATCGGGGGTTGGGGATGGGGGGGCGCCCATCGCTGCAGGGGAGATCAAGGGCGGGCGGCCGCGGCTTTTTGAGCGTGTTCGCAGGGTTCGATTCTGCCGCCGGCGGCTGGAGACCGCGACAGGGCATGGCATCGGCATCGATGGATCGATTTCACCAAGTCCTGACAGGTGACTGGATTCTGTGATCCTCAGCACCGTTCGATTTCTGAGAACGGTTAGATCCTCTGTCAATGGATGACTGCAAAAATGCTCACACCCACCACCCGTCTGAGGCTCCAGGAGATCATCGGCAGGATTGCCGATTCCCGCCCGGTCAGTCTCCATGAGCGCATCTATGTTCAGAAGTTTGCTGATCGCGATGCCAGTGTCTGGAGCTGGCTGCGGCGGGCCCAGCGCACCCGGCAACGGGGTGAGCCCGAATCGGAACTTGACCGCTTCACGGGCTCGCTGGACCTGGGCGACCCCTGTGACAGCGGCGGATTCGATCCCGGGCGGGACGATCTGGGTGACTGGTTCAGCGGAGCTCCGCATTGGCTCAGGCGCAGTTGAGTCATCCTTAAGCGGTACAAACACTCATGGCGGATGCTTCGTCGCATCGGCAACGGACACGGCCGGGGGAGCGTGTGTTGATGCCATGGTCAGGTCGCAGCCAGGTCGGAGGGCACCATGGACGCCTTGCTTTGTAGCTACCGCAACTGTTCAGAACGTATGCGGATCATCCGCTGCTGTGGCCCTGAGGATTTCTTCCTTGAGCGGGTTGTCTTTCCCTTTGAGGTGCTCACCTTCCATTGTCCGCCCGCCACGGACGTGGAGATCTGGGCACGGGATTCGCTGGGCATCGTCCTCACCGAACAGCTCCCCGCCGATGCCCTGGCGATGCAGCAAAGTGGGGTGTCGCCCCGTCCGGCATGGCTGCCCCAGGTTCCCAACCGAGCGGTGGGGGTGAGGGGCAACGCCAGCTCGGTCTGCCTGCTCCCCCACTGACGCCGGTCCCGACCACCGGCATCGTCTGCAGCGCCAGCTACCGCGACCATCTCACCGGCCCCTGGCACCCGGAGTGCCCCGCCCGGGTCGATGCCGTGATTCAGGGCCTGGAGCGGGCCGGGCTGCTGGCCCGCTGCCGGATCCTCCCGCCCCGCCTGGCCACGGATGCGGAACTGCTGCGCTGTCACACGCCGGGGTATCTGCAGCAGGTCCGGGAGGATATCCAGGCCGGCCGTGACCAGCTCTCCACCGGCGATACCGCCATCAGCCCCCACTCGGAGCGAACGGCGCGGCTGGCGGCCGGGGGGGTGCTGGCGGCGGTGGAGGCCGTCATGGAACAGCGGGTGCACCGGGCCTATGCGGTGGTCAGGCCCCCGGGGCACCACGCCAGTCCGGCGCGGGGCATGGGCTTCTGCATCTACAACAACGTGGCCGTCGCCGCCCGTCATCTGCAGGCGGTGCATGGGCTCGAGAGGATCCTGGTCGTCGACTGGGATGTGCACCATGGCAACGGCACCCAGGACATCTTCTGGAGCGATCCCTCGGTGCTGTTCCTCAGCAGCCACCAGGCGCCGCTCTACCCGGGGTCGGGCTCCCGCCAGGAGCAGGGCGAGGGGCCAGGTTCCGGCTACACCCGCAACTGTCCCCTGCCGGCCGGCACGTCCGGGCCCGAGATGGTGGCCGCCTGGCGGGAGGAGCTGCTGCCGCTGGCCGAGGACTTCGCCCCGGATTTCGTGCTGATCTCGGCGGGTTTCGATTCCAGGGCCGGAGATCCCCTCGGGGATTTACGCCTCCAGGACAGGGATTTCGCGGCCCTGACCCGGATGCTGCTCAGCATCGCTGCGGACCATGCCCAGGGCCGTCTGGTGTCCGCGCTGGAGGGCGGCTACGACCTTGAGGGCCTGGCGTCGGCCAGCGCCGCCCACGTGGCCTGCTTGCTGGGGGACATCGGCCTACGTTGATCACGCCACCAGAGCCAGGCCTCGCGGTTGGTGAGCAGGCCGATCAGCACCATCACCACCATCAGCACGATCTGGTCGGCCCGGGCGTCCGGCACCAGGATGTCGGCGGCCAGGTGGGGGAGGTTGGTGAGGGTGTAAGCAACGCTCAGCCAGAAATGGCCGGCCCGCCAGTGGCGCCAGCGGCGCGGCTGGCCCGGATCACTGGCGGCGTAGGCGATCAGCACAACCGCCGCCAGGGGCACCAGGAAGTAAGCCAGCATGGCCCCGAACAGCAACGGGAGCTGGGCGTCCTCCACATGGCCGTGGATCTCCGGGGAGATCCCGTGAAACAGGGGCATCAGGCCCAGCTCCACATGGAACAGCATCGCCAGCAGCCAGGCGATCCAGAGGCTGCGCAGGCGCAGGGCGTGGTCGACGGCACCGGCCATGGGAACGGTCCAGGGCTTCCTGAGTCTGGGCGTTTCCTCCCACGCCGCGCGCGGGATGGGTCGGTTTGTGATGGCTCGCTTCGTTGCCAGGCTCCGTAAATTGTGCCAACGGTGAATGGGTCCTTTCCCCCCAGGCCGCTCGTGATGACCTCCTCGACCTCCTCCCTGCCCAAGACCGCGGTGGCCACCGGCCCCGCCGGGAGGGCCATGGCCCAGCCTATGGAGGCCGGGCTGCTCGAGGGTCTGCAGGACCATCTGGGCCTGGAGCGCAAGGCCAGTGCCGCCTACTGGGCCATGGCCCTCTGGTTCGCTGAGCGGGAACTGCGCGGATTCGCCGCCCACCTCATGGCCGAATCCCGCGGTGAGCAGCAGCATGCCGGCCTGCTGGCCGACTACCTGATCGCCCGCGGCCAGACGGTGGACCTCGGTGAACTGCCCGCCCCCTGCCAGCAGTGGAGCGACGCCGAGTCGGCCCTGGCGGATGCCTTCCGCCTGGAGGCCGATGTCACCACGTCTCTGCAGCTCCTCTATTCGATGGCGGAGCGCGCCGGCGATGTGCGCACCACCGTCTTCCTCGATCCGATGATCCAGGGCCAGATCGCCGCCGAGAACGGCGCGGCCCATCTGCTCGGCCGGGTGCGTTTCGGGCGCCAGGAGGCCGCCGCCATGCTGCTGATCGATGGGGAACTGGCGGCGGCCCAGGCGGCGGCGGCCCTCCCAGTCTGACCCCCGGTCAACGGCGTCCCTCCCCAGGGGATTCAGGTGGCCAGGGGCCGGCTGGTGAGCTCCATCAGGAAGGCGGCCCCGAGGGGATCGCACAGGGGCAGGCGCATGAGCGCCCGAGCCTGGTGCTGGAGTTCCAGGCGGCGCTGCTCCAATCGACGGGTTTCACGACCAAGCCGCAGGCGGAGTTGTTCGTCGCGGCAGGCGGCCCCCTGCCCCTTCAGCCGCTCCCAGCTCTGGCGCACTGCGGCCATGTCGCGGCAGAGGCTGGCGATGAGGCTGTCGCTGGTGTGGAACGTGGTGGCCATCGCGTTTCAGGCCGCCAGGGGGGCGCCATCCACCAGGGCCGGTGCCAGGCGCAGGCCGGTCTCGCCGCTGGGGGCCTCGAGCAGGTCGGCGGCGCGGATGCGGGAGATCAGCCGGGTGGTGGTGACGCGGGTGGTGCCGATCAGCTCGCCGATGCGCTCATGGGTGAGGCGGAAGGGGAGATCGCACCAGGGGCCGCAGCGGCGCCCCAGCCGGCGCACCAGCAGGGAGAGCAGGGCATGGAGCCGCTGCTCGGCGCTGCCGAGGTGGCGGATGCGCAGCAGCTGCAGGGTCCACTCGTTGACCGGATCGAAGCCATGGCCGCCCGTGGGCTCGGCATCGCTGCGGAAGCAGAGAGGGGTGAGGGCCTCGACGCAGACGCCATCGCTGCAGAGGCGGTCGGTGCGGAGCTGGTCGCCGGATTGGAGGAAGGCCAGGGTCATGCCCTCGGTCTCCTCACAGGGGCAGTAAACGCGGGCGATGCCGTCGAGGACCTCGAGGCAGGAGCCGCCGGGACGGGGGGTGGGATCGAGCAGGACCGTCTGGCCGGCGGGCATGCGCACGGCACTGGCGGGATCGTCGGGGAGGAAGCGGTAACGCATCGGGCGAAGGGAGAGGCCTTATTGCGAACGGCTCTCAAGCTAGAGGACCCACCGTCACTTTTGCAAGCGATTCTCAATAGCAGCTGGTGATTGCGAAGCGGGGCGGGCCCCGGGTACCCGGCCCGGTCGCCCAGCGGTCCCTAGCGTCGAGAGCTGCTTCCAGAGGCGCTGCCGTGATCCCCGATGCCCCGTGGCTGCTCGACCGCGAACGGCGCTGCCGTCGCGATGGCAGTGGCCTGACCACCGCGGATCTGCTCGGCTGCTGGCGGCTCGAGCGGATCTGGAACAAGGGGAGCCGGCAGCCTGCCTCGGCGGCCGCCGCCCTGCTGCGGGGGCTGGCGGCCCGGCTGCGGCTGTCCGCCGACGGGACGGGTCCGGAGGGTGGGGATCTGCGGCTGGCCAACAGCGTGCGAATCGGTGCCCTGGAGCTTCGCTTTGAGGGCGCGGGCCGACTGGAGGGCCGTCGCCCGCTGCTGGTGTTCAGCTTCGAGCGCCTGCTGCTGCTGCTGGGCGAGCGGGTGCTGATCGAGCGGGCCCTGCCCCAGCCCGATCCGCTGCGCCGACCCTTCTTCGCCCTGATCGCCGCCGAGCGCCCGCTCTGGCTGGCCGCCCGCGGCCGTGGCGGCGGCCTCGCCCTGTGGCTGCTTGAGGAGACGGAGGGAGAAAATGAGGCTAGGGTGAATGAAAATTGAATAAATGGTTGGAACTATGGCTGAGTCAGCAACGGCCCTCCAGGACTGGCTGCTCCTGAGGGCGGAGGACGGCAGCGCGGCGACCCTCCCGGAGAACCTCTCGCGGGCCTTCCAGGCCAACGACCTCAGCCTGCTGCCGGTGTTCGTGGCCCACGCCTGGCAGGAGCACCTCCGGGCGGAGGCGGACCGAGGACGGCGGGAAGCCACCGAGGCCCAGCAGCAGGATCGCGAGGCCGCCTTCCATGCCGAGCTCGGCCTCGATGGCCAGGCGGACGGCGATCTGGCCCTGCAGCTGGGCCGGGCGGTCGACCGTGGCCTCAGCGCCTGCCGCTGCAAGCTGCACCTCACGGCCCAGTCGATGCCGGATGGTCTGCGCTGGTTCCGCCTGGAGATCAGGGACAGCCCCGCCGGCCCCGGGGGGGCCCAGGAAACGATCCAGGTGCTGCCCGTCGCCGGTGAGTCCCAGGCCCTGGCCATCCGCGCCGCCATCCACGCGGTGCTCGAGGCCCGCGGCTGGCAGGCCAGCGCCGAGCCGGGGCTGTTCCACCTTGAGGGCCCCCAGCTGGTGGCCTTGGTGGCGATCCTCAAGCGGCTGGCCGTGCCGGAGTCCGAGGCCCTGCTGGACCTGATGGCGCTGGCGGCCTGAGTTCCGGCCACCGGGCCCGGAAGGCCGGCGTCAGGGGGGGGCCGGCGAACCGGGCTCCTGCACCCGCTCCAGGTTGGAGCCGAGGTCGGATTCGAGAAACTCCTTCACCACGTGGCCCATGCCGCTCAACCCCGCCAGGGCCGACTGCAGGGCCGGCAGGTTGATGGCCACCTCCTCGTTGGGGTAGGCCCGCAGGAATCCCACCGCCGACAGCGTTCCCGAGCCGGCCTCGATCCCCAGGATCGTGGCCGAACGCAGGGCCACCATGCCCACCGGCGGCGCCTTGAGGGGATAGAGGATGCCGGAGAGCCGTTCCAGGGCGTTCTCGCCGAAGCGGGTGCTCAACAGCCGGGTGGTCTGCACCAGCGGCAGCGTCACCCGGTGGTTCAGCAGCTTGCCGACCTCGGCGGGGTCCTTGCCGCCCAGCCGCAGGGCATCCCCCAGCAGGCCCACGGCCTCACCGGTCCGGGCCAGCCGTTCCAGGTCGGCGACGGGGATCGAGCGGCGAAACGCCCCACTGACGAAGACCACCTGCTCGGCCGCCCTGGCCGCCGGCCCGGCCAGGATCAGAAGCATGGCCAGCCCGGCGCCGCCCCAGACGCGGGTTGTTGACGGGAGGGAAGACAGGGGGAGCATTGATCGGGTGGCCGGATCCAGGGGCGCCGAATCAAGTGTGGGTCAGACGGCGGGCGCCGGCGCCTCAGGGGTTCCAACTCGTCAGCCGGTCCGTCACTTCGATCAGGGAGAGGCTCCCATCCCCCCAGCCACCCGGGGGCAGCAGGGCCGAGGCGCCCGGCCCGGGGGCGACGGCCGGACCGGCGGCGAAGGCTCCGTTCACCCAGGCCAGGAGCAGTCCCCGCAGGGGTCCGCCGCCCTGGTCATAGGGGGAGCCCATGTTGAAGTGATCGCCGCCACCCGCCAGAACGAGCCGGTGGCCGGCCTTCCCCAGGCGTGCGACCCGGGCCATCGGAGCGATGGCTTCGGGACCAGGGGGCACCACCCAGTCGCGGCTGCCGCTCACCACCAGCACCCGGCCTGCGAAGACAGGGGTGGCTCCGGTTTCGAACAGGAGCGACATCGGCGGACTCACCGCCACGGCCGCCTTCACCCGCGGGTCGGTGAGGGCCGCCTTGTCGGTCCCCCCCAGGAAGCTGCACTGCAGCACCCAGCTCAGGTTGCGCTGCGGATCCTGCAGATCGTTGCAGCGTTTCTGCAGCTGCTGGGCGGTGGGTCGGGCGCCCGCCAGCTGCAGGGCCGTGGTGGCGCCCCAGGACTGGCCCAGCACCACCACCGAAGCGGTGTTCAGCCCGCTTGGAAGCCCCAGCGTCCCGGCGGCCGCCGCATCGATCAGGGCGGAGATGTCGAGGGGGCGCAGGCGCAGCTCCGCCGCACCGGGCGGCGGCACCTTGCCGGAGAGCATGGCCTGCTGCTGGGTCCGGTCACTGCCGGGGTGGCGTGGCAGCAGCACCGTGTAGCCGTGGCTGGCCAGATGCCGTGCCCAGCCTTCGAAGCTCTCGGGCCCGTCCCAGAGGCCATGGGAGATGGCCACCAACCGGCCGGAGGGCTGCTGGGTCGGGCGGATGACCACCACCTCCAGGGGCTGGGGTCGGTAGGCCACCGGCAGGGTCAGGGTGTCGCGCTGCACCGGCAGGGGGCCCGGATCCCGCAGGGAGGGGGCCGGCGTCTCTGGCGGCTCCCCCTCCAGCAGACGGTTGGCTGACAGCAGCTGGGCGTTCATCCGCTGCAGCAGGAACAGGCCCTTGCCCACATCCACGCTGGCGGTCCGGCCCGGCACGGCCTGGAGCACCCCCAGCATCGTCAGGGGCCCGCGGCCGGCGGCCCGGTCCAGGACCTTCAGCACCGTGTCGCTGGAAATGTCGGCCGGCAGACCGTCGACCCCCCCGAGGGAGGAGAGCAGCAGCAGGGCCTGCTGGGCCAGGGGGGAGGGGACCACCTGGCGGGCCACATCCAGGACCTGCAGGGGCAGGGGGGCGTTGAACAGATCCACCAGGGAGCGGCCGATGGCGCCCCGGGTGGCCTGGTCAAGCTCGGCCAGGTCGCTGTTGCCCGCCAACAGGGCCCTGGGATCGCTCAGTTCCGCCAGCCGGATCGAGAACGTGGTCTCGACCAGGGGCAGTTTCAGCTCGATCGTCTCGAGGGCCCGGGCCGGCGCAGCAGCGGTCAGGGCCGCGACCAGGGCCAGGCCTAGCCCAGCCAGGGACGCAGATGTCCGCTTCAAGAGAGCAACTCCGCTGTTGGGGCCGCATCCTGGCAGAAACAAACAGCCCCGGCCTGCCCGTCGGGCCTCATTCCACGTCGTCGTGGGCGAAGCGGTTGTAGAGGAAGTCGAGGGCGGTGTTGCGCAGCTCGTAGTACTTCGGATCCTCCATGATGTCCTCCCGGTTGCGCGGCCGGGGGAAGTCGATGGGCATCACCTCGCCGATCGAGGCGGCCGGACCGTTGGTCATCATCACCAGCCGATCGGCCAGGAAGAGGGCCTCGTCGATGTCGTGGGTGATCATCAGCACGGTGCATTTCTGGGTGTTCCAGATCTGCAGCAGCTCCTCCTGCAGCTCCTCCTTGGTGATCGCATCAAGGGCCCCGAAGGGTTCATCGAGGATCAGCACCTCGGGGCGGATGGCCAGGGCCCGGGCGATGGCCACCCGCTGCTTCATGCCACCGGAGAGCTGGGGAATGCGCTTCTCCATGGCCTTCTCGAGGCCCACCATCGCCAGGTGCTCCACGGCGATCTCCCGCTTCTCGCGGCTGGAGAGGTCCGGTTTCACCTCGTCGATGGCCAGGTAGACGTTCTCGTAGGCCGTCATCCAGGGCAGCAGGGCGTAACCCTGGAAGACCACCATCCGATCGGGGCCGGGCTTTTCGATCGGCCGGCCGTTGAGCAGCACCTGGCCGGCAGTGGGTGTCGAAAAGCCCGACACCATGTTCAGCAGGGTGGATTTGCCGCAGCCGGAATGGCCGATGACACAGATGAACTCACCCTGCTCGACCTGCAGGTTGACGTTCTCCAGCACCGGATAGGGGCCGGTGGGGGTGGGATAGACCTTGCCCAGCGCGTCGAACCGCAGCAGGGGTTGGGTGGCGGTGGTGATCATGGGGGGAGGGGGTACGGATGGGGACTCAGACGCTGATGGCACGGGGCTGGCCGATGGGGATTTCGGCGATGCTGAAGTCACGGTGCAGGGACACGTCGTTGAGGTAACCGATCGGGTCCTCGGGGTTGAAGGCGCGGCCGTCGAACAGTTCGATGCCTTGGCGCTGGTAGCTGACGTCGTCCATGCCCAGCTCGCGGGCCGCCGTGCTGAAGACGCCGACGGCGCAGATCCGCTCCAGGATCTCCACGTAGTTGCGCGGAAACGGGATCTCGGCCCAGCGGGCCAGCTGGGTGAGGATCCAGAGGTGCTCGGTGCGGCTGGGACGGTTGAGGCCCGCGCCGAAGAACAGGTGGTGGGGCTCACCGTGGGGGGCGAAGGGGTCGCTTTCGCCGGGCTGGCCGCTGAAGCGGATCAGGTCCGCCTTGATCCCCAGGTAGCGGCGGTCGCTGAGCAGGTCGCTCATCTCCGGCCAGTGGGCGGGATCGGCGCAGTAGCGGCAGGCCTCCAGCAGGGCCTTGGTGAGGGCGATGTGGGTGTTGGGATAGGCCAGGGCCCAGTCCTCGCGGACGCCGAGCACCTTGCCGGGATGGCCCGACCAGATCTCCAGATCCCCCACGATCGGCACCCCATGACCGCTGCTGGCGGCCCGGAAGTTCCAGGGTTCGCCGATGCAGTAGCCGTCGATGGAGCCGTCCTTGAGGTCGGCGAGCATCTGGGCCGGCGGCAGGGTCTGCAGGTGCACGTCCTTGTCGGGGTCGATGCCGTTGGCCGCCAGCCAGTAGCGCAGCAGCAGGTTGTGCATCGAGGCAGGGTGGACGATGCCGATCCGATGGGGCTCCCGTTCGTGGCTGCCCAGCCAGGCCCGGTAGTCCTCCACCGTGCTGACGCCCTGTTCCGCCAGTCGCTTGGCGAGGGTCACCTCGTTGCCGTTGCGGCTGATGGTGAGGGAGGTCACGATCGGCAGCGGATCATCGCCGTGGCCGCCGGCCGTCATCCAGGTGGGCATGCCCGAGGGCATCATCGCCGCGTCGAGGGTATTGTCGACCAGACCGTCGACCACCCCCCGCCAGCTGGTCTCCCGCACCAGGTGCACGTCGTCGAGACCGTGTTTGGCGAAGAAGCCCTTGGCCTCGGCCATCGCCAGTGGCGCACAGGCCGCCAGGGGGATGAAGCCCAGGTCGAGATTCACCTTCTCCAGGCCATGGCGGGCCAGCACCTTGTGGGGCCGGGCCTGCCACTGCTTCACCCGCTTCTGGCGGTTGAGGAAGTAGATGATCTCCGAGCGCAGGCTGTAGTAGCTGGGGTGGTGCACAACCGTGAGCCGCTGGCGGGGCCGGGGGATGTCCACCTCGAGGATGCCGCCGATCTTCGAGCCGGGCCCGTTGGTCAGCATCACGATCCGGTCGGAGAGAAGCACCGCTTCGTCCACGTCGTGGGTGACCATCACCGCGGTGAGCTCGTGTTCGTTGCAGATCTGCATCAGCTTCTCCTGCAGATTCCCCCGCGTCAGCGCATCGAGGGCGCCGAAGGGTTCATCCAGCAGCAGCAGCTTGGGCTTGATCGCCAGGGCCCGGGCGATCGACACCCGCTGGCGCATGCCCCCGGAGAGCTGGCCGGGGAGCTTGGTGGCGGCCTGGGTCAGTCCCACCATCTCCATGTGCTCGTCGATCAGGGCGTCCTGCTCCGGCTTGCCCAGGTCGGGCATCACCTCCTCGATCGCCAGGGCGATGTTCTGGCGAACGGTGAGCCAAGGCAGCAGGGAGTAGTTCTGGAACACAACCATCTTGTCGGGTCCCGGACGCTTCACCGTCTCCCCCTCGAGAAGCACGGTGCCGCCGGTGGGCAGATCCAGCCCGGCGATCATGTTGAGCAGGGTGGACTTGCCGCAGCCGGAGTGGCCGATCAGGGAGATGAACTCCCCCTTGCGGATCTCCAGATCAATCCCCTTGAGGGCCAGGTAGTTGCCGCCGCCGCTGAGGGGAAAGTTCTTTTCGAGGTTCTGAACATCAACGAGTGCTGTCATGGCGGATCACGGTTGCGAAAGGTGGAGTTGGGTGAAGGCCAGGACCATGGCGGTCATGAGCAGGAGGCGGCCCAGCAGGAAGCGGATCACATTCTTCTTCTCGCTCATCCAGGCTTCAAGCCATCCAAAGGGCCTCAGGGCGGTAGGCAGGTTCATGGCTGCTGGCTCACTGACCGGGGGAGATGCGGGACTGGAGCCAGGCCATCAGCCGATCCAGCAGCAGGCCGATGCCACCGATCCAGAGCACGGCAAGAAGGATGTCGCTGACGTAGTTCTGCTGGTAGGCATCCCAGATGAAGAAGCCGATGCCGACGATGCCGCTCATGACGATCTCGGCGGCGATGATCGCCAGCCAGGCCAGGCCGATGGAGATGCGCAGACCGGTGAAGATGTAGGGGAGGGCGGAAGGAATCAGCACCTTGGTGAAGAAGGTCTTCTTCGACATCTGCAGGACCAGGGCCACGTTGTGATAGTCCTGGGGGATCTGACGCACGCCCTCGGCGGTGTTGATCAGGATCGGCCAGACGGCGGTGATGAAGATCACGAAGATGGCGGCCGGCTGGTTCTTCTGGAAGATCACCAGGGCGATCGGCACCCACGCGAGCGGCGCCACCATGCGCAGGAACTGGAACAGGGGATCGAAGGCGCGGTTGAGGGTCTTGTTGAGGCCCACGGCGATGCCGGCGCCGATGCCCACCACGGCGGCGAGGAAATACCCTTGGGCGACCCGGCCCAGGCTGGCCATCGTCTGCCAGAAGAGCCCCTTGTCGAGGCCACCCCGGTCATAGAAGGGATACAGAAGCAAGTCGCGGGTGCGCACTTCGGTGAACAGGCTCAGGGGGCCGGGAAGTCGGGTGAGACCGAGGCTGGCACTGAGTTGCCAGACCAGCAGGAAGCCGAGGATGCCGAACACCGGCGGCAGGATCAGCTTGCGGTTGCGCTTCCACCAGAGCAGGGGACCTGAGCTGGGGGTGTTGGGTGTGGTGAGCGTCATGGAAGAAAAGGTGTCCTGGAAGGAAGGGATGGAATCCGTTGGGGGTGAAGATCAGCGCTTAATCTTCAGACTGTCGAGGTAGGCCTGGGGGTTTTCGGGGTCGAAGACGACACCGTCGAAGAAGGTCTCCTTGCCGCGGGAGGAACCGGTGGGGATGTCCTTGGCAGGCAGCCCCAGTTCGGTGGCCGCCTGGCGCCAGATGTCTTCCCGATTCACCTTGTCGACCAGGGCCTTGGCCTGCTCGATCGTGGTGAGCTTGCCGGGGTGCATGTTCCAGCGCAGGGATTCCACCAGGAACCACAGGCTCAGACTCTTGTAGGGATAGGAGATCACCCCCCGATCGCTCATCCAGTAGATCGGCCCCAGCTTGGGATCGTTCACAGGTTTCCGGTCGGCCCCCAGCAGGTACTGGCCCTTGAGGGCGGGTTCGAGCACCTCCACCGGGGTGTTGAAGTAGGCACGGGAGCTGATCAGCTTGGCCACTTCGCTGCGGTTCTCGGGCTTGTCGGCCCATTGCTGGGCCTCGATCAGTCCCTTCACCAGGGCCACCGCCGCCTTGGGGTTCTTCTCGACCCAGTCGGCACGCACCGCCAGGAATTCCTCGGGGTGGGCGGGCCACATCTGGGCTGTCAGGGCGGCCAGGTAGCCGATGTCATCCTTGACGATCCTGAACGGCCAGGGATCCCCCGTGCTGAACGCCTCCATGGTGCCGTTGCGCATCCCTTGGAGGGTTTCGGTGGAGGGCACGGTCAGCAGTTCGATGTCCTTGTCGGGATCGACGCCGCCGGCCGCCAGCCAATAGCGGATCCAGAGGTCCTGGTTGGCGTTGGGGAAGGTGTAGGCGGCGCGGAACTTGCGCCCCTCCTTTTCGGGGAAGCGCTTGAAGACATCCACACTCGGGCTCAGATCCAGGCCCAGGTTGTCGTCCTTGAGGCTGTTGGACACCGCGAAACCGTTGGCCTGGCTGATCAGCTGGGCGAGCACCGCCATGGGCACCTTCTTGCCGTCGGTGATGATGCCTTCGGTGATCAGATGGGGCATGGGCAGCTGCCACTGGCCACCGTCGATGCCGCCTCCGGCGGAGCCCAGCACCACGTTGTCGCGGGCGGCGGGCCAGCTGGCCTGCTTGGCCAGTTCCACCTTGAGGCCGTGCTTGGCGAAGAAGCCCTTCTCCACACCCACCACTAGAGGAGCGGCTTCGAGGATGGGGATGTAGCCCAGCTTGATCGTGGTGGTTTCCAGCTTGGCGGCCGCGGCGACATCAGGCTTGGGGGCGGTGCCAGTGGAGCCGCTGCGGTCAGGGGGATTGCCGAGACATCCCGCGAGCAGCAGGGAGGTGCCGAAGGCGCCCCCGAAGAGAGTGATGAAGCGACGGCGACTGGTCATGGCGTCCGGGTAGGAGCGAGGGGGAGAAATGGGATGGCCAGTGAAGAAGAAAGGGACTGCTCAAGGAACAGATCCCTGGGGTTGATTGGGCGGAGGAAAATTGTCTCCTGGAGGCACGATGAAGGTGGACAGAATGAACCCAGATCGAAGCGGTGAAGGGTGGTTCTTGGCACCGGAATCTGGAGTCCGGCAACGTTAGTGGCTGGCTTGGATTAGTGGGTGCCCATTCCAAGCAGGCTTACAAATCTTCTGGATAAACCTGTCTTATCGGATGCGGATTTGCCTGCTGGGGCGGCAGATATAGGGCACGGGCCTGGCGATGGCAAGCGCGACATCTCAGATGGGTATTCCGGACTACCCGTGCCTGGTGATCCTTGATGAACGCCCTACTCCTGGTGCTGCCGCATCCTTGCCGACACCTGGGCTTCCGGGTCGACGCCGGCAAACGTCGGTGGCAGCCAGACCCTCACCACCATCAGCAGGGCCATGGTCATCAGAAACAGGCAGACCGCCAGAATCTGTTGCCAGTCCGTTTCCAATACACCGCGGACGATCACTTCCCGCAACACCGAGACGATGGCGATCTCCACCGCCACGCCAATTGACACCCGTTGTTCCTGCAGGTAGATGATCAGCAGGCGGAACAGTTCGACCAGGATCAGGATGAACAGGATGTCGGCCGTGACCTCGTGGAACTCCGAGGTGGAGAACAGGGTCGAGAAGGTTCGCTTCAGCTGCAGCACCATCACGCCGAACAGGCCCAGGCAGAGGGAAATGGCGATCAGGTCCTGGACAGCCTCCAGCGACTGGACGATCTGGCTGCGGCGGAGCTGCTGATGCCAGGGGATGGCGTCATGGGGTGTCGAAACCGGCGTTCCGGTGGGCGGGTGGTTCATGGCGAAGCGTCTTCGGAAACCGAAGCGAGGTCACGGGAAGGGTGGCGGTGTTGTCGTCGGCGCACTCCTGGCTGGCGTCGCGGGGCACGAGCAGATCGGCCTCGCTGACCTTGACGACCTGACCCTTGCTGCGGAACCGGGTCAGGGATTTGGTCACGGTGACCCGGGTCATGCCGGCGATATCAGCCAGCTGGCGGTGGGTCAGATTCATGTCCTCCAGGGACAGGGTGGTGCCGCTGCTGCTGACCCGACCGAAGCGGGTGCCGATCCAGTGCAGCAACCGCAGCAGCCGGGAATCGGCGGGTCGGACGCGATGGATCTGCAGCAACTGGGTGGTCTGGGTGAACAGATCCCGCATGAAGTCCAGGGTCTCGCGCTCACTGGGCTCGTATTCGACCACCACCACCCGGGTGAGGGAGATCAGCTCGTAGGGCGTCACATCACAGCCGGTGGGCGTGATCAGCTCGCCCGGTCCCCAGATGCCGAGGGTGATGGACTCGCCCTCCTCGTTCCAGGTGTTGGCGCGGATGTAGCCGTCATCGATGCGCCAGCTGATGTCGGCTGGCACGTGATCATCGGCGCGGAGGGTGAGCTGCAGCGGTCGGGCGGGCATGGCGAGGGTCATGTCACGGCGAATGGCATGGCGGGGGGCTCCGGCGGGCTGCATGGCGAGCGGCGGATGATTGGGCTTGAGGGGTGTGATCGTTGTGTGGCGCCCAACCACCGGGCAGGACCTGGTGTTGGAGTCCGGGAACATTAATGACTGGATTCGGCTGCTGGGTGCTACCTCAACGCAGGATTACCAATCCAGCCGATAAGTCCCGGTGATCGGATTGCCCCCCTTCGCCTGTCGTCTTCCGGCGGCTTTTGCTGGCCGTCCGGTCAGCCTGGCCACCCGCCATGGCAAGGAACGTCTGCTGGCCAGGCCCTTCCGCCAAGGCCTCGACCTCCGCCTCGTTCTGGCCGCCGGCTTCGACACGGACCTGCTCGGCACCTTCAGCGGCGAGCGGCCCCGTCCCGCCGATGCCCTTGAAACCTGCCGGCTCAAGGCGGAGGCCGGCATGGACGCCACGGGTCTGGATCTCGGGCTGGCCAGTGAGGGCAGCTTCGGGTCCCACCCCTCCCTCCCCTGGCTGACGGTGGGCACCGAGTGGCTCACCTTCGTGGACCGCCGCGAGGGTCTGGTGATCGCCGAGAGCCTTGTGGCGCCTCGTACCAACTTCGACGGCCGGCGGGTGTCACCACAGGACGACATCCAGGACTGGCTCGATCGGGTGGGCTTTCCCTCCCATGCCCTGATCGCCCGCCCCCACGGCAGGGACGGCGCCGGCCAGCCCCTGATCAAAGGGCTGCGGACCCCTGCGGCGCTGGCCGAGGCCCTGGACCGCTGTGGCCGGGCCTCGGCCGATGGGTCGGTCTGGCTGGAGACCGACATGCGGGCCCACTGCAACCCGACCCGACGGGGGGCGATCCGCTCGCTGGCATTCCGGTTGGTCCGCCGGATCGCCCGCCCCTGTCCGGCCTGCGGTGCGCCGGGCTGGGGCCGTTGCGACGTGCGGGTCGGCCTGCCCTGCCGCTGGTGCGGCCACCCCACCGAGCGCCTGCTGGCCGAGGTGTGGGGCTGCGTCGCCTGCGCCCATCAGGAGGAGCGGCCCCGCCAGGATGGTCAGCTCACGGCCGATCCGGGAGATTGCCCGCGCTGCAATCCCTGAGAGAACCTTCTGGATCCTGCCAGCCCGATCCGCCTGACCGATCGGTCGTGGCAGCTACCCGGCCAGGTGTCCGGCTGTCAGCGCGGATGGGATGGTGTTCCTAAGGTCAATTCCTCCTGGAATCCCGATCCGGTGGGGCACGTTCAAGGGCTCCGCCGGATTTTTTATCGGCCGCTCCTGGTGACGGGCTGGAGGTGCTGGTCCGGAGTCTGCGGTTCCACGGCAGCAGAAGAAGGGATCGCGCATCGGTCGCGGCAGAGAACCTCCAGGGACGGCCGGCCGGTGATGGCCAGGCGCCAGCGCGCCCAGAGCCCGTAGAGGGCATCCACCAGGGGCCGCAGCAGGGGCCAGCCGGTGGGGGCATAGAGCCAGCCCAGGTTCACCAGGGCGTAGGCCTGGCGGAACACCTCCACATCCCGGATCACGGCGCCGTCGGCGCGCAGGGCGTGCATGCGGCCCATGGCGTCGGCGTACGTGATGCCACCGTGGCGGGCCGGGTCGTAGGCGGGGTCATTGACGTCCACGAAGGCCAGCCGGCCCAACCCCCGGTCGCGGCGGCGCAGGGTGTTCACCTCCCGCAGGCACAGGGGGCAGCCGCCATCGAACAGCAGGGTGAGCTCGGCCATGGGGGCGGGCGGCAACAGGGGGATGGCTGGGGCTCCAGACACCCCGTGAGCCTAGAAAAAGCAGCCGCCGCTGCGGTGGCACCCGTCCGGTGGCCAGACTCCAGCGCACTCCCCTGTCCCCCATGACCGTCTGCCGCCAGGCCGCGCTGCACCGCTGGCACCGCCGGGACCCGGCGCTGATCCGTCAGCTGATGCCGTTCTGGGGCTGGTTCTACGACCATTATTTCCGCGTCGTCTCCGATGGCTGGGAGCACATCCCCGACGCCGATCCGGTGCTGTTCGTGGGCAGCCACAACGGCGGGCTGGCGGCGCCCGACATGCACATGGTCATGTACGACTGGTTCCGCCGCTTCGGTCTGGAGCGCCCGGTGCTGGGGCTGGCGCATCCGAAGGTCTGGCTGGGCTACCCGCCGCTGGCGGATCTGGCCGCCCGCACCGGCGCCATCCCCTATCACCCCCGCCTGGCCCTGGCGGCCCTGGAGGAGGGAAACAGTCTGCTGGTGTACCCCGGCGGCGGGCAGGACACCTTCCGTCCCCACCGGGACCGGGGCCGCATCCACTTCGCCGGCCGCACCGGCTTCCTGCGCCTGGCGATCTGGCACGACCTGCCGATTGTCCCGGTGATCTCCTGGGGGGCCCACGACACCCTGGTGGTGCTCGAAGACCTCTATCCCCAGTTCCGGGCGCTGCACGAGCGGGGGATGCCCTGGCTGTTCGGCATCGATCCCGAGGTGATGCCCCTCTACCTGGGCCTCCCCTGGGGCCTGGCCCTGGGACCGCTGCTCAACCTGCCCCTGCCGGTGCCGATCCACACGCGGGTGTGCCCGCCGATCCGCCTGGAGCGCAGCGGCCACGCCGCCAGCCGGGACCGGGCCTATGTGCAGGCCTGCTACCAGCGGGTGACCGCCACCATGCAGCAGGCCCTGGATCAGCTGGCTGTCGAGGCTCAGCGGTAACGGGAGGGAGCCCCGTAGGACTGGGAGGGAATCGACTGGGGCCCGCTGCCGTTGCCGAGCCGCTGCGGCAGGGGATCGACCCGGCGCTGCAGTTCCGCCAGGGAGCGCGTTTCCCCCATCGCCAGACCGGTCAACACCGGCAGTTCCTGCTTCATCTGGTTGGCGGGCCTGGGATTCACGAAGCGGAAGTTGAGGGTGGTCTTGTCGCCGGCGCTGTCGTAGCCCACCACTGTGAAGTACAGGTCCGCCGTCCTGCCGGCCTTGGATCCGGCGACGGCCCCGCCCACCATGCCCCCCACCAGGCCGATCGGGCCGAGCAGGAGGCCACCGGCGATGGCTCCGGCGGTGCCGCCACCAACGGCCCCCACGGTGCCGTTGGTGGTGTCGTAGGTCTCCGCTCCGCCCGCGAACCAGCGGGCGACTCTGCCGATGGGGATGAAGCTCTTCCTGTCACCGATGCCGTTGGCGTCGAGGTTGATGGTGCAGGGGTTGTTGCCGCAAAGGGCCTGGTAGGTGGCGGCCGAAGCCTGGGCGGGAAGCAGCAGGCTCAGCAGGACCGGCGTGATCAGTGCCGCCCGGATCCGGAGCCGGGCCGATGCGGGGACCATGGGTCGAGGGCGAAGGGAACCCAGTCAATCGCCAGATGCCAGGGGTGCAATGGGGAGGGTTCCCCGGGGTGATGACCGGATGTGACTGGTGCGCCGGGGGTGGGGCCGGGCCCGGGGCTCCGATGGGCGGGCCCATGGCTCCGATGATGGTCGTCGCTCTGCCGGTGTCCCCGGGGCCCCCATGTCCCTGATCAACACGGCCGTCGGTCTGCTGGCGATCAGCTCGCCGATCGGTCTGCTGCCGGTGGTGGTGGAGGCCGGTGGGGGCAACCCCGTGCGGATCCGCCGGATCAGCCGTCTGGCGGTGCTCACCTTTCTGTGTGCCCTGATCGCCGCCTGCTGGTGGGGCCAGGGCCTGCTCGACCTGTTCGGCATCACCCTCGAGGCCTTCCGGGTGGCCGGGGGGCTGATTCTGCTGCCGATCGGCCTGCGCCTGATCGATGGACGGGAGGTGAGCCACGGTTCCCTGGATGGCACCGAGGAGAGTGCAGGCGTGGTGCCGATCGGCCTGCCGCTGCTGGCGGGCCCCGGTGCCATCTCCCTGGTGGTGGCCGATGCCCCCGCCGCCTGGCAGGGCAGGCTCGCCCTCAGCGGTGTGATCGGCCTGCTGGCGATCGTGATCTATCTGTTGCTGATCGCGTCGATGCCCCTGCGTCAGGCCCTGGGGGAACTCCAGGAGAAGGTGATTAGCCGCCTGATGGGTCTGCTGCTGAGCGCCATCGCCGTCCAGATGCTCGTCAGTGGCCTCAGGGGCTGCTTTCCGGTGCTGGCCTGAAGGGTCCGGTGTGCCAGGAACACTCAGAGACAACCAAGCCGCGGTGGGGTCGGCGGTCCTTCGAACGGGTCGATGGCCAGCTCCTGATCCAGCACGGTGAGGATGTCCTGAATCACGGCAGGGCGGGTGGCCACCCAGAGAAAGCCCTCCAGGGGTGCGGCCGCGACCGGGTCCCACAGGCAGAACTGGGGGTGCTGCCGGTACATGCGGGTGGCCAAGGGCACGAGGAAGCGGGTCTTGGGGAACCGGTCCTCCCCGTGATCGAAGGTGAGGACGATGGCGAATTCCAGCTCGCCCTTGGCGGTGTAACGGTCGATCCGGGTCTCCCCTTCCGATCCGGCAAACGGAGAGAGCCGGTACTCGACGTAGCGACGATGGAAGGGGTTCCTCTGCTCCTTCCAGGTCTTCGCCTCCACGCCCAGCTCAGTCGCCAGCTCGGTGAGCAGCAGGTAAGAGTGGGTGCGCAGGGTCTCGTGGAGCTCGTCGCTCCTGTGGCTCTGCAGCCGCCAGCGCTCCGCCAGCGCCTCGTAACGGCTCATCCGGGGCGGGTCCTGGGGGGTGGGTCCCGTTGGGCCAGTCACCGATGCTCTCCTCACTTTTTCAGTTTATCGGCGCCCAGCGGGCGGGCCAGCCGATGGCTTCGCCGCGACGGAGAAGGGTCGATCCAGGGGCCGCTCACGCCCCGAAACGTCGGTCGGCGATGGCTTTCTTGACCTTTCAACCCGAGCGAGGCAGGCCTGCAGCAGCACTGCACAGCCGACCATGGCCGTGAGCGATGACTTGGTGTACTCTTAATGAGCAGTGAAACGACGGCCATGGATCCTGTGAGCCCGGTAGCCCAGCTGGCAGTGGCAGCCATCAGCGGTGCCGCCTTTCTGATTTCGATGCTGGTGATCCCCTTCCCCGAGTCGAAGGCCGATTCCTCGGCGGGCATGACCACAACCTCCCGGACGAGCGACAGCTTCTTCCGCACGGTCGATGCTCCCTCCACTCCCCTGACCAAGTAATCCACCGGCCACGGATCCTCCGTTTTGCCTCTTCAGGCCAGCCCCCGAACAGCGCCCGGCCCCTGACCGCCCGCCCATCCCAAAAACCATTTCAACAGCGGATCCCAGCCAGTCTCTGGTCCCTGATCCAGCGAGTTTACGTTGAGCCGCGAGACCCGAAGCCGGTCCGCTGAACGCCCCTCCCTGCAGGAGACCTTTTCCAACACGTGTTCCTGCGCGCGCCGCAGGATGGTCAGGACCAGTTCTCCGCTGCCATGGCTGCCGGCCCTGAGACTCCTCCGTGTCCGCCGCTGGTCCTGGTCCATGGCCTGTTCGACACGCCCCGGGTCTTTGACCGACTTGATCGGCGGCTGGCCGGCAGGCGCCATCCCCTGCTGAAGCCGGCCCTGCCGCTCCGCTTCGGTGTTGCTTCGATCGAGATCTCGGCCCAGCGCCTGGCCGCCGCGATCGAGGCGGCCTTCGGGAATGCGGAGCCGCTCGACATCCTGGGCTTCTCCATGGGCGGCGTCATCGCCCGCACCTGGATCCAGCGGCTGGGAGGCCATGCCCGCACCCGCCGCTTCATCAGTCTCGGCAGCCCCCAGCTGGGGACCCTGACGGCCCAGCCCTGGCCCCGCCGGCCCCTGGCCGGCATCGCCGACCTCAAGGTGGGCAGCCCGTTGCTGCGGGAACTCAATGCCGACCTCACCCTGCTGCAGGGCATCGACTGCCGCAGCTACGCCACGGTCTTCGATCTGATGGTGGTGCCGGGCTGGCGGGCGGTGCTGCCGATCGGGCCGCGGCGGATGCTGCCGGTCTGGACTCACCAGCAATTGCTGCGCCACCCGGCGGCCCTCGATCCCCTGGTGGCCGATCTGCTGCGCCCCTGAGCCGCTTCCGGACCCAACATGGGGATGGATGCCGATCCGCGAGGTCACGATGCCGAATGCCCTGGCCGAAAGGCTCACCGCCTGGGGCTTCTCCTGGGCGGGTCTGCGTGACAACCGCCGCGGCGAGTGGTGGCTGGTCGCCCAGATAGCTCTGATTGTTGCCCACCTGCTGCCGGCCACCCCACCTCCCGCCTCCCTGGGTCTGACCTGGCCGCTGCCGGTGCGCCTCGGGGGGCTGGCTCTGTTCATCCTGGGACTGGTGCTGGCCGGCCAGGGGGCCCTGAACCTGGGGGCCAGCCTCAGCCCCCTTCCCGAACCCATGGCGGACGCCCCCCTGGTGACCACCGGGGCCTACGGCCGCTGCCGCCACCCGCTCTACCAGTCCCTGATCCTCTGCTCCCTGGGCGTGACGGTGGCTCTGGGCAGCCTCCTGCATCTGGGCCTGATGCTGGGGCTGGTCGTCGTGCTCGGCTTCAAGGCGCGCCGGGAGGAGGCCCGCCTCGTCCTGCTCCATCCCGAATACGACGCCTACCGCCGGTCGACCGCCGCGATCCTTCCCGGACTGCCCTGGCTGGACTGGCGTTCCGCCTGAGCCCCTGAGCTCCACGCGGTCGCAGCCCGCCGCTGGCGCCGACCGCCGCCGACCGGTGGAGCGGCTAGAACCGACGCCACTGCCCTGTCCGGTCCATGGTCCTGCTTCCGTTACTTCGGGTTCTGCGGGCCTGCGGCCTGGCCGCCCTGGTGGCCTTGGTGGCCCTGGCGGTGTGCGTAGCCGACCCGGGGCCGGCGCTGGCCGCCTTTGTGCTGCCGCCGCTGCCCTACCCGGCCGATGCCCTGGCTCCGGCGATCGAGCCCACCACCATGACGATCCACCACGACCGCCACCACGGCGCCTATGTGGCCAACCTCAACGCCCGGATCACCGACCACCCCGAGCTGGAGGGGATGGCACTGGAGGACCTGCAGGGCCGGATCTCCCGCTACCCGGCCGCCGTGCGCAACAACGGCGGCGGCCACTACAACCATTCCCTCTTCTGGCGGGTGATGGCGCCCCCGGGCCAGGGCGGTGCGCCTTCCCCGCAGCTGGGGGCCGCGATCACCGCGGCCTTCGGCTCGCCCGAAGCCCTGCAGCAGCGCTTCGCCCGGGCGGCGGCCGACCGCTTCGGTTCGGGATGGACCTGGCTGATCCGCCGACCCGATGGGTCCCTGGCGATCGCCAGCACCGCCAACCAGGACAACCCGCTGATGGATCTGCCGGGGATCGAGCGGGGTGTGCCCCTGCTGGGTCTGGATGTGTGGGAGCACGCCTACTACCTCGACTACCAGAACCGCCGGCCGGACTACATCGCCGCCTGGTGGTCGCTGGTGAACTGGAACGAGGTGAACCGGCGCTTCGCCGCTGGCGGCGGGCCGACAACCGCGAGTGAATCCTGACACCTGCGCTTGTCGGTAGCTGATACGACGCCTCCCCAGGAAAACGGTCGCGAAAGTTAACGATATTGCCGTGACCACCATGGCCCTGTCCCGAGCTGGCTTCTCCCGAACCGGCCTGTCCCGAACCGTCGAGCTCGTCCCCGTCCAGCGCACCCTCCACGGTGACGCCCTATTCTCCGCGCCCCGCACCAGCGACGAAACCCTGATCGCCGAGATCGCCAGGGGCGACGCCTTCGAGCTGTTCTGCCACCGCTTCCAGACCGATCAGCTGCTGGTGCTGCGGGGGGCGATCGACCTGGTCGTGCTGCAGAACCGCCAGCTGCGCCGCATCCCCCTGCGGGAGGACGAGGCCACCTGGGTCTGCATTCCACCCGGGGTGCCCCACGGCGCCATCAACCGGGGCCGGATCCCCGCCCTGCTGGTCAATGCCGTGCTCCGCCACGGACCCAGTGACCCGAGGGATTACGAACCCCATCCGGTTCCGCCCAGGTTCCGCAGCCAGTGGCGCCGGCTGGCGGTCGCCTAGTCGCCGGCGCCTGCCGGCCCCCTCAGTTGTATTCCCCGGGGATGTCCTGCTTGGTCACCGTGACCCGACCGACCTTCTTCCCCGACAGGCGCAGCAACTCATCGCCCGAGAAGTCGAAGCCCCTGCCGGCGGCGATCTGGGCGACGTCGTCGGCGGTGGCGGCGGCCAGCACCTCGGCGCGCAGGGCCTGGTCGTCCTGCATGCGGGCCAGGAAGGAGCGCGCCTGATCAAGGCTCATGCTGGCGGGGACGGTGGGGCGTCCAGCATGGCGCAGGCCGCTGACGGCTCCACAGCTTCTCCAGCTCCAGGTAGACGATGAACACCAGGCTGACGCCCCCGCAGGCTGCCAGCTCGATGGCCGTCAGCGGGGTGACGCCGAAGAAACGGGCCAGCGGCGCCACGTAGAGGAGCATCAGCTGCAGGGCGGCGCTGACCAGCACCGCCCCCAGCAGCCAGGGATTGGCCAGGAGCGGGGTGCGCCACAGGGGGCGGTCGGTGCCGGCGGAGAGGGCATGGCCCAGCTGGGCCAGGCAGAGGGTGGTGAAGGCCATGGTCTGCCAGGGCCGTCCCAGCCGGGCGGCCACCACCATCAGCGCCACCACCAGGGCACCGAACACCACCCCGATGCGCAGGATGGCGCTGCCCAGACCCCGGGCGAAGATCGATTCGCCGGGTTCGATCGGCGGCTGGCCCATCAGATCCTCCGCCGGTGGGCCCATGGCGAGGGCCAGCGCCGGCAGTCCGTCGGTCACCAGGTTGATCCAGAGGATCTGCAGGGGGGTGAGGGCCAGCCCCAGCAGTGGCGCCGAGCCGATGGTGATCAGTTCCCCCAGGTTGCAGCCCAGGATGAAACGCACGAAGCGGCGGATGTTCGCGTACACCTGCCGGCCCTCCTCCACGGCATTGACGATCGAGGCGAAGTTGTCGTCGAGCAGCACCATGTCGGCCGCCTCCCGGCTCACGTCCGAGCCGCTGATGCCCATGGCCACCCCGACGTGGGCCTGGCGCAGGGCCGGAGCGTCATTGACCCCGTCCCCGGTCATGGCCACCACGGCGCCGGTGGCCTGGAGCGCCTGCACGATGCGGAGCTTCTGCTCCGGCACCACCCGGGCGAAGAGGCTGGTCCGGCGCACCAGCGCTTCGAGCGCCGCCGCGTCGAGGCCCTCCAGCTCCGGACCCTGAACGACCGGGCTGCCCGGTTCCGCCAGGCCGATGGCCTCGCCGATCGAGCGGGCCGTGAGGGGGTGGTCGCCGGTGACCATCACCGGCCGGATGCCGGCCCCACGGCAGCGGGCCACGGCAGCGGGCACCTCCGGCCGGGGCGGATCGCGCTGGGCCATCAGGCCGAGCAGCACCAGGCCCTCCAGTCCGGCCTCCGCGCCCTGATGCCGGGGGGCGGCGGCGAAGGCCAGCAGGCGCAGCCCCGAGGCGGCCAGCCCCCGGGCCTGGGCCAGCCACCAGTCCCGCTGGGCCTCGCTGAGAGGCCGCACCCCGGCGCCATCCAGCCAGCGATCACAGCAGGGCAGGATCACTTCGGGGGCTCCCTTGGCGATCAGGAGCAGCGTGCCCTCTGCGGCCCTCGGGCCCGAGGCTGGGGGCCCCAGGGGTGCCCTGAGGCGGCCGTCAGGGTCGCCCAGCCACACCGCCATCATCCGCTGTTCCGAACGGAAGGGACTCTCGGCGGCACGGCCGTGCCGCGCCCGCAGGCTGGTGGCCTCCAGGCCCGCCCGGGCGGCGATCTCCAGCAGCGCCACCTCGGTGGGATCGCCCAATCCCCCCTGCTGCCGTGGCTCGGCGTCGTTGCAGAGAACGCCGGCCTGCAGCAGCAGGTCGAGGTTGCCGGAGCTGAGCCCGGTCATGGCCCCGGGCGGCGGCGCCAGCTCGGTGGCCCGGAAGCCATGGTGGCTGCCGTCGGCCCACCCGTGGTCCTCGCCGTCCTCGCCGGGGTGCAGGGCCAGGGTGCCGCAGCGGAGCTCGGTCACCACCTGCCGGTTCTGGGTCAGGGTGCCGGTCTTGTCGGTGCAGATGACGGTGATGGAGCCCAGCGCCTCCACCGCCGGCAGGTGGCGGATCAGGGCGGCGCGACGCACCATCCGCTGGGTGCCGATGGCCAGGCTCACCGTGATCACCGCCGGCAGCCCCTCCGGCACAATCGCGACGGCGGTGGAGAGGGCCAGCTCCAGCAGCGCCAGGGGGGAGCCGCCGAGCAGCCAGCCCCCCAGCACCACCGCCGCCACGAGCCCAAGGGCCCAGGCCACCAGCCGGCGGGAGAGGTCCGCCAGCCGTTTCTGAAGGGGCGTCGGCTCCGGGCGGGCGGCGTGGACCAGCGTGGCGATGCCTCCCAGCACGGTGGTCATGCCGGTGGCGGTCACCACCGCCAGCGCCCGGCCCCGCCCCACCGCGGTGCCGAGGAAGAGGCAGTTGCTGCGCTCCACCAGCGGCGTGTCCGCTGCCAGGGGCGGTTCGGGGCGCTTGCTGACCAGGTCGGCCTCGCCCGTCAGTGCCGACTCCTGCAACCCCAGGTCGTTGCCCTCCAGCAGCCGTGCGTCCGCGGGCACCCGATCACCGCTCTCGAGGCGGATCAGGTCCCCCGGCACCAGCTGGTCTCCGGGAAGGCGCTGCCAGCTCCCGTCGCGACGGACGCGCGCCAGGGGCTGGGCAAGGTCCAGCAGGCTGCGCAGGGCCAGCAGCGCCCGGCTCTCCTGCAGGTAGCCGAGCAGGGCGGTGAGCCCCACGATGAGCAGGATCGCGATCGCATCCTTGGGGACGGCGTGATCCACCACGGCCAGAGCGGCCGACACCGCCGCCACCGCCAGGAGCAGGAGCAGCATCACGTTGCTGAACTGATCCAGCAGGATCCGCCAGCGCCCCGGGCCCGGCGGCAGGTGCAGCCGGTTGGGGCCTGTGGTGGCCAGACGTTCGGCCGCGACGCTCCCGCCCAGACCCTCGGCGTCGACCCCAAGCCGGCGCAGGCATTCCGGCCCGGACAGGGCCTGCCAGTCCGTGGCCTCGGGAGGGATCATGGCCAGCCATCCGGCGGCCCCTGAACCCTAGGAGCGCAGGCTTTCGCAGGCCTCCCCGTCGCCGTCGCCATCCAGATAGCCGTGGCCCTGGCGCAGCAGCTCCTGGGCCCTGGCATGGGAGCTGATCTGGCTGCAGTGGTGGCGGCGGCCGTCGGGGGTGGTGCCATCGGGGATCCGGGCGGAGCGGCGGCCGCGCCGGAAGTCCCAGGGCCGGGTGATCCCACCCGGCACCCGCCAGACACCGAGCCCCTGGCGGCGGGCCCGTTCCTCGGCCTCCAGGTAGGCCGCCCCGTCGCAGCCGGCGAGATAGTGCCGGTAGGCGAAGGCCAGGCCGTCCTCCACCACGGCCAGGTTGATGTTGGTGTCACGGATCACCTCGGCCACCGTGCGTCCGAAGCGGTCGGTGCTGTGGGGTTGGATCGTCACCGGCCGGCCCACGGGCAGGCGCATCAGGAGGGCCTGGCGCGCCTGCTGGCCCCAGGGGCTCTGGGCCGTTTCGGGGGCATCGATGCAGGCCAGGCGGATCGTGATCCGCTCCTGGCCGCGGCGCACCCGCAGGGTGTCGCCATCGCCGATCGAGAGCACGGTGGCACGGAAGGCCGGCGCCGCTGCCGCGGGCCCGGCCGGCAACAGGGCCAGCAGGATCAGCAGCGACGGCAACCGGTGGCCGGGCATGGCGCCGGGGGGACAGCTGGCGGGCCCTCAGCCTTGCATCGCCCGCGAGCGCACCTCCTCGAGGCTGCAGCGCCGCCGCAGTGCCCCGTTTTCGAACACGGTCTGCAGGCAGCTGGCCGGATGGGGCTCCGCTCGCTCCAGCACCACCGTCCGATACCCCCGTTCGTCGCGGATCAGGTCGAGCACGCCGGCCTTGCTGGTCTTGGCGGGATCGGTGACCGGGCTCTTGTGCACCGGCCGGATCCGGCCGGCCCGCTCCACCCACGACACCTTGTAGGCGAAGCGCTGGCTGTCCCGGTTCACCTGCTGCAGGAGGCCGCCACCCATCCCGAAGGCCACGTTCTCGACGCTGAAGCCCGCCGCCAGGATCGCCTCGATCACCAGCGGCAGGCTGGTGGCGGTGATGCCATCCCCCTGGATCACCCGCACGTGCTCCAGCACCCGGTAGCCCTTGCCATTGAGCCGGCTGCCGAAACGGGCTTCCAGACGGCGCAGCAGCTCGGGCACGATCGCCACCGGATCGCCGGAATCGGGCCGGATCACCACGGTGGCGCCAGAGGCGATCACCTGCTCCCGCAGCTGCTCGCCCCAGAGATGGTCGACGGCATTCCAGAGGTCGTAGGCATCGGAGACCACCGCCAGCACGGCACCGGGCCGGGCGAAGCGGTCGAGCATGGTCCGGTAGGCCTCCAGCTCGTGCTCCTGCCCCCAGGCAAGGATCGTGGAGTGTTCAGCGGCGGGTATCGAGAAGCCGGCCATCGGGCCGTCGTAGTGCCGCCGGCCCGCCACCAGAGCCGCGACGGTGTCGGTGCCGCGGAAGGCCACCAGGTGGGCCAGGCCGCCGATGGCGGCGCTCGCGTGGCTGGAGACGCCGCGGGAGCCGAAATCGTGCAGGCGGAAGGGCAGTTCGGCGACCGGGTCGTCGGCGGAGCGCTCCAGGGCCACCCGCAGGAGCTCGCGGAAGTGCCAGCTGCGGGTGGCCACAGTGGTGGGGTACCAGAGGCGCAGCAGCAGGGTCTCCACCCAGGTGACCAGCCAGGCCAGGGCCGGATCGGTGGATTCCACCGTCATTAGCACGTTGCCGGTGGGCACGCGGCTGCCCTCGGGGACGGCCCGGATCCGCAGGGGCAGGCGGCCGCCGTGGACGCTGAGCAGACGCTGCCAGCCCCGGTGATTGAAGGGCAGGCCGTGGGCGCTCCAGAGGTCGGCGGCCCCTCCACATCGCCCCGGGTGACGGGTCGCTCCAGGGTGTCCTGCAGCAGCATCTGCAGGCCGAAGAACAGGGTGTCGGGGTTCTCGCCGCCGCGGCTTTCCATGTAGGCCCCCATGGCGGTCAGATCGGGGGGGTACTGGAGCCAGTGGCTGCCTTTGTAGCTGTCGGTGTCGAGCAGAAGATTGAAGTCCATGGTGTGCGCTCCGCACGGGGTGGATGGGTGGCCCTGGCCCGGTCACCCCGGGCCGCAGGCGTTGATGGGACGGCCGTCGTGGACGGCTGTCGGCGCCGGCGGCGCCGCTCAGAGTCGCGAGATGAAGTGCTGGATGATCTGGACGTGGTCCTCGAAGAAGCTGTCTTCGTGGGCGTAGATGTCGGCCAGGGGCATCCAGAAGGCCTTCTCGGCGTCATCGCCCCCGCGCACGGCTGGCAGAGCTCCGCCCTTGAGCTGAATCAGGAAGGCGTGGGTGATCACCCGGCCGCGCAGGGAGCGTCCAGGAGCATCGAAGACGTGGCGATCGGCGATCGATCCCTCCAGCACCGGCCGGGGCACCTTCAGTCCCGTCTCCTCACGGAGCTCCCGGAGCATTCCCTCGACCACTGGCTCCTGCTGATTGAGGTAGCCCCCCGGCAGGGCGATCAGCCCCTGGCCGGGCCGCACCCGGCGGCGCACCACCAGCACGTGGCCCGACTGGACCACCACCGCGTCGGTGGTGACGAAGGTGGGCGGGTAGGGCGCCACCGACCACAGCTGGCGGTAGCCGGCGATGTAGTCGGCTTCCTGGCGCAGCCAGCGGTAGCGGCCCGTTTCCCGGTAGTCCGTGAGGAAGGCCCGCACCGCCTCCGGGACGCAGCCGGCCCACTCCGATGCATCGGCGTCGGAGAAGTAGGCGTGGCGAATGGTTGTGGCGTGGACCTCGCTCCTCAGGGGCACAGCCTGGAAGTCCCACTGAGGAAACAGATCGAGGTAGTAAGTGCTGCGGTCCTTCCGGTGACCGATGAGCAGCACCCGTTCGTCCTCGGCCGTGACGGTGAGCACTTTCTGCTGCACCTCCGCGAGCCAGAGATTGTCGGAGTAGAGGTGGTCACGGATCGGGATCACCTCCAGCCGCCGCTGCCACGCTGCTGGAAGGGCGGCCCGGATCATGGCCTCCCGTTCCTCGCTGCTCCAGGGGTTGCGGGTGTCGGGGGCGCAGCGGTGGCTGCCCAGCAGGAGGATCAGGCGATCAGCCCTTTCCAGGGCCGCTTCGACCAATCCGAAATGCCCCTCATGGAAGGGCTGGAACCGTCCGATGAGGATGGCGACGTCGTGATGCATGGTGAACCTCAGAATCCCTGAGATGGCGCCCGCCTCACCGGCGAACCCCACCGATTTAGCACGCCGACGCAGACTGTCAACGCTGGGGGTCAAGGTCCGGGCGTCACGATCCGCAGAGGCCAGCGCAGGCCGGTGGACGATGGCCGGTGGACGATGGCCGGTGGACGGTGGACGATGTGACGTTGGCTGCAGCGGAGGGCCACCATGGCTGGCCGTCCATAGCCTGAGGGTTGCGGTGCGGTCTGAGGAAGCATGGGTCCCTCTCCTTCCGATGAGACCTCCTCTCTGATCAGGAATCTCAGCATCTTCACGGCATCGGTGGTTTCCCTCTCCGGGGCTTTCCAGGCCTGGAGCTCGATGCAGATCACCCATTCTCTCGAGGAGGCCAGGAGAACCCAGGCCTTCTCCAGGCAGATCCTCGAACAGATGGACAATCTCACGGGCGAGAATGAAACCAAGGGCAAGGTTGCCCTGATTGGCCTTTACATCATTGCGGCCAATGACAAAGACAAGATGAATATCGCCAACATCGCTCTTCAGAGTGGAAAGAACAGCCTCAGGGATGCCGCGGCCTTCCTACTGCGGCAGGAATGCAAGGAACTACCCCAGCAGTCAACCTGCAAGAACGCCCTGGAGATGCTGGCGCGCACGGAAGATGTGAGCGTGCAGCGCCAGATCCGCAAGGAAGACAAGCTGATCGGCGATTCCCCGGGGGCTCGCCAGCAGGAGGCGGTGGTGAATGTTCAGGTTCAACCCTCGCCCGTGGCCCAGGCTCTCGAGGAGATCACGACGGCCAAGATCGCCGCCTCCGACCTGCAGGGATGGATCTACATCGGCAAGGCGGATCCCTCCGGCGCCCTTCTCGATGACCGCACCATCAACGTCGCCAGGAAGCCCTCCGCCAATGCCGACGTCACCACCATCACGTCGGTGTATCTGCGCTCCCAGGGCACGATCCGCTCGGGTTCCTCCCTCGGCATCATCCCCAGGGGGCAGGTCCTGCGGATCCATGCCCTCAGCTCAAGGCCGATGGCGGCCGGCACCGAGGCCGTCTGGGCCAAGGTGAAGACCCAGAGGGGGTCTCTCCAGAGCGTTCCCTGACGGGGAGGGGCAATCGCTCCGGGCCCTTGTGGCAGCGAGACCTGGCAGCAGGCGAGGCAGCAGCGAATGTGCTGCATCCGCTGCCGGAGGCGGTGGCTAGCACAAGGACATACGGGCTGGGGGACGGCCTGCGGGTCCTGCCGATGACGCCGGAGGCCATCCACCGGTCCTTTGAGCCCCGGTGCCCTCGCCCCATCCGTTCCGCCTCCCTGTCGCCATGGTGCTCCGCGCTCCCCTCTGGACCAGCCGCCACCAGGCGGGCCTCGCCCTGGCCGATGTCTTCGCCGATCGTCAGGGCCTCCGCGGCGACACCACCCTGGTGGCCCTGCCCAGGGGTGGTGTGCCGGTGGCGGCCGCGATGGCGTCGCGTCTGGGGCTGCCCCTGGTGACCTGGTCGGTGCGCAAGGTCGCCGATCCCAGCTGGCCCGAGCTGGCGATCGGGGCCGTCGCCGCCGGCGGCGTGGTGGTCTGGCGCAACGGGGCACGGGGCCGGCAGCGGGCCACCACGGCAACGGAGCACGGCTGGCTGCGGGCCCAGGAGCTGGAACTGGAACGGCGGCAGCGCCTTTTCGGGGACCCACCAGGTGATCAGCTGCGCGGCCGGCACCTGATCGTGGTGGACGACGGCATCGCCACCGGCATGACGGTCAAGGCGGCGCTGCTGTCCTTGCGCCGGATGCACCCGGCCTCCCTGGCCCTGGCGGTGCCGGTGGTGGATCGGGAGGTTGCCGGCGAACTGGGCCGCCTGGTGGAACGCCTGGAGGCCCTGGCCGTCGTCGGCGACCTGCAGGCCGTCGGGCTGTGGTACGAGCACTTCGAGCAGCTCAGCGACGGGCAGGTGCTCGCCCTCCTGCAGGGATGCCGGGCCGGCATGCCATCATCCGCACCTGCGCCACCGGTGAGCGGCCCATGACCCTGGGGGAATCCGACGGCGCCCTGGTCTCCATCGCCGAGGCCTTCGATCTTCCCGGACGGGTGCGCAGCCTTGAACCCCTCGGCAGCGGCAACGTCAACGAGAGCTTCGTCGTCGTCTGCGACGGCCCGCCCGTGCAGCGGTTTGTCCTGCAGCGCCTCAACAGGCGTGTGTTTGCGCGGCCCGACCTTGTGATGGCCAACATTCTCGCCCTCGGGGACCACGTCGAGCGGCGCCTGGCTCAGGGGGGCTCCCCCCTGGGGGAGCGGCGCTGGGAGGTTCCCCGGGTGGTACGTTGCCGCGCCGACCAGCGGCCCTGGGTGGAGCGGGAGGACGGCTTCTGGCGCCTGATCACCTTCGTCGAATCCTCGCGGAGCTTCGATCTGGTCACCAGTGCGGAACAGGCCCGGGAGGTGGGCGCCGGTCTGGGTCTGTTCCACCACCTGATCAGTGATCTGTCGCCGGAGCGGCTGGCCGACACCCTGGAGGGCTTCCACATCACCCCTCGGTATCTGGAGCAGTACGACACCGTGCTGGCCGACGCGGGGGCCGCGGCGGGGAGCGACGTCAGCCATTGCCGGGCCTTCGTGGAGGAGCGACGGGGCTTCGCGTCGGTGCTGGAGGTGGCCAGGGCCAGCGGCCGTCTGCGGCTTCGCCCAATTCACGGGGATCCCAAGGTCAGCAACGTGATGCTGGAGACCGGCTCCGGCCGGGCCGTGGCCCTGGTGGATCTCGATACGGTGAAACCCGGGCTGATCCACTACGACATCGGTGACTGCCTGCGCTCCTGCTGCAACCCCCTCGGGGAGGAGACGGCGGATTTCGAGGCCGTCCGCTTCGATGTGGATCTCTGCCGTGCGGTGCTGGGGGGCTACCTCTCCGCCGCCTCAGGCTTTCTCACCGAGGCCGACTACGACCATCTCTATGCCGCGATCCGCCTGATCAGCTTCGAGCTCGGCCTTCGCTTCTTCACCGATCACCTGGCTGGAAACGTCTACTTCCGGACGGAGCGGCCCGACCACAACCTGCAACGGGCCCTGGTGCAGTTCCGACTGACGGCCAGCATCGAGGCCCAGGAGCGATCGATCCTCGCGGTGATCGACGAGCTCCGGGCCGGCGGTGCCGGCGCCCCCTGATGCCGGCTCCCCTCCGACATGGTTTCGAGCTCCGCCCCTTCGGCGGCGTGTGCCCCTCCCCGGACCTGCGGCTGGAGGGAGAGGTCAGCCGGGAGGGCGCCCAGCTGCGGCTCCGCTATCGGCTGGGTGGCGCGATCGGCACGGTGCAGGTGCCGCCACCGGTGGCCTCGCCCGAGAGACGGGACGGGCTGTGGACGAGGACCTGCTTCGAGTGCTTCTGGGGCATCGCGGGGGAGCGGCCCTACTGGGAACTGAATCTGTCCCCCGCCGGCCACTGGAACCTGTACCGGCTGGAGGACTACCGGCAGGGGCTGCGGCCGGAGCCCGGCTACGACCGGCCCCTCCACCGGGTCAGCCAGGAGGATGGCGTCCTGTCGATGAAGCTGGATCTGCCGCTGCCGGCCCCGATCCCCCCTGAGGCTCCCCTGGAGGTGGCGATCGCCGCCGTGATCGAGGACCGCCACGGCCAGCTGAGCTACTGGGCCCTGGCCCACCCGGGGGTCGAGCCCGATTTCCACCGCCGGGACGCCTTCCTGCTGCGGCTCTGAACGCGGCCCGGTGGCTTCAGGCGTCGGGGCCGGTGGCTTCGGCGTGGTAGCTGCTGCGCACCAGGGGGCCGCTGCGCACCTGGGCGAAGCCCATGGCGCGGGCGATGGCGCCCAGCTCCTCGAACTCCTCCGGCCGCCAGTAGCGGGCCACGGGGATGTGGGCGAGGGAGGGGCGCAGGTACTGCCCCAGGGTGAGACGCTGGCAGCCGACGGCCCGCAGGTGCTCCAGGGTGCTCACCACCTCGGCGGCGGTCTCACCGAGGCCCAGCATCAGGCCGGATTTGGTGGGAATCCCCGGCGCCAGTTCCCGGGCCATGGCCAGCAGGTCGAGGGAGCGGCGGTAGGTGGCGCCGCGGCGCACCTCCCCCTGCAGCCGCTCCACCGTTTCCAGGTTGTGGTTGAAGCAGACTGGGGCAGCGGCCAGCACCGCGCTCAGCCGTTGGCGCTGGGCCCGGCGGCCCGCTTCGGGGTCGGGGTGTCCGCCCCAGAAATCGGGCGTCAGCACCTCGATCAGCACCTGGGGATCCCGGCGGCGGATCGCTGCCATGGTGGTGGTGAAGAGGCTCGCCCCGTGGTCGGGCAGGTCGTCGCGGGCCACGGCGGTGAGCACCACGTAGCGCAGACCGAGCACCTGCACCGCCTCCGCCACCCGCTCCGCCTCGGCCCCGTCCAGGGGCACCGGGGCCCGGCCCTTGTCCACCTGGCAGAAGGCGCAGCTGCGGGTGCAGATCGGTCCCCCCAGCAGGAAGGTGGCCGTCCCGGCGGCGTAGCACTCACCCCGGTTGGGACAGCGGCCCTCCTCGCAGATGGTGTGCAGCCGCTGCGCCTTGACCACCCCCTGCACCCGTTCGGTGGCCGAGGCCTCCCCCAGGGGACGCCGGATCCACTCCGGCAGCCGCTCGGCGGGGGGGATGGCGCTGTAGCGGCTGGTGGCGGTCATGGTGTCGCGGTCAGGCGTCGGGGTTCATTCCATGCGCCGGCGTCCTTCGAACGCCCGGGCCAGGGTCACCTCATCGGCGTATTCCAGCTCTCCCCCCACCGGCAGCCCGTAGGCGATGCGGGTGACGCTGGTGAAGGGCTTGAGCAGCCGCGCCAGGTAGAGGCTGGTGGTGTCCCCCTCCACGCTGGGGGTGAGGGCCAGGATCACCTCGATCGCCCCCTCCCGGTCGACCCGCTCCACCAGGGGCTGGATCTGCAGCAGCTCCGGACCGATGCCATCCATCGGCGAGATCAGTCCGCCCAGCACGTGGTACTGGCCGTGGAATTCACGGCTGCGTTCCATCGCCAGCAGGTCGCGGGAGTCGGCCACCACACAGATCTGCCCGTTGCGGCGCTCCTCGTTGCGGCAGATCTCGCAGAGTTCCTCGGCCGAGAGATGGAAACAGCGTCGGCACTGGCCCACCTGGCTGCGGGCCGCCAGCAGGGCATCGGCGAAGCTGCGGATCTGCTCCTCGGGCTGGCGCAGCAGGTGCAGGGCCAGCCGCTGGGCCGTGCGGGGCCCGATGCCGGGCAGTCGTTCGAACTGGTCGATCAGCCGGGCCAGGGGTCGGGTGAAACCGCTCAGCGAACCGGCTGCAGGTGGAAAGCAATCTAGGCGGCCCACTCGCGTCGGGCGACGGCGCCGGGTGAGGATGGCCCCGGCTCCCGCCAGCTCCCCTGCCCCGCCCCGTGCCATGGGTTTCCCTGCCACCCACCAGCCCGTTGCCCCCGCCGCCGCCGGCCCCTGGCGCGCTCGGGGTGGCTCCCTGCTGGCGGTCCTGCTGCTGAGCCTGATGCTGGTGGGCTGCAGCGCCGCCGCCGCGGGCCTGAACTCCTTCCAGAGCCCGGATGGCCGCTACGCCTTCCTGTACCCCACCGGCTGGACCCGGGTGCAGGTGAGCAACGGTCCCCAGGTGGTCTTCCACGACCTCATCAACAGCGACGAAACCCTCAGCCTTGTGGTGTCCGAGGTCACCCCCGACCGGGATCTCAGCCAGATGGGCAGTGCCGTCGAGGTGGGCGAGACCCTGCGGCGCAGCGTCATCTCCCCGGTGGGCAGCGGCCGCGACGCCGAACTGGTGGAGGCCCATGAGCGGGAGCAGGGCGGCCGCACCTACTACGACCTGGAGTACACGGTCCATCTGGCCGACCGGGATCGCCACGAGCTCGCCACCGTGGTGGTCGACCGGGGCCGCCTTTACACCTTTGCCGCCAGCACCAACGAAGCCCGCTGGAACAAGGTCAAGGACCTGTTCGCCGTGGTGATCGGCTCCTTCACCCTGCAGATCTGAGCGTGGCCGTCCCCGGCCGGCTGACCGTCGTGGGGGGCGGGCTGGCCGGCAGCCTGCTGGCCCTCGAGCTGGCGGAACGGGGCCTGGCGGTGACCCTGGTGGACGCGGGGGAGGCGACGGCCACGGCCCTCAGCTACGGGGGAGTGGCCTGGTGGGCCGGGGCCCCTGGGCCCCTGGGCCGGCTGCTGCGCCAGGCCCCCTCCCGCTGGCGACGGCTGCAGGCGCGCCATGGGCCGCTCGGCTGGCGGAGCTGCGGCCTTCGCCTCCATGGCGGCGGCTGGACCACCCCCCTGCTGCGCCCCCCCTTCGCCCAGGTGGACGCCGCCGTGCTGATGGTCGCCCTGCCCGGTGCGCTGGTGGCCGCCGGGGTTGAGCGGCGCCAGGGCCGGGTGGTGGCGCCGCCGCGGCCGGTGGCCGGTCGCTGGCACCTGGAGCTGGAGCCCGGCGGCACTCTCGTGGCGGATCAGGTGGTGCTGGCGGCCGGGGCCGGTTGCCGCGCCCTGGCCCCCGCTCTGCCGGAGCGCCATCGCGCCAGCTGGGCCGGGGTGCTGGCCCTGCCGGTGCGCCCGACCCTTTCATCAGGGTCCGCCAGCCCCTGGCTGCGGCACGCGGCCCGGCGCCGCATCGTGCAGCCGCGTCACTGGCAGCGGCCGTCCCTGGAGGCCCGGGCCCCGGAGCTGCGGGAGGAGTGCTGGATCGTCGATGCCGGTTTCGCCCCCCGGGGGGAAGGGTTGCTGCTGGGGCAGATCAGCCTGGTGCGGCCGGGCCTGGACACCGGCGAGCTGCCCGCGGCGGCCGTGATGGAGAGCCGGCTGCGCCAGGCTCTGGCCTGGCTCGATCCGGTGCTGGCCGCCCTGCCGGGCCCCTACCGACAGGTGCCGGTGGCCTTCTGCAGCGGCGGCCTTCCCCTGGTGGGGCCCCTGGGCGACGCGGCGGGCCTCTGGGTGTTCAGCGGATTCGGCGGCGCCTTCGCCCAGGTGCCGGTGCTCGCCCCTTTGCTGGCCGATCTGATCGCCGGGGTTGCCGATCCAGGGATTCTGGCCGGATTCGGCGTCCTGCCGGGCTGACAGGCGGCCTTCCATCCAGCATGCTGGCGGCGATGGCCACCTCCGCCCCCCCGACCGGTGCAGCCCCGCCTCGCCGGCCGGTGGCGGCCCTGCACCGCCGTTGGCGTGGCCTCAGCGACCGGGGCCAGGTGGGGGCCTGCCTGGTGGCGATGGGCGGGGCCCTCGGTCTCTGGGTGCTGTTCTGGCCCGTGCCCACCGAGGTGATGGGGCAGGGGGTGCTGATCTACCCCGACACCGCCGGCCTGCTCGATGCCCGCGCCGGCGGACAGGTGCGGAAGCTGCGAGTGGCCGTTGGGCAGAACGTGCGCAAGGGGCAGGTGCTGATGGAGCTGTACCTGCCGGTGCTCGATCGCCAGCTGCAGCAGCAGCGCGGCAACCTGGCCCAGCTGGAGCGCGACAACCGCGACCTCGACCGCCGGGATGCCCTGCGGCTCTCCAGCGAGCGGCTCAGCGTCGACACCGCCCTGGCCAAGCTGGCCCAGGACCGGCGCCGCTACGAGGAGTTGGCGGCCACCTATGCAGAAAAGGTGCGCAACCTGCGCTGGCTGAGCCGGCGGGAGGTGGTGGCGCCCCTGGCCTCCGAGGTGGTGGCGGCCGAGCAGGGCCTGACCAGCACCAGCATCAGTCTCGATGCGGTCAGGATCCAGGAGAAGGATCTGCTGACCCGCTACGAGCAGGTCCGGCTGGACATCCAGACCCAGGCCTTGCGGCGCCGCTATCAGATCGATGACATGCGCCGCCAGATCCGGGTCACCGAGGCCCGCTTGGCCTACGACGGCCAGGTGCTGGCCGACCGGGACGGCACCGTGCTGGACCTGCAGGTGATCCAGGGCCAGACGGTGGCCACCGGCCAGCGCCTGGGCACCCTGGGCCGGGCCGCCGCCCCCACCGGCGAGCGGGCACCGTTGCTGCGGGCCGTGGCCTATTTCGCTCCGGCCGATGCCCGCAGACTGCCGGCCGGCCTGCCCGTGGAGGTGGTGCCCCTCTGGGACCAACGGGGCCGGTTCGGCGGGATCGTCGGCAAGGTGGTCGAGGTGCTGGCCCTGCCGGCCACGGAGGAGGACATCTCCACCACCATCGGCAACCCCCAGCTGGCCCGGGACCTGCTCAAGCACGGACCGGTGATGCGGACGGAGATCGCCCTGGAGCGGGACCCCGGCAGCCGGGACGGCTACCGCTGGACCCTTTCAGGGGGCAGTGGGGTGTTTCCCGTCAGGGAGGGACTCACCATCGCCGCCCATGCCTATGTGGAGTGGCGCACACCGATCACCTACGTGATTCCGGGCCTGCGTTCCCTCACCGGCGGCTACCGCAGCCTGCGCATCGATCGTGTCTGGGACCGGCCTTCCCTGCAACAGAGTGGCTCCCCGCCATGAGTGAGCATCACCATGGCTGATCGTCGCTGGTGGCAGATCCGCAATCCTCTGCTGCGCCAGGAGCTTCCCTGGCTGGTCAGTGAGGTGGTGCTGCTGGTGGTGTTGTGCAATGCCAACCCACCGGAACTGTGGTTCTGGCTGGTGGTGCTGCTGGTGATCCTGGGCTACAGGATCGAGCGCTGGTATTCTTCACGGCCTGAATGATCGCTTTGCCGCAGAATTCTGGCTGGAATGTGTTGAGCTTCTGCCCATGGAAGAAGCCGGGGGTCAAGGTTTTGTTCCCTCGCCCCATCGTCGTTTCCTCAGAGGCCGATGATCCTTCCCATGGGTACAGGTTCCAGGGTGCGGCAGAGATCACCGAGGATTCCGTACCGTCCGCGATGGTTCCTGATCGGTATGGTCGCCCTAGCCATGATTGCGGCGCTGTTCGGTTGCTTCAGGCCAGCATCGCTGACCCTGCGGATCGGCGCCAACCTCTGGACCGGTTATGAAACTCTCTACCTGGCCCGGGACTTTGGTGAGCTTCAAGACAAGCCCATCAGACTGATTGATGTTCCCTCCGGGACCGAGAAAGTCAGGACATATCGAAACGATGAAATTGACGGAACAGGCCTGTCGATCTGAGGTGGACGCTGGACCGGATTCCGGGGTCCCCCTCACCTGGCTGACGGTGTGATTGCGTATCTGGCCAAGCCGGTGAAACTCCAGGAGCTTGATCAGCCCACAGGAGGATCCTGGAGACCGCTGGCGAGAGAGGATCGCCTCAAGCCCCTTGATTTCGGGTCCACCGATCGCCACGGACTCCATTCCTGCGCCGGGAGGCAGTTCAGCCGCTGCGTTTCTGCAGCACGCTGTTGACGCCTGCCCGGCCGCGGTCGGCCTCTGATGCTGCCGGCCCAGGTGTTTCGCCATCCTCCTGGTGGAGGAATCGCAGCTGCTTGATCTCCTTCATCAGGGCCTCCCCATCGGCCAGCAGCTCGACAATCGTTTCGTGCCGTTCGGGTTGGTAGGCCGTGATGCCAAAGGAGAAAGAGATGGCATATCCCATGTTCGACAGTCTCTTGTCTTGGTCGAGGGCTTTCTCGATGCGATGGACAACGGTGTCTGTCTGCTCCCGGGTGGCGTTGATCAGCAGGACCACGAACGCATCCCCACCGAGTCGGGCCACCACATCGGAGTCTCGGCAGAGACCCGTGATCAGGTCAGCCAAGGTGATCAGGACCTCATCGCCAGCCTGGCGCCCGTGGAGGTGGTTGATTCGCTGGAAATCGTTCAGATCGAGATAGAGGAGTGAAACCGGTATGGCCTGGCGGGTGCAGAGCTGAAGGGTCTGCTGGGCAAGGGCAAGGAATCCGCGTCTGTTCTCCAGACCCGTGAGCTCGTCCCTCGTGGCCAGAAGGGTGGAGGCCACCTCCCGCTCAACGACGCTCGCCAGATCCCTCAGGATCTCGATCTGCTCCCCATCGAGGGTTCGGGGTGCCTGATCGACGATGCACAGGGTGCCGATCTTTCGATGGTCAACCGTCAAGGGACAACCGGCATAAAAGCGAACATGGGGCTCTCCCAGAACCAGAGGATTGTCATGGAAGCGTTCATCTTCCAAGGCGTCAGGAACGATGAACACCTCTGAGCCGAGAATGGCATGACCACAGAAGGAAACGCTTCTGGAGGCTTCCGAACCATTCAGACCTGCGGAGGATTTCGACCACTGCCGATGCTCATCGACGAGGCTGACCATCGCGATCGGGACCTTGAAGATTCTCTGGGCCAGCCTGGTGAGCCGATCGAAACGGGAATTTTGTCCTGTGTCGAGGAGGCCCAGGGACCGAAGCTTGGCCAAGCGAAGCGGTTCGTCGTCAGGGGTCTCAGGCGGTTTCAATGAATCCCTCTTCGATACATGGCCGGCCGACGGGGAAACGCATCAGGTTGCGAGAGCTGTTTGTAGGTCAGTTGGTGGAACAGTTCGTAGACCTGCGATTCCATTTCGACTTTAGCGTTTTCTTGCTTGCCCGTCCCATGTCTTTTTTCCGGCCGTCACTTCTGGGGCGGTGCCTGTCGTGGGAAGGACAGAGGTGGCATCTTCATCCTGCTTTCATCCCTTCTGTCTGCCTGACTTCGTGAATCTCAAGCCAGCGTTCCAGCTGCACCTCGTTCCACGTGTCTGCCCATGCCCAGCGGCCGATCGGTGCCGCCAGAGCGGCCACCGACAGCAACCAGGGCAGCAGCGCCATGGTTCCCGCGATCTGCATCACGAACAGCGCGCAGAACAGAGGGGTGCGGCAGGCTCCGCTGAACAGGGCCGTCGCCCCGGTCCATACCAGCAGCTGCCGTTCCAGGGGCGGCAGGTCGGCGATCAGGGGACCGGCCAGCAGCGCTCCCAGTGACATGGCGTCGTGCATCACACCTCCGGGGGCCCCGATGGCGATGCTCAGCACCGAAGCCACCATCCGCCAGGGAAGGATCTCCAGCCCCGGGGGATCCTCGCCGTAGGCCATGCGCAGGATCAGCAGCTGGCCGTCGTTGAGGCTCCAGCCACCGCTGGCGACAGCCGCCAGGCTGATGACCAGGGCGGCCAGCAGGGCCCCCGCCAGGGGCCTGGCCAAGGCCGATCCCCCCGCCTTGCCCGGTCGCGCAAGCCAGCGGCCCCAGCGACCGGCCATCCAGGCCGTACCGGCGGCGAACATCCCCCCCAGCCAGCCGGCGGCCAGGGTCAGCAGCAGAGCGGGGCCCACCAGGTGGACGCCGCCCCCCACCAGAAGGGACGCACCAGCCTGGTGGGCGGGGGCCGCGTCCGGGGTGCTGCCCCAGAGGCCGGTGGCCAGCCCGAGCATGACGCCCGCTCCCGTGATCAGCAGCGTGCCGTTGATCAGAGCCGCCGAGCGCCGCCGGCAGAGCTCCTCGATGGCGTAGGTGACCCCCAGCAGAACGGAGTTGAAGGCGATGCCCAGGCCCGCCGCGGCGCCGGTCGCCAGCAGCACCGGCAGCGGCAGACGCCTCAGGGGGGCCACCCTCTCCCGCAGCGCCAGCAGCAGGCTTGCCCCCAGGGAGGCGGAGGGGGACTCCAGCCCCACCGTCAGGCTGGCGCCATGGGTGAGCAGCAGCAGCGGCAGCCGGGCCAGCTGGCGCCTGAGATCCAGGGAGGCGAGCGCCGCCGTGCGGGACGGACCCTGGCGCACCCGCTCCAGCTGCAGGGCCAGCACCCCGTTCAGTCCGCCGCCCCGGCCGCCTTTCAGGGGGCCGTTCGCCAGCAGGGTCAGCAGCGCCGTGCCGGCGAACACCAGCAGCAGGCTGCCGCCTGGGATGCCCCCATCCCCGCCCAGGGGCCAGGCCTGCTGAAGGCGGAAGCCGAGGGCCGAGAGCCACTGGTAGGGCTGCAGCAACAGCAGCAACGGCACTGCGGCCAGGAGCAGGACCACCACCTGCCCCAGGCGCAGGCTTCCGTCACGCCGGGCATCGGCGGCATCGATCGCTTCGGGGGGAATCGTCATGGGGTCCATTGCAGGCGTGCCGGAACCGCAGCATCCGGGTCCGTCGGCATGGGCAGGAGTTCGCGCAGCAGCTGGGCGTAGGTGATGTTTACGTTCACGGTGGCCTCCAGGCGCCCGACCAGGCTGGCGATCAACCGTTCCTGGGTGTTGGAGAGATCCAGCTCGCTGCTCAGCCCTGCCTGGTAGCGCAGGCGGGCGTCCCGGAAGGCCTCCAGGCTCGCCGCCACACCCCGCCTGGCGGCCACCAGCCGCGCCAGGCTGGCCTCGTGGCCCAGGAAGGCCTGCTCGATCCGCAGCCGGATGTCGTTGCGCTGGGCGGCGTACTGCTGGGCCACCGCGGCGCCGCGGCGGGCCAGGGCCCGGGCCTGGCCCCGGGTGGTGCCGGCATCGAAGAGCAGCCAGCTCACCGCCAGCCCCACCGACCAGTCGGTGCCGTAGGTGTTGAGGGAGGTGGGCACCGTGGCGCCGCAGCAGCCGCCGTCGGCGACCCGTACGTTCCAGTTGTTGGCGTTGCTGGCCCCGGCGCCGGCGCTGGCGAACAGGGACAGCTTCGGCAGCAGTTCGGCGGCGACCGCGTCCTTCTGGCGCAGCAGCGCCTCCCGGGTGGCCAGGAGGCCTTCCAGTTCCGGGTTGTCCCGGAAGGAGGCCAGCAGGCTGGCCTCAAGGTCGAGGGGCCAGCGCGGCTGCAGGCGGATCGGGTCGCTGGCGGTGGGTGTCAGCTGGGGCGGCAGGTTGAGCAGGGCCGCCAGCCGGCGGCGGGCGACCGCCCGTTCCGCCAGGGCCGCGATCAGCTGCTCCTGGCCGTCCGCTTCGATCGCCTGCCGCCGCAGCACGTCGAGCCGGGGCACCAGCCCGGCCTGCTTGAGGTCCAGGCTGTCCTGCAGGATCAGCAGGTCGTTACGCACGATGGCCTCGCGGATGCGCACCAGCTGGTCGGCCCGCTGCAGCTGGTAGTAGCTCTCGCTCAGGGACAGCTGCAGCCGCCGCAGGGCATCGGCGTAGTCGAGGCGGCTGCCGCGCAGTCGCGCCAGGGCGGCCCGCGCCTTCGGCGTGCGGGCGAAATCCAGCAGCGCGTAGCGCAGCTCGAGGCCGCCGGCGACCCCGTTGGTGTTGGTGTTGAGCGAGCCTCGGCCGCCGGGGGGGATGAAGAAGGGGTTGGCGGGGGGGAAAAGGGTCCCGGTGCCGGTGGGGGAGAAAAAGCTGCTGCTTGCCTGGTCGGTGCCGCCGTTGGCATAGGCGGAGATCCGCGGCCAGTAGGTGCCCATCTGGCTCTGCAGCTCGGCGAGGGACGCTGCCACCGCTTCACGGCGGGCCTGGAGGCCGGGACTGTTGGCGAAGCCGATCGCCAGCGACTGCTCCAGGCTCAGGGCCTGAAGCTGGCCTGGGCGCAGGTTGCCCGCCTCCGGCAGCGCCAGGGGCGGCAGGGGAGCCCTGTCCTGCGGTGGCCCGGGAACCGCGCTGTCTTCCGCAGGCCCCAGCAGCGCCTCCGGCAGGAACGGCCTGGCGGATCCGACCCCTTGGTGGGGGGCCGCCTCGGCGGGGAGCAGCTCCTCGAGGGCACGGATCTGGCGATCCAGTTCATTCCAGCGGCGCTCGAGGCGCCGGACGTCGCCGGCACTGGCCGCTGGCAGGGGCTGGCCTGCGACGGGCCCCGGTCCGAGGACGAGACTCAGCACCATCCCGGGCACCGTCCCGGCGAGGATCCACCTGGCCAGCGGCCGCCGCGTTCCGCTGCCCCCCATGGCCTCCCGTTCCCCCCATCCGGCGCCCAGTTTGCTCGACATCGGCCCTTCCGGCTCCTAGAAGCTGAAACCCAGCTGCACGCCCGCCGCGAACAGGCCCGGCACCCGGCCGGCCCCCCCCGGATTGAGGATCCACTGGAGGCTGGGCTGCAGGTTGAAGGATTGGTTGAAGCGGAGCTGATACCCCAGCTCCACCACCCCTTCGTGGCTCAGACCGGGTTGGCTGATCGGACTGAAGCCGGTGCGGGCCACGCCGAGGATCAGCAGATCGAGGGGACGGCCGGGCAGCACCCCCTGGCTCACCAGACCGCCGCCGATGTAGCTGGGCGTGGGATTGACGGCGGTGTCGAAGCCCGCGGCGGTGGCGGCCCAGAGCCGGTGGTCGAGGCCCCACGGCAGGGACACGGGCACGGTGGCGCTGCCGTACAGGCCCCGGTTCGGTCCGGTCCCGGCATAGGCCGCCAGCTGCAGCAGTCCGCCAGGCAGCTGCCGTTCCACCGATACCGGCTGGCCGCAGCTCCGCCCCCGGGGGCTGAGGCCGCCACCGTCGCGGCAGGCGGCGATCGGCTCCCCCAGCCGGCGGTTGAGCCAGGGGGCCGCATAGCTCCACTGCAGCTGATGGGTCCAGCCTCGGCCGGGGGGAAGGCCGCTGGCGGTTCCCAGGAGCTTGGCGACCTCGTCGGTGGCGGCCAGGTTGAAGCTGGCCAACCGCAGGGTGGTGGCCGGGGTCGGCCGCAGCACCAGCAGGGCCCCCGGCGCTGCCACCGGAAAGACGGGGAAGTTCGGGATCGTGAACAGCACCGGCGCCCCGTTGAGGGCGTCGTGGACGTAGAAGCCTTCGACCGGGGCGCTGAACAGGTCGGGGGCCATGCCCACCAGCCCCGCCTCCAGGCTCCAGCGGCCGTCGGCGGAGCGGCGCTCCAGGCTGGCGCGGGTGAGCCAGAACCCCACCGGGTTGGCCACCTCCTGCAGGGGCAGCGCCGCCCCCACCCGCTGGGCGTAGCTGGGATCGCCGTTGTAGCCGGCGACGGCCAGATGCATCGCCCATCGCTTCCCTTCCCCTCCAGCGGCCTCCCCGGCGGGGGCTCGCAGGGTGAGGGCCAGGGTGGTCTGCTGGATCCAGCTCGCCTCCCTCACCAGGCCGCCGACGGGATTGACCATCGGTTCGGCCAGAATCTCCAGGTCCAGATCCACCCAGGCCGGCAGACCCAGCGTCTGCTGGAGGGTGCCCCAACCCGGCTCCAGCTGGACCAGGGCCGGCTCCGGTGGGGGCGCCACCGGTGGCACCAGCGGTGGCGTTGGTTCAGCCATGGGCCCGGCGGGGAGCGGTTCGGCGTTGCCGGATCCGGTGGCGGCCAGCAGCAGCAACGCCAGCGCCAGCGCCGGGGGGTGGCCGGAGACCTGCGGTGGGGACGGGGGCGCTCCAGCCATGGCGTCAGCCGGTGCCCTCCCCCAGGACCCGCCAGCTGTGCTCCGCCTGCTCGACGCTGCGCAGGGCCTGGCCGCAGAGCATCAGCCGGCTGGCATTGCGCTGCAGCAGGGTCAGATCGAAGCGATTCAGGTCCGGATCGTGCAGCGAGCGCTCCAGGTTCCCCCAGCGGGCCGGGGGGGTCATGGCGGTGGCCGGGGGTGCCGGTCGGTGACGGTGGGGCACCTCGAGGCAGTGGCGCCATTGCTCCAGTCGCCCGGCCACGGCCCGCAGCAGATCGGCCTGGGCGCTGTGCAGTCCCTCCAGGGGGCCCCGATCCGCCGGGGTGTGCTCGAGGAGCCGCAGCCCGTCGACCACGCCGACCAGCTGGGAGCCGGCGCCGTTGAGGAGCTGGAAGAGCCGAAACGTGGCATGGCTGGTGGGGTTGTTGCCGAGCTCATCGGCCACCGCCGGCATGGCCTGGCGCAGGGCCACCAGCTGGCGCCGCAGCCCCTGGGCCGTTTCCAGCTCGCGCCGCCGGGCGGCGACCAGGGCCCCCGGCGGCGCCGGGACGGCCGGCACCTCGAGGCGGTCGGCCTGGACGACGAGGGCCCCGCCGAGATCGGAAAGGAACCGGCGCAGCCGCTGCCGGTTGCCCTCCACCGCCAGGTCGGGCCAGAAGAGCCGCAGGCACAACAGGGCCACCAGGATGCCGGCCGCGGTCCAGAACAGTCGCACCGGGACCCAGATCCCCAGTTCACCGTCGTGGACCAGCCAGCCCATCACGATGATGTTGCTGCCCACCTTGTACCCCACCTCCAGCCCCAGCGCCGCCCCCACCAGCCGCATCGCGACCAGGGACAGGCTCAGGCCCAGGGGCAGGGGCAGGTGGCTGAGGCCGGTGAAGGTGACCACCAGCACCACCCCCCCCACCACCGACCCCAGCAGGCGCTGGCGGCCCAGGCCGATGGAGCCCCCGTAGGTGCCGGTGCAGACGACCAGCACGGCCATCGGCGCGTAGAAGCCGTAACCCAACGGAGCCAGGGCGCCCAGGCCGTTCAACAGACCCGCGGTCAGGGCCAGGCGCAGCTCGGAGCGGCGGATCAGCATCGGGCCACCAGGCTGAGGGTGCGCAGGCTGGCCAGCAGCGGCTGCTGCTCCTCGGCCAGGGCCAGCAGCGGCAGCAGCGGCAGGGAGCGGTGCCGGGCCAGGCTCTGCCAGGGCCCGGGGTCCGGGGCCAGCACCGGCAGGGTGTCCCCCCGGAGCAGGGCCGCCATGCGTGCCATGCCGGCCTGCAGGGGATCGCCGGTCGGCTCCCCGGCCGCCTCCGTGTCCAGGCCCAGCCGGTCGGGGAGGCCCCCCAGCAGCCGCTCCCACTGCACCCAGTGGTGCTGGACCGTGGCCCACAGCAGCAGCCGCTGGGGCCAGCGCTGCCGTTGCAGCCGCTGGCCATGGGGTCCGCGCCGCTCCTGGGCCAGCAGCTGCTCCATCGCCACCAGGTCGTGGCTGAGCCTGGCCGGGGGCAGGGGCTGGGGCCGCTCGCCACGACCCTCGAGCCAGCTGCGCAACTGCTCCAGCTGGGCGGCATAGCCCTGGCGCAGCCCGGCCTCCAGCCGCAGCATCCGGTCGAGTCCCCGCCGGGGCCAGAACAGCAGCCCCACCACGATGGCGATGACGCAGCCGACGGCCGTGTCCAGGGTGCGGTTGAAGACGTAATCCCAGTTCAGGGCCACATGGCTGGGGATCATCAGGAACATCAGGCTGACCAGCGTCGCGGTCCCGGCGGCCGACTGCCAGCCCAGCCAGCGCAGCAGGGGCAGCATCAGCAGCAGCGACACCAGCACCCCCGGCCACCCGGACAGCAGGGTGTGGACCAGGAAGGTGACCAGCCCTCCGGTGATGGTGCCGAAGACCCGCACCCGGGCGGCCTGGAGGCTGAGGTCGTCCCCGTCCTCCATGACCGTGACCACGGCCAGCATCGGATACCAGACGTAGGCGATCCGCTCGAACCAGAGGGACAGTGCGGCGGTGAGGAAGGCGGCCACCCCAAGCCTCAGGCTGTTGCGAAGCAGGGCGGACCGCACGGACCTCGAGGCGCAGGGCTGGCAGGAGCCTATGGAGGCCCATGGTCCACGGCCATTCGGCGATGCGCCATGGTTGATCACCCCTTGCCGTGCCGCGGGCAGCCATGGTTCTCTCGCTGAGCCCGGATCTGGAGGCCCTGCTGCGGCTGGGGATGGCGGTGCTCTGCGGATTGGCGGTGGGCATCAACCGGGCGCACCACGGCAGCCGTGCCCACCCCAACCGGCTACGGGTTCATGTGCTGGTGGGGATGAGTGCCTGCCTGATGGTCCTGGCGGCCGGCCCCGATGCCCAGGCCCGCAGCCGCGTGATTCAGGGGGTGGCGGCCGGCATCGGCTTCCTGGGAGCCGGCGAGATTCTGGTGCCTCCGGTGCGTTCGAAGCACGGCATCCCCGAGGTGCGGGGCCTGAGCAGTGCCGCCTCGATCTGGTTCACGGCGGCCCTGGGGGTCACCGTGGCCGTCTCCAGCCCGGTGCCGGTGCTGATGGCCCTCGGCCTGGCCCTGATCACCCTCTCCGTTCGCGACGATGGGCCCATCACCGGTAACGGCGGTGATGGGGAGAAGCCGCCCGAGGTGTTCAGAAAAGGAAACGGTGGCGGCCGTTCGTAGCGTTGGCCTGGCCCTCGTTGCCGGCCTCGAGGGGGTCGTTCTCCGGGGCTGGCCAGACGGCGTCCCAGTAGCTGATGCCGTCCTTGTAGAAGGGGCGGCCGTCCAGCCGCTGGGTGTCGAGCTGGGTGCTGCCCATGGCCGTGATCAATCCCCCCAGCTCCATGGGTCCGAGGTCGGTCTTGATGTCCTTGCGGGCGGCCATCATCAGGGCCGGCAGCCGCACGAGGTACTCGGGCCGGGTGAGCTTGCGGAACAGGGACTTCAGGGCCAGCTGCTGGCGATCCATGCGCCCCAGGTCGCCGGTCTCGTCGTGGCGGAAGCGCAGGAAGCCCTCCAGATCCTTGCCGCGCAGGGTCTGCATCCCGGGTTGCAGATCGATCGACAGCCCCTGGCTGCGGTCGACATAGACCATGCGCTTGGGGACGTCCACCTCGATGCCCCCGAGGACATCGGCCATCTGGCGGATCAAGGAGAGGTTGACGACCAGGTGGTGCTGGATGGGGCGGCCGAGGCGCTGGGAGATCTCCCGCTTCACCGCTTCGATGCCGCCCATGTTGTAGAGGGCGTTGATCTTGACCGGACCGAAACTCTCGGCCTCGATGTACGTGTCGCGGGGGATCTGGGTGATGCTGGTCTGCTTGCCATCGATGCGCAGGGTGGCGATCACATCGGTGTTACCACCGCCCACGTCGGTGCCCAGAATCAGGATGTCCTGACGGTCCATGCCGCCGCTCCAGGCGGCGAAGGGATTGCTCAGCGCCGGATTTCCCCCGGCGGTGGCCCGGGTGGAGATCAGCTGGGCCAGGGGCCCGGCCAGCAGCAGGCCCGCCCCAAGGCCGCAGACCACCGCGAGCAGCACGGGGGTGCGACGACGGGATGACCTGGGCCTGGCTCCCCTGCTTGGCTGGGCCCCTCTGCTGGGCTGGGTCATTTTCATTCAATCCACGCTAAGCCCAGCGGGCTCAGCGCAGGGCCTCCTCCGGTCTCAGCCCCGTCTGCACCCGCCAGAGCGCCGCATAGGCCCCGTTTCTGGCCAGCAGTTCGCCGTGCCCACCGCTCTCGACGATGCGTCCCTGATCCATCACCACGATGCGGTCGGCGTGGCGCACCGTGCTCAGGCGGTGGGCGATCACCAGGGTGGTGCGGGAGGCCGTGATGCGATCGAGGGAGCGCTGGATCGCCGCCTCGGTTTCGTTGTCGACGGCGGCGGTGGCCTCATCCAGCACCAGCACCGGCGGATCCTTGAGGATCGCCCGGGCCAGGGCGATGCGCTGCCGCTGGCCTCCGGACAGGCGCAGGCCCCGCTCCCCCACCAAGGTGTCGTACCCCTGGGGCAGCGCCTCGATGAACCCCGCTGCTTCCGCCAGGCCGGCCGCCCGTTCGATGGCCGCGCGGGTGGCGGCGAAGCTGCCGTAGGCGATGTTCTCGGCCACGGTGCCGTGGAACAGGAACACCTCCTGGCTCACGAGGCCGATGGCTCGGCGCAGGTCCTGCAGGGACAGCGTCTCGATCGCCACGCCATCCAGCAGGATCCGCCCCGCCTGGATGGGGTAGAGCCGCAGCAGCAGCTTGACGATCGTGCTCTTGCCGGAACCTGTGGCTCCCACGATCCCCAGGGTGGCGCCGGCGGGAATCTCCAGGTCGAAGGCTTCGAGCAGCCGCTCGCGTCCGCCGTAGGCGAAGTCGACCCGCTCGAAGCGGATCTGGCCGCGGACATCGGCGATGGGGAGCGGCCGGCTGCCGCTGGGGATGGCAACGGGGGTGTCCAGCAGGTCCATCACCCGGTGGGTGGACGCCATGGCGCGCTGGTAGTCGTCGAGGGTGCGGCCCAGGGTGGTGAGCGGCCACAGCAACCGCTGGGTGATGAAGACCAGGAACGAATAGGTGCCGATGGCGATGGCGCCTCTCCAGGCCTGGAGTCCGCCGATCACGAGGATGGCGATGAAGGCGAAGAGAATCGCAAACCGGATCAGGGGAATGAAGGCGGCCGAGAGGCGGATGGCCCGGCCGTTGCTGACCCGGTAGGCCTGGCTCTGGGCGATCAGCCGTTGCTTCTCCCAGTCCTCCGCCGCGTAGCTCTTGATGGTGAGCATGCCGCCGAGGTTGTTGCTGAGCAGGCTGGCCAGGTCGCCGGCCCGCTCCCGCACCTCCCGGTAGCGGGGGGCCAGTCGGCGCTGGAAGCGGAGCGAGCCCCAGAGGATCACCGGGATCGGCAGGAAGGAGACCCCGGCCACCGTGGGGGAGAGGACCACCATGGCCCCGCCCACCGCCAGGACGGTGGTGATCAGCTGCAGGATCTCGTTGGCGCCCTGGTCGAGGAAGCGCTCCAGCTGGTTGATGTCGTCGTTGAGGACCGTCAGCAGACGCCCGCTGCTGCCGGCCTCGAAGAAGCCCATCTCCAGGTGCTGGAGGTGGTCGTAGGCCTCGATGCGCAGCTCATGCTGCACCGTCTGGGCCAGGCGTCGCCAGAGCAGGGCGTAGAGGTACTCGAACAGGGACTCGGCGCTCCAGATCAGGAACGAGAGCACCGCCAGCACCCCCAGCTGGCCCGGCACGGTGGTGAAGCCGAGGCCAGCCAGCCAGGAGGTGCGCTGCTGGACCACCACATCGACCGCCAGGCCGATGAGAACGGGGGGGGCCAGGTCGAAGAGCTTGTTGAGGATCGAGCAGGCGGCCGCCAGGGCGGCCAGCCTGCGGTGGGGCCGCAGGCTGCGCAGCAGACGGCGAAGCCCTGCCGCTGTCGGGGCTGACCCCGGGGGGGCATCAACGGGCCTGACCGCCGCCGGACTCACCAGCGATTGCCGCCGCCGCCACCGCCGCCGTATCCACCACCGCCGCCACCGCCGTAGCCGCCGCCGCCGCCACCGCCGTAGCCGCCGCCGCCGGAGCGACCACCGCCGCCACCGGGGCGACCGCCGCCACCGCCGTAGCCGCCACCGCCGGCGCGACCACCGCCGCCACCGCCACCCTCACGGGGTGTGGCCTTGTTGACACGGATCATGCGACCCATCCATTCGACGTCCTGGAGGTCGTCGATGGCCTTCTGCTCGGACGCGTCGTCGGCGAGCTCGATGAAGGCGAAGCCGCGCTTGCGGCCGGTCTCACGGTCGAGGGGCAGGCTGCACTGACGGACCTCGCCGTACTGGCCGAAGAGATCGAGAAGGTCCTCGCGTTCGGCCTGGAACGAGAGGTTGCCGACGTAGATGGTCATTCAAAGAATAAAGCTGGAACGGATTCCTCCGGTGTCGGGAATCCCAGGGAAAGCAGGCGGTCGGCATGGAGCACAGATCGGATCCGGGGATGAATCCGGCTCTGTTGGGCCTGAGCCGTCGATGCGTGCCGAAGGGAGCCAGATCGGCGTGGAATTCCCCGAAGCCTACAACCGTGCCCCTGGGCTCCATGGCGAAGCTTGAAGCAGATGCGAAGGAAAACGAAAAAATCTCCCCACCCCCGCCCGTGACGCTTCATTGTCAGCAAACCCTGATCCAGTTGATCCCATGAAAGCCGCCCCTGTGCCCTGGAGCCTCACCTGGCGTGAGGACGGAGAGCTCGGTTCCCAGGATCTGTTCGACGTGCTTCAGGTCCTGGTGGCGAGCGAGAGTCACGAGGTCCAGATGAGCCTGATCGCCGCGGTGGAGCAGCTCTCCGTGAGCGAGCTCCAGGTGACGGCCTGCGAGCAGGTCACCCGCCTGTGCGCCTGAGGCCCTCCCCTGGCGTTCAGATCGGGTAGCGCTTGACGGTGGCATCCCGGCAGCTGCTGCGGGCCGAGGCGATGCTGCTGCCGCTGGAGATGCGATCGGCCACGCAGTTGCAGGCGAAGCTGGCCATCCCGTCCGGGGCTTTCTTCCCGGATTGGGCCACCTCCGTCTCGAAGGCGGAGAGGCAGATGGAGCGCACCACCTCGAGGATGGGGCCGGAGGCCGCTTCAGCCCGGCGATCCAGCGACCCGAAGGCCACCAGAGCGACCAGGCCGAGGATCAGACCGGCCTGGGCCGGCAGGTGCCGGGGGCGGAAGGAACGCAAGGGTGGCCGCTGCTGGGAAGGCATGGGGAACAGGGGTGTGGAGCGCGGTGGAGGGAATTCAGGAGCCCAGCCGCGAGATCTGAAGTTCCTTGTTCATCACCCGCAGGCGACGCAGGTCGGAGAAGACGTCATCGGGCATGCCCTTGGGCAGGTCGACGGTGCTGTGGGCGTCGAAGATGCGAATCTTCCCGATCGATCGTCCGGCCAGGCCGGACTCGTTGGCGATGGCACCAACAATGTTGCCCGGCTTGACCCGATCCCGCCAGCCCACTTCGATGCGGAACCGTTCCATGTTGTCCTCGGGACCGTCTTCGCCGCGTTCCTGAGTGCGGTCGCTGAAGGGGCGGCGTTCCCCACCCCGGTCACGCTCACCCCGGTCACGGTCGCGCTCCCTGGTGGGGGCGCTGGCGCGGCCCTGTCCCCAGCGCTCCTCCCCCTGCAGCAGCAGGGGCTTGCCCCCCAGTCCAAGCTCCAGGGCGGCCAGGGCCAGCTGTTCGGGTGTGCAGGCCTGTTCCTGGGCCACGCGCTGCAGGATCTCGCCGAGCAGGGCCCGCTCCTCGGGGTTGCAGGCGGGCTGCTGCAGGGCTGTGGTGAGTTTCTGGCGCAGCCGGTCGAGGCGGTGCTGATTGATGCTGGCGTTGCCCGGCACCTCCATCGGTTCGATGGGCTGGTTCACCGCCCGCTCCAGGCCTCCGAGGAAGCGCCGCTCCCGGGGGGTGAGGAACAGGATCGCCTCCCCGCTGCGCCCGGCACGGCCGGTGCGGCCGATGCGGTGCACATAAGCCTCCCCGTCGAAGGGGATGTCGTAGTTGATGACCAGGCCGATGCGGTCGACGTCGAGGCCCCGGGCGGCCACGTCCGTGGCCACCAGCACATTGACGCGGCCGTCACGGAGCCGCTCGATCGTGCGTTCCCGCTGGGTCTGGGGCACGTCGCCGTTGAGCACCGCCACGTCGTAGCCGTGCTGCTCGAGGGACTCGGCCACGGTGAGGGTGATGGCCTTGGTGCGGGCAAAGATGATCACCCCTTCGCTGCCCTCGGCCTCCAGCACCCGCTCGAGCGCCTCGAGCTTCTGGGGACCGTTGACCACCAGGTGCCGCTGGCGGATGCGGCGACCGTCGGCGGCCTTCTGGCGGATGGTGATCTCGGCTGGGTTCCTCAGGTGGTTCTGGGAGATGCGCCGGATCTCCGGGGGCATGGTGGCGGAGAACAGCACCACCTGCCGCTCGGCGGGGAGCTGCTCGAGCACCCACTTGACGTCGTCGATGAAGCCCATGCGCAGCATCTCGTCGGCCTCGTCCAGCACCAGGCTGCGCAGGCCGGAGAGGTCGAGGGTGCCCTGGCGCATGTGATCCATCACCCGGCCGGGGGTGCCCACGACGATCTGAACGCCCCGGCGCAGCTGCTGGATCTGATCGCGGAAGTCGGCGCCGCCATAGACGGGCAGCACCTTGACGCCCTTCATGCGGGCCGCATAGCTGTTGAAAGCCTCCGCCACCTGCATCGCCAGTTCGCGGGTGGGGGTGAGCACGAGCACCTGGGGGGTGCGCTGGCCGGGATCGAGGCGCTCCAGCAGGGGCAGACCGAAGGCGGCCGTCTTGCCGGTGCCGGTCTGGGCCTGGCCCACGAGGTCGCGGCCGAGCATCAGCTCGGGGATCGCGGCCTTCTGAATCGGTGAGGGCTCTTCGAAGCCGATGGCGGCCAGGCCGTCGAGCAGCTCCTGGCGCAGCCCGAAGGCGGCGAATGCGCTGACGGGGACCGTGGTTTCGAGGCCGGTCGTGTCGGTGGCGGTGGTTGTCGAGGCGTTGGTTTCGGAGACGGTGGCTTTGGGGGCGTCGTCGTCGGAGGGGCCATCGGCCTGCTCGGTGGCGGTCACCGCAAGGTCGGGTGCCGACAACGACACGGCCTCGCAGGGCTGCGCGAGGGCCGCCTGGGAATCGGCAGCACCGGTGAGGGTGCTGCCGTCAATGATCTGGGTCACGGGATGCGGGAGCCTGGTGAATCCTTTTCAACGCAGGCCGGCAGCGGACCGTTGGAGATGGGTGCCATGCACCCGGGCTGCCTTGCCCTTGCTCAAAGGTTGAAATGAGACTTTACCACCCTGCCGTAATCGTCGTCGAAACGCTCGATGTCCTCCTCCCGCAGCACCTCGCCCAGCTGCACCTCGATGATCTCCAGGTCGGTGGCTCCGGCCGCCGCCCGGTGCAGGGCGCCACAGGGGATGAACAGGGTGGCGCCGGGGACGGCGGTGATGCCGCCGTCTTCGGTCTCCATCACCCCCTCGCCGCTTACCACGACCCAGTGCTCGCAGCGCTGCTGGTGGCGCTGCAGGCTGATGCGCTGCTCCGCCCTGATCCGCAGACGCTTGACGAGGTAGCCGGGACCTGTGGCGAGGGTCTCAAACCATCCCCAGGGCCGCTCAACCCGCTCAGCCATCGCGTCGCTCTCCAGGAATCGCAGCGGGAGGCACGGTCGGCGGATCGGGAGCGACGGCGGCGGGAGGGGGCGTGTGGGGGTGGGAAAAAGACTGACCGGAACCACCTGGGGCCAGGGAATCCATGGGGTTGTCCCTTTGGACCTCAGGGCACCTGAAGGGAAGACTCCGGCTGGGCCGGTTCACTCCTTCGTGACGATGCAGGAGGGCATTCCTCAAGGGGGGACTGGAGGAATCAAGGGGCTCCCGGAAAGGGAGAGATCCCAGCGGTGGAGACTATTGGAGCAGGGGCTCCGGTGAGTTCGGCCCGGGGGAACCGCGCCGATGGACGAAGTATGGAGCGGGGCTCAGAGCTCCTACCGGGCGGTTCACTTTTCGTAGACACATTGCCGGCTGTGGAGATCAATGAAGAAGCCTTACGGGCCTTTCCCGGCCATGGGCCCGTCCTCTTGCTCGCTGATCAGAAGGGCCGCCTGCCGCGCCCGGGTCAGGGCGGTGTAGAGCAGCCGCCCGTCGCGGGCGGTGCCGCTGGGCAGCAGCACGATCACCTCCTCGGCTTCGCTGCCCTGGGCCTTGTGGACCGTCAGGGCGAGGGCCGGTTCGGCGGCCCCGGCCAGCTGGCCGGGATGGATCCAGAGCGGCTCCCCCTCCCCGTCCCCGAACAGCAGGCGCGCCGAGGGCCCGGGGCCGCCCACGAGCACGCCCACATCGCCGTTGGCCAGGTCCAGTTCCGGCAGGTTGCGGCGGCAGAGGACGGGGGTGCCCGGGGGGAGATCCTGCAGGTCGCCGTCCCGCCGAGCCCCCAGCAGGGTCCGGTGGATCGCCTCCAGGCCCCAGCGTCCCTGGCGTTGGGGCGCCATCACCAGCAGGCGGTCCCGTTCCGCCAGCAGCGCCCGGCATCCCCGGGGGGAGCCCGGCCGGCAATGCCCCGCCAGCCTGGCCAGCGCGTCCTGGTGGCGGCGCAGCCGCTCCAGCAGCTCCGCCGGCAGAGTCCGGGGGGAGCAGGGGCGCCAGTGCAGGTTGTCGGTGTCATCCAGGGCCTGCAGCAGGGGGCGGATGGCGGCGATCGGATCCGGATCCTGCGGGGCGGGGGCCGCTCCCAGCCCCTGGCGCAGGGCGGCGGCCACGGCGGCGATGGCCCCGGCGTTGCGGTAGGTGGTGGTCAGGGTGATGGCGGCGCCCCCCAGCCGGCGGCGGTGTTCGGGCCGCTGCAGGTCCTGCAGCACGGCCCCGGGAGCGATCGGGGGCAGCTGGGCCGGGTCGCCCACCAGCACCAGCCGACAGGCGCTGGGCAGAGCCTCCAGCAGGGCGCCCATCAGGCCCAGATCCACCATCGAGACCTCATCGACCACCAGCAGGTCGAGGTCGAGGGGGCGGCCGCGGTGGCGGCCGAACCGGTCGCCGCGGCTCTCCAGCAGCCGGTGCAGGGTGGTGCAGGGAAGGGCGCCCCCGGTGGCCGCCCGCAGCCGGCCCGCCGCCTTGCCGGTGGGCGCCGCCAGATGGATGCGGGCGTCGGGCTGGTGCACCCGGTGGGCCGCGATCATGGCCGCCACCGTGCTGGTCTTGCCGGTGCCGGGTCCACCCTCCAGCAGCACCAGACCGTGGCGGAGCACCGCCGCCAACGCCTGCCGCTGCCGGGCATCGAGGCTCCGGGGGGCGCCGGGCTCCGCAGCACCGGGACCCGCAGCACCGGGACCCGCAGCGCCGGGCTCCGCAGCACCGGGAGCTTCGCCGTCGCCGCCCGGCACCAGGGCTCCGGCCCGATCGACCAGCGCCTCGAGCACCGCCTGCCGCTGCCGCTGCCAGCGGCGCCACTGCAGTCGGCCCTCCTCCAGGGCCAGGGGCCCGTCCGGATCGCCGGCGAGCGAACTGGCGGCCAGGGCCCGGCGGTGCCCCTCTGGCCAGGCGGCTTCGCTGACCTCCGCCGGTCTCGGGCCCCGCAGATCCAGCTCCAGCTCGCCCCGGGCCAGGGCCGCGGTGAGGGCGGCGATCAGCTCGCCGACCAGGGGATCGGGGGGGGTGCCATGGAGACGGGGCAGAGCTTCGGCCAGGCTGAGGGCGAGGGCTCCCACCCAGGGCTGGGCGGTCTGGAGGGGTTCCCTCATGACGGGTCCTCCCCGGCGTCGGCCGCGGCATGGCCGCCCAGGGCCCCGTCGAGGGCCAGGAGTCTGCCCAGGGGCGGCCGCTCCACGAACATGCCCGGCACGGCGCCGCTCCGGGCCTGCGCCCCCGTTTCCCCGGGCGTCCCGCGCAGGAAGACGTAGGCGTATCCCCCCAGATGGCGCTCGGGGGCATAGCCGGGCAGCCGCCAGGCCAGATACCGGTGCAGCGCCACCAGGTAGAGGTGGGCTTGGAGGGGGTAGTGGCTCTGCGCCATCAGGGCGGCCATCGCCTCCCGGCCGTAGTGGCGGGGGCCGCAGGCCAGGGGCCTGCCCTCGCCGTCCCGCCGGCCCAGCCAGTTGCTCTTCCAGTCGGCCACCCACCAGCGCTCCTCCCCATCGGCATCCGTGGCGGTGAAGATCAGGTCGATCGAGCCGGTGAGGAAGCCGCGGCTGGCCACCGGCAGGCTCCCCACGGTGGCGGCGTAGGCGGCACCGAAGGCACCGCCGGGATGGTCCGCGAAGGCGGCCGCCAGCTCCGTCGCCCTGACGAAGCCGAGGGTGAGGTCGAAGCTGAGTTCGTTGAGCCGGCGCTCCGGCCCCAGATCGGCCACCCGCAGGGACCCCAGCCCGCCACCAAAGGGGGTGAGGCGCACCTGCTCCAGGCCCCGCAGCAGGGGCTCCACGGTTTCCGCCTCCAGCCCGGCCCGGCGCAGCTCCCGTTCCACCAGCTCCCGGTTGGCGGGCGTGTCGGTGGGAACCCGGTAGTCCAGCTGCTCCAGCATCCGGTGCAGGCAGTCCCCGGCCCCCGGGCCGCGGGCGAAGCCGGCCAGGGGACCCTGCTCCGGCCACAGGGCCGCGTCGCCCCCCTCTGGGGCCTCGCCATCGGGGCTGGGATCGCTGGTGTCGCGGCCTTGGTCGAGGGCCGCCTCCGAGACGACGGCGCCGTGGGCGGCGCGGGTCCAGCCGGTGTAGCTGCTGCGCCCCCAGCTCGCGTCCAGCGTGCGCCGGGGCACCGGTCCGCAGCGCAGGGCCTCCGCCATCTCCGGTGCCGGCGCCAGGGTCCCCGAGGCGCCCGGCTCCATGGCGGCCTGGTGCAGTTCGAGCCCCAGGGCCCGACGCCCGATCTGCTCCTGCAGCCGCATGAACCAGTCCCCGTCGCTTCGCCCGCTGATGGGGCCATCGTCCTCGGGGTCGGGCAGGGGCTCCTCAGGGAAGAGCCAGGGGAACAGGGGGTTGGCCTGCTGGCCCTTCGCCGGCCCCCAGGCGAGCAGCAGCAGGTGCTGGGCCCGGGTGACGGCCACGTAGGCCAGCCGCTCCCGCTCAGCCCGTTCCGCGTCCCGGTGCTGGCGCAGCGCCTGCCATCCCCGTCCCCAGGCGGGACGCAGGTGGAGGTCGAGGTGGGCGCCGGCGCCGGCGGCCGGATGCCAGCGGAGGCCCACCCGGTGGCCACCGGCGGGGGGGTGCCCGCCGCCTGCCACAGGTAGGGACAGATCACCACCGGGAACTCCAGCCCCTTGCTCCGGTGCACCGTGATCACCGTCGCCGCCTCATCGGCCTTGTCGCTGTGGGCCTGGTGGGACTCAGGGATGGTGCCGCTGGCGCGGGTCTGGTCGAGGCGCAGGCGCCGCAGCCAGTCGGCGGCGGCCACCAGGGCGAGCTGCTCGACGTGCAGCCGCTCCTGGAGCAGCTCGGCCACCTGCTGCAGGTCGGCCAGCAGCCGGCCGCTGACGCTCATTCGGGCCAGCCCTTCCCCGTCCACCAGTCGTGAGAGCACCCCGAGCGGTCCCTGATGGGGCAGGTCCCGGGCCAGGGCCTGGAGCCCGCCGGCCAGTTCACTCCACTCGGCTGGAGCGGCTTCGGCGATCCGCCGTGCCGACCAGCCCAGCAGGGGGGAGGCGGCCAGCAGCCGCAGGCGGCCCGGATCGGCCGGATCGGCCAGCGCATCGAGCAGCCGCTGCAGGGCGGTGGCGGCCGGGCTGGCGAACACGTCGGCCTTGCTCACCAGCCGGCTGGCGATGTGCCGCCGCTCCAGGGCGCTGCGCAGGTCCTCCGCCTGGCGGTGGTTGTGGACCAGCAGGGCGATGTCGCTGGCCCGCAGGGGCGAGGGAGGCCGTCCGTTGTCCACCGCCAGGGCGGGGGCCTGCTCCAGCAGCTCCAGGACGGCGTCGGCCACCAGGGCGGGCAGCCGGGCCTCCAGCACGCTCCGGCTCGGCAGGGCATCGCCCGCCCCCCGCTCGCCCCCCAGCCAGAGCAGGCGCACCGGTGCCATGCCATCGGGCCCGCTCCGCCGTGAACGGGCCAGCACCGCCGGCACCGGCAGGTCGGAACGGGGCAGGCCCGCCGGTGCCATCAAGGCATTGAGGCTCCCGATCAGCGCCGGGGTTGAGCGGCGGTTCTCCTGCAGCGCCAGCACGCGCGCCGCGCTGCGGCGGGCCAGCCGGTAGGTGTCCAGATCGCCGCCGCGGAAGCGGTAGATGGCCTGCTTCGGATCCCCCACCATCACCAGCAGGTGGGCGTCGCCGGTGAAGGCCAGCCGCAGGATCCGCCACTGGACCGGGTCCGTGTCCTGGAATTCATCGATCAGGGCGGCCCTGTAGCGCTGCCCCACCGCCCGCAGCAGGGGGGTGGGGGCGGTGGCGTCCGGGCCGGGGTCAAGGCCCTCTAGCAGCTGGGCGAAGCCGATGCTGCCGCTGCGGGCCCGGCGCCGGGCCAGCTCCGCCCGCCCCCAGTGGGAGCCATGCAGCAGCACCGCCTCCGCCGGGCCCTCCCGCAGCGCGGCCACCGCCTCCAGGAGCCCGGGGTCGGGCAGCTGGATCTCCCGCTCCGTACCCTCCACCTTCCTGGCCATCCGGCAGAAGGGGTCGGGGTGGAAATAGGACCCCAGTTCCTTCTGGGCCATCAGGGCGGCATAGCTGCCGCCCTCGGGCTGCTGGGCGAGCCAGGCGTCGACCAGCTCGCTGCGATCGTTTCTTGGTTTGACGGCATAGGGGGTGGTGGCGCTGGCCCCGGCGGCCCGCCACTGGGCGGCGGCGGCGCGGAAGGCCTGCTCCAGCTCCCGGCCTCCGTCCGACCAGGCCTGCCGGAACCGTGCCCAGGGCTCCTCCCAGAGCGCCGTCAGCTGCTCGGCCAGCGGTCGCTCCAGGCCCAGGCCCGGCGGCAGGGGATCGAGGGCCAGGCCGGGGTCGCCATCGAGCAGCAGCAGCAGCCGCTCCAGATCCCCCAGGTCGATGGCCGCCGCCAGCCCCTCCGCCAGGTGCAAGGGAAGGGCCAGCACCTGCTGCTGCCAGTAGTCGTGGGCGACCTGGCGCACCAGGTCGGCGGCGTCGATCTCCAGCGTCAGCTCGGGGGGGCGGGCGGCCTCCATGGCGTGGCGCCGGAGCGTGCGCTGGCAGAAGCCGTGAATGGTGGTGATGTCGGCGGCGTCGAGCTCCTCGAGGGCCAGCAGCAGCAGGCCCTGCACGGTCCCGCGGGCGCCGGGCTCTTCCGGCTGGTGCTCCAGCCATTCGACCAGCACCGGATCGGGCGCCGCCCAGCCGTCGGGGGGCTGGAGGCCGGTGAGGGCCTCCTGGAGCCGGCGGCCGATGCGATCGCGCAGTTCCGCCGCCGCGGCATTGGTGTAGGTCACCACCAGCAGTTCCCGCAGGCCGAGCCGCCTCTCGGCCAGGAGCCGCAGCACCAGATGGGCCAGGGCGAAGGTCTTGCCGGTGCCGGCGCTGGCCTCCAGCAGCACGACGCCGTCATCGAGGCTGACGTTGTTGGCCTCGAAGCGCTCGGGCCCGGGGGAGCCGTTGCCGGCGCGGGTCATCGCACCACCTCCGCCGCCAGCAGGGGGGAGAAGAGGTCGGTGGCCAGGGCCAGGACTTCCGGCGTCAGCAGATCGTCCGCCGCCAGGCCGGGGCCGAAGCAGGCCTCCATCTCGGCCCGATTCCGCTCGCCGGCGTGGAAACCGGAGCCCTCCCAGGTGCCGGCAGCCTTGGCCCGTCCCTGGCCGGGTTTCTTGCGCTCGCCCGCCACATGGCTCCAGCCCGTTTCCGGCGGCACCGGCCATCCCCGGCTGCGCCACTGCCGCTCCAGCCCGGCCAGACGCTCCAGTTCATCCCGTGCCGCCACAGGGTCCGGTGCGGTGAGCACCAGCACCGGCCCATAGCCATCGCCGTCCCGGGCGATCAGCACCCCCCGGCTCGGGGCGGCACCGGCGGCGCTGGCCAGCAGGAGCTGGAGCCAGAGTTCCAGCCGGTGGCTGACCCGGGCCTGGGCCGTGTGGGCCAGCACGACGGCGTCGCCCCGCCAGGGGATCGCGGCCTGCCAGGGGCCCAAGTGGTGGCTGGGGCGCCGGGGCGGGCCGAGGGCCTCCAGGGCGTTCACCAGGCCCGTCCAGCGGCGCTGCAGGAGCTGCGCCTCCAGGGGGCCCGCCGCCCCGGGCGGCAGCAGGCCCTGCCCCCGGTGCCGTTCCAGCCAGTCGGCGGCCGACCGGGGGGCCTCTCCGCCGGGCTCCCCTTCGCTGCGCTGCAGGGTCTCCCGCAACAGGGAGGAGCGCTCCCTCTCCCCCAGGGCCAGGGCCTCGAGGTCGTCGACCCGCTTCTCCCACTCCCCTGGCCGCAGCCCCAGGGACCGCAGCCAGTGCTTCTGGGGCGCCACCAGCCAGTCCCGCAGTTCGGCGTAGGCCTCGCCGTCGCCGTCGGGGGGAGCCTCCTGGGGGGACGCTCCGGCCAGCAGCGCCGCGGGCGGCACCGGCCGTTCGCCGGCCAGGCAGCGCACCGCCTCCAGCAGCCGCCTGTCGCAGCTGGGGGCTTCCCGCCCGCCTGCGGGCAGGAAGTTGCGCCGGTCGAGGGGGTTGGCGGCGTGCTCCACCAGCAGCCGCCCCATGGCCTCCGCATCCAGCTGGCCGGCCAGCCACTGCAGCCACTGGCCCACCGGGCCGGAGGGGGGCAGGGCGGCGCCGGTGCGGTCGTCGCGGCAGCTCCAGCTCAGCAGCAGGTGGTCCCGGGCGGAGAGCAGGGCCTCCATCAGCACGTAGCGGTCCTGGTCGGCGGGGTGGGGATCGCCGAGCTGCCGCTGGCCCTCCATCAGATGGAAGGCGGGCCGGTCGCCGGGCCGGGGAAACAGGCCCGCATCCAGTCCCATCAGCACGATCACCCGGTAGGGGATGGCCCGCATCGGTTCGAGGGCACTGATGGTGAGAGCGCCGCTGCGGTGGCCGAAGCGGCCGCTCTCGGCCCCGAGCAGTTCCCGCAGCGCGGCCGCCGCCACCGGTGCCTCCAGGGACAGGGCGCAGGCACCGGCGGCCGTCTGCCAGGCGTCGATGGCCCCCATCAGCTCGGGCCGCTCGTCGGCGTCGTCGCCCGTGGCCCCGAAGAGGTCATCGATCAGCCGCCGCAGCCGCTCCGCCCAGTCGCTGACCGTGCCGCCCCGCCGCAGTTCCCCGAGCCAGTGGCGCAGCCGCCCCAGCAGGTGCAGCCAGCGGCCGGCCAGCTCCAGGGGCACCACCGCCTCCCAGGGGGCGGTCTCCCCGGGCGCCAGGCCCGGGTCGGCGGGCAGCACCAGGCCGAGCAGCAGCCGATCGATCGTCCAGGCCAGGCTGTGGGAGGGCGGGTCCTTCTCCTGGCCGTCCAGACCCCAGCGGAAACCCGCCTCCTGCAGCGCCTCCACCAGGCGGGCCGCCTCGGCCAGCTCGAGGCCGAACCGCTCCAGCAGGGGCCGGCAGCCCAGCAGGGTCTCCAGGCCGGTGGCGGTCAGCCGGGTGCCGGCCAGCTCCAGCAACAGCAGCAGGGTGCTGGCCATCCCCGCCCCGTCCTGCTGGCTGCGGTCGGTGAGGCGCCAGGGGAGTGCCACGCCCGTGGCGTGGGCGTCGCCGAACACCGAGGCCACCAGGGGGGCGAATCCGTCGATGTCGGGCGTCATCACCAGGATGTCCCGCGGTTCGAGGCCGGGGTCGGCCGCCAGGAGCTGCAGCAGGCGGTCGCGCACGATCTGCACCTGGCGCAGCCGGCCGGGACAGGGGTGGAACTCCAGGGAGTGATCCTCCGGATCCATGGCCAGGGACGGGATGCGGTCCGCGTCGGCCAGCTGCTCCTGCAGCTGGGCCAGCAGGGGGGGCCGGGTGGTGCCGGCGGCGGCCGCGAAGAAGAGGTCGCGGTCCTGCTCCTCCCCAAGCTGGGCCTCGCCGGTGCCCTCGAGCAGCTGCTGGAACTCTCCCCCCAGGCGGCCGAAGCGGGCCTCCAGTCCCGGGGCCTCCAGCAGCCAGGCGGCGTCGAGCGGCTGGCGCAGGGCCAGGGCGTCGCTCAGCTCCTGGCGGCGCTCACCGCAGCGCTGCCAGAGATCGCGGCACGGCGTCAGCAGGTAGAGGTCCACGGTCCGGTGCCGGCTGAGGGCCTGCAGGAGCTGCACCTGGATCGGCGCCATGCTGCTCAGGCCGAAGAGTCGCAGGGGGGCGCCGCCCGCTTCGGGGCAGGGGCCGCCGCGGCGCAGTCGGGCGATCAGCTCCTGCACCCGGCGTCCGAACGGTTCGGCACCCAGTTCCGCCCCCAGGGCGCGGTAGAGGAGGGGCTGCCAGAGCTGGCTGTCGGGCAGCGGCCGGCCGTGACCATCGATCGCCTGCCCGCCCTCCCAGGCCCGCAGCAGCTCGGGCCGGTAGAGGGCGTAGTCGTCGAAGGCATCGGCGATGGCCCGCCCCAGCTGCCAGTGGCCCAGTTCCAGCTGGGCTGCCGCCCCCCTGCCCGCGAGCCAGCGACGCAGCGGCTCCCCTTCCGCTTCGGCGGCGACCGCCGGCAGCAGGCCCAGCAGGGGCCAGACGAGACGGTCGGCACGCCAGGGATCGACGGCCCCCGCCGTGGGGATCTCCCCGACGGGGACCAGCAGCTGGTCGACCAGCTGGCGCAGGTGGCTCCCGGGGAAGGGAAAGCGCAGGTTGGCGGCGATACCGCCGAGGTGCTCGGCCAGCTGCTCGCCGAGCCAGCGGCTGGTGGGCCAGGTGTTGACGACCACCTGGACCTGCTCGAACGGGTCGGGCGGGTGGAGACGCAGCTGGGTGGCCAGCAGGCGGGCCAGGAACTCGGCCCGGTTGCTGCGAAAGACCGTCAGCAAAGGGGTGGGCTCAGAGGGCCCGGCTCATCGCCGAGCCGGAGGTCGGGGTCGCCATCGGGGAACCCGCCGCCGCCAGGTTGCTGACGTGCCGCGTCTGCCGCGTTTCCGGGCAGTAGGCGGTGAGGTCGCCGCCGTAGCAGGCGCCGGTGTCGAGCAGGACGATCGAGCCCAGCCGCCGCAGGCCGGGCCCGGGGGTATGGCCGACGATCACCTCGCCGAAACGGTCGTCGTAGGCCTGCCAGAAAGCCAGCCTCACGTTGAGGTCGGGCTGCCAGGTGCGGGGATCGAAGCCGGCATGGGTGGCCACCCAGCCCTGACCCCAGTAGGCGAGGGGCAGCTGGTCGAGGCGGTCGCGCCAGAGGCGACAGCGGGCCGCTCCCAGCTGGCGGTAGGTGTCGTTGCCGTTCAGGTCGGGACGGCCAGGCGCCACGCCCGTGTCGAGCTGACGCACCAGATCCCGTTCATGGTTGCCCTTCAGCCACACCGCCCGCTGGCGACGCACCAGGTCCCAGACCAGTTCCATGGACTCCTCGATGCGGCAGCCGCGGTTGATGACGTCGCCGCAGAACACGAGGCGATCGCCGGCCGGCAACTGGACGAGAAGGCGTTGCAGAGCTTCCGCACATCCATGCACATCGCCGATGACCCAGTGGTGGGGTGGACGGTGATGGGGTGGACGTCGGTCCGGGAACGTCATCAAGAAGGAAGCTTCCCCCCAAGTGTTGCCTCTGGAGTGGGCTTCTGTCACCCCCGCCGGCGTCGGCGGGCCTCCAGCGCTGATACGGTGCGCCCACGGAGGGAACGGGTGATGGACCTGAAGGATCTGCCGGTCACGCAGAGGGTCAACGCCCTGGTGAAGGCCCTCGACGGGGCCCGCCGCACCAACGAGGCCCTGGCCCGCTGCAGTGACGGTGAGCAGATGCTGGACGTGCTGCTCGATGCCTCTTCGCGGCTGGGACTGGGCCTGACCCGCTGGGAACTGCAGAACACGCCACCGATCCGGGACTGGATCTGGTGGAAGAACAAGGAAGCCCCCCTGACGATCGGTGACAGCAAGCCGCGTTACCAGCAGGACGGCGGCCAGGGCCGACCCCGCCCCGCCGGATCGAACCAGGACGAGGGTCCCGAAGAGCCCCGGCGCCGGTTCCTGGGTCTGTTCTGAGCGGGGCCGGACCGGCAGGCGCCCCGTCCAGCCCCTGTCTCCGGGTCAGTTCAGGGTGGCCAGGGGGTCGGGGATCCCCGCGCTGGGGGCCTCGAAGCTGCCCACGGCCACGAACTCCAGGCGCAGCTTCATGAAAGTGATGAACTTCTCGTCGGTGGACACCACCGCCGCCGCCGGCCGGGGCACGGCGGCCACGGTGGCGGCCAGCTCGGGGGCTTCCAGGAAGGCAGGGCGCTCCAGGAGCCAGAAGTCGATGGCCTTGTCCTTTTCGGCGTAGTTGCGCCGGCGCTCGCGCAGCACCTCCTCCAGGGGTTCCTCCTCAAGCAGGAAGGCGCGGCTGGCGGCGACGAAGTGGTAGCGGGTCATGGCGGGAGGGGCCTCAGGGCTGGCGGTCGCCGAACAGCGGGTCGCGGCGGGGATTCTGCACCAGCGCCCGCATCTGGCGCACCGCCTCCTGGAGGCCTACCAACAGGGCGCGGGCCACGATCGTGTGGCCGATGTTCAGTTCCTCCATCCCCTCGATCGCGGCGATCGGCTCGACGTTGTGATAGGTGAGGCCATGGCCGGCGTTGACCCGCAGGCCGAGCCCCCGGGCGATGGCGGTGGCTTCGGTGATCCTGGCCAGCTGGAACGGCTGCTCCCCCCAGGCGGCTTCGGCATAGGCGCCGGTGTGAAGTTCCACCCAGCGGGCGCCGCAGTGGCGGCAGGCCTCCAGCTGGGCGTCGTCGGGGTCGACGAACAGGCTGACGCCGATGCCCGCCTCCATCAGTCGCCCCACCATCGCCGCGAGACCGTCCCGCTGGCCGGCCACGTCCAGGCCCCCTTCGGTGGTCACCTCCTCCCGGCGTTCCGGCACCAGGGTCACCATGTCGGGCCGGACCCGCAGGGCGATCGTTTCCATCTCCGCGGTGGCGGCCATCTCCAGGTTCAGCCGGGTGCGGACGGTGGCCCGCAGCAGCTCCACGTCCCGGTCCTGGATGTGGCGCCGATCCTCCCGCAGGTGCACGGTGATGCCGTCGGCGCCGCCCAGCTCGGCGAGCAGGGCGCAGCGCACCGGATCGGGCTCCACGGTGCGGCGGGCCTGCCGCACGTTGGCGATGTGGTCAATGTTGACCCCGAGGCTGGCCATGGGCGGCGGGTGGCTGAAGCGATCCTGATCGCACCGTATCGGTCCCCGGGGGTGCGGCCGCAGGCCCAACTGCCCGCCGCGGGCCGGCAAGGGGGGATCCAGCCCCTAGCTTCGACATCGATGTTCTGCCGGATCGAGAGTGTTGGCGGCGCAGACGCCCTCCGGACCAGGCCTCTCTTCGTTGGTCAGCCAGCGGGAGCGTTCCCTCTGCAACGGCATCAGCCCCTGGCTGTCCCCGGTGGCGATGGTGGTCACCATCGACCTGGCGCTGCGGGGCTATTTCGGCGAGCTGACGGTGCTCGATCGCGAGCACCTGCCCCGCGACGGTGCGGTGCTCCTGGCCCCCACCCATCGGGCCCGCTGGGACGCCCTCATGCTCCCCTGGGCGGCGGGCCGCCGGGTCACAGGCCGGGACTGCCGCTTCATGGTCACGGCCGATGAGATGAAGGGGCTTCAGGGATGGTTCCTGCACCGTCTCGGCTGCTTCCCGGTGAATCAGGGGCGGCCCACCCTGGCCAGCCTGCGGTTCTCGGTGGAACTGCTGGCCTGCGGTCAGCAGCTGGTGGTGTTCCCCGAGGGCCGCATCCGCCGCGAGGACGGTCCGATCCGTCTGCACCAGGGGCTGGCCCGCCTGGCCCTGCTGGCCGCCAGCCAGGGCGTGGACGTGCCGGTGGTCCCGGTGGGCCTCGCCTATGGCCACGCCGATCCCCGCCCCGGTGACCAGGCCGCCGTCTGTTTCGGCCGCCCCCTGCGGGCGGCGGGCCAGGGACGCCAGGCGGCCCTGGACTTCAGCGCCGAGCTCGCCGCCGCCATGGAGTCGGCCGAGCAAGCGGCCCGCCTCGTGGTGGGTCGCCCGATCGGCTCCCCGTAAAGTTCCGCCGTTACCCGTCAGGCGTCGACGTGATCAGGCCTTCCGCCGTTTCTGTCCTCCGATCCGCCCGGCCATCGGGCCTCGCCGGCGTCTGCGGCAGCTGCCTGGCCCTGCTGGCCCTGGCCCAGCCGCTCCTGTCGCCGCCGGCCCGGGCCCAGGCCGCCCCCCAGACGGTCCAGCCCGCCGGCACCGATCTCAACCTCGCCGCAGTGAAGACCCTCCTTTCAAGGGGCGATGCGGCGGTGGCCAGCGGCAACCTGGCCGAGGGCCGGCGCCTCTACGACCTGGCCCGCGATGCCAGCCGCCGCCTGCTCGGCTTCTACCGCGACCTGAGCGGCTCCTTCCGCGGTCTCGATGCCCGCATCCCCCGGGAGATGGATGACAAGGGCCGGGAGGCCCTGACGCTGCTGGCCGAGTCCAACCTGCGGCTGGCGGCCCTGTTCCGCCGCCAGAACCAGCCCGAGGTGGCCATCCCCCTGCTGGTGGAGGTGGTGAAGATCATGACCCCCACCAACGAGGCTGGCCGCAAGGCCTACCAGCAGCTGGTGGAGCTGGGCTTCGTGATCACCCCCTACAACGCCCCGGGATCGACCGCCGGTGGGTGATCGTCCTTAGATTCCAGCCTTCCGTCGTCTCCCCGATCCCCGCCGCCATGGTGCAACCGGAGCAGGTCAAGGACGCGATCCTGCGCGCGCTCCCCGATGCCGCCGTTGAGGTGGAGGATCTCACCGGGGGCGGCGACCACCTGCAGGTGAAGGTGGTGTCCGGTGCCTTCGCGGGCCTCAACCGGGTGCGCCAGCACCAGCTCGTCTACGGCGCCCTGCGCAGCGAGCTGGCCAGCGAGGCGATCCACGCCCTGGCCCTGCAGACCTCCCTTCCTTCCTGACGTTCCCTTTCGCGATTCCGACCATGGATGCCAGCACCCGTCAACGCATCGACGCCCTGATCACCGCCAGCCCGGTGATGGTCTTCATGAAGGGCAACAAACTGATGCCTCAGTGTGGATTCTCTAACAACGTCGTCCAGATCCTGCAGTCGCTGGGTGTGCCTTTCGAAACGTTCGACGTGCTCTCCGACATGGAGATCCGCCAGGGGATCAAGGAGTTCTCCGACTGGCCCACCATTCCCCAGGTGTATGTGAAAGGGGAGTTCCTGGGCGGCTCGGACATCCTCATTGAGATGTACAACAGCGGTGAGCTGCGCGAGAAGCTGGAAGTGGCCCTGGCCTCCTAACGGCTCCGCTCCATCAGCAGTCTGGGCTGGCCGTCTGGCCCCAGGAAGCTGGAGGGGTCCTGGATCCAGCGGTCGATCAACTCCTCCAGCCGGCGCTGCGAGTGGTGATCCAGCACGGCTGTGCGACGCAGAGCATGGAGGTAGCCGTCCGCGTACAGGCGGAGCTCGGAGGGTCCGTGGTGACGGTCGGACAGGGCCTGGCAGGCATCACACAGGGACTGGAAGTGGCGGATCGCGTCGGGGTGTTGGAGTGCTGTCATGGCTGGGGTCGGGCCCCTGGCGTCATTGTGGCGGCGAAAGCCGGCAGATGGCACCATCCTGCCGTGCCGGGACCGTCATCCGAGGGCGGACAGTTGACAAGGCATCGCCCGTCAACGGCGTCTCCGCACATTTCCAGTTAGCGTTGACACACTCAATCGGCTGTCGGCACTTCCGCTTCTGATTTCATCGTGATGCTGAGGAAATGCCCGTGGCCCAGGACAAGCTGACTGATCCAGGAGGAACCCCTCGCCGCGTCCTGGTGGTCGACCCCCACGCGACCCTCCGCACCGTTCTCGCCCAGCGTCTCCGCCAGGATGGGCACCTGGCCGCCGCCGTCGCCACTGCCCGCGAAGCCCTGGAGATCTGCCAGGAGCAGTCCCCCGATCTGCTGGTGAGCGCCGAACTGCTCGAGGAGACCTCGGCCTTGCGCCTCGCCGCCCAGCTGCATTGCCAGGTGATGGTGCTCACGGCCCGCTCCGGCTCGGAGCCCGTGGTGGCCCTTCTCGATGCCGGTGCCGATGACGTGCTGCGCAAGCCCTTCGGTCTCGAGGAGCTCGCCGCCCGCTGCCGCACCCTGCTGCGCCGCAGCGGCAGCGGCCTCCAGGAACGGGTCTGCGTGGGCCCCCTGGAGGTGCACCTGCTGCTGCGCCAGGTCACCCTGCGCGACCAGCCCGTGGAGCTCAGCCCGCGGGAGTTCGCCCTGCTCTGCGCCCTGCTGATGCCCCCGGGGGTGGTGCGCAGTCGCCAGGAACTGCTGCGCATGGCCTGGCCCCCCTTCAGTGGCGGCCCCCGCTCGGTCGACACCCAGGTGCTCACCCTGCGCCGCAAGCTCGAGCAGGCAGGACTGGGAGAGGGCGGCGCGATTGAAACGATGCGGCAGCAGGGCTACCGCTTCAGCCTCGACACCCTGCCGGAGATGAGCGAGGAGGCTGCCGGTGCAGCCGGCTCCAGTCTGCTGGTGTCGTCCCCCACCACCGCCTCCCGCCTCAACTGAGCGTGAGCAGCAGGGTCAGGGCCTCTCCCGCCAGCAGGAGGCCGCACAGCAGGGCCAGCAGCCGGTAAGTCCAGGGCGGGCTGATGCGGCTAATCCCCTCGGTGGCGATGCCGGTGGCGGCGCTGAAGCGCTCCAAAAAGTCCTCGAAGCGGGCCACCCGCTGGGGCAGCAGCCAGGCGGCGCCGCTGCGTTCCCCCTGGCAACCGGCCGTGCGCACGTAGTAGACCCGACCTCCCTGGCTGGTGGTGACCGGGGTGAGGGCAGTGATGCGATCCCAGGGCAGCTGCCAGCCGCGGCGCAGCAGCCAGGAGCACCAGGGGGGATGGCACACCCGCAGCTCCCGCCCGTCGAGTTCCACCCGTTCACTGGTGATGGCGACCACCAGCAGCAGGCCGGCGCTGGCGGCCAGCAGCAGGGGAAGGCGCAGGGACTCCGGCGCCAGCACCGGCAGGGGCAGGACGAGGGCCAGGTAGAGGGCCAGCAGGGTGAACCGGATCAGCGGCGCCATCGGATAGCGCTGGGCCGTCGGGGTGGAGCTCATCGGTCGTCGGGGGATCCGGGCAGGGGCTCGATGACCTGGGAGGGCTGGTAGCGGCCGCCGAACACCTCCGCTTCCCGCCCCTTCCAGAACTCACCCAGCCGCATCAGGTCTGCATGGGCTTCCCCGAGCCGTTCGACGTACTCATTGGGCTCCATGGTGTCCTTGGCCTCCTTGAGCTTGCTGAGCCGCAGCAGGTGCCAGACCCAGGGCTTGCCCATCTCGCCGCGGGCCTCCAGGTAGCGCGCCAGGTCGGAGGAGCTGGGAGTCGGAGCCGCCATGGACACGCAATAAATGTTTACAAACCTTACCGCCGCCCCCGCTCCGGCGTGGCCCTGGGATGCCGGTTGGGGGGTGTCAGTAGAGATCGGGCCGCAGGTCCACGTGGTATCAGGCGGCGGCGGAGTGGGTGGGCCCGTATTCTCGGGGCCGGCAGTCGGCGATCAGCAGGGTGGGCTCTGGCCGGGCCGCCGCCAGCAGATCGCCATGGGGGCCGCAGATGACGCTGTTGCCCAGGTAGGCCGCCATCACACGCCCGTTCACCGTCTCCTCGACGCAGCGGTTGGCGTAGGCCACGAAGCAGCCGTTCTGAAAGGCATGGGCGGGGATCAGGGTGCGGGACACGTCCGGGTAGGGCTTGTCGGTGCGCTCGCCGGTGCTCAGCTCGGCCCAGGCATCGGCGGCCGTGGGGATCAGGACCAGCCACGCCCCCTCCAGCGCCAGCCGCCGGGTGAGCTCGGGGAACTCGGCCTCGTAGCTGTTGAGCAGGCCCACCCCCACCCCGTTCACCGGCTGCACCGTGTAGGCCGCCCCTCCTCGGGATGGTGGTAGCCGGCGCTCCAGCAGCGCTTCTCGTCCGGTCCCCAGAGGTGGGTCTTGCGGTAGTTGCGCAGCAGGCTGCCGTCTCGGTCGAACAGGGCGATGGCGGCCACCCGCCCCAGGCTGGGGCCGTCCACCGGTTCCGCCAGCAGCCGCGCGACCGCGGGCGTGACGATGTAGCCGGTGAGATAGAGCTCGGGGAAGGCCAGCAGCTGCACTCCCTGCCCCGCCGCCAGCTCAGAGAGCCGCTCCAGGCGCTCCAGGTTCTCTTCGACGGCCTCGGGGGTGCCGGCGCTGCCGCTGCCCTGCCGGATCCCCAGCCGCAGGCCCTCGCCGGCGGCCGGTGGCTGCGGCCGCACGACGCCGTGCAGGCGATGGTCGGGAACCATGGGGCGCTTCAGGCCGGCAGGTTCCAGGGATTGAGGCCCAGGTCGGCGCCGATGCGGTGGGCACAGGCGAAGCCGCTGAAGGCCACCGCGTTCAGCCCCTGGCCAGGGAAGCAGGAATCGCCGACGCAGTAGAGATCGGGGATGGCGGTGCGGTTGAAGGGCATCGGCAGCAGGCCGGGCAGCCGCAGGGCCGGCACCGGTCCGTAGCTGCCGCCGTGGCGGCCCAGGAAGCGGCGGTGGCTGCGGGGGGTGCCGATCTCCCGGTGGGTGATCGCTCCTTCCAGGCCCGGCAGGATCGCCTCCAGGCGGCGGATGAGGCGGGTGGCGGCGGCCTCCTTGGCGGCCCGGTAGGCCCCCGGCGCCAGCCCCTGCCAGACCTCCATCGACGATGGGGTGAAGGTGTGCACGATGTGGTGGCCGGCCGGGGCCAGGGAGGGATCCAGCAGGGTGGGAATCGAGACGAAGATCACCCCCTGCTCGGCCTCCATCTCCTCCCAGCGCTCCAGCAGCAGGTGGTGGACATGGCTGCCCGGCGGGATCGCCTCCGCCTTCACGCCCAGGTGCAGGGAGAGGAACGAGGAGGACGGCTTGTAGCGCCGCCGCCAGGTGCGCTCGGCCGCCGGGGTGTGGGCCTCGTCCACCAGGGAGCCGAAGGTGTCCCAGCGGGTGGCGTTGCTCACCACCCGGCGGGCGTGGATCTCCTCGCCGGCTGCCAGCCGCACCCCCACGGCATGGCCGTTCTCCAGCAGCACCTTCACCACCCGCGCCCGGTAGCGGATCTCGCCGCCGTGACTTCGCAGGCCCGCCACCAGCTTCTCGGCGATCACCCCGACGCCGCCTTTGGGGTAGTTGATGCCGCCGGCGTGGCGATCGGAGAACACCATGCCGGCGTTGATCATCGGCGTGCGATCGGCGGGCATCACCGACCAGCAGAAGCACTCCATGTCGATGAACTTCAGCAGCGCCGGATCGCTGATGTGGGCGCGGGCCACCGCGCCCACATTCACCGGCAGCCAGCGGGCCAGGCCCAGGCAGGCCAGGGGCGCGCGGAAGAATACCTTGGCCAGGTAGGCCGGGTCCTCCAGCGACAGCAGCGGCATCGCGTCGAGGCAGCGGAACACCTGCCAGCAGGTGTCGTAGAAGGCGCGGATCCCCGTGGCCTCATGGGGAAAGAGAGCGGTGAGATCGGCCAGAAAGCGGTCGTAGTCGCGGTCGACCGCCACCGACAGGCCGCCGGGCAGGTGGTAGGCCAGCTGGGCCGGGTCGGGGATCGTCTCGCAGTGCTCGCCCACGTCGGCGAGGGCCCGGGTGAGCAGGTTGGTGTGGCCCGTCTCGCCGAAGCCGAAGATCATCGAGGCGCCGACGTCGAAGGTGTAGCCCTCGCGGCGGAAGCTGCCGCCGCTGCCGCCGGGGATCAGGTAGCGCTCCAGCACCAGCACCGAGGCCCCCTTGGCCGCCAGCTGGCTGGCGGTGACCAGCCCGCCGATCCCCGAGCCGATCACGACCACGTCCCAGGGGCGGCCATCGGCCGCGGTGAGGGGGGCGGCGGCGGAGGAAGGGACGGTGACGGTCACCGGAACCAGGCGAACGGGAGCGGCCCGACCCTAGGAAGCGATCAGCCCGCCACGGCAGAGGTTGCGGCCTGACGCTGCGCGTCCCAGGCGGCCAGATCCGCCAGGGCCCGGTCGCGGTAGGCGCCATAGCGGCGGCGTTTGTCGCGGATGCGCTCCGGCAGCTCCGGCATCAGGCCGAAGCTGGGGGGCATGGGCTGGAAGCCCCCCTTGCGGGCGCTGCCGCTGCGCTCGGCCTCGCTGATGAAGGCCAGCAGGGCACCGGCCATGGTGGTGGCCGGCAGGCTCAGGGGCGCCAGCCCCCGCACCAGGCGGACGGCGTTGGTGCCGGCCAGCCAGCCGCCCGCCACCGCGGCGGCGTAGCCCTCGGTGCCGGTGATCTGGCCGGCGGCCAGAAGGGTGGGCCGCTGGCGGAACTGCAGGGTGGGCTGCAGCAGCTCGGGGGACTCCAGGAAGGTGTTGCGGTGCATCACCCCGAAACGCACGAAGCTGGTGTTCTCCAGCCCGGGGATCATCCGCAGCACCCGCTGTTGCTCGCCCCATTTGAGGTTGGTCTGGAAGCCGACGAGGTTCCAGAGGCGGCCGTCCTTGTCCTCCTGGCGCAGCTGCACCACGGCATGGGCCCGTTTGGCGCGGCGCACATCGCGGTCGTGCAGGTCGCCCCAGCGCGGATCCCAGAGGCCGATCGGCTTGAGGGGGCCGTAGCGCATGGTGTCCTCGCCGCGGCGGGCCAGTTCCTCGATCGGCAGGCAGCCCTCGAAGAAGGTGGCGCTCTCCTGCTCGAAATCCTTCAGCTCCGCCTTCTCCGCCTCCAGCAGGGCCGTGCGGAAGGCGAGGTACTGCTCCCGGTCCATGGGGCAGTTGATGTAGTCGGCGTCGCCCTTGTCGTAGCGGCTGGCCCGGAAGGCCACCGACAGGTCGATGCCCTCCCCCTCCACGATCGGGCTGGCGGCATCGAAGAAATGGCACGACTCCCGCCCGGTGAAGAGCAGCAGGTCGTCGGCCAGGGCGGCGCCGGTGAGGGGCCCGGTGGCCAGCACGGCGATCTCGGCGGGGTCCGGTAGCGCCAGCTGCTCGCGGCGCTCCACCGTCACCAGGGGGTGGGCCTCAACGGCCGCCGTGAGGGCGGCGCTGTAGCGGCCCCGATCAACGGCCAGGGCGCCTCCGGCGGGCACCGCATGGACATCGGCGGTACGGATCACCAGCGACCCCAGGCGGCGCAGCTCCTCTTGGAGCAGGCCGGCGGCCCGGTCGGGAGAAAGGGCGCCGAAGCTGTTGCTGCAGACCAGTTCGGCGAAATCGCCGCTGTGGTGGGCCGGGGAGGGGCGCACGGGCCGCATCTCCACGAGCCGCACCGGAAGTCCGGCTTCGGCGATCTGCCAGGCGGCTTCGGTGCCGGCCAGGCCGGCACCGATGACGACGACCATCAGGCGCGGGCGCGCTTGAGCATCAGTTGCAACTGACCCACGGCGGCGCGGCCGATGTTGAAGGCGGCCCAACCCACGGCCAGGAGGATCGGAGCAGCGACGAGCAGCAGCCGGAGGTCCATGGCGACGCAGGGAAAAACGATGGCGGGATCCTAACGGAGTCCAGCGTGAACCTCAGCCAGCTGGCGGTAGCGGTGGGCGTGCTGGCGCTGGGCCTCGATCGCGGCGGCATCCAGCTGCCGTTTCACCACCGCTGGAGCCCCCATCACCAGGGCGCCGGCGGGCACGTCGCGGGTGACCACCGAGCCGGCCGCCACCAGGGCCCCGGCCCCCACTGTGACGCCGTTGAGCACGATGGCGCCGATGCCGATCAGGCAGCCGTCCTCCAGCGTGGCGCCATGGACCACGGCCCGGTGGCCGATGGTCACATCGGCGCCGATGGTCACGGGCTGGCCCGGATCCCCGTGCAGCACGGCGCCGTCCTGGACGTTGCTGCCCTCCCCCACGGCGATCGCGCAGACATCCCCCCGGGCCACCGCGGTGGGCCAGAGGCTGGCCCCCGCCGCCAGGTGCACATCGCCGATCACCACCGCCGACGGGGCCACCCAGGCGGCAGCGTCGATGCGGGGGGCGTCCCAGCGGCTGGGCCAGGCGTCGGGGCTGGTCATGGGGCGTGGCCTCGATGGGGGGTCAGGGTGCGGCGGCCGGTGGGCTTGGAGAGGGTCACCGCCGGGTGATAGCTTCCCCAGCAACGGGTCGCTAGCTCAGCGGTAGAGCATTCGGCTTTTAACCGACTGGTCCTGAGTTCGAATCTCAGGCGACCCATCCCAACCACCGCAAAGCCCACCAGCTATACGCCGATTTGCTGCAGTGGGCTGAGTTATCGATAGGCCTCGCTCCTGTGGCTGACTCCGACCACCAGCACGACAAGCTGCTCATCTTCGATCAGACAGATCACCCGGTGGTCGCCGACCCGGTAGCGCCTAGACCGGAACGGTTGGCCGCCAGGGCCTTCCCTCTCTGACGCGGATCGTCGGTCTCCTGCAGGAGCCGTTTCTTTATACCGCAAAAGGTTCTGCGGGGTCGAGCGATCCAGCTTCTTGAGCTGGCGCCTGGCCGTCTCAGAGATCCGGAGTGTCCAGGCCAAGTTCTTTCACCACCTCATCGAGGCAGTAGGTCCTTTCCTGTCCCAGGCGCATCCGTTCCACGGTGGCGGCGCCGAAGTAGGCATCCTCCAGGTCGTCCAGGCCCTGCTCAATCAGCTCCCGCAGATAGAAGGCCTTGGTCCGCCCTGTTTCGGAGGCCAGCCGATCCAGCCGCGCCTCTGTTGCCGGGTCCAGGCGGACGGAGGTGGCCATGTAGTTTTGTGAATTGTTATATTCACCCTAGCTGCACCATCCCGCAGCGGACCCCCTTGAGCACCGCCTGCATGCGGTTGTTGACGCTCAGGGTCTGCAGCAGACGCTTGGTGTAGGTGCGGGCGGTCTCGTCGCTCACCACCAGCTTCTGGGCGATCTCCCGGTCGCTGAGGCCGCTGGCCAGCAGGTCCAGCACCTCATACTCCCGCGGTGTCAGCCGCGGACAGCTCAGGTAGGGGAGCTTGCCCGAGCGCAGCGAGGGGCTGCGGTAGGAGTGGTGCCCCATCACGGCGATCACGGCGGCCTGCAGGGGGCGCTGGTCGTCGACGATGTCGGCCTCCGCCACAACGGCCTCCAGCCAGGGGGCGTGCTCGTATTCGGCGGGAATCACATCCCCGAGGGCGAGCATCACCGCCTTGAGGCCGGGCATCAGCTCCTTGGCCTTGCGGGTCAGCTCGAAGCCGTTGCCGCCCTCCAGGTGATCGGTGCAGATCAACAGTTCGTAGGGCTCCCGGCGCAGATAGGCGAGACAGCTGGCCTCATCGGTGATGGCGCAGCCGATCAAACGGCGGTCGCTGATGCTCTCGCAGATGGCCCGCAGCAGGAAGCGGCCCTTCATGGCGATGGCCACCTTCCCCTTCACTGCCACCGACAGCAGCATCGCGTCGAAGGTGTTGCCTTCCAGGTTCTCCAGGAATGGTGTGAGATCCATCGCGACCACCCCTGCAGCCCTGCGGGCCATCCTTTCCACCGTCATCATCCGACCCCACGGGACCGGGCCGTGGCCGCTCCGGCCGCTCAGTCGAGGAGGCCGGCGGCCTGGTCGTCGACCGCGATCAGCCGCATCAGGATCAGCTGCAGATCGAGATCGGTGAGCTCGCCGTTCGCGCTCCACTTCATGCAGGTGCGGCCGAGACAGTTCTTCTGGCGCACCGTCTCTTCGGGTCTGGTCTCTGGCGCGTTGACCATGGCGAAGTCCCTCGTGTCTTGAATTCAAGATACGAAGACCCTGTGTTTGTACCTATCCCCATCTGGGGGTAGTTCTGGGGCTCCTGGTCCGGCGGACCCTTTTCAGAAGCGGAAGGTGGTCTTCACCAGGCCGCCCAGCTGCCGGAAGGTGGTGCCGGGGGTGGTGTCCTGCCCCAGCGGCCGGCTCAGGTAGAAGAGGGCCGGGGTGACGCTGATGGTGTCGGTGACCTGCAGCTTGTACCACCACTCCCAGGCGAAATTGCCGTCCTGGGGCGTCTGGTCGCCTGTCAGGGCCGTGGCGAAGACGGGCTGACCCACCGCCATGCCCAGGGCGTTGCCCTTGAGGAAGGCGTCGTCCCACTGCAGGCCCACCATCCACGACTGGCTGGTGCGCAGGGCCCCGGGAGCCTGGGCGGTGTCGACGCTGGTGCCGTTGATGCCCCACCCCACACTGATGGAGGGAATCCAGCCGGACTGGGCTGGCTGCCAGTAGCCGCTGAGGCCGAAGGCATCGGTGCGGCTGTTGGGGTTGGCCTCGAAGGTGAGGCCCGTGAAGGGGGTGGTGCCGGGCACACCGACGCCCGATTGGATGCGGGAGTAGATCGCCGCCAGGCCCCACTGGTCCTTGGCGTAGCCGATCTGCACTGTGCCGGTGCCGGCCGAAGCCACGGTGCCGATGCCGCCGATGTTGGGATCGCCCCCATCGCCGTTGGCGGCCACGTAATTGGCGCTGATGCTGAAGCCGCCCTGCTGCCACCAGACGCCGGCCCCCGGGCCGAGGTTCTTGTTGTAGGCCGCCGGGGCGCCGTTGAGGGTGAACAGGTTGAGGATGGTGTCGGAGGGATAGGCGCTCGGCCAGAGGGCGAGCATGTCCTCCTGGCCCACCCGGCCACCGACGCTGGCGGTGAACTGACTGCCGATCGGGAACTGGTAGAAGATCTTGTCGATCGCCACCACATCGCCGCAGTCGGCGGGGCCACCGCAGTCTTCCTGGAAGGCCGCCTCCAGGGTGGAGAGCCCACCGGTGGGACCGGCGCCGCCGAAGGCGGAATCGGCGAAGTTGCCGGCCCGCAGGATCGTGCGCAGCAAGTCCTTGCCCGTGAAGCTGGTGTCGAAGCTCAGCTGGATGTCGTAGCTGAAGGTGGTGGCCCCCACGGCGGCCCGGGCGGCATCGACGTTGAGGGTGTCACTGCCCGAGAACGCATTGGCACCGATCACGAAGGTGGCCTGGCCGCTCAGCTTGGTGGTGGTGGAGAACTGGGTGGCCTCCAGGTCGCCCACCTTGGCCTCCAGGCCATCCACCCGGCCGCGCAGCACGGCGAGTTCCTTCTCGAACTCGGCCATCAGGCGCTTCAGCTCGTCGGTCACCTCGGTGATCCGGTCGAGGCAAGCGTTCAGCAGGGCCGCCGCTTCGTAGCGGGTCATGGCCTGGCCGCCCTTGTAGGTGCCGTTCGGGTAACCGGCGACGCAGCCGTAGCGCTCGATCAGGTTCGCGAGGGCCTGGAAGGCCCAGTCGGTGGGCTTGACGTCGGAGAACTGGTTGATGCTGGTGACCTGCTCCTGGCCCTGCCCCGCCGCGGACCTGGCGTAGCGGTTGACGGCGTCCAGGTTCAGCTCGCCGGCGCTGGCCGCGAGCGGGGCCAGGGGGGCCAGCAGACCGGCGGTGGCGGCGGGAATCAGGTGACGCAGGGGAAGGCCCATGGAGGTCGAAGCGTTGCCGAGGGAAAGGGAAGGGGGCACCGATCGGGCCGGCACCGGAACGCGGGCTGGAGAGCGGGAAGGGACCCTCCAGCAGAGGTGCGCTTGAACAGGAGATGCCTGAGAACGATAATAGTTATCAGCAATAGCTCCCTTGCCCTGGACCGGTTCTCCCGCCGGCAGGGGGCGCCGTCGCCATCCGCCCCATCCTGTTCAGGCGCTGCTGGGGAAGGCCACCACCAAAGGAACAGGGGGCGGTGCCAACGGGCACGCGCCAGGGTCCCCTGGCGTCAGGTTCTGCGGCGCGCCGAGGGGACAGTGACAGCAGCCTCCCTTCCTGCCCATGGCACCGACCTGCCGCTGGCGCCCAGCCCTGGCCCTGGGCCTGCCGCTCTGCCTGGGCCTGGCCCTCTCCGCCTGTGGCCCGCGCCCCGGTACGGCGGCGCCGACGGAGCGCGCCGTGGCCCAGTCCTTCGTGGAGAGGGTGGTCCTGCCGAACTACACCCAGCTGGTGGCGCAGACGGCGGCCCTGCAGGAGGCGATCCAGCGCCTCAGCGAGAACCCATCCGACGCGCAGCTCGCGGCCACCCGTCAGGCCTGGCTGGCGGCGCGGCGGACCTGGGAGACCAGTGAAAGCTGGGCCTTCGACCCTGCCGAGACCAACGGCTTCGACGGGGCCATGGACGACTGGCCCGTCAACGGCAAGGACCTGGCCACCGCGCTGGGCCGCCAACGCTTCGGCTCCGACACCTTCGCCGCCCTCAGCGAGACCGCCAAGGGGTTCCACGGCATCGAGTGGGTGCTCTATGGCGGTCGCACCGGCTCTCCGCCCACCGCGGCCCAGCTCACCCCGGGTGAACGGGCCTACCTGCGCCTCGCGGCCGATGATCTGCACCGTCAGGCGGCCGGGTTGCTGGCCAGCTGGTCGGGTCCTGAGGGCTTCGGCGCCCGGTTCAGCCGCCCAGGGGAAGCCGGCGCCGCCGTGCAGGAGATGCTGCAGGGGGTCATCGGTCTGCTGCAGGAAGGGGGCGACGAGAAACTCGGCCAACCGTTGAAAACCCGCGATCCCCGCACCCTCGAGAGTGCCGACAGCGGCAACACCCAGGCGGATCTGGTGGCCAATGTGGAAGGGGCCCGCCGGGTGCTGATGGCCACCGGTCTGGTCGAGCTGATCGGCAGCCGCGACCCCGACCTGGCCCGCCAGATCGACCGCGAGAGCGCCGCGGCGGTGGCGATGGCCAAGGGGTTGCCCGACCCCCTCAATGGCGCCCTCTCCGATCCCACCGCCCGCCAGGCGATGGAGGCGCTGATCAGCCAGCTGCACAGCACGGCGAAGCTGGTGGAGCGCTCGGTGCCGCTGCTGTCCTGATGGCCCGTCCCTCCCGCGTTCTGCGGCGCGTCCTGCTGGCCGGGCTGGCCCTGGCCGTGGTGCTCGGGCTCGGCATGCGGCAGGCCTGGGGGGCCGCCGATCCCCAGCAGGCCGCCGGAGCGATGACGGTGGCCAACCGCACCTCGGCTGCCTTCGAGCAACCGGCCGCCGGCCTCACCCCCGCGGAACTGGAGCGCCACCAGGTGGCCGATGTGTTGTTCGATCGCACCCACGTGCCCCTGGAGGGTGCCCCCGGGGCGGGTCTGGGGCCACGCTTCAATGCCGCCTCCTGCATCGCCTGCCACGTGCGCAACGGCCGGGGCCGGCCGCTGATGGGGGAATCCCTGGTGCGGGTGGCACTGCGGAACGGGCAGCCGGTGCCGGGCCTCGGCCACCAGGTGCGGGACCGCGCCGTTTTCGGCGCCCGGCCGGATGCGGCCGTGACGGTGGCCTGGCTGGAGCGGGATGGCCGGCGCCGGCCGGAGGTCCGGCTGGAGGGTGACGCGTCCCTCGACCTGTCCGAGCGTTCGGTGGCCCGCTCCCTGCGGGTGGCGCCGCCCCTGATCGGCCTGGGCCTGCTGGAGGCGGTACCGGAGGAGGCGATCCTGGCGCACGCCGATCCCGACGACCGCGACGGTGACGGCATCTCGGGCCGGCCCCACTGGCTGGAGGAGGGGAAGGGGACGCCGCGGCTGGGGCGTTTCGGCTGGAAAGCGGGCGCCGCCACGGTGCGCGACCAGACCGCTGCCGCCTTCCTCAACGACATGGGCCTGACCAGCCCGGGGGACATCGGCACCCGCGAGCTGGAGCTGGTGACCTATTACAGCCAGACGCTGGGCGCCCCGCGCACCGCCCTGCCGGCCACTAGCCCGGTGGTGCGACAGGGCCGGGAAGTGTTCGGGACGCTGCAGTGCGCCCGTTGCCATGTTCCCCGGCTGACCACCGGCCGTTCCCCCGGGGCGGTGGCCGGGGCGATCAACGGCCAGCCGATCTGGCCCTACACCGATCTGCTGCTGCACGACATGGGCGCCGGCCTCGACGACGGGGTGGCCGAGAAGGGGGCACCGGGGCGGGAATGGCGCACGGCCCCCCTGTGGGGCCTGGGCCTGGCCCAGCGGGTGAATGGGTCGGTGGGGTTCCTCCACGACGGCAGGGCCCGCACCATTGAGGAGGCGATCCTCTGGCATGGGGGGGAGGCCGCCGCCGCCCGGGAGCGCTTCACGGCCCTGGCCCCGGAACAGCGGCGCCGCTTGCTGGGCTGGCTGCAGCAGCTCTGAGGCTCCGCCAGCCTCAGAGCGCGAAAAGGGCGTCGTAGCGGCCGTACTCCGGCTTGCGCAGGCCATCGACCGCCAGCATCCGCCGCAGTTCGATGATCTCGGCGCGCTGGGCCACGATCACCTGGCGGGCGAAGCGCCGGATCGTGGGGTTGGTGCTCTTGGCCAGGGCGTCGTGGGCCATGATCAGCGCCCCGCCGTGGTGATGGAGCATCCCCTCCAGGAACCAGACGACGCGATTGTCCGGGCTGGGGGGATCGCCCATCATGCGCATCCCGTCGATCTGGGCCTGGCTCATCCGGGTGAGGCCGGCCAGGCTGTTGGGATCGCCGCCATTGGACAGGGCCACCGGATACACGGGCGCCTTGGGGTACCAGGCCTTGCGCCACAGCCCCATGGCCCGGATTTCGTTGGCCTGGTCACGCCAGATCGTCTTGCCCAGGGCCCCCACACCGGGCGCCCCGATGCCGAAGACGAACTCGCTCATGCGCAGGGCACCGGTGTGGTGCTGCACCATCCCGTCGATGAAGCGCAGGTCGTAGGTGGAGCCGGCGGGGCCCACATCATGGGCATGGCCGGCGTGGGCTGGAGACGTGCCGGCCGGGGCGGCGTGATGGTGCTTGTGGTGGTCGTGGGGCATGCCGCTGTGGTCCTGCGCCAGGGCTGGGAGCGTCAGGCCCAGAGCGCAAAGGGCGCCGAACAGGGCGAGGGAGAAGCGGCTGCGGCGCATGGAGGCTCAAGATCAACTCTCACCGTATGGTCTCCACTTGGCTGGAGAGTCAAGGGTTCCGGCGGCACCGCGGCCAGGTGAGAGGCACCGGGCCGAGCCGCGGCGCCTGGGCCGGATCCCCCAGCGGCGCCAGGGGGGCCTCAGAGAAGGGTTGTGGGGCGTTCTGGGTGTAGGCCACGGTGTACAGCTGGGGCTCAGCCTTCAGTACCCATCCCTTGAGCTGCTCGAGGTGCTCGGCGAAGGCAGGGCTGTCTCGCATCGCCAGATCGGTCTCCAAGGGACTGAAGTGGGCCTCATTGAGGGCCCGGGTGCGATCGAGGCTGAGGTGCAGATTGGCGCTGAGACTGCCTGGAAAAACGCCCTGAAGGCGCTTGTATTCACCCACCTGGGTGGCCACGAAGGCCTCATCCCGATCCGGATCCAGGGGACAGACATTGATCAGCACGACCCCGTCGCCGACACGGATCGTGTTGACGGGAAAGCCATTGCTGAAGCTGGCGGGGGATTCGCTCATCGAGGGGCCGCAGGGGGAAGGTTCACAGGAATGGATCAGAGGATGCCGCCGTTCACCTGGAGGGTCTGGCCGTTCACCCAGCGGGCGTCATCGGAGGCGAGGAAGGCCACCACACCCGCCAGATCGCCAGGCTGGCCGAGGGGGCCCAGGGGCGTGGAGGCGATGCGATGGGCCAGGGCCTCAGCCGGCATGATCAGTCCGTCGGTGTCGGTGCCCCCGGGGCCGATCGGGTTGCCGGAGATGCCGGGGGGTCCGAGTTCCTTGACCAGAGCCATGCCGAACGGCTCCACCGCCGCCTTGCTGGCGGCGTAGATCCGTGCTGCCGGCAGGGCCTGGCGGGTGACGCCGCTGGCCAGGTTGATGATCCGGCCCCCGTCGGCCCCGTGGCGGGTCGTCTCCTGGAGGGTAAAGAAGGTGCCGCGGCCATTGGTGTCGATCACCCGGTCGTCGTCCGCTTCGTCGATGTCGGTGGTGGGTGTGAACACCGAGACCCCGGCGTTGTTGACGACGATGTCGAGGCGGCCGAACGGCTCGAGCACGCTGGCGAACAGGGCCTGGGCTCGCACCCCACTTCAGCGACGACGACCGCACCTTGATCCCCGTGATTCAGTCGCTCTGTGCCTGGGGCCAGCGGCACGGGCAGCGTCAGGTTCGTCACGACTGAGTGGGGTGGGTCGGCGTCGCCCCTCAGGGGGTCCCGTACCAGCTGCGGTACCACTGGGCCATCTGCTCGATCTCCTGGCCCTGGGCCTTCACCATCGCCTGCTGCATCACCCTTAGCTGCGGATGCTGGCTGTTGGACTGGGCCATTGAGGCCATCATCACGCCCATGCGGTGGTGGGGAATCATCTGTTCGATGAAGGCGCGATCGAAATCCGAAGCGCTCTTCAGCCAGGAGAGATCGGCTCCCGTCCCCCCCATTCCCATCATTCCCATGCCGCCGCGGTGGCCCATTGCTTCCCCCCACGTCGGCACACTCCCGCCGAACCACTGGCGGTACCAGGTCCGCATCTGCGCGTTCTCCTGGGTCTGGCTGGCCTTGATGCTGCTGGCCAGGGCCTTGATCTCCGGCCGCCTGGCCCGGCTCAAGGCCAGATCCGCCATGGCGATCGCCCCGTCATGGTGGGGAATCATCATCACGATGAAGTGCTGATCCATCGACTGGGTGCCCATGCGGCCCGCACCCATTCCGCTCCCCATGGGAGGAGCACCGGTGGGGGGCTGTGCAAGCGCTGGCGTCCCCAGCCCCAGGTACAGAGCACCCAGCCCTGCGACGGCAGCCAACCTGCGCGCCGCCGCCCGTGTCCGGACGCCGGCGGATCGGGAATGGTCCATCCGTTCTGCTCCCTTGCGTGTGGCTGTTTTGAGTATGGGAAGGCAGCCGGGAGCCGGTGAGGGTCCGGCCCAGGGATTCATCTCCGGGCCCCGTGGCACGGCTGAACGCCCCTGCGCGATTTCAGACCCGCAGATTGGGGCAGATCAGATCCCCTTCCTTGGCCGGATCGTTCTGCCAGCCCTCCAGCAGGCCCTGCAGTTCCTGCCTGAGCTTGCCCAGCTCCTGGATCTGGGCATCGATCCGCCCGATCTGTCGCTCCAGTTGGATCTGGATGTCGCCGCAGGGCAACTCCCCGGCGTCATGCACCGCCAGACAGCCCTGGATCTCCTGCAGGCTGAGCCCAAGGGTCTTGAGCCGGCGGATGAACTCGAGGCGTCGCAGGCTCTGCTCCGCAAACAGCCGGTAGCCGCCCTCGCTGCGACCGATGGCCGGCAGCAGACCCAGATCCTCGTAGTAACGGAGGGTCTTGACGGGCAGGCCGCTGCGCCCAGCCAGAACCCCGATCTTCATGCCGGTCTTCAGGCCGGTCTTGATGCCGACGGCGGCCATGGGCGTGAACGACCACTCACACCAAAATCCTAATGGCGGCGAAGGCCGCCGAAGGATCAGGAGGCCGCGGCCTCGATGATGGCCCTGGTGACGGATTCCACCTCCTGCGCCACCTCCACTACGTCAGGATCGGAGCAGAGGGTCTGCAGCATTCTCTCAGGCCGGATCATGCCGATCCGGGTCTGACTGACTTCCGTGAAGACGGAGATTCGACACGGAAGCACCATCGACAACGTCATATGGTTCGTCAGCACCCTGGCAGCCTGCCCTGGGTTGCAGACGTCGTAGATCCGACAGTCCTCGGTGAATTCGATCCCCTTGCTGCGCAGGGTCTGGCCGAGGTCGTGGACTGCCAAGACCCCGAAGCCCCGGGCCACGATGGCGTCCTGCAGGTCCGTACTTGCCTGCGCAAAGGATTTGGTTGTGTCGGCAATGAAGAAGGGATCCATGGGAGTCACGGCCTGCAAGGGTGGTGTGGGGATGTGACATCGCCGCAGACAAGCTGTGTCGCCATCTATCCGCACCAACCAGTGGATGTCCGCTGGAGGTCATCTGCGGCGAGCTCGAGTCGGCCCGGCCCGATCAGTCCTGTCCGTCAGCCAGTTTCGCGGCAGCGTCACTGACCTTCTGGGCCACGGCCCTGGCACCATCCTTGAGATCTTCAGCCGCGTTCATGGCAGAGGCCTGAACCTGTTTGGCCTTGCCCTTGAGTTGGTGGCCGGTGTCGCCGGTCAGTTCACCCAGGGCCGATTCAAGTCTGCCCTCCGCATCCTTGGCGGCGGCGTCAGCTTTGTTGGACATGGTTCTCGTGGCGAGGTGAATCTGCAGCGTGGGGATCCTGGGTGCCAAAAGGGTGTCGTCGATCCGCTGCTGCTACTCCAGCCTAGGGATGGCAGAACGACCTGCGTGTGAATCCTTCGGCCCAACCCAAGGTGAAGGCTGGTCAGGCCAGGCCTGGCATGGATGGTCATGGCCTTGATGGGATCGTCTGCATCAACTTGCATCAAACGGGCAGCAGATCCGCCTCTGTCCTGACACCCGTTTCAACGTTTCTGAACGGTCGATGGGAAAGGAAACCCCTGTGAAAGACTGGTTTTAGCGGGGTGGAACCATGGCGAAGCCGCTCATCACTGCCGGCATGGGATCGGTGCCCTCTCCTGACGGTGTCGCGTTCCGGGTCTGGGCCCCCCATGCTGAGCATGTCTCCGTCATCGGGTCCTTCAACCACTGGGATGGGGCCGCCCATCCGATGGATTCCGAGCCCCGTGGCTTCTGGTCCATCTACGTTGAGGGCGCCAAGATCGGCGACCAATACAAATACCAGCTCTCCACGCCGTGGGGAGTGATCAAGCGCATTGATCCCTATGCCCGAGAGGTGACCAACTCGGTCGGAAATGCCATCATCCATGATCCTGACTTCTGCTGGGAAGATGATGACTTCAGCATGATGAGCTGGAATAAGCTTGTTATCTATGAATTGCATGTCGGCACGTTCAATGATGATCAGCTCAGTCTGCCTGGACAATTCGGCTCCATCAAAGCTCGACTCGAACACCTGAAGCGGCTTGGCATCAACGCCATTGAGATCATGCCTGTCGGTCAATTTGCCGGCCAGCGCTCCTGGGGCTACAACCCATCCCATATCTTTGCCGTCGATTCAGACTATGGTGGTTCCCTGGGCTTCAAGCGGTTCATCAAGCGTGCCCATCAGGCTGGCATTGCCGTGATTCTGGATGTTGTTTTTAATCATTTCGGCCCCAGTGACCTTGACCTCTGGAGATTTGATGGCTGGTCTGAGAATGGCAGGGGGGGGGATCTATTTTTATAACGATGATCGTGCTTTGACGCCATGGGGCGAGACGCGGCCTGACTACGGCCGAGGTGAAGTTCGTCAGTACATCCTTGATAACGTTAGCATGTGGCTCGATGAGTATCATCTTGACGGCCTCCGGTTTGACAGTACTGGTTATATTCGCAACATCGGTGAGAATGGAACTCAGGAGATTCCCGATGGCTGGAGCATGCTCCAGGCCATCAACGAATCCGTGGCCCGGCATCACCCGGGACGCCTCACCATCGCTGAAGACCTGCGCAGCAATGACTGGTTGACCAAGGATGTCGGCGCCGGCGGTGCAGGATTTGGATCCCAGTGGGATCCCCACTTCGTCCAACCGATCCGTCAGGCCGTCATTGCCTCCCATGATGAGGACCGTGCTCTGGACAGGGTCCGAGACGCGATCCTCTATCGCTACAACGACGATGCCTTTGAGCGCGTGATCTACAGCGAATCCCATGACGATGTTGCCAATGGGCAGTCCCGGATTCCCCAGGATGTCAATCCGGGCGATCCCACCGGCTGGCATGCCCAGAAGCGCTCCACGCTGGCCGCCGCCATGGTGTTCACCGCGCCCGGGATTCCCATGCTGTTTCAGGGACAGGAGTTTCTTGAGGGAGGCTGGTTCCGCGATACGGTCCCCGTTGACTGGGACCAGCGCCAGGAGTTTCGCGGAATCATGCGTCTGTACCGGGATCTGATCCGTCTCCGCCTTGATCGGGAGAGCGTTTCCCGTGGCCTCTGCGGTCAGTTCACCCAGGTGTTTCACCTCGATACCCAGCGAAACGTGCTGGCTTTTCACCGCTGGGACAGGGGAGGGCCCGGGGATGATGTTGTGGTGATCGCTAATTTTTTTCACGAGTCCCAGGAGGACTACACCGTGGGCTTGCCGGCGGCCCATGGCTGGAAACTTCGCTTCAACAGTGATTGGCACGGGTACAGTGAGAGCTTTGACGGCTATCAAAGCGGTGATGTTGAAGCCGTTCCAGGAGAATGGGATGGGTTCCCCTATAACGCGTCTTTCCGTATGGGGCCCTACAGCGTTCTGATCTATTCCCAATGACCTTCTCTCCCCCGTTGAGGCGGAGCCGATGAGACGTTTCAACATCCTTCATCTCACCACATACACCTACAGCGCACCTGTTCAGCTCGGCACGCATACACTGCGTCTTCGTCCACGGGAGGGCCACGATCTGCGTATCGAGACCTCCTCGTTATCCATACTCCCGGCGGCGAAACTGCGCTGGCACCGTGATGTTGAGAGCAATTGTCTTGCTATGGCCTCATTCCGCGATGCCGCTGACAGGTTGCTGATCGAAAGCAGCCTGATCATCCAGCAGTACGACCATGTTCCATTGGACTTTCTTGTAGATGATGACGCCGTTTTCTATCCCTTTCAGTATGCTTTCAAGGACCATCCCGTGCTGGCCGCCTACCTGACGGCGACGCCAGCAGAACCTGGCCATCCATTGATGCAGTGGATAGCAACGGTCTGGCAGCCGGGCGAAGTCATCGAGAGCTATGCCCTGTTGAAGCGTCTGAATCTGGCGGCCCACCAGCGTGTCTCCTACCGCAAACGCGACGAGCCTGGCGTCCAGACCCCTGCCGAAACGCTCAACAGCGGCTGGGGCTCCTGTCGTGACATTGCCTTTCTGTTCATGGAAGCGGCCAGGGGATTCGGTTTCGCCGCCCGTTTCGTCAGCGGTTACAGCTTCACCGCGCTGCCACCGCAGGAAGCCGGCAGCATGCACGCCTGGGCGGAGGTCTTTCTGCCAGGGGCTGGCTGGAAGGGCTTCGATCCCACCCATGGCGCCATTGTCGGCGACACCCACATCCCTGTCGCGGTGGCCCGAAGGCCCGAGTCGGTTCCGCCCATCGCCGGCACTTTTGGCGGAGCCTCGCTGCTGTCGATGGACGTGGGCGTGTGGGTCACGGAGCTCCAGGGCTTCACGGCGAACGTCGAAACCTGAGCGTCCCACGCCATGCTGGCCTGGTTGGCTGCTTTGAATCAGGGATTCAACGGTGCACCTAGAACCCCTTCTCGAGGCCGCTGACCCGGCCGTCTTCCGGATCGTCTCCCCCTCCGGGTCCTCGGCCGTGCTGCTCACGGCCGACCACGCCGGCCGCGCCATTCCCCGCCGTCTGGACGGCCTGGGCCTGAATGATCGGGTGCTCGACACCCATGTGGCCTTGGACCTGGGTGTGGACGGGCTGGCCCTGCACCTCTCGGCGCGGCTCGACGCCTTTCTGATCCTGCACAACTACTCGCGGCTGGTGGTCGATGCCAACCGGCCGCCGGACGCGCCGGATTCGATCGTCAGCCACGGCGAGGCCGGCGCCATCGCCGCCAACGCGAACCTCTCTCCGGCCGAGCGGCAGCAGCGCCTCGAAGAGCTCTTCCACCCTTACCACCGCCGTATCGGGGCGGAGCTGGAGGCCCGACGCGTGCGCGGCCAGCCCAGCGTGCTGGTGACCCTGCACAGCTTCACGCCGGTGCTCGGGACGGAGGTGCGCCCCTGGCATGTGGGAGTGCTCTATGGACGTGATGGCCGCCTCGCCCGGCGGATGCGCCAGGAGCTGGAGCGGGAGCGGGGTCTGCGGGTGGGAAACAACGAGCCCTATGCGGTGAGCGAGGCGAGCGATTACACGGTGGTGGTGCACGGCGAGCGTCGCCGGATTCCTCACGTGGAGCTGGAGGTCCGCCAGGACCTGCTGGCCACCGAGGCCGGCCAGCAGGAATGGGCGGAGCGCCTCGCCGGTGTGCTGGAGATTGCCCTGGCGGAGGGATTCCCGCCGCCAAGGGTCGCCCGCGGTTCCTAGGGTGATGGATGGACAAACCTCAGAGCGCCACGCCGCTGCCGACGCACCCCCTAAAAATCCGGGTTGGATTTGATGTGGCGCTGCGCTTCCCAGCGGCGACTCCCATGATCGTCACCCTGGGGGTGCATGCCAGTCGATCAGGGGATCTGCTGGAGCCCGACCTGCTGCGGGTGGAGCCGGAGGTGCCGCTGAGCTTGTACGTGGACTCCTTTGGCAACCACTGCCACCGGCTGGTGGCCCCGGCCGGTGTGCTGCGACTGCGGGGTAGTGGACTGGTGGCTGATTCCGGCCTGCCCGATCCGGTGTTGCCGTGGCTGGAGCAGCAGCCGGTGGAGAAGCTGCCGGAGGAGAGCCTGCTGTTTCTGCTGGCCAGCCGCTTCTGCGAGTCCGATCTGCTGTCGCCCCTCGCCTGGTCACGGTTCGAGGCGGCCCCGGGCGGCTGGGGGCGGGTTCAGGCGATCTGCGATTTCGTCCATCAGCACGTGCGCTTCGACTACGGCCGCTCAAGCCCGACGAAGTCAGCCCTCCAGACCTTCGAAAGCCGGGAGGGGGTGTGCCGTGACTTCGCCCACCTGGCGATCGCCCTCTGCCGCTGCATGAACATCCCGGCGCGATACTGCACCGGTTACCTGAGTGACATCGAGGTGCCGCCGCCCCATACGGCCATGGACTTCCATGCCTGGTTCGAGGCCTACCTCGGCGACGGCTGGCACGTGTTCGACCCGCGCAACAACACCCCCCGCATCGGCCGGATCCTGATGGCCCGGGGCCGGGATGCGGCCGACGTGGCCCTCACCACCAGCTTCGGCCCGTCAGAGCTGGTGTCGTTCCAGGTCTGGACGGCATGACCTACTGCGTGGCGGTGCTTCTGGAGAGCGGCATGGTGTTCGCCTCCGACTCCCGCACCAATGCGGGGCTGGACGATTTCGCCAGCTTCTGCAAGATGACCGTGTTCGAGCGCCGCGGCGACCGGGTGCTCGTCCTGCTCAGCTCCGGCAGCCTGGCAGGAACCCAGGCGGTGATCGGTCTGCTGCGCCAGCGGGCCGAGGCCGGCGACGGGGAGCCCACGGTTTGGACGGCCCGGACCATGTTCGATGTCATGGTGCTGGTCTCGGATGCGGTGCGGGCGATCGAGCAGCGCGACGGCCCCTACCTGAAGGCCTCCGGCTCCAGCTTCAACGCCTCCTTCCTGGTGGGCGGCCAGATCAGGGGCGAGGCGCCACGGCTGTTCCGTATGTATGCGGAGGGCAACTTCATTGAGGCCGGCGAGGACACACCCTTCCTTCAGACGGGTGAGGCGAAGTACGGCAAGCCGATCATCGACCGGGTCATCCATACCGACACAACGCTGGCGGAGGCCTCCAAGTGCGTGCTGGTGTCCTTCGACTCGACCATGCGCAGCAATCTGTCGGTGGGGATGCCGATTGACCTGCTCGTCTACGAGCGGGACCGCTTCGAAATCCTCCACCGCCGCCGCTTCAGTGAGGGGGACAGCTACTTCAAGGACCTCAGTGCCGAGTGGAGCGTGGGGGTGCGCAAGGTGTTCCGGGAGCTGCCGGAACTGGTCTGGTAGGCGGCCCGAGCCCCGCGGCCGATCCCCCACCGCTGGTGCTGATCCACGGGATGTGGGACACTCCCCGCCTGTTCGATCCCCTGCAGCGCCAGCTGGCGGGGCGCCGCGGCCCCCTGCTGATTCCCCATCTGCCCCACCGCTTCGGGATCACCCCGATCGAGGAGCAGGCGGCCCTGCTCGGCCTCCACATCGAGGCGGCCTTCGGTGCCGAGCAGCCCATCGACCTGCTGGGCTTTTCGATGGGCGGGGTGATCGCCCGGACCTGGATCCAGCTGCGGGGCGGCCACCGGCGCACGCGGCGGCTGATCAGCGTCGGCAGTCCGCAGCAGGGCACCCTCACCGCCGGCCCCTGGCCCAGCTGGCCGCTGGCCGGCATCGCCGACCTGAAGGCGGGCAGTCCCCTGCTGGCGCGGCTGAACAGCCACCTGGCCACGCTGGAGCCCGTGGAGTGCTGCAGCTTCTACTGCCATCCGGACCTGATGGTGATGCCGGCCTGGCGTGCCGTGCTGCCGCTCGGCCCGGGCCGCTGCCTGCCAGTGCGCTACCACCACCAGCTCATGACCCACCCGGCCGCCCTGCGGGCTCTGGTGGACGAACTGCTGCGGCCGGATCCGGGAGGAGCGGATCCGGGGCTTCCAGGCTGATTGCGGTTTAGCTTGTCGTGTCTTCCCGATCCGGCGACAACCGATGGACCTTGTCGCCATTTCGCTGGTGGTGCGCTGGCTGCTGGGCTGGGCCCTCTGTCTGCGGCTGTTCCGGCTTCCCGTGGCCGAGCTCCAGGGATATCCATCAGTTTCCGTGCTGATTCCCGCTCGCGATGAGGAAGGCACCCTCCCGAATCTTCTGCCGGCTCTCCAGGCGCAGACCTTCACCCCCCTGGAAGTGATCGTGATCGACGATCACTCCAGTGATCGCACCGCCGCGATCGCGGCGGCCTCCGGGGCGAGAGTGATGCAACCGCCTCCTCTGGCGCACGGGTGGTGCGGCAAGACCTGGGCACTGCACCACGGCGTCCGGGCCAGCAAGGGCGAGATCCTCGTTTTCCTCGATGCCGACACCGAGCCCCATCCCGCCTTTCTGGCTCGGCTGGTGGCGGCCCAGCAGCAACTGGGTGGGCTTGTGTCGGTGCAGCCGTTCCATCGCACCGAAAAGCCCTACGAGCAGCTCTCGATCCTGTTCAGCCTCGTGGGGCTGATGGCGGTGCCCATGGGGCAGGGCTGCGGCGTGGCGTTCGGTCCGGCCATGGCCACCAGCCGTTCGGATTACGACCGGGTGGGGGGCCATGAAGCTGTGGCCGGCAAGGTGGTGGAGGACTGGTTCATGGGCCATCTGTATGAGAAGGCCGGTCTGCCGGTGAGTGCCTACATCGGCGACGGACTCATCCAGTACCGCATGTATCCCGGCGGGTTTCACGACATGGTGACGGGTTTCGCCAAAAATTTCGCCACCGCCGCCGGGGAGGTGCGATGGGCCTGGATGCTGGCGGTGCTGCTGTGGATCTCCGGCCTGTTCTGGGCCGCCTGGTGCCTGCCGGCGTCCCTGCTGGGGTGGCCACTGATGGGTCCGCCTGCCATTCTTCCCAACCTGCTGCTCTACCTCGCCTTTGCCGTCCAGCTGGTAGCGCTCACCAGGCGCGTGGGGAACTTCGCCTGGATCTGCCTGGTGTTTCCGATTCCTGTTCTGTTTTTCCTGGCGGTGTTCGTCCTGGCGATCCTGAATCTCCAACGTGGCACGATCGAATGGAAGGGCAGGCAGTTTCCAACGCGGTAGCGGTTCTGGCCTGCGCCCTGGGCTGGCTGCTGTGGTCGGTGCTGATCGGTGGGCTGGCCCACGGCCTGCCCCAGGCGGCCCTGGAGGGCGACAGCTGGCTCACCAGACCGCGCCCCTGGCCGGAGACGAAAGAGGTGTATGAGCGGCGTCTGGGGATCCTGCGCTGGAAGTCCCTGCTTCCGGATGCCGGCGCCGCCCTGCCGGGAGGTGTGCGCAAGAACAGCCTGGTCTGCCGGGACCCTGCCACCTTGCAGCGCCTCGTCGAGGAGACCAGGCGAGCTGAGCTGGTGCACCTGGCCATCTGGCCCTTCTGGATCGTGACGGCCCTCTGGCTGCCGCCGGCCGGGGTGCTGATCAACCTGGTCTTCGCGACCCTGTTCAATCTGCCCTGCCTTTGGCTTCAGCGTTACAACCGTCTGAGGCTTCAGCCTCTGCTGCTGACCATGCGGGACCGGGATTCTTCTGACCGCTGATGCCTTACCGCCCGACCACCCCACCGAGCAGGTCAAGGTCCACGCCAATCCCGCCGTCCTCGGCGTGGCGGGCCACCACCAGCCGGTGCCGGCCGCTCTCCAGCACGAAGGCGTCCCGCCCCTGATCGAACCAGGCGAGGCGCCTCAGGGGTATCCCCACCGCAACCCGTCGGCTCGCATCCGCCGCCAGGCTCACCCGGGCGAAGCCCACCAGGGTGCGCCGCGGCCGCTCCACGGCCTCCCCGGGCGGCTCGGCGTAGACCTGCACCACCTCGGCGGCCTCCACCGTGCCGGTGTTCGTCACCGTGACGGCCAGCTCCAGCGCCCCCTCGTCCCCCGCCGGGGTGGGGAGCCACGCCACCGCCGGGTCGGTGTGGCTGAAACGGCTGTAGGAGAGCCCGAAGCCGAAGGGAAAGGCCGCTGGCCGGTTGCTGCGGGCCAGCCGCCGGTAGCCGTGCCAGAGGTCGTAAGTGATGTGCCGGGCCCGGGGATCGAACGGCGGCAGGTGGCCGGCCTCGGTGGGCACCGAAAAGGGCATCCGCCCCGACGGGGAGATCCGACCCAGCAGCACGTCGGCGAGGGCCGCGCCGCCCTGCTCACCGGGGTACCAGAGCAGCAGCAGGCCCGGCACCCGCTGCCGCCAGGCCTCGCAGAGGATCGCCCCACCCCCCATCAGCACCACCACCGTGCGCGGGTTGGCGGCGGCGATCGCCAGGATCAGGGCCTCCTGCGGCGGCGGCAGCTCCAGCACCGTGCGATCGCCGGAGGCGAAGGAGCCGCCCGCCCGGGCCGTACCGAAGCGCGTCACCCCGGCGACCATCGCCGCCACCGCCGTCCACAACGGCAGCAGCCGGCGCCGGCCGCACAGGCGCAGCAGCCACGCGGGGGGCGGCGCCTGGCGCAGGATCGGGGCCAGGTCGCCCGGGTGGATGTGCTCCCCCTCGTGGCGCCAGTCCAGGCCCACCACCACCAGGGCCGCATCCGTGCGGGCCGCCAGGGCCGCGGCCGCGGCCGGATCGCTGCCGTTGTCGTGGTGCAGGCGCAGCTCCGGCGCCGCCGCCCGCAGCCCGGCCAGGGGCGTCAGCACCGATCCCGGCGTCGGCCGGGTGTCGGAGGACCCCCGGTCCCCCAGGTTGACGGCGTCCGCCAGGTGGCCGACCACCGCCAGCGACGCGATGCCGCTCAGGGGCAGCACCCCGCCGGCGTTCCGGAGCAGCACGATCGAGCCGGCGGCGGCCTCCCGCGCCAGCTGCCGGTGGGCACGGCAGCCGCGCAGCGCTGGGGGATAGGCGCCGGCGGGCACCGTGGCCTGGGCCAGCAGCATCCGCAGCACCGCCGCATCGATCAGGGCCTCCGGCACCTGTCCCGCCGCCACCGCCGCCGGAAGTGTGGCCGCAAAGATCATCCGGAAGGGCATCTCCAGGTCCTGGCCGGCCTGGATGGCGGCCACGCCGTCGCGCAGGCCGAAGATGAAGTCGGTGAGCACGAAGCCGCGGAAGCCCCAGCGGTCCTTGAGGATCTCCCTCAGCAGGTGGGGATGCTGGCCGCACCAGGCCCCGTTGACGCTGTTGTAGGCGCTCATCACCGCCAGGGCGCCGGCCTCCAGGCCATCGCGGAACTGGGGCAGGTAGAGCTCCTGCAGCACCCGCTCAGTGGCGCCCACATCGACGCGGAAACGGGCGCTGTCGATCGAGTTGAGGGCGAAATGCTTGACGCAGGCGATGGCATGGCGCCGCACGCCGCGGGTCGCCGCCGCCCCCATGGCGCCCACGTGCACCGGGTCTTCGCCGTAGGTCTCCTGGGCCCGGCCCCAGCCCGGATGGCGCAGCAGGTTGACGCAGATCCCGCCGAACAGATTGGCCCCGAAGCTGCGGGCCTCCAACCCCATGGCCTCGCCGATCCGCTCCTCCAGATCGACGTTCCAGCTGGCCCCGCGACCGATCGGTGCCGGGAAGGTGGTGGCACCACCCTCCAGCACCACCCCGCGGGGGCCGTCGACGAAGTGCAGCCCTCCGATGCCCAGGCGCTCCACCACCCCTGCCGGCCAGGGGCGGCGGTGGGAGGCGTCGTGGAGGGCGATGGCCCCCAGGCCCCCCCAGAACGGGGTGTCGCCATCCAGCATGCCGAGCTTCTCACCCAGGCTGAGCCGCTGCAGCTGGCTCCGGGCCTGCGTCTCCAGGCGACTCCAGTCGGGGCGAGTGGGCACGGATCCAGCCTAGGGGCGGGGCTGGATGGCGAGCATTCCGCCGCGATGTGTGGATCGCGGCACAGCTTGGGTGGCGTACGGGTTTCACCCTGATGGGCCCGCATCTACTGCGTCTGACTGATCGGAAGGGTGGGTCATCCGCCCCAGGACAGAATGAACCGGCTGTAACTGATTGATTCCATGACGTTCTCCTTAGGTTGTGGGAAGGACGCAGGCCACTGATCATCACGGATCAGGTCAGAGTCGACAGCGCTGACAACCTGCCTCAGCCTCCACCCCAAACTTCAACCATTCCCATACGAGACATCACCATGGCCATTCCTGTAAGGATTCCGAAAAAGCTCCATGCCCACCACTTCGCGGAATCAGAAGGCGGACGTTGGGATTCCGAAGCTTCCCCGCTCCTCGATCCTCAGGTGATCGAGCCACGCATGTACCTGGCCAGTCCTGGCAGCGAGAGCGGCTGGGGTTTCCACGGCCGCGCCGAGCGGCTGAACGGCCGGCTGGCCATGCTCGGTTTCGGCATCGGTCTGACCATTGAGGCCCTTACCGGCTCGGGGATCCTGGGGCAGATGGGGCTCGGGGCTCTGCTGCCCCAGGGCTGAACCCGGTGGCGAGGCTGGATGGCCCGATGGCTTGACTCTCCAGCCATGGGGAGCCCATAGGGTGAATCCGTCGTCCCCGGCCCCGGTCCGCCCCCGATGAGCCACTCCACCCTGGGCTCCCCCTGCTGCGCCGCCGATCCGGCGGCCGCCGCCACGACGGGGATGGAAAGGGAGCTGGCCCATGAGCTCACCGTGCTGCGCCGCCGCCTGTCGGTGGCGGCCGTGCTCACCCTGCTGGTGATGGTGGCCACCCTTCCCCACATGCTCGGTGTCCACATCGGCTGGCTGCCGGCCTGGTTCACCAGCCCCTGGACCCAGCTGGCGCTGAGTTCCCCGGTGCTGTTCTGGTGCGGGCGGGAGTTCTTCAGCGGCGCGTGGTCGTCCCTGCGCCGCCACAGCGCCGACATGAACACCCTGGTGGCCGCCGGCACCGGCATCGCCTGGCTGGCCTCGCTGGTGGCCACTGCCTTTCCCGGGGTGCTCACCGCCGAAGGGCTGCCGGCCGACGTCTACTACGAAACCGCCGCGGTGATCCTCACCCTGGTGCTGCTGGGCCGGCTGATGGAGGCCAGGGCCCGCGGCCAGACCTCCGAGGCGATCCGGCGGCTGCTCCAGCTCCAGCCCCCCACGGCCCGGGTGCTGCGGGAGGGGATCGCCAAGGAGGTTCCGGTGTCCACGGTGGCGGTGGGTGACCTGGTGCAGGTGCGGCCCGGGGAGACGCTGCCCCTGGATGGGGTGGTGGTGGAGGGCAGCTCATGGGTGGAGGAATCGATGCTCACCGGCGAGCCCACCCCGGTGGCCAAGGGCCCCGGCGATGGGGTCATCGGCGCCGCGCTCAACCGCAGCGGCAGCTTCACCTTCCGCGTCACCCGGGTGGGTGACGACACGATGCTGGCCCGCATCGTCGCGCTGGTGCGCCAGGCCCAGAGCTCCCGCACCCGGGTGCAGCGCCTGGCGGATCAGGTGGTGGGCTGGTTCGTGCCGGTGGTCATCGCCATCGCCATCGCCACCTTCGTGGTCTGGTTCCTCGTCAGCGGCAACGTGGTGCTGGCGACGCTGTTTCTGGTCAGCGTGCTGGTGATCGCCTGCCCCTGTGCCCTGGGCCTGGCCACGCCCACGGCGATCATGGTGGCCTCCGGTAAGGGGGCCGAGAACGGCCTGATCTTCCGCAGCGCCGAGGCGCTGGAAACGGCCGGTGGGCTGCGCACCATCGTGCTCGACAAGACCGGCACTCTGACCCTGGGCCAGCCGGAGGTGACCGATTTCGAGCGGCTCCACGGTGGCCGGATGCCGGTCGGGACGCTTCTGGCCCTGGTGGCGGCCGTGGAGTCGCGCTCGGAGCATCCCCTGGCCGAAGCGATCGTCGCCTACGCCTCCAGCCGCTGCGGCGACGGCGAACTCCCCGCGGTGCAGTCCTTCGAGGCCAGGGCGGGGTCGGGCGTGCTGGCCTGCGTGGCCGGCCGGGAGGTGCGGGTGGGCAGCCCCCGCTGGCTGCGGAGCTCGGGCCTGGACACCACCACCCTGGATCCGGTGATGGCACGGCTGGAGCGGGCCGCCCGCAGCGTGGCCGCCGTGGCGGTGGAAGGCCGGATCGAGGCCTGCTTCGGCATCGCCGATCCGATCAAGCCCGAGGCCCATGCCGCCGTCGCCGCCCTGCGGCGCCTGGGGCTGGAGGTGGTGCTGCTCAGTGGCGATGCCCGCCGCACCAGCGAGGTGGTGGCGGCCGATGTGGGCATCGTGCGGGTGATCGCCGAGGTGCGCCCCGGCGACAAGGCGGCGGTGGTGCAGCAACTTCAGGAGCAGGGGCAGGGCCCGGTGGCGATGGTGGGGGACGGCCTCAACGACGCCCCGGCCCTGGCCCGGGCCGATGTGGGCATCGCCATGGGTACGGGCACCGATGTGGCCATCGCCGCCAGCGACATCACCGTGCTCTCGGGCCACCTCGGTGGCGTGCCGGCGGCGATCGAGCTCAGCCGCCACACCATGGCCACCATCCGTCAGAACCTCTTCTTCGCCTTCGCCTACAACGTGGCGGGGATCCCGATCGCCGCCGGGTTGCTGTTCCCGCTCACGGGCTGGCTGCTGAATCCGATGCTGGCGGGGGCCGCCATGGCGTTCAGTTCGGTGTCGGTGGTGAGCAACGCCCTGCGGCTGCGTCGCTTCCGCCCCCGCCTGCGTCCATCGGGGGCCGGAGCATGACACCCCACGAGGCGGCCGCGCCGCTGTGGCGGTCGATCCCCCAGCCGCTGGCCCTGCAGGTGCTGGTGGCGGCGGTCGGGCTGGCCCTGATCGCAGCGGAGCTGTGGTGGTTCCTTGGCTCCCATGGCGCCGGGGTGGCGGCCGACGAAGGCGAGCAGGGGATGCAGGAGATCACGATCACGGTCCAGGGCGGCTACACGCCCTCCCGCGTCCGGGTGAAGGCGGGCCGGCCGGTGCGCCTGCTGTTTCACCGCACCGATCCCAGTGGCTGCGTGGCCCGGGTGATCTTCCCGGACTTCCAGCGCAGCCTCGACCTGCCCCTGGGGGCCACTACCAGCATCGAACTACTTCCCGAGCGGCCGGGCTCCTACCCGTTCCACTGCGGCATGGCCATGGTGCGGGGCAGCCTGGAGGCGGAATGATGGGATGAGGTTTCAGGGCTGGCTTGTGATCACCAACCTTGACAATTCCTCTGCTTGGATGCTGCAGATCGCCAGATAAAAAGGGTTCGAAAGACCAATCCTGGTATCGTTGATTCCAATGCCCATTTGCGTGCAAAAAGATTGATGAACAGACGTTTCACCGGACATTTCAGCCAGGCCTCCCTGCTGCTCGTCGCCCTGGCCGTGGCGGCGCCGGAGGTACGGGCCCAGGGCAACCCCTGGGGGGCACCGAGCCAGCAGACGCCGGTGCAGACCACGCCCTGGGGTGGTGGGGGCGGATCCGGGGGCGCCGGTTACGGCCGGCCCGGCAACAGGGCCCTGTCTTTCCCGGTGCAGGGGGTGATCTGCGACAGCTCCGTGAGCGTCTGCTTCAACGCCAACGGTGCCGCCCTGGCCGAAACGGAACGGGAATTCGGACGCCGGGCGCGCCGCACCCTGGAGAACAATCTGGTCAGCAATCCCATCGTCGACGTCACTTTCGCCGACGGCCGCTACTGCAATTTCAACCTGCGTGGCTGCTGGACGAACCGTCAGCGCACCCGCTTTGACCCCCGGCTGAACCCCTGGGTGTTCGGCGCCGCTGCCGGCACCCCGGGCGGCCAGGGCACGGTGATCGGCGGTGCCGGTTCCACCTGGGGGCCGGGCGGCGCCACGACCAATGGCCAGCTCCCCACCACCGGCTTCCAGCCGCCGTTCACCCGCACCCGCCAGAGCGGCACCTGCGCCTGGACCAATGCCGGCATCTCCATCTACAACGGCACCTGCCGCTACGAGATCGTCCAGAACAACACCAACGGCTCCAAGACCCTGGCCTTCACCTTCGACAGGCTGCCGGCCTCGAACCCGCTGCGCACGCTCCGTTTCACCGCCCAGGGCAACGGTCCATGGAGCATCCAGATGCCCAACGGTTCCGCGGCCGCGGTGCAGTCCAGGGTCAACGCCGATCAGTACCGCTCCGACATCCAGCTGGGCTGGGGCAGCGTCTTCAACCTGGGCTTCCGCAGCACGACGACGGCCACCACGGCCCAGCTCAACCAGGCCCTCCAGCCCGTGGATGCCAATGGGCAGGTGGTGCAGGGCAGCGACAGCGAAGCCCTTGGGCAGGCCCTGGGCGGGCTGCTGCAGCAGCTGTTCGGGGGCGGTCGCTGAGTCAGGGGTCGCTGAGGGAGGGCCCGATCAGCCCGCGACCGGTCCCAGACCCTCGCCGGCGTTGCTGAAGAACCGGCGCAGGTTTACGCCCGCCTCATGGGCGGCGATCGTCACCTGCAGCTTCTGCTCCGCGTCGAGGCCATCCCAGAAGGCATGGAAGAGGTCGAGGGAGGCCTTGGCCGTGCCCACCGCCCCCACCAGGGCCATGGGTGCCGCCAGCCAGGGGAACACCAGCAGCACCACCGAGAGCACGGCCCCCACGGCCACGCCGGTCCGGGCCGATTCCAGGCTCGTGGCCAGCACCAGCCGCACCTGGGTCAGCCGGTCGATCTCCCCCCGCCGGTGCAGCGCTTCGGTGCGCAGGGCACTGAGCAGGGCTTGGTAGATGGCGTAAAGCAGGACCCCGCCGACGGTGGATTCCGAGACGAATTCACCGCCACTGAAGGCGCCGCCGTTGCGGTTCAGATCCACCGAGGCCAGCCCCGCCAGGGGGGCCGCTTCCCAGCCGGCGCGGGGAATGCGAAAGGGATCGTGCTCGCGGGTCATGGTTGCGGGGGAGCCGGGCATCCAGCTTGCCATTGGTGACAGGGGAGATGCCCGGTGAGAAGGACCCTCCGGAGAATGGACTCCGATCAGCCGGCTTCGGCCGCCAGACCGTAGGCCTGCACTGTGGCCGTCCCGTCCGGATCGGTCTCGCCCTCCTGATCGTCAAGCACCCCCGCGACGATGCCGGCATCAAACGAGTAGCGGCCCGGGCCGATCAGCAGCAGGGCCAGGCTGCCGCCCAGATAGAGCACCACCAGCTCCAGCACGTAGATGTTGAAACCGCTGGTGAGGATGTGGTGGTAGGCGGCCACGGCCATCGTGCCGGTGAGCGCCAGGGCCCCCAGGGGGGACAGCAGACCGAGAATCAGCAGCCAGCTGCCGAAGATTTCCGAATAGCCCGCCACGTGGGCGAGGAACAGGGGGAAGGGCAGGTGCAGAGGGACCACATAGTTGGTCGCGAACGCCTGCGGGTCGGCCAGTTTGTCCTGGCCGTGGTGGATCATCATTGCCCCGATCGCCAGCCGCAGGATCAGCAGGCCGAGGTTGGCCAGCCGTCCCTCCCGCAGGACGTAGGACTTCAGGGCCTGACGCACTGTGGCGGCGATGGGGGTACCGGGGGCCGGAGCGACCGCACGCTCCTCCCGGTTGCTGGGCACGAGAGCGGCGGCCGTCGGACGGTTGAGCGCCAGCACCCACAGGGCGATGAAGGCGGTGAAGAAGCCCGCGAAGAGCTCGAGCAGGAGCGTGGTGGTCATGGCACCGGGAGATTTATGAAGATTCTGGCGATTCAGGTAACGGAACGTGAAGCGCCCTCCGTGTCCAGCCCCAGGTCCAGGCTGAGCTGACCCACGGTCACCGGCGGCTGCCGGCGACGGCTGCCGCCGCTTCTCCGCCTGCCGGAGGGGGGAAGGCCCGATTGGCGCGAGCCGTGTCGTTCCTGGATCGCATCCGCGGCGGCGCCGAAGCCGCTCTGACGGCGCAGACCCCAGAGCCGTTCCCTGGCCTCCCGGGCGGCGCCCGCCACCTCCACGATCGGGGCCGGGTAGTCGTGGCCGATGCGGCAGCCGCTGGCGGCCTGGGTGGCCGGATCCATCCGCCACGGCTCGTGGCGCCAGATCGCCGGCACCCCGGCCAGCTCCGGCAGCCAACGCCCCAGAAACACCCCCTCGGGGTCATGGTCGCGGCCCTGCTTGATCGGGTTGTAGATCCGGATCGTGTTGATGCCCGTGGTGCCGCTCTGCATCTGGCACTGGCTCCAGTGGATGCCGGGCTCGTAGTCCACGAACTGGCGGGCCAGGTGCAGGCCGCTGTCGCGCCAGTCGATCCAGAGGTGATGGCTGGCGAACGACAGCAGCATCGCCCGCATGCGGAAGTTGATCCAGCCGCTGGCCCGCAGGGCGCGCATGCAGGCATCCACGAACGGCACCCCCGTACTCCCCTCGCTCCAGGCCGCCAGCCGCCCGGGGTCGGTGACGCGCAGGTGACGGGTGGCGGGATGGAGCTCAAGGATCTCGATCGAGGGCTCGCTCTCCAGCTTCTGGATGAAGTGGCAGTGCCAGTGCAGACGCGACAGGAAGGCGTCCAGGGCCCGGGGCCAGCCCGCGGCGACCTCGGCAGGCAACGTCGCCAGGGCCATCCGCCGGGCCCGCGTGGCCTGGGTCACCTCCCCCATCGACAGGGTGCCCCAGGCCAGGTGGGGCGAGAGACGCGAGCAGCCCTCGAAGGCCGTCAGGGGACTGGAGAGCCGGCGGTGGTAGCCGCGTCCCCGTTGGTGCAGGAAGCCGTCCAGCAGCTCCAGGCCGGCCTGCCGACCACCGCGCTGTCGTGCCGGACAGGGGTCCGCCGCCAGGCCCAGCTCTGCGGCGGTGGGCAGGTCCCGCGGGGCGATCCCCTCCAGGGGGGGCAGGGCGACGGGAGCCTCCAGCAGCGGTTCGGCCATGCGCCGCTCCCAGTCACGGGCCCAGCCGCGGCGATCCCTGCGTCCTCGGGTCACCCCGAAGCTGGCGAATTGCTGCCAGGGGATCCCCCGTTCGCGGGCCCAGGCGGCCACCTGCCGGTCCCTGGCGTAGGTCCAGAGGTTGCCGGTCTCCTGGTGGCTCCAGAGCCCGTCGATGCCGAGCCGATGGTGGGCGGCCTCCAGCACGGCCACCACGTCACCCACGCGCACCACCAGGGGCTGGCCCAGGCCGGCAAGCGACTCTTGCAGCTCCTGGAGCGCCTCCCGGCAGAAGCTCCACTGCCGGTCCGAGCTGTCCGGTTGCCGCCACAGCTCCGGTTCGACCACGTAGAGGGGCAGCACCGGTCCGCGTCGGGCGGCTTCCACCAGGGGGCGGTGGTCGGCGAGGCGCAGATCGCGCTTGAACCAGACCACCTGAAGAGCCATCCGCCCAGGCTAGGAATCCGCTTCAGCGCTTCGGCAGGTCGCTGGGCCGCAGCACCACCACCACCACGCCCACCACCACCATCACGATCAGGACCGCGGCCCCGGCCAGGGGCAGCACCGTCTCCGTCTCCATCCGCCCGCCCGCCGACTGCCTCCCCATCCTGATGCGGCCACCCGGGCAGCGCGCAAAAAAAAAGGACAGGTCAGCCAGACCCGCCCCCGATGAACGTCTTAAGAATTGTAAAGGTTGCGTCGTGTCGGCCGCGAGCGGCCCTCAAGCCGCGGCCCCTGGGGCGTTCCGCCGCGGTCCGCGGTTGCCCGGAAGCCGCGCCACAATCTTCATGTTCCGTTACATCAGCCATGACGGTCGGCGAGCTCTACCTCGAATCCCTGTCCACTGGTGTCATCACCCCCGCCGAGCTCTCCTGGCTCACCCACGGCCAGGACCGTTTCTCCCGGCTGGAGGAGGCCACGGCCCTGCGGCTGGGCCGCCTGCTCGACCAGGGGGACATCCAGCTGGGCTGTCGCCTGGTCCCCACGGGCGACGCCTCCGAAGCCATCGCCTCGCCGGCCCCGGCCGCCGGGATGCTGGAGGAGTGGATCGAGCCCCTGGGTCGCCGACGGCATCGCTGACGACAGTCACAACGCTTCACGATCGTTTACACTCCCTTCAAGTTTCGCAACGAACCCACCCATGTCTGACTCCACCACCCGCTTCGGCTTCGTCGCCTTCGCTGAAACCTGGAACGGCCGCCTGGCCATGCTCGGTTTCGTCATCGGCCTCGGCACCGAAATCCTCACCGGCCAGGGCATCCTCGCCCAGATCGGCCTCGGCTGAGTCCGGCTCCTGCCTTCGTCCGCATCGGCCCGGGTGGTTCTGCCATCCGGGCTTTGATGTCTGCGGCGTTCCCCCCGCATCCCCATGGCGCACGCTCTCGTCTTCGTACTGGCTCCCGAGGGAGGCCTTCCCGGCGACGGCGCGGCCTGGGAGGACCTCCTGGCGGCCCAGCGTCTCGGCGTCCGCAGCGGCATCGCCCTGCGCATGTTCCGGGTGCCCGCCGAGACATCCCTGAACCTGGACGACCTGGTCAGCTCCGGCCAGGCCAACGTCAGTGGGGCCGACCCCTTCGCGCCCCTTCGCACTTCCCCCTGCCATGAGGAGCCGCCAGCCTCCTCTGAGGATCCGGCTCAGGCGCGGCGGCTGATCTGCGACGCGGTGGTGCCCCATCTCGAGCCCCGCGCCCTCTGGCTCGGCGCCTACCAGCTCAGCGGTCCGGAGCGGCCGTCGAGCGGCGGCCATCCGGCCGAGGGCGTGGCGATCGCGTCGGTCCGCTGTCTCGACCAGTTCTCCCTGCGGGAGGCGGACAACGAAACCTGCTGGTTCTATCCCACGGAAAACGGCAACTATCTCTGTTGGGAAAACCAGCGCAGCCTGGAGCTCTCCCTCGGCTACCCCGCCGATTCCTGTCTGCAGGAGGGGCCGGTCTCCTACCAGCGCAGCGACCTGCAGCTCCTCTGGTCCCTGATGGCCGACGACCAGGCCCTCACCTGCGTCGGCCTGACCTATCAGAAGCGGCGCATCGAATGGCCGATTGCCGCCAGTGGTCCGGAACCCTTCGCCACCTGGACCGCGTTTCGGGTCGATGCCATGGCCGATGACACCTACCGGGAGATGGCGAACATCACCGTCTTCCCGGCCTGAACGGCGGCCTCAGCTGGCCTGCTCATAGAGCTTCTCCAGCCGCTCCCGGCTGAGGTCGACGTAGAGCACCTCCTCACCCTGGGCCGGTGCCTCCGGGTGGCGCTGTCGCGGCGAGGGGCTGGAGGCGGCGCTGCGCAGGTTCTGGGTCATGAGGGCGAAGGCACCGCCGGCGATCACCGCGAAGCTCACCATGTAGACGATGGGAAACAGGACATCCAGCATGGATTGCTCGCTTTTGCCCACGTTAATGTAACGATCTGTTAACCGTGGCTGCCACGGCGGCGCCGGAAGCTCAGCTCACGAATCCAGTTCAGGGATTCAGCCACTCCTCCTGCCAGCCGTTGTCGGCCCGCCAGCGGCGGCGCCGGTGGGGGTGACCGGCCAGCTCCAGCAGCTCCACCCGCTGCAGCTGCACCCGCAGCAGCTCGAAGTGCTCCGGCCGCGGGGCCTCCTCCCCCAGTTCCCGGGGGAACGGTCCCTCGCTCTGGAGGGCTTCCCCCGGCGCCGGCCAGCCCCACAGGGCCCGGCCCCGGGGGGTGAGGGCCTGCCAGTGGAAGTTCAGGGCCCGCTGCTCCTCGTCGCCATCGAGAGGCAGCCGGTGGCCCCGCAGCCGGAACTGGCTGCGCGCTCTGGGTAGCAGCCAGCAGAGTTCGAGGGCGGCGGCCCCGGCGAGTTCGTCGCTCTTGGCGCTGCGGCGGTCGGTGAGCAGATCGAGGCAGGTTGCGCCGGCCCAGCAGCGGAACACCAGGGTGCGCACCCGCGGGGTGCCGTCCGCCGCCATGCTGGCCAGCTGCAGCCAGCGGGCCTGGGGGGAGCGGCCCTGCCGCTCCAGGGCGCCGCGCACCAGGGCCCGCCAGGGAGGCAGCGACTCCCCCGGGGTCGGCGACGGACGGGACTCGGACATCGGTAGGACCTACGGCGTGGGTTTTTCGGCCACCACGGCGAAGAAGGGATCCCCCTGTCCCCCCAGCCAGCCCATGGGACCCTCGGCCCGGGTCGGCTCGGCGATCAGCTGCGGGGCCGGCCAGCCCTGGGCCTGCAGCACCCGGCTGACGTAGGCCAGGTGATCCCTGTCGCTGCCGTCGGTCCAGACCTGGGGGGCTTTCTGGAAGAACATCCGGTTCGAGAAGGCCACGATCACCTGGCCGCCGGGGCGGATCACCCGCAGCAGTTCGGCCGCCACCGGCTCGGGCCGCTGCAGGTACTGCCAGCCCGCCACCATCAGCACCGCATCCACGCTGGCGTTCGCCAGGGGCAGGCGCTGGTCCTGGTTGAGGTTCTGCAGCCAGTGGCGATCGAGGCGGGGATTGGCGGCCAGCTCCGCCCCGTTGAGGCCATGGCCGATCACCTCCTCGTAGGTGATGTCCTCCGGCAGGTGACTCACCCAGCTGCTCATCAGATCCAGCACCACCGCGCAGGGGGGGATCCGCTCGCGGTAGAGCGCCGTCAGCCGACGGCGAAAGGCAGCGTCGAGGTGCTGCACGAAGCGGGGTTCGGCATAGAAGAGGGCGTCATCGGAGCTGTCCAGCTTGCGCCGCTCCGCCTCGTTCAGCACCTGCACCGCCATGGTCACCAGGAATCGGTTCTGCTGCCATGGTGGCGAGCCGCGGCTGCTTCCGTCATGACGTCCGCCGTCCCGTCGTCCTTCCTGGTGCTGGCCGCCGATGACCCCGAGCGGCTGGCCGCCTTCTACGGCGCCCTGCTGGAGACGGAGCCCCAGCGGGGATTCAGCTCCAGCCACTGGCGCCTGCTGGGCCCGGGGGAGCACCGGCTGGAGATCTACGCCCCCTCACGCCGGCGTCCCCGCCCCCGCGGCGAGGGCCGGCTGGCCCTCTGTTTCTCCCGCCCGGCGGGCGAGGCCCCACCCCTGCAGCTGCTCCAGGACTGGCTCGCCGCCCTGGTGGCCCTGGGGGCGGTGGCGGTGGAGCCGCCGCGGCAGGAACCCTTCGGGGCCGAGGCCTGGCTGGCTGATCCGGAGGACAACCGCCTGCTGCTGCTGGTCAGCGGCGGCTGAGCCGCAGCTGACAGGCGTAGGGCCCGCGGCCATCGAGGCAGGCCGCGCCGCAGTGGGCGCCGAGGCTGATCGACTGCCGCAGATCCCAGCCGGCGGCCAGGGCCGTGGTGACGCCGGCGGCGAAGCTGTCGCCGGCGCCGTAGGCATCAAGCACCGGCCCCATGCGGGAGACGGCGCCATAGCGGCCACCTGGAACCAGCACCCCGCCCCGCTCGGCCTCGGTGCCGATGTAGAGCGAGGGCGCCGGCTCCAGATCCCCGGGCCTGTAGGTCTCGCCGGGGTCGGCGGCGCTGCCGATCAGGGCGTCGAGGGTCACGCCCGCTTCCCGCATGGTCGGCAGCCGCAGCCGCGGCGTGGCGGCCAGCACCCGGGCTCGCCGGGCCAGCTGCAGGCCGCCGGCATCGGTGGCGGTGACGAACACCCCGTCGATCTGGCTCAGGCGCTGCCATGGCAACCCATCGGCGGCGGTGGGCATCAGCCGCTCGCCGATCACGGTGATGGTGCGCTCGCCGCCGGCGTCGATGAAGGTGATCCCCCGCCGGGTCGGGGCCGCCCGCCAGGCGATGTGCAGCTCGAGCCCCAGACCCTCGAGCTCCTCGGCGGCCCGGCGCCCGAGGGCGTCGTCGCCCAGGGCGGTGAAGAAGGGAATCCGCTCCCCCGTCAGACGGGCCATCTGCACGGCTACCACGGCGCCGCCGCCGGCGGGGAGCTCACAGAAGTCGTCGGCATGGAGGATCTCGCCGGCCGCCGGCAGATGGTCCACGCCGATGAAGCTCACCATCTCCATATGGCCCACCACCGCCAGGGCCACCGGGGGGAGGTCCGGCAGCGCCGCCAGGGGCAGGGGCTGGAGGGGCTCCATTCAGCTGGAGGCGGAGGTGTAGAAGCGCAGGGCGAACTGCCAGAAGCGCCGGCTCACCACCACCGAGGTGATCGCCACCGCGCCGCCGGCCAGCAGCCAGGGGCCGGTGGCTCGCCCGAGGATCGCCTCGGCCGGCACCGTGGTGAGGAAGGCCACCGGCACGATGAAGGTGAAGAAGGCCCGCAGGCCGGCGGGGAAGGCGCTCACCGGAAAGCGACCCGCCACCAGCACGCTGCGCAGCACCTCGGTGGCGTTCCAGATCTTCACGAACCAGATGCTGCTGGCCGCCAGCACGAACCAGAGGCTGTACAGGATCATCAGGCTGGCCACCAGCATCAGGGCCGCCCCCAGCAGGGTGAGGGGCGCCGGGGTGGCGCCGGCCTTCCAGGCGGCGTAGCCGATCAGGCCGGCCCCCAGGGCGATGCCCGGCAGACCCCAGGGGGAGAAGGTGCGGGCCGAGAGCCAGAACTGGCTGTCGATCGGCTTGAGCAGGACGAAATCGAGGCTTCCCGTGCGCACGTGGGCGACGATCGTGCTGAGGTTGGGCTGCAGCAGGGTGCTGGTGATCCCCTCCAGCAGGGTGTAGACCCCCAGCACCACCAGGGCCCCTTCCCAGCTCCAGCCCCCCAGCGACTGGCCGCGTCCGTAGAACAGCGACAGCACGAAGATGCTGCCCACCAGATTGCCGGCCGTGGCCACCAGCTCGATCAGGAAATTGGCCTGGTATTCCAGCTCGGCCGTCAGCGAGGCGATCCAGAACACCCGCAGGGTGGTGAGGTAACGGCCCATCACGCCCCCATGGCCGAATAGTGGCGCAGGCCCCGCCGCCACAGCAGCAGGTTGATCGGCAGCAGCAGGGCGGCCCAGGCAGCCATGGCCGCAAAGCTCTGGAGCACCGGCACGGTCTCACCGGCCAGGATCCGGGCCGGTACATCCACCATGTAGGGGAAGGGGGTCCAGAAGGCGAAGGTCCGCACCGACTCGGGATAGAGGGCCAGGGGGGCCACCAGCCCGGAGAGATAGAGGTAGGGCAGGTAGAGGAGGCGCTCCAGGGCGCTGGCCTTCTCGCTCCAGAAGCACACCATCGTCAGCGTGAACTGCATCAGGAAGCGCAGGGCGAAGGCCGCCAGGGTGGCCAGCACCGCCAGCAGCGCCGACGTCGGCGAGGGCCACCAGAAGGCGGCGGGATAGAGAAGGAAGAACAGCCCCACCAGCATCGCCACGAAGGGCAGCCGGGTGGCCTGCTCCGAGAGGTGGGCGGCCACGTAGCGCCACACCACGGGCAGGGGCTGGAGCAGGTAAGGCGACAGGCGGCCGTTGAGGTTGTCCTCCTCGAAGGTGTACATCACCCAGACGATCGTGAACTGACGCACCACGAACGCCGACAGGAAGTAACGGGCCAGCTGCAGGGAGCTCATCCCCAGCCCGCCGCCGGCATCGACGGCGCTCCAGAGGCCCAGCATGATGAAGGGCAGCACCCCCGAGAGCGCCCAGAGCACGATCTCGGCCCGGTACTCGAGCATGTAGGCGTACTGGCTGGAGAGCAGCACGGCGGCGATGCGGCGGGCATGGGCCAGCCGCTGGCGCAGGGGGTGTCTCATGCCGGGGCCACCCTCATGCCACGGCCCCTTCATGGAACAGCCGGCCGATGATGTCCTCGATCGGCGGGTCGGACACCGACAGATCGACCACCGCCAGGTCGGCCAGCAGCCGCCCCACCTGTTCGGTGAGCCGCTCCCGCGGGATCAGCAGCCGCACCTCCCGGCCCTCGATGGCCTCCACCTCGCCGTAGCTGGCGAAGGCCTCGGCCCCCAGGGGCGCGTGCAGCTCCAGACGCACCTCCCGGCAGGGGGCGAGCCGCTGGGTGAGGGTCTCGAGGCCGCCGTCATAGAAGAGGCGGCCCTCGTGGATCAGCAGCACCCGCGGGCAGAGGGCGGTGATGTCGGCCATGTAGTGACTGGTGAGCAGCACGGTGGCGCCGAAGCGGCGGTTGTAGTCGGCCAGGAAGCTGCGCACCCGGGCCTGGGCGTTCACATCCAGGCCCAGGGTCGGTTCATCGAGGAACAACACCGCCGGACGGTGCAGCAGGGCCGCCAGCAGCTCCGCCTTCATCCGCTGGCCCAGGGAGAGCTTGCGCACGGGCCGGCGCAGTTCGTCCCCCAGTTCGAGCATCTCCGCCAGCTCGGCGATGCGGCGGCGGCTCTCGGCCGGGGGGATGCCGTAAACGGCGGCGTTGACCCGCAGGGAATCCAGCGGCGGCAGATCCCAGATCAGCTGCTGCTTCTGGCCCATCACCAGGGTGATCTGACCCAGGAAGTCCGCCTCACGGCGCTGGGGCTGGCAGCCGGCCACCTCCACCGTGCCGCTGGTGGGGTGGATTAACCCCGTGAGCATCTTGAGGGTGGTGGTCTTGCCGGCGCCGTTGGCCCCCAGGAAGCCGACGAACTCCCCCGGCGCGATGGCGAAACTCACGTCCTGCACGGCTGCGATCAAACGCTCGCGACGATTGACGAAGTGACGCAGGGTGCCGGCCAGTCCGGGTTGCTTGTCGGCCACCCGGTAGGTCTTGCCGAGGCCCTGCGCGCGGACGATGGCCATGCGGTCGGGGGCCATGCGGACGGGGGCGGGCAGGCCCACCCTATCGAGGGTCCTGCCCCGCCTGGAGCTGGACATCAGGCGGCCTCCGGGCACCAGCCGGAGCTGCGCTGCAGCGGCTCGAGCCAGCTCGGACAGCGCTGGGTGAGGTGGTCGCCGTGGCAGATCAGGGCCTGATGCCACTGGCAGCTCAGCAGCGGGATGCCGTCGGCGTCGGCGTGGTGCCGAAACCACTGGCAGGTGAGGCAGACGTGCCGGCTGCGACTGGGGAGCAGCTGCTCCGGCCCCAGGTAGGGCCAGGCGTCGCGCTCTGGAGCAGGGTGCCCAGCTGGGCGTGGAGCGGGGCCTGGAGCAGAGGACATGGCCAGTGAAAGCGGTACATCTGTACTAGCAGGGATCGCCCCTGGCGGCCAGTGCCACCCTTGAGCGGCGCCGCCGCCGCACGACTGCTGCGAGACCGCTGCGAGACCGCAGCCGTGCCGCAGCGGGTCTTCGGCGCGGTCGCTGCGGCCACGCCAACGATCCGGGGCACGGAAATTCTGTTCTGGATCGCCGTCACGGAACCCCGGCCGGGGGGCCACAATCGACGATCGGGGTCGCGCCGTTCGCCATGCCTTCGCCATGCTGATCCGGCTCGGTTGCGAATTGACCCTCTCCTGCTGGGCCCCGACGCCGGTGCTGGCCCTGGTCCATCCCCATGGCAGCCGCCTGGAGGACCGGCGCGGCCCCGAGCGGCTGCGGCTGAGCCCCGACCGGATCGCCGAGGTGCTCACCGATGCGGACGGCAACCGCGCCTGCCGCTTCGTGGCCTCCACCGGCAGCACCACCCTGGGATTCGAGGTGGTGGTGGCCGACCACGGCCTTCCCGATCCGGTGGCGCCGGAGGTGGGGGAGTGCCCGGTGGGGTCGCTGCCGATCGTCACCTATCACTACCTCAACCCCAGCCGCTACTGCGACACCGATCGCCTCGCCCAGGTCGCCTGGGGACGCTTCGGCGGTGTCCGGCCGGGCTGGTCACGGGTGCAGGCCATCTGCGACTGGGTGCACGAGCAGCTCCGCTTCGACTACGGCGCCGCCCGCAGCGACAAGACCGCCCACGACGCCCTGCGCGAAGGACGCGGCGTCTGCCGCGATTTCGCCCATCTCGCCATCAGTCTCTGCCGCTGCCTCAACATCCCCGCCCGCTACTGCACCGGCTACCTGGGCTATACGGGCACCACGCCCCTGCCCGAACCGATTGACTACTCAGCCTGGTTCGAGGCGTTCCTCGAGGATCGCTGGCATGTCTTCGACCCCCGCCACAACCGGCCCCGCATCGGCCGGGTGCTGATCGCCCGGGGTCGGGATGCAGCAGATGTGCCCTTCCTGCGCTCCTTCGGCGACCACCAGCTCACCGGCTTCCGCGTCATCACCGAGGAGGTGGCCAGGCCCGACTCTCGCTCTCTCTGACCATGGCGGCACCCTTCCGGCGGGGCCTGGGGCGGGGCGAAGTGTGGAGAATTCATGCGCTGGGCCAGCCTGCCGGGCTTCAGCGGCAGAATCCCCCTGAGTTCAGGCGCCATCGAACCCGTCGAACGGTTCCTGACAACAGTCCCTGACAACCGTTGCCTGGGGCAGCCTCTAGACCCTTGGAGCCCATGGGTCCCGTCCATGGGGCCGGGTCTCGGGCATCACATTCAGCCTGCCGTACTCAACCTGGGTTTTTCTCCCTGACTCCCGCGGATCGACCAATGGGTTTACGGATCGATGAAGCCACGTTTCTGGAGCGAGCCCGGTCCCGATTCGGGGGCCGATACGATTATTCGCAGATCAACTACAAGAGTTACCGCAGTCCGATCAAGATTCGTTGTCTGGAGCACCCTGTCCGGGAGATTGTGATCACACCGGAGCGCCATCTCCAGACCACCGGCGGTTGCAAGTACTGCCTCAGAAACTATCGCAACCAGACCCTCGAGCGGGTCCTGAGGTTGGACTGCGAGCCCACCGAGCGCCCCGCGCCCCTGCAGGGGCCGCCTGTGGCGGGCCCGAAAAGTAAAGCTGTGTGAGGGATCCGGCGGGTTGCCCAAGGCCAGTTTTGTTCACGGTTATCTTTCCGGGTCATTCACCTTGAATCCCTCCATGGCCCTTCCTCTGCTTGCCGCCCGACCCTCGAGCCTCAATGCCAGGGTGCCGAGTTTCGCGATCGCCAGTGAGGAATCCCCCCGCCAGGCCGTCGCCACTCTGGAGACCCGCAAGACATCTGGTGATCGTCTCAGCCTCGATGTCCAGATCGAGCAGGCCTACCGCCAGATCTTCTTTCATGCCTTCAAGGTGGACCGTGAAGCAGTGCTGGAATCCCAGTTGCGCAGCGGACAGATCACCATGAGGGATTTCATCCGTGGTCTGCTGCTGTCCCGGCGATTCCGTGAGGGTTTCTATGAATGCAACAGCAACTATCGCCTGGTTGAACAACTGGTCGGCAGGGTGCTGGGGCGGCCCGTGTATGGCGACCAGGAAAGGATCCGCTACTCGATCCTGATCGCCGAGCACGGCCTTGCGGCCCTGGTCGATGCCCTGCTCGATTCGCCCGAGTATCTCGAAGCCTTCGGTTACGACACCGTTCCCTACCAGCGCTCGCGGGTGCTGCCCGGGCGGGCCCAGGGGGAGCGCCCCTTCAACCAGCAGGCGCCCCGCTACGACGGTCGCTGGCGTGACGTCATCGCCAGCAGGGCCCCCCGCGGCTCCAGCCCCTGGTCCCCCGGCACCCCCCGTCCCGCCTGGCTCAGAGAGCAGCCCTCGCCCCTGGCCCGCCAGATCTGGCAGGGGCTGGTCACCGCCGGTGGCTTCGCCATCACCGGGCTGGTGCTCTGGACCGCCGCGGCCATGCTCAGCACAGGGGCGCCCTGAGCGTCGCCCTCCGGGAGGGATCGCCGGAGGGTCCGGGTCCGCAGCACGGTGAGCGGGATGGGTGTCTGGCTTGCTGTGCTGATGGACACAAAATCGTGCTTCCCTTGATGTCAGCCGGTGACAGCGCCCTCGCCGCCACCGCCATGCATTAGGATTTGTAAAGATTTCTTGACCTTTCGGAGGTGCTTGTCATGTTCACGCTCGAAAAAGCGACCCAGATCTTTCCGGATACCCTCTCGGCCGATGTGGTGCCGGCCCTCACCGCTCGCTTCAGCCTGCTGAGCGCCGAAGACCAGCTGGCCCTGATCTGGTTCGCCTACCTCGAGATGGGCAAGACCATCACCATCGCCGCCCCCGGTGCGGCCCGCATGCAGTTCGCCGAGCCGGTGCTCAACCGGATCAAGGCGATGACCTTCGCTGAACAGAGCCAGGTGATGGTGGATCTGGCCAACCGGTCGGACACCGACATCTGCCGCACCTACGCGATCTGGTCGGTCAACATCAAGCTCGGCTTCTGGTATCGCCTGGGTGAATGGATGGAGGAGGGCATCGTCGCCCCCATCCCCGAGGGCTACCAGCTCTCCGCCAACGCCGCTTCTGTGCTGTCCTCGTTGAAGGGCATCGATGCGGGGCAGCAGATCACCGTGCTGCGCAACTTCGTCGTCGACATGGGCTTCGACCCCAGCAAAGTGGACGGGACGGAGCGCATCGCTGAGCCGATCGTGCTGCCGACGGCACCCGAGCAGCGCACCAAGGTTTCGATCGCCGGCATCGACAACGCAACGATCCTCTCCTACATGGATCTGCTCAATGCCAACGACTTCGACAAGCTGATCCAGCTGTTCCTCCCCGATGGCGCCCTGCAGCCCCCCTTCCAGCGTCCCATCGTCGGCACCGACGCCATCCTCCGCTTCTTCCGCGAGGACTGCCAGAACCTCAAGCTGCTGCCCGAATCCGGCGTGAGCGAGCCCTCCGATGGCGGTTTCACCCAGATCAAGGTGACCGGAAAGGTGCAGACCCCCTGGTTCGGAGCTGGTGTCGGCATGAACGTGGCCTGGCGATTCCTGCTCGATCCCGAGAACAAGATCTACTTCGTGGCGATCGACCTGCTGGCCTCCCCCGCCGAACTGCTCAAGTTCGCCCGCTGAGCCGTCCGTCCACCCTCACCGCTCCGGCGGGTCCCTTGACCGGAGTGGCGCTTGCCTCTCCGGTCTTTCCGGCTTGGGAAGGCACGGGTCTGGTGCTGGGCACGGGCATCTTCGGGGCCTGGCTGGCCACCCTGGTGCTGGCCCTGCTGGCGGGTCCCGAGGGCTGGACACCGCTGACCCTCGGGTTGGCCATTGCCCTGCGCACGTTCCTGCAGACGGGCCTGTTCATCCTTGGCCACGATGCGATGCACCGAACCCTGGTGCCCGGCAGTGCCCGGCTCAATGACGGATTGGGCCGGCTGGCTCTGCTCCTCTACGCCGGCCTTCCCTATGGCCGCTGCCGCCGCCACCATCTGCGCCATCACCGGGTCCCCGGCAGCGGCCGTGATCCCGACTTCCGTCGAGCCAGCGGGGATGGGGCCCTTCGTTGGTACGCCCGGTTCATGGGCAACTATCTGTCCCTGGGGCAGTTGGTGCTGCTGCTGGCCACCTGGCTGGCCGTGGCCGGAGGACTGATGCTGCTGGAACCCGGGCGGGCGCTGGCGGTCCCCACCTTCTGGGTGCTGCCGTTGGTTCTCAGTTCGTTCCAGCTGTTTCTCTTCGGCACCTATCTTCCCCATCGCGGTGAGGGATCCACCCCTGACGGCCGCCATGCCATCCGCACTCTGGGGTACCCCCACCTGCTCTCGCTGCTGGCCTGTTACCACTTCGGGTACCACCGGGAGCACCATGCCCACCCGACGGTGCCCTGGTTCCGACTGCCGGAGTTGCGGCAGCGGCTTTCCGATCCTCACGGCCACGATGATGGTCAGGGTCACAGCCAGGGTCTCGGCCCTGGCAACGGCTCGCGCCAGCTCAGGCCTGGGCGTTAATGTCCAAATCGAGCTGTTGAGACCCATGGTGAGTGCGGTGCTGGAGTGGACGGATCAGGAGCAGCAGGTGGCACGCCGCGCCTTCGACAAGGCCCACTCCAGAGCCGCGATCGGGATCATCCGGGCCGTCCAGGCCCATGCCAGCCGCATGGACAGCGTCGAGGAATGCTGGAAACTTCATGATTTTCTCAGCATCCAGCGCCATGAAATCGAAGGGCGTTTCGATTTCCGCCTCCCCGGCTTGCTGTTCGTCTTCGCCAGCCTGGTGAAGGATGGCCTGCTGCAGGTCGAGGAGCTCGAAGGACTCGAGCGGGACAAGCTCAACAAGATCACGGCGATGTCGCGCATGTGAGGCGGATGCCGCACTTCCGCTGCACGGCTCCGCTGGGATCGCCTCCCCCGCCTGCATCTGGTCGCTGCCGCCACCCGGACGGGCTTCCCGACCCGCGCGCACGGAGGGTTCCGGCCCGCGGGGGCTGTAAGGTAGGGAAGATTCCAAGATTTCTCTCCAGCGAGCTCATCACTTACTAAAAGGGCTGTCGAAGGATCGGTTCATAGTTTTTTTCAGGTTCATGACCATCTACATCGGAAATCTTTCCTTCGACGCCGAAGTGGAAGACGTGAAGAACCTTTTTGCCCAGTACGGCGAACTTCGCCAGTGCACCCTTCCCCTCGATCGCGACACGGGTCGCAAGCGCGGTTTTGCGTTCGTCGAGATGACCAACGACGCCGACGAGACCAAGGCCATCGATGATCTCCAGGATGTGGAGTGGATGGGTCGCAGCATCCGCGTCAACAAGGCCGAGCCCCGCACCGGTGGCGGTGGCGGCGGTGGTCGCTCCGGTGGCGGCGGCGGCTACGGCGGCGGCGGCGGTGGCTACGGCGGCGGCGGTGGCCGCAGCCGCTACTGAAGTCATTGCCGGATCACCGGTCCCCGGCGGGATCCGGTTCCCTTCTCACTGCCCCTGGGTCTCCGGGGGCGGTTTTTTTTGTCTACGGTTCCGGCCCGCCGGGGGTGGCGCGTGTGGGGAGTCCGGCACGGATCGAAAGACACTCTGCTGCTGGGGCCCGTTGGCTTGGGCGGGGAGCAGATTGGGCCCATGAGTGATGCAAGCCCTCGCGGCCGTTACCGGGTCCGACCCGCTGACCAGAACGAGACCACCGTGCCCAGCGAGGTGATCGGCCCCACCTTCGACCACCGCGACGAGGCCGAGCGGTACGCCCACAGCCTGGTGCTCACCCACCAGGCCCCGGTGGTGGTCGAGAAGCTGGCGCCCGCCGGCTGCTGGCTTCAGCTCGGGATCATCGGCTGAGGCGGAGCCCCGAGCTCCCGGAGCTCCTCGGTGGCCTGCAGGCGGATCAGGTAGGCCAGGCTGGAGCCCACTCCGGTGCCGCGGTAGCGGCCGCTGACCGGCGCCGCCAGGTGATGGTCAGGCGCGGCGGCCAGGATGACGTGGCCGTCGGCCACCGCCAGACCCAGGCTGGGGTCGAATCCCCTCCACCCCCCTCCGGGCAGGTAGACCTCCGCCCAGGCGTGCAGTTCGTGCTCGCTCACCTCGGGGGGATGGTGCATCGAATAGCCGCTCACGAAGCGGGCCGCCAGTCCCTGACTGCGGCAGGCCGCCACAAAGAGCATGGCGGTGTCCCGGCAGGCTCCGGTGCGCGTGCGCAGCGTCTGGGCCGCATCGGTGGGTTCCCCTTCCAGCCGGCCGACATGGTGAAACCCGTGATGGATCCCATCGGCGAGGGCGCTGAGGAAGGCGGTGGCCGACCGGTCGACCCCGTCGGCGATGGCCTGGGCCCAGTCGCGCACGCTGGAGTCAGTCCGATCCTGCAGACAGCCCGCCAGAGAGCGGGCCTCCGCTTCCGGGTAGGTCACCGGCAGCTGCTGGGCCCCACGGTGGGTGACGATCCAGTCGAAGGGGTTGCAGCGCAGGGTCTCCACCAGCATGTCCACCGTGATCGTGAGCTGGTCGCGCTCCTGCTGGAACCAGGCCACCATCGCGTCGGTGCCATCGGGCTCGAGCACCCGGCTCAGGCCCGCCGGAGCCTCCTCCAGCCGCAACTGGTGCTCAAGGATCCTCTGGCTGCCGTCCTGGCGGGGTGTGAGCCGCAGGGCCATCGGCTCCAGGAAGACGGGACGCTCGTAGGTGTAGCTGAGACGGTGGTGGATGCGGAAGAACATCGTTCAGCCCATGGCCCCGCGCAGGACGTCCTGGAGGTCGTCATCGATGACGTAGGTGTGCAGCGGCGCCGTGTCCAGGTCCTCGACGAGGGGGAAGAAGCGGACCGAGAACCAGGCCTCGAAGAGTTCGAGGCTGCGGGGATGGGGCCAGCGGCTGCGGTCGCGGCACCAGAGGTCGAGCTCGGCGGCGAAGATGTCCCCGTAGCTGTCCAGCAGCCGGTCCTGGGCTTCCAGCTCGTTGTCGTAGGTGGGGATCAGGTAGAGGCTGTGGTCCTCCCCCAGCCCCTCCATGTCCTCGCGGGTCCAGAAGGGCCGGGTCCAGTCCACCATCGGCTGCCGGGGGGCCACCGCGATCGCGCAGCGGTTGAGAACGGCCATCGATGGTTTGTCTGTGGCTTGTACAACGCTAGCGAGGTCGGGCCTGGGGAGCATCAGCGATCGATTGTTGCCAGCCCCGGCCCCCCATGGCCACGATGTGTTCATCGCTACCCAGCCATCGGCGCCTGCCGCTGCCCGCCCGTCCCATGCATCTCCGCCGTAACCCCCTTCGCCCCAGCGTTCATCCCACAGGCCGCCGAGCCCGGTGCCCGATCCCGGCGGGGATCAGCCCTGCGGCCGGCCTGATGGCCGCAGGGCTCCTGGCCGTCGCGCCGGCGAGCCTGGCCCAGCAGGATCCCTCCGCCACGGTGCTCTACAGGCTGGCGACCCAGTGCGCGCTGAAGGGCGCCGCCCCTGTGCCCTGCACCGTGGAGGCGGTGGACAGCGGCGGGGCCACCCTCTACCGCCATCGCATCGGAACCGGCGTCGAAACGGTCCGCATCACCTCGGAGCCGGTGACCATGGCGATCTGGGCCCACGACATCCGCAACTGGCGGCCCCTGCGGGGGGCCTCGGCCCGTTTCTCCACCAACACGGTCTGCTTCAACGGCAAGGACCTCTGCGTGGTCAACCCCAACTACCTCAACAGCGTCCGGCAGGATCGCGCCAACACCCGCCTCCAGGGCCGTGATCTGGTGATGGTGCATTTCGGCGCTGACGGCCGGGTGGACGCCAGCTGCTACGACGACGCCTGCGCGCTGCTGCTGAAATGAAAACCCTCGCTGGATTCGCTCTGTTGATGGCCGGTGTGATCGCCTCCCCGGTCGGGGCTGCCCTGGCCCTGGAGACGTCTGCTTCCTCGCTCACTCCGCAGCTGATCGCCCGCGGTGGCGGGGGGGGCCGAGGTGGTGGTGGCGGCAGGGCCGCTGGAGCTGGCAGAGCCGCAGGTGGGGCACGCGCTGGCGGTGCGGCCAGGGCCCACAGTGGTTTCCAGGGTTCCGGCGGCGCCGGTGGTCTCAACCGCGGTGCGGCCCGACCCGCCGGTGGCTGGAGCGGCGGTGCCGCCGGCGGGATGGGTCGTCCCTCACTGGCTGGTCCCGTGGCACGACCTGGTGGGGTTGGAGCAGCAGGCCTCAATCGCCCTGGGGGCGTTGGAACCCCTGGCCTCAACCGTCCTGGAGGGGTTGGGACACCGGGTGTGAACAGGGTTGGCGGGGCCGGAACCATCAACCGCAACGCCAGTCTCAACCGGAACGTCAACGTCAACCGCAACTGGAACCGCGCTGTCAATGTCAACGCCATCGGCGTGCGGCCCGGCTGGGCCCGTCCCGGCTGGGGCATGGCCAGGCCCTGGAACCACGGCTGGTATGGCGGCTGGGCCACCCCGTCCTGGGGGTGGTGGGGGGCCCGGGCCGCCACCTGGGGTGTGGCCACCCTGGCGACGGCCTCCATCATCAACAGTGCTGTCGACGCCGCAGTGGCCAGCAGCCAGACGGTGATCGTGGTGCCCAACACCGAGTACCAGTTGCTGTTCGGCACGGTCCAGCCGACCGGCACCAGCACCGTGGCCTTTGACGTCAGCGCCAACGGCAGCGTTTATCAGCTGTCGGCCGACTGTCAGTCGGGCTTGCTGAACGGTCAGGTGCCGGGGAATGCCCAGGAAGCGGAACTCCTCAATGCCGCCTGTCAGGTGGCCTTCGGGACCGCTTCCTGAGCCGGGGGCTCACCAGGGCAGGGGAGCCCGCTGGGCGCCGATGCTGCAGCCCATCTGCTGACCCAGCAGGGCCCCGAGTGGCACGGCCCAAGTGCGGCCGTCCTGGCGGGAGGCGGCGTACCCCAGGCCACCGCCGATGATGCCGCCCACCAGTCGGCCGACGTTGCAGCGCTGGGCCGTCTGGGCCTGGATGTAGTCGGGGGCCACCGGCAGGTTGGCCCGGTAGCGGTCGACGTCATAGTCGGCGCGGTAGCCGCCGCCGTAGCCGTCGCCGTAGGAGGAGGGGCTGGGCAGGGTCTGCACGGGATAGGGAACACGGCGGCTGTCGACCTGACGGGGAGCGCCGGACGGGCCCCAGGGACCGGCCCAGGCCTCCAGGGGAGCGGCGACCAGGGCCAGGACGCCGGTGGTGCCCAGCAGGCCCGCGAGACGGCGGGACCCCTGACGAAGGAAGGTGTTCATGGTGTTCGCGTTGTGAGGAGCGACCCCTGAGGTGGGGCTGACATCAATCAAGCGAACCGATGTGACCGATCCATGAACGGCTGGCGGCCGATGTCCGACAGGATGCGACTACGGCCGCAGCCACGGCCTCTGCCCCACTGGCGGTGTTCAGTGCATCGCTTGTTGTACGACCCCTGGCCGGATCGCCCCGCCGTTGCCAGCGTGAACGGGAGGGTGGGAGAACCCGATGAGCTGGAGCGAACTGGAGCGCCTCGTCGATGAGGCCGAGACGGATGAGGTGATCCGCCGCGGGTTGCGCCATTGCCGCTCATGCCCGGAGCTGATCCTGGCCGCCCGCCGCCTGGGTTACCACGTCACGCGGGTGGATCTGCAGCGGGCCTGGCAGATGCACCGGCTGGCGGCACCGTCCCGGTCCGTTCCGGCGCAACGGCGCCCGGCTCCAGGAGGCTGATCTCGGCGTGCACGCATTCGGCCGTGGGCCGGAGCTGGAAGCCCAGCTTCCGGCACACGTGCTGCATGCCCCGGTTCTCGTGCAGGATCTCGGCGCTGATCCGCTCCAGTCCCTCCTGGCGGCCGATCTCCAACAGCAGACCCAGCAGGGCGGTGCCGAGCCCCTGCCGCTGCCACGGATCGGCGATCAGCATGGCGAATTCGGCCGCGTTCTCGTCGTGGATCCGGCTGAGCCGCCCCACCCCCAGCAGCTCGGCCACTGCCCCGTTCTCCCCCGCCCGCTCCGCCACCAGGGCCATCTCCCGGTCGTAGTCGGTGAAACAGATGCGGGTTAGCCGCTCGTGGGCGATCCTGTGGCCCAGGGTCATCAGATGGAAGTAGCGGAAGTAGACGCTCTGCTCCGAAAGGGTGCGGTGGAACGCCACCACCAGAGGTTCGTCCTCCGGGCGGATCGGCCGGAGGGTCACCGCTGAGCCGTCCGGCAGGTGCCATTCGCGCACGTATTCGCTCGGGTAGGGCCGGATCGCCGGCCTGGGGCTGAAGCAGGTGGCCCCGGAGGACGCCTGCAGCAGCACCCGGGCATCAAGGGCCACCAGGGCTCCTTCCCCGTCCCCCGGCGCCACCCGGAGCGGATTGATGTCGAGTTCGAGGATGGCCGGGTGCTCCAGCACCAACCGGCTCAGGCGCACCAGCAGCCGTTCCAGCGCCGCCAGATCCACCGGCGCCCGTCCCCGCACCCCCTCCAGCGCCGCGTAGATCCGGGTGCGTTCCATCAGCCGCCGGGCCAGGGTGGTGTTCAGCGGCGGCAGGGCCACGGCACTGTCCCGGAAAACCTCCACCAGCAGGCCGCCGGTGCCGAACAGGATCACCGGCCCGAACTGGGGGTCGATGCTGCTGCCGACGATCAGTTCGTAGGTCCCGGTCAGTTCCAGCATCGGCTGGACGGTCACCCCGCCGAAGGCGCTCGCCCCATGCCGGGCGACGATCGCCCCCTCCATGGTCCGGTAGGCCTGGGCCACCGCCTCCCCATTGGGCAGGTTGAGTTGGACCCCGCCGACGTCGCTCTTGTGGGTGAGTTCAGCGGAGAGCAGCTTCACCACCACCGGGTAGCCCATGGCCTCGGCGGCGGCCGTGGCCGCCTCGGCACTGACGGCCATGTGGGTGGGAACCGTGGGAATGCCGTAGGCCGTCAGTACCTGCTTGGCTTCCCATTCGTTGAGCAGGGTGCGCCCCTCGGCCCGGACCGCGGCCAGCAGCTCCTCCACCCGCCGGCGGTCGGCTTGGGACTCGCCAGCACCGGACGCCACCGCTGCCTCCGTTTCCGGTACCAGGGCCGGCGTTTCGTAGAGGGCGCGAAGGTTGTCGCTGTAGCGCCACATGGCATCGAACAGCTGCACCGCCGCATCCGGGTAGCGGTAAGTGGCGATGCCGGCGGCATTGAGCAGGCGCTCCCCCACCGCCACGTCCCGGCCCCCCATCCAGCTGGCCAGCAGGGGCTTGGTGGTGGTCGCCGCCAGGGCCACCAGCCGTTCGGCCGTGCCGGTGGGGTCGGTCATGGCCTGGGGGGTGAGCACCACCAGCAGACCGTCGCTGTCGGGGTTCTCCAGGGCCAGGCGGATGGCTGTGTCGTAGCGCCCCGGATCGGCGTCCCCGAGGATGTCGATCGGGTTGGCCCGGCTCCAGTGCTCCGGCAGCACGGCATCGAGGGCCGCCAGGGTCGCCGGCGGCAGGCTGGCCAGGGCGCCGCCGTGGCGCACCAGGGCGTCGGTGGCGAGCACGCCCGGTCCGCCGGCATTGGTGAGGATCGTCAGCCGCGGCCCAAGGGGCCGGCGGCGCTGCTTGGAGAGCACTTCGGCCAGGTCGAAGAGGTCGGCGATGCTGTCCACCCGGAGCACGCCGCAGCGTCGGAAGGCGGCATCGAGCACGGCGTCGCTTCCGGTCAGGGCGCCGGTGTGGGAGGCCGCCGCCTGGGCCGCCTCCGCCGTGCGCCCGGCCTTGATCACCACGATCGGCTTGGTGAGGGCCACCTCCCGCGCCGCTGAGAGGAATGAACGGGGGTCCCCGATCGACTCCATATAAATAACGATGCTGTGGGTCTCCGGGTCGTCTCCCAGGAAGGTGATCAGATCCCCCCAGTCCACATCGAGCATCGAGCCCATCGAGACGAAGGCGCTGAATCCCACGTTCTCCTGCAGGCTCCAGTCGAGGACGGCGGTGCAGATCGCCCCCGACTGGCTCAGGAAGCCCACATGGCCGGGTCGGGCGAAGGTGCCGGCAAAGGTGGCGTTGAGGCCGGAGCGGGGATTCATCAGCCCCAGGCAGTTGGGCCCGACCAGCCGCATGCCGGAACGGCGCAGGCCATCGCGGATGCGGGCCTCCAGGGCCATGCCCTCGGCGCCGATTTCCCGGAAGCCTGCCGACAGCACGATCACCCCCTTCACCCCCGCCGCCGCACAGGCCTCGATCAGGGCCGGCACCGTGGCGGCCGGGGTGGCGATCACCGCCAGATCCACCGCCTCGGGCACCTCCGCCACCGTGGCGTAGGCCCGGATCCCCAGCACACTGGCCCGCTTCGGATTGACGGGGTAGACGGTGCCGCCGAAGGGATGGCTGATCAGGTTCCAGAGCACCCCCCGGCCGACGCTGCCCGGCCGGTCGGAGGCGCCGATCACTGCCACGCTGCGGGGGGAGAAGAGCGCCGCCAGCGGCTGGTGCTGGGAGCGCAGGATGTCGTAGGCCCGATCGGAGGCGCCGTCGCCCCCAGCGGAGGCGAGCGCACTCATCGATACACCAGGACCGGACAGGGGGACTGGACCAGCACCCGCTGGGTCTCGCTGCCGATCAGCATCCCCACCAGGCCGCGGCGGCCGTGGGAGGCCATCAGTATCAGATCGCATCCCAGCCGGGTGGCGGCCTCGACGATGGCCTGGTGGGGCAGGTCGCTCATCACCTTCTCGCCATCGGCGCGGACGCCGGCCTGCCGGGCCACCGCCAGGGACTCCTCCAGGATCCGCTCCACGTCCTTGCGGCTGGCGCTCATCAGGGCCTCCATCGTGGTGGCATCGAGCATCTCGCCGAGCCCCACCACCTGCACCGGCACGCTGGCCTGGGCATGGAAGAAGGTGATACGGGCCCCCAGGGCCGCGGCCAGAGCCACGGCATGGCGCACGGCCTGCATCGAGAGGTCGGATCCGTCGCTGGGAACCAGGAGGTGGCTGTAGGGCATGGGAGCTGGGGGTCTCCCCTCTGTCTACTCATGGCCCCAGATCAGTGCAGGGGATCGCTGATCACCAGGACCGAACAGGCCAGCCGCCGCAGCAGCCCGGTGGCCTGGTCGCTGGCGGGAATCGGCAGGCCCTCCACCAGGCGCCGCAGGGAGCGCAGGATCACCAGATCGTGGCTCTCGCTGCTGCGCTCGATCGCGTCGGTCACGTTCCCATCGGCCATGAGCTCCACCGTCACCGGCACGGCCCCACCGGCCCTGGCGGGGGACGGGACCCAGGCCTGGAGCTGGCGGGTCAGCCGCTCCCGCTCCGCCTGGGCCAGCCAGGGTTCATGCACATGCAGCAGCGTGATGGCGGCCCCCTCCCCGGGCGGGCAGGCGCTCAGCAGCCGCTCCGCCAGCTGGAACTGCTCCAGGGCGCCGGCGGAGAGGTCCTTCACCGGCACGAGCAGCCGCCGGAAGCCGGTCGGATCCTCCCCCAGCCGGGCCATCACCACCGGGCAGTGGGCCTGACGGCAGATGGCAGCCACCAGATCGCCGAACAGCCAGCGCCCCAGCCGGGGGCCGCTCGCCACCCCGACCAGCACCAGGTCGGCCCCCTGCTCCAGGGCCGTCCGGGCGATGCCGCCCGGGATGTCGTTATCGACCCGTAGGAGGGAGCGGCTGGGCACCCCCGCCGCCGCGGTGCAGACATCGGCCCGCTCCAGCCGCTGCCGCCCCGCCGCCAGGGCCCGGTGCACGACGGGGGGATGGGGGCCGCGCCCCGCCCCGGCCTGGCGGGGCGACACCACCGCCAGAGGCAGCACCAGGCCCTGGCGGCCCGCCTCGCCGTCGATCAGGCGCCCCGCCAGGGCCAGCAGGAACCCCTCGCTCCTGGCGTCGCTGACCGGCACCAGCACGCGCAGGGCCCGTCGCACCAGGGCCAGCTGGCCGCTCTCCTGCACGCTGAGCTCCCGGGAGCGGCGGCTGGCCATCCGGGTCATCGCCACCGTGGTCAGGATCGGCCCCAGGGTCGCCGTCACCACCATCAGGGCCAGCACGCTGTTGAGCATCCGCTCATCCAGCAGGCCCTGGCGGAACCCCACGTAGGTGGCGGCCAGGGTGGCGGCCACCTGGGGCAGCGACAGCGACCAGAGGGTGAGCATCTGGGGCCCGTCGTAGCGGTAGAGCAGACCCGACCACCAGGAGGCCAGCCCCTTGCTGGCGATCAGGCTCAGGATCAGGGCAATGGCGAAGGCCGAGCCCGTCATGGTGCTCAGGAACACCGGCACATCCAGCAGCAGGCCCAGATCGATGAAGAACAGGGGGATGAACAGGCTCGCCCCCACCACCACCACCTGCTCCTTGACGCGGCCGTCCGGCAGCACGCCGTTCACGGCCAGGCCGGCGAGGAAGGCGCCGACGATCTTCTCCACGCCGGCCAGCTCCGCCCCCACCGCCGCCAGGAACAGGGCCAGCAGCACCGCCACGAACAGACGGCTGTCGCCATCGACGCTGCGGCGGATCAGGCCCCGGCCCAGCCAGCGGATCAGCAGCAGCACGGCGGCGGCGTAGACGGCCACCTTGAGCAGCAGGCCCACCACCCCCTCAGCGCTCAACTGCCCCCGTCCCAGGCTGACGCAGAGGGCCAGCACCACCAGGGCGGCGATGTCGGTGAAGATCGTGCCGCCGATCGCCACCGTGACGCACTCCTCCCGCATGGCGCCGAAGCTGCGCACGATCGGGTACCCCAGGGGGGTGTGGGAGGCCAGGATCGAGCCGATCAGCACGGCGCTCACCGCCGGGTAGCCGTAGGCAAACCCCAGCATCGTTCCGGCCAGCATCGGCAGGGTGAAGGTGAGCAGCCCGAAGCGGAAGGACCGGGCCCGGATCCGCCGGAACTCCCCCAGGTCGATCTCCAGCCCGGCGATGAACAGCAGGTAGATCACCCCCACGTCCGAGAGCAGCCGCACGGTCTCGCTGGTCGACACGAGCCAGCCCAGGCCGTGGGGACCGATCGCCACCCCCGCCGCCAGCAGCCCCACCAGATCGGGCAGCCGCAGCGGCCGCACCAGGGGGGGCACCACCACGCTCAGCACCAGCAGCAGAGCGAAGATCGCCAGGGGATTGCCGGCCAGGAAGGTGCCCACGGGAATCGGGAGGGACGGCAGGGTGGTCCTCCAGGCCGTCCTAAGAGCGGCGCCGCCGGCGGTCGCCCTGCCCGCGTCGTCTCGTAACGGGCCCGCACCCGCCCGCGCCCGCCACCAGAATCGGCACCATGACGCAGTCCGCCTGGCGCCAGCACTGGTTTCCGGTCGCCTACCTGCGGGATCTCGATCCCGCCAGGCCCACCGCCTTCACCCTCCTCGATGAGGACCTGGTCCTCTGGTGGGACCGCGCCGGCCAGCTCTGGCGCGCCTTCGCCGATGTCTGCCCGCACCGGCTCGTGCCCCTGAGCCAGGGGCGCATCAATGCCGGGGGCGAGCTCGAGTGCCCTTACCATGGCTGGAGTTTCGCCGGTGACGGCCACTGCACCGCCATCCCCCAGGCCGAGCCGGGGGCGAGCCCCAGCGCCGTGCGATCCCGCTGCCGCGCCTACGCCACCGCCGAGGCCCAGGGACTGCTGTTCGTGTTCGCCGGGGAGGAGGCCGACGCCGCGGCGGTGCCCCTGCCCCTGGTGCCGGTGCTGGAGGAGCCGGGCTGGTTCGTGCAGGACACCTTCCGGGACCTGCCGATGGATGCCCTCACCCTGCTGGAGAACGTGCTCGATGTGAGCCACGTGCCCTTCACCCACCACCGCACGGTGGGCAAGCGGGAGAACGCCGCCCCGGTGGTGGCGACGATCACCAGCTCCGGTCCGGAGGGGTTCACCGCCCTGTGGGAGGAGGGGCCCCGCCGGGGCAAGCTCGGCAGCCAGTCCACCACCTACGCCGCCCCCGGCCTGATGTGGCACGACCTCACGGCGCCCAGCTTCGCCCGCATCCTCACGGTGGTCTACGCCACGCCGATCCGCCGCGGTGAGTGCCGCCTGTTCGCCCGCTTCCCCTTCCAGTTCGAGTCCCGGCTGCCTCCCCTGCTGCTGGGTCTGCGGCCCCGGTGGCTGCAGCACATCGCCAACCACACCGTGCTGGAGGACGACCAGGTGTTCCTGCACTGGCAGGAACGGGTGCTGGAGCAGCGGGGCCGCAGCGGCGGGGCCGAGCGGGCGTTCTTCCTGGCCACCGGCGCCGATGTCTACGTGAAGGCCCTGCACGACTGGGTCAACGCCCACGACGGCGACCCCTTCCCCGGCCAGCCCCTGCCCCCCCGCTTCGATCGGGCGGCGCTGATGGACCGCTGGGAGAGCCATGGTCGCCACTGCGCCTCCTGCCGCGGGGCCCTGGAGGGGCTGCGGCGCTGGCGGCCACTGGTGCAGGCCATCCCCTGGCTGGCCCTGCTGGCGATCACCTGGTGGCGGACGCCAACGGTGCTGGTCGCGGCCCTGCTGCTGGCGGGGGCCGCGGTGCTGCTGGCCCGGCGCTTCGATCGCTGGGAACGTCTGCTGCTGGCCGGGGATGGCGAACCGCCCCGCAACCGGCCCGACTGAGGGTCCGGGAGCGGCGATTCAGCCTTTCCAGCCGGCCAGGTGGGAGGCGGCCCTGGAGCGCACCAGGGAACGGGCGGCCGCCAGGGCCGGGGCCAGATTGGCGGAGCTGAAGGGGGGCAGGGGGCGGCTGCGCAGCCAGGCTCCCCAGCGGAATTCGTGGAAGGGGATCAGGGGGGCCGGCTCGATCATGCCCTCCTTCTTCAGTCTCCAAACGAGGGAGCGGTAGGGGTCGTCCTGCAGCTCCGGCAGGCGTTGCGGCAGGGCCGACGGGACCAGGGGGCCATGGCCGCGGCCGTCGTAGAGGTACAGCCAGCCCCGGGCCTGCAGTTCGGCGAGCACCGCCTGGGGCGGATCGGCCGGCCGATCGAGCACCAGGTAGCCGTAGGCCATGGCGCCGGGATCCAGCTCGATCAGTCCCCGCAGGCGGTGATGGCGGTCGACCATCCAGAGGGCGTCGCCCGCTCCGCGCACGAGGGGAACGGGTTTGCCGCGCAGGTAGCGCAGGCGCTGCTCCGCCGTCTCCAGGGAGAAGTCCTGTTGGCGGCTGCGCACCTCGGCCAGGCCCACGCACATCTGGGTGGGCCGCAGATCGGCGATGGCGACGCTGAGCAGGTCCGCCTTCGGACCCGGTGGGGGCAGGGGCCGGTACGGGGGCAGGTGCAGGCTCATGGGTGCCGGTGGCTGAACCCATCCTGACCGCTCCGCGCCGAAGCCCATCGCCGGGGCTCAGCCCTGGGAGAGGACCGTGCCCAGGCCGATCTGGTGCAGGATCCCCTGGCCGGTGTCACCCCCGGGAATAGGGTCAATCCAGCCACGGATGTCCATGACCACCGCCCCTGACCGAGCCATCGCTCCGGAGGGACCCCACGGCCCGATCGGGGTGCTGGTCTGTGGCCACGGCAGCCGCAACCGTCTGGCGGTGTCCGAATTCGCCTCCCTGGCCCACCAGCTCCAGCACCACCTCGCCCCGGTGCCCGTGGACCACGGCTACCTGGAATTCGCCCGGCCGATCCTGCGCGACGGCCTGGACGCCCTGCGCCAGCGCGGGGTGCGGCACGTGCTGGCCGTGCCGGCGATGCTGTTCGCCGCCGGCCACGCCAAGAACGACATCCCCTCGGTGCTCAACACCTACGCCGCCGAGACCGGGCTGCGCATCGACTACGGCCGGGAGCTCGGGGTGGACCTCAAGATGATCCAGGCCGCGGCCGCCCGCATCCGCGCCGCCCTCGAGCGCGCCGATGCCGACGCCCTCGCGGCCGGCCGCAGCCCCGTGCCGCTGCACGACACCCTGCTGGCGGTGGTGGGGCGTGGCTCCTCCGATCCGGATGCCAACTCCAACGTGGCCAAGGTGACCCGGATGCTGGTGGAGGGCTTCGGCTTCGGCTGGGGGGAGACCCTCTATTCCGGTGTCACCTTTCCCCTGGTGGAGCCGGGCCTGCGCCAGGCCGTCAAGCTCGGCTTCCAGCGCATCGTCGTCTTCCCGTACTTCCTGTTCTCCGGGGTGCTGGTGAGCCGGATCCGCCAGCACAGCGAGCGGGTGGCCGCCGACCATCCCGCGCTGGAGCTGGTCCAGGCCGGCTACCTGGGCGACCATCCCCTGGTGCTGGACACCTTCCGGGAGCGGGTCACCGAGGTGCTGGGGGGCGATGTGGCCATGAACTGCTCGCTCTGCAAGTACCGGGCCCAGGTGCTCGGATTCGAGCGGGAGGTGGGGGCGCCCCAGCACAGCCACCACCACCATGTCGAGGGGCTGGTGGAGAGCTGCAACCTCTGCGAGCGGGAATGCACCGGTGCCTGCCAGCCCGACGGCGTGCCCGTGCCGCTGGGGGGGGCTGGCCAAGGCCACGGCCAGGAGGGCCATCACCACCACCACCCTGTCTATCCCCATGCCGACCACCCGCTGGGTCCCCGCACCCTGCGGCGGCCGAGCGACTGACCAACGGGGCACCCACGCCAGGGGCGCCATCCTCGCCGGTCTCATCTCTCTCTGCGTCCAGAGAGACTGAGTTCTGATCACTTGTTCCGATGGTTCGGGGGTTTCCCCCACCGGTGCGCCGTTTTCCCCCGTTTTGCGGCACTTTTCCACAGATCTCGGCCTTCTGGCCGCTTCGGGACGTCAGGGCTGGGGAAAGTCATGGATGGCTTGGAACAGCCTTGACAGCGTCCGCCGCTGGCGGTCCGCCGCTCCCGTGTTCTGCAACACCTCGCCCGCAGCCCAGCCGGGGCCGCGAGTCTCATCCCATGCCCCTGACGGGGCCACGCCGCGGCCGGATTTTGACGCCGGCCATCGCCTGTGGCGTACTTGGAGCGAACTCAGCGGAATCCCAGCAGCATGGCCATGGATCCTGAGCACCCGGGGTGCGGCGGCGACGAGGCGAGTGTGAGCCTGGAAGCCGAGGTGCCGGAGGTGCTCTACGCCGGCATGCGCGAGTTCATCGACGCCCACCCGCACTGGGACCAGTACAGCGTCATCACCTCCGCCCTGGCCGGCTTCCTGTTCCAGAACGGCTGCCAGGAGCCCGTGGTCTCCCAGCACTACCTCGACGGCCTGTTCCAGAAGCCCTGAGGTCTGGAGGGGCCAGGCCGATGGAGCGCACGAAGACGATCGCACGGACCAGGCCGGCAGAGGCCAAAAAAAAGCGAGGGTGCCAACCCCCGCCGATGGTTTTCTCCCTTGCCCGACCCTTTGGAGGTCGCCCCGTCATTGTGCGCATGGGGGCCCGCCAAGATTGTGGTGATCGACACCAGCTGTGCCCTGCTGTGACGGCTCCCTGACCGGACCGCGTGTTCAGTGCCGCCGCATCCCGGCGGCGGCGGCGGCGCAGGCCCGCCAGGTGATCGCCATCTCGGTGAGGGTGGGGCTCTGCCAGCCGGCGCTGGGCCAGCAGGCCCCATCGGTGACCAGGACGTTCTCGGCCCCCCAGCAGCGGTTCCAGGGGTCGACGACCCCCTCCTCTGGGCGTTCGGCCATGCGGGCCCCGCCCAGTTCGTGGATGTAGTAGCCCGGTGGCGGCGGCTCCGGACGCACCGCCAGGCTGTTGCGGATCAGCGGTTCGAGCACCGGCAGCACGAACAGCTCCTCGATCGGCCGGATGCGGCCGCCCGCCGCGGCCACCACGTCCTCCATGCGCGCCTGCATGTGAGCCACCATCGCGGCCTCGTTGGCCTCCCAGCGGCAGTCGATGTGGGGGATGGGCAGGCCCCAGGCGTCGGTGCGGGAGCCATCCAGGCTCACCCGGTTCCCCGCCTGGGGCAGCACCTCCCCATGGCCGATCAGGAAGCCCACCGCCTCCCCGGGCCGGCGCCGCAGCAGGGCAGGGGGATCGAAGCGCTGCAGGGCGGCCCAGATGCCGTAGCCGCGCAGGAAGGCTTCCGAACTCCCCGCGTCGAGGTTCACGGTGTTGGGGATGAAGCAGCTGCCGGCCCCGGAGAGCTCGGCCGGTTCGCGGGGCGCCGCGATGGCGGGGATCGAGAAGAAGCGGCTGGTGGAGATGTGGTCCATCAGGCAGCGGCCCAGGCTGCCGGAGGGGTCGCTGAGGCCACCGCTGCGGACGGCGTCGCTCGAGTGCAGCAGCAGCCGCACCGTTTCGATCGTGGAGGCGCAGAGCACCACCAGGGGGGCGGCGAGGCGCTCCCTCCGGCCGCTGGCCGCGTCCACCAGCACCACCGCTTCGGCCTGCCGCCGGGTCGCGTCCATCTCCAGATGGCTCACCACCGCACCGCTGCGCAGCTGCACCCGGCCCGTGGCCAGGGCCCTGGCCAGGCAGTTGCCCTGGGCGCTGGAGGGGGGCCAGGGGGCCTCCGGCGTGGGCCGATGCAGGCGGAAGCCGCGGGAGTGGATCAGGGGCAGACCCAGCTCTCGGCCGATCGCCCCCTGCAGGTGTTTCTCCCCCGGCGTGAACGGCAGGGGCGGCCGGTAGCTCCCGTCCGGCAGCTGGGGCAGGCCGTCCCGCTGGCCGTGCACCCCCAGCAGGGTCTCGAGGCGGTCATAGAAGGGGGCCAGCTCGGCGGTGCCGATCGGCCAGGCTGGGCCATGGCCGTCCCGCCGGCCCGCCTGGAACTCCGCCTCCGAGAGGCGCAGGGTGATGCCGCCCCAGGTGAGGCTCTTGCCCCCCACCTGGCGGCCCCGGGTCCACAGGAACGGCGCGTCTTCCGGGGTGCTGTAGGGGTTGAGGCGTTCGTCGACGAACAGCTCCGGGTTGTGCTTCCAGAACCCCGGATGGTGCCGCTGCAGGCGCTGGCGGCCGCTGCTCAGGTGGGAGAGACGGCGCAGGCTGTTGAGCGGTTCGCTGCCCAGGGCCCGGCGGGCGGAGAGGTCCGGCCCCGCCTCCAGCACCAGCACCCGCAGCCCGGCCTCCGCCAGCACCATGGCCGCCACCGAACCGTTGGCCCCCGCCCCCACCACGACCGCGTCCCAGGGGATCTCGCTTCCGGCGGTGGTGGATGGGGCGGCGGACATCGGCAGGCGAACCGGTCCCGGCATCATGCAGGAGCGGCGGTGGCGCAGGGAGCCCGGCTGACGGGTCAGGCGGGTCAGCCCGTGGCCCCAAAAACAACAACCCCCCAGCGGCTGGCTGGAGGGTTGGTGGGTGACAACCCTTGGAGGGTTGTGGATTTGGTGGCGGGGAGGAGATTTGAACTCCTGACCTTCGGGTTATGAGCCCGACGAGCTACCAGACTGCTCTACCCCGCGTCGCACACGTGGACGGCGGATGTCCGCGTCGCACCTGTGAATTGTATCAGTCGATGCCCCCACCTCAGGGGCGGGCCCCGTCGAAGCGCAGCTCGCCGATCACCTCCAGGCGCAGGTGGTCGGCCGGTGCCAGGTAACGCTGGCGCAGCTCCACCAGGGTGGTGGGGGTGAGCCACTCGAGTTGCTCCAGCAGGTGCAGGGCCACCGCCTGCTTGGCCCGCCGGGCCCCGTCGTCCACCTTGATGGCCACCCCCATGCCCTCGCCCACCCGGCTGAGGCACTGGATGCCTTCGGCGCCCCCCTTGCTCAGCACCTGGCCGTGGCCCAGGCGCATCAGTTCGGTGTCGAACTGCCCGTCCCCGGCGATCAGATCCGGGTGGGCGAGCATGGCCCGGCTGAGCCGCTCCAGGTCGGCCTGCTCGCCGCCCCCGAGGTGGGCGAACAGCAGGGCCATCTGGGCCAGCTGCAGCTGCAGGGTGGGGGCGCCGCAGTCGTCTCGGGCGCTGATCAGTTCGGCCCCCGGCAGCCCCAGCAGCTCGCCGACCCGCTTAACCACCGCCTGCTGCAGGGGATGGTCGGCCTGGAGATAGCTCTCGAGCGGCCAGTGCATCTGCCGGCAGGCGGCCAGGAAGGCCGCGTGCTTGCCCGAGCAGTTGTGCTCCAGCGGACTGCTGGCGCCGGCGGGGGTGGGGCACTGGAGGTCCTCGGTGTCGAGCTCCGCACCCCAGAGCAGCTTGAACGCCTCCCGGGCATGCAGGGCGGTGCCGGCATGGGAGGCGCAGGCAATCGCCAGGCCCCGCTCGCCGGCCCCCATCCGGTCGGCGGCGCCGCTGCCCACGAAGACGGTGGCCTGGAAGGGCTTGAGGGCGGAACGCACGAAACTCAGCTGCTGGGGGTCGCCGGCGCGCATCAGCACCCGGCCCCGCTGGTCGCAGACCACCGCATGCACCCGGTGGCGCGACTCGACGATGCCGTTGCGCAGCAGGCGGACCTCCAGGGGGGGAATGCCGGGGCGGCCCGGGCCGGCGAAGCTGGAGGACAGGGTCATGGGGGAGGAAGCGGATCCGCGGAGGCCGACCTCAGAGAGCCTGGCAGAGCCCCGACCCGAGCAGCATCAGGGTGATGGCGATGGCGACCGCCTGGCGCAGGCGGGCCAGCACCGGCTGCACCTGGTGGCGGGCCACCAGCAGATCCTGCTGGCGCCAGGTGATCGGCTTCTCCCACACCTGGCCGTCGTACCAGCCCGATTCCTCGTACTCCACCCGCTCCGAGACCAGCCGCTTCTGGACGTAGGTCCAGCCGAGCCACTGGCGCAGCAGCAGCACCATGGGCAGGAGCACGGCGGCGGTGGCCGCGGCGATCACCAGCCTGACGGGCTCATGGCGGAGCGTCAGGCTGCCACTGGCCACCAGCAGCGCCGGGGGGAAGGAGAGCAGCCAGGAGAGGGCCAGGGCCCGCCACAGTCCCGCTGGGCCATGGGCGGGCCAGTGGAAGAACCAGGAGTTGCTGAGCTGGTCGTACTCCTGCAGCGGCCGCTGGGCCGGAGGCACCGGGCAGGGGGTGTCCTGGCTGGGCAGGCTCGGAACGCCGGCGGCCATCGCTGCGTCCCTCAGCCGCCGACCGGGCCGGCGCCGCCCACCTCGAGGGGGGCGCCGACGTAGCGCTCCTGCTCGCCGTGGCCCCAGAACGACTCCAGGTCGTAGTAGCTGCGCTCCTGGGGGGTGAGCACGTGCACGATCAGCTCGCCGTAATCCAGCAGCACCCAGCGGCCCTCGCTCTGGCCCTCGCGCCGCAGGGGCAGGCGGGCGGCGTCGGTTTCGAGCCGGTCTTCGACGGAGCGGGCGATGGCCCGCACCTGCACGTCGCTGAGGCCGCTGCAGATCACGAACCAGTCGGCCAGGGACGACACCTCATCCACCCGGATCAGGCGGATGTCGACCGCCTTGCGGTCGTCGCAGGCCTCGGCGGCCAGCAGGGCCAGGTCGCGGCTATCCATAGACGTTCTCGCTGGTGACCGACTGGCGGGAGCCCTGCTGCTGGGCCATTTCGGCCCGGGCCTTGCCGGCGCTCTTGCGCAGGGCCTCGAGGCGGTCTTCGTAGAAGGTGCGGCGCCGCTTCTTGCGGGTCTGCTCCACCAGCTCCTTGAGGGCACCCCCCAGGCTCTTGTAGGCGTTGGGCAGGCTGTAGCCGAAGCGGCAGGCCAGGTCGATGGCCCGCTCGTCGGCCAGGATTGCGTCCTGGAGTCGCTTCTCAGAGTTGTTCTTGAGGTAGAGGCGGTAGCCGGCGAAGCCTGAGAGCCCCAGGGCCATCACCAGCAGCAGACCGTCCTGCACCCACAGCTCGCCGATGGCGCCCCCCAGGCCGATGGCCAGGGCGGCCATCTCCCAGCCGTCCCGAGGGATGGCGTCATTCTGGATGCGGCCCACCTCGTGCCAGAAGAGCAGGTTGCGGTGATCCAGGGCCAGGGCGTCCCATTTCTCCAGATCCACCTGGATCTCCACCTCGTCGCGGCCGATCTCCTCGATGGTGATCAGGGGAGGATCGACGGAGGCCGCGGCTTCCACGAACACCCAGCTCTGCATCTCAGGGGGCAGCAACCCCTTCAGGCGCTGGAGTTCGCTCATCGGCGGCGTCTCGGGCGAAGGTATCCCGTCAGATTAGCGATTGCCTGCGGTGCCAGCGGCGCCGGCAGGCCGGTCGGGACGGCGACCGTGAGAGGCTGGGCGGGTTTGCCCGACCACGCCCTATGCCCCGCCGCACGGATCTGAGGCGCATCCTGCTGCTGGGGTCGGGACCGATCGTGATCGGCCAGGCCTGCGAGTTCGACTATTCCGGCACCCAGGCCTGCAAGGCCCTGCGGGCCGAGGGCTACGAGGTGGTGCTGGTGAATTCCAACCCGGCCTCGATCATGACCGACCCGGACCTGGCGGATCGCACCTACATCGAGCCCCTGACCCCCGAGGTGGTGGCCCGGGTGATTGAGCTGGAGCGCCCCGATGCCCTGCTGCCCACCATGGGCGGCCAGACCGCCCTCAACCTGGCCGTCGCCCTGGCCGAGAACGGCACCCTGGAGGCCTACGGGGTCGAGCTGATCGGCGCCGATCTGGCGGCGATTCGCAAGGCGGAGGACCGGCTGCTGTTCAAGGAGGCCATGGCCCGCATCGGCGTGGCCGTCTGTCCGTCCGGGATCGCCAACGACCTGGAGGAGGCGATCCGTGTCGGCGATGCGATCGGCACCTACCCGCGCATCATCCGGCCGGCCTTCACCCTGGGGGGATCGGGCGGCGGCATCGCCTACAACCCGGAGGAATTCCAGGCCTTCTGCAAGAGCGGCCTGGAGGCCAGCCCCGTCTCCCAGATCCTGATCGAGAAATCCTTGCTGGGCTGGAAGGAGTTCGAGCTCGAGGTGATGCGCGACACCGCCGACAACGTGGTGATCGTCTGCTCGATCGAAAACCTCGACCCGATGGGGGTCCACACCGGTGATTCGATCACCGTCGCCCCCGCCCAGACCCTCACCGACCGGGAGTACCAGCGACTGCGCGACCAGTCGATCGCCATCATCCGCGAGATCGGCGTCGACACCGGCGGCAGCAACATCCAGTTCGCCATCAATCCCGCCAACGGGGATGTGGTGGTGATCGAGATGAACCCCCGGGTCAGTCGCAGCTCGGCCCTGGCCAGCAAGGCCACCGGCTTCCCGATCGCCAAGATCGCCGCCCGGCTGGCGGTGGGCTACACCCTCGACGAGATCGTCAACGACATCACCGGTGCCACGCCGGCCTGTTTCGAGCCGACGATCGACTACGTCGTCACCAAGATCCCCCGCTTCGCCTTCGAGAAGTTCCGCGGTTCCCCGGCCGTGCTCACCACCTCGATGAAGTCGGTGGGGGAGGCCATGGCCATTGGCCGCAGCTTCGAGGAGTCCTTCCAGAAGGCCCTGCGCTCCCTGGAGACGGGTCATGCGGGCTGGGGCTGCGACCGCCCCGATCCGCCCCAGGATCCCGCCGACCTGGAGCGGCAGCTGCGCATCCCCTCCCCGGACCGGATCCATGCGGTGCGCGCCGCCATGGTGGCCGGCCGCAGCGACGACGAGATCCACCGGCTCAGCGCCATCGACCCCTGGTTCCTGGCCAAGCTGCGCCGGATCCTGACGGTGGAAACCACGCTGCTGCGGGGCCGTTCGTTGGAGGCCATCGCCGCCGCCGACCTCCTGGAGCTCAAGCAGACCGGCTTCTCCGACCGCCAGATCGCCTGGGCCACCGGCAGCGACGAACTCACGGTGCGCCGCCGGCGCCAGGCGCTGGGGGTGCGGGCCGTGTTCAAGACGGTCGACACCTGCGCCGCCGAATTCGCCTCCTCCACGCCTTACCACTACGCCACCTACGAGCGGCCCCTGGAGCGGCTCGAGGCCGATGGCTCCCTCACCCTGCTGGCCCCCGAGGACGAGGTGACCCCCGAGACCCGCCGCAAGGTGATGATCCTGGGGGGCGGCCCCAACCGCATCGGCCAGGGCATCGAGTTCGACTACTGCTGCTGCCACGCCTCCTTCGCCCTGCGGCAGGCCGGGTTCGCCACCGTGATGGTGAACAGCAACCCGGAAACCGTTTCCACCGACTACGACACCAGCGATCGCCTGTACTTCGAGCCCCTCACCCTGGAGGACGTGCTCAACGTCATCGAGGCGGAGAAACCCGAGGGGGTGATCGTCCAGTTCGGCGGCCAGACGCCCCTGAAGCTGGCAATCCCCCTGCTGCGCTGGCTGGAGAGCGAGGAGGGCCGCGCCACCGGCACCCGCCTCTGGGGCACCTCGCCCGAATCGATCGACCGGGCCGAGGACCGGGAGCAGTTCGAGGCGATCCTGAGGCGCCTGGAGATCCGCCAGCCCCGCAACGGCCTGGCCCGCAACGACGGCGAGGCCCGGGCGGTGGCGGCGGCCGTCGGCTACCCCGTCGTGGTGCGTCCCAGCTATGTGCTGGGGGGGCGTGCCATGGAGGTGGTCTTCGACGAGGAGGAACTCAACCGCTACATGGTGGAGGCGGTGCAGGTGGAGCCCGACCATCCGGTGCTGATCGACCAGTACCTGGAGAACGCCATCGAGGTGGACGTCGACGCCCTCTGCGACCGCCAGGGGACGGTGGTGATCGGCGGCCTGATGGAGCACATCGAGCCGGCCGGCATCCACTCCGGCGACTCCGCCTGCGCCCTGCCCTCGGTGTCCCTGGGGCCCGAGGCCCTGGCCACGATCCGCCGCTGGAGCACGGAGCTGGCCCTGGCGCTGGAGGTGCGCGGCCTGATCAACCTCCAGTTCGCGGTGCAGAACGACGGCGCCGGCAACGAAACGGTGTTCATCATCGAGGCCAACCCGCGGGCGTCCCGCACCGTGCCCTTCGTGGCCAAGGCCACCGGCGTGCCCCTGGCCAAGATCGCCAGCCAGCTGATGGCCGGCCGCACCCTGACGGAGCTGGGCCTGCTGGCGGAGCCGCGGCCGCCGCGGCAGACGGTGAAGGAGGCGGTGCTGCCCTTCAAGCGCTTCCCCGGCGCCGACACCCTGCTGGGGCCGGAGATGCGCTCCACCGGCGAGGTGATGGGGATCGCCGCCAGCTTCGGCCTGGCCTACGCCAAGGCCGAACTCGCCGCCGGTGAACCCCTGCCCACCAGCGGCAGCGTGTTCCTCTCCACCCACGACCGCGACAAGCCCGCCCTGGTGCCGGTGGCCCGCGCCCTGCTGGCGGCGGGATTCACCCTCACCGCCACCAACGGCACCGCCGCGATGCTGAGCCAGGCCGGCCTGGCGGTGGAGCCCGTGCTCAAGGTGCACGAAGGCCGGCCCAACATCGAGGATGCGATCCGCTCCGGCCTGGTGCAGCTGGTGGTCAACACACCGGTGGGCCGCCAGGCCGCCCACGACGATCGCTACCTGCGCCTGGCCGCCCTCGACTACGCCGTGCCCACCGTCACCACCATGGCGGCGGCGCGGGCCGCCGTGGAGGCTATCGCCGCCCTGCAGCAGCAGCAGCAGGTGGAGGTGGCGGCCCTGCAGGACATCCACCCGCCCTGGGTAGGGTGAACGCCCGATCGCCTGTGACCCTGTGACCAGCACCCTGGCCGCCCAGCCCATCGCCCCCGGCACCGACCTGCGCGAGGCGTTCCGCGCCGCTTACGAGAACCGCTACACCTGGGAGCCGGGCTTCGGCGGCTATGGCGGCCGTTGCGTCTGGGAGCAGGACGACCGGCGCTTGGAGGGCACCTTCCAGGTGGGCGCCGATCTCAAGGCGACCGTGGAGGGCATCGCCGACGAGGAGGTGCACAAGGCGGTCGCCTCCCAGCTGTGGGAGGTGGCGATCCACCGGGTGCGGCGCCCCTTTGAGCAGACCCACGGCGCCAACACCTTCACCGCCGGCGAGACCGATGCGGTGGGGACCGAGGTGATCATGGGCGGCAAGGCCGAGGGCGACCGTTACCGCATCAAGGACAACGTGGTGACGATGGTGCACCGCCACATCCACGGCACCGTGGTGACGATCTTCACCGAGAGCGTCACCGACACCGGCAGCGGCTACCTCAGCCACACCTACACGAGCCGCTACAGCGACCCCGCCACCGGCGAGGCCCGCGGCGGCACCAGCCGCTTCACGGACACCTTCGTGCCGCTGGCGGGAGAGGGCCCCTGGGTGCTGAGCGAGCGGGTGGTGGAGACGGAGGCCCATGGCGACACGCCGGCCGGCCGCCAGATGTTCCGTTTCGAGGATCTGGCCCCCCTGGGCTGATCTGCGCCGGCCTCAGGCCGGCTCCTCCAGGGTGGGGATGCCCTGGAGCCGCTCGTTCAGCTGCATGGCCATGGCCTGGCGGCCCACCGCCAGCACCTTGAGGGTGTCCTCATGCATGCGCAGCTGGGCATCGGCCACCTGCATCCCCCGCACCATCTCCTTGACGTCGTCGGGCAGGCCGTTGAGGTCGTAACGCTTGCCTTCGAAGGTCAGCACGGGGGGCTGCTGGCTGGGGGTCTGCAAGGCTCTGGACTCGGTGCGGAGCCAGCGTAGGTGGCAGGACCGCCCGTTCCCGCCGGAGGCGAAGCCTCTCCTCAGGCCTCGAGCCGGATGAACTGGCGCTCGCAGAGCTCGCGGTAGCGGCCGCCGCTGGCCATCAGCTCGTCGTGGCTGCCCTGCTGCACGATGCGGCCGCCGTCGAGCACCACGATCAGATCGGCCTCCTGCACGGTGGCGAGGCGGTGGGCGATCACCAGCACGGTGCGGCCGGCCATGGCCTGCTGCAGGCCCTGCTGCACGGCCTCCTCGGCCTCCGCATCCAGGGCGCTGGTGGCCTCATCCAGCAGCATCACCGCCGGGTTGCCCAGCACGGCCCGGGCGATCGCCAGCCGCTGCAGCTGGCCGCCGGAGAAGTTGCTGCCCCGCTCCTCGAGGCGGCTGTCGTAGCCGCCGGGAAGGCTCTCGATGAAGTCGGCCGCATTGGCCAGCCGGGCGGCCTGGCGGATCTGCTCAATGCTGGCGGGGCGCCCGAAGGCGATCGCCTCGGCGACGGTGCCGGAGAAGACGCTGCTCTGCTGGGGCACCAGGGCCACGGCCCGGCGCAGGTCCCGGGCCCGCAGGTCGGCCAGGTTCTGGCCATCGAGCAGCACCCGGCCGCTCTGGGCGGTGTTGAAGCGCAGCAGCAGGGAGAACAGGGTGCTCTTGCCGGCGCCGGAGGGCCCCACCAGGGCCACCACCTGGCCGGGGCGGATGTGGAGATCGAGCTGGCGCAGCACCGGACTGCCGCTCTGGTAGCCGAAGCTCACCCCGTCCAGCACCAGCTCCCCGGAGACGGCCCCCAGGGGCCTGGCCCCGGGGTGGTCGGGCGGTTCGACCGGCTCGTTCTCGATCGCCCGCAGTCGCCGCAGCGAGGCCTGGCCCTGCTGGAACTCGTTGAAGTTGGTGGTGAGGTGGGAGATCGGATCGATCAGCATCAGCAGCGCCGCCACGTAGCTGCTGAAGCCCTGGCTGTCCAGGCCGCCGGCCTTGATGCGCGCCGCGCCGATCAGCAGCACCGAGAGGATCCCGGCCGCTTCGATGAAGCCCACCACCGGATGCTGCAGCGCCAGCAGCTCCAGGGTGCGGTAGCGGGCGCGGCGGTGCAGGTCGATCTCGGTGTCGAAGCGCTCCTGCAGCCAGGGTTCGGCGGCGAAGGCCCGCACCAGGGGCAGGCCGCCGATCGCCTCCCCCAGCAGGGCCGCCAGGTCGCTCACCTGCTTCTGGCTGCGCTCGGCGGCGGTCATCACCCGGGCCCCGAAGGCGCTCACCATCAGCGCCACCAGCGGCGCCAGCAGCAGGGTGGCCAGGGCCAGGGGCCAGTCCAGCCAGATCATGTAGCCCAGCACCACCACCAGCTGCAGGGCGCTGGGGGTGGTGTCCTGGATCGTCTTGTAGATCACCTCTCCGACCCGGTCGGCGTCCTCGGTGAGCCGGTAGGTGAGATCGCCGGCGGAGAGTTTCTCCAGGGCGCCGAAGTCGAGCCGCTGCAGGCGGGCGAACAGCTGGCGGCGCAGCTCCTGGCTCACCCGCAGGGCCGGGCCGGCCAGCAGGGTGTCCTGGCCGAACTGGGCGATCTTCTGCACCAGGAACACCGCCAGGGCCGCCGCCACGCTGCGCAGCACCTTGGTGAAGTCACCGGCGCCGATGGCCGGGATCAGCTGGCCGGCCAGCCAGGCCAGCAGGGGCCAGCAGCCCACGAACACCAGCATGCACAGCCCCCCGAGCAGCAGGGGTCGCCGGTGGGGCTTCAGCAGCGGCCAGAGCCTGCGGAAGCCGGCCGGCGAGGGTGCAAGCATCGACGAACCCTATCAGCGCTCTCCGGGCGCCCCCCGACGGTGAAGCTGGATCAGTTCCTCAAATGGCAGGGCCTCGTCGGCACCGGCGGCGAGGCCAAGCAGCGCATCCAGCGGGGGGACGTGACCGTGAACGGCGCCATCGAGACCCGGCGTGGTCGCCAGCTGGCTCCGGGGGATGCGGTGGCCATCGACGGCCGGGAGGTGCTGATGCTTTCCCCGCGGCGGGAGCGCGGGGGACACGGTGGCCCCACGCCTTAACCTGCCTCGAATGTCGCTGCCGGGAGACCACGTGCGCAAGGCCGTCATCGCAGGCAACTGGAAGATGCACATGACCTGCGCCGAGGCGCGGGCGTTTGCGGCCAGCTTCCGGCCCCTGATCGCCGATCTACCCGACGACCGGGAGGTGGTGCTGGCCCCCCCGTTCACGGCCATCCCCACCCTCTGCCGTCACCTGGCCGGCGCCGGCGTCGCCATCGCCGGCCAGAATGTTCACTGGGAGGAGAGCGGTGCCTACACCGGCATGATCTCCGCGCCGATGCTGCTGGAGCACGGTGTCACCCACGCCATCGTGGGCCACAGCGAGCCCCGCAAGTACTTCAGCGAGACCGACGAGCAGATCAACCTGCGGGCCCGCACGGCCCAGAAATCGGGCCTGATCCCGATCCTCTGCGTCGGCGAGAGCGACGACCAGCGCGAGGCCCGCGAGACCGAGCGGGTGATCCACCGCCAGGTGGAGCAGGGGCTGGAGGGCATCGATCCCCTGCGTCTGATCGTGGCCTACGAGCCCATCTGGGCCATCGGCACCGGCAAGACCTGCGCGGCCGAGGAGGCCAACCGCATCTGCGGCCTGATCCGCGGCTGGGTGGGCCATCCCGAGGTGGTGGTGCAGTACGGCGGCTCGGTCAACCCCGCCACCATCGACATGCTGATGGCCCAGAGCGACATCGATGGGGTGCTGGTGGGGGGCGCCTCCCTCGACCCGGTCAGCTTCGCCCGCATCGCCAACTACCAGGTGCCGGTGGCGGCCTGAGGCCCGGGCCGACGCCGCGATCGCCGTGAGCCCCGCCGGCCCCGTCGCCGTCCCGCCCGGTTTCCGCTGGGGGGATCGCACCCTGGTGATGGGGGTTCTCAACCTCACCCCCGATTCCTTCAGCGACGGGGGCCGTTACGAGGCCCCCGAGGCGGCCCTGCGCCAGGCCCGGCTGCTGGACCGCCAGGGGGCCGACCTGCTCGACCTGGGGGGGCAGAGCACCCGGCCCGGGGCGAGCGAGATCGATGCGGAGGCCGAGAAGGCCCGGGTGCTGCCCGCCCTGGGGCGGATCCTGGCCTCTCTGCCGCCCCCGGAAGCCGGCGGCCCCCTGCTCTCGATCGACACCTTCCGCGCCCCGGTGGCCGAAGCCGCCCTGGCCGCCGGGGCCCACTGGATCAACGACGTCAGCGCCGGCCGGCGCGATCCCGACCTGCTGGCGGTGGTGGCGGCCGCCGACTGCCCCTGCGTGCTGATGCACAGCCGCGGCGACAGCCGCACGATGGATGGCCTGGCCAGCTACGGGGATGTGGTCGCCGAGGTGCGGCAGGAGCTGCTGCGGGCCACCGATCGGGCCCTGGCGGCGGGGGTGCGTGCGGAGCGGATTCTCTGGGATCCGGGGCTGGGCTTCGCCAAGACCACCGCCCACAACCTCGCTCTGCTGCGGGGCCTGGCCCTGCTGCGGGCCGAGGGTTTTCCCCTGCTGGTGGGGCCGTCCCGCAAGCGCTTCATCGGTGCGGTGCTGGCCGAGCCCCGCCCCCGGGCCCGCCTCTGGGGCACCGCGGCGGTCTGCGGTCAGGCCATCGCCGCCGGTGCCGATGTGCTGCGGGTGCACGACGTCGGGCCGATCGTGCAGACGGCCCGCATGGCCGATGCCCTCTGGCGCGCCTGATCCGTCCGGCAGGTCCTGCGCTCCATCAGGCCGGCGGTTCCTCCTGGCGTCCCGTCAGCAGGGTCTGCACCATCAGCCGCAGGGTCGCCCGGTTGCCGCCGGCGGCCCGCCAGCTTTCCAGCCACTGGAGCAGGGGGGAGGGGGTGCCCCCGTCGTCGCCCTGCTGGCCGATGCCCAGCCGTTCCAGGAAGGCGCTGGCATCATCCAGGCAGGAGCCGCCTTCGCCGAAGCCGTCCAGGAGCGGATCGAGGGCCGCCAGCAGAGTCTCCAGTTCGGCGGTGCTCAGCTCCGGCAGAGGCTCGATCATCGAAGCAGGTCACGGCGGCGTTGCCGCCCACCGACCCAGCATGACGCCTGGACGGCCTGTTGCCGCCGTTCCGGTGCGCCCGGTCGCCGGAGGCGCCCCTAGGCTGGTTCCAGCACAGCGCCGCACCTGCTTCCACCGTGCTGAAACTCTGCCTGCAGGTGCTCGTCTGCGTCACCATCGCCCTGCGCTGCATGGTGATCTTCGGCCACCTGCGCAAGCTCTGGATGGCGGACGGACTGGCCGGCGAGTTCCGCCGTGAGCTGCGCCGTCGCGGCCTGCTGATGGCCCCGCCCGCCCTGCCCGTCGACCCGCGCGCCCTGCCCCACCGCGCCGACCCCTGACGCCGATCAGTGACGCCTGGAGGGGGCGCCCGCCAGGTGATGCACGGCGTGGATCACGACGCCCCACAGTTCGGCCCCCCCGCCGTCGCTTCCCACCGCGCCGCCCCCGTCGTCGCCGGTGAGCACCAGGGGCGGACTGGTGCCGTCGCTGGCCACCAGCCACAGCGCAACGCCGCGCCGGGCCAGCCGGCGCAGCAGGAAGGCGCCGGCATGCACCGCCACCACCACCATGCCGGGCCGGGGATCGACGCTGCGGTCGATCACCAGCAGGTCGCCGTCGACGATGCCGTCGCCCCGCATGGCATCGCCGCTGACGCGCATGAAGAAGGTGGACAGCGGACGGGGGATCAGCTCCAGATTGAGGTCGATGCGGGCCTCCACGTAGTCGTCGGCGGGGCTGGGGAAACCGGCGCTGACCGCCTCCGTGGCCAGCAGGCAGAAGAGGGCCTCCGCCCCCTCCCGCGGGGGCAGCGGTGACTGGGGAGGCAGGGGACACATCGGACCGGGAGCGGAAGGGAAGCAGTACAGATGTTCTACTCCGGTTGACCGTCGCCGCGGGATCATCGTCAGCGACCCTCTCCCGCCCGCCCGGCCATGCGTTCCACTCCGGAGGCGCTGATCGCCCGCTACGACCTGCGGCCCCACCCGGAGGGGGGCTGGTACCGGGAGCTGCACCGCTCACCCGGCCAGGTGTGCCGGGCCGAGGACGGGCGGCAGCGCGCCGGACTCACGGTGATCGCCTTCCTGCTGACGGAGGGCCAGCTCAGCCGCTGGCATCAGGTGGCGGGGGCGGATGAGGTCTGGCACCACGCCGGCGGCGACCCCCTCGATCTCTGGCGGCTGCCGCCCGGGGGCGGCACGGCCGAGCGACTGTGGCTGGGCCCGCTCGCTGAGGCCGGGGATCCGGGCGCCGGCCCCCTGCAGATCGTGCCGGCGCTCTGGTGGCAGGCGGCCCGCAGCCGGGGGCGATGGAGTCTGGTGCACTGCTGCGTGGGGCCGGGTTTCGCGTTCGAGGACTTCCGTCTGATGGCCGATCTCCCGCCGGCCGAGCGGCCCGCCGGCGCCGATCCGACGCGGCTCTAGGTCATTCCGTCACCATGGGGGCCTGATGGATCGGGTGAGGGATGGGCTGTCCGAGGTGCGGCAGTTGGGCCGTGCGGGCCGACCGCAGCCTGGCGGGTCGCATGGTCTGTGCCCGTTGCGGAGAGCCGCTGGGCCTCGGCAGGGCCCGCCGGGTCGCCGACGGCACGCGGCGCCGGGGGCAGGGGGGCCGCAGCGCCCTGGTCCTGCCGGGTCGCTGGCGCCTCTGGCTGCTGGTGGGGGGGCTGCTGGCGGTCTCGGCCGTGTTGGCGTCCGTGCCGGAACGCCCGACCCGGCCCCCGGAGCGGCGGGGCGCCGAACCCATGCGGGGGGTGGTGCTGCTGCCGCCGCCGGCGGATCCGGCCCGTTCCGGGGGTGTTGCGATCCGCTGACAGGACTGATCCCGCCCAGATCCCATCGGCGATCATGGGCTGTAACGATTCTTGAAATAACATGGCCAGGACCAACCCGTTCGCGAACCTGGCCAGCCTCAGCATGCGTCAGCTGCGCGAGCTCGCCAGAACCCTGGGGATCCAGCGCTACAGCGCCCAGGACAGGGATGCGCTGGCCGAGTCCATCGCCGATCGCTCGGGTGAGCGGGGCGAAACGGCGGCGTCGGTGACGCCCGCGGCCGAGACGCCGACGTCTCCCCGGCCGGTGGCCGCCATCGAGGCCGAGATGGCCCCGGCGCCGCGGCCGGCGGCCGAAACCCGCGTCGTCTTCCTGCCCCGCGATCCCCAGTGGGCCTACGTCTTCTGGGACATCTCCGAGGACGACCGCAGTGACGCCCTCCACGCCGGCGCCTCCCAGCTCTGCCTGCGGGTCGCCGACGTCACCGGCCTGGCCGGCGGCTCCGCCCATCCCCACACCCTCCAGGAGGTGGTGGTCGACAGCCATGCCACCGAGTGGTATCTGCCCGTTCCCCTCTCCGATCGCGACTACCGCGTCGAACTCGGCTACCGCAAGGGCGGTGGCGGCGGCTGGATCTCCCTGGCCTTCTCCTCGGTCGCCCGGGTGCCCTCCCTGCATCCCTCCGAGCAGATCCTCGATCAGTTCGTCCCCTTCTCCCTCGACGCCTTCCCCTCCGCCAGCGCCAGCCTGCCCGCCCCCGCCGAGGCGGTGGATTCCGGCCTGCACGAGCGGCTCTACCAGAGCGCCACCAGCCAGTGGCGCCGCCTGGGCCGCGGGTCGGAGGCCTTCCATGAGATTGATGCCGCCGCCGGCCTCGAGAGCGGCGGTGCGTTCTCCGCCTCCGGCGCCGGCCCCTGGGCCTCCGGCCGCAGCGCCTCCGGTATCGGTGGGGTGGGCTCGCGTCAGCGCTCCTTCTGGCTGGTGGCCGATGCCGAGCTGATCGTCTACGGCGCCACCGATCCGGCGGCCCGCCTCAGCATCGGCGGTGAGGAGGTGCCCCTCTCGGCCGACGGCACCTTCCGGGTGCAGGTGCCCTTCCGCGACGGCCAGCAGCTCTACCCGATCGAGGCCCTGGCGGCCGATGGCGAGCAGAAGCGCAGCATCACCATGGAGTTCCGGCGCTCCACGCCGGAAGCCAACGTCAACACCCGCGAGGCCTCCGTGGCCGAGTGGTTCTAGGCCCCCAGCCGCTCCTCCACCCGGGCGACCAGATCCCCGGCCGTCAGCTCCGCCCCAACCTCCAGGGCGTACGGGAGTTCCCCTGCCTCCAGGGGCTCCCGGCTGCGAAGCTGGAGTTCCAGCACGGCTGAGTCCGCGTCGGAGGGATCACCCCCCCGCTGCCTGCGCTCCTCGATGCGCCGCCTGGCCTGCTTCGGGGTGCAGCGGCAGTCCAGGATCAGGAACGGCACGCCGCAGCGTCGGGCCAGATCCTCCATCCGCCGGCGTTGGTCACGGCCCAGGAAGGTGGCATCCACCACCACCGTGTACCCGGCCGTGAGGATGCGGTTCGCCTGCTCCGGCAGGTGCTGCCCATAGATCCCGGCGCTCACCTCGCTGCGGTAGGGATCCCCCTGCAGGGGGGGCGACTCCCCCTGGCCCCAGGCGCCGAACAGGCGCTTGCGCTCCACGTCGGAGCTGAGCTGGATCCATCCCTGGCGCCGGCACAACTGGCGGGCCCGGTGGCTCTTGCCGCTGCCGGAGACCCCATGGGTGATCACCAGGGCCGGGGCCGGGATCCCGGTGGTGTGACGGGCGCCGAGCAGGTAGCGCGCCAGGTCCTGCTGCAGCCGCTGCACCGTGCCGGCGTCGAGGTCGGGTTGGCGTAGGCGCAGGGCGCAGACCTTGGCCCGCACCAGGGAGCGGTAGACCCGGTACCAGCGCCAGGTAAGCAGGCCGCCCCAGTCGCCGCAGCGACCCAGCCAGCGGTTGAGCAGCACCGCCCCCAGGTCGGGTCGGTCGTGGTGCTCGAGATCCATCACCAGGAAGGCCAGGTCGCTGAACACGTCGATCCAGCGCAGGTCGGGGCTGAATTCCAGGCAGTCGAAGACCCGGATCTGCCCCCCCTCCAGCAGCAGGTTGCCGAGGTGGAGATCCCCATGGCACTCGCGGATACGCCCCTGGCTGCGGCGCAGGGCGAAGGTGGGCCGGAGCGCTTCGAAGCTCTCCTCCGTCCACTGCCGCAGGGCGGCCACCTCCGGCGCAGCGGCACCGGCGCCGGCCTCCAGCGCCGCCAGATTGGCCACCGCCGGCGCCTTCACCAGCTCCGGTGCGCCGTAGGCCTGGTCCGGGCCGGCCACCGCGGCAACGGCATGGAAGGCCGCCAGATCATCCGCCAGCCGTTCGAGCTGGTCGGGGGTGAGGCCCTGGCGCGCCAGAACGGGGCCCAGCAGCGCGCTCTGGGGGAACTGGCGCATGCGCACGGCCAGCTCCAGGGTGGGGCCGCTGCCGTGCAGGCTGGCCTGCTCCGGCGGTCCATGGATCGGGCTGAGGCCGAGGTAGAGGTCCGGCGCCAGTCGGCGGTTGAGCCGCAGCTCCTCCTGGCAGAACCAGCGGCGCCGCTCCGGGGTCGAGAAATCGACGAAGCCCAGGTTCACCGGCTTCTTGATCTTGTAGGCGATGGTTCCCGTCAGCAGGACCCAGGAGATGTGGGTCTCCAGGCAGTCGACCCGTTCGACCGGATGGTCATAGGCGCCGGGATCGAGCAGGGCGGCGATCATCGGGTCCACGGCCGCTCCGGTGCTCCTTGCGGTTCAATCCAACCATCCGCAGGGCGATGGAGGCCTCCACCGGTGTCCACAGCAGGACGGGCAGAAGCAACCCCGAAGCCAGGGGCGAGGCGGGCCCCACGATCAGGGCCAGCACCAGCGTCAGCGTCCAGCTCAGCAGCCAGAAGGGAAGGCCGGCGGTCAGCTGGTGCAGGCGGCAGATCAGCCAGTGGGGGCTTCGCAGCAGCACCAGCAGGACCGCGTAGGCCCCCATCCAGCCCCAGGAGCCGGCCGTCAGCCAGAAGGCGACCGCCGAGCCGTAAAAGCAGACCGTGATCAGCGGCCAGACGAGGGCGACCCATGGCTGCCGGCTGATCCACTCCGGTCGCCGGAGGCTGCGAAACCAGACGAAATCCCGCTCCGTGGGATTGACGACCAGGGTGATCACCAGAACGGTGATCAGGATCAGCAGCCAGGGTGGCACGGGACTCTGCAGACACGCGCATTATTGGGCGCCGCCGGAGAGCCGTCCATGGCGGGGGCGATGGCGGGCCATGGGGGCGGGGGGTGTCGGTTCGTCGCGGCGGCGGACCAGCCCGCCCGTCGCTCCTACGTTGGAAGGGTCCGACGAGCTTGCTGGAGGCCCCATGCACACCCACGACCTCGAGAACCACGACAACCTCTACGCCGACGAAGGCACGATGGTGATCGGCGAGACCAGGGCCGATGCCCAGAGCCATGCCTACTGGGCCGTGGGGGCCATCGCCCTGATGGTGGTGGGCCTGGGTGTGGCGCTGGTCGTCTCCTGATCCGCCCCCCTGGGCGCCCCGCCCGGCTCGCCGGCTGGCGGAGCGGGAAAGCGCTCGCCGAAGCAGGACAGGGGGATGGGCGGACACAGCCGCGCCCAGCCCCCAACGTCCCCCTGTCGCTGCCAGGCGGCGATGCGCAGCGGCGCGGCCGCTCCCCAGCGGCAGATGAGCAGGTAACGATGCCCCCAGGTCCGCGGCCAGGCCGTGGCGCCTTCCCCGGCCCAGGGCCAGTGGGCCGGGTCGAGGGGCTCCAGATCGCGGTAGCGGCGCAGCAGGGCCGGCAGCAGCTGGCCCCCGTCTGCCCCCTCGCCCCGCTGGCAGAGCTGCAGGCGCCGGGCCAGGGCGAAAGGCTGCCCCCGGCTGGGGACGACCAGGTGCAATCCCCCCCAGCCGGGAAAACCCAGGCAGGAGAGCAGGGCGCCGGAGGCGGGGCCGGAGTCGTGGTCGCGCGGCATGGGGGCGGAACGCTGAACATCCGTTCGGTGCCACCAGCCGTCCCGCGGCCCCGCGTCGGCCGGGCGCACTGGCAGGATCAGGGCGAAGGACGCGACTCCCCTGCCGCCATGTTCGAGAACCGCGAACGGCCCGCCTGGGTCAACTGGCTGATCCTGGCGATCTTCCTGCTGTCGTCCTGGCAGCTGGCGGGGTTCTGGTTCCAGCAGCTGCACCACTGAATGGCCGGCGCGGCCCCTTCAGGCCGTGGTGCCCCCGCCTCTTGAGGAACGGCGCGGCCGGGCGGTGAGTCCCCGCACCAGACGCACGCCGCCGCCGACCAGCAGCAGCAGGGCCATCAGGGCCAGCAGGGCCACCACGATGACGCTGCCCAGCTGCAGGATGCCCATGCTGAGCCGGCTGAGCCCGCCGATCAGGTTGGCGATGGCATTGCTGACCAGCAGCAGCGCATCCAGCCGTTCCGGCAGCTGCATCAGACCGGCCAGGATCAGGCTTCCAGCCCCGATCAGCAGCAGGCCCGCCAGCACCTGCCGCCAGCGGGAGGAGGGACGGCGCCGGCGGCGACGCAGCTCCAGGCCCTTCCCCGGTGTCGGTCCCCTCGGCGTCGGCAGATGGAGCGGATAGGGGGTGTGGGGCATGGGGGGGTCGTCAGGGCTCCAGCGGATAGCCGGCACCCCGCATCCACCGCTCGAACTCCATCAGCACCAGCTCGTTCGGACAATCGATCAGGGACAGGTCGTTGACCGTGCAATCCCCCTGGCCGCCGTGGTGGAGCGTGAGGTGGAAATGGGAACCGCTCAGGCCGCAGACCTCCGGATCGCTGCGGACCACCACATCCAGGGCAGCGCCGAGCCGTGCCACCCGGCGGCGCAGTTCCGACCAGGTCATACCCATCGCATCGTTCTCATTGCATCAAGCTCATTGCATCAACCCCATCGCATCAAGCCCATCGCATCGTTCCCATCGGGGAGCCCGTCGCATGGCCCTGGAGGCGCTGGCTGGTTGCCCCCAGTGTGACCAGTGCCGGGCCGACGTCAACCGCTCGCCGGCCGCTGGTCGGCTCAGGGCCGCGGGGTGGCCGGGGCCTGCTGGGCCGCCGGCGGTGCCGGTGTCGGCGCGGGAGGTACGGCGGGCGGAGGCAGGAGCAGCACCAGGGCCGCCGAGACCGCCAGGGCCGCCGCGCCGCCCACGGGCGCCGACAGGCGACGGTGCAGGGGAATCCGCTCCATCAGTTCCCTGGGCCCGAGGGGCTCCGGTTCGGGAATCGCCAGGGGCAGCTGCACCCGGGGATCGAGCCGCAGCAGATCCAGCACCCGCACCAGATCCGCCAGTTCCGCATCGTCGAGGTGCATCTCCAGGGGAGGGGTGTCGGGCTGGCTGCTGCGCAGCAGGAGCCTGTGGCCGCCCTCGGAGTGGGGGCCGATGTCGACCGGTTCCCCGGCCACACTGAAGTCGCGGTGCACGCCGCTGATCAGGTGGCGGGCGTAGGGCAACACCACCTGCATCAGGGCCTGGAGGTGCTCCCGGCGCCCCTCCAGCAGGGGCCGGCCCAGCCACTGCAGGCTCCAGCCGGTGATGATGCCCAGGGCCGCGCCGCTCTGGCCGATGGAGACGTCGGGGAGACCTTCCACCTGAAGCCGGCAGCTGAGCTGATCGAAGACGAGGCTCTGCTTCATCACGGAACTCTGAACCATGGGGGGTGTGCTGCGGTCGCCGTCACGCCACCGCGTCCATCAGGCTCGCCTTGATGCGCTCAAAGCCCCCCTGGCCGGCGCAGAGGCTGAGGCCCTGCACCAACTGGAGCCGCTGGGCGGCTCCGTCGTTGGGATCGAGCAGTTTCTGGACGCCGCTGCGGCGTGGGTTCATGCGCTCCTGGATCAGTTCCCCCAGACGCCCCTGGAACAGGGCCCAGCGCTCCTTCGCCACCGACTCCGGCTCGCTGCTGGAGAGCAGGGAGCGCAGCATCGGGTAGAGGCGATCGGCCATGACGCAGAGGATGCGGATCAGGGCGTCGGTCTCGGCGACAGGCACGTCGCCGCGGCGGCAGGAGCGCCGCAGGGGGTTGTGGCAACGCCGCTTCCACAGCTCCACCCGGTTGGGGAAGAGGCCGGCGTAGCCCAGCTGCTCACTCAGCCAGACCATCGCCTCGCCGCCGTTGAGGTCGAGCGCCTCCATGCAGAGCAGCATCAGATCGAGACGCTCCAGACCCCTGCGGGGCAGGGGGCGGGAGGAGCGGTCCTGGATCGCCGCTTCCGAAGTGTCCTTGGCCATGACTGCGATGATGCCAGCGGCGCCGTCCATCCGTCACGTCGCCGGTACCGGTCCCTTCACCAGCACGACCTGCAGCACGATGGCCAGCAGCCCTTCCTCGATCGATCTGCGCACCTGGGTCCGGGACATTCCCGACTTTCCAAAGCCGGGCATTCTCTTCCGTGACCTCACGCCCCTGATGCGGGACCCCGAGGGCTGGGGCGAGGCCATCCGCCTGCTGGGACTGCTCTGTGAGCAGGTGCAGCCGGACCTGATCGTGGGCATCGAATCCCGCGGCTTCATCGTCGGTACGGCCCTGGCCACGATCACGGGCGTGGGGTTCGTGCCGGTGCGCAAGCCGGGCAAGCTCCCCGGCGCGGTGATCGGCGTGGACTACAGCCTCGAATACGGCACCGACCGGCTGGAGATCCACAGCGATGCCCTCGCTGGCGGCCAGCGGGTGCTGATCGTCGACGACCTGCTGGCCACCGGCGGCACCGCCGCGGCCTGCAGCGAGCTGGTGCAGGCCGCGGGGGGGCAACTTTGCGGCTTCGGCTTCCTGGCGGAACTGGCGGCCCTCGACGGCCGCAGCCGGCTGCCCCAGGAGCATCCGATCGAGTCCCTGATCATCTACAGCTGAGCCTCAGGTCTGCTGGTCCTGCCAGGCCAGGACGCTGTCGAACTGCTCGAGGCTGATCAGGCCGAACCGCCAGAGGACGGCCGGCAGGGGCGCCTGCTCCAGCTGGGACTGGCGGATGCCCAGCTGGAGGGCGTTCTCACTCAGGCCGAGCTGATGGCGCAGGAAGCGCACCATTGCCGGAGAAGGCAGGGGCTGGGGAGAGCTGCTGATCACCATCCCCCCATGCTGCAAGCGGCCGGCGCAGCCGACAAGGTCCCTGGGTCATGGCCCGCAGGGCCAGGGCCCGGCTCAGGTCGATGCGGGCCAGGCAGGCCAGGGCGAGCTGGCGGAGGGGCAGCAGCCACCGGTGGCGGTTGGAGAAGATCCGCACCAGCAGGTCGGTGGCCAGCAGGGTGAGCAGCAGATCGGGCCAGCGGCGGCGCCCGTAGGCCGCTCCGATGCGGCGCGGCGACAGCGTGCCCCGGGCCGCCCGTTCGGCCAGCCGCTGCAGCACCGCCACATCCCGCCAGCAGAGATTCAACCCCTGGCCGCCCACCGGATGGCAGCGGTGGGCGCTCTCCCCCACCAGCACCGTGCGGCCCCGATGCAGGCGCCGGGCCAGCTGCAGGGCCACCGGAAAGGCGCGGGCAGGCGTCAGCAGGGCATCGGGCTGGAGCCGGTCCGGCAGGGCGCCCGCCAGCCGGTCGAGGAAGGCCGGGGGCTCCAGACCCTCCAGCTGGCGGCAGCGGGCCGCCGGCGCGCTCCAGACCAGCTGGAAACGGCGCCCGCCGAGGGGGAGCACAGCGAAGGGGCCTTCCGGGCGCAGCAGCTCCCAGGCCTCATCGTCGGCGCAGCCCCGCATTTCCACCTGCACTGTCAGGCAGGCCTGGCGGTACGGATGGCTCCACTGGCCGATGCCCAGGGCCTGGCGGGTGGGCGAGTCGGGGCCGTCGGCGGCCACCAGCAGATCGGCATCGTCCGGGTCGTTCGCGGCGGCGGATGGCGTCGCGCCGCCGAGATCCAGGCGGACGGTGGGATGCTGGCCGAGGCGTCGCAGCAGCAGCGCCATCAGGGGCCGGTGGGATCCGATCCAGCCCACCGCGTCCGCCTGGCCCAGGTCGGTGGGCTCGAAGCGCACATCACGCCCCGCCGCCACATCGCGCAGGTGCAGCCGGCGGAAGGGCACCAGGGTGGGCCGTAGGTCACCCCAGAGCCCCAGGCGCTGCAGCAGCTCCCGGCTGGAGTGGGTGAAGGCGTAGGCCCGCTCCCGGGCCTGCAGCGCCTCGGGGGCCAGGGGATCGTGCAGGCTCACCCGCCAGCCGGCCTGGGCCAGGGCCAGGGCCGCCAGGGCGCCGGTGGGGCCGGCGCCCCGGATCCGGGCGTGGAGCGAAGCGGGCATGGCCACAGAAAAGCCGCAACAGAAAGTCTGCTGCGGCGAAGGGGTCCACCGTGAACGGCGGACCGGAGAAAGGCTGTCCCCCGAGGGGGCGCCGCCATCAGCCGATGCCGAGCAGGCCGCGGGTGAAGGCCTCGCCGCCCAGGGCGAACTCGGTGGCCAGCAGGGCGATGAAGCCGAGCATGGCCATGCGGCCGTTGAGCTTCTCGGCGCGCTCGTGGAAGCCCCAGCCGCTCTCGGCGCTCACCACTTCCATGCGGGGTTCGGTGGCGAAGGCGTTGAGGCGGCCTCCGTCCTCGGTGGTGACGGTGGCGCCGCGGATGGCGGAGCGATCGAGGGCGGTGGGGGTGGCGGCGGTCATGGGAGAACTCCTTGAGAAGTGTTGCGAGAATTGTAACGCATTGTTTCGAATGCGTCCAGCGTCCTCACCCCAGCCGCCGCAGGCAGAGCTCCTCGAAGGCCGGCCGCAGCAGATAGGGGTACTCGCCCACCCACTGCTTGACCTGGGGCAGCCAGCCATCGGAGAGGGCGCCGATGCGGGAGAAGTCCTTGCGCTCACTCAGCACCAGGCAGCGGATCACCATGCCGCGCCGGATCTGCTCATGCTTCTTCTCCAGGGGGAAGCGGATCTGCCCCAGGTAGCCGTCCTCGTCCTCCAGTTCCAGGCACAGCCAGGTGCGCCGGTTCTCCACCAGCTCCAGGCGCCCCTGGCGGTTGGCCTGCTCCCGCCGGTTCTCCACCACCTCCCGCCGGAACTGGTCAGCCACCACCCCCTCGAAGATGGCGCCCGCCGGGTAGCGCCGCAGCAGGGCGTTGCGGCGTCCCGCCTCCAGGATCGGCCCCCACAGCACATAGAGAAGGAAGACGAAGCCCACCACCAGGAACACCGGGCCGGCCTGACTGCGGAACAGCAGGGTCTGGCTGATCAGCAGGGCGATCACCCCGCCGATCACCGAGATCAGCACCCGCTGCAGCAGTTTGCGCGGGTCGCCGCTGCAGGCGGTGAACTGGGGGCCAGTGGCCACCGCCGGAATCAGGCGCAGCAGTTCGCCGGGTTTGAGGGGGATCAGCATCGGTCGAGGGGGCAGCGGCTCACAGCAGCCTCTCGAGGCCGTACACCAGGCCGCCCAGGCGGCGCACCTTGCGCACCGTGAGCAGCACCCCGGGCATGTAGGCGCCGCGGTCGATCGTGTCGTGGCGCAGGGTGTAGGTCTCGCCTGGGGATCCGAACATCACCTCCTGGTGGGCCACCAGCCCGGGCAGCCGCACCGAGTGGAGCCGCAGGCCGCTCTCCCGCACGCCCCCCCGGCAGCCGGCCAGGCTCTCGTGCTCCTCCACCTGCAGGGGGTTGAAGGTCTTGCCCAGCTCCTCCATGAGCTCTGCGGTCTTGAGGCAGGTGCCGCTGGGGGCATCGGCCTTGCGGTTGTGGTGCAGCTCGGTGAGCTCGGCGTAGTCGTAGAAGCGGGCCGCCGCCGCCGCCGCCTGCTGCAGCAGCACCATGCCCACGCAGAAGTTGGGCACCACCGCCCCCCCCATCGAGGCCTTCTCGGCGAACGCGGCCAGATCCGCCAGCTGGTCGGGGCGCAGGCCGGTGGTGCCGATCACCGGATGGACGCCGTAGGCGAAGGCGCCGCGGCAGTGCTCGTAGACCACGCTGGGGTGGGTGAAGTCCACCAGTACTGCGCCGCCGCCCGGGCCGGACTGCCGCACCGCCTGGCTCGCCTGGCAGAGGCTGCCCTCGAAGTCGGCGCTGATCGCCACCTCCAGTTCCCCCAGCCCCAGGGCCAGCCCGACGTCCTCGCCTTCCCGGCCCGGGGTGGTGTCGATCGCCCCCACCAGGGCGCAGTCTGGGGCCGCCACCACGGCCTTGATCACCTCGGCCCCCATGCGGCCCAGGGCCCCGGCCACCACCACCGGGATCGGCGCCGGCTCTGCTGGGGACGGGGAGGTCGCGGTCATGGCCAACTAGCACTCCCGGCGAGCCTATGAGGCCCGGCCCACCGGCAGGGTGCCGGCCTGTAACGCTGCGCTGCAACCGATCGCGTCCCCGACGGCAGCTCCGTAGGCTGCTTCACATTGCTCAACGCATTCGCCGCATGTTCACGCAGGTCCGTTCCGCCAGCCGCCGGGTCAGCCCTGCCCCCACCGATGGCGCCAACGACCGGGTGGTGATGAAGGCCGTCTACGTGGTGCTCGAACCCCAGTACCAGAACGCCCTCACCACCGCCGCCACCGGCCTCAACGACCAGAACGGTCCCCTGGCGGTGGAGCTGAGCGGCTACCTGATCGAGGAGCTGCGCGACCCGGCCAACTACGCCGACTTCTGCGCCGACGTGGCGGCGGCCGACGTCTTCATCGCCTCGCTGATCTTCATCGAGGATCTGGCCCAGAAGGTGGTGGACGCCGTGGCCCCCCACCGCGACCGGCTCAAGGCGGTGGTGGTGTTCCCGTCGATGCCGGAGGTGATGCGCCTCAACAAGCTGGGCACCTTCTCGATGGCCCAGCTGGGCCAGAGCAAGAGCGCCATCGCCCAGTTCATGCGCAAGCGCAAGGAAGCCAACGGGGCCGGCTTCCAGGACGCCATGCTCAAGCTGCTGAACACCCTGCCGACGGTGCTCAAGTACCTGCCGGTGGAGAAGGCCCAGGACGCCCGCTCCTTCATGCTCAGCTTCCAGTACTGGCTGGGGGGAACGCCGGACAACCTGCGCAACTTCCTGCTGATGCTGGCCGACCGCTACGTCTTCGGCAAAGCGGAGCTGGGCCGGCCCCAGCTGACGGTCGCCGACCCGGTGGTGTTCCCGGACCTGGGCATCTGGCACCCGCTGGCCCCGGGCATGTTCGAGGACCTCAAGGAATACCTCAACTGGAGCGCCAGCCGCGCCGACCTCAGCGAGCGGGCCCGCCGGGGTCCGGTGATCGGCCTGGTGCTGCAGCGCAGCCACATCGTCACCGGCGATGAGGCCCACTACGTGGCCGTGATCCAGGAACTGGAATATCGCGGTGCCACGGTGATCCCCGTGTTCTGCGGCGGCCTCGACTTCTCCCGGCCCGTCTCCTCCTTCTTCTACGACCCGCTTCAGCCGGAGCAGCCCCTGGTGGATGGGGTCGTGAGCCTCACCGGTTTCGCCCTGGTGGGCGGCCCGGCCCGCCAGGACCATCCCAAGGCGATCGAGACCCTCAAGCGGCTCAACCGGCCCTACATGGTGGCCCTGCCGCTGGTGTTCCAGACCACCCAGGAATGGGAAGAGAGCGACCTGGGCCTGCACCCGGTGCAGGTGGCCCTGCAGATCGCCATCCCCGAGCTGGATGGCGCCATCGAACCGATCGTGCTGTCGGGGCGCGACGACGCCACCGGCAAGGCCCACACCCTGCAGGACCGGGTGGATGCCATCGCCGAGCGGGCCATCCGCTGGGCCTCGCTTCGGATCAAGCCCCGCGCCGAGAAGAAGCTGGCGATCACCGTGTTCAGCTTCCCCCCCGACAAGGGCAACGTGGGCACCGCCGCCTACCTCGATGTGTTCGGCTCGATCTTCCGCGTGCTGGAGGAGATGAAGGCGAAGGGCTACACGGTGGACGCCATGCCCCGCACCCCGAAGGAGCTGATGGAGGCGGTGCTCAGCGATCCGGAGGCCCTCGAAGGAGCACCCGAGCTGGCGATCGCCCACCGCATGAGCGTCGAGGAGTACGAGCGGCTCACCCCCTATTCCGAGCGTCTCGAAGAGAACTGGGGCAAGCCCCCCGGCAACCTCAACTCCGACGGCACTAACCTGCTCATCTATGGCCGTCACTTCGGCAACGTGTTCGTGGGGGTGCAGCCCACCTTCGGCTACGAAGGCGATCCGATGCGCCTGCTCTATTCCCGCAGCGCCAGCCCCCACCACGGCTTCGCCGCCTACTACACCTATCTGGAGAAGGTGTGGGGCGCCGATGCCGTGCTGCACTTCGGCACCCATGGCTCCCTGGAGTTCATGCCGGGCAAGCAGATGGGCATGAGTGAAACCTGCTACCCCGATTCCCTCATCGGCGCCCTGCCCAACCTTTATTACTACGCGGCCAACAACCCGTCGGAGGCCACCATCGCCAAGCGGCGGGGCTACGCCTCCACCATCAGCTACCTCACCCCGCCCGCCGAGAACGCCGGCCTCTACAAGGGGCTCAAGGAGCTGGGCGAGCTGGTGGGCTCCTATCAGCAGTTGCGGGAGAGCTCCCGGGGGGTGCAGATCGTCAACGCGATCATCGAAACGGCCCGCCAGTGCAACCTCGACAAGGACGTGGCCCTGCCCGAGGCCGATGCGGCCGAGCTTGATCGCGATGCCCGTGACGGCGTGGTGGGGGCGGTGTACCGCCAGCTGATGGAGATCGAAAGCCGGCTGTTGCCCTGCGGCCTGCACACCATCGGCAAGCCCCCCACCGCCGAGGAGGCGACCGCCACCCTGGTGAGCATCGCCGCCCTGGAGCGGGAGGAGGAGGGCCTGCGTTCGCTGCCGGGGCTGCTGGCGGAAAGCCGGGGCCGCACCATCGCCGAGGTGTACCGGGGCAACGATGAAGGCGTGCTGGCGGATGTGGAACTCAACCGGGTGATCACCGAAACCTGCCGCGCCGCCGTCGGTGCCATGGTCAAGGAGGTCACCGGCGCCGATGGCCGTGTCACCCTGCGCCGCAATTTCGGCTGGTTCTTCGACCTGCTGGAGCGCTTCGGCTACCGGCTGCCCAGCCCCTGGCTGAGCGCCTGCCGCCAGGCGGGCTTCCCCGACGTGGATGTCACCGAGCTGGATCGCCAGTTCGCCTACCTGCGCTTCTGCCTGGAGCAGATCTGCGCCGACATGGAGATGGAGAGCCTGCTGCGGGCCCTCGATGGCGAGTACGTGCTGCCCGGACCCGGCGGTGATCCGATCCGCAACCCCGGCGTGCTGCCCAGCGGCAAGAACATCCACGCCCTCGATCCCCAGGCCATCCCCACCCGGGCGGCCATCGCCGCCGCCAAGGTGGTGGTCGACCGGCTGATCGAGCGCCAGAAGGCCGAGCAGGGCACCTGGCCGGAAACGATCGCCTGCGTTCTCTGGGGCACCGACAACATCAAGACCTACGGCGAATCCCTGGCCCAGATCCTCTGGTTCATCGGCGTGCGTCCCATGGCCGACTCCCTCGGCCGGGTGAACAAGCTGGAGCTCATCTCCCTCGAGGAGCTGGGCCGGCCCCGCATCGATGTGGTGGTGAACTGCTCGGGCGTGTTCCGTGACCTGTTCATTAACCAGATGGCCCTCATCGACCAGGGCGTCAAGATGGCGGCCGAGGCCGACGAGCCCCTGGAGATGAACTTCGTGCGCAAGCACAGCCAGGAGCAGGCGGCTGAGCAGGGCATCTCCCTGCGGGAGGCGGCCACCCGGGTGTTCTCCAATGCCAGCGGCAGCTATTCATCAAATGTGAACCTGGCGGTGGAGAACAGCACCTGGGAGGAGGAAGGCGAACTGCAGGAGATGTACCTCTCCCGCAAGACCTTCGCCTTCAACGCCGACAACCCCGGCGAAATGAACCAGAACCGGGAGGTGTTCGAATCGGCGATGAAGACCGCCGATGTGACCTTCCAGAACCTGGATTCGGCCGAGATCTCGCTCACCGACGTGAGCCACTACTTCGACTCGGACCCCACCAAGCTGATCGCCGGCCTGCGCGACGACGGCAAGGCCCCCACCAGCTACATCGCCGACACCACCACGGCCAACGCCCAGGTGCGCTCCCTGAGCGAAACCATCCGCCTCGATTCGCGCACCAAGCTGCTCAACCCCAAGTGGTACGAGGGCATGCTCGATTCCGGCTACGAAGGGGTGCGGGAGGTGGCCAAGCGGCTCAACTTCACCCTCGGCTGGAGCGCCACCAGCGGCGCGGTCGACAACTTCGTCTACGAGGAGGCCAACGAGACCTTCATCAACGATCCGGAGATGCGCAAGCGGCTGATGGACCTCAACCCCCACAGCTTCCGCCGCATCGTCGGCACCCTGCTGGAGGTGAACGGCCGCGGCTACTGGGAAACCTCTGACGAGAACATCGCCCAGCTGCAGGAGATCTACCAGGAGATTGAGGACCGGATCGAGGGGGTGACCAAGGAGTCCTGATCGTTCAGGCTCCAGGGGCCTGGGGGCGGCGGCCCTCTTGCCCCTGGTCCGTTTCCATGGCTGGGGCTGGAATCGGCAGGAGCTCCTGGGAGGCCGATGCTTTCCTGCCAATGGGGAATGGCAGAAGCGTTTGCTGTCTCGATACCCAGCTGACGACGCAGCCTTAGCAGCAGATGCGCTGCATCGAGACAAGGCATTGCCATATCCACACAATTATTCATAATCCCCGCATGGGCCGTTGGCGCTGAGGTTTGGCTCCTTTGCCGGGGCCACAGCTCCTGCTTCTTCGCAGTCAGCCGTCCGGCGCACCGATTCCTGCGTAGGACTGAGTCATGCCATTGCACGGGAACAGATCCGTGAGAGTTGACATCCAGGCTCAACTCATCGCCGTCAAGTCAGAGGCAACGCTGATGGCATCCCTGCCATCTCAGGCACCGGCAATGGTATAGACGAACAACCCAGCTCCACTCCCTACACCCCTGAGAACCATGTCCAACAAAATCGACGCCGCAGCCAAAGATGCTGAAGGCAAAATCCAGTCCGCCGTCGGCTCCATCACTGGCGACAAGGGCCAGCAGATCAAAGGAGAAGCCAAGCAAGTCCAGGCCGATACCATGAAGGCGGAGGCCAAAGTGAAAGAGGAAGCCAAGAAGGCTGCCAGGAAGGTTGAAGACGCCATGGAATAGTCAGCCAGCCGGCAGCCGTTGGGATCCCATAGCGTCCAGTCTCCATAGCAAGATCCTGACAACGGCCAGTCAGACCGTGACACGTTCATAAGTCGCCATCAGGCCAAGTAGTACCTAATCATCCGTGGTCAACACCAGCCGGGGAGTCCATCACTCCCCGGATTCTTCCTAATCGCCTTACGTGTTGGCTGGCTCAGCTCACGTTGATGCGATGTCTGGAAGCTCTGCTGGATGCGTCCAACCTGAGGTCTTCAGGCTGCGTCCTGGTATCACCCGGACTGGCGGAATTATGGCGACCTTGATTGAGATCTTCCGTACCATTATTCAACGATCATGTCTTCCAAGTCCAACGACGCCCCCGTCCGTGGGGACGCTCCCGCCAACAACCTGTCGCAACCGGCGGAGACCCATCAGAGCGTTGAAGCGCTGGCTGACACGATCACGACGAATCACGGGATTCCGATAGCCGACAATCAGAACACGCTGCTGGCCGGAGTGCGTGGTCCGGCGTTGATGGAAGACTTTGTCCTGCGGGAAAAACTCACCCACTTTGACCACGAGCGCATCCCCGAGCGGGTTGTCCATGCCCGTGGATCCGGCGCCCATGGCTACTTTGAGCTCTACGCGTCGTTGGCGGATATCACCAAGGCCGCCTTCCTGAGCGATCCGGCTGTGAGGACGGATGTCTTCGCTCGCTTCTCAACGGTGGCTGGCAGTTCTGGCTCTGGAGATCTGGCAAGAGATGTGCGTGGATTTGCCGTCAAGTTCTATACATCAGAAGGTATCTACGATCTGGTAGGGAACAATATTCCTGTTTTCTTTGTTCAAGATGCCATGAAGTTTCCTGATCTCGCCCATGCTGTCAAACCGGAGCCGGATCGGGGATTTCCACAAGCGTCCTCAGCGCACGATACCTTCTGGGATTTCGTCAGCTTGAGCCCGGAGTCCATGCACATGCTGCTCTGGACGATGTCGGATCGGGCTATACCGCGCTCCTTCAGGATGATCGAGGGCTTCGGTGTCAACACTTTCCGCATGGTCAATGCGGCCGGTGCGTCGAATTTTGTCAAGTTTCATTGGCGCCCCAGGCTTGGTCTGCAATCCGTGCTTTGGGACGAAGCGGTGAGCATCAATGGCGCCGATCCCGATTTTCACCGTCGAGATCTCTGGGAGGCGATTGACCAGGGTGATTTCCCCGAATGGGAGTTTGGCGTGCAAGTCATCAGTGAGGCAACGGCAGCATCCCTGGACTTTGATGTGCTTGATCCAACCAAACTGATTCCTGAGGAACTCGTTCCTGTGCGGATCGTTGGCAAGATGGTACTCAACCGAAATGTGGGCAACTTCTTCTCAGAGACGGAACAGGTGGCGTTCCTGCCCACCAATCTGCCGCCGGGTATCGAATTTTCGAATGATCCCCTGCTTCAGGGGCGCTTGCATTCCTACCAGGACACCCAGATCACACGCCTCGGCGGACCCAATTTCCATGAGCTTCCGATCAATGCGGCGCGCTGCCCGATGCACAATTTCCAGCGCGATGGCATGCATCAGATGAACGTTCCCAAGGGTCGCGTGAGTTATGAACCAAATTCGCTCGATCAAGGGGTGCCTCGCGAAAATCCACATCGGGGCGCGACCAGCATTCCTGAGCAGATGGATGGTGAAAAGATTCGTCAGCGCGCCTCCACCTTCGCTGATCACTACTCCCAAGCCCGACTCTTCTTTCGTTCGGTTACTAAGCCTGAACAAGCCCACATCATCGACGCCTTCGCCTTTGAACTCTCCAAGGTGCAAGTGAAGGCCATCAGAACCAGGATGTTGGGGCATCTGGCGATCATTGACCCGGACCTTCAGGCCCAGGTGGAGGCGTCGCTCGGCATGCAAGGGGAGGCGGACACGATCACACCCGCCGTCAAGCCCCGCGAGCTGACGCCTTCGCCGGCCCTCAGCATCCTGGCCAAGGCCGTACCGACCCTGAAGGGCCGCAAGGTGGGCGTACTTCTGCTGGATGGATTTGATCCCGCCCTGCTGACGGCCCTGCAGGACAGTGTCAACAGTGAGAAGGCTTCGCTGTTCCTTGTCGCCAACTCCATCGCCGGTGCCACGGACTCCAGCGGCAAGCTCGTGCCAGCCGATGGCGCCCTGAGCGGCTCCCCGTCCGTCTTTTTCGACTCGGTGGCCATCCTGGCCCCGAAGGATCCACCGAAGACGCTGCCCCTGGCCGCAGCCACCACCGAATGGCTGGAGAAGGCGTTCAACCACCGCAAGGTGATGGCCTACAGCTCGGGTGCCAAGACCATTCTCGAGCGCGCCCAAGTAGCTTCCGATCCTGGCGTGGTGCTGCTGTCCGGAGCCAGCAGTGTGGGTGGATACATCAAAGCGGCCAAGCATGGCCGCCTCTGGGATCGGGTGCGGGCTGGTGAGGAGGGGGCCGATGCTTGATACGCCGTCGCGGCTCGCCCCCGCCATTGCCACCGTCGTCAGGCCCGTCCCATTCCCGTTGCCCGATGGCTTGAGTGTCCGTGAAGTGATGCTCAAACTGATCGCCGCTGGCCTGGACACGCTGCCGATGCCGGGCAGCGGGGCCACCCTGGAGCGCTGGCGCGCGCTGGCGGAGATCGGTGCGCTTGATCTCTCCCTGGCCAAGCTCTATGAGGGCCACACCGATGCGGCAGCCATTCTTGCCGAGCTGCGCGGCAGGACGGCCGACGGCCTGTGGGGCGTCTGGGCTGCCGAAGACCCACGCTTTCGACTGGTTTATCGGGATGACGGCCATGGCGGCCAACTGGTTGGCCAGAAGCCCTGGTGTTCTGGCGCCTCCGTGGTGGATCATGCCCTGATCACCGCCTGGACAGAGGCGAACAAGCCGATTCTGGTTCAGGTCAAGCTCGACCATACCGGCGTCACCCTGCAGAGCGATGGCTGGAAGGCCGTCGGCATGGCCGCCTCCGAGTGCGCTGTGGTGACCTTTGACGGGGTCCCTGCCAGCCCCGTTGGTCTGGCTGGTGATTACGGTGCACGTGCTGGTTTCTGGCAGGGAGCTGCGGGTATCGCCGCCGTCTGGTACGGCGCCGCCTGTGCCATCGCCTCGACCCTGGCCGCATCGCCTCTGGTGGAACGGGATCCCCACGCCGCCGCCCATCTCGGTGCCGTCGATGCCTTGGTGCGAGGAAGTCGGGCGCTGCTGGTGGAGACGGCCGCCTGGATCGATGCCCATCCCCAGGCCGATGCCTTCGCCGCCGCCCTGCGCGTCCGGGCCAGTGTCGATGCGGCGGCGAGCGAGGTGATCTGCCGCACCGGTCGCGCCCTGGGGGCCGCGCCGCTCTGTGCCATGGCCGAGCATGCGCAGCGCTGCGCGGATCTTCCCGTCTTTCTTCGCCAGAGCCATGCCGAATGGGATGGTGCGCTCCTCGGGCGCAGCGTGGCGGGCCACGCTGATGGATGGCTCCTATGAGCATCCTGTCTGCAAGGCTCAACGCCAACGCGGTTGATTTCCCTGCTCCCCATGGGTCTCTGCGTGCCTGTGTCGTCATTCCGGTCCGCAATGAACAGGCGGTGCTTCCCGGCGTCATTGCTGCCCTTGCCGCCCAGCGGGACTTACAGGGTGAGGCGCTTGACGGCCACGATTTCGAAGTTCTGCTGTTGCTCAACAACTGCACCGACGCCACGGCTGCTGTGGCCGAGTCTTTGCAGCAGCGTTTTCCCCAGTTGGCCCTGCACATCGCCCAGGTCGTCTTTGCTCCTTATGAGGCCCATGTGGGCCGGGCGCGTCAGTCCCTGTTTGATGTCGCTTTTCAGCGCTTTGAGCGCCTGAATCGCCCAGCGGGCTTGATCCTTTCCACCGACGCGGATTCGCGCCCGGCTCCCGACTGGATTGCCCAGAACGCGCTGGAGGTCGCGGCCGGCGTCGACGGTGTGGGGGGCTGGATCAGCCTCGATCGCGTCGAACGCTCGGAACTGCCCGCCGGCGTGCGCCGGCTGTTTTCGCTGGATGTCATGTATCGCCGTGCCCTTGAAGAACTGTGCTCTCTCTACGTACCGCAGGTTCATGATCCCTTCCCACGCCACCACCAGCATTTCGGCGCCAGCATCGCCGTCACGGCGGCGGCCTACGGGCGTGCCGGCGGTATGCCCCTGCGGGCCTCCAGCGAAGACGTGGCTCTCTACCAGGCCGTTCTGAACAGCGGCGGGCGCTTTCGTCACAGCTTTCGGGTGCGGGTGGTGACCTCGGCACGCATGGTCGGACGAGCTCAGCGCGGCCTGGCCGAGGCCATCCAGGCGTGGAATGGCCTGGTCGGCGCAGCGTCCCCAGTGTTCGTGGAACCGGCCCATGCCGCCGAGGAACGGTTGGCCCGGCTTGGCCTCTGGTGCAGCCATCATCCCGGTGGCAACCCGCCGCCCGCTTTGACCATCACGCCGGAGGTGACGGTGGCCGGCAGGGGACAGGAGATCGGCGCTGCCATCAGGGCGTTGCGCGCCAGAAGTTCGGCCCTGCTGTTACTGCCCTTCAGGGATCGGCTGGAGGCTGTGCGTCGGCGCCTGACGGCCCCTGCAAACACGGGTCGGGTGCTGGCATGAACGAGCTCTCCCTGCTGGCCGACGTGGAGCGGCATCCCCTGGTTCCTTGCGAGGCCGTGGCGAAGCTGGGCCGTGTTGTGCTTCTGGCACCCCATCCCGACGACGAGGCGCTGGGATGCGGCGGCCTGCTGGCCCTGTTGGCGGACGGGAACCAACGGGCCCACGTGATTGTGATGACGGATGGTTGCCGCTCCCATCCCCGCTCACGTGCCTATCCGGCAGCCCGCCTTGCCGCGCTGCGCAGCGAAGAAACGCTGGCGGCTCTGGCCGTGCTGGGTTACCCAGCGAGCGCCGTGACGTTCATGGGTTTTGAAGATGGTGCGCTGCCCGCCGATGACACGGCCGGCTTCGGGGCGGCGGCCTGTCGCTTGCGGGAGCTGCTGATCGAGCATTCGCCGGACACGATCGTTCTGCCCTGGCGTCGTGACTCCCATGCCGACCACCAATCGACCTGGCAATTGTGCCGGGGGGCGGCCTCTGGGCTCTCCGTCACATTCCGCTGGCTCGAGTATCCCGTCTGGGCATGGTCGCCGCCTGATGCCCACGAAGTTCCACCCCAGGCCACGGAGGTGAGGGTGTGGCTTCTGGATATTGCAACGGCACAGAAGCGTAAACGGCTGGCTATTGCCCAATACGGATCCCAGCTGGGAACTGTGGTCGACGATGACGCGAGCGGCTTCATCCTGGAGCCGTCCATGCTTGCCCATTTCCACAAGCCCTGGGAGCTCTATCTGGAGCCGCACCATGGCTGACGAGACACCCATCATTGAGCCGGTACTGGGGGCCAGCGGGTCGGTGGCTCCGGAACACTTCGATCAACTCTATGCTGCCAATGCGGATCCCTGGGACTTCGAGACCAGTACCTATGAAGCGAAGAAGTATGCCGCAACGTTGGCCTCACTGCCATTGCCGAACTATGTGAATGGCTTGGAGCTTGGTTGCTCGATTGGTGTTTTCACTCAGCTGCTGGCGACCCGTTGCTGGAATCTGCTCGCGACGGATGTCTCTGGCTTTGCGCTCTCCAGAGCCCAGACCCGTTGCGCAAGCCTGCCAAACGTACGCTTTGAACACTATCAACTTCCCGATCACTATCCTCAAGGTGTGTTCGATCTGATCGTCGTGTCAGAACTTGGCTATTACTTTTCCGTCAACGATCTTGCGATATTGCGTGCCAGCATTGCAGGTTCTCTGGACATCCATGGGCATCTTCTGCTGGTCCACTTCACTGGTGAAACCAGTTATCCACTGACGGCGGCAGAGGTTCACCGCTGCTTCCTTGAATGGCCTGATCGCCCTTGGATCAGCGTGCATCACCAGATCGAGAAGGACTACAGGCTGGATGTGCTCCAGAAGCTCTGAGGCTTCCACATTGGTTACACCAGCACAGCTTCGGAATGTTCCAGCCTTGGCTGTGGTTGTGACCGTCTACAGCAAAAGAGGGGGGCCGAAGCCCCCCCAGCTACCCCTGCGGGGTGAAGCAACGCCAGGATCAACGGCCGATCTTGGCCACTTCGGCGCGGGCCCGGGCCAGGACGGCGCCGGTGAGGGGCACATAGTCAAGCGTCTTGGCGATGTTCTGCCCCTTCGGCGAGAGGCCCCAGTTCAGGAACTGCCGGAGGGTGCCGGCCTTGTCGCCATTGCCGCGCTGGTAGGCCAGGACCCAGGTGAAGGAGGCGATCGGGAAGGCGTTGGCGCCGGCCGGGTTGCAGTCTTCACCGCCGAGGCGGGAATCCAGCTTGATGCTGTTGAGGGCGGCCGCGCCGGTGGCGTCGTTGGCGAGAACGAACTTGCCGGCCTTGTTCTGCACGGCGGCCGGAGTGATCCGCCCCTTCACGAAGGCCTGGTTGAGGTAGCCAATCGAGCCGGGGGTGTTCTGGATCAGACCGGCCACGCCCTCATTCCCCTTGCCGCCCACACCCACGGGCCACTTAACGGCCTTGGAGGCGCCCACCTTCGACTTCCACTCGGGCGAGAAGCAGGAGAGGGAGTTGGTGAACACGTAGGTGGTGCCGGAACCGTCGGAGCGGTGGGCCACGGTGATGGTCCCTTTGCCGCACTTCAGTTGCTCCCAGGTGCGAATCTTGCCCAGGAAGATGTCAGCCACCTGGCGCTGAGTGAGCTTGAGGTTCTTGCAGCTGGGGTTGTTGTAGGCCGGGGTGACGGTGCCGCCCATCATCGGAATCTGCAGGGCACCGCGCTGGGCGGTCACGCCCTTGGTGAACTCCCCTTTGGAGGCATTCAGTTCCTCATCGGTGGCGCCGAAATCGACACTGCCGGCGTGGAACTGGCGCACACCGGCGCCGGAACCCACCGACTGGTAATTCACCTGCCTTTTGGTTTCCCTGGCGAATTCCACGGCCCAGCGCTGATAGGCCGGAGCCGGAAAGCTGGCCCCGGCTCCGTTGATCGAATTGCTCTGGGCGATCACAGGAACCGCCACGCCAGCCGTGAGCGCGCCGGCAGCGGAAAGGATCAGGGCCTTCTTCGCGAAGGTCATCAGGATGGCCAAGTTGGGGGCAAGTTATGAATAGCAACCCGCTCTGACCATTTGTGTTATGGAGAGGTTAACGGGTGTTCAAGGATTGAGTACTCCATGGAACGTCCCACGGAACTCCCCTGGAACGAGCGCGCTGCCCCTGTCCCTGCCGGTCCGTTTCGGCCCTGCTGCTGCTCGGCCCGGCGCCGCGGCTCCCGCTTCGCCAGCGCCGCCTTCGTCACCGGTGGGCTTGATGTGGCCTGCGAGCGGGACTGTGGCTGCAGCAGGCCCACTGTCTGCGCGGTCCGTTTGAGGTGGTGCTGGCGACGGCGGCCCCGCCCCGCTCCACCCGGGGGATGGAGCTTCTGGCCCAGGCCGCCGATGGGGTGATGCGCCTTCCCGGCCGGCTCGGCCTGCCCCAGGAGTTCGGCGCCCTGCTGGGGCGGCGGTTGCTGGAGGCTCTGGAGCCGCAGCACGGTTGACCTGGCGTCGTGCCCTGAGGAAGCTGCCGCTCCACGGGAGAGACGGAGGCGGTCGCCATGGGATTGGCGAGCCTGCTGGGCTGTGCCGCTCAATCGCCCGTTGCCGACAGCTTCAGCTTGGCGCCGAACGTGTGCCGCTCTGGAGCGGCCCGGGAGTCCTGCCGCGCGCCCGTCCCCTCCGACCCGGGCGGAACGGTTGGTGAGGGCGATCCTGCCGCCACACCTCTCACCAGGCGTTTCTCTCGATGCGCACCCACAGGCTGCGGCGGACATCCAGGCTCACCAGCAGCTCCAGGTGCTCGGCCGTGATCGCCCTGGCCTCCTCCATGCGGCCATCCAGAGATAACTGGGACAGGCGCTCCAGGCACCAGTCCCGCTGGTGAGTGAGGACGAGGACGCGTTGCAGCTGGGCGTCATCCTCGGAAGAGGGAACTCTGGTCATGGCTGGCCGGCCCATGGAAGCCGTCAATCTGTCGATCTCGGGCCGGTCGATGTAGGCGAAGCACACAACAGACGGTGCCTTTGCTGACGCTGGAGGGAGACGGTGACCAATGTCACATCAGAGTGTGAGATAGGGGCGGCTTCGCCGCCATGGCCTGGCTAGGGATAGGAAGGACATCCCTGCCAAGCCTGTGAAAGAGCTCACCTCCGCGATCAATCAACACCTGGCCGCAGAGTTTCAGGCCGGCCACACCTATCTGGCCATGTCGATCTGGCTGCGGGAAAAGGATCTGGCCGGATTCTCCACTTACATGCTCGAGAAGAGCCAGGAAGAGCGCAACCACGCGGCCCGCATGATTGCCTACCTGGTCGACAGCGATGAACAGGTGGAGCTGCCCACCATCGAAGCCCCTGAACGCAGCTGGCCGTCGGTGCAGGGGCTGTTCGATCGGGTCTACGAGATGGAGAAGGGGGTCACCGCTTCCATCAACCGTCTCTATGCCATGGCGGAGGATGTGGGCGAGCGCAGTGCCACGGCCATGCTCGACTGGTTCGTGGCCGAACAGCTCCAGGAGGAGGCCGAGGCCCGGTTCGTGCGCAAGCGCCTGCGACTGGCCGGTGACAACAGTGCCGCCCTGCTGCTGCTGGACCAGCAGTTCCTCGAGGGGACGGCCCTGGCCCACGTCAAGGGCGGCCTCAGCGGCGCCACCGGTGCATGAATCATGATGACGTCTTTTCCATATCGTGTTATCCCGACTCCGTTGAATCCGCCCGCCCGTTGTGCCCATGCCCGCTCCTGAGCGCGCTGCCCCTGTCCCTGCCGCGTCCTGTCCCCCCAGTGGGGATCGGGCTGATGGTCGCCTGCAGCGACGGGCGGGCTGGCGCTGGGGGGCCAGCGACTCCTGTCATGGGTCCGGAGCAGGCAGGGGGAGGGGCTCCGGGTGGCAGGTCGCCCTGCTGGGCATGCCCAACACCGGCAAGTCGACCCTCTACAACCGCCTCACGGGCGGCCATGCGCAGATTGCCAACTGGCCCGGCCTGACGGTGGAGCTGCTGCGGGGGGCGATGCCGGCCGACCGCCACGGCACGACCTTCGAACTGGTGGATCTGCCGGGAATCCACGACCTGAGCGGCAGCAGCGAGGACGAGGCCGTGGTGCAGCGCTTCCTGCGCCACACGCCTCCGGATCTCGTCCTGGTGGTGCTCAATGCCAGCCAGATCACCAGCCAGCTGCGCCTGCTGCTGCAGCTCCAGCAGCTGGGGTTGCCGGTCGTGGCGGCGCTGAACATGAGCGATGAGGCCCGCGGCTTCGGCCTTGGGATCGATCACCGGGGGTTGTCGCAGGAGCTTGGCCTGCCTGTGCTGCCCGTGAGCGCCAAGCACAACCAGGGCATCGCCGCGCTCATCGAACAGCTGCATCAGTGGGGCGAGAGCTCCAGCGCGGCTGGCTGGGCGCCGCCGGCCGGCCGAGGCGAGTTCCAGGCTGTGGACGATCGGCTGCGGGATCTGGTGGCCCGTTACGTGACGCTGCCGGAGCGGTGGCTGAATCGCCGCACCCGTTTGGTGGATCGGGTGCTGCTCCATCCCCTGGTTGGCGTGGTGCTGTTCCTGGGCCTCGTGCTGGCGGTGTTCCAGGTGCTGTATGCGGTCACCGCTCCGCTCCAGGATCTTCTGGGAACGGGACTCGACTGGATCCAGGCCAACGGGCTGGAGCCGGCTCTGCAGGCGCTGGGCTCGCCGGACTGGTTGCGGCGCTTCCTGCTGGACGGCCTCTGGCTGGGCGTGAGCACGGTGGCCACCTTCCTGCCCCTGATCTTCGTGTTCTACGTGCTCATGGGCATCATCGAGGACTCGGGCTATCTGCCGCGCGCCGCCTTTCTGATGGATGGCTTTATGCGCTGGCTGGGGCTGGATGGCCGTGCCTTCGTGCTGCAGGTCATGGGGTTCGGCTGCAACGTGCCCTCGATCATGGGAACACGGGTGATCCGCGATCGGGGCATGCGCCTGCTGGCGATGCTGTGCATCCCCTTCGCGCTCTGCCAGGCCCGGCTGACCGTGTTCCTGTTCATGGCCGGCGTGTTCTTCCCCCGACCCTGGTGGGCGCCTGGGCTGGTGCTGTTCGGGTTCTATGGGATGAGTTTTCTGGCCGCCGTGATCACGGGCCTGGTGTTCCAGCGGGCCTATCCGAGTGAGGAAGCCTTCGTGCTGGAGCTGCCCCCCTACCGGGCCCCCAGCCTCACCACCATCCTGCGCCGGGGCTGGACCTCGATGCTGAACTTTCTGGTCACCACCCGCGTGTTCATCATCGTGGGTGCCGCCGCCATCTGGCTGCTCACCAACCTTCCCCCGGGTGCGGCGGAGGGATCGGGCCGCACCCTCGCCGGAGGCATCGGAGCTCTCTTCCAGCCGCTGCTGGGGCCGATCGGCATGAACCCGGAGCTCACCGTTTCTCTGTTCTTCGGCTTCATCGCCAAGGAGATTCTGCTGGGAGCGATGGCGGTGATCTACGGGACCACGGAATCCGGCCTGGGTGATGCGATCCAGAACGCCATCACACCGTTGCAGTCCCTGAGTTTCATGACCTTCGTGCTGCTCTACACCCCCTGCCTGGGCACCGTGGCGGCCCAGATCCAGGAGGCCAGGAGCCGCCGCTTCGCCCTGTTGTCCCTGGGCTGGTCCCTGGTGCTGGCCTGGGTGCTGGCCTTCCTCGTCTATCAGGGCGGGGGGTTGATCCTGTCCCTGGGCTGAGCTGCAAGCACTGATTCAGTGTGGACCGATCAGATGGACGTCCATTTCGGCGGCATGTTCGGGGCGGAGCATGAATTCCAGAAGCCCGCTGGCCAGATGCAGGAGGCCACCGGGCTTGCCGCGCCGCAGCACTTCCACTTCCACCCCGGGCCGCACACCCATGGACTGCAGCCGACGCTGCAGGGCGGGATGGCTCGGCAGGGAGGCGATCGAAACCCTGGCGCCCGCTGGAACCTGACTGAGGGGCATGAACAACCTGTCTTTGGACTCCACCCTAGGGCCGCTCAAGGCGGCTCCCCTGCCAGTCGATGGTTCGGTCATGCCGAAGCTGCAGTCAGGTCAAAGGCCTGCCGCAGCGAGGTGGCAAGGTCATGCTCCATCTGCATCTTCCTTCGCTCCCCATCCTGCATCTTGCTGTAGAGCCGACTCAGTTCAAGTTCCTGGTTCTGGAGATGCCGTGCCAGTCCGATCCTGGCCTGGTTCAACTGGGGATGATCCACCAGGATCGCTGTGATCGGTTCGCCGCGTCGGATTCGCTTCAGCACCTCATGGGTCCCGTGGGCTGTCCCTGTCCGGCAACCCACGAAATCCCAGACCGCCTGCGGGGAGGAGACCGTCATGATCCTGAGGAGTCACGCTCGAATCTCTGCAGGTTGAGCAGCGTTAATGAATGGTCGCATCTTCGACCATGGCGACAAAATGGGCCAGTTCCGTGGCATTCCCGCGGTGGAAGTTGGCCTGGTCAAGCTTGACGTTCTCCAGGGCCGTTTCTGTGTTGTAGTCCCGCTTGAGTCGGTTCAGCTCGCTGACCAGCTGCTGCCTGTCGTTGTTGTATACGATGAAGTTCTGCGGCCATCGCCCATTGCAGCCTGGCTCCGGTGTCTCCAGGTCATGGGCGTGGCACCAGCGGGCATAGGGCGTCAGAATGATGCCACCGCAGGCCTGCACCTCACAGATCGGCAGTCCGATGGGTTCGCAGTGGGCCACGACATAGAGGCTGCAGCTCCTGTAGATCGTCCGGATCTCCCGCATGGAAGAGCTGCCATGGAGCACCTTGAAGGGGATGCCCAGGCCCTGCGCCTCCATTCCAGCGACCCGATTGATGCACTGAAGTTTCCGGGTGTCGTTCGGAATCCCGGTGGCTTCAGGGTGACGTTGGCTCCAGGTGCGCCACCCCCAGGCCGCAGCCCGGGCAGGGGCGCATCGGATAGGTGTTGAACGGGAAACGCGGCGGCTGGAAGGGTTCGATGCCCCGGCGCCGGTCGAAGCGCACCATGCCGATACGGCCGCTGTGGGCCACCACCAGCGCCGTGCGCCCCAGCCGGCGCTGGCTGCGGGCCCAGCTGCCGGTGTTGTAGTAAGTGATGTGGCAAGGGATCCGCTCGTCACCGCCGCTGTCCGGCAGGGCCAGGGGCGTGGCTTCGGGGATGTGGGTGTGGCCGTTGATCAGCCCGTCGAGGGGCTCCGGACCGTGCCGCTCCCGCTGCAGGTGGCGGATGATCCCGCGCTTGATCAGCCGGTCGTGGCCGGTGCGGCTCTTGAGGGCACTCTCGAGCACGAAGGCCAGGGAGAAGCCACCGGAGGAGTTGAGGCCCCGGCTCACCGGAATGGGCCATTCCCGGTGGCTGGCCAGTAGGTCCACGGCGCTTTGCAAAATCGCCTCGGCATTCCACCCGGCCGGCTGGGCTCCGGCGGCCGGCCGGGTGAATGGGGACAGCAGGCCGTTGATGCCGGCGCTGTAGTGCTCCTGGAGGCGGGCCAGCCCCTCGGCGGCGCCGGCGTGGAAGCGGATCAGCCGGTCGTACTCGTCGCCGTGGCGCACCAGCAGCCGCTGCCCCGCCGGGGTGATGTACGTGGCCTGGCGCCGGATGGCGAATCCGGGCCGCTCCAGGCCGGCGTGACGGCGCAGGTAGGCGTCATGGTTGCCGGGGACGTAGACGATCGCCACCCCCGCCCGGCCCAGGGCCTCGAGCCTCTCGATCACCCGGCGATGGGAGGCCCGCAGCAGCCGCGCCTCCTGCGGGAGCTCGCTGGCCGGTGATGCTCCGCGGCTGCCGCTTAGCAGGGTGTCGATCCGTTCAGTGAGAAAGGAGGCATCGACATTGGCGTTGAAGCGGATCGCCTGCAGATCGATGATGTCGCCGACCAGGAACAGGGTTTTCGGGCGGATGCACTCCAGGAAGGCCGCCAGATGGCCGGCCTCGCACTGATTGGAGCCCAGATGCAGGTCAGAGATGAACAGGGCGTCGCAGCTGAGCAAGGACTTCTGGCGAGAGTTCTGGCGCCCTGGGGTTTGGGTGCTTGATGGCAGCACACAGCGCCATGGTGACATGCGTGCCGCCACGATTCCGACTGGTCAGGGATGAAGAAACAGGATCGAATCTCCCCGTCTCTGCCTCACTGCCAAATGGGAATACCGTTGGTTTTCGTCCGTCGCGTGGCGCACTTCCTCAGGTGATCGATGGGCTGGTCGATGGCCCTCCGAATCGCTCAGCCGGCCTGTTGCCAGAGGCGCAGCAGCTCCTCCCGTTGCTCCGGCGAGGGCGGCGGCAAGCGCTTCACGCCCCGGGCCGCCGGGCTGCCACCACCGCCATCGGCACCGCGGAATCCCAGGCGGGTGAGCACCCCCTGTCCCTCGGGGGAGAGCAGGAATGCGACCAAGCGCTCCCCGTCCTCCGTCCGGCCGGTCGCCTCCCCCCGCAGCACGGCGGCCGCCAGCACCGTCTCGATGGTGGGATCGGGGAACAGCAGCACGTACCCCCCGGGCCGCAGGCGGCCGGCCTCCCCCTGGCGTGCCAGGGCGGAGGCCTCGTAGACCAGCGCCAGGTCGCCTTCGTTGGGGCCACCGCTGATGAACTCCTGCAGCAGGATGTCGGTGGATCGGGCCGGCCGGTAGACGGCCCGGCGCAGGGCGGCGGCACAGCCGCCACTGCCGCCACCAGCGCCATATCCGCCACTGTTCGCGTCCTGGCACCAAAGCGCCAGGGTCAGCTGGCCGGAGTTGGAGCGCATCGGATCGGCGCTGCGCAGATCGAAACTGCCCCAGCTCTCCGGAGCGCCCAGGGCCCCCCACTGCCCCGCCGCCGTGGCCCGCCGCAGCAGCGGCCAGGAGAAGCGCCCATCCGGGAACAGCCGCTGGACACGCTCCGGCCAGGCCACCGCCACCAGCAGGGTGCGTGCCACGGGTATGGGGGCCTGCAGGAACGCCGGCGCCCCGCCCTGGGCCTGCAGCTCGGTGGCCAACCGGCTGAGCAGATCCCTGTTAGCGGGAATCAGCACCCGCGGTCGCTCCGGGCCCTCCTCCCGGGCGCGGTTGACCATGTCCTGGGAGCCCTGCACCCTCCAGACCAGGTCGATGCCCCCATGGCGGCGTTCGAACAGGGGTTCGAGTTCGGCCATGGCGCTGGCCAGTTCCGAACCCACCGCCACCACCAGCTGGCGCCGCAGGCCGGGGAGGGGGGCCGTCGCCAGGGCCAGGGAGGCCCCGGCGATCAGGAGGGAAAGCAGGCGCCGGCGGGTCAGGGTCGCTGCCAAGGGGAGCGGTCCGGGTTCGCTGCAGTCTGATCGGCGCCGCCCGGATCCAGGATCCTTGCCAGCAGAATGGGATCGACGTTCTGCGCTGCTCCATGGCACGGGCCCAGCGGTCGGCCGGCCTCAGCACCGCGCTTCTTGCCCTGCCGCTCCTGGGCCTGTCGATCAGCGGCTGCCAGCTCCTGGCCCCGCCGCCGCTGGAGCTGGAGATGCTGCTGGGCAGCGCCCTGAAGGGCTTCTGCCATGAGGCAGCCAAGGCCATCGCCCAGACGCCCCCGCGGCTCGCTGACCGCACCCCGGTGCTCCTGCGCTGCCGGGCCGCCGGCAGCGGCGATGTGGTCAGCGAGATGGAAAGCCACGCCCGGGGCGTGCTCCAGGGGGGGCAGGCGGCTGATGACCCACGCATCCCGACGCTGCTGTCGGTGGATGGCGAGATCTATCTCGACCTGCTGCGGCACCGCCTGCAGCGCCTGGCCCCCACTCGGGAGCTGATCCCGTCGCCGGCTGACGCGCCTGCCCTGGCCTCCAGCCCGATGGTGTTCATGACCACTCCGGCGCTGGCGAAGGGCCTCGACCGTCCCGATCCCTTCACCGCTCTGGCACGCAGCAGCGACCACCGCCAGCTGGATCCGGCCGGGCCCTCCCAGCCGATCCGTTTCGTCCACACAGCTCCGACCCGTTCCAACTCGGGCCTCCAGACCCTGGTGGCGATGGTGGCCGAAGTGGCCGGCAAGCGGCCTGAAGCGCTCACCCTTGCCGATGTGCAGGCCCACGGCGACCAGGTGACGGCCATCCAGCGGCACGTGACCCGCTACGGCAGCTCCACCGACGAACTGGCCCGGGCCATGCAGCGTAACGGTCCCTTCTGGGCCTCGGTGGGTTCTGTCTACGAGTCGTCGGTGGTGGCGGTGAACGCCTCCCGCCAGGGCGACCAGGAGCCCCTCAAGGCGGTGTACCCAAGGGCCACCTACGCCAGCACGATGCGGGCGATCCTCCCGGACGCCCCCTGGGTGTCGCCGCAGGAGAAGCAGGCGGCCCTGCTGCTCATCGAGCGCCTCCAGCGTGAGGACGTGCAGCGCCTGGCGGCCGACCAGGGGCTGCGGCCGGCCAACCCGGCGGTGCCACCCAGTCGCGTCACAGCGGCCTACGGCGCCGACCCCCGAGCCGTCTACGACTCGCTGCGGGCCCCGAAACCGGAGGTGGTGGAGGCGATCATCACCCTCTGGCGCAACCAGGCCAAGAAGCCCTCCCGGGTGGCCCTGGTGGTGGACAGCTCCGGTTCGATGAAGGGGGAGAAGCTGCCGGCGGCCCAGCGCAGCCTGCAGGCCTACCTGGCCCAGATCGGTCCGCGGGACACCGTGGGCCTGTTCGATTTCGACAACCGGCTGAGGCCCCCGGTGGTGGTGACCGGTGCCGGCTCGGCTGGCGGGGCGGCGGGCGCCAGCTTCATCGCCTCACTGGACGCGGAGGGCGGCACCGTGCTTTACGACGCCATCCGCCAGGGTCGCGACTGGCTGCGCTCCACCCGTCGCCCCGGCGAGATCCTGGCGGTGGTGGTGCTCACCGATGGCCAGGACAACGGCTCGCGCCTCTCCCTGGAAGGGCTCGGCGGTGAGCTGAAGCGCAGCGGCTTCGCCAGCGACGAGCGCATCGGTGTGTTCACCATGGGCTACGGCAACCAGGGGGATTTCGACCCCGACGTGCTGCGCCGCATCGCCGAGAGCAACGGCGGCGATTTCACCACCGGCACCGCGGACAGCATCCGGCGCCGCATGGAAGATCTGCAGATGGCGTTCTGATGGCGTTGGCGTCCGGCTGGTCCAACCCGCTCGACCATCCCCTGGCGGTCGCCGCCGGCGGCGTGGGCCTGGTTCTGCTGGTGCGCGCAGGCGGGGTGAGCCTCCCTCTGGCCCTTGCGGCGGCGGTCGGGCTGAGCATCGCCTGCGCGGCCCTGCTCTCCCGTCTGGGGGCGGCCGGACGTCGCAGCCGCAGCCAGCGGCTCCATGACCAGCGCCTCGATGCCGGACTGGAGGAGGCCCTGGAACGGGCCGGCGGCCTGGCGGTGACGGCGCTGGCGTTGCGGGAGGAGGCCGTGGCCCGTTTCACGGACCCGGGCCATCTGGAGGCCCTGGGCAGCGTCCAGCTCTGCTGCGAGCGGCTGCAGCAGCTGCCGGAGCGGCTGCGGGAACGTCGGCCCCTGCTGGAATCCGGCGGCGGGCAGCGCCTCGATCCGGAGGACCTGGCGCATCGCCTGGCGCGGGAGGAGAAGGCCCTGCAGCGGGAGGCGGAGGGGCCCCTGCGCCAGGAACGGCGGCGGCTGGTGGACCAGCTGCGCCGCAACCTGCACGCGGCGCGCCAGGGGATGGATGAGCGGGAGGCCCGGCTGGTAGCCCTTGCCACCAGGCTGGAGGCCATTGATGGCGGCCTGCAGCAGCTGCGCCGCCAGATCGATCACCAGTGGCCCAGTACCGAGGCCAGCGATGCGGCCATGGCGACGGCGATCGAGCCGCTCGATGAGGCCCTCGATCAGATCGAGCGGTCACTCGACGCCGGCACCACCTGAGGCCCCAGCAGGGGGCCGCCCGCCAGGCGCCGGATCGCCACCACCCCGGGGCGGGGAGCCCGGCCTGGGACGCCGGAGGGCCAGTTGGAGCCCAGGGGCACCCAGCGCAGCTGCTCGAAGGAGCGGCCGGAGCGATCCACCAGCCGGTGGGCCTGGGCCTCACGGGCCTCCGCCGAGGGGCGGGTGCCGTGGTCCTCGCCCGGGTGCTGCACCGCCAGGAACAGGGTGGATTCGCCGTCGTCGAAGCAGGGCCCGGTGAGCTCGCACTCCATCGGGCCGGTGGCGAAGCAGTAGGCCTCACCGGCGTGGGGGCCGCGGCTGGGCAGCACCCAGCAGCTGTTGTTGCCGAACAGATCCAGGTCGGCTGACTTCGTCGAGCGGTCGGTCACCATCCAGAGGGTCCCCTGCCGGTCGATGGCGAGGTTGTCGGGATTGGCGAAGCCCATCCCCCCTTGCCACGGGGCCCCGCCGGTGGCCACCATCCGCCAGCGGAAGGAGCCGGCCCGGGCCGGACCGTCGTCGGCCAGGCCCATGATCCAGCCGTAGGGCCAGGTGGCCTGGCCTTTGGGCCCACGGAAGATGGCCGGGTCGGCCCGGCCGTCGTCGCTGCCGCCGCCGGCGGTGAAGGCGATCAGCAGCTCGCCGCTGATGGGATCGATCACCGTGTCCTCGGGCCGGGCCGCGGGGGTGGCGCCGATGGCGCAGGCGGCCAGGTGGGCATCGATCAGGATCGCCCCCATCCGCTCCTCCCCCTCCCCGGGGTAGAGGTCGGCCAGGGTGGCGAACCGGCGCCGGTAGGCCGCCACGGCCGCGTCGCTGCTGAAGGCTTCGGCCCCAGGCTTGAGGCGGTCGCTGTGGGGCAGCAGCACCGCCTGCTCCACGCCGTGGCGGGCGAAGTGGCCAGGGCCCAGCGGCGCCACCGGGGTGGTGGTCTCCAGGGGCAGCCAGCGCCCCCGGCCCCCGCCGCCATCCCGGCCGGGGGGATCGAAGCGGGCCACCTCGAGCCGGCCGGCGCTGAACAGCTCCGAGTTGGCCGGGTCGGCCGGATCGCGGATCACCGTGTCGCTGACGAAGCGATAGAGGTGGCCGCCGTGGCGGTCGCAGCCGGAATAGACCACCAGGGGCTGGCCGGCGACGGCCTTCACCGCCACCGCCTCGTGCCGGAAGCGGCCCAGCCAGCTGTGCTTCACGGCGGGGCGTTCGGGCTGGCGCGGGTCGAGCTCCACCATCCAGCCGTACTTGTTGCCTGCCAGGCCGAAGGGGTTGCCGAGGCCGTCGAGGCGCTGGCCGTCGTAGGCGAACGGGCGGGCGGCGGGGGAGACGGAGGAGCCGTCGGCATGGACGGCCTCGGCCACCTGGCTCTGCATGTTTTCCTCGGCGCTGAGCACGGTGCCCCAGGGGGTCTCGCCGCCGGCGCAGTTGGCGAAGCTGCCGATGATCGCGTCCCCGAGGCCGTCGTCGTAGCCGAGCCGCTCGCGGCGGCGGAACACGGCCGCCGCCGGCCCCGAGCTGCGCAGGCGCCGGGTGGGGTCGCGCCAGCCGCTCAGGCCGGTGATGCGGCGATCGAACCGGCCCGGCCGGCGCCGCCAGGGGCCACCAGGCTCCCGCTCCAGCTCGATCACGCCGACCCCCAGGTCGGCCATGGCCGCCGCCGCCAGCTGGCGGATGGGCTCCAGCAGCGGGTCGTCCGCCGCCAGGCTGGCGGCATCCACCCGGCCGCCCCGGGCGGCCAGCGCGTCGATGACGGCGTCGAAGGGCAGCTCGCCGCCCACCGCCTCGGCGTAGCCCTGCCGCCAGGACCGGGCGCTGATGTACTCGAAGTTCACTGTCAGCAGGGCCCGGTCCGCTCCCAGGGGCAGGAAGGAGAGGTGGTCGTTGTTGAAGCCGAAGCGGCCGTCGGCCAGCGGGTCCCCCCAGACCGCCAGCAGATCGGCCCGGAAGCCGTCCGGAAGCACCAGCCGGTCCTCGAGGTCGATGCGGGCGTAACGGCGCCGTTGCTCCGCCGCGTCGAGCCCGTCGCCGGGCACCGGCAGGGGGGTGGGCACGGTCGGGAACGGGGGGGGCGGCGTCGGGGCGGCCCCGGCCTTCCAGGCGGCCGCCCTGCCAGGGGCTGCCGTGGGCAGCACGGCGCCGGCGAAGGAGCAGGCTCCGATTCCGAGCAGGGAAAGCAGGTCGCGACGGTTCATCGATTGGGGGGGCAGGGGTCGCTGCGGCGCGGGGCCAGCAGGGCCAGGTGGTTGTCCTGCAGGGGGCTGAAGTTGTCGTCCGAGGCCAGCAGGAGGGTGGGGCGGCCATCGGCCCGGGCGGGTCCCGGGGTCATGGCCTCCCAGTTGTCGGGTGGGAGGCCGGCCGCGATCAGATCCCACTGCTGGATCGGCGCCAGCACCGCCTCGGGATCGGCCTTGGGATCGGCCCGTTCGTCCGGCAGCGGGTAGTGGGCCAGGAGCACCTGCCAGCGGGCGGGGGCCTGGAAGCGCCGCAGCAGGGCCAGCAGGCCCGGCGCGGGGCCGGCGGCGTCGACCACCAGCAGATCGGTCAGTCCCCAGCCCTCGCCGGCGGGGATGGCCAGCCGGGCCAGGGGATGGGCCTTCGGCCCGGCGGGCTCCAGCGACCAGCCCAGCAGCCGCACCTGCCCCGGTGGATCCTGCAGCAGGGGCCTTTCCGCGGCCATCAGCAGCACATCCGTCTGCCTAGGGCGGCGCAGCAGGGCCAGAGACTCGGGCCCCTGGTTGGCTTCGAGGCCGCGCCCCGGGGCCGGCTGCCAGTCGGCGGGCAGGGTGTAGGCGCGCTGCAGCAGGCCGCTGCTCCGCTCGAAGGCCAGCAGCTGGGCCGGCCGGGCGGCGCTGCGGCGCCCCTCGCTGGCCACCCAGAGCCGCTCGCCGAGCACCACCAGCCCTTCGGCGTCGATCTCCGCCGGCAGCGGAGCCTGGGGCGATCCCTGCAGCTCCAGCCGGAACACCGGCCGAAGCGGCACCCGCCCGAGCTGCCGCACGCCGCTCCAGGCGTCCACGCGGCCCCGGGGGGCATCGCTGAGCAGCAGCAGGACATCGCTCTCACTCCGGTAGCTGGCGGCGGAGTAGCCGCCCAGGGGCGCTCCGTCCGCCCCGCGGCGCGGCAGGCGGGCGCCCGCCACCAGCTCCCAGCCCGCCTCGGCCGGGCAGGGCAGCAGGGGCGGCGGCGGGGGGAGGGGCGAGGAGGCGGCGATCAGGGGCACGACCATGGGGGGAATTCTCCCGTCGCCGGGGGGCGGCGGCGGCATCCGGCGACACGCGGGTTCGGGACGGGTAGGGTCAAGGCAGCCCCGGGGGATGTGTGATGCGATCCCCATCGGGTGTCCAGCCGCCGGCCGGTGGTCTCGCGGAAGAGTCGGGCCGGCGCCTGGCGGTGCTGATCGACGCCGACAACGCCCGGGCGGCGGTGATCGAGGCGGTGCTGGAGGAGGTGGCCCGCTTCGGTGAGGCGATCGTGCGGCGCATCTATGGCGATTTCACCTCCAGCCAGAGCGCCTCCTGGAAGGCGCTGCTGAACAAGTTCTCGATCAAGCCGATGCAGCAGTTCGCCTACACCGTGGGCAAGAACGCCACCGACAGCACGATGATCATCGATGCGATGGATCTGCTCTACACCCGGCGTTTCGATGGCTTCTGCCTGGTAACCAGCGACAGCGATTTCACCGGCCTGGCGGTGCGTCTGCGGGAGGAGGGCCTGCTGGTGTACGGCTTCGGGGAGGAGAAGACCCCGGCGGCGTTCCGCAACGCTTGCCACAAGTTCCTGTTCACCGAGGTGCTGCGCACCGCCTCCCGCCTGGGGGACGCCGGCGCGGAGCCCGGGGAGGCCCGTCGGCCCCGGGACACCGAGCCCCCCGCCAGCGCCCATCCCGTCATCCCGGCCGACTTCCTGATGGAGGCCCTGGATCGCTCGGTGGATGAATCGGGCTGGACCCAGCTGGGCACCTTCGGCAGCTACCTGCAGAAGATCCAGCCCGATTTCGATACCCGCCTCTACGGCTTCCGCAAGCTCTCCGACCTGGTGCGCGGCTGCCCCTCCCTGTTCGTGATGGAGGAGCGGGAGGCGCCCAGCGGCAACCGCACGATCGTCTATGTGCGCGCCCGCGAGGACGACTGAGGCCGGCAGACTGGTCCCTGTCCGCTGCGGCCCCACCCCTGCCATGACAGTCCTGCGCCTGGCGGCCTTCAGCGACGGCGAGCGGGGCGGCAACCCGGCCGGTGTGGTGATCGCTGATCCGTTGCCTGCGGACAGCGAGATGCAGCGGATCGCCGCCGAGGTGGGCTACTCGGAAACAGCCTTCGCGGCCCCGCAGGGGGACGGCTGGCGGGTGCGCTACTTCTCCCCGGCGGCCGAGGTGCCCTTCTGCGGCCACGCCACCATCGCCCTCGGGGCCGCCCTGGCCGAACGGTTCGGGGATGGGGTGTTCCCGCTGACGCTGAACCAGGCCGCGATCACGGTGGAGGGCCGGCGGCAGGGGGAGCGCTGGAGCGCTGCCCTGCAGTCGCCCCCAACCCGCAGCGCTCCGGTGACTCCGGAGCTGCTGGCGGCCGCCCTGGAGCTGTTCGCCTACGACCCCAGCGACCTGGATCCGGCCCTGCCCCCCGCCGTCGTCCACGGCGGTGCCGACCATCTGCTGCTGGCCCTGCGCCGCCGCGAGGACCTGGCCGCCATGCGCTACGCCATGGAGGACGGAGCCCGGCTGATGGCGGCGGCGGGCCTGCTGACCCTGCTGCTCGTCTGGGCCGAGGGTCCCCGGCTGTTCCACAGCCGCAACGCCTTCGCCGTCGGCGGTGTCTACGAGGATCCGGCCACCGGCGCCGCCACCGCGGCCCTGGCCGGCTACCTGGGGCGCCTGAGCTGGCCCCACGGCGGGTCGATCACGGTGGTGCAGGGGGAGGACATGGGGAGTCGCTCCCTGCTTGAGGCCGAGATCCCCGCCATGCCTGGGGCTTCGATCCGGGTGTCAGGGCAGGTGCGCCGCCTGGGCCCCTGACTCAGGAGGCCTTCTCCAGGCGCTTGACGATCCAGCCCATCAGCACCAAGGAACCCAGCAGCGCCACCAGCAGGGCGATCGTCATGGAAACGGGGGCAGCTCCGTCGCATTATGACCACAGGGACCCCAGCCCTGGCCCGACCCGTGCACAGCCATCCCGAGCTGGTCTTCGTCTACGGCACCCTCAAGCGCGGCCACGGCAACCACCACTGGCTGCTGGAGGCGCCATTCCTCGGGGAGGCGGTGCTGCCGGACGTGGTGCTCCACGACCTGGGCCCCTTTCCGATGGCCGTGCCCGGCGAGGGGGTGGTGCGAGGTGAGGTGTACCGCGTCGATGCCGCCGGCCTGGCCCGGCTGGATCGGCTGGAGGGCTACCCCCGCCTCTACGACCGCCGGCCCCTGCCCCTGGCCGATGGCCGCCAGGCCTGGGTCTACCTGGGGCGGCCCCACCAGGTGCGCCACGTGTCCGCCATCGCCGACGGCTGCTGGCTGGGTCCGGCGCCGGGAGTGGCCGTGCGCCGCAGCCAGATGGGCCTGGCCGTGGTGCTGGCCCTGGGCGGGGCCGCGCTGCTGGCGGCCGCGCCTCCCCCCGCCGCCCTGGCCCTCGACACCCTCTCCCTATGCACCGCCTGGCGCGGCAGCCGCGGCACCGAACGCGTGCTGCTCGGCAACAGCCTCGGCGCCGCCCACTACCTCACCAAAAAGCAGCGGCTGCAGGAGAGCCCGTCCGAGGCTCCCGTGGCGCTCTACAGCGACAGCGATCTGCAGCGACTCTGCGGGCGTTAGCCCCCGGCCACCAGCCAGCGGCCACCGGTCCCCAGCCCCAGCGCCAGCCAGCCCAGGGCCAGCCAGCCCCAGCGCAGGGGCTGCAGCAGTCGCCGCAGCAGCACCACCGATCCCGCCACACCCACCGCCACCACCAGGCTCTGGCAGAAGGCGATCACATGGCCGTCGGCGCTCCAGGCCGGCAGCCACCCGGCAAGCTGCGGCCACCAGGGACCAACGCTGACCGGCAGCACCAGGCCCCCTTCGGCCATGCCCAGGGGCAGATGGTCGGCCAGCATCAGCGCCCACAGCAGCGGTAACAGGGCATAGAGGCAAAGCCGCAGCCGTGAGGCGGCCACTTCCGGACGCCGCCCCCAGCCCCGCAGGTGCCGCACCAGCAGGAACACCCCTGCCGGCAGGGCCAGGGCCAGGGTTGCGAAGGCCAGCCGTGGCAGCAGCGGGCCTTCGTGCAGATGCGCCGGCGCCAGGGCCACGCCACCCAGCAGTCGTTGCCAATGGTGCAGGCACACCCCGCCGGCCAGCACCAGAATCAGGCCCACCTCCCCAGCGGGCGGGTCCATGTCGCGCTGCAGATCCGCGGCGGGAGGCCGCAGCCGCAGCTGCACCGAGCGATGGGGGCAGGCCTGGGCGCAGGTGAGGCAGAGCACGCAGTTGCGGTTGTCCTCCAGGTGGGCCGGATGGGTGCCCAGGGGACAGCCGGCCGTGGCCAGGCCCTCGCCTTCGGCCGGCCCCCCCTTGAAGCAGGCGTAGGAGGTGCAGCTGCCGCTGCAGATCCCCGCCTGAGCCCGCAACTCACTGATCGCCAGCTTGGCGAACAGGGCGTTCATGCCCCCCACTGGACAGAGATGGCGGCACCAGAAGCGCTTCTCAAAGCGCAGCGAGCCGATCACGGCACCAAGGGTGATCAGCAGCAGCAGGCAGCTGCTCAGCCAGGCCGAATTCTCCAGGTTCCATACCGCCTCCCAGACCAGGATCGCCGCGAAGCCGGCCGCCAGGATCGGCGCCGCCCAGGCATCGCTGTCGCCCCGGGGCCAGCGGGCGGGCTGCCAGCCCAGGGCCCCGGCGATCCGCTGGCTGACCTCCCCCCAGACCATGAAGGGGCAGAACGAGCACCACAGCCGGCCCACGATCGGATAGGTCAGCAGGATGAGCGGCCACCACCAGGCCCAGAACATGTTGAGGGCCCCGTTGTGCTGACGGTCCTGGGGGCCGAGCCAGAGCCAGAGGTTGACCAGCACGAACACCCAGCTCACCACGCCGAATAACAGGCCGTTCCACAGCAGCGGGGAGCGCATCAGGTCCCGCAGCTGGGGCTTCCAGCGCCAGAGATCGAAGCGGGCGCGCTGGGAGCGGCGGCCGGTCCAGAAGACCTCGTCGGGCAGGACGGCGGGCCGGCCCTCGGCGCACTGGCGCAGGGCCCGCTCGATCACCAGGGTGAGTTCCCGGATGTTGCCGGGGAAGTCGTAGGTCTGGAGCCGCTTGATCAGCCCCTCACTCACCGTGGGGGGCGTCGCCCAGCCCAGGCAGCGCGCCTTCTGCCGCACTCCATAGCGCAACCATTCGCCCAGGTCCTGGCGCCGTACCCGCAGGGGCGGCACCCGGATGTGGCGGCAGAAGGCATCGAAATCGGGCGCCGTGGTCTCGGCGGTGAGGTACACCCGTCCCGGGAAGAACCGTTCGCGGCCGTCATCCGGCGAGACCCAGCGACCGCTGCGGGCCAGCTCCAGCAGGGCCGGCCGCAGCTGGGGATCGGCCCTGTCGATCTGATCAAGCAACAGGCTGCCGCCGCCGAGGCAGTCGAGCAGGGTGAGGCCATCGGCCCCGGCCGCAAACAGTTCCGCCCCGTCGGGGCGCAGCAGGGCGCCGTTGAGCTGCACCAGCAGCTGCTTGCGGGCCGCGGATCCGAAGTGGATCAGGGCGGCGATGTTGTCCTTCTCCAGCCCCGGCTCACCGCTGATCAGCACCGGACCGCCAGCGGCATCGGCGGCGGCGTCGCGGATCGCCTGCCGCAGCTTCTGGGCGTAGCGGCTGCTGCCGACGACACCCCGCCGGACCCGGCCCAGCAGGTGGGGCGCCAGCCGCAGCAGAGCGGCCCTGGCAGTCTCGGCCGCATCCTGCGGGGTGGACGTCATCGGAGTGGGCCCTGCTCCAGGGATTCTGGGCGGAGAGAATGCCTGCGTTCCGTTTCGCCCAGCGATCGCGCCATGTCCGTCACCCTCCACGGCGCCCCGCAGCCGCCGGCGTGAACCCTCCTGCCGCCGCTGCCTTCCCCTGGCGGGGCCACCGTCTGGACCTGCTGGCGGAGAAGGCCGCCTGGGATCCGGATCAGGGCCTGCTGCTCCTGGCCGACCTGCACCTGGGCAAGGCGGAATCCTTTCAGTGCCAGGGCATTCCGCTGCCCAGCGACGGTGATGCCATCACGCTCAATGCCCTGATGGCGGTGGCCCACCGGCTCCAGCCCCGCCAGGTGGTGGTGCTGGGCGACCTGATCCACAGCCGCCTGGGCCTCACCGTCGAACTGCGCCAGAAGCTGGCGGCCCTGCCCTCCCTGCTGGGCTGTCCCCTGCGCCTGATCGGCGGCAACCATGAACGGGGCAGCTGGCTGGAGGGCCTGGTCCAGGAGCCCTCCCAGGCCATGGGCCCCCTGTGGCTGAGCCATGCCCCGGAGCCCATGCCCGGCCGGCTGAATGTCTGCGGCCACCGCCATCCGGTGGCCCTGGTGGGCCGTGGCGCCGACCGGCTGCGCCTGCCTTGCTTCGCCTACGACCAGACCCTGGACCAGCTGGTGCTGCCGTCATTCGGCGCCCTCACGGGAGGCCACCCCTGCCCAAGGGGTGAGGCGCTCTGGCTCGTGGCCGACGGTGCGGTCATCGCCTGGAACCGAACCTCCCGGCTCCCGGGAGCCCGGAGGGGGGTCGCCTGATCGGAAGCGTTCAGCCCTGGGCGGCCAGGGCCCGCACCACGTCGCCACGGGTGAGCACCCCCACCAGGGCCTGCTGGTCGTCGAGCACGAACAGCCGCTGGGTGCCGCGGTCGTGGAGCAGGCGTGCTGCCGCCGGCAGGGTGGTGGCGGCAGGGCAGCTGTGGGGCTTGGAGCCCATCACATCCCCCACCGTGCTGCCCAGCACCTGGTGCACCTGCTTGTCCCAGTCGAGCGGGTTGCGCAGGTAGATGACGGCATCGAGCAGCATCACGTAGGGGCCGGCATCGAAGCCGCTCTCGCGCACCATCAGGTCCTGCTCGCTCAGTTCCCCCACCAGGGCTCCGAGCTCATCGAGCACCGGCAGGCCGCTGATGTGGTGATCGCTCATCAGCTGGACGGCCTCCTGCAGGGGCGTGGTGGTGGTGACACTCAGCACGGGGCTGGTCATCACCTCGGCCACGCTGCGCTCGACGACCATGCGGATCTCCTCGGTGATGGCATTCTGCTGGTGAACGGGACCCCTCCCCTGCGACGCCTCGCCGACCTGCTGACCCTGGCCCGGGCCGTGCTGGGGTTGCCCCTGCTGCTGGCACTGGCCGGCGCGCGGCCCGACCTGGCCTGGGTGCTGCTGCTGCTCGGCGGCCTCAGCGACTGGGCCGATGGCGCCCTGGCCCGCCGGGCCGGCGGTGGGTCAGTGTGGGGGGCCCGGCTCGATCCCCTCACCGACAAGATCCTGATCAGCGCCCCGCTGCTCTGGCTGGCCCATACGGGCGGTCTCCCCCTGTGGGCGGTGTGGCTGCTGCTGGCCCGGGAGCTGCTGATCTCCGGCTGGCGGGCCGGCCAGGGCAGCGGCGGCCCCGCCTCGCTGGGGGGCAAGGCCAAGACGATCCTGCAGTTCCTCTCCTTGCTGCTGCTGCTCTGGCCGCCGGCCTGGGGCCTGGGCCTCGGTGGGGCGCTGGTGCCCCTGCTCCATGGCGCCGGCTGGTGGCTGTTCTGGCCGTCGCTGCTCCTGGCGCTCAGCTCGGCCCTGGGGTACCTGCGGGCCGCTCCCAGGGGCTGACCTGGAGGCCCTGTCGCTGTTCGTAGACCGTGGAGACGAACAGGCGCTGGTTGACCATCGTGTCGACCTGAACCCAGGGCTTTTTGAGCTCCACACGCACAAAGGCGACGTCGCAGGGCGTCAGGTCGGCGTCCGAACGGAGCTCGCCGATCAATCGGTTCCACTCCACTTTGAACCGGAAGGCGACAGGAAAGGGGTGGGGATTGAGGAGTCGCAGGTCCTTGAATCCCCACACCACCGTGGCGTCGGCGCCCAGCGGCGTGAAGCGCTGGTCCTCCTCGTAGATGTCCAGGCTGTGGGGATGGCGTTCCAGCACGGTCAATCCACCCAGCAGGGCCAGGTGATACACCATCGAAGACTGCTGGCAGAGACCACCGCCGCTGAGGGCGACAAGCTTTCCGCTGACGATGTTGCGGCCCGGCAGAAATCCATTGGCGGCATGGGGACGGCCGACACGGTGCCAGAAGGACCAGGCCTTTCCGGCACCGATCAGGCCGCGATCCAGCAGGGCGGCGCCGCGGCTGATATTGGCCCGTTTGTTCTCGAAGAAGTCACTGAACAGGATCGGCTGGATGAGGCCGATCCATGGGCGCTGTTCCACTTCGCCCGCAGCCAGGTCGCCCACGGATCGGTCGAACCGCACCCCTTCCGGCAATCCTTCCAGAGCCGCCAGCCATGGCGGATCTCCTGACGCATCCCCAGCGGCAACCGTCGTCTCATGGCTTCATCCTGGCTTTGGGCGATGGCATGGAACCGGCGCTGATGGAAGCCCTGACCCTTCAGCCCAGCAGGGCCTCGTCGCCGCTGAAGTCGGGCGTGGTGGGCATCCGCAGGGCGTAGTCGTTGGCATAGCTATCGGCCAGGGTGGCCTCCAGGTCGAAGGCCGGCTCCCAGGCCAGCTCCCGCCGCACCCGGTGGGTGTCGGTGAGGAAGTGGGCCAGGCGCAGGGGGAAGGCCTTGCGGGCCTTCTTGTCGAGACCGGCGGGATCGAAGCTGCGGACCTCCACCGCCTCCGGATCGGTGCCGCAGGCGCGGGCGGCGGCGGCCACCAGTCCCCGGAAGCTGATGCCCTGGGAGCCGGTGCAGTTGTAGATGCGATTGGTGGCGGCCTCCACCTCGATGCAGCGGGCCATGGCGGCGGCCAGGTCGGCCACATGGCCCAGCTGGGTGATGGTGCTGCCGTCCCCGGGCAGGGGCACCGGCCGGCCGTGCACGAGGCGATCGAAGAACCAGCTCTCCACCGGGTTGTAGTTGCCCGGGCCGACGATGTAGGTGGGCCGGAAGCTGGTGAAGGGGATGCCCTCCTGGCGCAGCCAGGCTTCGGTATCCAGCTTGCCGGCGTGACGGCTCTGGGGATCGGTGGGGGAGTCCTCGTCCAGGGGCCAGAGCTCGCTGTCGGCGTAGACCCCGGCCGAGCTGACGTACACCAGCCGGTGGGAGGGGGGGCCGGTGCGCTCGATCACCTGGCGGGTGTCCTCCAGGGTGCGGCCGGAGCTGTCGACGATCACATCGAAGGGGCGGTCCTGGAGGGCCGCCAGACCTTCGGCGCTGCTGCGGTCGCCCTGCAGATGCTCGACCCCCGCCGGCACCGGCTGGCGGCCACGGGTGAAGAGGCTGAGCTCATGGCCAGCGCCCAGCAGCCGGTTGACCAGGGGGCGGCCCACAAAACGGGTGCCGCCCATCACCAGGATCCTCATCGCCATGCCGCGTCGGTGAGCGCCATTCAAGCGGCCGGTCCGGATCAGGGGCCGCAGGGGAAGGGCTGGCCCAGGCGCTCGAAGGGCAATGGCAGCAGTTCCAGCAGCACCGTTCCCGGCGGAGGGCTGGCTCCTTCGGCCACCGGCAGCGGCACCGGCCGGTAGGTGCGGCCGTCGAAGCGCAGCTCCTTGAGACCATCGGGCGCGCCGTGCAGGCTGGCGGGCATGGTGAGATCCAGCCAGCCGCGGTGGCGGTTGCTGATCACCGTCAGGGGGGACTGGAACAGGCCGTTCTCCGCCACCAGCTCCAGGCTGCCGTCGTTGTCCCGGAAGATCAGCAGGCTGCAGCCGCCGCTGGAGCAGGCGTAGGAGCCCACCACCACCGCCACGGTCTCCAGACGGCCGTCACCGTCCAGGTCGACCCGGTTGTGGAGGTAGCGCAGGGGCCCCACGTCGGCGCAGACCGGCCGGGTGGCCGTGGCACGGGCCTGCTCCCACTCGGTCTGGTCGGGATCCCCAGCCGCCGCGGGGGGGGAGGCCAGCGGGCCGCCGAACAGGCGGGCCCGCAGGGCCGCCTCCAGTCGGGGATCGGGGCGGTTGATCGGCGGGATCACCGAGCCCGGTGGCGCCAGGGGGGGCGGCCTGTCGCGGGGATCGGGGCCATCGGGCCCCAGCAGGGAGCGCGGCGGCGGGGCCGGGGGCGCCAGCGGCGGGGGCGCCAGGGGCTGGGCCGGGGCCGGGCCAGCGCCGGCGAAGAGCAGCAGCAGGGCCAACAGCCGCAGGGGCCCCGTCCTCTCAGCCCGCATCGGCCCCGTCGAGTGCGTCGAGTGCGCCGACGACTTCGAGATGCCGCTCGATGCGATCGGCCAGAGCCAGGCAGCGGTCCATCTCCTCCCAGAGCAGTTCCCGGCGCCGCGAATCCACCGCGTAGGAGCGGTGATGCAGATCGCGGCCCTGGTAGCGGAGTGCGTCCCTGAGGCGGCGCCAGTCGTCCGGGGCGAGGTCGGGAGCGGCGAGGTCGGGAGGGGTGGGGGCCATCAGGTCCGCATCATCCGGGCAGCGTCATGGCACAGGATGGAGCCGACAGCGGCATTGTCCTCCTTTCCATGCAAGTCATTCCCGCCATCGATCTGCTCGACGGGCATTGCGTGCGACTGCATCAGGGCGACTACGGCCGCGTCACCCGCTTCAGCGACGATCCGGTGGCCCAGGCCCGTGAGTGGCAGCGCCAGGGGGCCACGCGACTGCATCTGGTCGATCTCGACGGCGCCCGGAGCGGCGAACCCCGCAACGACGGCGCCGTGCAGGCCATCGCTGCGGCCCTGGAGATCCCGGTGCAGCTGGGGGGAGGGGTGCGAACGGCGGAGCGGGCCGAACAGCTGCTGGGCTGGGGTGTGGACCGGGTGATCCTGGGCACGGTCGCCGTGGAGAACCCGGCCCTGGTGCGGGACCTGGCGGCCCGTCACCCGGGCCGGATCGTGGTGGGGATCGATGCCAATGAGGGCAAGGTGGCCACCCGCGGCTGGATCGAGCAGAGCACGGTGGAGGCGACGGCCCTGGCCGCCAGCCTGGAGGGCACCGGCGTGGCGGCGATCATCAGCACCGACATCGCCACCGACGGCACCCTGGAGGGCCCCAACCTGGCGGCCCTGCGAGCCATGGCCCAGGCCACCTCCCTGCCGGTGATCGCCTCAGGCGGTGTGGGCAGCCTCACCGACCTGCTCAGCCTGCTGAGTCTCGAACCCCTCGGCGTGGAGGGGGTGATCGTGGGACGGGCCCTCTACGACGGAAGGGTGGAGCTGGCCGAGGCGCTGCAGGCCCTCGGTGACGGTCGGCTCCAGGATCCGCTGCGGCTGCCGATCGCCTGAGGCAGGCCGGCCGCCGCTGTGGCGTTCATGCCGATGATCGGGCAACTGCCCTATAACAGAGCCAATGTGTTCCGCGGCAACGTTTGCCTATCCCCACGACCACCGCATCCTCCGCGGCCTCGGGCCGCCGTGGCGAGGCCGGTGATCGCCATGCGGTGGCCACGGCCCCGTCCCATGTGGAGGAGGTCTACCAGCGCTGCCGGGAGCTGGGCATGCGGCTGAGCCGCCAGCGGCGCATGGTGCTGGATCTTCTCTGGGACGAGAAGAGCCATCTCTCCGCCCGCGACATCTTCGACAAGCTCAACAACCAGGGACGCCACATCGGCCACACCTCCGTCTATCAGAATCTCGAGGCGCTGCAATCGGCCGGGGTGATCGAGTGCATCGAGCGGGCCAGTGGCCGTCTCTATGGCTACCGCGCCGATCCCCACAGCCATCTGACCTGCACCCAGTCCGGCGCCATTCACGACCTCGACGTTCTCCTCCCCGACCATCTACTCCGGCAGATCGAGGAGCAGACGGGCTTTGCGATCGAGTCGTACACCCTGCATCTCTCGGGTCGCCCCCGCCCCTCCTGAAGCGTTGGCACTGGAGAAAGCCCGGCGCCTTGGTTAAGGTCGGGCCATTCCTTCTCTGGCAACGTGGGACGACGTCCAGCACGGCCCGTGCCCCAGCTGCTGCTGTTCGCTGACCCCCTCGAGCGCGCCGGCCTCACCAGCTGGCTGGAGGCTGCCGATTCCGATGCGGATCCCGACGGCTGGGGCGGTTGCCGGGTGGTCGGCCCCGAGGAGCTCCAGGGGGCACCCCAGCTCGTCCTCTGGTGCCTCGGCAGCCTGCCCGAACCCCAGGCCCTCGACGCCGAAAGCCGCCGGCTGCTGGAGCGCTGGCACCCGGCGCCGCTGCTGCTGCTGCTGCCCGCGACCCACCCCTACGGCAGCGATCTCCTGCTGCAGCTGCCGGCTCAGGGGCTGATCGAGCAGGCTGATGCCGAGAGCCTGCGGCAGGCGGTTACCACCCTGCTGGCCGGCGGCCGGGTGCTGGCCATTGCCGCGACGCGACGGGGCGAGGAGCCCGGCCCCTCGGTGCCGATGGGCCTGGGCCAGTGGCTGCTGCTGAGCGGCCTGCAGCAGATCGATGCCGAACTCCGCCTCTGCCTGCGCCTGCTGGATCCGCCGCCGGTCGACCTGCTGCCGTTGCTGCTCCTGCAGGGCCGGGTGCGGGAGCTGCGGCTGGCCCGGCGCCTGCTGCTCTGGCTCTGGGGGCCCGTCAGTCTGGCCTGGGGCCAGACCCTCGATGGCCAGGGCGGGGCGCCCAGCACGCCCGTCGCCCCGGACAGCGGCTCGACCGACACACCGGCCCACGGGGTGGCGATCACCCTGCGGCAACGCACCGCCGAAGGGCTCTGGGAGGCTCTGCGGGGCCGGCTCACGGAGGCCGCCGCCGCCGACCCCAGCAACAACAGCGGCCAGATGCTGGCCCTCGACGGCCTCCATGCCTCCCGCCGCAGCGACCTGCTGCTGGGGCTGCTGGAGCAGTTCGACCGGCTGCGCCAGCGCCTGCTCCAGGACGATCCCCGCGGCGAGCAGCTGGAGCGGCTCTGGAAGGAACTCCAGCCAGAGCTGCGTCAGCAGGCCCTGCGCTCCATGGCCGGGTCCTACGTGCAGCTGCCCATGGAGGGCCGGCTCTGCCCGGTGGCCGAGACCCTCCTGCACCGCAGCAGCCTCGACGCCGACGATCTCGAGCTGCCCGATCCCGCCGTCATGCTCAGCCCGCTGCTGCAGGCGCGCCCCCTTCTGGTGGATGGCCGTCTGGTGGCGCCGGATGAGCCCCAGGCGGTCCTGTATCTGGAGCTGCTGCTCAGCAACTGGCTGGTGCGCAGCGCCGAGCTGATCAGCGCCGAGGTGCTGGCGGCCTGCGCCGATTGGCCCGAACTGCGCCGGTACCTGCTGCGCCCCGAACTGCTCGCCACCCGCAACCTGGAACGGCTGCGCAACCAGCTCAATGCCCAGCAGCGCTGGACAAGCTGGTTCGAGCGCCCCATCCACCTCTACGAGAGCCGCCGCCCCCTGTTCCGTTTGGGCGACGGCGCAATCGACTGCGTGGATCTCACCGAGCCCCGCGATGCCGAGCTGCGCCAGCTGGGCTGGGTGCAGCAGGCGGTCACCCTGGCCCTGGAGGCGCGGGATGCCCTGGGCCCCCAGCTCCGCAGCCTGCTCAAACGCCTCGGCGATCTGCTGGTTGTCCTCCTGACCCAGGTGCTCGGCCGGGCGATCGGCCTGGTGGGTCGGGGCATCGTCCAGGGCATGGGCCGCAGCCTCAACCGCAGCTGAGGTGGTCGGGTACCACGGCACAATGAGCCCACCTGCCCGCTTCCCCTTGCTCCGTTCGCGCTCCCGGCCCCTCGCCGGCCTCTGGGCCCTGCTGCTGACCGTGGTGCTGGGGCTGCTCTGGGCGCCGGGCGAGGCGGCGGCCAGCCTCGAGAACGACCGCTACGACGGCAACATCTTCGCCCTTTACGCCGGCAACGGCTCCCTGGTGCCGCCCCGCAGCAGCCTGGCCCAGTCCCTCGAGGAGCATCGGGTGGCGGTGCTCGTCTATTACCTCGACGACAGCAGCGTCAGCAAGCAGTTCTCTCCGGTGGTGTCGGAGCTGCAGCGAGTCTGGGGCAATGCCGTCGACCTGATCCCCTTGGTCACCGATCCGCTCCAGAACCGGCCCGATGGCGGCACAGCCGATCCCGCCCACTACTGGGACGGCCTGATTCCCCAGGTGGTGGTGATCGACAGCACCGGCCGCGTCGTCTTCGATCGCCACGGTCAGGTGAGCGTCGATGCCATCAACACGGCCGTGAGCGACGCCACCGGCATTCCGATGGCTCCGGGCTCGGGGAACAGCGCCACCTTGAGCTTCAACGAACTCAACAGCGAAGTGGTGGCGTCCCGCTGATGCCGTCCACCCGCACCGAAACCGATAGCCTCGGCCCGGTGGAGGTGCCGGCTGAGCACTACTGGGGCGCCCAGACCCAGCGTTCCCTGCGCAACTTCCCCTTCGGCGCGCCGATGCCGATCGCGGTGGTGCAAGCCTTCGGCCAGCTCAAGGCCGCCTGCGCCGAGGTGAACGCGGCCCGTGGGGTGCTGAGCCCGCAGCTCGCAGGCCTGATCGTGGCCGCCGCCGAGGAGGTGAGCCAGGGCCGGCTCGATGGCGAGTTCCCGCTGCGGGTCTGGCAGACCGGGTCGGGTACCCAGACCAACATGAACGTCAATGAGGTGATCGCCAACCGGGCGATCGCCGCCGCCGGCGGCGTGCTGGGCAGCAAGGTGCCGGTGCACCCGAACGACCACGTCAACCTCAGCCAGTCGAGCAACGACACCTTCCCAGCCGCCATGCACATGGCGGTGGCGATCGCGCTGCATCAGCGGCTGATCCCCAGCCTGGAGGCCCTGATTACCGCCCTGCGCCAGAAGGCGGAGGCCTACGCCGGCCTGATCAAGATCGGTCGCACCCACCTGCAGGATGCGGTGCCCCTGAGCCTGGGCCAGGAGTTCGGCGGCTACGCCTCCCAGCTGGAGCTGGGGCTGGCGGGCCTGCGGGCGACCCTGCCCCAGGTGCTGCAGCTGGCCATCGGCGGCACGGCCGTGGGCACAGGGCTCAATGCGCCGGCGGGCTTCGGTGAGGCGGTGGCCTCCCGGCTGGCGGAGCGCATCGGCCTGCCCTTCACCAGTGCCCCCGACAAGTTCCAGGCCCTTGCGGGCCAGGAGGGCCTGGCGGCGGCCCACGGGGCGCTCACCGTTCTGGCGGGCAGCCTGATGAAGATCGCCAACGACATCCGCTGGCTGGCGAGCGGGCCCCGCTGCGGCCTGGGTGAACTGGTGCTGCCGGAGAACGAACCAGGCTCCAGCATCATGCCCGGCAAGGTGAACCCCACCCAGTGCGAGAGCCTCACCATGGTGGCCGTGCAGGTGATGGGCAACAACACCGCCGTCCAGATGGCGGCCAGCCAGGGGAACTTTGAGCTGAATGTGTTCAAGCCCCTGATCGCCCACAACCTGCTGGAAAGCATCGACCTGCTGGGGGGGAGCTGCGGCACGTTCCGGGAACTCTGCATCGAGGGCCTGCAGGCCGATGTGGCCCACATCGAAGCCATGCGGGATCGCAGCCTGATGTTGGTGACGGCCCTGACACCGGCGATCGGCTACGACCGGGCCTGTGCCATCGCCCGCCATGCCCACGAGCACCGGCTCAGCCTGCGGGAGGCGGCCCTGGTGCTGGGCGAGATCAGCGGGGAGGAGTTCGACCGCCTCGTCAGGCCCGAGCAGATGGTGTGAGGGTCCCGCACGTCCCTGGCCGAAGGGCTGAACCGGGCCTGGGCTTGAAGACGCCCATTTGATTGGGTAGTTTGTCCACGTGGTTATCAAACATCAATGCCGCCCTTTCTGGAGAGGTCGAATGAGTGAATGATCCCCGCAACAAAGCCTGCAATAGCTTATCTTTCAACATAATTTCTGTGCCGCTGCTCCTCTGGGGCTCTGATCGCATCCATGCCTAACCCTTCCTCTCCCTTTCGACGTCGACGATTCTTTCCTCCCTCGTACCAACGGCAGGCTAGAGGATGGCCAGCTCCTGTAAGAACGGGTTTTACCCTTCTTGAGCTGATGGTAGTTGTGTCAATCGTGGGAACGATATCTGCAGTGGTGTTGCCGAACTACCTTCGCGCCAGAAGTTCTGCGGAGGCTGGCGCGAGCATCGGCGAATCACTGGGAATCGCCAAAAACTGTGCTGTCGGGATGATCTCCAGGATACCTACTGAGGGGACGGAGCCTCGCTCCGGTAACGCATTCACCTGTGACGGAACTCGGCAAATTGTTTTCTTTAGTCGAAGTTGGAGTGGCGATGCAACGGGGGTGAGATGTCTTTCTTCAGTGGCATCCCGTTGGACCAGTTCTGCCTTGTTCATCGTTGGCCAGAATGGTCTCGTCACCTGCTACCTCTGACGCTGCTGCTTGGAGGGGGGCTTGGCTGAGATGCGGGCAGCGGCCGCTAGGCCCATCCCGCCCGGTTGCGCATTGCCACCAACGGCGCCACCTCCTCTGGATCACTCTGGTTGCTGACTCTGGGCGCGAGATTCACAGCAGGTTCGCCGCCAGTTCGGCAAGCTCGGAGCGTTCGCCCCGCATCAGGGTGATGTGGCCGGAGAGCAGCTGGCCCTTGAAGCGTTCCACCAGCCAGGTGAGCCCGTTGCTCTCCGCATCCACGTAGGGATTGTCGATCTGGTAGGGGTCGCCGGTGAGGACGATCTTGGTGCCTTCCCCCACCCGGGTGACGATCGTCTTCACCTCATGGGGGGTGAGGTTCTGGGCCTCGTCCACCACCATGAACTGGCGGGGGATCGAGCGGCCGCGGATGTAGCTGATCGCCTCCACTTCCAGCAGGCCCATGCCCTTGAGGTCGCTCCAGTTGCTGCGGGGCGGGCGGTGGCCGCCGCGTGCGGGCTGGCCTTCGTCGCCCCCGAGCAGGAAGTCGAGGTTGTCGACGATCGGTTGCATCCAGGGGGCCATCTTTTCCTCGAGGTCCCCGGGCAGAAAGCCCATCTCCTTGCCCAGGGAGATCACCGGCCGGGTCACGAGCAGCCGTTCGTAGAGGTGATCGTCGGCCACCTGGTGCAGACCCGCCGCCAGGGCCAGCAGGGTCTTGCCGGTGCCGGCCTTGCCCACCAGGGTCACCAGGGCCACCGCCGGATCGAGCAGCAGATCGAGGGCGAAGGACTGCTCCCGGTTCCGGGGCTGGATGCGGCCCATCTTGGCCTTGGGTGACTTCTGCAGCGGCTGCAGGGTGCCGGTGCGGCCGTTGTAGCGGGCCAGCAGGGTATGGGCGGGCTGGGCCAGATCGATGAGGGTCACCCCCTCGTTCGCCTGCAGCGGCGAGACGGCCACCGTCTGCTCCGGAATGGCGTCCGCCGGCAGGCCATCACCGGTCTTCACCCGGTCCATCTGATCGGCGTCGACCCAGCGCTCGCAGAAGCCCGGGTAGAGGTCGGCCATGTCCACCTTGTCGGTGGTGTAGTCCTGGGCGATCAGACCCACCGCATCGGCCTTGATGCGCAGGTTGGTGTCCTTCGTGACGAGCACCACCGGCGGCTGGCTGCCCACCACCTCCTGCAGGCGCTGCTCCAGGGCCACGGCCAGGATGTTGTTGTCGCCGTTGCCCGCCTTCAGCTCGGGGGGCAGCTGGCTCAGGGTCTCGCTGCGGCAGAACACCACCTTCAGGGTGCCGCCGCTGACGTCGTCGATGGGCACGCCTTCGGCCAGGTTGCCCTTCTCGCGCAGCTGGTCGAGCAGGCGCGACACCTGGCGTGCATTGCGGCCCTTCTCGGAGGGGTCCCGCTTGAAGCGGTCGATCTCCTCGACCACCTCGATCGGGATCACCACCTGGTTGTCCTCGAACCGGTTCAGGGCCTGGGGGTCATGCAGCAACACGTTGGTGTCGAGCACGAAGGTCTTGCGCATGCCAGTGCCCTGCCGGTTCCATGGGGCCGAAGCTAGGTCCGTGGGCGCATCTACGCTCCGGCCGGACATTCCCCGACGTATCGGCTTGCCGTTCCCCGTTTCCTGCCTGCTGGTCCTGCTGCTGCTCCTCGGCCTTGGGCTGGTGGTGCTCGAACTGCGCCATCGCCTCCGGCCCGCCTCGCCCCTGCAGCTGCTGCCGGGATCCTTCCAGGTGCGGCGTCGGGCCCAGGGCCTGGAGATCACCGGCGAGGTCCACATCCGCAACCCCCACCCCCGCATGGAGGTGATGGTGCCCGAGATCACGGTGGTGCCAACCCTGCTGGGCCGCAGTGACGTCAGCCAGGTGCGCCACGAGCTGCACATCACGCCGCTGCACCCCGACGAGGAGGCCCGTCCCGATGGCTACTGGGCCGCCTACATCATCAAGGGCCGCAAGACGACCGCCGCCCACATCCGCCTCAACCTGACGGCACCCGGCGGGCTGGATCTGGAGAGCGTGCTCGACACCCTCTGGATGGACATCCACTGGGTGAACTACGGCCCCTTCGGCCGGCTGCAGCGGCGCCAGGGCATCCTGCTGCCGCTGCAGAAGCCGGAACCGGGCGACCCATCCGCCCCGGGCTGGCGCGAGGGGGAGCGCTGCCGGGTGCTGCCGGTGCGCACCCACCTGCTCGGGGTGCTCGACGATCCGCTGGAGGTGCTGCAGCGCTACACCTCAGGGCTGCTGCAGCCGGGTGATGTGCTCACCATCGGCGAAACGCCCCTGGCGGTGATCCAGGGCCGCTACCACCACCCCTCGACGGTGGAGCCCTCCTTCCTGGCCCGCCTGCTCTGCCGGGTGTTCCACCCCACCAGCTCCCTGGCGACGGCCTGCGGCCTCCAGACCCTGATCGATGTGTCCGGCCCGGCCCGGGTGCTCGGGGCCTGGGTGGTGGGCACCGCCCTGAAGCTGGTGGGCAGCAAGGGCTGGTTCTATCGGCTGGCGGGCGAGCAGGCGCGTCTGATCGACGACATCACCGGCACCACGCCCCCCTACGACCAGACGATCGTGCTCGGTCCGGACCAGCCGGCGGCCTGGTGCGAGCGGATGGCGGCGGCCCTCGGCGTGGCGGTGGCGGTGGTGGACGTCAACGACCTGGGGCGTGTGAAGGTGCTGGCCGCCAGCGGCGGCACCGATGAAGCCCTGCTGATGCGGGCCCTGCGGCCCAACCCCGCCGGCAATGCCAACGAGCGCACGCCTCTGGTGCTGGTGCGTCCCACGTAGAATTCTTCGATGACGCCGCCAGCACCCGCCGCGTCGGTTCCGATTCGCCCACGCCCCCTTCCCCACCGTCGTCTGCCGTGCCAGTGCCTGCCGTGCCAGTGCCTGCCCAGGGCAGAACCTCCCCCACCTGGACGGTGGAACCGCTGCAGGGTTGGCACCTCCCCCTGCTCGATGACCCCGCCTTCCTGCCGCTGCAGCCGCTGCTGCAGCGCTCGCTGCTGCTCGCCCTGCCGGAGCAGCTGCTGACGGCGGTGACCAGCCGCCGCCCGATGGCCGCCCAGGTGCTGGTGGCCCTGCAGCGCCAGGGGCTCACCCGCCAGCAGGCCTTGGGCCTGATCGTCTGCCGCCGCCTCAACCGCAGCGGCACCTGCTGGCAGGTGCAGCACCTGCGCCTGGCCCTGGCCGCCACGGAGGGGGCGCCCATGGCTGGGGATCTGCTGCGCCAGGCCATCGGCCGGGTGAAGGGCGCCGCCAGCTGGATCGCCACCGCCTCCAGCCTCGACACTCCCCGGCTGGCCACGTTGCGGGAGCAGGGCTTCCAGCCCCAGCGCACCGATCGCCTCTGGCGTTGGCAGCTCCCGGCCGACCGGCCCGTCCCTGCCGCTCCGGCCGATCTGCAGCTGCGCCCGCTCAACCGCCGCACCGCGCCGCTGCTCTGGCACCTGGAGCAGGCCACCTGCCCGGCCCACCTGCGCCAGCTGCAGGACCGCCGCATCGAGGACCTGCTCGACCAGAGCCGCAGCCATGGCTGGATGCTGGTGGATGGCGTCCGCAACGAAGCGGTGGCCGGCGTGCGCTGGCTCGATGAGCATCCTGGCGGCGGCCAGGCTGTGGAGCTGAGCGTCCACCCCGGCTGGGGCCATCTGCTTGGGAACGCGGCCGAGTTGTTGCTGCACCGCATCGGTCAGGGGGGCGGCAGCCTCTGGCTGCGTTGCGAGGTGAGCGACGAAGAACGCCAGCGCTGGCTGCAGGACCTCGGGGCCGAGGCCCACGGCGAGGAGGTGCTGATGGCCCGCAGCGTCTGGCGCCGCCAGGAGGGCCAGCCGGCCAAGCGGGCGGCGCGGCGCATCGAGGCGGTGCTGGAGCAACTACAGCCGCGGCGGCGGCCCATGCCCACCCCCACCGGCCCCCTCGGCAGCCTGCCCACCGCCCCCCTCGTTCTGCGCTGAATGGCGCCGCCCCGGCCGCGGTCGGTGCTGGCCCTGGATGTGGGCCGCCGTCGCATCGGCCTGGCCGGCTGTGATCCCCTGGGCGTCACGGTGACGCCCCTGCCCGCCCTGGCCCGGGGGGAGTTCCAGGCCGACCTGGGGCGGCTGCTGGAGCTGGTGCGCCAGCGGCGGGTGGAGGCGCTGGTGGTGGGCCTGCCCCTTGATGCCGGCCAGCGGCCCACCCCCCAGGGGGTCCACTGCCGCCGCTATGGCCTGCGGCTGGCCCGGGCCCTGACGGCCCTTGGCCAGCCCCTGCCCCTGGCCTGGGTGGATGAGCACGCCAGCAGCTGGGCGGCCGGCGAGCGCTTCGGGCTTCACGGCGACCGCAGCGGTCGGCTCGACAGCGCAGCCGCGGCGCTGCTGCTGGAGCAGTGGCTGAGGGAGGGGCCCGAGGCCCTGGATCCCGCCCTGTTCAGCCCAGATCCGGTCGACCCGGCGGCCATCGCCGTGGGCAGTCGGGCCGGTGCTCATTCATTCTGAGGAGACCCGCTTCCTCTTGATGGCCTCCGACCCCCCTGCGATGACGGGCTCCGGTGATGTGCCCACCGTGCAGGTGCGTGACGGCAGCGGCCGCCAGCTGCTGTGCTTCCTGGAGCAGCTGATCCCCCTGGACGGCCACGACTACGCCCTGCTGACGCCGGTGGACACCCCGGTGTGCCTGTTCCGGCTGCGGGAGGACGACGACCCCGAACTGATCGAGACCCTCGATGCCACCGAACCGGTGCTGTCGGTGGCGGATGTGGTGCTGCAGGAGCACGACCTCACCCTGGTGCGCTCCGCCGTCACCCTCACCGTCAGCGGTGAGCTGGAGGAGCCCGATCCCGACGATCTCGAGGACGAGGAAGGCGATGATGACAGCGAGACCTATGAGCTGCTCGTGAGCTTCATGGCCGGCGATGAGGAGTACGGCCTCTACATTCCCCTGGATCCCTTCTTCGTGGTGGCCCGCATGGACGGCGCCGACGCGGTGATGGTGGAGGGCGAGGAGTTCGAGCGGGTCCAGCCCCGCATCGAGGCCGAGCTCGACGAACGGGAGAGCGACGACTGATGCTGCGCGACCTGCTTACGCCCGACTGGTTTCCGGGGACCTCCCTGGCGCACCTGCCCCTGCAGGAGCTGGTCGACCGTGGCATCCGCGCCCTGGTCCTCGACGTTGACCGCACCCTGCTGCCCCGCCGCCAGGCCACCATGCCCCTGCAGGCCGAGGTGTGGCTGCGCCATGCCCGTGAGCGGATGCCCCTGCACCTGCTCAGCAACAACCCCTCCCGCCGCCGCATCGGTGCGGTGGCGGACACGATGGGGCTTCCTTACACCACCTCGGCGGGCAAGCCGCGCCGCGCCGCCCTGCGCAAGGTGCTGCAGGACCTCGCCCTGCCCCCGGCCCAGGTGGCCCTGGTGGGCGACCGGCTGTTCACCGACGTGCTGGTGGGCAACCGCATGGGCCTGTTCACGGTGCTGGTGAAGCCGATTGATCCCGACGGCGAACCCTGCCGCCAGGACCGGCTGCAGAACCTGGAGCTGCGCATGGCCCGCTGGGTGGGCTCGGTTCCGGGCTGATGGCGACGTCCGGCACAACGCCAACCTCCGGCCCGGCGGCGGGCGCCGGCCCTGGACGGCGGCGGGTGATCAAGTTGGGCACCAGCCTGCTGCGGGGCAGTCCCGAGCGCTCCACCGCGGCGGTGATCGCCGATCTGGCCGCCAGTTTCGGCCGCCAGCAGCGCCAGGGGGACCAGCTGGCCCTGGTGACCAGCGGGGCCGTGGGACTGGGCTGCGAGGCGCTTCGCTTCAGCCGGCGCCCCACCGAGGTGGTGGCCCTGCAGGCGGCTGCCGCCGTCGGCCAGGGCCGGCTGATGGGCCTGTACCAGGAGGCCTTCGCCGTCCGGGGGATGGCGGTGGCCCAGGTGCTGCTCACCCGCAGCGATCTGGCCTCAAGGCGCCGCTACCAGAATGCCTGCCGCACCCTGGAGCAGCTGCTGGCGTGGGGGGTGCTGCCGGTGGTGAACGAGAACGACACCCTGGCCACCGATGAGCTGCGCTTCGGCGACAATGACACCCTGTCGGCCCTGGTGGCGGTGGCGATCGGCGCCGATGAGCTGGTGCTGCTCACCGATGTGGACCGGCTTTATTCCGGCAACCCCCGCACCGATGCCGAGGCCAGCCCGATCGAGGAGGTGCGCGACCTGGCGGAGCTGGAGCGCCTCAGCCATGTGGCCGAGGGGGGCGGGCAGTGGGGCACGGGCGGCATGACCACCAAGCTGGCGGCGGCCCGCATCGCCACCTCCAGCGGCATCCGGGTGCGGCTGGCCGATGGGCGTGATCCGGCGGTGCTTGAGGCCCTGTTCGCCGGCGAGAAGGTGGGCACCGTGTTCCAGCCCAGCGCCACCCCCCTGGCCGACCGCAAGAGCTGGCTGGCCCATGCCCTGCTGGTGAAGGGCAGCGTGCGGGTGGATGCGGGCGCCGAGCGCGCCCTTCTGCAGCAGGGCGCCTCCCTGCTGGCGGTGGGCATCCGTGAGGTGGAGGGTCACTTCTCCAGGCGCGAGGCGGTGCGGGTGCTGGCCAGTGATGGCCGCGAACTGGGGCGGGGCCTGAGCACCCTGAGCAGCGAAGAACTGCGCCGGATCAAGGGCCTCAGCAGCGAGGAGGTGCGCCGCCGGCTGGGGCCGGTGGGGGATGCGGTGGTGCACCGCGACCAGCTGGTGCTCACCAGCCGTCATCCACGCGATTGATCGAGGACGGCCTCCAGCTTCTCCAGCAGCTCGGCCGCCTCCCGCTCGCCGGAAAGGCCGTCCACCACGATCGGCGGCCGGCGTTCGCTCCAGAGAATGGCCCGGGGGTCCGGACCCGGCAGCCGCAGCACGGCGGTGATCATCCGCAACGGCAGCTGGCGGCTGGGCTGGCCCGGGCGGCGGAGGTGGATCTGGTCGTCCGCCACGGAGAGCTCCTGGGGACTCCATTGCCTGTAGCTGCCGATGCCGGCGGCACCGAGGGCGGCGATCACCAGCAGGGTCTGGATCACGGTCCACTCCGGCAGGCCCAGCGACAGCAGGCCCGGGAGGGAGAGATCCAGCACCAGGGTGGTGGGTGCGCTCAGGCCCAGGCGCGGCCCGAACATCCAGACCAGAAAGCCGCCGTACTTCACCATCACGGTGTTGAGCACGGCGACGAACAGCAGATCCCTGCCCTGCTCGGCGAAGGAGCGCCACCACTGGGCCGCGCCCACGCCGCGGCGGCTGCGGATCAGCCGCGTGCTGGCGGCCCCGGTCTCCAGCCTCCAGACATTGTCCGGCTGCGGCCCGCCCGGCCGGGACCCGACGAGCTGCCTGGTGTCCAGGTCGCCGGCCAGGCGCAGGGGCACCCCCAGATCGGCGGCCAGGGCGTGGCCCCGCTGCCAGGCGCCGGAGAAGCCGGCGGCACGGGCCAGCAGGTGCTCCCCAACGGGATCGGCCACAGCCAGAACCAGATCCCAGCCCAGGGACCGCTCCCCCAGCGGCGCCAGCAGGACGCTGGCCTGGCGGATCAGCACGGCCGTGACGGCGGCCCGCCCCAGCTCCAGGCGTTCGCTGCCCTCCGGCATGTCCGCGAACAGGCGGAGGCGGTCGCCCCAGCTCTGCAGCTGCACCCGCCGCTGCAGCGGCGCGCCGTAGCCCAGCCGGGCCATCAGCCACTCCATCGGCAGCAGGAACAGCAGCAGGCCGATCACGTAGCCCACGCCCCCCTGGAGGCTGACCAGCAGGCAAAGGCCGGAGAACAGCAGGAAGGCCAGCAGGCTGACGAGCGGGTTGGCGGGGACCTCGTCCTCGATCAGCTCCCGCCAGATCATCCGCTCAAGGGCCAGGGCCAGCCCTGCACGGAGCGGTGCAGCAGCACCAGCGGGGTGAGCAGCAGCCCCAGTCCGTTGAGCTGGGCGCCGCGAACCGTGGCCCTGAACGCGATCAATCCGCCAGCAGGGGCCGGCCCGCCAGCCCATCACTGGGGTGGTGCATGGCGCCGTAGGCACGCACGTAGCCCCCCTGGAGACCCACCGGCAGCAGCCGCTCCCGCCGCTCCGGCAGCAGGTCGACCAGCAGCAGGGACGCGGTGGCAAACCAGGTGGCGTGGCCGCTGGGGAACGACCAGGAGCTCTCCAGAGGCAGGCAGGGCTTCAGATCCGGTTGGCTCAGGACGGGGCGTGGCCGGGCCACCGCATCCGTGAGCGGATCCTTGAGCCCATCGGCCCGCTCGAGGAAGGCCGGCAGTCCTGCGTGGAGGAGGGGGGAGGTGCGGGCCAGGTCGGCGCCCACGGCGGCATCGAAGACGCTGAGATTGCGGTTCAGGAAGCGCCAGCTGTGCACGATCCCTGCCGGCATGCGGCTGCGCTGGTTCCAGCGCGGGATGGCCAGATCGTCCGGCTCCGGGCGGCTGCCGGGGGCCGGTGGTTGGCCGAGCACGCTGGGGTAGGTGGCCGGCTGCAGCACCAGGCCCGCCGCCGGATCGGCCGCCTGGGCCAGCGCCGGCCCGCCCGGCGCCAGCGTGCCCGCCAGCAGGGTGGTCTGCAGCAGCAGCAGGCCGGACAGCCAAGGTCCCGGGCCCAGGGTGTGCATGGCTTCGGTGCCGGCGGTGGGGTGGCGGCACCGTAGGGGCGCTTCGAACGTCAGAAGCGTTCGTCGCCGATGGCGGTCAGCACCAGCTCGCGCACGAAGGACGCCGGCGAGAGCTGCAGCAGGGCCGAGACGATCCGGATCACATCGTGCAGCGGAATCTGCTGGCCCCCACCGCGCCGGGCGGCCGCCTCGGGCGCCACCTCCAGGCCGTCGTCGGTGTTCAGGTAGCCCAGCTGCAGGCAGGTCACCGCCAGCCGCTGGTCCCGGAAGCTCTCCCGCAGGGCATCGGCGATGCCGGCGAGGGCGAACTTCGAGGCGCCGAAGGTCACCTCCGGCTGTCCGCTCCGGCGCAGGCCGGAGGTGGACCCGGTGAGGATCAGCTGGGGCCGGGGGGAGTCGAGCAGCCTCGGAATCAGCCGCCGGAGCAGCATCAGGGCACCGGTGATGTTGATGGCCACCATGGTGGCGATGCTCTCGTCGGGATCCTCCAGGAAGCTGTAGGCCTCGCTGAAGGCGTTCGCTTCCCAGACGCCGACGTTGTAGATCAGCACATCCAGCTGGGCGGGAGCCTGCTACTCGATCCACCGGGCCGCCGGCAGCGGCTCCGCCAGATCGGCTTCGATCCAGGTGAGCTCGATGCCCGCCGGCAGCCTCAAGCCATCGGGCCGTCGCCGCGAGACGCCGATCACCGTGTCGCCGGCGCTGCCCAGACCCTCGACAAAGGCACGGCCAAGTCCGCGGCTGGCGCCCACCACCATCAGTTTCATGGACCCGCTCCGGCTGGGGCGATGTCGACGTGGAGCCCATCCTCCCTGACACCCGGCCTTGAGGACAGGGCGATGGCGGGCCCGTCGTCGCGGTGGGCCTGCTCGAACTTCGGCAGCACGTAGCCCGTCAGTCCAGCCACCACCCGCGTCCCGGCCACGGAGACGATCGCCAGGAACATCTCACTGCTCAGCAGATCGTGCAGGCAAGGATCCGAAGGCTGTCGCTTGAGGTATCTCTCGGGATCCTCGAAGGCGTCGGCAAACACCGCCAGCAGGGTCCCCACGGCGGCGGGCCCGAGCACACCCATGGAGGGCAGAGCTGATGCCATGGCCCTAAATCATCCGCGCCTTCTGACCAGTTTGGGTGAGCAGCGGGTGCGGTCTCTCCGGGCTAGAAGGGAGCAACGGCGGAGCACAACGGGTGGATCTCGAGCGCCTTCAGAAGCTGTTCACCGCCCCGCTGCTGCCGCTGGGTCGCCAGAGCTTCTCCCTGCTCTGGGTCGTGGAGGTGCTGCTGCTGCTGCTGGCTGTGAGCCTGGCGGCGCGCTGGCTGAAGCGGTTGCTGGCCGGACGGGTGCTGCGCTGGTTCTCCCTGCCCGAGGGGCGGCGCGAGGCGGTGGCCACCCTCTTCTCGATGGGGCTGGCGGCGCTGGGCTATGTGGTGGTGGCCCAGGGGATGGGGCTCGACATCGGCGCCCTCGCCGTGATCTTCGGGGCCCTGGGGGTGGGGATCGGCTTCGGCCTGCAGGAGCTCACCCGCAACCTCACCAGTGGCCTCACCCTTCTGATGGAGGGGAAGCTGAAGGTGGGTGATCAGATCGAGTTCGGCGACACCAGCGGCTTCATCCGTGAGATCTCGATCCGCTCCACCGTGATCCGCACCTTCCAGGGCGCCGAGATCGTGGTGCCCAATTCGGCCATCACCAATGCGCCGGTGAAGAACCTCAGCTACCTGAGCTCCGATGGCCGGGTGGATGTGGAGGTGACGGTGGCCCACGGCAGTGACCCCCTGGCCGTGACCGAGGTGCTGTTGGAGGCGGCCCTGGCCGAACCGACGGTGCTGGCCGATCCGCCGCCGAAGGTGCTGCTGCACGGGCTCCAGGGCCAGGGGATGGCGTTCGAGCTATGGGCCTGGACCTCGGCGATCCACGCCAGCCTCAGCCTGCGCAGCTCGCTGAATTACGCGATCGAGCAGGGCCTGCGCGAGCGCCGCATCGAACTGGCCGGGTCCCGCCAGCAGATCCAGCTGCTCTCCTCCCGTCGCGCCGGGGAAGAGGACGGAGCCGGCCCGGACTGGCGCCCCCTGCGGACGTCCCTGCCCGACCATCCCTGCTACAGCAGCATGGACGATCGGCGCCTGCGGGAACTGGTGGGCAGCGGCGCCCGCCGTCTGGTGCCCGCCGGCACGGTGCTGGTGCGGCAGGGGGAGGAAGGCCGCTCCTTCCACCTGGTGCTGAGCGGCGCGGTGGATGCGATCCACGAAACCGACCGGGTGAGCCGCAAGCTGTTCACCTTCACGGCCGGGGAGTTCTTCGGCGAACTGCCGCTGCTGCTGCAGGTGCCCTACCCCACCACGATGGTGGCGGCCGAGGACACGACGCTATTCGTCGTTCCCAGTGGCAGCTTCCGCGCCCTGCTGGCCTCACGGCCCGAATTCGCCGACACCGTCGCCCGTGAGGTGGCCCGCCGCAGCGACGTGCTGCGCAGCTACGAGGATTGCCTGCGCCAGCGCGGCCTGCTCGAGGACGCCGACATGGGCCACCCCCTGCAATGGTTCCGCGAGCGGTTGCGGCGGGTGCTGGCCGGACGCCCCGCCATGGCCTCGGTGGAAACGGAGGCCGGTTGAGATCCCACTAGCGGCTGCCTTCCGTTCCTGAGCGATCCAAGAGCCGCGGAACGGCGTCCGGTTTCACCGTGGTTTCGGGGACGACGGCCGTCATGGACGCGCCGACCATCCAGCGGCGGTAGGGGTCCACCGCATCGAGGGGCCATCCCATGGCGCGGAGGTCCGATCTCCAGGCTCTGTGGTCTTGACGGGCTGCTGCAAGGCGAGAGCCGGGCCGAGCAGGGATCCTTGGCTGCCGGCGAGGTTTCCGGCCCACCCCGTTCCGGGAGGTCCTGCTCCTCGAACGGTTCGTCACTCAGCCGCCCGAAGGGACACCTGCGGAACAACGCGGCTTCGAGAACTTGTCTGTGTACATGGCACGATCGGCGTCCATCAGCATGTCTTCGACACAGGAATGCTTGAACGGTTCAAAGGCCACTGTGCCATAGGAGAAGTCTATGGAATAAGGCAGGCCGAGACTGGTGCAACGTTCCTGAAGTGCGGCGTCAAATCGTGAGATGAGAGCATGGATTGCATCGAGATTCATATTGGTCAGCAAGGCGACGAATTCGTCGCCTCCTAGCCGAGCAAAAAGATCCGACGTGCGGAACGACTCTCTCATCTGCTCCGCAAAGAGCTTCAACGCACGATCGCCCTCTGCGTGACCGTAGTTATCGTTGATGGACTTGAACCTGTCCAGATCGAAGAAGATCATCATGGCTGGGAAGAGTTGCCGCCTGCATAGGTCCAGGCTGTACTTGCCCAGTGTCAAGAATCCGCAGCGATTCGAGATTCGTGTCAGCTCGTCACAAATGGCCAGTTGGACGGCCATGATCTCTCGCTCCACCAGCCCGGCCATGTCCGACAACATCGCAAGGTCGTCCTGATCGAACCTGCGGGGCTCACGATCGATGATGCACAGCGTTCCCACCGCCTGGCCGCCGAGGGTATGCAAGGGGTGACCCGCATAAAAGCGGATATTCGGCGCTCCTGTCACCAGTGGGTTGTCCGCGAAACGGACATCCTTCCATGTGTCCTCGATGACAAGCGCCTCCTTGTTCAGAATCGTGTGCCCACAGAAGGAGATCCGCCGCTCGGTTTCACGAACTTCGAGGCCGAAGCAGGCCTTGAACCATTGCCGATTTTCATCAACCAGTGACACCAGGGCGATCGGCACGTCGAAGATGCGGCGAGCCATGCGCGTCACGCGATCGAAACGCTCCTCCGGTGGAGTGTCCAGGATGCCTAGTGACCTGAGCTGGGAAAGGCGCTCCTGTTCATCGGCTGGGGCGGGGGGGGCAAGCATTCACGGCTCCGATGCTTTTGAATGGGTGTGATTTTGACACAGTCTCGTGCAGCGAAGCCCCATGCACCTTGAGGGGCGATGAAGCAGGCCATGGCCAGGCATAAGAGCGTGTGCAGAAGCCGCTTAAGCTATTGTGTGCGGCTTTCCCTCGCAGGGATGGCGTTCAGTGCGGCCTGGATTTCACAGCTTTCAGGCGATCCCAGCCAGGCTGAACTCCATGCTGACCAATGACATCACCAGCAGCTCGAATCGGCACTGCCTGGCGCTCTGGGGTCAGCAGCACACCGAGGGTGGGATGCCGGCGATCGAGGTTTGATTGCCAGTGTCAGGGTTCCCGCAGCGAGCAGGGAGATCTCAGTAGCTCCCCGAATCTCCTGCTCACGTCTCCAACAACATCTTCGACAGATTCGGCAGGCCAGCCCCCTGGTGGTAACGGTCCCGTTGCAGGTCGGTGCAGTGCTCGAGCAGGATCCGCTTCACCCGATCGGGATAGCCGATGAATTCGGTCCGCACCGACAGGAAGGCGGCCAGCAGCCCGGAGATGTGGGGCGCCGCCATACTGGTGCCGGAGAGGGCCACATAGAGCTCATCGAGGCTCTTGCCCTTGTCGCGGCTGGGGGTCCGCTTAGGGTCGCTGCTGCTGCGGCACGAGAGGATCCGCTCCCCCGGGCCCACCACGTCGGGCTTGAGGCGGCCATCGGCGGTGGGGCCCCGCGAGGAGAAGTAGGAGGTGCCGTAGCGGTGCGGCAGCGTCGGGTGCACCGACCCCACGGCAATCGCCTCATCCAGGTTGGCCGGATCGCCGATCGACAGATCAAACGAGCGGGTGGCGCTGAAGCCGTCCACCACGATGTCGCCGCTGCCCTCGTTACCTGCCGCCAGCACCACCAGGACCCCCTGTCGCACCAGTCGCAGCAGGGAGGCGCACAGGGGTGAATCGCCGCAGCCGAAGCTGGCCGGATCGAACGGACCCCCCAGGCTCAGGTTCACCCCCTGGATCGCCAGGCGCCGTCCCTCCTGGTTCTGCTTCCAGATATGGTCGATCGCCTTGATGATCCAGGCGTCGTAGCCGCCGCCGTTGTCGGCCAGCACCTTGTAGCTGACGATCCGCGCCCGGGGGGCCATCGCCAGCAGGTCGGGGCCAGCTTCGCCGCCTACCGACAGCAGCCCGCCGGCGATGATCCCCGCCACATGGGTGCCGTGGCCGTTGGCATCGTTGCCGCTGCCCTTCTTCACCGGCCCCCGCTCCGTGCAGTCCCACTCCGCAGCGATCGTTCCGTCCGGGGCGAAGGCCGGGTTGTGGAAGTGGGGGTGCTGCCGGTCGATGCCGGTGTCCAGCACGGCCCAGGTGATGCCCTGGCCGCAGGCGTTGTAGCCCAGCTGGGCGGTGCGGGCCTGCACCGTGTGGATCGAATCGAACATCAGCGCCTTCTTGCGGCTGTTGCTGAACATCCGGTACACCGCCGGTGACTGGGCGCCGTACTGGCTGCTCATCGCCCCCGCCAGCGTCTCCACTTCGGCGCGGGTCAGGTTCACCGCCACGTAGCGATCCAGCTGGTCCTCCAGGTACACGGTCTCGGCGGTGATCGGACCCTGCAGCACATGCGCCTGGATCCACGCCACCACCGCCTCCCGCGCCTGCTGCAGCGAATCGCCACCCTCGCCTGCCCCCGCGGAGCGATCCGCCAGCTCGATCAGCACCGGCACCCGGGCGGTGGCCTCCACATCCAGGGCATCGGCCAGGCTGCGGGCCACCGTCATCGGGCTCACCGGCTGGAAGCGGGAGCGGTCCAGCGCCGTCATCACCGTCTCCTGGGTCGACTGGCGCGACAGATAGCGGCTGGCGGAATGGGCCTTGCTCGGTGGCCACACCACCCCCATCACCCGTTCATCGACGATCTTCGGCTTGCCGGCGGCGCTGTATTCGTCGGCCAGGCTCTGGTCGAGGCAGACGATGTCGCCGTCCTGGGCGATGTTCACCCAGCGCTTCACACCGGCCGGGATCGGCAGTTTCTTGCCGTGCCATTGCTGCAGCACGTCGGTCACCTGGGGCAGCCCCAGCGGCGAGCCGATCGTGACGTACAGATCCACCTCCACGGTGGCCCCCAGTTCCATCAGCGCCTGGTAGGTCACCATGCTCCCCTGGCTGTGGCCGACCACCACGAAAGGGCCCCCGCCGGTGCTGATCCGGTCCTTCACCGTTTGCACCATCCGTTCCCGCTTCGTCTTGTTGAACAGGAAATCGTTCACATCCGCCAGGAACGCCTGGGTGAACATCGCCGTCACCGGGCTCCATAGCCCCTTGGCCTCCACCGAGAGCGTCGCCGGCCCCCCCATCGGTGCCCCCCGCTGGGCCGCCGTCTGGGCGGCCGCCTCCAGCTGCGCCGTCAGGGCGTCCACGAAGGCCTGCGACTCCGCCGGCGCGTCGCTGTCCTGGATCGACGCGGCCAGCAACCCCTGCGCCTCCGGTTGCAGCGTGGCCCGGTCTTCGCCCAGGGCCCGGGTGGAGAGGCCGGCCGTCTCCGGGTAGCGCTCCCGGTCCACCCAGTAGGCCATGCGGGTGCGCTCCCCCTGGTCGGCGCCGAAGAGGGCCCGGTCCCACTCCGAGCGCAGCACCCCTTCGGGGGGCATGTTGGAGATCCCGTGGCAGTAGATCACCGTGCGGGCCTGCCCCCGCGCGATCGGGGCGGTGGCGCTGCCGGCGGCGGCGGCTTTCTTCGGGGCGGTCATGGTGGCGCACAAGAAGGGAACCGACCCCCGCACTAGCCAGCCCGGAAGCCACCGGGCCACGGCCCGCCGCCGGTGTCATCGTTCTTGAGGCCGCTCCCGCCCATGACCCTGCTCCTGTCCGTTCTGGCCCTGGTGGTGGTGCTTGATCTGCTGGTGCTGGTGGTGCTGCTGCCCTCGCTGCTGATTCGCCTGCTGCTGGTGCCGTTGTGTCCGCAGGTGGTCTTCTGCGGCCCGGGCCTGCAGAAACGGCTGGCCCTCACCATCGACGATGGCCCAAGTCCGGGATCGGAGGCCCTGCTGGCCCTGCTGCGGGAGCTCAAAGTGCCGGCCACCTTCTTCCTGATCGGCACTCACCTCGAGCGCGACCACCGCTTCGCCCGCCGTGCCCTGCAGCAGGGCCACGACCTCGGCAACCACCTCTGGTGCGACGAACCCTCCGCCGGCCTTCCGCCAGCGGTGTTCCAGCAGCAACTGGTCGACACCGAGCGGACTATCGCCCGGGCCGCTGCCCCCGCCAGCCTGCGCTGGCGCTGGTTCCGCCCCGGCCAGGGCTGGTTTCACCGGGCCATGCTCGATGCCCTCGCGGCCCGGCGCTACCGCCTGGTGCTGGGTTCGATCTTTCCGTGGGACATCCGGCGGCCACCCCTGTGGTTCGTGCGGCTGTTCGTACGCCTCAATGCCCACCCCGGCGGGATCCTGGTGCTGCACGACACCCCGGCCCTGAGTGGCCGCACCCTCGAGACCCTGCGCCGCGTCGTTCCCGAGCTGCGCCGCCGCGGCTACCGCTTCGTGCCCCTGCAGGAGCTGCTCGACCCGGCCGCCTGATCCGGCCTCCGCCGGTGGGTGTGGGGCCTACGATCCGGGCCGTCCGCCCCCTGGGGAATGCGCTTCAGCAGCCTGCTCACCCGGATCGGCGCCGTGCAGGACGGCAGCCCGCGGCACCTGGCGGGGGATCCGGAGATCACGGGCGCCGAAGCGCTGGATCGCGCCGGCCCCGGCCAGCTGGCCTTCCTCGAACCCGGCAATGCCCTGGGGGCTGCCCTCTCCGCCAGCGGCGCCGCCGCCCTGCTGCTGCCCCTCGACGAAGAAATCCAGCAGCTGGCCAGCGAGCGCGGCCTGGCCTGGGTGGCCCTCAAGGATCCCCGTCTCGGCTTCGCCCAGGCGCTCGCCGCCCTGCATCCCCCCACCCCGAAGCCCCCGGGGATCCACCCCAGCGCCGTGATTGACCCCCGCGCGGCCGTTGCCGCCGATGTCCATGTCGGCGCCCATGGGGTGATCGGTGCCGGCTCTGTCGTGGCCGCCGGCTGCGTGCTCCATGCCGGCGTCGTGCTTTACGAGGACGTGCAGCTCGGTGAGGGCTGCGAGATCCACGCCAACGCCGTGCTCCACCCCGGCAGCCGTCTCGGGGCGGGGTGCGTCATCCAGTCGCAGGCGGTGATCGGCGCCGAGGGCTTCGGCTTCGTGCCCACAGCCACCGGGTGGGTGAAGATGCCCCAGACCGGCCGGGTGGTGCTCGAAGACGGCGTCGAAGTGGGCTGCGGCTCCACCATCGACCGCCCGTCCGTCGGCGAGACCCGCATCGGCGCCGGCACCAAGATCGACAACCTTGTCCACGTCGGCCATGGCGTCGTCACCGGAAAGGGCTGTGCCCTGGCCGCCCAGGTGGGCATCGCCGGCGGCGCCGTGCTCGGTAACGGTGTGATCCTCGCCGGCCAGGTGGGCGTCGCCAACCGGGCCGTGATCGGCGACCGGGCCATCGCCTCCTCGAAGTCCGGCATCCACGGTGAGATCGCCGCCGGCGAGGTGGTGAGCGGCTACCCCGCCATCCCCAACCGGCTCTGGCTGCGCTGCTCCGCCGTCTTCAACAAGCTGCCCGAGATGGCCCGCACCCTGCGGCAGCTGCAGAAGTAGCCTCGCCTGCTGAGCGGCCCCCCCTCGCGATGACCAGCTACAGGATCACCCTGCTCGCGGGGGACGGCATCGGTCCGGAGATCACCGCGGTGGCCCGCACCCTGCTGGAGGCGGTGAGCGCCCGCCACCGCTTCAGCCTTGAGTTCGATCCGCAGCCCGTCGGCGGCGCCGCCATCGACGCCACCGGCGAGCCCCTGCCGGAGAGCACCCTGGCCGCCTGCCGGGCCTCCGATGCGGTGCTGCTCGCCGCCATCGGTGCCCCCCGTTTCGATGCCCTGCCCCGGGAGCAGCGCCCCGAGAGCGGCCTGCTGGCCCTGCGCTCCGGTCTGGGGCTGTTCGCCAACCTGCGGCCCGTGAAGATCATCCCGGCCCTGGCCGGCGCCAGCAGCCTGCGCCCCGAGGTGATCGACGGGGTGGATCTGCTGGTGGTTCGCGAACTCATCGGCGGCATCTACTTCGGCACCCCCAAGGGGCGCATCGCGGTGGATGGCGGCGTGCGGGCCTTCAACACCATGGTCTACAGCGACCACGAGGTGGACCGGATCGCCCGGGTGGGCTTCCGCCTGGCGGCGGCCCGCCGTGGCCGGCTCTGCTCGGTCGACAAGGCCAACGTGCTCGATGTCAGCCAGCTGTGGCGCGACCGGGTGGAGGCGATCCACGCCGAGTTCCCCGAGGTCGAACTCAGCCACATGTACGTCGACAACGCCGCCATGCAGCTGGTGCGCGAGCCGCGCCAGTTCGACGTGCTGCTCACCGGCAACCTCTTCGGCGACATCCTCTCGGATGAGGCCGCCATGCTCACCGGCTCGATCGGCATGCTCCCCTCGGCCTCCCTCGGTTCCGAGGGCCCGGGCCTGTTCGAGCCGGTGCACGGCTCCGCCCCCGACATCGCCGGCCAGGACAAGGCCAACCCGATCGCCATGGTGCTGTCGGCCGCCATGCTGCTGCGGGTGGGCCTGCAGCAGGAGGCCGCCGCCGCCGATCTGGAGGCCGCCGTCGATGGCGTGCTGGCCGCCGGCTACCGCACCGGCGACCTGCTGATGGGAGAGGGCTGCACCCGGGTGGGCTGCCAGGCCATGGGCGAGCAGCTGCTGGCGGCCCTGCCAGGCTGAGCGCCCCCTTCCGGTAACGGCCGCGGGGGAAGCGGACCGGCGACCTGCCAAACTCACAGCCTCTCAACCCCCCTGCGTCGATGTCGAAGCGTCACCCGGTCGTGGCTGTCACCGGTTCCTCGGGAGCGGGAACCAGCACCGTCAAACGGGCCTTCGAGCACATCTTCTCCCGCGAGGGCATCATCCCGGCGGTGGTCGAAGGCGACAGCTTCCACCGCTTCGAGCGGGGCCCGATGAAGCAGGCGATGGCCGAGGCCCAGGCCCGCGGCGAGAACTTCTCCCACTTCGGCCCCGAGGCCAACATCTTCGACAAGCTCGAGGAGCTGTTCCGCACCTACGGCGAGACCGGGGGCGGCAATCGCCGCTACTACCTCCACTCGGTGGAGGAGGCGGCCGAGCACAACGCCCGCCTCGGAACGAGCCTGGACCCTGGCCAGTTCACCCCCTGGGAGCCCATCCCCAGCGACACCCACCTTCTCTTCTATGAAGGCCTGCACGGGGGCGTGGTGGGCGAGGGCTACGACGTCGCCTCCCTGGTGGATCTGCTGATCGGTGTGGTGCCGATCGCCAACCTGGAGTGGATCCAGAAGATCTCCCGCGACAACGCCGAGCGGGGCTACTCGGCCGAAGCGATCGTCGACACGATCCTGCGCCGCATGCCCGACTACATCAACCACATCTGCCCCCAGTTCAGCCGCACCGACATCAACTTCCAGCGGGTGCCCACGGTGGACACCTCCAACCCGTTCATCTGCCGCAACATCCCCAGCCCGGACGAGAGCTTCGTCATCATTCACTTCCGCAAGGGGGCCCGTGAGAAGTGGGGCATCGACTTCTCCTACCTGCTGCGCATGATCCACGATTCCTTCATGTCCAGCCCCACCAGCATCGTGGTGAACGGCGGCAAGATGGGCTTCGCCATGGAGATCATCCTCACGCCGATCATCCACAAGATGATCGAGGAGAAGAAGAACCTCCACTGAGAAGCTCGGCTGAAGATCACTCTCTCGATCTTCCTTTCGGCCCTAAGATCCCCCGAAAGGAATCGGTGAATCCCATCACCGCCCAGCCCCCCACCATCCACCCGTCCGGCCCTGGCAGCTCCCCGTCCGGAAGCCCCTCCTTCGTGATCCGGGGCGGGGAGTCCTCGGCCTCCCCATCCGCCGGCGTCCTGCGCCTCGATCGCATCAACAGCGCCGAACTGCTGCGCCGCTCCCGTCGCATCTATTTCCGCTTTCTGGAATCCTGTCCCACCGCCCCCGACCCCATGGGTGTCGTGCTGCTCGGAGAAGGCCCCCAGGGGCGGGTGGTGTTCGAGGTCCCGATCCTCCTGCCCGAAGAGCAGTTTGTGCCGCTGGAGCTGCTGCGCCCCCGGCCGGCCCGGAACCGCAGCGGTCGGGGGCCGGCCAACCGCTCCGTGCCATGAGCACCGACATCATCCTGAGCCTGGCTGTTCCGGCCGACTTGCTGCCCCCCGTGGTGGCCCTGGCCGGGGCCTGCTTCGGCAGCTTCCTGAATGTGGTCGTCTGGCGGCTGCCGCGGGAAGAGTCGCTGGTCTTCCCCGGCAGCCATTGCCCCCGCTGCGGCGCCTCCCTGGCCTGGTTTGAGAACGTGCCGCTGCTCAGCTGGCTGTTGCTGCGTGGCCGCTGCCGCCATTGCCGTGCGCCGATCGCCGTGCGCTACCCGCTGGTGGAGCTGCTCACCGCCGGCCTCTGGGTGGCGATGCTGTTCGCCCGCCCCGCCGCCATGGGCCCCGACCCCAGCCCCTGGCTGCTGCTGGCGGCCGGCTGGCTGCTGGCCAGCTGGCTGCTGCCCCTGGCCCTGATCGACCTGGACAGCCTCTGGCTGCCCGAACCCCTCTGCCGCTGGGGTGTGCTGCTGGGCCTGGCGGTCACCGCCGGGGTCGGCTTCCCGCAGGGGGCCGAGGTGGGCCGGGAGCTGCTGTTCTCCCACCTGCTGGCGGTGGCTGCCGGGCTGCTGGGCTTCGAGGCCCTCAGCGCCCTGGCCGAGAAGGCGATGGGCCGGCCGGCCCTCGGGCTCGGTGACGCCAAGCTCGCGGCCCTGATGGGGGCCTGGCTGGGTCCCCTCGGCCTGGGTCTGGCGGTGAGTCTCGCCGTGCTCGGCGGTGCCGTCTTGGGGGGGATCGGTCGCCTCACCGGCCGGCTGGGCCGTCAGCAGCCCTTTCCCTTCGGTCCCTTCCTCGCCGCCGGTGCCCTGGCGGTCTGGATCGGCGGTCACGGCCCCTGGCTGCGTCTGTGGGGCCTGGGTCTTTAATGGCCGAAGGCCCCTTTCCCCCGTCGCCGCCGTCGCCCCATGTCCCTGTTCGACTGGTTCGCCGATCGCCGCAAGAACGCCCCCGCCGTTCGGGCCAGCAAGGGCCCTGAGGCCGACGAGGGGGATGGCCTCTGGAGCAAGTGCGCCGACTGCGGGCTGGTGGTCTATCGCAAGGACCTGATCGCCAACGCCAGTGTCTGCAAAGGCTGCGGCCACCACCACCGCATCGACAGCGCCGAGCGCATCCGCCTGATCGCCGATGAGGGCAGCTTCGAGCCCATCGATGCCGACCTCGCCCCCACCGACCCCCTCGCCTTCAAGGATCGCCGCAGCTACGCCGATCGGCTGCGTGACAGCCAGCGGGCCACGGGCCTGCGGGATGCGGTGGTCACCGGCCTCTGCCGTCTGGAGGGCATGCCCCTGGCCCTGGGGGTGATGGATTTCCGCTTCATGGGTGGCTCCATGGGCTCGGTGGTGGGCGAGAAGCTCACCCGCCTGGTGGAGCTGGCCACCGCCCGCCGTTACCCGCTGCTGATCGTCTGCGCCTCCGGCGGCGCCCGCATGCAGGAGGGGATGCTGAGCCTGGTGCAGATGGCCAAGGTCTCCGGTGCCCTGCAGCGCCACCGCAGCGCCGAGCTGCTCTACCTGCCCCTGCTCACCCATCCCACCACCGGTGGGGTCACAGCCAGCTTCGCCATGCTCGGCGACCTGATCCTGGCCGAGCCCAAGGCGATGATCGCCTTCGCCGGCCGCCGGGTGATCGAGCAGACCCTGGGCGAGAAACTGCCAGAGGGGTTCCAGACCGCTGAATACCTCCAGGACCACGGCTTCGTCGACACGATCGTGCCCCGGCCCCAGCTGCGCGGCACCCTGTCCACCCTGCTGCGGCTGCACGGCAGCCTGCGGCCGGCCGTGTCCGTGGTGCCATGAGGCGCGGCCGCTCCCGGTTCGCCGCCGCTCTGCTGGCGGTGCTGCTGCTGCTGGGCTGCTGGCTGGCGGGTCCCGCCGCCGCCGTCGCCGGCCCGGTCGACTGGCAGGAGGTGGAGGCCGGCCCTGAGGGCCGCCAGTGGTGGGATGCCGGCAGCCTCCGCTTCGATCGCGAGGGCCGCCTCTCGGTGCTGAGCCGCTTCCAGCCCGCCGCCGCCGCCGATGCCCCCGAGGATGCCCGTCCCCCCGTCGGCCAGCTGTATGTGATGCAGCTCGACTGCGACGAGGAGCTCTACCGCGACACGGCTGTCAACGGCCTGCCCCGCTGGGGTGCCCCCTGGCAGCCGGCCGCCGGCGACAACCTCACGATCCGCGTGCTGCACGCCGCCTGCGACGCCGCCCGCCGTCCCCAGGAGAGCGATGCGACGGCCTGAGGCGCCCCTGCGGGTCGCCGTCGCGGGCCTCGGCTTCGGCGAGAAGGTGATCCTGCCGGCCCTGCGGGACGCCCCGCTCACCGAGCCGGTGGCCCTCTGGCATCCCCGTCCGGAGCGGGCCGCCGCCGCGGGTCAGGCGGCGGAGCTGCCCGCCTTCCATGATTTCGCCGCCCTCCTGGCCGATCCCGCCGTGGAGGCGGTGGTGATCGCCACGCCGCCAGAGCCCCGTTTCGCCCTGGCCCGCGCCGCCCTGGAGGCGGGCAAACACCTGTTCCTGGAGAAGCCGGTGGCCCTCAACGCCGGCCAGGTGGAGGAGCTGCAGCGCCTCGCCATGGCGCGGGGCCTGGCGGTGGCGGTCGACTTCGAGTACCGGGCCGTGCCCCATGTGCAGCAGCTGGCGGCCCTGCTCGAGGCGGGGGTGCTGGGGGATCCCTGGCTGGTCAGGTTCGACTGGCTGATGTCCAGCCGAGCCGATCCCAGCCGCCCCTGGAGCTGGTACTCCCAGGCGGCGGCCGGGGGCGGCGTGCTCGGCGCCCTGGGCTCCCACGCCTTCGACACCCTCCACTGGCTGATCGGCCCCAGCCGGGGGCTCACCGCCCGGCTCAGTACCGCCATCGGCGAGCGCCCCATCCCCGGCTCCGGCGCCATGGGGGTGGTGGATGCCGAGGACAGCGCCCTGATCCAGCTCGACCTCGAGGACCGGCGCGGTCGCCCCGTGCCCGCCCAGCTCACCCTCTCCTCGGTGGCCCGGGCGGGACGGGGCTACTGGATCGAGCTCTACGGCAGCGAGGCCACCCTGGTGCTGGGCTCCAGCAACCAGGCCGACTACGTCCACGGCATGCAGCTGTGGATGGCCCGCCCCGGTGAGGCCCTGCGGCCCGTGGCGGCCGATCCGGCGCTGGCCTACGGCCGCACCTGGGAGGACGGCCGGATCGCGCCGGTGCGCCGGCTGCTGGGCTGGTGGTCGCAGGCGGTGCGGCAGCGGCGGCCGATGCTGCCGGGCCTGTCGGAGGCGGTGGTCAGCCAGCGCTGCTGCGACTGGGCCCGCCAGGGAGCAGGAACCCTGGAGGGCATCCCCTAGACTCCCCGGCAGACCCGGCGGGACGACCCCGCCAGCCGTCCTTCGATCACGGTTCTCCGCAACCGTACCCACCCAAATACCGCGAGATTTCCCATGGCGCTCGTACCGCTTCGCCTGCTGCTGGATCACGCCGCAGAAAACGGCTACGGCATTCCTGCCTTCAACGTCAACAACCTGGAGCAGGTGCAGTCGATCATGGAGGCTGCCTACGAGACCGACAGCCCGGTGATCCTGCAGGCCTCCCGCGGCGCCCGTCAGTACGCCGGCGAAAGCTTCCTGCGCCACCTGATCCTGGCCGCGGTGGAAACCTATCCCGACATCCCGGTGGTGATGCACCAGGACCACGGCAACAGCCCGGCCACCTGCTATGGCGCCGCCGCCAACGGTTTCACCTCGGTGATGATGGACGGCTCCCTCGAGGCCGACGCCAAGACGCCGGCCAGCTACGAGTACAACGTGGCGGTCACCAAGGAAGTGGTGGATGTGGCCCACGCTATCGGCGTGAGCGTGGAAGGCGAACTGGGTTGTCTGGGTTCCCTGGAGACCGGCAAGGGTGAGGCCGAGGACGGCCACGGTTTCGAAGGCGCCCTCGACCACTCCCAGCTGCTCACCGACCCGGCCGAGGCGGCCGACTTTGTCGCCAAGACCAAGGTCGATGCCCTGGCCATCGCCATCGGCACCAGCCACGGCGCCTACAAGTTCACCCGCAAGCCCACCGGTGAAGTGCTGGCCATCTCCCGGATCGCCGAGATCCACAAGGCCATCCCCAACACCCACCTGGTGATGCACGGCTCCAGCTCCGTTCCCCAGGAATGGCTGGACATGATCAACAAGTACGGCGGCGCCATCCCCGAGACCTACGGCGTCCCCGTCGAGGAGATCCAGGAAGGCATCCGCAACGGCGTGCGCAAGATCAACATCGACACCGACAACCGCCTCGCCTTCACCGCCGCCGTGCGGGAAGCCGCCGCCAAGGATCCGGCCAACTTCGACCCCCGCCACTTCAACAAGCCCGCCCGGGCTTACATGAAGAAGGTCTGCCTCGACCGCTACCAGCAGTTCTGGTGTGCCGGCAACGCCAGCAAGATCAAGCAGCGCGACATCAACTACTACGCCACCCTCTACGCCAAGGGTGCCCTCGATCCCAAGACCGCCGTGGCCGCCTGATCGGCGTTCCCCCAGCGTTCCACCAACGATGCATCGGGGCCCCACGGGGCCCCGTTTTCATGGCCGGCGTTCCCCTTCATGGCCGGCCGGCCCGGGCGCTCAGGGAAGCGGCAGGGGCAGCGGCGTGCCGTCGGGGAGCGGCGGTTTGGCGGTCGCCGCCTCCTCCTTGGCGGTGGGGGCCGCGTCCACCAGCCGCTCCAGGGCGCGGCGCAGGCTGCGCTCCATCACGAAGCGGCGACCGTCGGTGACCACCACGCGCACCAGGGTGGGCAGGTCGTTGCTCTTTGACTGCAGATAGATCGGCTCCACGTACAGGAGGCCCTCGCCCACCGGCAGCACCAGCAGGTTGCCGCGGAACAGCCGCGAGCCGAGCCTGTTCCAGAGGCCGAACTGGAAGCTGATCGTCGGGTCCTGGTCGATCAGGGCCGTGATCTGCTGGGGGCCGAGCAGCAGCCGCTGCTGGGGGAAGCGCACCAGCATCAGCTCCCCGTAGTGGGGCGGATCGTTGCGGGCCGCCAGCCAGCCCACCAAATTTGAGCGCTTCAGCGGGGTGAAGGGCAGGAGCAGCACGAACTCGGAACGCTGCTCGCCCGGCAGCTGCAGGGTGAGGTGGTACGGCGACACCGGCACGCTGTTCTCGCCGTAGATCTCGGTGGGCACCGACCAGACGTCGTCGCCGTTGTAGAAGGTGCGCACGTCGGTGACGTGGTAGCGGAGCAGCCGCTCCGACTGGATGTCGAACTGGCTCTTGGGCACCCGGATGTGGGCGAGCAGGGCCCGTGGCATGGCCGAGAGCGGCCGGAACAGTTCCGGGAACGCGCGGATCCAGGTGCGCAGCACCGGGTCGCGGGCGTCGTTCACGTACAGCCAGAGCCGGCCGTCGTGGGCATCCACCACCGCCTTCACCGGGTTGCGGAAATAGCGCAGCCCCTGGGGATTGGGATCGCTGTAGGGGTAGGAGCGGCTGGTGGTGAAGCCGTCCAGCAGCCAGTACTGGTACTGCTCCGGCCGGTATCCCTCACTGCCGGCCACCCGGGCGGTGACCAGGTAAGGCTGGCTTTCGAAGCGCAGGAACGGCGCCAGGGCCGTCAGACGCCGGTTCACCTGTCGCCGCAACAGCAGCAGGGAGCGGTCGGTGAAGGAGCCGGTGAACAGCAGCCGTGGCTCCCGCAGGTAGATCGCCGCCCCCAGCCGGTTGAGAGGTGAGGCCAGGGAGATGCCCCGGGTGCCGGTGTAGTGGGTGTAGACGTTCAGTTCCCCCTCCGGATAGGAGAACTCCTTCACCTTGGTGGGGGCGATCGCGTAGGGGGAGGGCCCGGAGGCGAAGTAAAGGCTCGGGCTGCCCACCGGCAGCGCCGCCCGGGCCTCCTTGTCGGTGATGCCCAGCTCGGGAATCCCCTGCACCCGGCCGCTGCTGCCCAGGTCCTTGACGAAGAACAGCGGCAGGCCGTCGGCACCGAAGGCGTTCACCGGCGAGACGGTGAAACCGTGGCCGTTGGTGAAGACCAGATGGCGGTTCAGCCAGGTGCGCGAGCCGGGCGGCAGGGCGCTGCTGTCCAGCTCCCTGGCCGAGATCAGCACCTGCTGGGAGCCGTCGCGGGCCGACTTGCCCTGCAGCGGGTAGCGATCCACCGCCGCCGATGGGAACGTGTAGTAAAGCCGCAGCTGCTGCAGCTGTCGGTTGGCGGCCAGGAGGGGCTGGCTGTCCCAGAGACGGATGTTATCGAGGGTGCCGGGGGCGCTGGCCAGATCCGACTTGGTCAGGCCCTGGTTGGGCTCCAGCCGGATGGTGCGCACATGCTCGAGGCCGAAGGCGCGGCGGGTGGCCCGGATGCTGCGCTCCAGGTACGGAGTCTCCACCGCCAGCTCCCGCGGCTGCACCCAGAAACGCTGGGCCAGGGGCGCCAGCACCCATTCGCTGATCGGCACGAGCACGGCCGTGCCGGCCAGGGGCAGCAGGGCGCCGCGTCGCAGCCAGCCCCGGGGCAGGGGCACCAGCAGGGCGCAGGCCGTGAGCAGCAGCAGCACCGCGAACAGCAGCCGCAGGGGCAGGCGTACGTGCAGATCCACGTAGCCGGCCCCCGAGGCCACGCCGCTGCCCTGGACCATCAGGTCGAAGGGGGCCAGGGCATTGCTGAGGGCCATCACCACGGCCAGGGCCGCCACCTGGGGCTGCAGCACCCGTTGCTGGGCCTTGCTGAGCCCGTCGAAGCGCAGATCGCTGAGGCTGCGGCCCTTGCCGATGGTCAGCAGCAGGCAGGCCGCCAGACCCACCAGCCCCTGGGCCAGCAGCACGCTCAGCAGCAGCCGCAGGGCCGGCAGGCGCAGCACCGTGAAGGAGAGGTCGAAACCGGTGAGCGGATCCCCTTCGCCGAAGGGGGTGGCCAGGAGGGCGGGGAGCCAGAGGCTCCAGCCCCGGGCCACCGCCGTGGCCGACCCCGCCAGGGCGGCCGCCAGGGTGATCCGCAGGGTGGTGAGGGGCCAGAGCAGCAACGGCAGCAGCAGCCCACCCGCCAGGCCCGCCACCAGCAGGGGCGGCAGATCGCGCAGCACGGAGAAGCCGGTGATCACGTCGCCGTTGAAGGGGTTGGCGATCAGTCCCCGGGCCTGCACCAGCAGATAGCTGAGACCCCCGGCCAGCAGCAGCACCAGGCCGATCAGCACCGCCACCAGGGCGCCGTTGCCAAGGCGCAGCAGGGGCTCCCTCGGCCGGGGCGCCTCGGCACCCTGCTCCCGCAGCCGCCAGCAGCGCTGCAGCTGGGCCAGCTGCAGCGCCGAACCGAGGCCGAAGACCGCCGCGAAGGCGGAGATCTGCAGCATCCATCGGCGCAGCAGGATCTGCTGGAAGTCGAACTGCGCGAACCAGAGCCATTCGATGGCCAGCCGGGCCCCCGCCCACAGGGCCAGCAGCAGAGCGAAGGCGATGGCCAGGCCGACGGCGAGGTGGGGCCTCCGGGGGGACGGCAGAGGGGTGGGGACGGGCACAACCGGAGCGTAGGCAGAACCCTGCGGGCGACAAGCTGTCAATATCCGATGCCGGAGGTCGGCTTTATTGGCGGCCTCCGGACACCGCTGTTAGCGTGTCCCCCAGTGATCGGGATTCCCTTGACCGCCACCCTTTCCCGCTCCACCTTCACGGGCCTGCGCTGCAAGGAATGCGGTCATCCCTACGAAGCCGGCGCCCGCCACGTCTGCGAGGACGTCTGCTTCGGCCCCCTTGAGGTGGTCTACGACTACGACGCCATCCGCAGCCGCGTCAGCCGCGCCACGATCGAGGCCGGCCCCACCTCCATCTGGCGCTACCGGGAATTCCTGCCCATCGAGGGCGACCCGATCGACGTCGGCACCGGCTTCACCCCCCTGCTGAAGGCGGATCGCCTCGCCAGGCGCCTCGGCCTCTCCTCCCTCTACATCAAGAACGACGGCGTCAACATGCCGACGCTGTCCTTCAAGGACCGCGTCGTCTCGGTGGCCCTCACCCGGGCCCGGGAACTGGGCTTCACCACGGTCAGCTGCGCCTCCACCGGCAACCTGGCCAACTCCACCGCCGCCATCGCCGCCCATGCCGGCCTGGAGTGCTGCGTCTTCATCCCCAGTGATCTCGAGCTGGGCAAGGTGCTCGGCACCCTCGTCTACAACCCCACCTTGATGGCGGTGAAGGGCAACTACGACCAGGTCAACCGGCTCTGCTCGGAGGTGGCCAACACCTACGGCTGGGGCTTCGTCAACATCAATCTGCGCCCCTATTACTCCGAGGGCTCCAAGACCCTTGGCTACGAGGTGATCGAGCAGCTGGGCTGGCAGCTTCCCGACCACATCGTCGCCCCCCTGGCCTCCGGCTCCCTGTTCACCAAAATCCGCAAGGGCTTCGACGAATTCATCAAGGTGGGTCTCGTCGATGAGAAGCCAGTGCGCTTCAGTGGCGCCCAGGCGGAAGGCTGCTCCCCCATCGCCCAGGCCTTCGCCGCCGGCCGCGACTTCATCACGCCGGTGAAGCCGAACACGATCGCCAAGTCGATCGCCATCGGCAATCCGGCCGATGGCCCCTATGCCATCGACATCGCCAACCGCACCGGCGGCAGCATCGCCGCCGTCACCGATGAGGAGATCATCGACGGCATCAAGCTGCTGGCCGAGATGGAGGGGGTGTTCACCGAAACCGCCGGGGGCACCACCATCGCCGTGCTCAAGAAGCTGGTGGAGCAGGGGAAGATCGACCCCTCGGAAACCACGGTCGCCTACATCACCGGTAACGGCCTCAAGACCACCGAGGCCATCGCCTCCTCCATCGGCGCTCCCTACACCATCGAGCCCCAGCTGGCCAGCTTCCACGAAGCCTGGGAGCGCTCCCAGGCCTGCCACGGCGGCGCCGCCCCCCGGGCCTGATCGCCCCCGTCACCCCCGTCCCTGCCCCTTCGACCGCTTCCATGGCCATCCAGGTTCTGATCCCCACCCCCCTGCAGAAGTTCACCAACGACGAGGCCAGCGTCAGCCTGGAGGCCACCAGCATCGACGGCCTGCTCCAGGCCCTCGAAGGCCGCTACCCCGGCATCCAGGCCCGCCTGTGCGATGAGAACGGCAAACTGCGCCGCTTCCTCAACCTGTATGTGAACAGTGAGGACATCCGCTTCCTCGACAACCAGGCCACGGTCCTCAGCGACGGCGATGAGGTCAGCATCGTGCCGGCGGTGGCCGGCGGCTGATCGCCCCCCCCCCCCGGTGTGAGGGCAGCAGCGCTGTGGCCAATCCGTGCCGGGGATCGCCCCGGGAATGGTGCCGGCGACGGAAAGAAATCCATAAGATCTGTCAACGATTGCAACCTGAACCCATGGGGCAGATCCAAGCGTCCAGGCCCCCCAGCCCCGCCGCCATCGCCGGCCGCCACGACTGGCACTCCGACACCCTCCTGTTCGATTACCGCCAGGCTGCCAATCCCATCCGTCCTGGTCTCACCGAGCCGATTCCGGAGGGTCGCTGGGGCCCCGAGCTCCACGCCACGGGCCCGACGGCGGTGCTTCCCCTCGACCTCAGCGCTCGTCTCGGCTGTCCCCACCCCGCCACAAGCCCGGCTCTCAGTGCCAACTTCGTGCGCATCCTGGGCGGTGAATCCATCGGGGTGGCCGCCAACGCCACCAGCTCCCTCTTCTATGTGTATCGGGGATCCGGCCGCTGCCTCTGCCCCTCCGCTGCCGGGGAAGAACCCCTGGATCTGGCCTGGGCCCGCGGGGATCTGTTCGTGCTCCCGGCGGGGCTGGAGCCCCGGCTGGACGCCTCCGAAGAGAGCGTTCTGTACTGGATCCACGACGCCCCCCTGCTCACTTTCCTCGGGGTTCGGGCCGAATCCGCCCGTTTCGCCCCCAGCCACTACCCGGCCGCCTGGCTGGATGAGGAGCTGGCGGCGCTGGCGGCGGATCCCAGCAGCGCCCGCAGCAATCGCCTCAGCCTGCTGATGGCCAACACGGCCCTGCCGGCGAGCCGCACCGTGACCCACACCCTCTGGGCCATGTACGGACTGGTGCCGGCCGGCGCGGTTCAGCCCCCCCATCGGCACCAGTCGGTGGCCCTGGACCTGGTGATCGACTGCCAGCCGGGCTGCGCCACCCTCTCCGGTCCCGACCTCAATCCCGACGGCACGATCCGCAACCCCCTGCGCATGGAATGGGAGCCGGGCGCCGCCTTCGTGACGCCGCCGGGCCACTGGCATTCCCATGTCAATGAAAGCGGCCATCCCGCTCGGCTGCTGCCGATTCAGGACGCCGGCCTACACACCTACCTGCGCAGCCTCGACATCCGCTTTGCCTCCGGTCTGGCCGGCGAGGGCTGAACCGCCCTTGCCCTCATGGGCCTCCACCAAGGCGCGGAAGCTGTCACCGTCGATGGTCTCCAGCTCGATCAGCCTGTTGACCAGCTCATCGATCAGTTCGCGTCGGGGGGTGAGCACCGCCACGGCCTTCTCCAGGGCTTCGAAGGCCAGCTGGCGCACCTGTTCGTCGATGCGGTTGCCGGTGCGCACGGAGGTGTGGGGGGCTGAGCGGATCCAGTCACGGCCGAGGAACACCTCCTCCCCCTCCTCCTCCAGGGCCAGGGGGCCCAGGCTGGAGAAGCCGTAGCGCAGCACCATGTCGCGGCAGATGCGCCGCACCAGCTGCAGATCGCTGCTGGCCCCCTGGGTCACCTCGCTGGGGCCGAACACCACCAGTTCGGCGGCCCGGCCGCCGAGGGCCACCACCAGCCGCGCCCGCAGGTAGGCCTTGCTGATCAGCCCGGAATCGAGGATGTCCTCATCGGGCATGGTGCGGGCGAAGCCCCCCACCCCGCCGGCCCGGGGCAGCAGGGTCACCTTGTCGAGCCGGTCGGCGTGGGGCAGGAGTGTGGTCAGCAGGGCGTGGCCGATCTCGTGGTACGCGATCAGCCGCTTCTTGGCGCTGTCCTGCAGCGGGGCGGCCGCCAGCCCCATGGTGATCCGCTCAAGGGCATCGCCGATGGCCTGGTCGTCCACCTGGCTCTTCTGGCGACGGGCCGTCAGGATGGCCGCCTCGTTGAGCAGGTTGGCCAGGTCGGCACCGGAGAAGCCGGGAGTGCGGCGGGCCCAGTCGGCCAGGGACACCTCCTCGGCCAGGGGTCTGGTGCGGGCGTGAACCGAGAGGATCTCCTCCCGGCCGGCGCGGTCCGGTAGGTCGACGCTGATGCGGCGATCAAAGCGGCCAGGCCGCAGCAGGGCCGTGTCGAGCACGTCGAGACGGTTGGTGGCGGCCAGCAGGATCACGCCGGAGTTGTCCTCGAAGCCATCCATCTCGGTGAGCAGCTGGTTGAGGGTCTGCTCCCGCTCGTCGTTGCCACCGCCGATGCCGGCCCCCCGCTGGCGGCCCACCGCATCGATCTCGTCGATGAAGATGATGCAGGGCGCTTTGGCCTTCGCCTGGCGGAACAGGTCCCGCACCCGGCTGGCCCCCACGCCGACGAACATCTCGACGAACTCGGTGGCGGCCATCGAGAAGAAGGGCACCCCGGCTTCACCGGCGATGGCGCGGGCCAGCAGCGTCTTGCCGGTGCCGGGGGGGCCGACCAGCAGCACCCCCTTGGGAATGCGGGCGCCGATGGAGGTGAACCGTTCGGGGGTCTTGAGGAAGGTCACCACCTCCTGGAGCTCCTCCTTGGCCTCGGCGATGCCGGCCACGTCCTCGAAGCGCACCGTGATCGCCCCTTCCTCCTGCAGGCGGGGCTGGCTGCGGCCGAAGCCCATCGCCTTGTTGGCCACCTGGGCGGAGCGGCGCACCAGCAGCACCAGGCCGGCGATCAGCAGGGCCACCAGCAGGCCGTTGGTGACCAGGCCGGCCATGGCGTCGTCGCGCCGCTCGTCCCGCACCGTCAACGGAACCCGGGCCTGCTCAGCGGTGCGCAGCAGCTGCTGATTGTCGCTGAACACCGCCACCTGGCGGCTGCGGCCGTCCTGGAAGGTGGCGGTGACCACCCGCTGGGCAGGAGCGAGCTCCAGGCTCTTGATCTTTCCGGCTTCGATGTCCCGCAGCAGCTGGCTGTAGGAGGGAGCCGCGGCCCCCTGGCCCCCGAGGCTGAACCCCGGACTCACCGGCGGGGCCGGCTTGGAGGGCGCAGGGGTGGCAGGAGCCGCAGGGGCGGGTGACGCGCCGGACTCGGCACCGGGCTTGGCCTGGGCGGCGGAGGTCGTGGCCGGCTCCGGAGGAGAACTGCTGCTCACAGGCCTGGCGTCCTTTTCAGGAGTTGCTTTGCGGAAGTCGACTGTAGCGATTTGACGAAAGGCGAGTCGGCGAAGCAGGATCGTCGTTTGGCAGTGAGTTAAAGGGATGGCCGTTCCCAAGAAGAAAACCTCCAAGGGCAAGCGCAACCAGCGCCACGCCCACTGGAAGGCGAAGGCCGGTGTGGCGGCCCAGAAGGCCATGTCGCTGGGCAAGGCTGTCCTGAGCGGACGCGCGCAGGGCTTCGTCTACCCGATCGCCGAAGACGCCGAAGCCGGCGAGGACAGCTGAACCCCCAGGGGGTGGGCACGCCGGCGTCCGTCCAGGAGCGCCCCACCCTCCAACGGAATCCCTGAGCCGGTGCGCCCCAGCAGGGGGTCCTGGTAGAGAGCCGGCGGCAGGGAATGGAGGGTGGCCCGCACGAGAGCTTCAAGCTGTCGGCCGTTGAGCCATCCGCCACCGGCCCGCCGCTGGCGGGCTTCCGCCTGGAAACGCCAGCGGCGGGGAAGCCTCCAGGTGTTCGGACGCAGCAGCCAGAGACCATCACAGGCGCTCCAGAGCCCGTCGTAGGCCTCCAGGTGTTCGTCCCACCGGGGCAGCCAGCGGCGCTCGGGCTTGCTCAGCGCCTCCAGCCCCGTATCGCTGCGCAGCCGCTCCTCCAGGGCCTGGGAGCCGAGGGCCCGGCAGCCCATCAGCCAGCCTTCGATCACCAGCGCTTCGGCGGGCTCCTCCCGCCAGCCGTTCCGCTCGCCGTCCCCGCCGGCCAGGGTCTTGTCGAACCGGGGCAGCCGCAGGGTCCCCCCGGCCCGCCAGCTGGCCAAAGCCCCCATCAGCAGGGGCAGGTCGTGGCTGCCGGGCGGGACCCGGCTCACTCCGAAGGGGTTGCCCGCCAGCAGCGCGCGCCGTTCGGGGGCCGGCAGGTAGAGGTCGTCAATCGAAACCACCGCCAGCCGCAGGCCACCGAGGACCGCGAGCCGTTCCAGGGCCCGGCCGAGGCTGGTCTTGCCGGCTCCCACCGGCCCGTTCAGGGCCAGCAGGGGACGGCGGCTGGCCGCTCCGCCGCGCAGGCTGTCCTCCAGCCGCCGCAGCATCGGCAGGGCCAGGAGCCGCAGCAGGCTGGGGTGCACCGGGCCCAGATCCTCCGCCTGCGCCAGCCGCCTGTCCCAGGCGTCCGGGGCAGGCTCTGAGGGCAGCGTGGGCTCTGGTGGCACCACCCGCTCAGGTCCCCACCTTGAAGGCCTCGAGCACGATGGCGTAGGTGGCGCCGATGCGCAGGTTGTCCACCAGCACCCAGGCCAGGGAAGGTTCGGCGCCCACCAGGCGGGTCCGCAGCCGCACCAGGGTCTCAAAGGTGAGCAGCAGGCCGAGCACCACCGCCGGGCGGCCCCCCGGGGTGGTGAACAGCAGCAGGCTGGTGAGGTTCTGGCCAGCGAAGAAACCCAGCAGCAGCGCCAGGGCGGCCAGGCTGCCGGCCCGCCAGCTGCGCCTCGCCACGCCAGCCACCCGGTTCCCCAGCCGGCTCACCAGCCCCTGGAAACGGGTGCGCTGCACGGGGAGGCGGGTCATGGCGTGTCCAGCAGGCGCTCCAGCCACGACAGCGTCACCTGGCTTCCGGGGCAAGGTGGGCCCCGGCGCAAGCTGACCATGCCCCCGGGGACCTCGAGGCTCTCGATGACGGCCCGGGCGGCGCTGAAGCGGCTGGCCGGCTCCTCCCGCGTTGCCGTGCTCAGGCAGACCAGGCAGGGCAGCCCGGCGCCGGTGGCCGCCGCCAGCCCGGCCGGGGAGTCCTCCAGCACCAGGACGCCGCCCACCTTCGTGCCCTCCATCACGCCCAGCTGCCGCAGCGCCAGCCGGTAGGCCTCCGGATCCGGCTTCTTGCGGGCCACGTCATCGCCGCAGACCCAGAACGCGAAGGCCCGGCCCAGCGCCGACGGGGCGCCCTCCAGCAGGGCCTGCACCGCGCTGCGGCCGCTGGTGGTGACGATCGCCTGCCGCAGGCCCGCCGCCGCCGCCTCCTCCACCAGCCGGGCCACCCCGGGCCGCAGGGCCAGGCCGCCCTCCCGCACCAGTGCGGCGTAGAAGGCCTGCTTGCGCCGCTGCAGCTCCTCCACCCTCCCCCGCTCAGGCGTGCGGCCCTCCACCTGCTCCAGGAAGGCGGTGATCCGCTCGTGGCCGCCGCCCACCGCCAGCAGCCGCCCGTAGGTGGGCCGGTCCCAGCGCCATGGCAGTCCGGCCGCCTCGAAACTACGGTTGAAAGCCACCCGGTGGCCCTCGAACTCCGTCTCGGCCAGGGTGCCGTCCACGTCCCAGAGCAGGGCCGACAGGGCCGGGGCCATGGGGCGCCGTGCTTGTGTCCGGAACAAGGCTACGGGGTGCGCCCCGCAGCCCCGCCTTCCACAATGCGGAAGCCTTGCCTGCCCCTCGTTGCTCCCTGCCGCCGACGAGCGACGCTGGCTGCTGCCCTCCCCCTTCGGTGGCGACGGCCCCGCCGAAGCGGCCGGGACTGTGGACACGGACCTTCCCGCTGAGCTGCTGGCCCTGCTGAGGCGTCGCGGCCTGCTGACGACGGAGGCGGTCCGCCGCCTGCTCGATCCCGAGGCGGCCCCCGACCCGGAGGCCCATTTCCCCGGCCTGGCGGTGGCGGTCGAGCGGCTGGTGCGCGGCTGCCAGAGGGCTGAGGCGGTGGCGATCTGCGGCGACTACGACGCCGATGGCATGACCAGCACCGCCCTGCTGGTGGGGGTTCTCCAGCGGCTCGGCGCCCTCCCGCAGGCGGCCATCCCCAGCCGCATGGACGACGGCTACGGCCTCAACGCCGCCATGGTGGAGCGGCTGGCGGCCGAGGGGGTGCGGCTGCTGATCACGGTGGACAACGGCGTGGCCGCCATCGAGGCCCTGGAGCGCGCCGCCGCCCTGGAGGTGGAGGTGATCCTCACCGACCACCACACCCTGCCCCCCCAGCTGCCGCCGCACCTGGCCCTGCTGCACCCGGCCGTCACCCCGGAGGGCTCCCCCTACCGGGGTCTGGCGGGGGTGGGGCTGGCCCACGTGCTGGCCACCGCCCTCTGCCGGCGGCTGCGGCACCGCCACGGGCTGGAGATCGCCCTCAACCTGTTCTGCATCGGCACCATCGCCGACATGGCCCCCCTGGAGGGGGTGAACCGCCGCTGGCTGCTCGATGGCCTGCCCCTGCTGGGCCGCAGCCCCCTGCCCGGACTGCAGGCCCTGCAGCAGCTGGCGGGTCTGGAGAAGCACCGGGTCGATGCGGAGGCGGTGGGCTTCCAGCTGGCCCCGCGCATCAACGCCGTCGGCCGACTGGGGGACCCCCAGCTGGTGGTGGACCTGCTGACGACCGAGGATCCCGAGCGGGCCCTGGAGCTGGCCCGCTCCTGCGAAGCCCTCAATCGCCAGCGACGCGAACTCTGCAGCGCGATCGAGGCGGAGGCCCTGGCCCTGCTGGAGGCCGACGGTCCACGACGGCCCGCCTTCCTGCTGCTGGCCCAGGGCCACTGGCACCACGGCGTCATCGGCATCGTCGCCTCCCGGCTGGTGGAGCGCTTCGGCCGTCCGGTGGCCCTGCTCGCCGGCGAAGGGGGAGGCCGGCTGCGGGCGTCGGTGCGGGCCCCGAAGGGCTTTGCCGTCGATGCGGCCCTGACGGCCTGCGCCGAGCTGCTGGAGCGCCACGGCGGCCATCCCGCCGCCGGCGGTTTCACGGTGCGGGCCGAGAACGTCGCGGCCCTGCAGGAACGGCTCGATGCCCTGGCCGGCCGCTGGCTTGAGGCGGCGGGCGATGGCCGCACGGTGGAGCCCGAGGCCCTGCTGCGATTGGACCGCATCGACCGGGAGTTCTGGCGCCAGCTCCAGCGCCTGGCCCCCTTCGGCATCGGCCATCCCACGCCCCTGTTCTGGAGCAGCCGCTGTCAGGTGGTGGAGCAGAAGTTGCTGCGCGGCGGCCACCTTCAGCTGCAGCTGGCCCAGGGGGAGGCGCGGCTGCGGGCGATCGGCTGGCGCTGGCAGGGGCCTGAGCAGTGGCAGGGACCGGTGGATGTGGCTTACCGCCTGCGCCGCGATGACTGGCAGGGGGTGGAGCGGTTCCAGCTGGAGCTGGAGGCGATCCGCTGCAGCGGCGGTGACACCGTGGTGCTGCAGCGTCGCAACCGCACCTACTGGTGCCGCCGCCAGGGGGACAGCCTGGTGATCCGCAACGCCGCCGGCGAGGAGCTGCGCTCCGCCTTCCCGGCCGACGGCGCCGACCCTGCCGCTCTGGTGGATCCCCCCCACCCCTACGTTCAGGGGCTGATGCGGGAGGCGGCCATGGCCCTGGGGATGGTCGAAGGATGAGCCGGTCCCCGCTGGGCCCCGTGCGGTCCCTGCTGCTGCTGGCGCTGCTGGGGGCGGTGGTGGGGCTGGCCTGCTGGCCGCTCAACCGCATCGACCTGCTCCAGGATCGCCTGCTCTCCACCCTGCCGGCCTTCAGCGGCGCCGGCTGGAGTGCGACCGGCTGGCTGCTGGCCCTCGCCCCGATCCTGCTGGTGCCGCTGCTGCTCTGGTTCCAGCGGGGACCCTGGCGCCGCGGGGCCGGCTCGGGCATTCCCCAGGTGATGCTCTGCCTGGAGGATCCCCACCGGGGCGCCCAGCTGCTCTCCGCCGCCCCGACCGGGGAACGGCTGGGCCTCTGGACCGTGGCCAGCCTGGCCCTGCTGCCCCTGGGCCGCGAAGGGCCAGTGGTGGAGGTGGGCGCGGCCGTGGGCCAGGCCCTGCTGCGGCGCTGGCCCGGCGTGCTGCACCGGGCCAGCCGGGGCCACCTGCTGGCCGGAGCGGCGGGGGCCGGTCTGGCCGGCGGCTTCAACACCCCCCTGATGGGGATGGTCTTCGTGGTCGAGGAACTGACCGGCAGCTTCCAGCAGCGGCTGGTGTGGCCGGCTCTGGTGCTGACCAGCGCGGCGGCCCTGGTGAGCGGCCTCGGCGGCCAGCCGATGTTCGCCCTTGGGATCAACCCCACCCCGGTGGGCGAGGTCGCCCAGCTGCTCTGGGCGATCCCGATCGGCCTGGGAGCAGGGGCCCTCGGCGGTGCCTTCGCCTGGCTGCTGGTGCGGGCCACGGGCCTGATCACCCCGATCGCCCGCCGCCAGCCCCTGCGCCTCGGCCTGGCGCTCGGGATGGCCCTGGCTCTGATGACCCTGGCCACGGGCGGTGCCAGCGGTGGCGACGGCGAGACGCTGATGCGCCTGATCCTTGATCAGGACGCGGACACCGCCATCAACGCCAGCTGGCTCGTCCTGCTGGTCTCCCGCCTGATCGGGCCGGTGCTGGCGCTCTCGGCAGGCATTCCCGGCGGCCTGATCGACCCGGCCTTCGCCATCGGGGGTGTGTTCGGATCAGGGCTGGTGCGGGCGGTGGCGGGGGATCCCCACTTGGGCCTGGCCCTGGGCATGGCGGCGGGGCTGGCGGGAGCCACCCAGCTGCCGGTGATGACGATCGCCTTCGCCATCCGCATGGCGGGCGACCAGCAGCTCATGCCGGGCCTGGTGGCCTCGGCCGTGATCGCGGCCTACACGGGCCAGGCGATCCAGCGCAGGCCTGTGTACCACGCCCTGGCCGACCTCCTGGTGCCGGAAGGCTCAGAGGGCGCCGCGGCGGTAGTAGAGGATGAAGATCACGGCCGGGCCGGCCAGGGTGATCAGGGCCAGGGCGCCGAAGTTCGAGATGAGATGGAAGTCGATACCCATGGTGCGGCTGCCGGCGAGGGGGACAATCGGCACAGAGTGTAGGTCGCCCGGCGGCCGCTTCGGGCCCCGCGGGGGCGGCCGTGATCGGTTGTCATGGCTGGCGCCGGGTGCGAGCTGGGCCGACGGCGTCGGGTGTGAGTGAATGGAACGACCTCGTGGCGACCCCGTGCCCCGACCCGAGCACTGGCAGTGCATCAGCGGCTGCGGTTCCTGCTGCCGCCTCGACCCGGCCCTGCGGGGCGACGCGATCGAGGCCCTCGATTCCGACCAGCAGGCGCTCTATTTCTCGATGGTGGGGGAGGACGGCTGGTGCCGCCATTTCGACACCGGCTCCCGCCGCTGCCGCATCTATGCGGAACGGCCCGACTTCTGCCGGGTGGATCAGCTCGTCGCGCTGTTCGGCCAGCCCGGCGATGACCCCGATGCCCTGGCCATCGCCTCCTGCCGGCAGCAGATCCGCGCCGAGCTGGGCGGACGCCACCCGGTGATGCGCCGTTTCCTGCGGACGATCCGCCAACCCTCATGAGCAGCGCCCCCGAATCCCCGGCCCCCTCCAGCTGGATCACGGTGTTCCTGAGCACCGCCACCACCGTCTTCCTGGCCGAACTGGGCGACAAGACCCAGCTGGCCGCCCTGCTGCTGTCGGCCCAGTCGGGCCGGCCGGTCGTTGTCTTCGTGGGCGCCTCGCTCGCCCTGATCTGCTCCAGCCTCGTGGGGGTGCTGCTGGGGCGCTGGCTGTCCACCGTCATGCCCCCCCACCAGCTGGAGCGGGCGGCGGGGATCCTCATGGTCGCACTGGGCCTGTGGCTGGGCCGCCAGGCGGTGCTGCACCTGGCGCCCCTCCACCTCCTCAATTCCTGAGTCCGTCACCCGCCGCGCCATGCCCTTCGCCCTGCTCGCCTCCACCTTCGCCACCGTCTTCCTGGCGGAGCTCGGCGACAAGACCCAGCTGGCCATCGTCAGCATCAGCGGCACCTCCAACCGGCCCGGGGCGGTGTTCGCCGGCAGCGCCTTCGCCCTGGTCCTGGCCAGCCTGGTGGGGGCGGCGGCGGGGGGCTCCCTCTCCAGCGTGGTCCCCACCGATGGGCTGCAGCTGGCGGCCTCCGCCGGCTTCCTGATCATCGGCACCCGCCTGATCCTGCGCTCCGGCGCCGAGGGCGGCGAGGCTGCCGCCGCGGCAGCCGATGGTCCTGGAGAGAACCCACAGCCCCCCGCTCCTTAGAGTCCCCGGGTGACGTTCGCCGTGACGGCGGGCGCTGCCGGGCCATCCCCCGTCCATGGAGGCCGACGACCCCCCTGGCGCTCCGGACCACCCTGGTCACCGCACTGCTCCGGCAGTGCCATCCTCCGCGTATGTCCCACCCGATGAAGTTCACGGTCGCCGATCTGCTCGACCACCTCTCCACGACCGATGCGGTGGCCCTGGCCAAGCTGGAGAGGTCGCTGGGCCTGACCACCAAGACCTGCAAGCAGCAGTTGCGCATCGGTCTGGATGCCCTCCTGCGGCTCGGCCTGGTGGAGGAGGACGGGGAAGGGGTCCGCGCCCGTGAGACCCCTGAGCTGATCCCGGCCCGGCTGCGCTGCTCGAGCAAGGGCTTCTGCTTCGCCCTGCGGGAGGACGGCGGCGAGGACATCTACATCCGTGACCACCAGCTCAACCACGCCTGGAACGGCGATCGGGTGCTGGTCAAGATCACCCGCGAGGGCGGGCGTCGCCGCTCGCCGGAAGGGGGTGTGCAGTGCATCCTTGAGCGCCAGACCCCCAGCCTGCTGGCCCAGGTCGAGCGGCAGGACGGCCAGCTCGTCGCCGTCCCCCTCGACGACCGGCTGCTCACCTCGGTCGCCCTGCCTGAGGAGGACGCGGTCCATCTCGACCCCGCCGAGGAGGCGGTGGTCGAGGTGAAGATCGACCGCTTCCCGGTGGCCCAGTTCGGTCCGGCCGGCCACGTCGCCCGCAGCCTGCCGGTGCACGGCGGTGAAGCGGCCGACACCGAGCTGCTGCTGGCCAAGCACCGCCTGCAGGAGCGGCCGGCCTGCCCCCGCACCACCCTGAAGCAGCCCGTCGCCAAGGGCCGGGCCGACCTGACGGCCCTGCCCACCCTGATCCTGGAGGCCTGGGAGGGCGGCGAGGCCCCCGCGCTCCCCGCCGTCTCCCTGGAGGAGCGGGAGGGGGGCTGGCGGCTGTGGGTGCACAGCCCCGCCGTGGCCGAGCGCATCGGCATGGGCAACAGCCTCGACATCTGGCTGCGGGAGCAGGGCGAGGCGATCTGCCTGGGTCGCCGCTGGCTGCCCCTGCTGCCTGCGGCCCTCGCCAAGGCATGTGGTTTCCGCCCCGGCGAGAGCCAGGCGGCGGTGTCGGTGGCCCTGGAGCTGGACGCCGAGGGCACCCTTGAGCACTTCCGCTTCAGCCTGAGTCAGATCACCCCCGACGCCCGGGTGGACCGGGTCGCGATGCAGGCCCTGGCCGAGCGCAAGCCCAAGGCCCGCACCGTCCCCGCCGCCCTCAAAGCCCTCAAGGATCACCTGCCCCTGCTGGAGCAGCTGGTCCAGCTGAGCGGCCTGCTGCGTCAGCGACGACTCGCGGCCGGCTCGATCGATCTCGACCTGCCCATGCCCGCCCTCGACAGCCTCGGCGACCTGCGGGTGCCTGCCCCGGATGCGGCCCTGCAGGGCTGGCTGGTGGAGCTGCCGACCGAGGATCCGGTGGCGATCCTGCGGGAGGCGGTGCTGGTGGCCCACCGGGCCCTGGGACGCCACCTGCTGGCCCTGGAACTGCCCGCCCTGTTCGCCCTCAATCCGGCGGCGGAGGCCACCGACATCAACGACGTCGCCAAGGCGGCCCTGGCCCTCGACATCCCCATGGAGCTCAGTGCCGACGGCAACGCCAGCGCCGCCGAACTCGCCGCCGTCTTCGCCGCCACCGACCGGGGCCGGCCCCTGCAGCAGCAGCTGCGCGATGCGCTGCGGCCGGTGCAGCTGGCGGCCGAGGCCGGTCCCCATGCGGTGGCCGGTGAGGAGACCGCCGTGGCCCCCTGGTGCTGCCCGACCCTCCACTACGCCGATCTCTGGAACCAGCAGTTGCTGGTCAGCCTGCTGGTGGACGGCAAGGACCGGCCGAGCGTGCGCCACAAGATCAGCACCGACCTGGCCAGCGACGCCTGCCACGGCAGCACCGACTGGCCCCTGCTGACCCCCGGCCAGCTGGCCCCGTACCAGCAGGGCCTGGAGCAGGGCCTGGCCCAGCGCCTCAACGGCCGTTGCCGCTTCCTGCAGGAGCTGCAGGCCGATGGGCTGGCCCTGGCCCAGGCCCGCCACACCGAGCCCCTCGTCGGCCAGACCCTGCCCGGGGTGATCAGCGGCGTGCAGAGCTACGGCTTCTTCGTCGAGGTGCCCCCCTCCCAGGTGGAGGGCCTGGTGCACGTCAGCTCCCTCAAGGACGACTGGTACGAGTACCGCTCCCGCCAGAACCGCCTGGTGGGCCGCAAGTTCCGTCGCACCTACATGGTCGGCGACGGGGTCGATGTGGAGATCCAGAAGGTGGACGCCCTGCGCCACCAGATCGACCTGGCGGTGCTTCAGCCCGAGGACTTCGAGCGGGTGGACGAGGGCGCCGGCGATGACGGCCCCGAGGCTGCGGGCGACGGGGCCGCGGGCGACGCGGCTGGCCCCTCGGCGGACGAGGGCTGAGCCGCCGATGGCGCCGTCCTCGCTTCCCGTGGTGCTGGCGGTGTCCGGTGCCTCCGCCCAGCCCCTGGCCGAGCGGGCCCTGCAGCTGCTGCTCGAGGACGACCTGCCGGTCGAGATGGTCACCAGCCGGGGGGCGATCGGCGTCTGGCAGGCGGAGATGGGCCTGCGGGTGCCGTCGGAGCCCGACGCCCAGGAACGCTTCTGGCGGGAACGCACCGGCTGCAGCTCCGGCCGGCTCCACTGCCACCGCTGGAACGACCAGGCCGCCGCCATCGCCAGCGGCAGCCACCTCACCCGCGGCATGGTCATCCTGCCGGCCAGCATGGGCACCGTCGGCCGGATCGCCTCCGGCGTGGCCCTGGATCTGATCGAACGGGCCGCCGATGTCCACCTCAAGGAGGGACGGCCCCTGGTGATCGCGCCGCGGGAGCTGCCCTGGAACCTGGTCCACCTGCGCAACCTCACCCGCCTGGCCGAGGCCGGGGCGCGCATCGCCCCCCCGGTTCCGGCGTGGTACCACCAGCCCACCACGATCGGTGAGATGGTGGATTTCCTGGTGATTCGCGTCTTCGACACCCTCGGCCTCCAGCTCGGCTCCCTGCAGCGCTGGCAGGGGCCCGTGGGCCGTCCCGCCCCGGACGAAGTCTCCACCCCCTGACGCTCCGGACCGTGCTGCATCGCCTGCTGCTGCTGCCCCTGCTCTCGCCGCTGCTGGTGACCCTGCTGGTGGCGGCCCTCAACCCGAGTCCCTCCCTGGCCCTGCGGCTGCTCACCTGGCAGACCCCCACCCTGCCGATCGGCCTGTGGATGGCGATGGCGACCGGCGGCGGCGCGGCCCTCAGTGCCGGCGCCACCGCCCTCGCCCTGCGCCAGGGGGGGCGGCCGCCGCTGCGGCGCACCGTCCGTCGCCCGGATCGGCTGGAGGACGACACCTGGAGTGCCCCCTGGGGCGACCGATCCGAGGGGCGCTCCGCCGCCGCGCCTCCCGCCCCCGCTGCGCCATCGGCAGCCGCCGCCGGTCCCAGCCGCGCCCCGGGCGAACCGGCGCCGACGGTTTCGGTGCCCTATCGGGTGCTGCACCGTCCTGAGGTCACCGGCCCCCGCCCGTTCCGTCCCGAGCCGGTGGTGGCATCGCGCCAGCAGGCCCCGGCTCCGGCCAGCGCCGCCGACGACTGGGGCAACGACGATGGCGAGGATTGGTGACGCCGGTCGCCGCGACAACCTGCGGCTCCGGGACGCTGCCTAAAGTTCCAGCACCTCCGCGCCCAGGGACCGCACCGGTGACCGAGACCCCCAGCAGCACCCCCGACCCTGTCGCCACCACGCCGGAGGCGAAGACCCCAGCCCCCAAGGCCAATCCGCCCGCCCCGGAGGACAAACCCTTCGAGGTCTTCGTGCCGGAGCTGCTGCTGCCGGCCCTGGTCAAGGAGATCGAGGCCTACGGAGGCCCGGCTCCGGAGCTGACGTTCGAGCAGGGCGCCATGCCCGTGGTCGGGGCGGACTGCTGGATGGTCAAGGGCCGGCTGCCGGGCGAGCGCCGCTTCTGGCTCTGCTTCACCCGGCCCGACATCAGCTCCGCCAAGACCATCGCCCTCACCGAGGGGGCCGGCAGCCCCAGCCTGCTGGAGTCGTTCCTGATCGACGAAAAGAAGATGACCCTGTCGCTGCTGGTGTCGCGGGTGGTGCAGCGGCTCAACGGCCAGAAGTGGCTGGGCCCCAACTGAGGCACCTCCCCGTCCGCCGGCTTCACATCCGCGGCTTCACATCCGGACCGAAGGCGGGGATCGATGCCTACGATGGCGGCCGAGTTCTCTGAACGCCCGCGCGATGGTGCCTCCCGCCACCCAAGCCCCCACCGCCCCTCGGGTGGGCACCCCGGATGCCCCGGCCATCAAGGACCCGGTGAAGGACACGATCCTCACCCCGCGCTTCTACACCACGGATTTCGACGCCATGGCGGCGATGGATCTGCGGCCCAACGAAGTGGAGCTGGAGGCCATCTGCGAGGAGTTCCGCAAGGACTACAACCGCCACCACTTCGTTCGTGACGGCCAGTTCGAAGGCGCCGCCGACAAGCTCGATCCGGAGACCCGCCGCGTCTTCGTCGAGTTCCTTGAGCAGAGCTGCACCTCCGAGTTCTCCGGCTTCCTGCTTTACAAGGAGCTGAGCCGCCGCATCAAGGAGCGCAACCCGCTGCTGGCGGAATGCTTCGCCCACATGGCCCGCGACGAGGCCCGCCACGCCGGTTTCCTCAACAAGGCGATGGCCGATTTCGGCCTCCAGCTCGACCTGGGCTTCCTGACGGCCACCAAGGCCTACACCCACTTCCAGCCCAAGTTCATCTTCTACGCCACCTACCTTTCCGAGAAGATCGGCTACTGGCGCTACATTGCCATCTACCGCCACCTGGAGCAGCACCCCGAAAGCAAGATCTTCCCGATCTTCAACTTCTTCGAGAACTGGTGCCAGGACGAGAACCGCCATGGCGACTTCTTTGACGCCCTGATGAAGGCCCAGCCCGACACGGTGCGCGGCTTCACGGCCCGCCTCTGGTGCCGTTTCTTCCTGCTGGCCGTGTTCGCCACCATGTATGTGCGTGACGTGGCCCGCAAAGAGTTCTATGAGGCCCTCGGGCTCGATGCCCGCACCTACGACAAGTACGTGATCGCCAAGACCAACGAAACCTCCGCCCGGGTGTTCCCGGTGGTCCTCAACGTGGATCACCCCGAGTTCTATGGGCGGCTGGAGAAGCTGGTGCAGCACAACGCAGCCCTGGCCGAGGCCGACCGTTCCGGAGCCCCCGCTCCGGTTCGGACCCTGCGCAAGCTGCCCCACTGGATCGGCAACGGTGTCCAGATGGCCCGCCTGTTCCTGATGGCTCCGATCCGCAGCGAGCGCTTCCAGCCCGCCGTGCGCTGAGCCGACCCGCCAGAATCGGCCCAGTTCCTTTCTTCGCCGCTTGGTCGTCTCCCCTCCCACCGGCGCACCGGCCGCCTCCCCGCTCACCCTCTCCCCGGCGGCCCTCGGCGATCCGGCCTGGCGTTCCGTCCTCGAGCCGCTCCTGGCCGCGGGTTGCTCGGCCGGTGCCGATCTGGTGGAGGTGTTCCTGGAGCGCTCCGACCACCTCGGCCTGCTCGCCGAGCAGGATGCCATCACCAGCGTCAGCCCGGCCTTCGGCGCCGGGGCCGGCCTGCGCGTGTTCCTGGGGGATCGGGACGGCTTCGTCTCCACCAATGACCTGAGCGCCGCCGGCCTGCGGGCCGCCCTCGAGCAGGCCCTCGGCATGCTGGGGCTGCTGCTCCCCTCCCAGGCCGGCGGGGGCTTCGATGGCCTGCCCGAGCTGCGCGACTTCGCCGCCACCAAGGACAGCTGGCTCCAGGCCTGTCCGTCCCTGGCGGAGGCCACCAGCCGTCTGCTGGAGGGCACCGACCGGCTCCAGGCCCATGGCCGGCACCTGCAGGTGCGCCGGGGCAGCTACGCCCGCGACTGGCAGGAGGTGCTGGTGGCCGCCAGCGACGGCACCTTTGCCCGCGACGTGCGGCTGCACCAGTCGGTGGGCCTCAATGTGCTGGCGGCCGACGGCGACCACCGGGCCAGCCTGGGGAGGCGCTATGGCACCACCGACAGCCCCGACGACCTGCGCCGCTGGGATGTGGAGGCCGCTGCCGTGGATGTCTGCAGCAGCGCCGGCACCATGCTCTACGCCCACTACGTCGAGGCCGGCCAGTTCCCCGTCGTGCTTGCCAACCGCTTCGGTGGTGTGATCTTCCACGAGGCCTGCGGCCACCTGCTGGAGACCACCCAGGTGGAGCGGGCCACCACCCCCTTCGCCGACATGGTCGGCCAGCCCATTGCCCACCCCTCCCTCACCGCCATCGACGAGGGTCTCACCGCCGGCGCCTTCGGGTCGCTGGCGATGGACGACGAGGGCATGGAACCCCAGCGCACCGTGCTGATCGAGAACGGCATCCTGCAGCGCTTCCTCAGCGACCGGGCCGGGGAGCGCCGCACCGGCCACCCCCGCACCGGCAGCGGCCGCCGCCAGAGCCACGCTTTCGCCGCCGCCAGCCGCATGCGCAACACCTACATCGCCGCCGGCCCCCACAGCCCGGAGGATCTGATCGCCTCCGTCGACAAGGGGCTCTACTGCAAGTCGATGGGGGGCGGCAGCGTCGGCCCCACCGGCCAGTTCAACTTCGCCGTCGAGGAGGGCTACCTGATCGAGAACGGCACCCTCACCAGGCCGGTGAAGGGGGCCACCCTGATCGGCGACGCCAAGGAGGTGATGCCCCGGATCTCGATGTGCGCCAACGATCTCGAGCTGGCCGCCGGCTTCTGCGGTTCGGTCAGCGGCAGCATCTTCGTCACCGTGGGCCAGCCCCACATCAAGGTCGACACCATCACCGTGGGAGGACGCTGAATCATGGCCACCACCGAATCAGCGGCCGCCAGCCTCGATGCCGAGGTGCTGCGCGAGCGCCTCGACCAACTGGCCGACCGGGAGGGCGTCCACCGCTGGGACCTGGGCGCCTCCTGCAGCACCGACACCTCCGTCCAGGTCGACCGAGGCGAAGCCAAGCAGATGAAGGGCGCCCAGCGCAGTGCCATCACCCTGCGGGTCTGGAACGACGACGGTCTGGTGGGCATCACCAGCACCTCCGACCTCTCCGACGCCGGCCTGGCCCGGGCCTTGGCCGGGGCCCGCGATGCCAGCGCCTACGGCAACGTCGATGAGGTGCCCGACTTCTCCCCCCTGGCCACCGCGCCGCTGCCGGTCCTGGAGCAGCCGCTCCGCCCGCCGGTGAGCATCCTCAGCCTGCTCGACACCCTCAAGGAGGCGGAGCGCGACCTGCTCGGACGGCACCCCGCCATCGGCACGGTTCCCTACAACGGCCTGGCCCAGCGCAGCAGCGACCGGCTCTACATCAACAGTGCCGGCGCCTGCCGCCAGCAGCGCCTCACCACCGCCTCCCTCTATCTCTATGCCCGGGCCGAGGAGACGGGCCGCAAGCCCCGCAGCAGCGGCGCCGTGCGGCTGGCCTACGGCGCTTCGGACCTCGATGTGGCCGGCTGCGTGCAGGAGGCGGCGGAGCGCACCATCGCCCACCTCGATTACGCCCCGATCCGCACCGGCCGCTACACCTGCGTCTTCAGTCCCGAGGCCTTCCTCGACCTGATCGGCGCCTTCAGCAGTCTGTTCAATGCCCGCGCCGTGCTCGATGGCGTCAGCCTCAGCCGGCGGGAGTCCCTGGGCGAGCAGCTGGCGGTCCCCTTCTTCTCCCTGCACGACAACGGTCTGCATCCGGCCAATGTCGGTGCGGCCGCCTTCGACGGGGAAGGTACCCCCACCCGCCGCCTGTCGCTGCTGGAGGGGGGGGTGCTGCGCCATTTCCTCCACTCGGAGGCCACGGCCCGCGCCTTCGGGGTCGCCCCCACGGGCCATGCCGGCCTGGGGGCCAAGGTGTCGGTGGGCCCGGACTGGTTCGAGATCGGCCCCACCCCCGGCAGCGACGGGGGCGCCCAGGGCCTCGACCGCTTCGCCTCCGGTGCCGGTGGTGGGGACGGCCTGGTGGTGATCGACTCCCTCTCGGCTCTCCATGCCGGTGTCAAGGCCAGCCAGGGCTCCTTCTCCCTCCCCTTCGACGGCTGGCTGGTGGAGGGCGGCACAGCGCGCTCCATCGAGGCCGCCACCGTGGCCGGTGACATCCGCACCCTGCTCAAGGCCATCGTCGGCTTCGAGGGTCCCGCCAAGGTGACCCCCGACGGTCTCTGCCCCCACGTCTGGGTGGAGGGTCTCTCGATCACCGGCGACGCTTGAGGTGAGGATCCTGTTCTGGGGCACCCCGGCTTACGCCGTGGTCAGTCTCGACGCCCTGCGGCAGGCCGGCCACAGCATCGTTGGTGTGGTGAGCCAGCCGGACCGGCGCCGGGGCCGGGGCAAGGCCCTGGTGCCTTCCCCTGTCAAGCAACGGGCCCTGGAGCTGGGTCTGCCGGTGTTCACCCCCGAGCGGATCCGCCGCGACCTGGCCTGCCAGCAGGAGCTGGCTGCCCTGGGGGCGGAGGTGTCGGTGGTGGTGGCCTTCGGCCAGATCCTGCCGCCGGCGGTGCTCTCCCAGCCCCCCCTGGGCTGCTGGAATGGCCACGGCTCCCTGCTGCCCCGCTGGCGGGGGGCGGCGCCGATCCAGTGGGCCCTGCTGGAGGGGGATGGCGAGACCGGCGTCGGGATCATGGCCATGGAGGAGGGTCTCGACACTGGCCCGGTGCTGCTGGAGCGGCGCCTCTCCATTCCCCTGCTGCAGAACGCCGGCCAGCTGTCGGAACGGCTGGCGCGCCTCACCGGGGATCTGCTGGTGGAGGCCCTGCCCCTGATCGAGGCGGTGGGTGCCGGACCGGAGCAAGACCGACTCGCCCGCCTCGGGGTGCGTCCCCAGGCGGCCGATGGGGTGAGCCACGCCCGCCAGCTCACCAAGGAGGACACCCTGGTGAACTGGAGCAGCTCCGCCCTGGCCATCCATCGTCGTGTGATGGGGCTCCACCCCAACGCCTCCTGCCCCTGGGGGGCCGAGCGGCTGAAGCTGCTGGCCACCGAGCCGCTGGTCACCCGCCTGGCCGACCAACTCACACCGGTGGCCGCTGCCCTGGCCGAGCGCTGGGGCAGCCCCGGCCAGGACGGGACGGCGGCGGGTGGCTCGACAGGGGCTGGTCCTGGCACCGTGCTCGCGGTAGAGGAAGGGGAGGGGCTGGTGGTGGCCACCGGTGGCTGTCCTGTGCTGCTGCGCCAGGCCCAGCTGGCGGGACGGCGACCGAGCGAGGGGCAGGCACTGATCCAGCAGCTGGGGCTGGGGGCCGGCGATCGGATCGGTGCAAATACTCCCTGATCCACTGATTCGGCAAGGGGTCTTGACGTTTTGTTCCCTTACTGCTGTCTCAGTGTTGGACCGCCGACGCAGGCAGTAGACCGAAACCAGTGAATGGGTGGGGATGCCATGGCCAGCGATCTTTCCTTCGTCAACAGCACGGGCTCCGGCTGCCGGATTTTCCGAGACACCTTGGGGTGCTACGTGGCGAGCCATGAGCTCAGCCCGGGACAGCGGGTGATGAGCCCCACCCTGGCCGGTGCCTATGCGGCCTGCCAGGGATGGGAGCACCGTGCCCGGGGGGAGGAGAGGTCTGGGGCTGGATGAGCCTGCCCCGGGCGGGCGGCCTCCGCTGCGGGTTCAGCTGCCGGAGGCAAGCTCCTCCGGCTGGCGCCGGTGCAGTTCGTGCAGCCCCTCCAGCTGGTTGTGCACGGCCACCAGCTGGTCACGGATGTGGCGGCTGTTGTCGATGCGTTCCAGCGCGAGAAGCATGCCTTCGATCTGGGCCTTGCAGTCGATCAGCACGCGGCACTGGGTGGATCCGGGTTCGTAGGGCATGTCGGAAGGAGGCAGATCCTCACTTCACCCTAGGGAGGCGGCGGAGGCTGTCACAACCACTGCCGTTCAGCGGGAACCGCTGCGGCGCCGGCCGCGCTCGTGGCCCTGGCCCTGCCCGTGGCGGGGGCCCTGGCTGCGGCGTCCCCGGCCGCCACTGAGATCCAGGGGCGGGGCGGAGAGCACGGTGGGCTCGAAGCCCGCCACCTCCTGGCGGGGCAGGGGGGAGCCGACCAGGCGTTCGATGGCCCGCAGCAGCTCATGCTCTTCGGCCGCCACCAGGGAAATGGCATGGCCGTTCTGGCCCGCCCGGCCGGTGCGGCCGATGCGGTGCACGTAGTCCTCGGCCACGTTGGGCAGGTCGAGGTTGACCACGTGGGGCAGCTGGTGGATGTCGATGCCGCGGGCGGCGATGTCGGTGGCCACCAGCACCCGCACCTCGCCGCTCTTGAACTCCGCCAGCGCCCGGGTGCGGGCCCCCTGGCTCTTGTTGCCGTGGATCGCCGCCGCCCCGAGCCCCTCCTTCTCGAGCCGTTCTGCCAGCCGGTTGGCGCCGTGCTTGGTGCGGGAGAACACCAGCACCTGACCCCAGTCGTTGGTGCGGATCAGGTGGCTGAGCAGATCCCCCTTGCGGTCCATGTCGCAGGGATGGATCACCTGCTCCACCAGGGGTGCGGCCTGGTTCTCGGGCGTGGCCTGGAGCTGCACCGGGGTGTGCAGCAGGCCCGTGGCCAGCCGGCGGATCTCGGTGGAGAAGGTGGCTGAGAACAGCAGGTTCTGACGCTTCGCCGGGAGCAGGGAGAGGATCCGGCGGATGTCGCGGATGAAGCCCATGTCGAGCATCCGGTCGGCTTCATCGAGCACCAGGATCTCGACCCGGTCGAGCCGCAGGGCGTTCTGCTGGTGCAGGTCCATCAGCCGGCCGGGGGTGGCCACCAGCACATCGGCACCGCGGCGGAGCCGCTGCATCTGGGGGTTGGCGCTCACGCCACCGAAGACAACGTCGGAGCGCAGATCCAGGTAGCGGCCGTAGGCGGTGACGCTGTCCGCCACCTGGGCCGCCAGCTCGCGGGTGGGCGTCAGCACCAGGGCCCGCACCACGCCCGCGCGGGCATGGGGACCGTGGCGCAGCCGTTCCAGCATCGGCAGGGTGAAGCCGGCCGTCTTGCCGGTGCCCGTCTGGGCGGCCGCCATCACGTCGTGGCCCGCCAGCACGGCGGGGATGCATTGCCGCTGGATCGGGGAGGGGCTGCTGTAGCCCTTGGCGGCCACGGCCTTGAGGATCGGCTCCGAGAGACCCAACACGGCGAAATCCGTCGCCAGTCCGGCCACCGGAGGGTTCAGACCCGTGGCGGAGTGGCTGGGGGTGAGCGGATCGGCGGCCGCCGGGGAAGCAGCGACTGGGGCGGCCTCCGAAGCGGGGGTGGGGGAGGTGCCGTTGCCGCTGCGTCGGCTCCGGGTGACCTGGGCCTGGGGCCTGGAGGTAGGGGCGGTGATCGGGCGCGAACACGGAGTGGCGCCCAGCCTAGGACCGGCCGGCGGCGCCATCGCCTCAGCAGGGTGTGCGATGGCTGCAGCGCTCGCAGGGGCCTTCCGGCAGCACCGCACAGCGCAGCAGGGGACTGCGGGCGTTGAAGCGGCAGTGGGGGTCACCGATCACCCAGGTCCCGTTCCACCAGAGAGCATCGGCTGGCCGTCGCTGGGGCTTCACCTGCAGCGCCACTGTCGCCAGCTCGTAGTGGCCCTGCCGCAGGCGGTAGCGGTGGCGGCGCTGCAGCACCAGGAAGCTGCCCGCGTCGACGGTCAGCCAGCGACCCGGGTTAGGCACGTCGCCAAGGTCGTCGATCTCGATCGTGGTGATCAGCCGGTCCGAGTCGATCTGGCGCAGTTCGATCCGCATCGCTCCGCTGGCCTCAGGCGTCGCCGCTGCCCGGTCCGGGCAGGGACGACGACTCCATGCGCAGGGAGAAGCCCCAGGCGAACAGGCCCGCCACCACCAGCAGCAGGGCCCATTCCGGCACCTCCACGGCCGGCAGCACCAGGCGCAGCAGCAGCTTCAGGCCCACCAGGCCCACGGCCAGGTAGCCGGCGGTCTCCAGGTGGGGGAAGATCTCCAGCCAGCGCAGGAACAGCTCGGCCGTGAGCCGCAGGGCGAGGATGCCGATCACCCCGCCGGCCATCACCAGAGGCAGCCGGTCGGTCACCGCCACCGCTGCCGAGACGCTGTCCAGGGAGAAGGCCAGGTCGGTGAGGGCCAGGGTGGCCACGATGGAGCCCAGGGTGGCGCCGTGGTGGGGGTGGCCCGGGCCGTGGTGGGAAGCGGGAGCGGCGGGGTCGGCCGCTGCCGCTTCCTGGCCGGCACCGTTGTCGTCGGCACCGTCGTCCTTGCCGAGAAGGTGGCGGCCGCAGAGCCAAAGGAGGTAGGCCGAAGCCAGCAGCTGCAGGGGCCAGAAGGCCAGCACCTGGCTGGCCAGGGCGATCAGGGCCAGCCGGAAGATCAACGCCAGCACCAGGCCCAGATTCAGGGCCATGCGCTGCCGCACCGGATCATGCAGCCGCCGGGAGATGGCGGCCAGGGCGATGGCGTTGTCGGCGGAGAGCACCGCCTCCAGCCCCACCAGCAGGAGGAGCAGCAGCAGCACCTCGCCCCACTGGTCCGCCTCCTGCAGCAGTGGCTGCAGCAGGGGCGTGAGGCTCTCCACCGATTCCACTTCCATTCCTGGCGTTCGCTCGGCCCTGGAGGCTTCAAAGGAGCACTCTAGAAAGACCGTCGGTGCCTCCCGCCCCCATGCACGTTCAGGTCCGACTGCTGCACTGCGACGGCGGCCGCCGCGTCGTGCTGGTCTCGGCCCGTGACGGGGAACGCTTCCTGGGCAGCGCCCTGGGGGAGGCGGGGGATGCCGAAGAAGCCGAAGACCGGGCCAGGGCCCGCCTCCTGGCCCATCTCCAGTGCTCCGGACCGGCCCCTGAAGCTGCTGGGCTGGCTCCTGCCGCAGCGGGCCGGGCTCCTGCCGCCCGGACCCCACCCCCGGCGCCGGAAGCGCCGGCTTCACCTCCAGCGCCCGCGCCACCGGTGCCCGTGCCACCGGTGCCCGCACCACCGGAGCCCGCGCCTGCGGCTCCCGCGGCAGTGGCGCCCTTGCCCGCCTCCCCGAGTCCCGCGGAAGAACCCCAGGACTGGAGTGCCGAACTCACCCATCTGGATCTGCAGCTGCGCCGCCTCGGCTGGGACCGGGAGCGGGAGGCCGCCTATCTGCAGCGCTGCTTCGGCCACCCCAGCCGCGACCGCATCACCGTCTACGCCGACCTGATCGCCTACCTGCAGGCGATCGAGACCCTCGAGCCCGGCTGCGACCCCACCACGGCGGCGGTGCCGCTGCGGCGGGCCGACCTGCTCGAGCAGTGCAACCAGCTGCTGCAGCTGCTGGGCTGGGACGGGAGCATGGGCCGGAGCTTCCTCGAGAAGCGGATGGGCGTCAGCAGCCGCCAGCAGCTGAAGGACGCCGATCTGCTGCGCTTCAACATGCTGCTGGAGGAGGAGACGATGCGGGCCGCCGCAGAGGAGCCGGCGACCCCGGGCCTCGAGGACTGATCCTGATCCGCGGCGGGGGCCGATGCCCTGTGATGCCACGCAGGGGCCAGCCCCCGTGCCCTGCGCCTGCCGTTGCGCCCCCAGGCCGAGATCCCCCAGCCCGCCTCACCCTGAGCCCGTTTCATCTGGCGACAAAGGCCTGCACGGCTCCGCCGATGGCCGCCGGCTGCGTGCGACGCTGATTTCCCTGTCTTGCCTCGGGAGATCCACCGGTGACCATCAGGATCGGCATCAACGGGTTCGGACGCATTGGTCGCCTCGTCTTTCGCATCGCCTGCGGGCGCGATGACATCGAGGTGGTGGGCATCAATGACCTGATCGATGTCGATTACATCGCCTACATGCTCCGCTACGACTCCACCCATGGCCGCTTCGTCGGTGAGGTGGCTGTCGACGATGGCGCGCTGGTGGTCAACGGCCGCCGGATCCGTATCAGTTCGGAGCGCGATCCCGCCGCCCTGCGCTGGGGTGATGTCGGCGCCGACGTGGTGCTCGAATCCACCGGCCTGTTTCTGAGCGATGAACGGGCCCGGGCCCACATCGCGGCGGGGGCCTCCAAGGTGGTGATGTCGGCCCCCTCCAAGGACGACACGCCGATGTTCGTGATGGGGGTGAACCACACCACCTATGCGGGCCAGGACATCGTCTCCAACGCCTCCTGCACCACCAACTGCCTGGCGCCGATGGCCAAGGTGCTGCACGACAGCTTCGGCATCCGCGATGGCCTGATGACCACCGTGCACGCCACCACCGCCACCCAGAAGACGGTCGACGGGCCGTCGGTCAAGGACTGGCGCGGTGGCCGTGGCGCCGGCCAGAACATCATCCCCTCCTCCACCGGTGCGGCCAAGGCGGTGGGCAAGGTGATCCCGGCCCTGAGCGGCAAGCTCACCGGCATGGCCTTCCGGGTTCCCACCCCCAACGTGTCGGTGGTGGACCTGACGGTGAACCTCGAGCGGGGCGCCAGCTACGACGCCATCAAGGCCGCCATGCGGGAGGCCGCCGCCGGCCCGATGGCCGGGATCCTGGGGTACACGGAGGATGCGGTGGTCTCGACCGATTTCCTCGGCGAAACCTGTACCTCGATCTTCGATGCCTCCGCCGGCATCGCCCTCACCGACACCTTCGTGAAGGTGGTGGCCTGGTATGACAACGAGTGGGGCTACTCCAGCAAGTGCCTTGACCTGATCGCCCACATCTCCGGCTGAGGGCCCCAGCCGCTCCACCCGCTCCTCAGCCCGTGGCGCGGACGCGGCAATGGCTGCGCACCAGGGTGGCGCCCAGCTCGATCTGGCGCTGATTGGCGTAGGCCTCGCGCTCCAGGCCCTTCTCCCAGTCGGAGGCCCCGGCGTAGAGGGGATCGTCGAGGTGGAGCTTCAGTTCCGCCGGCACCTCCTGGCTCAGCCCCAGGGTTCGGGGAACGGAGCGCAGGCCACCCGCCGCACAGCTCTGGGCCACATGGATCGCCTCGTGGTTCAGCACCTGGGCGAAATCCACGGTGCCCTTGTCGACCACGGCGGGCTTGATCCGCAGGGTGCGGGCGGCGTGGTCCCATTCCCCGGCGGCCCCCGTCTTTCTCGGTTCCGCCAGCTGCACCTGCACCCCGGCCTGCTCGAGAACGCTCAGCAGCTCGGCGATGGCGCGGCGCTTCTCGTCGTGGTCCGGTGGGGCGTCGATCAGCGCCTGCAGCTCATCCACCGAGAGTTCGGGTTCACCGGCCCGGCGGCGGTAGAGGAAGCGGATACCTCCGCCGGCCAGGGGTTCGGCTCTGGGGATCCACTGCCGGTCGGCCTCCTTGAGGTCCTCCAGCAGGCCCCCCTCGATCAGGGCCATCGGCCGCAGGCTCGGATCGGGGGCCGGATCGAAGCGCTCCAGCAGGCGGGTGGTGATCTCGGGCGCCTGCTCGGGCAGGCTGCCCATTGGCTCGAGCAGGCCGGAGAGGGCGGCTCCCCCCAGCACCAGCACGGCCACCCCGCCGGCCAGCCCCCAGGCGCGGCCATGGCGGGGCTTCGGCTCGAGCAGGTCCCCGCAGCGCCCGCAGCGGGGGAGGCCCGTGTAGGGATGCTCCATCCGCAGGGGACGACCGCGGCAGGTGGGACAACGGAAGCGGGCCATCGCTCGGCAGACCGGCCACCAGCATGACGGCAAAGGGGCCGGGACGTCGCGGCGGTGTGCGGTGGTTGCGAGGATCGCCACCGGTTTGATCCCATCCTCGCGATGCCCCTCCACGCCCTTGTGCGCCAGCTGCAGGCCGCCACCCTCACCGCCGAGGTCAGGGCGCGCTGCGAGCGGCCCGAGCGGCTGCGGCTGAGTGGGGCGGGACGGGCGGCCCGGGCCCTGGTGGCCAGTGCCATGGCGGGATCCAGCGAGGCCCCCCTGCTCGTGGTGGTGCCGACCCTGGAGGAGGCGGGCCGCTGGGCCTCCCTGCTGGAGCTGATGGGCTGGCCCCTGTGTCAGCTCTATCCCACCAGCGAGGGCTCCCCCTACGAACCCTTCGACCCCACCAGCGAGATCACCTGGGGCCAGCTGCAGGTGCTGGCCGAGCTGGTGGGCGACGGGGAGGGGGCTTCGGGTGCCGGCGGCGGTGGCCGCTTCGCCGTGGTCGCCACCGAGCGGGCCCTGCAGCCCCACCTGCCGCCGCCGCCCCAGCTGGCGGCCCGCTGCCTCACCCTGCGCCGGGGCGATCGGCTGGATCTGGAGCAGCTGGCCCTCATCCTGGCCGGCCTGGGCTACGAGAAGGTGCCCACGATCGAGCAGGAGGGCACCTGGAGCCGCCGGGGCGACATCGTTGATGTGTTTCCGGTCAGCGCCGAGCTGCCGGTGCGGCTGGAGCTCTTCGGTGAAGACCTGGAGAAGCTGCGGGAGTTCGATCCGGCCACCCAGCGCTCCCTGGATGTGATTGAGCGGGTGCGCCTCACCCCCACCAGCTACGCCCCCCTGATCGCCGAGGCCCTGCGGCAGCGGATGCCCGACGGCCTGGAGCGGCTGCTGGAGCCCGCCGCCCTCGACCAGCTGCTGGAGGGCGGCACGCCGGAGGGGATGCGGCGGCTGATGGGCCTGGCCTGGGAAACACCGGCCTCCCTGCTCGATTACCTGCCCGCCGGCACCCTGGTGGCGATCGATGAGCGGCGCCAGTGCCTGGCCCATGGCCAGCAATGGTTCGACCATGCCACCGAGCACCACGGTGAGGTGGTGAAGGCTGCCGAAGGCGAGCCGCCCCTGCCCCTGCCGGGCTTGCTGCACAGGCCGATCGCGGCGGCCCTGGCGGAGGCGGAGGCGTTCACAGGCTTCGATCTGGCGGAGCTGCACGAGAGCGACCGCCACCCGAACGTGCTCGACCTGGCCAGCCGGCCGGTGCCGGCCCATCCCAACCAGTTCGGCCGCCTGGCGGAGCAGATCAAGGGGCACCTGCGCGAGAAGGCCCGGCTCTGGATCGTCTCGGCCCAGCCGTCACGGGCCGTGGCCCTGCTGGAGGAGCACGACTGTGTCACCCGCTTCGTTCCCAACGCCCGCGACTTCCCGGCCATCGAGCGGCTGGTGGAGCAGGCCACACCAGTGGCCCTCAAGCTGCGCGGCACCGCCGAACTGGAGGGGTTCCAGCTGCCGGCATGGAAGCTGGTGCTGTTCACCGACCGGGAGATCTTTGGCCAGCACAGCCTGGCCGCCGGCGGCTACGTGCGCCGGCGGCGCAAGGCGGCCAGCCGCACGGTGGATCCCAACAAGATGCTCCCCGGCGACTTCGTGGTGCACCGCAACCACGGCATCGGCCGTTTCCTGAAGCTGGAGAAGCTGGCCATCGGCGGCGAGGCCCGCGACTACCTGGTGGTGCAGTACGCCGACGGGCTGCTGCGGGTGGCCGCCGACCAGCTGGGCAGCCTGGGCCGCTACCGGGCCAGCAGCGACAGCCCGCCGGAACTTAACCGCATGGGCGGCACGGCCTGGACCAAGGCCAAGGAGCGGGCCCGCAAGGCGGTGGCCAAGGTGGCGATGGATCTGGTGAAGCTCTACGCCGAGCGCCACAAGGCACCGGGCTTTGCCTTCCCCCCCGACGGCCCCTGGCAGGGGGAACTGGAGGATTCCTTCCCCTACGACCCCACCCCCGACCAGCTCAAGGCAATCGTGGACGTCAAGCGCGACATGGAGCGGGACCAGCCGATGGACCGGCTGGTGTGCGGCGATGTGGGCTTCGGCAAGACGGAGGTCGCCATCCGGGCGATCTTCAAGGCGGTCACCGCCGGCAAGCAGTGCGCCCTGCTGGCCCCCACCACCGTGCTGGCCCAGCAGCACTGGCGCACCCTGAGCGAGCGCTTCGCCCCCTACCCGCTCAAGGTGGCCCTTCTTAACCGCTTCCGCACCGCGGCCGAGCGCAAGACGATCCTCGACGACCTGGCCAAGGGCAACACCGATGTGGTGGTGGGCACCCACCAGCTGCTCGGCAAGGGCACCGCCTTCCGCCAGCTGGGCCTGCTGGTGGTGGACGAGGAGCAGCGCTTCGGTGTGAATCAGAAGGAGAAAATCAAGGCGCTGCGCAAGGACGTCGACGTGCTGACGCTTTCGGCCACGCCGATCCCGCGCACCCTGTATATGAGCCTCTCAGGGGTGCGGGAGATGAGCCTGATCACCACGCCGCCGCCCCTGCGGCGCCCGATCAAGACCCACCTGGCCAGCCTCGATGAGGAGGCGGTGCGCAGCGCCATCCGCCAGGAGCTCGACCGCGGCGGCCAGGTGTTTTACGTAGTGCCGCGGGTGGAGGGCATCGAGGAGGTGGCGGGCCAGCTGCGGGCGATGCTGCCGGGGCTGCGGCTGCAGGTGGCCCACGGCCAGATGCCGGAGGGGGAACTGGAGAGCGCCATGGTGGCCTTCAACGCCGGCGAGGCCGACGTGATGCTCTGCACCACGATCATCGAGAGCGGCCTCGACATCCCCCGGGTGAACACGATCCTGGTGGAGGACGCCCACAGGTTCGGTCTGGCCCAGCTGTACCAGCTTCGGGGCCGGGTGGGCCGCAGCGGCATCCAGGCCCACGCATGGCTGTTCTATCCGGGCGATGCCTCCCTGAGTGAGGCGGCCCGCCAGCGGCTGCGGGCGATCCAGGAGTTCGCCCAGCTGGGCTCCGGCTACCAGCTGGCCATGCGCGACATGGAGATCCGTGGGGTGGGCAACCTGCTGGGGGTGGAGCAGAGCGGCCAGATGGAGGCGATCGGCTTCGACCTCTACATGGAGATGCTGCAGGACTGCCTGGCCGAGATCCAGGGCCAGGACATCCCGGCGGTGGATGAGACCCAGATCGACCTGCCGGTGACGGCCTTCATCCCGGCCGACTGGATCACCGAAGCCGACGAGAAGATGGCCGCCTACCGCGCCGCCGCCGAATGTGGCGGCAAGGCGGCCCTGGTGGAGCTGGCCGCCGGCTGGGCCGACCGCTACGGCCCGATTCCGGCGCCGGTGCAGAGCCTGTTGGAGCTGATGGAACTGAAGCTGCTGGCCCGCCGCTGCGGCTTCTCCCGGATCAAGCCGGAGAAGCCCAACATCGCCCTGGAGACGCCGATGGAGGAACCCGCCTTCCGCCGCCTGCGCCAGGCCCTGCCCCAGCACCTGCACGGCCGGCTGGTGTACCAGGGCGGCGCCGGCAGCACCGCCAAGGTGCTGGCCCGGGGCCTGGGGGCCCTGTCCCCCGCCCAGCAGGTCGAGCAGCTGATGGCCTGGCTCTCCGCCATGGCCGGCCAGATCCCCGAGGCCAACGGGCGCACACCGGAGCAGCGGGACGAGGCGCAGCAGGCGAAGAACGAAGCGGTGCTGGTGGTGTGAGGGGACGACGCATCCATCGTGCGTTGACTGGGACAGGTGCTGGAGAGTCCCTCACTGCAGGAACGCAGGCCTTGAGGTAGCGGCAAACACATACGAACCGTCTAGTCAGTTATATTCTTTGACAATTGAAACGTTTTGCGACAATCCCGCTGTAGCATTTGCTCAGCTGTTCTTAAGGTTTGCGTTTCCGGCACGGCTCAGGCCCCCCGGATCTCTGCCAATCACAGGAGCAGCCATCTTTGTCACCCCTGACTTTCGGCCTTGAGCAGCTCCTGGGTGCCTGGAAGACGCGATTGCAGGAGTGGGCAGCCGATGGGTCGCTTGTCGCTGCAGCTCGTGAAGCTCTCCTCCTGAGTGACGTTCTTCAGGAGCTGGAACGGCTGGCCGGCGAGTGGGCGCTCGGGGATTTTTCTGGGTTGCCGCCGATCGAGGTGCTGCAGGGCGAGGTCCTGCCTGGGGCGGCGGGGGCCTATGCGATCAGCACCGGCACGATCTACCTAAATGGGGATTGGCTGGCATCGGCGAGCGAGGATCGAGCGATTGCTGTGCTCAACGAGGAGCTGGGGCATCATTTGGATGCTTACTTGAATGCCAGCGATACACCAGGGGATGAAGGTCATCTCTTCTCTGCATTTCTTGATGGCAGAAAGTTGTCAGAGGAGCAGCTATCATCGATCTACTCTGAGTCAGATAGCGCTGGAATAACTATTGACGCGCAGAAACTGAGTATCGAGATGTTTACATTAGTGCCATTTCAGCGAGATGTCCTACTCGAGATCAGAAGACCCAATGGCCTTGGCGTTGGCGAAGATCTAGATCAAGATGATAGTCAAGAATCAGCAGTCGATATCATCGCTATTTCGATAGTGATTAATGGGGCTGCTAATGGCCTATCTGAGCTTTCAGGCTTCGGAAGCGTACTATACACGTTCTATGAATATAAGGACATTTTCGGTCTCTTTTCTGATGTACAAAATACAGTTGCTCAGGACAGAAACGAATGGGAGTTGGCCTCGTCACGGCAACAGTTTATTACTGATCTGATTGAGATTAGTATCGGTGCCTCCTTATCAGTTACCGGGCCTATCGGCTTGTTTCCTGGCTTGGTCGTTAAGTTGCTTATTGACTATGGAGTTGCAAAGCCAATCGCTGATGTCTTCTCAGTGCCGCTACAGGTGTTCGACAACTCTTATGGAAAGATTCCCGTAACACAAGCCTTGCTTGATGGCGAGTTTGACCCCTATCCAAGAATCTTGGAGCTAGCAAATGATTATATTAGCTCAACATCGACTTTTGCTCGAGCTGAATTTGATCAAAAACTCAAGGACGAAGGATTGTATGATCAGTTTCTGCTAATCATATCAGCCTTCTACGAGTCTGGAGATAGTCAAAACCCGCAACCCTCGCAGGGTAGTACTTACCTAGATCTTGACGGGAATCTCTTCCTTCGATCGGGCGTTGAGACCTTCTCCGAGGATATTGGCCAACTCGCTCAGTTTCAACTCAATTTAGATGGAGCAACTTTAACTGGCATTCTGGAGTACACAATTAGTTGGATCTCAGGTGTTATTGATGATTTGACTATTGGCTTGGGTGGTCGCCTCATCATTACCGATGAGAATTCGTTCGTGCGCCAGTATACGGGTAACATAGTTAATTACGGTTATGTTGAGGATTCAGGTCAGAACCAAGGCGTCATTTTTGGAGATTCTAGTCAAAGCGTTAGATTTGTAAACGATGGTGAATATGCGCTGATTGGGAGTGCAAGTCTTGTTGGTCGGCATCCTGATGCGGTGTTCCGGAATAACGGTCTACTTAGGAGATCGGGAAGTGGTGAATCGCAGATATTCATGGCAGTGGAAAATCATGGAACAGTCGAGGTTGCTGAAGGAGATCTATTCTTTGCCTCGGATCATACATACACAGGAAAATACGTTGCCGTAAATGGGACCATCAACTTGTCAGGGAGTGGAACTCATATTCTAACTGAAGATGCTATTTTTGAGGGTGACAACTTCAACTTCTTTGGAGCTAGGCTAACAGGGGGCAAATTTAATCAAAAGCTTAACTGGATCTCAGGTATTATTGATGATTTGACTATTGGCTTGGGTGGTCGCCTCATCATCACCGATGAGAATTCGTTCGTGCGCCAGTATACGGGTAACATAGTTAATTACGGTTATGTTGAGGATTCAGGTCAGAACCAAGGCGTCATTTTTGGAGATTCTAGTCAAAGCGTTAGATTTGTAAACGATGGTGAATATGCGCTGATTGGGAGTGCAAGTCTTGTTGGTCGGCATCCTGATGCGGTGTTCCGGAATAACGGTCTACTTAGGAGATCGGGAAGTGGTGAATCGCAGATATTCATGGCAGTGGAAAATCATGGAACAGTCGAGGTTGCTGAAGGAGATCTATTCTTTGCCTCGGATCATACATACACAGGAAAATACGTTGCCGTAAATGGGACCATTAATTTGACAGGGAGTGGAACTCATATTCTAACTGAAGATGCTATTTTTGAGGGTGACAACTTCAACTTCTTTGGAGCTAGGCTAACAGGGGCCAAATTTACTCAAAGGCTTAACTGGATCTCAGGTATTATTGATGGTTTGACTATTGGCTTGGGTGGTCGCCTCATCATCACCGATGAGAATTCGTTCGTGCGCCAGTATACGGGTAACATAGTTAATTACGGTTATGTTGAGGATTCAGTTCAGAACCAAGGCGTCATTTTTGGAGATTCTAGTCAAGGCGTTAGATTTGTAAACAATGGTGAATATGCGCTGATTGGGAGTGCAAGTCTTGTTGGTCGGCATCCTGATGCGGTGTTCCGGAATAACGGTCTACTTAGGAGATCGGGAAGTGGTGAATCGCAGATATTCATGGCAGTGGAAAATCATGGAACAGTCGAGGTTGCTGAAGGAGATCTATTCTTTGCCTCGGATCATACATACACAGGAAAATACGTTGCCGTAAATGGGACCATCAACTTGTCAGGGATTGGAACTCATATTCTAACTGAAGATGCTATTTTTGAGGGTGACAACTTCAACTTCTTTGGAGCTAGGCTAACAGGGGGCAAATTTAATCAAAAGCTTAACTGGATCTCAGGTATCATTGATGATTTGACTATTGGCTTGGGTGGTCGCCTCATCATCACCGATGAGAATTCGTTCGTGCGCCAGTATACGGGTAACATAGTTAATTACGGTTATGTTGAGGATTCAGTTCAGAACCAAGGCGTCATTTTTGGAGATTCTAGTCAAGGCGTTAGATTTGTAAACAATGGTGAATATGCGCTGATTGGGAGTGCAAGTCTTGTTGGTCGGCATCCTGATGCGGTGTTCCGGAATAACGGTCTACTTAGGAGATCGGGAAGTGGTGAATCGCAGATATTCATGGCAGTGGAAAATCATGGAACAGTCGAGGTTGCTGAAGGAGATCTATTCTTTGCCTCGGATCATACATACACAGGAAAATACGTTGCCGTAAATGGGACCATCAACTTGTCAGGGAGTGGAACTCATATTCTAACTGAAGATGCTATTTTTGAGGGTGACAACTTCAACTTCTTTGGAGCTAGGCTAACAGGGGGCAAATTTAATCAAAAGCTTAACTGGATCTCAGGTATTATTGATGATTTGACTATTGGCTTGGGTGGTCGCCTCATCATCACCGATGAGAATTCGTTCGTGCGCCAGTATACGGGTAACATAGTTAATTACGGTTATGTTGAGGATTCAGTTCAGAACCAAGGCGTCATTTTTGGAGATTCTAGTCAAGGCGTTAGATTTGTAAACGATGGTGAATATGCGCTGATTGGGAGTGCAAGTCTTGTTGGTCGGCATCCTGATGCGATGTTCCGGAATAACGGTTTACTTAGGAGATCGGGAAGTGGCGAATCGCAGATATCCATGGCGTTAGAAAATCATGGAATAGTTGAGGTTGCGGAGGGATCTATTCATGTCGAGAACTCCGACTATGCTCAGGTTGATGGCCTGACTTGGTTGAATGGTGGAAGCATCGTCTTAGGGCAAGGGTCGAAGATGCAAATTAGTGGTGGCATGCTTAAAGGCGATGGCGTAATCTCCGGCGATGTAGTCAACAGCAGCATTATCAACCCCGGTAGTGGAATTGGTTCGCTGTTCTTTGATGGAAATCTCCAACAACTGTCGTCGGGTACTATCAAGATCGAAATTGGTGGTACAAGCGCTGGTGATTACGATACTCTATTTGTCAGTGGTGAAGCAGACTTCTCTGGGTCAATCAGCCTTTCGCTCACTAATGGTTTTGTGCCAAGGATAAACGATGAATTCAAGATCTTAGGCTTTTCAAGTGGTGTTGGATCAGTGCGCCTAGATGGATTTAAGATTAGTGATTCTCTTGCATTTCGTAGCGAACTACAGACTGATGGAATCGTACTTAGAGTTGTTGGTGCAAGCTCATGCGATACGCCATCTGATGACAGCTCCGCAGCCTTCTCGATCAGCGGCACCCCAGCGGTGGGGGCCATCCTCACCGCCAGCCGCACTGCGGATGACCCCGATGGCAACGGGCTGTTCTCCTACCAATGGCAGGCGAGCAGTGACGGCAGTGCCTGGCAGCCGGTGGGTACTGATGCCGCCACGTACCAGCTGACAGCTGCCGAGCAAGGCAAGCAGGTTCGGGTGTTGGTGGCCTACACCGATGGTGAAGGCTTCATGGAGCAGATTCAGACGAGCCCGGTGGCAGTGCCGTTCGTGAACGATGGTGCTGCATCCTTCTCAATCAGCGGCACCCCAGCGGTTGGGGCGATCCTCAGTGCCAGCTTGAGCACGGATGATCCTGACGGCAACGGAGTGTTCTCCTATCAGTGGCAGTCGAGTAGCGATGGCAACAGCTGGCAGGCCGTGGGCATTGATGCCGCCACGTTCCAGCTGACAACTGCAGAAGAGGGCAAGCAGGTGCGGGTGGTGGTGGCTTACACCGATGGGGAAGGCTTTGTGGAGCGGGTCCAGTCAACTCCAGTACAGGTGCCGTTCGTGAACGATGGTGCTGCCACCTTCTCAATCAGCGGCAACCCAGCGGTTGGGGCGATCCTCAGTGCCAGCTTGAGCACGGATGATCCTGACGGCAACGGAGTGTTCTCCTACCAGTGGCAATCAAGCAGCGATGGCAACTGCTGGCAGGCCGTGGGCATTGATGTCGCCACGTACCAGCTGACAGCTGCAGAAGAGGGCAAGCAGGTGCGGGTGGTGGTGGATTACACCGATAGCCAGGGATTTGCTGAAGCTGTTGTGGTTGCGGCGGTCTCGGTGCCATCCCTGCCCGTTGCTCCCACCTTCACTGTCACACCTGGACCCACGGCTTTGGTTGAGGGTGATGCCATTTCTGCCACATTGGCGACCTCCAATGTGGCGATTGGAACCAGCTACTTCTGGTCCTTGTCTGGCCAAGGAATCACCCCGGGAGATTTCCAGAGCGGCACGCTCTCCGGCGACGGTGTAATTGGGGCGGATGGAACACTCAGTATCAATCGGGTGATCGCCCGCGACGGCTTGATTGAAGGCACAGAAACCGTTGAGCTGCGCTTCTTTGCAGACAGCTCCCTTAGCCAGCAGGTTGGATCCACAACAACCTTCTCAATCAGTGAGCCATTGGTAGGCAGTCCCTCCAATGGCAGCGACACAATCATTGGTACCCCCGCTGCCGACATTATCCGGGGTGTCCCTGTTGGTTCCCCTAGCGCCGAGAGGGGCAAAGGCTCAATCGACCGGCTCACTGGACTCGGTGGCCCTGACATTTTCGTTCTTGGGGATGGTGATGGAACTTTCTACGATGATGGAAACCCTCTCAGTCAGGGTCGTGGCGACTTCGCGGTGATCACCGACTTCGAGGTTGGCGATCGCATCCAGTTGTACGGTTTGCCCGAGAGCTACCTGCTTGGAAGTGGTTCTTATCAAAGCAACGCAGGCGTGTTCATCTATGCTCGTAATCCTGGCCGCCCAATGTCAAGTCGGGTGTCGTTCTTTGATGAGGCCATCGGTTTCGTGCAGGGGGCGCGCTTGGACCAGCTCAGCCTAGTGAGTCCAAATCAATTTCTCTACGTAACCCTGTCCTCCGCATAGGTCAGGTTCTGCACAGCTGTCCTCCTAGGCGCGGCATTGATTCCTTCCTTTCCCGATTCCTTTCTTCCTTCCATGAATAAATCACTGCTGTCGTCCGTGTTGCTCGGATCAATTACCGCAAGCGTGTCGCTCAGTGCGGCTCCAGTCTCTGCCTTCCAGGTGCTAGTGGGCGGGCAGCGCTATGAGCTCTCTGTCGTCGAGATGTCGCCGAATGGCCAGCCGGGCTTTTTCGAGAGCCTCGCCAATGGCGGCTTGATGCCGTGGTGGGGCGATGAACTGCAGGCGTCTCTGTTTGCGGAGCAGGCAGGCTCTGGCCTCGGACCGCTGGGGGATGACCTGCCGTTCTCCGAGTTCGGTCCGCTTTTTGCCTTTGCCTTCGAGCAGGGGGATGTGCTGAGCGTGGCTCAGTTGATCGTGCCGCCGGCCGATTCCCAGGGAATCTTTCCCACACCAACAGAGGAGGTGTATCGCTTTGCGGTAGGCACACCTCAGGCACCCGTGTCGACGGTGCCGGGCCCCTTGCCCATCCTTGGTCTGGGGATGGGATACGGCTGGTCGCGGCGGCTGCGGCGGCGTCTGGCTATCGGCGGTGGCTCAGCCCTCACCAGGTAAGGCGGGATAGATTGTCTGGGGCGATGTCCTGGCGCATCTACGGCCTGAAATCACCTCCACGGCGTCCTTGTCCATGAACCCTGGGGCTTTGTAGGCGGCATTTGCTTCAACAGCACCGGAGGGTTCTCGGCCACAAGGGATGCCATCGTTGTGATCACGGGCTTCAGCGGCAACCTGTCCCAGCTGCAGGTGTTCTCATCCCCCTCCACCTCAGCAGGCCAGCCCCCAGCCGATGATCGACCTCGCCACCTACCGGCCTCGGGGCGACAAGCGCAACACCCCCTTCTTCGAGCACTATCTGCCCCGCGTCTACGCCCGGAGAGCCGATTCCGGACTGGAGCAGGTGGTGGGGCCGATGGCAGCGATCGTGATCCAGGTGGACCACGGCAATGGCCTGCCCTACCTGGCGGAGCTCACCCTCACCACCCCCTACCGGTACCAGGAGTGCTGGATCAACGCCACCCACCGCATGTATCTGCTCAAGGGGGGGGAGGCCTTTCCGCGCCTGATCGTGCTGGAGCCGCTGTTTGACGATTTCGAGGATGAGGTGACGCGCTGGAACGCGATGTATCCCCTCTCGATCGACAAGCCCAACGCCCGCTACATCGGCGAGATTTTTTCGGTGTCGTCCTGCCACGATCTGCGGGCCATCCTCGAGCCCCAGAACATCCGCTTCGCCTATCCGGGGGAGACCGCCAATCCTTTCTACGCCTCCAAGCATCTCTGCTTCACCTTCCTCTCCGACTACACCTACAACCGGGTCGGTTATGTGGATCGGCCCCTCGATGGCCTGGCGGTCCTCGATCTGGGCGATCAGGTGCTGCTCGATGCGGATGCCCTCGCGCCCCTCACCGAGGCTGGCCGCCGCCACCGGGAGCACGGGCTGGAGGGCAAGATCCTGGGCATCGATCACCTGGCCACCCGGGTGCTGGCGGGTGAGCGGGAGGATGCCATCCTCGAATATCTGACGATGGTTCCCTACTACTACTGGGGCTCCTATGACATCGCCGAGATGAACTCCTCCACCAACGTCACCCGCCATCCCTCGGTGGGGGACGACAAGCTCTCCCCAGCCCGTGTCTTCACCGCCAACAACACCCCCTCCTACCTCAACTCCCTGACCAACCTGCCCATGCCCACAGAGGATTATGTGCGCAACTTCGGCCGGCGCATGCATCACATCGCCTATGAGGTGATCGATGGCGACAGCAACGGCGAAAAGAACGTGGATATGGTGGTGCGCACCCTGCGCGATCTGGGCATCTCCTTTCTCGCCGACATGGTGGGGGAATGCGGTGACCAGCCCAACCTGCGCCAGATCTTCTCGCGCAGCTCGCCCTACTCCCTGCTGATCACCGAGTACGTGGAACGCTGCCTGGGCTACGACGGCTTCTTCACCCGCGAGAACGTCGCGGCCCTCACCGAGGCGGCGGGCCAGGCGGAGCGCTACGAGCACGGCCATGTCTTTGACTGAGACGCCCAGCCGATGAGAATGTCCGTTAAGCTGGCGTCATCTTTCGTTACGCGGCGACATGGGTGAGCTGATCGAGGTCGCAGGTGCCACCCAGAATCCCCTCCTGCTGCCGGCCTTCCTCGGGGTGCTCGGCCTCGGTTTCTTCGCCCTGCTCCAGTCCGCGGCCGGCAACAACGACGACGACGACTCCTCCCCCGGCGGCGGGCTGATGCAGCCCGTGGCCTGATCTCCGGGCTTCCGTTGCCGCTCTTCAGCTGCCGCTGCCGCCGGCCTGCTCCTGTCTCCAGGCGGCCGGCATCAGGATCAGAAACAGCAGCCACCAAGCCGTGATCACCACTGACACCCCGGCAGTGATCCACCACAGGTGCAGCACCATCCAGCTGCCCGTCACGATGGCCAGGCCGGTGAGCAGGATGCTCCACGGCTGACACCACCACGGCTTGAGATCCCAGACCGAGCTGGGCGCCGTGCCCGGCTCGTGTGGCTCAGGGTTTGGCAAGGGCCGCCGGCAGGTTGGCACTGCCGGGCTCGAAGGCCTTCTGCAGGATGGCACCCGCCTGCAACTGCTTGCGCAGGGTGGATTCGGCCACCCGGTACTGGCTGTCGCGGTTGGTGCCGATGTCCTCCAGCTTGAGACGCTGCACCTCCTGCTCGGTCATCTTCACCGGCACGTCGGGGTTGATGCCGTGCTTGTGGATGTCCCGGTTGCGGGGGGTCAGGTACTTGGCGATGGTCACCGTCATGCCGGAGCCATCGGACAGGCCGCGCACCGACTGCACCAGACCCTTGCCGAAGGTCTTCTGGCCCACCAATACGGCACGGTTGTTGTCCTGAAGGGCGCCGGAGAGGATCTCGCTGGCGCTCGCCGAACCCTCGTTGACCAGCACCACCATGGGCTTGGTGGTGAGGGCCTGGCCGGTGGCCCGCTTGACGTCCTGGATGCCGTCGCGGGTCTTGGTGGAGACGATGATCCCTTCGTTGATCCACTGGCGGGCGATCTCGACGCTCGCCACCAGCAGCCCGCCGGGGTTGCTGCGCAGGTCGAGCACGTAGCCCTGCACCCCCTGGGACTCCAGGTCCCGCACCGCCGCCCGCATGTCCTTGGTGGCGGTGGCGCTGAACTGCTTGAGGCGGATGTAGCCGATTCGGCTGCCGTCTGGCGCCGTGTTCACCTGGTGGGTGACGGCATGGATCTCGATCAGCTCCCTGGTCAGGGGGGTGTCGATGTTCTGGCCCTTGCGGCGCAGCACCAGATTCACCGTGGTGCCCGCCTTGCCCCGGATCAGCTTCACCGCGTCCTCGGTGCTCATTCCCTTGGTGCTCTTGCCGTCGATCGAGACGATCACGTCCTTGGGCTGCACCCCGGCCCTGGAGGCCGGTGAACCCTCGATCGGCGAGATGACGACCAGCTCCTTGGTCTCCTTGTCGACGCTCAGCTGGATGCCCACCCCGGAGAGCTCCCCGGAGGTGTCGATCTGCATCTCCTTGAACTCCCGCGGATCCAGGAAGCGGGTGTAGGGGTCGTCAAGGGTGCTGAGCATGCCGCGGATGCCCTCGTAGGCGTCCTTGGGGGTGCTGTAGCTCTTGGAGAGCACGCTGCGGCGCAGCTTGCGCCACTGCTCAGGCGTGTACTTGCCCGTGGTGTCCAGGTAGTCGCGGAAGACGATCTGCCACGCCTGGTCCATCACCTCCTTGGGACTGTCGCTGATCGACACGGTTCCGGTGGGGGTCAGCACCATCTCCCTGGCCATCACCGCCGTGGCGGCACAGGCACCGAGACCAACCAGCACCACGACGGTGGCGCGAGCTCTGCCCATGGTGGGGATCCTCAAGGAGTCTGAAACGTGGTTCCAACGTAGCGCCGATGCCAGGGGTGGGATCCCCGGTCAGGGGTCGACCCAGCGACCGTCCTCCTTGATCAGGGCGATCAGCGCCTCCACCCCTTCGGCCTCGGGAACCCGGCGGATCTCCTCCCGCCCCCGGTAGAGGGAGATCGTGCCGGGGGTCTTGCCCACGTAGCCGTAGTCGGCGTCGGCCATCTCGCCGGGGCCGTTGACGATGCAGCCCATCACGGCGATGTCCAGGCCGGTGAGGTGGGCGGTGGCGTTGCGCACCGTGTGCAGCACCTCCTCCAGGTTGAAGAGGGTGCGGCCGCAGCTGGGGCAGGCCACGTACTCCACCATCGTCTTGCGCAGCCCCATCGCCTGCAGGATCGCGTAGCAGACGGGGATCTCCTTCTCCGGTGCCTCGGTGAGCGACACCCGGATCGTGTCGCCGAGGCCCTCGGCCAGCAGGGTGGCGATGCCGGCGGTGCTCTTGATGCGGCCGTAGTCGCCGTCGCCCGCCTCGGTGACCCCCAGGTGAAGGGGGTAATGGAAGCCTTCGGCGTCCATGCGGAAGGCCATCATCCGGTAGGCCGCCAGCATCACCGGGGCCCGCGAGGCCTTCATCGACACGACGATGTTGTGGAAATCGAGCCGGTCGCAGATGTGGATGAACTCCATGGCGCTCTCCACCATCCCCAGGGGGGTGTCGCCGTAGGTGAACAGCATCCGCTCCGCCAGGGAGCCGTGGTTGACGCCGATCCGCAGCCCCTTGTCCTGGTCCTTGAGCAGGCTCACCAGCGGTTCGAGGGTGGCCTGGATGCGCTCGCCGATCGCCGCCAGCTCCTCGGGGGTGAACTCCGTGCGGTTGGGGTCGGGCTTGTCGAACACGTAGAGGCCCGGATTGATCCGCACCTTGTCGACGTGCTGGGCCACCTCCAGGGCGATCTTCATGCCGTTGTGGTGCACGTCCGCCACCAGGGGCACCGGTTGGTAGGTGTCTTCCAGCCGCTGGCGGATCTCCTTCACCGCCTTGGCATGGGCCAGGCTCGGCACCGTCAGCCGCACGATCTCGCAGCCGGCCTCGTGCAGGCGCCGGATGCCGGCGGTGGCCCCCTCGATGTCGAGGGTGTCCTCGTTGATCATCGACTGCACCACCACGGGGTGCTCGCTGCCCACCCACACGTCGCCGACCCGGACGCTGCGCGTCTTGCGGCGGCGGATGACTGTGTCGAAGCGGGGGTCACTGGCCCAGTCGGCCGGGAGGGGGGAGGTCCCCGGGGCGGTGGTGGAGGGTGTGGCCAGGGTGCCGGTCATCGCGCGTGGGCCGGTGATGGCCAAAGCCTGTCACAAAGAGGGTGTCGGCGGTCGGTCCTCCTGCAGGCGCCGCCGCACCTCCTGCAGGTCCTGCCAGGTGAGCCACTTGGGTGAGCCCTTTTCCCGCGAGGGATTGCGCAGCAGGTAGGAGGGATGGAACACCGGCATCACCCAGTGGCCCTGCCAGGGGTGCCAACGGCCCCGTAGCCGGGAGATCCCCCCCTTGATTCCCAGCACCCCCTCCAGGGCGGTGGCGCCGGCCAGCAGCACCACGGCGGGGTCGACGGCGGCGATCTGGGCGGCCAGCCAGGGGGCGCAGGCGGCGATCTCCTGGGGCGTGGGCCGGCGGTTGTCCGGCGGACGGCACTTCACCACATTGCAGACGTAGGCATCGCGCTCGCTGTCCAGCCCCACACTGGCGAGCATCTGGTCGAGCAGCTGGCCGGCCCGACCCACGAACGGCCGGCCACTGGCATCTTCCTGGGCGCCTGGCCCCTCGCCGATCACCATCAGCCGGGCCGCCGGATCGCCGCGGCTCACCACCACCGTCTGGCGGCCCTCCGCCAGGCCGCAGCGGCGGCACTCGCGGCAGTCCCGCTCCAGCGCCGCGAGGTCGGGTGGCCTCGCGGGCGCGTCGATCGCCAAGGCGGCGGGCTTCGTGGTGGCCGGGTCCGCGATGGCGGGGTCCTCACCCAGGAGGGACGGTTGCAGGGGAGACGGTTGCAGAGGATCGGGGGCCATCGCCCCATTCTTCGCCATGGCGCATGGCGTAGGGCAAGATGGCCGGATTGCCGAATCGCGCCCTCCAGACGGCGCGCGCTGCCATGCCGGCCCCGTTGACGCTCTCCGCCCGGGCGCAGGCGTTGCAGCCATCGCTCACCCTCGCCATCACCGCCAAGGCGCGCGAGCTGCGCGGCGAGGGCAAGGACATCTGCAGCCTCAGCGCCGGGGAGCCCGACTTCGACACCCCCGCCTTCATCCGTCAGGCGGCCACCGAGGCCCTGGAGGCCGGCCATACCCGCTATGGGCCCGTGGCCGGCGAACCCGAGCTGCGCCAGGCGATCGCCGCCAAGCTGAGCCAGGAGAACGGCGTTCCCACCCGCCCCGACCAGGTGCTGGTGACCAACGGCGGCAAACAGGCCCTCTACAACCTCTTCCAGGTCCTGCTCGACCCCGGCGACGAGGTGCTGCTGCCGGCCCCGTACTGGCTCAGCTATCCGGAGATGGCCCACCTGGCCGGCGCCCGCGTGCGCTGCCTCACCACCGATGCCAGCGGCGGGTTCCGCTTCAGCCCCGAGCAGCTGGAGGCGGCGATCACCCCGGCCAGCCGGCTGCTGGTGCTCAACAGCCCCTCCAATCCCACCGGCATGGTGCTCAGCCGCTCCGAGCTGGAGGGGATCGCCGCCGTGCTGCGCCGCCACCCCGCCGTGGCGGTGGTCTGCGACGAGATCTACGAGATGCTGCTCTCCCCCGGCCATTTGCACCACAGCCTGGCGGCGGTGGCGCCCGACCTCGCCGAGCGGATCTTCATCGTCAACGGTTTCGCCAAGGGCTGGGCGATGACCGGCTGGCGCATCGGCTGGCTGGCGGGCGCCCGCCATGTGGTCGCCGCCGCCAGCGCCCTGCAGAGCCAGAGCACCAGCAATGTCTGCAGCTTCGCCCAGTTCGGCGCCCTGGCGGCCGTGAGCGGATCGCGCGACTGCGTCCACGCCATGGCCGCCGAATTCAGCCGTCGGCGCTCCCGGCTCAGCGACGGCCTGATGGCGATCAGCGGCCTCAAGCTGCTGCCTCCCGAGGGTGCCTTCTACGCCTTCCCCGACGTCAGCGCCTGGGGCCTGGATTCGATGACCCTCTGCGGCCGGCTGCTGGAGGAGGTGGGGCTGGCGGTGGTGCCTGGTGCCGCCTTCGGCGATGACCGCTGCATCCGCCTGTCCTGCGCGGCGTCCCCGGCCACGATCGACGACGGCCTGGAGCGGCTGCGCCGCTTCGGCGCCAGTCTCTGATCGCCCTGCCGATGCAGGTGCCGAAGAAGCTGGTGGTGCTCGGGGACAGCGGCGTCTACGGCTGGGGCGACCCCGAGCAGGGCGGCTGGTGCGAGCGCCTGCGGCGCCATTGGATGGAGCTGCCCCAGGGCCCGGTGCTCTACGGCCTCGGGGTGCGGGGGGATGGGCTGGAGCGGCTGGCGGCCCGCTCCGAGGCGGAGGTGACCAGCCGGGGCGAACTGCGCCGCCAGCGCCCCCAGGGGATCCTGCTGTCGATCGGGCTCAACGACACGGCCCGGGTGGGACGGCCCGACGGTCGCCACCAGCTGGCCCCCGACGCGTTCCTGTTCGGCCTGCGGCAGCTGCTGCCCCGGTTGCGGGCCATCGCCCCGGTATTCGTGCTGGGTCTCACCCCGGTGGATGAGGTCATGATGCCCTTCGCCGAGATGCTCTGGTACGAGCTGGCCACGGTGCGCCGCTATGAGGGCCTGTTGGAGGAGGCCTGCATGGAGGCCGACGTGCCCTTCCTGCCGCTGCTTGATGGCCTGCTGGCCGACCCCCACTGGCTGCAGTGGCTGTGCAACGACGGCCTGCATCTCAACAGCGACGGCCACGGCCAGCTCTACCGGCGTCTGCGTTCCTGGAGGGCTTTGCTGGACTGGGCCGGGCTGGATCTCCACAGCAGCGTGACGGCCGGCTTCTGAGGCACCACCACAGGAGGCATTCTTCCCCGTGCCGGCGCCGCCGGCATCACCCGTTCGGGTGAAAGGAGCTCCCTCGGTGGGGTGAACCGCCGCCGAGGGACAACGGCGACCCTGAAGAAACGGACCCCACGTGCCCTCTTCCATGGATCGCCCCCCGCCCCCCTCGCCCCCACCTCCGGCACCGGTGGTGCTGAGCACCCGCCGGCTGCCGGCGCCGGATCTCTGTGCCGGCTGCCGGGAGATCCCCGAGGCGATCGTGGATCGCCACACCCGCAACCGCCGCCGGCTCAGGGCCTACGCCGATGCCACCGATCCGGTCACCCGGCTGCGCTGGCGGAACCTGCTGGTGGAGGACAACCTGCCGCTCGTGTTCTCGATCGCCGGCCGCCAGGGCACCGATGCCGGCCTGGCCTTCGAGGATCTGGCCCAGGTGGGCAGCCTCGGCCTGATCAAGGCCGTCGAGGCCTTCGATCCCGACCGCAACGTCAGCCTCAGCAGCTTCGCGGTGCCGTATATCCAGGGGGCGATGCGCCGCGAGCGGCGGGACCGCCAGCCCCTGGTGCGCCCGCCACGGCCCCTGTGGGACCTGCACCAGCAGGTGCTCGCCCTGCAGGAGGGGCGCCGCCGCCAGGGCCTCGACCCGCTGCCGCCCGCCGCCCTCGCCGATCGGCTGGCCTGCGATCCGGCCCGGCTCGAGGAGGCCCTGGCGATCCGCCGGACCGCCGCGGTGCGCAGCCTGGATGCGCCCCTCGGCCCAGGGGGCGGCGAGCTTGAGGCGCCCAGCTGCCTGCTGGATCTGCTGGCTGCCCCCACCGGCCCCGTCGCCGAGGATCCGCTGGAGGCCCCCTGCGACCCCCGCGGCGCCGAACGCCAGTGGCTGCGGGGCCAGCTGGCCGATCTCGAGCCGCGGGAGCGGCAGTTGCTGGTGGGCCGCCTCGATGGGGGCTGCACGTGGGTGGAGCTGGGCCGGCAGCTGGGCATCCCGGCCCGCCAGGCCCAGCGCCGCCACGACGCCGCCCTTGATCGCCTCAGGCGCGCCGCCCTCGCCTGGCGCCAGGGGACGCTCAGCCCGACCCAGGCAGCAGCCATGCCACCAGCGCCATCGCCAGCAGGGCCGCCAGCAGGGTCTGCAGCCCGTTGACCACCTCGTTGCTGAGGCAGCGCCAGTGACGCTGCAGGCTGGCGCCCACCACGCTCTCGGCCAGGGTGGCCACCACCCCGACGCCGCCCACCAGGGCCGCCAGCGGCCAGCCGCGGATCACCCCCAGGGCCGCCATGGCCAGGGTCATCAGGGTGCTGCCCAGGAGGCTGGCGGCCGTGCCCTCCAGGCTGATGGCCCCCTCGGTTCCGGGGGGCACCGGCCGGAGGCTGGTGATCAGGACAGTGTGACGGCCCCAGCGCTTGCCGATCTCGCTGCCGAAGGTGTCGGCGAGCTTGGCGGCGAAGCTGGCGGCGAAGCCGGCCAGCAGCAGGGGTACCACGGCCGTCGGCGCCCGGCAGGCCAGCAGGGCCAGCACCGTGCCCACCAGAGCGGAGCCCCAGACGTTCTCCGGCCCGCGCCGGCCCTCCCGGCCCTCCGCCAGGCCCAGCTCCTGCTTGCGCCGGAACCCCAGCTTCGTCACCCCGCTTCCCAGGGCGAGGTACAACACCACCGCCAGCCAGCCACGCCAGCCCAGGCTTCCCCACAGCAGGGTGCCGAGCACCCCGGCATGGACCCAGCCCGCCGGGGTGAGCAGGGGCAGCCGCTGGGCCAGGCCGATCAGCAGCCCGTTGATCGCCAGGGCCCGCAGCCAGTGCAGGGCGTCCTGGGGCGGCAGCGGCGGCATGGCAGGGGGCCCGGTTGTGTTGCACAGATCTAAGCCAGGTGCAGCGGAGCGCCGGCTTCGGCGGATAATCGCTGCATCCGGCGGTGCAGCGAATGGTCTTCAAGCGACCCAAGTTCTTCCTTGATCTGGGCGGCGGCGAAGGCAACCAGCCCCCGGCCGTGGTGGCGCCCCCCCGGGCCGAGGCCAAGCCGGCCCCGAAGGCCGCCCCCCAGGAAGCCGAGGCGAAGAGCGCAGCGTCCGCCGCCGCTCCAGCGGCTGCGGAGGCCACCCCCCAGCCCGTTTCGGGCCTTACCACCGCCGAGGCGATCGCGGCCGAGCTGGCCGCCGCCGAGGCGCTGCGGCCGGCCCCGTCGATGGCCACCTTCGCCCCCGACTGCGTCATCGCCGGGGGGGCCACCCCGATGAAGCGCCGCACCCCTGGGGCCAACCTGGCCGTGTTCAAGGAGATGGCGGCCGGCATGATGCGCTCCTGAGCGCCCGCCAGTCGGCCAGCAGGGCCAGGCCGGCCACGGCGGCGGTGGCCGTGCGCAGGATTGTGGGTCCCAGGCTCACCGGCTGCCAGCCGGCGGCTTCGGCCCGTTCCTCCTCCTGGGGGCTCCAGCCCCCTTCCGGACCGATCGCCAGTCGGAGGCCGGCCGTCGGGTCCGCTTCGCTGGCCCCCTTTTCCACCCGGTCCGCCAGCTCCCGCAGCCGCTGGCTGCAGAGAGGCAGCCCCTCCCGCCGGGTGGTCGCCAGCAGGGCGATCCCGGCCGCCGGCCGGGCCAGCCACTCCCCGGCCGGCCCGGGGGATTCCAGCACCGGATGCCACAGCCGTTCGCACTGCTCGGTGGCCTCCCGCACGATCCCCTGCCAGCGCTCGATCGGACAGCGCTCCCCCGGGGCGCCCCGCTCGGCCAGCAGGGGCTGAAGCCGGTCGGCCCCCAGCTCGGTGGCCATGCGCCAGACCAGATCCGCCTCCCGCCGGGGCACGGCCATGGCGAGCTCCAGAGGCGGTCCGGGCGGTGCCTCCCGCAGCAGGGGCGCGCCGGGGTCCTGCTCCAGCTGCAGGCGCCGCTCCGGGTCGAGTACCGCCGTCCAGAGTCCGCCGATGCCGTCCACCAGCGCCAGGCGATCGCCGGGGCGGTAGCGCAGCACCCGCTCCAGGTAGTGGCGTTCCTGGGGCTCCAGGGCCAGCCGGGCCAGCTCCGGCCCCCCGGCCGCCAGGGCGGCGATCCGATCGGGGCTGATCAGCAGCCGGCGCAGCTCCCGCCCCATCAGTCCCTGGAGAACGGGCTCTCGGGCTCCTCGTCGATCGGCCAGTCCTCGTTGAGGCCGCCGATCACCAGTTCGGTGATCTCGAGAACGTCGTTGTCCAGCTGGCGCAGGGCGTTGATCAGCACATCGAGGGCCAGGGCATCGCTGGTGCCCAGGTCGACCCAGCAGCGGGCCCAGTCGTCCTGGTACTCCATCGGCCCCATGTTGTGCATCAGGGCCGGCAGGCAGCGTTCGGCGGATTCGGTGTCGTAGGGGAGCCAGCCCAGGTCCACACCCCCCTCGTGGGTCTGCAGGTTCTCGGCATTGAAGCCGCCCAGCTTGCCGAGGAAGAACCAGCTGTCGAAGGCCGTTTCGACGTAGCCACGCTCGGCACCGCCGGGCTGGTCGGCGAAGTGCAGCCAGATCCAGCAGTTGAACGGATCCACCTCGCGAAATCGGACATCCATGGGGAAGGGGGGGACGGCGCGCGTGTCCCCCCATCCAACACGTTCCCGGGCTCTGACGTCCGGGCTCTCCCCGGTCGCAGGGGCGGACGGCATGCTGGTGGGATGCTCGACGTCATCGGTCTGCGCTACCACCCGGCCACGGCAGCTGCGCCGTTGCTGCGGGATGTGTCCCTGCAGCTGGCGGTGGGAGCCCCGGCCCTGGTGGCCGGCCGCAGCGGCAGCGGCAAGACCACCCTGCTGGAGGTGCTCTGCGGCCTGGCCGAAGCCGATGCCGGCCGGATTCTCTGGCAGGGGCAGGTCCTCAGCAGCCGCCAGCGCCGCTGGCTGTGCGGGCTGGTGTTCCAGTTCCCGGAACGCCATTTCCTCGGTCTGACGGTGGGTCAGGAACTGAAGCTGGGCCAGCGGCGTCTCCCCGCCGAGAAGGCTGAGGCGGTGCTGGAGCAGGTGGGTCTCGGCCACCTCTCCCTGCAGCAGGCTCCCGAACGGCTCAGCGGCGGCCAGCAGCGGCGCCTGGCGCTGGCGGTGCAGCTGGTGCGCGATGCCCGGGTGCTGCTGCTGGATGAACCCACCGCCGGCCTCGACTGGACCGTGCGGGAAGAGGTGCTGCAGCTGCTGGGGGCGCTGGCCCGGGAGCGGGCCCTGCTGGTGGTGACCCACGAACCCGAGCTGTTCCGCGGCGTGATCGACCACGGGTGGCGCCTGGAGGGGGGCACCCTGGGGCCCCTGGAGGCCCCCCGATCCGCCTCCTTACGATGACGGGCTGATGGTGGGGATGGCTTGATGGGGGGACGGTTCGTGGGGGACAGCCTGCTGAGGGCCACCGGCGCCGGAGGAGGCATCCGCATGGTGGCGGTCACCACCACCGCCGCCAGCCGCGTGGCCAGCGATCGCCACGGGCTCTCCTTTCTCACCACGGCCCTGCTGGGGCGTGCCATGACGGCGGGGCTGCTGCTGGCCAGCTCGATGAAGGTGGCCCATGGACGCGTGAATCTGCGCATCCAGTCCGACGGGCCCCTGCGGGGTCTGATGGTGGATGCGGGCCGGGACGGCACCGTGCGCGGCTACGTGGGCCGGCCGGATCTGGAGCTCGATCTTCTCCTCGACGCCGCCGGCGGCCACCGCTTCGACTTCCGCCGCGCCACCGGCACCGGCTACCTGCACGTGGTGCGGGACCGGGGCCAGGGGGAACCCTTCAGCAGCACCGTGGAACTGGTGAGCGGCGGGATCGGCGAGGATGTGGCCTCCTACCTGCTCCACTCCGAGCAGACCCCTTCGGCCCTGTTCGTGGGCGAGACGATCGACAGTTCCGGTGTGCGCTGCGCCGGTGGGGTGCTGGTGCAGGTGCTGCCGAAGGCGGCACGGGAGCCGGCCCTGGTGGCCCTGCTGGAGGAACGCTGCCGGGAGATCACCGGGTTCAGTGAACGGCTCGCTGCCAATGCCCACCAGCTTCACGCCCTGTTCGAGGACATCTTTCCGGACCTCGATCCCCAGCCCCTCGAAGCGGCGCCGATCGAGCAGCCGGTGCGTTTCCACTGCCCCTGCAGCCGCCACCGCAGCGTCAGCGCCCTGCGGCTCCTGGGCCGCGATGAGCTCAGCGCCATGCTGGACGAGGATGGCCAGGCGGAACTCACCTGCCATTTCTGCAGTGAGGTCTACCGGGTGGAGGCCCCCGAGCTGCAGGAGCTGATCGACGAGCTGGCCGCCGTGGCCTGAGCTGCGTTCAGGCGATCAGGAGGGCACCGAGCAGGAGCAGCAGGATGGCGGGGATGCTCTGCAGCTGGAGGGTGGAGACCGGCAGGGCCGAGCCCACGGAGGGCCCCAGCCCACCGGCCAGCAGGCCACCGAGGACCAGGCCCAGGCAAAGCAGGGCGAAGGACCAGCCCACCGCTGCCAGGAAGCGGCCGTTACGCCGCTGCAGGTTGAGCAGGGTGACGCCGGTGGCCAGGGCCGTCAGCAGCTCGGGGGCCGCGCCGGGCATCAGCACCAGCAGGACGAGAAGGACGCCGTCGGCCGCCAGGGGAAACCAAAGGTCCCGGCCGCTCGCCAGCTGCAGCCGGGGCAGGGAGAAGCTGGGACGGGGCAGGCGGGAGGGGGGAAGCTGGGGCAGGCTCGGCAGGGCCGAAAGGGCTGGCCGACTCGGCGGAGGTGAGGCCTGTTCCCTCTGGGAGGCGGAGCGGGCGGCACTGCTGACCCGACCCTGCTGGCGTTCCTTGAGCCGGTCCATCAGCACCGCGTCGTAGGCGGCCTCGATGCGGGAACGCACCATCGGATCGTCTCCGGCCTCCTCGAGCCGGGCCAGTTTGGCTTCCTGGACCGTGTCGAAGGAAGCATCCGGAGCGACGCCCAGCCGCTCGTACGGATCGGAGGCGTCAGGGGCCGGCTGCGGCTGTTCGGATCCTTGGTTCATACCATCGAGCGTATCGAGCCAAGGCTAAAAAAGCGGTTCACTGCGGTGATATCCGGCTTCCTGTTGCAGACGGCGCCGGCAGGCCTCGGCCTCCTCGACGGCCAGGGAGCGGCGCCGCTTCAGCAGGGGCATCTGGGGCGGCAGGTGGCTGCCTTCACGCATCTCCACGGCCCCCTGGGAGGGCTGGAAGCTGACGTAATCACTGCCCCCGTCGCTGCGGGGACGCACAAGCCAGAGCGGGGATGGCGTCACGGATCGAGGCATCGCAGTGACCGTCCGTTGCGGCGTGACGAATTGTTGCTTCATTCTGCCCCCTCCAACCGCCCTGCGCGAGAGAGCGGATTCCCCGGGGCCGGCGCCCATGCCCCCCGGAATCAGAGGGTGATCGGCTCCACTCCGCTCACCACCGGGGCCACCCCGTGCAGCTCCAGGTCGGGGTGGTCCTCCTGCAGCTGGTGCAGATTCCAGTCGTTGCGGAACAGCAGCACGGGCCGGTCCCAGGCGTCGCGGACCGTCTTGCAGTTGAACAGGCGCCCCACCCGCTCCAGTGCCGGCCAGCCGCCGCTCACCCAGCGGGCGACGCTGAACTCCAGCGGTTCGAGCCGGCTGGTGACGCCGTACTCATTCTCGAGCCGATACTGCACCACCTCCAGCTGCAGCTGGCCCACCGCCGCCAGGATCGGGTCCCGCTTGCTGGGGTCGGTGTCATACAGCACCTGGACAGCGCCCTCCTCCCGCAGCTCGTTCACCCCCTTGCGGAAGCTCTTGAACGCCGAGGGGTTGGGGTTGCGCAGCCAGGCGAAGATCTCGGGGCTGAAGCAGGGAATCCCCTCGTACTCCACCCGTGAACCGGTGTAGAGGGTGTCGCCGATGGCGAACATGCCCGGGTTGTTGAGGCCGATCACATCGCCGGGGTAGGCGTCCTCCACCACCTCCCGGTCCTGGCCGAACAGCTTCTGCGGGCGGGACAGGCGGATGGTGCGTCCGCTGCGGGCGTGGCGCACGCTCATGTCCTTCACGAAGCGGCCGCTGCAGACCCGCACGAAAGCGACCCGGTCGCGGTGACGGGGGTCCATGTTGGCCTGCAGCTTGAACACGAAGCCGCTGAATTCCGGCCGCAGCGGATCCACCGGTCCCTGGTCGCTCTCCCGGGCCACCGGCGGCTGGGCCAGCTCCAGGAAGGCATCGAGGAAGGGGCGCACCCCGAAATTGGTCATCGCCGATCCGAAGAACACCGGGCTCAGCTCACCGGCGTGCACCCGCTCCAGATCCAGCGCCGCACCGGCCCCCTCCACCAGTTCCAGTTCCTCCTGCGCCAGCTCCAGCAGCTCCGCCTCCACCAGCCCGGCCCGGTCCGGGTCGCCGGGGGCCAGGCGCCGCTCCAGGCTCTGACGGCCACGCTCGGCCCGCTCGAACAGCAGCAGATCCTGGGAGCGCCGGTCGATCACGCCGCGGAAGCGGTCGCCGCTGCCGATGGGCCAGTTCACCGGCCAGCAGGCCAGCCCCAGCTCCTGCTCGATCTCGTCGATCAGCTCCAGGGGTTCACGCCCCGGCCGGTCCATCTTGTTGATGAAGGTGAAGATGGGGATCCGCCACATCCGGCAGACCTCGAACAGCTTGCGGGTCTGGGGCTCCAGACCCTTGGCCGCATCCACCAGCATCACGGCGTTGTCGGCGGCGGCCAGGGTCCGGTAGGTGTCCTCCGAGAAGTCCTGGTGGCCGGGGGTGTCGAGCAGGTTGATCGTGCTGCCGGCGTAGTCGAACTGGAGCACGGTGGAGGTGATCGAGATGCCGCGCTGCTTCTCCAGCTCCATCCAGTCGGAGGTCACCTTGCGCTGCTCCCCCTTGGCCTTCACCGCCCCGGCCTGCTGGATGGCCCCGCCGTAGAGCAGCAGCTTCTCGGTGAGGGTCGTCTTGCCCGCATCGGGGTGGGAAATGATCGCGAAGTTGCGGCGCCTGCTCACCGCCGCCGCCAGTGCCGCGGCGTCGGTGTCCGGTACGGGGATGGAGGGGGGTCGGCTGGTCATGGGGCCAGCCTGCCAGGCAGGCCGTGGCCCTGGATCTCCAGGTACCGGTCGTCCACCTCCCGCACCTGAAGCCCCCCCAGCCCGGCGCTATCGAGCTGCTCTCTCACCTCGGCGGGGGTGAAGGCCGCCCGCAGGGAATGGGCGTAGTCCCGCCGCAGCACCTCCGGGGCCGCGCCGGTGTGGCGGGCCACCAGGGCTTCCAGGTCCGCGGCGTTCGCCGGCCGGCGCAGATCCCGCACGTAGAGGCCGGTGTCCGGCCCCGCGAGCTGCTTCACGGCACCCCAGAACACGCCCGGGTCATGGAGATGGTGCAGCAGGCTGTTGCTGACCACGGCGCTGCAGGGGCCCACCAGCTGCGGGCTGGGTAGCACCAGCCGCTGGAAACGCACATAACGGTGGGCGGCCGGATCCGCCAGCCGCCGCCGCTCGGCGATGGCCAGCATCGCGGCCGATCCGTCGATGCCCAGCACCCGGGCGCCGGGCCACCGCCGCGCCACCAGAAAGGTGATGTTCCCCGGTCCGCAGCCCAGATCCACGACGCTCAGCCCCTCCCCGTCGCCGCTCCCCCGCAGACCCGGAAGCGCCTCGATTCGCTCCAGCACCGCCTGGTCACCGCCGGAGAAGTCCGCCGCCGCATAGGCCTCGGCCTGCAGCGGCTCGTCCATCAGCTCCGGTTCGCAGATCCGCTCCATCGCTCCAGCATCCCCTCCGGCGCTACAGGCACCGTGCCTGGTGGGGTCAGAGCGTTGCAGACCCTACAGGTGGCGTTATGGTGCGCAACACGATCCGGCCGTACCCTCTGTGACCCTCTCCGCCGCCCGTCCAGCCACCCCCGCCACGGCGGCGACATCTGCCGGGGCGACATCTCCAGGCAGCGACGCGATTCCAGCGCCGGCGGCAGATTTCCCGCTCACCGCTCCGGCGGCCTACCCGGTCTTCTATCGCACCTACAGCCGCAAGACCCCAAGCGGCGGTCGGGAGAGCTGGCATGAGGTGGCCGAGCGCAACCTGGAGGGCCTGCGGGTGCTGGGTTCCCTGGCTCCTGAGGAGGTGGAGCTGATCCGGCGCATGCAGCGCCACCAGATGGCCCTGCCCTCCGGCCGCTGGCTGTGGATCGGCGGCACCGAATGGATCGAGAAGCCCGAGAACTTCTCCGGGGCCTACAACTGCACGTCCACCAACCTGGTGGACTGGGAAGCCTTCGCCCTGATGATGGATCTGGCGATGATGGGCTGCGGTACCGGCGCCATCATCGAACCCCATCTGATCAGCCGGCTGCCGAAGGTGCGCAACACCCTCGTCATCGACGGCGTCACCGACATCGGCCTGACGCCGATCGGCTCCCGCCAGCAGCTGACCACCCACGCGATTGAGGGCCATCACGTCAGCGTCCGCGTCGGGGACACCCGCGCCGGCTGGGTGGAGAGCTACCGGCTGCTTCTCAACCTCTGCAGCGATGAGCGTTTCGACGGCCCCGTCCACGTCTCGGTCGACCTCTCGGACGTGCGGCCGGTGGGGGAAACTCTCAAGGGCTTCGGCGGCATGGCCAATCCGGTCAAGCTGAAGGATCTCTACGGCCGCGTCGCCCAGATCCTCAACAAGGCCAGGGGCCGCCAGCTCACCTCGGTGGAGTGCTGCCTGCTGATCGATGAGGCGGCGGTCACGATCGTGGCCGGCAACATCCGCCGCAGTGCCGGCATGCGTCAGTTCTGCGCCGATGACGATTCCGCCCTCGGTGCCAAGGAGAACCTCTGGCAGCAGGACGACCAGGGCAACTGGCGCATCGATCCGGAGAGGGACGCCCTGCGCATGGCCAACCACACCCGGGTGTTTCACGTGCGCCCCAGCCGCGAGGTGGTGCTGGAAGCGGTCACCAAGCAGTTCCAGTCGGGCGAGGGCGCCATCCAGTTCGCCCCCGAGGCCATCGCCCGCTCCAACGCCGACCTGCTGAGCACCCCAGAGCTGCGCACCGAATTCATCGGCATCTACTGCGATCAGGGACGGGAGGAAGCCGGCCGCTGGCTGCAGCTGCACCATCCCGGGATCGGCGCCGACGAGCTCGAACACCGCCTCGGCCGCTACGGCCTCAACCCCTGCGGTGAGATTCTCGGTGCCGATTTCCACTGCAACCTGGCGGAGATCCATCTCAACCGGATCGACCCCGCCGACCACCAGGCCCAGGAGGATGCCTTCAAGGCCGGTGGTCTGGCGGTGGCCTGTCTGCTGAACCACCGCTTCGAGGTCGAGCGCTACCGCCGCAGCCGGTCCTGGGACCCGATCGTGGGGGTCAGCTTCACGGGTCTGTTCGATTTCTTCGTCCACGCCTTCGGCACCCCCTGGCTGCAGTGGTGGGAGGCGGGCCGTCCCGACAGCGAGGAGGGCCGGGCGTTTCGCCAGCAGGAGGCGGCTTACCTGTCCCGCTGGAAGGACTGGGTGCACGAGGCGGTGTGGGACTACTGCGACCGCCACGGCATGCGCCGACCCAACCGCTGCACCACTGTCCAGCCGGCCGGCACCAAGAGCCTGCTCACGGGCGCCAGCCCTGGCTGGCATCCCCCCAAGGCCCAGCGCTTCATCCGCCGCATCACCTTCCGCAAGAACGATCCGGTGGCCCTGGCCTGCATGGAGTACGGCTACGCGATCGTTCCCTCCCAGTCCGACAAGGACGAGCAGGGGCGGCTGCTGAATGATCCCTTCGATCCGCGTTGCACCGAATGGCTGGTGGAGATCCCCACCGAGGTGAGCTGGGCCAACCTGCCCGGCGCTGATCGGGTGGAGATCAACAACTTCTCGGCTCTGGCCCAGTTCGATTTCTACATGCAGGTGCAGCGGCACTACACCACCCACAACACCTCGGCGACCGTGGAGTTCCGCGAGCATGAGATCGAGCCCCTGGCCGCCGCGATTCACCACGCCATCGAGAACGGGGAGGGTTACATCTCGGCCGCGCTTCTGGCCCGCTTCGATGCCAATGCCACCTTCCCGCGGTTGCCTTTCGAGCCGATTGATCAGGCCACCTACACCCGGATGGTCGCTGAGGTCGAGCAGCGACGAGTCTGTGCTGACTTCTTCCTGGCGCTGCAGAAGTACGACCGCGGCGAGCTGATGGAAGCCGGCCCGGCCGGGTGCGATTCCGACAAGTGTCTGCTGCCGCTCGCCAAGCCTGAGGCCTGAGGATCCGGCGGCTCACAGGGCCGCCTGGTTCCACCCGTGGCTGCAGACCGGGGGCACCATGGAGGAAGTTCTCCCCCGGTTTGATAACGCCCGGCGACGTGGTTTTGCCGATGCAGAGGGTGCAGGACGTGGAATCCGCTTCGGCGCTTGCCGAGACCCCTACTCGGTGGTGGCGTCCAGGGTGCTGATCTCGCGGTGGCTGAGGGGATCGCCTGGATCGATCACCACGAGACGGTCGCGACCGCCGTTCTTGGCCATCAGCAGAGCCTTGTCGGCACGGCGAAAGGTGGCGTCGTAGTTCTCATCGACCTTGTGCTCGGTCAGTCCCAGGCTGGCGGTGAGTTGCAGTTCCATGTCGTCGATGGAGACGCGCATGCTGCGAATGTTGGCCAGCATTCGCTTGGCCACGCCCTCTGCCGTTGAAAGATTCGCATCGATCAGCAGGGCCAGGAATTCCTCCCCGCCCCAACGGGCGATGATGTCGTAATGGCGGAGGCTGCTGGAGAGGGCCTTGACGAAGTCCACCAGCATCAGATCACCGGCGGCATGTCCATAGTCGTCATTGACCAACTTAAAATGATCAATATCCAGGATGATCATCGAATAGGTGGAGCCGTGTCTGCTGGCACGCTGATCCTCCTCGAGGCAGCGTTCCGCCATGAAGCGACGGTTGGAGATTCCCGTGAGGGCGTCGTGGGTGGAGGCCTCGAACAGGGTGAGATTCACCTCCTTCAGTGAAGCCTGATAGAGGTCGGAGATGCGCACCACCCGCTTGATCTGCCGTAGCTGTTTCTCGTAGCGATTAGCGAGGCTGCGGTTGCTCTCCAGCACGTGGGATTGATAGAGGTCAGAGATATCAGCCACGCGCTCCAGCCGGTCCACCTGTTCTTCGATGCGATGCCACAACCGGGCCAACAGATCCCGGACCGGATCATTGTCGTAGCGCTGATCGGCCAGAATAGCCATGACTTCCTGTTCCAGGTGATCGTCTGATTTCGGGCCGGAAGTCTCGGGCATGTCAGGCGTTGATGGAAAGGATCAGGAAAGGAAAGGTGTAGTCTTCCTTGAATTCTGCACCCAGTTCGGCGGAGCGGGGGTTTCTGTCATCGAACATCCACTGCACCAGCACCTCCTTGCCTTCATCAAAAGCGCCCTGCAGCAGATCAAAGATATCGATCATGAAGCGAATACTGCTGGTGTTGAGATAATTGAGATGCAGCTCGAGGGTGAGAGACTGGTTGGCGGTGGACAGGTAGGACTCAATCCACTGGATCAGCTGGTCAAAGAGCTCAAACGAATTCTCAGGATAGGACTCACCGCTCATCACCACGACACCGGCCTTCCAGTCCGCACGGATCGAAGGGCTGGACTGGGAGCCCGGTACCGACAGGTTCAGTGCTTCGCTGCTGCTCATGGGATCAGATGATGGCCCGAAGGCTGAAGAAGGCACGACCGGTCTCAAGGGGGTCAAGGGAGGCCTCCATGGGCTGGGTGGAGCGCCTGGCAATCTCAATGAGACCCAGGCCGGCACCCTGGCCCGGGGTCTGGGAGTGGGGCTGGCGCAACTGCTGTTTATAGAGCATCTTCAGCTGGGCCTTGTCGCAGTTGGCGAGTTCGTGGATCCGCTTCAGCAGGGCCTTTCCATCCTCCATTTCCACGAGGTTACCTGCACAGACGGCGTAATGGCCAGCCTCGGCGGCCGCGATCACGACCGTGGCGGAGGACTCGGCGTCACTGAAGCCATGGCTGGTGGCGTAATTACGGATATTCTGACTCATTTCAATATAAACACTGAACACATCCATCACTTCCAATTCTGGTGCGTGATTGGATTCGATGTGTTCCTTGAGGGCTGATCCGATCTCGCCGATCAATGTGGTGGAGATGGGGCCATTGAAGCAGATGAGGATCTGATAGTCACTGAAGAATTCCCTCAGAGACATCAGGCTGGTGGTGGTGATCGTCATCGCTTCGGCTCCGAGATCGCCTCGAGAGGGGCGTTGGTGGGGCTTGAGACGGATTCGCTGGTCATGGTCGTTTGGGGCATCAGTCAGGCCTCGAAGAGAAACGGAAGGAAAGGATGGTGATGTCGTCCCTCTGGGGATGGCCGCCACGAAACTGCTCGAGGGCATCGGCCAGGGCCTGGCGTTGCTGCTCCAGCGGTTGGCGGGCCAGCCGGATCAGCCATTCCTTGAATTGCTGAGTGCCGAGGGAAAAGCCGTTGTCGCCGCCTGACTGGTCCAGAAGCCCGTCGGTGGTGAGGTAGTAGGTGCAGTCCGGCAGTAACGGAATGTCGTGGTCCGTGTAGGAGCCCACCCGTTGGTCGCAGATGGCCCGAGGGTCTCCGCTGAGCATGTGCATGGTTTGCCCATCACTCCAATAGAGACTAATCTTTGCCCCGGAGAATCTAAGTGTTCTGGTTTCGAAGTCAAGGCGAACCAGCCCGATGTCCATGCTGGTGGCGATCGACTTGCTCATCCTGGCCCCATGCAGCAGGGTGCGCATGGCGCTATCGGTACAACCAAGGATGGCGGCCGGTGAGCTGATGCCCACCTCCATGATCGAGCGATCGATTCCTGCCCTGGCCAGCATGGTCATCATCGCTCCAGACACGCCGTGGCCAGCGCAGTCGGCCACCCCGGCCAGGCAGTGTCCGCCTTCCGAGTGGAAGATGTAGTAGTCGCCACCGACCGTGTCACGCGGCAGCCAGAGGATGAAATAGTCGTTGCCGAACGTTTCCCTCAGCTGGCGGTCCGGCAGGATCGAGCGCTGCAGCAGGCCCGCGTAGTTGATGGAGGCTTCGATCTGTCGGTTCGCTTCCAGCAGTTGCCGATTGCTGGCCTCACCGGCGATCAGGGCCTGGCGCATCTTGACGAGCACCATGTTGAAGGCCTGGGCCAGCCTGGAGATCTCGTCGTTGCTCCGGACCGTTAGCAGACTGCTCATGTCGCCGCTCTCGATCGCACTGGCTTCCCTGACCAGCCGGGCAATCGGCAGAATGATGCGCCGGGCAATGATCTGATACGAGATGATCGCCAGGATGACCAGCAGCAGCGTGAGGATCAGGGAGACATAGATCTCCGCCGAGCGGCTGCCGGGCACCATCAGCACCTGGATGGCGGCGATGACCAGGTACAGCAGAACCAGCCCATTGACAATCGCAATCAGGGTGAAGACCTGCTGGATCGATGCCGATGCTTTTCGTGTCGGGGGGTGATGCCCTCGCGGTGGCCTGCGGAGCCCGAAGCGGTGGCCGGGGCGCCGCTCGGGCCCGTCCCCATTGGGTCCCTGGACGGGGATGTTCATCGCCTGAGGGTTGGTCGGACCCATGCGGGCCTGCAGGGTGTCGGGCAATCAGGAGCATGCTGCTGCGGCCATTCTGAGTCGAACTTCCCCCTCGCGCCGTCCTGATCACTTCGACTCGACGGCCGGGCCCGCCCCGCCCCGTCATGGTGATTTCACCATTGGCGGCCATGGCCCCGGCGATCAACAGTCGGTCACAATGGGTCACGCTCTTTCCCTCTTCATGCCCCCTCGCCTGCGCATCGCCACCGGCCTGCTGGCGATGCTGCCGGTGGCGGCGACGGCGGATCGGCTCCACTGGGGGGACGGGATCGTCTTCGTCACCTCGATCCTCTCGATCATTCCGCTGGCGATCCTGCTCAGCACCGCCACGGAGGAGCTCTCCCTCACCCTTGGGCCCTCGCTCGGGGCCCTGCTCAATGCCCTGTTCGGCAACGCCACCGAACTGATCATCGCCCTGGCGGCTTTGCGGGCCGGCCTGGTGGACATCGTCAAGGCGAGCATCACGGGCACGGTGATGGCCAACCTGCTGCTCGCCCTCGGCCTGTCGATGCTGGTCGGCGGGATCGGCCGCAGCGAGCAGCGTTTCCAGCCGGTGGTGGCCCGGGTGAACGGCTCGGCCATGACCCTGGCCGTCCTGGCGATCCTGATCCCGAGCCTGCGGGGCATGGTGGCTGACGGCGCCGGGGGCCTCGACGCGGGAGCCGCCGAATCCTTCTCCCTGTTCGTGGCCTGGGTGCTGCTGGCCGTCTACGGCCTGACCCTGCTGTTCTCCCTGAAGACGCACCGCACCCTCTACGCCGTGGCCGAGGCTGACCTGGGCGTGGAAGGCGAGGAAGCCCATGGCGAAGGCGGCGGCACCAAGCCACCCCTGCTCCCCTGGGTCGCCGTGCTGCTGGCGGCCACCGTGGGCCTGGCCTACGCCTCCGAGCTGTTCGTCGGCGTGGTGGAGACCGTCACCGAGTCTCTGGGCCTGTCGGCCCTGTTCACCGGTGTGGTGCTGCTTCCCCTGCTGGGCGGCGCCGCGGAATACCTCACCGCGGTGACCATGGCCCGCAAGGACAAGATGGACCTGGCGGTGTCGGTGGCCCTGGGCTCCACCCTGCTGGTGGGGCTGCTGGTGGTGCCGGTGCTGCTGCTGGTGGCCCCGCTGCTCGGCCACCCCCTCGACCTCAGCTTCAACGTCTACGAGGTGGTGGCGGTGGCGACCGCGGTGCTGGTGAGCAACCTGGTGAGCCTCGATGGACGCTCGGACTGGCTGGAGGGGGTGCTGCTACTGGCGGCCTACGCCATCCTGGCGGCCGGCTTCTTCTTCCAGGGCAGCCCCGTCCCATGAGCACGAAGCCGGACGACCGTCCGCTCCCCCCCGCTTCCGGCCCGCCCCCCGCCCTGCGCTCAGGTGGGGCCTGGACCCGCCTGCGCCACGGGGCCGGGATGCAACTGCTGCTCACGCTCCTGGTGCTGCAGGCGTCCCTGTTGCTGGGACTGGCCTGGCTGGCTGTGGCGGCGGCGCTGCTCACCGTTGTTCTGGCCCTGCGGCAGCTGCTGCCGCCCCTCTGGCAGCTCCTGGCCCGCCACCTGGAGGAGCCCCCCACCGTCCGCCTGTTGGCGCTGGTGTCCCTGGTGCTGGCCCTGTTGTCGATCCCCCTGGCCCTGGGCTGGCTTGACCCGCTGCTGGCGATCTACCGCAACGGGGACTGGGAGGCGATCGGGGCCTTCGGGGAAGGGGTGATCGGGGCGGTCGGCCAGATCCTCGTGGCCCTGGTGGCCCTGATGATCGCCTGGCGCCAGGTGATGGTGGACCAGCGACTCACCACCCAGCAGAACCGCATCACCCAGGCCCAGACCATCGACAGCTTCATCCACGGCATCTCCGAGCTGATCAGCGACGAGGAGGGACTGCTGGAGGACTGGCCCCTGGAGCGGATGCTGGCGGAGGGGCGCCTGGCCGCCGTGCTCAGCAGCATCGACGGCGACGGCAAGGCCCGCATCCTGCGATTCCTCTCCCACGCCCGGCTCCTGACCCCCCTGCGCCGCGACCAGCGGCTGGGGCGCGCCATCCTCGACGGCGAGGGCAGCTACGAGGAGGACCGGCAGCGGGGTGTCCCGGTGATCCGCCTGCAGAGCATGCTGCGGGGGGCCGACCTCGCCGGCACCGACCTGCGGGCCATCGATTTCAACGGCGCCGATCTCTCCGGTGCCGACCTCTCCGGCGCCGATCTGGCCGAAGCGAATCTCTCGGCCGTCAATCTGGCCGGCGCCAACCTGCAGGGGGCCTGCCTGCAGGGCACCCGCTTCTTCTACGGCGACCCCCTGGTGGCCACCCCGCCCCAGCCCCAGCAGCCGCCGGACCACGCAGCCGGCGTTGGCACCGGTGCCCTGGTGGAGAACGTCAACCTCTCGGGGGTGCGCCAGCTGGATCCGGCCAGCCGGACCTACCTGGCCGCCTGGAGCGGGATCCGCTCCCGGCAGACCATCCCTGGCGGCTGCAAGGGGCTGCCCAGCCGGCTGTAGGCGCCGCCCCTTCATGGGACCATGGCGGAGCTCCGACATGCGCGTCGGGCCGCCCATCCTGGAGGGGTGGTCGAGTGGTTGATGGCTCCGGTCTTGAAAACCGGCGAATCGCAAGATTCCGTGGGTTCGAATCCCACCCCCTCCGTTCTTCCTGGCCTGCGCCGCCGCCGGCGCCTCAGAGGCCCTCCGCCCGTGTGGCCTGCTGGCGCAGTCGCTCCAGGCGCTCGAGCAGGGACTCGTTGCTCATCCGGTTGTTGAGCCGCTCCGCCAGCAGGGGAAACGCCATGGGCCCCGGACGGGGAGGGTGACGCTCCAGCCACTCGCTCCCCTGCAGCCGCTGCAGGGTTCCGATCAGCCGACCCAGGTCAAGCTGGTCCTCCAGCACCTCGCCACGGGCCTGGGCCAGCAGCAGATTGCCGGGCTCATGGCGCTGGAAGACATCGAAGAGCAGGGCGGCGCTGATCTGCAGCTGGCCGCCGGAGCGGGCCTGGCCGGGGTAGCCGTTCAGCACCAGACCGCTGACCTGGGCGATGGAGCGGAAGCGGCGACGGCAGAGCTCGGAGAGGTTCACGGCGCGCTCCAGGTCCTCCAGCAGTCCGGTGGGATCCAGCAGGGTCTCGGCGTGCTGCGCGAGCAGCTCCTCGAAGGGGTAGCTGCGAGGGGCGAGCAGCTCAAAGCCGTAGTCGTTCACCGACACCGTGAAGGTGCCCGGATGGTGCCGGGCCAGCCGCCACGACCACAGGAAGCCCAGGCCCTCGTGCACGAAGCGGCCCTCGAAGGGATAGGCGTAGAGGTGGCTGCCCTCCCGGGTGTGGCACAGCTCCACCAGAAACTGGTGGGTCCGGGGCAGGGCGGAGAGCTGCACCTGGCGCTCCAGCAGGGGCTCCAGGGCTCGCAGCTCGGCGGTGTCGAGGCTGAACCCGGCCTCGCCGTCGAGGGCGCGGGCGCAGCGGTCGACCTCCCGGCGCAGATGGGCGCTGAGCAGGTCGGAAAGGGCCATCTGGCCGCCGCCCCAGGCGGGCACCGTGGCGCTGCGGCGCGTGGTGGCCTTGACCATCGCCGTCATCTCCCGCAGCCGCACGAATTCGAGCTGGCGGCCGGCGAAGAAAAAGACGTCCCCCGGCTTGAGCCGACCGACGAAGGCTTCCTCCACGTGGCCCAGCACGGCCCCGCGCACGAAGCGCACCGTCACGGCCCGATCGGCGCTGATCGTGCCGATGTTGAGCCGGTGCAGGCGGGCGACGGCCGGTTCGCGCACCACGTAGCGCCACGGTCCCGCTCCGGTCGCCCCCACCGGCTCCCGCTCCAGTTTGCGGTAGCGCGGGTAGGCCCCCAGGCAGTCGCCCCCCTCCTCCAGAAAGCGCAGACACCAGTCCCAGCGGCTGCGCTCCAGGTGGCGGTAGCTCCAGGTGCAGCGCACCGCCGCGAGGGTGGCCTCGGGCTCGAAGCCCGGACCGCAGGCCAGGCTCACCAGGTGCTGGAGCAGCACATCGAGGGGCTCCTGGGGCGGGCGGCGGTGCTCCACCAGCCCCTCCCCCAGTCCCCGGCGCATCGCCGACACCTCCAGCAGCTCCAGGGCGTTGGTGGGCATGAACAGCACCTGGGCCGTGCCACCGGGCTGGTGGGCCGAGCGGCCTGCCCGCTGCAGCAGCCGGGCGAGGTTCTTGGCGCTGCCGATCTGCACCACCCGCTCCACCGGCTGGAAGTCGACCCCCAGATCCAGGGAGCTGGTGCACACCACCCAGCGGATCGCCGCCGCCTTGACCCCCGCCTCGATGGCCTCGCGCTCGGCCCGGTCGATGGCGCTGTGGTGCAGGGCCAGGGCCCCCTCCATCTCCGGGCAGGCGAAGCGCAGGCACTGGTGCCAGCGTTCGGCCTGGTTGCGGGTGTTGGTGAACAGCAGGGTGGAGACGGCCGGGTCCAGGGCGGTCACCAGCTCCTCGTACATCCGCAGCCCCAGGTGGCCGGCCCAGGGGAAGCCGTCGATCGTGTCGGGCAGCAGGCTGCGGATCTGGGTGTCCCGCCGGATGCGGGCGGTGATGATCCGCGGCTCGACGCCGACACCCACCGCGGCCCGGGCCGCCTCCTGGAGGTTGCCGATGGTGGCGCTGATCGCCCAGGTGCGCAGGGCCGGCCGCCGGCCCCGCAGCCAGCTGAGGCAGAGCTCGGTCTGGGAGCCGCGCTTGCTGCCCATCAGCTCGTGCCACTCATCGATCACCACCGCCTCCAGATCGGCGAACAGGGCCTCGGCCCGGGGGCCGGCGAGCAGCAGGGAGAGGGATTCGGGGGTGGTGATCAGGATCTGGGGCGGGGCCTTGAGCTGCTTGCCCCGCTCATGGCTGCTGGTGTCGCCGTTGCGCAGCCCCACCCGCAGCGGCCAGCCCATGGCCTCGATCGGCTCCCGGATCGCCAGCAGCAGATCCCGGCTCAGGGCCCGCAGGGGTGTCAGCACCAGCAGCCGCAGACCCCCCTCCGGTCCTGCGCCCCCCTCCGGTCCGGCGCCCCCGTTCTCGGCCAGCATCGCCGCGATCGGTCCCATCACGGCGGCGTAGGTCTTGCCGGAACCGGTGGGCACCTGGATCAGGCCGCTGGCACCCTCCAGGTAGGCGCGCCAGCACTGGCGCTGGAAGGGCATCGGCCGCCAGCCGCGGGCTGTGAACCAGGCTTCGATCGGCCGCAGCGCCGCCGCGGTGGAAGGGGTCAAGGGTGGGGCGGGGCGAGGACGGCTCAGGTGGAGAGCACCGCCACCACCACGGCGGCGATGGCCAGGATCACGGCCCCCAGCACCACCCCGGCGGCGACGTTGCCCCGTCGGATCTCGGCCCGGTAATCGATCGGCGAGAGGCGATCGAAGAGCAGCAGCCCGACATAGATGAGGATGATGCCCAGAAAGGTCCAGCCGACCATCAGCAGCATCTGGAGCAGTGGTTTGACCATCCCCGCGTCTCAAAGCCGGACCCACCGTAGGGACAGCCCGGAGGCCGCCCGCTGATGGGGACGTCTTCCCCGGGCGGACAGCGGGACCCGGCGCTGCTGCTCTGGCCGCTGGCCAGCCTGCTGCTGCCGCTGCTGCCTTTGCTGGTGCTGGCGGTTTCGGCGCTGGAGTGGCCCCGGCGGCTGGTGATGGTGGTGCCGGAGGGGCAGCGGGTGCTCAGCGCCCCCTTTGAGCTGCGGGACGGCTGGCTGGGCAGCCCGCAGCTGACGCTGGCAGCCGAGATCCCCCCCAACAGCAGCGTCGAGCTGGATGTGGCCCTGCTCGACGCCAGCGGCCGCACCGTGCTGAGCCTCACCAAGGACGGCTGGCGGGCGAGCGGCACCTGGGCGGAGGACGGGGAGAGCGGCACCTGGGAGGAGGGCGACGCGGGCCTGGCGCTGGACCTGCGCCCGGGCCGGAGCGGACGCTTCCAGCTGGCGGTGCAGCTGCAGGATCTGCTCGATGAAGCGGGCCGCCCCCTGCCGGCTCCGGTGGTGGTCCGCGGCAGCGTCCGCAACCACAGCGTCGACGCCCCCCTGCTCCTGTTCACCGCCGTGGTCACGCAGGCGACGGCGCTGGTGCTGCTGAGGGCCTGCTACGGCATCGGCCGGGGCCGCTGGGTGCGGCGCAGCGGTGACGGCGTCAGCGCACTCCGCTGTGACGCCGGTGGCCCCGGCCTGGTGCGGGTGGGGGTGGAGGCGCGCTGGGAGCTGCCCCATGACGATCCCCCCCTGGGCCAGCCCCCGCCGACCGCCGCCCTGGAGCTGCAGGTGTGCGACGCCCTCGGGCGCCCCCGCCTCCGGCATCGGCAGACGCTGGCCGTGTCCCACCGCTCCAGCGATGGGGACCATTGGCTGTCCGCCCGACAGGTGATGCATCTGCGGCTGCCGGAGCCGGGCAGCCACCGCTTCCGCGTGCGGCTTCCCGACAGCTTCCGCGCCGACGGGGACCTCTGGGAGATCGAATGGCTGCGGCTCACCGTGGAGGACGGGCTGCGGACGGCCCGAGCGGTCCCGGTGCTGACCCTGGACGCGGCAACGGAGGGCCGCTGAGGTGGTGGATGAGCGCGCGGTGGTGATGGTGCTGGCCGTGACGGTGGTCACCGCCGGCACCCTGACGGCTATCACCCGTCCCGGCCTCTGGCGCCTCGGCCAGGAGGGCACCCCTGCCGCCTCCAGCGGCGTCCGCTACGGGGGCAGCTACCGCTCCGGCCGCTGGGTGACGGCGACCCCCCGCCGCCAGGACTGGACGGGGTTCCAGGGGCGCGGACCGGGCGCGGCCAAATGACGGCCCGGAGCCTTCCGCCCCTGAGCCCCCTGCAGGTGCGGGTGCTGCTGGCGGCGGCAGCCCTCTCCTCCAGCGTCAGCCTGGTGCTGGAACTGATGCTGGTCACCCAGGCCAGCTATCTGCTCGGCGACCATGCCCTGGCCACCGGCGTCGTGGTGGGCACCTTCCTGGCCGCCATGGGCCTGGGCGCCTGGCTGAGCCAGTTCCTGGCCACCGGGCCCGACCCGGGTCTGGCCCTGCTGCAGTGGTTCCTGGGGGTGGAACTGGCCCTGGCCCCCCTGTGCCTGCTGGCTCCCCTGGGCCTGTTCGCCCTGTTCCGGCTGGGGGGGCCGGTATGGCTGGGCCTGGTGGTGTTCACCGTGCTGGTGGGGGCGCTCGGGGGCATGGAGGTGCCGCTGCTGACCCGGCTGCTGGAGTGCGGCCAGCAGTTGCGCGTCGCCCTGGCCCGGGTGCTGGCCCTTGATTACCTGGGCGCCCTGGTGGGTGCCCTGCTGTTTCCCCTGGTGCTGCTCCCCTGGCTGGGGCTGCTGCCCACCGCCGGCTGGCTGGCTGTGATGCCCCTGGTCAGCTGCGTGGTCATCGCCGCCGTGTTCCCGGTGGGGCGCCTCTGGCGCCGCTCGATCGCCGTCGCCGTTCCCATGGTCGCCCTGGCCGGCCTGGGGCTGGTCCCCCTCGGCGACCGGATCGAGGACGGGCTTTACGAGGATCCGGTGGTGAGCCGCCTCCAGAGCCGCCACCAGCGCATCGTGCTCACCCGCCGCCGCGACGACCTGCGCCTGTTCCTCGACGGCCAGCTGCAGTTCTCCAGCCTCGACGAGTACCGCTACCACGAGGCCCTGGTCCATCCGGCGATGGCCTGGCATGGCCGGCCGGCCCGGGTGCTGCTGCTGGGGGCGGGCGATGGCCTGGCCCTGCGGGAGGTGCTGCGCTGGCCGGCGGTGCGGCAGGTGGATCTGCTGGAGCTCGACCCGGCCATGGCGCGACTGGCCCGGGAGCATCCGTTCCTGAGGCGCCTCAACGGTGCCAGCTTGGAGGACGCCCGGGTGCGGCTGGTGTTCGGCGACGCCTTCGATCGGGTGCGGCAGCTGCCGGGCACCTACGACGTGATCATCGCCGATTTCCCCGACCCGGCCACGCCGGCCCTGGCGCGCCTGTACAGCGTCACCTTCTACGGGCGCCTGCTGGGCCGGCTCGCCCCCGACGGCCTGCTGGTCACCCAGGCCTCGACGCCGTTCTTCAGCCCCAGGGTGCTGGCCTCGATCCAGGCCACCCTGGCCGAGCTGAACCTGACGACCCGCCCCTACGGCGTGGATGTGCCCAGCTTCGGGCCCTGGGGTTTCGTGCTGGCCCACCGCGGTCCGCCGCGCCTGGCACCGGCTCTGCTCCCCTTCCAGGGTCGCTGGATCGACCAGGGGCAACTGGAGCGCCTCTTTCCCCTCAGTCGTGATCTGATGCCGCCGCCGGGGGAGCGGGTGCTGCCGAACCGGCTGAGCCGACCGGTCCTGGCCGACTACCAGCGCCAGGGCCGCTGGCGCGAGAACTGATCGGCACCAGCGTCCATAAGCTGGGCCCGCCGGCCAGTTTGGTCCGGCCCCTGAGCGCCTCGATGGCTGTCTGGCTTCTCCTGCTCCTGCTGCTGCTCGCCGCCGTCGCCCTGCTGGTGGGGCGGCGGGCCCGCCTGCGCCGCCGTGCCCCGCAGCTGCAGGGCCGCACCCTGTTCAACCTCACCACCGGCGACATCGTCCAGCACGACGGCCGTGACTGGGTGGTGGAGGACCGGCTGCTCTATGACGACGACGGCTTCCAGTGGCTGGAGTACCTGCTGCGCGACGGCACCGAGGGCCGCTGGCTGAGCGTCTGCGAGGACGACTGGCTGGAGGTGAGCTGGCTGGAGGACGTCCCGGCCGCCGAGCTGGAGGGTCTCACCGCCGACTTCCCCGAGCACCTGCGCTGCCGCGGCCAGCTCTATCACCTGAAGGATACGGGCCGAGCGTCGGTGACGGCCGCCGCCCGGGTGATGAACCGGCGCCTGACGGGCTGCCGCTACGGCGACTACGAGGGGGCGGAAGGTCGGGTGCTCTCCCTGGAGCGCTGGGAGGAGGGCGACGATCCCGGGCCGCCGGAGCTCAGCCTGGGCCTGCGCATCGACCCGGCGGCGCCGCTGCTGCTGCCCGGGGATGGCCGTTCGGTCTACCGCTGAGCGGTCTATCGCTGAGCGGCTGATCCCTGAGCGGGATTCTCCAGCAGGGCCAGGGCGCTGCTGAGGCTGTCGGCGGAGTCGGGGGTGCGGTCGCGGCGCCAGCGGAGGATGCGGGGAAAACGCACCGCCAGGCCGCTGCGGTGGCGGGAGGAGCGCTGCAGGCCCTCGAAACCCAGGGTGAAGACCTGCAGCGGTTCGACGGCCCGCACCGGACCGAAGCGCTCGGTGGTGTGGCGGCGAATCCAGCGGTCCAGCTCGGTGATCTCGCCGTCGTCGAGCCCCGAGTAGGCCTTGGCGAAGGTCACCAGCCGGCCCTCGCCGTCCCAGAGGCCGAAGGTGTAGTCGGTGTAGAGGTTGGCGCGGCGGCCGCTGCCAGCCTGGGCATAGAGCAGCACCGCATCGAGTTCCATCGGCTCCAGCTTGTGCTTCCACCACAGCCCGCGGCGCCGTCCGACGCCATAGGCCGAATCGAGCGCCTTGAGCATCAACCCCTCGGCGCCCACAGAGCGGGCCTGCTCGCGCAGGGCTTCCAGCTCCTGCCAGCTCCCCAGCGGCAGCACCGGGGAGAGGCGCAGGAGCCCGGCGGCGGGGGTGGAGGCCGCCTCCGGCAGCCGCCGCACCAGATCCTCCAGGGCGGCGCGACGCCGGCCCAGGGGCTCGGGGCGCAGGTCCTGGCCCCCCAGCTCCAGCAGGTCGTAGGCCACGAAGGCCGCGGGACACTCCCGCAGCAGGGCGCCGCCGGGCTTCTGGCGCCCCAGTCGCCGCTGCAGGGGGCCGAAGCCGGCGGGCTGGCTCGCCTCGGCTGGCCAGACGGTCAGCTCCCCGTCCAGCACCGTGCCCGGTCCCAGCAACGCGGCGATCCCCTCCAGCTCGGGGAAACTGGCGTTGATCAGGTCCTCGCCCCGGCTCCAGAGAAAGGTCTGGCCGTCGCGGCGGATCAGCTGGGCCCGGATCCCGTCCCACTTCCACTCCACCTGCCAACCGGCGGGATCCGTGGCGGTGAGGCGCTCCGCCTCCAGGGGGGAGGCCAGGCAGAAGGGGTAGGGCCGGCTGATCGGGGCGGCGGCGCCGGCCTCCAGGGGCGCCAGCAGGGCCTGCAGCGACGCGGCGGAGGGCTCGAAACCGCCCATCAGCCGGTGGGCCAGCTCCGCCTCCTCCAGCCCCGACACCTCCGCCAGCGCCCGGGTGACCAGGCCTGCTGCCACCCCCACCCGGAAGCCGCCGGTGAGCAGCTTGTTGAACAGGAAGACCTGCCCCTCGGGCAGCCCCCCCCAGACCGCCAGCACCGCCTCCGCCTGTGCTTCGGCCTCCAGGGCGGCCAGGGCTGGCAGCCGCGTTCCCATCCACTCGGCCAGGGGGAGCGCCAGGGGCGGGGCCGGCGGCAGGGCCAGCCGGGGGAGCAGCAGGGCGATGGTCTCCGCCGAGTCCCCCACCTGGGCGTGGCAGGAATCGAACAGCCATTCCGGCAGGCCGGAGCCTTCCAGGGCGATCTGCCGCAGCCGCCGCCCGGTGATCAGCCGCCGGCGCCGCTTGCCCAGCAGCAGGGCCAGGGCCCAGGCGCCGTCGGCCGGATCGGCCGCCTGGAAGAAAGCCGCCAGGGCGGCCACCCGGGCCCGGGTGCCGCCGCTGTGCTCCAGGGCCTCGAAGAGCTCGGCGAACAGCTGCATCGGCTCAGACCCTGGGCGATTCCGGCAGCCCCAGCTCCCGTCGCCAGTCGGCCAGGGGCCGCTCCCAGCCCTCCTCCAGCTTGAAGGTGATCAGGCAGCGGGCCTCCAGGCCCATGGCGAAGCCCCGGGCCAGGGCGCGCAGCAGCGGTTCGAGGGGTTCGTCGTCCTGAAGGGTGCCGAGCAGGCCGCCGAAGATCAGCAGCACCGCCAGGGGGGAACGCACCTGGGCCAGGTTGAAGGCCTGCAGCCCCAGCTCGCCGGGGCCGTCGATGCCGAAACCGGTGAGCACATGGATGATGTCGTGGGTCTCCCGCAGCCGGTGGGTGATGTACTCCGCCGGTGTGGTGATCGGCCGGGGATCGATCAGGCTGTCCGGCGTCAGATTCAGCCGCTGCAGCTGCTCGGCGTAGGTGCGACCGAGGCTGCCCTCGGGCAGAGCCGCCAGATGGGCCAGGTCGACCGGCTCGGGCCGCCAGCCTTCCGCCACTAGGGCGGCCATGGCCGGGTTCTCCAGCAGGTGTCGCTGCATCTGGCTGGCCAGGGGGCTGCCCTGGAGGCTCCGGGCCACCCCGAAGACGCTCTCGAGTTCCGTGGGGTTCTTCAGGAAGGCGGCGAGGCCGGCCACCATCCGCAGCGACTGCAGGCGTCGGCTGAGGTTGAAGAGCATGGAGGACGCCCCGTTGGAGAGGCCTCCATTTTCGGACGGTCGCCGCCGCCTCGCTGGGGTCGTGGCCACCGTCAGCAGGGCGGGCCCTCGGGGGTCCCCTCCGACGGCATGGCCGCCGCCTCCAGCTCCCCCTCCTCGTTGCGCTGCCCCTCGAAGGCCCGCCCCAGGGGCTCGGCCGCCAGCCCGAGCTCCTCGCGCAGGTAGCGGGCCAGTCCGTCGCTGTTGCCGTGGGTCACGTACACCTGGCGGGCGCCGCAGTCGCGGACCGTGCGCAGCAGCCCGTCCCAGTCGGCGTGGTCGCTGAGGGCGAAGCCCCGCTCGAAGCCCCGTCGCCGGCGCGCCCCCCGCACCGCCATCCAGCCACTGACGAAGGCGGTCTGGGGGTTGGTGAACCGCTTCATCCAGGGCGAGCGGTGGGCCGAGGGCGGCGCCAGCACCAGGCGCCCGGCCAGCGAGGCGCTGCGGGCGAGCTCGCTGAGCGGCCGCGTCGGCGGCAGCACCACCCCCTGGCTCCGGTACGGCTCCATCAGCGCCTGCACCGCCCCGTGCAGCAGCACCTCCTCCTTCACCCCCAGCGCCGCCAGTTCCGCCAGCAGCCGCTGGGCCTTGCCGAAGGCGTAGGCGAACAGCAGCGAGGGCCGCTGGGACGCCCCGCGCCACCAGGCCAGAATCTCCTCCGCCACCTGATGGCCGGGGCGCCAGCGGTAGATGGGCAGGCCGAAGGTGGCCTCGGTGATCAGCACATCGGCGCCCACCGGCTCGAACGGCGCGCAGCTGGGGTCGGCATCGCGCTTGTAGTCGCCGCTGATCAGCCAGGTTTCGCCGCCGGCCGTGATCCGGATCTGGGCCGAGCCCAGCACATGGCCGGCCGGATGGAACGACACCAGGGCCTCGCCGATACGGCGCTCCTGGCCGTAGGCCACCCCCGTCAGTTCGATGCCGGCCCCCAACCGCTGGCGCAGCACGCCCTCACCCGGGGTCGCCGCCCAGTAGGCGGCGCTGCCGGGCCTGGCGTGGTCGGCGTGGCCATGGGTGATCAGGGCCCGGCTCACCGGTCGCCAGGGGTCGATCCAGGCCGCTGCCGCCGGGCAGTAGAGGCCCTGGGGGGTGAGCTGGAGCAGGCCGTCGGGCGGCAGGGCCATGGCGTGCTGCTGCCGCCGCAGGGGAATGACCGCATCCTGGCGGCCCCGTTCCGTTGACGGCGGTGGGGCTCGCCGTTAGCCATGGGGCAGCCATCACCGCGGGCCCGATGTCACTCGACACCCATCGCGAGGAGCTGGAAGCCACCGCGGCCGCCCTCGCCCGACCGGGCAGCGGCCTGCTGGCGGCGGACGAATCCACCGGCACGATCGGCAAGCGCTTCGCGGCGATCGGGCTCGAGAACAGCGAGGAGAACCGCCGCGCCTACCGCACCCTGCTGGCCACCACCCCCGGACTCGGCGAGACGATCAGCGGCGTGATCCTCTACGAGGAAACCCTCTACCAGGAGGCGGCCCCGATCCCGGGCCGGCCGGCCGGATCGATCGTCGATCTCTTCAAGGAGCAGGGGCTGGTGGTCGGGATCAAGCTGGATCTCGGCGTCGAGCCCCTGGCCGGCGGCTTGGCCGGCGAGACCTGGTGCACGGGCCTCCGCGGACTGCAGGAGCGGGCGGCCCTGGCCTACGCCCGCGGTGCCCGCTTCGCCAAATGGCGGGCCGTGCTGCGCATCAGCGCCGACGGCTGCCCCTCGGAGCTGTGCGTGCGCGAGAACGCCTGGGGACTGGCCCGCTACGCCCGCACGTCCCAGGAGGAGGGCCTGGTGCCGATCGTGGAGCCGGAGATCCTGATGGACGGCGACCACGACATCCTCACCACCGCGGCGGTGCAGGAATGGGTGCTGCGCAGCGTCTACGAGGCCCTCGGCCGCAACGGCGTGTTCCTGGAGGGCACCCTGCTCAAACCCTCGATGACCCTGCCCGGCGCCGAAGGCCCCGACCGTCCCGGCGCCGCCCAGGTGGCGGCCTACACCGTCCGCACCCTGCGCCGCAGCGTGCCACCGGCCGTGCCGGCGATCCTGTTCCTCTCGGGGGGACTGGGGGAGGAGGAGGCCAGCGTCCTGCTCTCGGCCATCCATGCCGCCGACCCGGAGGCCCCCTGGCACCTGGGTTTCTCCTACGGCCGGGCCCTGCAGCACTCCTGCCTCAGTGAATGGAAGGGGAACGACACGGCGGCGGGCCAGGCGGCCCTGCTGGCCCGCGCCCGGGCCAACGGCGCGGCCGCCCGCGGGGCCTATGTGGCCGGCTCCGAAGCCTCCGGCGATGCCGGCTCGCTGTTCGTGGCCAACTACAGCTACTGAGCCGCTGCCGAGTCCAGGGGTCCGGGTCGGCCCCTCAGGCGCTCATCGCCAGCATGCGCTCGATCGGCACCAGGGCCCGCCGGCGGATCTCCTCGTCGAGCTCGATCGCCGGCGCCATGGTGTGCAGGCACCGCCACAGCTTCTCCAGGGTGTTCAGCCGCATGTAGGGGCAGGCGTTGCAGCTGCAGCCGTCGGCCCCTGGGACTTCATGGAAGATCTTCTCCGGTGCCCGCCGCCGCATCTGATGGAGGATGCCCGGCTCGGTGAGCACGATGAAGGAGGGGGCCGGGCTGGTCTGGGTGCGCTGCAGCAGCTTGCTGGTGGAGCCGATGAAGTCGGCCAGATCAAGCAGGTGCTGCTGACACTCCGGATGGGCGATCACCTCGGCCTCGGGGTGTTCCTGGCGCAGGCGGAGCAGGGCCTGCTCGCTGAAGGTTTCGTGGACGATGCAGCTGCCGGGCCAGAGGGTGAGCTCCCGGCCGCTCTGGCGGGCCACCCAGCGCCCCAGGTTCTGGTCGGGGGCGAACAGGATCGGGCGATCGGCCGGCAGCTGCTGCACCAGGTGAACCGCGTTGCTGCTGGTGCAGATCAGGTCGCTCTGGGCCTTCACCGCCGCGGAGCAGTTGATGTAGCTCACCACGACATGGTCCGGGTGGCGCTGGCGGAAATCGGCGAAGGCATCGGCCGGACAGGCGTCGGCCAGGCTGCAGCCGGCCTCCAGGTCGGGCAGCAGCACCGTGCGGCCCGGGTTGAGGATCTTGGCGGTCTCCGCCATGAAGTGGACGCCGCAGAAGACGATCACCTCGGCGTCGGTGCTGGCGGCGCGACGGGAGAGCTCGAGGGAGTCACCGATGAAATCGGCGCAGTCCTGGATGGCGTCGTCCTGGTAGTAGTGGGCCAGGATGATGGCGTTGCGCTCGTCCTTGAGCGTTTCGATCGCAGCGGGCAGCTCAGCACCGGGCGGGCAGGCCTCGGGGCTGGGTTGGGGCGTGTGGGTCAGCGTCTGCGTGAAGACCAACCGATGCCCCTTCTCATGCACGATGATCCCACTCTAGGAAGCGGTCGGTATTGGCTGAGCTGAACATCGCCATCGCGGGGGATCTGCACGACCAGTGGGATCGCAGTGACCACGACGTGCTGGATCGGATCCGTCCGGATGCCCTGCTGCTGGTGGGCGACCTCAGCGACGGCAAGTGCCGCATTCCCGAACTGCTCGCCACCCTGGAATTGCCGATCGCCTGCGTCCTGGGCAACCACGATGCGGGCAAGGACGGCAGTGGCCGCACCCTGCGCCGCCAGTTGGAGCTGCTCGGGGAGCGGCACTGCGGCTGGGGTCTGAGGGAGCTGCGTCCCCCCGGGCTGGCCGTGGTGGGCGCCCGTCCCGGCACCGCCGGCGGCGGCTTCCACCTCTCGAAGGCGGTGCGATCGGTCTACGGACCGGTGGGCCTGCAGGAGTCCGCCGAGCGCATCAGCCGGGCGGCCCTGGCGGCCGATCCCCAGCTGCCCCTGATCCTGCTGGCCCATTCCGGCCCCAGCGGCCTGGGCACCCAGGTGGACGACCCCTGTGGCCGCGACTGGAAAGCCCCCGCCTGTGACTGGGGGGATCAGGATCTGGCCCTGGCGGTGGACCAGATCCGCCGCCGCCGCCGGCTGCCGCTGGTGGTGTTCGGCCACATGCACCACGCCCTCTGCCATCACCAGGGGGAACGGCTCAGCTTCCGCCGCGACGCCCAGGGCACCGCCTTCCTGAACACCGCCTGCGTGCCCCGCCATGGCGTGGATCAGCAGGGCCGCGCCCTGCGCCACTTCAGCTGGGTCGTCTTCTCCGACGGCGATCTGCGCCACATCAGCCACCGCTGGTACGGCATCGACGGCGCCCTCCATTACGAGCAGACCCTCTGGACGGCGGCCCTGCCGGCGGCGGGAGTGCTCAGCCCTTGCTGATTCACGCCTGCGTCAGCAGCCATGGCTTCGGCCACGGATCCCGCACAGCCTCGGTGCTCTGCGAACTCGCCGCCCTACGGCCCGACTGGCGGCTGGTGCTCTCCACCGGCTTGCCGCCGGCCTTTCTGAAGCTCTCCTTCGGACTTGTGCCCTTCGAGGTGCGTCCCTGCCGCTGGGATGTGGGGGTGATCCAGGCCGATGCCCTCGGTGCCGATCCGGCCGCCACCCTGACGGCCCTCGAGCGGCTGGAGGAGGAGCTGCCGGCGCTGGTGGAGCGCGAGGCCTGCTGGCTGGAGGCCCAGCGACAGCCGGTTCTGGTGCTGGGGGACGTGCCGCCGGCGGCGGCCCTGCTGGCCCGCCGGCTGGAGGCGCCTCTCGTGTGGCTGGCCAGCTTCGGCTGGGATGCGATCCATGCCCCCATGGGCCCGGCCTTCCGGCCCTGGGTCGAGCGGCACCGGCAGCTCTATGGCCAGGGGGATCTGCTGCTCCATTGCCCCCTGTCCCTGCCGATGGACTGGGGGGTGCCAGAGGTGCGGTTGGGCCTGACCAGCTCCCGGCCCCGACTCGACCCGGCGCGACTGGCCCGGGACCTGGCCCTGCCGGCGGAGTGGGAGCGGGTGGTGCTGGTCAGCTTCGGCGGCCTCGGCCTGGCGATCGACCCGGCGCTGCTGGCCCGCTGGCCCGAGCATGTCTTCATCGGACCGGAGCCGCTGCTGGCCACGGTGCCCAATGGCCGCTGTCTGCCACCGGGGGTGCGCCCCCTCGACCTGATGCCCCTGGCCGGACGGCTGATCACCAAGCCCGGCTACAGCAGCTTCTGCGAGGCCTTCAGCCAGGGGGTGGGCATCCATCTGGTGCACCGGATCGGCTTCGCCGAGGCACCGGTGCTGGAGGAAGACCTGCGCAACCACGGCTGGCATCGGCTGCTGAGCCAGGAGGCCTTCCGCTGTGGCGACTGGGAGCTGGATCTGCCCCTGCTCCCCCCCCGGCACGGCCCGCTGGCGGTCGACGGGGCCGCCGCCGCCGCGGAGACGCTCGTCTCCTGGCTGGAGGGACGATCAGCACTGCCTATGGGGCAGGGCTTCAGGATTTGATCATCTGTTCATTGAATCCGGAAGAAATCAGTCCCTGGCAGTAACCGGAATGCAAAACGTCATTCTTGATACCAGTAGACAGTTATTCGACCGTCACAAATAAGGAATCGATTCTGCTGATTCATCGGCAAATTACCGCCAACTCACGGCGACATGAATTCACTTTCTCCGTCCCGGGATCACTGGTTCTTCCTGTTGCCGTTCTCCAGAAGACCTGGTCACACCAAGCACATCAAGCCGGATTGACTCTGTTGTCCCTGCAACAGGTCTTCCCCCACTTGTCCTTCACGACCTCTTCTCTTGCCGAACCTCCAGCGCACCCCCCTGCTTCTTGCCCTCGCCGGACTGGGTCTGAGCCTGGCCGGGCCGGTCAGGGCCGCCGAGGGCTCCCTGGCCTGGGGGGGCAGCACCGCCACCGCCGCCGACTCCACCCGGGTCGCGATGCTCACGCCGCTGCCGGCCGCGCCCCGGGTGTTTGCCATCACCCCCGAGCGGCGTGCCCTGCTCAACACGATCCGCTACGCCGAGGGCACCTGGGCCAATGGCCATGAGATCGGCTACCGGATCCTCTTCGGCGGCAGCCTGTTCGACTCCCTCGAGCGCCATCCCAACCGGGTCATGCGCACGGCCCGCTACGCCAGTGCCGCCGCCGGGGCCTACCAGTTCATGCCCTTCACCTGGGACATGGTCACCCGGGCCCTCGGCGTCGCCGACTTCGGTCCCGAGTCCCAGGACCAGGCCGCCCTGTTTCTGGTGCAGCGTCGCGGTGCCCTGCACCTGGCCGACCGCGGCGAGCTGACCCCCGATCTGGCGGCCCGCCTGGCGCCCGAGTGGGCCTCCTTCCCCACCCTGGCCGGCCGCAGCTTCTACGGGCAGCCGGTGAAACGCCTCAACGACCTGCGCCGCTTCTACGAGCAGAACCTGGCCCAGCTGCGCAGGGAGGAGGCCACCGTCTGGGAGGACGTGGCCATCCGCCAGGTGCCCCCGGTCTGCAACGACGCCAGCCTGTCCTGTCAGCTGGAGCGCGTCAGCACCCCGGCTCCCTGATCTCAGCCCTCCCCCTTACCCTCCAGCCGCACACCGCCGAGCGTCTTCTGGGCGATCAGGTAGGCCAGCACCGCCGCCCCGAGGAAGCCCAGAACGTTGCGCAGCAGGGGCAGCACGTCGTGGGTACGGGTGATGATCGGTCCCATGCCCAGGGCGACGAACAGAATCACCCACAGGGGTGAGAGCAGCAGCACCCAGGTCCATTCCACCCGGCGACCTTCCTGGCGGGGGAAGGCGGCGAACCCGACGATCAGGCCCCCCAGGATCGAGGTGCACAACGTCAGGATCCACTGCTCCTGGGGCAGGCCGGGAACCACCTGGCAGCCGCCGATGGCCAGGCACCCCTTCACGGCATGGATGGCGGAGAGGATCGAACCGTCCTCCCCGTGGTCCCGCACGTAGAACTGGTTGCCGTAGCGGGTCTGGAGTTCTACCCAGAAGGTGCGGGGCATCAGGGCGAACAGGGCCTCACCCACGTTGAAGTTCAGCAGGTTGCCTCCGCGGGGATCGGCCACCAGCAGCAGGCTGCGCTCATCGAGGTCCCAGAAGCCCTTGACCGCCAGGCCGGGGGTGCGCTCGTACTGGGTCAGCACCCGCAGCTTCCAGCCGCTGGTGGCTTCGAACTCCTCCAGTTCGCTCTCCAGGGCCCCCCGTTCGCCGTCGGTGAGGGCCTTGGCCAGGTCGATCACCGGGGTGGGGTGATCGGGCAGCAGCTGGGGGTTGTCCGCCGCCAGGGCAGGTCCGACGGAGCCCGGCAGCAGCCAGGTGACGAGCACGAGGCAGACGCCGGCCAGGGCGGCCCCGAGCCGCCGCGCCAGGACGCCGCGCCGCTGCTGCCCATCCCGGTGCGGTTGCTGAGCCGCCATCGCAGCCGCTATCGGTGCCGTCGCTGCCGCCATCGCCATCGTTCCGTCGTCCATCGGTCAGCATTCTCACCGAGTCGCCCCGACGCCGCGTGATCCCTCCCTCCCCTGGCTTCCCGGCGGTTCCCGCCTGGCTGGCTCAGCGACTGCGAGCGGCGGGGGGCTCGGTGCCGTTCCTCGACTACATGGACTGGGCCCTGCACGACCCGGACCATGGCGCCTACGGCAGCGGCCGGCTCCAGATCGGCCCAGGGGGTGACTTCGCCACGGCCCCCTCCCTGGGGGAGGAGTTCGCCCGGCTGCTGGCCCCCCAGGTGGCCCAGTGGCTGGCCCTGCTCCCCGCTGATGAATCCCTGACCCTGGTGGAGACCGGCCCGGGAGAGGGACAGCTGGCCCAGCAGCTGGCCGAGGCGCTCCATACGGGCTGGCCCTCCCTGGCCGGGCGCACCGAGCTGGTGCTCGTCGAGCCGAATGCCGGCATGGCCGAGCGGCAGCGCCACCGCCTCGCCAGCTGCCCCCTGCCTGTGCGCTGGGCCGACCTTCGGACCCTGGCAGATGCCCCGCGGCGCGGGGTGGTGTTGGCCCACGAAGTGCTTGACGCCCTGGCCGTGGAGAGGATCGAGCGCCGGGGTGAAGGCTGGTGCCGCCAACGGGTCGTGCTGGAGGACGACGGTCTCCGGCTAGAGGCCGGTGAGCCCGTGTCCGGCGCAATGCTGGCATCGCTGGCCGATCTCGGACTGCTGCCCCTCGATGGACGTCGCCCCGAGGGCTGGTGCAGCGAGCTCCATCCCGGTCTGGCCCCCTGGCTGGCCGCCTGCGCCGGAGCCCTTGCCCAGGGCTGGCTGCTGGTGATCGACTACGCCCACGAGGCCCGTCGTTACTACGCGCCCCAGCGCAGCAACGGCACCCTGATGGCCTACCGCCGCCAGAGGGCCAGCGACGACCCGCTGCGGGAGCCGGGCCAGTGGGACCTGACCGCCCACCTCTGCCTGGAGAGCCTGGAGGTCGCCGCCCGGGCCGGTGGCTGGCAGCCCCAGGGCGTCTGCCGCCAGGGCGAAGCCCTGCTGGCCCTCGGTCTGGCCCAGCGTCTGCACGGGCTCCAGCGGGAGAGCGGTACGCCGCTGGCGCAGCTCCTTCAGCGCAGGGAGACCCTGCTGCGGCTGGTGGATCCGGCCGGGCTCGGTGAGTTCCGCTGGATCGCCCTGCGCCGCGACGGGGAACCGCCAACCCCAGGTATGGAACCGCTGTTCCTGAGTCCACCCTCGGTCTGATCCCGGGGGGCAGCGCCGCCCCTCAACGCAGCATTTCGCCCTCCGGGCAGCGTTTCACCCTCCGGCACCGTTCCATCCCACAGGTTGGCTGGCGTAGTCCTGCTCCAACCTTCAGGCGCCGAGAAAAGTCCGGTGAGATCGCCAGCATCACGATCGGCACAGAGCCGGTGCGGGAGAGCCACGGAGGCCGGTCAGAACCACTCCGACTGGGCCTCTTCGCGGGGATTGACGTTGGCCTGGGGGGTGGTGCGGCGGAACTCCATGGTGATGCTGCGCTTCTGTTCCCCATCGGCCGCCAGCGCCTCGATCGGGTAGAACTGCTGACCATCGCGGAAGGGCACCTGGAGCCGGAAGGTGCCATCGGCGGAGAGGGGAACGACCTCACCGCCGATACTCAGGCGGGCTGAGGGGTCGGTGGCTCCATAGACAATCAGCTCGGCATCGGCCACCAGCCAGAAGGAACGCTGCCGGGGGGCCACCCCACCGATGCCGGAACCGCTGCGGCCGGAGGCCCAGGGACCCGCGCCGGAGTCGGACAGGACACCGCCCGCCCCGTGCAGGCCGGCGGCGGAATCGATCTCGTGGAAGGCCTCCGAGCCGCGGCCCAGCCGCCGCCAGGGGCTGGTGGCGCTCTGGTAGAGCCGTTCGTGCAGATCGTTGACGATCTCGCCGGCCGGCGCGGCTCCCGGTGCCGGTTCGGCGGCGGGAGGCATGGAGAAAGCCACGAAGGGATCGGGCGTGGTCAGGGCCGGACCGTCCAGCTCCGGCACATGGGCGGTGGCGGAAAAGGCCAGGGAGATCCAACCGCCGCTGCCGCCCTTGCGGAAGCCCAGTTCCACCCGGTAGTCGCGGCCGGACAGGGGCACCGGCAGATACCACTCACTGGCCTGGCTGTCGACCACCACCTCCTGGAGGGTGTGGGGATGGGTGGACCCCCCATCGAGCCCGGTGACGTCGGCGACGCGCAGGCACAGCTGGGTGGCTCCCTCGGCCTGGGCCCGCTTCCGGTCGGCCGGCTCGATGAACCAGCGCACCTGGGACCACTGGGGATCGCGGGGAATGAAGGCCACCCAGCTGGCACCGCTGCCGGGCTCCTGGGGCGCGGGCTCAGGTATGGAGGACGCCTGTGCCGGCGCCGACGACGATGGGGGCTCCTCCGCGGGGGCGGCGGATGGGTCGGGGTCGGCGGTCTCCTGTGGGCCCCCGAGCCCGACGGTTCTGGCGAGGGCACCGAGTCGTCGCAGGGGCTGGCTCAGGATGTCTTTGAACCGGCTGGGACGAAGGCTCATGGGCCGTGCTGAAGAAAACCTTGCGGTGATGGTCTCCGATCCGAGGGGTCCGCGCCTTCCCTGTCAGCGAAAGACCACCTTTGAGCCCCTCTCCCCGGCCCCCTGGCCCGCAGGAGGGGGCCGCAGCGGGCCCCTGTGTCAGGGGGCGCCGATCGAAGTGGCGACCGCCAGGGTGGCCTGGATCGTGGCGGGATCGACGTCATCACGGATCGTGACCGACCCCACACCGGTGGGCAGGACGAAACGCACCTTCCCCTGACGCACCTTCTTGTCGGCCTGCAGGGAAGCCAGCACCGCCTCGGGATCCAGGGCCGGCCAGTCCATGGGCAGACCGGCGGCGGCGATCAGACGTCGCTGGCGGTCCTGATCGGCCTGGCTCCAGAGCCCCATGGCCACGGCGATGTCACCGGCCGCCAGCATGCCCAGGCCCACGGCCTCGCCGTGCAGCCAGGTGCCGTAGCCGCTGAGGTTCTCCACCGCATGCCCCAGGGTGTGTCCGTAATTGAGGATCGCCCGCAATCCCCCTTCCCGTTCGTCAGCCGCCACGACGCGGGCCTTGGCGGCGGCGGAACGTTCCAACAGCCGCTGCAGCAGCACCGGGCCGAGGGCGTCCCGGCTGGCCAGGCCCCCGCTGGGATCCCGCTCGGCGGCCGCCTCCAGATCCCGGAACAGGATCCCGTCGCCGATGACGGCGTACTTGATCACCTCCGCCATGCCGGCCCGGAACTCCCGTTCCGGAAGGGTCCCCAGCACCAGGGGATCGATCAGCACCAGCTTCGGCTGGTGGAAGGCGCCGATCAGGTTCTTGCCGCCGGGATGGTTCACGCCGGTCTTGCCGCCGATGGCCGCATCCACCATCGCCAGCAGGGTGGTGGGCACCTGCACCACGGCGATGCCCCGCAGCCAGGTGGCGGCGGCGAAGCCGGCCATGTCCCCCACCACACCGCCGCCGAGGGCGACGATCAGGGAGCTCCGCTCCAGGCGGTGGGCGAAGGCGGCGTCGTGGATGGCCGCCACCGTGGCGGGGGTCTTCTGTTCCTCACCGGCCTCGATCACCAGCGTCCGCACCACGAAGCCGGAGGCCTCCAGGCTCTGCAGCGCCCGGGCCCCGTGGAACGCGTCCACATCGGGGTTCGTCACCATCAGCACCCGGGTGCCGCTCTGGATTCCCCGTTCGAGCAGGAACGAACCGAGGCCCCCGAGCAGGCCCTCACCGATCAGGATCGGGTAAGGATCGGCAGCGAGGGACACCGTGATGGTGCGGTACTCCTGCGGCACGGACGAAGGGGCGAGGGTGGACCGAGGCTAGGCCTGGGGCGAGAGGCGCCGGACCACCTCCAGCACCGCCTCCCCGTAGCTGGCGAGCTTGGCGGTGCCGATGCCGGTGAGGCCGGCGAGCTCGTCGAGGCTGGTGGGACGGCGTTCGGCGATGGCCACCAGGGTGCGGTCATGAAAGACCACGTAGGGGGGCAGGCGCTGCTGCCGGGCCTGCTCCAGCCGCCAGGCCTTCAGGGCCGCCAGGAGTTCCGGATCGGCGGACTCCGCGCCGGCCGCGGGCGTTGCGGCTCCCCCGGAGGCGCGCCCACGCCGCTCCCGGGCCGGCGGCGGCAGCCGGATCTCGAGGCGGGACTCGCCCCGCAGCAGCGGCCGCACCAGCGCATCGGGGCCGAACTCCAGGCCGCCATGGCCATCGGCGGCCGCCACCAGGTACCCCCTGGCGGTGAGCTGGCGGAACAGGCTGCGCCACTGGAGCCGGTCCAGTTCCCTGCCGATCCCGTACACCCCCAGCCGGTCATGGCCGAGGCTGCGGACCCGGGCGGTGTCCCCCCCCAGCAGCACGTCCACCAGGTGGGCGGCGCCGAAGCGGCCGCCGGTGCGGTAGACGGCCGAGAGGGCCTTCCGCGCCGGCTCGGTCACGTCCACCCCCTGGTTCGGCTCCAGGCAGACGTCGCAGTTGCCGCAGTCGGCACTGCCTGTTTCGCCCAGATAGTCGAGCAGGATCCGGCGGCGGCAGCCGGAGGTCTCGGCGAAACCGATCAAGGAATCGAGCCGGCCGTGCTCGATGCGTTTCTGGGCCGGTTCGGCGTCGGACTCCTCGATGAAGCGACGCAGCGGTGGCACGTCAGCGGCGCCGTGCACCATCCAGGCAATCGCCGGCAACCCATCGCGGCCCGCCCGGCCCGTCTCCTGGTAGTAGGCCTCCAGGCTCTTGGGCAGGTCGACATGGGCCACGAAGCGCACGTCGGGCTTGTCGATGCCCATGCCGAAGGCGATGGTGGCCACCACGATCACGCCGCTGCCGTGACGGAAGCGCTCCAGAGCGGCGCTGCGTGTGTCCGCCGCCAGCCCGGCGTGGTACGGCAGGGCGTCATGCCCCTCGGCCTTGATCAGGGCTGCGAACTCCTCCACCCGCTTGCGGGAGCGGGCGTAGACGATGCCGGCGTGGCCCCGCTGGCTGGCGAGGAACTCCAGCAGCTGGCGCTTCGGGTCGCTCTTGTCCCGCAGCAGGTAACGGATGTTGGGCCGATCGAAGCTGGCCAGAAACACCGCTGCCTGCTCCAGGCCCAGGCGCGCCACGATCTCGGAGCGGGTGCGGGGATCGGCGGTGGCGGTGAGGGCGATGCGGGGAACGGCCCTGAAGCGCTCCGCGAGCACTGCCAGCTGCAGGTACTCGGGACGGAAATCGTGGCCCCACTGGGAGACGCAGTGGGCTTCATCGATGGCGAACAGGGCCAGGGGCAGGTCGGCGAGCCGCTCGATGAGGTCACCGTTCAGCAGCCGCTCCGGCGACACGTAGAGCAGATCCAGCCCGCCGGCCTGCAGCTCCCGCCAGGTGGCGGCGGCCGAGGCGGCGCTCTCGGCCGAATGGAGTGCGGCCGCCCGCACGCCCGCCTGCCGCAGGGCCCCCACCTGGTCCTGCATCAGGGCGATCAAGGGTGAGACCACCACCGCCGTGCCCGGCCGGCAGAGGGCCGGGATCTGATAGCAGAGCGACTTGCCGCCACCGGTGGGCATCAGCACCAGGGCCGACCCCCCGGAGCAGACGTGCTCGACGATGGCGGCCTGGGGGCCGCGGAAGGCGTCGTAGCCGAAGACCTCCCGCAGCACCTGCTTGGGCGTCGGCGTCATGGGGAATGGGAATCGGGCGGCACCGGGGGGCTCCTGCCTCGGTTCCGATTGTGCATCGCCCCGGCTCCGGCAGGATGCCCCCATGGCCCCACCCACCCCCGCCGCACCGGCAGCCACCCGCTCCGCCTGGGCGTTCCTGACCCCCGCCCTGGTGCTGCTCGCCGTCTCGGTGCTGATCCCGGCGGCGATGGCCCTGGTGATCAGCTTCACCCGCACCGGTCTGGATGTGGGCGAGCCGCTCACCTTCGTGGGCCTGGCCAACTTCCGCCGCCTGCTGGCCGACCCGATGCTGCTGCGGGTCACGGGCACCACCTTCCTTTATCTGGTGGGGGTGGTGCCGCCGATCGTGCTCGGATCCCTGGCCCTGGCGGTGCTGGTCAACCGCCAGCTGCCGGGGATCCACGCGTTCCGCGGTGCCTTCTACACCCCGGTGCTGGTGTCGCTGGTGGTGGCGGCGATCGCCTTCCGCTGGCTCTACGCCGAGAACGGCCTGGTCAACGGCTGGCTCGGCGCCCTGCTGGGGGATCGCTTCTCGCCGATCGGCTTCCTCACCTCCACCGGCCTGGCCCTGCCCTCGGTGATGCTCGTGACCCTCTGGAAGGGCCTCGGCTACTACATGGTCATCTTCGTGGCCGGCCTGCAGGGGATCTCCGCCGATCTCTACGAGGCGGCGGCCCTCGATGGCAGCGAGGGCTGGCGCCGCCATCTGGACATCACCCTGCCCCTGCTGAGGCCCTACATCACGCTGGTGGCGGTGATCTCGGCGATCGGGGCCACCAAGGTGTTTGAGGAGGTCTACCTGATGACCCAGGGGGGGCCGGCCGACAGCACCCGCACGATTGTGTATTACGTGTACGACCAGGCCTTTTCCGAGCTGGAGATCAGCTACGCCTGCACCGTGGGGCTGGCCCTGTTCCTGATCGTGCTGCTGCTCAGCCTGCTGCGCTACGCCTTCGCCGCCGACAATCCGCTCCAGTGATCCCCCGCCGGGGTGCTGCGACGCCCTGATGGCAGGCTGGTTTCCGCTCCGAGCCACCGACCCCAGGGTGCAGACCATCGCGGACCCCCTTTCCCAGGCCACGCCGGCACCGCTCGATTCCATCGGCATCGTCGGCGGTGGCCAGCTCGCCTGGATGCTGGCGGAGGCCGCCCGGGACCTCGGTGTCGCCTTGCATGTGCAGACGCCCGGCGCCGAGGATCCGGCCACCCGTGCCGCCGCCAGTGTGGTGCTGGCGCCGGTCGATGACGTGAACGCCACCCGGGAGCTGGCGGGCCGCTGCGGCGCCATCAGTTTCGAGAACGAGTGGATCCCGCTCGAGGATCTGCGGGGCCTGGAGGGGCCCGGGCTGCGATTCCTGCCGGATCTCGACGCCCTCCAGCCCCTGGTCAGCAAGGCGGGCCAGCGGCGGCTGCTCGGCGATCTGCATCTGCCCGCCCCCCGCTGGTGTCCCCTGGCCGATGTGCTCCAGCCGGAGCTTCCGCTCTCCCCGGGCGGCGATACGGATGGGTTGCCGCCGGCGGGCCCACCGAGCCCGCTGCAGGCGCCGGCGGTGCCGCGCCTCCCCGACGGCTTCCGCTTTCCCCTGATGGCCAAGGCCAGCCGGGGCGGCTACGACGGCCGGGGCACGGTGCCGGTGGCCGACCTGGGGGAGCTGGAGCAGCTGCTGGATCGCGTCGAGCCGGACGACTGGATCCTCGAGGAGCTGGTGGCCTTCGAGCGGGAACTGGCGATCGTGGCCTGCCGCGACCGACAGGGGCAGGTGGCCTGTTACCCCCTGGTGCAGACCCACCAGCACCGCCGTGTCTGCGACTGGGTTCTCTTCCCCGCACCGGTGGACCACCGGGTGGAGGTGTTCGCCCGCAACGTGGCCGCCTCCCTGCTCACCGCCCTGGATTACGTGGGGGTGCTGTCGATCGAGTTCTTCTACGGGCCCTCGGGGTTGCAGGTCAACGAGCTGGCCCCCCGCACCCACAACTCCGGCCATCTGACGATCGAGGCCTGCCGCACCAGCCAGTTCGCCCAGCAGGTGCGGATCGTCGCCGGTCTGCCGATGGGGGCCACCGAGGCCGTGGTGCCCGGGGCGCTGATGGTCAACCTGCTGGCGCCGGAGGCCGGTGATGACGACCAGCTGGCGCGACGCCGGGCACTGGAGGCCCTCCCGGACGCCCACCTGCACTGGTACGGCAAGCGGGGCGGAGGGGTGGGTCGCAAGCTGGGCCACCTGACCCTGCTTCTGCAGGGCCGAACCGCAGAAAAGCGGGAACTGGAACGGCAGCGCCTGTTGGCCGAGGTGCGGGCCATCTGGCCGCTCCCCCACCAACCCGCCTAGGATGCATCTGGACTGCTGTGTTGGTGACTGCCTTTCACAGTTTTCTGATCTGACTCCCTTTCGACACGGGGAGTCTTCAGCGACGGCAACGTAGACCGGCTTCATTGCCGGAAACGAAGCCCCGCCCCTGACTCCCCTTCTGGTTCATCCAGGTCGAACACTGGGGCAAGACGGCACGGCGGTCCACCCCTTTTCACCCCATCCCGATCGCACCCGGGCCGGCATGCTGGGGACACGTCGCCCCGCCGCCGTGAACAGCGAGCCTTCGAGCTTCCAGCAGGCCTTCGAGCGCCTGCTCGCCCGTGCCCCGGGTCCGGTGTTCCCCCGGGCCCGGGCGCTGTATCTGCAGAAGTACCCCCTGGAAGGGGAGGCGACGGGCGAGTTCCGCACCTTCCTGCTGGAGGAGGAGATCCAGGAAAGTCCCGCCGGTGCCCTGCGGATCCGGGCCCTGGCATTGGCGATCGTGGCCTGGGGCCAGCCCCGCTTCGATGCGGCCGCTGCCGCGGCCTATCTGGAGCGCCGCTGGGGTCTCCACCCCAGCGATCTGCAGGTGGTGGAAGGGGCGAACTGGTTTCGCGACAGCGGTGCCTACGGCCGCTTTGGCACCCCGGCCGTCTACGAACGGGTGGCCCCCACCAGCCTGCTCAGTTCGTCAGCCGATCCAGCTCCTCCTGCAGCTGATCCCGGCTCAGCCGGGTGACCACGAACACCTCCTGGGCCGTGCTGCCCCGGCGGGCCAGCAGCTTGTGGCCCCCGGTGATCGGGGTCGACACCCGCAGCCGCAGGCCGACGCTGCGGCCCCTGACCCGGGTGATCACTGCCGGGGTGATCGTGTCGATCTCCGGCAGGGTCGCCAGCCGCCTGAGCAACGGGATCAGGCCCTCCACGTAGGTGCTGTGGGTGATCACCAGCCGGGCCATGGGTGCTGCTCAGCCGTGGCCCAGGGGAGCCATGGTCAGACCTTCGGCGGAGAGCAGCTGGTGGTACAGCTCCCCCTGCTCGAGCGGTCCGCTCCAGACCACCGCAGATCCCTCGCCATCGATGCGGTGGGCCAGCTCCCAGGCCCGGTCGGGCTGCATGCCGGGCAGATGGCGCACGAGCACCGCGACCACGTGCTGAAACGTGTTGACGTCGTCGTCGAGCACGATCACGTTGACACTGGGGTAGGGCGCGGACCGGCGCTGGGCGATCGGTGCGGGACTTCTCGAGGGGGCGACGACCATGGGCCTGCAGCGGCTGCCGGTCCCCAGCGTAGGTAACATGCCGGGAGTCTTGAACCGGGCCCGATGTTGATCACCCTTGGTTGGTCCGCCCTTGCGGCCATCTTCACTTTCTCGATCGCCATGGTGGTGTGGGGCCGCAACGGTGACAACAGCATCGGTTTCTGATCTGGCCTTCCCCACCACCACCCTGCTGGCGGGCCTGGCCTCTGCCCTGCTGCTCTTCGTGAGTGTGGGCGTGATCTATCTCTCCACCGTCGAATGGCGCGACAAGCGTCGGCGCCGCTCCAGCGAAGGCCGGAACCGCTGATGGGAGACGCTGCGGCGGCCCCGGCGTGAGGGGGGCCGATGGGCTTCTGTTGCTGATTCCCCCCCCGCTGGTGGCCAGGCCATCGCCACCGTTCGCTGACGCCCGTTTGCCGCAGGGTCACCACCGATGAAGGAGCGGCCCTGGGGCCGGCAGCCGCGTCTCTCCCTCCCTGGCTCCACCCCGCCGGCGATTCCATGAACCGCCCGATCCATCGTCTGCGCCGCTCGCTGATGGCACCGGCCCTGCCCCGGCTACCCCGGGGGCTGCCTGGGCCGCTGCCCCTGCCGCTCACCACGGTCACCCTGCTGCTGTTGCTGCTGCTGCCCAGCCTCACCCTGTGGCGCTGGCCCCGGCCCCGCGCCCAGGGACTTGAGCAGCTGATGGCGGTGAGCAGCCTGCTGCAGAGCTTCCCCGCCAGCCCGGAGCGGGCGGTTCCGGCCCTCTGGCGTGACCGCCTCGGCGAGGCAGCGGGCCGCCGGCTGTGGCGCGAGCAGCGCCGCACCTGGTGGCAGTTCTGGGGGCCGCACACCGATGGGGGCGCCTACCTGGTGGTGCAGGAGAACGCCGCCGCCGGGGCCCAGCGGCCCCTGCCGGCCCAGGGCCTGCGGGTGGGGAACCTGCTGGTGGTGGCACCGGACCCCCTCTCCCGGCGCCTGCTGCAGGACCAGCTGCGGCCGGACCAGCGGGCCGGCCGCGGACTGTTCAGCACCTGCCTGCCCCGGCTGGAGAGCGGTCAGGGGGTCTTCTGGAACGCCTCCGGCCTCGGGGCGCTGGTGGGGCCCCTGGCCCCCCTGCTGGAGGCCTACCAGGAGGGTTGCTTCTCCCTGTCACTGGAGGGCTCGGAGGTGCGCTGGCAAGGCGAAGCCTCCGACCGCCCCGCCTCCACCGGCCCGGCGGGCCGCCTGAGGATCCCGGACCTGCCGCCCACCTCCCGGCCGCCGCTGCCCGCCGACCTTCTGCTGGAGCTTCAGGGCTCCTCCCTCGAGCAGCTGTTCCGTGGCCTTCTGACCCGGCAGCTGATCCGCGATCCCCTGGCAGCCCGCTACGGCATCGACACCAAGGGGCTCGCCCTGCTGCGGCGTTCCCCCTTCCGGCTGCGTCTCCAGCCCCAGCCCTCCGGTGCTTTCCAGGCTTCGCTCGAGCTCCAGGTGGCGGTGGGGGCCGACCGCCAGGGCTGGCGCCAGCTGCTTCAGGGTCTGGCCCGGGCCCTGCAGGCCCAGGGGCTGGAGGCTGGCCCCGCCACGGCCGCATCCCAGGCGGTGGCCGCCACCTGGAGCCGGCAGGACGGCGTGGTGCTGGGGGGATGGCGCTGGATCGGCGAGGGGGGACCAGCACCCCAGCTGCTGCTGTTCCTCGGTCCGGTGCCGGGCCGCTGGCAGGCCATGACCACCAGAGGGGCGAGCGCCCCGGCCAGCGGCGAGCTGTGGTTGCGGGTCCGACCCCGGGGGCTTGACCAGCTGGGCCTGCTCCCCGAACCCCTGCCGGAGCTGGTGCGCCGTGCCGATCAGTTGTGGATGGAGGCCGTTCCCGGCACAACGGCCACCGGAGCCGATGGGCTCAGCTGGCTGAAGGGACGCCTTCAGGTGAGCCGCTGACGGCTTGGCGCTCGCGCCGCCGCCGCTCGGCGGCCACCGTTTCCTCCATGAGCTCGACGGCCATGGACATCTTCTCCAGGTTGCTGGCGTAGAGGGCGAGGTCCTTATCGAGACGGTCGCGCAGCAGGCCCATCGACTCGCCGATCTCATGGGCCAGCTGGCGCAGGGCCTGGGGTTCCATGGCGTCGTCGGCCAGGGCCTGCTCCAGCAGGGCCAGCAGGCCGACGGCCATCAGACGCGAGTAGTGGAAGTCGGGCCGGCGGATGCCGGCCAGGGCGGTGGCCACCGGCGCCGGGGCCCCCGCCCCCTGGCTTTCGATCCACTGGCGCACCTCGGCCTGGCTGTGGCGTCCCATGGCGGCCAGCGCTTCCTGGCACTGGCGGCGCAGGTCGGGGCCATCGAAGCCGGAGGAGGCGCACAGGGCCTGGAAAAGGGGGCCCTTCTGGGCCTCGGGGCGGTAGCCCCGGGCAAAGCCATCGAACACCTGGATGAGTCCGACGGCGAACAGGGCATCAATCTGGAAGCCCTTCTGACGGCTCAGCAGGTGGAGCTCCACCAGCAGTTCGTCGACCATGCGCCGGTAGAGGGGACTGATGACATGGGGGAAGGCGCCGTGGAAGGCGCGCTTGCTGTCGGCGACGGTGAGAGCAGCGCTCACGCGGATGGATTCTTCGTTGCAGCGACCTTAGCGCTGCAGGCACTCGACCCGATCGGCGGCTGGGTAGGATCGTTTCAATCGCCTGTCTGGAGCCCATGATCCCGATCGTCATCGAGGAGTCGGGTCGCGGTGAAAGAGCCTTCGACATCTATTCCCGCCTGCTGCGCGAGAGGATCATCTTCCTCGGCGAACCGGTAACGGCGGAGTCTGCCAACCGCGTGGTGGCCCAGCTGCTGTTTCTGGAGGCCGAAGATCCTGAAAAGGATATCTTCCTCTATGTCAATTCCCCCGGCGGTTCTGTTTACGACGGACTCGGCATCTTTGACACGATGCAGCACATTAAACCCGATGTGCAGACCGTCTGCGTGGGCCTGGCGGCCAGCATGGGTGCCTTCCTGCTCTGCGCCGGCGCTAAGGGCAAGCGCAGCAGCCTCAGCCATTCCCGAATCATGATCCACCAGCCCCTCGGCGGGGCCCGGGGCCAGGCCAGCGACATCCGCATCCAGGCCGACGAGATTCTCTATCTGAAGGACAAGCTCAACCGCGAACTGGCGAGCCGGACCGGGCAGGATCTGGAGCGCATCCAGATCGACACCGACCGGGATTTCTTCATGTCCCCGGCCGAAGCGATGGCCTACGGCCTGATCGACAAGGTGATCGAGAAGCGGCCTGTTCGCCCCGTCTGAGCCCCTGCCGCCCACAAAAAAGGGCCTGCCGGAGCAGGCCTTTTTTCAGGCGCCGAAGCCGAAGCTCAGGGAGCTTCCCTGATCTCGGCCACGGCGGCGCCCTGAGCGGGGGCGGTGGCCAGGTCTGCGGCGGTGAGCAGGGGGGAGAAGCGATCCTTGTCGGGTATCGAAGCGAACTCGGAGACGATCAGACGGAACTCGTCACCATCGAGGCTCTCCTTCTCGATCAGCAGCTCCACCAGCCGGTCCATGCAGGCCCGGTGGTCAGCCACGAGCTTGACGGTGTCGGCGTAGCAGCTCTGGACGATCTGGCGGACGGCCTCATCGATCTTGTGGGCGATGGCATCGGAGACATCGCTGCGGGTCATCAGGTCGCGGCCCAGGAACACCTCCTGGTTGCCGGCCTCCAGGGACATCGGACCCAGATCGCTCATGCCGAAGCGGGTCACCATCTGTCGGGCCATCGAGGCCACCTGCTGGATGTCACCCCCGGCCCCGGTGGTCACCTCCGAATGGCCGAACACCACGTCCTCGGCGGCACGACCCCCGAGGGCCCCCATGATCCGGGCCCGCAGCTGGGCACGGCTGACGAGCATCTGCTCCTCATCGGGGGCGAACCAGGTGAGGCCCTGGGCCTGGCCCCGGGGGATCAGGGTGACTTTCTGAACAGGGTCGTGCTGCTTCACCAGGGTGCCCACCAGGGCATGGCCCACTTCGTGGTAAGCGATCAGACGCTTGCTGCGGCCATCGGTGAGGGGCTTGCCCTCCATGCCGGCGATGATCCGGTCGACGGCATCGTCGATCTCCGCCAGACCGGTGGCCTCCTTGCGCCGGCGGGCGGTGAGAATCGCCGCTTCATTCAGCAGGTTGGCCAGGTCGGCGCCGGTGAAGCCGGGGGTGCGGCGGGCGATCATCTCCAGGGAGACGTCGTCGGCCAGCTTCTTGTTGCGGCTGTGCACCTTGAGGATCGAGAGCCGTCCCTTGATGTCGGGCGCATCCACCTGCACCTGGCGATCGAAGCGGCCTGGCCGCATCAGGGCCGAATCCAGGACGTCGGGTCGGTTGGTGGCGGCGATGATGATGATGCCGCTGTTGCCCTCGAAGCCATCCATCTCGGTAAGGAGCTGGTTGAGGGTCTGCTCCCGCTCATCGTTGCCGCCGCCGATGCCGGCGCCGCGCTGGCGGCCGACGGCGTCGATCTCATCAATGAAGATCAGGCAGGGGCTGTTTTCCTTGGCCCGTTTGAACAGGTCGCGGACCCGGCTGGCGCCAACGCCGACGAACATCTCCACGAACTCCGAACCGGAGAGAGAGAAGAAGGGCACCCCTGCCTCGCCGGCGATCGCCTTGGCGAGAAGGGTCTTGCCGGTGCCGGGAGGGCCCACCAGCAGCACGCCGCGGGGGATTTTGGCTCCCACAGAGGTGAAGCGCTCGGGTGTCTTGAGGAAGGTGACCACCTCCTGAAGGTCCTGCTTGGCCTCTTCCACCCCGGCCACGTCGTCGAACTTGACGCCGGTTTCGGCCTCCATGGCGAAACGGGCCTTGGACTTGCCGAACTGCATGGCCTGGCCGGGCCCACCCGGCATGCCGGAGGAGCGCCGGGCCAGGAAGATCAGCGAGCCGATCAGCAGCAGTGGGAAGAGAAGGTTGCCCAGGAGGCCCAGGGCCGGCGGGGTGGACTTGGGGGGATGAACATCGAAGCTGATGCCCTGATCCTTGAGTTTGTTGATCAGCTCGGGAGCCACGCCGGGCAGATCGACGCGCAGGCGCTGGACGCGGTTGTCGAGGTCAGGGTCCACCGCCTCAATGACGGCGGTGCGACCCCCGTCGAAGATGTCAACGGCGGTGACACGCCCGGCCTCCACGTAATCCAGGAAACGGCCGTAGCTCATCCGGGCCACCGCCGCATTGCGGGGGGCGGTGGTGTCGCCACCACTGCCGGCGGGGGCCAGGCGCCCTCCGGAACTCAGCAGCTGCCAGCCCAGGAAGAGGGCCACGGCGACCGGCAACAGCCACAGGGCAAGGACACGCCAGCGCTGATTCATGGTTGTGAAGCTTTTGGACAACCTTAAGAGCGCGGGGCCCGGCAACGGGAGCTCGGCAGCCCCGGAGCGGACGGCTCAGCTGGCCTGCAGCCAGGGGTTGAGCTCAATGCCGCCGGCGGCAGCCTCGGGGACGGGGGCCGATTCCATGATCAGTTCGCGGGACTCGATCGATTCGAGCAGCTCCGGGCCGCCCAGGCCGTGGGTCCAGATCTCCACCTCGCTCATTTCGGGACACTGAAAGGTCAGGAGTTCGAAAGGAAAGACGACCCGTTCGAGGAAGAACTGCCCCGGCCCGATGCAGCGCAGGATGACCATGCGGTCGGAGCTGTTCCGGTAGCCGCAATCCACCTGTTCTGTCCTGGCCAGTTGATCCAACACCTTCATGCGGCGACGTCCATACCATCAAGCCATTGCGGCTGTGGGGATTCGGTGACGAAGGCGACGGATTGGCAGTCTTAATGTTTTCTTCGATTCTCTCAGGGCGAAGCCGGGGCTAGGCCTGCCCGGGCGATGGCGTCGGGCCCCGTGCGCGGTGACGGCAGCCTGGCCGCTCCCCCCCCCGAGCTCCCCCGCGACTTCAGAGACTCCTGAGGGCTGCGATTGGATCCAGTCGGGCGGCGCGGCGGGCCGGCACCACCCCGAAGAACAGGCCGATCGAGCCGGACAGCCCCACCGTCAGCAGCACGGTGCTGGCCTCGATCGTGGCCGGCAGGGGGGTGAAGGCCGCCACCAGGGCCACGGTGCCCAGGCCCATGGCGCTGCCGATCACCCCGCCCAGGCTGGCGAGCACCAGGGACTCCACCAGAAACTGGAGCAGCACGTCGCTGCTGCGGGCTCCGAGGGCCTTGCGCAGGCCGATTTCCTCGGTGCGTTCACTCACCGACACCAGCATGATGTTCATGATGCCGATCCCGCCCACCAGCAGGGACACGGCGCCGATGGCCGCGAGCATCAGGGTGAGCCCGCCGGTGATCGTGCCGACGATCGTGAGGGCATCCTTCTGGGAACGCACGGCGAAGTCGTCCTCCCGCAGGATGCGGTGGCGCTGGCGTAGCAGGTTGGTGATCTGGAAGGCGGCGGCGCCGGTGCTGGCCTCGTCGCGGGCCTCCACGCTGATGAAGGTGAGGCTGACGCCGAAGGTGGGATCCCGTCCGCTCAGCTGGCTCACCATGGTGGTGAGGGGGATGTAGGCGTTCTCGTCCTGGTTGGAGCCGAACACCGCCCCCTTGGAAGCCAGAACGCCGATGACCTCGAAGGACTTGTCCCGGATGCGCAGCTGGCGGCCCAGGGCTTCGCCGGTGGGCATCAGCTTCTTCTGCAGATCGGGCCCGATCACCACCACGTTGCGGGCGCCCTTGAGATCGCGCTCGTCGATGAAGCGGCCCCGGGTCACTTCGAAACTGCGGACCGGCAGGAATTCCGGCGTCACCCCCGAGACCGAGATCGTTGAGCTGAAGCCCCCGGCCTGGGCCACCTCATTGAGGGTGATCTGGGGGGCGACGCGGCGCACGCTCGGCACCTGCTCGGCGATCGCCTTGGCGTCCTCCAGCACCAGGGTGCGCGGGGTCTCGATCCCCTGGCGCCGGGTGTCGTTGTTGCCCGGCACCACGAACAGCACGTTGGCGCCCAGGGTGCTGAGCTGGCTCTCGGCAAGGTTCTGGGCGCCGCGCCCGACCCCCACCAGGGTGATGACCGAGGCGTTGCCGATCACGATGCCGAGCATGGTGAGCAGGCTGCGCAGACGGTTCGAGCGCAGCGTCAGCAGCGCCATGGCCACCGTCTCGCTCAGGGGCAGCTTGGAGGCCATGGCGGCGCAGCCGGAGTCGCTTCGGTTCTAGAGGAAAGAGGGCACCTCCGAAGGGTGGGCACTGCGGGGGCCCCGGTGCACCACCCCCTCCTGAATCTCGAGGGTGACCACCTCGCCCATGCGCAGTTCGAGGGTGGCGTTGGCCACCCCCACGATCACCGGCACCCCGAGTCGCTCGGCGATCACGGCGGCGTGGCTCTGGCGGCCCTCCTCCTCGGCAATCACCCCGCGGGCCTTGCGGATCGCCTCCAGGTAGGCGGCGCTGGTCTCGCGGACCACCAGGATCTCGCCGGCCTCCAGACGGGCCGCATCCTCCGGTGAGCTGGCCAGGCGCACCTTGCCGCTCACGGTGCCGCTGCCGATGCCGACACCACGGCCCATGACGGCGGAGACGATGCCCACCTTGACCAGGTCGGTGGAGCCGCTCACCCCTTCGAGGGTGCCGGCGGTCTGGACCACCAGGTCACCGGCACCCAGGAGCCCCAGCTGCTGGGCCGTGGCCATGGCCACGCTGAAGGTGCGGCTGCTGCTGGATTGGTCCTGGATCAGCAGGGGGTTGACCCCCCACACCAGCTGCAACTGCCGCGCCACCGTCACATCGGAGGTGATCGCCAGGATCGGGGTGCTGGGGCGGAACTTGCTGACGTTGCGCGCCGTGGAGCCGGTCTTGGTGAGGGGCAGGATCGCCGCGGCGTTGAGCTGGCGGGCGATGCTGCTGACCGCCTGGCAGATGGCATTGGGAATGGTGGTGGCCATGTGGCTGTCGAGCACCCGCTGGGGGTAGTCGCGCTCGATGCGACGGGCGATCTGGTCCATGGTGGCCACCGCCTCCACCGGGTAGTCCCCCACGGCGGTTTCGTTGGAGAGCATCACCGCATCAGTGCCGTCGAGGATGGCGTTGGCCACATCGCTCACCTCGGCCCGGGTGGGCCGGGGACAGGCGGCCATCGAATCGAGCATCTGGGTGGCGGTGATGATCGGGATGCCGAGGCTGTTGGCTTTGCGGATCAGTTCCTTCTGCAGCAGCGGCACCTCCTCGGCGGGCATCTCCACCCCGAGGTCGCCCCGGGCCACCATCACCCCATCGCAGAGGGGCAGGATCGCGTCGATGGCGTCGATGGCCTCGAATTTCTCGATCTTGGCCACCACCGGCGTGTTGTGGCCCTGGCTGCGGATCAGTTCCCGGATCTCCAGCATGTCGGAGGGGTTGCGCACGAAGCTCAGGGCCACCCAGTCGACGCCCTGCTGCAGCCCGAAGGCCAGGTCACGCCGGTCCTTGGGCGTGAGGGCCCGGATCGAGAGCTGCACATCGGGAAAGTTCACCCCCTTGTTGTTGGAGAGCACCCCGCCCACCGTCACCCGGCACTTCAGGGTCTGCCCGGGGCCGTCGACCTCCACCACCACCATCTCCACCCGGCCGTCATCGAGCAGGATCCGACTGCCGCTGGTCACCTCATCTGCCAGCCGGTCGTAGGTGACGGTGGCGATGGTGTGGTCGCAGTTGACGGCGCGGGATGTAAGCGAGAAGGGATCCCCCTTGGCCAGGGTGATGGGACCGGCCTGGAAGCGGCCCAGACGGATCTTGGGACCCTGCAGGTCCTGGAGGATGCCGATGTGAACGCCCAGTTCGTGGGCCACCTGGCGGATGGTGGCGATCCGATCGGCGTGATCGCTGTGATCGCCGTGGGAAAAGTTGAGACGGAAGGTGGTGGCGCCGGCGGCGATCAGCTGCCGCAGCACCTCGGGCGACTCGGTGGCGGGCCCGATCGTGGCCACGATCTTTGTGCGACGCATGAGATCGTGAGGGGCCATTGGACGACCGATGACAAGGGCGGAAACTACCATCCGGACTTGCCCGGAGCGCGCTTGCAATGGACTTTCACGACTACCAGCAACGCTCCCGTGAGACGGCGCGCTATCCCGATGCCGGCAACAACATCCTCTATCCCACCCTGGGCCTGTGCGGCGAGGCCGGTGAGGTGGCCGACAAGGTGAAGAAGGTGCTGCGCGACCGAGCGGGGGTGTTCAGCCCCGAGGTTCGCGACGACCTGCGGCTGGAGCTGGGGGACGTGCTCTGGTACGTGGCCCAGTTGGCCACGGAACTGGGGCTGGATCTCGACGACGTGGCGGCCGCCAACCTGGCCAAGCTGGCCGACCGGGTGAACCGTAACGTGATCGCAGGCAGCGGCGACCGGCGGTGACTCAGGCAGGGATCGTCGTTCCAGGGACCAGGACTCCGGCCGGACCGTGGGCCGGCAGGCTGGCCGCCACCCGGGTCGGGCCCCTCCTCGGGCTGCTGGTGCGGCTGGCGCTCGTGCTGCTGGTCGTCTGCGGTGCCCCGGCCCTGGCCGGCGCCACCGACCTGACGGTGTCACAGGTGGTTCTGGAGCCCTGCCCCGCCGATGACCTGGCCACCCAGCCCACCCTGGCCCGCCCCAGTGGTGCCACCTGCTGGGCGCTGCGGGGCGTGGTGGTCAACCCCGGATCGAAGCCGGTGGTGGATACCGATGTGTTCGGCCTGATCCTCGATGCCAGCGGTGAACCGGTGCTGCCGAACCGCACCCGGGTGGGATCGATCGGTGATGTGCCCCCCGGGCGCTCAAGCTTTGCCCTGCGGCTGGCGGTGCCGGCCGGTACCCCGGGCCCCCTGGGCACCCGCAGCGTCAAAGCCCGGGGGTTCAGCGCCCCGGTGCGTACGCGTGCCGGCGTCGACGACGAGCTCCTGCCCCTGGAGGAGGCCCTGGCGACGTCCCCGGCCGCCGACCCTCAGTAGAGGCCGCCGGAGAGGCTGGCGATGGAGGCCCCCAGCAGGCTCTGGGCCAGCTGCAGGGCGATGAAGGCCACCAGCGCCGAAAGGTCGAGGCCACCCAGCGGCGGAATCAGCCCGCGGAAGGCGTTGAGGTAGGGGTCGGTGATGGCGCTGACGCTGGAGAGCAGCGGATTGCTCCAGTCGAGATTGGGGAACCAGCTCAGCAGCACGCGGACCAGCAGCACCAGGAGGTAGATGCTCAGGGTCTGGGCCAGCACCTGGAGCAGGAAGACGAGGATGCTCATGGAAGGGGTCGGAGGATGGGCTGCAGGCTTGCGCCATTTGTTGGGCCAACTCTATGGATCCGCCTCCTCGTCGGGAGGCGGCGGCGTTCCGGCCGTCTCGGCGGCCGCCAGGCGGGAGCCGAGGGCGGCCAGATCATCGGCCTTCAGGGAGAAGGTGCGATGGAACTTCTCGCTCAGGCTCAGCCAGTAGGAGCGGCCGTCGCTCTGGCGGCGGCGTTCGATGAAGTCCTGGGCGAGGAGCTCCCTGATGTGGTCATAGGCCCCCGAGCCGCGCAGCTCCACCAGCTCCGACTGCAGCAGGCGCTTCTTGAGGGCGATGGTGGCCAGGGTCCGCAGGGCGGCGACCGAGAGATCCACCGGCAGCAGGTTCTGGACCAGATCCCCCAGGCCGGCGCGCAGCTGCAGGGCGTAATGCTGGCCCTCCTGGTGGATCTCCAGGGCGGTGTCCCGGTGCGCGTAGTCGGCCATCAGGGTGATCAGGGCCAGCTCCGTCTCGTCCCGGTCGATGCCGGCGATGGCGGCCAGCTCCCCCAGCTCCAGGGGCCGGCCCTTCAGATAGAGAATCGCCTCGAGCCGGGCCGGCAGGGACAGCCCCGGGGTGGCCGCCGCGGAGGGGTCGCCGTCGGGGGGCAGGGCGTCGGGTTCAGCCATGGGGACGTCCGGCACGGCGTGGCGGCAACGTATCGCAGGCCTCAGACCCCCACCAGCCCGCCCGGACTGGGCAGGGGCCGTCCCACCTCACCCAGGAACAGCCGGTAGGCCGGATTGCCCGTCTCCTCCCAGTGCTGGTAGGGGAGATCGGCGAGGAAGGCCCGCCACGCCTCCAGCTCCCCCGGGGGCACCTGCACCCCGACCACGATGCGCCCGACGTCGGCGCCGTGGTTGCGGTAGTGGAAGATGCTGATGTTCCAGTTCGGGTGCAGGGCGTTCACGAAGGCCATCAGGGCCCCGGGCCGCTCCGGGAACACGAAGCGGTACAGCCGCTCCTCCCCCTGGTTCAGGGCCGCCCCAGCACTGGCCGGCAGCCGGCCGCCGACCATGTGACAGAGGTGGAGCTTGGCCAGCTCGTCACCGCTCAGATCGAGGCAGGGAAAGCCCTGGGACTCGAGGGCGTCCATCAGCTGACGGGTGTCCTGGTGCCCGCTGATCTGCACCCCTAAGAAGATGTGGGCCAACTGGGGGTCGGCGAGGCGGTAGCTGAACTCGGTGAGGCTGCGCTGGCCGAGGACAGCGCAGAAGCGCGCCAGGCTGCCGGGTTGCTCCGGGATCTCCACCGCCAGCAGGGCTTCGCGCTCCTCGCCCAGTTCGGCCCGCTCGGCCACGAAGGCCAGCCGGTCGAAATTCATGTTGGCGCCGCAGGCCACTGCCACCAAAGTGCGGTCCCGGAGCTGTCGCTGGGCCACATCCTTCTTCATGCCCGCCACCGAGAGGGCGCCGGCGGGTTCCAGGATCGAGCGGGTGTCCTCGAAGACGTCCTTGATCGCGGCGCAGATCTCGTCGGTGTCCACCGTGACCATGCGGTCGACGCAGCGCTGGGCCAGGGCGAAGGTGTGCTCGCCCACCTGACGCACGGCCACCCCGTCGGCGAACAGGCCCACCTGCTCCAGCCGCACCCGCTCCCCCGCCGCCAGGGAGCGGGTCATGGCGTCGGCATCACTCGGCTCCACCCCGATCACCTCCACCCGGGGCCAGAGACTCTTGACGTAGGCGCCGATCCCCGCGATCAGGCCGCCGCCGCCCACCGCCACGTAGATGGCATCGGGGGGATCGGAGCACTGGCGCAGGATCTCAAGGGCAATCGTGCCCTGACCGGCGATCACGTCCGGATCGTCGAAGGGATGGATGAAGGTGAGCCCCCGCTGGCGCTGCAGGCGGTGGGCTTCCTCACAGGCCTCGTCGTAGGTGTCGCCGTGGAGCACCACCTCGGCCCCCCGGGCCGCCACGGAGCGCACCTTCATCTCCGGCGTCGTGACCGGCATCACGATCACGGCGGTGCAGCCCAGCCGCTGGGCCGCCAGGGCCACCCCCTGGGCATGGTTGCCGGCGCTGGCGGCGATCACCCCCCGGTCGAGCTCGGCGCGCTCCAGGCCCGCCATCTTGTTGTAGGCGCCGCGCAGCTTGAAGCTGAACACGGGTTGGAGATCCTCCCGTTTCAGCAGCACCTGGTTGTGGAGTCGGCGGGAGAGGTTGGGGGCGGGATCGAGGGGGGACTCGATCGCCACGTCGTACACCCGGGCCCGCAGGATCCGCTGCAGGTAGGCGGTCGCCCCGGGGAAGGCGTCGTCGTCGGCCGTGGTCATCGTTCCAGTGTCGCAACCCGACCTCGGAACGGTGGCGTTCGTCGCCGTGTGTCGGGGCGAACCCCGTAGATTGGCCACCTGGAAGCAAGGAAGGGCATGCATCTGAGCGAGCTGAGCCATCCCAATCAGCTGCACGGCCTGAGCACCGCAGAACTCGAGGCCATGGCTCGCCAGATCCGCGAGAAGCACCTGGAGGTGGTGGCCACCAGCGGCGGGCACCTGGGTCCTGGCCTGGGGGTCGTCGAACTCACCCTCGCCCTCTATCAGACCCTCGACCTGGAGCACGACCGGGTGGTGTGGGATGTGGGCCACCAGGCCTATCCCCACAAGCTGGTGACGGGCCGTTACAAGGATTTCCACACCCTGCGCCAGCAGGGCGGCGTGGCGGGTTACCTCAAGCGCAGCGAGAGCCGCTTCGACCACTTCGGCGCCGGCCACGCCTCCACCAGCATCTCGGCGGCCCTGGGCATGGCCCTGGCCCGCGACCGTCGCGGAGAAGATTTCAAGTGCGTCGCCGTGATCGGTGACGGGGCACTGACCGGCGGCATGGCCCTGGAGGCCATCAACCACGCGGGCCACCTGCCCCGCACCAAGCTGCTGGTGGTGCTGAACGACAACGACATGTCGATTTCACCGCCGGTGGGGGCCCTCTCCACCCACCTCAACCGCATGCGGCTCAGTAAGCCGGTGCAGTTCCTCTCCGGCAGCGCCGAGGAGGCGGTGAAGCACCTGCCGTTCCTGCACGGGGAGCTGCCCACCGAGCTCAAGACGCTCAAGGAGAGCATGAAGCGGCTGGCGGTGCCCAAGGTGGGGGCCGTGTTCGAGGAGCTGGGCTTCACCTACGTGGGACCAATCGACGGCCACGACATTCCCGAGATGGTCCGCACCTTCCAGGCGGCCCACCGCTGCGAGGGCCCGGTGCTGGTGCACGTGGCCACCACCAAGGGTAAGGGCTATCCCTATGCCGAGGCCGACCAGGTGGGCTACCACGCCCAGTCGGCCTTCGACCTGGCCACCGGCAAGGCCTACCCCTCCAGCAAGCCCAAGCCGCCCAGCTGGAGCAAGGTGTTCGGCCAGACGCTCGTCAAGATCTGCGAACAGGATTCCCGCGTGGTGGGCATCACGGCCGCCATGGCCACCGGCACGGGCCTGGATCTGCTGGAGAGGGCCCTCCCCAACCAGTACTTCGACGTGGGCATCGCCGAGCAGCACGCCGTCACCATGGCGGCGGGCATGGCCTGTGAAGGTCTGCGGCCGGTGGTGGCCATCTACAGCACCTTTCTGCAGCGGGCCTACGACCAGCTCATCCACGACGTGGGCATCCAGAAGCTGCCGGTCACCTTCGTGCTCGACCGGGCCGGCATCGTCGGTGCCGATGGACCCACCCACCAGGGCCAGTACGACATCAGTTATCTCCGGGCCGTCCCCAACTTCACGGTGATGGCCCCTAAGGACGAGGCCGAGCTGCAGCGCATGCTCGTTACCTCGATCGCCCACGACGGCCCCTGTGCCATTCGCATCCCCCGGGGCGAAGGGGAAGGCGTGCCGCTGATGGATGAGGGCTGGCAGCCCCTGGAGATCGGCCGCGGTGAGCTGCTCACCGATGGCGACGACCTGCTGATCGTGGCCTATGGCGCCATGGTGGCGCCGGCCATGGCCACCGCCGGCCTGCTGCAGGAGAAGGGTCTGCGGGCGGCGGTGGTCAATGCCCGCTTCCTGCGACCCCTCGACGAGGCCCTGATCCTGCCCCTGGCCCACCGCATCGGCCGGGTCGTGACCATGGAGGAGGGGGCCCTGCCCGGTGGCTTCGGTGCCGCGGTCGTGGAATCTCTCAACGACCACGATCTGCCTGTGCCGGTGCTGCGCCTTGGTATCCCCGATGTCCTGGTGGACCATGCCAGCCCCGACCAGAGCAAGGAGAGGCTGGGGCTGACCCCCTCCCAGATGGCCGAACGCATCCTCGAGCGCTTCGGCCCCGTCTTCCGGGCCACCGTTCCCACCGCCCTTGCCGTCTGAGTCCTCCCTCCGCTGCCAGGTGCTGGTGGTGGGGGCCGGACCGGCTGGCGGTGACCTGGCCCGGCGTCTGGCCCTCCAGGGGGTGGATGTGGTTCTGGTTGACCGGCTCGACGACCTGACCCGCTGCGCCTTCAGCAGCGCCGCCCTTCCGATCGAGACGATGACCAGCCTGGGCCTGCCGGCAGAGGTGGTGGGCAGCCGCTGGCAGGAGTGGCAGCTGATCGGGCCCGGGGCCGCCACCCGGCGCTGGGCCTCGCCGCACCCCCTCGGCGTGGTGCTGGATTTCGGTGCCCTGCGCCGCTGGCAGGCCGACCAGTGCCGCCGATGGGGCGGACGGGTGCAGCTGGGCCTGCACGCCTGCGCCAGCCGCCAGGAGGGCGAGCGCATGGTGACCTTGCTGCGCCGCTCCGATGGCAGCACGCTGCAGGTCAGCAGCGACTGGACGGTCGATGCCAGCGGCCACGGGCGGGCCCTGCTGGGGGATCCGCCGGTGACAGACCGCCGGCGCGATGGGCTGGTGCGGGCCGCCGGCCTGGAATGGCTGCTGCGGGTGTCCCCTGCCTGCTGGGAGCGCTGGGCCGACCGGCTCAGCTTCTGCCTGGGCAGCGGCTGGGTGCCCCAGGGCTACGGCTGGATCTTTCCGATGCAGCCCGGGGTGCTGAAGCTCGGCGTCTGCCGGCTGGTGGACCCCCAGCGCCAGCAACCCCCCCTGGGGGGTCTGATCAACGACCTCGGCCGCCGGTTGCTGGCGGAGGGCGGGGCGGCCAACGGGGGCGGCAGCGAGCCCTTCGAGGTGCTCGATCGCCACGGGGGCCTGGTGCGCAGCACGATCCGGCGGCGGGAGCCGCACCGGCGGGGCCGGCTGCTGGGGCTGGGGGATGCGGTCAGCACCGCCAACCTGCTCGGCGGGGAAGGCATCCGGCACGCCCTGACCAGTAGCGCCGTGCTAGCCCCGCTGCTGCTGGAGGCCCTCACGGCCCAGGCACGTTCTTCGATCCAGGCGGAGCGAGCTCTGCGGAACTACGCCCCCAAGCTGCGCCGTGCCCTGGGCTGGCGCTGGTCGCTCAGCGGACGTCTGGCCCGGCGCACCTGGCTGGGCCTGCATGGGCCCGGTGCCGATGGCCGACTGGACCAGGTGCTGCGGGGGCTGGAGAGCAGCAGGGCGGAGGATCTCTCGGCCCTGCTGTTCGGCTATCGGTTCGAGCGCTACGGCCTGCGGGCGATGCCGTACCTGCTCGGCTGGCGCTGAGCTCTCAGAGGACGCCGCGGGAGGCCAGGCCCAGGATCGCGCCCATGCCCAGGATGTGACCCAGGCTGGTGGTGCCGAGCATGGCGCCGTGGCTGAAGCCGCCGAAGAAATTGTCGCTGGGCAGCTTGAGGCCGACGTTCTGCTGCTGGATGGTGGCCTTGCCGATGGCGATGGCGATGACGTTGCAGACGATCATGACCAGGGCCACCTTCGGGGACCAGCTGATCGAAGCGGGAGCCATGGCCAGGAGAGGAGCGATCATGATGCACGTGGCGACGCCCCATCTTCCGGGTCAGGGCGACCTGTGCTCCGCCCCCTTAAGACTTGTTCACCTGGGGTCCGACTGAGCCCGCCGCAGAGGGGACTGACGGCAGCAGCCGGAACCCCAGCAGCACAACCAGGTTGCTGAGGGTCAGGAAGGCCTCGGCACCGCCGTGCAGGGGATCGACGTCGGCCAGTTGCCGCCCGTAGACCTGCTGGGCCACTAGCGCGGCGACGATCGTGACCGCCACGAACAGCAGCGTCAGCTGGAATCCCCGCAGCGCCAGCCGCGGAAAGGCCCGCACCTGGCGGGCCCACCACAGGAAGGCCAGGTAGGGGAGCAGGGAGAGCACGAAGAATGGCCCCGGATCGATGGCGCCGAGGCCCTGGAACCAGGCGGCCAGGGGCAGGGTCACGAGGGTTCGTCCTCTGCAGAGAGGCGCTGCTGGCGCAGCAGGTTCCAGGCGGCCAGGGCCATCGCCCCGTTACCCAGGGCGGTGAGGCCGGCCTGCAGCACCACCAGGCCCCTGAGGGCCTCGCTGTTGTCGAACAGATGCCAGGTGCAGGCGGCCATGGCGCTCACCAGCGCCGGCACCATCGCCAGGGCCAGCCAGCGCCAGCCCCCCTCCCGCCGCCGGCTGCCGAAGGCCTGCACGGCCAGGATCGCCAGCATCCACTCCAGCACCGAGGTGATGTGGATCCACCAGGTGGGCAGCGACAGCGCGTGCATGGGCGGGGCCTGGTGCGATCCGTAATGTACGGAGCCGGACCCGCCGCTGCGTCGGATGCGTGCTCTGATCTGCGGCTATTACGGCGAGCACAACCTCGGTGACGATGCCCTGCTGGAGGTGCTGCTGGACCAGCTGCCGGCGGGTTGCCGGCCCCTGGTCACGGCCCATGACCAGATCCTGGTGCAGGAGCGCTTCGGTGTGGAGACCACCGACCGTCGCCACCTGAAGGGGGTCCTGGCCGCCCTGGGCCGCTGTGACGCCCTGGTGCTCGGCGGCGGCAGCCTGCTCCAGGACGCCACCAGCTTCCGCAGCCTCTTGTACTACGGCGCCCTGATGCTGGCGGCCCGCACCCGGGGCAAGCCCGTCCTGCTCTGGGGCCAGGGCCTGGGACCGCTGCGCCGCCGCCGCAGCCGGCTGCTGGTGCGTGGGCTGCTGCCCCTGGCCACGGCGATCAGCTGGCGGGACCCGGCCTCCGCAGCCCAGGCGAGGGCCTGGGGCGTGGGGACCCGTGTCGGCAGCGATCCGGTCTGGGGGCTGCCCGCCCGGGCCTGGCGCGGCAGGGGCGGGCCGATCGTGGTCTGCTTCCGGCCGGTCCGGCAGCTCGATGCCGCGGCCTGGCGGCCCTATCTGGAGGCCCTTGAGGGGCTGGCGGTGGCTGCCGACCGCCCGGTGCACTGGCTGCCCTTCCACCAGGACCAGGACCGGGGTCTGCTGGCCGACCTAACCCTGCAGGGTCTGGTGGGCCCGGCCCTGGCCGCCCGCAGCCGCGAGCTGGCGGCCGCGACGCCGCAGGAGGCCATGGAGGCGTTCGCCCAGGCTGGTCTGGTGCTGGCCATGCGGCTGCATGGGCTGATCCTGGCGGCCCTGGCGGGCAGCCCCTGCGCCGCCCTCAGCTACGACCCCAAGGTGGCCGCCGCGGCGGCCGGCATCGGCTGCCCCTGCCACGACCTGGAGGCCCCGCCGCCCCCAGGCCTTCAGGAGGACTGGGCCGCCGTGCTCGACCAGCCACCGGATCCGGCCGGCATCGCCGCCCTGAAGCGCCAGAGCCAGGTGCACCGGGCGGTGCTGGACATCCTGAAGGGCTGAACCCTCCACTCACCTGGTGCCCCGGATGGTGGCCCGGCGGCTCAGCCCGCCGTCTCCCCCTGCAGGCGGGCGAGTTCGGCGAGCACCTCCTGGCTGTGGCCGGACGGTCGCACCGCCACCCAGCTGGCGCGCAGCACCCCGTCCGGGTCGATCAGAAAGGTGTGGCGCGCCGAGAACGGCGGCAGCCAGGAGCCAAAGCGACGGCTGACGGCACCGCCCGGATCCGACAGCAGAGGATAGGCCAGACCCTCGCTGCTACAGAAGGATAGGTGGGCGTCCGGGTCATCGGCGCTCACACCCACCACCTCGGCGTTGCGGGCGTGGAAGGCCTCCAGGTCCCTCTGGAATCCCCGGGCTTCAAGGGTGCAGCCGCTGGTGAAGTCCTTGGGATAGAAGTACAGGGCAAGCCAACGGCCACGGAAGTCGGCCTGGCTGCGGTGGGTCGTGACGACGTTGCCGTCCGCTGACGGAGCGACGCCGTCAAGGTCGAAGTCGGGGGCAGGCTGGCCGATCTCGGGAAGCGTGCCGCCCATGGCCCGGGCCCGGGAAGGGTGCAGCAGCAGGCTGAGGGCGGCCAGCAGGGAACCTCCCAGAAACGTCCGACGGTCCACAACCAGGCTTCGATCAGGGCCGGACCCTAGCGGGGCCGGCCGGTGGATCCGATCAGATCTTGGCCAGATTGACGCCCAGCTCTTTGGCATAGGCACCGAGACCCTTCTTCTGGATCGTCTTGAGGGCCCGGGTGGACACGCGCAGCTTCACGAAGCGGTTGCCCTCGGCCCACCACAGGCGCCGCTCCTGCAGATTCACCTGCTGCAGCTTCTTGGTGCGCACATGGGAGTGGCTGACGGCCATGCCGTTGTTGGCGCGCTTGCCGGTGAGCTGACAGACCCGGGACATGACGATGTGACGACGTTGGACGATGCAGGCCTGAGCCAGCCTGCGACTTTACCAAACAGGCCCCAGGCCATGGAGCCGGGCGCCGCTGAGGGGATCGAACCAGAGTTCGTGCTGCCGCTGCCAGACCAGGCGCGGCTCCGCGGGAACCGGCGCCTCGGGGTCGCTGAGCACCCGCACCGGGCCCCAGCGGCTGTCAAACCAGAGAAGCTGCTGATGGCCCCACCATTCGCGCCGCAGCAGCCGGGCTGCCACGGGCCCCTCCTCGTCCAGGTGCAGATGCTCGGGCCGCAGGCCCAGCTGACGACCGGGCGTGATCGCCAGCAGGTTGATCGCCGGACGCCCCAGGAAGCTGGCCACGAAGCGGTTGGCCGGATCGGCGTAGAGCTCCCGCGGGCTGCCCACCTGCTGCAGCCGGCCCCCGTCGAGCAGGGCGAGGCGGTCGGCCATGCCCACCGCCTCCTGCTGGTCGTGGGTGACGTAGATCACCGGCTGCTCCCGGCCGCACACCAGCCGGCGCAGTTCCGGTCGCAGCTCCTCCCGCAGCTGGGCGTCGAGGTTGCTCATCGGCTCATCCAGCAGCATGATCCGCGGCTGGCGCAGCAGGGCCCGGGCCAGGGCCACCCGCTGGCGCTGGCCGCCGGAGAGCTGGGCAGGGCGGCGCTGGCGCAGCTCGTCGAGCTGGAGCAGCTCGAGGACGGCCCCGAGGCGCCGCTGGCGTTCGGCGGCGGGCACCCCGCGCACCTTGAGCCCCAGTTCCAGATTGCCCTCCACGCTCAGGTGGGGGTAGAGGGCGTAGCTCTGGAACACCATCGCCACCTGGCGTTCGCCCGGGCTGAGGGCGCCCAGGTCCAACCCGTCCAGGAACACCTGGCCCGCACTGGCGGGATCCAGCCCCGCCACCACCCGCAGGGTGGTGGACTTGCCGCAGCCGCTCGGGCCGAGCAGGGCGAGGCATTCGCCGGGGGCGACGGCCAGGTCGAGCCGGTCCAGCAGTCGGCGCCCCCCCACCTCCCGGCACAGCTGGCGCAGCTCCAGACCGGCGGCGGCGGCGTTCATCCCTTGACCGCCCCGCGTGTAAGACCCGCGACGATCGGCCGCTGGGCCAGCAGCACCAGCAGCAGCAGGGGCAGGCTGCCCAGCACGGTGGCGGCGGCGAAGGCGCCGTAGGGGATGGTGAACACCGAGCCGCCGCCGATCCGGGCGATGGCGATCGGCAGGGTGAGCAGGTCGTTGCGGCTGATCCAGGTGAGGGCGATGGCGTACTCGTTCCAGCTGGCCAGGAACACCAGAATCCCCGTGCTGGCCAGGGCGGGCCCCAGCAGGGGCAGCAGCACGTGCCGCAGCCGCTGGCCGAGGCCGAGGCCCTCCAGCCGGGCCGCGTCCTCCAGCTCGATGGGGAGGTCGGCGAAGGCGGCGCGCAGCAGCAGCACGGCCAGCGGCAGCGACAGGCCCGCGTAGGGCAGGCTGAGGGCGAGCAGATCATTGGCCAGTCCGAAGCTTCGGGCGATCTCCAGCAGCGCCAGGAACAGCAGCACGGTGGGGAACATCGCCGCCGCCGCCAGAGCCAGGCCGACCCCCCAGCGCAGCAGGCCGCGCTGCTGCTGCAGCCCGTAGGCGCAGGGCACCGCCAGCAGCAGGGTGAGCAGGGTGGTGGCCAGGGCCACCAGGGTGCTGTTGCCCAGGTAGCGCCAGAAGGGCGGGTCGCCGGAGAGCACCAGCCGGTAGTTGGCCAGGGTCCAGGGGTTGCCCTCCAGCAGCGGGGCCACCAGCGCCTCCGGCCGCAGCAGGGAGGTGCGCAGCTGCCAGAGCAGCGGCCCCAGGCTCCAGAGCAGCACCAGCAGTCTCATGCGGCCCGCTCCCGGCCGGCCTGGAGGCCGCCCCGCCGCCAGAGCCACCAGCCGCCGCCGAGCAGCACCAGCAGCAGCAGGAAGGTGGCCAGCATCACCGTGGCGGCATAGCCGAAGTCGAGGAAGCGCATGGCGTTGAGGTAGGCGTAGAGGGCCAGGCTTTCGGTGCTGCCGGCCGGCCCCCCGCCGCTGAGCACCTGGATCAGGTCGAACACCCCCAGGGCCTGGGCCAGCCGGAACAGCAGGGCCAGGGTGAGGTAGGGCACCAGCAGCGGCAGGGTCAGGCGGCGCAGGATCTGCAGACGGTCGGCGCCCTCCAGCCGCAGGGCCTCCTCCAGATCCTCCGGAATGGTCTGGAGTCCCGCCAGCAGCAGCAGGGCCACGAACGGCAGGGTCTTCCAGACGTCCGCCAGCACCACGAAGAACCAGGTGGTGGCCGGGGTGGAGAGGAATCCGTAGCTGCTGCCGCCCAGGGAGCGGATGGCGGCGTTGAGGGGGCCGTGGGGATCGTTAAGGATCCAGCGCCAGCCCAGGGCCATCACGGTGGTGGGCAGGGCCCAGGGCAGCAGGGTCAGGGCCCGGAGGGTCCCCCGCCCCCGCAGGGGGCGATGCAGCAGCAGGGCCAGCCCCAGGCCGCCGGCCAGTTCCAGCGCCACCGAGCAGATGGCGAAGCGCAGCGTCTGGCCCGCATCCGTCCAGAAGCGGGCGTCATCGAGCAGCCGCCCCCAGTTGGCGCCCCCGTTCGGCACCGGCACCAGCCCGGTGAGCACCGAACTGGCCTGGAAGCTCAGCCAGCCGTAGCGCAGCAGGGGGTAGACGAACACCGCCGCCAGCAGCAGCAGGGCCGGCGCCATCAGCAGCAGGCTGGCCGCACGGGGTTTCATCGGTCCACGGCAGGTCGGCCCCCTGCAGTGTCGCCGGCGGGTCCCGCCAGCGAGCGCAGCACCTGCAGGCTCTGGCGCTGGGCGGTGGCCATGGTCGGGCCGGGGCCCCCCTGGCCGGTGAGCATGCCGTTCACCTGGCGCGCCAGCAGATCGCTGAGCTGGGCATAGGCCGGCGTGGGCGGCCGCAGCTGGGGATGCTGCAGGGCCTGGCGCTGCACCGCCAGCAGCGGGGCCTGGCGCTGCAGGTCCGGGTCCATGTAGAGCGCGCTCCAGGTGGGCGCATAGCCCTGCTCGATGGCGAGCTGGCGCTGCACGATCGGGCCGGTGAGCCAGCGGATCGCCGCCACCGCCTCCTCCGGATGGGGGCTGCCCTTGATCAGCGAGAGGCCCCAGGTGCCCAGGGTGCCGCCCCCCTGTTCACCCGGGGCCCCCACCATCGGCGTGACGCCCACCTTGCCCTTCACCGGGCCCCCGCCCTTCTCGATCTCCCGCCAGGCGTAGGGCCAGTTGCGCAGAAAGGCGGCCTCCCCGGCAGCAAAGGACTGCAGGGTGTCGTTCTCGGCATAGCTGGCCACCGCCGGCGGGCTCACCCCGTCCCGCAGCAGTGCCGCGAGCCACCTCGCCGCCGCCACGGCCTCCGGACTGTCCAGCTCCGTGCGTGCGCTGGAGCTATTCCACCAGCGGGCTCCGAAGCCGTGGAGCACCTCCACCATCACACAGCTCAGCCCCTCGTACTGGCGCCCCTGCCAGAGGTAGCCCCAGCGCACTTTGCCGCGGCGCTGCAGGTCCCGGGAGATCGCCACCAGCTCGTCGGTGTCGCGCGGTGGGCGCTCCATCAGGTCGGTGCGCCAGTAGAGCAGGCCGGTGTCACCCGTGAGGGGCATGCGCCAGAGGTGGCCGTCCAGGCCATTGCCCAGGCGGGCGCCGGGCTCCATCGCCGCCAGCAGCTCCGGCCCGAACCAGCGCTCCAGGGGCTCGAACCAGCCGGCAGCCACATAGCGGGCCAGCCAGCTGACATCCACCAGCAGCAGGTCGAAGGGGGCCTCCCCCAGCAGCAGGCTGCCGGTGGCCAGATCGGAGATGGTCTCGGTGTCGAGGGGCCCCCGGATCACCTCCAGCACCACCCCGGGCGTGCTGGCGTTGAACTGGGCCACCGGGGCGGCCACCGCGTCGGCCAGGGGGGCGGGCATCAGCACCCGCACCGGCACGGGTTCGGCGGCCGCCGTCGGGGTGCTCGAGAGCCCGGAGGTCGACTGGCCGGATCCAGGCAGGAGCACCAGCAGGGCCGCCGACGACAGCAGGGCCAGGAAGGCCAAGGTCAGCAGCCTGGGGAGCGACCGCCACCGCCGCAGGCTGGAGAAGGGGGGGCGGGCGGCCATCGGGCCAGGTTAGGCGGCCTGGGGGGACCGATCCGCAGGGGGGCTCCCGGGGGCCCCTCCAGGCGCCCCGCCTCTCCAAGCTCAGAGGCCGCGCTGCATCAGTTGTCCCATCAGATCGGCACTGCGCTGCTGGAAGCCGGCCAGCTGGTTGGGCTCCAGGCCCCCCACCGCCAGGCGCGCCATCTCGTAGACGTGGCGGCTCAGATCCTCGGCCAGCTGGAGGCTGGGGGAGCTGCCCCCCCCGGTGATCACGGCACCGGAGGACAGCTTCAGCAGGCCCTCCACCAGGGGATGGCGGCGGTTGACCAGCAGCACGTGGTGCTCGGGCAGGCCCGGCAGCCGCTGCTCCATCAGCGCCCCCATGTCGTTGAGGCGGCGCATCTGCTCCGGCAGCAGGATCAGGGCGGCCGGGGAGCCCTCCCCCTTGAGCGACTGCACCTGGATGGTGATCTTGTCGTTGGCGAGGGCGGTCTTGAACAGACCCCGCAGCTTCTCGCCGCAGTCCACGCCGTCGGCGTCTGCCAGCGCGCTCTCCGGCTCATGCAGGCTGGCGTCCAGTTCGGCGTCCACCCGCTGGAAGCGCAGGTCGCCGTGGCGGGCCTCGAGCCAGGGGATGAACTGGGAATCGATCAGGGTGTCGGCCAGCAGCACCTCGGCCCCCTGCCCCTTCCAGAGGGCCAGGGCCCCGGCCTGGCCGGCCTCATCGGTGCAGTAGAGGATGCGGGTGGCGTTGTCGGCCGGCAGACGGCCGCGATAGCCGGCCAGGGTGGTGTAGGTGCGGTCGTCAGTGGCGACGGGGTCGGGGGAGACCTCCGCCTCCCCTTCCGCCGGCGGATCGGCGGCGGCGGCGGTGGTGCCGAACAGGATCAGGTCGGCCACCTGGTCGGCGAACTTGTCATCCTCCATGGCGCCGATCTTGATGAAGGGGGCCAGGGAATCCCAGATGTCGGCGTAACGGGCCGGTTCGTCGCGGTGCAGTTCCTTGAGCCGGTCGCCCACCTTCTTGGCCACGAAGTTGCCGATCGAGCGCACCCGGCGGTCGGTCTGCAGGGCGCTGCGGCTGACGTTGAGGGGAATGTCGGGCGAGTCGATCACGCCGCGCAGGGGCAGCAGGTAGCGGGGTACCACCTCCTTGATCGAATCGCTGACGAACACCTGGTTGCAGTAGAGCCGGATCTCACCCTTCTCCCAGTCGGCCCGGCCGGTGATCCTGGGGAAGTAAAGAATGCCCTGCAGGTTGTAGGGGTAGTCGGTGTTGAGGTGCACCCAGAGCAGGGGATCCCCCTGGAAGGGGTAGAGATAGCGGTAGAGGGCGATGTAGTCGTCGTCGCTGAGCTCCCGGGGGCTCTTGCGCCAGGGGGCCTCCCGCTTGTTGACGGTTTCGCCGTCCAACTGCACCGCCACCGGCAGGAAGTCGCAGTAGGTGGTGATCAGGGTGCGGATCCTGGAGGGTTCGATGTACTCCAGCTCCTCCTCCATCAGATGCAGGATCACGTCGGTGCCGGGCTCGGACCGTTCGGCCCCCTCGAGGCTGAAGTTGGGCGAGCCGTCGCAGCTCCAGCGCACCGCCTCGGACTCCGGCCTGGCACTGAGGCTGACCAGCTCGACCCGGGAGGCCACCATGAAGCTGGAATAGAACCCCAGGCCGAAGTGGCCGATGATGGCGTCGCTTTCGCTCTTGTACTTCTCGAGGAAGTCTTCGGCGCTGGAGAAGGCCACCTGGTTGATGTAGCGCTTCACCTCATCGGCGGTCATGCCGATGCCGTTGTCGCTGATGGTGAGGGTCTTCGCCTCCCGGTCGATGCGGATGGAGATCGTTCCCTCATCCCCTTCGCTGCAGTCGCCGGCCATGGCGGCCATGCGCCGCTTGCTGATGGCATCGACGCCGTTGCTCACCAGCTCCCGCAGGAAGACCTCATGGCCGGAATAGACGGCCTTCTTGATGATCGGGAAGATGTTCTCGGTGTGGATCTGAATCTGGCCCTGTTCCAGCACCGTCATGGCGAAAGAGAAGAATCGCCCTGAACCTAGGTGGGGGTCCGCGGCGGCTCAAGACCGGCGAGGGTGGGGTCCCCGAACCACCGGGCGTCAGCCGCCCGGCTTCTGCAGGTCGGGACGCTCCTCGGGCAGGATCGCCCCCGCCACCGGACACACCTGCAGGCAGATGCCGCAGTCGATGCAGGTGTCGAAATCGATCCAGTAGAACGCCGTGCCCTTGCTGTTTGCCCCCGCTCCGGGGTGGATGCAGGCCACTGGGCAGGCGTCGACGCAGTCGGCCACGCCCTCACAGACGTTGGTGACGATCGAATGGGCCATCGACGCGAAAGAGCGAGCGGCCGGATCCTAGGCAGCCAGCCACAGGGCACCGCGGCAGCCCCGTTGCTCCGCCAGTTGCTCCGCCGCCGCCTGGTCGGCGCAGGGCCGCGTGCAGAGTTCGGCCGCCTCGCCGCCGCCGTGCAGTTCTGCCATGCGGCGCAGGGCCGCCCCGAGCCCGGCGGCGGTGGCGCAGGCCACCAGCCAGGGACCCGGCACCTCCACGGCGGCCGGGGCGGTCGATGCCGATTCGAGCAGATCGCGGATCGCCTCCACGTCGAAGCCGAAGCCGGTGCCGGCCGCCTGGGCGGAGTCGCTGCAGAAGCGGCCCACCAGGCCGTCGTAGCGGCCGCCGCTGGCGATCGCCACTGGGGCATCGGCGCCCTGGCAGACGAGCTTGAACACCAGCCCGTCGTAGAGATCGAAGTGGGGCTGGAAGGTGGGATCCAGCTGCACCCGCACCCCCAGCGCCCTGGCCGGCTCCTGGACGCTGGCCAGGGTGGCGGCGAGGGACTCCAGCAGCGGCACCGGTCCGAGCCACTGCTCCAGCTGGTAGAGCACCCGGACCGGCTCGCCCCGCAGGCCGATCAGGCCCATCAGCCGCTGGCGCTGGCTGTCGCTCAGGCAAAGGGCGCCAAGGGCGAGGGGATCGAAGTCGGTGAGGGCATGGCGTGCGGCCGAGCGCTGCTCCGCCGGCACCTGGCTCAGCAGGGCGCTGAGCAGGCCGTGGTGGCCCACCAGCAGGGTCGGCCGGTGCTCGGGCGACAGCCCCAGGGTGGCCATGGCGGCCAGCAGCAGATGCAGCAGCTCCGCGTCGGCGGCGGGGGAGGGCTCGCCGAGCAGTTCCACGCCGCTCTGCAGCTGTTCGCTGATCCGCTGGCCACCGCCGTCGCCGATGAAGCTGCGGAAGGTGGTGCCGCTGGCCCAGAGCCGCAGGGGGCGGGGACGCCCCAGCATGCGGGTGCTGGCCGCCCGGGCGATCGGGGCGGTGAGTTCCGGCCGCAGGCCGAGGGGTTCATCGGCCGCCAGCCGCACGAGCTCCCGCTCGGCGATCGCGCCGCCGGCCTCGAGGGTGTCGAGTCGCTCGATGGTGGGCGGCGCCACCTCCTGGTACCCCCAGAGGCGGTACACCGTGGCCAGCAGGTCGCAGAGTCGCCGGTTGCTGTCCACCTGACCCGGGTTGAGGTCCCGGGCGCCGGCGGCGGGTTGGAGGGCCATGGAGGGGAGTGCTGGGGCGGTGGGGTGGAGTGGGGCGGATCCTATGGAGCGTCGGCCGCGACGCCGGTCGGGTCGCCGGCGGTGGCATCCAGCTCCGGGGCACCGAAGCTGGCCCCGCTGAGGGGTCGGCACAGGGCCAGGCCCTCGATCAGCGGCTGACGCAGGGCGGGGGTGCAGGCGATCACCCGTCCGTCGGCCAGGTCGAGGGGACCGCCGTCGTAGGCGCACACCTGCCCGCCGGCCTCCTCCACCAGCACCACGCCGGCCACCAGGTCCCAGGGGGACAGGCCCCGCTCCCAGTAGCCATCGACCCGGCCGGCGGCGACGAAGGCCAGATCGACCGCCGCCGCCCCCGCCCGGCGCACGCCATGGCTGCGGTGGGTGAACCAGGCGAACTCGGCGTAGTTGTTGTCGAGGCGCCGCACCCGGTCATACGAGAACCCCGTGACGAGCAGGGAATCCGCCAGGGCGCCGCAGTCACTGACGCTCAGCCGCCGTCCGTTGCACCAGGCCCCCCGCCCCGGGGCGGCCCAGTAGTGCTCCTCCAGCACCGGCACCTCCAGGGCGCCGAGCAGGGGCAGGCCCCGCCAGCTCAGCCCCACGGAGGTGCCGAAGAAGGGGTAGCCGTGGGCGTAGTTCGTGGTGCCGTCGAGGGGGTCGACGCACCAGAGCAGGTCGCCCTGGCCAGCGAGTTGGCCGCTCTCCTCCGCCAGCACGGCCACGGTGGGGGTGCCGGCCGCCAGCACCGCCAGCACGGCCGCTTCGGCCGCCAGGTCCGCCTCGGTGACCAGGTTGCCCGCCGTGCCCTTCTCCTTCACCTGCTCCAAGCGCCCGAAATGGCGCCGCAGTTCCCGGCCGCCGGCTTCGGCGGCGTCTCTGGCCACCTGCAGCAAGCGCTCCAGCTCGGTGGCATCGAGGCGGGACCCTTCCAGGGCCCGTTGGCAGAGGGAACTCATTCGTCGTCCAGGGGCAGGCCGGGACGCACCAGACCGCGGCCGAAGAAGCGGCCGAACTGGCGGTCGTACACCTCGTCCTCGTCCTGGGTCTCCACCTCCAGCGGACCGGTGGCCCGGGCGACGCATAGGAGGCCGTAGCCCTCCTCACGCAGCTGCTTCGAGAGGCCGAGGGCCTCCCGCTGGTCGATCTGGCCGTCCAGCACCCGCACGGCGCAGGCGGTGCAGCAGCCGTTGCGGCAGCTGAAGGGCAGCGGTTCCCCCTGGGCCTCGAAGCTGCGCAGGATGTACTCCCCTTCCGGAACGTCGAGGCGGATGACACGGTTGGCCTGTCGCCAGTGGACCGTGATCGGGTGGGTGCGGGTCATGGGGGCGCTGGGCAGGGGTTGGAGCGTGGGGTTGGCGGAGGCGCGGGGGAGAGGGGCCAGGTGCAGCCCCTGCTACATTGCCATCTGCCCCATTTCGCCGCTGGAGAGGTGGCCGAGTGGTCGAAGGCGCAGCACTGGAAATGCTGTATAGGGGCAACTCTATCGAGGGTTCGAATCCCTCCCTCTCCGTTTGAAGAAGCCGGTCCCCAGGGCCGGCTTTTTTTTGCCCGTCTCACCAGGATTCGACACGAGAAACTTTCGCCACCCCTGGTGGGGGGCGGGATGTCCCGTTCGCTTTGCTGATGCCGCCGCCCCGGAATGGGGCTCAGCCGAAGCGTCCGCTGACGTAGTCGAGGGTCGACTGCTGGCTGGGGGAGTTGAAGATGTTCTCGGTTTCGTTGAATTCCACCAGATAGCCCACCTTGCCGGTCCCGCCTTCGACGGCCTCGGCATTGAAGAAAGCGGTCATGTCAGCAACGCGCACGGCCTGCTGCATGTTGTGGGTGACGATCATGATCGTGTAGCTGCGCTTCAGTTCATGCATCGTTTCCTCGATCTTCAGGGTCGAGATCGGATCGAGGGCCGAGCAGGGCTCGTCCATCAGGATCACCTCCGGCTCGGTGGCGATGGCCCGGGCGATGCAGAGGCGCTGCTGCTGGCCACCGGAGAGAGAGAGGCCGCTCTCCTGGAGCTTGTCCTTGCACTCGTCCCACACGGCCGCCTTGCGCAGGGAGCGTTCCACCAGTTCATCCATGTCGCCCTTATAGCCGTTGATCCGGGCCCCGAAGGCGATGTTCTCGTAGATCGACTTCGGGAAGGGATTGGGCTTCTGGAACACCATGCCGATACGACGTCGCACTTCCACCGGATCCACCCGCTTGTCGTAGAGATCGTGCTGATCGAAGATGACCCGGCCCTTGAGGCTGCAGCCCGGGATCAGGTCGTTCATGCGGTTGAGGGCCCGCAGCACCGTGCTCTTGCCGCAGCCCGAAGGGCCGATGAACGCGGTCACCTTGCCCCTGGGCAGATCCATGTAGACGTTCTTGACCGCTTCAAAGCTGCCGTAGGAGATCGTCACGTCCTGGAGGGACATGCAGACGTCGCTGGCCGCGGTGGAAGAAGGGGAAGCAGTCATGGCAGGGATGAAAGGAAACGGAGCCGGAGAGTTGGGGACGGAGAGGGAGTCAGGAGCGCGAGACTCGGCTGATCCAGCGGGCCAGCAGGTTGGCGCCGAGAATCATGATCACCAGCACGAAGGAGGCGGCCCAGGCCAGTTCGTTCTGGGCTTCGTACGGCATGATCGCGAAGTTGAAGATCAGCACCGACATGGTGGCGATCGGGTTGAACACCCCCTCGGGCCAGAAGGGGGAGAACAGCGCCGTGAAGATCAGCGGTGCCGTTTCCCCGGCGGCCCGGGCGATGCCCAGCACCACCCCCGTGGCGATGGGGGTGAAGGCGGCCGGCAGGGTGATCCGGGTGATCGTCACAAAGCGGGAGGCGCCGACGCCGTAGGCCCCCCAGCGCAGTTCCTGCGGCACCAGCAGCAGGCCCTCATAGGTGGTCTTGATGACGGTGGGAAGCATCAGCACCGACAGGGCGATGCCGCCGGCCATGGCGCTGAAGCTCTGGTCGAAGAAGACCCGGGTGGCGACGATCAGGGAGTAGATGAAGACGCCGCAGATGATCGAGGGCACCCCGGCCAGCACGTCGTTGCCGAAGCGCACGAAGCGGGAGAACCAGCCGTTCTGGGCGTACTCGGAGAGGTAGACACCGCCGCCCACTCCCACCGGAATGGCGATCAGGGAGGCGATGAGGGTGACGACGATCGTTCCCAGGATGGCGTTGCCGATGCCGCCGCCTTCGAGGCCGGGGGCCGGGGGCAGCTCGGTCAGCAGCTGCAGGCTGAGGAGCCGTCCCCCCTGGATCAGCACGTAGATGATCACCAGGAACAGGGGGATCACCGCAACCACGGCGAAGAATCCGGCGATGGCGGTGGCGATCTGGTTGAAGCGGTTGCGCTTCAGGGACGGGTCGTAGTGAAGGCTGAGCCGTTCCGTGAAAAGACGGGTCGTCGGCGGAGTCGAGACGGACATGGCCAGGGAACGTCGTGAACGGAGGTGGGTGGGGGGGAGGGAACCGGATCAGTAGCGCAGGCTGAGGCGCCGCACGATCCATTGGGCCAACACGTTGACGACGAAGGTGAGGATCATCAGAACGACGGCCGCGTACATCAGGGCAGACACCTGGATGCCATCCGCCTCACCGAACTGGTTGGCCAGCATGGAGGAAATGGTGTTGCCCGGGGCCAGGAGGGAGACACTGAAATTGAGGGAGTTGCCGATGATCATCGTCACCGCCATCGTTTCCCCCATGGCCCGGCCGAGGGAGAGCATCACGCCGCCCATGATCGAGGAGACGGCCGCCGGCAGGATGACGTTGAAGATGGCACCCCAGCGGGTGGTGCCCACCCCATAGGCCCCCTGGCGCAGCTCGATCGGCACCTGGTTGAGGGCATCGCGGGAAATGGCGGTGATGATCGGCAGCACCATCACCACCAGGATCAGGATCGCCGGCGCTGTGCCGGGACCCTGGGGCTCGGTGGAGAAGAACGGCGTCCAGCCGAGGCTGCTGTGCAGGAACGAGAGGAAGGGGCGGATCGCGGGCTCCATCACGAAGATGGCCCACAGACCGAGCACCACCGAAGGAATGGCGGCCAGCAGTTCCACCAGCAGGCCGATCAGATCCCGCAGGCCCCGGGGGAGCAGGTCCTCGGTGATGAAGATCGCCGTTCCCAGACCGATGGGCACGGCGATGAGCAGGGAGAGGATCGAAGTGACGAGGGTGCCGTAGATGGCGATCAGGGCGCCGTAGTCCTCATTGACCGGATCCCAGGCGGACGTCGTCAGGAACTTGAGACCGAAGGTGGCCATGGCCTCCCGGGCGCCGCTGAACACCGTCAGGAAGATCGCCAGAAGGACGACTCCGACCGAAGCGGCCAGGACCAGGGTGAGCTGGCGGAAGCCGATGTCGACCAGCTTTTCCTGCGGGGGCCGTCGTCTGAGGGTGAAAGCGTCGGTGGAGGGGGAGCTCCTCATGCAGCAATGATGCCGGTCGGCATGGACGTTGCTCCTGATCTCAGCACGAGTTTCAGCCGGCCCGTTTAAGCTCGGTTTAACGGTCGACAGGCTCCGGTAGCGTTGGGCCGCCATCAGGATTTCCATGGGGCGCATCGTCGGCATCGATCTGGGCACCACCAATTCGGTGGTGGCCGTGCTCGAAGGCGGCAGACCCCAGGTCATCGCCAATGCGGAGGGGGGGCGCACCACCCCCTCGGTGGTGGGGTTCAGCCGCGACCAGGAGCTGCTCGTGGGCCAGCTGGCCCGGCGCCAGCTGGTGCTCAATCCCCGCAACACCTTCGCTAACCTCAAGCGCTTCGTTGGCCGCAGCTGGGACGAACTCGACGAGGGCAGCCTGGGGGTGCCCTACAGCGTGCGGGCCAACGACCAGGGCAATGTGCGCGTCATTTGCCCGGCCACGGAACGGGAGTACGCCCCCGAGGAACTGGTGGCCTCGATCCTGCGCAAGCTGGTGGACGACGCCACCACCTACCTGGGCGAAGCGGTCGAGGCGGCGGTGATCACGGTGCCGGCCTATTTCAACGATGCCCAGCGCCAGGCCACCCGCGACGCCGGCCGGCTGGCGGGCATCACGGTGGAGCGCATCCTCAACGAACCCACCGCGGCGGCGCTGGCCTATGGCTTTGACCGCAGCACCGTCAAGCGGGTGCTGGTGTTCGACCTGGGCGGCGGCACCTTCGACGTCTCCGTGCTGCGCATCGCCAACGGCGTCTTCGACGTGATGGCCACCAGCGGTGACACGCAGCTGGGGGGCAACGACTGGGACCGTCGCATCGTCGACTGGGTGGCCGATGCCTTCCTGGCTGAGCACACCATCGACCTGCGCCGTGACCGCCAGGCGCTGCAGCGGCTCACCGAGGCCGCCGAGAAGGCCAAGCAGGAGCTCTCGGGCGTGCAGAGCACGCCGCTGTCGCTGCCGTTCATCGCCACGGGACCCGACGGCCCCCTCCACATCGAGACCACCCTGGAGCGGGGCACCTTCGAGGGGCTCTGTCCCGACCTGCTCGACCGGCTGCTGCGGCCCGTCCAGCGGGCCCTGCGGGATTCGGGTCTGAGTGCCGACGCCATCGATGACGTCGTGCTGGTGGGCGGGTCCACCCGGATGCCGATGGTGCAGGAGATGGTGCGCACCCTGATTCCCCGGGAACCCTGCCAGTCGGTCAATCCCGACGAGGTGGTGGCGATCGGTGCGGCGGTGCAGGCCGGCATCCTGACCGGTGAGCTCCGCGACCTGATGCTCAACGACGTCACGCCCCTGTCCCTCGGACTGGAGACCATCGGTGGGGTGATGAAGGTGCTGATTCCCCGCAACACCCCGATCCCGGTGCGCAAGTCGGATCTGTTCAGCACCTCGGAGGCCAACCAGTCGTCGGTGGAGATCCACGTGCTGCAGGGGGAGCGCCAGATGGCCGCCGACAACAAGTCCCTCGGCCGCTTCCGCCTGTCCGGCATCCCGCCGGCCCCCCGCGGTGTGCCCCAGGTGCAGGTGTCCTTCGACATCGACGCCAACGGCCTGCTGCAGGTGTCCGCCACCGACCGCACCACCGGGCGCCAGCAGAGCGTCTCGATCCAGGGGGGATCGAACCTCAGCGAGGAGGAGATCAACCGGCTGCTGGAGGAGGCGGAACGCAAGTCGGTGGAGGACCGCCGCAAGCGGGCCGTGATCGACCGCCGCAACCGCGCCCAGACCCTGGTGGCCCAGGCCGAGCGGCGGCTGCGGGATGCCGCCCTGGAGCTGGGTCCCGCCGGTGCCGACCGCCAGCAGCGTGCCGTGGAGCTGGCCCTGCGGGACGTGCAGGACGTGCTCACCCAGGAGGACCCCGCCGACCTCGAGCTGGCCGTGAGCCAGCTGCAGGAGGCCCTGTTCGGTCTCAACCGGCGTCTGCTGGGGGAACGGCGGGCGGAGAGCGGACCCCTCAAGGGCCTCAAGAACACCCTGGGGTCCCTCAAGGACGAACTCTTCTCGGACGATGACTGGGACGACTGGGGCGGATCGGGCCGCTCCGACCCCTGGTCGAGTCCGCCCCGGCCGCTGCAGCGGGATCCCTACCCCCTCGGCCGCTTCGCCGAGCGGGAGGCCGGCTACGACGACGACCTCCCCCCCCGCCGTTGGGACAACGGTCGCACCTGGGATCGCCAGGAGCCCTACGACCGTGAGGTCTCCGGCGAGCGGCACCGTCCACGCCGCGGCGGCCGCTACGACCAGGACGATCCCTGGGCCGACGGCTGAGGGTCGTGAGCCAGTCCCCCACGTCGGACCCGGCGGCCACGGCCGCCCGCGATCACTGGGAGGTGCTCGGGCTGGCTCCGGGCGCCGACGCCGCCGGCATCAAGCGGGCCTTCCGCCAGCAGGCCCGCCGCTGGCACCCGGACCTCAACGACAACGACCCGGTGGCGGAGGCCCGCTTCAAGGAGGTCAACGAGGCCTATGCGGTGCTCTCCGATCCGGCCCGCCGTCGCGCCTGGGAAGCCGGTGAGGGCCAGGACAGCGCCGGGCTCGACGCCGATCCCTTCGCCACCGGCTTTCCCCGCTTCGAGGACTACCTGGCGGAACTGTTCGGCCAGGAGCGCCGTAGCCCGCGGGACTGGGAGGAGGAGCCCGTCGAGGAGGATCCCCCTGCCGCCGGCGAGGTGGCGACGGCGCCGGCCGCGCCGCCACCGGTGATGGCTACCACAGACGAGGAGACCCTCGTGACCCTCGCCCCGGAGCAGGCGCTCAGTGGTCAGCGGCTGGAGCTGGAGCTGCGGGACGGCACGGTGGTGGAGGTCTGGACCCCGCCCCTGGCGGGGGATGGCTGGCGGCTGCGGCTGGCGGGGGTGGCGCCCGGCGGGGCTGATCACTTCCTGCAGCTGCGGGTGCGCACCGCGGAGGGTCTGCGCATCGATGGCCTGCGGGTGCACTACCAGCTCGATCTCCATCCCGCCGATGCCGCCCTCGGCTGCCAGGCGGTGGTGCCGACCCTGGAGGGGCCTGTGCGGCTCAGGGTGCCGGCCGGATCCTCCAGCGGCCGGCTGCTGCGGCTGCGGCAGCGGGGGCAGCGGCTGGGGGAGCAGCGCGGCGACCAGCTGGTGGAGGTGAGAATCGTCGTTCCGGAGCGGCCGACGGAGGCGGAGGAGGCCCTGTTCCGGCGGCTGCGGGAGCTGGACCGGGAGCAGAACGGCCCCAGGGACGGGGACTGAACGCCCCATCGACCGCCGGCGGATGAGACACTGGCCAGCGCCCCACCCCTGACGATGTGACAGACGGCGGTCTCCCACCCAACCCGGTGCATGTCCTGCTGTTCGATCCGGGCAGCGACCAGGAAGGCATCCACTCGCTCGAGCTCGGCGGTCGCACGGTGGTGCTGTTGTTCGAGAACCCCGACGACGCCGAGCGCTATGCCGGGTTGCTCGAGGCCCAGGACTTTCCGGTGCCCTGCGTGGAGGCCCTCAACCGCCAGGATCTGGAGGATTTCTGCGCCGAGGCGGGTTACGAGGCCCGCTTCGTCCCCGCCGGCTTCATGCCCGAGAGCGAGGAGGAGCGGCTGCTGCTCGCTCCACCGGAACGCAACATGGAAGTGACGGGCTGGAAGGAGGAGCCGGCGGCCCCCGAGGCGGACGATCCCCATGGCCCCGCCGGCGATACGGAGCTGGAGGCCTTCCGCCGTCGCCTCGAAGGTCTGCTTTGAGCGCCCCCGGCGGCGACAGGGGCCATCTGCTCACCGAGCGGGCCAACCCGGCCAGCGAGACCCTCGACCAGCTGCCGACGGCCAGCCTGGTGGATCTCTTCTGTGCCAACGACCTGCTGCCCCAGCAGGCGGTGGCCGCCGCCGCCGGGGAGCTGACGGCCGCCATCGACGCCATCGCGGCGCGGCTCGCCGGCGGCGGGCGCCTCTTCTACCTGGGGGCGGGAACCTCCGGACGGCTCGGAGTGCTCGACGCGGCGGAGTGTCCACCCACCTTCTGCAGTCCCCCCGAGCTGGTCCAGGGGGTGCTGGCGGGCGGGGCGGCGGCGCTGCTGCGCAGCTCCGAAGGACTGGAGGACCTGCGGGAGGCGGGTCGCGACGACCTGGTCCAGCGGGGTTTCGGCCCCGGGGACGCCCTGGTGGGCATCGCCGCCGGCGGCACCACCCCCTACGTGCTGGGGGGTCTGGCCCACGGCCAGGCGATCGGGGCCCTCACCGTGGCCATGGCCTGCGTTCCCGCCGACCAGGGGCCGATGCCCTGCGACATCGACATCCGCCTGCTGACCGGGCCGGAACTGCTGACCGGCTCCACCCGGCTCAAGGCGGGCACCGCCACCAAGATGGCCCTCAACATCCTCTCCACCGGCGTGATGGTGCGCCTGGGCAAGGTGTACGGCAACCGGATGGTGGATGTGGCCGTCACCAACAGCAAGCTGGAGGACCGGGCCCTGCGCATCCTGCGGGATCTGGCCGCCGTACCCCGCGCACAGGGGCTGGAGCTGCTGGAGCGGGCCGGAGGATCGGTGCGGCTGGCGCTGCTGATGGCCGCCTCCGGCCTTGAGGCCGGGGCGGCCCGATCGGCCCTGGAGCGCCACGGCCCCGGCCTGCGCCAGTGCCTCGAGGCCCTCGGCGTCAGCCTGCCGCCGTCGCCGCCCCCGATGTCGCCGCCGTCGTGACCTCACCCTCGCTGAACGGTCCCCAGTAGGGGGCGGTGAACAGCTCGGTGCGGCGCCGGGTGGCCGGCGGCACCTGGGCGGCCGGGGTCATCAGCGCATCGCGCAGGGCCTGGTGGGCCGGGCTGGGGGGCCGCAGGGCCTGCACCCGTTCGGCGGCCAGCCGCACGATCTGCTGGGCGAGGGCCGCATTGGCCCGCAGGTTGTCGATCACCAGCTCGACGGTGACCGCGTCATGCATCGCATGCCAGCAGTCGTAGTCGGTGACCATCGCCAGGGTGGCGTAGGCCATCTCCGCCTCCCGGGCCAGCCGGGCTTCGGTGTGGTTGGTCATGCCGATCACCGTGCAGCCCCAGGAGCGGTAAAGCTCCGATTCCGCCCGGGTGGAGAAGGCCGGCCCCTCCATGCAGAGGTAGGTGCCGCCGCGGTGCAGCTGGCGCCCTTCCGGCATCAGGCTGTCACTGACGTCGCCGAGGACCCGGGAGAGCACGGCGCAGTAGGGGTCCGCATTGCCGACGTGGGCCACCAGGCCCTCCCCGAAGAAGGTGAGCGGCCGCTGCATGGTGCGATCGATGAACTGATCGGGCACCACCATGTCCAGGGGCCGCACGCTCTCCTGCAGGGAACCCACGGCGGACACCGACAGGATCCAGCGAACGCCGAGGGAGCGCAGGGCCCACAGGTTGGCCCGGTAGGGAACCTCACTGGGGGTGAAGGTGTGGTGACGGCCGTGGCGGGCCAGGAACACCACCTCCAGATCGCCGATGCGGCCGATCCGCAGGCTGTCCGAGGGGGCCCCGTAGGGGGTGTCGACCGTCAGTTCACGCACGTCCTCGAGGCCCTCCATGGCATAAAGGCCGCTGCCGCCGAGCACCCCCAGGCGGGCCCTTGCAAGGTCGGACGTCGGCAGACCGCTGGCCTGGGGTGAAGGGGTGCGGGGCTCGGTGCTGGCCATGGATACGGGGTGCCCTGGACGGATACAGTCGAAGTTTGCCTCCTCGACCGTGACCAAGGCCCTGATGGACACCGACGCCGGCCTGATCACCATCGATCTGTTCGACGCCGATGCCCCCGGCACCGTCGCCAATTTCGTGAAGCTCTCCAAGGACGGCTTCTACGACGGCCTGGCCTTCCACCGGGTGATCGACGGCTTCATGGCCCAGGGGGGGTGCCCCAACAGCCGCGAGGGCGCCCGCGGCATGGCCGGCACCGGCGGACCCGGCTACACGATTCCCTGTGAGATCAACGCGCAGAAGCACAAGGCCGGCAGCCTGTCGATGGCCCATGCCGGCCGCAACACGGGCGGCAGCCAGTTCTTCCTGTGCCATGGCCCCCAGCCCCACCTGGATGGCCAGCACACCGTGTTCGGCCACACCGAGAACCTGGATGTGGTTCTGGCCCTGAAGAACGGCAGCCGGATCCGCACAGTGACGATCGAGGCCTGACGACCCACCGGACGCCAGCCGGACCCATTCAGCTCCGCTGATCCCTGCCGGGGAGCGTCACGCTCTCCGGCTTTTTCGTGGCTTCGCCATGTGTGAACCCATCTCCAGTGCCCTGAGCCTTCGGAGCGGTCGCACCACCCGATCCCTTCCTGAGGGCCCGGTGACTTCGCCACAGTTCGTTAAACAATCGTGGTGCAGTCTTTCGGATGACAAGGCGATGCAGATATCAGTCGCCGCCAGATGATGCGCAGCCGATGCGCTGCATCAATGCAGACAATCAATAATTGGTGAGGTTTCAACATGAAAAAACTGAAAAAGGCTGGAAGAAACGGTGGTAGAAATCAGGTCCGGCATGGCTGACCCAACTGCCTCGCCCTCTCCTGGGATTACAGGACTTCAAGTACCTTCATCCTCAGCAAACAATGACAGCCACCAACACCACACGCACCGTCGGCATCGACAAGACCAAGATCGATGTGGGGACCAGTACGACGCTGACGGCGAGTGCGACTTCCACCACACCGGCCAGCGATACCGTGGTCTCCGGTGACGCCAGTGCCACCGCGAACACCACGGCCCAGGCCGCCATCCTGAACAGCAAGATCACCATCGGCACGGCGGGCACCCTCAAGGCCACCGAGCTGGGAACGGTGGGGGCCACGGCCACCACCACCACCGGTGATGCCACGGCCAGCGCCAGCAACGACGGACCCACCGGCGGGATCATCGCCAGCAGACGTCCGATCCAGATCGCTGTCGGCACCAATGCGGTGGTGGAAGCGACCGCCACCAACGGCGCCACGGCAGCTGCCAACAGTGTCGATGGATTCTCCTCCGCCACCGCCAACACCGGCAAGGTGTTCGGCCTCAAGAATGTGGGGCTCACGGCGGGCAACGGCACGAGCCTGGATGCCAGCGCCACCGCGGTGAACACGGCGAACGCCACGTCGGTGGGCCTCTCGAGCGACGATGACGGCTCCTCTGCCACCGCCGGGAATGACGGCGCCAAGGTGGTGGGCATCTATGCCAGCGGCGCCAAGGTCGTCGTCCCATCGGACACCGACACCAGCCCTGAAGCCGAGGCCAGCTCCAGCGACGGTGGCTATGGCGACGGTGGCGATGACGGCCCATCCGGCCCACTCAAGATCTCCTTCGGCAACAGCGCTGCCCTCTCCGCCTTCGGCACCGGCGGGTTCAACGCCACCGCCACCAGCGTGACCGGTTCGGCGGATGCCGAGAGCCTGGCCAAGCTGGTCGCCGGCATCGCCGTGGGCCCGAACAAGATCGTCACCGGAGAGGTCTCCGATCCGGTGGTCGAGCGGACGGGCGGCATCGCCATCAGCTTCGGTGAGAACGGCTCCGTTGCCGCTCAGGGCGAGGCGGACGGCAACGCCACGGCCTCGACGACCACCGGTCCTGCGTCGGCGACCGTGGCTCTCACGACGATCGGCGGCATCGTCGATGTGAACAAGCTCCCGGGAGCTTCCCAGCCTGACGGCTTCGGCGGCAGCAGCCTCACGATCGGCAAGGACGGTGACATCCAGGCGGCCGCGGTCGGCACGAGCGTCGCCAGGGCGACCTCGGTGACCGCGCCGGCCGGAGAGGACGTGATCGCCACCACCAACAACACCAATGTGGTGGGTGTCTCGATCGACAAGCTGGCCATCGGCGCCAACGCCACACGGCTCTATGCCGGGGCCGGCAGCACCCAGGCCGCCACGGCCCAGAGCACCACCTCCGGTGGCGATCCGGCCGCCAGCGCGGCGGTTGGCGACTTCGTCGCCGGCTTCCACGACACCAAGGTGACGGTGGGCCAGAACGCCACCAGTCCTCTGGCCGAAGCCGTTCTCGGCGCCACCGCCACGGCCGTCGGTGTCACCACCACGGCGGGGAGCAACGCCGCAGCCGGTATCGGCTCCAAGGTGGTGGGCTTCAACGAGGGCAGCCTGGCCATCGGAGGGAGCATCACCGGCACCGGCGTCTTCAACGCCAACGCCACGTCCAACGTGGCGGCCAACGCCTCCGCCGTCACCGGGGACTCCAGCGCCCAGGCCGGCGGGGACGGCAGCAAGGTGATCGGCATCAACAAGGCCCCGGTCTCCATCGGTCAGGCCGGCAGCGTGGCGGCGGTCGCCAGCGGCAGTGTGGCGGCCACGGCAGCCTCTGTGACGGGCGATGCCACGGCCGACGCCGCCCAGAAGGCCCGGGGCATCAAGGACAGCGAGATCACGATCGGCACGAACGGGAATGTCGCCGGCAGCGCCTCCCTGCTCGGCACCGCCTCGGCGGGCACCACCACCGGTGACGCCACAGCCCAGACATCCCTGTCCGCGAAGGGCATCGACAACGATGTGCGGATCGCCATCGGCAGGGCCGGCAACGTGACCGGTACCGCCTCGGCCAGCGATCAGGGCACCACCGCTGCGGCCGTCACCGGCGATGCCTCCAGTGGATCCGAACTCAAGGCGATCGGCATCCATCTGGGCAGTGGCACGCCGATCACGATCGGGACCGTCGGCGACACCACCGGCACCGCCACCGCCAGCGCCCCCAACGTGCTGGCGACCACCACCACCGGCAATGCCTCCACAACGGTGGATCAGACCGCCATCGGTATCAAGGGCAGCGGCTACGAGAACGGCATGGCCTCCCTCAGCATGGGCGGCAGCTCGATCGTGGCAGGCCTGGGCGGCAACGGCAAAGGGGAAGGCACCGGCAGCGCGACCTCGGCGGCCAACACCATCACCGGTGACGCCGATGCCAGCACCTATGCCCTCATCGCCGGCATCAAGAAGGTCGACTTCTCCGTCGACAACCTGACGGCGAACGGGAGGGGGACCTACGCCACCACGGCGACCGCCGTGACGGGGGATGCCACTGCCAGCTCCGATGTGAAGGTGGCGGGCCTGCTGGGTCACTGGAACACTGCCAGCCTCAACGGTGATCTCAACGCCTCGGCGATCCTGAGCAACACCGTGCTGGCCAGCACGGTCACCGGTGCCGCCACCGCGAATGCCTCCAGCGATGCGGTGGGGATCAGCGGCTATCACATCAACGTTCTCACCAGCGGCAACATCACGGCCTCGGCGGTCAGCAACACCCTCGCCTCCGCCTCCACCGTGACGGTCTGACATCTCCCAGGAGATGGCTCCCAGCGGGGCCGGATCTTTCGATCCGGCCCCCTTTCCCAGCCTCCGTTCCGGTCCCTGCGCCTGCCGCTCACCATGGAGTTCCAACCCATCACCACCGCCCTGTCCCGGGCCCTGGCCCTGCGTCTCGACCCGGGCACCACCTATCTCGGTGGCGGGCTTCAGCTCACCATCTCCCCCAGCGCCCAGGCCAGCAACCGGGTGGTCCTGCCCGCCCTGCAGCCGATCGGTTCCGTCGCCACGGCCCTGGGCCTGGGCCTCGGCGCCAGCCGCTTCCTCACCGGCCCCGACAACGCCGCCTTCTTCAACAGCCCGGGGCTCTCGGTGGTCACCGGGGGAGGATCGATCGGCGGCACCGCCGCCGCCACGGCCACCACCACCGGCCGCAACGCCAACAGCGCCGACGCCACGGCGGTCAACATCGGCCTGGCCCAACTCGATGTCGTCACCCGCGGTGGCGGTGCCCTGAACATCGGCACCCCGGCCAACCCCTTCGGCGCGACAGCGTCGGCGGCCAGCCGTTCCCTGCTCGCCGCGCAGCCCGACCCGGTCCTCACGGCCCAGCTGTCGGCCCTCGCCACCGCCCGCGGACTGGAGGGCGCCGCCCAGTCGCTCGGCCCCCTGCCCACCTTCTTCGGCCAGCCCAATGCCGCGGTGCTGGCGGCCGCCGACCTCGACCTGGATCCCGGGCCCGCCACCACCTCCGCCCGTGCCGTCGCCGATGCGAAAGGCATCGAGGGCTACCGGGTCATGGCCCTCGCTCCGGGTCCCTCGGCCCCCCCGGATGCCTTCGCCAGGGTGAGCGGCAGCGCCACCGCCAGCGTCGGTCTGGCCGGTGCCCCGCCCACCGCCGCCCAGCCGGCCGATCTCACGGCGACGGCCATCGGCATCGATCAGGCGGCCCTGCGGGGCCCCGCCAGCGGATCCGTGCTGTTTCAGGGATCGGGCCTGGCCCTGCTCAACGCCCCGGCCGTCCTGCCCCCGGGAGCCCTTAATCTGCAGAGCCTACAGGGGATCGGCATCGCCGGCAGCGACATTCAGACCAACGGAGGCCCCGCCGCCGTGGTGGGAATCGGTGGCTTCGCGGCTCCGAACAGCGGTGGGCTGCTGCCCGGCATGGATGCGGCCGGGATCGACGGCTCCACGATCTACGCCGGCGCCGGCAACCTCACCGTGATGGGCAGCATCCTCACCGAGCAGCAGGCCGGGGTGGATGCCAACGGCGACGGGGTGATCGCCGCCGACGTCTTCCTCGATGCCTCGGCGCTGACGGGGGGGCAGGGCGGCTTCGACGGAATCCGCAACAGCACCATCATCACCGGCCCAGGGACTGCTTCGGTGCTGGGCTCCTCCAACGACAGCACGATCGCCCTCAGCCGCGGTTCGATCCAGCTGGATCGCGCCAAGGACTCCACCCTCTCGGTCAACGACGGCTCCATCACCGTGACGGGCCTGGCGTTCGAGAACAGCCTGAAGGGAGGGTTCGGCAACAACGTGGTGCAGGTGGCCGGCGGCAGCGGCAACCGCCTGGATGGCGGTTTCGGGCAGGACGTGGTGATCGCCCCGTCCGGCGGGGCCGGCAGCAACACCCTCCTGCAGTCCAACGCCGGTGCCGCCCTCGCTGCCGCCAGCCGCCAGGCGCCCCCGGGCGGCACCAGCGGCTTCGCCGAACGGCTCACGGATCCCTCCTTCTGGGCGGGCCTGGGGGCCCAGCAGAAACAGACGCTGTGGGAGACCGGCAGCCTGGTGCTGGGCGCTCAGACGTTCACCGCGGACAGCTTCAGAAACTTCGAGGCCTCCCGAGGCGATGTGCTCGAACTGAGCAGCTCCCTGGGGTCACTCACCCAGAGCCTCTGGGACAGCCAGGGAGCCTTGTTCGGCGTGCAGAACGGCCAGCTGGTGGTGCGCGACGGTCCGGCGAACAGCCAGCTGGGTGTGGTGGTGGGAACCCTGGCGGACATCCGCTCGCTGGGCATCGGTTCCCCTTCGCTCGCCTACGCCACCGACACCCGCCAGCTGATGTTCGATGCCGACGGCGACTGGTCGAAGGGCAGCCAGAGCCTCGGCACCGTGAGCATCGCCAATCCAGCGGCCCTCACCAAGGCCAACATCCACTTCGGCAGCGGCAGCTGAGCCGAGGGCGATCGCGCCCCGTCCCGATCCCTCCCTGACGGCCTGATCCATGCTTCCTCTTCCCCAGCTTCACCTCGAACTCCGCAGCGCTGTGGACGCCATGGCCAGGCGGCCCCTGAACGAGCTGCTCGAAGAGCAGGGAATCCTGCAGGCCCTGGCGCGGGACCTGGCCCTGGAAGCGCTGCGGCAGGAAGTCCGCTTCACGCCGGAGGAGCTGCAGGACGTCCAGGCGCAGGTCTGCGCGGGATTGCCCTGTGCCCCTCCCATCAGCCTGGAGGGCGACTGGATCGGCACTCTGCCGGAGAATCTCCGCGCCACGGTGAAGCAGCGCTGGGATCATCTCCGGCTCCAGAAGGTCCTGGAAGATCGCTACGGCGAGCGGGTGGAGGCTCACTTCCTCGATCGGCGGGAGGATCTCGAGCAGGTGGTGTTCCGCCTCATGCGGCTGCCTCAGCAGGGGCTGGCCGAGGAGCTGTACCTGCGCCTGATCGACGACGACGCCAGCTTCGGTGACCTCGCCAGCTGTCATTCGCTCGGGGATGAGAACGTCACCCGGGGGATCGTCGGCCCGATCGAGATCTCCCAGCTGCACCCCACCCTCCGTGGCGTCCTCCGCTCGCTGGCGGCGGGGGACATCCATCCCCCCTTTCTCCTCGAGCAATCGATCCTGCTGGTGCGGCTCGAGCACCGGCGGCCCGCCAGGCTGAACGAAGCCCTGCGGCACCGGCTGCTCGACGAACTCCTCCAGCCTGATCTGCAGGCCGGAATCGAAACCTCCCTGGCCGAATACCGGCGAACTCTCGCTGCGGCGGAAACTTCGGTGCCGCCGGCTCTGGCCCTGGCGGGAGGCTGATCCATGGCCACCGCCACCCGGATCGACGAGCTGCTGCGTTGCTTTCCCTTTCTGGCCGACCAGCCGGAGGAACTGCTGCAGCGGCTCTGCTCCCAGGCCCAGCTGCAGCGCTTCGAGCAGGGCCAGCCCATCTGCCGGGTCGATCAGCCCCCGGCCCTGATCTACTTCCTGCTGGAGGGAACCGCCCGTGCGGTGGTGTTCTCCCGCCGCCTGCCCCGGGGCGTGGCCACATTGGAGCGGCTGCAGCCGGGCACCGTGATGGGCTGGACCCTGATCAGCTGCGGCCGCTGCTGGGAGACCCTGATCGCCTCCACGGACCTGGTGGTCGTGGCCCTGCCCCATGAGGCTCTGCGGGGGGAGATGGAGCGCCACCCGGCCCTGGCCGAACGCCTGCGGCGCAGCGTCAGCCCGGCCGAGCTGTTCGGCGTGCTCGATGCCCACCTGCAGGATTATCCGCGAGCCCTTTCCCATGAGGTGCTGGAGGCCGCGACCCAGCTGGCGGATGGCTGCGTGGCCCTGACCTGGACGCCCACCGATCCGCCTGCCTTCGAGGCGAACGGGGAGCGGCTCTGGCTGGTGGCGGCGGGTCCCTTACCCCTCGGCAAAGCCCTGATCGGCGGCGAGCCCATCGAGACCGAAGGGGACGTCCGCCTGCTGGGGATCGACCGGCGGCGGCTGGCCACCATCCTGGAGCCACCGGCGACGGAAGAGGTTGAGAGTTCCGGCAACGGCTGGCACGCCAGGCTTCTCGCCAGCTGGGCGCAGCAACGCCGTTTGCTGGAGCCCGCCGCGATCGGTGCCGCCACCCCGATCGACCCGGGGGCGGCGATCGAACCGGCCGACGAGGAACGGCAAGGCCCGGAGGCCTTCCCCTGGGTCAAGGGGGAGGGACCGCTGGAGTCGCCGATCGCGGCCTTCCTGATGCTCAGCCAGCACCTCGATCTGCCGTTCCGGCGTGACCTGCTGCGCCGAGTGTTCGGCGATCAGGTGCAGCGCCATGGCGAAGCATCCCTGCCACTGGCCGGCGCCGTGGCCGAATCGATGGGCCTGCAGACCCAGCTGCTGGAGATCCAGGCCGAGGCCCTGCCCCGACTGACGCCCCCCCTCATGGTCCGCTGGGGCAACGGCCTGGCGGTGGTCTACCGCTGCACGGCGAAGTCGCTGGTGCTGGGCATCCCCGCCGTCGGCAACCAGGAACTCAGCCTCGCCGACTTCCGCGAACAGTGGGGGGAGGCGGGCGATGTGCTGACGCTGCGGGTGAACGATCTCACCCCCCATCGCCGCTTCGGCTTCCGCTGGTTCCTGCCGGCCCTGCGTCAGCACCGCACCGTGCTGATGGAGGTGCTGCTGGCCAGCTTCTTCGTGCAGCTCTTCGGACTGGTCAATCCCCTGCTGATCCAGCAGGTGATCGACAAGGTGATCATCAACAACAGCCCCAGTGCCCTGGGGGTGCTGGGGGTGCTGCTGGTGGTCTTCGCCCTGTTCGAGGGCCTGCTTCTGTGTCTCCGCACCTTCCTGTTCGTGGACACCACGAACCGCATCGATCTGAGCCTGGGAACCCAGATCATCGACCACCTCTTGCGCCTGCCCCTCAGCTACTTCGACCGGCGATCGGTGGGGGAAGTGAGCAGCCGCATCGGAGAACTGGAAAAGGTGCGGGGCTTCCTCACCGGCACCGCCCTTACCACCATTCTCGATGCCATCTTCTCGGTTCTGTACATCGGGGTGATGCTGATCTACAGCTGGCAGCTGACCCTGCTCACCCTGGCGGTGGTGCCCTTCCTGGTGCTGCTGGTGCTGGTCGTTTCACCGATCGTGCGCATTCAGCTGCAGAACAGGGCCGTGGCCAATGCACGCACCCAGAGCCACCTGGTGGAGGTGCTCAGCAGCATGATGACGGTGAAGGCCCAGAACATCGAACTGCGCAGTCGCTGGAAGTGGCAGGACCTCTACACCGACTACGTGGCCGATGGATTCGACAACACCCTGGTGGGAACCACGGCCAACTCGATCAGCGGATTCCTGAACAAGCTTTCCGGCCTGATCGTGATCTGGGCCGGCGCCGGCATGGTGCTCTCGGGATCCCTCAGCCTGGGGGAACTGATTGCCTTCCGCATCATCGCGGGCTACGTCACAGGTCCGTTGCTGCGCATGACCTCCATCTGGCAGTCCGTGCAGGAAACGGCCCTGTCGCTGGAACGCCTCAGCGACGTCATCGACCACCCCCAGGAGGCGCCCGAGGACAACGCCACCCGGCTGATCATGCCGGCCATCCAGGGCGAGATCTGCTTCCGCAACATCTCCTTCCGCTACAAGTCCTCGTCGCCCCTGCTGCTGAAGGGCCTGAATCTGACCATCCCCCGGGGGACCTTCGTGGCCATCGTGGGGACGAGCGGATCGGGCAAGAGCACCCTCACCAAACTGCTGGCCAGGCTCTACAGCCCGGAGGAGGGCGTGGTACTGGTCGACGGTATCGATGTGGCCAAGGTCGAGCTCCATTCCCTGCGTCGCCAGCTCGGCATCGTCCCCCAGGACACGGTGCTCTTCGATGGCTCGGTGGAGGAGAACATCACCCTCACCAATCCTGAAGCGAGCACAGAAGAGGTGATCGAGGCCGCCCGCATCGCCGCCGCCCACGATTTCATCATGGAACTGCCGGCCGGCTACTCCACCGAGGTGGGTGAGCGGGGCAGCAGTCTGTCCGGCGGCCAGCGCCAGAGGATCGCCATCGCCCGCACGATCCTGCAGAAGCCCCGGCTGCTGATCATGGACGAGGCCACCTCCGCCCTCGACTACCAGACCGAGCGGGTGGTGAGCGAAAACCTGATGCAGGCCCAACGGGGTTGCACCGTGCTGTTCATCACCCATCGGCTCTCCTCGATCGTGAAGGCCGACATGATCGTCTGCATGGGTCAGGGTGCCGTGCTCGAGGTGGGCAGCCACGACGAGCTGATGGCGGCCCGCGGTCCCTACTACGCCCTCTTCCGCCAGCAGGGTCGCTCGTCATCGAGCAGTTCCCCCCCCCTCCCTCCCCGGCTGTGGCGTTCGCTGCGGCGCGGGGAGTGGATCCGGTCATCCCTCCAGGAGCGATCGAACCATGAGCACCTTCCGCAGCAGCAACGGCAACGGCAACGGCAATGGCAACGGCAATGGCAATGGCAACGGCCACGGGAAAGCTCCGGGACAGGGCCAGGCCGGTCGCACGACCACCCTGGCCCCCCCCGCGGAGGCGCCGCTGCCACTGGTGCGCCTCTCCCGCAGTCGCCGTCGCACCCATCTGCCCCGCTCGACCCGCGGCTGGAGCCGCGCCATCATCTGGAGCCTGATCGGACTGACCGGGTTCGGCGTGATCTACGGCTCCGTCGCCCGTATGGACTCCTCGATCAGTGCCCCGGGCAAGCTGCGCCCGATCGGAGGCACCTTCGACGTCATTGCCCCGTTCACCGCGCCGATCCTGCAGGTCCGCGTCCGGGATGGAGACCTGGTACAGGCCGGCCAGGTGCTGGTGGAATTCGACGGCCGGGAGGCTCGACGCGAACGGCGTGATCTGCTCCTGCAGGCGGATCTCTGGCGCAAGCAGGTGAACCAGGCGGCGCAGCAACTCGGGCTGCCGCCCCTCCCCGGCGGCAGCCAGGAGGAAAGACAGGTGCTGGCCCTGGAGCGGAAGGACATCCAGCTCCGCCATCGGGTGGCCCTGCAGCGGTTGCGGCGCAGCGAGGCCGGGGTGCAGGAGCAGGCCGATGTGCTGGAGGCCCTGCGAGCCCGCTACGCCCTCAACGCCAACATCCGTGCCCGCATGGCGCAGCTGGCCCGGGAGGGAGCGATCTCCCACCTCGAACTGGAGCGCCAGGACGAACGCCAGATGGATCTGCTGAGCACCATCCGCCGCACCGAGCAGCAACTGGTCGCCGCCGGGAGCGGTGTGATCGAGAGCCGGGTGAACCGGGAACAGGTGACCACGGAAAACGGACGGCGACTCTGGGATCGCTATGACGAGGCCCGCCATCGCCTGCTCGAGACCACCACCCGTCTGGGCCAGGTCGACGAACGGCTCCGCCTGGGCCGGGTGGTGGCTCCCCGCCCGGGTCGGGTGTTCGACCTTCAGGCCAGCAACGGGCAGATCGCCGGCCCGGGCCGTCCCCTGCTCAAGCTGGTGGGCCAGCGGGGCCTGGAGGCGGAGCTGGCGATCTCCAACCGCGACATCGCCTTCCTGCGTCCTGGCATGGAGGTGGATGTGCGCGTCACCTCCCTGCCCTTCACCGACTACGGCTCCCTCAAGGGAAGCGTGGTCCGGGTGGGGGCCGATGCCCTGCCGGCCGACTCGAGCACGGGTCAGGAATCCTTCCCTGTGATCGTCAGCTTCGATGGCCGCTCCCTGGGCCGGCGGGGCCAGTCCTATGGCCTGCGGGCCGGCATGGCCGTGACGGGGCTGGTGCAGCTTGGATCAAGGCCGGTGCTGGCCCTGCTGAACGATCGCTTCACCGACTTCTTCGACTCCGCACGCACCCTTCGCTGAGGTCCTCAGGCCGCCAGCCCCCCATGCAACGCAAGGGTGGCGGAGGTCTGGGCGGGGATGCTGTGGGTCAGTCGCAAGGAGGGGAGGGCGGCGATCGTGCTGTAGCTGCCGTTGGCTTCCACCTGAAGCAGGGTGCTGTCGGTGGCGCCGGCGGCGATTGCCAGCTGGGGGCCATTCAGGCCGCTGGCATGAATGCCCGCCAGCAACTGTTCGAGGGGGGCGATGGGCACCAGCCGGGGCTGGCCCAGCCCCTCGAGGCCGGAGGGGGTGAGGGTGATCAAGGTCCCCTTCGACCCATCCGGTCCCGCTGTGCCGGCCTGAATACCCTCCTGGCGCCATGCCAGGCTGTCGGTGAGACCGATCCCACCGCTGCTCGTGTTCTGGAGTTTCAGATCCGCCAGCACAGGCAAGGCCCTCTCGCCCGGTCCGTTGCCCGCCTGAATCGCCTCCAGGCCGGAGAGGACGAAGGTGTCTCGGCCTTCGCCGCCGAAGATCTGAACTCCCGGCTGGTACAGGCCGGAAGCCAGGTTCAGCAGGATCGTGTCGTCACCGGGGCCCCCGTCGAGGCTCAGCGTGTCCTGCCCGGCGCGGAGCTGGTCGTCCCCTGAGCCGCCGCTCACTTCCGAGAAACCGCTGATGCCGCCGAGGATGCCGCTGGCCTCTCCCTCGGCGAGGTCCACCTGCACCGGGACCTCCCAGGCGCTGTAGTCGAGCGCAGCGTGGCCGCCGGAAGCCGCCAATGTTCCGGACAACTCTCCCTGAGCGGCCACCGAAACCTCCACATCCGTGGAACCGAGGTGGAGGTTGTCGATGTTCCTGAACGCCAGGGAGCCCACGGTTCCCTCCCCCGGCGAACTCAGGCTGACTCGCAGGGGATCGGCGGCCACGTCCTGCTGAGGATCCACCGTGGCGGCGTCCTGCAACGGAGCAGGCGCTGAGGGCTGAAGCGCGGCAGGCGCTGTCGCCTGGAGCGTGTTGCCCCCCCCTCCCCCGTCCACGCTGCCGGACACCTGGCCCAGAGGCAGCAGGATCCTGTCATCCCCATCCCCCGTCTGCAGGTTCAGGCCGGCCTGAGCCCCCGGTGCGAGGCTGATGCTCAGGCTGTTGTCTGCCGCGCCGGGAAGGAGGATCCGGTTGGTGGAGTTCGGGCCCAGGATGATCTCGCTGTCCTGTACCGCGTCGCTGATGGTCAGCTGGTTGTCGGCGGTGCCCAGATCGATGCGGGACCCGATCACAGCGCCCACCACGTTCAGCAGGTCGTCGCCATCCCCCAGGCGCACGGTGGAGTTGAGCAGGGCGATCCTCTGATGGTCGGCCGCGTCGGCGATCGTCCCGGATTCGCCCTGGTCCAGCCAGGTCTCGATGCTGACCTGGTCATTGCCTCGACCCGTGTCCAGGCTGCTGTCCACCAATCCGAGGGCCCGGGCCTGCAGCTGGAGAGAGGGATCGCTTCCAGCCACGCCGGCGGCCGGGATGTCGATCAGGAGGCCCGGGCCTGGTCCGTCCAGGTCCCGGAAGCCGCTGGTGATGGTCACCCGGTCGTCCCCGTCCCCCAGGAGGATGGTGCTGTTCTGCATCGCCTGGGCCAGCAGGTCGATGCCCAGCTGCCGGTTCAGGGCGTCCCCAGGAGCCTTCAGGAGGACCCGCGCCAGGCTGCTGAGCTCCAGGGTGCCGCCACCACCGGTGTCCTCCAGACGGCTGTCCAGCATGCCGATCAGGGACTGGAGGATCTGCCCCCGGGCTGCGCCTCCCGCCACCAGTCCCACGACGAGATCATCGGACACCTGGAGGCGGATGTCATTGACCTCAGGACCGAACAGCAGACGCGCCCGATTCAGGCCGGTGTGCTGACTTTCCATGGTCAGGTCGGCATCGTTGAGCACCGAGAGGGCCAGCAGCTGCAGCTGGCGGTCGGAGCTCACCAGCGCCTTCGGGGTGGAGATGTCACGCAGATCGATCACCGCATCGGTGATGGTGCCCATGGTGTTGTGGTAGCGGGTGCTGGCCACGCCCTCCACCGAGCGACTGACGATGCCTTCGTTGCTGCGCAGCACGACGCGGAAGGCGGGGATCTCTGGCTCCGTCGCCAGGTTCTTCTGGGAAGGGACCTCAGCCGTCTCGGACGCCGATGTCCCCCCCGGCGAGCCTGATCGATCCGATCGGACGGGATCCTGGGGGCTGCGATCCGCGCCGCCGGCGCCGGTCAAGGGCATGGCGGAGGAGCTTGCGGCCATGGAGCGGGAGCCCGGCCCGGGTTCCTCCTGGGGTCCGGCGCTGGGGGAGGCTGCCGCCTCGGGAGTGCCCTTGGGCGTGATCCAGCCCCCCGCTCCACCCCCCGGGGGGGGCTGGCCCCCGTCACCAACGCCCACGCCGGCAGCGACGGGGGCGGCGGGCGGGCCAGACCGCTCAGCTCCCTGGGGGGAGGCCCCTGTTCCATCCCCAGAGGCGTCGGAGCTGGAGCCGGTGTCCTCCGGCCCCCCGCCCACGGCAGCGGGCCCGGCCGCAACCCGCTCGCCCTCAGCCGGCCCGGCCGCCATGGCCCCGTCCTGCATCAGGTAGAGGAGAGCCAGCCACAGCGCCGTTCCGGTCAGCACACTCTCCAGGGAGAGGCGACCGGAATCGCTCCGCAGGTTGATCGCCCTGCGGAGATGGCGGACGGCCTGGCTCATCTCCCTCCCCTTCGCCATGGGTGCCTTGCATGCATAAAACGCTTTTGAAGGCGGTTAGGCGTGGTGGTGCAATGACGCTGTGAACATGGCCACCGACTTCATCGTTCGCAACCGCTCAGCGTGTCGGCTCAGCTCCAGACGATGAAGGCTCCTGGGGTGAGGTTGAGCAGCGGGCAGGTCAGGTTCCGGGCCGCGCCGTCACCGACGTCCTCCCCAGGCACACCAGCCACCGATCCCGATCCCGTAGAGCCCGGTGCTGAGGGCACCAGATCGCCCAGCTGCCGCCGCTCGGGCTCCATGTCGATGCTCGGATGGCCCTTGCGGCGCGCATCGGGCGCCAGCAGCAGACTCACGCAGGAGGTGCCCTGCCAGCGGGCCATCTCCATCAGCGGCCCGGCCAGGTCGGCGGCGCTGAGTTGGCGGCTCTGGTGGGCCGCCAGCAGCAGGGCCAGCCCGGGACGGTCGAGCAGGGCCAGCAGGCGGGGATCCTCCTCCCGCTCGAGCAGCAGGCCCTTGCGCCGGGCCCACTCCCGCAGGGTCTCGAGACGGGCGGCCCCCACCAGCGGATCCAGCGGGCCATGCCAGCCGAGCACCGCCGTGAGGCCATGGGACTCTGCCTCCATCAGGTGGCCAAGCTTGGTCCGTTTCACCCGCAGGTAGGCGGCGTTGTGGACCCCGGGGTCCATCACCAGAGGCACCCGGTCCACCACCTCCAGGCCGTAGCCCCCGAGACCGGCGATCTTGCGCGGGTTGTTGGTGATCAGCCGCAGGCGCCGCACGCCCAGATCGCTGAGGATCTGGGCCCCCACCCCGTAGTTGCGCAGATCGGCAGCGAATCCCAGCCGCTCGTTCGCTTCCACCGTGTCGAGACCTCCGTCCTGGAGGCTGTAGGCCTTGAGCTTGTTGATCAGGCCGATGCCCCGCCCTTCCTGGCGCAGGTAGACGACCACCCCCTCCCCGGCCGACTCGATCATGCGCAGGGCCGCCTCCAGCTGGGGGCGGCAGTCGCAGCGCAGCGAGCCGAAGGCGTCGCCGGTGAGGCACTCGGAGTGCACCCGCACCAGCACCGGACCGCTGCTCCGTTCGGGGCAGCCCTTGACGATCGCCACGTGCTCGCTGCCGTCGAGTTCGTTGCGGTAACCGATCGCCCGGAACTGGCCGAAGCTGCTGGGCAGGGTGGCCTCCGCCTGGCGGGCCACGAACCGCTCGGTGTCGAGGCGGTAGCGGATCAGGTCGGCGATGCTGATCAGCCGCAGGCCGTGGTGGCGGGCGTAGTCGGCCAGCTGGGCCAGCCGGGCCATGGAGCCATCGGGATTCTGGATCTCACAGATCACACCGGCGGGATACAGGCCGGCCAGGCGGGCCAGATCGACGGCTGCTTCGGTGTGGCCCGCCCGCTGCAGCACCCCGCCCTGGCGGGCCCGCAGCGGGAAGATGTGGCCCGGTCGGCGCAGGTCACCGGGCCGGGTGTCGGGGTGGATCGCCACCTGGATCGTCCGGGCCCGGTCCTCCGCCGAGATGCCGGTGCTCACGCCCCGCTCCGGACCCGCATCCACGCTCACGGTGAAGGCGGTCTGGTTGCTGTCGGTGTTGCGATCCACCATCAGGGGCAGATCCAGGGCATCGAGCCGCTCGCCCTCCATCGCCAGGCAGATCAGCCCCCGGGCATCGGTGGCCATGAAGTTGATCTGCTGAGGGGTGGCGAACTGGGCCGCGCAGATCAGGTCACCTTCGTTCTCCCGGTTCTCGTCATCGACCACCACGATCGACTCACCGTTGCGGATGGCCGCCAAGGCATCGGCGATGGCATCGAAGTGAATGCCCGTGGACTGGCGAGGGCCGGACAGGACGGTCAAGGGAGCGGGATGGATCGGGGAAAGGATCGAAACTCATTTATAGGGTGCCGGTACGATCCAGCGTTCTTCTGCGTTCCGCATGGCTGGCAAGCGCGTTGCGGTGATCGGTGCCAGTGGCTACGGGGGACTGCAGACCCTCAGGCTGCTGCAGGGCCACCCGGATCTGACGGTGACCTTTCTGGGCGGCGAGCGCAGCAGCGGCAGGCGCTGGAGCGAACTGGTGCCGTTCCTCCCCCTGGAGGACGACCTGGTGGTCCGCTCGCCGGATCCGGAGGCCATCGCCGCCGCCGCTGATCTGGCCGTCCTGAGCCTGCCGAACGGCCTGGCGGCCGGTCTGGTGCCGGAGCTGCTGCAGCGCGGCGTGAAGGTGGTGGATCTCTCGGCCGACTATCGCTACCGCTCCCTGGCCCAGTGGCAGGAGGTCTATGCCGCCGAGGCCCGCCAGGCCGCCCGCCAGGATGAGGACCTCTGCCGGGAGGCTGTCTACGGGCTGGTGGAGGTGGCGGAGGCGCGGATCCGCCAGGCCCGCCTGGTGGCGGCCCCCGGCTGCTTCCCCACCGCCAGCCTGCTGGCCCTGCTGCCGTTCCTCGAGCAGGGGCTGATCGAGACGAGCGGCATCGTCATCGACGCCAAGACGGGCACCTCCGGCGGCGGCCGGGCCGCCAAGGAGAACCTGCTGCTGGCCGAAGCCGCCGAAGCCGTGGCGCCCTACGGGGTGGTGGGCCACCGCCACACCAGCGAGATCGAGCAGCTGGCGGGCCAGGCGGCGGGCCAGGCGATCCAGCTGCAGTTCACGCCCCACCTCATGCCGATGGTGCGGGGGCTGCTGGCCACCGTGTACGGACGACTGCGGGACCCCGGCCTGACGGCGGAGGACTGCACGACCCTGCTCAAGGCCTCCTACCGCCACAGCCCCACGGTGCAGGTCCTGCCGGTGGGGGTCTACCCCTCCACCAAGTGGGTGCGCAACACCAACCGCTGTCTGCTGTCGGTCCAGGTCGACCCGCGCACCGGCCAGCTGATCGTCATGAGTGCCATCGACAACCTGATCAAGGGGCAGGCCGGCCAGGGGGTGCAGTGCCTCAACCTGCTCAGCGGCCTGGAGGCGGGCACCGGCCTGCCGCTGCTGCCCTACTACCCCTGAGCCAGGCGCCGGGCGGCCAGGCTGACGGCCAGGGGGAGGATCCGGTGCTCCTGGTGCTGGATGCGGGCATGGAGTCGCTCCCGGTCGTCGCCCGCAAGCACCGGCACCGCCGCCTGCACCAGGATCGGCCCCGCATCCACCTCGGCGGTCACGAGATGGGCCGTGCAGCCGGCCAGGGTGACGCCAGCTGCCAGGGCCTGGCCCACCCCGTCGGCGCCACGGAAGCTGGGCAGCAGGGAGGGGTGGATGTTCACCAGCCGCTCCGGGAAGGCCTCGATCAGCACCGGGGTGACGATGCGCATCCAGCCCGCCATCACCACCAGATCCACCCGGTGCGCCTCAAACAGACGGATCAGGGCCCCGTCGAGGGCCTCCCGCGAGGGCTGGTGGCGGTGGTCGAGGACCTGGCAGGGGATGCCGAGCCGCTCGGCCCGGGCCCGGGCCCCGCAGTCCGCCCGGTTCACCGCGAGGACGACCACCTGCCCGTGCAACCGCCCCTCGCCGCAGGCCCGTGCCAGGGCCTCAAGGTTGGTTCCGGCGCCCGAGGCCATCACCGCCAGTCGCAGCGGGGCCTCGGCGACCGGAAGCGGCTGTGGCAACGGCCACTGGAGAGACCCGCCGGGATCGCTATGGTCAGCGGAATCGGGCATTGCGTCCATGTCCCATCTCTCCATCCTGCCCACCGTGCTGCGGGATGCCGAGGCCCTGGCGGCCACCCTCGCCAGCCTCGATCTCCCCTGGCGGTGGGGGGGTGAACTGGTCGGATTCGCCGGCGAACGCCAGGCGGTGACGCTGCAGCTGCAGCTCAAGGACGGCCAGGGCCTGGGATGGGCCGCCATGGACGATGGATCCCTCGCGCTGGTGGGCGATCTCCAGCGCCTCAGCCGCAACACCGCCCTGCAGCGCCTGCTGGGCCGGATCACCCGGGCCTATGCCGCCCGGGCGGCCCTCGAGGAGGCCCGCCTGGCCGTCCCCACGGCGTCGATCGAGCTCCGTGTCTGACGACCCACCCCATCCCGCCTCGGCCGCCGGTCCGGTCGTCCAGCTCGACCTGCGCGAACCCCATCGCCATCGGGTCCGGGTCCGCCTCCACCTCACCCCCCGGAGCCTGCGGACGGAGCTGCGGCTGCCCGCCTGGACCCCGGGCTCGTACCTGATCCGGGACCACGTGCGGAACCTGGAGGGTCTGGAGGTGGTTCAAGGGGAGACCCGCGTCGTACCGACGCGTCTGTCGGAGGCCTGCTGGCGGCTGTCCCTCACCAGCCTCGATCCCCTCGTCGTCCGCTACGACCTCCAGGCCACGGAACTGAGCGTGCGCACCTGCCACCTCAGTGCCGACCATGGCTTCCTGGCCCTGGCCGGCGTGGTGCTGGAAGCCACGGGCGAACGCTGGAATCCCCACCGCCTGGAGTTGCGGCTGCCCAAGGGCTGGCAGGCCTTCGTTCCCCTGCCAACCGCCGGCGACGGGGCCTGGATCGCCGGCGACTACGACCGGCTGATGGATGCGCCGCTGGAGGCTGGCCCCCATCCCTGCCACCCCTTCAGCGTCGCCGGGGTGCCGCACCGCTGGGTCACCTGGGGGGGCGACCTGCCCGTGCAGGATCCCGCCTGGCTGGCCGATGTGGAACGGACCGCCCTGGCCTGCTGCCGTCTGATGGGAGAGAGCGCCCCCGCCAGTGACGACTACCTGTTCGTGCTGCACCTGCTGGAGGCGGGCTTCGGAGGCCTGGAGCACGACCACGCCAGCGTGCTCCAGTACGGCCGCCGGGCCCTGGCGGCTCCCGGCGGTCGCCGCAAACTGCTGCAGCTGGTGGCCCACGAGTACCTGCACCAGTGGAACGTGCGGCGCCTCAAACCCGCCGAACTCACGCCGCTCGACTACGGCCGGGCCACGATCGTGTCCGGTCTCTGGTTCGCCGAGGGGGTGACCTCCTACCTCGATCTGCTGCTGCCGCTGGCGGCCGGCATCGGCACGGAGGCCGAGCTGCTCGAGGACCTGGGAGCCGACCTGAGCCGCTACCGGCTCACCCCCGGTCGCCGGGTCCAGGGACTGCGCCAGAGCGCCGAGGAGGCCTGGGTGAAGCTCTACCGCCAGGATGCCTCCTCGGCCGACAGCCAGATCAGCTACTACCTCAAGGGGGCCGTGGTGGCCCTGGTGCTCGACCTGCACCTGCGGCGACACGGCTCCAGCCTGGGGGTGGTGCTGCGGGCGCTGTGGCGCAGCCATGGGGCCGCCGGGCGGGGCTACACGAACGCCGATCTGGTCAACGCCTTCGCGGGCCAGGCCCCTGACCTGGCGGCGCTGCTGCCGCACTGGCTGGAGAGCAGCGACGACCCCGACCTCGACGCCTACCTGGCGGACCTCGGGCTGGCCCTGCGGCCCAAACCGGCCCGGGATCCGTTCCTCGGCTGGCAGCTGGTGGAGCCCACGGCGGCCACGTTGCGGCTGAAGCGGGTGCACAGGGACGGCCCGGCGGAGCGGGCCTGCCTGCAGGCGGGCGATGAGCTGCTGGCCCTCGACGACCTGCGCCTGCGGACCCCTGAGGACCTGGCCATGGCCCTCACCATCCCTGCGGCACCGGCGGAACGGCAGGTGCTTTACGCGCGGGACGGTCGGGTGCGCACCACCCGTCTGGTGCCCGGCCCCCCGGCCATCGACGGCTGGCAGCTGGTGATCGATCCGGATCTGGACAGCCCTCACACCCGCGACAACCGGCAGCGCTGGCTGTCGCTGCAGCCATGACCTCGGCCCTGCGCCCCCTGGTGCTGGCGGTGGCCGGTGCGGGCGTGCTCAGCCTGGGGGGACTCACCTGGCTGGGCCGTGACCTCATCGGCGCTCCAGGCAACGCCGGGGGCCGCGCCTCCCTGCTCGACCTGCTGGAGGAGGTCCGCCAGTCCCCCGCCGATGGGGGAGGGTCGCCGTCGCCCCCTGAGCAGGTCCTGCCGCCGCCCCAGGCCGCCTGGCGCGCTCCCCTGGGGGGGGCCTGTCAGGCTGATCCGACCCTGCGCGCCCGCCTGGCGGGCCTGGCGGAGCGACTTCGCTACGACACCGTCCGGCTGCGCATCGACCCGAGCAACTACGGCGAGCGTTTCCGCCGGGATGCCTTCGGCCAGACGCTCGACACCACCCCCCAGGTCGTCGTGCTGCACGAGACGGTCTTCGGCATCAACTCGGCGATCAACACCTTCATGACACCCCATCCGCGGGACGAGGATCAGGTGAGTTACCACACCCTGATCGGCCTCGACGGCCAGGTGGTGGAGGCGCTGGACCCGGCCAAGCGGGCCTTCGGTGCCGGCAATTCCGCCTTCAACGGCCGCTGGGTGGTGACGAACCCGGAGCTGGCCGGCTCGATCAACAACTTCGCCCTGCACCTCAGCCTGGAGACGCCCCTCGACGGGGAGAACCAGGAATCCAGCCACAGCGGTTACACGGCCGCCCAGTACGACGCCCTCGCCGTGGTCCTGGCCCGCTGGATGCGCCGCTACCGCATCCCCCCCAGCAACATCACCACCCACCAGCACGTGGATCTGGGGGGCGAACGCATGGATCCGCGTAGCTTCGACTGGCGGGAACTCCAGGAGCGGCTGGTCGCTCTCGGTGTGCTCTGCTGATCGGGTCGCGCAGAGGCGCCGGCTCCGATCAGCGGGCCAGCTCAGATCAGCGGGCTGGTGATCGGTTTTCGGGTTCCGTAGACGAGAGCGTGCAGCTCCGGGTCCTGCATGTAGCGCAGCACCCGACCGGGATAGTCCAGCTTGCCGTTATGCAGATAGGCCAGGGTGGCGATCGCCTTGGCGTCGGCTGGGGAGCTGCTGGCCATCAGCAGGGCGTTGCCGGAGAGCCCCAGGGCCTGCTTCAGCCGCACGAACTTGCCCACCAGCAGCCGGACGTTGCGGTCGGGGTCGAGCAGCTCCATGCGCGCCTCGTCGATCCGCTCCGGGGAGGCATTGGCGGGCAGGAGGCCCTGCTTGACGAGCTCGCCGACGCTCAACTGGGCGGGGCCGTGGGTGTTGAACAGGCCGCTGCGGGCGGCCAGGGGCAGGTCTTCACCGGGTTTGGCGTGCTGCAGCTCATCGAAGAGCACCGCGGTGACCAGCATCGGATTGATGTGGTGGCGGCGACTCTCGCTGAGGATCACCGGCCGGAGCTCCTCGAGCCGGCCGAGGGTGTGGCTGCGCAGGGGTTGCAGCTGGTCGATGCCCTCGGTGAAGAGCTGGGCCAGCCGGGGTTGGGGGCCGTGGACGCCGAAGCGGCGGTTGAGCTCGCGCAGTTCCTCGGGAGTGAAATCGACCGGATCGGGGCGCAACCCTTCGCTGGTGGAGGGTGTGATCAGGGGAAAGGACCTGCCCTCGCGCCCTCCATCGGTGAGCAGGAAGGAGCTGCGCAGGACCACCTGGGGTTGCCGGCTCAGGGGAACCAGGGCCATGCCGCCGGCCGCCAGCAGCAGGCCCAGCTTCCGTGCGTGGCGGTGCAGCCGATGGCGGTACAAGCCATGGCGACGCTGGCGAGCAGGGACGGCGACCGCCGACGTGCGGCCGGAGCGTCGTGGCTTAGTTCCGGCGAGGCGGGACAGCAAGCGAAATGGCGCTCTTTAGATCAATTGTAACGAACACGGCCGGATTCTTCCCACTCGGGGGCGCTGCCGGAGCCGGCCCCGTGGTGGAAAGCCCGCATCCGCCGATCCGCTTGCCGAACATGGAGGCTGATGGATACGGTTCGGGGGCCTTTCCCGGCGTCCCAGGAGCCATGTCCCCGCTGCCGCCGTTGAACGGCCAAGATTCCGCCGCCCTCTGGGAGCGATTCCGCCAGCTGCTCTGGCACGACCCTGATCTCGCCCTCTGGCTGGACGTGAGCCGGATGGGCCTGGAGGAGAAGGATCTCGAGGCCTTCGAAGCCCCCTTCGCCCGCGCCTTCGCCGCCATGGAGGCCCTCGAAGCCGGGGCTATCGCCAACGCCGACGAGGGTCGGCAGGTGGGCCACTACTGGCTCCGGGCCCCTGAGCTGGCCCCCGACCCGGCGGTGGCCGCCGCGATCGCCGCGGAGGTGGACCGTCTCGAAACCTTTGGACGGGATGTGCTGGCCGGGACGGTCACGGCCCCCGGGGGTCGGCCCTTCACCGACGTGCTCTGGATCGGCATCGGCGGTTCCGGCCTGGGCCCCCTGCTGATGCTCCGGGCCCTGGCGCGCCAGGGGGTGGGACTGCCGTTCCACTTCTTCGACAACGTCGACCCCGACGGCATGGCCCGCACCCTCGCCGGCCTGGCCGACCGTCTCACCACCACGCTGGTGATCGTGGTCAGCAAGTCGGGGGGCACCCCCGAACCCCATCTGGGCATGGTCCAGGCCCGGGCGCGGGTACTGGCCGCCGGGGGCGACTGGAGCGCCCAGGCGGTGGCCATCACCATGGGCGGCAGCCACCTGGATCAGGAGGCGAAGGCGGCCGGCTGGCTGCGCCGCTTCGACATGTTCGACTGGGTGGGGGGCCGCACCAGCATCACCAGTGCCGTCGGCCTGCTGCCCGCTGCCTTGATCGGCGCCGACCTGCGCGGTTTCCTGGAGGGGGCCGCCGCCATGGACCGGCTGACCCGGGTGCCCGACCTGCGTGCCAACCCTGCCGCCCTGCTGGCCGCCTCCTGGCATGTGGCCGGCGGCGGCCAGGGGCGCCGCGACATGGTGGTGCTCCCCTACCGGGACCGGCTGGAGGTGTTCAGCCGCTACCTGCAGCAGCTGGTGATGGAGTCGCTGGGCAAGCGGCTCGACCGTGACGGCGTCGTGGTGCACCAGGGCCTCGCCGTCTACGGCAACAAGGGATCCACCGACCAGCACGCCTACGTGCAGCAGCTGCGGGACGGCCTCGACAACTTCTTCGTGACCTTCATTGAGGTGCTGGAGGATCCGGCGGACATCCCCACGATCGACGGCGAGTGCCCGGCCGACTTCCTTGAGGGGTTCCTGCAGGGCACGCGGACGGCCTTGGCCGAACAGGCCCGCCAGAGCATCACCATCACCCTGCGCCGCTTCGACGCCCGCGGCCTCGGGGCCCTGATCGGCCTGTTCGAGCGGGCGGTGGGGCTCTACGGCGAACTGGTCAATGTCAACGCCTACCACCAGCCCGGGGTGGAAGCCGGCAAGCAGGCGGCCGCCGGGATCCTGGCGCTGCAGAGCCGGGTGGAGGGCCTGCTCGCCGATGGCCAGCCCCGCTCCCTGGCCGCCATCGGCGCGGAGCTGGGGCTGGAGGCGGTGGAGCCGGTGTTCTGGCTGCTGCGCCACCTCTGTGCCAATGACCGCGGCTATGGGGCGAAAGGCGACTGGGGGCAGCCCGACGGGCTGGTCTTCCAGCACACTTGAGGGGCCTTCCCCCTTAGCCATGGTCCGATCCCGCGCCGCGGTCGCCTGGGCCGCCGGTCAGCCCCTGGAGGTCACCGAGATCGATGTGGAGGGCCCCCGGGCCGGTGAGGTGCTGCTGCGGGTGGTGGCCACGGGCGTGTGCCACACCGATGCCTTCACCCTTTCCGGCGCCGACCCCGAGGGGATCTTCCCGGCGGTGCTCGGCCACGAGGGCGGGGCGGTGGTGGAGGCGGTGGGTCCGGGGGTGACCACCCTGGCGGTGGGGGATCACGTGATCCCGCTCTACACGCCCGAGTGCCGTTCCTGCCGCTTCTGCCTGTCCGGCAAGACCAACCTCTGCCAGGCGATCCGCGCCACCCAGGGCCGGGGCCTGATGCCGGACGGCAGCAGCCGCTTCTCCAGGAATGGCCAGCCGATCTTCCACTACATGGGCACCTCCACCTTCTCGGAGTACACGGTGGTGCCCGAGATCGCGGTGGCGAAGATCGCCCCGGAGGCGCCCCTCGAGAAGGTGTGTCTGCTGGGCTGCGGCGTCACCACCGGCATCGGCGCCGTGCTCAACACCGCCAAGGTGGAACCCGGCAGCAGCGTGGCCGTCTTCGGCCTCGGCGGCATCGGCCTGGCGGTGATCATCGGAGCGGTGATGGCCGGGGCGGAGCGGATCATCGGCATCGACACCAACCCCGACAAGTTCGCCATCGCCGGCCAGCTCGGCGCCACCGAATGCCTCGACCCGAAGGCCTTCGACGCCCCCATCCAGGAAGTGGTGATCGACCGCACCGACGGCGGCGTTGATTACTCCTTCGAGTGCATCGGCAACGTCCAGGTGATGCGCGCCGCCCTGGAGTGCTGCCACAAGGGCTGGGGGGAATCCACGATCATCGGCGTGGCCGGGGCGGGCCAGGAGATCGCCACCCGGCCGTTCCAGCTGGTGACGGGCCGGGTCTGGCGGGGTTCCGCCTTCGGCGGGGTGCGGGGCCGCAGCGAGCTGCCCGGCTACGTCGAGCGGTTCCAGCAGGGGGAGATCCCCCTCGACACCTTCATCACCCACACGATGGGGCTCGAAGACATCAACCGGGCCTTCGACCTGATGCACGCCGGCCAGAGCATCCGCTCGGTGATCCACTTCTGACCCCCCTGCGACCCCGGAGGTCGGCGTCCCCATGCTCGAGCTGCTCAGCGAGAACCGCAGCTTCGGCGGTCTGCACCGCCGCTACCGCCACCCATCGTCCGAGCTGAACGGATCGGCAACCCTGGCGGTGTACCTGCCGCCCCAGGCCCTCGCCGGGGAGCGGGTGCCGGCCCTCTACTGGCTCTCAGGCCTCACCTGCACCGACGAAAATATGATGCAGAAGGGCGGGGCCCACCGTCTCGCGGCCGAGCTCGGCCTGGCCCTGGTGGCACCGGACACCAGCCCCAGGGGAGCGGAGGTGCCCACGGACCCCGGGGGCGGCTGGGACCTGGGCCAGGGGGCCGGCTTCTACGTCGATGCCACCGAGGCCCCGTGGGATCGCCACTACCGGATGCACGCCTACGTGGTGCAGGAGCTGCCCGCCCTGCTGGAAGCGGAGCTGCCTCTGACTCAAGCCCGCAGCATCAGCGGCCACTCCATGGGGGGCCACGGCGCCCTGGTGGCGGCTCTGCGGCACCCAGGCCGCTACCGCTCGGTGTCCGCCTTCGCCCCGATCTGCCATCCCTCCGCCTGCCCCTGGGGCCGGAAGGCCTTCGGGGCCTACCTGGGCCCCGACCCACGGGCCTGGGCTGCCTGGGACGCCACCCTGCTGATTCCGGGTGCCGCCGAGCGCCTGCCCCTGCTGGTGGATCAGGGCAGTGCCGACCCCTTCCTGGACATCCAGCTGCGGCCCGCCGACCTGGCGGCGGCGGCCGAGGCGGCGGGCCATCCCCTGGAGCTGCGCCTCCAGGAGGGCTACGACCACAGCTACTTCTTCATCGCCAGCTTCATCGACGACCACCTGCACCACCATGCCGCCGCCCTGGGGGCCTGAAGCCCGGGGCGGAGGCCCTCAGGGCACCAGGTTGACCAGCTTGCCGGGCACCACGATCACCCGCCGGGGCGGCTGACCCTCCAGCCAGCGCTGAGCCACCTCGCTTTCCAGCGCCAGCTTCTCGAGGGTGGCCGCATCGGCGTCGGCGGGCACCTCCAGGCTGCCGCGCATCTTGCCCTTCACCTGGATCACCAGGGGGATCGTGTCACGCACCAGGGCCGCCGCATCGACGGCGGGCCAGCGCTGGGCATGGACGCTCGCCCCGGCGCTGATGGGCTGCTCCTCCCCGTGGCCGCAGAGTTTCTGCCAGAGCTCCTCGGCCAGGTGGGGGGCGAACGGCGCCAGCAGGATCAGCAGGGTGGCGAGGGCCTCGGTGGCCACGGCCGGGCCTGCCCCTTCCAGGTGGGCGGCCAGGGCGTTGCTGAGCTTCATCAGCTCGGAGACGGCGGTGTTGAGTTGCAGCTCCCCTTCCAGGTCTTCGCTGATGGCGGCGATGGCGGTGTGCACGGCCCGGCGCAGCTCCCTTTCGCCGTCGCTGAGGGAAGCGGCATCCGCTGACACCGGTTGGGGGGCCTCAGGGCCGCTCAGGCGCAGCCCGCGACCGTGGGCCGCGTCCACCAGGCGCCAGAGGCGCTGCAGGAAGCGGTACTGGCCCTCCACATCGGCATCGTCCCACTCCAGATCCTTCTCGGGGGGTGCCTTGAACAGGATGAACATCCGGGCCGTGTCGGCCCCGTAGCGGTCGATCACCACCGCCGGATCGACGCCGTTGTGCTTCGACTTGGACATCTTTTCGTAGAACACCTCCAGCACCTCGCCGCTGACGGGATCGCGGGGGTCGCTGGGGTCAGCCACCTGGGCCGGAGCCACGTACTGCCCGGTCTGGGGGTTGCGATAGGTGATGCCCTGCACCATCCCCTGGGTGAGCAGGCGGGCGAAGGGCTCGGAGAAGCCCAGCAGGCCCCGGTCCCGCAGCACCTTGGTGAAGAAGCGGGAATAGAGCAGGTGCAGGATGGCGTGCTCGATGCCTCCCACGTACTGGTCGACGGGCAACCAGCGGTCGACGGCGGGACGCTCGAACGGCCGCTGGTCGTTGTGGGGGTCGCTGTAGCGCAGGTAGTACCAGGACGAGCACATGAAGGTGTCCATCGTGTCGGTCTCCCGCTTGGCGGGGGCGCCGCAGCTGGGGCAGGGCACGTTCACCCACGACGCCAACTTGGCCAGCGGGGTGCCCCCTTTGCCGCTCAGGGGGATGTCCCGAGGCAATTCCACCGGCAGCTGGTCGTCGGGGACCGGCACCACGCCGCAGCTGTCGCAGTGGATCACGGGAATGGGACAGCCCCAGTAGCGCTGGCGGGAGATCAGCCAGTCGCGCAGGCGGTACTGCACCCGTCCCTGGCCCCAGCCCTGCTCTTCGGCCCAGGCGACGATGGCCGACTTGGCCTCGGTGGTGGTCAGGCCGTCGAAGGAGCCGGAGCCGATCAGAACACCGGATTCGGTCCAGGCCTGGCCCTCGTAGGCATGGGGGTCGGACCCTTCGGGGATCACCACCCGCCGCACCGGCAATTCGTACTGCCGGGCGAAGGCGAAGTCCCGCTGGTCGTGGGCCGGAACGCCCATCACGGCACCGGTGCCGTAGTCGGCCAGCACGTAATCGGCGATCCAGACGGGGATGCGTTCGCCGCTGGCGGGGTTGCGCGCCCAGGCGCCAATCGGCACGCCCCGCTTGGGCCGGTCCTCGGCGGTGCGCTCCTGCTCGCTCTGGCGGCTGACCAGATCGCAGAAGGCGGTCACCGAGAGACGGCAGTCATCCGTGGTCAGTTCCGCCACCAGGGGATGGTCCGGCGCCAGCACCACGTAGGTGGCCCCGTGGATCGTGTCGGGCCGGGTGGTGAAGACGGTGATGGCGGCACCGCTCTCCGTGGTGAAGGTCAGCTCGGCCCCGAGGGAGCGGCCGATCCAGTTGGCCTGCATCGTGCGCACCCGCTCCGGCCAGCCCTCCAGGGTGGGGAGATCGTCGAGCAGGGCATCGGCGTAGGCGGTGATCTTCAGAAACCACTGGCGCAGCCGGCGCTTCTCCACCTGGGCACCGGAGCGCCAGGAGCGCCCCTCCGCATCCACCTGCTCATTGGCCAGCACCGTCTGGTCGATCGGGTCCCAGTTGACGGTCGCCTCCTTGCGGTAGGCCAGGCCGGCATCGAGGAACTGCAGGAACAGCCACTGGGTCCAGCGGTAGTAATCGGCGTGGCAGGTGGCCACCTCCCGATCCCAGTCGATCGAAAGGCCCAGCCGCTTGAGCTGGTCCCGCATCTGGGCGATGTTGCGGTCGGTCCAGTCCCCCGGATCGACGCCCCGCTCGATGGCGGCGTTCTCCGCCGGCAGGCCGAAGGCGTCCCAGCCCATGGGATGAAGCACCTGCCGTCCCCGCAGACGGGCCGCCCGGGCGATCACGTCGGTGATGACGTAATTGCGGACGTGGCCCATGTGGAGGCTCCCCGACGGGTAGGGGAACATTGAGAGGGTGTAATAGGGCTCCCCGGCGGCGTCGTGCGGATCGGGGGTGGCGTGCAGTCCCAACTGCTCCCACTGCAGCTGCCAGCGCTGCTCGATCGCTTCGGGCCGGTAGCGGGAAGGGTCAGTCACGGGCCACAGGGAATGGGAGTGATCGTGTCACAGCCCATGGAAAGGTCAGCTGAGGGCCCGCAGCGAAGCCACGGCGGCCAGGCTGATGAGCAGCAGCGGCGTGCCCGGTTCAGTGCTCATCGCCAGGTAATGGCTGTCCTGCCAGCGGATGATGCCATCGAACTCCTTGCCGGAGAGCAGGACGACATTCACAGGGGTGCGGATGCGGATCAGCTCCTGGACGTGCCGCACACTGGGCAGGGTCGTGTCGAGCCTGGGTCCCCGTCGCTCAAAGAAACTCTGCATAGGATCGACCCCAACCTCCAGGTCTTACGGAACGGTGCTTCAGGTGCTCCAATTCAGCAAATACCAGGGTCTGGGAAATGACTTCTTGCTCCTTGACGGCCGCAGCTTAGAGGATCCTGAGGGCCTGTTCGGCCTGACGCCTGAACGGGTGCAGCGGCTCTGCGACCGCCGCTTCGGGGTGGGCGGGGATGGGGTGATCCTGGCCCTGCCGCCCAGGGAGGGCGGTGAACTGCGGATGCGGATCTTCAACGCCGACGGCACCGAGCCGGAGATGTGCGGCAACGGCATCCGCTGTCTGGCCCGTTTCCTGGCGGACAGCGACGGCGACCAGGCTCCGCGGAGCTGGGAGATCGAGACCCTCGCCGGTCGCATGGTGCCGGCCCTGGCCGAGGACGGTCGCATTCGCGTCGACATGGGCCCGCCGTTCCTGACCCCCGAGAGCGTGCCCACCACCCTGGCCGTGGGGGAGCAGGGGCTGCCGGTGGGTGAGCTGGAGGTGCTGGGCCAGCGCCTGGCGGTGGCGGCCGCCGGCATGGGCAACCCCCACGCCGTCGTGCCCGTCGCCGACGTGGCGGCGATCGATCTGGAGGGCCTCGGCGCCGCCCTTGAGTTGCACGGGGCCTTTCCGGCCCGCACCAACGTCCACTTCGTCCAGGTGCTCGCCCCCGACCATCTGGTGATGCGGGTCTGGGAGCGGGGGGCGGGGCCCACCCTGGCCTGCGGAACGGGCGCCTGCGCCACCCTGGTGGCCTGCCATCGGCTCGGGCTGGCCGCCCGCCACGCCCGGCTCGATCTGCCGGGGGGGCCCCTGGAGATCCATTGGGACAAGGCCAGCGGCCACGTGTTCATGACCGGTCCGGCGGAGGCGGTGTTCGACGGGGTCGTGGCCCCGTCGCTGTTCGGCGAGGACGGGGCGCAGCCTCCCGCCCTGGCGGTGGCAGCGCCGTCCAGCACCATCGATTGCGCCACCGCCTGCGTCAACGGCTGCCTGCGGCCGGAGGCCTGCCCCAGCGCCGAAGCCCGAGCCCGCGTCACGGCCCTGCTGGAGGGTCGCTCCCTCGACGACCTGGTGGCCCTGGCGGGCGAATCCCTGGAATCCCGCACCCGGGGCCGCCTCTCCCGCGATGTCTCCGCCGCCACCTGAGGTCTACCTCGATGCCTGCGCCACCGCCCCCCCGGCAGCGCCGGTGCTGGAGGCCATGGCAAGTGCCCACCGGGAGGCCTGGGCCAACCCCTCCAGCCTCCATGGCCCCGGCCTGGCGGCGGCGGAACGCCTGGAGCGTGATCGCCAGGCCCTCGCCGCCCGGCTCGGCTGCGGCGGCGATGAACTGCTGTTCGTCTCCGGGGGGAGCGAAGCGATCCACACCGCCCTGGTGGGCTCCGCCGGAGCGCTGGAGCCGGGTCGGGTGCTGCTCTCGGCGGTGGAACACCCCGCCAGCTATGCCGCCGCCGCCGCGTTGGCGCGCCGGGGCTGGGAGGTGCAGCTCCTGCCGGTGGACCGGCGCGGCGTGGTCGATCTGGAGGCCCTGCAGCGCCTGCTGACGCCGCCGACCCGGCTGGTGTCGGTGCTCTGGGGCCAGAGCGAGGTCGGCACCCTGCAGCCGATCGAAGCGATCGGTGCGCTGTGCCGGCAGGCGGGCGTGCGCTTCCACGTCGATGCGGTGCAGGTGGTGGGGCACCGCCCGGTCGATTTCAGCCGGTTGCCGGTGGACCTGCTCAGCTGCGCGGCCCACAAGCTGCAGGGTCCCCGCGGCGTGGGGGCCCTGTTAGTGCGGCGCGGCGTCCGGCTCGAGCCCCTGATCGGCGGGGCCCAGGAGGGGGGGCGTCGCGGCGGCACCGAACCGGTGGCCCTGGTGGCCGGCTTCGCCTCGGCCCTCGAGCTGGCCGACCGGCGGCTGGCGGCCCACGGCGGCGGCGATCCGCTGGCGTCGCTGCGGGATCAGCTGCTGGCCGACCTGCGGCGGCTGGAGGGCGTGCGGCTGAGCGGCCCGGAGCCGGACGACCCCGCCGGGCGCCTGCCGCACCACATCAGCCTCCTGGTGGACGGGCCGGACGGGCGGCCGCTGGGCGGTCGGCGGCTGGTGCGGGAGCTGGCCCGCCGGGGCTACGCCGTGAGCAGTGGATCGGCCTGCGCCAGCGCTGGGGCCGCTGCGGGTACGGCGGGCACCAGTGCGGTGCTGCTGGCGATGGGATACGACCCCACCGAGGCGACCAGCGGCCTGCGGATCAGCCTGGGCCCATGGGTCAGCCCAGGGGATCTGGCCGGCCTGCCGGCGGCCCTGGAGCAGGCCCGCCGCAGCGTGGCGGAAGCGCCTGGGTAGGGTCCGATCAGCCCTGCCGCCCGCCGATGCTGCCCGCCGACCTGCGCACCGCCGAAGCCGAAGCCCTCCAGGCCCTGCAGGCGGCCCTGGCGGCCGGATCGGGGGGGCGCTGGACCGTGGAGTTCCGTTTCGAAGGGCTGCGCCTGATGCCCGTGGTGCTGCGGCTGCTTGAAGGGCTGATGGCGGAGCGGCCCGCGGTGCGGCTGCTGTTTCCGGATGCCGGCGCCACCGCCCTGGCCCGCCGGGATGCGCCGGACCTGGCCGAGCAGATCGGCAGTTTTTCCGACCAGCGGCGTCGCCAGCAGGAGGAACCCTCCAGCGGCGTGCTGCTGCTGGTGGGGGCGAGCCAGGCCGAATACGAGCTGGTGGAGGAGGTGTGCGGCCGCCACGGGGACGCGGTGGTGCTCGTCAATCCGGCCCTGGAGGATGCCGCCGTGGGCATCGGCAGCGTGGCGCGCCAGCGGCGCCGCGGCTTTCTGGCCGGCTGGCGGGCCGCCTATGCCCTGCTGCCCAAGGCCGACCGGGCCCTGCGCATCGCCTACCCGGGCGACTGGGAGCTCTACCGGCTCGACCCCGACGGCTTCCGGTTGGCGGGGAGCTTTGAGCAGAAGCCCGATGCGGAGCAGCAGGATCTGGCCCTCAGCGGCCGCCAGGAGGCGGGTCTGGGCGGCAACCTGCGGGCCCTGGGCCAGATGATCGAGGACCTGCAGAACTGAGGCGGCGGATCGAAGGGTCCCCGGTTGGCGCGGCTGGTGCATCCCGGAAAGGCTGCGTACACTTCGCGGGCTTTCCCATGCCCATGCCCAGCGAGTCGCCCCGGCCCCGTTCCCTCAGCCTCGTCGACGTCGGCGCCGCCGCCGCCGCCCTGCTGGCGATCGGGGGCGTGATCTGGAGCCCCCGGCTGAGCGGGGCGGTGGCCCAGGCCACCGGCGCTCTCGAGCCCGTCACCGTGATGGTGGACGTGCGCGGTGCCCCCGCCGCCGCCCCCCTGGAACTGCTGGAGCAGGCCCGGGCCGAGGGCAAGGTGGCGATCGTGATCCGCAACCAGCCCCACGGCAGCGTGGCGGTCAAGCAGATCCTCCCTTTCGACCGGATCATCTCCACCCTCACCCCCGACGGGAAGGTGGTGAGCGCCCCCGATCCCAACCAGAAGACCTTCAGCACCTTCGATGGTCGTTTCGTACTGGAGGGCCAGGGGCGCCGCACCGCCGGTGGGGTGGTCTTCGGCAACCAGACGATCAAGATCGGCGCCCCGGTGGAGCTGGAGGGCACCAACTACCGCTTCAACGGCACCGTGACGGGCCTGAAACTCGGAACCTCCTGACATGACCGCGTCCGCCCGCCCCGGCCACCGCCGCCACCGCCATCCCCTGAGGCTGGTGACTCTGCTGCTGGTCGCCGCCGGCACCGGATCGGCGGGCCTGGCGGCCCGGGCCCAGAACGCGCCGGCCCTGCCCTCGCCCCGCAGCCAGCGGCCCCTGCCGATGGCGGCCCTGCCGCCGGCTCCGCCCCCGGTGGGCATGCCGCGGCTGGCCCGCGAGGTCAGCTGCCCCAGCCTGCAGCGCCAGGTGGCCCAGGTGCTGGGCGAGGAGCGCTCCCGTTGGAGCGTCAGCGTCGCCGACGGCAGCGGTCGGCTGCTGGCCGACGTCAACGGGCGCCAGCCCCGCGTGCCGGCCTCCAACCAGAAGCTGGTCAGCAGCGCCTTCGCCCTCGATCGCCTCGGCCCCGACTACCGGCTCAGCACCCAGCTGTGGCGGCTTCAGAACGGCACCCTGCGGCTCACGGGACAGGGGGATCCCGACCTGGCCCTGCCCCAGCTGCAGCGTTTCGCCCAGCTGGCCATGGCCGCCGGCGCCAACTCGCCTGAGGGTGGCGGTCCGGTGCGGCTGGAACTGGCGGAGGAAGCCTCCCAGAACTGGTGGCCCAGTGGCTGGCATGTGGCCGACCGGGCCTACGCCTACGGCGCTCCGATCACCCGGCTGGCGATCACCAGCAACGCCATTGACGATGCGGTGAGCAATCCCCCCTCCCGGCTGCAGACCCTGCTGCGCCGCGCCATGAACCAGGGCGGAGGGTCGCCCCTGCAGCTGACCCTGGTGTCCGCTCGCCAGCCCCTGCCCGCCGATGCCGTGCTGATCCACGAGGAACCCTCCACCTCCATGCACGGCCTGCTGAGCCTGGCCAACACCGAAAGCCACAACTTCACCGCCGAGGTGCTGCTGCGCCAGGCGGCCGGCACCTGGGACGTGGCCGAGGCCAGCCGCCTGAACACGATCTGGCTGGGCGAACAGGGCCTGCCCATGGAAGGGGTCAGGGTGGCTGACGGGAGTGGCCTCGACCGCGCCAACCGGGTGACCAGCCGCTTTCTGGTGGCCCTGCTGCTGCGCATGGACCATCACCCCTATGCGAGGGACTACATCAGCTCGATGGCCATCGCCGGTCGCCGCGGCACCCTGCGCAATCTTTACAAGGGCACCAGCCTCGATGGCCGTCTCTTCGCCAAGACAGGCACCCTCACCGGCGTGCGCTCAATCAGCGGCGTGCTCCAGACGCCGGATGGCCCCCGTTACGTCAGTGCCGTGTCCGCCGGAGCCGGGGCTCCGAACACCACCATCGGCCGCGTGCTGCGGGAGGTGCAGGCCGTGGGGGCCTGCCCATCGGCGATCTGAGCAGGCTCTGAGGCGCCTGCCTCAACTGGCGAGCCCCCGGCTGGCGGCCCGCCGCAGACGTCCTGCGGCCCGTCGGGCCCGATCCACGGTGGCATTCTCCAGGGGAATGGGGGCTTCCGGCGGACGACTGGCGGCCTGGGTCTCCTGGGCCTGCAGCCGCACCAGCTCCCGCCTGCCGCCGAGCACCACCTGGCTGAGCTCCTTGAGGCGCACTTCCAGCTCCCCCAGCACCTGCTCGGCGTAACGGTTGGCGCCCTCCTGGATGGTGGCCGCCTCCTGGCGGCTGCGGGCGATCAGGGCATCGCACTGCTGCTGGGTCTGCTGGCGGAACTGGAGCGCGTCGGCATGGAGCCGCTCGGCCTCGGCCTGGCTATCCCGCTGGATGCGCAGCCCTTCCTGGCGGATGCCCTCCAGTTCCTGCAGGGCCTGGGCCCGGCTGCGCTCGTGCTGCTCAAGCAGCTGGCGGTTGCGCTCCGCCGCCTCCTGCTCCAGCTGCTGGCGCCGCTGCTGGGCCTCCTGCTCCAGCTGCTGCCGGCGGCCGGCGAACTGCTGCTCGAACTGGGCCATCCGGGCCTGGTGCTCCTGTTCGGTCTGGGCCACCTGCTGGCGGGCCTGCAGCACCATCTGCTCGCACTGCTGGCGGGCCAGTTCCCGCTGTTCCGTCACCTGGCGCTCCGCCTCCTGGCGGATGGCGGCGGCGTTGATCAGCTGCTCCCGCTCGCGCCGCGCCTGGGTGACGATCTCCTCAGCCTGCACCCGGGCCTTCTCGATGAAGCCCTCCCGCTGGCGGATCAGGTCCTCGGCCTGGGAGATCTGCCCGGGCAGGGCCTCCCGCAGCGCGTCCATCATCTCGATGGCGTCCTGCTCGTTCACCAGACGGCCACCGCTGAAGGGGATCCGGCTGCCGTCGAGAACGATGTCCTCCAGCTGGTCCAGCTGATCGAGAACGGTGAATCGGACCTCAGCCATATCGGGTTCCGGGAGCTGCCTGTCGATTAAAGAGCCTCTCCAGGTCAATCGCCACTCCCGGCGGGACCATGTGACCCACGTCCCCGCCGAAGCGGGCCACCTCCTTCACCACCGAGCTGCTGAGAAAGCTGTGGTGCGCTGCGGTGGCCATGAACAGGGTCTCGACCCGGGGGGCCAGGGTCCGGTTGGTGTGTGCGATCTGCAACTCGAACTCGAAGTCGCTCATCGCGCGCAGGCCCCGTAGGATCACCTGAGCGCGGCAGCTCTGGGCGTAGGTCACGGTGAGGCCGTCGAAATGGCCCACCTCGATGCCGGCGATCCCCTCGGTGGCCAGGCGGATCTGCTCCAGCCGCCGCTCCAGGGGGAAGGCGGGTTGTTTGGAGGGGTTCATCAGCACCGCCACCACGACCCCGTCGAAGAGGCCGGCCGCCCGCTCGATCAGGTCAAGGTGGCCCAGGGTGAGGGGATCGAAACTGCCGGGATAGAGCGCTCGCATCGCCCCAGCCTATGGAGACAGGCCCGGGCGGGGTAACCGGCCCGGACGGGTTCCTAGAGTCCAACGATCCCTGCCGCCCACCCCATGACCGACGTTGCCCTGGACGCGGCCGCCAAGAAGACGCTCCTGCGCAAGATCCCCCACGGTGTGTTCATCTGCGGGGTAGCCGAGGGCGAGGAGGTCAACGGCTTCACCGCCAGCTGGGTCACCCAGGGCTCCTTCGAACCCCCCCTGGTGGTGATGGCGGTGCGGGCCGACTCCACCAGCAACGGCATGATCCAGCGCAGCGGGCGCTTCTGCCTGAACGTGCTGTCCGCCGACCAGAAGGACCTGGCGGCGGTGTTCTTCAAACCCCAGAAAGGGGTGGGTGGACGGTTCGATGCCGCCCCGTTCCACCTCGGCCCCCTCGGCCTGCCGGTGCTCGATGACGCCCTCGGGGCGGTGGAGTGCACCCTGGTGGGCCAGGTCGCCCATGGCGACCACACCGTCTTCGTGGGGGAGGTGAAGTCGGCGACCCTGCACCGCGACGCCGCCGCCCTGGAACTAGCCGCCACGGGCTGGCAGTACGGCGGTTGAGGCCGGACCATGGCTGAGCCGGTTGCGCCTCCGGGAGGCACTCCGGGCGGTGACGTCGTCGGGCCGCTGCTGCTCCAGCGCGAGCGGCTCTCGGCCCGGCTGCGGGAATTACCGGCGGAGCCCGGCTGTTACCTGATGCGGGATGCGAGCGACCGCATCCTCTACATCGGCAAGTCGAAGAGCCTGCGGGCCCGGGTGCGCAGCTACTTCCGCGATTCCCACGACATCAGCCCGCGCATCGCCCTGATGGTGCGCCAGGTCTGCGAGATCGAGTTCATCGTCACCGACAGCGAGGCGGAGGCGCTGGCGCTCGAGTCGAACCTGATCAAGAACCACCAGCCCCACTTCAACGTTCTGCTCAAGGACGACAAGAAGTACCCCTACCTCTGCATCACCTGGAGCGAGGCCTACCCGCGCATCTTCATCACCCGCCGCCGCCGGATGCGCAGTCCCCTCGACCGTTTCTACGGGCCCTATGTGGATGTGGGCCTGCTGCGCCGCACCCTGGCCGTGGTGAAGCGGGTGTTCCCGCTTCGCCAGCGTCCCCAGCCCCTCTACCGCGACCGCACCTGCCTCAACTACGACATCGGCCGCTGCCCCGGGGTCTGCCAGGAGAAGATCGGCTCCGAGGACTACCACCGCATCCTGCGCAAGGTGGCGATGGTGTTCCAGGGCCGCAACGATGAACTGCTGGATCTCCTGCGGCAGCAGATGGAGCGCTATGCCGAACGGCTGGATTTCGAGGCCGCCGCCCGGGTTCGCGACCAGCTGCAGGGCCTCGACCTGCTCACCGCCGACCAGAAGATGAGCCTGGGGGACAGTTCCATCAGCCGCGATGTGATCGCCCTGGCGGCAGATGATCGCGTGGCGGCCGTGCAGATCTTCCAGATGCGCGCCGGCAAGCTGGTGGGGCGGCTGGGCTACACCGCCGACGCGGCGATCGCCACCCCGGCGGAGGTGCTGCAGCGGGTGGTCGAGGAGCACTACAGCCAGGTGGAGCCGGTGGAGATCCCGCCGGAGCTGCTGCTGCAGCACCCGCTGCCGGCGCAGGAGCTGATCGGTGACTGGCTGGCGGAACGGCGGGGCCGCAAGGTGCGGCTCGCCGTGCCCCAGCGGCGCCAGAAGGCGGATCTGATCGAGCTGGTGGAGCGCAACGCCGGCTTCGAGCTGGCCCGGGCCCAGCGGGGGGCGGAGCAGCAGCTGCTGGCCACCGAGGACCTGGCCCAGCTGCTGGAGCTGCCGGTGCCGCCGCGGCGGATCGAGGGCTACGACATCAGCCACATCCAGGGCAGCGACGCGGTTGCCTCCCAGGTGGTGTTCATCGACGGCCTGCCGGCCAAGCAGCACTACCGCAAGTACCGGATCCAGAGCAGCAGCATCCGCGCCGGCCACTCCGACGACTTCATGGCCATGGCGGAGATCATGCGGCGGCGATTCCGCCGCTGGTCCCAGGCGAAGGCGGAGGGGGCCGACCTGGCCGCCCTGCGCCGGGCCGGCGCCTCAGCCCTGCACACCGATGGCCTCAGCGACTGGCCCGATGTGGTGATGATCGATGGCGGCAAAGGCCAGCTGTCAGCGGTGATGGAGGCCCTGCGGGAGCTAGACCTGCACGAGGAGCTGACAGTCTGCTCCCTGGCCAAGCAGCGGGAGGAGGTGTTCCTGCCCGGTGCCGGCGAGCCCCTCGACACCGAGGCCGACCAGCTGGGGGTGGTGCTGCTGCGGCGGCTGCGGGACGAGGCCCACCGCTTCGCCGTCAGCTTCCACCGCCAGCAGCGGGGCGAGCGGATGAAGCGCTCCCGGCTCAGCGACATCGCCGGCCTGGGGCCCAAGCGGGTCAAGGACCTGCTGGCCCACTTCCGCTCCATCGACGCCATCCAGCTGGCCAGCCCCGAGCAGATCGCCGCCGTCCCGGGCATGGGGCCGGCCCTGGCCCGCCAGGTGTGGGAGCACTTCCACCCCCCCATGGACGGGGCCGACGAGGCCGACGCCCGCCACGGGGAACCCCTGGAGCTGGCGGGATGAGGCCAGCCGTGCGGGCCTGGGGTGTGGGGGGTTGGGCTGGCCTGCTGCTGGCCCTGCTGCTGCTGGCGTTCGTCCCGGCGCCCGTGGCAGCCGCCCCGGGCCTCTGCGTCGGCCCGGTCTGCGGGGACGAGATCAGCCGCAGCGCCAAGCACCACTGGCAGCTGCGGCTGCGGGTCAGCGACCAGGAGAGCCGGCGGGAGCGGATCGTGGTGGATTGCCGCGATGGCGCCATCAGTCCGCGGCTGGGCCCCGTGGACCGGGCCTACAGCGCCGCCGTGGCCCGCCGCTGCTGCCGCCTGGTGGGGGAAGGCTGAGCCCAGCCCACCCCATGGCGATGAACCGCAGCACGGCGTCTAACTTGACGGTCCGTCGCCCATCGCGCTCCCCCGGGCCCTGACATGACGCTGCCGCTGTCCCTGCCCCTGACCCTCGCCGTGACGTGGCCCCCCGAGGCCTACCTCTGGTTCAAGACCCTCCACATCGTCGGGGTGGTCGTGTGGTTCGCCGGGCTGTTCTACCTGGTGCGCCTGTTCATCTACCACCGGGAGGCCGCCGAGCTGGAGCCGCCCCTGCGCCAGGCCTTCGAGGAGCAGTACGGCCTGATGGAGCGGCGCCTGGCCAACATCATCACCACCCCGGGCATGGTGGTGGCCGTGACCATGGCCGTGGGTCTGCTGATGGTGGAGCCCCTCTGGCTGAAGCAGGCCTGGATGCACGCCAAGCTGGCCGTCGTGGCTGGCCTGCTCGTCTACCACCACCTCTGCTACCGGCTGATGGGCCAGCTGCAGCGCGGCGCGTGCAACTGGAGTGGCCGCCAGCTGCGGGCCCTCAACGAACTGCCCACCCTGATGCTGTTGCTGGTGGTGATGCTGGTGGTCTTCAAGGGCCAGTTCCCCACCGGCGCCGCCACCTGGTTCCTGGTGGCCCTGGTGGTGTTCATGGCCGCGTCGATCCAGTTCTATGCCCGCTGGCGGCGGCTGCGCGCCGAACGGCTGGCCCAGCAGGAGAGTGGCGGTGCTGCGGCCTGAGGCTCTCGCCCATCCCCTCACCCCGGTGCTGCGCCAGGTGCGGGCCGACAGCTGCCCGGAGCGGTTCAACTTTCACTGCCACACGATCTGCAGCGACGGCAGCCTCCACCCCGAGGATCTGGCGGCCGAGGCCGTGGCCATCGGCCTGGAGCACCTGGCCGTCACCGACCACCACGGCCTGGCGGCCCATGGCGCCATCAGCGCCGCCCTGGACGACCACCGCCGGCGGGGGACGGCCATACCCACGCTCTGGCGCGGGGTTGAGATCAGCTGTCTGCTGGAGGGCTGCCTGGTCCATGTGCTCGGCCTGGGCTTCGCCGAGCAGCACCCCTCCCTCCACCCCTACCTGCAGGGCAGTGCCGTCGTGGGGGCGGCCCTGCGGGCCGAGGCGGTGGTGGCGGCGATCCGGGAGGCCGGGGGTCTGGTGCTGCTGGCCCACCCCGCCCGCTACCGGCTGCCCCACCAGCGCCTGATCGCGGCGGCGGCGGATCTGGGCTTCGACGGCGCCGAGGTCTGGTACGACTACGGCATGCAGAGCCGCTGGCAGCCGACGCCGCTGGTGTGCGAGGCGATCGCCGCCGACCTGGAGCGCCGGGGCCTTCTGATGAGTTGTGGTACGGATACCCATGGGCTGGTGCTCCGCGGCCGCTAGGGTTTGCTGACACCTTCCTCCTTGCGTCGATGGGTCTGTTCGATCGTCTGTTCGGTTCCCGTGCCGCTTCGGTGAGCAAGCCCGAGGCTGCCGCCAAGGCCAAACCCAAGGCCGAGACCTTCTTCCTCGATCCCGAGGCCTCCAGCAGCCTCGGTGATGTCAAGTTCATGAAGCGGTCGAACACGATCCGCCACACCTTCCCCGGCAACGCCGACAGCCCGGGTGAGAAGGAGATGGTGGCGGAGGTGGCCTCGATGGAGGCCCGGGTCGAGAAGATGACCCCCGGTCTGGCGGGCATCCAGCCCACCGAGAAGGGATCGGTCAACCTCACCGGCGGCATCCCCAAGCCCGTCAAGAAGACCTTCGCCCAGCAGATGAGCGCCGCCGAGCTCGGCCAGCGCATGAAGGGGGCGGCCGTCACCCCCACCAACCTGCCCGGTGGTCCGGCGGCGGCCAAGCAGCAGAAAGAGGCCGAGGCCCAGGGCCAGCCGGCCGGCTCCCAGGCGGCGGCCAAGCCGGGCACCACCGATCCGTTCCGCTCCATGGTGAGGGATCTGGAGCTCTGATCCCCGGGGCGCCTGGAGCCTGGTTCAGCGCTGCTCCACCAGGCTCTCGCTCTCCAGCACCAGCTGCCGCAGCCTCTCCAGCCGCTCCGGATCGGCCCCGTCCCAGAGGCCCCGATGGTGCGCCTCCAGGAGTCGTTCGGCCATGTCCCGCAGGGCCCAGGGGTTGGCACGTCCCAGGAACGCCCGCACGGCCCCGTCCTCCAGCCAGGCGGCACTGATGGCGCCGTAGCCCCAGTCGGGGACGCGCCCGGTGCTGGCGTCGTAGGCGAAGAGGTAATCGAGGCTGGCGGCCATCTCGAAGCCGCCCTTGTAGCCGTGCTCCTGCATGGCGGCGATCCAGCGGGGATTGAGCAGCCGGGAGCGCAGCACCTTGTCAAACTCGCGCTCGAGTCGGTGCAGCCGGGGGCGCTGGCTGCGGGAATGGTCGCCGAACCACAGGGCCGGGGCCCGGCCCTGGAGACGCTCAGCGGCGGCGCTCAGGCCCCCCTGGAACTGGTAGTAGTCGTCGGAATCGAGCAGGTCATGCTCCCGGTTGTCCTGGTTGTGCAGCACCACCTGCACCTGGGCCAGGCGCCGTTCCAGGCCGGCGCGATCGGCCATGGCGTCGATGGCGCCGCCGCTGGCCCCGTCGACGGGGTCACCGTCGTAGCGCCAGGCGCTCCAGTTGAGGAAGGCTTCGCCCAGGTCGCCGCGTTCCTCCCAGTGGCCGCTGTCGATCAGGCCCTGCAGCCCGGCCCCGTAGGCGCCGGGCGCTGATCCGTAGATGCGACCCCCATGGCCCTCCTGCCGGGCCGAGGCCGCCAGGGGGTTGTCTTCGGGGGCCTCGTCGAGGCCGGCCACCAGGCGGGTGGCCCGGTTGAACCAGCCCACCAGCTGGGGGAACGCATCACGGAACAGGCCGGAGATGCGCAGGGTCACGTCCACCCGCGGCCGGCCGAGCAGGCGCAGGGGAATCACCTCCACGTCCACCAGCCGGCGGGTGGGTCCGTCCCAGACGGGGCGCACCCCCATCAGGGCCAGGGCCTGGCCGATGTCCTCACCGCCGTTGCGCATGGTCGCGGTCCCCCACACCGACAGGGCCAGGGTGCGCAGGTCCTCGCCCTCCTCCTGGAGATGGAGCTGCAGCAGCAGCTCGGCGCTGCGCCGCCCCAGGTCCCAGGCCGCCTCCGTCGGCAGGCCGCGCAGGTCAACGCTGTAGAAGTTGCGCCCCGTCGGCAGCAGGTCCGGCCGCCCGCGGGTCGGCGCCCCGGAGGGACCGGCGGCGATGCGGCCGCCGGCCAGGCCGGTGAGCAGGGACTGCCGCTCCGCCGCGCCGCAGGCCAGCAGGGGCGGCAGCAGGGCCCGGCGCAGGTGCCCGAGGGCCCGTTCGGTGGCGGCTCCCAGCGCCACGGGCGTCCCCGGCAGCTCGGGCGTCTCCGGTGCAGACGCCGTTGTTCCGGGCGCTCCGCCCAGCTCCTCTTCCACCAGTCCCAGGGCGAGGGCCTCCAGCAGCGCCACCCCGTCGCCGATGTGGCGCAGCTGGGGGCCGCTGCCCCTGAGGGCGGCGAGCCGGCCGCGGTCGGCGGCGGAGAGGGGGGCCTCCTCCGGATCGGACCAGGGGTCGAGGTCGAGGCCCAGATCGAGGGCCAGGGCCTGGGTGAGCCCCGGCACCCCCGCCTGGGGCGGACGGGCGAGGCACAGCAGCAGTTCGGCCAGCTTCGCCGGTGCCGGCAGGGTGCCGAAGGTGTGCAGGCCGAGGCGGATCTGGGCCTCCTTGAGCTCGCACAGGTAGCCGTCGGCCGCCTCCAGCTGGCCGTCCAGATCCGGCAGGGCCGTGACGGGCAGCTGCAGCTCCTCCAGCCGCTGGCCCAGTCGCTCCCGCAGCAGCGGGGCCCGGGCGCTGCCCAGCTGGCGCGCCTCCCAGTACTCATCCAGCAGGGCCTCCAGGCCCTGCAGATCCCCGTGCAGCCCGGCCCGGCCCAGGGGCGGGGTCAGGTGGTCGAGGATCACGGCCTGGGCACGGCGCTTGGCCTGGCTGCCTTCGCCCGGGTCGTTGACGATGAACGGGTAGAGGTGCGGCAGGGGGCCGAGGGCCCACTCGGGGAAGCAGTCCTGCGACAGCCCCAGCCCCTTGCCGGGCAGCCATTCGAGGTTGCCGTGCTTGCCCACGTGGACCACCACCTGGGCCTCGAAGCTCTGGCGAAGCCAGAGGTACTGGGCCAGGTAGGCGTGGGTGGGGGGCAGATCGGGGCTGTGGTAGCTGAGGCTGGGATCCCGGTCGTAGCCGCGCTCGGGCTGGATCAGCACGAGCACCCGGCCGAAGCGCAGCCCGCGCACCGGGAACGCCGGGCCCATGACCCCGTCCGCCAGAGCCACCGGCTCCAGGCCCGCGTCGGTATCGGGCGGCCCCCAGACCGCCTCCAGCCGCTGGCGGCCCTCCGGCGGCAGGGTGGCGTACCAGGTCTGGTAGGTGGCGAGGGGCAGGTGGTCCAGGGGCGGGCGGTGGCCGCTCTCCGGGTCGTTACTGCGGCCCTCCAGCAGCCGGTGGATGAGGACATCGCCGTCGGCCGGCAGATCCACGGCCGCCCCCAGGTCGTAGCCGGCCTCCGCCAGCCAGCCCAGCATCAGGGCGGCGCTGGCCGGGGTGTCGAGGCCGACGCCGTTGGCCAGGCGGCTGTTGCGGTTGGGGTAGTTGGCCAGCACCAGGGCCACCCGGCGCCCGGCGGCCGGGGTGCGGCGCAGGTCGATCCAGGCGGCGGTGAGGCGGGCGATCCAGTCGAGGCGCCCCCGGTCGGGCACGTAGCGGTGCAGGGCCGTGGCCAGGCTGTCGCTGGTGGCGCACCATTCCTTGAAGGCCCCCACCCGGGTGGTGAGGCGCCCGTCCAGCTCCGGCAGGGCCACCTGGAGGCTGAGATCCAGGGGTGCCAGGCCGATGCTGCTGGCGCTCCAGACCCCGCGGCTGCGGCCGCTGCAGAGCACCTGCAGCACCGGCACCCCCAACCGCTCCCACAGGGGCGCCCCCAGCCCCGCCTCCTCGAAGGACACCGACGCGAAGCCCGTGCCGCAGAGCACGGCCTCCGCCCCTTCGCGAGCCAGCAGATCGGCCACCCCCCGCTGTACGGCCCCATCCCGCAGGCTGCTCACCCACAGGGCTCGCGGCGCCAGACCCTGGCCGCGCAGAGCCGCCAGCAGCGCCTCCATCAGGGCCAGATCCCCCGCCTGCCAGAGGGCCCGGTAGAGGATCACCCCCACCCGGGAACCGGGCTCGTCGCGCCAGTCGTGGGGGAGGGGGTCGGCGGCCGGGGCGGGCCAGGGGGGCTCGGGTGATTCGCCGGCCAGGAGGCCGGCCAGGGTCCGCAGCAGCAGGCGCAGGTTGGCCGGCCCCCCCTCCCGCAGGCAGGCGGCACAGGCCGACGCCAGGGGGCCGTCGAGGCTGCCGAGGCAGGCCAGGGCCTGCTCCTCCTCGGCGGTGCCGGCCAGCACCAGCAGCTGGCGGCCTTCCGCGGCGTCGGCCCACTGCCGCAGACACTCCAGCCCGTAACTCCAGTGGCCGCGACCCCCCAGCAGCCGCACCACCACCAGCCGGGTGCTGGCCAGGCTGGTGGTCACGTAGTGGTCGATCACCGCCGGGTGCTGCAGGGCCGAGAGGTTCAGGGCCCGCAGCGCGGTCGGCAGCAGCTCCGGCTCGGCCGCGAGCAGCTGGGCCACCGCCAGCAGATCCGTGTCGGCGCTGCTGAGCAGCACCACCGGCGCCGGTGGCTGCTCCACGAAGAGGCCGCCGTCGTCCTCCGTCCTGTCCCCGGCGATGGACGCGAGTCGATGCATCACCCCATCCTGCCGAACGCGATGAGAAGATCGCATCGTCGCCACCGCCTTCCATGCACCAGTTCCTGCCCTATGCCTGGTTCGGCGGACAATGCGTCCCCTTTGCCGAGGCGACCCTCTCGGTGGCCACCCATGCGCTGCATTACGGCACGGGCGCCTTCGGCGGCATGCGGGCCCTCCCCAACCCCGCCGACACCAGCGAGATTCTGCTGTTCCGCGCCGATCGCCATGCCCGCCGCCTCAGCCAGAGCGCCCGGCTGCTGCTGACGGAACTGCCGGAGGAGACGATCCACAAGGCTATCCATGCCTTTCTGCAGGCCAACCGGCCCACCTGTCCGATCTACCTGCGGCCCTTCGTTTACACCAGCGACCTCGGCATCGCCCCGCGCCTGCACAACATCCAGACCGACTTCCTCATCTACGGCATCGAGATGGGCGACTATCTCTCGCCCGAAGGTGTCAGCTGCCGGATCAGCAGCTGGTGCCGCCAGGAGGACCGCTCCCTGCCCCTGCGGGGCAAGATCAGCGGCGCCTACATCACCAGCTCCCTGGCCAAGACGGAAGCGGTCAAGAGCGGCTTCGATGAAGCCCTGCTGCTCAACAGCCGCGGCAAGGTGAGCGAGGCCAGCGGCATGAACCTGTTCATCGTCCGGGACGGCGTGCTGATCACCCCGGGGGTCGATCAGGACATCCTCGAGGGCATCACCCGGGCCAGCATCATGGAGCTGGCGCGCTCCATGGACATCCCCGTGCTCGAGCGCGCCGTCGACAAGACCGAGCTGATGATCGCCGACGAGGTGTTCCTCAGCGGCACCGCCGCCCGGGTCACCCCGGTGCGCCGGATCGAATCCACCGACCTCTCCAGCCACCGCCCCGTGATGGAGCGTCTGCGCGACCGCCTCACCGCGATCACGGAGGGCCGCGATCCCTCCTATGACCACTGGGTCACCCGCATCCGCATCGACGCCTGATGGTCGTCACCGCCGCCATCCACCACCCCACCGACCGCATCGGCTTCCTCGACTGGCTGCACGGTCCCACCCGGCCGGTGCTCGTCTTCGACGGCGCCACGGGCACCTCCCTGCAGGAGATGAACCTGACGGCCGAGGATTTCGGTGGTGCGGCCCTGGAGGGCTGCAACGAGAACCTGGTGTTCACCCGGCCCGATGCGGTCCAGGCGGTGCATCGCCAGTTCCTGGAGGTGGGTTGCGACGTGATCGAGACCGACACGTTCGGGGCCGCCTCGATCGTGCTGGCCGAGTACGGACTGGAGGACCAGGCCTTCGCCATCAACCGCCGGGCCGCCGAGCTCGCCCGCGAGATGGCCGCCGCCTACAGCACGCCGGAGAAGCCACGGTTCGTGGCCGGCTCGATGGGGCCCACCACCAAACTGCCCACTCTCGGCCACATCGACTTCGACACGATGAAGGCCTCGTTCCGCGAGCAGGCCGCCGGCCTGATTGCCGGTGACGTCGACCTGTTCATTGTCGAGACCTGCCAGGACGTGCTGCAGATCAAGGCGGCCCTGCAGGGGATCGAGGAGGCCTTCGCCGCCGCCGGGGAACGGCGGCCCCTGATGGTCTCGGTGACCATGGAGACCACCGGCACCATGCTGGTCGGCTCCGACATCGCCGCCGTCGTGGCGATCCTGGAGCCCTTCCCGATCGACGTGCTCGGCCTCAACTGCGCCACGGGCCCGGAGCAGATGAAGGAGCACATCCGCTACCTGAGCCAGCACAGTCCGTTTGTGGTGAGCTGCATTCCCAATGCGGGGCTGCCGGAGAACATCGGCGGCGTAGCCCACTACCGGCTCACCCCCACCGAGATGCGGATGCAGCTGATGCACTTCGTCGAGGATCTCGGCGTGCAGGTGATCGGCGGCTGCTGCGGCACCACTCCCGCCCACATCGGCGCCCTGGCGGAGCTCGCCTCCGGCCTGAAACCCGCCCCCCGCGAGGTGCGGCAGCCCCGGCAGCGGCTGGAGCGGCCGCCGCTCCACTACGAGCCAGCGGTGGCCTCGATCTATGGCGTCACCCCCTACTTCCAGGACAACTCCTTCCTGATCATCGGCGAGCGGCTCAATGCCAGCGGCTCGAAGAAGGTGCGCGAACTGCTCAATGCCGAGGACTGGGATGGCCTGGTGGCGGTGGCCCGGGGCCAGGTGAAGGAGAACGCCCATGTGCTCGATGTGAACGTCGACTACGTGGGGCGCAACGGGGTGAAGGACATGAACGATCTGGTGAGCCGCCTGGTCACCAACGTCAACCTGCCGCTGATGCTCGACTCCACCGAGTGGCAGAAGATGGAGGCCGGCCTCAAGGTGGCCGGCGGCAAGTGCATTCTCAACTCCACCAACTACGAGGACGGCGACGAGCGCTTCTTCAAGGTGCTCGAACTGGCCCGTGACTACGGCGCCGGCGTGGTCGTGGGCACGATCGACGAGGAGGGCATGGCCCGCACCGCCGAGCGCAAGTTCGCCATCGCCCAGCGGGCCTACCGGGATGCGCTCGAGTTCGGCCTGCCGGCCCACGAGATCTTCTACGACCCCCTCGCCCTGCCCATCTCCACCGGTATCGAGGAGGACCGGGCCAACGCGGCCGCCACGATCGAGGCGATCCGCCGGATCCGCCAGGACCTTCCCGGCGTCCATGTGGTGCTGGGGGTCAGCAACGTCAGCTTCGGGCTGTCCCCGGCCGCCCGCATCGTGCTGAATTCGGTCTTCCTGCACGACTGTTGCGCCGCGGGCATGGATGCGGCGATCGTCAGCCCGGCGAAGATTCTCCCCCTGGCGAAGATCAGCGAGGAGCACCAGCAGATCTGCCGCGATCTGATCCACGACCGGCGGCGTTTCGAGGACGGCATCTGCGTCCACGATCCCCTCACCCTGCTGACCAGCGAGTTCGAGGGGGTGAGCGCCAGGGAGGCCCGGGCCTCAGGGCCCTCGCTGGCCGATCTGCCGCTGGAGGAGCGGCTCAAGCAGCACATCATCGACGGCGAGCGCATCGGCCTGGAGGCCGCCCTGCAGGAGGCCCTGGCGGAGCATCCGCCGCTGAAGATCATCAACACCTTCCTGCTGGATGGCATGAAGGTGGTGGGTGAACTGTTCGGCTCCGGGCAGATGCAGCTGCCTTTCGTGCTGCAGAGTGCCGAAACCATGAAGGCGGCCGTCGCCTTTCTCGAACCGCACATGGAGCGCCAGGAAGGCGAATCCAGCAGCAAGGGCAAGTTTCTGATCGCCACCGTCAAGGGCGACGTTCATGACATCGGCAAGAACCTGGTGGACATCATCCTCACCAACAATGGCTATGAGGTGGTGAATCTGGGCATCAAGCAGAGCGTCGACGCGATCGTCGAGGCCCAGCGGCAGCACAGGGCCGACTGCATCGCCATGAGCGGCCTGCTGGTGAAATCCACCGCCTTCATGAAGGACAACCTCGAAACCTTCAATGAGGTCGGCATCTCTGTGCCCGTCATCCTCGGCGGGGCGGCGCTGACGCCGCGCTTCGTCAATGGCGACTGCCGCCAGGCCTACCGGGGCCAGGTGATTTACGGCCGGGACGCCTTCGCCGACCTGCGGTTCATGGATGCCCTGATGGAGGCCAAGGCGGCCGGCCGCTGGGACGACCACCGGGGTTTCCTCGACGGCGCTCCCGAAGGCCTGGGGCTGGCTGAGCCCCCGTCTGTGGCGGCGGCGGCCGATCCGGACGAGGCGACCGTGGTGGCTGGGGAAGACCCAGCGCCGGCCGGGTCTGGGGCAGCTGGGACGGTGGCGGCCGGCAACGACGACCGCTCCGCGGCGGTGCCGGCAGAACCGGCCATCGCACCGCCCTTCTGGGGCACCCGGGTGCTCACCGAGGCCGAGATCAACCTTGACGACGTCTTCGCCTACCTGGATCGCAACGCCCTCTTCGCCGGCCAGTGGCAACTGCGCAAGACCCAGCAGCAGAGCCGGGAGGCCTACGAGGCGATGCTCGCCGAGAAGGCGGAACCGGTGCTGCAGGAGTGGCTCGGCCGCTGCCGCCGGGAGGGCCTGCTCACCCCCCGGGTGGCCTACGGCTACTTCCCCTGCGGCCGCGCCGGCAATGAGCTGGTGGTGTTCGATCCGACGGCGATGGCCGACGGGGCACCGGCCACCGGCGGCGGCGGCGAGCTGGGGCGTTTTGCCCTGCCGCGCCAGCGCAGCGGCAACCGCTACTGCATCGCCGACTTCTACCGCGACCTGGAGGCCGGCCCGGACGGCGCCCTGCGGCCCGCGGACGTGCTGCCGATGCAGGCCGTCACCATGGGCGAAGGGGCCACCAGCTTCGCCCAGGAGCTCTTCCGGGCTGATCGCTACAGCGACTACCTCTACTTCCACGGTCTGGCGGTCCAGATGGCCGAGGCGCTCGCCGAATGGACCCATGCCCGCATCCGCCGGGAGATGGGATTCGCCGCCGACGAGCCCACGGCCCTCCGGGACGTGCTGGCCCAGCGCTACCGGGGCAGCCGCTACTCCTTCGGCTATCCCGCCTGCCCGAACGTGGCTGACTCCCGCCAGCAGCTCGCCTGGCTGGGCGCCGACCGCATCGGCCTGACGATGGACGAGAGCGACCAGCTGGAGCCGGAGCAGAGCACCACTGCCCTGGTGGCCCTCCACAGCCAGGCCCGGTACTTCAGCGCCTGAAGCCCTCCTCCGACACCGCCTGGGGGCCGGCCATGGCAGGCTTTGCTCACCTTTCGCAACCCTGGCCATGGCCATCGCAGGACCCGGCGGCGTCGATGACGCCATCGCGGCGGGCGTGGATCTGGACGGTTCCCCGATCCCGGCCGCCATGCTCGCCCTCTACGGCGAAGTGATGGAGCTGGAGAGCCGCCGGGCCCGCAGCGGGGTGAAGAAGTCGATGCGCAACCGCATCGTCCGAACCGGCGCCAAGCACATGGATCGACTCACCCTCGACCAGCGCCTGCGGGAAGCGGGCTGGGAGGGCCTCAAGGACAAGGAGATCGCCTTCTTCTACAGCTGACGACGGCCAGACCACCGCATGGCCTGGGGGCTCAGCTGCAGAGCTCCTCCAGGCTGTCGATCACGTCCTGCTGAAAGGCGTCGAGGGCGTCGGAGTCGCTCAAATCGATCCCTTCCCCCGCGGCGTTCTGGGTGAGCTCCTGGAAGTGGAAGGCGCCCTCGCCATGGGCCAGAAACTCCATGGCGGAGGGCTCACCGCTTTCCTTGTAGGCGTCGCAGAGGGCCAGGAAGGCCGCATCCTCGGTGAAATCCCAGCTCATGAAGGGGGTCGTGCTGAAAGACCTTTAACCCCTCTCCCCCGGAATTCGTCAACCTCCTGGGGGCAATTTGTGCCAGTCCTCCGTCAGACTCTCCCCGTTCCTGCACCGCCCCGGCCTTGGTCGCCTCCGCCCCGCAGCCCCCTGCCGAAAGCCGCAACGTGCTGGGAGAACCGTTGCAGGAGTGCGGGTGTGCGCCGCTCACCGGATGGTTCAGGGACGGCTACTGCCATGCCGATCCCGGTGATCTCGGCCGGCACACGGTCTGCTGTGTGGTGAACGAACCGTTTCTCACCTACAGCCGCGCCCAGGGCAACGACCTGTCGACGCCGATGCCGGCCTACAACTTCCCCGGCCTGCGCCCCGGGGATCACTGGTGCGTCTGCGCCGCCCGCTGGCTGGAGGCCTATGAGGACGGCATGGCCCCCCCCGTACGGCTGGAGAGCTCCGCCCTCTCCACCTTGGAGGTGATCCCCCTGGACGTCCTGCGCAGCCACGCCGCCTGAGCGGCGCCCGCAAGCCAAGGCCTCACCAGGGCACCGGCGAGCCGTCCCAGGCGAGGAAGGCGCCGCTGCCGGCAGGCGTCTGGCCCTCCAGCACATCGAGCAGGTGGCCGGCGGCCCGCTCCGGGCTGAACAGGGCCGTGGGCGGCACGGAGCGGCCGAAGGGGGCTGAGAGCGGGGTAGCGGTGGTGCCGGGATGGAGCAGGGTCACGCAGGCCTGGGGGAGGCGGCGCTGCCACTCGATCGCCAGGGTGCGCAGCAGCTGGTTCTGGGCCGCCTTCGCCGCCCGGTAGGCGTACCAGCCGCCGAGGCGGTTATCGCCGATGCTGCCCACCCGGGCCGAAAGGCTGGCGAAGTGCACCGGCCGGTCGCGAGGCAGGGCGGCCTCGATCGCCTGGGCCAGCAGCAGCGGGCCGAAGGCATTGACGGCGAAGCTGCGCTCCAGGGCCTGGCGGTTCACCTGGGAGAGGCGCTTCTCCGGTTGCAGGGGACCGTCGTGCAGCAGCCCGGCGGTGTTGATCACGACCCGGAGCGGCGCGAGCTCGCCGGGGGCACGGGCGGCCAGCGCGGCCAGGCTGGGGTCATCGGCCAGATCGAGCGGGATGTCCGCGCCGCGGCGGCCGGCGCTGCGGATCTGCAGGCCCGGCGCCCGTCGGGCCAGCTCGGCCGCCAGCGCCCGGCCGATGCCCCCCGGACCCACGATCAGGGCCTGACCCTCCCAGTCGTGCCAGCAGGGGTGGGTGGCGGTCGTCATGGCGGGCAGGGGGATGGCGCATGATGGCAGGGCCATCCGGGGATCTGCCCCGCGCGTCGGTCCATGAGTCTGCGCATCACCGTGCTGGGTCGGGGTGCCTGGGGCGGCACGTTGCTGCGGCTCTGGGAGCGCCAGGGGCATCAGCTCCGCAGCTGGTCGCGGCGGGATGGGGGAGACCCGGCGGCCCTTCTGCAGGACTGCGATCTGGTCGTGGTGGCCGTGTCGATGGTGGGGGTCACCCCCCTTGGCCTGGGCCTGCAGGGGCACTGGCCGCAGGGCCTGCCGCTCCTGAGCTGCAGCAAGGGCATTGACCTCGACAGCCTCTGCACCGCCAGCCAGCTCTGGCGGCGCCACCTGCCAGCGCTGCCGCTGGCGGTGATGAGCGGCCCGAATCTGGCCGAGGAGCTGGATCGGGGCCTGCCCGCGGCGAGCGTGCTCAGCAGCGACGACCCCGCGCTGGCCCGCCGGTTGCAGGAGCAGCTGCGGACCCCGCACCTGCGGCTCTACACGAACGCCGATCCGATCGGCACCGAGGCGGCGGGAGCCCTCAAGAACGTGATCGCCCTGGCCGCCGGCATCAGTGACGGGCTGGGCCTGGGGGCGAACGCCAAGGCCTCCCTGCTGTGCCGGGGTCTGGCGGAGATCGCCGTCGTGCTCCAGGCTCTCGGCGGCCAGCCCACCACTCTCTACGGGCTGGCGGGCCTGGGGGACCTGCTGGCCACGGCCAACAGCAGCCTCAGCCGTAACTACCGCTTCGGCAGCCTGCTGGCCGAGGGCTGCGACGAGGCCACCGCCCTCGGCCGCATCGGCGCCACCGTGGAGGGGCCCCGCACCGCCCGTGCCACCCTGGCCCTGGCCGAGCGGGAGGGGTGGCAACTGCCCATCTGCGGGCAGGTGGTGCGCCTGCTGGCGGGGGAGCTGGAGGCCCGCCAGGCGGTGCAGGAGCTGATGCAGCGCGACCTGCGGGCCGAAGCGGCCCCCTGAACGACACGGCTGTGCCGCCGTGCAATGGGGGGACCGTCCTGCGCCGGGCGGCGACGGAGACGGATTCTCCGGCATGATCCATGCACCCTTTGTGGATCTCCGCCGTGAGCCGGCACATCACGGCCGCCATCGTCGCTTTCCGCGCCACCGGCCGGCGACTGCTGCAGGGTTGTCGCCGCCACCCGATCCTGCTCACCGCCCCCCTGGCCGTCGTGGCAGTGGGGGCCGGTTTCGCTGCCCAGGAGCTGATCCCGGCGGGGGCCTCCCGCTCGGATCCCGACCTCCTCGAAGCCCTGATCGCCCAGCCCCGGGAGGTCTCCCAGACGGACACCGGGGCCAGCGAAGCCCCGGACAGGGATCTGCTGGCGGCGGCGTCCCTGCAGGCCCAGCGCACCAGCCTGAGCGATCCCGACCCGGCCCTGGTGGAGCCGGAGGCCGGCGCGGAGGTCCCCCTCGAGATCCGGGTGGCCCTGCTGGGCGCCTCCCCTTCCCCCCGGCTGGGCGCCAGCGGCGTCTGGAGGCTGGTCGACCGGGACGGGCGCCCCGTCCAGGAGGGCGGTCCCGCCGACACCCCCGACCTGGCGGCGGCCATGGACGGACGGGCCGAGGTCTGGATGGAGACGGGGTCCGACCACGTCCTGCAGGTGGACGGCCGTCCCTACGAAGGCCGGCTGAGGGTGCTGCGCGGATCCCAGGGCCTTCAGCTGGTGAACCACGTCTCCCTGGAGCGCTACATCAGTTCGGTGGTGGGTGCGGAAATGCCCAGCAGCTGGAACATGGAGGCCCTCAAGGCCCAGGCCGTGGCGGCCCGGTCCTACGCCATGGCCCACATGGCCCGTCCGGCCAGTGCCCACTGGCATCTGGGCGACACCACCCGCTGGCAGGCCTACCGGGGCCTGGGCAGCGTCACCGCCCGCACCCGCCAGGCCACCGCCAGCACCTCCGGGGTGATCCTCAGCTACCAGGGGGGCATCGTCGAAAGCCTCTACGCGGCCACCACCCGCATCACCCAGGAGGCCCATGGCCATCTGGGGGCCAGCATGAGCCAGCACGGCGCCCAGGATCTGGCGGAGCAGGGACTGCGGTACAACGAGATCCTCGGGCGCTACTACCGGGGCGCCTCCCTGGCCCGACTGCAGGCCGGTGCGAGCTGAGCGCTGTTGGCAACGGGCCCGTGAGGTAACGGAGCGGGCCCGCCGCCAGGGAGCCCTGGTGCCCCTTGATACGTGCATCCTGCCGGTTCCCGGCATGGAGCCGTTCGTTGTCCGCGAGCTGCTCTCCTCCACGCCCCGACACCTGCGCCAGGGTGGGCCCCGGCCCAACCCCTTCCTGCCCTGGGACAGGCCCCTGCAGGTGGAGCTGCTGGAGCCCGCCCACGTGCTGCTGCTGAACAAGTACCCGGTGCAGGAGGCTCACCTGCTGGTGATCACCCGGGACTGGCGCCCCCAGGCCGGCTGGATCGAGGCCTCCGACTGGCAGGCGGTGGCGCAGGTGGGCCGGGACACCGGCGGGCTGTGGTTCTTCAACAGCGGCGCCCGCTCCGGCGCCAGCCAGCCCCATCGTCATCTGCAGCTGCTGCCACGCCGGCCAGGTGAGCCCAGCTGCCCCCTGGCGCCGCTGTTCCTGGAGCAGCTGGAGACGGGGAAGCCCGCCTGGAGCTGGGCCTACCGCCTGAGCCGGCGCAGCGACCCCCTGGGCGGGTCCGATCTGGCGGATCTCTACCACGCCCATGCCAGGGATCTGGAGCTGGGGGATCCGGGCCGAGACAGCGAGCCCCTGCACCCCTACAACCTGCTCTTCGACGACGACTGGTTCCTGACCGTGCGTCGGGTGCGGGAGCACGGGGCCGGCTTCAGCGTCAATGCCCTGGGCTTCGCCGGCTTCCTGCTGATCACCGAGGGCTCCGACAGGAGCTGGCTGGAACGGCATGGCCCCTGGGTCCTGCTGAAGAATGTGGCCGCCCCCCGCTCCTGAGCCCAGCGGCAAACTTCCGTGTTTTCACGGTTGTGCGTTTCGGGCCCCCTGGCCCTCTCTGGAAAAGGAGCGCACCGCCAGCCGTCATCGGCGCAACGGCACGCCCCGCTGTCCCGACATCGCCGACGTCCAGGCCCCACGACCATGGCCCCCTCCCCTTCCTGCCACCAGACCCTTCCCCCCGCCGCCGCCCGCCGCAACCGGCGTGTGGAGCAGTACCGGGGCGTGGTCCGCCCCCTGGCCCTGCACTACGCCCGTTGCAGCCGGGAATCCTTCGAGGACCTGCTCCAGGTGGGGCTGCTGGGGCTGATCCGGGCCGCTGAGCTCTACAAGGAGGAACGCCGCACCCCATTTGAGGCCTTCGCCAGACCCCACATCCGCGGAGCCATCCTCCACTACCTGCGGGATGCGGCCCCGATGGTGCGACTGCCGCGGCGCCAGGCGGAGCTCCAGGAACGGTTCAACCGACTCAGCCGCCACCCCTCCCTGCTGGAGGATCCCGGCCGGGCGATCACCCTGCTCAGCGGCGCCCTGGGCGTCACCCCGGCGGAGTGGCGACGGCTGGAGCTGCAGCGGCTGCTGGCCAGGCCCGCCAACCTGGATGACCCCAGCTTTCTGGAGGCCGTGGCGTCCCAGACGACCAGCGAGCCTTGCCTCCGGGAGGAGCCGGGCCCGTCGGCGGCGATGCTGCTGGAGCTGCTGGATCCCCGCACCAAGCTGGTGGTGCGCCAGGTGGTTCTGGCGGGCTGGAGCTATCGCCGTCTCGGGCGCCAGATGGATGTCAGCCCGATGACGGTGAAACGCTTGCTGCACAAGGGGCTGGAGCAGCTGCGGCGGGAGCTGGACGCCCGCGGACTCACCCCTGGTGATCGCCCTGATCGCGGTGCATCTGCTGCTCAAGGGTGCTGATGGCGGCGTTCATGGCAGCCAGCTGACGCTCGATGCCATCGCGCCAGAAGCTGAGCAGGCGCAGCTTGCGTTCCTGATACCGCCGCAGGGCGCTGGCTCCGGACTCCGACCCGGAGCAGTACCCGAAGGGAGGAATCATGACAAAATCTGCATAGTGGGTCCGTTCTAGCGAGCCCGTCGTTCCATCCGGGGCTGCCCAGTTCCACGCACCCCCCCATCGGTTGGGACGGTCGCATCCCGCCTTACCGTCCTCTGGCCACCCACACCACCAGCCTGTCGCAATTTGAGATCAGTTTCCCCCATTGGTCCCATCGGTGTCTGGCTGACGCTGGGTCTGGGCCTCGTCCTGGCGCAGCCCACCCACGCCTATGTGGCCCTGATGGCGGGTCAGAAGGCCCGGCCGCTGAACGGCACCTTCAACAACGTGCCGGTGCTGCACTCCAACCAGCCCGAGGAGGTCGAGGGGCCGGGGATCCTGATCAACACCGCGCCTGGCTATGCCTACGCCGCCGAGACAGGCCAACCGCTGCGCAATGCCGAATACACCTTCAACGGGGAGTTCGGCATGCACCTGCACCACAAGTACTTCCCCCCCAACCGCCGTTCCATCTCCCCCGGCGACCGGCGGGCGGAGCTCACCCTGGCCGCGATCCTGATCAATCCAGGCGTGCGTCCGGTGCACATCCGCTTTGAGAAGGGGGCGGTGCGTAACAGCTTCGAGGCCCCGTACCTCGCCAACAATCTGATGGGGGTCAAGCCCTTGGGTCCCCGTCCCTGGAACACCGGCCCCGGTGACGCCACCGCCGTGCAGATGCTCCGCGGCCGGCTGGACAGCCGCCTGACCGACGAGATCACGATTCCGGCCCGCAGCCGCATCGTTCTCTTCCAGACCCAGCTGCCGGCCCTCGGCATCGCCAATGCCCTGCTGCGCGGCCGCAGCGACGGCCCCTTCCAGATCGCGGTGGTGGCCGCCAAAGCGCGCGACTCCTACAACGAAGTGCTGGCCGTGCTGGATGAGGGCCGGCTGGCCCCGGGAAGGGTCTACCTCAGTCGGATCAACGACATCCACAACCGGCGCATCTTCTCCCGGGTGGGCGGGGTGGCCCTCGGCGATGCCTACCAGGCCTCGATCAGCCACGACCTCGACATCAAGGGTCCGCTGCACGTGCCCTTCACCAGCACCGACCGGCACAACTTCGGTACCCGGGACGTGCAGGTCAACGCCCTGACCAGCCGCATGGTCGATTCCTCCCTCGACAACGTCGGCACCTACGGGGTTCGCTTCGACATCGACCTGAACCTCAAGGGCAGCGGCCCCTACGAACTGGTGATGAGCCACCCCACCCTGATCGGTGGCCAGCCGTTCACGGCCTTCCGGGGTTCGATCCAGATCCAGACCCCTGCCGGCCTGCGGGAGGTGCATGTGGGCCTGCGCTCGGGACAGAGCCTGTCCCTGGGCCCGATCGACCTGACGCCCGGAGTCGTGAACCCCGTGCGGGTCAGCCTCGTCTACCCAGCCGATGCCACCCCCGGCCACCTGCTGAGCGTGGTGAGCGCCAGCCAGCTGGCCATGGTCCAGGAACGGGAGCGGCAGCTGGAGCTGGCCCGGGCCGGGGCCACCGTCCGTCCGTCCCCGCCGCCCGTCGCTCCTCCGGCGGTCACCATCGTGCCGCCGGCCGCCGCCGTCGCCCCGGCACCCGTCGGCGGCACCGGTCCCCTGGTGCCGCCGTCCCAGATCCTCCGCCCGGCACCGGCCCCTGGCTGGCTGACGCCGCCGCCGCCGCTGCCCTCGTCCAACCGCAGCGTCCTGGCCCCGTCCCCGATGATCACGCCGATGCGCAGCCGCTCGGGCACCACCGCTGGGGGTGGGACGCTGGTGGATCGCTATCGGGAGGCCGTGGAGGCCCAGCAGCAGTTCCTGCGGGACCAGCGGGGACCCTGAAAAGCCGTCCGATGCCCGCGAATCCAGCACCGACGGAGGGCTGCCGTGGCTGAGAAGTCGAATGACGGTCGCCAGCGCATCAGCCTCGACCTCACCCGGGAGCTGGTGGCCCACCTGGATCATCTGCGCCGGGAGTGGGGCATCCGCAGCCGGGGCGATGTGCTCGAACGGCTGCTTGACGATCTGTTCGGCCCCGGCGACGACAGGGACGGCGAGGGAGAGGGTGAGGGGGATCGAGACGGGGATCGCGGTGGCGGCCATGGTCTGGTGCTGGATGGCCGGGCGCTCCAGCGCCACGGCGACGATCAGCAGGACCTGGAGGAGCAGGGGGCCCTGGTGCTGGTGGGACGGGGGGCGATGGACACCCTGCAGGCGGAATTCGAGTGGGAAGCTCCGAAGGAGCAGGCCCCACGCCCCCAGCCCTCGGGGGGGGGGATCGATCTGCCCGGCTTCGTGCGGCGCCGCTCCGATGTGCTCAAGCGCAGCCTGCGGCCGACCGTGTCGCAGGCTGCCGTGCCCCTGCCCCTGACCCCCCTGCCGCCCCTCGGCAGCGAGGTGGTGGAGCAGGCGATGGAGGAGGCCGGCAACCACTGGCGCACGCTCTATGGATCGCCGGCCGGGGCGGCAGTGCTGGAGGCGGCCATGCTCTGGCTGGGCCAGGAGATCTGGCCCCAGTCCGACCAGAGCGAGGGCCGGAGCTTCACCTGGTCGGCGGCCTGCCAGGTGATGCAGCAGTTCGTTCCCGGCTGGAGCGATGGACCGCCGACGTTCGAGCGGGTGATGGTGACCGCCGGGGTGTTGGAAGACCCGTTCAGTGGTTCGACCCTGAGCCTGCGGATTCCCACCCTGATCCGGCGCTTCGTGCACCGTTTCCGGCGCCGCCGCCGGGGCACCTCCTTCCAGACCCTGGAGCACACCATGACCCTGCACGGGGCTCTGCGACTGTTGCAGTTGCCCACCGATCCCGGCCAGCGCCTGACCCTGGCCCAGATCCGCGAGGCTTACCGGGAGATGGCCCAGAGCCACCACCCCGATGCCGGAGGCTCGGTGGAGGCGATGCGGCGCCTCAATGAGGCCTACCAGTTGCTCAAGGAGCTCTACCGGCAGGGGGCCGCGAACGAGCGCTGAGCCGCCGAGGCGAACGGCCGGACCCCCAGCGAGTGGACCAGCAGTCCCACCTGGGACGCCTTGCTGGTCTAGTCATGCGACACAGAGGCGACGTCCAGGACGAAGGATTCGGTTGCCAGGGCCGCCCCAGTCCCAGATTCTGCCGATGAGACTATTTGTAGGTCTCACAGCTGGACCAGAGCGGGTGCAGCGATACCGTGATTTTTCATCGATTTGAGCTGTCACCACCGATGGGACTATCCCCATCGACGCCGTGGGCGCTCGACGATCATCTGGCCGCGAAGCCGGAGAATGTCCAGGGGTTGCGAGTGGTGGACCGTCGTTCTGTCCATGGGTTGGACAGAAGTTGAAAAGGCAGATCCCAGCTAGCTTTCAATTCACTGCGTATCTGCCTTTGACACAGATACGCCGAGTCAATCAAGGCTCGAGTCGGTCATTGACCGCAGAAGCCGCTCGAGGACGGCTGGATAGATCCATCCCCAGGGCCTGTGGGCCTGGGGCGAGCATGCTTCCGTTCACGTGTCTCGCCCATCCAGCCTGGGAGCAGGTTCAGGACCAGGTAAGGGTCTCATCCTGGATAGCTGCGTAGCAGGTGTTGGACCCGTCTCTTCGAGAAGCGAAGGGCTCCTTGTCGACCAGGCGACAGGCCTGGCAACCACGGGTACCGCTGGGAGTCAACATCGCGAACGGCCATCCCATGAAGCCATCGGCGCCACAGCGAGTCAGTGCGTCGCGGCTGGCCGGCTCTGGTCCCATGCGTAGACCCTAGGCGGGTCCCATCGGAGACAGCTGGTGCTACACCAGCTCCTGATCAGATCGTCGTCGACGCGTGCCCTAAGGGACGTCGATCCCAATCCGGGAGGCAAGAAAAAACCCCGTCAGAAGAGTGACGGGGCAGGAGTCACGAGCGATGACGAGAGTCTGACCAACTGTCTTGGCCTGGACTCATCCTAAGCCCAGCTGAGACACCAGGATGGGACGGATGAACAGATCAGGTGGAAGTCTGCAGGCCCTGAATCAGGTAATCGAAGTAGGGGCCGGCGAGGGCGGCTTCCTCACCACCCAGGAGCACCAGGGCTGCCTCCTTGAGTGTGCGCATCGCCTCCACCATCCCGGGCAGGGGCACGCCAAGACTGTTGTACATCTCGCGGGCACCCACCACGCCGATCTGCTGGATCAGCTCGGTGCTGCCGGCCAGGATGCCGTAGGTGACCAGCCGCAGATACCAGCTGTAGTCACGCAGGCACTGGGCCCGCTGCTTCTGGCCGAAGGCGTTGCCGCCGGGGGCCACGTAGTCCGGCTTGCGCAGGAACAGCTGTTTGGACGCTTCGGCGATGATCTTCTTTTCGTTGTCGGTCAGAACCCTGACGACACTCAGCCGGCGGGCCCCGCCGCTGAGGAACTCCACCATCGTGCGCAGCTCGCCGCCGGTGGGATAGCGGAGCTGATCATCGGCCTGGAGGATCAGATCGCGAACGACGCTCATAGCAGCGACCACAGTCCGACGAATCCTATCGAGCCCGAAGCCTCCGCCAGGGCTCCGGGTGCAAGGTGTAACGCCCCTTTGCACGACCCCCGATAGGGTCGCAGCAGTGCAGCGGAATCCAGATGGCCTCGGTGGGCGACAGGCTTGAGCTGGAGATCACCGACCTGGGCCATGACGGGCAGGGGGTGGGGCGCCACGACGGGCAGGTGGTGTTCGTCAGCGGCGCGCTCCCCGGGGACACCGTGCAGGTGCGGCTGCAGGTGGTGGCGCGGCGCCATCTGGTGGGTCAGCTGCAGCGGGTGCTGGCGCCCTCGCCCAACCGCCGCCGGCCCCCCTGCATCCTGGCCGACAACTGCGGTGGCTGCAGCCTGCAGCCCCTGGCGGACGGGGCCCAGGCCGCCTGGAAGCAGCGCAGCCTGGAGCAGGCCCTGCAGCGCATCGGCGGCCTGAGCGCCCCGGTGCGGCCGCTGCTGGCGGCCGATCCGGCCCTGGGCTACCGCAACCGCGCCCTGATTCCGCTGGAGCGCCGGGCCGATGGCCGCCTGCGGGCCGGCTACTACCGCCGGGGTTCGCACCAGATCGTCAACATGGCCCGCTGCCCGGTGCTCGACCCGCGCATCGATGCCCTGATCGCCCCCCTCAAGGCCGACATCGAAGCCAGCGACTGGCCGATCGATCGCCACGGCAACGACCCCGAGGCCGTGGAGGGTCCCGGTCTGCGCCACCTGGGCCTGCGGGTGGGGGCGGCCACCGGGGAGTTGCTCATCACCCTGATCAGCAGCCATGACGACCTGCCCGGCCTCGAGGCCCTGGCCGACGCCTGGTGCGAACGCTGGCCAGAACTGGTGGGTGTCTGCCTCAACCTCCAGCCCCTGCCCACCAATCGCCTGATGGGCGAAGAGACCCGGGTGATCCGTGGACGGGAGTGGCTCCACGAGAGCTTCGCCGGCCTGCGGTTCCGCATCGCCGCCGACACCTTCTTCCAGGTCAACACCGGCCAGGCCGAACGGCTGGTGCCCGATGTGATCGAGGCCCTGGGCCCGGCTCCCGCCGGCGGCTCCCTGCTCGATGCTTACTGCGGCATCGGCACCTACAGCCTGCCCCTGGCCGCCGCCGGCTGGCAGGTCAGCGGCCTGGAGCTGCACCAGGGCTCGGTGACCCTGGCCCGGCTGAATGCCTCCGCCAACGGGCTGGAGGGACGGGCGAGCTTCGAGCAGGCCGACGTGCCCCAGGTGCTGGAGGAGCGCCTGCAGGGAGTGCAGGCCCTGGTGCTGGATCCACCCCGCAAGGGGCTGAACCCGATCGCCACCGCGGCGATCCTGGCGGCGCGACCGGAGCGGATCGCCTACGTGAGCTGCGATCCGGCGGCCCTGGCCCGCGACCTGGCCCAGCTGTGCAGCTCAGGGGTCTACCGGCTGAACTGGGTGCAGCCCGTCGACTTCTTCCCCAACACCAGCCACGTGGAGGCCCTGGCGGCCCTGGAGCGTCTCTAGCGGCGCTGTTCGGCGCCGAAGCGGCGCTCCAGGGCGTCGCGCACCCGTCCATGGGCCGCCTCCACCTCCTCGTCGGTGAGGGTGCGGGCGCTGTCGCGGTAGCGGAGGCGGAAGGCCTGGCTGCAGCGGCCGGCCTCCACCTGGGCACCCTCGTAGCGGTCGATCAGCTCGGCCTGCTCCAGCAGCGGTTTGCCCGCCTTGCGGATCGCCGCCAGCAGGTCTGCTGCCGTGGTGCTGGTGGGAACGACAAGGGCCAGATCACGCTCCGAGGCAGGCACGGTGGGGTAGGGGCGGAAGCTGGGCTGCCAGCGGTTGCGGCGGGTGCCGGCGCTGAGCAGGGGCTCCAGCTCCAGCTGGAACACATAGGTGGCCGCCGGCAGGTCGAGGGCGTCGGCTTCAGCGGGGTGGAGCTGGGCGAACCAGCCGGCGGGCTTGCCTTCCACCAGCAGCTGGGCGGCGCGGCCGGGGTGCAGCAAGGGGGCGTCGCTCAGGGGGCGATCCTCCAGGGGCAGCCGCAGGGGCTCCAGACCGGCCTGCAGCACGCCGCGGGCCTGGAAGTAGTCCGGAGGGGCGGGCTTGCCGGAGCTGCGCCAGCGTTCGGCGCGGCGCTCACCGGCGATCACCCCCACCAGCAGGGTGCGTTCCCCATGGCGCTCTTCGCCGCTGGCCCCACCACCCGGGAACACCCGGCCGATCTCGAAGCCCCAGAAGCCACCCAGGGAGGCCTGCAGGTTGCGGCGGGCGGCCTGGAGCAGCTCCTGGTGCAGGTTGTCGCGCAGGTGGCCGTAGTCGGCCAGGAGCGGATTGGCCAGGGGCACCCGGCCCGGCGCCGCCGCCACCAGCGACAGGGAGACGATCTCCTGGAGGCCGGCGGCGCAGAGGCTGCGGCGCAGACGTCGCTCCAGCTGCTGGGCCGGCTCGAGCCCCCCGGGGATCAGGGGATCGGGCAGGTGGGCGGCGAAATGGTCGTAGCCCACCAGCCGGGCCACCTCCTCGATCAGGTCCACCTCGCGTTTGAGGTCCATGGCGCGCTCGGGCGGCACCCGCACCTGCCAGCCTTCTTCGTCCTCCTCCAGCACGCAGCCGAGGGCTTCCAGGGTGGCGGTGATGCGTTCGTCGTCCAGGTCCTGGGCCTCGCCCTCCACCAGCACCGGACCCAGCAGGTTGTGCAGGGCGTCGCGGCGCAGGGGCAGGGGCGGCTGGGGAGAGGCCGGGAGCTGGTGCAGCCAGCGCCCCTCGACCCGGGCGCCGGCCAGCTCCCGCAGCAGGGCCACGGCCCGGTCGGCGGCGGCCAGGGTGATCTCCCGCGGCACGCCCTTCTCGAAGCGGCTGCAGGCTTCGGTGCGCAGACCGACGCTGCGGGCGGAGCGGCGCACGGCCTGGGGGGCGAACACCGCCGCCTCCAGCCAGATGGCCGTGGTGCTGTCGGTGACGGCCTCGGCGAGGCCCCCCATCACCCCGGCCAGGGCGATGGGCTGGTCGGCGCAGGTGACCACCAGGGCCTCCTCGCTCAGAGTGCGCTCCTGGCCGTCAAGGGAAACGAAGGCTTCACCGCTGCGGCCCTGGCGCAGGCCGATGCTGGCCGGCTCGGGCGTGGCGCCCGTGAGCGCCGCCAGGCGATCCCGATCGAAAGCGTGCAGGGGCTGGCCCGTTTCCAGCATCACCAGGTTGGTGATGTCCACCACGTTGTTGATGGGGCGCACACCGGCGCGCTCCAGCCGCTGGCGCAGCCAGTCCGGGGAAGGACCCACCTTCAGGCCGCTGAGGGCGGTGAGGCTGAACAGTCCGCCCGCCTCGATGGCCTCGCGGTCGGCTGCCGTGGCGGCCAGGGGCTGGGCCGCGACAACGGGGGCCGCGGCGGGGAAGGTGGTGCTGCCGCCGCTGAGGGCCGCCACCTCGCGGGCGATCCCCCGCATCGAGAGGCCGTCGGGTCGGTTGGCGGTGATCGCCAGCTCCAGCACCTGGTCGTCGAGGCCCAGCAGCGGGCCCACGGGGGTTCCCAGGGGGGGCACCTTGTCCAGCAGCTGGTCGAGTTCGGCAATGCCGTCGCTGCCGTCGTCGAGGCCCAGCTCCCGCAGGGAGCAGATCATGCCGCTGCTGGCCACCCCCCGCAGTTCGGCCGGTTTGATCGTCAGCCCCACCGCCGGCAGGGTGCTGCCCACCAGGGCCACGGGCACGTGCAGGCCCTGGCGCACATTAGGGGCGCCGCAAACGATCTGAAGGGGCTCGCCAGCCCCCACATCCACCCGGCAGACGCTGAGCTTGTCGGCGTTGGGGTGGGGATCGCGCTGCACCACATGGCCCACCACCACACCGGCCGCCCGGGCCGCCAGATCCTCGATGGCCTCCACCTCGAAACCGGCGATCGAGAGGCGCTCCGCCAGAGGCGCAGGCTCGAGAGCGGCCGGTTCCACGCTGACCAGCTCCCGGAGCCATTGGAGCGAAACCAGCATCGGTGGGGTGCACAGCAGCCGCCCACATTAGGAAGCGATCAGGGCCCTCCCCATCGGGAGGTATGGTGCAGGATCGTCTCTCTGCAACGCATCCGCGGCGCAACGTCCTTCCATGGCCAAGAACAAGGGCGTCCGGCTGGTGATCACCCTCGAGTGCACCGAATGCCGGTCCAACCCCGCCAAGCGGTCCCCTGGCGTGTCCCGTTACACGACCCAGAAGAACCGCCGCAACACCACCGAACGGATCGAACTCAAGAAGTTCTGCCCCCACTGCAACGCCTCCACCGTCCACAAGGAGATCAAGTGAGGCTGGTTTCCCTGCGGAATCCCATCGCCTGATCCTCCCGCGGCCCCTGCAGCGGCAGTTTTCTCCTTTCGTTCCCACACTCCGTTCCCATGTCCAGTTCCTTCTTCAAGAAGCGCCTGTCGCCGATCAAGCCCGGTGATCCGATCGACTACAAGGACGTCGATCTGCTCAAGAAGTTCATCACCGAGCGCGGCAAGATCCTGCCCCGCCGCCTCACCGGCCTGACGGCCAAGCAGCAGCGCGACCTCACCAATGCCGTCAAGCGGGCCCGGATCGTGGCCCTGCTGCCCTTCGTGAACCCCGAAGGCTGAGTTGCCCTCCGCCTCGCGTCGGTTCACGGCGGGTGACCTGGTCGGCCTCCACGACGACAGCCGCTGTCTGCTGGCGGTCGTGGTGGCCGAGAAAGGCACGCGCCTCGATCTCAAGGTGGGTTTCGAGGCCAAGGCCGTCCAGCGGGGGGTCCGGCAGGTTGATCTGCTGGCCGCTCTTCCGGGCGATCAATCCCCTCCCTCCCGCCTGTCCCAGCCCCCCTGGGGCCTGAGTCCGGAGACGTTGCAGCAGGCCGCCCCCCGCCCCCGGGAGCTGGGGGCGGCCTGGCTGTTGCTGCTGGACGACCCGTCGTCCCTTGAGCTGGGGGACTTCGTTGACCTGATCGGAGACGGCGGCGACGCGGTCCAGCGGGCCGCCTGCTGGCTGTGGCTGCAGGGCCCCCAGACCCTGTTCCGCTGGCGCCAGCAGCAGGTGGAGGCCCGGCCGCTGGTGGATGTGCGCCGGCTGCGGCGGGAAGCCCGCCGTCAGCAGCTGGCCGAGCAGCGACGGCGCCAGTGGCAGGACGCCCTGCGCCAGCGCCGCCCGATCGATCCGCAGCAGCTCGATGCCGAACAGCGCCAGCACCTGGCCCTGTTGCGGGAGTGGGCCAGCGGCGACACCAGCCGCCCCCTGCCCGACGACCTGCACCGGGTCCTGCAGGCGGCCCACTGCGCGATGGAGTCGGCGCCGATCCGGCACCTGCTGGTGGACCTGGGCCAGTGGGAGCGGCACCACCTCCCCTCGCTGGAGAACACCACCTGGCAGGCGGGTTTCTCCGCTGAGCTGGAGGCCGAGGCCCGGCGGCTGGTGGAGCTGGCCGACTCACCCCAGCCCGGAGACGAGCGCCGCCGCGACCTCACCGGCCTGCACACCGTCACCATCGACGATGCGGACACCCGCGACATCGACGACGGTCTCTCCCTGGAGCACGGCCCCGACGGGGCGCCGCGGCTGTGGATCCATATCGCCGATCCCGGCCGGCTGGTGGCACCGGAGAGCCCCCTCGATAAAGAAGCCCGGCGCCGCGCCAGCAGCCTGTACCTGGCCCGGGGCCCCCTGCCGATGTTCCCCGAGGTGCTCAGCACCGGCCCGATGAGCCTGCGCATGGGCGAGCGCAGCGCTGCGTTGAGCCTGTGGGTAGAGCTGACCGAGGACGGCGCGGTGGCGGGCTTTGGGCTGGAGTCCAGCTGGGTGCGGCCCGCCTATCGGCTGAGTTATGCCGATGCCGATGAGCTGATCGAGCTGGCCCCGCCCCAGGAGCGGTACCTCGAGGAGATCCACGCCCTGATGGAGCGGCGGCGCCGCTGGCGGCTGGCCCGTGGGGCCCTCGATCTGGATCAGCCCGAGGGGCGAATCCGCTGTGACGAGCTGGGGGCCCAGCTGGAGATCACCGAACCCTCGCCGGCGCGCACGCTGGTGGCCGAAGCCATGATCCTGGCCGGGGCGGTGATCGCCGGCCTCGGCCAGGAGCAAGGCCTGGCTCTGCCCTACCGAAGCCAACTGGCGGCGGAGCTGCCCCCCGAAGCGGAGCTGGCGGCCCTACCGGCCGGCCCGGTGCGGCACGCGGCCATCAAGCGCTGCCTCAGCCGGGGACTGCTTGGCACCAGTCCGGCTCCCCACTTTTCCCTGGGCCTGCCCTGCTACGTGCAGGCCACCTCACCGATCCGCCGTTACAACGACCTACTGGTGCAACGCCAGCTGCTGGCCCACCAGCAGGGGCAGCCGGTGCTGGAGGAGGCCGAGCTGGGTGCCCTGCTGGGCGAACTGGAGGGGGCCATCCGCCAGGGCCTGCAGATCGCCCGCGAAGACCAACGCCACTGGCAGCAGGTTTGGTTCGAGGCCCAGGACCAGCATCAGTGGCCGGGGGTGTTCCTGCGCTGGCTGCGGCCCCAGGACCGCCTCGGCCTGGTGCACCTGCCGGATCTGGCCATGGACCTGGCCGCGGAGTGCCATGGCGACCCCGCCCCCGGCGACGCCCTGCTGGTGCGGCTACAGCAGGTGGATTCCCTGCGGGACCTGCTGCGCTTCACGGCCGCGGGCTGACGCCGGCGGGCTCAGGGACTGAGGTTGTACTTGCCCATGGCCTGCTGCTTGCAGATGGCTTCGGCCTGGGGGATCGTTGCCCGGGCGTTCACCTGCTCGGCCACGCAGGTGCAGGTGTCCTTGGCCAGGCCCGGCGGCACCGGCTTGCCCGCCTTGGAGAAGTCGGCGTTCACCGCCAGGGTGCAGTAATGGATGATCAGCTGGTCGCGCATGTTGTTGAGGCCCTGGGCCCGGGCGGGCAGGCCGGCCAGCAGCAGTGCCGAACCCGCCACCGAAAGCAGCACGGGCAGGGGCCGATGGGCGGATCCTGGGTTGGCGGAAACCATGGGGCAGTGACGCTGATCCAGCCCATCCTGGCCGATCTCAGCCCGGACAGCCTGTCCGCGGTAAGCGCCGCCGCCGCCACAGCAGCAGCAGCACCACCCCGACGCAGGCCAGGCCCACCGTCGCCGGGAACAGGGCCGTGGTGAGCGTCAGCCGCTCCAGGGAGAGCAGCACCAGCAGGTTGCGCAGCACGAACAGGCTGAAGAAACCGATCCGTTCCTGTTCGGGGTGGCGGTAGGCCCGCCGCAAGGTGGGGCCGAAGCCCAGCAGATCCACCAACGTGAGCACCACCACCGCCCCGAGTGGGTCGGCAGTGAGGAACCAGAAGGGCAGGGCGGAAGCGGCGCCGGCCAGGAACAGCCAGTCGCTGGGGGTGATCTCCCGGTCGGCACCATGGGCATGGGCCAGCCAGGCGATGTGGAAGGTGATCAGGGCCGACACCCCGGTGGGCCAGGCCCCGACCCCACCCCCGCCGGCCAAGGTGGCCAGGAACACCAGCAGGGTGGTGACCCCCCAGATCAGCCAGGAGAACACATGGGGCCGGGTCCGCCCCGAGCGGATCGAGACGATGTAAGGGAGGAAGGCCGCGAAGGTGAGGGCGATGGCCGCACCGCTCAGCAGCAGCTTCACGACACGAGCCGCGAGACCCTCAGCCAGGGGCCCCAGGGGTTGGCGCAGCCGACCAGGGCCACAGAGGTTGGGCGATCGAGACCCAGCAGCCAGTGGTGCAGGGCCGGCTCCAGGGTGATCAGCGGCCAGGCCCCCGCGTCGCCGCGAAGCACGTAGCCGCCCTCGCCATCGGGCACCAGCTCGCCTCGCCAGAGCCGCTCGCCGGGCTCCGGCGGCGGTGCCCAGCCCGCCGGAGCCGCCAGCGCCGCGCTCTCCTCCAGCAGGCCATGGCGGTCGATCCGTTCCGGGGCCTCCAGAGCCTCAAGCTGCCGCTCGCGCCAGCGGGGGTGGTGCCAGGGGGTGTCCCACAGCGGCACCACGGCCGCCGGGGCCACCGGATCACCGATCAGAGCCTCCTGCAGCCGGCGCACCGGCAGGGCGGCCGGATCCACTCCATCACGCACGCAAAGGGCGGCCGCCAGTCCGGCGGCCTGGCCGATGTTGAGCACCAGGGGCTGGAGCCGCGTGGCCCCATTCGCCATGTGGCTGACGCCGAAGCCCTTGTCGGCCGCCAGCAGGTTGGTGACCCCCACACTCACCAGGGCGCCGTAGGGGATGGTGAACGGCGTGCCACTCCAGCGACCGCCCCAGCGGCAGCTCTTGGGGGCCAGGGGCCAGTCGCCGCCGGGGTAGTGGTGGTCGTTGGCGTAGTTGCCGACCCCGATGGTGCTGAGGCTGCCATCGGCGGTGCAGCTGAGGGGGGCGATGCAGGCGCCGCTTCCCTGCGGCAGCAGGTGTTGCTCCAGCACCAGCTCCCGGGCCACCAGCCGGCGCCCCTCCCGCCAGTAGGGCATCAGGGCCAGGTCTCCAGAGCCGCTGAGCCGTCCGACGGCGGCTTCCTCCGGTGTGGGGAACACCTCAGCCGGCCCCAGCCAGCCGCCGCTGGCCTGGCGCAGAGCGGCGGCGAAGGCCTCGCTGTGGTCGCGCATCGCCGCCAGCAGTTCGCCCCCTGCAGCCTCGGCGGCGGCGACGCCGCCGACCCGCTCGGGGAAGGCCCGCTCCAGGCCGTGGTGCCAGTCGTTGCCGTGCAGGGGCCAGTTCAGCATCACCAGGCCCCCGGGCAGGCGGCCGTAGGTGAGGGTGCGCTCCAGGCCGAAGGCGTCGGTGGCGGCCTCGAACGGCTCCGGCAGGCCGGGAGGACTGCGGCGCCAGGCTTCAGCCTCGGGGGCGCCCGCTCCCGTCCATTCGTCCAGCTGGCCCAGGCACACCCAGGTGGGCGACTGGATGGGCTGCCGCTGGAAGAAGGGGTCGTTCCCGATGCGCTCGGCCGTGGGGGCGCTGGGTTCCTGCCACAGCTCCCTGGCCTCCCAGCCGAAGCGGAAGGGGGCCCCGGCCAGGGGATAGAGCTCGCCCCGGTCGCTGCCATCGATCACCACCGTCGGCAGTAGGCGCCGCTGGACGCCCCTGTGCTGCACGGTCACGGCGCTGATGCGGTCGCCGTCGCGCTCCACCGCCTCCAGCCGTACGCAGGACCACCATTCCAGCCGTTCCTCGGCGGCCACCCAGCGGCGCAGGATGCGCTCGGCGCTGGCGGGGCGGTAGCCGAAGCAGCTCACCCAGTTCTGATCCAGCCCCTCCGGCTCGATCCATTGCAGGGCCCGCAGCAGGGCCCCCCACAGGCCGCTCTGCCAGGGGCTCAGCTCGTTGCCATCCGGGGCGCACACCCCGGCGGCGCTCACCATTCCCCCCAGCCAGGGCCCGGGGGTGAGCAGCAGGGTGTCGGCGCCGGAGCGGGCCGCCTGCAGCGCCGCGGCGATGCCACCGCTGCCGCCGCCCCACACGAGCACCTGGGCCCTGCGATCGAAACCCGTACGCATCGGGGAGAAGGGGCCGGGGGCAGGGGGCCAGCATCCCATCCCGGGGCCATGGGTAGGATCCGGTCCCCGGGCCAGTTCCCAGCGGTGTCACGGGGAATCTTCCAGCCGCCGGCGGATCCGGCCGACGTCGCCTGCCGATGACCTATACCCTCACCACCCCCCTCTATTACGTCAACGACCGCGCCCACCTGGGCAGCACCTACACCACCCTCGCCTGCGACAGCATTGCCCGCTTCCGGCGGCTGCAGGGGGAACGGGTCACCTTCATCACCGGCTGCGACGAGCATGGGCTGAAGATCCAGCGCTCGGCCGAGGCCGCCGACCTAACCCCCCAGGCCCACTGCGACGCCATCAGTGGCGAGTACCGCGACCTCTGGCGCCGCTGGGGCATCAGCAACGACCGCTTCATCCGGACCACCGATCCCCGCCACCGGGCGATCGTGGAGCAGTTCTTCGCCCGGGTCGAAGCCAGCGGCGATGTGGTCGAAGGGCGCCAGCAGGGCTGGTACTGCGTGGCCTGCGAGGAGTTCAAGGAGGAATCGCCGGCGGCCACCGAGCCCCACTGCCCGATCCACCTGCGCCCCCTGGAATGGCGCGACGAACTCAATCTCTTCTTCCGCCTTTCTCGTTACCAGGAGCCGATTGAGCAGCTGGTGGCGAGCGACGGCTTCATCGCCCCGCGCTCCCGCCGCCGGGAGGTGGAGAACTTCGTCGCCGGCGGCCTGCGGGACTTCTCCATCTCCCGCCTTGATCTGCCCTGGGGCATCCCCGTGCCCGGCTACGAGGGTCACACCTTCTATGTGTGGTTCGACGCCCTGCTGGGCTACCTCTCGGCCCTGCTGGAACCCGACGATCCCGCCGACCTGAGCCTGCTGGCGGAGCGCGGCTGGCCCGCCCAGCTGCATGTGATCGGCAAGGACATCCTGCGTTTCCATGCCGTCTACTGGCCGGCGATGCTGCTCTCGGCCGGACTGCCCCTGCCGGAGAAGGTGTTCGGCCACGGATTCCTCACCCGGGAGGGCCAGAAGATGGGCAAGTCCTTGGGCAACGTGCTCGATCCCGACGTCCTGCTCGAGCGCTGCGGAGCCGATGCGGTGCGCTGGTACCTGCTGCGGGACATCCCCTTCGGCGATGACGGCGATTTCCAGCAGCAGCGCTTCAGCGATCTGGTCAACAACGACCTGGCCAACACGATCGGCAACCTGCTCAACCGCACCTCATCGATGGCGCGCCGCTGGTTCGACGGGGCCGTGCCGCCGGCCGGAGCCGCTGCCGCCGCTGACCACCCTCTCGCCCTGCGCTGCCAGGCCTGCGGCGAGACCGTCGACGGGGCCCTCGAAGCACTGGATTTCCGCACGGCGGCCGCCGCGATCCTGGAGCTGGCCGAGGCGGCCAACGGCTTCCTGAACGATCGCGCCCCCTGGAAGGCGATCAAGGCGGAGGAGGGGCGCGCCGGAGTAGCCGAGGACCTTTATGCCGTGCTGGAAACGAGCCGCTGGGTGGCCGTGCTGCTGGCCCCCCTGCTGCCGGATCTTTCCGGGCGCATGCTCAAGCAGCTGGCCCAGCCGGCGCTGGCGGCCGACACCGGCTGGACGGCGGCCCGACACTGGGGGAAGCTGGCCACTGAGCTGGCCTTGCCCGAACCGACACCGGTGATGCACCGACTGGAACTGGATTCCCCCCTTTGACGCTTCCTCTCCCCGCGCGACGCTGGCGCCTGTCGGCCCTGCTGGTGCTGCTGCTCACGGGCTGCGGCCGCAGCGACGTCGCCCGCGAGACGGCGCCCACCCCCTTTGTCTTCCGTTCCCTGGATCTGCGCCAGCAGGATGTGTTCGGCCGGCCCAACTGGGAACTCACCAGCCCCGAGGCCCGCTACGACCTGCGCCGCCGCGTCGCCCGGGCCCTGCAGCCCCGCGGCGTGATCTACAGCGACGGCAAGCCGGCCTACCGGGTGGAGGCCTCCACCGGCACCGTGATCAATGACGGGGCCGTGATCCTGCTGGAGGGGCGGATCCGGCTGCAGCGGCTCGGGAAGGAGCCGGTGATGATCCAGGGCTCCCGGGTGCGCTGGCTTCCCTCCCGCAACCTGATGGAGATCGACCGCCATCCGGAAGGGTTCGACCCCCACACCCGGCTCTCCGCCGAGCGGGCCACGTTCCGCCTCGACAAGGACACCCTGGAGCTCCAGGGCAAGCCCCAGCTGCAGCGCTGGGCCCAGGCCTTCGATCCCTTCCGGGCCAACCCCGTCGGCGCCCCCCAGATCCTTGTGACGGTGGCCTCGGTGCTTTGGCAACCCGGCAGTGGTGCCCTCACCGCCCGCGGGCCGGTGCTGGGGGAACGCCGCCCGCCGGGCTCGGCCTCCAACCGCCCGCTCCAGACCCTCACCGCCACCTCACTGGTCGGCAACACCCGGACGCAGCTGTTCAACCTCGGACCGCCGGTGCTGTTCAGCGACCCGGCCGTGGCCGGCGGCGCCAGCGCCCGGGGCAAGGCCCTGCAGGTGGACGCCGGCCAGCATCTGGTGCGGATCCCCTCGGGCTGCTTCCTGCAGCAGGACGGCGCCAGCCTCGAGGCCCGCAGCTGCTCCTGGAACTGGCAGACCCAGGCGGTCACCGCCGATGGCTCGGTGCTGCTGCAGCGGCCGGCCAGCCGCCAGCTCACCCGCGGCAGCGTGCTGCGGGGCCAGCTGGGGAACAAGGGGGCCGTGGTGGTCACCAACCCCGGCGGTCGGGTGTTCAGCCAGTTCCAGGTGCCGCCGTCGACGACACCTCCTCGGCCGGTGGCGCCGCGCCCGAAACCCGAGCCAATTCGCCTGTGAGCCTGCGGGCCCAGCCCTCGATCCAGACCAGATCGCTGCGGCTGAAGCAGCGGGGCGACCAGCCGCCCAGCACCAGCACCCCCTCGGTGCCGAGGGGCTGAACCACCACCGCCGGCAGCCCGGTGGGGAAGCAGCTGAACTCGTCCCGGCCTGGGTAGAGCTTCAGATCCACCAGGGAGATGGCCTTGTCGTTGGCCATGCTGCGCCTGCAGATCGCCCCGGGGAGGAAGTCGCCGCTGCCCAGCACGCCTCGCTCCAGCAGGGTCTGGCCGCGCCAGTGGAGGAGCACCACCGCCGCCGGGGTGGCCGTCAGCAGCATGGTGCTGCCCCAGCCCAGCTCCTCGGCCAGGGACGCCTCCAGATCCGGCGCCAGCCGCAGCCCTTCGCGGCCCTCCAGCGGCACCCGCTCCGGCGCCACCGGCTCCACCCGCTGCCACAGCAGGGCCACCAGCAGCAGGAGCACGGCCAGGATGCTGGCCAGCACCGAGGCCCGCTCCAGGGGAGGGTCCAGGCTGGGGGCGGTCATCTGGTTGAGCACGGCCAGGGCCAGGCCCGTGGCGCCGCAGGCCAGAACGACGCGGGCTGGGGCGGACATCGTCATCGTGGTGTCCGGCACCGAGGCTGCCCTCAGGATGCCGGAACGGGGCCGCAACGGCAGACTGGTGGCGTCTCGCACGATGGCCTTGGCTTCAGTGATGCCTCCGGTGGCGGCAGCGCCCGCCGGCCCCACCGGCCGGTCCGGGCTGCTTCGGTCCCTGCTCTCCCTGGTGCTGGCCCTCGGCCTGGTGCTGGCCGCTCCTGTCGCCGCCGTCAGGGCCCTGTCGGCGACGGACCTCCCCGCCCGACCCCCGGCCGAGCACGTTCTGGACGGCGCCGACGTGCTCAGCCGGGCGGGCAAGGCCGAGATCGAACGCCAGCTTCAGGCCTTCGCCGCCGAACGGGTCGACGCCCGCCTGGTCACCCTCAGCCGGCTGGACTACGGCCTCGACCTCTCCACCCTGGCCGGTCAGCTGGTGGAGCGCTGGTCGGCCGATCCCCCCGCCGGCAGCAGCCCCGATCCCCTGCTGCTGCTGCTGATCGACACCCAGACCCGCTCCACGGCGATCGTCGCCCAGGCCCCCCTCGACCGCCAGCTTCCCGACGAGCTGCTGGAGAGCACCGCCGCCACCACCATGGCCCAGCCGCTGCGCAGCGGTGACCGTTACCGCCAGGCCGCCATCGACGCCCTGCAGCGCCTCACCGCCGTCCTTCAGGGTGGCGAGGATCCCGGCGAACCCGTCGTCGAGGAGGCCGCCGCGGTCGTCAGCAACATCCCCACCCGGGAGGAGACCTCCAGCAGCAACGCCTTCACCTGGGTCATCGTCCTTCTGGTGGTGGGCACCGTGGTGCCGATGCTCACCTGGTGGGTCTTCTCCCGTTGATTCCCCCGCGACCCGCCTCCCCATGGGACTGACGAACTGGATGGGTACCTTCGGGCGGGCCCGCTCCCTCGACCTGAGCTCCGATCTTGAGCGCGGCTACGAAGCCGCCCTGCTGATCCAGAGCATCGAGATGGAGCATTACAACGACCGCCCGGTGCGTCCCGAACTGGAGCTGAGCATCCCGCGGGCGATGCAGGCCCAGGTGCTGCGCCGCTTCCGGGCCGCCCTGCAGGTCTGCCGCCAGTCCAGGGACGTGCTGGCCCCGTACCGCCAGGAGCTCTCCGGCCAGGAACTGCGCCAGTACCAGCTGATCGACACGGTCACCGCCCGCTACGCGGTGGCCCGGGAGGAGCTGCCGGCCCTGAGCCGCACCCCTGAGATGCTGCCCCGCAGCCTGGTGAGCGTGGTCGACCAGGTGCGGCGGCAGCTGGACCCGGAGGCGGAGGCCAGCGTAGTGGCGGGCTTCCGCCGCCGCCGCGATTCCACCCTGGTGTCGCTGCGGATCCTGCTGCTGCTGGTGCTGGTGCCGGTGCTGGTGCAGCAGGTGAGCCGCACCTACGTGGTCTCGCCCCTGGTGGATCGGTTCGCCCCCGACAACAGCTTCCTCACCTACCCGAAACCGCACCTGGAGGAGCGGGCCGTCGAGAAGCTGCGCGTCTATCAGGCGGAGATCGAATTCGACGCCCTGCTGTCCGGCAAGGCCCTGCCCAGCCGGGAAGAGCTGCAGACGGAGCTGGCCAAGCGGGCCCAGGAGCTCAAGGAGGAGGCCGACCAGGAGAGCACCCACGCCATCAAGAACGTCCTGGCCGACGTCTGCGGCTTCATCGGCTTCGTGGTGGTGGCCATCCTCGGACGGCGCGACATCCAGGTGCTGCGGGGCTTCATCGACGAAATGGTGTATGGCCTGAGCGACAGCGCCAAGGCCTTTGCCATCATCCTGTTCACCGACATCTTCGTGGGCTTCCACAGTCCGGAGGGCTGGACGGTGCTGCTCGACGGGGTTGCCCACCATCTGGGACTGCCGGCCCAGGAGAACTTCGTCATGCTCTTCATCGCCACCTTCCCGGTGGTGCTGGCCACGATCTTCAAGTACTGGATCTTCCGTTACCTCAACCGCGTCTCGCCGTCCTCGGTGGCCACCCTGCGCAACATGAACGGTGGCGGCTGAACCCCCGGCCGGGGTCCAGCGCCATCCCCGCCTGACGCTGGTCAGCGGGCCCTCAAGGGGCGGCAAGAGCCGCTGGGCCGAACACCTGGCAAGCGTCAGCGGCCTGGCGGTCATCTACCTGGCCACCGGGCCCTCGCTTCCCGGCGACGTGGCCTGGCAGGAGCGCCTGCGGCGGCACCGCTTGCGGCGTCCGCCCGAATGGGGCTGCAGGGAAGTGGGCGGGGAGCTCGCCGCCGAGCTGGGACGTCTGCAGGACGGGCAGCTGGGGCTGGTCGATTCGCTCGGGACCTGGGTGGCCGCCCACCTGGATCTGGAGCCGCCGGACTGGGGGCTCCGCTGCGGTGAACTGCTCGGCGCCCTCGGCACCTGCCCGGCACCCCTGGTGGTGGTCTGTGAGGAGACGGGCTGGGGTGTGGTGCCGGCTACGGCGGCCGGATCCCGCTTCCGGGATCGGCTCGGGTCGATGCAGCAGACCCTCCTGGCCCGCAGCGAGGCGGCCTGGCTGGTCCTGCAGGGCCGGGCCATCGACCTGCTGGCCCTGAGCCAGCCCGTGCCCCCCGGCTTCTGATCGCACCCCGGATGCCCCGCGTCGTGCTCTACCAGCCCCAGATCCCGCCGAACACCGGCAACGTGGCGCGCACCTGCGCCGCCACCGGCTGCGAGCTGCATCTGATCGAACCGCTGGGCTTCTCGATCAGCGATCGCCACCTGCGCCGGGCCGGCCTGGATTACTGGCCCTGGGTGTCGCTGCACCGCCACGGCGACCTGGAGCGCTTCCAGACGGTGCGGCGGGGGCGGGGCGGCCGCCTGGTGGCCCTCAGCAGCCAGGCGGAGACGGCCTACACCGACTTCCGCTTCCATCCCGACGACTGGCTGCTGTTCGGACGGGAGACGGACGGATTACCGAACGCCCTGCAGGCGTCCGCCGAGGCCCGGCTCACCATCCCCATGGCCTGCCGGGCCCGGGAGGACCGGGGGGGCGTCCGCAGCCTGAATCTCTCGGTGTCCGTTGGCATCGTGCTGTTCGAAGCCCTGCGCCAGATCGGGCCTGCCGCAGCGAGCGACAGCTGAGACCTGGGCGGGACGGTCCCGATGTCCGGACCGCGTTGTGCCTGAGGAACCTTGCCCCCTGTGGTTCATGGCGCTACTCTCTGCCGGACCCGCAGATGTTGGCTTCTCTGCTGGGTTTTGTCCGCTGGATGTGAAATGCATGAAGCCTTTCCGCTTGATTCTTCCCTTTCTCCTCTCCACACCGGCCGTCGTGCCGCTCGTGGCCGTTCTCGCTGACGATTCCCCCAGCACCGTGTCCACCGAGACCCTGCTGGCCTCCCTGCCTTCCGCCACCGACCGGGTCTGGATCAAGGTCCGCCGTCCGGTATCCATCGAGGAGCTCTCCTCCGCCCTCGATCTCGATGAGAGCCGCCTGGCCCGCCTCAACGACGTCGATGAAGACCACCGCTTCGGCAACGGCGACTGGCTGGTGGTGCCGTCCCGCGGCAAGGAGCGCCTTGGCCGCATCGCCTCCCTCGACGCCTCCGTCCAGCGCCAGAGCCCGCCGGTCTCCACCCCGCCGCCGGTGGAGCGGGACGGGGTCGTCCGCTTCGGCGACACGGTGCTCAAGCTGGCCCAGCGCTATGGCCTGAGCGTGGCCGAGCTGATCCGCCTCAATCCGGGCCTGGAAACCGCCCGGCTCGTGGTGGGCAGCCAGGTGCGTCTGGCCCAGTCGGCCCCGGGCCGTTCCCGCATGCTGCTGGGCCTGAAGCCGTCCGTCAGCTGCGGCATCAGCTGGCCCGACACACCGGAGTTCGGTGACCCGCAGCCGCCCTTCAATGGCGGCACCACGGCCCCCTCCACTGCCTGGATCTGGCCCACCCGCGGGGTGTTCACCTCCGGTTTCGGCTGGCGCTGGGGCCGGATGCACAAGGGCATCGATGTGGCCAACAACGTCGGCACGCCGATCATGGCCGCCCGGGAGGGTCAGGTTGTGTTCGCCGGCTGGCATGACGGCGGTTACGGCTTCCTGGTGGAGATCGCCCATCCCGATGGCAGCCGCAGCCTCTACGCCCACAACAGCCGCCTGCTGGTGACCAGGGGCGAGACGGTGGCGCAGGGTCAGGTGATCAGCCAGATGGGCAGCACAGGCCGCAGCACCGGCCCCCACCTGCACTTCGAGATCCATCCCCCCGGCCGCGGCGCGATCAACCCCCTGCAGATGCTCCCCCCCCGGGCCTGACCCGGCCGGGGGCCGAACCGGTCATCGTCTAAAGTCCCATCGATTGGCTCGGTAGCTCAGCTGGTTAGAGCGTGGGATTCATAACCCCAAGGTCGGGAGTTCAAGTCTCCCCCGAGCCATTGTCCTGGGTCATTGCTTCCTGAACCCAGGGTTCCAGGTTGGATCCAATCCAGACCAAATCAACCTCAACGACTGTGGCTAATCCACCGCCGGGGAAGCTTTGATGCAGGCTTGACGCAACCTTGCTGCAATGCCAGAGGCGCTGATTCAGCGCATCTCGATGGCGTTAAGTCGCTCGCGGAAGCTGCGGGCATTGGCCGCCTCCTGGCTTTCCACACTCTCGACCCGGACCGGCACCGGAGCGATCACGGGCAGCGTGGGCGCGGGGGTGACGACGACGGGCTGGGAGGTCTGGACCGGACGGCGACTGCGGCCGTAACCCCCTGCCTGGGAACGGTTCTGGAGCGCGCGGGTGAGGCTCTTGCTGCGGTTGGCGGCGCCCACGGTTTCCCCGTCCTTGGGGCGGATCAGGGGGTTGCCCTTGAGTTCGGAGCGCAGCTGATTGATCAGGCGGAAGTGGCCGGTGGTGTTGTATTTGCGCAGGACGGTCGGATCCCAACCCATGGCAGAGGCATCGCTTCGTTGACAAACATCGTAGGGGCCGGGCTCCTTCAGGCCAGCATGGGTGCCATTCCCCTCCCGAGACGGTGGCCACCATGACCAGAAGCGGCAGGCTCGTGGGCCTCGAAGCCCCCGACTTTCGCGCCACCGCCGTGGTGGATCAGGAGTTCCGGGACCTGTCGCTGCGCGACTATCGGGGCAGGGATGTGGTGCTGTTCTTCTATCCCCTCAATTTCACCTTCGTCTGTCCCACGGAGATCACCGCCTTCAGTGATCGCCACGGGGAGTTCGCCCGCCTCGACGCCGCCATCCTGGCCGTGTCCGTCGACAGTCCCTACAGCCATCTGGCCTGGGTGCAGACCGAACGCCGGAGCGGTGGGCTGGGGGATGTGGCCTACCCCCTGGTGTCGGATCTCACCAAGGAGATCGCCCGGGCCTACCACGTGCTCGATGAGGAGGCCGGCACGGCCCTGCGGGGCTTGTTCCTGATCGATCCCGACGGCGTGATCCGCCACAGCACCGTTAACGACGTGGCCGTCGGCCGCAGTGTGGACGAAACCCTGCGGGTGCTGCAGGCGTTCCAGCTCGTGCGCCACCGGCCGGGCCAGGTGTGTCCGGCCGACTGGACGCCCGGGGCCCGCACCCTGGCCCCCGATCCCCGCGGCAGCCGCGACTTCTTCGCGGGACTGCACTGAAACCTCAGCCCAGCAGCGAGGCGAGCAGGCGACGGCCGTCGAGGCCGCCGGTGACCGGATCACAGGCGCGCTCCGGATGGGGCATCAGGCCGAGCACATTGCCCGCGGGGTTGCTCAGGCCAGCCACATCCCCCCGAGACCCATTGGGATTGGCGACGTAGCGCAGCACCACACAGCCCTGCCCCTCGAGGCGCTCCAGTTCCTCCGGCTCCACCTGGTAGCGCCCTTCCCCGTGGGCGATCGGCAGGCTGATGCGCTCGCCGGCGCCGTAGGCACCCAGCCAGCGGCAGGCCCCGGGCTGCACCTCCAGCGGGCTGCTCTGGCAGAGGAAGTGCAGATCCCGGTTGCGGGTGAGGGCGCCCGGGAGAAGGCCCATCTCGGTGAGCACCTGGAAGCCGTTGCAGATGCCGAGCACCGGGCCGCCGCGCGCGGCGAAGGAGCGCACCTCCTCCAGCACGGGGGCGAAACGGGCGATCGCGCCGCAGCGCAGATAATCCCCGTAGCTGAACCCTCCCGGCAGCACGACGGCCTCAAGGCCGGCCAGGTCGCGCTCCTCATGCCAGAGGAAGCGCACGGGGATGCCCAGGCAGCCCTCCAGGGCCCAGGCCACATCCCGGTCACAGTTGGAGCCGGGAAACACAACGATGCCGACGGTCATCGGTCTGGCCCCCTCAACCGGCTTCGGCCAGATCCAGCGACCAGTCCTCGATCACCGGATTGGCGAGCAGGCGGTCACTGAGCAGTTTGAGCCGGGCCTGGGCAGTGGCCCGGTCCGGCGCCTCCAGATCCAGTTCGATCGCCTTGCCGATCCGCAACCGCTTCACCCCCTCCACCCCGAGCCGGGCGGCGGCGGCCCGGGTGGCCTCCCCGGCGGGGTCCAGCACGGAGGGGCGCAGGGAGACCTGGACGCGGGCGTTGAAGAGCGGCACCGGAGGCACGGACGTTTGTTAAATCTTGGCAGCACGCCCCACCACCACCTCGGCACAGGACCAGCCTGGGGTTGGTTCTCCGCACCGCCGGTCGTGGTGCCTTCCCTGCGAAGGGTTCTGCTGGATCCGCTCGGGCCTCGCGTGCTGGCCTGGCTCATCGGTCTGGCCGTGGTCGCCACGGCCCTGCAGGCCCACTCCCTGCCGGGGCTGGTGGCCCTGAAGTGCCGCCTGGCGGACGGTCCCTGGCAGGACTGCCAGATGCAGGTCGAGGAGCTCGGCCTCCATTGGTTCCTGCTGGTGGGGGGGCAGCGGATCGAGTTCCGCCACGACGGCCGGGGCCGGGTGACGATGCTCAAACCCTCCGGCAGCTGGCAGCCGGTGAACAGCCGCTGGGTGGAGAACACCGATCTCTGCTGGGATGGGGTCTGCGCCAGGGGCGACATCCCCCTCGACTGAGACGGTCTGCGCGTCTGGCACCGGCCCGGGCGCCGCTCGACGCTCAGAGGCGATCGAGGGCCTGGCGCAGGGGGCCGGCGGCGCCGGCGGTGGCCAGCACCACCAGCTCCAGTCCGTCGGGGCCTGCGCCCTCGGCGGAGCCGGCGTCAGGGGAGGCCCCCGCGCGCTCCTCATACCAGCAGTCGAGGCGACGGCCGACCCCCTGGATCTGCAGCGGCAGGCGCTTGCCGCCCTGGCGCAGCCGTCCCTTGAGCCGCACGACGGGGTGATCGATCAGCAGTTGCTGCAGCTGGGTTTCGAGGGCGGCCCGGCCCCACTGGCCGCCGCGGCGCACGACGATCGACTCCATCGCCACATGGGCATGCTCGTGGTGATCGTGGTCGTGATGGTGGTGATCGTGGTCGTCGTGACCCTCGTCATGGTGATGGTCATGGTCATGGTCGCTGGCCGGGTCGAGGCCGGGACCATCCAGCACCAGGGAGGGATCGAGGCGGCCCCGGGCCATGGGCAGCACCACGGTGCCGGGGCGCAGGTCGGCGCGCAGCCTGGCGGTCACCCGGGCGAGGGCCTCAGGCTCCAGGCGGTCGGCCCGGCTCACCAGCACCAGGTCGGCGGCACCGAGCTGGTCGGCGAACAGATCCTCGATGGCGCTGATGTGGTCGAGGCTGGGGTCGGCGCGGCGCTGGGCCTCCACCGCCTCGGCATCCCCCACCACATGGCCGGCGGCCATCGCCTCCCCGTCCACCACCGTGACGACCCCATGCACCCGGGTGCGGCTGCGGATCTCCGGCCAGCCGAAGGCGGCCACCAGGGGCTCGGGCAGGGCCAGGCCGCTGGTCTCGACGACGATGCCGTCGAGCCTGTCGGCCCGCTCCAGCAGGCGCTGCATGGTGGGCAGGAACTCATCCTGCACCGTGCAGCAGAGGCAGCCGTTGGCCAGCTCCACCAGCCGGTCGCCCAGTTCCTCCTCGGGGCAGAAGCCGCAGGAGGCGATCAGATCGCCGTCGATGCCCACCTCGCCGAACTCGTTGACCAGGACGGCCAGCCTCAGGCCGCTCTCCAGCAGCAGGTGGCGCAGCAGGGTGGTCTTGCCGGCCCCCAGGAATCCGGTCACCACCGTGACCGGCAGCCGTCTGGAGCTGGTGGCGGTCATCGGCGCTGGGGCAGGAGACACCGAAACCTAGGGGAAGCCCCGCCGGGCGGTCTCAGCGGCAGCCGAGGCTCTCGCGCGTGTCGACGCCGGTGAGGGGATGGCTGCCGCTGGCCCGGGCGCAGAGGGCCTTCTGCTCCGGCAGATCGAGCACCGCGTCACTGAAGTCAGCCCCGTCGATCCGGGCATCCCGGAAACGGCTCTGCATCAGCATGGCGTTGCGGAACTGGGCGCCGCGCAGGTCGGCCCCATCGAAGCGGGTGGCGAAGGCCACCACGTCCTCCAGGTCGGCCCCGCGCAGGTCGGCCTGGCGCAGGTCGGTGGAGTTGAAGACAGCGCCACGCAGGTCGGCATCCCGCAGATCAAAGCCCTCCATGGAGGCCTTGAGGAACTCCTGCTGCTGCAGGTTGCGGCCCCGCAGGTCGGGGTCGAGGTCCTGGAAGGAGCGCTGGGCCCGCAGCTCGGGGGCGGTGATCGCCAGGGCCGGGCCCGCCGGCAGCACGGTCCAAAACAGCAGCAGGCCCAGCGCGGCGCCCAGGACCGACCCCAGCAGGCCGGCCCGCCGGGCCCGGCGGCGGATCTCGGGGGGAGTTGGGGAGCTGGGAACCATGCCACACCGGTACGCTGCCGGTTCAAGCTATGGCAGACACTCCCCGACATGAGCATGTCCCTGCGGGTGGTGGTTCCTCCCCATCCCCTGATCGGCCACTGGCTCACGCTGCTGCGCGACGGGGCCACCCCCTCGCCCCTGTTCGCCACCGCCATGGCGGAGCTGGGCCGCTGGCTCACCTATGAGGCGCTGCGCGACTGGCTGCCCCACCGTCCGGTGTCGGTCACCACGCCCCTGGGTCACTGCGACGGCCAGGTGGTCGACCCGGAGGTGCCCCTGCTGGTGATCCCGGTGCTGCGGGGCGGCCTCGGCCTGTGGCAGGGGGCCCAGTCGGTGCTGCCGTCGGCCCAGCTGGCCCATGTGGGCATCGAGCCCTGCGGGCCGGAGCACAAGCCCCACTGGTTCCTCGACGACCTGCCGGCCACCATCGAGGCCCGCAGCGGCGTGCTGGTGTTCCTGCCGGTCCTCGCCAGCGGCTCGATCCTGCTGGCCCTGCTCGACCGCCTGGCGGGCCTGGGGGTGGAGGGGCAGCGGCTGCGGGTGATCACCACCCTGGCGGCGAGCCCCGGGCTGAAGGTTGTCGGTGAGCGGCACAGCCAGCTCACCATCTACTGCGCCGGCATCGACCCGGAGGTGGACAGCCGGCACCGTGTCGTGCCGGGCTTCGGCGAAGTGAGCGAGCGGCTGTATGGAATCGCCGCCGCCACTGCCTAGGCTGAATCCCTCCAATCCGGAAGTCCCTTTCCGTGCAGGTCCATGGCTGATTCCAGGCAGCAATCGTCCGCCAGCGGCAGTCTGCTCCTGCTGGCCGGGGCCGCCGGGGCGGTCATGGGGGCCGCCGGCCTCGCCGTCTGGCTGCTGCGCCGGGCCGAACGGCACCGGCTGTCCCAGCGCCAGCTGCGGATGCTGCGCGTCTCGCGCCTCGGCGAAGGCTTCGAGGAGACGCCCGTGAGCAGCGACCAGCTGCACGACCGCGTGCAGAAGCTCAACCAGGCGATCGACGAGGTGCGCCGCCAGCTTGAGCAGCTGCAGCCCCAGCCCTGAACGTCCCAGGCTGAGGTCCCAGGCGTGGCGGTGCAGGCCCCTCGGTAAGTTGCTGCAGACCCGTTCCTCCCCGGCCATGCTGCGCTCCGACGCCATCACCAAGGGCCTCCAACGCTCCCCCAACCGGGCCATGCTGCGGGCCGTCGGTTTCGGCGACGGGGACTTCGGCAAGCCGATCATCGGCATCGCCAACGGCTACAGCACGATCACCCCCTGCAACATCGGCCTCAACGACCTGGCCCGGCGCGCCGAGCAGGCCGCCCACGGGGCCGGAGCCATGCCGCAGATGTTCGGCACCATCACGGTCAGCGACGGGATCTCGATGGGCACCGAGGGCATGAAGTACTCGCTGGTGTCCCGCGAGGTGATCGCCGATTCGATCGAAACCGCCTGCAACGCCCAGAGCATGGACGGTCTGCTGGCCATCGGCGGCTGCGACAAGAACATGCCCGGCGCCATGCTTGCCATGGCCCGCATGAACATTCCGGCGATCTTCGTCTACGGCGGCACGATCAAGCCGGGGAAGCTGGGGCCCTGTGATCTCACCGTGGTGAGTGCCTTCGAGGCGGTGGGTCAGCTCTCCGGCGGCCGCATCGATGAGGCGGAGCTGCTGGCGATCGAGAAGAACGCCTGCCCCGGCGCCGGCAGCTGCGGCGGCATGTTCACCGCCAACACGATGAGTTCGGCCTTCGAGGCCTTCGGCCTGAGCCTGCCCTACAGCTCGACGATGGCGGCGGAGGACCCGGAGAAGGCCGAGAGTGCCGCCCGCTCGGCCGAGGTGCTGGTGCAGGCGATCGCGGCCGACATCCGCCCCCGGGACCTGCTGACCCGGGAGGCCTTCGAGAACGCCATCGCCGTGATCATGGCGGTGGGGGGCTCCACCAATTCGGTGCTGCACCTGCTGGCCATCGCCCGCACCGCCGGTGTGCCCCTCACGATCGACGACTTCGAGACGATCCGCCAGAAGGTGCCCGTGATCTGCGACCTCAAGCCCAGCGGCCGCTACGTGACCGTCGACCTGCACCGGGCCGGCGGCATTCCCCAGGTGATGAAGCTGCTGCTCGACGGCGGCCTGCTGCATGGGGACTGCCGCACGATCGAGGGGCGCACCCTGGCCGAGGTGCTCGCCGACGTGCCCTCCGAACCACCGGCCGGTCAGGACGTGATCCGGCCCCTGTCCAACCCCCTCTACGCCCAGGGCCACCTGGCGATCCTGCGGGGCAACCTGGCGGAGGAGGGCAGCGTGGCCAAGATCAGCGGGGTGAAGAACCCGGTGATCACCGGCCCGGCGCGGGTGTTCGAGAGTGAGGAGGATGCCCTGGCCGCCATCCTCGCCAAGCGCATCAGCGCCGGCGATGTGGTGGTCATCCGCTACGAAGGGCCGGTGGGCGGCCCCGGCATGCGCGAGATGCTGGCCCCCACCGCCGCGATCATCGGCGAGGGGCTCGGCGATTCGGTGGCCCTGATCACCGATGGCCGCTTCTCGGGCGGCACCTACGGGATGGTGGTGGGCCACGTGGCTCCGGAAGCCGCCGCGGGCGGCACCATCGCCCTCGTGCAGGAGGGCGACAGCATCACGGTGGATGCGAAGCAGCGCCTGCTCCAGCTCAACGTGGACGCGGAGGAGCTGGCCCGGCGTCGCAGCGCCTGGACCAAGCCTGCCCCCCGCTACCGCACCGGGGTGCTCGGCAAGTACGCCCGGCTGGTGAGCAGCAGCAGCCTGGGGGCCGTGACCGACCTGCCTGCGGACTGAGGCCCAGGCCTTCAGTCCGCTTTCAGATACGTGCAGTTTGCGCAGGACGATGCAGGCCTGCACTGACGGCGCAGGCCCCCTGCTGCTATCCGCAGCAGGGTGAATCGCTGGCCAGCACTGGCCTCTCGCCCGTGGGGACGGCCGGGCCTTTTATGAAGCGGCTGGCTTCGCACCCTGGCGATGGGCTTAGAGCAGAGGAAGCAACCTCCTCGACCCATGCGAAGCCACTCCGAACCCGGTCCCTTCCTGCGGCCGGTGCGTGTCACGATCACGGTGCCATACAACGCCTACCAAGCTCTGGTGGAGCGCAGCAACGTGCAAGGGCGGTCCCTCTCCAATTTGGCCGCCTACCTGCTCGAATCGGCCCTGCAGACCACGCACCAGAGGGAGCTGCCCCAGGCCCGGCCGGAGTCGGCGGACACGTTCCGACGACGGGCGTGAACACGGCGGTCCCGGCTACAACCGCCGGGACTCCCGCAGCAGCTGGGACGGCTTGACGTGGAAGCGCTGCTGGAAATCCACGCTGAACAGTCCGAGGGAGCGATAGCCGCATTCGCGGGCGATGCTCCCCACCGTGTCGTTCAGACTCGGCCGCTCCAGCCGTTGCCGGGCACGGTCAAGACGCTGATTCTTGATCCACTTGGTAGCCGTGCAGCCCATGCGCTCAGCAAACGAGTACTGCAGCGCTCGGCGGGAGTAATGGCTCCTCGATTCCAGGTCGGTGAGGGTGAGCGACTCGCCCAGATTCTGCTTGATGTAGTCGATCAGTTCGTCGAAGGAATCACGGCCCTGGCTCTGCCGGTGCAGGAGCCGATCCAGGCTCTTGCCCTGGCAGATCCCCGGCAGCAGCATGGCCACCATCAACCGATAGATCTGGTCGTCGAACTGCAGCCGATCTAGCAGCCCACCGCCATACCCCGAGAGCTGTCCTGCCATGGCAATGGTCTGCTGCAACGCCGTCAGCAGGGAAGGGCCGGCGGGATTCTGGGGCGGGCTCCAGCCATGGGCCTGGGCAACACTTTCTTCCCAGCCTTTCGGCTTCTGCAGATAGCCCCCCATGGCCATGGCCGTCTCCAGGAGTCGGTCCCGCGTCAGGGCGAAGGCCACGGCCGAAGACAGGGTGCTCTCCATCGTGCAGGCTGCACTGGCCATCAGCACACAGCCCCCCTTGACACAGGGCCAGGTGGTGGAGGCCTGGCGCAGCCGCTGTTCTCCGCCGTAGCCCAGCACAACGATGTGCTCCTGGCGTGCGGAGAACGTCATCCGCATCGGCCTGGCTGTCCAGGCCGTCACCACGAGGCTGCCGAGGTGGAGATTGGCGCCGCGATACCACCAGGAGGCCTCGGGTTCCAGCGGAATGATCTCCACCAGTGGCAGGGCCTCCTGCAACAAAAACGTGCAGGACTGGGGATCCTCACTCAGCTGAAGCTGGGGCAGCAGGGGATTGGAGAAATGGACAGCTTCAGAGGGCCATTGACTGGAAAAGAAAGGCTCGCTGTACATACGAAGCCCCACCTCCTGTCCTTCTCCGTCTGATCAGACTATCACAAGCAACGCGCAGCCTCTGTGGAGTCGTTAGCTGTTCATAGTCAGACGAAGTCATGTTCTTGAGCTGCCATGTCACCCGGAATTGACATCTGGATGACAGATTTCATGATCGTTCATGACAGTGATCACCTCTGATGACACGTTTTTGAATCATCACGCTCCTTTTTGGGCTTGATCCGTCGCGCAGCCAGCGGTGCTGTCCTTCACGCAGCGTCAGCCTGGAGGGCCCCGGCGGTTTACATTGAGGCCCAACGTTCACGATGCGGGTGTCAATGGAAGAATCCAGTGACGCGGAATCTTCCCCGGCGCCATCCACTCCCCCCGGTTCACCAGCCGGCATGCATCTGGTGGCCATCGGCGCCTCGGCCGGCGGCCTGGAGGCCCTGCAGGCGCTTCTGAGCAGCATCACGCCGGGGGGCAACGTGGCCTATGTGGTGGCCCAGCACCTCTCGCCCGACCATGGCAGCCTGATGGTCGAACTGCTGGCGCGGTTCACGGCGCTGCAGGTGGTCGAGGCGGTCGACGGGGCCGCGTTGCTGGCGGACACGGTCAGCATCTGCCCCCCCAACCACGACATCAGCGTGGAAGGGAACCGGGTGAGGCTGGTGGCGCCCGAACCCCGCTTCGGCCCCAGCCCCAGCATCGACCGGCTGTTCGAGTCGATCGCCGAGCACTGGAAGGGCCACGGGGCCGCCGTGGTGCTCTCGGGCACCGGCTCCGACGGGGCCCGCGGCCTGCGGGCCGTGCGGGCCGCCGGTGGGCTCACCATCGCCCAGACACCCGAGAGCGCCCGCTTCGCGGCCATGCCCACCGCCGCCGTCGCCATGGGGGGGGCCGACCTCATCCTCGAGCCGGCCGCCATCGCCCATCACCTCACCGAGCTGATGGGCTCGAGTAGCGACTGGGTTGATATCAACACTCCCGATCCCCGGAGCCTCAACGTCTCCAGTGCCCTGGAGCTGCTGCTGCACAACAGCGGCATCGACTTCAGCCAGTACAAGGCCTCGACCCTGCAGCGCCAGCTGGCGCGCCGCATGGCGATCCGTCAGATGGAGGACATGGAGGAGTACCTGCGGGTGCTGGCTGCCGACACCAAGGAGGTTTCGGCCCTGGTCCACAACCTGCTGGTCACTGTGACCTCCTTCTTCCGCGACCCGGACTCGTTCACTGTTCTCGGCGAGCTCCTGCAGGCGTACATGGCCCAACGCACCCGCAAGGACCGCCTGCGGGTGTGGGTGCCCGGCTGTGCCACCGGCGAGGAGGTCTATTCCATCGGGATGCTGATCAGCGAGGTCCTCGGCCACCCCCAGGACCTGACCCATCACCTCAAGATCTTCGGCACCGATCTCGACGACGACAGCCTGGCCGTGGCGCGACGGGCCACCTATCCGGCGGCTTCCAGCCTGGCCATTCCGGAATCGCTGCGGGAACGCTTCGTGGTGCCGTTCAACGGCGAGGTCCAGATCTGTGAGGCCCTGCGCAACTGCGCGGTCTTCGCCCGTCACAACGTGGCCGTCGATCCGCCCTTCCCGCGGCTGGATCTGATCTCCAGCCGCAACACCCTCATCTACTTCACCCAGCCCCTTCAGGATCGGGTGCTGGCTCAGTTCCGTTTCGGCCTGCTGCCCGCGGGTCTGCTGTTCCTCGGCCGCACGGAGTCGCTGGGCCACAGGACCGCGGGATTCGAGGTGGCCAACGCCGAGCACCGCATCTTCCATCGCACCGCGGAACACCAGTCCAACCGCTCTAACTCGGCCGTCCAGCCCGCCCAGCGGCCACCGACCCTGTTCAGCCCGATCGGGCGCATTTCGATCCTGCGGGAGACCGTGGTCGAGGAACATGTCGCCACCCTCGAAGCGCTGGTCCGCAGCACCTCTCCCCCGTGCGTGATCCTCGATGAGAACCACGGACTGGTGGAAGTGATCGGCGATGTCAGTCCCTTCTGCCGGCTCACCGAGGGCCGCATCTCCACCGCCGCCACCACCTTCCTGCTCCCGGAACTGCAGGCCGAGGCCCGCGCCCTGCTGCTGATCGTGCGGGCCGACGGCCAGCCTGCCCGCAGCCGGCTGCTGCACCTGCCGGACTTCGCCATCCAACTGCGGCTGGAGGCCCGGCCGCTCCAGGTCAACGAACGGGTGCTGACCCTCCTGAGCTTCCTGCGGGAACCCCCCGACAGCGCTGAGCCGCTGCCCACGGAAGCTCCGCTGATCCGCGATCCGGAGTTCGACCGGCAGATCGCCCGGCTGGAGAAGGAGCTGCTCACCAGCCACGACACCCTGCGCCGCTCCCTGGCGGATCTGGAGGAGGCCAACGAGGAACTAGAGGCCTCAGCCGAGGAACTGCAGGCCTCATCGGAGGAGCTGCAGTCCTCCAACGAGGAGCTGGAATCCTCCAACGAGGAGCTGCAGGCCACCAACGAGGAACTGGCCACCCTCAACCAGGAGCTGCGGGCCAGGAGCTCCGAGCTGCAGCTGCTCAGCACCGACCTCGAGAACATCCAGAACTCCCTCAACCAGGGCATGGTCATCGTCGACCGGGAGCTGTGCATCACCCGGTTCACGCCCCTGGCGGTGCGGGTGTTCGCCCTGGTCGACGACGACATCGGCCGGCCTCTGCTGGGCATCCCCACCACGGTGCCCCTGCCGGGTCTGCGCTCGGCCCTGACAGAGGTGGTCGGCGGCGCTCCCCGGCGCAACATCGAGGCGGTCAACGAGGACATCGCCTACCTGGCCCAGGTGCTGCCCTACCAGGAACGGGAGGGGCAGCGGCTCGGAGCGATCATCACCCTCACCGACGTCTCGGAACTGCTGGCCCTGCGCAGGGCCGCCGAAACCTCCCTCGATTCCTTTGCCAGCCTCACCGATGCCCTCGAGGAGGCGGTCTGGAAACGGGACGCCAGCCTGCGCCGGGTCCTTTATGCCAGCCAGCGCATCCTGCCCCTGACGGGCTGGACCCCGGCCGAGCTGTTCGCCCATCCGCAGCTGCTCGACGACGCCATCCATCCGGAGGACCGGGATCGGGTCTGGGCCAGCCGGGATCCGGCCCGGGGGGGCTGGTCGGTGCAATACCGGATCATCCGCCGCGATGGGGAGCAGCGCTGGGTGACGGAGAACGCCAAGGTGCTCACCGAGGAGATGGATCGCTATGTGGTCGGCACCCTCTCTGACATCACCCAGCAGCGTCAGGCCCAGGAGCATGGCCGCGATCTCTCGGTCCTGTTCGAAACCCTGATCCGAAGTCCCAGCTTCTCGGTGGCGGTGTTCGACAGCAGCCAGCGGGTGGTGATGGTCAATGACAGCCTCTGCCGCAGGATCGGCTTCGAGCGCGACAGCCTGGAGGGGTCACCGGCCTCCCTGTTCTGCCAGCTGCCGGAGGCGGCCACGGCCCCCGTTGTCACCGATGCACCCGCCGATGGCCCGCTGTTCGTCAGTGCGTCCTTTCCCCTGCGCCATCGGGATGGCCGCACCCTGCAGACCAGGGCCGAACTCTGGCCGCTGCCGTCGACGATGGGGACCGGCTCGCTGCTGATGGTGCTGCCGACGCCTCAGCCCTGATCGGGCCGCAGCAGGGCCCGCAGGCGACGGGCCAGGGCCTCCAGCGGCGCGCCATCGGGCGGGCAGTGGCTGCGCAGCCCCGTCGCCCCATCCATCCACACCGGATGGCTGCCCTGCCAGAGCAGGGGGTGGTCCTCCCCCTGCCGCCAGGCCAGGGTGAGGTTGAGATCGTCCCCACTGCGGTAGATCTCCAGCTCCAGATCCTCGGCCGGCACCCGTTCGCCCTCAGGGGTACGGGCCTCCAGTCGCAGGCAGAGATCGAGGCTGTCCACCCCCTCCTCCTCCGCCCCCGGCTCGGCGCTGATGGCGCCTTGGTCGGGATTGACCACCGCATGGCGCAGGGGCCTGCGGCACAGGTCGGCCGCCGCCGCCACCAGCTGGCACAGATCGGTATTGGCGCTGCCGATGGGGGACTCAGGCGACGGCATCGATCGCCATCACCTCCAGGGTGAGCGGGCCAGCCCGGAAGCCCGGATTGGCGGAGCCGTCGTCGCCGAACTTCGAATGCAGAATCTGCAGCCGGGTGATGCGGCTGGGGTCGAAGCGCAGGGGCAGGCCGAGGGGCAGGGCCTCGATCGGCCTGGCCCGGATGGAGGCCCGCAGCTGGGCGAAAGGGATCCGCACCCGGCAGGGGCCCTCGGGATCGGTGGCGAAATTCGCCACCCAGCGCACGCCGCCGGGGATCATCTCGGTGAGACCTGCCACCCCATCGGCGCAGGCCACCGCCAGCTTGTAATGGCGGCCGTCACCTTGCAGCTCCAGTTCGAAGGCGGCCTGGCCGGAGAGATCGAGGGGCGGGGAAAAGATGGGCGAGCGGCAGCTGACGAAACCGCCACCCTGCTCCACCACCTCCGCCTCCAGCCGCAGTCCACGGCTGCTGACCGTGCACAGGCCCGAACTGCGGCCCCCCATGACGGTGTCGTTGAGGGCATGCCAGCCGCTGAAGCCATCGCCGCGGATCACCTGCATGACGGCCTCAGGTGCCGGGGAGGTCGGCGGCGGCGGCGGCATCCGCCAGGATCACCACCACACCGGCCGGCCGCACGAGCCGGGCGGGGGTGCGCTCGGCAGGCTCGACCGGATCGAGCAGCCGGGCGAGCGCCTGACGCTTGCCGGCGCCGCTGACCAGGAAGATCACCCGGCGGGCGGCCGAGAGCACCGGCGCGGTGAGGGTGATGCGGGGCAGGCCCTTGCCCTCGCCGATGGTGACCGGGCGATCGCTGACGCCGGGGGCCGCCGTGCCGGGGAACAGGGAGGCGGTGTGGCCGTCGTCGCCCAGGCCCAGCAGCAGCACGTCGAAGCGGGGCAGCGCGCCGGGGCAGAGCACCGCCAGCTCGGACGCGTAGGCCTCGGCGCTGGCCCGGGGGGTGGGGCGGTCGGTGGGCACCGGATGGAAGCGGGCGTGGCTGGCCGGCGGATGGGCCAGCAGGGTTTCCCGCAGCATGCGGGCATTGCTGGAGGGGTCGTCGGCCGGCACCCAGCGTTCATCCCCCAGCAGCACATCGACCCGCTCCCAGGGCAGGTGTTCCTCGGCCAGGCGGGCATAGGTCGCCCGGGGCGTTTCGCCGCCCGCCAGGGCGATCTGGGCCCGGTCCCGCTCGGCGAGGGCCAGATCGATGCCGGAGGCGATCTGCTCGGCCGCCAGGCGGGCCAGTTCTTCGGGGCTGGTGGCGACGATCAGCTGGTAGCGGGTGCCGGGTTCGGTCAAGCGAGCCACTCGGTATGGAACGCGCCGGGGCGGTCCGTGCGCTCATAAGTATGGGAGCCGAAGCAGTCGCGCATCGCCTGCACCAGGTTCTGGGGCAGGCGACCGGTGCGGTAGCTGTCGATGTAGTCGAGGGTGCTGCTGAGGCAGGGAACCGGGATGCCCGCCAGGGCCGCCCCGGCCACCACCTGCCGCAGGCCGGCCAGGCGCTGGTTGACCTGGGCGGCGAACCAGGGATCGAGCATCAGGTTGGGCAGGGAGGGGTCGGCGCCGTAGGCGTCCTGGATCCGCTGCAGCAGCCGGGCCCGGATGATGCAGCCCCCCTTCCAGATCTGGCCGATGGCCGAGAAATCGAGGTTGTAGTCGTGGAGTTTGGAGGCCTCCTGCAGCAGGGCCATCCCCTGGCCGTAGCTGGCGATGCAGGCCAGGATGCAGGCGTCCCGCAGCGGCGCCATGCCGGTGGCGGGCTCCCCGAGGGGGAAGCTGTGGGGGGCGGGGGCGTGCAGCACCGCTTCGGCCGCCATCCGCTCGCTGCGCAGGGAGCTCAGCACCCGGGCATTGAGGGCGGCGTAGATGGTGGGCACGGGCACCCCCATTTCCAGGGCGCTGACCACCGTCCACAGGCCGGTGCCCTTCTGGCCGGCGGCATCGACGATCAGCTCCACCAGATCACCGCCACTCTCGGGATCCTTGGTGCGCAGGCACACCTCGGTGATCTCCACCAGGAAGGAGGCCAGCTCCTCGGTCTGGTTCCAGCCACCGAGCACATCGGCCATGGCGTCGCCGTCCATGCCGGCGATGCGCTTCATCAGGTCGTAGGCCTCGGCCAGGATCTGCTCGATGCCGTACTCGATGCCGTTGTGGACGGTCTTGACGAAGTGGCCGGCGCCGCCGGGGCCGATGTAGGTGACGCAGGGGCCGTCTTCCACCTGGGCGGCCATCCTGGTGACCAGGCTTTCGATGGCGTCGTAGGCCGCCTTGGTGCCACCGGGCATCATGCTCGGCCCCTCCAGGGCCCCCTTGGCACCGCCGGAGACGCCCATGCCGATGTAGCCGAAGCTCTTGCTCTCCAGCTCAGCCGCCCGGCGTTCGGTGTCGGTGTAGAGGGAGTTGCCGCCGTCGATCAGCAGATCGCCTTCCTCCAGCAGCGGCGAGATGCTGGCGATGGTGGCATCCACCGGATCACCCGCCTTCACCATCATCAGGATGCGGCGAGGCCGCTCCAACGCCGCCACGAACTCCTCGAGGCTGGCCGCTCCCACGATGTCCTTGCCGGCGCCGCGTCCGGCCAGGAACTCCTCGGTCTTGGCGTAGGTCCGGTTGTAGACGACGCTTGAGAAACCGTTTCTCTCAGCGTTGAGGACCAGATTCTCACCCATCACGCCGAGGCCGATGAGTCCGAAATGCGCCTTGCCCATAGGAGCGTGGATGTCGTGATTCGTTGCCACTGTGGCCAGCGGTCGGCGGCGCGTCGGTGTCCCGGGCGGGGATGTCAGCAACTGCTGGCCCAGCCCTGCCCCGGGGCGGCGCTCAGATCACCGTGCCGTCGGCGATCGTGCCGTTCTTCACCACCACGACGATGCCGTTGCGGATGTAGAAGTTGAGCTCGGGCCGGTCGGCCTCCTCCACCCGGTCCTTGTTGACGATGGTGACGTCGCGGCCGATGCGCACGTTCTTGTCGAGGATCGCCCCCTTCACGGTGGTGCCACGGCCCACACCGATCGGGGTGCCGCCCCGCTCGCGCAACACCAACCGTTCCTCGGATGATTCGAAGAAGTCGGCCCCCATCAGCAGGGTGTCCTGGAGCACCACCTCGTCCTCGACCCGCGAGCGCACCCCGAGCACGCAGTGGTGGATGCTGCAGGCCTTGAGCAGGGATCCCTCCCCGATGATCGACTGGGTCACCTGGGCGTCCTGCAGCTTGCTGGGGGGCAGGTAACGGGGCCGGGTGTAGATGGGGAACTTCTCGTCATAGAACGAGAAGGCCGGATTGGGCTGGTCGGTGAGGGCCAGGTTGGCCTCGTAGAACGCCCCGATCGTGCCGATGTCCTCCCAGTAGTCGTCGAACAGGAAGGTCTGCAGATGGTCCCCCTGACCGAGGGAGGTGGGGATGATTTCCTTGCCGAAGTCGGTGGCCTCCGGATGGCTGGCCAGCAGGTCGAAGAGGGTGTTGCGGTTGAAGACGTAGATCCCCATCGAGGCCAGATAGGGCCGCTTGGCGGCCTCCTCGGCGGAGAGGCCGAGGCTCTCGGTGTTCACCCGCATGGCCTCCAGGGCGGCGCCCTTGGGCTTCTCGCTGAACTCCAGGATCCGGCCGTCGGAGGAGGTGCGCATCAGGCCGAAGCCCTCCGCCTGGGCCGCATCCACCGGCAGGGCCCCCACCGTCAGGTCGGCGCCGCAGTCGATGTGGTGCTGGACGAACTTGCTGTAGTCCATCCGGTAGAGCTGGTCACCGGAGAGGATCAGGACGTGGTCCACGTCCCACTCCTGGAACAGCCACTGGTACTTGCGCACCGCATCGGCGGTGCCTTCGAACCAGCTGGGGCTGTCGGGGGTCTGCTGGGCGGCCAGCACCTCCACGAAGCCCTGGCCGAAACCGGAGGAGAGGTTGTAGCTCATCGTCAGGTGACGGTTGAGCGAGGCGCTGTTGAACTGCGTCAGCACGTAGATCTTATTGATCTCGGAGTTGATGCAATTGCTGATGGGAATATCGATCAGTCGGTATTTCCCGGCGAGGGGAACGGCGGGCTTCGCCCGCATCTTGGTGAGGGGATAGAGACGCGTTCCCGCACCGCCTCCCAGAATGATGGCAAGAACGCGTTTCATGAGCCCAGTCCTCGGTCCTTGGCTGGCCAGACCGTACTGGAGCGTGGTGGCGCGGAGAGCGGCGCCGCAGCTTCTCGGTTCATGTTCCGTTGCAGTGAAAGGTGGGGCTGGAGCCGGTGAAGCGGTGTCCCCCCGGGAGGCGGGGCTCAGGCCTCCGGCGGGTCGTCGTGAAGCTCGAACAGGTCCTGCAGCACCCCCATGGCCGCCCGCCGCTGCTGGCGGGGCTGAGGGGCCCGCAGCCGGGTGACCGGCGTGTGCAGGATCTTGTTGATGATCCCCTTGCTCAGGGCCTCGACCACCTTCCGCTCCCGGGCGGAGAGGTCCGGGCCCATGCGGCTGAGGGCCTTCTGCAGCTCCTGTTCGCGGATGTCCTCCAGCTGCAGACGCAGGCGGTTGACCAGGGGCACCGCCTCAAGGCCGTCCCACCATTCCAGGAACAGCCGCGCCTCCTCCGCCAGCAGCCCCTCGGCCTCGGCGGCCATCTCCCGCCGGGCCTCCTGGTTGCGGGCGACCACCTCCTGGAGATCGTCGACGTCGAAACTGTCGACGCCTTGGAGCTCGGCCGCATCGGCACTGATGTTGCGGGGCACGCCGATGTCGATGAGCATCAGGCTGGAACGGCGGTTGAGCCCCTCCAGGCGCCGGGCGGTGATGATCGGCTCCTCGGCGCCGGTGCTGGTGAACACCAGAGAGCAGGTGCTCAGGCAGTGGTCGAGGTCGTCCAGGGGACGGCACTGCACCGGCAGGGCGGGGAAGTCGGCCGCCAGGGCTTCGGCCCGGGCGACAGTGCGGTTGAGCAGCACCACCCCCCGGCAACCCTTGGCCTGCAGGTGCTGCAGCAGCAGCCGGGCCATGCGGCCGGCCCCCACCACGGCCACCTGCTCCTGGTCCAGCGGAACCAGCTCATCGGTGCCCCGGGCCTGGCCCACCTTCAGCTGGGCGAGCTCGACGGCGGCCGAGCTGATCGACACCGCCCCGGTGCCCAGGTTGGTTTCCGTGCGCACGCGCTTGCCGGTGCTCACCGCCTGGTTGAGCAGGCGGTTGAGGATCGGGCCCACGGAGCGGTGCTCCTGGCCCAGACGCACCATCTTCTTCACCTGGGAGAGGATCTGGCCCTCCCCCAGCACCAGGCTGTCGAGACCGGCGGCCACCCGCAGCAGGTGGCCGACGGCCTCCTCGTGGTGGTAGGTGAACAGGTGGGGGCGGAGCTCCTCGACCGCCAGACCGGACTGCTGGCTGAGGAAATCGCCGACGGCGGTGATGCCCTGTTCGGGGTGGCGCAGGAGCGTGTAGATCTCCAGCCGGTTGCAGGTGCTCAGGATCGAGGCCTCGATCACCTGCTCATCCGCCCGCAGCCGCTGGAGGGAATCCTCCATGGTCTGCTCGGGGATGCTGAGGCGCTCGCGGATTTCCACCGGAGCCGTGCGATGGCTCAGACCGACGACGGCGATGTGCATGGAGGCGGGCTCCGAGGTCCGGACTCTGGTGGGATCAGCGCAGGGCGATGCTCTTGGCGCCTTCCTTGATGTGCACCGTATCGGTGAAGCGGGCGCTGCGGTCGAGGGAACTGATGATCAGGCTGCTGGTGCGGGTGCAGTCGGCCTCGAACACGACGCCCTTGAACAGCAGGCCAGGGGTGATGCCGCTGCCGGCGAAGACGACGTTCTCCCCGGAAGCCAGCTCCTCGGCCTCGTAGACCTTGTCGACGTCGGTGATGCCCATCTCGTTGAGCCGGGCGATGTTGCCCTCCTTGGTGTAGTCGGCCCACTCGCTGGTCTGGGCGACGGCGGGGTCGTACACCAGCTGGCCCTGGAAGTGGCCGCCCAAGCAGCGCAGGGCCGCGGCAGAAATCACCCCTTCGGGGGCGGCGCCGATGCCCATCAGGCAGTGGGTGCCGGTGCCGGCGAAGCCACAGGCGATGGCGGCCTGCACGTCACCGTCGCTGATCGGCTTGACCCGGGCGCCGGTGGCGCGGATCTCGGCGATCAGGTCCTTGTGGCGGGCGCGGTCCATGACCACGATGGTGAGCTCGCTGGGGGCCAGGCCGAGGACCTCGCTGAGGATGGCGATGTTCTCGGTGGCACTCTTGCGGATGTCCACCTTGCCCTTGGCGGCCGGGGGCGCCGCCAGCTTCTTCATGTAGAAGTCCGGCGCGTAGAACAGGCCGCCGCGATCACTGGCGGCGAGCACGGCCATCGAGCCGTCCTGGGCGTTGGCGCAGAGGTTGGTGCCCTCGCAGGGGTCGACGGCGAAGTCGACGCCGGGGCCGGTGCCGCTGCCGACTTCCTCACCGATGTACAGCATGGGCGCCTCGTCCCGCTCACCCTCACCGATCACGATCCGGCCCTGCATGGCGATGCTGCCCATGCGGGTGCGCATGGCCTCCACTGCCGCGGCATCAGCTTCGTCCTTCTTGCCGAGCCCGGTCAGGCGGGCGGAGGCGATGGCGGCCTGCTCGACGACTTCGAGCAGTTCCTGGATGAGAGTGCGATCCACAACGGTCCGGCAGGGGAAGGGGCCTCAACGAGGGGCCGGCACGCCGGAGGCGGACCGCAGGCAAAGCGGGGAACGTTCCAGCCGCTGCAAGGCCTCTCGGAATCGAAGCGGGGTCATCGTATCAGCGCGCCCGGGATCCCCCCGGGAGGCCCAAGGTGGGCGGCTCCTTACAATCGCCCCACTCTTCCGCTGCGGTGGCCGTCCATGAGCACCAAGCCCCTGGTGATCTCCCCGTCGATCCTCTCGGCCGACTTCTCCCGCCTCGGAGACGACGTCCGGGCCGTCGACGCCGCCGGTGCCGACTGGATCCATGTGGACGTGATGGACGGCCGCTTCGTGCCCAACATCACCATCGGCCCGCTGATCGTCGAGGCCCTGCGCCCGGTGACGACCAAGCCCCTCGACGTGCACCTGATGATCGTCGAGCCCGAGAAGTACGTGGCCGATTTCGCCAAGGCCGGCGCCGACATCATCAGTGTCCAGGTGGAGGCCTGCCCCCACCTGCACCGCAACCTCAGCCAGATCAAGGACCTCGGCAAGATGGCCGGCGCGGTGCTCAACCCCAGCACCCCCCTCGACACCCTCGAGTACTGCCTTGAGCTCTGTGATCTGGTGCTGATCATGAGCGTCAACCCAGGCTTCGGCGGCCAGAGCTTCATCCCCTCCCAGGTGGAGAAGATCCGCCAGCTGCGCCGCCTTTGCGACGAGCGGGGTCTCGATCCCTGGATCGAGGTGGATGGCGGCATCAAGGCCGGCAACGCCTGGCAGGTGATCGAGGCGGGCGCCAACGCGATCGTCAGCGGCTCCGGGGTCTTCGGCCACGCCGACTACGCCGAAGCCATCACCGGCATTCGCAACAGCCGTCGCCCCGAGCCGGCGTTGGTTTGAACGGTCAGGACCATTTGCCGGAGCGCCACGCACTGCCGATGGCGCCTTTCGAGCCCTGGCAGGCCTTCCGGTGATGCGGCGGAAGGGGTGCGACTTTCGAGCCGATCAGATTGTGCTCCTGTTCTTCGTGCGTCTCGCCATCACGGCTCAGCCGCGCCTGGCTCTTGATCAAGCCATAGGCATCCCCTCGGATGGAACATCCCGATGGGATCCCTATGTCCATCATTGACGCCTATGAACAGCGAGTTCTGATCTGCGAACCAGCCACTGGTGTCACGCCACCATACGGTCTGTTCCACAGTCTCCAAAAGGGAATTCCGCTCAGAAGCTTCCTACGCATCTGCTGCATCAATGCCACATAGCTAAGGAGAACCTGCCCAGTCGTTGCGACTAGGTTGACCAGAGATGTGTCAGGCCTCCTGAATCATGAAGAAGATTCTGCTGTCCATCCTGGTCTTCACCTCGGTCGTGGTGGGTGATCGGGCGGAAGCGAAAGTATCACTACTTCAGAACCTCTTCGTCTTCGGGGACAGCCTGAGCGATACGGGAAACAGCAGGAACGTGACGGAGAACTATGGCCAGATGAACAACCTGCCGCCTGGTTATCCACTCTTCTGGCCCCCTGACCCCCCTTATTCCATGGGCCGCAGTACCAACGGCCTCGTTGCGGCTGAATACCTTTGGCAGGCCTTCAACCCCCGCAGCCAGGGCCCGGTGGCCTCCCTGGAGGGCGGAACGAACTACGCCATCAATGGATCCACCACCGGGCTGGAGAATTTCAACAGTATCAGTCCAGGAGTCCTGCCAGGCTTCCGCCCTGCCTACAACAAACTCGGAGCTGCCTGGCAGCTCCAGGAGTTCGTCACACAGAGGCCCAGCTTCGCTCCAAGCAGCTCCCTGTTCATGGTGTGGTTATTCCCGAATGATCTCCTGTACTGGTTCAACTCAGGATTCATGACGCCTGGGACGGTGTCCGGTGGAGAAGGGAAGCCCGCGGATCCGAGCGGCCTGATCGTCAATGGCATCAGTAACATCGCAGGCACCATCGGAACCCTGGCCTCCTTCGGGGCCACCCAGTTCCTGGTACCGAACATGCCGGATCTGAGCCGCACCCCTCTCTTTCAGGGAGCACCAGATCCGCTGAGAGATCAGATCAGCGCCATCACTGATATTTTCAATGCTGGGCTGGAGTTAACATTGAACCAGCTGGAGAATGATCTGCAAGCGCAGAATCCCTCGATAGACATTATTTCATTCAACACCGAAGCGTTATTTGACACAGTTCTGGACGATCCATCGACCTATGGCTTCACCAATATCGAAGATCCATGCTTGACACGCGTGGAGACGGTGGTGCTCGTCTGCGATGCCCCCGATGCCTTCTTTTTCTGGGACGATTTCCATCCCACCACTGCCGCCCACCAGCTGTTCGGACAACGGTTTGCCGCCGCCATTGCCAGTCCCGTTCCGGGCCCCCTGACGGTCCTGGGGGTGGCTTCCGCCTTCGCCTGGTCCAGGCGACTGCGCCGCCGCGTTCGATCCAAGCGCTGACCGCTGCTCAGCTGCCCAGGAACCAGCCGTAGCTGTGCAGTCCGATGCCCAGCAGGTTGACGCCGATGTAACAGACGGCGATCACCACCAGGCCCGCCGAGGCCACGAGCGCCGGCCGGCGCCCCTGCCAGCCACGGATCAGGCGGGTGTGCAGGTAGGCGGCGTAGACCAGCCAGCAGATCAGGGCCCAGGTTTCCTTGGGGTCCCAGCTCCACCAGCTGCCCCAGGCCTCGTTGGCCCAGACCGCGCCGCTCACCAGGCCCACCGAGAGGAGCAGGAAGCCCACCGTGATCGTGCGGTAGCTGAGGCTGTCGAGCTGTTCACTGATGCGGAAGCTGCTGCTGCTGAGCGCCATGGCGCCGGGGCCGTCGCTGGCCAGCCGGGCCTGGCGGAAGCCGCCGCTGCCGATCGAGCTGCTGCGCAGCTCCAGATCCTCGTTGCGGTCGACGAACAGCACCGCCACCGACAGCAGCGAGCCCACCAGCAGGGCGGCATAGCTGACCATGATCACGCTGACGTGCATGACGAGCCAGCTGGAGCGCAGGGCCGGCACCAGGGGCGAGGCCTCCTGGAGGCGATCCGGCAGGGCGAAGCTGGCGAAGGCCACGCAGCCCAGGCCCATCGGTGTGGCCGCCGCCGCCACCAGGGGGTTGGGCCAGCTGCGCTCCACCAGCAGCTGGGTGAGGGTGCAGGCCCAGGCCAGGAAGCAGAGCGACTCGTAGAGGTTGCTGATCGGGAAGTGGCCCGACTCCCACCAGCGCAGCACCAGCTGGGCGGTGAGGCAGAGATTGGCCGAGGCCACCAGGATCCTGACCACCGGGTTGCTCTGGCCGCCGCTGACGGACCAGAAGGCGATGGGCAGCACCAGCAGGAGCAGGGCGAAGGCCGCGAGGCCGAGGCCGATGACCGGATCGTTCACCAAAGGAGCGGATCGAAACCGATCCACTTTGCCGTGTCGTCCCCCCGGTGGGGGCCTCAGCGGCTCGCCTGGCGCAGCAGCCAGAGTCCTCCGGCCAGGCCGATGACCACCGGCAGCCAGGCCGCCAGGAAGGGCATCAGGGTGCCCGTGATCCCCAGGGAGCTGAAGATGAAGGACATCAGGTAGTAGCCGAAGATCAGCAGGACGCTGATGCCGAAGCCCTGGCTGCGGCTGGTGCGGGAATTGGGGCGCACCCCGAGGCTGCTGCCGATCAGGCCGAACACCAGGCAGATGGCCGGGAAAGCAAACTTCTCCTGGATGCGCACCCGCAGCCGCCGCGCCTCTTTGGTGTTGTTGGCCTCCAGCAGCAGCCGCTCCGCCGTGAGGGCCTGGCCAACGGTCATGGTGCTGGCGTCGGTGGGCAGCTGGGCCACCTCGATCGGGTCCCGGGTGAAGGGGTAGAGGTAGCGGTCGAAGCTGGCGGAGGTGGTGGTGCCGCTGGCGACGTCGATGTTGGTGATGCGGCCCTTGTTGAACTCCCACATGCCCTCCTCCTCGTTCCACTTGCCGGTGAGCGCGGTGAGCATCTGCCGGTAGCCGTGGCGGGAGAAGTCGAGCAGGGTGACATCAAGCATGACCCCCTTGCGGAACTGGCGGGCATGGAAGATGTGGGTCAGCCACTTCACCGATTCGCCGTTGGCCAGCTTGACGTCGGTGAAGCGGGAATAGAGGGCGTTGTCGCTCTGCTCGGTGGCGATGGCCTTGCCGAGGGCCCGCTCCAGGCTGTTGGTGGCCGCCAGATTCGCCCGCGGCACGATCGCGTCGTTGAACACGAAGGTGAGGAGGGTCATCGCCAGGGCCAGGACCATGGCCGGCAGCACCATCCGACGGGTGCTCACCCCCACACTGCGCAGGGCGGTGAGTTCGCTGCTCCCCGACAGCCGGCTGTAGGCCAGCAGGGTGGCCATCAGGGTGGCCATCGGGAAGGAGAGGACCAGGAAGGAGGGAAGGCGCAGCAGCAGCACCCTGACGGCCGCCAGCACCGGCAGGCCGGATTCGGCCACCCGGCGCACCAGCTCGAACACCGCCCCCACCGAGAGGGACACGGCCGTGAAAGCGGCGATGCCGAACAGCAACGGGCCCAGCAGCTCCTGCAGCAGCCAGCGATCGAGCAGGGGCAGGTCCCGCCAGCGCGGCACCCGCTTCCACTCCCGCAGCCGCTCACCGCCCGGCAGCTGCAGCCAGGTGGGGCGCTTCTCCAGCAGGGCCCCCTTCAAAGCTGGAAACCCTCGCCGAGGTAATGACGCCGCACCAGGGGATCGTTGGCCACGGTATGGGAGGCACCGGAGGCAAGGATCCTGCCATCGGCCAGGATGTAAGCCCGGTCGGTGATCGCCAGGGTCTCCCGCACGTTGTGATCGGTGATCAGCACGCCCATACCCCGGCCTCGCAGGCTGTCGATGAGGGCCTGGAGATCGGCGACGGCCATGGGATCCACCCCCGCGAAGGGTTCGTCGAGCAGCAGGTAGCGGGGGCCCTGGTCGCCCACCGCCAGGGCCCGGGCCACCTCGCAGCGGCGCCGCTCCCCGCCGGAGAGCTGGAAGCCGCGGCGGTGCTGGAAGCCGCTGAGATGGAAGTCCTCGATCAGCACCTCCAGACGCCGGCGGCGCCCGGCTGGTTCCGAGCCGCTTTCCTGCAGGGCGAGCATCAGGTTGTCGCGGACGCTGAGCTGGCGGAACACGCTCGCCTCCTGGGGCAGGTAGCCGATGCCCAGACGGGCACGGCGGGGCATCGGCAGGTGGGCCACCGACTCCCCATCCAGCAGCACCTCACCGCAGTCGGGCCGCAGCAGGCCGGTGATCAGATTGAAGGTGGTGGTCTTGCCGGCCCCGTTCGGACCCAGCAGCCCCACCACTTCCCCCGGGCGAAGATCCAGGCTCACGTCGGTCACCAGGGGGCGGCCGGCGAGGGTGATCGCCACCCTCTCCAGAACCAGGCTCACGGCTTGGGGGGGGCAGGCTTGGCGGATCCCTGCTGCTGCAGGCGGAACTTGCTGAAGACCTGCTTGCCGGCCGGCGGCTCCGCCAGCATCCGCTCGCTGTCGAGCTGGTAGACCAACCGCTCCGCCCGCAGGCGCTGGCCGTCGGTGTCGATCACGTCGACATCGCCGGTGAGCACCAGGCGCCCCTCGTTGCTGAAGTACTGGGCCTGGCGCGAGGTGGCCGTCATGCCGCGATCGGCGTAGACGATGCGCACATTGCCTGTGGCGGTGACGATGCCGTTCTGGTTGTCGGCCTGCTGCACGTCGGACTCGATCGTGACCATGCCGGTGGCGGGCGCCTTGGGCCGCGGGGCCTGGGCCGTGCCGGCCGGCGCCTGGGCCGCGACAGGGCGGGACGGGAGCACCAGCAGGGCGGCGCCCACGAACCCCGCGGCGAGCACGAACAGCAGTGGGCGGGGGGGCAGGGTCAAGGTGGAAATCGTGGAGGCCTTGAGTGTGCTCAATGTACCGGCGCCGTGCCCGTTCCCCGCGCCACTTCCAGGCGCGGCAGGGGCAGGCCGCTGAGATCGGCCTGCTGCTGCAGGGCCTCCAGCCGCCGGGCGGCCAGGAGCCGGACGGGCCCAAGGGCCAGCCCCAGGGCCTCGTCGCCACAGCCCCGCAGCCGGCCCAGCCCCTCGCCCATCAGCACCGTGGCGCCGCGGCGGTTGTTGCGCTCGAGGTGCAGTTCGGCCACGGCGATCTGCAGCAGCCCCTGAAGCACGGGCCGCATCGGTCCCTGGGTCTCGTGCCAGAGCTCCTCGAAGCCGTCGTGGCAGGCGTACCACTCGGCCGCGTTGAAGTGCTCGACGGCCTGCCGCAGGCGGGGGTCGGCCTGCAGCAGGGTTTCCTCATCGGCGGACGGGGCGCCGGGGTTCAACGCTTGGCGGGCTTCTTCACCGGCATCTTGCGCAGCCGGATCGACTCGGGGGTGACCTCCAGCATCTCGTCGGGGCCGATATACTCCAGGGCCCGCTCCAGGGTCATCTGGATCGGCGACTGGAGGGTGTCGAGCACCTCGGCGCCGGCCGAGCGGATGTTGGTGACCTGCTTGGCCTTGCAGACGTTGAGTTCGAGGTCGGGCGGACGGTTGTGCTCGCCGACGATCATCCCCTTGTAGACCTTGGTGCCGGGGGTGATGAAGAACTGGCCCCGATCTTCGGCGCCCTTGAGGGCGTAGAAGGTGGCGGTGCCTTCCTCGAAGGCGATCAGGACGCCGTTGCGGCGGGCGTCGAAGTCGCCCTGCATGGGCCGGTAGTCGAGGAAGGAGTGGCTCATGATCCCCTCGCCGCGGCTGGCGCGGATGAATTCGCCCCGGAAGCCGATCAGGCCCCGGGAGGGAACCACGAACTCCAGCTGGGTGCGGCCGTCGCTGGTGGCCTCCATGTTCTGCATCTCGCCCTTGCGGATGCCCAGCTTCTCGATGCAGCTGCCCACCGCCTCCTCGGGCACGTCCATCACCAGGGTCTCGAACGGCTCGTGGGGTGTGCCGTCGATGGTGCGGAAGATCACCTGGGGCTGGGACACCTGGAACTCGAAGCCTTCGCGACGCATCGTCTCGATCAGGATGCCGAGGTGCAGCTCACCGCGGCCGCAGACCGAGAAGCGGTCAGGGGAGTCGGTGTCCTCGACGCGCAGGGCAACGTTGGTGAGCAGTTCCCGCTGCAGGCGGTCGCGCAGCTGACGGCTGGTGACGAACTTGCCTTCCTTGCCGGCGAAGGGGGAGTCGTTGACGACGAAGGTCATCTGCAGGGTGGGTTCGTCCACCTTGATCAGCGGCAGGGCTTCGGGGTGGTCGGGGCAGGCGATCGTCTCACCGATGTTGACCTCATCGAAGCCGGCGACGGCCACCAGATCACCCGCCCGGGCTTCGGGGATCTCCACCCGCTGCAGCCCTTGGAAGCCGAGCAGCTTGCTGATCCGGCCGCGCTTGATGCTGCCGTCGTCGCGGATCAGGGCGACATTCTGGCCGCCGGCGATCGTGCCGTTGTGGACCCGGCCGATCATGATCCGGCCGAGGAAATCGGAGTAGTCGAGGGTGGTGACCTGCATCTGCAGGGGCTTGGTGGGATCACCCACCGGCGGCGGAACATGCCGCAGGATGGCGTCGAAGAGCGGCTTCATGTTGTCGCTCTCAGTGGCCATGTCGGGCTTGGCGTAACCGCCCATGCCGCTGCCGAAGAGATAGGTGAAATCGCACTGGTCGTCGTCGGCGCCGAGCTCGATGAACAGATCGAGGACCTTGTCGACCGCCTGTTCGGGATCGACACGGGCCCGGTCGATCTTGTTGACGAACACGATCGGCCGCAGGCCCTTCTCCAGGGCCTTCTTAAGCACGAAGCGCGTCTGGGGCATGGGGCCTTCGTTGGCGTCCACGATCAGCAGACAGCCATCCACCATGCCCAGCACCCGCTCCACCTCACCGCCGAAGTCGGAGTGACCGGGGGTGTCGACGATGTTGATGCGGATGCCGTTGTAATCCACGGCGGTGTTCTTGGAGAGGATCGTGATCCCCCGCTCCCGCTCCAGATCGTTGGAATCGAGCACACAGGTGGGCACCGCTTCACCTTCGCGGAAGATGCCGGACTGCTCGAGCAGGGCATCCACCAAGGTGGTCTTGCCGTGGTCGACGTGGGCAATGATCGCGATATTGCGTATCGGGGCGCCTTTGATGTCGCCGCTCATGGGGATGTCGTCCTGCGAAGGTGTGGGAAGGGGTTCGACGGAATCGAATCGACGGTGGTCGTTTCCAGGGAAACGGGGCGTTGATGGCGAGACGAAGAAGACATGTCGCTGCCAACGTGGCGTTCAGCTGGACGTTTAGGGGTGGGCGGGACTGAAAGTCCGGGGCCCTGAAGAGGGACCGACCAGCGCTCTGCGCTTCGTCAGGGTTTTCGGGGAAACCCTGCCGCGCCGGCCCGGTGGGACATGTGGCGAACGTTGAAGCGATTCTTTATCCTACTCCCACCCCTTCCCAGGGCATCGGCGGCGGGTCCCCGAACCTCACGGCTCAGCGGGCCAGGCGCTGGGCCGGCTCGAACATCTCCAGGGCTTCGGTGGAACCTTCGAAGCGCCAGTGCCAGGGTTCGTAGCTCACGCCCTGGGGGTTGCCCCTGGGGAAGGAACGCACGAAGTGGAAGCGGGCCGCGTGGCGATCGAGCCAGCGGTAGGCCTCGGTGGTCTCGAAGCTCTCCATCAGATTGGTGGATGGCAGGCGACCGTCCCCCAGATCCACGGCGAAGCCGGTGCTGTGCTCGGAGAAGCCGGGCGGCGCACTGACCCGGGCCCGGTCGGCGGAGGTCTGGTTGCGTTCGGCCTTGACATCGAAGAACAGCTGCTTCTGCAGCTCGACGCTGCGCCAGGCGCTCAGCACGGTCAGGACGACACCGTCGGCATCGGCGGCGGCGCGCATGGCCTCGAGGGCACGGGCCGCCTCCGGCCGCAGGCGCAGTCCGGGGGCGATGGCCACCAGGTCGGCGGGCTCGGCCTCGGGGTAGGGAAAGTGGCCGAGCAGCCGACCGTCCGGCCCGAGACGGGCCGACAGACCCGGAACGGGCGTGGGCGTGATCCAGGTGCGCAGGGGGCCAATCAGCAGCAGAACGGCGCCACCGGCCAGCAGGGCTCCCGTGAGCCCCACCTGGGCGATCCGCCTGGGGAGGGAGGCCGGCCGGCGCGGGCGGGGCGTGGTGCGCCGGGCCAGCGGGATGTCGTCACCGAGGGGCATCACCGGCTGGCATCAGAAGCTGGCCTCAACGGCCGGCCAGCAGCGACGGGCCTCGGCGGAGCGTGGGCGGACATTCCCTCAGCCGCGAGCGACCCACCATCTTAGTTCGGGGTCATTTCATAGGTTTCTGTACCGGTCGGTTACCCGCACGGCGGTGTTAGCTTCCAACCCACATCCCAATGGCGGAGCAGGTTTCAAGATGTTGCGAGTGGCAGTCGTGGGCGGCGGCCCCAGCGGTTCCTGTGCTGCGGAAGTTCTCGCCAAGGCCGGCATCGAGACCTGGCTGTTCGAGCGCAAGCTCGACAACGCCAAACCCTGCGGTGGAGCGATCCCCTTGTGCATGGTCGAGGAATTCGACCTGCCGGAATCGATCATCGACCGCAAGGTGCGGAACATGCGGATGATCTCTCCCTCCAACCGGGAGGTGGACATCCATCTGGAGAACAGCAACGAATACATCGGCATGTGCCGCCGGGAGGTTCTCGACGGCTTCCTGCGCAACCGGGCCGCCGAACTGGGCGCCCACCTGGTCAACGGGCTGGTGCAGAGCATCGACACCGGCAACCAGCGCCAGGGTCCCTATACCCTCCACTACGCCGATTACTCCTCCGGCGGCCCCACCGGTGAACTGAAGACCCTGGAGGTGGATCTGATCGTCGGCGCCGACGGGGCCAACAGCCGGGTGGCCAAGGCCATGGACGCCGGTGACTACAACGTGGCGATCGCCTTCCAGGAGCGGATCCGGCTCCCCGCCGAGGAGATGGCCTACTACGAGGATCTGGCCGAGATGTACGTCGGCACCGACGTGTCGCCCGATTTCTATGCCTGGGTCTTCCCCAAGTACGACCACGTGGCGGTGGGCACCGGCACCATGCAGGCCAACCAGTCCCTGATCAAGGGGCTCCAGAAGGGCATCCGCGAACGGGCCAGCCGCCGGCTGCTGCGGGGTGAGGTGATCAAGGTGGAGGCCCACCCGATCCCCGAGCATCCCCGCCCCCGGCGGGTGGTGGGCCGCATGGCCCTGGTGGGCGATGCCGCCGGTTACGTCACCAAGAGCTCCGGCGAAGGCATCTACTTCGCCGCCAAGAGCGGCCGGATGTGCGCCGAGGAGATCGTCGCCGCCAGCGCCTCCGGCAGCCGTATCCCCACCGAGAAGGATCTCAAGGTCTACATCCGCAAGTGGGACCGCAAGTACGGCGCCACCTACAAGGTGCTGGAGCTGCTGCAGAACATCTTCTACAGCAACGATGCCGCCCGCGAGGCGTTCGTCGAGATGTGCGACGACAAGGACGTGCAACGCCTCACCTTCGACAGCTACCTCTACAAGCGGGTGGTGGCGATGAATCCCTGGCAGCAGATCAAGCTCACCGTGCTCACCCTGGGGGCGGTGCTGCGGGGTCAGGCCCTGGCTCCCGCCGGCTACAAGCCGGTCCCCAGCGCCGTGCGCTCGGTGGAGGAGGCCGAAGCGATCCTGGCGGCCGCCGAGCCCCGCTCGGCGATGAAGCCGGCCGGCGTCCATGCCGTCACGCCGCCCGTGGATCCCGATCCCGATTCCGTCAAGGAGCCCGTGCTGGTCGCCAAGTGACAGCCAGGCCGGCCTGGGGACATCCTCAGGCCGCACCTTTCATCGAGGCGGGGCTGAGCGGCTAACCATCAGCTTGTCGACCCGGTTGCCGTCCATGTCGACGACTTCGATGCGCAGGCCGTCCCACTCGAAACAATCTCCGGCCCGGGGGATGTGCTCCAGGTAGTGCATCACGAACCCTCCCAGGGTCTGGTAGCCGCCCCGGACCTCCTCCGGCAGCCGGCCTTTCCCCACCAGTTCCTTGAAGTCGGCGATGTCCAGGGCTCCGTCGAGGAGCCAGGATCCGTCCTGGCGAACGATGATCATCGGGTCCTCCCGGTCCTGGCCGGAGGAGAGATCACCGACGATCGCCTCCATCATGTCGTTGAGGGTCACCAGCCCTTCAATACCGCCGAATTCGTCGGTGACCAGGGCGATGTGGACGCCCGTGCTCTTGAACTGCTCGATCAGCTTCAGGGCCCGGGTGCTCTCGCCCACGTAGAGGGGCGGCTGCAGCAGGGCCTCGATGTCCCGGGGCCCGTCGCTGAGCTGGGCCGCCAGCAGGGTGCGGCCCCGGACCACGCCCACGCAGTCGTCGAGGTTGCCGTGGGCCACCGGGAACAGGGAGTGGTTCACCTCCATCACCCGCTGCAGGTGGGTCTGGGGAGATTCGGCCAGGTCCAGCCAGCAGATGTCGGTGCGCGGCGTCATGATCGCCTTGACGGGTCGATCGGCCAGGCGGAACACCCGCTCCACTATGGCGTGCTCGGCCACCTCGAACAGGCCGGATTCCGTACCCCGGCGCAGCAGGGTCCTGATCTCCTCCTCGGTGATCTCCGGTTCACCGGTCTCGCCGATGCCCATCAGGCCGAGAAGGCGATCGGTGGAGGCCCCCAGAAGGTGGGCCAGGGGGGCCATCCAGCGCGACAGGGCACGCATCGGAGGCGCCACGGCGCAGGCGATGCGCTCCGGGTCGCTCAGGGCGATGCGCTTCGGCACCAGTTCCCCCAACACCAGGGAGAGGAAGGTGATCGCGGTGACCACGAGTCCAAGGGACAGGGGGTCGGCCCAGGCCCGCAGCGGCGGTACGGCCTCCAGCAGCGGCCGCAGGCCCTCAGCCACCCGTGAGCCGCCCAGGGCACCACTGAGAATGCCGATCAATGTGATGCCGATCTGCACCGTCGAAAGAAAATCGTTGGGGGATCGGATTAGTTTCAGAGCCACTTCCGCCTTGTGGTCCCCGGCCGCCGCCTGGTGCTCAAGGCGCAATCTCCGAGCCGACATCATCGCCAACTCCGAACCCGAAAAGATCCCGTTGATCAGAATCAGAAGAACAATCAGAACACCGTCGAACAGCATCGGCAATTTCAGTGATGGCCCCTCGGCCAGCGGTCGGAGAGAACAGTCAAGTTAGGGGACGCCGGCTGCAGGTCCGTGCCGGAAGACCCTTCTCCGAAGTCCTGGGAGCCCTCCCATCCAGCCGATTCCCCCCACACGACGATGCCGCCCAACCCGCAGCGACGATCTCCGATGCATTGGCAGCCCCTGGGCGAGCGGAACCGACAACCGGAGTGGATGGACCAGGAGGGCATCGACGCCCCTGCCCATGAGCAGGCCCTCAAGGGTCTGCGACGGATCAATGCCCTCAGCGGCGCGGTGGGGTGCCTGTTCACCCCGGTCGAGGCCCTGGCCGCCGCCCTCGGCCCCGACCGGCCCCTGCGGATCCTGGATGTGGCCTGCGGAGGCGGCGACAACACCATCACCCTGGCGGAACGCTGCCGCAGAGGCGGGCTGGCGGTGCAGGTCAACGGTTGCGACCGCAGCGAGCAGGCGGTGGCCATCGCCAGTCGCCACGGCGCCGGCACCTCCGTGGGCAGCACCTTTTTCCAGGCCGACGTTCTGGTGGATCCCCTGCCGGCGGATTACGACATCATGGTCTGCACCCTGTTCCTGCACCATCTCGAGGACGCCGACGCCGTCGCGCTGCTCCGCCGCCTGGGCCAGAGCAGCCGCCACCTGGTGCTGGTGAACGACCTGATCCGCAGTCCTCTGGGCTATGGACTGGCCTGGGTGGGTTGCCGCCTGCTGAGCCGCTCAGCGATCGTGCATTTCGATGGGCCCGTTTCGGTGCAAGGGGCCTTCCGGATGGATGAAGCGCTTGATCTGGCGGCGCGGGCCGGCCTCGGCGGCGCCACCATCCAACACAGCTGGCCCGAGCGCTTCCTGCTCAGCTGGCGCCGTCCTGTTCGGGCGGTGGAGGCACCGTGACGGCTCCGCCGTGGGATGTGATCGTGATCGGGGCCGGACCCGCCGGGTCCCTGGCGGCCCACCAGCTCGCCCGGCAAGGGCTGCGGCTGCTGCTGGTGGAGAAGCGCGGCTTCCCCCGCTGGAAGGTCTGCGGCACCTGTCTCAATGGGGTGGCCCTCGGGGCCCTGGCGCAGGCCGGCTTACCAGACCTGGTTGACCGCCTCGGTGGTGTGCCCCTCACCCGCCTGCACCTCGGACTGCAGCGGCATCAGGCGGAGCTGGAGCTCCCTCTGGGCCGCTCCGTGTCGCGGGGCTGCCTCGACCTGGCCCTGGGTGAGGCGGCGGTGGCCGAGGGCGTGGTGTGGCGGACGAACACCGAAGCCACGGTGGCGGGGCCCTGCCCCGGTGGCCGGGAGGTGCGGCTGCACAGCGGCGCGGTGTCGGAACGCACCAGCGCCCGGGTCGTGCTGGTGGCCACCGGGCTGGGCAGCCCGGGACTGCCCCCGGCCGTCGGGATCCGCCGTCGGGTCCAGCCCCACTCCAGGGTCGGGGCCGGTTGCCGTCTGGACACCGGGGCCGGAAGCTATGGGCGGGGCACGATCCACATGGCGATCGGCCGGCATGGCTACGTGGGGCTGGTGCGCACCGAAACCGGCGCGATCAACCTGGCGGCCGCCTTCGATCGGAACCATCTGATCCAGACCGGTGGAGCGGCCGCCGCCGCCGCGGGTGTGCTGGCGGAGGCGGGCTTCGAGCCTGTTCCCGAGGCCTGTGCGGCCTCCTGGCGGGCCACGCCGGCCCTCACCGCCCGGTGTTGGCCCCCGGTGGCCGAGCGGCTGCTGCTGCTGGGGGACGCCGCCAGTTATGTCGAACCGTTCACGGGGGAAGGGATGGGCTGGGCCCTGCTGGGGGCCCTGGCGGCGGTGCCGCTGGCGCTGCAAGGCCAAGGCCCGTGGAGCAGGGAGCTCGAGCGGCAATGGGTCCGGCGTCAAGGGCAGCTGATCGGATCGCGCCAGCGCTCCTGCCGAGCCCTGGCTTTCGCCTTGCGCCGGCCTGGCCTCAGCCGCTGGGCCCTGGCGGCGGTGGAGCGCTGGCCGTCCTTGGCCGCCCCCTTCCTGCATGCCTTCGACGGCGCCGGCCTGAAGACCCTGGTTCCCGAACCATGTCCCTGACGATCCAGGGGCTGGGAACGGCCCTGCCTCCTGAACGGATCGCCCAGGCCGATGCCGCCAGCATCGCGGCGGAGGTGGCCCTGCCCCACCAGACCCCCTCCCCAGGCCAGCGCCGCCTGCTGGAGACCCTGCACCGCCGCTCGGGTGTCGCCAGCCGCCACAGCGTGCTGCTCCAGCCCGCCGGCAACGACCCCCGGCAGACCTTCTTCGGCACCACCAGCCCCGGCACCAAGGAGCGGATGCGGCGCTACGCCCTCGAAGCCCCGCCCCTGGCCCTGCGGGCCGTCCAGGCGGCCCTGGCGCAGGCCCGGCTGCCTGCCGAGCGGGTCACCCACCTGGTCACGGTCTCCTGCAGCGGCTTCCATGCCCCCGGCGTCGATCTGGCCCTGATGGCCGCCCTGCCGCTGGACGCCGACGTGGCCCGGACCCATGTGGGATTCATGGGTTGCCACGGTGCCCTGAATGGACTGAGGGTGGCCGCCGGGTTCACCGGTGCCGCACCGGAGGCCTGTGTGCTGTTGTGCGCCGTCGAGCTCTGCAGCCTCCATCTCCAGTACGGCTGGGATGCGGAACGGATCGTGGCCAATGGCCTGTTCGCCGATGGCGCCGCCGCCCTGGTCGCCACGGGGGAGCCGCCGGCGCTGCGGGCTGCCCCAACGACGCCGCTGGGGCGGCTGGTCGCCAGCGGCTCCCTGCTGGTGCCCGCCAGCACGGAGGCCATGTCCTGGGAGATCGGGGACCACGGCTTCGCCATGGGTCTGTCCCCGCAGGTGCCTGACCTGATCGGCGCGCATCTGCGGCCCTGGCTGGAGGGGTGGCTGGCTGGCCACAACCTCAGCCTCGACGCCATCGGCTGCTGGGCCGTGCACCCCGGTGGCCCCCGGATCCTCTCGTCGGTCACCAAGGGCCTGGACCTTGATCCACGGCTGATTGAACCCTCGCGGTCGGTGCTGCGGGACTACGGCAACATGTCGTCCCCGACCCTGCTGTTCATCCTCGAGCGCCTGCAGCGCAGCGGCGCCTCCGGACCCTGTCTGGCCATGGCCTTCGGACCCGGCCTATGCATCGAGGTGGCGCTGCTGGCCTGAGGCGGAGGCGGGGCACCCGAAGGCGCCGGGCCGCTTCAGCCCCCCAGACGGCTGAAGTCCGCAAGCACCGAGGCCTGGTTGCGCAGCACCGCCAGGAGCCGCAGGCGGTTGCGGCGCACCTCGGGCTGGTCGCAGAGCACCATGACGCTGTCAGGGCCATCAAAGAAGGCAGCCAGGGTGGTGCCGCTCTCGCCCAGCAGCCGGGCCAGGGGTTCGTAGCGGGCGGTTCCGGTGGCGGCGGCATGGACCGCCAGCCGTTCCAGCACCGCCAGCACGGCGGCCTCGCTGGGGGAACCGAACAGATCCGGATCCACCACCCCATCAGGGCTGACCCGATCCGCCGCCAGGTCGGCCTGCTCGGCCAGCCGGGAGGCCCGCTGCACCACCGCCTGTACCAGGGGCAGGCGGCCTTCGCTGCGCAGCCGCCGCAGCAGCTCCACCCGGGCACGGGCATCGGCCGGATCCCGCAGCAACCGCTCCAGGGAGACCCCGTCACCGGCCACCGCCTGGACCAGATCGGCGCTAAATCCTTCCTCCTCCAGCAGGCTGGCCAGACGCTGGCGCAGGAAGTCGAGCAGGTCGGCGGCGAGGGCCAGCGGCTGCACCGCCAGATCGGGCAGCAGCCGCTGCCAGTGGGCGGTGGCCTCAGCCATCAGGGCCACCAGGTCGAGTGACCAGTCCCGATCCCAGAGGATCTGCAGCAGTCCGTTTCCTGCCCGGCGCAGGGCATAGGGATCGGAGGAGCCGCTGGGCCGCTCCCCCCTGGCGAAGATGCTGAGCAGCAGCTCCAGCCGTTCGGCCAGGGCCAGCACCGCCCCCGCCTCGGAACACGGGAGGGCGTCACCGGCCCCGCGGGGCTGATAGTGCTCCAGCACCGCCAGGGCCACGGCGCGGGACTCGCCCTCCGCCAGCAGGTACTTGGCCCCCATCACTCCCTGCAGCTCCGGGAATTCCCCCACCATCTGGCTCACCAGGTCGTGCTTGCACAGAGGGGCGGCCCGGCGGGCGGCGACGGCGGCGGCGTCAGCCACCGGCAGGCGGCGGCAGAGCAGATCCGCCAGCCAGGCCAGGCGCTGGCTGCGATCGGCCAGGCTGCCGAGACCCTCGGCGAAGGTGACCCGCTCTAGGGCCTCCACCCGCCCGGCGCTGCTCTGACGACGATCCGCCGCCAGGAAGAAGGCCGCATCCGCCAGCCGGGCCCGCAGCACCCGCTCGTTGCCACGACGGATGGTGTCGGCGGCGGCGGCCAGGCCGTTGGACAGGCAGAGGAACCGGGGCATCAGGGCCTCCCCGGCCACCAGCGCCAGGGGGTCGGCCGGGGCGTCCGCCAGGCGCAGGGGCACGTAGCGCTGGTGGGAGCGCATCACGGTGCTGAGCACCTCCGGGGGCAGGGCCAGGTAGTCGGCATCGATGGAGCCTTCGATCAGGCGGGGGGACTCCACCAGGTCGACCAGTTCATCGAACAGGGCCTCCGGCAGATCCAGCTCGGCTCCCGCCGCTGTGGCCGCCGCCTCCAGGGCGGTGCGGATCGCGGCGCCCCTGGCCTGCCGGTCGACCTGGACATCGGCGGCCTCGAGGGCGGCGGCATAGCCCGCGGCGGTGGGGATCGTCACGGTCCCGGTATGGAGACGGTGCCCGCGGCTGAGACGGTCGCTGGCCAGGGGCGGATCCATGTCGGTGAGCGCCACCGGCACCACCGCCTCATCGAGCAGGGCCACCAGCCAGCGCAGAGGCCGGCTGAAGCGACCATCCCCGGCGCCCCAGCGCATGAAGCGCCGCCCCTGCAGGGCGCGGATCCAGCCGGGGATGCAGCCGGCCAGCACCTCGGCGGTGGGGCGGCCGGCCTCGGTGGTGCGGGCGAACACGAAGGGGCCCTTATCGGTGTCGCGGATCTCCAGCTGGTCGGGGCTGCAGCCGCAGCGCCTGGCGAATCCAAGGGCGGCCTGGGTGGGCTGGCCATCGCGGTACGCCTGCTGGGCCGGCGGGCCCTTGCGGTCCTCGACCAGATCCTCCTGCTCGCGGGGCAGGCCGGTGACGGTCACGGCCAGGCGCCGGGGGGTGCCGCCGGTCCTGATGGCGTCGCAGTCGAGGCGGGCCTCCCGCAGGTCGCGGGCCACGATCGCCTCCAGCTGGGGCTGGGCCAGGCGCACGAAATCGGCCGGCAGTTCCTCGGTTCCGATCTCCAGAAGAAAGGTGGCCATGCAGGGGAACGGGCAGGACGCGACTGTATGCAAAGGAGGGAAAGGGCAGGAACCTCCGGCGGAGCGCCCCGTGCCGTTCGCTAGTTTCAGTCCAGATACCCGTCCCCATGCCGATGTCCTCGACGACGGTCGCCGACAGCACGTCGCTCCCATCGGCTCCCCCCGCCAAGCCCCCCACCAAGCAGGAGGCGCTCAAGGCCGGCAGCGGCCACCTGCATGATCCTCTGGCGGCCGAACTGGGCAACGAGCTGCCCAGCTTCACGGATCCCGCCGTCCAGATCCTCAAGTTCCACGGCAGTTACCAGCAGGACGACCGGGACAAACGCCGTAAGGGCGCCGACAAGGACTGGCAGATGATGCTGCGGCTGCGCAACCCCGGCGGGCGCATCCCCACCTCCCTTTACCTGGCGCTCGATTCCCTCGCCGATCGGCTCGGCAACGGCACCCTGCGGATCACGACGCGTCAGGCCTTCCAGATGCATGGTGTCCAGAAGACCGACCTCAAGGAGGTGATCGGCGGCATCGTGCGGGCCCTCGGTTCCACCCTCTCGGCCTGCGGGGACATCAACCGCAACGTGATGGCCCCGGCCGCCCCCTTCGAGCGCGATGGCTACCCGGAGGCCCGCCTGCTCGCCGATCAGATTGCCGACCTGCTGGCTCCCCAGGCCGCCGAGGGCTCCTACCTCGACCTCTGGGTGGACGGGGACCTCAGCTACCGGATCAAGCCCAAAGGCCCCGTGAAGAAGGCGCGCCGGCTGCAGGAGAGCAGCGCCGTGTTCAGCGGTGACGCGGCCGAACCGCTCTACGGCTCCACCTACCTGCCGCGCAAGTTCAAGGTGGCCGTCACGGTCCCCGGGGACAATTCGGTGGACCTGCTCACCCAGGACATCGGCCTGGTGCTGTTCAGCGACCCCTCCGGCCGGCCGCTGGGCTGCAACGTCTATGTGGGCGGTGGCATGGGGCGGACCCACAACAAGGAGGAGACCTTCGCCCGCACCGCCGATCCCCTCGGCTATGTGGCCGCCGGCCATGTGCTGGAGCTGGTGCAGGCGATCGTCGCCCTGCAGCGGGACCACGGCGACCGGGAACAGCGCCGGCACGCCCGCATGAAGTACCTGATCCACGACCGCGGGGTGGACTGGTTCCGCAGCGAGCTGGGCCGCTACTTTCCCCATCCGATCAAGGGGATGCGCCGAGAGCCCCCCGCTGTCCTCACCGACTACCTGGGCTGGCACCGCCAGTCGCCGGGCCTCTGGTTCGTGGGCTTGCCGGTGCTGTGCGGCCGCCTGCAGGGGGAGCTCAAGAGCGGCCTACGCCGTCTCGTCAAAACCTACCAGCTGGAGGTGAGGCTCACCCCCAACCAGGATCTGCTGCTCTGCAACATCGGCAGCGCCCAGCGGGCGTCGGTGCGGGAGGGTCTGGCGGCCCTCGGCCTCTCCGCCCCCGAGGCCCCGGCCCCCCTGGCCCGCCATGCCCTGGCCTGTCCGGCCCTGCCCCTGTGCGGCCTGGCCATCACGGAAGCCGAGCGGATCCTGCCCTCCGTGCTTGAGCGCCTCGAGGCCCTGCTGGAGCGGCTGGAGATCAGCAAGCCCCTGCTGGTGCGCATGACGGGCTGCCCCAACGGCTGCGCCCGCCCCTACATGGCCGAGATCGGACTGGTGGGCAGCGCCGTGGACACCTACCAGCTGTGGCTCGGCGGCAGCCACGGCCTGAGCCGGCTGGCCAGTCCCTACCTGGAGAAGATGCCCCTGGAGAAGCTGGAGGCCACCCTGGAGCCCCTGCTGGTGGCCTGGCGCGATGAAGGCGGTCCCCGCAGCCGCTTCGGCGACTTCGTCGAGCGGATCGGGACCGAGCGGGTCACCCACCTGCTCGCCGCCGCCTGATGGGCAGCCCCTGCACCGGTCGCGTCCAGCCCCTGCTGGGGGCCCTCCTCGGTTCGGTGCTGGCGGGTCTGCTGCCCTGCTCAGGGCGGGCCAGTGACGCCGCGGAGCGCCCGCGCGCGCCCCAGGCCCCGGTGCAGTACTTCCAGTCCGACCCCCTGGCCTGCCAGCCCGACGCGATCCGTGCGGCCTACAAGGCCCATCTGCAGCCCTTCGCCGACCAGAGCCCGGCGGTGCTGGCCAAGCTGCGCCGGGTGCAGGACGACATGACCCTGGCCAGCCTCAAGCGCTGCGTCCAGAAGGGCCTGCTGACCCGCCCCCAGGCCAGCGTGCTGTTCCGGGAGCTGGGGCTGACCCTGCCGGGCACCGTGATCCCCGTGACCAGCGCCCCGGCACCCGGCGCCGCTCAGCCGGCATCGGCACCGGCAACAGCGCCGTAAAGCGCCCGCGGTTCGCCGCGGCGCCAGGCCCAGAGCTGGTCGCCGTGGCTGAAATGCCACCACTCCTTGGGGTGCTGGACGAACCCTGATGCCTCCATCACCGCTGCCAGCAGCCGGCGCCGCTGGTGCCAGTCGGCGGCCTCGCTGCCGGGGACGGCGCCGGCGTAGTGGTCAGGATCGGAGATGGCGCCGATCGCATCGATCGCCCCGCCCATGGCCAGGGGACGGCCACAGGCCTCGGCCAGGGTGAGATCCACCGCGGCACCGGTGCTGTGGGGGGGCGGGGTGGCCGGATCGGCACTGGGTGGGGCCCAGAAGCGATCCACCTCCGCCGCCACGGCCTGCTGGGCGAGGCCGAAGGCGTCGGGGTCAAGGCCCCGCGCGCGGCAGGCCTCACGGAAGGCCTGGCGCACCATGAACGCCTGAACGGCGATGGGACGCCAGGCGTCGAAGATGGCCAGCCGCATGTGGGGCCGGAGCTGCTGCAGCCGCTCCTGGGCCTGCTCCAGCCGCTCGATCGCGCCACGGCGCAGCCGGAACGGACTGGCGCCGGCCCCATAGGGCGCCCCCAGGGCCTGATACGGGTGGGGCTCCAGCCGCCACAGGCTCGGCGGCAGGTCGTTCAGGGGCTCGCCCTGATCAGCGATGGGGATCGGGCTCCAGGGGCGCAGGGGCGGCATGGGGGCAGCGGGTCCGGCTCGGCCCGGTGGTCTGGCTCAATTCAACTGGGCCGCCTCCACTGAGCGGCGGCGCTGGGCCTCGAGGGCTTCGCGCAGGTGTGGGTGGCGGGCCAGGTCGGGATCCTCCCCCAGGATCTGGCGCGCCGCCAGCCGCGCCTCCTCCAGCACGGCGCCGTCGTCGCTGAGGCTGGCCAGGGCCAGGTCCGGCAGGCCCGACTGGCGGGTACCGAGCACCTGGCCGGGGCCCCGCAGCCGCAGGTCCATCTCGGCGATCTCGAAGCCGTCGCTGCTGCGGGCCAGCAGCTCCAGCCGCTGACGGGCCATGGCGTTGTCGCCCTCGTGCAGCAGCAGGCAATGGGAGGCGGCGGCCCCCCGGCCCACCCGGCCCCGCAGCTGGTGCAGCTGGGCCAGGCCGAAGCGCTCGGCATGTTCGATCACCATCACGCTCGCCTCCGGCACGTCCACCCCCACCTCCACCACCGTGGTGGACACCAGCACCTGGGAGCGACCCTCCTGGAAGGCGCTGATGACCCGCTGCTTCTCCTCGCCGGTCATCCGACCGTGCAGCAGCCCCACCGTGAGCTCGGGAAACACCTCCTCGTCGAGGTGGCGGTGCACCTCCACCGCCGAGCGCAGGTCGAGCTTCTCCGATTCCTCCACCAGGGGCAGCACCACGTAGGCCCGCTGCCCCTGGGCCACCTCCTGGCGCACCAGCTCCCAGGCGCCGGCGCGCTCGGATCCCCGCAGCAGGCGGGTGCGGATCGGCGTGCGGCCCGGCGGCAGCTCATCGATCTGGCTCAGGTCCAGATCGCCGTGGATCGAGAGGGCCAGGGTGCGGGGAATGGGGGTGGCGGTCATCGTCAGCAGATGGGGCTGGAGCCCCTTGGCCAGCAGCCGGTTGCGCTGGCGCACGCCGAAGCGGTGCTGCTCGTCGACCACCACCAGCCCGAGGCGATCGAACTGCACCGGATCCTCCAGCAGGGCATGGGTACCCACCAGCAGCTTCACCTGGCCGTTGACCAGGTCCTGCAGGACCTGGCGGCGGCGGCGGGCGGGGGTGGAGCCGGTGAGCAGCTCGATGCTGACGTCGAGCTGGGGCAGCCAGCCGGCCAGCTTATGGAAGTGCTGGGCCGCCAGCACCTCGGTGGGCGCCATCAGGGCCCCCTGGCAGCCGGCGGCGATGGCCCCCAGCAGGGCCGCCAGGGCCACCACCGTCTTGCCGCTGCCCACGTCCCCCTGGACCAGCCGGGCCATGGGCTGGGGGCGCTCCATATCGGCGCGGATCTCCGCCAGCACGCGGCTCTGGGCGCCGGTGAGGGGAAAGGGCAGCAGGTCGAGGAAGCGGCTCACCAGGTCCTCGCCGCCGCTGGGCAGCAGCAGCGGCGGGGCCGGAGAGCGGCGCAGGCGCTCCCGCCGCTGCCCCAGGGCCAGCTGCAGCAGCAGGAACTCATCGAAGACCAGGCGCCGGCGGCAGCGCTGCAGCTCCTCGCGGTCGGCGGGGCGATGCAGCCCCAGCAGCGCCTCACCGCGGCGCGGCAAGGCCAGCTCCAGGCGCAGGGGCTCCGGCAGGGGATCAGGCCAGCGGCACGCCGCCGGCAGCACGGCGGCGATGGCCCGGGCCAGGGTCTCGCCGCTGAGCCCCTCGGTGAGGGCGTAGACGGGCACGAACCGGCCGATCCGCTCCGACCGCACCGGCGCGCCGGGGGCCTCCAGCACCTCCAGCAGGGGATCGGCGAAGCAAGGGCCGTAGGGGCTGTCCTTGACCAGACCGCTCACGGCCACCGTGGCCCCCACCGGGTAGAGCCGCTGCTGGGCCTTCAGCCAGCCCGGGCTGCTGAAGCGGCGGCCGGCGAAGAAGCGCGTCACCCGCAGCCGGCCGGTGACATCCTGCACCTGAAGCTCCAGGATCGCCAGGTTGGGGTTGCGGGGGCTGCCGAAGGCGTGGCAGCGGCGCACCGTGGCCACGATGGTGGCGGTCCGCCCCGGTTCCAGGGCCGCGATGCGCACCAGGTGGGCGTAGTCGAGATAGTCGCGGGGGTAATGGTGCACCAGGTCGCGCACCACCAGCAGGCCGAGGGCAGCCAGTCGGGTGGCGGTCTTCACTCCAATGCCGGGCACCTCCGCCAGCGGGGCTTGGGGATCAAGCCCCCGGGGGCCGCCGGCGGCCGGCACCGCCGGAGGTCCGGCGGGAGCCAGCCGCAAGCGGGGCGGACCGACGGGCCGCACCTCCTGCCGGCGGCGGCGCAGCTCGTGCAGCGCCTGCCGCAGGCGTCGCACCAGGGTCTGGCGACCCGCCAGCGCCAGATCGCCGTAGCCGGCGGCATCCCGGGCGAGGGCGGCCAGCTGCTGACGCTCGGCGGGCTCGAGCCCCTCGGGGGGCACCGCCAGCGTGGTGGCGAGGAAACCGCTGAACCGGTCGCGCCGGCCCTGGAGATCGCCGAAGCCGGCTTCGGCCTCCAGGCGGCAGGCCAGCTGCAGGGGCGTGCACCAGCTCTCCAGAATCTCCGGCGACGGCAGCGCTGGCCCCTCCACGGAGGGGGGGCCGTTCAGTCGTTCGGAATCGATGGGGGGCGGATGTCCTGCAGCCAAAGCTGTTCGGCCTGATGGATCCGTAGCCGCCGTTGCAGGCGACGGAACTGCTGGGCCATTCTGCGAACCTCCTGACGATGCTGCTGCAGCCGCCGCCGGCAGGTGCGCAAGCGGGGCTCCTCCAGCTCCAGATCGGTGGGCCGCAGCAGCACCGCCAGCGTCTGGGCCTGGGAAGCACGGGCGCCAGGGAAGGGCAGGGGCAGCCGCATCAGGTTAGCGGGGGCTGCCATGGTCTCGAGCTGGCCGGCCAGTACCGCATCCAGCAGGCTCACCGGCAGCAGGCTGCGGCTCACACCCCCGCGCAGCAGCTCGACGTTGACGGCGTGGGAAAGGTTGCGCAGGCGGCGGCCCAGGGCCAGCTCCATGCCGTCCATCCAGCGCAGCACCCGTTCGGGATCGTCAGGCAATCGCCCTGCCTGCCACAGGGTGTCCGCCAGCTCCGGGCCGGACCCTACCTTCGCCTCGTCCGAGGGGTCCTCCCCGGAGTCCTCCTCGGCATCATCGTCAGGGTCATCGGTCTGGGCGGCGTCCCGATGCTGCGGTTGCCCGTCGTGCGGATCCTCCTTCTGGCCTTGATCGGAGTCCGGCGGGGGGGCTTCGCCACGGCCCAGGGCCCCCCAGAGGAAGGATCCACCGGCCAGGGGCGGGGCGAAGGCGATCTGCACGGAACCGGGGGGCAGGGGCTCCGGCTCTCCACCCCCGCTGTCCCCCTCCCAGGTGAGTTCCTCCAGCAGCAGCTCCCGCTCATGTCGGTCGCGCCGCTGGCGCTCGCGTGAGATCTGGGCCGCCAGGATCACCAGCTGCTCCACCGTGAGCAGGCTGCAGCAGCGTCCCACCAGCTCCTGGATCTGGCGATGCAGCAGCTGCCGGCGCTCCACCGGGAGCTCGCTGTAGCGCCGCGGGTGGACCTGGGTGGCGAGATGGAAGCAGGCCTGGCGGACCTGCTGGGGCAGCACCTGGCGCAGCACCTGGAGATACAGGGCGACGTGGCGGTAGAGCTCAGGGTTCGACTGGCCCAGCCGCCGGGTCAGGGCCTGGAGCTGACCCGGCAGATCGATCGAATCGGACGGGTCGCTCAACGGCTCGGGCTCAGGCCGCCTTGCCCATCGCCGCCACTTCGGCGGCGAAATCCGACTGCTCCACTTCGATGCCCTCGCCGAGGGTGTAGCGGGTGAAGCGGCGCACCCGGATGTTCTCGCCGGTCTTGCCGGCGGCCGACTTGACCATCTCACCGACGGTCAGGGTGTTGTCGCGGATGAAGGGCTGGTCCATCAGGGCCAGTTCCTTGAGGCGCTTGCCGATGCGCCCGGCCACGATCTTGACCTTCATCTCCTCCTTCTTGCCGGCGAGATCATCGCGACCCATCTCGATGGCCTTCTCCCGCTCCGCCACTTCGGGGGGGATGTCGTCGGTGCTGACGTACTCCACGTTGGGGCAGGCGGCGATCTGCATCGCCACGTTGCGCACCAGCTCCTGGAAGAGCTCACCGCGGGCCACGAAGTCGGTCTCGCAGTTCACCTCGACCAGCACGCCGACGCGGGCACCGGTATGGATGTAGCTGCCGACGGCCCCTTCGGCCGCCGTGCGACCGGCCTTCTTCTCGGCGGTGGCGATGCCCTTCTGACGCAGCCATTCAGCGGCCTTCGTGGCATCCCCACCGGATTCGGTGAGGGCCTTCTTGCAGTCCATCATGCCGGCGCCGGTCTTGTCGCGCAGGTCCTTGACGAGCTTCGCTGTGATCTCAGCCATGGGGTGGGAGTGGGGGAGGTCGGGAGGGAGAGAACGGCTCAGGCGTCGTCGTCGCCGCCGCGCTGATCCTGCGCTCCATGGCGGCCTTCATTGATGGCATCCGCCAGCCGACCCAGCACCAGCTGGACGGAACGCACGGCGTCGTCGTTGCAGGGGATGGGAACGTCGCAGAGATCGGGATCGCAGTTGGTGTCAAGCATCGACACCAGGGGGATGTCGAGCTTGCGGCACTCGAGCACGGCGTTGGTCTCGCGGCGCTGGTCCACCAGCACCACCACATCGGGCAGGCGGCGCATGTTCTTGAGGCCGCCGAGGTACTTCTGCAGGCGGTCGAGTTCACGGCGCAGAACAGCCGCTTCCTTCTTGGGCCGCATGGCGATGGCGCCGGAGGACTCCATCCGCTCGAGATCCTTGAGGCGGTCGATGCGGGCGCGCATCGTGCTCCAGTTGGTGAGCATGCCGCCCAGCCAGCGCTGGTTGACATAGGAGGCGCCGCAACGCGCCGCTTCCTGGGCGATCACTTCAGAGGCCTGCTTCTTGGTGCCGACGAACAGGAAGCGCTTGCCGCTGCGGGCGGCACTGCGGGTCCATTTGTAGGCGTTGTTCATGCAGACGGCGGTCTGCACGAGATCGATGATGTGGACTCCGTTGCGCGCGCAGTAGATGTAGCGCGACATCTTGGGATTCCAGCGACGGGTCTGGTGTCCGAAGTGGGCACCAGCTTCCATCATCTCGGAGAGAGTGACGACAGCCATGGGGGTTGGGGGGGTTTCGGGTTGGCCTCCACCTGCCAGGGATGCCGTGCCACAGGAAGGGCAGCGGATCACCCGAAACGTGCAGGTGTGCGGTGTTTGATTACCAGGTCAACCTACCAAATGGCCCTGCTGGCGGGCTTCGGCATGGAGGGCCCGCACCCCGAAGCGGTTGAGGGGCAGCCGCAGCAGCTCCATCGCCAGCCCCGCCTGGCCACGGCGGATCAGCCAGCGCAGCAGGGGCCGCAGGCTGCGCTCATTGATCAGGCCGCCCAGGGTGAGAAGCTCCCAGAGCGCCAGGTGCAGCCAGGTGTACTGGATGATGAAACGCACCCGCCAGGTGGGGTGCTTGCGGTAGAAGACCAGGCCCATCCGGGCCCGTTCCCGCTCCACCCGCACCAGGTCCGGGATCTGCTCCAAGCTCAGGGGCGGATGCCAGTGATAGCCCACGGCCTCGGGGCAGCGCACCAGCCGCACCCCCATGCGGCGCAGCCGTTCCCCCAGCTCCAGGTCCTCCCAGCCATAGAGGCGGAAGCCGGTGTCGAACAGACCCGACTGCTCCAGCACCCGGCGATCGATCGCCACGTTGCCGGTGGCGAAGTAGGCCCAGGAGAGGTCGCGCAGCTTGTGGGGCTCCGCCGTTGGAGCTTCGAAGTTATGGGTGTTGATCACCGCGCCATAGGTGAAGCAGAGCCGGTCGCCGCTCTCTTCCCAGCTCCGGGCCAGGGCCGTGGCGTGGTGCAGCAGGAACCGCTCCGTCACCACCAGGTCGCTGTCGATGAACACGATCACATCGCCGCGGGCCTCGCTCACGCCGCGGTTGCGCCCTTCGGCCGGACCGCCGTGGTCCTGGCGGATCAGGCGCAGATGGGGGAAGGCGGTGGCATGGGCATCCAGCCAGCGCACCGTGTCGTCGGTGGAGCCGTCGTCCACCAGCACCACCTCATAGGCCTGCAGGGGGCCGCCAGTCTGCTGGCGCTCCAGGGCCTGCAGGCACTGGCGCAGGATCGGCAGCCGGTTGTAGGTGGGGATGACGACGCTGATGAACATCGGGTGTCGGTGCGGGGACGACGGACGGTGGGGAGGCCATGAAAAAGGGGGGATCCGCAGCGAATCCCCCCGGTGCCATGGCCGGACCCGCGCCGGTCAGTCGGCGGCGCCGCCGTTGTTGGCCGTACCGGTCACGCCGTTGCCGGCCCCTTCACCGCGACCGTCGTTACGCAGCTTGCGCTTCTTGAACTTGCGGGCGTAGGCCCGGTTGCGCTCCTGCTTTTCCTTCTTGAGGTTCCTGCGTTTCGACATAGGTGATGCGAGCCTTGAAAAGACTTTGATGCTCCACCCTACTCACCCGACCACGGCCTCCTCGGCCCACAGCCGGCCATCCTCCATCCGCACCAGGCGGTCGGCCACATCGAGGATGCGGGGATCGTGGGTCACCATCAGCACGCTGCAGCCCTCATCCCGGGCCAGGCGCTGGAGCAGTTCCACCACCTCCCGGCCCGTGCGGCTGTCGAGGGCGGCGGTGGGTTCGTCGGCCAGGAGCAGGCGGGGGTGGGCGGCCAGGGCGCGGGCGATGGCCACCCGCTGCTTCTGGCCGCCGGAGAGGTCGTGGGGCAGCTTGCCCAGGTGGTCGGAGAGGCCAACGGCCCGCAGCCATTCCCGCGAGAGATCGCGGCGGGCGCGGTAGCCCAGACCCGGCAGCAGGTCGGCCCCCATCTGCACGTTCTGCTCGGCGGTGAGGCAGCGCAGCAGGTTGTGGCCCTGGAAGATCATGCCGACGCTGCGCCGCAGCAGCTGGCGCTCCTGGCGGCTGGAGCCGTTCAGTTCGCAGCCCAGCACCTGCACCGACCCCTCCATCACCTGGCGCAGGGCCCCCACCAGGGTGAGCAGGGTGGTCTTGCCGCAGCCCGAGGGCCCCGTGAGCAGCACCACTTCGCCGGGGTGGATCTCCAGGTCGATGCCCTGGAGCACCTGGCGCCGCATCGCGCCGGTGCCGTACCAGTGGCTGAGACCCCGCACCGACACCGTGGCGAGGTCATCGGCCGTGGTGGCGATGGGCGGGGCGGAACCGGTGTGGAGCGTGGTCATCGGCTCAGAAGGAAGGGCTCGGAATCGGGATCGGCTCAGAAAATGTCGGCCGGATCGGCGTCGCCCAGCTTGCGCATCGCCATCGCCGCCGAGCCCATGCACATCACCAGGATCATCAGGAAGACGGTCATCGCCCGGTCGCCGGCCATCGCCACCGGCAGCTTGGTGGCGGCATGGATGACGCCGTAGAGCACCTGGCCGGCGAGGTAGGCGGGTACGTAGCCGAAGATCGCCAGGAGCAGGCCCTCGCGCGCCACCACCCCCAGAAGGGTGAGCAGGCTGTAGCCCATGGCCATCAGGGTGGCGTACTCCGGCAGGTGGTCGCTCACATCCGAGTAGAGGATCTGATAGACGATCACGCAGCCCACCACGAAGCCCATGGCGGCTCCCAGGGTGAAGATGAAGCCGATGGCGGTGCTGGTGCGCCAGTAGTCCATCTCCAGATCCAGGAAGCCCTGCTTGGTGAGCACGGTCACGTCCTCCGGGAGCAGGCGGCGCAGCCGCTCCACCACCTGGGCGGGATCGGCACCGGGACGCAGGCGGATCAGCCCCAGTTCGATGCTGCCGGGTGGGTTGTTCGGCACCAGGCTCAGGAGAGTCTCCCGGCTGGTGAGGATGTTGCCGTCGGCGCCGAAAGAGGGCCCTGAGCTGAACAGTCCCGCCACTCGCAAGCGATTGCCGGCCACCTCGCTCTCCACGACGCGGCCCTCCTGGAACCATTTCGCCACCGGTCCGAATTCATCCCGCGACAAGTCATCGAAGAGAACGCGGCCCTTCTGGGTGAGGCGGGGCGCCAAGGCCGTGACAGCCGGATCGAGAAACAGGGGATCCCCCGGCTCGAAACCCAGGGCCAGGATGGCCCGGGTGCCCTTCGTCTGGGGGTTGCGCCAGAGCAACAGATTCCAGTGCACCGGTGTGATGCCACTCACGTCCGGATCGGCCATGGCCTGCACCAGCCGGCGCTCAGGGAAGCCGGTCATGCTGATCGAACTCTTGCTGCGCGGGCTGAGCAGCACCAGATCGGTGTCGAACAGCTTGTGCACCGTGACGCTGGAGTCGAACAGGGCGTCGCGGAAGCCCAGCTGCATGAACATCAGGATCCCGGCGAAGGTGATCCCGGCCAGGGCCACCGCCAGTCGCATCGGCTGGCGGGTGAGCAGCAGCCAGGCCAGCGGGATCCGGCGTCCCTGCCAGAGGGTCATGGCTGCAGGCGGGCAATGACCTTGAGGCCGCTGAGGTCGGCGACCCGGGCTCCGTCCTGGGGATCGAGACGCACCCGCACTTCGACGACCCGGGCATCGGCATCGCCGGTGGGATCGGTGGAGAGCACCTCCCGCTGGCGGACCTGGGGGCTGATGCGGCTCACGGTGCCCCGGAGGGTGCCATCGAAACCGCCGTTCTCGCTGGTGAGGGTGACGGCCTGTCCGACGCGGACACGGTTGATGTCGCTCTCATAGACCTCCACGGAGGCCTCCATGCGGTCGCTGGCCCCCAGCTCGAGGATGCCCTTGTCGCCGGGCCGTTCGCCGACGCGGGACTGGATGCGCAGGACGGTGCCGTCGATCGGGGCTCGCAGTTCGGTATTGACCAGATCCTTTCCGGCCTTGACCAGGGCAGCCCTGGCCTCCTGCAGCTGGCCCTGGAGTTCCAGGGTGCGCTGCTCCAGCACATCGAGGTCGGCGGCGGAAAAGGCCCCGTCACTGGCCAGGCTGCGGTAGCGGGCCAGGTCCCGGGTCTGGATGGCGAGCCGACGGCTGAGGTTGGCGATCCGGGTGCGGATCAGCTCCAGTTCCGCCCGCTGCAGCGGCTGGTTGTCGAAGCGGGCCAGCAGCTGGCCCGCCCGCACCCGGTCGCCCTCGGCCACCAGCAGCTCGGTGATGCGGGGGCTGCCGCCGATGCCGGTGATCGGCGCCGCCAGGACGCGGACGTCACCGTCGGGCTCCAGCTGCCCCAGGGCTGCCACGGCCTCCACCGGCGCCGGCGGCCTGGCGACGGCGGCAACCGGAGGTCTGGCGGGCTGGAGGCGCTGATGCAGCACGACGCCTGCCACCACCAGACCCACCACGCCGGCGGCGATCAGGCCGTTGCGGAAGGGGCCGGTGGGTCGTCGAAGAGCAGGTCCTCGATGTAGCGGTCCGCCCACTGGGGGTTGAAGGCCTTCTCCAGCACCCTCCTGGTCTTGTCGTTTTGTTTCTGTTGCTTGCAATACCTCAGCTGCCCGCGCCATCGCGCAACCGTAGCTGGGTCGTCAGGGGCTTGGGAAGGGCTCGCCGCCGTCGCTGCGGCCAGCACGCCGAGGAACGTGTCCACCTCCTCGACGAACCCCTTCTCCTCCGCCTCCGATTCCGGCCGCACGAAGAGCACATGCGGGGAGAAGATCGAGCCCCAGGGGGGCAGCTCGCGCACCTGGGCGAAGGCGGGCCGGTCCCGTCCGGCCAGGGCCTCGGCGATGGGCTCCGGCAGGGTCTCCCCCACCGGCGAGAGATCGACGATCGCAGCGCTCACCCCGCCCCGACCCGCGACGATGTCGGCGCCGAACACCGGCAGGTCGTGGCGGGGATCGGGGAAGAACACGCAATGGAGGATCTGCAGCCCGGCCCCGAGGCGCGCCGTTTCCAGGTGCAGCTTGCGCAGGCCCCGGCAGCGATGCACCTCGTTGCGGATGAACAGGGCATCCCCGTCCAGGCTGCCGCTGATCGCCTCCAGGTCGGGATTGATCGCCAGGGGGGCGAGATCCGGCAGCGCGTTGCGACAGAGCCGGATCCGCTCCGCCAGGGCATCCACCAGGGGATGGATGCCACCGTCGACGGCCGGAGCGACCTCACCCATGGACACGGCGTCACAGCAGAATGCGGATCCTGCCATGCATCCGTGAGCGATTCCCTGGGTTGTTGCGGGTCCTTTCTGCCCGGTCTGGCCGCCCCTGTCAGCCACACCCTCGCCAATGGCGTCGAACTGGTGCAGCTCGACCTGCCCGACGCCCCCCTGGTCTGCCTGGACTTCTGGTGCCGTGCCGGCAGCGCCTTTGAGGGGCCCTCGGAGAGCGGCCTGGCCCATTTCCTCGAGCACATGGTGTTCAAGGGCAGCGACGGGCTGGCGGCCGGAGAGTTCGATCGCCGTATCGAGGCCCTGGGGGGCAGCAGCAATGCCGCCACCGGCTTCGACGATGTCCACTTCCACGCCCTGATGCCGCCGGACGGGGCGGCCGAAGCCCTCGATCTGCTGATGGATCTGGTGCTCCAGCCCCGGCTTGACCCCGACAGCTTTGCCATGGAGCGGCTGGTGGTGCTGGAGGAACTGGCCCAGAGCGAGGACCAGCCGGAGGAGGTGGCCCTGCAGCGGCTGCTGTCCCTGGCCTGTCCCAACCACCCCTACGGACTGCCGATCCTCGGGAGGCGCCAGGCCCTGCTCGACCATGACCCGGCCGCCATGGCGGCCTTCCACCACCGCCAGTACGCCGCCGGCCGCTGCGTGCTGTCCCTGGCCGGTACCGTCACCGATGGCGCCCTGATCGAGCGGGCCGCGAGCGGTCCACTGGCTTCCCTGGCAGCGAGCGACGTGCCGATGGTCCCGGCGGAGCTGCGGGTCACCCCGGGGGTGCACCGGCTGGCGGTGCCGCGGCTCGAGGCCGCCCGGCTGCTGATGCTGTGGTGGCTGCCGCCCGCCGCCGATCTGGAGGCCATGGCCGGGGCCGACCTGGCCACCACCGTGCTGGCGGAAGGGCGCCGCAGCCGCCTGGTGGAGCGACTGCGGGAGCAGCTGCAGATCGTGGAGAGCATCGATCTGGATCTCCATGCCATGGAGGGCGGCAGCTTCGCCCTGCTGGAGGCCGTCTGCGATCCCCAGGAGCTGGTCGAGGTGCGGCAGGCCATCGAGCAGGTGTGGCAGGAGCTCCGCCAGGACGTCCTGGGCGAGCAGGAGTGGGGGCGGGCCCGGCGCCTCGTCGCCAACGGCTACCGCTTCTCCCTGGAATCCCCCGGCGGCGTGGCCTCCCTGATCGGCAGCAGCCGGCTCTGGGGCCGGCCCCAGGCTCTCGGCCATCCCCTGGAACTGCTGGAGCGCTGGTCGCCGGTGCGGCTCCAGGAGCAGATGCTGCCCCTGCTCGATCCGAGCCGGGCCTGCGTGCTCGAGGCGGTGCCGGCATGAGCATCGCCCCACCCCCCGGCAACCAGCCCCCCGCCAGCCCCCCGACTGGCAGCGAAGACAGCCACGTCCTGGAGGGGGGCCTGCCGCTGCGGATCCTGCACCGGCCCGGGCCGGCGATCCTGGCGGCCCGCCTGGCCATTCCAGGCGGCAGCGGCCATGACCCCGCCGGCGCCCGCGGCGCCCACCAGCTGCTGGCCGGCAGCATGACGCGGGGCTGCGGCGCGCTCGATGCCGAGGCCCTCGCCGACTGCGTCGAGGGAGCCGGTGCGGCCCTGCGGGTGGAGGCGCACGAGGATGGCCTGGTGCTGGCCCTGAAGTGCGCCGCCGCCGACGCCACCACCCTGGTCCCCCTGCTGCTGGCGATGGCCCGGCGGCCCCGGCTGGAGGCCGAGCAGGTGACGATCGAGCGCCAGCTCAACCTGCAGTTGCTGCAGCGCCAGAAGGAAGACCCCTTCCAGCTGGCCCATGACCAGCTGCGCCGCCTGCTTTACGGCGACGGCCCCTACGGCCATGACCCGCTCGGGATCGAAGCGGAACTGGCCGGCCTCGGGCCGGACGACCTGCGGCCCCTGGTGGAACGACTCGGCAGCGACGGCGCCGTCCTGGTGCTCTGCGGCGACGCCCCGCCCGCCCTGGGGGAGGTGCTGGAGCGCGAACTGGCGGCGGCTCCCTGGAGCACCCGCCCGCCCCGGCTTCGGCCCTTCGACGGCCCGCCGCCGGCCACGGGGCCCCTGGGCCAGCTGGTGCAGGACACCGAACAGGTGGTGCTGATGCTGGGGGCCGCCACCGTTCCCCTGGCCCATCCCGACGCCCTGGCCCTGCGGCTGCTGCAGGCGCACCTGGGCCTCGGCATGTCCAGCCGCCTGTTCATCACGATGCGGGAGGAGCGTGGTCTGGCCTACGACGTCGGTGTGCACCTGCCGGCCCATGCCGGCGGCGCTCCGTTCGTCATGCACCTGTCCACCTCGGCCGAGCGGGTGGCGGAAGCCACCACCTGCCTGCTGGACGAGTGGCAGCGGCTCCTGGAGGAGTCGCTGGACGAGGGCTCACGGCTGCTGGCCCTGGCCAAATTCCAGGGGCAGGACGCCATGGGGCGGCAGACCTGCTCCCAGATCGCCGAACGGCAGGCCCTGGTGCTCAGCCACGGCCTGCCCGCCGACCACGTGCGAGGGGTGCTGGAGCGGGCCCCTGGCCTCGGCTCCGAGGATCTGCGCGAGGCCGCCCGCCGCTGGCTCGCCTCCCCGTCCCTGAGCCTGGTGGGCCCGGCGCCGGCCCTGGAGCGGGCGAACCGGGCCTGGCTCGACCACGACCTCAGCCGTCGGCCGGGGCCGGTTCCAGATCCGTCGCGTTGATCAGGAAGGTGCCGCGGCGGAAGCGGATGGCCCGCAGGTCCAGGGCCCGGATCTCCACCACCCGCCCCACCTCCGCGGGATCCACCAGGTCCGGCGGGCGCAGCATCGGCATCGGGTCGGCGGTCTTGAGGTAGCGGAGCGGCTGGCGCAGCCGCACCGCATCCCCCAGGTGGATCTCCGCCGGCTGTACCGGCGTCGCCGTCGCCTCGGGGGTCGCCTCGGGGGCGGACGGATCGGTGGGGATGGAATCCGGCATCGGGGCGGGGGGTCCGGCGGTAGGGGGTCCGCTGGGCGGCGGGCCCTTCTCAGCCGAACCTAGCTGCAGCAGGATGGGCGCCAGCCATGGACGGTTCATTGCGGGCCCTTGCCACCTGGAGCGGAGCGATCGCCGGCCTTCTCCTGATTCTCGTCGGCGGTCTGGTGCCCGCGGCCTTTCCGGTCCATGAGGCGACGGGCTGGGTCGTCCGCCCGCTCGGCATCACCCTGCAGGTGCCGGCCCTCCTGCTGACGGCCCTGGTGTGCGGCCCCCGCAGTGCCACCCTGGCCGCCGTGGCCTATCTCAGTGTGGGTCTGTTCCAGCTGCCGGTGTTCCACGAAGGGGGCGGCATCGGCTACCTGCTCGATCCGGGCTTCGGCTACCTGGCGGGCTTCCTGCCGGCCGCCTGGATCACCGGAAAACTGGCGCGCCAACCGGGCATGGACGACCCCCTCACCCTCGCAGGCGCCGCCGCCATCGGCCTGGTGGTGCTCCATCTCTGCGGCCTGGCCAACCTGCTCCTCGGCAGCCTGGCCGGCCGCTGGGGCGGCGGGACTCTGACCCTGGTGGTGGGCTACAGCCTCGCCCTGCTGCCCCAGCTGCTGCTCTGCTGCTCCGCCGGCGTCCTGGCCTGGCTGCTGCGCCGTCTTCTGCTGGTGCCGTCGTGATGGCGCGAACGCTGCGACTGCGGCTGGCCCCCCTGCTGCTGGCGGCCCTTGCTGTCGGGCTGGATCAACTCAGCAAGCGCTGGGCCCTCGAGCACCTGGCCAGCGGCAGCATCCAGCCGCTGCTGCCCGGCCTGCTGCAGCTGCAGCGCGTCAGCAACACCGGGGCGGCCTTCAGCCTCTTCGCCGGGGCGCCGAACCAGCTGGGTCTGGTGAGCGCCCTGGTGAGCCTCGGCCTGTTCTTCTGGATCCTCTGGCGTCCCCCCGCCGGCCTCTGGAACGTGCTGGCCCTCGGTCTGCTGCTCGGGGGCGCCGTCGGCAACGGCATCGACCGCTGGCGCCACGGGGCCGTGGTGGACTTCCTGGAGTTCGTCCCGATCCATTTCCCGATCTTCAACCTCGCCGACGTCGCCATCAACCTGGCCGTGGCCTGCTTCCTCATCGACCTGCTGCGACCCCATGCCGACCGCCATCCTTGAGGGACGGGAGCAGCGGCTGCGGCCCCGGGGCCCCGGCCCTCGGCTCACGGTGCTGCGGCCCGGCCTGCCGGATCTGGAGCAGCCCCTGCACGGCAGCGTCTACCGGATCGGCCGGGCCGCCGACAACGCCATCGTCATCGACCACACGGCGGTCAGCCGTCACCACGCCCTGCTGGAGAACCACGGCGGGCACTGGCTGCTGAGCGACGCCGGCTCCACCAACGGACTGTGGTGGCGGGGCCGGCGGGTGCGGGAGCTGGTGCTGCGCGAGGGGGACCGGGTGCGCTTCGGACCCGCCGATCAGGCGGATCTGCCCACCCTTCTGTTCGAGAGCGACGCCAGCACCCGCCTCGACCGGCTCGGCCGCTGGGGGGCCCGGGCCGCGGTGGCCGTGGCCGGCGGCGGCAGCCTGCTGCTGGCCCTTTCCCTGCTGCAGGTGCCTACTCGCGGCAGTCTGGCGACGGTGCGCGGGCCCCTGCTCCTCTACGACCGCAACGACCGACCGGTGGCCTCCGTGGCCGATCGCAAGCGACGGGAGCTTCCCGAGCTGGGGGCTTATCCCCCGGTGCTGATCGATGCCCTGCTGGCCAGCGAGGACAACCGCTTCTGGTGGCATCCGGGCGTCGACCCGATCGGCACCGCCCGGGCCCTGGTCACCAACCTGCTGGGGGGCCGGGTCCTCGAGGGCGGCAGCACCCTCACCCAGCAGATCGCCCGCAGCCTCTACCCGGAGCAGGTGGGGCAGGGGGAGACCCTGGGGCGTAAGTGGCGGGAGCTGCTGGTGGCCCTGCAGCTGGAGGCCCGCTTCAGCAAGGAGGAGCTGCTGCTCAGCTACCTCAACCGGGTCTATCTCGGGGCCGTCTGGGGGTTCGAGGATGCCTCCCGGCGCTTCTTCAACCGTCCGGCCTCGGCCCTGAAGCTCGAGGAGGCCGCCCTGCTGGTGGGCCTGCTCCCCTCCCCGAACGGCTACGACCCCTGCGTCGATCCCGCAGCGGCCCTCGCCTCCCGCAACCAGGTGCTCGACAAGATGGCCGCCACCAGCCGCATCTCCGCCGACCAGGCCCGACGGGCCCGGCGCCAGCCGATCCGGCTGGCCGCGGACGCCTGCCGCTCCGCCCAGCAGCGGGGTGCGCCCTTCTACACCGACCAGGTGCGACGCGACCTGGAGAACCAGGTGGGCAAGGCGGTGGCCGCCGAGGGCAACTTCCTAATCGACACCCACCTCGATCCGCTGCTGCAGGAGCGGGTCGAGCTGCTGCTGCGCCAGCGCATCGACGCCAGCCGATCCCTGGGGGTGAGCCAGGGGGCGGTGGTGGTGCTCGACAGCCGCAGCGGCGGGATCCGCGCCATCGCCGGTGGCCGGGACTACCTGCAGAGCCAGTTCAACCGGGCTTCAATGGCCCTGCGCCAGCCCGGCAGCACCTTCAAGCTGGTGCCCTACGTCGTCGCCCTGGAGCGGGGCGCCCGGCCCGGCGACAGGGTCGGCTGCGGACCGCTGGACTGGGGCGGCCAGCACTTCAGCAGCGGCTGCGGCGGCAGCCTCAGCCTGCGCCAGGCCATGGCGATCAGCAGCAACACCGCCGCCCTGCGGCTGGCCCGCAAGGATGGCCTCGATGCTGTTGTGAGCAAGGGCCGGGACCTGGGCTTCACCAGCCCTCTGGCCCCGGTGCCGGGCCTGGCCCTGGGCCAGAGCGAGGTGACCCTGCTGGAGCTCACGGCGGCCTATGCCGCCGTCGCCGCCGATGGGCTCTGGCGCGCCCCGACCACGATCCGGCGCCTCACCGATGCCGAGGCCTGTGCCGGCCCCCAGACGGGGGCAACCCAGGGCGGGGCCGATTGCCGGGCCTCCGCCGGCAGCGCCAGGGCCATCAGCAGCCCGGGGCGGCGGGTGATGAGCCCCGCCACCGCCAGGGCGATGCGAACGCTGCTGGAGGCGGTGGTCAGCGGCGGCACCGGCAGCGCCGCCTATGTGGGCGCCGGCAGCTGGGGCAAGACCGGCACCACCAACGAGGGCCGGGACCTGCTGTTCGTGGGCTATGCCCCCAGGCGCCAGTGGGTGATCGGCATCTGGCTGGGCAACGATGACAACAGCCCCAGCGCCGCCAGCAGTGCCCTGGCGGCCTCCCTGTTCGGCGAGATCGTGCGCTCCGCACCGCCAGGACCGTGAAGCTGCCGCAGCGGCTCTGGATCTGGGTCTTTCTGGGTCTGCTGGCGCTGGTGGGGCTGGGCATGGTGCTGCAGGCGATCCAGCAGCTGCAGTGGACCCTGAGCACGTGGCTGCCCTACTGGATGGTGGGGCCGCTGATGCTGATCCTGCTGGCCGCCCTGGTGGTGGCCCTGGCCCAGGTGGGCTGGCCCTGGCTGCGCCGCCTGCGGCAGGGCGGGGCCACGGGACCCGGCAGGTCCGTCCCGGCGGCGGTGCCCTCCAGCCGCCGCGAGGCGGCCCAGCAGAACCTGGGCGCCATCGACCGCACCCTGGCCCAGGTGCGCGACGCGGTGGAGCGGGAGGCCCTGCGGCAGGAACGCCAGCGGATGGAGGCGGAGCTGGAGCGGGGCGACCTGGTGATCGTCGTGTTCGGCACCGGCTCGACCGGCAAGACCTCCCTGATCCGGGCCCTGCTGCAGGAACTGGTGGGGGAGGTGGGGGCGCCGATGGGCTCGACCACCGCCGCCAGCCGCTACCGCCTGCGGCTGCGGAATCTGTCCCGGGCGGTGATTCTGGAGGACACCCCGGGCATCCTCGAAGCGGGCCGCCAGGGCAGGGAGCGGGAGCGCCTGGCCCGGGAGCTGGCCGCCCGGGCCGACCTGCTGCTGCTGGTGCTGGACGGGGACCTGCGCGCCAGCGAGCTGGAGGTGTTCGAGGCCCTGGCGGGGCTGGGCAAACGGCTGCTGCTGGTGCTCAACAAATGCGACCTCCGCGGCGAGGAGGAGGAGCGTCGCCTGCTGGCGCTCCTGCGGCAGCGCTGCGCCGCCCGCCTCGGCCCCGAGGATGTGATCCCCGCCAGCGCCGCCCCCCAGAGCGTGCCGATGCCGGGGGGCAAGCCGCTGCAGCCGGAGCCGGAGGTGGAGGCCCTGCTGCGTCGCATCGCCGCCGTCCTGCATGCCGACGGGGAGGAGCTGATCGCCGACAACCTGCTGCTGCAGTGCCGTCGCCTCAGCCAGGCCAGCCAGGATCTGCTCGACCGGCAACGCCGCAGCGATGCCGGCACGATCGTCGACCGGTACATGTGGATCGGCGCCGGAGTGGTGATGGTGACGCCGCTGCCAGGCATCGACCTGCTCGCCACCGCCGCGGTCAACGCCCAGATGGTGGTGGAGATCGGCCGCGTGTACGGCGTCAGCCTCAGCCGCGAGAGTGCCCAGGATCTGGCCCTGTCGGTGGGCCGCACCCTGGCGGGACTGGGCCTGGTCAAGGGGGGGGTGGGTCTGATCACCTCGGCCCTCAGCCTCAATCTGCCCGCCCTGGTGGTCAGCCGGGCCGTGCAGGCGGTCAGCGCCGCCTGGCTCACCCGGGTGGCGGGCCGCAGCTTCATCACCTACTTCGGCCAGAACCAGGACTGGGGCGATGGCGGGCTGCAGGAGGTGCTGCAGCGCGAGTACGACCTCAACCAACGGGAGGGGATGCTGCGCCGCTTCCTGGAGACGGCCCTCAGCCGGGTGGTGGAACCGCTGCAGCAGCGGCAGGCGCGGCGGCTGCCGCCACGCCCAGGGCCTCGGGGGGCGGGGGCTGAAGGGGACCGCGGGAATCCAGGACGGTGATCAGCACCAGGTAGGCGACCCCGATCAGGATCGAGAGGGCGCCGGTGAGGATCGCCACCCAGCGGCCGCGCCGGTCGTTGGCAGGGCGTGGCGGCGACACGGGGGTCTGCTTCGGTTCAGCCATCGGTGACCTCCGCCAGGCTCCGCTGCACCACCAGGGCCAGCCGCTCCAGGTGCTCACTGCCCGTGTGGGGGTTGCCCAGCACCGCCTTGAGGTGGTGGAGCCCCCGGTAGACGGGCCGCGAGAGCATCAGCTGCTCGCCCAGCAGGGCCGCCCGGGTGGCCGCACTCCAGCGTTCGGCGCCGGCGGCATCGCAGGCCTCGGGACGGAAGGCGAGCAGGTGCAGGGGGCCGCTGCAGAGGGTCAGGCCGCCGACGGCCCGCAGCCGCCGCTCCAGCTCGCTGCGGCGGCGGACGGCCGCGTCGATCAGGGCGGCCATGCCATCGAGGCCCAGCTGGCGCAGCCCCAGCCAGAGCTTGAGGATCTCCCCCGGCCGGGTGCCCTGCAGGCCCGCCTCCCCCTGGTGGCCGCCGCCCCAGCTGGGCTCCATGTAGGGCAGGCCCGTGCCGAAGGCCCGCTGCAGGTGGCGGGGGTCGGCCAGCAGCAGCAGGGAGGAGGTCTTGGTGATGCCGAGCAGCTTCTGGGGGTTGACCGTGATCGAATCGGCCAGCCCCAGGCCGCCCAGCAGGGGCCGGAGTCGTTGGCTGAAGGCGAAGATCGCCCCGATGGCCCCGTCCACGTGCAGCCAGTGGCCGTAGCGACGGCAGAGGGCGGCGATGGGCTCCAGGGGATCGAGGGCGCCCCGCACGGTCGTGCCGGAGGTGGCCACCACGGCGATCACCGGGATGGCGGCCCGATCGAGCCGGGCCAGCCGCTCCTCAAGAGCCAGGGGGTCGAGGCCGCCGGCGGCGGTCACCGGCAGCCGCACGAGGGCCTCGGCCGGCAGGCCCATCACGGCGACGGCCTTGATCAGCGAAACGTGGGCCTCCTCGCTGCAGAGCACCACCGCGTCGCCCCGGGTCGCCAGACCCCGGTGGTGGCGGGCGGTGACCAGGGCCATCAGGTTGCTGAGGCTGCCGCCGCTGGCGGCCACGCCGCCGGAACCCTCGGGCAGGCCGAGATGCCCTGCCATCCAGGCGCACAGGGCCCGCTCCAGGCGGCTCAGGCTGGGGGAAAGCTCCTCGGCCAGCAGGTTGTTGTTCAGCCCGGCGCAGATCAGGTCGGCCACGATGGAGGCCGACAGGGGCGGCGGGTCGAGGTGGGCCAGGGCCCCGGGATGGTTGGGGTTGTAGGCCCCCTCCATCACCAGCTGGAGATCGGCCAGCAGCCGGTCGCTGCCGAGGCCTTCGGCCTCCGGCTCCACCACCGGCAGCACGCTCAGTCCGGGAAGGGGGGTGCCGTGGCCGGCCTGGCCCAGCCAGCGGCACAGCAGGCTCGACGCCTGCTGCAGAAACGCCTCGAGGGCCGGATCCACCTGGAACGGATCCACGAAAGAACCGCACTCCCTGGGGGGCGGCGCTGGCCGCGGGGCGGGGGGGACGCTGGCCAACGGCGACGGTGGGGGCTTCGGCATTCTGCCGCTTGCCCCACCGGAGGCATGGCTAGAAGGAGTCCATGCTGAGTGACACCGCCAGCCTGCTGTGGATGGAGCGGCTCCTGCGCCTCGCCGACGCGGTCGGGGCGGGGGGGGAGATCCCGGTGGCGGCGGCCCTGCTGGATGAGGCCGGCCGCTGTGTGGGCTGGGGCAGCAACCGGCGCCACCGGCGGGCGGACCCGCTGGGGCACGCCGAACTGCTGGCTCTGCGCCGGGCGGCGGCGGCCCGGGGCGACTGGCGCTTCAACGGCTGCACCCTGCTGGTGACCCTCGAGCCCTGTCCGATGTGCGCCGGCGCCCTGATCCAGGCGCGGGTGGGCACGGTGATCTATGGGGCGGCCGATCCGAAGCGGGGCGGGCTCGGCGGCAGCCTGGATCTGTCGCGCCACCCCAGCGCCCACCACCACATGGTGGTGCGGGGGGGCGTGCTGGGCGAGCAGGCCGGGGAACAGCTGGAGACCTGGTTCCGCCAGCGGCGCCGGGCCAGGCAGGAGCTCCGGGCCGGGGAAGGGGGGCTGGTCTGACTCAGGCGACCCCGGCCGCGACGGCCGCCGGCGACGGCCGGAAGGCCGGCAGCTCGCTCTCGAAGATGGCGAGCAGGCGGTCGACGTTCTCGGGGGTGCTGTTGTAGCCCATCAGGCCGATGCGCCACACCTTGCCGGCCAGGTCCCCCAGCCCGCCGCCCACCTCGATGCCGAAGCGGTCGAGCAGGTGGCGGCTGAAGGCCTTGCCGTCGACCCCCTCGGGAATCCGGACGGTGGTGAGGGTGGCCAACCGCAGGGGCTCGCTGACATGCAGTTCGAGGCCCAGCCGCTCCAGGCCGGCCCAGAGGCGTTCAGCGTTGCTCCGGTGCCGGGCCCAGGCGGCCTCCAGGCCCTCTTCGGCCAGAAGCCGCAGGGCTTCCCGCATGCCGAAGTTCATGTTGACCGGGGCGGTGTGGTGGTACACCCGGTCGCTGCCCCAGTATTTGTTCAGCAGGGAGACATCCAGATACCAGTTGGGCACCTTGCCGGCGCGGGCGGCCAGCTTCGCTTCGGCCCGGGGGCCCATGGTGAAGGGGCCCAGTCCGGGGGGGCAGCTGAGGCCCTTCTGGCTGCAGCTGTAGGCCAGATCCACCTGCCAGGCATCGATGTGCAGCGGCACCGCCCCCAGGGAGGTGACCGTGTCCAGCAGCAGCAGGCAGTCGTGCCGGCGGCAGAGCTCGCCGATGCCCTCCATCGGCTGGCACACCCCGGTGGAGGTCTCGGCGTGAACCATCGCCAGGATGGCGGGCTTGTGGGCGATCAGGGCCGCCTCGATCTCGGCCAGGTCGAAGGCCTCTCCCCAGGGCCGTTCGATGGTGGCCACCTCGGCCCGGTACCGGCCGGCCATGTCGACCAGGCGCTGGCCGAAGTAGCCCATCACCGCCACCAGCACTTTGTCGCCGGGTTCGATGGTGTTGGCCAGCGTCGCCTCCATGGCGGCGCTGCCGGTGCCGCTCATCGGGATGGTGAGGCGGTTGTCGGTCTGCCAGGCGTAGCGGAGCAGCTCCTGCACCTCACCCATCAGGTCGATGTAGAGGGGATCCAGGTGGCCGATCGGCATCCGGGCCAGGGCCTGCAGCACCGTGGGGTGGGCGTTGGAGGGACCCGGACCGAGCAGCAGACGCTCGGGGGTGGCGATGGGGTCCAGGGTGAGCCGGTGGGCGCTGCTGACGGAGGAAGGCACTGGGAGAGAAGGCAAGACCTGGCGGGGAGGCAGTCGTGAAGGGAGATTAGGGAACGGCCGCCTCAGCGGGCCCGGACATTGCTGGAGGAGAGGCCGCGGCAGAGGTGTTCAAAGGGAGCCCGCACCAGGCCGGTGTCGGCCATGCCGGCATCGGCCAGCATCTCGGCGATCACCTCACCGAGCAGGGCGATGCTGCGGACGGTGGGACCGGTGGGCACCCCCAGGCTCTTGTAGGTGTCGTCGAGACCGTTGAGCACCCGCTCGTCGAGGATGGTGAAGTCATCGGCCACCAGGGCGTAGCTGGCGTAGCGCAGGAAGTAATCCATGTCGCGCAGGCAGGCCGCCAGGCGCCGGGTGGTGTAGGCATTGCCACCGGGCAGCAGCAGTTCGGGGTCCTCCAGCCAGAGGCGCTGGGCCGCCTCCCGCACGATGGTGGCGGCTTCCCGGTTGATCAGCTCGACAGCGGCCAGCCGCACCTCCGCCTGGGCGAAATAGGAATCGATCCGATCGATCGCGTTGCGATCGAAGTAGCGGCCCAGCTGGTCGTAGCGACCGATCAGACCAGTGATGGCATCTCGCATGGACGAAACGGATCGACGCACCTGAAGCGGAAGGTAGCACTCGCAATCCGCCAGATTCCTGTGCTGCGGCTGGTTCTGGGGAATCTGACAGAAACGGTTACGCGGCCACTGGCCGATCGGGGGGGCACCATCGTGGCGGCAGCCTTCCCATCCGCCTCCCGCCATGGTCACCTCCGCCCAGGACGTCCTGCGCCGCCTCGGGGACGACGGCATCGAGCGCATCGACCTCAAGGTGACGGACCTGGCGGGGCGCTGGCAGTCGATCAGCCTGGAGGCCCATCACTTCGGGGAGGGGGCCTTCCTGCACGGCCTGGCCCTCGACGGCCTGCTGCTCCACCCCGACCCGGCCACCGCCTGGATCGACCCCTTCCTCTCGCCCCGGAGCCTGAGCCTGATCGCCGCGGTCGAGGGGCCGCCCGACGGCGCTGGGCGCCTCCGCCACTGCCCCCGAACCCTGGCAACCCGCGCCCTGGCTCTGCTGGCGGGCAGCGGACTGGCGGATGCCGCCCGCTTCGGCACCGAGTCCGGCTACTTCCTGTTCCAGGAGCTCACGTCCCGGGCCGACGACCTCGGCTGCGGTTGCCGGGTCGCCCCCGGCGGCGCCATCCCGGAGGCGCTCCACAGCGAGCTGGGGCTGACCCTGGCGGCCCTGGGGATCCGGGCCCGCCTGCCGCTCCAGCGGGCGGCCGGTCCACTGCAGCACCTCACGCTGGCGAGCGACGATCCGCTGCGGGCCGCCGACGCCCTGATGGTGAGCCGCTACGTGGTGCGGAACGTGGCCCGCCGCCACGGCTGGAGCGCCACCTTCCTGCCCCGGCCCAGCCTCGACGCCACCTGTGCCGGCCTGGCGGTGCACCAGAGCCTCTGGAGGGTCGGCCATCCCCTGTTCGCCGGGGAAGGGACCTACGGGGAGCTGTCCCAGACCGCCCGCTGGTACCTGGGGGGGCTGCTGCGTCACGGCCCCTCCCTGGCCGCCTTCACCAACCCGGGCACCAACAGCTACCGACGGCTGGGAAGCGGGCCCCAGGCGCCGAGCCGGCTGGCCTATGCCCGCCATGACTCCGCCACCGTGGTCGCCATTCCCGAGCCCGACGGGGACCCCGGCCGCCGGCGGCTGGTGCTGCGCCAGGCCGACGGCCTGGCCAATCCCTACCTGGCCTTCAGCGCCATTCTGCTGGCCGGCCTCGACGGGGTGCGCCACCAGATCGATCCCGGCCCCCCCGCCGATCGGGAGCCCGCCCACCGTCCGGGCGATCAGCCTGCCGCGCTCCCCGCCGACCTGGGCGCCGCCCTGGCGGCCCTTGCCGCCGACCACGACTACCTTCTGGTCGGCGACGTCTTCAGCCGGGAGCTGCTGGATGACTGGATCGCCCTGAAACACTCGGACGTGGAGGCGCTGGAGCAGCGCCCCCATCCGCTCGAGTTCGTCGGCGAAGCCAGCGCCTGAATCAGGACCTCAGCAGCCAGGCCAGCAGCAGCCCGAGCCCGCCCCAGCGCAGGGCCGTCCAGAAGCGATCACCGTGGCGCCCGCGGGGCAGCAGGGCCTCCGGGAGCGGGTCCAGCAGCCGTTGGGCCAGCTCCAGGCGCTGGCGCCTACGGCGCAGGCTGACGCCGCTGCCGGCCACCGCCCCGGGGCGACCGGCCAGGCTCAGCACCGCCGCCAGGTGGTGAAGCACCCCCGGCGACGGGGGGCGGCGGGGGCGCTGGGGACGTCTCATGGGGGCGCGATCGACAGGGCGAGGCCTGGAGCGACAGGATGGATCCACTTCGGTCCGATCGTCCAGTGGAAGCCCCCGCCGTTCCAGCCGGATCGTCCTCGACGGCCGCCTCCGCCGTCCCGGCGAGCCGTTCCTGGCCCGCCGAGGCCCTGCCCCTGGCCGAGCGCCTGCACCGCCAGCTCAGCATCGGCGATCGGGAGTGGCACGCCCTGAAGCGTCAGCGCCCCCGGCGGGCCGCCGAACAGCTGGCGGCGGCGCTGGTGCAGCTGCTCGCCGCCGACGACCCCGCCGTCACGGCGCCCACCGACGGCCGCCTCCGCGCCATGGCCCTGCTGGAGAACGCCCAGGCCTGGCTCCGGGCTGAGATCAGCGATCCGGGCTGTCCTGCCCACGGGCGCTGACCGCCGCCCGCCGGGCCGCCAGCTGCAGCCGGTTGCCGCGACCGCTCCAGCGCACGTCGTCGAAGCAGTGGTGAATGAGGAACAGGCCCCGGCCGGAGGGGGCATCCTCCTGGCAGGGCAGACAGGCCTGGCGGGCATGGGCGGGCAGGCCGGGGCCCTCGTCCTGCACCTGCCAGATCACCCAGCGCGGCGTGACGATCCGCCGGATCCTCAGGCACTTGCCCGGATCGCAGCCGTTGCCGTGCCGCACCGCATTGACCAGGGCCTCCTGGAGACCGAGCTGGAGCTCCGCCTGGCGCAGGGCACAGCCGATGGGTTCAAGGAGCAACTCCACCAGCGGGGCCAGCTGCAGGGTGGAGGGGGTGATGTAATCGGCCCAGCGGAGCTGCATGAAGCAGGTAGTCCCATTCGCCTAACCGGAACCTAACGCGGGCGCCCCGCCGCTGCCTCCTCCAGGCGCGCCTGGATGGCGGGATGTTGCAGAAGGGCGTCCATGAGGCGCACCCCCCGCAGCTGGTTGATCAGGGGCATGTGGCCCTCGGGGGCCTCGATCGTCCACTGGAAGGAGCCTGGGTAGCGGGTCCAGGTGCCGTCGGTCTTCCAGCCCAGCCGGGGCCAGAGGCGTTCCCACTGCCCCTGGCAGGCCTGCAGCAGCCGGGCCTGGGTGGAGAAGCCGAAGCGCCCCTGGGAGTAGCAGGTCCAGAGGCGGTCAAGGCTGGTGAGATCGATGGCGGGCATGGCCGCCACCTCGCTGTAATAGACGTAGCCCCGGCGCACGGCCCCCTCGCCGGCCAGCTGACGCAGGTGGTCACTGGTGAGCCGGTCGGCCTCCTCGAACGCCTGCCGCATCAGGTGCTGCTGCAGCGGCGCGTAGTCGATCCCGGCGACGCTGGTGACGGCGAGCCAGCCCTGGGGATGGCGGGCCAGCAGGGCCTCCTGGCGAACGGTGTCACCGGAGGCCAGCAGCAGCTGGATCAGGTGGCCGGCGGCCCAGTCGTCTCCGGTGGCATCGAGGCGGTCAAGCCGGTCTGGGATCCGATCCAGCAGGGCGGTGCCGGCCTGACCGAGGCTGGCCAGCAGGCTGCGGCGCTGGCGGGCCGAGGCTGTAAGGAAGCGCTCCAGCAGCTGATCGGCATCGACGGTGCTGGAAACCGGAGGACCGGAGAGCATGGGGGAGACGACCGGCCGGAGAGGCAGCAGGGTGGGTCCCACTATGTCAGGAGCGACGGGCCCTGGCCTGGGGTCTGCGCCGTCAGGGGAGCGGGGACGGGCTCTGCCTAAAGTCACCTTTTGAGCGAGTGCCATGGCCGCCGCCATTCAGTTCTTCCGCGGGGTGGACGAGACGGTCGTGCCCGACATCCGCCTGACCCGCTCACGGGATGGCCGCACCGGCCAGGCCACCTTCGTGTTCGAGGAGCCCGAAGCCCTGGCGCCCCAGTCGGTGGGGGACATCACCGGCATGTTCATGCTGGATGAGGAGGGCGAGATGGTGACCCGGGAGGTGAAGGCCCGCTTTGTCAACGGCAAGGCCAGTGCCCTGGAAGCCACCTACACCTGGAAGAGCACCGCCGACTTCGAGCGCTTCATGCGCTTCGCCCAGCGTTACGCCGACGGCCACGGCCTCGGCTTCGCCGGCCAGGGCGACGAGCCGGCCGAGGAGGCTCAGGAGGAGGTTTGAAATTCGGCCAGTGGCTGGGCCTGATCGCCCTGCTGGCGGCGCTGGTTCTGCTGTGGAGCCTGCGTGACGCCCTGATCCTCCTGTTCGCGGCCGTGGTGCTCGCCATGGCCCTGTGCACCCTGGTGGGCGCCATCCGGGAGCGGATCGGCGTCGCCCGGCCCCTCGCCCTGCTGCTGGCCCTGCTGCTGGTGATCCTGGTGGTGCTGATCGTCGCCACGGTGGTGATCCCACCCTTCATCAGCGAGTTCCGTCAGCTGGTGCTGCAGGTGCCGCGGGCCTGGGACGAGCTGCTCAAGCTGCTGCGCCAGACCCTCGAGGGTGCCTCCCAGATGCTCTATGGCCGCAGGGATGGCAGCCTGGACTGGATCAAATCGACCCTGTCGGTACCCACCTCCCTGCCCCCCGATCTGCTGGGCCGGCTCGGTGGCGGTGCCATCGGCCTGGTGGGCGTGGCCGGCAACCTCGGCGCCGGTCTGCTCCAGACGCTGTTCGTGGTGGCCGTCTCCCTGATGGTGGCCGCCCAGCCCACCGCCTACCGGGAGGCGATGCTGCTGCTGGCCCCCTCCTTCTACCGGCGGCGCCTGCGCCAGGTGCTGGTGGCCTGTGGCACCGCCCTGAGCAGCTGGATGGTGGGGGTGCTGATCAGCTCCCTCTGCGTGGGCCTGCTGGCGGCGATCGGGCTGTCCCTGCTGGGCGTGAAACTGGTGGCGGCGAACGCCCTGCTGGCCGGCCTGCTCAACATCATTCCCAATGTGGGGCCCACGCTTAGCACCATCTTCCCGATGTCGGTGGCCCTGCTGGATGCCCCCTGGAAGGCCCTGGCCGTGCTCCTGGTGTACGTCCTGATCCAGAACCTCGAGAGCTACGTCATCACCCCTTCGGTGATGCAGCACCAGCTGCAGCTGCTGCCCGGCCTCACCCTCACCGCCCAGCTGCTGTTCACCCTGCTGTTCGGCCCCCTCGGCCTCCTGCTGGCCCTGCCGCTGGCGGTCTGCCTCCAGGTGCTGCTGCGGGATGTGCTGATCCATGACATCCTCGATCCCTGGAAGCGGGAACGGCGGCGGACATGAAGGCACGCACCCTGCTCGGGGCCCTGGCCCTGGTGGCGCTGCTGCTGCTGCTATGGGAACTGCGCTGGGTGCTGCTGATCCTCTTCGGCGCCGTGGTGCTGGCGGTGGCCCTCGATGTGCCCACCAGCCTGCTGCGGCGGCTCACCCCCCTGAACCGGGGGGCCTCCCTGTCGCTGGTGCTGCTGCTTCTGCTGACGATCGGCTGGCTGCTCGCCAATCTGCTGCTGCCGGAACTGATCGACCAGGTCCGCCAGTTCAGCCAGCTGGTGCCCGAACTGATCCAGCGGCTCGGCAAGGTGGTCCCCAGCACCCCCCTGCTGCGGGACCTGGAGCGGCAGCTGGCCGAGGGAACCCTCTGGGACCGGCTGCAGCCCCTGGGCGGCCAGCTGCTCGGCGTGGCCGGCGGCGCCGCCAACAGCACGATCCAGCTGCTGCTGATGCTGCTGCTGGCGATCCTGATGGCCCTCGATCCCGCCAGCCACCAGCGGCTGCTGATCGCCGCCACGCCCCGGTTCTACCGGCCGCGCATGCAGGAGCTGCTGGGGGAATGCCGTGAGGCCCTCGGGGGCTGGCTGGCGGGGATGACCATCTCGGGCACGGTGGTGTTCGTCACCACCTGGGCCGGCCTGGCCCTGCTGCAGGTGCCCCTGGCCCTGCTCAGCGGCCTGGTGTGCGGCCTGCTCACCTTCGTGCCCACCATCGGGCCCACCGCCGCCACCCTGCTGCCCCTGGCCGTGGCCCTGCTGATCTCGCCGGCCAAGGTGGTCCAGGTGCTGGTGCTGCGGCTGCTGCTGCAGAACGGCGAGGCCTTCCTGCTCACCCCGCTGCTGCTGAGCCGCACCGTCAACCTGCTGCCCACGGTGGCGCTGATGGCCCAGCTGAGTCTGGGGGCCCTCCTGGGGTTGCCCGGCCTGCTGCTGGCCCTGCCCCTGGTGGTGGTGCTGCAGGTGGTCTGCGAAGAGGTGCTGGTCCGGGATGTGATGGACCGCTGGGATTTGGCCTGATCGCAGGGATCCACCCTGGGGGCCTGATCGCCTCAGCCGCGCACGCGACGGTAGTGGTGCCAGAGGGAGGGCTGGGCCACCAGCACCGTGACGGCCAGGAGGTGGGAGCGGATGGCGGCGGTGAGGGAAGTGAGGGTGAGGTGGTCCCAGAGCAGGATCAGCTCCACCCGCAGGTCGATCAGGGCCAGCACCAGCAGCACCACCGGCAGCAGGGGCCAGCCGCGGCGGTTCGGTTCGCTGCGGTCGGGGCCCCTCATCGCTTCGAGAACACCGGCAGCAGGGTGGGGGCGATGCCGATGCTCGACCAGCTGCCGACGGCGATGCCCACCGTGAGTGCCACGGCGAACCAGAACAGGGTGCTGCCGCCGAAGAAGATCAGGGCCACCAGGGGCAGCAGGGTGGTGAACGAGGTGTAGAGCGAGCGGGTGAGGGTGGCATCCACGGCTACATCCACCTGATCCACCAGGGGAAGATCACCGAGGGTGCGGCGCTGCTCGCGGATTCGGTCATAGACCACCACCGTGTCATTGACCGAATAGCCGGCGATCGTGATCAGGGAGACGGCGAACAGCGAATCGACCTCGATGCCCTGAAGCAACCCCAGCCAGGCGAACAGTCCGCAGGTGATCAGCACGTCGTGGGCCAGGCACAGCAGGGCCAGCCCCGCGAAGATGCCGCTGTAGCTGAAGGTGATGTAAGCGGAGATCGCCACGAAGCTCACCAGCAGGGAGATGAGGCTGCCGCGCAGCAGTCGGGAGCCGAGGGTGGGCCCGATCGTGTTGACCGAGGTGCCGCTGGAGCGCAGCGGCCCGAACCGGGTGGCCAGGTCGCCGACCAGGGCCGTGCTCTGGTCGGCGTCGAGGGCCGGCAGGCGCAGCAGCAGGGAACGGCCGCCGTCCAGGACCTGCACCGAGGCGCTGCCCAGGCTGGGGGGGCGCTCCCCTTCCGTGGACGGCAGGGTGAGGCGGCTGAGGCCCTCTCGCACCTCGGCGGGGGTGACGGGCTTGCAGGGGGCGCAGTCCCGCTCCACCTGCACCTGGGTGCCGCCGGTGAAGTCGAGGCCGGGCCGCAGGGGGGCCCCGATGGCCGGGTTCAGCCAGCAGAGGGCCAGGCCCAGCAGGCTCAGGCCGCAGGCCAGCCCCGAGCCCAGCCAGGCCAGCCGCCGGTGGCGGTTGATGCGGAAGCGGGGGGAGGGGACGGAGGTCATGGCAGTCATTCAGGCCGCGCCCGCCGGGGCGGCGCCGGCCCGGACGGGCGGCAGCTGGCGGGCGGGAAGGAAGTAGGTGGGACGCCGCAGGGCCGGGTAGCTCATCAGAAGCCGCAGCAGGGTGCGGGTGCAGGTGAGGGAGGTGAACAGGCTGAGCAGCAGGCCGATCGCCAGGGTGACGGCGAAGCCCTTGACCAGGCCGGTGCCGAGGAAGAACAGGGCGGCACAGCTGATCAGGCCGGTGACGTGGCCGTCGATGATCGAGGACAGGGCCAGGGAGAAGCCCGTGTCGATGGAGCGGATCAGGGTGTTGCCGGCCCGCAGCTCCTCCTTGATGCGCTCAAAGATCAGAACGTTGGCATCCACCGCCATCCCCATCGACAGGATGAAACCGGCGATCCCCGGCAGGGTGAGGGTGACGGGAATCAGGGCATAGATGGCCAGGTTGAACAGGGCGTAGAGGCTCAGGGCCAGCACCGCCACCATCCCGGGCAGGCGGTACACCACGGCCATGAACACCGCCACCAGGGCCAGGCCCGACAGGCCGGCCACGAGGCTGGAGCGGATGTTCTCGGCCCCCAGGGACGGGCCGACGGTGCGCACCTCGACGATCTTCACCGGCAGGGGCAGGGAGCCCCCCCGCAGCTGGACCTCCAGGTCGCGGGCCTCCTCGGCGCTGAAGTTGCCGGTGATCGAGGCGGATCCGCCGGTGATGCCGGCCACCTTGAACTGCTCACCGACGCTGGCCTCGCTGATCGAGCGGCCATCGAGGACGATGCCTAGCACCCGGTTGGTGCCGGCGATCGACTGGGTGAGGGCGGCGAACTTCTCACCCCCTTCCCGGTTGAAGCCCAGGGTCACCTCCCAGCCGGTGCCGGTGGCCTGCTGCTGACGGCCGGCGCTGGTGAGGTCCTTGCCGGTGATCAGGGGAGGGCCGTAGAGGACAAGGATGCGGCGATTGGTCTCCCGGAGCAGCAGCTCGAGCTGGTCGACCTCGCTGCTGCCGGCGGGAACCTGGATCCCGAGGGAGGTGAGCGCCTTGGCCAGGTCCTCCGCCGACAGGGAGGACGGTGTCGGTGGCGGTGTTGCCGTGGGGTCGTCGAGGGCGGAGGGGGGCCGCTTGGAGCGCAGCACCGACTCGGCCTGGCGCTTGAGGCCCAGGAGGCCCTGCATTTCCTGCTCGGTGCCGGGCTTCTGGGCCCGGAACTCCAGCAGGGCCGTGCTGCCGAGCACCCGGGCCGCCTGGCTGGGATCCTGTTCGCCCGGCAGCTGCAGCACCAGCTGGTCGCTGCCCACGGCCTGGAGGGTGGATTCGGCCACACCCAGGCCGTTGATGCGGCGCTCCAGCACGTCCTTGACGGCCTCCAGCTGCTCGGCATCCACCCGGCTGATGGCCCCGGCCGGCATCACCTGGAGGGTGAGCTGGCTGCCGCCGCGGAGATCAAGGCCGAGCTGCAGGCCGTAGTTGGCCAGCAGGGCCCCGGAGGCGATGGTGAGGGCGAGGATGAGGGCGAACCAGCCCTGTTGGCGTCCCATCTCAGCGTCGACCCGCCTTCAGATCGTGCGCCGCGGCAACGATCTGGTGGGGCTGAATGATGGTGAGGTTCTCCAGATTGCCGTTGTACGGGGTGGGGATGTCCTGGGAGGAGAGGCGCACCGGCCGGGCATCCAGGTCGTCGAAGCAGTGCTCGGTGATCAGGGCGATCAGTTCGGCGCCGATGCCGCCGGTCTTCATGCACTCCTCCACCACCACCACCTTGTGGGTCTTGCGGATCGAGCGGGCGATGGTCTCCATATCGAAGGGCTTGAGGCTGATCAGGTCGATCAGCTCGACATCGACCCCCTCGGCCTCCAGCTGCTCCACCGCCTTGAGGCAGTGGTGGCGCATGCGGGAATAGGTGAGCATGGTGACGTCCTTGCCTTCACGCACGACCTCGGCCTGGTCGAGGGCGCAGATGTAGTCGCCCTCGGGGATGTCCTCGCTGAGGTTGTAGAGAAGAACGTGCTCGAAGAAGAGCACCGGATTGTTGTCGCGGATGGCGGCCTTCATCAGGCCCTTGGCATTGGTGGGGGTGCTCACCGCCACGATCTTGATGCCGGGCACGGCATGGAAGTAGGCCTCAAGGCGCTGGCTGTGCTCGGCTCCGAGCTGGCGGCCGACGCCGCCGGGCCCGCGCACCACCGCCGGGATCGTGTAGTTACCGCCGCTGGTGTAACGCAGCATCCCCATGTTGTTGGAGATCTGGTTGAAGGCAAGCAGCAGAAAGCCCATGTTCATGCCTTCCACGATCGGCCGCAGGCCGGTCATGGCGGCGCCGACGGCCATGCCGGTGAAGCTGTTCTCGGCGATGGGGGTGTCCAGCACCCGCAGTTCGCCGTACTTCTCGAACAGATCCTTGGTGACCTTGTAAGAGCCGCCGTAGTGGCCCACGTCCTCTCCCATGACACAGACATGGGGGTCGCGGGCCATCTCCTCGTCGATGGCTTCGCGCAAGGCGTTGAACAGAAGAGTTTCAGCCACGGAGCAGGGGCCTGTGCGCGGCCAACCTATCTCAGCCGCCGGCGGCGAAGGTGCTGAGCAGCAGGACCGACAGCAGCATGCCCGGCAGCAGCAGGACCACCAGCAGACCCAGATCGTGGGGTGTCATCGGGGGGAAGGGCGGCTGGTGGGCAGCTTAGGAAGGGGATTCGGCCTCGGCCGACCAAAGGCTGCGGATGAACACCAGGAACAGCCCCAGGCCGATGAAGGCGAAGGTGAAGGTGGCCAGGAAACACATCCCCACCATCAGCGTCTTCATGGCGGTGGCGATGCTCTGGGCGAAGGCCGAGTCGAAGTGGGGCGGGTGGGTCACGTACCAGCCCACCACCCGCTGGCTCACCCCCAGGCTCAGCCAGGCCAGCAGGCCGCTGGTGATGGCACCGGAGAGGAAGCTGAGGGGTCCCTTGCGCGGCGGCGGGGCGGGGCGTTCGTCGGTCATGGTGCGGATCCATCCGTCACCAGGCTGACACCGGATCCGCCGCAGCGGCAGCACCAGGTGTCGAAGCCCAGGGCCTCCAGCGGCTCCGCCAGGGCCTCCCGGGCCGCCTCCGCCGTGGCCAGATCCGGGTGCAGCGCGAACAGACTCGGCCCCGAGCCGCTCATCGCGACGGCCAGGGCCCCCGGGCCACTGCGCAGCAGCTCGAGGCCAGCGCGGATGCTCTCCACCTCCGGCTCCACCACCGCCTGCAGGTCATTGCGCAGGTGGGGCAGCGGGCCCCGGCCGGCCAGGGCCGCCACCAGGGGGCCCTGACGCAGGGCCTGGCGCCGCTGTTCGAAGTCCTCCTCGGCGTCGAGGTAGAAATCGCCCCGCAGGTCCCGGCAGCGGCCGTAGGCCCAGGGGGTGGAGACGCTGGCCTGGGGATGCTTGATCAGCAGCAGCGCCTGGCCGGGCGCCCCTGCCGCCGGGACGGGCTCGAGCCGCTCCCCGCGGCCGAAGCAGAGCTGGGTGCCGCCCTCCAGGCAGAAGGGCATGTCCGATCCCAGCTCGGCCGCCAGGCCATGCAGCCGCTCGCGGCCCAGGGCCAGGCCCCAGAGGGCGTCGAGGCCTGCCAGGGCGGCGGCCCCATCGCTCGAGCCCCCTGCCAGGCCGGCGCCGATGGGGATGCGCTTGTGCAGCGTGATGTCCACCCCCAGTTCCGGCAGGCCCACCCGGGAGCGCAGCAGCTCGGCCGCCCTGACGATCAGGTTGGTGCCGTCGCTGGGCAGCTCGCGGCTGTCGCTGCGCAGCCGGATCGTGTCGTCGGCGGTGGTGCGCAGCACCATCGTGTCGGCCAGGTCGATGCTCTGCATCACCATCGCCAGCTCGTGGTAGCCGTCCGGCCGTAGACCCAGCACCTCCAGGTGCAGGTTGATCTTGGCGGGGGCCCGCACCGTCACATCTGCCATCGGGATCACGCTCCGCCGGGGTCGGCGCTCGACGCCCGATTCAAGCCGGTGGCGAGGGCCAGCCAGCGCTCGGGCCCCAGCTCCTGGGGCCGCTGCTGCAGATCGACACCGGCGGCGGCGGCCACCTCCAGCAGCTGGGGCGCCGGCAGCAGGCCCGCCAGGGTGGTGCGCAGCATCTTGCGCCGTCCGGCGAAGCAGCGGGTCAGCAGCCGCTCCACCGCCAGGGCCTGGTCCCGCGGCGGCAGGGACTCCGGCGGGACGGGTTCGATCACGATCACCTCCGAGGTGACCTTCGGCGGCGGGGAGAAGCAGCGGGGCGGCACCGGGCAGATGCTGCTGCAGCGGGCCAGCAGCTGCAGACGCACGCTGAGGGCCGAAAAGGCGCTGGAGCCCGGCCGGGCCCGGATCCGCTGGCCCACCTCCTGCTGCACCAGCAGAACCAGGCGCTCGAAGCGGCAGGGGGCGGTCCGGCCCAGGCGCCCCACCAGCAGCTCTAGCAGCGGTCCGGTGATGTTGTAAGGGATGTTGGCGACCACCTTGGTCGGCGCGGGACTGTCGGGGAACGGCAGCGCCAGCTCCAGCACGTCCCCCTCGATCAGGGTGAAGCGCCCGTCGCCCACGAACCGCTGCCGCAGGCCCGCCACCAGGTCCCGGTCCAGTTCCACCGCCAGCAGCGAGGCCGCCGGCGAGGCCAGCAGCCGTTCGGTCAGGGCGCCCCGGCCCGGGCCGACCTCCAGCACGTGGTCGTCGCTCCGCAGGTCGGCGGCGGCGACGATGCGATCGAGGACCTGACCATCGGTGAGCCAGTGCTGCCCGAAGCGCTTACGGGCCCGGTGGCCGCTGAAGGTCATGGAGGCGCCGGCAGGTCTCCCCAGATTGCAGCGCCGTCCGGCCTGGCTAGAGGTGGAGCAGCGTTTCGCCCTCCCCGCCATGGCCCGTGGATTCCGACTGAGCGACGCCCGACTGAGCGACGCCAGGCGCAGCGGCCCCCTGCTGGCGGGGCCCCTGCTGGCCGGTGCGCTGGTGGCCGGTGCGCTGGCCGCCGTGGTGGCCCTGCCGGCGGGTCCCGCCCGGGCCGGCAGCGTCACCGCCGAATCGATCTTCGACCGTCAGGCGACCCGGCAGCAGGCCAGGAGCCAGGTGCCCAAGGGCGCCACGGTCACCCGCACCGTCTGCGAGGACCTGGAGGTGGGTCTGGACAACACCCGCTACCGCTGCACCGTGTATTACACGATCACGCCGGCCCCGACCCCGGCCGCCACGCCGGCCACAGCCGCCCCGGCCCCCGCCCAGCCCTGAGGCTCCTTCTCCCCCGCCGGAGCGGCGGGCCTTCGGAGGTTCGCTTCAGTCCCCCAGACGGACCCATCGCACCGGAGCCCGGGCAGGCGGCAACGGCACCAGGGCCGCCACCTGCTCCACCGGCGTCCGCTGCCAGCGGGGGTGGGCCGCCAGCCAGCAGTCCCAGGCCCGCGCCAGCCGCCGGCGCTTCTGCCAGCGCAGGGCCGCCGTTCCGCTGCCGTCCAGGCTGCCGGCGCGACGCCCCTTCACCTCCACCAGAAGCAGGCGTCCCGGCTTCCGGACGATGAGGTCGAGTTCCCCCCAGCGACAGCGCCAGTTGCGCTCCAGCAGCTCCCAGCCGCGCAGCCGCAGCAGCCGGAGCACCCGCTGCTCCGCCCAGGCGCCGTCTCGCTGGGCGGCGCTGCGGCAGCGGGCGGGGCCGGGGGCCATGGGCAGGGGATCCTCTGCCCCAGGGTTCCCGGTGGCCGCCACCCCCTGCGGGTGGCGGCGAGCAGACCCTCAGAACCAGTGATGCGGGTAGCGGCGGCCAGGAATCAGCCAGCCGAAGCCCAGGGCCACCAGCAGCAGCACCAGGGAACCGGACAGGACCGGCGCGACGACGTACGACGGCCCGGCGTGAAGCAGCACCCCGAGCAGGGCGACGGCGCCGGCGGGGGGATGGAGGCAGCGCAGCAGCTGTCCGGCGGCGATCGCCAGCGCCACCGCCAGCCCCATCACCCAGGGAGCCGTCCCCAGCCAGGCGACGCAGACCACGCTCGCCAGGGCGGCCAGCCCATTGCCCAGCAGCAGATTGCGGGGCTGGGCCAGGGGGCTCTGCGGATGCCCGAACAGCAGCACGCTGGAGGCCCCCAGGGGGGCGGCGACCAGCGGATAGCGGCTGGCGGCGCTGATCAGGCCCAGCAGCGTGATGGCGACCAGGGCACCGGTCCAGGAGAGGAGCACCTCGGTGGGCCGGAAGCTGGGCTGAAAGGCCCGCCCCTTGCGCCTCTGGGACTGGATCAGGGGGAAGAGGAAGGCCAGAGCCATGGCCAAACTGTATCGGATCTAACCATTCACGGCCCACCAAGTGCCGGCTCCGAGTGTGGCTCAGTAGTACCGGCGCGGGTTCTGGCTGATGGCCAGCTGCACCTCCAGCAGGAACAGCAGCAGGCCCACGATCATGGCGCCCATGGCCGCCACGAACAGGGGGACCACGATGGCCGTGACATCAAGGGCCGCCACCGCGCTGATGAACAGCACCGCCACCACCGCGGCCACCAGCAGGGCGGTGACGGTGACCGCCAGGATCGCCCGGTTGATCAGGAAGGTGCGGCGCCGCTGCACCGCCAGCACCAGCTCCAGCCGCTCCCCGTCCTCCGGATTGGGTTCCGGCTGCGCCCGGCACTTCGCCAGGGCCTCCTGCAGGACGCGGGTGCGGTCGATGATCCGTGCCAGCCGGGAGCTGAACAGGCTCAGCAGCCCGGTGACGCCGGTGAACAGGAACACCGGCGCCACCGACAGCTGGATCGCCTTGGAGAGCCCCGCCACCGAGCGCCCATCGCCGATGTCGATGGACAGCAGCAGGGGGACGCTCCAGACCATCCCGGGGATCCCCTCAGGCCTCCGGTGCGATCTGGCTCTGGAGCAGGGCCTCCAGCTCCTGTTCGGAGAGCGGGGCCGAGAGCTGGTACCCCTGGCCGTGACGACAGCCAAGGGTGAGCAGCATCTGCCGCTGCCGAGAGCGTTCCACCCCCTCCACGACCACCATGATCCCGGTGGCGTCACTGAGCCGGATCACCGCGCTGAGCATGGCCTGCTGCAGCTGGTCGTAATCGATCGCGGAGATCAGGCTCCGGTCGATCTTGACCTCGCTGAAGGGCAGCTCGGTGAGCCGCTGCAGGCCGGAATAGCCGGTGCCGAAATCATCCATGGCCAGCGCGAACCCCTGCCGCCTCAGATCCCGCAGCTGGTCGGCCACGTGGGTGGACATCTCCAGGATGCTGCCTTCGGTGAGCTCCAGAACGATGCGGTCGGGCGTCAGCTGGTGGCGTTCCAGGGCCATCAGCAGGTCGCTGCTCCAGGTCGGGTCCTGCACCTGCAGCGGCGAGACGTTCACGCAGATCCTGCCGAGCTGCAGCCCGGCCAGGTCCCAGCGGTGCAGGGCCTCGAACGCCCGCTCCATCACCCAGCGTCCCAGGGAGGAGATCTGGGCCGTGGCCTCGGCCACGTCGATGAAGTCGGCGGGAGACTGGCGCCCCAGCACCGGGTCATCCCAGCGGCAGAGCACCTCGGCGGCGATCACCCGGCCGGATTCCAGCTCGATGATCGGCTGGAAGGCCAGCTCCAGCTGCTCCTGCTCGATCGCCAGGGCGAGCGGACGGGCCAGGAGCTCCTGCAGCTGGACCGACCGCTCCACCGGCGCCGCGATGCAGCAGCTGGGGAAGGGCTGGCGATGGGTTTCCTCCAGCGCCCGGGTGGCGGCATCCAGCAGCAGTGGGAACTCGCTGCCGTCATCGGGAGCGCGGCTGATGCCCACGTTCAGCGACGGCTCGATGACGTGCTCCAGCACCGTGGTGGGGCTCTTCAGACTGGCCAGCAGCCCGCCGGCCATGTCGCGCACCGCGTCGATGCCCATCGCTCCCGGCACCAGGGCCAGCAGGCGGTCACCCCCCTGGCGGGAGAAGAATCCCCCGGCCGGAAGGGCTGCCTCGAGGCGGTGGGCGATCTCCTCGATCAGGGCCTCGCAGGCGGCGATGCCCAGCCGGCCGCGGACCAGGTCGAGCTGCAGCACCTGCAGATGCAGCAGCACGGCACCGTCCGCATAGCGGTCGGCCACCAGGCCATCCAGATCCGCCAGGTTCACCCGCTGGTCGAGCAGCTCCAGCAGGCACCAGACCGGCCCCGGCCCGACGCCGGAGGGCAGGCGGCTGAGGAACAGGGGAATCGCCGCATCGGCCTGCGGCACACCGACCAGATCACTGCGCAGGGTCGCTGCGCTCCCCGCCAGCAGCGGTGCCACGTCGGCGGCACAGAGCTCCTGCAGGGACCGCTGGCGCAGCGTCGCCGGCTCCAGCCCCGAACGCCGGCAGAAGGCCCCGTTGGCCGCCAGGATCGCCCCCTGTCCATCGGCCAGGGCCGCCGGCCGCTCGATCCTCTCCAGCAGGCCCTCGATCGCCCCGGCCCCCGCCTCGTCGACGTGGCTCACCATCGCGTCTCCGGGCTGTGGGGCCAGCGACTGGCCCCTGATCGCCGGAAGTCCCTGGGCTGGAAGTCCCTGGTCATCAATGGTTGCGGAGATCGAACGGGCCGCCGTTGCGGTCCTGCTTCACGCTAGTCGCCCTGTCACCATCGGCACCCCTCCCAGGGCCTTGGAGCGGCGTGGAGCCCTTGCCTAGGCTGGCCTTCTCCGCTTCATCGCCGATGACGCGCCCCCTCTCTCTGCCACTCTCCTTGCCCAGGTTCCCGGGCCTGCTGCTGGCCCTGCTGCTGGCCCTGCTGCTGGATGGCCTGCTGCTGCTGGCCCGTCCCATGCCGGTGGCGGCGGCGATGGACTACGCCAAGCAGGTGCTGATCGGGGCCGATTTCCACGGCGCCGACCTGCGCGGCGTCACCTTCAACCTCACCAACCTGCGCGACGCCGATCTCTCGGGGGCCGACCTGCGCGGCGCCAGCCTGTTCGGCGCCAAGCTCCAGGACGCCGACCTCAGCGGCAGCGACCTGCGGGACGCCACCCTGGATTCCGCCGTGTTCGAGGGCACCGACCTGCGCAATGCCCGCCTCGACGACGCCTTCGCCTTCAACACCAAGTTCCGTGGGGTGCTCATCGACGGCGCCGATTTCACCAACGTGCCCCTGCGCGGTGATGCCCTCACCAGCCTCTGTGCCGCCGCCAGCGGCACCAATCCCGTCACGGGCCGGCTCACCCGCGACACACTGAACTGCAGCTGAGTCCGCCCCGATGAGCTTCGATGCCCGCAGCCGCGAGCGGCTGGAGGCCCTGGGCCGCCAGCTGCCCCGCCCGCTGCCCGCCCCGCCGCCCCCCACCCCGGCCGCCGGCGCCCCTGCCCCCGGGTCCTCGGCGCTTGAGCGTCGCCATCCGGTGGAGACCGAGCAGGACCCCCAGAAGCTGTTCCGCGCCCTGATGAACGTCAGCGCCGACGGCAGCGTGCCCCCCCATCTGCTGGAGCGCCTGCGGCAGCTGGAGACGCCTCCCGCCGCCAGCGCCCCCCCTCCCGGGGCGCCCGGCGCCCGAAACGGCGAGCCGGGCAGGGAGCCCACCGGCGCCGACGCCTCCCCCGGGACCGCCTCCCGCCGTCCCGCCCAGACCCCCCGGAGCGGGGCGACGCGGCGACCCCCGGCCGACGACACCGAACGGGAGCTCTACACCGCCTTCCAGCAGCTGCTGCTTGAGGACGGGGACTGACCAGTACATCCGTACTAGAGTGAAGCCTGCCGCCCGGGGCCCGTGCCCGATCCCCACCACCCCGACCTGCACCCCCCGGCCGACCCCCGGCCCGGCGGGGACGGCCCCGGGGTCGACCTCAACGCCCAGCTGAACCTCCACCCCGACCGCAGCCTGCTGCTGCGCGTCTGCGGTGACTCGATGGTCGGTGCCGGCATCCGCCACGGTGATCTGCTCGTCGTGGATCGGGGGGTCGCTCCCCGCTCCGGCCGCATCGTGGTGGCCCTGCTGGAGGGGGGGTTCACCCTCAAGCGCCTGGTCCGCCGGGGGCCGCGCTGGTGGCTGGAGGCGGCCAACCCCGCCTACCCGCCCCTGGCCCTCGGCGGCAGCGACGACGACCGCCTCTGGGGCGTGGCCCTGCACGTGATCCGTTCGCTGCCGGGAGGTCGATGGCCCAGGCCACAGTCCTGATCGACGGCAACAACTTCTACGCGTCCTGCGAGGCGGCCCTCGATCCCACCGTGATCGGCAAACCCCTGGTGGTGCTCTCCAACAACGACGGCTGCATCGTCTCCCGCAGCGCCGAGGCCCGCGCCATGGGCATTCCCATGGGCACCCCCTGGTTCCAGGTGCGCCACGACCTGGAACGCCGCGGCGTGGTGGTGCGCAGTTCCAACTACGGCCTCTACGCCGACATGAGCCAGCGGCTGATGGCCAGCCTCGAAGCCTGGGTGGAGGAGCTGGAGGTCTATTCCATCGACGAGGCCTTCGGCCGCCTGCACCGCCCGCCCGGCGACGGCGACCTCACCGCCTGGGGGAAAGACCTGCGCCGCCAGGTGCGCCGCCAGCTGGGCCTGCCGGTGGCGGTGGGCATCGCCCCCACCAAGGTGCTGGCCAAGATCGCCAACCGCATCGCCAAGCGCGACCCCTCCCATGGCGGCGTGTTCGATCTGGGCCAGGCGGGGGATCCGGGCCCCTGGCTGGAGGCCATCGCCATCGAGGACGTCTGGGGCATCGGCCGCAAACTGTCCCGCTGGTGCCGCCTGCGGGGCATCGCCAACGCCCGGGCCCTGCGCGACAGGCCGAGCGGCGAACTGCGGCACCGCTGTGGCGTGGTGGGGGTGCGCCTGCAGCAGGAGCTGCGCGGCCACAGCTGCCTGCCCCTGGTGGCCGTACCGCCGGCGAAGCAGGAAACCTGCGTCAGCCGCAGCTTCAGCGAGCCGGTCACCAGCCTCGAGGGCCTGCGGCAGGCGATCGCCACCTACCTCAGCCGGGCCTGTGAGAAGCTGCGCCGCCAGGGGCAGCGGGCGGGCAGCGTCACCGTGTTCGTGCGCAGCAGCCCCTTCAACGGCACCCGCTTCTACGCCAACGCCGCCACCGCCCGTCTGCCGCTGCCCAGCAACGACACCGCCGTGCTGCTCGCCGCCGCCCTGCCCCTGGCCGAGCGGCTGTTCCGGCCCCACAAGCCGCTGCAGAAGGCGGGTGTGCTGCTGCAGGATCTGCAGCCGGTGGAACTGCTGCAGCACCATCTGCTGGTGCCGCTGCCTCCCGAGCAGCAGCGGCGGCGCGAGGCCCTGATGGCCGCCGTCGACGGCCTCAACCGCCGTTATGGCAGCGGCACGGTGCAGTGGGCCGCCTGCGGCCTGCGGCCCCGCTGGACGATGCGCCGCTCGCGCCTGTCCCGGGCGGCCACCACCCGCCTGAGCGATGTGCCGGTGGTGCGGGCCTGAGGCCCTCAGGGGCGCTCGAAGAGGCTGGCGACCTGGTCGCGGCCGTTGCCCTTGGCCAGCTCAAGGGCCCGCTCGGCCCGCAGGATCAGGTCGGGGAAGCCGTGATCCTGGGGGGCCAGGGCGGTAAGGCCGCCACTGATGTGCAGGCGGAAGTCGGAATGGGTGTACACGCCGGGCAGATGGGCGACGGCGGTGCGGAGGGCCTCCGCCAGGGCCATCGCCTGATCCGCGGCGATGTCCACCAGCAGCAGGGCGAACGCACCATCGCCGACGCGGGCGGCGAAGTCCTGCTCCTGCAGGAAGGTGCGGGCCAGCTGGACCAGATCGGCCAGCACCCGGTCGCCGGCGGCGTGGCCCCAGCGGTTGTTGATCAGCCGCAGATTGTCGACATCGAAGAGCAGCAGCGACAGGGGGTGCTGATCGCGGCGGGCCCGGGCGAACTCCCGCTCGCCGATGGTCAGGAAGGTGTGGCGGGTGGGCAGGCCGGTGACCGGGCAGAGGTGGGCGAGTCGCCGCAGTTCCAGCTCCCGCATGGCCAGCTGGGCCAGACGGTGCAGCACGGCGCGCTGCTCGGCGCTGAGGTCCCGGGGCTCCCGGTCGATGACGCAGAGGGTGCCGAGGTTGTGGCCCTCCGGCGTCTGCAGCGGCGCACCGGCATAGAAGCGGATGTGGGGATCGGCGAAGACCAGGGGGTTGCTGCGAAAGCGCTCGTCGGCGCGGGCATCGGGCACCACCAACACGTCGTCGTGGACGATGGCGTGGGCGCAGAAGGCCATCTCACGGGGGGTTTCCCGCACATCAAGGCCCCGGCTGGCCAGGAACCACTGACGGTCGGCCTCCACCAGGGAGATGGCGACGATGGGCGTCCGGAAGAGGGCGGCGGCCAGATCCAGGATCCGCTCGAAGTGCTCATCGCTATCGGCCTCGAGGAGGCCGTAGCGCTCAAGGTCGCGGAGCCGCTGGTCCTCATCGGGGGGGACGGGAAAGGCCGGATATGACGCCATGGGTCCTCGCCTCCAACAAAACTGTAGGCAGAACGGCTGGCGGCGAGTGGATTCCGGCCTCAGGCGGCCGGGGCGGTGAGGGTCTCCTCGTAGCCGGCGCGGCGGCCGTCATCCAGCTGATTCAGGTAGCGGCGTTCGGCGTAGTAGGCCTCCTGGAAACGCAGGGCGTCGCCGTTGAGCGCATCAAAGAGATCGTGGATGCGGGTCTCCATGTCGAGGCCGGCGCCGGCCGCCGGGGGGGCGACCGCCGGCGGGGGAGCGTCACGCTCCTCCTCCAGCAGCCGGGCGATGCACTGCTCGAGGGTCTGGAGGCGCTGGCTCGACCAGGCATCGAGCAGGTGACGGCAGCGGCGCAGCACCCGCTGGCGCTCCAGCGACGCCGTGGCCCCCCGCAGCTGCAGCGGTGGGTGGGCCAGGGCCAGCCGCTGCACCTCGCTGGGCTCCAGCAGGGGGGTGAGGCGACCGAGCAGGGCGCTCTGCTCCACCAGCAGCCGGTCGCCCAGCAGGCGGGGCAGATCGAGGTCGGCCAGGTCCAGCCCCGGATCGGTGCCCCGGTTGACGGCCTCGAGCCGGCCGGCCCCCAGGTTGTCCTCCTCCAGCTCCCCGATCGCGGCCCAGAGCTGGCGGTGGTGCTGGAGGGCGAAGTCATCGAGCTCCCGGCGCCGCAGCTCGGCGCGGATCACGCCGCGCCAGGCGGGGCAGTGCAGATAGAGGCGCAGGATCTCCGCCTCGGCCCGCTCCCGGTGGCCCACCTCCCCGGGTTGCTCCCATCGGGCCGAGCGGCCATGCCAGCGCTGGCCCTTGACCTGCTGGCGCAGGTCCTCCTCCAGCTGGATGGCCAGCCGGGCCTGACCGCCCGAGAGGCGCTCCGCCACCTGCTGTAGGTAGTGGCTGCGCACGGCCGACTGGGGCAGCTTGCCCAGCAGCTGCACCAGTCCGGAGACAGCCTGCTGGAACTGGTCGGCGCGGGCCAGATCCTTGCCTTCGAGCACCTGCTCGATCTGCCAGTCGAGCCAGAGGGGGGCCTGGTCCAGCAGGGAGCGGTACTCTCCCGGGCCGTGCTGCTGGAGAAACTCGTCGGGGTCCTTGCCGGCGGGCAGGTGCAGCACCCGTAGTTCCAGCTGGCCCTGCAGCGCCAGCTGCTCCACCTCGCCGATGGCCCGCTGGGCGGCCCGGATGCCCGCCCCGTCGCTGTCGAAGTTGAGGATCAGGCGCCGGCTGTCGCAGCAGCGGCACAGCTGGGTGATCTGGCTGGAGCTGAGGGCCGTGCCGAGGGCGGCCACCGCATTGGTGATGCCGGCGGCGTGCAGGGCGATCACGTCGAAGTAGCCCTCCACCACCACGGCCCGGTCATCGCGACGGATGGCGTCGGCGGCCCGATCCAGCCCGAACAGGTGCTTGCCCTTCTCGAACACCTCCGTTTCCGGGGAATTGAGGTATTTCGGCTCGGCCCCGTCCAGCCCCCGGCCGCCGAAGCCGATCACCCGGCCCTGGCGGTCGCGGATCGGCACCATCACCCGGTCGCGGAAGCGGTCGTAGAAGCCGCCGCCCCCCTTGCGGGCCACCACCAGGCCGGCCGCCTCCAACAGGTCGGGGCCGAGGCCCTCCACCTGCTGGAGGTGCTGCAGCAGGCCGTCCCAGCCGGCCGGGGCATAGCCGAGCTGGAACGCCTCGAGGGTGGTCTCGCTGAGGCCGCGGCTCTGGCGCAGGTAGGTGAGGGCCGCCGCCCCCTCCGACGAGCGCAGCTGGCCCTGGAACCAGCCCGCCGCCAGGGCCAGCACCCGGTGCAGCCGGTCGCGGCGGGAGAGCTGCTGGCGCAGGCGCTCCTGCTGGGGACCGTCGAGGGTCTCAACCGGCAGCTGGTACTTGCGGGCCAGATCCAGCACCACCTCGCTGAAGCTGGTGCGCTGCAGCTCCATCAGGAACTTGATGGCGTTGCCGCCGGCCCCGCAGGAGAAGCAGTAATAGAACTGCTTGGCGGGCGACACCGTCATCGACGGGGATGTGTCGTCGTGGAACGGGCAGATCCCAACGAATTCACGGCCCTTCTTCTTGAGCACCACGTGCTCCCCCACTACATCGACGATGTCGGCCCGCTCCTTGACGGCCTCGATCGTGCGGGGGTGGAGACGGGGAAGGTTCAAGGGTGCAGGCTCAAGGAGGACAGGCTCCGGGGGCAGGGGTGAAGGGGAACGGGTGCCGGCACCCACCAGCGGTGGTGGTCGGACTGGCGCCATTCTGGGGCCTGCCACCACCGCTGGAGATCGCCGTGTGAACCGAATCAGCCCTGCCGACGGCGGTGGTGCCCTCCCGGCCGGGGCCTGGATGGTGCTGAGCGCCCTCGCCTTCAGCCTGATGGTGGTGGGGGTCAAGCAGGTGGGCGACCGTCTCCCGCTGGCCGAGGTGGTGCTGGCCCGGGCCCTGGTGAGCCTGGCCCTGAGCTACGCCATGGTGCGCCGGATCGGCGTGGATCCCTGGGGGCAGCGCCGGGGGCTGCTGGTGCTGCGGGGTCTGGTGGGCAGTGCCGCCCTGTTCTGCGTCTACGCCGCCGTCGTGCGCCTGCCCCTGGCCGCCGCCACAGTGCTCCAGTACCTCTACCCCACCTTCACGGCGCTGCTGGCCTGGCTGCTGCTGGGCGAGCGGCTGGGGCGGCGGGTGCTGGCGGCCATGGGACTGGGCTGGCTGGGGGTGCTGCTGGTGGCCCGGCCCACGGCCAGCGCCCCCCTGCCCGCAACCTGGGTGCTGGTGGCGGTGGCCGGCGCCCTGCTCACCGCCGTGGCCTACGTGAGCGTGCGGCGCCTGGCGGAGAGCGAGCATCCGTCCGTGATCATCCTCTACTTCCCACTCGTGGCCGTTCCCCTCAGCCTGCCGGCGGTGCTGCTGGAGCCGGTACTGCCCACACCGCCCGAGCTGCTCTGGCTGGTGGCGGTGGGGGTGTTCACCCAGCTGGGCCAGGTGGGTCTCACCCGGGCGCTCATTCAGCTGCCGGCGGCCCGGGCCACGGCGATCAGCTACGTGCAGGTGGGATTCGCCGCCCTCTGGGGCTGGTGGATCTTCGGAGAACCCATCGATCTGCCCACCGCCGGCGGGGCGGGCCTGATCCTGGTGGCCACACTGATCGCTCTTCGGAAGCCCCCCGGAGTGGGCTCAGCGATGGAATCGGCACGGGAGCCGCCCGTACGATGACGCCGCCGGATTGGGTTCCTCCGCTGTCCCCGCCACTCGCCGTTGGGCTCCATTGCTGGCTGGCCACGGCGGAGGCCGGCCTGGGCCACGGAACCGGGATGAGCCTGCTGCGGCCGGCGATTCCTCCCAGTGTGGTGCCGTTGCCGCTGATGATGGTGACGGTCGGGGGCATCTTTCTCGGCACCCTGGCCATCAGCCGCTTCTCCCTGAAGATCGGGGTCCCGGCCATCCTCGGCGTGCTGCTGTTCGGGCTGCTGATCAACCCCTCGGTCACCCTGTTCAGCCAGGACACGATCCTGCGACTGCAGGCCCTGAGTCTGTCGATTCTGCTGTTCAACGCCGGCCTCGAGACCGACATCCGCTCGATCCGCGGTTTCCTCGAGTACGGCATCATCCTGGCGGTGGGCGGGGTGATCCTCTCCAGCCTGCTGCTGGGGGTGATCATCTGGCTCGTGGCCTCCCCCGATGCCGGCGGCATCGAACTGGGCTTCCAGCAGATGCCGCTGGCGGTGGCCATGCTGATCGCCGCCTGTCTGGGCTCCACCGATGCGGGAGCCACCATGAATGTGCTGCAGTCACTGCAGAAGGCGATCCCGCCGAAGCTGGCGGCCCTGGTGCAGTTCGAATCGGCGGTGAACGATCCCACCGGCATTCTTTTCCTCGGCCTGGTGATCGGCCTGACGAGCATCGATGGCGGCAGCAGTGGCCACACGGTGGTGCTGGAGCAGCTGCAGACGTTCCTGCAGAAGATCGGCTCGGGCCTGCTCGTCGGGGTGTGCGTGAGCTACATCGGCCGCTTCAGCCTCAACCGGCTGGTGCGGGATCCGAGCCAGCTGCTGATTCTTGGCATCTCCATTGGCCTGATCTCCTATGGCCTGGCGGAGCTGCTGGGGGGATCCGGCTTCATCAGCGCCTACATGGCCGGCCTGGTGCTCAGCAATCTTCCCTACAGCAACGAACGGATCACACCGGGGGCCCTGCAGCAGACCCTGCTGCCGTTCAACACCATGACCGAGATCACCGTGTTCCTGATCTTCGGACTCAGCGTCCATCCCCGGGCGCTGCTTCCCTCGGTGCCGGAGGGCATCATCGTCGCCATCGCCATGATGCTGGTGGCCCGACCGGTGAGCATTCTGCTGCTGCAGCGGTTCTCCCCCTTCGATCGGCGCGAGTCCCTGCTCGTGTCCTGGTGCGGTCTGCGCGGAACCGTTCCCCTCGCCCTCAGTTTCGTGATGGTGGAGGCCATCCCCCAGGTGCGCGGCATCGACCCGGCCACCGTGCCCAGCCTGGTGAGGAACGCCGGGGGCATCGTCTTCTGCGTCGTGGTGATCAACCTCCTGGTGCAGGGGCTGACCCTGCCGCGAGTCATCCGCTGGCTGCGGCTCTCCGAAGGGGCCCCCTCAGCCCCGTGAGCGCAGGGGCAGGGGGTCGGTGATCCAGTCCTGGCGGCTGCCATCGCTGCTGCCGCTGGGACGGGCCAGCCGCCAGCTCTCCCCCCTGGAGCCAGGCTGCAGGTAGAGCTCAAAGGGGCTGTCGACCCGGATGGCATCCCCCGGCAGGCGCCAGTCGAAGCGGCCGGTGAGATGCAGGCCGCGGTCCGCCCCGATGGCCACCGCCTCCTGGGCATCCACCCGAACCCGGCTCACCTCGGGCAGGCCGTCCGCCTGGAGGTCGAGAGCCCGGGCGATCGCCCCCTGGGTGAGCTGGATCTGCAGGGACAGGGCCTCGAGCAGCACCCCCCTGGGGGGCTGGCCGACCCGGCTGCAGCCCCCCAGAAGCAGCAGCACGGCCAGCAGCCCCGCCAGCAGCACCCCCGGCACCCGGGCCGGCACCGGGGCAGGCAGCGACGGGATGCGGTGCTGGGGGCTTGGCAGGAGGGGCAGCATGGGGGCTGACGCACGTTTCACCATGATCGGCTGGCTGCAGGGGCGACTGGCCGAACCATGGCAGCAGGCTCACCGATGCGGGGCGCTGCTGATCTGCCAGGGGGTGGGGTACGAGGTGCAGCTCACCCTGCGCCAGTGGCGCCGGTTGCCGGAGGAGGGCAGCGACCTGGGCCTCTACATCCACCACAGCATCCGTGACGACGGCTGGACCCTCTACGGCTTCCCCGATCGCCGCGAGCGGGACCTGTTCAGGGAGCTGGTGGCCGTGAGCGGCGTGGGCCCCCAGATGGCCCTGGGCCTGCTCGGGGCGCTGGAGGTGCCCGATCTGGTGCGCGCCATCGTCCACGCCGACCTGCGCAGCCTCTGCCTGGCTCCAGGGGTGGGAAAGCGCACGGCCGAACGGCTGTCGGTGGAGCTGCGGGCGCGCCTGCAGGAGCGCTTCGCCGGCCTGGTCGATCCCCTGGAGGACGACGGGGAGCCCGGCGATGGGGTCGACGGCGCCCCTTCGGCCCCCTGCCGCGAAGAGGTGCAGATCACCCTGGTGGCCTTGGGCTACGAGCCCCTGGAAATCCACCGGGCCCTGCGGGCCGTCGCCGCGGGCCTCGACGCCTCCGCCGGCGCCGACGACTGGATCCGGGAAAGTCTGCGCTGGCTGTCCCGCGCCGTGGCCTGAATCGGGCGGCTCCGGGGGTGGGCCAACGGGCCGCACGTTAAGGTGTTGGTTTGCACCGTCCGGGCCCCGATCCGCCCATGCCGCTCACCACCACCCAGAAACAGGAACTGATCAATTCCCATCAGGCCCACGGCACCGACACCGGCTCGGTGGAAGTGCAGGTCGCGATGTTGAGCGAGCGGATCCAGCAACTCAGTGGCCACCTGCAGAAGAACATCCATGACTTCTCCTCGCGCCAGGGCCTGCTCAAGATGATCGGCCGCCGCAAGCGCCTGCTCGGCTACCTCCGCGCCCAGAGCGAGACCCGCTACGCCGAACTGATCAAGAAGCTCGGCATCCGCGGCTGAGGACGGTTCCATGGCCCGTCGGCCGAAGCCGAAATCCTTCCGGGCAGACCGTCCCGTACCGACGACCCCGGCCAAGGCGCCGCGCCAGCAGGTGATCCCCGAGGCGGTGGCCAACCGCATGGTGCGGCGCATCGCCATCGCCACCGGCACCCCCACCGTCCTGGGCATGGGGGTGTTCGTCGCCAGCTACCTGCTGGTGAGCCGGGGTGTGCTCGACATTCCCCCCGGCCTCACTCTGGTGGGCTCGGGGGCCTTCTTCCTGCTCGGCCTGCTGGGCCTCAGCTACGGCGTGCTTTCGGCCAGCTGGGAGGATGGCCCGGGCAGCCTGCTGGGCCTCGAGCAGATCGGCGTCAACATCGGCCGGGTGCGGGCCTCGGTGCGGGCGATGCGCCAGGGCGCCGCGGGCCCGGGCTCCGGCTCAGGCACTCCCCAGGGGTGAGCGCAGCCAGGCCCTGAAGTCGGCCGAGGCCAGGGTCTGCACGGCCGCCGACGCATCGGCGACGCAGAACTGGCCTCCCAGGCGCACGAAGCGTGTTTCATCCTGGTGCTTCACCAGCGCCACCACCGGCACCCGCACCCCCGCCTCCTCCTGGCCAGGACGGTGGCGGGTGAGGCATTCCCGCAGGCGGTGCTGGACGGCGATGTCTCCGGCCTGCTCAGGGGCCAGTTCCACCATCACCAGCTGCAGATCCTCGATGCTGCGGCAGTCGTCCACGAGCAGCTGCACCCGGTCGTCGCGGCGGTCGACACCGGCCCAGAGCAGCAGCCGGGCATCCACCATCAGGTGATCGGCCAGGCGGGCGTAGCTCTTGGGGAACACCACCGCCTCGCAGGCTCCGGTGAGATCCTCCAGCTGGAGCACGGCCATGCGGTCCCCCTTGCGGGTGGTCACCGGACGGATCTCGCTCACCATCACCACCACGCTCACCTTGGCCTTGTCGGCCATCTCCTCGAGATTGGCCAGGCCGATCGGCGTGAGCAGCCGCACCTGGGAGGCGAGTTGGCGCAGGGGGTGGTCGGAGATGTAGAAGCCCAGCAGCTCCTTCTCCAGCTTCAGCTTCTCAGTGGGGGGATAGTCGGCCACCGGAGCGGCCTTGGGCGGGGCAGGGGCCTCCACGGCGGCGGCGCCCTCCGAAGCACCCGCAGCACCGCCGCCGAACAGGTCAAACAGATTCCCCTGGCCGCTGGCCCGGTCGCGGGCGCGGGAGCTGGCCCAGTCGAGCACCAGATCGAGGTCGGCCATCAGCTGGGCCCGATTGGCCTTCGGCTCCAGGCCATCGAGGGCCCCGCAGTGGATCAGGGACTCGATCGCCCGGCGGTTGAGCTGCTGGCCGGGGATCCGGTCGCAGAGATCGGCCAGGTGCAGGAAAGGGCCGCCGCTGGAGCGGGCCTCGATCAACTGGCGGATGGCGCCGTCCCCCAGGTTGCGGACGGCGGAGAGGCCGAAGAGGATCTTCTTGCCCACGGGCGTGAAGTCGATGCCGGAGGCATTGACGTCCGGCGGCATCACCTCGATGCCCATGGCCTGGCAGTTGGCGATGTAGCGCTGCACCTTGTCGGTGGTGCCCGCATTCACCGTGAGCAGGGCCGCCATGTAGGCCACCGGATGGTGGGCCTTGAGGTAGGCGGTCTGGTAGGTGACGGCGCCGTAGGCGGTGGAGTGGCTCTTGTTGAAGCAGTACTCGGCGAACAGCACCATCTGGTCGAACAGGGCTTCGGCAATGGCGGCCTCAACGCCGCGTTCGGTAGCGCCGGTGACGAACTGGTGGCGATGCTTCTGCATCTCCGACACCTTCTTCTTGCCCATCGCCCGCCGCAGCAGATCGGCTTCACCGAGGGAATAGCCGGCCAGATCCTGGGCGATCCGCATGATCTGCTCCTGGTAGACCATGATCCCGTAGGTCTCCTTGAGGATCGGCTCCAGCTTGGCGTGGGCCACGTCGATGGCCTCGCGGCCGTGCTTGCGGTTGATGAATTTGGGGATCAGGCCCGCATCGAGGGGGCCAGGCCGGTAGAGGGCCAGGATCGAGGAGATGTCCTCCAGGGAGGAGGGCTTGAGGTCGCGGACGATCTGGCGCATGCCGCTGGATTCGAGCTGGAAGATGCCCTCCAGATCGCCCCGGGCCAGCAGGGCATAGGTGCCGGGATCGTTGGCTGGCAGGGCATCGGGGTCGAGCCGTTCCCCCTCGGCCTGGGCCACCAGCTCGATCGTCTTCTCGATCATGGTGAGGTTCTTCAGGCCCAGGAAGTCCATCTTCAGCAGGCCCATCGCTTCGACGTCCTCCATGAAGTACTGGGTGATCACCTGGCCGTCGTTGTTGCGCTGCAGGGGCACCAGCTCGTCGAGGGGTTCAGCGGCGATCACCACCCCGGCGGCATGGACACCGAAGGTTTTGTTGGTGCCCTCGATGCGGCGGGCCAGGTCGACCCAATGGCGCACCTTGGGATCGTTCTCGTACTTCTCGCGGAACTCCGGCACGGGCGATTCGGGGCCGATCATCTCGGCGAGCTTGGCGGGCTTGCCCCGGGCCACGGGAATCAGCTTGGCCAACCGGTCGGCTTCGCCGTAGGGGATGTCGAGCACCCGGGCCACGTCCTTGAGCACCGCCTTGGAGGTCATCCGGTTGAAGGTGATGATCTGGGCCACCTTGTCCTCGCCGTAGCGGCGGGTGACGTAGTCGATCACCTCGCCGCGGCGCTCGATGCAGAAATCGGTGTCGATGTCAGGCATCGACTTGCGTTCCGGGTTGAGGAAGCGCTCGAACAGCAGGCCGTGCTCCACCGGGTCGATGTTGGTGATGCCGAGGGAATAGGCCACCAGCGACCCGGCGGCCGAACCCCGGCCCGGCCCCACCGGGATGCCGTTCTCGCGGGCGAAGCGGATGTAGTCCCAGACCACCAGGAAGTAGGTGGGGAAGCCCATCTGCTCCATCACCTGCAGCTCGAACGCCAGCCGCTCCCCGTAAGCCGGATCGATGGCGGCGTCGGCGGCGATCCCCAGCCGGTCCCGCAGTCCCTGGTGGCTCACCTCGCTGAGGTAGCTCACCGGCGTGTGGCCCTCGGGGATCGGGAAGCGGGGCATCTGGTAGCGCCCGAGGATGTCGTAGTCCTCCACCTTCTCCGCCACCTTGGCGGTGGTGGCGATGGCGCCTGCGATCACCTCGGGCTCAAGATGGTCGGCGAAGAGCCGGGCCATCTCCGCTTCGCTCTTGATGTATTCGGTGCCCGTGTAGCGCAGTCGCTTCTCGTCGCTGATCAGCTTGCCGGTGAGGACGCACAGCAGGGCGTCGTGGGCCTCGACGTCGTTGCTGGTGAGGTAGTGGGCGTCGTTGGTGGCGACCAGGGGAATGCCCAGCTCGGCACTGATCCGCGCCATCTCAACGTTGACGATGCGGTCCTCGACGCCTCCGTGGTCCTGGATCTCCAGGTAGAAGTCGTCCCCGAACACCTCCCGGTACCAGCTCGCCACCTCGCGGGCCACCTCCGGGCGACCGCGCAGGATCGCCTGGGGGATCTCGCCGCCCAGGCAGGCGGTGGCCACCATCAGCCCTTCGCTGTACTGCCGCAGCAGGGCTTTGTCGATGCAGGCCCGGGCGAAGATCCCCCGGCCGCGCATGCCGCGAAGGTGGCTGATGCTGGTGAGCTTCACCAGGTTGCGGTAGCCGACGGCGTTCTTGGCCAGGACCACCAGGTGGTAACGGCGCTCCTTCTTCGGCTGGGGGTCGTCGATCGAGCCGTTGATGACGTACATCTCGTTGCCGATGATCGGCTTGATGCCCGCCTTGGTGCAGAGCTTGAGCAGCTCGATGGCGCCGTACATCACCCCGTGGTCGGTGAGGGCCAGGGCCGGCATGCCCAGCTCCACGGCCCGCTGCACCATCGCCGGCAGCTGGGAGGCCCCGTCCAGCAGGCTGTAGTCACTGTGGTTGTGGAGCGGAACGAAGGCCACGGCTCGGAGGGCAGCGCCACCACATGTTGCGGCCACCTTACCTGGGACACCACCAGATCTGGTGTCCTGGCTATCGGACCGCCTGGAGATTGGGGCAGGGCGTGGCCCAGAGGTTCTGGAGCTTGGTGGCCTGGTCGGTGTCGCCCTTGGCCGTGAGCTGGTTCACCGTCAGCTGAATCCGCTCACAGTCGACCTGCTTCTCAAGCCTGGCGCGCTGGGTCCGCAGCTCCTGAAGGTCCCGTTCCGCCTGCTGGCGCCTGGCCTGCTGCTGGCCATCGGCGGCCTGGAGCCGGTTCGCTCCGGCGTCCATCTCCCTGAGCTGCAACTGCAGGGCAGCCTCACGCTGCGAGGCGGATTCCAGTTCATTCTTGAGGGCGATTTCGCCCTCCATCCGTTGCATGGCCTCCCGGTTGGCCTGATCCTGGGCCGCCTGGGTCTGGGCCTCAGCTTGAAGCCGTTGCTGATGCTGGTTGTTGAGGATGGCGAAACCGGTCACCGCCAACACCACGGCAGTGACCAGAGCCAGCCAATACCGATTCTGTCGATCCTGGGGACGGCGGTCTTGTGGAAATTGATCTTCTGGATGTTCCATACTTCTCTCTACTCAGGCTGCAGGGCCACGCAGCGAGAACCATGCGGCGGATCCGTGGCCGATGTGATGCAACCGCGTTCATGGAGCCGCAGCCAACCATCCCTGAGCGGGGCTGCCTAGGGCGGTGCCCAGGTGCACCGGCCGGCCTCCAGTGCATCAGAATCATCCACGAACTGGATGATCCTTCCATCGTTGCGGATGTACTGGAAATCATCAATCAGTGCCCCTTCGTTGGTGTAGACATACCGCCCTGCCGATTCAGGAGCGATCGCTTCCATCCACTGCGTCTCGAACTCCGATGGCCTTCCCCCTTCGACCCGCCTGAGCTCCGTCACCTTCAACAGTTTCAGGGGGATGGGCCCACGGCTGCCCTGGTAGAGCACGTAGGCGCTGGAATCACTGTTGGATCGAAGGCCGAACTGGATTCTCTGAAGAGGCTCCACGCCGATGGATCTCAGGCAGCGGACATTGTCCTGAGCGGCCCGGACGGGAAGGGCGGTGGCGATCAGGAACAGCAGGGCGGCCACGCCGCGTTTCATCGGGATCTCCTTGCTGGAGGGCATGATCCATCAGCCCCTGTCGATCGGCCTGGAGACATGCTGATGGGCAACCTTCCATCGTCCGTCACGCTTTCGCAGGCCGAACGTGATCCGCACCATATCGCTGAACATCTGTCCGTCCGGGAGTGTTCCCCCGCACTGGAGCAGGCCAAAGGCATAACCCACGTCGGCTCCTGCCTCGACAGCGAGATCCTGCAGGGCAAACAGCACGGCGCCGCGGGCGTCCGGCTGCCAGGACTCCCAGCTGGCGCGGTACTGGGCCGCCGAGGTGTACCGCAGCGGCGACAGGACATCGAAAATCACCAGGTCGTCCTGATGGTGGGCGAGAACGTCGTCCTGGCGACCCTCCCGGGTGGCTTCGGCCCACCGATTCAGCACCTGTCGGATCGCCGCTTCGTCCGGGTTCATCGCCGGCGACACCCGATCAAGATCACCACCCTAAGGGCGTGTCCGGTGGCTCCTCCGGGAAGGTGGGAATTCTCCCTTCTGATCAGGCCACCAGCGCCGCTGCGGGCCGGGCGTCCATCACCCGGGCCGCCTGCTCGTACTGGTGGGCCACCCGCAGCAGCTTGGGCTCCTCCAGCACGCCGGTGATCAGCTGCAGGCCGATCGGCAGGCCCTGGGCGTCGAAGCCGCAGGGGACACTGATGGCCGGCAGGCCGGCCAGGTTGGCGGGGATGGTGAGCAGGTCGGCCAGGTACATGGCCAGGGGATCGCCGGCGTGGGCGCCGCTGGGAAAGGCGGTGGTGGGCGAGGTGGGGGTCAGCAGCACATCGACAGTCTCGAAGGCGCGGTCGAAATCGCGGCGGATGAGGGTGCGCACCTGCTGGGCCTTGCGGTAGTAGGCGTCCACGTAGCCGGCCGACAGGGCATAGGTGCCGATCAGGATGCGGCGCTGCACCTCCTCGCCGAAGCCCTCGGCCCGGCTGCGGGCGGTCATGGCCGCCAGGCCGTCGCCGCCCGGCTCGCCGGGAGCGGCCCGGAAGCCGTACTTGACGCCGTCGTAGCGGGCCAGGTTGGCGGAGGCCTCCGAGGGGGCGATCACGTAATAGGTGGCGATGCCGTCGTTGAAACGGGGGCAGCTCACATCCACCAGCTCACAGCCCAGGGCCTCCAGCTGGGCGGCGGCCGTCAGCACCGAGGCCTTCACTTCGGGATCAAGGCCCTCCTGGTCGAAGCATTCCCGGATCAGGCCCACCCGCAGCCCGGCGATGGGTGTCTCCAGGTCGGCGGAGTAGTCGGGCACCGGCGCCCGCAGGCAGGTGGCGTCGCGGGGGTCCTCCCCGGCGATCGCCTGCAGCAGCTCGGCGGCATCGGCCACGCTGCTGCTGAACGGACCCACCTGGTCGAGGGAGGAGGCGAAGGCCACCAGACCCCAGCGGCTCACCCGGCCGTAGGTGGGCTTGAGGCCCACCACCCCGCAGAAGCTGGCGGGCTGGCGGATCGATCCCCCGGTGTCGGAGCCCAGCGAACCGATGCATTCACCGGCGGCCACGGCGGCCGCACTGCCGCCCGAGCTGCCGCCGGGCACCCGATCCGGACTCCAGGGATTGCGGCTGGCGCCGAAGGCCGAGGTCTCGGTGGAGCTGCCCATGGCGAACTCGTCGAGGTTGGTCTTGCCCAGCAGCACCGCGCCGGCCCGCCAGAGCCGCTCGGTCACCGTGGATTCATAAGGGGGGACGAAGTTCTCCAGCATGCGGCTGGAGCAGGTGGTGCGGATGCCCTTGGTGCAGAGGTTGTCCTTGATCGCCAGAGGAATGCCGGCCAGGGGGGGCAGGGTCTCGCCCGCCGCCCGGGCCGCGTCGATGCGATCGGCATCGGCCCGCGCCCGCTCGGCGGTGACCTCCAGAAAGGCATGCACGGTGGAATCGACCGCCGCGATGCGCGCCAGGTGGCGATCCGTGAGCTCCCGGGCCGACACCTCGCCCCGCCGAAGCTGCTCCCGCCATTCGGCGATGCCCATCCAACCGCTAGCCAGCTGCGATGGACGCTATCAGTCGGCCAGAATCAGTTGGCCAGATCTGGAGATTCGGTGAACGGCTCGCTGCGGCCGGTGCGCAGGCACTGGTGCTCCAGGGAGGCCGGTGACTCCGCCCGCAGGTCGTCCAGGAAGGCGGGCAGCGCCTGCTCCAGCGTCCGCCGCCGCACGAAGGGCCCGAACCAGTACACCGCGTCGGGGGAGTGGGTTTCCACCCGCGCCCACCAGGCCAGGCCCAGCCCATTGGCGATGCCGCGCATGGGCCAGAGCAGTGGGTTCATGGAGGGGAGGGGGCGGCGAGGTGGCCATTCTGGGGGGCGGCTGGGCCACCCCCGCCGGTGGCATCAGAGGCGGATGTCACCGTCAAAGCCCGGCTGGGGCGATGGCAGGTAAGGCAGGGGCTCCAGGGGAATCGCCGGAGCCTCGGGGACCGGGGGAGCCTCGGGGACCGGGGGAGCCGTCGCCTCCGGCGGCACCGGGAGGGCCTCCGCGGCCGGTTCCATGGCAGCGGTATCCAGCGGTTCGGCGGCTGGTTCGGTGGCTGGCTCGGCAGGTTCGAGCGGTTCGGCCAGCTCGGCGGCGGGCGTTTCAGCTGCCTCCTCCGGCTGGCTCTCCTCAGGCCCGTTCCCATCGTCGAGCTCCTCGGCCGCCGCGTCGTCCGGGAGTGCCGCCTCCACCTCCGGCCCAACCGCCGCTTCAGGCCTAACCTGGGCTTCGGGCCCAACCAGCGCTTCGGGCGAGGCTTCCAGCTCGGGGTCGGGGGGCGCCGGCATCGAGGGCCGCACGATCCTGGGGGCGGGGGCGGTGCCCGTCAGACCCCGCATCCAGCCGCGGCGGGCGACTTCGTAGAGCAGCAGCGCCGTCGCCACCGAGGCGTTCAGGCTCGGCGTGGCACCCCGCAGGGGAATGCGCACCAGCTGGTCGCAGGAGCGGCGGGTGAGCAGGGACAGGCCGTCCCCCTCCGAACCGGTGACCACCACAAGGGGACCCTCCAGGTCCACCTCCTCCAGGCTGACGGTGCCCTCCTCCGCCAGGCCCACCACCCGGTAGCCCTCCTGCTTGAGGGCGTCGAGGGAGCGGTTGAGGTTGACCACCCGGGCCACGGGAAGGTGCTCAAGGGCGCCGGCCGCCACCTTCGCCACCGAACCCGTCAGGCCGGCGTTGCGGCGCTGGGGCAGGACCATGCCGTGGGCCCCCAGGGCCTCGGCGCTGCGGACGATGGCGCCGAGGTTGTGGGGGTCGGTGAGGCCGTCCACCGCGATCAGCAGGGGCGCTTCACCGATGCTGCGGCAGCCTTCGATCAGGCTGGTCAGGTCGAGGGTCTCGGCGGCGGCGGGTTGCAGCACGATCCCCTGGTGCACGGCCCCCCCGGTGAGCTGGCCCAGGCGCGCCCAGGTCACCTCCTCCACCAGCACGCCGGAGGACTTGGCCTCCCGCAGCAGCTGCAGGAAACGGGGGTTGAAGCGCATCTCGGGCGTGCACCACACCCGGTGGATCGGCCGGCCGCTCTCCAGGGTGGCCTGGGTGGAATGGCGGCCCCAGATGAGGTCGGTGGGGGCGGCGGCGGCGAAGGCCTCCGCCGCGCCACGGAAGTCGACGTCAGAACCGTCGGATTCCGGCCGTTCCGGGCTGCGTCCCTGGAAGGGGCGAGGGGCGCGATCCGCGTCCCGGAACAGGGCCGGGCCCCGGCGGGCCGGAGCCGAGCGGGTCGGGCTGGGACGGCCGGTGGTCGGGCGTCCGGCCCCAGAGCGGCCGGGGACGGGTCGGCCGAAGGAGGGGCGGGCGGGGCTGAAGCGCTCGCCCGTGCGGCGCTCCCGGGTCGGGCGGCCGCTGCCGCCGCGGAACTCGCCGGATCCATCACCGCCGGGGCGGCCGTCGGAGGGGCGGCGGCCGTAGGGGCTGCCGGGGCCGCGATCGGGGGCACCCGACCGCTCGCCAGCTCGCTCACTGCCGCGTTCACCGCCCCCCTCAACGCCACGCTCCCGGTCGAAGGGCGGCCTGGCACGGCCAAAGGGATCGCCGGGACGGCGGGGGCGGGGCGAGGCGGAACCGCGGCTGACGGGGCGCCCGCCGGCACCGGAGCCGAGGCGCCGGGGGGTCCGGTCGGCGCCGGGATCGGAGCGGCGGTCAGGACGACGGTCGGGGCGGCGGTCGCCGCGGCGGTCAGGGGAGGGACTCATGGGCTGGCGGATGGGGAACGGGGTTCGGTCTTCTCGAGATGGTCCAGCAGCTCAGCCAGCCGTCTGGGGTCCTGCAGAAAAAGCCATCCCAGCATCGTCTCAAATCCCGTGGCCTGCCCATAGGCCTGGGGTGCTCCTCGGCGCGGGCCCCGCCCGGCCTGGTTGCGTCCCCGCAGGACCACACGGCGCTCCGCCTCACTGAGCAGGGGATCCAGTCGCCGCAGGGCCTCGGCCTGGGCCTCGGCCTGCACCTCCCCCACCACCGCCCGATGCAGATCGGCGGCCTTCGCCGGCTGGCGGCAGTGGCGCAGGCGCTGATGCAGTTCCCACACCGCATCCCCCAGCCAGGCCAGCTGGGCCGTGGCGAGGGCTGTCGCTGGAGGCTGGGGGGGCACGGAGGCCACCCAGTGGCCGGACCCCTCAGGAGGGGGCGAGGCTGCCAAGGGCGGACTCCAGGTCGGGTTGCAGGTGCAGGAAGGCCTCCAGGCGCACCAGCTTGACCGTCTGGACGACCCTGGCGTTGCCGACCACGAGGAACTGGCGGGCGCTGTCGTTGAACAGCTTGGCCAATTGCACCAGGGCACCGAGTCCGGAGGAATCGATGAAATCGATCCGGCTGAGGTCGATGACCACCGGGAGGGTCTCTCCCTTGTGGCGGTCGGTGATGAATTCGGTGAACTGCTTGTCGGAATAGGCGTCCAGCTGCCCTGTGAAACTGAACAGCAGGCACGCATCCCGCCGTTCGCTGCCCCCTCTCAGGGAGACGGTCAGTCGCTGCAGGTCGGTGATGGCCCCAGTCCTCAAGGTGTGGAACGCGCCGAACTGTAGAGACCCCCATCCCGAATGCGGGAACCGCAACGAAACGTGCCGATTCAGCGACGTTCCGCCATCAGCGCCACGAACCGGGCGAAGTGGTGGTCGGCGTCGTGGGGACCGGGGCTGGCCTCCGGGTGGTACTGGATGCCGAAGACGGGCTGATGACGCAGGGCCAGGGCGGCCACGGTGCGGTCGTTGAGGTTGAGGTGGGTGATCGCCACCCGCTCGGACGGCAGGGAGGCCGCATCGAGGGCGAAGCCGTGGTTCTGGCTGGTGATCTCCACCGACCCGGGGGAGCCGCAGGGGTGGTTGAGGCCGCGGTGGCCGTAGCCGAGTTTGAAGCTGCGGCCCCCCAGGGCCAGGCCGAGGATCTGGTGGCCGAGGCAGATGCCGAAGAGCGGCAGCTGCGGCAGCTGCAGCAGATCCCTGGCCAGGGCGATCCCCTCGGCCACGGCGGCTGGATCTCCGGGGCCGTTGGAGAGGAACACCCCTTCCGGCTCCAGGGCCAGCACCTGATCCAGGGTGGCGTCCGCCGGCAGCACGGTGACCGCACAGCCGTGGGCCACCAGGCGCTCCAGGATGGCGCGCTTGATGCCGAAATCGATCGCCACCACCCGGTAGGGACGGTCGGGACGGGGCTGGAGCCGGGTGTCGAACGCGGCCGTACAGCTGCGGTCCCAGGTGTAGGGCTCCCGCGTGCTCACCTGGGCCGCCAGATTGAGGCCGTCCATGGAAGGGGCGGCCCGCACCTGATCCAGCAACGTGGCCGGGTGGGTGCCGTCGCTGGCGATGGCGCCGTTGAGGGCGCCGCCTTCCCGGAGATGGCGCACGAGGGCCCGGGTATCGACACCCCGGATGCCCACCACCCCCTGGCGCACCAGCCAGTGGTCGAGCGTCTCCTCGCAGCGCCAGCTGCTGGGCCGGGGGGCGAGCTGGCGCAGGATGCAGCCGCGGGCGTGGGCGTGGTCGGCCTCCAGGTCCTCGCCGTTGACGCCGGTGTTGCCGAGTTCGGGGTAGGTGAAGGTGACCAGCTGGCCGGCGTAGCTGGGGTCGGTGAGCACCTCCTGGTAGCCGGTCATGCCGGTGTTGAAGACCACCTCGCCGCAGACATGGCCGCGGGCGCCGCAGGCCAGCCCCCGCAGCACGGTGCCATCGGCCAGAACGAGCACGGCCGGCGTGCCGCCATCGCTGCTGGGGGCCTCGGGGGCCGCCTGTGGGGTGTCCAGGGGGGCGTCGGCAGGAATCCCGATCATCCTTCAGACCCCGCCAGAGCGCCGCGCAACGCCTCCAGCCTGGCCCAGGCGCTGCCGTCGCCCAGGGCCTGGCGGGCCCGCTCCAGACCCGCGGCGATGGACGGCTCCAGCCCCGCGGCCCACAGCACCAGAGCCGCGTTCAGGGCCACCACATCGGCCTGGGCCCGGGTGCCGCCGCCCTGCAGGACTGCCTCGAGGATCGCGCGGTTGGCGGCCACATCCCCACCCTTGAGGGCCTCCAGATCCGCCGGGGCCAGCCCCAGCGCTGCGGGGTCGAGCCAGTCGCGACGTACCTCACCGTCCTCCAGCAGGCGCAGCTCGCTGGGGCCCGAGAGGGTGGCCTCATCGAGGCCGCCGTGGCCGTGGACGACGACGGCCCGGCGCTGGCCGAGGCGGCGCAGGGCGTCGGCCATCGGATCGAGCAGGTCGGGCCGGGCCACACCCAACACCTGGGCCTCGGGCGTCAGGGGATTGACGAGCGGTCCCAGCAGGTTGAAGACGGTGCGCACACCGAGGGTGCGGCGCAGGGGGGCCATGCCCACCAGGGCCGGATGCCAACCCGGGGCGAACAGGAAGGTGACGCCGGTGCGCGGCAGGGCCTCCACCACCGCGGCCAGGGGAGCCCCCAGGTCGAGGCCGAGGGCCTCGAGCACGTCGGCTGAACCGACCCGGCCGCTGGCGCTGCGGTTGCCGTGCTTGGCCACATGGGCGCCACAGGCGGCGGCCGTGAAGGCCACGGCGGTGGAGATGTTGAAGCTGTCGGCGCCGGCGCCGCCGGTGCCGCAGGTGTCGATCAGCTCCAGCGGCGGCCGCTCACCCGGCAGGGGGCAGGCCTGCCGCAGGACGGCGGCCATCGCCGCCAGTTCCTCGCCGCTGGTGCCCTTGGCCCGCAGGGCGGCCAGCAGGCCTCCGGTGAGCACCGGGTCGATGCTGCCGTCCAGCCAACCCCGCATCAGGGCCGCGGCCTGGTCGGCCTGGAGATCCCGGCCGTTGAGGAGCTGCTCCAGCAGCTGGGGCCAGGTGGGGGAGGCGGACATCACCGAACGCTGAAGCATCAGCGGCAACTTACGGGAGTCCGGCCATGGGCCGGAAGGGGAGTAAGGCGCGCAAGAAAAAAGCCCGGGTGCAGAGCACGCCGGGCCGGGTGATGGGGACGCTCCCACTATCGCCCGAAGTGGGCCGTTCTGACCAACGGGCCAAGTTGGCCGGCCGCCAGCCCTCAGCTGGCGTCGTCGGAGGCGGTGTCGAAGCCTGAGCCCACCGCTTCGGCCACCGGCGCGGAACCGGGCCGGAACCCGGCCGCCCAGATGGCCCGGGTGCGGGCATGGAGCGCCGCGACGTCCAGACCCCAGAGGCGCAGGATCCGCTCCAGATCGTCACGGATGTCGGCGGCGCCGGGAAAGCCCGCATAGCGCATCAGTAGCCGGGCCGCATCCACCAGGTGGCCGTCCTCGGGGCGCTCCACCGCCAGCAGCCGGTCGACCGTCTCCCGGTCGATGGCATGAAGGGGGTGGTTCTGGTCGTCCATGGCCCGGGCGGCCCGGGGGCCAGGGGAAGGATGCCTAGGTTAGGGACCCCCTTGCCCCGCCTTCCTGCATGGCTGCCCTGCGGCTGGATCTGATCGGGCGGTACCTACGGCCCCACAGACGCACGGTGCTCGTGGGGGCCGCCGCCCTAGTGGTGGTGAACCTGCTGGGCGTGGCGATCCCGTTGGTGGTGCGGCAGTCGATCAACGAGCTCAAGCCGGGCTTTGTGCTGGCGGACGTGCTGGGCGTGGCCGGGCTGATCATCGTGATGGCCACGGTGATGGGGGCCACCCGTCTCTATTCCCGGATGCTGGTGTTCGGGGTGGGCCGCCAGGTGGAGGCGAGCCTCAAGGAGCGCATCTTCGACCACGTGCTCACCCAGGACCCCGGCTGGGTGCAGACCACCGGCAGCGGCGAGGTGATCAGCCGGGCCACCAGCGATGTGGAGAACATCCGGCGGCTTCTGGGCTTCGCCCTGCTCAGCCTCACCAACACGGTGCTGGCCTACGCGCTCACCCTGCCGGCGATGCTGGCGATCGATCCGCTGCTGAGCCTGGCGGCCGTCTCCCTCTATCCGGGGATGCTGATGGTGGTGCGCCTGTTCGGCGGCCGCATGATGAAGCAGCAGCGGCGCCAGCAGGAGGTGCTGGCCAACCTCAGCGACCTGGTCCAGGAGGACCTCAGCGGCATCGGCGCCATCAAGATCTATGGCCAGGAGGTCACCGAGGAAAAGGCCTTCGCCGACCTCAACAAGGTGTATCTGGACGCCCAGCTCTCCCTGGCGCGCACCCGCAGCACCCTGTTTCCGATGCTGGAGGGGATCGCCTCCCTGAGTCTGCTGCTGCTGCTGGCCCTGGGCAGCGGCCAGCTGGAGAACGGTCGGCTGAGCATCGGCGATCTGGTGGCCCTGATCCTGTTCGTGGAGCGCCTGGTGTTCCCGACGGCCCTGCTTGGATTCACCCTCAACACCTTCCAGACCGGCCAGGTGAGCCTGGAGCGGGTGGAATCCCTGCTGAGCCATCCCCCCGCCATCGTCTCCCCCGCCGATCCCCTGCCCCCGGCCCGGCCGGCCCTCGGGGCGGTCGTGGCCCGGGGGCTCACGGTCCGGTATCCGGGGGCGGCGCAGCCATCCCTGGAGAAGCTCAGCTTCACGATCCGCCCCGGGGAACTGGTGGCGGTGGTGGGCCCGGTGGGCTGCGGCAAGACCACCCTGGCCCGGGCCCTCGGCCGGATGGTGGAGGTGCCGCCCGACCAGCTCTTCCTGGACGGTGTCGACGTGACGCGGCTGCGGCTCAGCGACCTGCGCCGCCAGGTGGCCCTGGTGCCCCAGGAGGGCTATCTGTTCACCGCCAGCCTGGCCGACAACCTGCGCTACGGCGATCCGGAGGCCGGCATGGACCGGGTCGAGGAGGCCGCCCGCCAGGCCCGCCTGGAGGGGGACATCAAGGGCTTCCCCGACGGCTACCGCACCCTGGTGGGGGAGCGGGGCATCACCCTCAGCGGCGGACAGCGCCAGCGCACCGCCCTTGGGCGGGCCCTGTTGGTGGACGCCCCCCTGCTGGTGCTCGATGACGCCCTGGCCAGCGTCGACAACACCACTGCCGCGGGCATCCTGCGCTCGGTGCGCGAGGAGCAGCGGCGGACGGTGGTGATGATCAGTCACCAGCTCTCGGCCGCGGCGGCCTGCGACCGGATCCTGGTGCTGGAGGCGGGCCACCTCGTCCAGGAGGGGCACCACAACGACCTCCTCCAGCAGGAGGGCACCTACCGCCGGCTCTGGGACCGGGAGGAGGCCGACCGCCAGCTCCAGGCCGCCTGAGTCGCCTTTGCCTGCTGGCCGCGAGGGGCGGTTTCAAACAGTTGTTGAGCAGCCCGCATCCGGGCCGCCGGCTGGGCTTATCTGGAATGGCCGTGGTTTCCTCAACGCCTGCCACGCCGTTCCCATGGCCCCCACCCCGTCGTTCCTCAGCCAGCAGCCATACAACGTTCGTTGCACCCTGACCTTCGGTGACATCTACGCCCAGGTGCTGATCTGGATGGCGGTGATCTTCGTCAGCCTGGCGGCGGGTCTGGCCCTGATGGGGGCGAGCCGGCCCCTGTTCGCCCTGGTGGGGGTAGGGCTGATCCTGGTGCTGTCGCTGCCCTTCCTGCTGTTCGCCTTCATCACCACCCTGCTGAACCACATCGCCCTGGTACCGCAGCAGGACCAACAGGGCGCTGCCTAGGCTGATTGCCCCGATACGAAACCCCTTGTTCGGCCTCTTCAGCAGCCCTGCGAGCGAAACTAACCCTGCGGGAGGCAGCGCCCTGCATGTGGTTCTCGGCACCCCCTTGATGGCCCCAGCGGCGGTGGGCCAGGCCGAGGCCCAGTTCGGCTGCGGCTGTTTCTGGGGAGCGGAGAAGGGCTTCTGGCGGCTTCCCGGGGTGATCACCACCGCCGTGGGATACGCCGGCGGCCAGCTCGCCTCCCCCACCTACGAGCAGGTGTGCAGCGGCCGCAGCGGCCACGCCGAGGTGGTGCGGGTGGTCTGGGACACCGCCCGGGTCTCCTTCGCCGACCTGCTCAAGCTGTTCTGGGAGTGCCACGACCCCACCCAGGGCAACCGCCAGGGCAATGACCGGGGCAGCCAGTACCGCTCGGCCATCTTCGTCGATGACCCGGAGCTGCTCGCCCTGGCCGAAGCGAGCCGCCAGGCCTATCAGAGCGCCCTCGACGCCGCCGGCGGCGGCCGGATCACCACGGAGATCGCCACTGGCCAGCGGTTCCACTTCGCCGAGCCGTATCACCAGCAGTACCTGGCCAAGCCCGGCAGCCGTCCCTACTGCTCCGCCCAGCCCACCGGGATTCCCCTGGGCGACTTTCCCGGCGCCACCTACCTCCTTCCCGCCCGCGTGTGGGAAAGCTATGACTGGGCCATCCCCCATTGCGTCCTTCGCGGCGACAATGCGCCGATCGCCCTCGTCTGACCGCCTCCGCCATGGCCGCCCCCCCGCTGCTCGCGCTCGGACTTCTGCCGCTGCTGGCGATGCAGTCCCCGTGGTGGGAGAACTACGACATCCGCGAACGGTTCCTCTGCGGTGACCGCCTCTCGGTGGTGCTTGAGCGCAACGCCTCCCAGGCCTCCCTGATCGCCGGCCGCACCCGCGCCACCCTGTTCCGGGAGACCTCCGATGCGCCGGGCCTGCGCTATCAGAACGAGTCCCTGCGGGTGATCCTGCGGGGCGATGAACTCACCCTCGAGCAGCTGCCCATCAAACGGATCTGCGTGCGCAGCGAACAGGTATGAAGCCCCTCTCCGATCGGGTCGTGATCGTGGCCCTGATCGCCGCGGTGGGGATCTGTTTCGCCCTGGCCTTCTGGACCGTGCGCCTGAACCCCTCCGGGGAGCCTCCGCTGCAGTGGCGCCAGGGGGGCCCCAGTGCCCTGCTGCCGGGAGCCCCGGCGGCGGCCTTCCTGCCGTGAGAGACCCCGCCGAGGAGCAGGACCCGCCGAAGCGCCAGCTGCATCCGCTGCCCAGAGGGCTGGTGGAGCTCTACGGCCTGCTGGCGGTGCTGTTCGTTTTGGTGCCCGAATGGATGGCCGGTGGGGCCCTGAAGGGCTTCCCGGAGGGTCGCGGGGGCTCGGAGCTGCCCCTGCCGTCGATGGCCTGGCAGCGGCTGCCGGAACTGCAGCTGGCCACCATGGGACTGGCGGAACTGCGGCTGCTGGCCCGTCGCGAGCACATCCAGGGCTACGCGGGCATGGCCCGCCAGCGGCTCACCAACTGCCTGATGCGACGGCTCTCCAGGCGGCGCGGGACCCCCAGGACGCTGTGATAGCTTCATGCCGCCGGGGCGTAGCGCAGCTTGGTAGCGCACCACTTTGGGGTAGTGGGGGTCGTGGGTTCAAATCCCGCCGCTCCGATTGAGCCGGTCCGCCGAACGTTCACCCTCCGGGGGTGTCGGTGGTTTTCCTTCCCGTCAGCTGATCCCGTCAGCTGATTTTTTTTGCCCCTCCCCAGTTCCCCGTGACACCGACGGTCGGCCTCAGCGCAGGCGGGTGAGCACGTTGAAGCGGACCAGCCAGAGGTTGACCCGTCGCCGCAGCCGGGGGGGCACCTCCTGCACCAGCTGGAACAGCTCCTGGGACGCCAGCCGGCGCAGGGCCCGCACATCGACCCGCCAGAGGGCTTCCGCTTCCCGGATCAGCCGCGCCCAGGTCCGGGCCGTCTGCCAGCGACGCACGCACTGCTGGGCGGGGTCACCGCCATCAGCGGAGCCGGTCGGCGACCGGGTGACCATGGCTCCGACGCCGGAAGAACAACCCAAGGGTGGGGAGGCTGGGCAGCAGCGCCCGGGATCCCCGGTTCTGCTTCAAGCATCGAAACAAAAACGGAAGAGTCCCGGCCGAGTCGCCGCCGGCCTCAGGCGCTGTGGGCCAGCCGATCGGCAGGAATCGGATCCGCCACCAGCTCGACGGGGAAGGGCAGCGCCTCCACTTCCCGCCGGCTCAGTCGGCGGCTCCAGGCGCGCGGCACGGCCTCGTTCCAGCGGAAACCGGCCTCCTTGGCGCGGTGACGCTCGGCGTAGGGCAGTTCGGCGCGATAGAGGCTGCGGGGCTCCAGGGCGGCCAGCAGCAGCGCCTCCAGATCGCCACAGCGCTCGAACACCTGGGCCAGGTAGATGCAGTCGGTGAGGGCCCGGTGGGCGGCCCACACGGGAACCCCATAGGCCAGGGCCAGATCGCGGACCGAGGGGGTACTGCGCAGCTGGCGCTCGGCCGGCCAGCGGATGTCTTCCATCGAGCAGATCCAGGGGCGCTCCAGGGGCGGCAGGGGCCCGAGGCCGAACCACTGGCGATCGAAGGCGGCGTTGTGGGCCACCACGGCGTCACAGGCGGCGGCCATGGCCGAGAAACAGGCCAGGGCCTCCTGCCGGGGCTGCTCCAGCCGCGTCACGGCGGCGGGGATGCCGTTGATGGCCTCGGCGGCGTTGGCCGGGCAAGGCAGCAGGAACGACACCTGGGTGAGCACGGCCCGGTGGGGCACGTGGAACAGGATCGCCCCCACCTCGATGCACTGCCCATGGAGGGTGGAGAGGCCCGTGGTCTCGGTGTCGAGGATCAGCAGGGTCTCGGGAGCCCGGGGAAGGGCCCGCTGGGGACGTCCCGCGCAGGCCGGCAGGGTGATGGCAACGGGCCGCGGCGGTTCGACGGGGGCCGCCAGGCCCAGCAGGTCGTTCTGCTGCCAGAGACCGGGTTGCTCCTGCATCGGCGCCATCCGCACGCTGCCCCATGGTCGCAAGCCGGGCAAGGCCTTCCAGGCCCACCCCTCCGGCCCCACCCTGCGGCCCCGTGCCCGACCCCGCCGGTGCCGGCTTCCTAGAGTCGGTCGATCCTGCCCCGTCCCCCGCTCCGTGGCCCCAGCCCTCGCCCCCGGCGACACCGCCCCCCTGATCGCCCTCCCCGACCAGGACGGCACCGAGCGCCGAAGCGACCGCCTGGAGGGTAGGGCCCTGGTGCTGTTCTTCTATCCCAAGGACGAGACCCCCGGCTGCACCATGGAGGCCTGCGCTTTCCGCGACAGCTACGCCGACCTGCAGGCGCTCGGGGCCGAGGTGTGGGGCGTCAGCGGCGACGATGCCTCCAGCCACCGGCGCTTCGCCAACCGCCACCGGCTGCCCTTCCCCCTGCTGGTGGATGGGGGCAACCGGCTGCGCAAGGCCTTCGGCGTTCCCAGCGTGCTGGGGCTGCTGCCCGGACGGGTCACCTACGTCATCGACGCGACAGGGGTGATCCGCCACGTGTTCAACAACCTGCTGGACGGCCCGGCCCACCGGCGCGAGGCCCTCGATGCCCTGCGCGGCCTCCAGGCCTCCTGAGCCGGCTCGCGATCCAGCACGGGGGGAGCGGACGATGACGGCATGGCGACAGCAGGGGGAGCTCTGGCGGCTGGAGTCGCCGGGGCGGCCCCGCGGGCTGATCGAGTTCATCGGCGGCAGCTACCTGGCCGCCACCCCCCAGCTGAGCTACCGACGCTGTCTCGAGGCGCTGGCGACGCGGGGCTGGCGGATCCACGCCTGGAGCTACGTGCCGGGATTCGACCACCAGGCCCAGGCCAACGCCGCCTGGCGCCTGTTCCGCCAGCAACGGGAACGGGAGCCGGAGCCGCTGGCCCCCGGCGGGGCCGCCTCCCCCCTGATCCGGCTGGGCCACAGCCTCGGCTGCAAGCTGCATCTGCTCGCCCCCGACGGCGGCCGTCGCTGCGATGGCCTGGTGGCCCTCAGCTTCAACAACTTCTCCGCCGAGCGCTCGATCCCCTTCCTGGCGGAGCTGGGCCAGCAGTTCCGCTTCCGCAGCGAGTTCAGCCCCTCCCCGGAGGACACCCTGCGGCAGATCGGCAGCAGCTACCGCCAGCCCCGCAACCTGGTGGTGCGCTTCAGCCGCGACACGATCGACCAGAGCGGCCGGCTGATCGGCGTGCTGCAGGCCAGGGCAAGCGATGCCTCCACCCTGCTGGAGCTGCCGGGGGACCACCTCACCCCGGCCAGTGGAGGCCTGCGCAAGCAGTTTCTGGGGGAATGGGCCGATGATCCAGCCCGCCAGCGGTCCATGGAGCGGCTGGCCGAGCAGATCTGCGCCTGGTCCAGGACGGCCTGAGGCCACCCGACCAGGCCTGCGCCCTCACACCCTCAGGGCATCGAGCACCGAACGGTCCTCCAGGGTGGAGGTGTCGCCGCTGACGTCCTCCCCCGCCGCCAGGGACCGCAGGATGCGGCGCATGATCTTGCCGCTGCGGGTCTTGGGCAGCGCATCGGTGAAGCGGATCACGTCAGGCCGGGCGATCGGGCCGATCTCCAGCCCCACATGGCGGCGCAGCTCGGCCTCCAGGGCCGCATCGCCCTCCAGGCCGACATCAAGGGTGACGAAGGCGACGATCCCCTCCCCCTTGAGTTCGTCGGGCCGGCCCACCACCGCCGCCTCCGCCACCGACGGGTGGCTCACCAGGGCCGATTCGATCTCCATCGTGCCCAGCCGGTGGCCGGAGACGTTGATCACGTCATCGACCCGGCCCATCACCCAGAAGTAGCCGTCCGCATCGCGGCGGGCGCCGTCGCCGGCGAAGTAGAGCCAGCTGCCGTCGGCGGGGCGGATGTGCTCCCAGTAGCTGCGGCGGAAACGCTCCGGGTCGCCGTGGACGGTGCGCATCATCCCGGGCCAGGGACGCCGCACCGCCAGGTAGCCCCCCTGCCCCGTCGGCACGCTGTTGCCCTCCAGGTCGACCACGTCGGCGGCGATGCCGGGCAGGGGCAGGGTGGCCGATCCCGGCTTGGTGGGGGTGGCCCCGGGCAGGGGGCTGATCATCACCCCGCCGGTTTCGGTCTGCCACCAGGTGTCCACCACGGGGCAACGGTCGCCGCCGATCACATCCCGGTACCACATCCAGGCCTCGGGATTGATCGGCTCGCCCACCGTGCCCAGGATCCGCAGCGAGCCCATGTCGTACTGATCCGGCACCGCGCGGCCGCTCTTCATGAAGGCCCGGATGGCGGTGGGGGCGGTGTAGAAGATCGTCACCCCGTGCTTCTGGATCACCTCCCAGAAGGCTCCGGGCTTGGAGGGGCGGGGCGCCCCCTCGTACATCAGCGTGGTGGCGCCGTTGGAGAGCGGCCCGTAGACGATATAGCTGTGGCCGGTGATCCAGCCCACATCGGCGGTGCACCAGTGGATGTCGTCCTCGCGGATGTCGAAGATCCACTGGAAGGTGAGGTGGGCCCAGAGGTTGTAGCCCGCGGTGGTGTGCACCACCCCCTTGGGCTTGCCGGTGGAGCCGGAGGTATACAGCACGAACAGCCGGTCCTCGCTGGCCATGGGCTCGGCGGGGCAGTCGGCGCTCTGGCCGTCCACCAGCTCGTGCCACCAGACGTCACGTCCGGCCTCAAAGGCGGTGGCCTCGCCGGTGCGGCGCACCACCAGCACGTGCTCGACGCTGGGGCATCCTTCTGCCAGGGCCTGGTCCACCGCGGGCTTGAGGGACACGGCCTTGTCCTTGCGGAAACCGCCGTCGGCGGTGATCACCAGCTTCACCTGCCCGTCGATCAGGCGGTCACGCAGGGCCTCGGCCGAGAAGCCGCCGAACACCACCGAGTGGGGAGCCCCGATGCGGGCGCAGGCCAGCATGGCGATGGCCGCCTCCGGCACCATCGGCATGTACAGGGCCACCAGATCCCCCTTGCCCACACCGAGGGCCTTGAGGGCGTTGGCGGCACGGCAGACCTCGGTATGCAGTTCGCGGTAGGTGAAGCGGCGCACGTCGCCCGGTTCCCCCTCCCAGATCAGGGCCGTCTTGTCGGCGCGGGGGCCGTCCAGATGGCGATCGAGGCAGTTGTACGAAAGGTTGGTGGTGCCACCCTCAAACCAGCGGGCGAAGGGCGGGTTGCTCCAGTCGAGCACCGTGTCGAAGGGCTTGAACCAGTGCAGCTCCGACCGGGCCGCCTCGCCCCAGAAGCCGTCCGGATCGGCTTCGGCGTGTGCCGCCAGAGCCTGGTAGGCCGCCATCGAACCGATGCGGGCCTCGGCGGCCAGCTGGGGCGGCGGGGCGAACTGCCGCTCTTCCTGGAGCACCGACTCGATGGTGGGGGAGGAGTCCTGGGTCATGGCGAGGCCTGCCGGGCAGGCTGGGGCATGGTGCATTCAACCGCAGCCGGGCCACGCTGGAGGCCTCCGCCCCCCTCCCATGCCCGCCTGGTTGACGATCCTGCTGGTGATGGGCCTGGTGATCGCCGTCCTCACTCCGAGCCGCCAGCAGTTCGCCTGGTTCCTGCGGCTGCGGCGCCCCCGCTGGCTCACCTTCGAGCGCTGGATCCCGTTGATCTGGTCGCTGATCTACCTCTGCTTCTACGCCTCGGCCCTGCTCCGCTGGCGGGCCGGGGGGGCGGCGGCCCCGCTGGCCATGGTGGGCTATCTGGTGCTGCTGGTTCTGGTGCAGAGCTTCACGCTGCTGATCTGCCGCACCCGCCGGCTGGCCTGGGGAACGGCGGCGGGCCTGGCCGGCTGGATCTGGGGCCTGGGACTGACTCTGGCGCTGCGGCCCGTCTCGCCAGAGGCCGCTCTGCTGCTGGTGCCGTTCCTGCTCTGGAGCCCGATCGGCACCTTCGTCACCTGGCGGATGCAGCGGCTGAACCGCTGAGAGCCGGGCCGTCCGGACCATCCGCCCGGCCGATCAGGGCTGCTCATCCCTGCTTGGCAAGATCGCGTGGCGGCGTTAGCCAGGGGACGACCCCACGGGACTGGAGCGGAAGGCCATGGAGGAGCAGCCGATCACGCCCCATGCCGGCCCGACGCTGGATGCCGACGGCAACCTCACCTACGTGGGGGACGATGGTCGCCGCTACGTGGTGGGGCTGCCGCCAGACATCGATGAGGACAACGTCGAGAAGGTGATGACCCTGCTGCGGGGCGGCACCGCCCTGTTCCAGCAGATCGAGGGGCTCTGCCACCGCTGGATCAGCGAGGTGAGCGGCAGCGAACTCGATGAGCGGGCCGCCCTGGTGCTGCTGCTCACCACCCTGGAGACCGCCCTGGAGGATCGCTACCCCGAGAACGATCCGTCCTGATGCAGGCTGGGGGGATGCCCCAGCGACCCGCCGCCTGCCTCTTCGATCTCGACGGTCTGCTGCTGGACACCGAACCCGCCCATGCCCGGGCCTGGCAGGCGGCGGCCAGCCGCTTCGGTCGCCGCCTCGATGACGCCGAGCTGCTCAGCCTGCGGGGCCGCCGGCGGCTCGACTGCGCCAGCCAGGTGCGCCAGTGGATCCTCGCCGCGGGCGGCCCCCGCCTGAGCGAGGAGGAGCTGCTGGCGGTGCGCCAGCCCATCGCCGAGGCCCTGCTGGCCTCCGCCCCGGCCATGCCCGGTGCCGAGGCCCTGGTGCGGCGCTGCCGGGCCCTGGGGATTCCCATGGCGCTGGCCACCAGCAGTGCCCGCCCGGCCGTGGACAGGAAGGTGGCCCCCCACCCCTGGCTGGCCCTGATCAGCGAACGGGTCCATGGCGACGATCCGGAGCTGGGCGACGGCAAGCCCGCCCCGGATCCCTTCCTGCTGGCGGCCCGCCGCCTCGAGGTGGCACCGACCGCCTGCTGGGCCTTCGAGGATTCCATGGCGGGCGTGTCGGCCGCCCTGGGCGCCGGCTGCCGGGTGCACGTGCTGCTGCCGCCGGGGGTGGGCTGCCAGGCCTATCCCGAAGACGTGGTCTGCCTGAACTCCCTGGAGGAGGTGGAGCTGGATCCCTAGAGCCGGATCAATAGAGGCGGCTGAGGACAAATTCCGGCAGGGCCCGCAGGGCGCTGCGGGGCTCCGAGGGGGGCAGCCACTCGATCGCCTCATGGGCTTCGCGGGCGAAGCCCTCCGCCAGGGCCCGGGAACGGCCGATGGCCTCGCAGCCGCGCACCATCGCCAGGGCCTGGTCGAGGTCGCCGGCCTCGCAGAACTCGCGCTCGATCAGACCCGCCAGGGCCGGACGCTCCTCGAGGGCGTAGAGCACCGGAGCGGTGAGATAGCCGGAGGCCAGATCGCTGGCGGCGGGCTTGCCGAGCTGCTGGTCGCTGGCGGTGAAATCGAGGATGTCATCCACCACCTGGAAAGCCAGGCCGAGCTGGCGCCCGAAGCGGTAGAGGGCATCGAGGCGCGGCTCGCTCAGGCCGGTGAGCACCCCGGCGGCCCGGGCGCTGTTGGCGATCAGGGAGGCGGTCTTGCAGTAGCTCTTCTCGAGGTAGGTCTCGAAGCTCTGGCCGGTGTCGTAGCGGAACAGGCCCTGGCGCACCTCGCCATCGGCGAGATCCATGATCACGCGCGAGAGCAGCTTGACGACATCGAGGTCGTCGAGGTTGGCGAGGTGCCAGCTGGCCTGGGCGAAGAGGAAATCTCCGGCCAGCACCGCCACGCGGTGGTTGAAGCGGCTGTGCACCGTGGCCACCCCGCGGCGGGTGGCGGCCTCGTCGACGACGTCGTCATGGACGAGGGAGGCGGTATGGATCATCTCGGTGATCTCCGCCAGCCTCCGGTGGCGGGGGCTGAGGCCACCGTCGGGAGCGATGGCCCGCGACAGCAGCAGCACGATGCCCGGCCGCAGCCGCTTGCCACCGGCCGCGAACAGGTGCTCGGCGGCCGCCTGCAGGATCGGATGGCCGGCGCCGATCAGGCTGCGCAGGTCGGCCAGCAGGGCATCGAGGTCGGACTCCACCGGCTGGAGCAACTCTGCAACCGTCGCCACGTCACCTCCACGATGAAAGGATCCTAGGGGCCGTGCCTCAGTAGGCGCGGGTGGGCGACTGCAGGCTGACGCTGCGCACCGCCGGCCGGCTGCCCAGCCAGGCGGCGGCGGCGCTGGCGAAGGCGTCGGCGGGGCCGGTGACACAGAAACGGGTGCGCTGCAGGGGCGGCCGCACCGACTCCCCCGCCTGGTCCACTTCGGGGGAATCCCCCAGGCTGGCCAGCAGCGGTCCGAGGCGCTGGGCCGCCGCCAGGGCCGGGTCCACCAGCTGCACATCGGGGGGGAGCAGCTCGGCCAGCAGGGCCCGCAGCAGCGGGTAGTGGGTGCAGCCCAGCACGATCGTGTCCACGTTTGCCGCCAGCAGCGGGGCCAGATAGTCGGCGGCAGCGGCCCGCAGCTCGGGGGCCTGAAGGTTGCCCGCCTCGATCAGGGGCACGAAGGCGGGGCAGCCCACCTCCAGCACCCGGGCCGAGGGGCGGCAGGCCTGGATCGAGCGCCGGTAGGCACCGCTGGCGGCGGTGGCCGGGGTGGCCAGCACCCCGACGTGATCACTGGTCAGTTCGCTGGCCAGGCTGTCAATCAGCCCCACCACCGGCACCCCCGCCTCCGCCACCGCCACGTCGAGGGCCAGGGCATTGGAGGTGTTGCAGGCCATCACCAGCACCCCCACGCCCTGGAGCCGCAGCCAGTGCACCACCTCCGAGGCGATCGCGCGGATCTCCTCCTTCGAGCGCTGGCCGTAGGGGACCCGGGCCGTGTCGCCCAGGTAGAGGCAGGGGGAGTGGGGGTAGAGGGCATGGACCTGGCGCAGCACCGTGAGGCCCCCCAGGCCGCTGTCGAACAGGCCGACCAGGAGGCTCAAGAGGCCCCCTGGAGAAAGTCGAGGATGCCGGCGCTGATCGCCACGGCCAGGCGGCGGCGGAAGGCGGGATCGGCCAGGCGCTGGGCGTCGATGCGGCCGGTGACGAACCCCATCTCCGCCAGGGCCGCCGGCATCACCGTGCGGCGGATCACGAAGAACCGCCCCGGGCGGGCGCCGCGGTCGGGCGTGCCCGGCGAGATCGCCATGATCCGGGACTGGATCGCCTGGGCGAGCCGCTGGGAGCTGCCCGACTGGAAATAGAACGTCTCGACTCCGTTCACATCGGGCCGGGCCATGCTCAGGGCGTTGGCATGGATGCTGACGAACACATCGGCGTTGCTGCTGTTGGCGAGGGCCACCCGCGGCGGCAGGTCGACGTCCACCTCCGAGGTGCGGGTCATCAGCACCTGCACCCCCCTGGCCTGGAGCAGCTGGGCCACCTGCAGGCTGACGTCCAGCACCACATCGGTCTCCCGCAGGCCGCCGATGCCCACCGCGCCCGGATCGGGGCCGCCGTGGCCCGGGTCGATCACCACCCGGAAGCGGCCCCGCGGCACCACCGGCAGCCCGTCGGCGGAGATGGGCCGGCCGGAGGTGGCCCGGCCGCTGCTGCCGAAGCCGGAGGGGCGTGAGGCCGTCCAGCTGGAGGAGGGGGCGTCCATGTCGCCCTCGCCCACATTGCGCGTGAAGCCGCTCAGGGGCAGGCCGGTGAGGGAGAGGCGCCAGCGGTCGCGGGCCGTGCCCACCAGACGCAGCTGGCGCGGATCCAGACGGGTGCCGGGTCTGAACTCCAGCACCAGCCGGGTGGTGCCGGGGTCGGGCCGCCCGATGCGCACCTCCCGCACCAAGCCGCCGACGGGGACCGAGCGGCTGCGCTGGGGGGCACCCGGCAGATCCACCCAGACCCGGGGCCCGGTGAGGCCGGAGCCCTCCTCGTAGTAAGCCTGCAGCCGCACCCCCGGGGAGGTGCGCAGCTCCAGCACCCCCTCCCGGCTCAGGCGCCAGGCCGACAGGGCACTCGCCGCCCTGGCGGGAAGGGCCCCGAGCACCAGGGGCAGGGTCAGCAACCAGGCGAATCGCGCCGCACGCACTCCCATCACCACTCAGAACAACGCCGGATGGCGGTGCTGGAGGCTCGGCATCTGGGTACGGACCCTGGCCTCGTGGGCCATGTCGACCGGGGCCATGGCCAGGCCCGGCTCCACGCCGGCATCCGCCATCACGGTGCCCCAGGGGTCGATCACCAGGGCATGGCCGTGGGTCTGACGGCGGCCGTAGTGGAGGCCCGTCTGGGCGGGGGCGAGCACGTAGGCGGTGTTCTCGATGGCCCGGGCCTGGAGCAGCACCTGCCAATGGTCCTTGCCGGTGTAAGCGGTGAAGGCCGCCGGGATCATCAGCAGCTGGGCCCCGGAACCGGCCAGCTGGCGGTAGAGCTCGGGGAAGCGCACGTCGTAACAGATCGACAGGCCGACCCGGCACAGGCCCGGCACATCGACCACCGGCGGCGGCTCGTGGCCGGGCTGCACCGTGGCCGACTCCCGGTAGGTGATCCCGTCCGGCAGGTCCACATCAAAGAGGTGGATCTTGTCGTAGCGGGCCAGGAGCTGGCCCTCCCGGCCCACCAGCTCGGCGCGGTTGAAGGTCTGGCCCTCTCCGGCCGGCACCGGGAATCCGCCCCCCAGCAGGGTGACCTGGTAGCGGCGCGCCATCGTCACCAGAAAGCGACTGCAGCGCTCGGCCAGGATCGGTGCCAGCTCCAGCCGGCGGGCGTCATCGCCCATGAAGGCGAAGTTCTCCGGCAGGCCGACCAGGTCGGCGCCGCGGCGGGCCGCCAGCTCGATCAGCTCCTCAGCTGCCGAGAAATTGGCGTCCGGGTCCGGCGTGCTGGTGAGTTGCAGGGCCGCCGCCAGAAAACTGCTCACCGCCGGACCGCTCCAAGACCGGCGAATCGTAAGGGAGCCGCCAAGGGGGGCAAGGCGCCGCTCAGCTGGCCCTCAACACCCCGGGTTCGGCCTGGATCGGCACGATCTCGAGGCTGTCGACGGCGGCGCAGCAGGCGAAATCAGCGTCGTGGTTGCCCAGCCTGATCAGGCGCTGGCCGTGGCTGGCGCTGCGCAGGCAGGTCTCGGTGTCATGGCGCCACTGCTGCCAGAGGGCGAGGGCCGCCAGCATCTCGTCGTTGGCGCAGCGCACCCCCATGTGGGGCGCCACCGCCTGCTCGATGGCCGCCGAGGCCACCGCCCCCGCCGCCAGGCTGTCCTCGAGCGAGTAATCCCCCTCCCAGCCGCTGCCGACGATCCAGACCCGCAGGGCCTGGCGCTCGATCAGCCGCCGGGCCACGGCGGTGCGGTTGGGCAGGCAGGCGGTCAGCAGCAGGGGCACGTCCCGGACCCGGTCGAGGGAACGGGTGCCATTGGTGGTGCTGAGGAAGATGCGCTTGCTCTCCACCCGCTCCCGGGTCACCGCCAGGGGGGAGTTGCCCAGGTCGTAGCCCTCCACGCGCTTGCCGCCGCGTTCACCGGCCCGGAGTCGCCGGGCGGCCGGCCAGCCGGCAGCGGCCGCTTCGAGGCTGCCCAGGTCGGCGAAAGCCTGGATCGCCTCGGCCCCGTTCTCCAGGGCCCAGGCGATCGTGGTGGTGGCCCGCAGCACGTCGATGACCACCGCCGCGTCGGGGCCGTCCTCCTCGGGGGGCAGCAGGGGGGGAACCGCTTCGGAGGTGTGGAAATAGGAGAGAAGCACGGAACGCGATCGTCACGGGGGTGCGTCACAGTAGTCAGCAGCTCGACGGCGCAGGACGACGTGGCGGGGGTGGTGGCAGACGGGATCGGCAAAGTCCTGGGGCGGCAGCGCAATCTGCGCGATTTCATGGGCCTGCTCGAGAGGCGCGGCCAGTTGCGGCGCATCACGGCGCCGGTGGATCCGGACCTGGAACTGGCGGCGATCGCCGACCGGGTGCTGGCCATGGGCGGGCCGGCCCTGCTGTTCGAGAACGTCATCGGCTCCCCCATGCCGGTGGCGGTGAACCTGATGGGCACCGTGGAACGGGTGCTCTGGAGCATGGGCATGGAGCGGCCCGAGGAGCTCGAGGCCCTCGGGGAGAAGCTGGCCCTGCTGCAGCAGCCCCGGCCCCCGAAGGGTCTCAAGGAGGTGATGAAGTTCGGAGGGGTGTTCTGGGACCTGGTGCGGGCCCGCCCCGACCTCGACCTCACCCCCCCCTGCCACCAGCAGGTGCTGAAGGGCGAGGCGGTGAACCTGGAGCAGCTGCCGCTGCTGCGCCCCTGGCCCGGCGATGCCGGCGGGGTGATCACCCTCGGGCTGGTGATCACCAAGGACCCGGAGACCGGGGTCCCCAACGTGGGCGTCTACCGGCTGCAGCGCCAGTCGATCAACAGCGCCACCGTCCACTGGCTGAGCGTGCGGGGCGGGGCCCGGCACCTGCGCAAGGCGGCGGCGCTGGGCCGCAAGCTGGAGGTGGCGGTGGCCATCGGCGTCCATCCGCTGCTGGTGATGGCGGCGGCCACGCCGATCCCGGTGCAGCTGAGCGAATGGCTGTTCGCCGGCCTCTACGCCGGCGAGGGGGTGCGGCTGGCCCGCTGCAAGACCCTCGATCTGGAGGTGCCCTCCCACAGCGAGGTGGTGCTGGAAGGCACGATCACGCCCGGGGAAGTGCTCCCGGACGGCCCCTGCGGCGACCACATGGGGTTCTACGGCGGCGAGGAGGACTCGCCCCTGGTGCGCTTCCACTGCGTCACCCAGCGCCGTGACCCCATCTTCCTGACCACCTTCAGCGGCCGCCCCCCCAAGGAGGAGGCGATGCTGGCGATCGCCCTGAACCGCATCTACACGCCGATCCTGCGCCAGCAGATCCCGGAGATCGTCGATTTCTTCCTGCCCATGGAGGGCCTCAGCTACAAGCTGGCCGTGATCGCCATCGACAAGGCCTATCCGGGCCAGGCCAAGCGGGCGGCCATGGCCTTCTGGAGCGCCCTGCCCCAGTTCACCTACACCAAGTTCGTGGTGGTGGTCGACAAATCGATCGCGATCCGAGACCCGCGCCAGGTGATCTGGGCGATCAGCGCCCAGGTCGACCCCCAGCGGGACCTGTTCGTGCTGGAGGACACCCCGTTCGACTCGCTCGACTTCGCCAGCGAGCGGCTGGGGCTCGGCGGCCGGCTCGCCATTGACGCCACCACCAAGATCGGCCCGGAGAAACGGCACGACTGGGGCCAGGCCCTGGGCCGGGATGCCGCTCTGGAGGCCCGGGTGGATGCCCGCTGGAGCGAACTGGGCCTCGATGATCTGGGCCGAGGCGAGCCCGATCCCGCCCTGTTCGGCTACACCCTGGAGCACGTGCTGGAGCGGCTCGCGGCCGGCCGCTGATGCTGCGCCGCAGCGGCATCTACGCCCTCAAGGCCCTGCTGGAGCTGGCCCTCGATCCGCCGCGCTGGCAGTCGGTGTCCGCCCTGGCCGAGGCCCAGGACCTGCCCGGCCCGATGCTGGAGCAGCTGATGCTCAAGCTGCGCCGCGCCGCCCTGGTGGAGGCCCGCCGGGGTCGGCAGGGGGGCTACAGGCTGCGGCGCCCGCCCGCCGAGGTGCCCCTGGCGGCGATCCTGGCGGCGGTGGACGCCCCGGCCGGCAGCCTGATCGCCCTGGGTGAAGGCGAGGACCCCCGGCCCAGCGACCGGGTGACCCGGGTGCTCAACCGCCGCCTGCTGCAGGCCCTGGAGCGGGAACTGGACCAGCTCACCCTGGAGGACCTGCTGTTCGACCTGCGCAGTGCCCGGGCCGCCTTCAGCGAATCGGGGGGCCTGCTGCTGGGCTGAGGACGGCCACACCGATGAACATCACGGCCAGGTCATGGTCGAAGTCCACCTGGAAACCACCCGTGCGGCGGTAGTGGATCAGCCGGCCGAGGGTGCGCAGCGGCCCCCGGCCGAACAGGTCCATGCCCCGCATCGTGATGGCGCTGAAGCCGCTGGCCTCCAGCCAGCGCCGCAGCTCCGCCGGGGGCACGAACCGCCGCCAGTCGTGGACACCGGCGGGGATCAGCCGCAGCAGCGTCTCCAGCAGCCAGATCATCGTCAGCCGGGAGCGGAAGGTGCGGTTGATGGTGTCGAAACAGAACGTTCCTCCAGGGGCGAGCACCCTGGCGATCTCGGCGATCACGGCCTCGGGACGATCGACATGCTCCAGCACATCGACGCAGACGACCACATCGAAGCTGCCGGCAGCGAAGGGAAGCGCCTCCGCCCTGCCGGCGCGGTACTCGATCGCCAGACCCGAGGTGGCCGCATGGCTCCGGGCCGCCGCGATGCAGGGGGCGGAGCGATCGATGCCGGTGACCAGGGCGCCGCGACGGGCCAGGAATTCGCAGGTGTAACCGCCGCCGCAACCCACATCCAGCACCCGCCGATTCCGCCAATCGGAAACGAACCGATCAAAGAAGAGAAAACGAAGCGGATTGAGTTGGCTGAGGGGAAAGATCGTCGCCGACTCTTCCCACCAGCAGGCCGCCTGCTGATCGTAGAATGAAAGATTGTTGCGCAGCAAGGTGACGGCAAGGTCGGTCTCGATCATTATCCCGACCCTCAACGAAGCCAGCCATCTTGGGCGCACCCTGCAGCAGCTGGAGATCCTCGATCCGGCGGCCATTGAGGTGATCGTGGTGGATGGCGGCAGCACCGATGCCACCCTGGCCAGCGCCCACGTGCACGGCTGCCGCGTGATCCGTTCACCGCGGCCGGGGCGGGCGGTGCAGATGAACCGGGGGGCGGCGGCGGCCCGCGGCGAGATCCTCTGCTTCCTCCATGCCGACACCCTGGTGCCCTCGGATCTGGTGCAGCTGGTGGGCGCCACCCTGGCCGACCCGACCATCAGCGGCGGTGGCTTCCTGGCCCTGATGCGGGGCGCCGAGCGCACCCGCTGGGGCGTGAGCCTGCACAACGCCCTCAAGACCCACTACGCGGCCCTGCTGTTCCGGCCCCACCGCTACCTGCTGAACGGCTTCCGGGTGCTGTTCGGCGACCAGGCCATGTTCTGCCGCCGCAGCGACTTCGTGCGCTGCGGCGGTTTCGACGAGCGCTTGCCGATCATGGAGGACGCCGACCTCTGTGCCCGGCTGGGCCGCCTGGGCCGCATCCGGCAGCTCAACCGGGTGGTGGAAACCTCCGATCGACGGGTGGCGCGCTGGGGCTCCTGGAAGGCCACCGGCATCTACCTGGCCATCGGTCTGCTCTGGGGGCTGGGGGTGCCGGCGTCGCGGCTGAAACGCCTCTACGGCGAGGTCAGGGACTGACGCCTGCCGACGGACGCTCCGTGTCCGACGCTCAGCCGTTGAGGGCCCAGTCGTAGGGGAGCCAGGCGATCCGGACATCGGCCGGCAGATCCAGGTCCGGACGATGGCGGCCCACGTAGGCGGCGATCGTGGGGGCCGCTGCCAGGAAGTCCCGGCGGTACCACTGGAAGATCCGGCTGCAGCGCAGGGTGCGGCGGGCCGGGTCGAAGCGCAGCTTCAGGGGGTTGTGCAGGAAGCGGCCGGCGTCCTCCTCCAGCTGCGCGACGATCCGCTCGGGGCGGTAGGCCTCCGGCCGCAGCAGCGGGCAGCCCCTGGCGGCGCAGACCAGGGCGAAATGGAGGCGGGGGTCAGCGAAGCGGGGCCGCAGGATCCCGTGCTCGATCCGGTTCAGACTGAGGGCCTGGCCCTGAAGGGTGATCACCGGTCGGGCGAAGAAGGCCAGGAACGACGGCCAGTTGGGCACCCCGGCCAGGCTGGGGCGGATCGAGGCCAGCGGGAAGCGGGCCAGGACCTGCCGGATCACAAGCGCGTTGTAAAGATTGATCCACAGGGCGAACGCCTCGGGCCCAGCGCCGGGATCCGGATCGAAGGGGCGCTGCGCCGCCAGCCAGCCCTCCAGTGTCCCCGCGTCCTGCCCCTGCCAGGCGGCGTAGTCCACCCGTCCCTCCCCATCGACATGGCGGCGCAGCAGGCCATCCCAGACGGCGACATCGATCATGGGCCGACCCGTTCGGGCCCCATCGTTCCATGCTCCTGCCACTGGAGCTGGTGATCCGCACTCGAACGGGCAGGGGGAGATTCCTAGGCTGAAGCAATGGCTCCCGCCCCCTCCCTGCCCGATCCCGCCGGCGCCCTGCTGGAGGAGATCCTGGTGCCACTGCTGCAGGACTACGCCGAGTCCTTCGATCGCGGCCTGCTGCTGCTCGACCACTGCCCTGAGGCGGTGATGGCCGCCACCGAGCAGGCCGAGCTCCGCCTGCGGCTCGACGAAGCGCGCCGGTCCCTGGCGGCGGCGCGGGCCCTTCGGGCCGCCGCCCCCAGCCCCATGGGCCTGGCCATGGAGACGATCACCCCCTGGCACCGGCTGGTGGTGGAGGTCTGGAGCCTGTCGGCCAGGTTGCGGGCCGTCGGGATCCGCCCCTGAAGGCGCTACCGCACCGAGGTCCCTGACAGGGGGCCTGAACCGGCCGCTCCATAGGATCGCCCCAGTTGGCGCCACAGCCGTTGTCCTCCCCCGCGAGCGTCGATGTCAGCGCTGCCGCGTCGTCGGCGAGCCTGCTGCTGGAGGCCGGCGGCAGCCTGCGGGGGACCGTGACGGTGCCCGGCGATAAGTCGATCTCCCACCGCTCGCTCCTGTTCGGGGCCATCGCCGAGGGCAGCACCCGCATCGAGGGGCTGCTGCCCGCCGAAGACCCCCTGAGCACCGCCGCCTGCCTGCGGGCCATGGGCGTCACGGTCTCGCCGATCGCCGCCGGCCAGGTGGTGACCGTCGAGGGGGTGGGCCTCGACGGGCTGCGTGAGCCCGCCGACGTGCTCGACTGCGGCAATTCCGGCACCACCATGCGGCTGATGCTGGGGTTGCTGGCCGGCCGGGCGGGGCGCCACTTCGTGCTCAGCGGCGATGCCTCCCTGCGCTCAAGGCCGATGCGCCGGGTGGGGGCCCCCCTGTCCCAGATGGGCGCGCGGATCCAGGGGCGCGAGGACGGCAACCTGGCCCCCCTGGCGGTGCAGGGGCAGAGCCTGCACGGCAGTGTCATCGGCACGCCGGTGGCCTCGGCCCAGGTCAAGAGCGCCCTGCTGCTGGCCGCCCTGACGGCAAATGGGCCCACCACCGTGATCGAACCGGCCCCCACCCGCGACCACAGCGAGCGGATGCTGCGGGCCTTCGGCGCCGATCTAGAGGTGGACGGCGACGAGGGTCGGTTCATCACTGTGCGGCCAGGGCCCGCCCTGGTGGGCCAGACCGTGGTTGTGCCCGGCGACATCAGCTCCGCCGCGTTCTGGCTGGTGGCGGCGGCGATCACCCCGGGGGCCGATCTGACGGTGGAAAACGTGGGGCTCAACCCGAGCCGCACCGGGATTCTGGATGTGCTGGCGGAGATGGGCGCCCGGATCACGGTGCTCAACAGCCGCGACGTGGCCGGTGAGCCCGTGGGAGATCTGCACGTCCAGCACGGCCCGCTGCGGGCCTTCCGGATCGAGGAGCCGATGATCCCCCGCCTGGTGGATGAGATCCCCGTGCTGGCGGTGGCGGCCTGCTGCGCCGAAGGGCTGAGCCGCATCAGCGGCGCGGCGGAGCTGCGGGTGAAGGAGACCGACCGCCTGGCGGTGATGGCCCGCCAGCTGACGGCGATGGGGGCCCGGCTCGAGGAGCACGCCGATGGCCTCAGCATCGAGGGCCCCACCCCGCTGCACGGGGCGGAGGTGGACAGCGAGACGGATCACCGGGTGGCGATGAGCCTGGCGGTGGCCTCCCTGGTGGCCCGGGGCGACACCCGCCTGGGGCGGCCTGAGGCGGCCGCCGTCTCCTACCCCGGCTTCTGGGATGACCTGGCCCGCCTGCGGCACTGAGACGGCAGAGCCGGAACCGGGGCCCGAGCTGCTGCCCCGGCGGGGGCGCGACGGCAGCTTCAGCCTCTACAGCCGCGGCTGCGACGAGGGCTTCCACAGTGCCACCGGTGCCCTGCGGGAGGCCAACGAGAAGTTCGTGGTCCCGGCCGCGCTGGAGCGATTCGCCCCGGGCCAGGAGCTGGTGGTGGCGGAGGTGGCCGTCGGCACCGGCACCAACACCGCCGCCCTGCTCGCCGCCACCGCCGCCGCCGGCCTGGACCTCGACTGGTGGGGTCTGGAGCTGGACCACCGGCCCCTGGCCCTGGCCCTGGCGGACGCCGGCTTCCGGGCCCAGTGGCCCGCCGCGGTGATCGGCCGGCTGGAGGGCCTCGCCGGCGGCGACCGCCTTCGGCTGGGCGATGCCCGCCGCCTGCTGCCGGAGTTGCTGGACATGCTGGCGGGTCGCTGCCACCTGGTGCTGCTGGATGCCTTCTCCCCGCCGCGCTGCCCCCAGCTCTGGAGCCGGGAATTCCTGGGGCGGCTGGTGCGGCTGCTGCGGCCCGACGGCCGGCTGCTCACCTACAGCTCGGCGGCAGCGGTGCGCCGCTGCCTGCTGGAGCTGGGGCTGGAGCTGCGGGCGATCCGGCCGCCCGACGACGAACCGGAGCGCTGGAGCGCCGGGACGGCAGCCGGCTTCACTCCCCTGGCCCCCCATCCGGCCCTGCGCCCCCTCAAGCCCTTCGAGCGGGAACACCTGGCCAGCCGCGCCGGAGTGCCCTACCGGGACCCCACCGGCACCGCCACGGCCGCCGAGATCCTGGAGCGCCGCCGCCGGGAGCAGGAGCACAGCGACGCCCCGCCGGCCCGGCTGCCGCGGCGCCGAGGGCCGGGCGGACTGGGCTGCTCCGAAGGGCACCGGTAGATTCCGGCGCAGACACCCCGCCGCCGCCGATGCTCGCCGTTGCCGTCCTGGCCGCCGGGAAAGGGACCCGCATGAAGAGTGCCCTGCCCAAGGTGCTCCAGCCCCTGGCCGGCGCGACCCTGGTGGAACGGGTGCTGGGCAGCTGCCACCGGCTCGCTCCCGCCCGCCAGCTGCTGGTGGTGGGGCACCAGGCCGAGCGGGTGGAGCACACCCTTGCCGGCGTCGAGGGCCTGGAGTTCGTGCTGCAGCAGCCCCAGAACGGCACCGGCCATGCGGTCCAGCAGCTGCTCGGGCCGCTGGAGGGCTTCCAGGGCGAGCTGCTGGTGCTCAACGGCGACGTCCCCCTGCTGCGGCCGGAGACCCTGGAATCCCTGCTCTCCACCCATCGGACCAGTGGCGCCGCCGTGACCCTGCTCACCGCCCGGCTGGCGGACCCGACCGGCTACGGCCGGGTCTTCGCCGACAGGGCGGGCCAGGTGAGCGGCATCGTCGAGCACCGCGACTGCACGCCCGAGCAGCTCGCCAACACCCTCACCAATGCGGGGATCTACTGCTTCGACTGGGCCCGCCTGGCCACGGTGCTGCCCAGCCTGAGCACCGACAACGACCAGGGGGAGCTCTATCTCACCGACACCGTGGCCCTGCTGCGGCCCGCCATGCACCTGGAGGTGGGCGACCCGGACGAGGTGGCCGGCATCAACGACCGCCAGCAGCTGGCCCACTGTGAGGCGGTACTGCAGGACCGGCTGCGCCGCCACTGGATGGCGGAGGGGGTGAGCTTCACCGATCCCGCCAGCTGCACCCTCAGCGAGCACACCCGCTTCGGCCGCGACGTGCTGGTGGAGCCCCAGTGCCACTTCCGCGGAGTGAGCAGCATCGGCGACGGCTGCCGCATCGGCCCCGGCTGCCTGATCGAGAACAGCCAGCTGGGGGCCGGGGTGGAGGTGGTCCATTCGGTGCTGCGCGACAGCCACGTCGAGGACGGCTGCGCGATCGGCCCCTTCGCCCAGCTGCGGGCCGGCACCCACCTGGCCGCCGGCTGCCGCATCGGCAACTTCGTCGAAGTGAAGAACAGCCGGCTGGGGGAGGGCTGCAAGGCCAACCACCTCAGCTACCTGGGCGATGCCGACCTGGGCTCCGAGGTGAACGTCGGCGCAGGAACGATCACCGCCAACTTCGACGGGGTGCGCAAGCACCGCACCGTGATCGGCGGCGGCAGCAAGACCGGGGCCAACTCGGTGCTGGTGGCGCCGATCACCCTCGGGGAGGGGGTGACGGTGGGGGCGGGCTCCACCCTCACCAAAGACGTGCCAGCCGGGGCCCTGGCCCTGGGCCGGGCCCGCCAGCTGGTGAAGGAGAACTGGAACCCCGCCAGCCCCCGCCAGGAGCAGGGGGTGGCGGGGTGAATCCCGGATTCCTGGCTTAGTCTCAGCCCAGGACATCGGCGGACCCATGGCCATCAATCCCGTCATCTGGTTTGAGCTCTACGTCGACGACATGGCCCGGGCCCGGGCCTTCTACGAAACCGTGTTTCAGCTGACGATGGAGCCCCTGCCCGATGCGGGCATGGAGTACGTCACCTTCCCGATGCAGGACGACCGGGTGGGGGCCGGCGGGGCCCTGGCCAAGATGGAGGGCATGGCCCCGGGCGGTGGTGGCGGCACCCTGATCTATTTCCACTGCGACGACTGCGCCGTGGAGGAGAGCCGGGTGGCGGCCGCCGGCGGCACGGTGATCAAGCCGAAGATGTCGCTCGGTGCCTACGGCTTCATGAGCCTGGTGCTCGACACCGAGGGCAACACCATCGGGCTCCACTCCCAGGCGTGACCGCCACGGCCCCGGCACCGCGCTTTCGCTGGTGGCATGGCGCCGCGATCCTGGTGGCCGCCAATGCCGTCAGCTTCTGGCCGGCGGGGGTGCTGGGCGACGCCGCCTTCTACACCAGCTTTCGTCTGCCCCCCTACGCCCCGCCGGACTGGCTCTTAGCCCCCCTGTGGCTGGTGCTGAACATCACCTCCCTGGTGGCCCTGGCGCGGGTGGCCAACCTGGATAGGCCAGACGGCGCCGCATGGCGCCGGGGGCTGGTGCTGGTCTCGGAAGGGGTCGGCTGGCTGCTGTTCGCCGTGTTCACCACCTTCTTCTTCTGGCTGCACAGCCCGGTGCTGGCGGCGGCGGACACGGTGGCGGGTCTGCTGGTGGCGGGGGTGAGCGTGGCGGCGGCATCCCGCCTGGATCGGCCCGCCGCCGGACTGATCGGCCTGCGGCTGCTGTGGCTGCTGCTCGCCAGTGCCGTGGCGGCGAGCGTGGCCCTGCACAACATCGATCCGTTCCTATCCGCCGCCCCGGCGCCAGGTGTGGAAGCGCTCCAGTAGGGCCAGGGTGCGCTGGGGGGCGTGGGCCTTCTTCCAGCTTCCGGCGGCGTACTTGTTGGCTTCGGCGAAGGTGGGATAGGCATGGATCGCGCCCATCACCTTGCCCAGGCCCAGGTTCCATTTCATTGCCAGCACGAATTCAGCCAGCAGCTCCCCAGCCTGCTCCGCCACGATCGTCACCCCCAGGATCCTGTCCTTGCCGGGCACGGTCAGCACCTTGACGAAGCCGGTCTCGGCCGATTCGACGATGGCCCGATCCAGCTCGGCCAGGGGGAAACGGGTGACCTCGAAGGCCACCCCCTGGGCGGTGGCGTCGGTTTCGTTCAGCCCCACCCGGGCCACCTCCGGGTCGGTGAAGGTGGTGCGCGGGATCACGCGCCCGTCGACGGCTAAGCGCACAGGATCGAACAGCCCGTTCACGGCCGCATACCAGGCCTGATGGGCCGCCGTGTGGGTGAACTGCCAGGGGCCGGCGGCGTCGCCGGCGGCATGGATGTTGGGGTACAGAGTCTGGAGATAGGCGTCGGTGTCGATGGTGCGGCCGGTGGGGATGCCCAGGGCCTCGAGGCCGTGGCCCTCCAGCCGGGCCTGGCGCCCCACGGCGCAGAGCAGCTCGTCGGCCTCGAGCAGGAGGGAGGCGTCGCCCACCGCCAGGTGCACCTGCACACCACCGGAGGTGGCGGGCCCCACCCGCTCCACCCGGCAACCGGTGTGGACCCGCACGCCGTCACGCTCCAGCGCCTCGCGCAGCAGCACCCCCACCTCGGGATCCTCCCGGGGCAGCAGGCGGTCGTTGCGCTGCAGCAGGGTCACCGGCAGGCCCAGCTGGGCCAGGGCCTGGGCCAGTTCGCAGCCCACCGGGCCGCCGCCCAGCACCACCAGGCTGGGTTTCGGGGAGCGGTGCTCGGCCAGGGCGTCCCAGAGGGTCTCGCTGGTGAGCACCCGCACCGTGTCGATGCCGGGCAGGGCCGGGATCACCGGCGCGGCGCCGGTGGCCAGCACGATGGCGCGGGCCGTGAGCACGGTCTCGCTGCCATCGGCGGCGGTGATCGCCACCGCCCAGGGGCTGAGCAGGCGGGCCTGGCCGAGACGCACGTCCACCCCGAGGGCTGTGTAGCGCTCGACGCTGTCGTGGGGGGCGACAGCCGCCACCTTCTGCCGCACCCGCTCCAGCACCCGGCGCAGCTCCACCGGAGGCTCCTGGGGGGTCAGGCCGTAGCGGTCGGCATGGCGCAGGCGGGCGGCGAGGCGGGCCGAGCTGATCAGGGCCTTGCTGGGCACGCAGCCGGTGTTGAGGCAGTCGCCGCCCATGCGGTGCCGCTCCACCAGGGTGACCTTGGCCCGCACGGTGGCGGCGATGTAGGCGGTGACCAGGCCCGCCGCTCCGGCACCGATGACGATCAGGTTGCGATCGAAGTGGCGAGGGCGGGGCCAGGGGCGGTAGAGGCGCCAGAGCCGCCAGCGGCCCAGCAGCAGCTTCACGATCCAGGGCAGCAGTCCCAGCAGGGCGAAGGAGGCCAGCAGGGCGGGCGAGAGGAGACCCGTGAGGCTGGTGAGCTGGCCCAGCTGGGTGCCGGCATTCACATACACCAGGGTGGCCGGCAGCATGCCCAGCTGGGAGACGAGGGCGAAGGGCAGCAGGGGCATGGGGGTGAGACCCATCAGCAGATTCACCAGGACGAAGGGCACCGCCGGCACCAGCCGCAGGCTGAGCAGGTAGGCGATACCGTCGCGGCGGACGCCCGCCTCGATCGGCCCCAGACGCTGGCCGAACCGGCGCCGCACCGGCTCCCGCAGCAGGGTGCGGGCCAGCAGGCAGGCCGCCGTGGCCCCCAGGGTGGAGCCGATCGACACCAGCACCGTGCCCTGGAGCAGGCCGAAGATGGCGCCCCCTGCCAGCGTGAGCACGGTGGCGCCCGGCAGGGACAGGCCCGTAACCAGCACGTAGACGGCCACGAAGGCGGCGGCGCTGACCAGCGGTGACCCCTGCCGCCAGGCCATGAGCTGCTCGCGGGAGGCCTGCAGCGCGGCGAGATCGAGCCGGTGCTGCCAACCCTGGCTGAAGAACAGGATCACCCCGGCCAGGAGCAGGACAATCAACAGAAGCCGCACCACGGACGCGCCGGGTTGGTTCTGCTGGGCTGGGGAACTCATGGTTGGCTCACCTGGGATGGCCGGCTCCCCTGGGGCTGGACGGGCGGGGGGCGCTGGACCACCGGCGCCGCGGCGGCCAGGAGCACGGCACGGTCGCCGTTGACGGGCGGAACGATGCGCTCCCCATTGATGAGCCGCTTGGTGCGCTTGGCGCTCTCCCCGGTGGCGACGACCCGGCGCTCCCAGCCTTCGGTGTAGAGGGCCCCCCAGGGGCCCAGATCGAGGATGGTGGTGTACCAGTCGATCCGCAGCGGCAGCACCGGCAGGCCCAGCAGATCACAGACCGCGTTGTGGCCGGCGAACCGGCCCATGGGACGGCTGTGCTGGCAGGACATGACCGTGGTGTGGCCGTCCTCCAGGACGAGACGGGCGCTGTCACCGGCGGCGAACACGCCATTCAGCCCCGCGACCCGCAGATCGGCATCGACCGGCAGCCGGCCGAGGGCATCGGTGGGCACGCCGAAGCCGGCGGTGAGAGGGCTGGCGCGCATCCCAGCACACCAGATCACCGTCTGTGTGGCGATGACCTCGCCGGAGTCGAAGCGGATCTGGCTGCCGTCCAGGGACATCACCCGGACGCCAAGGCGGCACTCCACCCCCAGGGCCGCCAGGGCCGCCTCGATCACGGGCCGGGCCGAGTCGCCCATGTCGGAGCCCACCCGGGGGTTGTGGTCCACCAGCAATACCCGAACCGCTCCAGCCAGACCAGCACGCTCCTGGACCCCCTGCAGCCGGGCCGGCAGCTCGCAGGCGGTCTCGATCCCGGTCAGACCGGCCCCCACCACCACAGCCGTAAACCGACCGGCGCCATCGGTGTGCTTTGCCAGGGCCTCCAGGTGCCCCGCCAGCCGGGAGGCGCCGCCGTAGGTGTCGACATCGAAGCCGTGCTCGGCCAGGCCGGGGACCGGAGGGCGCAGCAACTGGCTGCCCAGGGCGAAGACCAGCCGGTCGTAGGCAAGGGTCTGGGTTCCGGCGGCCGTGTCGACGGTGACGGCGCCGGCGGCCGGATCGATGGAGCCGACCTCCCCCACCAGCCAGCGGACCCTGGCAGGCCCCAGCACCACCTCCAGGGGAACCCTGAGCGGAGACAGGTCAGCCTCGTAGTTGCGCACGCGGAGGCCATGGAAGGCATCGCGGTTGACCAGCAGCACCTCGATGGCGTCGGGGCCGAGGCCAAGCTGATCCAGCTGGCGGGCAGCGGCAAGGGCACTCCAGAGCCCGGCAAAGCCGCCGCCGAGCACCAGGATTCTCTGGGCTCCCATCAAGTGTCTGCGGCAAGCGACTCAGGACTCACCGGATTCGATCAGGCGAATCACACAATAACTGAGACGGGACAGATTCGTGTGGATCTGCACAATTCCGTTCACGCTGCTGCAGATGGAAAAACAGAAGCCGATTAAAGTTGATCAAAACGGTCTGGAAGGATCTACATCCTCCTGCAAAAGGTCCCGATCAGCCGCTCTGCCTACGCTCTTCCAGGCACCCCATGAACCAGACAATTGAGCATGGACGAGAAGTCTTGGTCCTGGGACGTCCAGCCAGCCAGGGGCGATGGCTCCTGATCCCCCTGGGAATGGTGATCCTGCTGTGCCTGGGAAGTGTGTACTCCTGGAGCATCTTCAGGACCCCACTGGAGCAGGAGCTGGGGATCAGCGCAACGGAGAGTTTGCTGCCGTTCACCTTCGTCCTGGTGTTCTATGCGGCATTGATGCCTGTAACGGGATTTTATCTTCCTCGCCTCGGCACCCGCCTGACGACGGTCATCGGTGGCTTCATCGTTGGGCTTGGCTACATTCTCTCAAGTTATGCCACCCATGGGGCTGGTCTCGTCATCACCTACGGGATGATCGGAGGGACCGGAATAGGGATTGTTTATGGTGTCCCGATCCTGGTGGTCTCTCGATGGTTTCCTGACAAGAAAGGCCTGGCTGTGGGACTGACGATCATCGGCTTTGGACTCTCACCCCTGATCACGGCTCCAGTCGCCAACCACCTGATCGAAGCCTATACGGTCAGGCCCACACTGCGTGTGCTTGGTGTGGCGATGATCACCCTCATCAGCGCCATTTCATTCACGATGAAATTGCCTCCCAAAGACTGGAGCCCCCAGCCCAATCGAAGCAGCTGCACTCCAATCCTCACTGGTTCGTCGCCCACGAACATCTTTCAATGCAGATCATTCTATGGGTTGTGGATCTGTTATGCCATTGGAACCCTGCTGGGCTTGAGTGCAATCGGAATTTCCAGTTCGGTCGGTGAGGAATTGATCGCTATCCAACCAGCCGTAGCCGCCAGCAGCATGGCACTCTTCGCCCTGTTCAACGGCGTCAGCCGTCCGCTGTTTGGCTGGTTGAGTGATCGCTTCAAGCCAAGTCACATCGCCATTTTCTCCTACACTCTGAGCTTGATCGCATGCCTTCTGATGCTCAGTGCGGGCCAAGGAGATTTTGGCAACTACCTTGTTGCCTTCAGCCTGTTCTGGTTCTGCCTTGGCGGCTGGCTGGCGATGGCTCCCACCATCACCCTGCGCTTCTTTTCTCCTGATCATTATGCCCAGAATTACGGGATCGTGTTCACGGCCTACGGCGCTGGAGCCCTGATTGGAACGCTGGTCACAGGACGCATCCGCGATTGGTTTGGCAACTACAACGCCGTGTTCGTTCCCCTGGCGATCCTCACCGTGCTGGGGATGGTCACCGCCCATGGCTTATTGAAGCGCGAGCGGAGGCCTACCGCCCCCGGCACCGAACCCTGAAGCTCGGCCATCGGGATGAAAGAACACATCAGCAGCCCAGAGCGGCCTTATCCCGGTGATGTCTTCCCATAGCGAGATTGGCTGTCTCAGACCGATCCCCGAAGACGGTCTGGCGATGCGGATCACGGCGGCCAGGTTCAGACCCTCCACTCCCTGTCGGCAGCCTTCGCGAATGAAGCGCAACGGACTCAGGACTTGATGGCGGCCCGGCAGATGCGCTGGGCCGCTTCCCGCCCACCGAAAAGGTTGCGGGCCGCCGGGCCCAGCTGCAGGGCCGCCAGTCCCCCCATCAGGTGCACCCGGGTGCCCGGCCAGCACAGATCGCCGCTGAGCACAGGCCAGTCGTCGACCAGCGCCAAGGGCCGCTGCGCCTGAAGCTGGCGCAGCAGCGGCTGGTGGCTCACCCCCTGGTGATGGCCCGTGGCCAGCCAGAGCCGGTCGGCACAATGCCGGCTGCCATCACGACAGTGCAACAGCCACTGGCCCTGGACCCACTGGGCCGAGGCGATCTGACACCCCTCGTTCAACTGCAGGTGCCCACGCGCACGGGCTTGCTGCAGCTGGCCGGCCAGCTGGGGTGTGACCGATCCCCCATCGCGGGCCTCCAGCACCTGCTGACGGCGCCGGTGCCAACAGGGCTCGGCCCGGAAGTCCTTGAGGTACCGGGGCCCCAGCCAGCCTGGATCGGCATCGAAGGCCTTGCATCGCAGCTCCCGCCGACAGAACAGGCTGACCCGGGCGCCACGGCGGAGGGCACCCAGGGCCAGGTGGGCGCTGGTGAGGCCACCGCCCACGATGACCAGGTGCTGGCCCGTCAGTCCATGGCAGGCAGCCAGGTCGAGGGCCTGGCTGTGCTGCAGGGCTTCGGGCGGGTGGGGACCGGCGATCGCCCCGACCCAGCCCGGCAGCACCGGAGCGTCGGCGCCCGTGGCGATCACCAGCCGCTGCGCCGCCACTACGGACCCGTCGCTGAGGGTCAGTTCGATGGCGGCGTCCCCACTGGGCGGCAGCCGGATCTCCTCCGCGGCGGCGGCCTGCACCCGACCCGTCAGCTGGAAGTCGGCCACGACGCTGCGGCAGAAATCGGCGAACAACGCCGTGTGGGGTAGGCCGTAGGGGCCCTCCAGCTCCCCAAGGCGCTGGCTCTCCTGGGCGAAGCGGCGCAGGGCATGGGGATTGGGATGGGGATGGTGGGGCGAAGGCGACCGCAGCCAGGGGATCTCATAGCGGCCCATCTGGGACTGCCAGTGGGCCAGCCAGGTGCCACTGGGGTCGAGCACCCGCAGGCGCCGGCGCCACTGGGGCCGTTTCTGCAGCAGCAGGCAGCTGAGGCTGAGGGCCTGGGGACCGGCCCCGGCAATCACCAGCTCAGCCATGGCGGTCGCGGGCGGCCCGCGACAGCGGAGACAGGGGCCCCAGCGGGGAGGTCAGGCCGTGACGAGCGATGGCGGGACAGGGCAGAATGACAACCATTCTCACATGATTCACGCCTGTCGCCCGGCCCGGCGCTCCAGCCGGGGCCACCGACCCCTGGGAGATCGACACAGCCGAACTGTTCCCCCGTCTGGTGGACAAGGCGCAGGAAAACTGGGCTCTGGAGAACAACATCTTCAACCTGGGCTACCGGGCCTATGTGGGCAAACCCTGCGGGCAGAAGACGAACGTCCTCACCTGGGTCAGGGATCTGGCCAATGGCAGCTACAAGCTCCCCTGGGACGAAAAGATCAGGATCCGGGACGGCTGGACGTACGCCCCCAAGGGCGTCAAGCTGGGTTCGATCAGCCAGGCAGGGCTGCCCGGCTAAGCGGCCCAGGTAGGCCCCTCAGGCCCCTGCCGCCACCAGCCCCGAGTGCCGGATCAGGGCCTCCGGGCTAGGGGGCCGGCCCCGGAAGGTCTCGAACACCTCGCCGGGATGGCGGCTGCCGCCGAGGCTGAGCACCGTCTCGCGGAAGCGGCGGCCGGTGGCCCGGATCGCCGCCTCGTTCTCCAGTCCCACCTCCTCAAAGGCGCTGAAGGCATCGGCGCTGAGCACCTCGGCCCACTTGTAGGAGTAGTAGCCGGCGGAATAGCCGCCGGCGAAGATGTGGCCGAAGGAGCAGAGGAAGGCGTCCTCCTCGATCGGCTCCAGCACCGTGGTGGTGACGGCGATCTCCCGGCGCAGCTGCTCCGGTGTCCGGCCGCATTCCGGCGTCCACTGGCTGTGGAGCCGCAGGTCGGTGAGGGCGAAGTGCACCTGGCGCAGGGTGGCCGCACCGCCCATGAAGGTACGGGCGGCCTGGAGTTTGGCGAACTCCGCCTCCGGCAGCGGTTCGCCGCTCTGCCAGTGGCGCGCCATGCCCATCAGGGTGGCGTGGTCGTAGCACCAGTTCTCCATGAACTGGCTGGGCAGCTCCACGGCATCCCATTCCACGTTGTTGATGCCGGCCGCCTGGGGACGCTCCACCGTGGTGAGCATGTGCTGCAGGCCATGGCCGAACTCGTGGAAGAGGGTCTCCACCTCCTCGAAGGTCATCAGGCTGGGGGTATCCCCCACCGGCGGGCTCTGGTTGCACACCAGATAGGCCACGGGCAGCACGGGCGCACCAGCTCGGTCCACCGAGCGCACCAGGCATTCATCCATCCAGGCGCCGCCTCGCTTGCTGCCCGGCCGGCTGTAGGGATCCAGGTAGAAAGCCGCCAGGGGCTCGCCGCTGCCGGCGTCATCGACGCGGAAGAAACGTACGTCCGGATGCCAGACAGGCGCCTCGCCATCGGCCGGGTGGATACGGATGCCGAAGAGGCGGTCGCAGAGCCCAAACAGGCCATCAAGCACCCGGGGCAGGGGGAACCAGGGCCGCAGGGCCTCGCTGTCGAGATCGAAGGCCTCCTGGCGCCGCACCTCCGCCCAGAAACTGACATCCCAGGGCTTCAGGTCCTCCGCTTCGGCGGCCCCCTCGCGGGCGGCGCAGGCGCGCAGCTCCTCCAGCTCCTGGAGGGCCACCGGATAGGCGGCGGCACGCAGATCCTCCAGCAGGGCCTCCACCTCCTCCACCGAGCCGGCCATCTTCGCGGCCAGGCTCACCTCGGCCCAGGACCCGTAGCCCAGGCGCTGGGCCTGCTCGCGGCGCAGGGTGAGGATCCGCTCGATCGCCGGCCAGTTGCCGTCGGTCTTGCCCGAGGCCCGGCTCACATGGGCCTTATAGGCGATCTCACGCAGGTCGCGGCGACGGCTGTACTTCAGGAACGGGCCGAAGCGGGGCATGTCGAGCCCCAGCAGCCAGGGCCCCTCGGCGGCCGTGGCCTCACCATCCCCGGCCTCGCGGGCGGCCTGGGCCAGCTGCTCCTTGAGGCTCTCGGGCAACCCCTCCACCTCGGCCGGTTCGCTGAGCCGCAGGGTCCAGGTGTTGGTGGCATCCAACACTCGGTTGCCGAACGCGGTGGCCAGCTCGGCCAGCTCCTGGCTGGCGGCGTTGAAAGCCTCCTGGGCCTCCCCTTCCAGGCCCACGCCCCGCAGTTCCATGTCGCGCAGTTCGGCCGTCAGGATCCGCTCCTGGGTGGCATCGAGTCCGCCCTGGGCCTGGAGGCTGCGCAGGGCCTCGAACAGCACCCGGCTCTGGCCGGCCCGGTTGCCGAAGGCCACCACCGCCGCCTGCTGGCTGGCATGGGCCTCCCGCAGTTCCGGGCTGTTGCAGACACCGTTGAGGTGGCTGACCACCCCCCAGCTCCAGCGCAGCCGCTCACCCAGCCGGTGCAGGGGATCCATCACCTCCGCCCAGCCCAGGGGCCTGGCCTCCGCGCAGGCCGCCGCCAGATCCGCCTCCAGCCGATCGAGCTCCGCCTGGAGCGTGCTCAGCAGCGCTGGGATATGGGCCACCACCTGGTCGGGGGTGATGGCCTCGAAGCGGGGCAGGCCCTCGCCGGCCAGCAGGGCAGGGGGGCTCTGGAGGGTGGTGGTCATCGCCGGGATGCCGCTTCGATGGAAGAACCCATTTCAGCCCACCGGGGCGCCGGGCGGCGGCTCAGCCGAGGGCGGCCATCCGTCCCAGGGCCACGGCCCCGGTGCCGGCCAGCTCGGCGGCCAGACAATTGGTACTGGCCTCGTAGAGATCGATCGCCACCCGCGGCCAGAAACCGATCACCAGGGTGGGCACCAGCAGGGTGAGTCCGATCAGAAGCTCCCGGGGCTTCATGTCGCCCACCACCGCCAGGGCCGGGATCCGGGGACCGAAGAACACCCGGCGGCAGAGGGAGAGCAGGTACACCGGGGTGAGCACCAGGCCGATGGCGGCCAGCACGATCGTGATCACCCGGAAGCCGACCGTGAAGCCCTCGTACGAGGTGACCCCGAGGAACACGGTGATCTCGCTGATGAAGCCGCTCATCCCCGGCAGGGCCAGGGAGGCCAGGGAGCTGGCCAGGAAGAAGGCGAAGGTGATCGGCAGGACCTTGGCCAGACCGCCCATGTTGGGGATCGAGAGGGTCTCGGTGCGCTCGTAGAAGACGCCGGTGACGAAGAACATCGCCGCGGCGATCAGCCCGTGGCTGATCATCTGCAGCATGGCGCCGCTCATGCCAAGGGCGTCGACGGCGCCGATGCCCAGCAGCACGAAGCCCATGTGGCTGACGGAACTGCAGGCGATGCGGCGCTTGACGTTGTCCTGGGCGAAGGCGTTGAGGGCGCCATAGACGATGTTGATGATGCCCAGAACGATCAGGGCCGGGGCCAGACGCAGATGCACCTCCGGCAGCATCTGAACGTTGAAGCGCAGCAGGGCGTAGCCCCCCATCTTGAGCAGCACCCCCGCCAGCAGCATCGACACCGGCGCATTGGCCTCGCCGTGGGCATCGGGCAGCCAGGTGTGCAGGGGGAACATCGGCAGCTTCACCCCGAAGCCCACCAGGAAGCCCAGGTAGCAGAGCAGGCCGAAGGTGCCGCCGGGGGAGCGGGCCGCCAGTTCGCTGAGGTTGAGGGTGAAGGTGTCGCCGGAGAGGGCCAGGGCCAGGCCGCTGATCAGGATCAGCAGCGAGGCCGTGGCCGTGTAGAGGATGAACTTGGTGGCGGCGTACTGGCGCTGCTTGCCGCCCCAGATGGCGATCAGCAGGTAGACCGGCACCAGCTCCAGTTCCCAGGCCAGGAAGAACAGCAGGAAATCCTGGGAGAGGAAGACCAGGCTCTGGGCCGTGGCCTGCACCAGCAGGAGGGCGAAATAGAGGCGGGTCTTGAGGCGGATGTTCCAGCTGGCCGCCACCGACAGCAGGGTGACCAGGCCGCTGAGCACCACCAGGGGGGCGGACAGTCCATCGGCGGCGAGGGACCATTCCAGGCCCAGGGCCGGCACCCAGGCCACCCGCTGCAGGCCGCCGAGTCCGGCGTCGAAATGGCGGGCGAAGACCCAGAGGATCAGGGCCAGATCCACGCCGAGCACCCCAAGGGCCAGGGTGCGGGGGAGGCGGGGGTCGCTGCCGTCACCGGGCAGCAGGGGCATCACCAGGGCGGCGGTGGCTGGCAGCAGCACGATCAGGCTGAGCCACGGAAAGCCGGCCTCGGTGAGTCCGGAAGGAAGCGATGAGGACGCGAGCGAAAGAGGGAGGCTGGCGTCCATCACGGTGGGGTGCTCCAGGCAGGAAGTATGACGGGAGACGCTGCCGCGTCGGGACGGTGTCCCCGGGCGGCAGAGCCTATCAACTGGGTAGTTCTACTCACCAAGCACGGCCTGTGGTCGGCTCCCCTCCGGCAGGGTGGCCCAGGTGCTGCCGCCCTCCTGGAGTCCCAGCACGGCGCTGTGGCTGCTCACCCCTTCCGCCAGCCAGGCGTGGGTCATGGCCTCACCCACCGCCGCCGCCCGCTCCTCGGGGGCGAGGGCCAGCAGGCTGGGCCCGGCGCCGCTGATCACGCAGCCCCAGGCCCCGACACCGATGGCCGCCTCCCGGACGGCCCTCCCCCCTTGGATCAGTCCCCAGCGGTAGGGCTCGTGGATGCGGTCGTGCATGCCATCGGCGATCAGATCGCCGTTGCCCGTGCGCAGCCCCTGCAGCAGCAGGGTCAGCGCCCCCAGATTCATCACCGCGTCGCTGATCGGGATGCTGCGCGGCATGGCACGGCGCGCCTCACTCGTGCTCAGCCGGATCGTGGGGATCGCCACCACGGCCTTGACGGCAGGGTTCCACTCGCAGCGCACCACCCGCCAGCGGTGGGAGGCGGCCCGGGCCGTCAGGCACAGCCCGCCGAGCAGGGAAGGAACGACATTGTCGGGATGGCCCTCGATGTCGATGGCCAGCTCCAGGAGCTTCTCGCGGCTGAGGGGCTCCCCCACCAGGGCATTGGCGCCGATCAGACCCGCCACGATGGCGGTGGCGCTGCTGCCCAGACCCCTGGCCGGGGGCACCGCCAGCTGCACGCGCGCCTCCAGGGCCACCGCCTCCACCCCCACCTCCCGCCAGACCCGCTGGGCCGAGCGGTAGACGAGGTTGTCGGGGCCGCCGCGCAGGTGGGCCCCCTCGGGGCCCTCGATGATCAGCTCGAACCGCTCACCGCCCCCCTCGATCACCCGCAGCTCGAAGCGGTTGCCGAGATCCAGCGCGGCGCCGAGGCAATCGAAACCAGGGCCGATGTTGGCGGTGGTGGCGGGAACCGCCACCACCACCCCCTGGCCGATCTGGGGCCGGACCATACGTGTTCTGTCGTTGGGCACAGTGTTGCAGCCGGACCCTGTGGGGCCTGCCGGGCTCAGCCCAGCAGCATCCGGGCCCGGCAGGCGGCGCTGAAGGTGCCGACGCCCGGATCCACCACGGCCGTGATGGGCATCGGCTCCAGGGTGGAGCGCAGCCGGCCCTTGTTGAGAAACGGGCCGAGGAAGGCGTCCGAGCGCAGACCCGCCAGCAGCTTGGCCGCCGTGCCCCCCGCCAGCCACAGTCCGCCGCGACTCAGGCAGGCCAGGGCCAGGTCCCCGCAGACGCTGCCGTAGGCAGCGAGCCAGAGCGCCAGGGCCTCGGCCGCCAGGGGGTCACCGGCGGCGGCGGCCAGGGCCACCGCCGCCGGCAGGTCGGCGCGGTCGGGCCCATCGCCGGCCTCCCACCAGAGCCGGGCCGGGCCGCTGAGGGGATGGTCGCCGCCGGGGTGGCGCCGTTCAAGCAGCCAGCGGGCCACGTGGCCCAGGCCGGTGCCGCTCACCACCCGCTCGATCGAGATCCGCTCCAGGGCCAGATCGGCCCTGAGCCACTGCTTGAGATCCCATTCGGCCGCCGAACGGGGGGCGAACTCCCCGTGGGCCGCCTCGCTCGGAAGGGCCCGCAGGCCTCCGGCGGTGGGCAGGCCCATGGCCACCCCCAGGCCGGTGCCGGCCCCCAGCACCAACAACGGGGCGTGCGGATCCCGCTGGCCCTGGCGCACCGGCTCGGTCTGGTCGGCATCAAGATGGGGCAGGCCGTAGATCAGCACGGCGAAATCGTTGACCAGCTCCACCAGCGGCAGGCCGCAGCCACGGGCCAGCTCGGCGGTGTCGAGCACCCAGGGGAGATTGGTGAGCTGGGCCCGTCCCCCCTCCACCGGACCAGCCACCGCGAAGCAGGCGGCCGCCGGAACGCCGCCGGCCACCGGCCCGGCAGCGGCCAGAAAGTGGCGCACCATGGGGGCCAGGTCCGGCCAGTCCGCCGAGACGAACCGCTCCTCCAGCACCAGCTCGGGTCGCTCCCCGCCCGGCCGCCAGAGGCTGAGCAGGGTCTTGGTGCCGCCGATGTCGCCCGCCAGCAGGAGGCTCATGCCAGCGCCAGGGTGGCCAGCCGGCCGGCATTGGCCGCCGCTGCGGCGGCCACCAGGGCGTCGGCGGCCACGCTGCCCAGATCGCCCTGGCGGCGGCTGCGCAGGCTGACCGTACGGGTTTCGGCCTCCCGTGCACCGATCACCCCCAGCACCGGAATCTTCATCTGCTCGCCGTTGCGGATCAGCTTGCCGAGCCGGTCACCGCTGTGGTCGATGCCGACACGGATGCCGGCGGCCGCCAGCAGGCCCCGGAGCTCTTCGGCCCAGGGGAGGGCGTCATCGGTGACGGGCAGCAGCCGAACCTGCTCGGGGGCGAGCCAGAAGGGGAAATCACCGGCGTAGTTCTCCACCATCACGCCGAAGAAGCGCTCCAGGGAGCCGAAGATGGCGCGGTGGATCATGATCGGCCGGCATCGGCTGCCGTCGGCGGCCACGTAGTGGAGATCGAAGCGTTCCGGCAGGTTGAAATCGAGCTGGATCGTCGAGCACTGCCACAGCCGGCCGATCGCATCCTCGATCTTGAGGTCAATCTTGGGTCCGTAGAAGGCACCACCCCCCTCGTCGACCTTGTAAGCCCAGCCCTTGCGCTCCAAGGCCTCCACCAGGCCGGCGGTGGCCAGGTCCCACACCGCGTCCTCGCCGATCGACTTCTCGGGGCGGGTGGAGAGATGGATCTCGTAGCTGCGGAAATCGAAGGTGGAGAGGATGCGCTCGGTGAGGTTGAGCACCCGCAGGATCTCATCGGAGATCTGCTCCGGCAGGCAGAACACGTGGGCGTCGTCCTGGGTGAAGCCCCGCACCCGCATCAGCCCGTGCATCACCCCCGGCCGCTCATAGCGGTAGACGGTGCCGAGCTCGGCCCAGCGGATCGGCAGCTCCCGGTAGGAGCGCAGCCGGCTGGCGAAGGTGAGCACGTGGAACGGGCAGTTCATCGGCTTGAGCTGGTACTGCCGCTCGTCCACCGCCATCGGGCCGAACATGCTCTCGCTGTAGAAGTCGAGGTGGCCCGAGGTCTTCCAGAGGCTGAGGTCGGCCACATGGGGGGTGTAGAGGAGCTCATAGCCGTCCTCGAAATGGGCCGCCCGCCAGAAGTCCTCAATCAGCAGCCGCATGCGGGCGCCGCGGGGGTGCCAGAACACCAGCCCGGCGCCGGCTTCCTCCTCGATGGAAAACAGATCCAGGTCGGTGCCCAGCCGGCGGTGGTCGCGGCGCAGGGCCTCCTGCTTGCGCCGCTGGTACTCGGCCAGCTGCTCGGGCGTCTCCCAGGCGGTGCCGTAGATGCGCTGCAGCTGGGCGCGCTTCTCATCACCACGCCAGTAGGCCCCGGCCACGCTTTCGAGGGCGAAGGCCTTGGGGTGGAGCTCGCCGGTGTGGGCCACGTGGGGGCCGGCGCAGAGGTCCCACCACTGGTCGCCCAGGGTGTAGAGGGTGATCGGCTCGCTGAGCCCCTCCAGGATCTCCAGCTTGTAGGGCTCGTTCTGGGCCCGGATCCGCCGCTCCGCCTCCTCGCGGCTCACCTCGATGCGCTCCAGGGGCAGCTTGCGGGCAATGATCTTGCCCATCTCCTTCTGGATGGCCTTGAGATCGGCGTCGGTGAAGGGTTCGGGGTTGTCGAAGTCGTAGTAGAAGCCGCTCTCGGTCCAGGGACCGATGGTGACCTGCGCCCGGGGGAAGAGCTTCTGCACGGCCATGGCGAGCACGTGGCTCATCGAGTGGCGGATCCGCAGCAGCTGGGGGCTCTCGCTCGTCTTCGGCAGCACGATGGCGGCCGCCTCGGAGGGGGCGTCGCCGGGAGCGACGGGGCTGGAGGCCGGTGGCACCGGCGAAGGGGGCGCGGACGTCATGGAGGCAACCTGTTGAAGGCATGGTATCCAGGCCCACCGGTGCGCCCCCGGCCGGCGCCGCCGCCGGAGGCCGGAGCCGCCATCGATCGGGCCTAGGTTGGAGAAGCTGAGCACCGTGATGGCCGCCCGACCCACGCCAGGACCCGTCCAGAGCGCAGTGCAGCGACCGGCCCCCGGCGGCCCGGAGGGGCCGGGTCTGAACCGGGCCGCCGAGCGGCGCAGCGTCGCCCTCAGCTACCTGCTGTGGTGCACGTGCCTGGTGGGGCTGTGTGGCCTGCCGCGCTTCTACAACCGCAAGCCCCTGAGCGGCACCCTCTGGCTGCTCACCTTCGGGCTCTGCGGCATCGGCCAGCTGCTGGATCTGGTGCTGCTGCCCGACATGGTGCGCCAGGCCAACCAGTCGCTGCTGCTGGAGGAGGCCCTGGCGGGCCGGGACACGGCGGCCTACCCGCCGATCGAGCGCCAGCTGCTCCAGCTGGCCCGCCGGACCGGCAAGGCCGGTTTCACCCTCAACGACGCCCTGCTGGAGCTCCAGCTGCCCCCCCAGGCCAACAGCAGTGTGGTCAGCGCCGAGATCGAGCGGCTGCTGCTCAACCACCTGCTGGACGTGGGCAACGACGAACGGGGCCGGGTGGTCTACCGGGAGCCGTGAGGCCGATCAGGCGCTGGTGAGGCGCCGCTGCCGCTCCAGCTCCCGCTCGTAGAAACGTTGCAGCTCGGTGCGGCACTTCACCGGCTGGCCGTAGTGGCTCTCGCCCGCCAGGGTCGGCAGGGAGGCCCATTCCGGCGCCAGCCGCGCCAGCACCTCGGGCGTCAGGCCCTGCCGATCGAAGCTCCGCAGCGCGCCGCGCTGCTGGATCAGGTGCAGGGCGGCCTGGTCCTGGCTGGCGGGGCCGAAATCCCGGAGCCCGAGGCGTTCGGCGGCCCGGTCCCAGGTGGTGGGCAGGAACTGGTAGGCACCGGCGGCGGCGCTGGCATAGCCACGTCGCACCACGGTGTCGGGGTGACGGCTGAGGTCGCCGAAGCGGTCCCCGCCGAAGAGCACCCGGTAGCCGTCGTCGCTGCCGTCCAGCCAGGTGCCCTCGGCGTAGCGGATCGTGTTCAGCAGGGCCCGCCGCTCGGGGGTGATCCCGTAGGGACCGGGGACGCTGGCCACCACCGGCCGCGCGGTGGGCGGGGCGGCAGGCCGGACCGCCGCCGGTGAAACGGGGGTGGCAGGGCGTTGCACCATCGGCAGCATCAGGAGCAGCACCAGGGTGAGCGGTCCCCGCGGGAGCGGCTTCGACGGCGGCGGCAGGGTGCGACGCAAGGGCAAGCGGTCGTCAGGGATCCATGACCCTGCTCAGGCCCGGGGCCTGGACGCGACACCCCGTCGCCCGTACTGGACAAATAATGACCCAATGTGCTCACAAGCCCTGACCTGGCGGCGGCCATTCAGGACAATTTCAGTTGGGAGCGGGGAGGCGCGAGAAACAGCCGGCCGTTGACCGCCCTCACCGGGCAACCGGCAGGCTCGGCCACACCCACGACAAACGATCAGCTGTCGTGATCAATACAGAACAATTGATTCACGCTTTTCCCCGGCCACTTGCCTCCGGGACCACCCCTCGGTTCAATCCTGAGCCAGGAAACCGAGGGCGCTGCGGACCCGCTGCAGGGTGGCGGCGGCCACGGCTGAAGCCTGCTCCCGTCCATCCCTGAGCACTGCCTTGAGGTGACCCGGGTCGCTGCGCAGCTCGGCGTAGCGCTGCTGCAGGGGCCGCAGGGCTTCCACCGCCGCGTCCGCCAGCAGGGGCTTGAAGGCGCCCCAGCCCATGGCGCCGCACTCCGCGGCCGCCTGCTCGCGGCCCACGCCGGAGAGCAGGGCATAGAGGCCAAGCAGGTTGTCCGCCTCCGGCCGCTCCGGGTTGCCGAATTCCAGCCCCATGACCGGGTCGGTCTTGGCCCGCTTGATCTTGCGGGTGATGAGCTCGGGCGGGTCCAGCAGCGTGATCCGTGAGCCCTCGTTCGGGTCGCTCTTGCTCATCTTGCTGCGGCCGTCGGTGAGGCTCATCACCCGGGCCCCCTCCTTCAGGATCAGGGGCTCGGGCACCTTGAGGACCGGGTGCTCCGGATCCGGCGCAAAGCGGGCGTTGATGCGCTGCTGGGCGATGTCCCGCGCCAGCTCCAGGTGCTGCTTCTGGTCGTCCCCCACCGGCACCAGATCGGCGTCATAGAGAAGGATGTCCGCGGCCATCAGCACCGGGTAGTCCAGCAGGCCGGCGGAGACGTTGTCGCCCTGCTTGAGCGCCTTCTCCTTGAACTGGATCATCCGCTCCAGCCAGTTGAGCGGCGTGACGCAGTTGAGCAGCCAGCAGAGCTCGCTGTGCTCGCTGACGTGGCTCTGCACGAACACCGTCGACCGCTGCGGATCGATGCCGCACGCCAGGTAGAGGGCCGCCGTGGTGAGGGTGTCCTCCGCCAGGCGACGCGGATCGTGGGGCACCGTGATCGCATGCAGATCGACCACGCAGAAAAAGGTCTCGTGGCTGTCCTGCAGGGCCACCCAGTTGCGGATCGCCCCCAGCCAGTTGCCCAGGTGCAGGGCCCCGGTGGGCTGCACGCCGGACAGCACCCGGGGCCGCGCCGTCCTGGCGCCGTTGTCGCTCACGCTTCCGGGGAGGCGTCGCCCTCGGTGTCGGCGGAGGCCATCGCCCCTTCGGCCGCCTCAGGAGCGGCGTCCGTGGCCACCACGGCCTCTTCGGTTTCAACCTCGGCCTCCGCAGCTTCAGCCGGGGCTTCCGCTTCGATCACCGCCACGGGCGCCGCGGGCCGGCTGGGCCGGGCGAAGGGATCGATCCGGGGGGCCCCATGGCCGCCACGGCCCCCCTGGCGGGGCTGGCCATCGCCACTGCCCCGGCGGGGCTCCCCTCCCCGGGGAGCGGGGGCGCGGGATCCTGCCTGGGCCCGGTGCTCGGCCACCAGGGCCTCGAGCTGACCCTTCTCCAACTGGTCGGCGAGGGTGCGCAGGGAAAAACCCAGCACCGCGACGGTGGAGCGCAGGCCGAAGGCCTCCTGCAGGGCACGGGCGGCCTGCATCTCGTTGTCACTGAGGCGGATGCGGAAGCCGCCCGGCTCCCGGTTCGGCCCCGAACGGCCGCCCCGCTCGGGGGAATCCCCGCGGCCGGAGCCCACGGGAAGGGGGGTGTTGGTGTCGTCCGCCATGGCCGCAGCCCGCAATCAGGGGCAAGTGTCGCGCATCGACGGCCGGCCGGCGGCGGCGTCAGGACCCAGCCACAGCAGCCTGTGCCTGTCCCGACGGGCATGGCCCTCCCGCCGCGCCAGCACCAGCAGGGGCACGGGACGGGATCCGCCGGCGGCGAAGCGCAGCCGGTACTGCTGGATCAGGTCCAGGTAGGTCTCGAGCGTCCAGCCCTGGGTGCCCCGCTCCTGGGCGGCCCAGAACCTCCGCAGCGCCTCCCGGCAGGCGTCCGCTCCAAAGTCCTCCCAGCAGAGCCGTTCGGCCTCCCAGGCCGGGTGACCGGCGGCCACCAGTTCCCGGTAGCGGCGCAGCTCAGGGGCCTCCTGGCTGCAGTCCGGCGGCAGGCGATAGGCGAGCCCCTCCACCGGGACCCGGCTGAGGCGCAGCCAGCAGCGCTCCAGCAGCAGCACCGGCAGGCCGCCGTGCCAGTGGTCACTGCCCTCCAGTTCCTGGAGGGCACCACGCAGCTCCTCGCGGTGCGGGTCCAGCAGGAACAGACCATCCACCGTGGCAGCCGAGCCGGACGTCGCAGCCGGGCCGGAGCGGGCATCGGAAGACGGCACGGAGGGGACCCGGACGACAACCTGAATCATGGTGCGTCCGTACGGGATCTGCAGGGACGGTGTCTTAAGGGAGGTGGACGCGGGGGTGTGAGCCCTGTCACTTCTGAGCTAGAGAGGCATCGCCGCCGGTACCCGCCCGTGACGTCCCCGGACCCCCTGCGCCCCGCCGCCCTGGCCTCGTTGCTGTCAGCCGGCTGGGGCAGGCAGGCCCTGCTGCTCGCCGGGGGGGTGATCGGGGCCGAGCTGCTGCTGCGGGCTCTCCCCGGTGAAGGACTGGGCCTGGTGGGGATCGCCGGGGTGGCGGCGGGCTGGTGGTGGCTGGGCCGGCGGCCCGCCCGCCTGGCGCCGCCACGGCTGCCCGCCAGCTTCGACGCCTGGCTGCGGCGCTGCGAGGAGCTGCTGCTCCAGTTCGAGCAGCTGGAGGGGGAACCGGACGAGGGGAGGCCGGGCCACGGTCAGCCGCAGCGCCGCGCCGGCCTGGCCGCCCTGCGGGAGGAAGGGGCCCGGCCCGGTCTCCAGCTCGCCCTGGTGGGCTGCGTCGCCCCCGACGCCGCCTGGGCCCCCCAGCTCCAGGCGGCCCTGCGTGGCCGGCTGGCCCTGAGCCTGCGCTGGGGCGAAGCCCTGCCGGCGGTGAGCCGGGAGCGCCAATGGCCGGAGGGCTTCGCCGCCGCCGACGTGGTGCTGTTCCACCTGGTGACTCCCCTGCGGGCCGCCGATCTGCGCTGGCTGGAGGCGGTGCCCCCGAGCCAGCCCCTCTGGCTGCTGGTGCAGCCGGAGGCCCCCTGCGATCCGGCCGTCCTGGCGTCCGAACTGACCTCCCAGTGGCCGGGCGCCGCCGCCGACCGGCTGCTGCCTTGGGACGGCCGCCCCGAGGCCCTGGCCACCAGCCTGCAGCCCCTCGCCCGCTGGCTGGTGGCCGAGGGCCCGTCCCTGCGCCGGGCCACGCCGCTGCGGCGCATCGAGGCCCTGCACCGGCGCTGGCAGGCCGACCTGGAGCGGCTGCGGCGGCAGCGGCTGGTCCAGCTCCAGCAGCGCACCCAGTGGATGGTGGCCGCGGGGGTGTTCGCCGCCCCCCTCCCCACCCTGGATCTGCTGGTGCTGGCAGCGGCCAACGGCCTGATGCTGCAGGAGATGGCCCGCCTCTGGGGCTGCCCGTGGAGTACGGAGCAGCTCAAGGCCGCCGCCGTGGAACTGGGCAAGGCCTCCCTGCTGCTGGGGGTGGTGGAGTGGAGCAGCCAGGCCCTGATGGCCGCCGCGCGTCTCCACGGCGCCACCTGGCTGGTGGGCGGGGCCATCCAGGCCCTGAGCGCGGCCTATCTGACACGGGTGGTGAGCCACGCCATGGCCGATGTGCTGGCCCTCTCCGCCGGGGTCGAGGCCCCGGACCTCGAGCGGATCAAGCGGGAGGCTCCCCTGCTGGTGGCCCGGGCGGCCGAGGCGGAGAAGCTCGACTGGTCCGGTTTCCTGCAGCAGGGCGGAGCCTGGATCCGCCAGCAACTGGGTCCACCCTCGTCGCCATGCCTGGCCGACCCGTCCCTGCCGCCGGCGATGTGAATCATTGTTCATGAAGTTGCTTCATGAATATTCATTGCGTAACGGACCGATTGCCTGAAGGTTCATTGCTGCCCGGTTCGGCTTCTCCCGGGGTTACTTAATGTGAATCCACCTCCCTTGTGGAGGTATCACTGCCTCTTCCTACCGTCTTACTTCCATGACCACTGCCATTCGCAGCGGCCGCTCGGAAAGCTGGGAAAGCTTCTGCGCCTGGGTCACTTCCACCAACAACCGCATCTATGTCGGTTGGTTCGGTGTGCTGATGATCCCTTGCCTGCTGGCCGCCACCATCTGCTACGTCGTTGCCTTCATTGCGGCCCCCGCCGTCGACATCGACGGCATCCGTGAGCCGGTCGCCGGCTCCCTGATGTACGGCAACAACATCATCTCCGGCGCCGTTGTTCCTTCCAGCAACGCCATCGGTCTGCACTTCTACCCCATCTGGGAAGCCGCCAGCCTCGACGAGTGGCTGTACAACGGCGGTCCCTACCAGCTGGTGGTCTTCCACTTCCTGATCGGCATCTCCGCCTACATGGGACGCCAGTGGGAGCTCTCCTACCGGCTGGGCATGCGCCCCTGGATCTGCGTCGCCTATTCCGCCCCCCTCTCGGCGGCCTTCGCGGTGTTCCTGATCTATCCCCTCGGCCAGGGCTCCTTCTCCGACGGCATGCCCCTCGGCATCAGCGGCACCTTCAACTTCATGCTGGTGTTCCAGGCCGAGCACAACATCCTGATGCACCCCTTCCACATGCTGGGTGTGGCCGGTGTGTTCGGTGGCTCCCTGTTCTCCGCCATGCACGGCTCCCTCGTCACCAGCTCCCTGGTGCGTGAGACCACCGAAAGCGAGTCGCAGAACTACGGCTACAAGTTTGGCCAGGAAGAGGAGACCTACAACATCGTGGCCGCCCACGGCTACTTCGGTCGTCTGATCTTCCAGTACGCCTCCTTCAACAACAGCCGCAGCCTCCACTTCTTCCTGGCGGCCTGGCCCGTGGTCGGCATCTGGTTCACGTCCCTGGGCATCAGCACCATGGCGTTCAACCTGAACGGCTTCAACTTCAACCAGTCCGTCCTCGACAGCCAGGGCCGGGTGGTGAACACCTGGGCCGACGTGCTCAACCGGGCCAACCTCGGTTTCGAGGTGATGCACGAGCGCAACGCCCACAACTTCCCCCTTGATCTGGCCACCGTGCAGTCCGTACCCGTGGCCCTGCAGGCTCCGGCGATCGGCTGATCCATCGGCACCCCCCATCAGCCAGCAGCCCGCGGGCCGCTCGCTGATCCAGCCCCTGCCCCCTCCGTCCCCTGGGGACGCCGAGGGGGCTTTTCCTTGGTGGCGATCCGACCATGGCAGAGCCGCGGAGGCGGCCAGAATGTTCACTCCAAGCTTTCTGCTCGCCAGCGGCCCCTATGCCCCAGCACCGCCGTGACGGCCAGGGCCACGCCGAGGTCCCTCGGCACCCCCTCAAGCAGGCCGTGGTGGCCGCCGCCCTGATGGTCCCCCTGCTGGGGGCTGGCTGCACCCCCGGGCCCCAGAGCGGCGGCACGTCCCCCGCACCGTCGATGACGGGGGCGGCCCCGGGGGCCAGCGAGAGCGCCGGGGTCCGGGACGAACGACCCCTGGTGCTCACCACGTTCACGATCCTGGCGGACATGGCCCGCCAGGTGGCGGGAGAGCGGGTGCGGGTGGAATCGATCACCCGGCTGGGAGCCGAGATCCACGGCTACGAGCCCACCCCCAGCGACCTGAAGCGGGCCTCGGGGGCCCAGATGGTGCTGGAGAACGGCTTCGGGCTGGAGCGCTGGGCCCAGCGCTTCTACGCCGGCCTTCCCGACGTGCCCCACGTGACCCTCACCGAGGGCATCACACCCCTGCCGATCGCCGGCGACGCCTACCAGGGCAAGCCCAACCCCCACGCCTGGATGTCCCCTCGGCTAGCCAAGGTCTATGTGAAGAACATCCGCCGCGCCCTCACCCGGCTCGACCCCGCCGGGGCCGCCACCTTCCAGCGCAACGCTGAGCGCTACAGCGCCGAACTGGACGCCCTCGACAGGGAACTGCGGACCTCCCTGGCCCGGATCCCCCCCGCCCAGCGGGTGCTGGCCACCTGCGAGGGGGCCTTCTCCTATCTCGCCCGCGACTACGGCCTCACCGAGGCCTACCTGTGGCCGGTGAACGCCGAATCCCAGGTCACCCCCCAGCGCATGGCCCGCCTGATCGCCCTGGTGAAGGAGCGCCGGGTGCCGGCGGTGTTCTGCGAGAGCACGGTCAGCGCCGAGCCCCAGAAGCAGGTGGCGAAGCAGTCGGGGGCCCGCTTCGGCGGCGTGTTCCACGTGGATTCGCTCTCCCTGCCTGACGGCCCGGCCCCCAATCTCCTGGAGCTGCAGCGTCATAACGTGGAGACCCTGCAAGCGGGTCTGGCGGGGAGCTGAACCGATGCCCTCTCGCCCCACCCCCTTCGCCGGCAGCGAGCGCATCGCCGTCCTCAACCTCTGCGTCGATTACCACGGGGTGGTGGCCGTCCATGAGGCCTCCCTGCATCTCGATGCCGGCACCATCTGTGCCCTGGTGGGGATGAATGGGGCCGGTAAATCCACCCTGTTCAAGGCCCTGATGGGCTTCGTGCGCCCCTCGGCCGGCAGCATCGCCATCAATGGCCTGCCCCTGCGGCAGGCGCGCCGGGCCCGGGCCGTGGCCTACGTCCCCCAGACCGAGAGCGTCGACTGGAACTTTCCGGTCAACGTCCAGGAGGTGGTGATGATGGGCCGCTACGGCAGCATGAATCTGCTGCGCATCCCCCGTCCGGTCGACCGGGAGGCGGTGCGGGAGGCGCTGGAGCGGGTCGACCTCTGGCCGCTGCGCCACCGCCAGATCGGCGCCCTCTCCGGCGGCCAGCGCAAGCGGGCCTTCCTGGCGCGGGCCCTGGCCCAGGGCGCCTCGGTGATGCTGCTGGATGAGCCGTTCAACGGCGTCGACATCCGCACCGAGAAACTGATGATCGAGCTGTTCGAGCAGTTCCGCCGCGAGGGGCGCACCCTGATGATCTCCACCCACGACCTGGCCCACGTCACCAGCTTCTGCGACCAGGTGGTGCTGATCAACAAGACCGTGCTCGCCTACGGCGAGACCTCCTCGGTGTTCACCAGCGAGAACCTGGCCCTCACCTTCGGCGGCCTGCGGCTGGAGGGCGAGCCGGCCGTCGACTTCGACCCGCACCAGGCACCATGACGGCCGTGCTCACCTGGCTGATCGAACCGCTCCAGCAGGAGTTCATGGTGCGGGCCCTGCTGGTCAGCATGCTGGTGTCGTGCGTCTGCGGCCTGCTCTCCTGCTACATGACGCTCAAGGGCTGGGCCCTGATGGGTGATGCGGTGTCCCATGCGGTGATGCCGGGCGTGGTGATCGCCTACGCCCTGAACCTGCCCTTCGCGGTGGGGGCTTTCGTGTTCGGCGTCGGCTCGGTGGCCCTGATCGGCTACATCAAGCAGATGACCCGGATCAAGGAGGACACGGTGATCGGGCTGGTGTTCACCGGCTTCTTCGCCCTCGGCCTGACGCTGATCTCCAAGGTGCGCAGCAGCATCGACCTCTCCCACATCCTGTTCGGCAACGTGCTGGGCATCAGCTCCTCCGACATCCTCCAGACGGTGGTGATCAGCGTGCTGGTGCTCACCGTGCTGCTGGTGCTGCGCAAGGACCTGATCCTGTTCTGCTTCGATCCCACCCACGCCCGCTCGATCGGCCTCCACACCGGCGTGCTGCACTACCTGCTGCTGTCGATGCTGTCGCTGGCGGCGGTGGCCGGCCTGCAGACGGTGGGGATCATCCTGGTGGTGGCGATGCTGGTCACGCCGGGGGCCACGGCCTACCTGCTCACCGATCGCTTCGACCGCATGGTGTGGCTCTCGATCCTGTCGGCGGTGATCTCCAGCGTGGCCGGGATCTACTGGAGCTACTGGATGGATGCCTCCACCGCCGGCTGCATCGTGCTGGTGCAGACGCTGCTGTTCCTGCTCTGCTTTCTGCTGGCGCCGCGCCATGGCCTGCTGGCCCAGCGGCGCCGTTCGCCGCGGGCCTCCCGTTTCCCCTCCGCGTGAGCGAGCCAGCCACCGACGCTGCCACGGTCCCGGCTGCGGACCAGCGCTGGCCCTGGTGGCCCTTGCTGCCCCTCTACCCCTACGGCCGCCGCCGCACCCTGGTGCGGGAGCTGATCGCCGGGCGCCTCTGGAGCTTCGAGCAGCTGCAGGGGGTCTGGTACGTGGCGGTGCCGATCCGCATGGTGGTGCTGCGGGTGCGGGAGGGGCTGCTGCTCTATGCCCCGGTGGCCCCCACCGCCGAGGTGCGCGCCCGCCTGCGGGACCTGGAGGAGCGCCACGGACCGGTGTGCACCATCGTGCTGCCCACCGCGTCGGGGCTGGAGCACAAGCTGCCGGTGCCGGCCATGGCCCGGGCCTTCCCGAACGCCCAGGTGTGGGTGGCGCCGAAGCAGTGGAGTTTTCCCCTGCCGCTGCCGCCCGCCTGGCTGGGGTTCCCCGCCCGGCGCACCCGGGTGCTGCTGAGCGAGGGGGTGCCCCACGGCGACCAGCTCGACTGGCTGCCCCTGGGCCCCCTGGATCTGGGGCTCGGCACCTTCCTGGAGATCGCCTGCTTCGACCGGGCCAGCGGCAGCCTGCTGCTCACCGATGCCCTGGTGGCGATCCCGCCGGAACCGCCGGCGGTGTTTGATCTCGATCCCACGCCGTTGCTGTTCCATGCCCGCGAGCGCGGTGACGAACCCCTGCGTGATGATCCGCAACGGCGGCGTCGGGGCTGGTGGCGGCTGGTGCTGTTCGCCACCTACCTGCGCCCCAGGCCCCTGGTGGTGCCCCCCCTGGGGGAGGTGCTGCGCCATTGCCTCGCACCGGGCTGCCGCGGGGCCCGGGCCCACTTCGGCTTCTACCCCTTCCGCTGGCAGCCCGGCTGGCAGGACGACTTCGAAGCCCTGGCTCCGGGGGGCCGCAGCACCCTGCAGGTGGCGGCGGTGCTGGAGCGGCTGGTGTTCCCCCGTCAGCGGGCCGCCCTGGTGGCCTGGATCCGGGTTCTGGCGGGCCTGAAGGACCTGCGCTGGGTGGTGCCGGCCCACCACGATGCCCCCGTGGCCACCTCGGCCCAGGAGCTGGCGGCCCTGGCGGATCGGATCGAAACAGAAGAGTGGGCCCCGGATCAGGGAGCCTGGAAGACCCTGGCCGGTATCGACCGCACCCTGGTGGGGCTGGGGCTGGTGCCGGGGGAAGGGGAGGGGGAGGGCTGAGGCCTAGAGCTCCAGTTCGCCGGGGTCATCGTCGAGGCCCCCCTCGAAACCGCCGCTGCCGAGCATGGCCGTCTCCAGCTCCATGCGCTGCTCCATCTGGCGCAGGAAGTAACCGGTCATCATCGCCGAGGCCAGCAGGCCGGCGAGGTTGTCGCGGCTGGCCTGGATCTTGACCTCGAACTGCTCACCGGGGAGCATGCCCAGCAGGCCCTGGACGTTGTGGCGGATGATGTCCTGGATGTCACCGGTGGCCGAGCGCGCCACCCTCTGGAGAACGTCCGGGGACTGTTCCTGCAGGTACTGAATCAGCGAATTGTCGCTGATCGCCTCGTTGTCGGCGGTCAGGAACTCCGGGTTGAACATTTCCCCTCCGGTGTGCTCTGCAACACGACACGCACCCTAACGCAGTCTTTCAGGTGCCCTCTCCCCCGTGGGGAGGGGAGAACCCAACCGGTCCGAACCGGGCCAGGGGCCAGTAGCGCCAGATGGCGGTGCCGATCAGGTCGCTCTCCGGCAAGGGGCCCCAGAGGTGCGAATCCAGGCTGGCATTGCGGTTGTCCCCGAGCACCAGCACCTGCCCAGGCGGAACCACCAGGGGCCCCAGGTCGTAGGCCATCGGTTCACGGGCCCAGTCCGGCTCGACGGGGGAGCCATTGCGCCAGAGACGGCCGCCCTTCACCTCCACCCGATCGCCGGCCACCGCCACCACCCGCTTGATCAGGGCCGCGCCGGGGTCATAGCCCGCCTGTTGCAGGGCGTCCGGCGGATGGAAGACGACGATGCGGCCAGGCTTCACCCCCGTCCCGAAGCGGGGGCTGAGCTTCTCCACCAGGACCCGGTCCTGGAGCTGCAGGGTGGGCAGCATCGAGCCCGACGGGATCCAACGGGGCTCCACCACCGTCCAGCGCAGCAGCAGGGCCACCAGCACCCACAGCAGCAGGCGGAACAGCTGCTGCCCGAGGACCCTGGCGCCACCCGGAGGGGTCGACGGCGGCGGCGTGGGGGTGGGCGTGGGCATGGCGGTGGGCGTGGCGGGGCCGCTGCCCATGGGATCCGTCCGTGAGGATGATCCCCCCATCCTGAACACCGGAGTGCCCCCCTTGGCCGGGTCCCCGACATCGCTGGCCAATGTGCGGGCGGCCCTGACGCTGCTGGGGGCGCTGCGCCGGGGCGGCCTGACCCATGGGGTGCTCTGCCCCGGCAGCCGGTCGGCCCCCCTGGCGGTGGCAGCCGCCCTGCTGGAGCCCGGGGGCCTGCGGCTGCATACCGCCATCGACGAGCGCTCCGCCGCCTTCTTCGCCCTGGGCCTGGGCCGGGCCAGCGGCCAGCCGGCGGCCGTGATCACCACCTCGGGAACGGCGGTGGCCAACCTGCTGCCCGCCGCCGTGGAGGCCGACTTCGGCTCGGTTCCCCTGCTGCTGCTCACGGCCGACCGACCGGCGTGGCTCAAGGGATGCGGGGCGAACCAGAGCGTCAACCAGGAGGTGTTCCTGGCCGGCAGCTGCCGCTGGCTGGGCGCCGGCGACCCGGAGGGGCTGGCCGCCATGGCCCCTGCGGAGCTGGACGACCTGGCCCGCCAGGCCCTGGCCGCCGCCCAGGGGGATGGGGCCGGCCGCTCCGCCGGGCCGGTGCACCTCAACCTGCCCTTCGACGAACCCCTGCATGCCGGCGGCGCGGATCTGAGCCGCCTGGCCGCCGCCCTGGCCGCTGGGCCGCCGCCGCCCCCGGCGTCGGGGGCCCGGGCCACCGGCGCCGACCGCCCGGCGTGCCCCGTTTCCGAGGCCAGCGTCACCACGGCCATGGATCCGGGCCGGCCCGGTGTCGTGGTGGCCGGCCCCTGGCGGGGGGCCCCGACGGCCTGGCCGGCCCACGTGGAGGCCCTGCGGCGCTGGCAGCGGCGCAGCGGCTGGCCGGTGCTGGCCGATGCCCTCTCCGGCCTGCGGGGCCTGCCGGATCTGGACACGGTGACGGCCTACGACCTGATCCTCTCGGAGGGCTCCGCCGGCGAGCTGGCAAAGCCAGCGGGGGAGCTGCAAGTGCTGCGGCTGGGGCCCCTGCCGGCCAGCCGCCGTCTGCAGCGCTGGCTGGCGGCCCAGGGGGGTGGCCAGGTGCTGGTGAGCGAAGGGGACGGGCGCCGCCTCGATCCCCTCGGGGTGGTGCGGGGCCAGGCGAGCGCGGGCCTGGCGGCCTGGCTGGCGGAGCAACCGCCGCCGTCCGCAGCGGGCGATGCCGCCGAAGCCTCGCTGGCGCTGGCGGGCCGCTGGCGACGGGCGGAGGCGGCGGTGCAGGCCCTGCTGGAGCAGGAGCTGGCCGGAGAGCACGGGGAGCCGGCCCTGGCCCGCCGGCTCAGCCGGCTGCTGCCGGCCGGACTGCCCGTGCTGCTGGCCAACAGCAGTCCGGTGCGGGACTGGGAGAGCTTCGCCGACCCGGCCTCCCCGCCCCGGCCGATGCACGGCTTCCGGGGGGCCTCCGGCATCGACGGCACCCTCTCGAGCGCCTGCGGCCTGGCCGAGGCCCTCGGTGCCCTGGTGCTGGTGAGCGGCGATCTGGCCCTGCTCCACGATGCCAACGGCTGGCTGTGGCGCCCGCAGCTGGGCGGCCGCCTCACCATCGTGCTGATCGACAACGGCGGCGGCGGCATCTTCGAGCAGCTGCCCATCCGCACCGAGCCGGCGGCGGCAATGGATTTCGAGCGCCTGTTCGCCATGCCCCAGCCGGTGGACCCGCTGGCGCTGGCGGCGGTGCACGGGGTCCCCGGCCGGCGGCTGGAGAGCCTGGACGGGCTGGATGAGGCCCTGGCCTGGGCCCTGGCCCAGCCGATGGCCCTGCTGGTGGTGCCCACCGACCGGCGACGGGATGCGGCCCTGCGGCAACGGCTGCGCACAATGGCCGCAGATCTGGCCGACCCCCTGGCCACCGGGCCGATCCCCTCCCCATGACCCCCGTTCCCCCCGCCCCACCGCGCTGGACCAGCGCCGGCGCTTACAGCGACATCCGCTTCGAGACCAGCGGCGACGGGATCGCCCGGATCAGCATCAACCGGCCCGAGAAGCGCAACGCCTTCCGTCCGCTCACAGTGCAGGAGCTCTGTGATGCCTTCAACCGGGTGCGGGACGATCCCTCCATCGGGGTGGTGCTGTTCACCGGGGAGGGGCCGGCCGCCGACGGCGTCTGGGCCTTCTGTGCCGGAGGCGACCAGAGCGTGCGTGGCGATGGCGGCTATCTCGACGCCTCGGGGCTGCCGCGGCTGAACGTGCTCGACCTGCAGCGGATCATCCGCAGCCTGCCCAAGGTGGTGATCGCCCTGGTGGCCGGCTACGCCATCGGCGGCGGCCAGGTGCTGCACCTGCTCTGCGACCTGAGCCTGGCGGCCGAGAACGCCGTCTTCGGCCAGACCGGACCCCGGGTGGGCAGCTTCGACGGCGGCTTCGGCGCCGGCTACCTGGCCCGGGTGGTGGGCCAGCGCAAGGCCCGGGAGATCTGGTTCCTCTGCCGCCGCTACTCGGCGGAGCAGGCCCTGGCCATGGGGCTGGTGAACGCGGTGGTGCCCCTGGAGCGGCTTGAGGCCGAAGGGGTGGCCTGGGCGCGGGAGGTGCTGCAGCACAGCCCCACGGCGATCCGCTGCCTCAAGGCCGCCTTCAATGCCGAAACGGACGGCTTGGCCGGCCTGCAGGAACTGGCGGGTCAGGCGACCCATCTGTTCTACCGGACCAGCGAGGGCCAGGAGGGGCGCAATGCCTTTCTGGAAAAGCGGGATCCCGACTTCTCGGGCAGCCCCTGGTTGCCCTGACGCTCGGCGCCGCAGGGACAGCGCTGCCATTGCGTGCTAGAAGATGGGATCGAGAGTTGATCCAGCACAACTTCTCGATCCCTGATTTTAGAAAGAAGTTCACGTGATTCACCCCTCCGGCATTCTCGATGAAGTGAGTGGCAGGGCTTTGCTTGGGGAGGTGTGCCAGGCCCTGAGTGCCGGAGAGGAGAGGGTGGTGATCGCCTGTGAAGGGATCACCTTCATGGACAGCAATGGTTTCAGCGCGCTGGTGCGCTGCCTGAAGAAGGTGCGTGAGGCGGGGCATCGGCTCTCCCTTCAGTCCCCCGGGCCTCAGATGAAGATGGTGCTGGAGATGACAGGGACCGACAAGATCTTCGAAGTCGTCTGAAAGGCCTGGCTCGGCCATCCTCGGCCGTGTCACCTGCCGGTCAGCGCTGGAAGGGAGGACTCCGTTCAGACTCCGCTGGCGGAAGGAGAGGCCCGGAAGCGCAGGCGGATCATCGAGGCATCATCCGGGAAGCTCTTCTGACCCGTCGCCATTCGGATCGCCGTCACCAGCCGGTTGAGATCGGCTGTGGGATCGAACGGCTGGTCGTTGAGGAGCGAGAGAAACTGGTGGTAATCCCACATGCGGTTGTCATTGAGGGGAATCTCGAACAGGCCGTCCGTCAGCAGATAGAGCTCATCGTCGGCACCGATGCCGCACTCCCTGCTCTGGTAGGAGGCTTCGGGGAACAGGCCGATGGGCATCCCTGGAGCCTTCAGCTCCTGAATGGCCCCCTCCCCATGGCGGCTCAAGGATCGCAGCAACGCCGGCGGATGGCCCGCACTGGCATAGTTCAGGCGTCGATTCGGTCGGTCGAACACCCCATACCACATCGTGAAGTACTGGCCATTCTGGGAATCCATCTGGAAGAGCTGATTGAGAACACGCATCACTACTGCGGGCTGCTCCAGAAAGGTGTCGGACTGACGCCGATGGGGGCTGTCTGCTCCTGGGTGGCTGAGCCGCGAGGGGGCCTTGGTGCGCAGCAGATTGTGAACGGAGATGGATGGCAGAGCAGAGGCCAGACCATGGCCGGAGACATCCAGGATGTACATCACCAGATGGTCATCATCCAGCCAGTAGAAATCGAAGCAGTCTCCACCCAGCTGGCTGGAGGGAAGAAACAGGGATGCAATCTCCACCTCGCCAGTCAAGGGAGCCGGCAGGATGGAGCGAACGTAATCGGCAGCCTTGGAGAGCTCCTCCTCCAGGCGGGCTTTCTGCTTCGCCAGATCCAGACTCAGGGCCCTCAGTTGCTGGTTGCTGTCGAAGAGCCGCATCGCGGCTCTGACGCGGGCCATGAGCTCCGCCGGATCCACGGGCTTGATCAGGAAGTCGTCGGCACCGGCATCCAGCCCCGAGACCCTGTCCCCAACCTCGCCTTTGGAGGTCAGCAGAATGAAGAAGATCGCCGCGAGGTCGGCATCGGATTTGAGCCTGCGGCAGACCTCCAGGCCGTCCATGCCCGGCATGCACCAGTCACAGAGGATGATCTGGGGCTGATGGTGCCGGGCCATCGCCAGTCCCTCGTCTCCAGAGGCTGCCAACAACACCTCCAGTCCCTGCTGGCTTAGCCGCGTCTGCAGGATGCGTTGCAGCACCCGGTCATCGTCGATCAGCAGAAGGCGTGTCATGGCTGTCAAGGCTGCGGCCGCAACGACGTCAGCGCGGCCAGGACCCTTTCGAGTTCGCGGAGCAGGTCGTCGATCAGGCCGGCCGGGAGCTCCGCCGCCGCCGCTCCGGCCGCCAACTCCAGCAAACGGCAGCGCTCGGCCAGCCTGAGGGCGCCGAGACTGGCGCTCGGAGACCGCAGGGCATGGGCGGCGGCAACAAGAGAAGGGCGATCACCGGCCTGCCGGGCCTTCAGCAGGGAGGAAACGAGCTGGGCGGCATCCTCGGCGTAGATGTCGATGAGTTCGGCGATCATCGCGTCGGCGTCCGGGCCGCCGAGCTCCCGCAAGTCGTCCCAGGATCGGGTATCGATGGAATCGTCAGATGACAACGTCACGGGAGCTGGGGCCTGCCGGAGCCCATGGGATTCTGGCTCCTTTGCTTCCATTGACGGTAGCGCTGAAGCGCCTGACGAATGTCGGGAAGACGGACGGGTTTGCTGAGAAAATCGTTCATACCGGCTGTCAGGCAGTCGCGCTGCTGTTCGCCCAGGGCAGAGGCCGTGAGGGCGACAACATAGGGCTGATAAACCCTGGAGGCGCGAATGCGGCGCGTGGCCTCCAGCCCATCCATCCCGGGCATCTGCAGATCCATGAAGACCAGGTCGAACTCCGCCAGCTGAACCCTCTCGACGGCAGCATGGCCATCACCGACGAATTCCGCCTGGGCGTCCAGTTTTGCCAGCATCAGCTCCATCACCCGCTGGTTGATCCGGTTGTCATCAGCCACCAGGATCCGCAGCGATGGTTCATCATCCAGAGTCGCTGGTGCGACCGATTCTTCGCGCCTCTCCTCCTCCATCGCGCCGAAGCCCAACGGGATGCTGACGCTGAATCGTGAGCCTTTGCCTTGCTCGCTCTCCACGCGGATCCTGCCGCCCATCAGCTTGCACAGGCGATCGCAGATGGCCAGGCCCAGGCCCGTTCCCTGGTTCCGATGGCCATGGTTCGGGGATCCTTCGTCCTGCGCGAAACTGTTGAAGATCCTGGGAAGGAACTCTGGCGAAATGCCATGACCGGAGTCAGAAACCTGCAGCGAGAGCATCAGTCGGGAGACGCTGAGGGGATTCCAGGTGAGGTCGAGCTGCACAGTGCCGTTGTCTGTGAACTTGACGGCATTGTTCATAAGATTCAGCAAGATCTGCCGGATGCGCAGACTGTCTCCATACAGCTCCTCGGGAAGGTCGGCGGGAATGAAGATGCCCAGGCTCAGGCCCTTGGAGAGAATGGATGGATTCATGATGCGCATACATTCATCCACAAGGGCACGGATGGAGAACGAATCCGCTCGCAACGTCATCTTCTGGGCTTCGATCTTTGAAAGATCAAGAATGTCGTTGATGAGGCACAGCAGAAGCTCTCCGCTGCTGTGGATCGTCTGTACCAGTTCCCTCTGAGCGCCGTTGAGGGGTGTGTCCAGCAGCAGGTCGGTCATCCCGATCACCGCATTCATGGGTGTTCTGATCTCGTGGCTGATCGTTGAAAGAAACTCACCCATGGCTTCCGTGGCGGCCTGGGCTTCATCGCGTGCCTTCTGTAGTTGCCGTGTCCGTGAGGCCACCTCTTCCTCCAGGCTGTCGCGCGACGCGGTGAGTGCATCCTGCACACGGGTGATCTCGCTGAGATCCTTGAAGACGAAAACCAGGGATGGTTCGGGATGGAAATTGACCGGCGACCAGCTGACCTCCATAACCTGGCGGGGACCCGACAGCGCGCGATCCATGATGCTGCGACCGGGACCGTTGCGAGCAAGGGCGATCAGGGAATTCATCGGTTTGTGACGACCCTCCACGTATCCGGTTGGGACGAGATCATCCAGCTCTTTGCCAAGGCTCTTGAGGCGTGGACAGCCAACAAACACGTCGAACGCGCGATTGGTCCACTCGACAAGACCCTTGAAGTCCGTGATCACCAGCCCGTCATCGACGCAGCTGAGCGCAGTATCAAGGCGGCCCAGGGTTTTGCGAAGCTGTTCGAGGAGATCGTCGGTGGATCTCATCGGATCACTCCAGGGGTTTCAGGGTTGCGGCAAAGCTCCATGTATCCCCATGCCGTTCCGCAACGATGAAATGTTCCGAGTTGATTTCCCGTTGATCCTTACAGACAGTCATCAACTCCAGGGGGTGATTCAGCACCTCCGATTCCCCTGTCATCCTGAAGCGTGAAAAGCCAAGGTGATGGGCATCCCGGAAGGATGAGGGCAGAATCATGCCCAGGGACTTCCCGATCAGATCCGCTGGTGACCAGCCATAGATCTCTTCCATCAGGCCATTGACCTCTTCGATGATACCTTCCTGATCGGCTTTCACGAAGGGAAGGTGTCTATGGCGAAGTTCGTCGATGGAGATCATGGCAACCTTCCTGAGCCCGTCTATCGATTCTACCCGTCAGCCAGGCGGTTGACCCAAGGAATTGAAAGCCTCAGGGTGCTCAGCTTTCCTGCAGGTTGCGAGCGGATGTGAGTTTCTCCTGCAGTGCCAGGCCGAGAACGACAAGGCCCGGCCAGTAAAGATAGACGAGGATTTCCAGATTTTCACCAAAGGTATACAGGAATAGGATGATCACCATGCTGAGGCCGACGCCCGCCGTCAGCCTTCGGCGATCCAATCCCTTGATCAACAGATCGATGAAACTCGCCAGCATGGGGACCATGAGGGCGCAGAAGCCGACGATGCCCTTGACGAACAGCAGGCCTGCCCAGGTGTGGTGGGATCCGATGGGCATCCACTCCACCACATGGCTGCCCCTTTCCACCACCCCATGGCCCCAGATGGGGGCTTCCGTTTCCCAGCGGTAGATGGCGATACGTTTCAACGCCATTCTGACCCGGGTGGAATCAGCTCTTGCCGATTTGAACGACTCCCAGAAATCGTTGAAGAAAGCGATCGCCACAGGAGAAAAAAGGCCGCCAAGATAACTTGCGACCCCAAGCAGGATCAGGACGGCCGGTCGTCCGAGATTGGTCAGCATCGTGGTGATGATCGGAATCAGGACCAGGCAGACCTGCGCCAGGCGTGATTTGCAGATCAGGCACATCAGGATCGCTCCAGCCAATCCAAGCACCTTCCATCGCCTGGACTTTTCCTGAAGCGCGAGCATGAAATAGACATTTCCGACAAAGCCCAGGGCCGGCGCCCAGGGGGTGAACAGCCGCCAGCGCAACTGGTTTGTGGTGGGATCAATTTCGTAAAGCCTCACGTCGAAGAACTCTGGTCCGGGACCGCCGACCGCCTTCAACGGTGAGACGTAAAGAATCTCCGGCAGGTGCAGGAAGGGCGTGACCAACAGCAGAGGAGTGATCACCAGGGTCTGCAGGCCGATGATGCAGACGGCGCGGTAGATGATCTGGGGCCGGATGCGAAGGTTTCCCGCCAGGGGATAGAGGGCCAGGGCGGCCCATCCCTTGGCCCAGCCGATGCTGGATTTCACGATCATGGCCATCCCCAGATCGAAATCCAGGTGGCCCACCAGCAGGGCCACCTCCATGATCACCATGCCGATGATCCAGCTCCAGATGACCCAGGAGATGCGAATCCTGGCTTCGGGGGGAGTGGCTCGATCCTGCGCCAGAATCTTGATCAGGAGCAGTAACAGCAGGACCCATCCGAGCAGGGAGCCAACGATGTAGAGCCCACCGATGATCCAGAGGGGATACGTCCAGACGATGGCCCACCAGATGATGCGTTCCGGCACGTTTTCAGGCTGGATCTTTCCGTGGTCGTCGAGGGCATGGGACGACCGCATCCCATCTCTCATGGGGAGATCCACCGCGATAACTTCTTGATCCAGGGTTTGCGGACCCAAAGCAACCAGAGGCCGAAGCTGGAGAAGAACGAGCCTGCCACCGCCCCTGCCAGGACGAAGGTCGTTTTCGGGGCGCTGGGTTTGTCAGGCATGGTGGGCTCCACGGCCATCTGGATGAGGGGGTAGGCGGAAAACAGATCCCCCTGACCCAGATCCAGTTGCGCCAGGGTGGAAGCAAAGACGGCCTGGGCGATCTGTTCATTGCGCATCAGGGACTCCAAAGTGGAGAGGGGTTTGGTGATCCCCCGCAACCGCTGCTCCAGGTTATTGATCTGCACATCCAGCTCCTTGGCCTGCCCGCTCAGGGCCCGCTGCTCGGCCGCCACATTGACCAGACTCTGGAGCAGGGAATCGCGACCGGAGTTGCTGGCGACCGTGGAGAGGGCCAGCCTGTTGATCGCCAAGGGAGGAAGGTCCTTGCCGAGGATCTGCCGGCTCCTCTGCAGCAGATTCCTGAGGGCAAAGCGCTGTCTGTTCTTCTCCTTGATCACCCTGGGATTATTCGGTCCGAACTTTCCGGCCAGCAGGCGCAGGGAGCTGGTGGCCTCGCTGTAGTCCTTGAGGTGCTGCTGGAAGATCTGGTCGACCTGAAGCTGAAAGGCGTCGGCAGCCTGGGATGACGACAGCCCCAGGCTGGCACTCAGCTGCATGAGCCGCTTGGCGGCTGACTGTTCATTGGCCAGGACTTCCGCCCGCTGGCGGCGGAGTTGCTCGATATTCCCGGAAAGGTCCCGCACCTGATCGGACGATGTCAGACCCGACTTGAACTTGAAATCTGTGACCTTCTGCTGGGCATCCTGGAGTTTTTTCTGCACAGACATCAGAATCGACTCGGCCGGGATCTCCCGTTGACGCATTTCTCCTTCCCGTAGCTCGTTCAGCCTTTTTTGCGCTGATTGATAGAGGGCCATCGATTTATTCATCGCCTCCTTGGCGGATCGTCCGCTGACTTCGAACTGCATCATCGTGGTGTTGTCGATGAGCTTGATTTTCGGTTTTCCGAAGTCCCTGCTTTTGATCCCGCTGAGCCGGGCGGCTTCCTTGATCACCTGCTCGCTTTCAAAGATGTATTCATAGTTGGCTCTGGTGTCATAGGTGGAACTACCCAGCCCGGAACCGGAGGAGGAGGTGGCCTGGCCGATGTCAGGCAGATTGAGATTCGTGGCCGAACTCGTGCTGGGCAGAATCAAGGCCCACCTGCTGGTATAGATGGGTTTGGTCAGCAGCAGATAGAGCAGGGCCGAAATCCAGATGAATCCATTGGCCATACCCATCAGGAGGTAATAGCGATTCCACCTGTTTCTTGATAGCCAGTGAAACAGGAATGGGAGTTGGCTGTACTTTTGACTGAGCTTGGTTTTGAGTTCTTGCTTATCGATCACTTCGAGAATCCGTTAATGAGGAGAGCTGCTGGCGTCACGATCTCGGCAATGCTCCTGATGATGTCCCGAACCGTCGTGGTCGCGGAGTCGTAGCAGGCGACGGCATCATTGGGCATCAGGTAGGGATTGTCCGCATCGTTTGCGGAATTCATTAACAGGGAATCCACCTTGCGCTCCACAAAGTTCGTCTTGCCGGTGCTTTCATCCGTACGCACCAGAATCGCCTTCCGACCTGCATTGGTGAGCCGTGTGCCTCCAGCGCAATTGGCGGCCACCACCGCCTGAGAGAACCTGTTGCCATAGGTGAAGGAGGTGGCGTCGCGGCTGATGCCGGATGGCGCGTTTCCGGTGGCGGGAACGGTGAGGTTGGACAGAAACACCTTCACACCGGCCAGGGTGATGGGCGAAGGGCGAATGATCTGGGGGTTCACCTTCTCGGTGGCCGTCACGATGACCTGATCATTGGCGATCAGGGCCACATCCTGAACAGGCTCACCAGTGAAAAGCCCCGAGAAGTCGTGGAGGGATTCTTTGCCTCCCCGGATGAGTTTGATGGCGGAGACATCGGCGGTTGGCTTGACGCCGCCGCTGGATTTCAGGGCCACGGACAGAAACCGGTTGGGCGGGTACTGGCCGGATATCGTGACGGCGGGTTCATCGGGCCGGTCCGCTGGCTTTTCGTTGATCAACACCCGCCCGGGAAAGAACACATCCCCAGCCACGAACACGTTGACCGGCGCCCATTGGATGACGTTGACACTGAGTTGCAGAAAGCTCGGCTGGAAGTAGCCTCCATTCACCAGCAACTGGCGCAGCTCGCCGCGAACGGCGTCCGGTTCCTTCCCCACCACCTTGAGGGGCGACAGATAGGGGATATCGATGTTGCCGTCGAGGTTGACCTCGTAGGTTCCGTTGAATTCTTCCCCATCCAGAATCGTGACCCGGATTCTGTCTCCCGGGGACAACGGCAGCGCTTGGGCGGGAAGCACAAAAAGAACACACTGGAGCGCGGAAAGGCCGATACCCCCGATGGCTCGCAACAGGCGCCTGGGGGTGTCGGTCATCCGAGAAAGCGTCCCATCTGATGTCACTACATTAACGGAGCCCCTACCCCGGGCAAGCTTCCGCCCATCCGCCGTGACCGGCCTCCACGGGTGCACCTCCATAGCATCACTGCGTGCCGTAAAGCCATGGTGTCTGCATGAGTATTCCTGGAGGAAAGCCTTGCCTCCGTCTGTGGGGTCACCCCTTGATTCCTTCTTCCCTTCAGCATCATCTGGGCGCTTGTCTCATCGGAGTGAACTGCTAAGGTCTATTGCAGTCTATTTTTAGGTTGGGAGCCATCGCCGGACCATCCATGGCTTCACCAGGTTCGCTCCATGTCGCACCGCAGACATCAACGTTGCAAGCCGCATTGATCTCGACGCAGACCGTTTTCTTCGGTCCATGAAGGCTCTCCATCTGCTCCCACCGGGAGGCACCAGCTGGGGAGGGGGCATCCCCGCCACCCTCACCAGCCTTGCCGAGTCTCCCCAGCTGCAGTGGGTCACCTTCCGGCAGGTTCCCCTGGATCAGGCGGCTGAGACCATGCGGGACTGGCGGCCCGATGCGCTCATCTGGCATCCAGCCTGTTCCTGGCGCCTGCTCCCCCAGCAGTGGCGTCTGAGGGGGATTCCGCGGGTCCTGGTGGAGCACCACTACTGCCGCGGTTTTGAACTCCATCAGGTGCCCAGTCGCCGGCGCTTCCGGACCATGCTCCGGCTGGCCTATGCCCTGTTCGATCGCGTCGTTCCCGTTTCCCATGGCCAGTCCGACTGGATGGGCGCTACTGGACTGGTGCCGGCTTCGAAAGTGCGGGTGATTCCCTTCAGTCGCACCCTCGATGATTTTCTGAGCCTGCCCCTCGGCCGCCCTCCCCATACCCCCTTCCGGCTCGGGGCCTTCGGCCGCTTCGCCAGGCAGAAGGGCTTCGACACCCTGATCAGGGCCGTACGGATGCTCCCGGCGGGATCCGTGCAGCTCCTGCTCGGCGGTGACGGTGAGCTGGATGCGGAGCTGCGTGACCTGGCCGCCGGCCATCCCGGCATCCGCTTCCTGGGGCCGCTCAGCAATGTCCCGGCCTTTCTGCGCGACTGCGACGGCATCGCCATTCCCTCCCTGTGGGAACCCTGGGGCAATGCCTGTCTCGAGGTGCGGGCCGCCGGTCTGCCGGTGATCGTCAGCGGTGTGGGTGGCCTCAGCGAGCAGGTCGAGGGTTGCGGTTTCGTGGTGCCCCCGGGGTCCGAGACGGGGCTCGCCGACGCGATCCGGCGGCTCATCGCCCTCCCCGGAGCTGAACGGCTCCGCCTGTCCGAGCAGGCCCGGGACTCGAGCATCGGCAGCTGGGACCGGTTCTGCCGGTCGTGGAGCAACCTGCTGCGGGAGCTCCGCTGATGCGCCTGAAGGTCCTGGGTCGCTTCCGCTCGGAGGACCGCTTCCTGCGCAACATCGGCTGGATGGGGTTGTCGGAGTTCGGCATCCGGCTCTCCAGACTCCTGGCCACCGTGATCCTGGCGCGACTTCTGAGTCCGAAGGATTACGGCATCGCGGCCCTGGTGCTGATGACCCACGAATTCATCCGGGTGTTCACCCGCAACGGCATCGGCGAGAAGCTCGTCCAGGCCCCGGAGGCCGAGCTCGATGCGATGTGCCACACGGCCTTCACCCTGAACTGGCTGCTTGGGGGGCTGCTTTTCCTGATCCAGACCCTCGGCTCCTTTGCCGTCGCCGGCTTCTACGGTCAGCCCGAACTGATCAGGCCGATCATCCTGATCGGCCTGACCTATCTGATCTATCCCCTGGGATCGGTCCAGACCTCCCTGATCCTCAGGGAGAACCGCCTCAATGTCTTCGGCCTCACCCAACTGGCTTCTGTCATGACGGACAACCTGCTGATCGCGATCTTCGCGCTCAACGGGTTTGGGATGTGGTCGATCATTCTGCCCAAATTCCTCGTCGCCCCCATCTGGGTGATCATGGTCTACCGCTTTCACCGCTGGCGACCGAACTGGCGACCTTCCCTGCTCCACTACCGCCAGATCCTGGGCTTCGGCTCAAGGATCCTGGGGGTGGAACTTCTCAACACCCTCCGGGACAACATCGACTATCTGCTGATCGGTCGCCTGATCGGCATCAGCCAGCTGGGCACCTACTACTTCGCCTTCAATGCCGGCCTGGGCATGAGCCTGAGTGCCGTCAACGCCATGGGCCTGACCCTCTATTCCGACCTCTGTGCCCTCAGCCACGACCGGGCCCTGCTGCGGGAGCGGTTCCAGAAGAATCTGGTCATCATCGCCAAGGTGATCATCCCCCTGGTGGCGGTTCAGGCCTCCCTGGCTCCCCTCTACGTGCCCATCGTCTTCGGCCAGAAATGGGTGGATCGGGGCGCCGTTCCCATCCTGATCATCATCTGTCTGTCCGCGCTCTCGCGCCCCTTCGCCAACGCCGCCTCGATGCTGTTCCGCTCCATCAACCTTCCCCAGGTGGACCTCTGGTGGAACCTCGGATTCACCCTCGTCCTGGCGGTGGCCGTGATGGTCGGTGCCCAGCACGGCATCATCGGTGTCGCCGTGGCGGTGATGGCCACCCATCTGCTGCTTCAGCCCCTCTATGCCCTCTGGGCCCGCCGGGTGGTGCTGATCCGCCCGGCCGCCTGGGTCAGTTGAACCATGGGGATTCCCGCGGTTTCCGTCATCATTCCCGCCTACAACGCGGCCGGTTCCCTGGCCGAAACGGTGGCGTCCGTCCAGGCCCAGACCTGGACGGACTGGGAGGCGCTGATCATCGATGACGGTTCCAGCGATGGGACGGCCGCCCTGGTGCGTGACCTCCAGGCCGAAGACGCCAGGATTCGTCTTCTCTGCGTCGCGAACGGAGGGGTTTCGGCGGCACGCAACCGCGGCGTGGCCGGGACCCACGCGTCCCTGATCGCCTTCCTCGATGCCGATGACCTCTGGTACCCCGCCAAACTCCGGCTCCATCTCGACCACTTCCGTGGCGATGCCGCCTTGGGGGTGAGCTTCGACCGGGTCGCCTTCCTCACCCCCTCGGGCCTGCCCACCGGCCAGCACTCCCGATCCCGTCTTCGCCAGCTGGCCCCGGAGCACTTTCTGTACGAGAACCCCACCACCACCACCTCCACCTGGGTCGTGCGCCGGACCGTCTTCGATCAGGTGGGTGGCTTCCACCCGCAGATGAGCTACTCGGAGGATCTCGAATGGCTGCTGCGGGTCCGGTGCGCCGGCTGGCGGATCGCCGGGCTGGAGCAGGTGCTCACGGGCTACCGCACCAGCGAGGGGGGGCTGTCCTCGGATCTGCTGCGGATGGAGGCCGGCTGGGAGCGGCTCGTGGAGCAGGCCCGCCCCTATGCGCCGGAGCTGGTGGAGGCCCATCTGAGCCGGGCGCGGGCGGTTCACCTGCGCTACCTGGCCAGGCGCAGCCTGCGCTTGAATGCCTCAGCGACGGGGTTGGGGGTGGGTTTCATGAACCAGGCCCTGCGATCGGACCCCTGGCTCCTGCTTCGCCAGCCCCGGCGCACCTGGCTCACCCTGGCGGCCGTTCAGCTGCGGCGGCTGTGGCGGCAGGCCCGGCCGCTGCTGCCGCCATGGCGGAGGTCGCGATGACCGAGGTCGGGAGGACGGAGGTCGGGAGGACGGAGGCCGCCATGGCCGGACCGCTCGTTTCGGTGGTGATTCCCGTCTACAACAGCGCCGCCACGGTGGCCGAGAGTCTCCGCTCGGTGCTGGAGCAGACCTACCCCCATCTCGAGATCCTCGTGGTGGACGACGGCTCCACCGACGGGGCCGTGGCCATCTGTGAAACGTTCGAGGATCCCCGCCTCCGCATTCTTCACCAGGCGAACCGGGGCCTGGCGGGGGCGCGCAACACGGGCATCCGCCAGGCCCGTGGCGCCTACATCGGCTTTCTGGACAGTGACGACCTTTGGCTGCCGGAGAAGGTGGCCCGCCATGTGGCCCATCTGCAGGCCCGTCCGGAGGTGGGGGTGAGCTTCTCCCCCTCCGGGTTCATCGACGAACACTCCCGGCCCCTGGGGATCTACCAGATGCCCCGGCTGGAGGGCATCACGCCGGAGATCCTTTTCTGCCGCAATCCGATCGGCAACGGCTCCGCCGTGGTGATCCGCCGTGAGGTGTTCGAGGCCATCCGCTTCCGGGCCAATCTCCATGGGGAGCCGGAGGATTTCTACTTCGACGACACGTTCCGGCAGTCGGAGGACATCGAATGCTGGCTGCGGATCATCCTCGATACCCCGTGGCGGATCGAGGGAATCCCGGAGGCGCTCACCCTCTACCGGATCAGCGAGGGTGGGCTCTCGGCCAACCTGATGAAGCAGTACGCGTCCTGGGAGCGGATCCTCACCAAGACGACCCTCACCCATCCGGACTTCATCCGGCGCCACGGGGCCAGGGCCAGGGCCTATCAGCTGCGCTACCTGGCCAGGCGGGCCACACGACAGCGGGAGGGGGCCATGGCCGTCCGCCTGCTGCACCAGGCCCTCGCCACCTACGGGCGGATCCTGATCGAAGAGCCCCGCCGCACCGTGATCACGCTGCTGGCGGCCTACTTGCTGCGTCTGCTTCCCCCTGGCCTCTACCGGGCTCTGGAGCGGCTCATGCTCCGCCTCACCGGCGCCAGCCAGGAGCGGCGTCTGCGCAGGGATGCCCGCCAGACGGCCCCGGCCCTGAAGGTTCTGCTGGTGTGCTCCTCTGGAGGGCATTTCAAGGCGTTGCAGCAGCTGCGGGAGTTCTGGCAACCCCACCCCCATCTCTGGGTCAGCTTCCGCACGCCCACCACCGAGACGGCCCTGCAGGCGGAACGGGTGCGCTGGGCCTACAGCCCCACCAATCGCAATCTTCCGAATCTGTGGCGCAATCTTCTGTTGGCGGTCCGGGTGCTGCGGGAGGAACGACCCACGCTGATCCTCACCACCGGAGCCGGCGTGGCGGTCCCCTTCGTGCTGCTGGGAAAGCTGTTCGGCTGCAGGACCGTGTTCATCGAATCGGTAACGCGCATCCATACACTGAGCCTCTCCGCTCGTCTGGTGCGCCCGTTTCTCGATGTGCTTTACGTGCACTGGCCCCGGCTTCAGGCCCGGTATCCCCGTGCCGAACTCGTTCAGGGAAGGCCGGCGCCATGATCCTGGTGACCGTGGGCACGGAGCAGTATCCCTTCAACCGGCTGATGCGCTGGCTCGAGGTGTTGCGTGAGCAGCGCCTCATCGACGAAGAGATCGTCGTCCAATATGGAACCTGCACGGTGCTGCCCAGTGGTGCCACCGTCTATCGCCTGCTGAAGGAAGACGCCTTCCGGCAGCTGATTGAGAAGGCCCGTGCCGTGATCGCCCACTGCGGCGAGGGCACCGTGCTGATGCTGGATCAGATGGACCAGCCTTTCATCCTCGTTCCCCGCAGCGTCCGTTTCCAGGAGCACGTGGACGATCATCAGGTCGAGCTGGCCCTGGCTCTTGCAGAGATGGGCGTACCCATCGGCTGGTGTCCCGGGGATCTGGTGCGATTTCTGGAAGCCCCCTGCAAGACCTCCATCAGCGACGTGACCGACGCCTCCGCCAGGTCCTTGTGCCGCAGCCTGGACCACCGTTTCGCCCCCGGATGATGGCCGTCTCCCTGGACCAGCCACCGCTTCCCGCCGGGTTCCTGCTCAGCGCCCGCCATGGAACGCTCATCCTCCGGCTTCCCCCGCGGCTCACCGTGGCCGAGGCGGTGACCTTCCGTCAGGGCTTTCCCGACTGGCTCGACCGGTTCGGCGATCTCCGCCAGGTGATCCTCGACTTCGGCCACACCAGCGTCATCGACAGCAGCGGCATCGGCGCCCTCGTCGGCGCCATCAGGATCGCCCGGGAACGCTCCCTGCCGCTTGAGGCCTGGAGTGTGCACCGGCAGGTGGCCCTGGCCCTGGAGATGACCGGGCTGGAGAAGGTGCTGCCGGTGGTGGAGCACACCCAGGGGCTCCTTCCCCATCCCCCCGGCAGGGAGGACCAGCGGCCGCCGCTCACCCACCCGTCGGTGCGCTCCCTCCCCAAACGGCTGATCGACGTGGCGGGAGCGAGCCTCGGCCTGGGGGTCACCGCGCTGCTGTTCGTCCCGATCGCGGTGGCCATCCGGCTGGACGGCCCGGGGCCCATCCTGTTCAGCCAGACGCGCTGCGGCTGGATGGGCCGTCACTTCCGCATCTGGAAGTTCCGTTCCATGGTGAGCAATGCCGAGCAGCTGAAAGCCACGGTGCCGAACCAGGCCAGTGGAGCCTTCTTCAAGAACGAGAACGATCCCAGAATCACGCGCGTGGGTCGCTTTCTGCGCCGAACCAGCCTGGACGAGCTGCCCCAGTTCTGGAACGTGCTGATCGGGGACATGAGCCTGATCGGCACCCGGCCCGCCACCCCCGACGAAGTTCGCCGCTACGCCATCCCCAGCTGGCAGCGTTTCGATGTCAAACCCGGCCTCAGCGGGGAGTGGCAGGTCAGCGGCCGCTCCTCGATCCGGGAGTTCCAGGACGTGATCCGGCTGGATCTCCGCTATCAGCAGAACTGGAGCCTCGCCTATGACCTGAAACTGATCCTGCGAACCTTCATGGTTCTGTTCAGCAAGAATTCGGGGGCGGCGTGATGATCGGCGACCCCATGGCCACGCCGGAGCGCTGCAACCATCTGGCCGTGGCGAGCGACCTCGATGCCATGGACACCGTGCTCGGCTGGTTCGAGGGGATCCCCCACGCCGATGTGCCATCCCTGCTCTGGCTGCAGGGTCAGATGGCCCTGGTGGAGGGCTTCACCAACGCCGTCCGCCATGCCCATGCCGACCTTGATCCACCGCCCGATGTGCAGCTTTCGGTGGGCCTTTCCGATGGGGAATTCTCGCTGGAAGTCACGGACCATGGACGGCCGTTCGATCTGGCATCCGCCCTGGCCCAGCTGGAGGCGGAGGCGCCAGGCATCGAGGATGACCCCCTGGCCCGGGAAGCCCACTGGGGCCTGTTCCTGATGATGAAGTTGCGCCGGGATCACGGCTGGACGATCACCTATCGCCGCCAGGAGGATGACCGGAACTGTCTTTGCCTGCGTCATCCTTTCGAGGCTGCAGGGGCGCTGGATAGCGGATGGTGAAGTATTCGGGGTGACAGCGGGCGTTCTGGAAGATCGACCATCGCGTCCAGAGCTTGAGGAAGTAGTTCGTTCCCTTTGGCCCCCGTCCCCAGCCATTGGCCACAGGTTCTCCCCAGACGATGGCTGAGGCCGCGATCCGCTCCCGATCGGTGGCCGGCAAGGCGGCCAGATCTCCCCGGTAGACGATCCTCTCCCCCCGGTAGAAGAACGAGGGTGACAACGGTTGGCCCCAGTCCCGCTCATCGAGCCTGAACCACACCTTCTTGCTCTTGTGCAGCAGCCAGAAGCTTCGTGAGCAGGTGGGAGCCAGGGCATCGTCGCTGTAGCTGTAGAGCCGGCCCGCTTGCTGCTCCATGGGGTGGGAGGGATGCCTGGGTTCCTGAGACTGGATGGCCGCCAGGAGGGCTCCGGCGGGGGCCGCCAGTTTCATCAGAAGCAGGGCCGAGGTGCCGGCGACGAACCGTTTCAACCCATCCCAGCGGCCGGGCCCATGGCGTGAGGGTATCGCCGTGCCGGCCCTCGTCAGCCGCTCAGGTTCCCCAGACGGCCATGACCGGATCGGCTGCTTCGTCTTCGGTCAGATAGAGGGCGTTCTCCGCCCGCACCAGCAGGTCGGCCATGCTCAGATCCGAAGGCGCCAGGTCCGTCAGACCGATGCGGAGCCGGGCGGCCGGCCTGGATCGTCGCCGGTCGAACTGCAGCGCCCCGGCGGCGGCGTCGAGCGAGCGGCAGGCGACCATGGCGGAGGCCCTGGTGCTGTCGATCATCAGAGCGGCGAACATCCGATCGGCGATCCTGCCGACCAGATCATCAGGGCCGAAGACGGGAAGGAGCGCCTCCGTCAGCGGCACCGGGGGCGGATCCCACGCGAAGCCCAACAGGTGCACGTCATTCCGGCCCAGGCGTCGCGCCCGCTGGAATTCCTTCTCACAGAGGAACAGGAAGGCGCCGCGGTTCCAGAGACCGGTGACGGGGCAACGGGCCAGCCGCTGTCGGATCTCGATCTCCCTGCTGACCTGTTCGGAGAACATCCTGAGGATGCGTTTCTGGTCATCGTTGAAGCCATGGGCCTGCTGATCGATCACGCAAAGGGTGCCCAGCAGGTGGCCATCCATGGCGCGAAGCGGTGCCCCTGCGTAGAAGCGGATGCCGGGTTCACCGGTCACCAGGGGATTGCTACTGAAGCGCTGATCCTGGCTGGCATCAGGAACCACCATCACCTCTTCCGAGAGAATGGCGTGGGCACAGAAGGCCACGTCGCGGCTGGTTTCCGTGGCCTCGATTCCTGTTTTTGCCAGGAACCACTGACGATCCTGGTCGACCAGGGAAATCAGGGCGATCGGCACACCAAGGGTGGCGCGAGCCAGTTCAATGATGCGATCAAGGTGTTGATCCGAAGCTGTATCGAGAAGCATCACCCGTTCCAGTGATCGCAGACGCGACTCCTCGTTTTCTGGAACTGGATATGGTGGAGAAGTCGCCATGATGCCCATCGGTCACGGCAGCCTACTGCGAGGCAACGAGTCCACGTTCGGCTGGCTAACCTCCGATCCATCGAGGCATCAGCACCGCCGTATTCGTCCATGTTTCCGATCGGGACCCCTTCGGATGCGGTCATCGCCTCATCCATCCCCCAGCTCTTGCCGGCCCCGGCCCCTGCGGCCGCCGCCCCCAGCGCCATGCAGGAGGGTCAGCCGGTCTCCCTGAGCCTGGTGCTGGATCGTCGCCGCCGTCTGCTCATGGTCCTCGAGGATGGCCGTCCCCGGCGCCAGTTCCCGGTCGCCGTGGGCATGGCCGGCTGGGAAACGCCGGTGGGCCGGTTCACGGTCCTGGAACGGCAGAGCGATCCGGTCTGGGAACATCCGCAGACCGGCAAGCTCTACCCGGCGGGCCCCACCAACCCGCTGGGCAGCCGCTGGATCGGTTTTCACCGCGACTGTTCCGGCCGCAGGGGCTGGGATGGGGAGCAGATGCTGGACGTGAAGGGATGTGTGGTGGCCGGGTTCCACGGCACCCCCCACCGCTGGACGGTGGGACGCGCCGTCTCCCATGGCTGCGTACGTCTCTATGACGAGGACGTGCGGGAGCTGTTCGAGATGGTCCAGGTCGGCACACCGGTGACGGTGCTGCCCTGAGTCCGCTGGCGCCGGCGGCCGGAGCGCTCCGGGGCGGCCCGTAGAGTTCCAGGCGCACCAGCGATCGAGCGCGGATGAGGGTTCTGTTTGCCGCTGCGGAGTGCGCACCCATGATCAAGGTGGGGGGCATGGGAGACGTTGTGGGCTCCCTGCCACCGGCCCTGGCGGCGCTGGGGCATGACGTGCGGATCATCATGCCGGGCTACGGAAAGCTGTGGAGTCGGCTGCAGATTCCGGCCGAACCGATGTGGCGTGGCCACGCCATGGGCACCGATTTCGCCATCTACGAAACCCGCCACCCCACCAGTGGTCTGACCATCTATCTGGTGGGCCATCCGGTGTTCGATCCCGAGCGCATCTATGGCGGCGAAGATGAGGACTGGCGCTTCACCTTCTTTGCCAACGCCAGTGCCGAATTCGCCTGGAACGGGGGCTGGAAGCCCCAGGTTCTGCACTGCCACGACTGGCATACGGGGATGATCCCGGTGTGGATGCACCAGGACCCGGAGATCAGCACGGTGTTCACCATCCACAACCTCCGCTACCAGGGCCCCTGGCGCTGGAAGCTCGACCGCATGACCTGGTGCCCCTGGTACATGCAGGGCGACCACACGATGGCGGCGGCCCTGCTCTACGCCGACCGGGTGAATGCCGTCTCCCCCACCTACGCGATGGAGATCCGCACGCCCGAGTACGGCGAGCGCATCGACGGCCTGCTCAACTTCATCAGCGGCAAGCTGCGCGGCATCCTCAACGGCATCGACACCGAGGACTGGAATCCCGCCAGCGACGCCACCCTGCCGGCCCCCTTCTCCTCAGGCGACCTCAGCGGCCGCGCCGCCTGCAAGCGTCTGCTGCAGGAACGGATGGGACTGAACGTCAGCCCCCGCTCCTATCTGATGGGGATGGTGAGCCGGCTGGTGGACCAGAAGGGCGTGGACCTGCTCCTGCAGGTCGCCGACCGGGTGCTGGCCTACAGCGACAGCCAGTTCGTGGTACTGGGCACCGGCGACCGGGGCTACGAGTCGGGCCTGTGGCAGATGGCGGCGCGCCACCCGGGCCGCTTCTCGGTGTTCCTCACCTATGACGACGCCCTGTCGCGGCTGATCTACGCCGGCAGCGACGCCTTCCTGATGCCGAGCCGCTTCGAACCCTGCGGCATCAGCCAGATGCTGGCGATGCGCTACGGCTCGATCCCGGTCGTGCGCCGCGTCGGCGGCCTGGTGGACACCGTGCCCCCCAACGACCCCACCGCCGGCACCGGCACCGGCTACGGCTTCGATCGCTACGAAGCCATCGACTTCTACACAACAATCGTGCGCTCCTGGGAGGCCTACCGCAACGAGCCCAGCTGGCAGGAGCTGCAGCGGCGGGCCATGACCACCGACTTCAGCTGGAACCGCTCCGCCCTGGAGTACGACGCCATGTACAGGGAGGTCTGCGGGGTCAAGGAGCCCACCCCCGACGCAGCCCAGGTGGAGCGCTTCTCCCAGGGCCAGGGGGCGGATCCGAGCCTGCTGCACGACGACTCCCGGCCGGAGGGGTCCCCCAAGGAGCCGCCGCCGCCCCAGCGCCCCCGCAACCCCCTGGCCCTGCTGCGCCGCCGCAACGACTCCTGAGCCAGCTCCCCGTGTCCGGCGTCCATGGCTGATCCGGTTCCGCCACCCTCCGATCTGCCGGCGCCCTATGCGAGCCCCTGGGGCCGGCTCGCCCAGGCGCTGCGGGCCGTGCTGGCCTCCCTGCGGCTGAAGCTGCGCGAACTCTGGCGGCGCAACGGCGAGGGGGACCTCTCGGTGCCGGGCTTCTGGCCGCAGGGACTGGCGCCCCTGTTCTGGCCCCTGCTGCTGGCGACCCTGCTGGCCCTGCTGCTGGTCCTGGCCGGCCAGGCGTGGCGCGGGCTGAGCCACCGTGCCGTCAGGCCGCCGGCAGGCCCTGCGGCCCCCCTGGTGGCTCCGGCCACCCCGGCGCCAACGGCCGTCTCGGCTCCAGACGCCACCCCGCCGGCCGCCGCCACGCCCACGGCGATCACCCCGCCGCTGGCCAAAGCCGACCCGCCGCCTGCCCTGGAACTCGACCCCCTTCTGGCCCTGCTGGCGGAGGATGACCCGCAGCACCTGATCGCCTCGGCCCACCCCGAGCCCGCCCAGGGGCTGCTGATGCTGACGATGGCGCCGACCTACTCCGCCCTTGCCCAGGCGAGCCGCGGCCGTTGGGCCGAACGCTGGCAGGAGCGCGCCCGGGGCCTGGGCTACGAACGACTGGAACTGGTGGACGGCCAGGGACGGCTGCTGGCCCGCGGGGCGCTGGTGGGGTCCGGCATGATCCTGCTCGATCCCGGAACTTCAGGTTGATGCTGCTGCCGTTCGAGCCGTTGCGCCAGCTCTGGGGCGAGCCCCTGATGGCCCCGGGAACCGCCGCACCCGCCCCCATCCGACGCGTCAGCACCGACAGCCGCGGCGATCTGGCCGGCGCCCTGTTCGTGCCGCTGGTGGGGGAGCGCTTCGATGGCCACCGCTTCGTGGCCGACGCCTTCGCCGCCGGGGCGGCGGCGGCCGTGGTGCAGCGGGACCGGCTGGACGGGTCGGCCCTGGCGGAGCTGGTGGCCGGCGGTGGCGGGCCGATCTGGCCCGTGGACGACACCCTGGTGGCCTACCAGCAGCTGGCCCGTCTCTGGCGGCGGCAGCTGGGCCTGCCGGTGGTGGCGGTGACGGGTTCGGCGGGCAAGACAACGACGCGGGAACTGATCCGGGCGGCCCTCGCCCCCCTCGGGCCGGTGGTGGCCAGCAGCGGCAACGAGAACAACGACGTGGGGGCGCCGCTCACGGTCCTGAAGGCGGGCACCGGCACCGCGGCCCTGGTGGTGGAGATGGGGATGCGGGGACTGGGGGAGATCGACCGTCTCACCCGCTGCACTGAGCCGGACGTGGCCGTGATCACCAACATCGGCACCGCCCACATCGGCCGCCTGGGCAGCCGGGAGGCGATCGGCCAGGCCAAGTGCGAGATCACCGCCGGACTCGGGCCGGAAGGGGTGCTGGTGATTCCCGCCGGGGATCCGCTGCTGGAGCAGTCCCTGGCCCGGGTCTGGCGGGGCCGGGTGGTGCGCGTCGCCCTGGAGGACGAGGCGGCCGACTTCCCGGCGGGGGTGCCGGCGGCGGAGCTGGTGGGCCGCCTGGAGGGCCCTTCCCTGCGCCTGCTGGACGGCCCGAGCCTGCCGCTGCCGCTGGAGGGCCGCCACAACGCCCACAACCTGCTGCTGGCGGTGGCCGTCGCCCGGGAACTGGGCGTGCCGGCAACGGCCCTGGGCGACCTGGCGGTGGAGCTGCCGGGCGGCCGCGCCCGGCGCTCGCAGCTGGGCGGGGTGGAGCTGCTCGATGAGACCTACAACGCCTCTCCGGAGGCGGTGCTGGCGGCCCTGGAGCTGCTGGCGGCCCCGGGCGGAGCCTGCGAAGGCCGCCGTTATGCGGTGCTGGGCACGATGCTCGAGCTGGGGGAGCGCAGCCTGGAGCTGCACCGCCAGGTGGCGGGGCGGGCCCGGGCCCTGGGGCTCGACGGGCTGGTGATCGTGGCCGCCGAGGCCGAAGCTCAGGCGATGCTCGCCGCCGCCGCCGGTCTGCCGCGGCTGGCGAGGGCGGTGACGCCCGAGGAGGCGGCCTCCCTGCTGCTCGACTGGCTCGAGCCGGGGGATCGGGTGCTGCTCAAGGCCAGCCGTGGGGTGGCCCTGGAGCGGGCGATTCCCTTGCTGGAGGCCGGCCTCGACCCCGCCGCCTGATGGGCGTCCCTTGAAGGGCGGCGTTGCTCCCAGCAGGATGGGAGGACCGCCGAGCCCATCCCCATGGTGACACCCGTGTTCGTGACCACCACCTTCACGATCGAGGGCTACGGCATCACCGCCTACCGGGGCCTGGTGCGCGGGATCGTGGTGCGCTCTCCCACCCTGGTGCAGGGGTTCCTGGGCGGGCTCAAGCAGATCGTGGGCGGCCGCATCGGCGCCTACACCGAGATGTGCGAGCAGGCGAGGGAGCAGGCCTACGAACAGATGATCCAGCACGCCCGGGCCCTGGGGGCCAACGCCATCGTGGGCACCCGCTACGACGGATCGGAGGTGCAGGGTGGCACCGCCGCCGCCACCGAGGTGCTCTGCTACGGCACCGCCGTGGTGGTGGAGCCGCGGCCGAGCAGCAGCGGCAGCAGCGCGTAGAGGAGCAGCAGGGCCAGGTACACGGCACCGGAGACCGGGTCACGGTCGATGAGGATCTCCTTCAGGGGGCGCTGCTGCAGCAGCAGCCCCACCGCCAGCTCCGCCGCCACCATGAACGCCAGGGCAAGGGCCCCGGCGGCCGCCCGGGTGAGGGGGCCGCGGCCGGGGAGCTGCCGCCGCACCACCAGCCGGGCGGCCAGCACCATGGCCAGGGCCATCCACGGCATCTCCAGCAGTTCGGCCAGGCGCTCCCCCAGCCGCGGCACCAGCAACGGCACCCGCACCGCCCCCAGAACGAAGCCGGTGGCGAAGACCAGGGCGAAGTAGGTGGCGGCGGGGCGCAGAATTCCCATGGCAGCGGCAGGGCGGTACGTCCATGCTCGTCCGTCTGAGCCCTCTCGGGCGTCGCTGTCCGATTCTGGAGAGCCCGCCGGAGTCGCCCGATGCCTGGTCCATGCAGCCCAGCCCGGCTCCTGGGGGCCTGGACGGGGGGCGCCATCGCCACCGCATGGCTCCTGACGGGGATGCCGTTACCGCTGCGGGCCGCCCCCCAGACCCCGCCGCTGCAGGGCACCACCTGGCAGCTGGTGGGGATCCAGTCGATGGATGACGCCCAGGGCCTGACGCGTCCGGCGAACCCCTCCCGTTACACCCTCTCGCTGCAGGCCGATGGCCGGGCGGTGCTGCAGCTCGACTGCAAACGCGCCACGGGCCGCTGGCGGGTGGAGCCCAGCGCCGACCCCGGCAACGGCGGCTTCCGCTTCGGGCCCCTGGCCAGTACCAAAGCCCTGTGCCCGGCGGCCAGCCTGGCGGAACCCCTGGCCCGCCAGCTTCCCTATGTGAGGGGCTACCTGCTGCGGGACGGCCGGCTCAACCTGAGCCTGCTGGCCGATGGCGGCATCCTCCTCTGGGAACCCCGCGTCGGCGCCGGGCCCGGCTACAGCAACCGGCCCGATCCGGCGCTGGAGACGGCGATCCTGGCGGCCTCCCCCGACCTGCGCCGCCCCCTGGGAAGCGCCGCCGGGGGCATGGGGCGGATCCGCTACGTGCACGGCCGCACCGACCTCGATGGGGATGGCCGTCAGGACGTGCTCGTCTACCTGATGGGCCCCTACGTCTGCGGCACCGGTGGCTGCACGCTCCAGGTGTTCCGCCAGGAAGCCACCGGCTACCGCCTCATCACCAGCTTTCCCACCAGCCGGCTGCCGGTGATCGTCCCGGCGGGGGGCCGCAGCCGCTGGCGCGATCTCTGGCGTCTGCAGTCCGGCGGTGGCGCCCCGGCCACCTGGGTGCGGGAGGTGTTCGACGGCCGGGGCTACCGCAGCAAGGAGCGCATCCCGGCCTCCGGGAACCCACCGAGGGGCACCGCCTTGCTGGGCGGCGATCCCTCCCTGGCGGACGGGGCGCCGCTGGTGCCAAGCCCCTGATCCATCCCGCCGGCCTTGGGCTCAGCCCTCGCTCTCCAGCCGCCAGTGCAGCACCTGACCGGCATGGAAGGGCACCAGGGTGGTGGCGTCCCCCTCGGCGGCGTTGCCGTGCAGGCGCGGCGGCACCGTGTGGGGCTCCCGCACCAGGGTGATGGTTCCCTCGTTCAGGGGCAGCCCGTAGAAGGTGGGCCCGTGCACGCTGGCGAAGGCCTCCAGGCGATCCAGGGCCCCCTCCTGCTCGAACACCGCCGCGTAGCTCTCCAGGGCGAAGGGGGCGTTGTAGATGCCCGCACAGCCGCAGGCGCTTTCCTTGGCCGAACGGGGGTGGGGGGCCGAATCGGTGCCCAGGAAGAAGCAGGGTTCCCCGGAGGTGGCCGCCTGGCGCAGGGCCAGCCGGTGGCGTTCGCGCTTGGCCACCGGCAGGCAGTAGAAGTCCGGCCGAAGCCCGCCCTGGAACATGGCGTTGCGGTTGATGTGCAGGTGATGGGGGGTGATGGTGGCGGCCAGGTTGGGACCCGCCTGGCGCACGAAGGCGACGGACTCGGCGGTGGTGATGTGCTCCAGCACCACCTTCAGGCCCGGATGGCGCACCAGCAGCGGCGCCAGGTGGCGCTCGATGAACACGGCTTCGCGATCGAAGATGTCGATCTCGGCGTCGGTCACCTCGCCGTGGATGAGCAGGGGCATGCCGATCTGCTCCATCGTCGCCAGCACCGGCTCGATCCGGGCCAGGTCGGTGACGCCGGCGGCGGCGTTGGTGGTGGCATGGGCCGGGTAGAGCTTGCAGGCTGTGAAGACGCCCTCGCGGTGGCCGCGCTCGATCTCCGCCGGATCGATCGTGTCGGTGAGGTAGGCGGTGAGCAGGGGGGTGAAGCGGCTGCCGTCCGGCAGCGCCGCCCGGATCCGGGCGCCGTAGGCCACGGCCGCCGCCACCGTGGTGATCGGCGGGCTGAGGTTGGGCATCACGATCGCCCGCTCGAAGCTGCGGGCCGTGGCCGGGGCCACCATCTGCAGCAGGGCACCGTCACGCAGGTGCACATGCCAGTCGTCGGGACGGCGCAGCTTCAGCCGGGAGGTCACCATCGAGAGGCCTTGAGGAACCGGTTCATGTCACCCAGTCTCTAGAACAGGCGCTTGCCGCCGCTGCCCGTGACCAGATAACCGCTCAGCGCCAGCAGCAGCACGCTCAGGCAGAAGAAGGCCAGCGAAGGCCCATCCTTGATCGGCAGGGTCAGCATCGCCTTGAAGGCCGACACGATCAGGGCCACCACCAGCACCTTGACCAGTTTCTCCTTCAGCTGGTCGAGGTCACGGATGTCGAGCAGGCCGCCGCCCCCCTGGTCGTGTTCACGGGCCGCCTCGATCGGTGAGATCAGCAGCTCATACACGCCATAGCCGAAGATCAGCAGGGCGATGCCGATCAGATAGAGATCAATCCCGGTAACGATCGCCCCCAGCAGTTCGGCCACGAAGGTCTTCTTGGTGTGGGCCACATCCCCCAGGCTGACCAGGGCCTTGACGATCTCGAGCGTGCCGAGCACGAAGGCGACCACCGTGCTGACCAGGCTCATCATCACCGGCAGGATGGCGATCAGCCGCAGGCGCCACAGAATCCGCTCGAAGCGATGCTCAAACCGCTTGAATCGGCCCTTCATACTCGAGGCCATGGAGCCGGATATGTGTTCGGCCAACCTTAGGGAGCGCTCTGGTTTCGTTCAGGTGTGCGGATCCGATGCTGCCGGCGATGGCGAAACGCTCATGGATTGGCCACGCCGAACAGACGGCCGACCCCCGCCGTGAGCGCCATGGCCAGGCCCCCCCAGAACAGCATCCGCAGAGCTCCCTTCCAGAGCGAGGCCCCTCCCGCACGAGCCGCCAGGGCGCCGAGGGCCGCCAGGGCCACCAGGGCACTGGTGGTGGTGACCAGGGTGATCTGCCGCGGGGGACTGAGCAGGATCGCGGTGATCGGGACGACCGAGCCCACCGCGAAGCTGGCGGCCGAGGAGAGGGCCGCCTGAATCGGCCGCGCCCGCAGGGTCTCGCTGAGGCCCAGTTCCTCCCGGGCGTGCGCACCGAGGGCGTCGTGAAGGGTGAGCTGTTCGGCCACCTGCCGGGCCAGGGCCTGATCGATCCCCCGTTGCCGGTAGATCTCGGTGAGCTCGGCCAGCTCACCGGCCGGATCCATCAGCAGCTCACGCCGCTCCTTGGCCAGATCGGCCCGCTCGGTGTCGACCTGGGATTGCACGGAAACGAATTCCCCGGCGGCCATCGACATGGCCCCGGCCACGGTGGCGGCAAGGCCCGAGAGCAGGATGAAGTCTCGGGTGGCACCGGAAGCGGCGATGCCGACCACCAGGGACGCCACCGAAATGGTGCCGTCATTGGCTCCGAGCACAACGGCGCGTAACCAGCCGGCCCGCTGACTCCGGTGCTGTTCGTGGTGGCGGCGTCCACCATGGGACTGGTGAACGCTGGCCTGAACGGCCTTGTCCTCCCTTGCCATGACCCGAAGCGTGGGCTCAGACAGCATGGCGCCCGTTAGCGTCGGCTTCAGCGGGGCCGTCGGCCCAGCAGGAATACCACCGCCATCGCCAGATAGCCCAGGGCCCAGGGGGTGCCGCTGCCCCAGCCGGGGTCGAGGACGGTGTCGGCCAGGGTGAAGCTCCAGGCGTGGATCAGGCCCAGCCAGGAGGCGGCCGCCGCCACCAGGGCGCAGAGGGCGGCGGCGCGGAAGCGCTGCTCGATCACATACACCAGCATCGCCGCCAGCAGCATGGCCGCCAGGATCTGGCCCTGCTCGAGGGCGAAGGCGCCGGCGGCCCACACATCCGCCTGCTGCAGCGGCAGCAACAACTGGGGACCGAAGGGGTTGGCCGGGGTGCCGCTGCCCCCGGCCCGCAGCCCCGCCTTCAGCATCAGCGACCCCCAGCCCGCCAGGCCGGGCAGCAGCCCGAGGGCCACGGCGGGGGCATGGGCCGGCGGTGTGGCCTGGAAGGCCTGGGCCGCCATCACCAGGGCGATGTAGAGCACGATCGCCATGCCGGCCTCGATCGGCACCAGCTGGCCCACCACCCCGAACAGCCCCAGGAGGCAACCCAGGCCCATCACCAGGCCGTTGAGCCAGGAGTAGCCGATGCGGGCGCCCATGCCCTTCCAGCCGGGGTGGCCGATGTAGATGGTGGTGGGGAAGCAGGAGCCCAGCACGGCGGCGGCGACCGTGCCGATGCCGTTGATCAGCAGGGAGCTCTTCACGGGGTAGGCATCGCCGGCCGCCTCGGCGCTCTCCAGGTTCTGCAGCGACCCCAGCAGGTTGAACAGACCCATCGGCACGGTGACCCCGAGCCAGGGGATCAGGGCGTCACGGCCCTCCCAGAGGGCGCCGAGGCGGGGCACAGGCAGGTGCAGGCCCACCTGGGCGATGTTGGCCTGCCAGGTTGGACCATCCAGCCGCAGCAGGCCCGTGGCGGCGGCCAGGACGATGCCCACCAGCACCGCCAGCACCCCACCCGGCAGGGGCAGCCGGGCCTGGCCGAAGTAGGCCAGCAGGATCACCGCCAGCACCGCCAGCCCCACCACCGGGACGGCATAGGTGCGCAGCAGGAAACCCAGCCCGATGTAGCCCAGGGCGATGCCGGCCAGCGTGGAGAGCAGGGCCGCCCGGGGCAGCCAACGGCGCAGGGGGGCCACCAGGAAGGCCCCTCCGGCTTCGATGAGCCCGGACCCCAGACAGGCCAGCAGGCCGGCGCGCCACGAGAGCAGGGAGGCGGCCTGGGGGTCCAGGCCCTGGCCGGTGGCCGCCAGCTTCACCGGCAGCATCACCAGAAAGACATAGGCGAACAGGCTGACCGTGTTGATGCCATAGGGCAGGGCGGTGCGGTCGTCACGGCCCTCGCGGCGCCCCAGCCGGTGGGCCTGGAGCGCGTAGGCCACGTTGCCCACCACCAGGCTGATGCCCATGGCCGGCAGGATCGTGCCGAAGATGAGGCCATCGGGGTAGCCCAGCACGCCGCGGCAGAGGGCCACGATCAGCAGGATCTGGATCAGGTTGTCCAGACCCAGCCCGAGGAAGCCGTCCAGGTCGCCGCGCACCCACCAGCGGGGGCCCGGCTGCGGGACGGCTCCGCTGAGCTCAACCACGGGGCAGCCCCGCCGGCACCCGATCCGGGAACAGCACCCCATCGAGGTGGTCGCACTCGTGCTGCACCACCCGGGCATGGAAGCCCTCCACCTCCCGCTCGAACGCCTGCCCCTGGCCGTCGAAGCCCCGGTAGCGCAGGCGGCGCCAGCGGGGCACCCGGGCCCGCCAGCCGGGCACGCTCAGGCAGCCCTCCCAGGCGTCGTCGTCCTGCCCGTCGCCGAGGGGCGTGAGCACCGGATTGATCAGCACCGTCTCCGGGATCGGGGGCGCCTCCGGGTAGCGGGGGTTGTGGGTGATGCCGAAGATCACCACCCGCAGGGGCACACCGATCTGGGGGGCGGCCAGGCCGGCTCCCGCGTTGGCGGCCATGGTGTCGCGCAGGTCGTCGAGCAGGGCCGCCAGGGCGGGGGCATCGAAGCGTTCCACCGGCACACTCACCTGGCGCAGGCGCGGATCTCCGATGGTCAGCACGTCACGGACGGCCATGGGCGCCTCAGGATCGGTCCCACTGTGACGCCTTCCGGCCGCCCCGTCCGTACCATCCGCAGATGATGCTGCGATCGGCGGATTCATGGCCGTGAGCTCCCTGCGGGTGGCGGTGCTCTGCTGCGACGGCCTCTACCAGCGCCACCTGGTGCGGCGGGCGGCCGAGGCGTTCACCCTGGTGGGGGTGGTGCTGCAGGTGTCGCCGCCGGCCAGCCGCAGCACCCTCTCCCGGCTGGCGAAGTACCGCCGCCCCCTGCGGCTGCTGCGCCAGCTGATCGCCCGCGTGCTGCTGCGGCCCCACGACCGCCGCGGCGCCGCCCTGCAGCGACAGCTCTTCCACCGGGACGGCGCCCCGCCCGAGCTGCCGGACGGGGTGCCGGTGCTGGTCACCTCGGCCATCAACGAGGAGCGCACCGCCGACTTCCTGCGCCACGTCGCCCCCGACATCGTCCTGGTGAACGGCACCCAGCTGCTGCGGGCGCCGGTGCTGGAGCTGATCCCCACCATCCGCCACGGCCTCATCAATCTGCACACCGGGCTGTCGCCCTACTCCCGCGGCGCCAACTGCAACCTCTACATGCTCTTGGAGGGGCATCCGGAGCTGGTGGGGGTCACCGTGCACCACATCGACCCCGGCATCGACAGCGGCGACATCATCCTGTCGGCCCACGTGCCGATGGAGCCCGATGACGACGTCGAGACCATCGAGGTGCGCAGCTTTCAGGTGGGCATCGAGCTGCTGATCGATGCGGCCCGCCGGCTCGAGGCCGGTACCGCGCCGCGGGTGCCCCAGTGGGAGAAGGGCAAGCTGTTCCTGCGGCGCACCGGCTACGTCTACGAGCCCTGGCAGCGGCTGATGGCCAACCGCCGCATCGCCCGGGGCCTGGTGCGCGACTACCTGGCCGACCAGGAACGCCGCGACGGGGCCGTGCGGGTGGTGCGGGGGGAGCAGCCATGAGCCGCCTGGGACGGGCAGCCAACCGGGCGGCGGACCTGCTGTTCCTGCCGCCGCTGGATCGCCTCTGGCTGCGGCGCCTGCGGGGCAAGGTGCTCTGTCTGCTGTATCACCGGGTCGACCGGCCGGGCCGGGAGCCCTTCCTCGACCGCTTCGGGGTGCCGCCGATTCCCCCCGCCGAGCTGGCCGCCGAGCTCGGTGTCCTGCAGCGCCGCGGCGCCCGCTTCCTCACCTACGCCGATCTGCGGGCCGGCCGCTTCCCCACCGGCTCCGAGTTCGGGGTGATTGTCAGCTTCGATGACGGCCTGCGCTGCAACTATGAAGAGGGGATGGAGGTCCTGGGGAACCTGGGCATCCCGGCCGTGTTCTTCCAGTCGACCGCGATGGACGCCGGCGGGGAGCTGGTCTGGGAGCACGCCCTCTACTGGTACGGCGCCCATCCCACCCTGGCGCCCCGGCTGGAGGAGCTGGCCCGGCGGAGGCTCGATCTGCCGGCCGATCTGGAGGGCGCGGCCCTGATCGCCCGCCTGCGGGATGCCACCCCCGTGGTGCGTGTGCGGGAGCTGCTGGCGGAGCTGGCGGAGCGCTTTGACACGGCCGGCGAACTGGCGGCGGCGGCCGCTCGCCTCTACCCCAGCGCCGCCCACCTGCGGCGGGCCCGGGAGGCCGGCCACGAGCTGGGCAGCCACGGCCACCACCACGTTCCGCGCTGCAACATCAGCCCGGAGGCGTTCGAGCTGGAACTGAGCCACTCGGCCGCCTGTCTGGAACACGTCCTGGGGGAGGCCCCGCGGGCCTTCTCCTACCCCTTCAACAGCCATCTGCCAGGCGACGGGGAGATCTGCGGCCGCCACTACCTCCAGGTGGCCACCGTCGACGCCGCCCTGGTCACCCCCGCCACCCCGGCCCTGGCCCTGCCCCGCTTCACCTGGCCGGGACCCCACGCCAACCGGCTGCGCCGCCGCCGCTGGCTCTGCACCGGAACACTGGCCTGGCCGGGGAGATAGGGTCTGGCTTCCCTCTCCCATGCGATGGCCTGGCCCCTGGCCGTGTTCGACGGGACCATCAGCCTCACCACCCTGGAATCCCTCCTGCAGGACTGGGGGTACTGGGTGGTCTTCGGCGCCATGCTGCTGGAGAACGCCGGAGTGCCCCTGCCCGGCGAGACGGTGACGCTGCTGGCGGGCTATGCGGCCGGCAGCGGCCAGCTGCAGGTGCTCGGGGTGATGGGGGCGGCGGCCGGCGGGGCGATCCTGGGGGACAACATCGGCTACTGGGTGGGGCGCCGGGCCGGCTGGGGCCTGCTGCTGCGGGCCGGACGGCTGCTGGGCCGGACACCGGAGCAGATGGAGGCGCTGCGGGAACGGTTCCTCCGCCATGCCGGCAAATCGGTGCTGCTGGGCCGGTTCGTGGCGGTGCTGCGGGTGCTCGCCGGCCCCATCGCCGGCGCGGTGCGCATGCCCTACCGCCGCTTCCTGCTGTTCAACATGCTGGGGGCCGTGCTCTGGGCCTCGACGATGGTGGGCCTGGCCTGGCTCGGGGGGCGCTGGATCCCCTTTGATCAGATGGTCAAGGGCGTGGTGGAGTTCGGCCTCGGCGCCCTGGTGCTGCTGGTGATCGTGCTGGTGGTGCCGAAGCTGGTGGGCCGCTTCGAGGAGAGGGGCCTCGAGACCGGTGGCGAGGAGCCTCCCGCTTAAGGAAAATGGCGGATGGGACCGGCCGGGCAGGATCGGCCGGGCGCAGTCCTAGAGCCCGAAGTGGCGGCAGATCAGCCAGGGCACCACCAGGGCCAGGACGATCGAGAGGGGCGCCCCGTAGCGGGCCATGTCGAGGAAGCGATAGCGGCCGGGGCCGAACACCATCAGGTTGGTCTGGTAGCCGATCGGGGTGAGGAAGCTCTGGCTGGCGGCGAAGGTGATCGCGAAGATGAACGCCATCGGCGGCAGCGCCAGGCCCTTGGCAAGTTCGGTGGCGATCGGAATCAGCAGCACCACCGTGGTGCCGTTGCTGAGAGCCTCGGTGAAGGCCTGGCCGAGCACGAACACCACCAGCAGCACCCCATAGGCGGGCCAGCCCCTGAGGGACTGCAGCAGGTCGGTGGCCAGGGCCTCGGCCAGGCCGGTCTTCTGCATCGCCACGCTGAAGCAGGAGAGGGAGCCCAGCAGCAGGATGACGTCCCAGCGGATCGAGCGCAGCAACTCGCCGGAGCGCAGGCAACCCGTGGCCACCATCGCCACCATGGCCAGCAGCACCGAGGCCATCAGGGGCAGGATCCTGAGCATCGGCAGCAGGATCATCAGGCCCGCGATCACCATGCCGACGAGCTTGCGATCGGTGGTGGGCAGGTCCTTCTCCAGCTCGTCGAGCAGCACCAGGTCGTTGTTGGCCTGCATGCCGCGGATGGCATCCACCGGCGCCTGCAGCAGCAGCACATCGCCGGCCTGCAGCACCACCCGGCCCAGCAGCTCCCGCAGCACCTGGTTGCCCCGCCGCACGGCCAGGAGGGTGGCGTTGTAACGCTGGCGGAAGCGCATGTCCCGCACGCTGGCGCCGGCCAGGGTGGAGCCGTTGGGCAGCAGCACCTCCACCACCCGCTGGGGGGAGGTGGCCTCGCCGGAGAGCTCCCGCAGATCCTCCTCCTGCTCGCCGATCGGGGCCAGGGTGACGGTGTGCTCCTGCTGGAGACGCAGCAGGTTGTCCCGGTTGCAGCGCAACAGCAGCCGGTCACCGGCCTGCAGGGGCAGGTCCGCCAGGGGGGCGCTGAAGCTGTCCTGGCCCCGGTGCAGCTCCAGCACGTCCACGTCGAAGCGGCGCTGCAGGCGGCTGTTGTGCAGCGACTGGCCGATCAGCTCGGACTGCTCCGGGATCAGCACGTCGGTGAGGTAGCCGTCCCGGGCGAGGCCCCCCAGCAGGTCCTCATCGCCCTTGCCGCGGTCCGGGAGCAGCCGGTCGGAGACGGTGAGCATGTACAGCCCCCCCAGCAGCCAGACCGGGATGCCGATGGCTGTGAAGCTGAACAGCTCCAGGGAGCCGTAGCCCAGCTGGCGGCTCACATCGCTGGCCAGCAGGTTGGTGGAGGTGCCGAGCAAAGAAATGGTGCCGCCCAGCACGGTGGCGAACGACAGGGGCAGCAGCACCTTCGAAGGGGAGACGCCGCGGCGGTGGCACCAGCCCTCGATCACCGGCAGCAGGGTGGCCACGATCGGGGTGTTGGGGATGAAGCCGGAGATGGGGGCCACCACCCCCACCATCAGGGCGATCATGCGCCGGGGGCTGCGGACCGCCTCGGAGCCGATCAGGGCCCGGAGCCGATCCAGGCCACCGCTGCGGAACAGGCCGGCGGAGACGGCGAACAGGCCCATCAGGGTAACCAGGGCGGGGCTGCCGAAGCCCTGCACCGCCTCATCGGGCTTGAGCACCTGAAAGCTGACCAGCAGGGCTGCCGCCAGCAGTCCCGTGACCTCCGGCGCGAGCCAGCCGGTGACGAACAGCACCATCGCCCCGACGAACACCGCCAGCGTGATCAGACCGGCCGGTGTGGCGGCGACCGTGAGGAACGCTGGCATCGGGCCGTTCAGAGGTAGAAGCCGACCGTAGTGACGACCCGGGTGCCGCGCTCGCGCAGGGCGCGTCTGAGGCGGATCGTCGACTGGTTGTGCAGCAGGTTCTCCCAGCGGTGCCGGGTGACGAACACCGGCAGCACCACCATGCAGAAGGAGTGGCGGTCCTTGTGGTGGGCCTGCTCGAAGCGCCCCACGAACCGGGTCACCGGGTCCACCAGGGAACGGTAGGGGGAGGGCAGCACCTCCAGGGGGACGTCCGGCAGCTGGCGGCTCCACCGCTCGCGGAAGTCCTCCCCCTGGTCGCCGGCGAGATCCACGTGCACCGCCACCAGGTCACTGGCGATACTGCGGGCGAAGCAGAGCGCCTCATAGCTGCCCCGGTGCAGCTGGCCCACCAGCACCACCGTGGGGGTACCGCCGCCGGGCGGGGGGGGAGGCGGCAGGGTCAGGCGCCCGTCGGAGGCCATCTGCAGGCGCCGGGCGACGTGGTCGTAGTGGGTGCGGATGCGCAGATACATCATCACGAGCAGGGGGATGGCGAGCAGCACCACCCAGGCCCCCTGGGTGAACTTGCTGATCAGCAGCACCGCCCCCACCACGGCGGTGATCACCGCCCCCACCCCGTTGACCAGGGCCCGGGTGCGCCAGCCCCGGTCCCGCAGTTTCCACCAGTGCATCACCATCCCGGCCTGGGAGAGGGTGAAGCTGATGAACACCCCCACGGCGTAGAGGGGAATCAGCCGGCTGACGCTGCCCTCGACGATCACCAGCAGCACGCCGGCCAGGGCGCTGAGGGCCAGGATGCCGTTGCTGAACACCAGCCGGTCGCCGAGGGAGGTGAGCTGGCGGGGCAGGAAGCCGTCCTGGGCCAGGAAGGCCGCCAGCCGCGGGAAATCCGCAAAGGCCGTGTTGGCGGCGAGCAGCAGGATCAGCAGCGTCGCCAGCTGCAGGACGAACAGCAGCGGGCCATCCCCGAAGATCCGCTCCCCCAGCTGGTACAGGAGCGTCGGGCCGTTGTCCTCCACCACCAGGCCGCTCTGGCTGGCCAGGACGCTGATGCCGCTGAACATCACCGCCAGCATCACCACCATCACCACCAGCACCCGGCGGGCGTTGCGCCACTCCGTCGGTCGGAAGGCGGCAACGCTGTCGCTGATCGCCTCGATGCCGGTGAGCGCGGCGCAGCCGGAGCTGAAGGCCCGCATCAGCAGCAGGGGGCCGATGGCCTGCAGCCCCTGGCGGCCCTGGTGGGCGGCCTCCAGCAGCCGCTGCTGCTCGGCCACGGGCAGGGGTGGTAGCTGGCCCATGCCGGTCTTGATCGCCCCGGCCACCAGCAGGGTGACGACGGCCGCCATGAACAGGTAGGTGGGCACACTCAGGAACCGGGCGCTGGAGCTCACACCGCGCAGATTGGCGAGCATCACCAGCAGCACCGCCAGCAGGCAGAGGGGCACCCGCTCGGGATCCAGCACCGGGAAGTAGGAGGTGAGGGCGGCGATACCGGCGGCCACGCTCACCGCCACCGTGAGCACGTAGTCGATCGAGAGCGAGGCCCCGGCCACCAGGCCCGGCGTCTGCCCGAGGTTCTGCTGGGAGACCCGGTAGGAGCCGCCCCCATGGGGGTAGGCCTTGATCGTCTGCCGGTAGCTGCTGGCCACGACCAGCATCAGAGCCACGATCAGGGCCGTGATCGGCAGGGTGTAGCCCAGGGCAGCAGCCCCGCCCATCCCCAGCACCAGCACGATCTCCTGGGTCGCATAGGCCACCGACGAGAGGGCATCGGAGCTGAGGATCGCCAGGGCCTCGGCGTTGCTGTACCGCTCCTCGTGGTGGGCGCTGGTGGGCAGGGGAGTGCCGATGAGCCGGCGCCGCAGGTTGTCGAGGCGGGGCATGCGTCGTCGACTCGGCCGTGGGATGCCCTAGGACGCTAGGGGCCGTGGTCCAAGCCGTCCTGGGCGCGCCGAACCGTCCGCCTTCCCCCTGGGTCGATCCGTGCGATGGCGCAACCCACCCTCCTGAGCACCCTCCTGATCCTGCTGCTGGGGGTGCTGCTGGCCCGCCTCTCGGAGGGCTGGATGGCCCGGCTGGCCGTGCCCGCGATCGTCATCGAGCTGGTGATGGGGTTCGTCCTCGGCAACACCGTGGTGCCGTTCGAGGCGATGGCGCCCCTGAGCGGCCTCACGGAGCTGGGGGTGCTCACCCTGTTCTTCCAGGTGGGCCTGGAGGTGCGCGGCGACCTGCTCAGCTCCCGGCGGGCCGCGATTCTGCGCACGGTGGCGTTGAGCTTCTGCACGCCGCTGCTGGCCTTCTGGCCCCTCCGGACGCTGTTCGACCTCTCCATCCCCACCACCCTCCTCTGCCTGGCGGTGCTGAGTGCCACCGGCACGGGCGTGACCCTGCGGGTCCTCGCCCAGCGGGGTGCCATCCAGACCCCCTCCGGCCGGCTGCTGGTGGGGGTGTCGGTGCTCGATGACCTGCCGGCCATCGGGCTGCTGGCGATCGCCACCGCCAGCGCGGGCCTGCGGCTGGGAAGCCAGGGCATCGGCTGGGGGGGGCCACTGGTGGGGCTGCTGCTGGCGGGGCTGAGCTGGCTGGCGGTGACCCATTGGGCCCGCCGCCACAGCCGGCGGCCCACCAGCGCCCTGGCGATCCTGATGCTGCTGATCGGTTCGGCCTGGCTGGGGGAGGCCTGCGGCCTGACCAGCCTGCTCGGCGCCCTCTGGGGCGGGGTGCTGATGGCCCGGCTGGGGCCGGTGGAAGGGGAGGTGCAGCGGGTGCTGACCGTGCTTTCGGAGGTGTTCCTGCCCCTCTACTTCATCAGTGTGGGGATGCGGATCAGCGCCGGCACCCTGCTGCAGCCGGCGGCCTGGAGCCTGGCGGCGGCCCTGATCGTGATGGCGGTGCTGAGCAAGCTGGCCTGCGGCCTGGGTATCGATCGCCACGATCGGCGGGCGGGGGTCGACCGCTGGCTGGTGGTGTTCGGCCTGATCCCCCGGGGCCTGCCGGGGCTGGTGTTCGCCACCACGGCCCTGAACCAGGGCCTGATCGATGCCGTCCAGTTCTCGTCCCTGGTGCTCATGGTGACCGTCACCACGGTGGTGGGCCTGCTGCTGCTGGAGCGGCGGCTGGGTGGCGCCGCGTCCGCCCCACCGGGCGCGCCCGGCTGACAGAAGCCATTGCTTCCTGTGTCTAAGGTTTGAGCGATTCGTGAGCCACCGCGTTGACCGCTTCCCCTGCCGCGAGCCCCTGGCACGCTCTGGCACCTGAAGAGTGCCTCAAGGGCCTCGAGGCCAGCGCCGACGGCCTGAGCACGGCCCAGTGTGCCGAACGCCTGGCCAGGGTTGGCCTGAACCGACTGGAACTCAAGGCAGGGCGCAGCAACCTGCGCATCCTCTGGGACCAGTTCAGCAACGTGATGCTGATCATGCTGCTGGCGGTGGCGGCGGTGTCCGCGGGTGTGGCCTACGCCGCCCAGCGGTTCCCCAAGGATGCGATCGCCATCGTGCTGATCGTGGGCCTCAACGCCCTGCTGGGCTATCTGCAGGAAAGCCGCGCCCAGCAGGCGCTGCAGGCCCTGCGCGACATGGCCCAGCCCCTGGTCACCGTGCGCCGTGACGGCATCTGGGAGCGGCTGCCGAGCGAGCAACTGGTGCCCGGGGACCTGATCCGGGTGGAGGCCGGCGATCGGGTGCCCGCCGACGCCCGCCTGCTGGAGGTGGCCGAACTGGGCCTGCGGGAGGCGGCCCTCACCGGCGAAGCCGAAGCGGTGAACAAGCTGGCTGTCCTGGTGCTGGAGCCTGGCACCCCTGTCCTGGAGCGCCAGAACTGCCTGTTCCAGGGCACCGAGGTGGTGCGGGGCCGCGGCCTAGGGGTGGTCACCGCCACGGGCATGCAGACCGAGCTGGGCAAGATCGCCGAGATGATCAACACCGCGGGTGGCGAGACCACACCGCTGCAGGAACGGCTCGACGGTCTGGCCAACGTGCTGGTCGGCTCCGCCCTGGCCCTGGTGGCCGTGGTGGTGCTTTTGGGCTGGCTGCTGGGCCAGCGCCTGCTTGATCTGTTGGAGGTGGCCCTGTCGATGGCGGTGGCGATCGTGCCGGAAGGCCTGCCGGCGGTGATCACCGTGACCCTGGCGATCGGCACCCAGCGCATGGTGCAGCGCGCCGCCCTGATCCGCCGCCTGCCGGCGGTGGAGGCCCTGGGTTCGGTCACGGTGATCTGCACCGACAAGACGGGCACCCTCACCCTCAACCGCCAGGTGGTGCAGGAGCTGCGCAGCGGCACCACGGCCCTGGCGGTCAGCGGCAACGGCTACGACCCCCACGGGGAGTTCCGGGCCACCGACCTGGCCCCGCCCGCGGGTGCCACGGGCGGCCTGGCCCCCGGTGGCCGGAATCTGCTGCTCCAGGCCGGAGTCCTCTGCAGCGACGCCGAACTCAAGCAGGAGCCGGATGGCCGCTGGGAGATCCTCGGTGACCCCACTGAAGGGGCCCTGGTAGTGGCCGCCGCCAAGGCCGATCTGGATGGCTTCGCCCTGCGCAGCCACTACAAGCGAGAGGCGGAGATCCCCTTCAGCTCGGAAAGGCAGCTCATGGCCGTCTGGGTGCAGGACAGCGAAGGCACCCTGCAAGCTCCCCTGGGGGCCAGTGCCACCGGTTCGGCCACCTTGATGATCAGCAAGGGGGCCCCCGAGGTGATCCTCGGCACCTGTGACCGCTGGCTCGATGGCTCCGGCGTGGCGGCCCTCAGCGAGGAGCAGCGCCAGTGGTGGCTGGACCAGGCGCGTGACCTGGCCGCCTCCGGCCTGCGGGTGCTCGCCTTCGCCTGCGCTCCCCACCACCCCAGCCCCGAGCAGGAACTGCAGCACCAGGTCTTGCTCGGTCTGATGGCCCAGCTCGATCCCGCCCGCCCCGAGGTGGCCATGGCGGTCTCCCGCTGCCGCGAGGCAGGAATCCGGCCGGTGATGATCACCGGCGACCATCCCCTCACTGCCCGGGCGATCGGCGTCAACATCGGCCTGGTGGACAGCGGGGCCGAGGTGGTGCTGGGCCGCCAGCTGGAGGAGGCCGATGCCGGCGAGCTGGCCGCCATCGTCGGCCGCTGCAACGTCTACGCCCGGGTGGCGCCGGAGCAGAAGCTGCGCATCGTCAAGGCGCTCCAGGGGCTGGGGCAGGTCGTCGCCATGACCGGCGACGGCGTCAACGACGCCCCGGCCCTGAAGCAGGCCCACATCGGCGTGGCCATGGGCATCACCGGCACCGAGGTGAGCAAGGAGGCCTCCGACATGGTGCTGCTCGATGACAACTTCGCCACGATCGTCAACGCCGTGGAGCAGGGGCGGCTGGTGTACGCCAACATCCGGCGCTTCATCAAGTACATCCTCGGCAGCAATGTGGGCGAGCTGATCACGATCGCCTCCGCCCCGCTGCTGGGTCTGGTGGGGGTGCCGATGACCCCGATCCAGATCCTCTGGATGAACCTGGTGACCGACGGGGTGCCCGCCCTGGCCCTGGCCCTGGAGCCCGGCGAGGCCGGCCTGATGCAGCGGCCACCCGCCGAACCCGGCGAGTCGATCTTCGCCCGGGGGATCGGCAGCTACATCCTGCGCATCGGCGTGGTGTTCGCCGCCATCACGATCACGATGATGGTCTACGCCTCCCGCTCCGGCGCCCCCTGGAAGACGATGGTCTTCACGATGCTGTGCCTGGCCCAGATGGGCCACGCGCTTGCCGCCCGCAGCGACCGTCCTCTGGTGCAGGTCAATCCCTTCACCAATCCCTGGCTGCTGGGAGCGGTGGTGTTCACCACCCTGCTGCAGTTGTCGCTGCTGTACGTGCCGGTGCTGGCCACATTCTTCGGCACCGTGCCCCTCTCGGGCCGTGACCTGGGCATCTGCGTGGGCTTCAGTCTGGTGTTCTTCCTGTACCTGGAACTGGAGAAGGTGTGGCGCCTGTGGCGCCGGCGCCGCAGCGCCAACGCCTGAGTCCCGGTCCGTCCCCGGCTGACTGATAACGAGTGCTTGGAGAAGCTATAGGTCTTTCCTTCCTGGAAAGGCCTCCGCCCGGCGCCTGGGATCTTAGTGTTCGCCACCACGCGGGCCATCTCCGGTCCCGACCGTTCTCCCGCCATGACCCTGTTCTTCGCCCAGACGGCCTGGCTGGTTCCGCTCTACCCCCTGGTGGCGTCCCTGCTGTCGCTGCTGTGGTCTCCGGGGCTGATCTCACGCACGGGCCCACGCCCCTGCGGCTATCTCAACCTCACCCTGGTGAGCGTGGCCTTCGTCCACAGCGCCGCCGCCCTGATGGCGCTGCATTCCAATTCCGCCGCCGGTGCGGCCGCTCTCTACAAGCCCCTCTCCTTCGGCTGGACCTGGCTGGAGACCGCCGGGCTCAAGGTGAGCTTCGACGGCCTGATCACCGAGCCGGCCCTGATCGCGATGACGGTGATCACCGGCCTGCATGTGCTGGTGCAGATCTACGCCATCGGCTATCTGGAGATGGACTGGGGCTGGCCCCGCTTCTTCGGGTCCCTGAGCTTCTTCGAGGCCGGTCTGTGCGCCCTGGTGCTCACGGACTCGCTGTTCTTCAGCTATGTGATCCTCGAGCTGCTCACCCTGGGTACCTACCTGATCGTGGGCACCTGGTACAACCAGCCCCTGGTGGTCAAGGGCGCACGCGATGCGTTCCTCACCAAGCGGATCGGCGACCTGATCCTGCTGGCGGGCCTGATCGCCCTGCTGCCGATCACCGGCACCTGGAACTTCCACGGGCTGCAGGCCTGGGCCGCCGATCAGATCAACAACGGCAACCCCCTTCCCCAGTTTCTGCCGTTGATCCTGCTGGCCTTGATCGCCGGGCCGATGGGCAAGTGCGCCCAGATCCCCCTCCACCTGTGGCTCGATGAGGCCATGGAGAGTCCCTTGCCCTCCACCGTGCTCCGTAACTCGGTGGTGGTGGTGGGCGGTGCCTGGGTGCTGCTGCGGCTTGAGCCCCTGATCGAACTGAGCCCCCTGGTGCAGACCGTGCTCGTGATCGTGGGCGGAACCACCGCACTGGTGGCCTCCCTGATCGCCCTCGCCCAGATCGATGTGAAGCGCGCCCTCTCCTTCCTGGTGAGCAGCTGGCTCGGCCTGCTGTTCGTGGCGGTGGGTCTGGGCGGCATCAGCGTGGCCGATCACCTGATGCTGGTGTATCCCCTGCCGATGGCGCTGATGTTGATGGTGATCGGCGCCATCGTGATCACCAACGTCACCCAGGACCTCACCCAGCTCGGGGGCCTGTGGAGCAAGCGTCCGCTGATGGGCTTGGCCTTCCTCACAGGCGCGGCCGGCCTGATGGCACTGCCACCCTTCGGTGGCTTCGCCGCCCTGCGCGAGCTGCTTGAGTTGACCGCCGAGAGCTCCCACCCCGTGCTGCTCGGCTCCCTGGTGCTGTTCACCAATGCCCTGATCAGCGCCGGCCTGATCCGCGTGTTCGGCCTGATCTTCGGAGGCCGTCCCTCGGTGTTCACAACCCGCTCCCCGGAGGTGCTGTGGCTGATGGCCCTGCCCACCCTCGTGCTGATGGGGCTGGTGCTGCACCTGCCGCAGCTGATGGTGATCAACGGTGTCTTCGCCCTGTCCCCCCTTCCGGGCTGGGGTCCGCTGGCGGTGCCCCTGCTGATCTCCACCCTCGTGGGCGGCGGCCTCTCGGCGGCGTTTTACCTGCGGCCCCACCCCCTGGCCCATCTGCCCGCCGCCCTCGGCGGCCTGCAGGACTGGCTGGCCCACGACATGCAGACCGAGCGCTTCTACCACCGCACCGTGGTGTGGCTGGTGGTGGCCTTGGCCCGGCTCAGCGCCTGGTCGGATGACCGGCTGTTCGAGGGCTTCAGTGGTGCCTCCGGCAGCGCCGCCCTCGAGGGTGCCCGCCGCCTCAGCTTCACCACCTCCGGCCGCACCCAGGCCTATGCCCTCACCCTCCTTCTCGGGGTGCTGCTGATGGCCGCCTGGCTGCTGGCCTCCGCCCCTTCCGTTTCGTCCGAACTCGTTCGCCCGTTCCGCTGATGGGATCGTCCTCGCTCCTGCTTCTCCTGGCCGCACCCCTGGCCGGCACCCTGCTGCTGCCCCTGCTGCCGGCCACCGTTCCTTCCGTTCGGGTCCGCGGCATCGCGGCCCTGTTCGGCGCCCTTCAGCTCCTGGTGGGCCTGCTCTGTTGGCAGTACCCCCCCGCCGACCTGCAGCTTTCCTGGCTGCCGAAACTCGGCCTCCGGCTCGATCTCGGTCTGGATGGCCTCTCGCTGCCGCTGGTGCTGCTCACCGCGCTGATCACCTCTCTTTCGATCCTCTCGGCAGCGGCTGACCAGTCCCGGCCGCGGCTGTTCTTCTCCCTGATGCTGGCCACCAACCTGGGTGTGGTCGCGGGATTGCTGGCCCGCAACGCCCTGCTGTTCCTCCTGGCCTTCGAGCTGGTGCTGATCCCGATCACCCTGCTGGTGGCGGTCTGGGGGGGCGAGAAACGGGCCGGTGCCGCGGTGCGTTTCCTGCTCTACAGCGCCGTCTCCGGCCTGGCCCTGCTGGCGGCCGTGCTGGCCTTCGCCTGGTTCAATCCCGCCGGTCCGCTCTTCGCTTTCGAGGATCTTCGCCAGGCCCAGTTCTCCCCCACGGCCCAACGCTGGATCCTGGCGCTGCTGCTGCTCTCCTTCGGCCTGAAGCTTCCTGTCTTTCCCCTGCACGGCTGGCAGCCCTTCACCTACGGCCAGGCCCCCACCCCGGTGGTGATGCTGCTGGCGGGCTCCGTCTCCAAGCTGGGCGCCTACGGCCTGCTGCGCTTCGGCGTGGGCTTCCTTCCGGACACCTGGGCCGCCTGGTCGCCCTGGATCGCCGCTGCCGGCGCCATCAGCGCGGTCTACGGGGCGCTCAACGCCATCGCCCAGAGCGACATCCGCCGCCTGATGGCCTTCAGCTCCCTCGGCCACATGGGCCTGCTGGTGCTTGGGCTCTCGGCCGCCACCCCCCTGAGTCTGCAGGGGGCGGTGGCCCAGATGCTCGCCCACGGCATCATCGTGGCCCTGCTGTTCGCCTGCGTCGGCCTGATTGAACGCAAGACTGGCACCACGTCCATCCCCGAGCTCTCGGGCCTGATGAATCCGCTGCGCGGGCTGCCCTTCACCATGGGCATGCTGCTGCTGGCCATGATGGCGGCCGCCGGCATCCCCGGCCTGGCGGGCTTCCCGGCCGAGCTGATGGTGTTCGAGGGCAGCTGGACCACCTTCCCCCGCGCCACCCTGGTCAGCCTGATCGCCTCGGGCTTCACCGCCGTCTACGCCATCCGCCTCTTCAACAGGGTGGGCTTCGGCCGCCTCGATAACGAGCGCGCCGAATGGAGCTCCACCTGCTGGAGCGAGCGGGCGCCGGCCATGGCCCTCACCGTTCTGGTGATCGCGGCGGGGCTCTGGCCTACGGCCCTCACGGGCTGGAGTGAGACCGAATCCACTGGCCTGGCCCTGCGCACCCAGCCGTTCCTCAGCCGGGATGCCGCCCAGCCCCTCACCCTCGCCGCCGCCGCCTCCCCCCTGGTCGCCGTCACCCTCCCTTCCGCCTCGGAGCTGCGCACGTCATGACACCCCCCACCGCCACGGCCACCGAGACCGTCACCGCTCCCCTGATCCCGCCCTCCACCCATCGCTATGCCGATGTGATCCACCGGCTGGAGGCCGGCGGCTCGATGCTGCCGGACACGCCGGAGAACCTGATGCAGATCATCGGCATTTACAAGGCCTATGCCGTGCCGATGGACTTCTACTGGCGCGACCTGCTCTACATCGCCGAGCAGGTGTTCCTCGATCCCCTCCCGGCCTTCAAGTACTTTCCCAGCCAGGAGTACCTCGATCTCCCCAATTCCTACGCGGGCGATCAGTCGAAGCTGCGGATCTGGCGTGGTGGTGAAAAGGCCCATCCTGAACTGCTGGAGTTCATGGAGAAGGGCGAAACCGGCAAGATGTCGAAGCTGCTCCATCACCTCTGGCACGACCGGATCAACATGGAGTTCGCCGAGGCGTGCATGGAAGCCATGCTCTGGCATCAGGGCATGGGCGGCCGCTTCTACGACTATCTCGCCAGTGACGCTTACCGGGTCAACGCCGATCGCGCCATCAAGGCCTACTTCCGCGGCAATCCGCTGATGCTTGGCCTCTATCGCCTGTTCCCTGAGATGTTCATGGAGCAGGTGAAGAAGATGAGCTACTACGCCAACCTCGGCCTGTTCTGGGAGGTGATGGCGCCGGTGTTCTTCGAGATGAGCGACATCTACGACGAGGGAGGTTTCAAGGGTGTTCCTGACGCCATGAACTTCCTGGTGAACGGGATCTTCGCCGTAGCGGGCCGGCCCATCTATCACCACGTTTACATCAAGGGCGAGTGTTTCGAGATCATCCCCAAGAGCGAAGGCTTCACCTGGCTCTATGAAGCGGCTCTCCCCTACGTGGAGGCGGTCTTCTATCGCACGGCGCCATTTCGCGGCACCAAGAGCTACAACGCCCAGGCCTATCAGGTACCTGCCGATCAGGCCGATTTTCACTACGGCATCCTCTATGCCGACGTGTTCCCCGTGGGCTCGGCCGGCATCCCTCCCACCCTGCTGATGCAGGACATGCTGCATTTCCTGCCGCCCTATCTGGAGGAGCTTTACAAGCACCACAAGCGTGGCGATGAGGACAAGCTCATCCAGCTGGGCATCACCTTCCAGCGCTCCATGTACAACGTCACCTCGGCGGTGATCCAGGCCCTGCGCTGCGCCCTGCTCTATCCCCTCGATGACACCGACCCTGTCCATCTGATGGCCAACCGGAAGTTCTTCGAGGCCCAGATGGATCGCTTCCTGCGGCCCGAGGCGCGCCTGCCCCAGATCCAGACCCAGGACTACCGCTAGGAGACTCCCATGGCCAACATCATCGAAACCGCCAAGGGAGCCGGGGTCTTCGGCACCCTGCTCACCGCCGTCGAGGTGGCCGGTCTCACCGGCGCCCTGGAGAGCCCCGGCCCCTTCACCGTCTTCGCCCCCGTCGACGACGCCTTCGCGGCCCTGCCCCCGGGCACGGTCCAGACCCTGGTGGACAACGTCCCCCAGCTGGCCCGGATCCTCAAATTCCATGTGCTCTCCGGCGCCTACCTGCGGGAGCAACTGGTGACGCAGCCGGAATGGGAGAGCCTGGAAGGGGCGCCGGTGGCGATCCGCCGGGCCGAGCCCTTCGAGGTCAAGAACGCCACCGTCGTCTCCGCCGACATCGTCTGTGACAACGGCATCGTGCACGTGATCGACCGGGTGATCCTGCCCGGATGACCAGAGCGGGGCTGCTGGCGGTCCTGGGAGGCCTGTTCGCCGGCCTGGTGGGCTGCGCCGCCGGCAACGACGCCCCCGGCAGCCCCACCATGGCCAAGATCCGCGAGCGGGGACGGCTGGTCTGCGCCGTCGATGGGGCGGTGCCGGGATTCAGCACGGTGGGCCCCGGCGGCGCCTTCGTGGGCATCGACGCCGACTTCTGCCGAGCGGTGGCCGCCGCGGTGCTCGGTGACCCCAGCAAGGTGGAGTTCCGGCCGGTGACGGCCGGCGAGCGTTTCGTGGCCCTGAGCAGCGGCGAGGTGGATCTGCTCTCGATCAGCTCCACCCACACCCTCAGCCGTGACGCCCCGGGGGGCAATGCCCTCAGCTTTGGGCCTGTCTTCTTCTATGACGGCCAGGGGGTGATGGTGCCGGTGGCCAGCGGCATCCGCAGCCTGCGACAGCTGGCCGGCAAGCCGATCTGCGTCGAGAGCGGCACCAACACCGAGCTGAACCTGGCCGATCGCATGCGCGAACTGGGGATCCCCTACCAGCCGCTGCGGTTCCAGTCGGGCGAGCAGGCTTATCCGGCCTACGAGCAGGGCCGCTGCGCCGCCATCACCAGCGACAGCTCCCTGCTGGCGGCCAAGCGCAGCGGCTTCAAGGAGCCGGCGGCCCATGGGCTGCTCCCCGAGCTGCTCAGCAAGGAACCCAGCGCCAAGGTGACGGTGCAGGCCGATCCGGCCTGGGCCGATGCCGTGCGCTGGATCAGCCACACCCTGGTCCAGGCGGAGGAGAGCGGCCTCACCCAGGCGAACATCGAGGCCCGCCTCGCCGCGGCCCGGCGGGACCCCAGCCAGGCCGAAGCGCGCCGCTTCCTGGGGATCGAAGGGGATTTCGGCCGCCAGCTGGGCCTGCCCGCCGACTTCACGGTGCGGGTGGTCAAGGCGGTGGGCCACTACGGGGAGCTGTTCGAACGTCACCTGGGCCGCGCCACCCCCCTGGGGCTGGAGCGGGGCCTCAACCGGCTCTGGAGCCAGGGCGGTCTGCACATCGCGCCCCCCTTCCGCTGAGGAGGTTCCACAGGGCCTACCTGCACCGGCCCGCACCTGCAACAATGCGGCCACCTTTACGTCGCAGGCATGTTCCGGAACCGGACCCGCTCCCTGGTGGTTTCCCTCTGTGCCGCAGGCCTGCTGGCCGGTTGCGCCGGCGATGGTGGCGGCGTGCAGAGCCAGAAGCTCTCCACGATCACGGGGCGGGGCAAGCTGATCTGCGGGGTGGAAGGCAAGCTGCCCGGCTTCAGCTTCGTGGGCCCCGACGGCAAGTACCTGGGCCTCGACGTGGACGTCTGCAAGGCCGCCCCCGGGTTCAGGAAAGATGTCACCCCTCTCATTCGTACACCCGGGGGCTTGAGGACATGACCAATGCGTCGTTACAGCGAGGCCGTCAAGGCTGATGTGAGGAGGCGGATGACCCCGCCGCACCGGCAGAGCGTGGCCCGGATTTCAGAAGAGCTGGGCATCCACGTGATCACCCTCTACAAATGGAGGAAGACCTGGCGGTTGCAGGGAGAAGTGGTGCCGGCATCCGAGAAGGAACCAGAAGGCTGGAGTGCTGCCGACAAGTTCACGGTGGTGCTGGAGACCGCTGGCCTCAATGCCACCGAGCTCAGCGCCTACTGCAGGGAGCGGGGGCTGTTTCCTGAGCAGGTGAGCCGTTGGCGGCAGGCAGCCCAGGATGCCAACGCCAAGCCGGTGCTGACGATGGCCGAGCAGAAGGAGCTCGAGAAGCTCCGCGCCCAGGACCAGCGGGAGATCAAGGCCCTCAAGAAGGAGCTGCAGCGCAAGGAGAAGGCCCTGGCGGAGGCGGCAGCCTTGCTGGTGCTGCGAAAAAAGTGGGAGGCCTTCTGTTCGGAGGACGAGGAAGGCTGACCAGCGCCGCGCACCGGCGGAAGGTGATCGAGCTGATCGGCGAGGCGAATGCCGCTGGCGCCGGCCTGGTGAGCGCCTGCGCTGAGATCGGCATCTGCCTGCGCACCCTCAAACGCTGGCGGAAGGCCTTTGGTGGTGATGGGGACGGCGAGGATCGCCGTAAAGGCAGCCCCCGCGATGTCGCTCACCGCCTGAGCGAGGAGGAGCGGCAGCGGATCCTGCTCACCTGCAACCAGCCGGAGTACGCCTCGCTGCCGCCGGGACAGATCGTGCCGGCCCTGGCTGATCAGGGGCTCTACATCGGCTCTGAGAGCAGCTTTTATCGGGTGTTGCACCAGGCGGGGCAGTGCCACCGCCGAGGCCGGGCCCGGCTGCCGCAGGAACCGCGCTCCGTGCCGCGTCTGATGGCGGATCGCCCCAATGCGGTCTGGTCGTGGGACATCACCTATCTGCCGACCACGGTGCGGGGTGTTTGGCTGTACCTCTACCTGGTGATCGACGTCTGGAGCCGCAAGGTGGTGGCCTGGGATGTGGCCGAGGTGGAGTCGGCTGAGATCGCGGCTGATCTGGTGCAGCGGGCCTGCCTCAAGGAGCGCTACCGCCGGCCCAGTGGCTTTGGCAGCCACCAGTGCCACCAGCCTCCACTGATCCTCCACGCCGACAACGGCAATGCCATGCGTGGGGCCACGTTGGAATCGCGGCTGGAGGAGATGGGAGTGCTCAGATCCTTTTCCAGGCCAAGAGTCTCAAATGACAACCCCTACTCAGAATCCCTATTCCGAACGGTCAAGTACCGGCCCGACTACCCGAGTCGGCCATTCGCCAGTAAAGACGAGGCATGCGAGTGGGTGAAAGCGTTCGTGGACTGGTACAACCACCGGCACCGCCACAGCGGCATCAAATTCGTGACGCCCCATCAACGCCACAGCGGAGCGGCCACGGCAATTTGCCAGAGGCGCTCCGAGGTCTACGAGACAGCCCGCCGGGCAAATCCATCACGATGGAGCCGAAGCACCCGCTGCTGGCGTCAACCCGAAGAAGTGTGGATCAACAAGCCAGCAGAAGAGCCCGAAGTGATCAAGGCGCTACCCTTGATTCAGGCCGCCTGAGTGGCAGCTAAGGAGTGACACCTTCCCTGAAAGTCACCGCCGTGGCCGCTGCGGTACTGGGGGATCCCGAGAAGGTGGAATACCGCGACCTGAACTCCAGCGAGCGCTTCGCGGCCCTGGCCAGCGGCGAGGTGGACCTGCTCTCGCGCAACACCACCATGACCCTCAGCCGCGATGCGGCCGGCGGCAACGGCCTCAGCTTCGCCCCCACCACCTTCTATGACGGTCAGGGCGTGCTGGTGCCGGTGGCCAGCGGCATCAAGGACCTCAAGGGCCTCGCCGGCAAGCCGATCTGCGTCGAGAGCGGCACCACCACCGAGCTCAACCTGGCCGACCGGATGCGGGAGCAGAACATCCCCTACACGCCGCTGAAGTTCCAGACCAGCGACCAGACCTTCGCCGCCTACCTCGGCGACCGTTGCGTGGCCGTGACCAGCGACCGCTCCCAGCTGGCCGGCAAGCGCACCAGCTTCCCCAAACCGGACGACCACACCCTGCTGCCGGTGGTGATGAGCAAGGAGCCCCTCACCCCCGCCACCACCAACGGCGATCCGGCCTGGGCGGATGCGGTGCGCTGGATCGTCTACGGCCTGATGCAGGCCGAGGAGAGCGGCATCACCCAGGCGAATATCGACGCCAAGCTGGCCGAGGCCAAGGCCAACACCAACCAGGCCGACCTGCGCCGCTTCCTGGGGGTGGAGGGTGACTTCGGCAAGCAGCTCGGCCTGCCGCCCGACTTCGTGGTCAAGGCGGTGAAGGCCGTGGGCAACTACGGCGAGATCTTCGATCGCAACGTCGGGCCCGCCTCCGCCCTCAAGCTTGACCGCGGCCTCAACCGCCAGTGGAAGGACGGTGGCCTGATCTACTCGCCGCCCTTCCGTTGATGGCGCCGGTGCCCCCCGCCGACCCGGCCCCTGCCCCACCAGCTCCGCCATCGCCGCCCTGGTGGCGCGACCGCCGCATCGTGCCCTGGGTGGTGCAGGCGGTGGTGGGACTGCTGGTGCTGCTGCTGATCGCCTTCCTGCTGGGCAATCTGGTGCGCAACCTCACCGCCGCCGGCCTGCTGCTGAGCTGGCGCTGGCTGCAACAGCCCGCCGGCTTCGATATCTCGGAATCGGTGATTCCCTTCAATGCCCAGCTGCCCTACTGGCGCGCCCTGGCCGCCGGTCTGGTCAACACGATCCGGGCGGTGCTGGTGGGCCTGGTGGGGGCCACCCTGCTGGGCACCCTGGTGGGGATGGCCTCCTTCAGCCACAACGGCCTGCTGCGGCGGCTGGCGCGGGTCTACGTGGAGGTGGTGCGCAACATCCCCCTGCTGCTGCAGCTGGTGTTCTGGTACTTCGTGGTGTTCCTCACCCTGCCCAACGGCGTGGCGGCGATCCAGCTCCCCGGCGTGGTGCTGGCCAAATCGGGGCTCTACATCGCCGGTTTCGGTGAGGGGCTGCGCTGGATGGGGCCCAGCCTCGTCAACGGGGTCTGGCAGGCACCGGTGCGGCTCAGCGTCGAGTTCGGGGCCCTGCTCACCGGCCTGATCGTGTACTCCGGCGCCTTCATCGCCGAGGTGGTGCGGGGCGGCATCGCCGCCGTGCCGAAGGGGCAGTGGGAGGCGGCCTCCTCCCTGGGGCTGAGCTGGTTCGCCACCCTGCGCCGCATCGTCCTGCCCCAGTCGCTGCGGGTGATCGTGCCGGGGCTCAACACCCAGTACATCTCCCTGGCCAAGAACTCCTCCCTGGCCGTGGCGGTGGGCTACACCGACCTCTATTCCGTCGCCGAGACCACCCTCAACCAGACCGGACGGGCCGTGGAGGTGGTGCTGGTGCTGCTGGCGGCCTACCTCACCCTCGACCTGCTGATCTCGGCCCTGATGAACGGTCTCAACCATCTGGTCCAGATCCGGGAGCGCTGAGTTGCAAGCCCTTCTGCGCCGCCTGCGCTCCGAACTGTTCGCCACCCCCGCCGACGCGGCGCTGAGCCTGGCCCTGATCACGCTGCTCAGCCTGGGGGCTTTCGGTTTCCTGCGCTGGGCCCTCACCCAGGCCCAGTGGGCCGTGGTGAAGGTGAACAGCACCCTGTTCGCCGTGGGGCGCTACCCGATCGAGCAGCAATGGCGCCTCTGGCTGCTCACCGCCCTGCTGGTGGCGGCCAGCGGCGCCACCTGGGGCCTGCTGCGCGCCCACCCCCGCCCCGACCGCACCGGGGTGCTGTGGCCCAGCAACGACCGGCTGGCCCTGGCGCTGCTGGCCCTGATCGCCCTGGCCGTGCCCTCGGCCCTCGGTCTGACCCTGGCCATCCAGTCCCGCTGGTGGGGGTTCATCCTGCTGCTGGCCCTCTGCCGCTGGCTGGCCGGCCGCTACGGGACCCGGCTGTCGTCCACCGGCCGGCGGCTGGCCGCCCTGGTGTGGCCGCTGCTCTACCTGGGGGGCATGGTGCTGATCAGCGGCGGGCTGGGGCTGGTCACCGTGTCCCCTTCGGAATGGGGCGGGCTGCTGCTCACCCTGCTGGCCTCGAGCTTCGCCATCCTCCTGTGCTTCCCGATCGGGGTGCTGCTGGCCCTGGGACGCCGCAGCGAGCTGCCCCTGTTGCGCTGGGGCTCGGTGCTCTACATCGAGTTCATCCGCGGCGCGCCGCTGATCACCCTGCTGTTCCTCGGCCAGAACATCCTCGGCTTCCTTCTGCCCGGCGGGCTCGCCCCTGAGCGGGTCTGGCGGGCGGCCTGGGTGCTCACCTTCTTCGCCGCCGCCTACCTGGCGGAGGCGGTGCGCTCCGGCCTGGCGGCGGTGCCGCGGGGCCAGCTGGAGGCCGCCCGCTCCCTCGGCCTCTCCTACCCCAAGGCCCTGCAGCACGTGGTGCTGCCCCAGGCGCTGCGGGTGGCCCTGCCGGCCATGGTGGGCCAGTTCATCTCGCTCCTGCAGGACACCACCCTGCTGTCACTGATCGGATTGCTGGAACTGCTCGGCACGGCCCGCACCGTGATGGCCAACCCGGCTTTCCTGGGCCGAAACGGTGAGGTGTACCTCACCCTGGCCGTGCTGTTCTGGGGCTGCTGTGCCGCCCTCGGTCTGGGCAGCCGGGCCCTGGAGCGGCGCCTCGATCCCCACGCGGTGCCCAGCGCCACCTGAGACGGTTCGCCACCACCCGACTCCCCCGCCTCTTTTCCGCCTCCCGCACCATGAGCCAACCCAGCAGCGAACTGATGATCGAGGCGCGGGCCGTGGAGAAGTGGTATCCCAACGGATTCCAGGCCCTGCGCGGCGCCAGCCTGACGGTGCGGCGCGGCGAGGTGGTGGTGATCATGGGCCCTTCGGGCTCGGGCAAGAGCACCTTCATCCGCACCTTCAACGCCCTGGAGGACTTCCAGAAGGGCAGCATCACCGTCGACGGGATCGTGCTCTCCAACGACCTGCGCAACATCGACGCCGTCCGCCGGGAGGTGGGGATGGTGTTCCAGCAGTTCAACCTGTTTCCGCACCTTTCCGTGCTGGACAACCTCACCCTGGCGCCGGTGCTGGTGCGAAAGCGCCCCAAGGCCGAGGTGGAGAAGCAGGCCTGGGCCCTGCTGGAGCGGGTGGGCATCGCTGAGCAGGCCGGCAAGTATCCCGGCCAGCTCTCGGGGGGCCAGCAGCAGCGGGTGGCGATCGCCCGGGCCCTCTGCATGGAACCCCGCATCCTCCTGTTCGATGAACCCACCAGCGCCCTCGACCCGGAGATGGTGCGGGAGGTGCTGGAGGTGATGCAGGATCTCGCCGCCGACGACATCACCATGGTGGTGGTGACCCACGAGGTGAAATTCGCCCGTCACGTGGCCCACCGGGTGGTGCTGATGGCCGACGGCGAGGTGGTGGAGGAGGCCGAACCGGAGGTGTTCTTCACCAACCCCAGCCACGAGCGCACCCGCCGCTTCCTGGATCAGATCCTCTGAGGGAGTCCGCCATCGGGAGGCGCGGCGGGTGCGTCAGCCCCGACTCGCCCAGTCGGCAGCGTTGAGCTGGGGGAACAGCCCGTCCTCCCGCTCCACCCCCACCAGCCACTCCCGGGGCAGGTCGGTGCCGTGCTCGAGGGCATCGATCAGCCGCCAGAAGCGGTCGAGGTGGCGGCGGATCCTCTCCCGCGCCAGCCCGGTGGTGGTGCCGGCCCGCAGGATGAAGCTCCAGTCGGAGCTCTGGGCCAGCAGCAGTTCGCGGCCCGCCTGGGTGAGCAGGGACCGCTGGGAGGTGCTGCCCACGCCCCGGTTCACCCGCTGCACCATGGCGCGGGAGGCGCGCTGCCACTCCGCCACCACCCAGGCGTTGGTGTCGTTCAGCCAGTAATCGTGGTAGCCCCCCTGGCCCCAGCTGGAGGGGGCCGGCCGGCAGACCTGAAGGGACCGCCCCTCGCTGAGCACATCGCGCAGGTGGGTGAAGCGCACGTCCAGGGCCGAACCCTGGCGGAAGAGTTCGGCCAGGAACCGGGGGCCCTCGAACCACCAGTGGCCGAACAGCTCCGCATCGAAGGGGGCCACCAGCAGCGGCGGCGGCTCGATCGTCGCGGCCAGCTGCTCCATCTGGCCAGCGCGGCCCCGCAGGAAGGCTTCGGCGTGCTCCGTCACCCGCTCCGCCGCCCGCGCCGGGTCGTAGGGCTGCTTCAGTTCGAGGGGGCAGCCCTGGGCGGTGACACGGTGCAGCTTGAGTCCGAGGGGGCGGCGATCGTGGATGCCCTGGGCCTCCAGGTCCGCTTCCGGCAGGTCCCAGCCCAGGTCGCGGTGGAACTCCCGGTAGGCGCCGTCACCCGGATAGCCCTGGCTGGCGCTCCACACCGGCAGGGTGGACTCACTGTCGCGGGCGAAGAAGGCCACCCCCGCCGGGGAGCAGATCGGGGCGTAGACCCCGTAGCGCGGACGCGGCAGACCATGGAGCAGGCCGTGGCCGTCGAGCAGGGAATAGCGCAGGCCGCACTCGGCCAGGAGCCGGTCGAGATCCTCGTAGTAGGCGCACTCCGGCAGCCAGATGCCCAGGGGCCGCTGGCCGAGCAGGCGCTGGTGCTCCCTTACGGCGGTCAGCAGCTGGGCCCGCACCGCCTCCGGCGAATCCCGCAGCAGGGGCAGGTAGCCGTGGGTGGCCCCGCAGGTGATCAGATCCAGGACCCCCTGCTCCTGCAGCCGCTGGAAGCGGGGCAGGAGATCCCCCTCCATCTCCCGCCACTGGGCCTCGATGGCCGAGAGGGTGCGCTGCAGCTCACGGGCCGGAACCGCCAGGTCGGGATCGGCCCCGTCGAGCAGGGTGCGGCGCAGGACCAGCCAGGCCGGGAAGCGGCCGTTGAGGGCCCGGTCGCTCAGCAGCGACAGCAGGGTGGGGGAAAGGCCGAGGGTGAGCCGGGGCCGCTGCTCCGGATCGGCGGCCGCCCGCTCCAGCACCTCCAGCAGCGGCAGATAGCATTCCTGGAGGGCCTGGAAGTACCAGTCCTCCTCCAGCGAACCGGGCTCGCCGGAGCGCACGTAGGGGAGGTGGGCATGCAACACCAGGGCCAGATCGCCTGCGGCCATGGGGAAACCTCTGTGGCGCCACTGTACGTTCCGCTCCAGGAGCAGGGCCGGCCGGCCCCTAGAGTGGGTCTAACTCATAGCTGTTCCGCTTAACCCCATGGCCCGCGATCCCGGCCGGGTATTGATTTTCGATACCACCCTCCGCGACGGGGAGCAGTCCCCTGGCGCCAGCCTCAACCTCGAGGAGAAGCTCGCGATCGCCCAGCAGCTGGCCCGCCTGGGGGTCGACATCATCGAGGCCGGCTTCCCCTTTGCCAGCAGCGGCGATTTTCACGCCGTTCAAAAGATCGCCGCCAGCGTGGGGACCCCGGATGGGCCGGTGATCTGCGGCCTGGCCCGGGCCGCCAGCGGCGACATCAAGGCCTGCGCCGAGGCCGTGGCCCCTGCCGCCCGCCGGCGCATCCACACCTTCATCGCCACCAGCGACATCCATCTGGAGCACAAGCTCCGCAAGAGCCGCGCCGAGGTGCTCGCCATCACCGCGGAGATGGTGGCCTACGCCCGCTCCCTCGTCGATGACGTGGAGTTCTCCTGTGAGGACGCCGGCCGCAGCGACCCTGCGTTCATGCATCAGGTGATCGAGGCGGCGATCAACGCCGGCGCCACCACCATCAACATTCCTGACACCGTGGGCTACACCACCCCGGCTGAATTCGGCGCCATAATCGCCGGCATCAACCGTTCGGTGCCCAACATCGACCAGGCGGTGATCTCAGTGCATGGGCACAACGATCTCGGCCTGGCCGTCGCCAACTTCCTCGAAGCGGTCAAGAACGGCGCCCGCCAGCTGGAGTGCACCATCAACGGCATCGGCGAACGGGCCGGAAACGCCTCCCTCGAGGAGCTGGTGATGGCGCTGCACGTGCGCCGCAGCTACTTCAACCCCTTCCTGGGCCGGCCGGCCGAGAAGCGCGACCCCCTCACCAACGTGCGCACCGAGGAGATCACCAAGACCTCCCGGCTGGTCTCCAACCTCACCGGCATGGCGGTGCAGCCCAACAAGGCGATCGTGGGCGCCAATGCCTTCGCCCATGAATCCGGCATCCACCAGGACGGGGTGCTCAAGAACCGGCTCACCTACGAGATCATCGACGCCCGTACCGTCGGCCTGGCCGACAACCGCCTCTCCCTCGGCAAGCTCTCCGGCCGCAGCGCCTTCCGGGCCCGGCTCGAGGAGCTCGGCTACACCCTCGAGCGCAACGACCTCGACGACGCCTTTGCCCGCTTCAAGGAGCTGGCCGACCGCAAGCGGGAGATCACCGATCGGGATCTGGAGGCGATCGTCAGCGAGCAGGTGCAGCAGCAGGACCAGCCCCGCTACGCCCTGCAGTCGGTGCAGGTGAGCTGCGGCACCAACCTGCAGCCCACCGCCACTGTCACCCTGCGGGACGGGGACGGCATCGACCTCACCGAGGCGGCGATCGGCACCGGCCCGGTGGATGCGGTCTGCCAGGCCCTCAACCACCTGGCCCAGGTGCCGAACGAGCTGGTGGAGTTCAGCATCAAGTCCGTCACCGAGGGCATCGACGCCATGGGCGAGGTGACCATCCGCCTGCGCCACCAGGGGGTGCTCTATTCGGGCCATGCGGCCGACACCGACATCGTCGTGGCGGCGGCCCATGCCTTCGTGAACGCCCTCAACCGGCTGGTCTCCGGCGGCCAGCGTGCCCCGCTCCATCCCCAGAAGACCCCCCTTCCGGTGGCGGAACTGCCGCGTCTGTGAACGCCCCCAACCGCTCCCCGCTGGCGACCGGGCTGCAGCTCGCCCTGCTGCTGCTGGTGGCGGTGCTGATGCTGCTGCCCCTGCTCTGGCTGGTCAGCACCTCCCTGAAGGGGCCGGCGGAAGACATCTTCACCAGCCCTCCGGCCCTGCTGCCCAGCCAGCCGAGCCTGGAGGCCTACGGCCGCCTGTTCGCCGCCAACCCGATGGGCACCTACCTGCTCAACAGCACGATCGTCAGCGCCCTGGCGGTGCTGGCCAACCTGCTGTTCTGCTCCCTGGCGGCCTACCCCCTGGCGCGGATGCGCTTCCGGGGCCGCGGACTGGTGCTGGCCCTGGTGGTGGCCACGATCCTGATCCCCTTCCAGGTGGTGATGATCCCCCTTTATCTGCTGATGGTGCAGGTCGGGCTGCGCAACACCCTCTGGGCCCTGATCGTGCCCCAGGCGGCCACGGCCTTCGGCATCTTCCTGCTGCGCCAGAGCTTCCTGGCGGTGCCGGTGGAGCTGGAGGAGGCGGCCCGGATCGATGGCTGCACGCCCATCGGCGAATGGTGGAACGTGATGCTGCCCGCGGCCCGGGCCGACCTGATCACCCTGGCGATGTTCGTGTTCATCGGCACCTGGAGTGACTTCCTCTGGCCGCTGATCATTCTCGACGACCCCACCCTCTACACCCTGCCCCTGGGCCTGCAGCAGCTGGCCAGCAGCTTCTCCCTCGATTGGCGCCTGGTGGCGGCCGGCTCGGTGGTCTCGATCCTGCCGGTGCTGCTGCTGTTCGTGCTGCTGCAGCGCACCATCCTGCCCAGCGCCAGCGGCGACGCCGTCAAAGGCTGAGGCCCCCCAAGGGGGCTCAGGGGCTGCCCACGGGCGGCGGACGCAGCACGCCGCCGCCGTCGCCACGGTCGGCCGGGGCCTGGCCGGGGCGGCCGCCGGACCCCGCCGAAGGCATCGGTGCGGCGGGAAAGGGGTCCGGATCCCGCTGCGGGCGCCGCACCGCCCGCCCCTGCAGGTCGGCCAGGGCGGAACGCCACTGGTCCTGCTGCTGCTCGAGGGCCTCCAGCCGCTGGGCCCCGGCTTCCAGGGTCTGGAGGCGGCCCACCATCGCCCGCTGCTGCTCCTCCAGCACGGAGGTGCGATCGAGGGCGCGGCTGTTCTCCAGTCCCTGCAGGCGCTGCTCCAGCCGCATCAGGAGCTGGCTCTGCTCCCGCGTCTTCGCCAGGATCACGACGAACAGCACGGCCAGCGTGGTGCTCAGGCCGATCTGCAGCCAGCTGGTCCACAGCGGAGGGCCTGGGACCGGGGGCGTGGGCGGGGGGGAACGCCGGGAGCCATCGTCTTCGCGGTCGGTGATCGAGACCATGCGCCCCCTGTCCTGCCCCATCCTGCCCTGAGCGGCCCGGAGCGTCAGCCACCGGCCGCCGGAGGCACGGCCCCGCGGCGGGCGCAGGCCCCCGCCAGCAGCTCCGCCACCGTGGAGCGGTAGACGGCGGAGGCCTGCTCCGGATCGCGGCCGATGCAGGTCATGCCCAGCTTGCCGAACTCCGAGAGGCAGCCCAGCAGGTGAAAGACGCTGCCCTGCAGGCGGGCCGGATCGTAGTGGAGGCCGGCCTCGGCGACGATGTCGATCAGGTCGAGGGGCATCAGGCCCCGCAGGCGGGGGTCGCTGAGGTTGTCGGTGGCGCGGTAATGGAGCGGCTGGCCGGTGGGGGAGAGGAAGCGGCCGGTGGCGGGGTCGAGGCTGCCGGCGGTGATCGCCCGCAAGGCCATGAACGGATGGGTGGTGCCCCCCTGGCGCAGGTTGACCTCGATGGCCTGCAGGTCCCAGCGCTCGCCGAAGCGGCGGGCGATGAAATCGACCCCGAAGCGCTCCAGGGCACCCTCGGCGGCAAGGGCCCGGCCCACGGCCAGGCCGTGCTCCATCAGCGCCACCCGGTAAGGCTCGGCGGCGGGGAAGCAGCAGCCCAGGTAGGTCTGGCCGCCGGCACCACCGAGGATCTGCTCGTGGGTGGAGAGCACCTCCACCATCCCGCCCGGGTGAATCGTGCCCTGCACGCTCGGGGAGCGCAGGTCGTCGCCGCCCTCCAGCCAGGCCTCGGCCAGGGCCCCCTGGCTGCCCAGCAGCTCCGTCCAGCCGGCCGCCGGCATCGGCAGGTCCTTGAGGGCCCGCCGGATCCGCCCGACCCGTTCCCGCCTGGCCAGCCCGGCCAGCGCCAGGGGGGTGAGGTTGAGGCGGGCATTGCCCTCACCGCTGAAGCCCTCGTTCAGCTTGATCACACAGCCGCCCACCCCGGGGTCGCTCTCCCACAGGTCGGCCACCGCCTCCGCCAGGTCTTCGAGACCGTGGGCCAGTCCGGTGCCGGGAGGGTGGGGCACGCCGCAGCGGGCGAACAGCTCCCGGCTGCCCGCCTTGGTGCCCCAGTAGCCAAGGGCCGGGTCCGTGCCCAGCAGGGGCACCTGCAGGCGCTCGGAGAGGGTCTTCTCCAGCTCGGTGACGACGTAGCAGATGATGAAGCTCCGGCCCGGGCGCAGCCGCTCCCGGATCCGGCCGAGCAGGGCCGGCCGCTCCAGCAGCTTCTGGGTCAGGGGCCGGGCGGAGCCGTCGTCGGTGTCGAACAGGTGCAGCCGGCGGCGGGCATGGGAGGTGGGGACCCCCGGCATCAGCTCCAGCACCGCATCCACCACCAGCTCGGGCAGCAGCTTGCTGGTCACATAGACCACCTGCACGCCCGGGTTGCGCAGCCGCATCAGGGAGAACAGCTGGCGCTCCTCGTAGTGGTGGGCCCCTGTCACCAGGGCCAGCTGGGAGGGATCCATGGTGAGTGAGGGCACCATCAGCAGATCGAAATCCGCGCCCGCCCCGCCGCCGGCGTCGCCATGCTCCCGGCCCCACGGGGCCTGCAGTCCCTGCTGCAGTTCGCGGAAGCTCAGGGCCATGGCCGGATGGGCGGAATGTGGTCATGCTGACCACCACAGCGACCAGCGCCAATGGAGTCGTTCACGGTGAGTGCCCTCGGGTACGGAGCCGCCTCCCTCACCACCTTGAGCCTGTTCCCCCAGGCGCTGAAGACCGTGCGCAGCGGCGACACCAGCGCCATCTCGCTGCGGATGTATGGCCTGTTCACGCTGGGGGTGCTGGCCTGGGCGGTCTACGGCCTGCTGCGGGCCGACGGGCCGGTGATCGCCGCCAACCTGATCACGCTGGTGCCGGCGTCGGTGGTGCTGGAACGCAAGCTGCGGGCCCTGCTGGAGGGGAGGCGCTGAGGTGGCCGGTCCGATGGACAACGACGCCCTGTTCGTCGCGATCGGCGCGGTGCCGGGGGCCTGGCTGCGCTTCCGGGTGGTCAACCACTTCGAGCCGATGCTGCCCCGCAAGCACTGGGGCACCTTCGGCGTGAACCTGATCGCCTGCTTCGCCATCGGCCTGCTGGTGAGCCTGGAGGCCAGCTGCGGCGGGGCAGCCGGTCGCACCCTGCTGCTGCTGGGCACGGGCTTCCTGGGCAGCTTCAGCACCTTCTCCACCTGGATCGCCGAACTGCACGAGACCCTCCACCGCCAGCAGCGCCGCGAGGCCGTCCTGCTCTGCGGCGGCTCGGTGCTGGGGGGCCTGCTGGCCGCGGGTGCCGGCCTGGCCATCGGCGGCAGCTAGGGAGGAACCATGGCGCCATCCCCGAGCGAAAGCCCCCCCAGCCTGCGCCGAGAGGCCCGGGACCTGCTGCTGGTGGCGGCGGGCGCGGTGCCCGGTGCCCTGCTGCGCTGGCGCCTGGAGGACCTGGGCAAGGGCTGGGAGGGTCTTCCCAACGGGCTGATCGAGGCCGACCTGGTGGCCAACCTGATCGGCACCTTCCTGATCGGTGTGATCGCCGCCCAGCGTCCCCCCCGGCCCCGGCTGCTGCTGCTCGGCGCCATCGGCTTCTGCGGCTCGCTCACCACCTTCAGCAGCTGGATGCTGGAGATCAGCCTGGCGCTGCGGCGCGGACGCGCCGATGAAGCGCTCGCTGTGGTGCTGGTCAGCCTGCTGGGGGGCCTGGCGGTCGTGACGCTGGGGCTGGTGGTGGGCCGGTCGCTGGGGCGCTTGCGACTCAGGCGCTGAAGGCCTTGCGAGGGGGGATGGGGTAGGGAATGCGCCGGTGGCGCATGCGCTTCCAGACCCGCACGAAGGCGCGGATCACCAGCTCCAGCTCCGCCCGGGAGATGCCGCTGCCGTCGAGCTGGCCGTCGTTCTGGCGGGCCTCCACCAGCCGCCGGACCATGGCCCGGGCCTCGGCTTCGGTGGTGCCCGGCGGCAGAGAGCGCAGGGCCGCCTCGCAGCCGTCGGCCAGCATCAGGATCGCCGTCTCCCGGCTGCGGGGCGCCGGACCGCGGTAGCGGAACTGCTCCTCCCGCACCGAAGGGTCCCGCTCCTTGGCCTGGTGGAGGAAGTAGCCCATCTTCAGCCGGCCCTGGTGCTCGGGGATGAAATCGGCCAGGGGGCGGGGCAGCCGGTAGCGGCGGGCCAGCTTGAGCCCTTCGTCGACATGGGCCTGGAGAATGGCGGCACTGGCGAAGGGATCGTCCAGTTCATCGTGGGGATTGGCCCCCTGCTCCTGGTTCTCGATGAACCACTGGGGGCCATGCAGCTTGCCGACGTCGTGGTACAGGGCGCCGGTTCGGATCAGGTCCACATCGGCCTGGATGGCGCGGGCCCCCTCCTCGGCCAGGCCGCAGATCATCAGGGTGTGCTCGAAGGTGCCCGGGGCCTCCATCGAGAGGCGCCGCAGCAGCGGCCGCTCCAGATCGGCCAGCTCCATCAGCCGGGCCCGGGTGAGCAGGCCGAAGAAGCTCTCCACCAGCGGTGCCAGCAGCAGTCCCGCCATCAGCAGTCCCGCCACCAGCAGGGCCTCCTGCAGCAGATCCGTGCCGCTGAACGGCCCCGCGGAGGCCTCGAAGCTGTGCAGATGGAACAGGTGGATCAGCAGCCACTGCAGCAGAACCGCGCCAACGGGCAGGAGCAGGGCCAGCTGCAGCAGCTGGGCCCGGTTGCGCTGCCGCCCCGCCAGCACCGCCGCAACGGCGGCCACCACCGCCGCCACCCCCAGCTGGGGCACCAGCAGGCCCTCGACGGGGACCGGCCAGAGCATGGCGGCCACGGCCAGCCAGGCCAGGCCGGCGGCCGTGCCCAGCCCCTGGGAGAGCAGCAGGGTGGGGGGAACCAGCAGGGCCAGGGGGCTGACCTGACTGCCGAGCCAGAGTTTGCACCCCTGCACCAGCACCAGCATCGCCAGGGTCAGCAGGGCCTGGCGCGGCTCGAGGCTGGCGCGCCAGCGGCGCATCACCAGCAGCATCACCCCGCAGGCGGCGAGGGCCTCACTGAAGCGGCCCAGCCAGGCCACGGGCCGGGGGCGATGGTTGACCAGATCGAAGTGCTCGAGCACATCGAAGGCCTGGGGGCTGATCGGCTCCCCCTGCCGGGTGATCAGGTCGTTCTTGCGCACCCGGATCGTGGGCAGCCCCTGGCGGGTGAGCAGGTCCTCGATGCGGCGCTGGCTGAGAAAGCTGTCGCTGCGGAGGTTGGTGCGGCCCTGCAGGCTGGCGGCCAGCAGGCGGCTGCCCAGGCTGCGGGCGGGGGGCGAGAGGTCCTGCAGCTGGAGCTCCGCGGCTGTGAGCAGCTGGCCCTCGGAGAGGCTGGCGACGACGCCCTGGCTGAGCATCCGCTGCTGGGCCCGTCGCAGGGAGACCTTCCAGCGCATCAGCTCAGGGGGAGTCAGCCCCATCAGCCAGCGGCGCTCCTGTTCGGTGAGATTGAGGGAATCGGGCCGGGGCTGGTCGTCGGCAACCGTCTGGCGCACCCGCTGCAGCCGCAGCTCCAGCTGCTGCACCAGGGCTTCACTGGCCTGGGGGTCGACCACCTGGATCTGGCTGCGGGGCAGCATCTGGCTGCGGCGCTGCTCCAGGTCGGTGCTGTCGATCACCGTCGCGTCGGTGGGGGCGCGGGCCGTGAAGGGCGCCGGCATGCCGGGACGCAGGTTCGGCTCCACCAGCCAGGGCCAGCTGGAGAGCAGGGCCACCAGAAGGCAGAGCAGCAGCACCGGCAGGCCGCCCCCGGGGCGCCAGGCCACCAGGGCCTGGCGGGGACGCTCGAGCCGCAGCAAGTGGCGCCACAAACCCCTGATCCGCCGCAGCCCGAATCTCATCGGTCCAGGCTAGCCAACGGATGCGGCTCCCTTTCCGGGTGGTGTCGGTGCATGCTGGGGACCGGCAGCGCTTCCCCCCGATGGCCACCCTTCTCGATGGCAGGCGACTGGCGGCGGCGATCGAGGAACGGCTGAACGCCGTGATCGCCGATGGGCTGGCTGTGGCGGGACGGCCCCCCGGTCTGGCCGTACTGCGGGTGGGGGACGACCCCGCCAGCGGCGTCTACGTGGCCAACAAGGAGAAGGCCTGTCGCCGTGTCGGCATCCGCAGCCACGGGGACCATCTGGCGGCGGACACCCCGGCCGGGGAGGTGCTGGCCCTGATCGGGCGCCTCAATGCCGACCCGACGGTCGACGGCATCCTGCTGCAGCTGCCCCTGCCGCAGGGCCTCGATGAGGGGCCGCTGCTGGCGGCGATCGACCCGGACAAGGACGCCGATGGTCTGCACACCCTCAACCTGGGGCGCCTCCTCAAGGGGGAGCGGGGGCCGCGCAGCTGCACACCGGCCGGGGTGATGGCCCTGCTCAGGACTGCCGCCGTGCCGATTGCCGGCGCCCGGGCCGTGGTGGTCGGCCGCAGCATCCTGGTGGGCAAGCCGATGGCCCTGATGCTCCAGGCCGCCGATGCCACCGTCACCATGGCCCATTCGCGCACCCATCATCTGGCCGAGGTGACCCAGGAGGCCGAGATCCTGGTGGTGGCGGCCGGCCGCCCCCAGCTGATCGGCGCCCAGCACGTCCGACAGGGAGCGGTGGTGGTGGACGTGGGCATCCACCGGCTGGAGGGCCGGCTCTGCGGTGATGTGAACTACGAAACGGTCGAGCCGCTGGCGGCGGCGATCACGCCGGTGCCCGGTGGGGTGGGGCCGATGACGGTGGCGATGCTGCTGGTCAACACCGTGCTGGCCTGGTGCGAGCGCCACGGGCTGGACACGTCGGAGCTGGCTGATCTGCGGCACTGAGAACAAGCCACGTCCCAGGCTGGCTCAGGGGCTAGGGCCGCGACGCCATGGTGCGGGTCGCATCGTGGGGCTCGCCGTTGCCCACCAGCAGGGGGACACCCAGGCCGATCCGGACCAGACCCGACGCCAGCAGCAGACCGGCCAGCAGCAGGCCACTCAGGCTGCCGCAGATCAGGGGTACCAGGTCCGGCTCGCTGTCCAGAGGGGCCTGCATCGCGCGCAGAAGCGCCACTGCGCTCAGAATGGCGCTAATGCCGTTTCCGGGCCGCACACCTTCACCGGGCTTCACGTGGGGACTTCGAAGCGTGTCGAATCATCAAGGCGGCGGCGCCCGGCTCGCAGCCTGAGAGAATCCGCGCGAAGACTCAGGACCCCATGGCCCCGGCGGTGAGCACGGCTTTCGACTTCACCGCCTATCTGGAGGCGGCCCGCTGGCGGGTGGAGGCCGCCCTGGAGAGTGCCCTCGGTCCCGAGCGGCCCGAGTCGCTGCGGGAGGCGATGCGCTACTCCCTGCTGGCGGGCGGCAAACGCCTGCGGCCGATCCTCACCCTGGCGGCCTGCGAGCTGGCGGGCGGCGACGCCGACCTGGCCATGCCCACGGCGGTGGCGATGGAGATGATCCACACCATGTCGCTCATCCATGACGACCTGCCCGCCATGGACAACGACGACCTGCGCCGCGGCCGGCCCACCAACCACAAGGTGTACGGCGAGGCCAAGGCCATCCTGGCCGGCGACGCCCTGCTGACCCGCGCCTTCGAGATGGTGGCCCTGCGCAGCCCGGGGGTTCCCGCCGAACGGCTGCTCCAGGTGGTGGGCGAGCTGTCCCTGGCCTCCGGCGCCCCCGGCCTGGTGGGCGGCCAGGTGGTGGACCTGGAGTGCGAGGCCCGCCAGGTGGACCTCGACACCCTCGAATACATCCATCTCCACAAGACCGGCGCCCTGCTGCGGGCCTGCGTGATCTCGGGCGCCCTGATCGCCGGGGCCTCCGAGGAGCTGCTGACGGCCCTGCGCACCTACGCCCGCGGCATCGGCCTGGCCTTCCAGATCATCGACGACATCCTCGATGTCACCGCCAGCAGCGATGTGCTGGGCAAGACGGCGGGCAAGGACCTGGCCGCCGACAAGACCACCTACCCCAAGCTGCTGGGCCTGGAGGAGTCGCGCCGGCGCGCCGATGCCCTGGTGGGCGAAGCCAAGGCGGTGCTGGAGCCGTGGAGCGCCAAGGCCGCCCCCCTGCTGGCCCTGGCCGACTACATCACCAGTCGCGACCGATGAGCGAGACCATCGCTGCACTGGATGCCCTCGGCGAGCTGCTGGCCAACGGCGTGCTCGCCTGGGGCCTGGCCGCCTGCGGCGTGGCCCAGCTCTCCAAGCTGCTGATCGAGCTGGTGGTCCATCGCCGCTGGCGCCCGGCGGTGCTGGTCGAGACGGGCGGCATGCCGTCGAGCCATTCCTCCCTGATGACGGGCACCGCCGCGGGCCTGGGCTGGGAGCTGGGGTTCGCCGATCCCCTGTTCGCCCTGGCGGCCGTGCTCTGCTTCATCGTCCTCTACGACGCCAGCGGCGTGCGGCGGGCGGCCGGACTGACGGCCCAGCGCGTGAACGGGCTCCCCGACGGTCTCTGGGACACCCATCCCCAGGACGGGCCGTCGGAGGGCCCCCCGCTGCTGCGCCCCCTGAAGGAGAACCTCGGCCACACCCGCCCGGAGGTGCTGGTCGGCAGCCTGATCGGGCCCTTGGTGGCACTGCCGGGCCTGGCCCTGCTGGGCTCCCCCTTGCAGATCGCCCAGGGCGCCGGCTGGCTGCCGCTGGGGTGAGCGATCACGCCGGCCTGAGCGACGACCAGCAGCAGGCGGCCGCCGCCTTCGCCGCCTGGCTGGAGGCGCCGGCCGATGGGGTGCCGTTCGTGCTGGAGGGCTACGCGGGCACCGGCAAGACCTTCCTGTCGATGCGGTTCCTGGCCCAGGCGGAGCGGGCCGGCCTCTGCTGGACGGTGGTCGCCCCCACCCACAAGGCGGTGGGCGTGCTGCGCCACCACCTCGCCCTGGCGGGTCTGCACCCCACCTGGTACCCCTCCACCATCCACCGCCTGCTGCGACTCAAGCTGAAGCGCCAGGGGGACCGGGAGCGCTGCGAGGAGACCCTGCAGACCGCCCTGGCCCTGGAGAACCTGGCTCTGGTGCTGGTCGACGAGGCCTCCATGGTGGACGGCGGCCTGCTGGAGATCACCCTGCGCTGCGCCCAGGCCTACCGCACCCGGCTGGTGTTCGTGGGGGATCCGGCCCAGCTGCCGCCGGTGGGGGAGGAGCGCAGTCCGGTGTTCGCCCTGGGACGGGCCCGGCGGGTGGCCCTGACCCACGTGGTCCGCCATGGGGGGCCGGTGCTGCGCCTGGCCGGCGGCCTGCGGGAAGGGGCCCTGCCCTGCCGCCGGCCGCCGCTGCTGGATCCGGTGCGCACCGCCGAGGGCCGGGTGTCGCTGCTGGGGCGGACCGACTGGCTGGCGGCCGCCCAGGCGGGCCTGCGCCGCAGCGCCGAAGCCGACGATCCCGACCTGGCCCGGATCCTCTGCTACACGAACCGCTCCCTGGAGCGGCTGGTGCCGATCGCCCGTCGTGCCCTGCATGGCGCCATGGCCGACCAGCTGCCGGTGCTGCCCGGCGAGGTGCTCATCACCCGCACGGCCGTGATGGCGCCGGCCTGCCGGGAAGGGGACGCCGCCGCCGAGGAGCCGGACCTGCTGCTGGGCAGCAACCGGGAGCTGGTGGTGCGGGACGTGCGGCCCGACCGCTGCGATCTGGCCGAGTTCGGCGTCGATGCCTCCCTCGGCGCGGCGGTGATCGACACCCTGACCGCCACCGTGGAGGCGGGGGAGGCCCAGCTCAACCTGCGCCTGCTGCCGCCGATCGGCAGCGCAGCGCGGGCCTGCCTGGACAGGGTGCTGGAGGGGCTGCGGCTGCAGGCCCGGGAGGCGGGCCAGAAGGACGGCAAGGCCCTCTGGCGCCGCTTCTTCCTGGTCCGCGATGCCTTCGCCTCCCTCGGGCCGGCGGCCGTGCTCACCGTCCACCGCAGCCAGGGCAGCACCTTCGGCGAGGTGTTCATCGACGAAGACGTCTTCTGGCCCCGGGACCAGCCACTGCGCCAGCGGCTGGTCTACGTGGCGGTGAGCCGGGCCAGCCAGGCGGTGACCCTGATGGCGGGGGCCGCGGACGCTGGCGAGCGGGAGCGCTGGGACCGCTGGCTCCGGGACACCGGCGACGCCGCCAGCAGGGCCTGAAGCGGAGATGCACCTACCGCCCTGACCGGTTACTCTCTTAAGGATGGACTCGTGGTGGACGTCCGATTCGTGCTGGAATCCCGTCCCCCGTCCGCACCGTTCGCCATGGCGACTCCCCAGGCCGGAGCCTTCAAGTGGGTCGGCACCGCCCCGGCCCCGGATGCCAAGCCTGCCGACGCCGGAACCCACGGCGGGTCCGCCGGCACGGAGCTGCTGACTGACGTGGGCGCCCTGGGGATCACTGCGGCCCTGGTGGGCGTGGTGGTTCTGGTGCGGCGCTGGTTGACGCTGCGCTCCCGCCAGCCCCTGCCGGGCCTGCCGAAGGAGCGCGTGCTGCCCCTCTCCCGCCACGGCACCCTGCACGACCCCAAATATCTGGGCCGGATCCTGGAGGCCGAGGAGCCCCCGGCCGGCCCCTGAGCCTCACCCCGCCCGCAGTCCTTCCACCCCCTGCCAGCCCAGGTAGACGGCGAGGCCGAAGCAGAGGGCCGCCACGATCAGTTCGGCGTTGTCAAACAGCCAGAGCTTGCCCGCCTGGAGCACCGGCAGCAGCCGCTCCTGTCCCACCAGCACCAGTCCAGCCAGGGGCAGCAGCAGCAGGGTGCCGGAGAACAGGCTGAAGACCGCCGTGGTCAGCACCTCCCTGGGCCGGCTCAGCCCAGCCTCCAGCAGGCTGGCGGCGGTCCTGGCATAGAGGAACAGGTCGTCGGGGCTCGACACCTGCACGGCGGCGCTGAGGCCGAGCAGGAGCGGCAGGGGCAGGGCGCAGAAGCCATCCAGCCGGCGGGTCCAGCCGGGGGGGCCGCCCCCCTGGCGGCTGTTGAGCAGGCCGTTGAGGCCGAGGGCCAGCAGTCCGCCCGCCCCCAGCAGGTCGAGGCCGGTGCGCTGGTCGGTGCCCCGCTCCATGGTGAGCAGCAGGCCGTGGCCGACGGTCAGCAGCAGGGCGATGGCCGCCGCGGAGGTGAGAAGCCAGCCGAACACGAACCAGCTGCCCCGGCGGAGCGGGCTGGGGCCCAGCAGGATCAGCAGCAGCAGGCCGATGTGCAGCGGACTGAAGCTGATCGCCAGGCCGAATCCGAACAGTTCGCTCCAGAGGCTGGGGGTCGGCATCGCTGCGGTCCGTGACGCCCCATTGTCCGGTGCCGTGACGCTGCTGTCCGGCGGCCGCCGGTGCTCAGGGGCGGATCTCGAACCAGTCGGTGCCCGCCACGGCCACCTGGCCGCTGGTGACGCCACTCACCTGGGCACCCTGGGGACCCTTCTCGCACCAGAGGCGCAGTTCCACCAGGCGGTCCGGCAGCCCCTCGGCCTCCACCTCCACCGAACCGTCGGGACGGTTGCGCACCCAGCCGCTGAGGCCCAGGTCGATGGCCTTCTGGCGGCAACCCAGCCGGTAACCCACCCCCTGCACCAGACCGCGCACGCTCATGCGCCAGCGCTCCTGGGGCGTGGCCGTCACCCGGAGACTGGGTTGCAGGAAACGGCGTTCCTCGGCAGCGGCACGGCGCTGGCGGCGGATCTGGCCAGTCTCGAGGGAATCGCCGGGCATCCAGCCCAGTGGAGGTGCAGCCAGGTGGCGTGAACGGTCGGGGCGCTCCATCCTTCGATCCTCCCGGGTGATCCCCAGCCTTCAAGTTGCCACAGGCTCTGGGCCTCTGCCAACACGTCGCCGCCGGAGGGCTGGGGCAGCAGCTGCCAGCGGTGGAACTCATGGCCGCAGAGGGATTCACCGCGGCGCACCAGCAGCCCGTCAACCTCCGGCACCGCCTGGCGGTAGCCGAGGCTGAGGGGCCCCCGGCGGGCGCGGAAGGGGAGCAGCCCGGCCATGGGGTGGGGCAGGCCGTCCGGATCCTCCAGCTCCCGACCCAGCAGCAGCAGGCCGCCGCACTCGGCCACGATCGGCAGGCCGCCCCGGGCGGCGGCCCGCAGGGATCCGAGGCTGCGGCGGCTGGCCGCCAGGCGGGCAGCATGGAGTTCGGGGTAGCCGCCGGGCAGCAGCACCGCCCGGCAGTCCGGCGGCAGGGGATCGTCGGCCAGGGGGCTCCAGGGCACGGGGCTGAGGCCGCAGGCCTGCAGCAGCTCCTGGGCTTCCGGGTAGCGGAAATGGAAGGCGGCATCGCTGGCGATCGCCACGGGCAGGGGGGTTCCGGCCCCGCCGGCTCCATCACCCAGGGCGGACCCCGCCGCAGCCCCGGCGGCGGCCGGCTCCGGCGGGACCTCGTCGAGGCACCAGCGGATCGGATCACGCCGTTCCGGAGCCGGCGCCGGCGGCGCCAGCAGCGGCCACAGCCGCGCCAGGTCGAGGTGCTCCTCGGCCAGAGCGGCCCAGATCCGCTGGCGTTCGCCCAGATCCCCCAGCTCCCCGGGGGTGAGCAGGCCCAGGTGGCGGGAGGGCAGCTCCAGGCTGGGGTGGCTGGGCAGCACCCCCAGCAGGGGCACCTCGATGGCGGCCAGGGCCTCGGCCAGGAGGCGCCGGTGCCGTTCGCTTCCGACCCGATTCAGCACCACCCCGGCCAGGGTCACCCGGGGCGGGCCGTGGTCGCGGAAGCCGCGCACTAGGGCCGCCAGGCTGCCGGCCTGGCGCGACGCTTCCACCACCAGCACCACCGGCAGCCCCAGCAGGGCGGCCACGGCGGCGGAGCTGCCCTCACTGCCGGCCCCGCGGCCGTCGAACAGGCCCATCACCCCCTCCACCAGCACCCGTCCGGCCCGGCCGCCATGCCAGCGGTAGCTGCGCCGCACCCACTCCTCGCCGCAGAGCAGCGGATCGAGGTTGCGGCAGGGCCGGCCCGCCACCGCCCCCAGCAGCTGGGGGTCGAGGTAGTCGGGTCCCACCTTGAAGGGCTGGATGGTCTCCCCCCGCGCCCGGGCCACGGCCGCCAGGCTGAGGCTCAGCAGGGTCTTGCCGCTGCCGCTGCAGGGGGCCGCGATCAGGCAGCTCATGCGGTCGGCGGCATCGGCCGCTCCGGCGGAAGGTGCCTCAGCCTGGCAGCAGGCTCGCCGCCAGCGGGGCGGCCGCCGCCAGCAGCGGTGAGGTGGAATCGTGGCCCCCCGAGAGCAGGCGGGCCATCTCCATCTCCTCGCTCTCCTCCGGCAGGGGTACCACCCCCTCCGCCAGCTCCATGCTGGCCATGCCACCGGACTCCAGCCGCATGCAGCCGCCGGACTCGGAGCAGAGAATCACGCACAGGGGCGGGCGCTGCTGGGGTTCGCAGATCAGCCGCATGCCGACGATGGCGCCGGGGTGGGTCTTGGGCGCGCCCATGGGCACGGGCATCAGGGTGAACTGGACCGCCACCCCGTCGGTGCGCTCGAACTCCGCCGTGATCCCCGGGCCCGGCCCGTCCACCTCCACCGCGTAGCTGGTGATCAGGTGCCAGCCGAGGCGGTCGGCGATCCAGGCGGCCAGCAGCAGCCCCTTCACCGGGTGGTCCCCCTCCACATCGATGTCGAGCTGCACCACGTGGCCGAGGGCATCGCGGCGGGACGGGGGATCGAACACCATGGCCAGGGATTCGCGCCAGGTGCGCAGCCGCAGCCAGTTGAGATCGTTGACGGCCTGACCGGCGCTGATCCGGGCCAGCATCAGGTCGAGGCAGCGGCGCGGCTCCCCGAGGGAGCTGTCGATCACCAGCCGCCGGGGCACCGGCGCCAGGGCCTCCAGCATCTCGGAGGGCTCATCCAGGCTGCTGTTCCACCACACCCAGCAGGGCAGGGAGTCGTCCACAAGGGAGCCGATCAGATCGAGGCTCTGCTTGAGGGCGCCCATGCCGCCGCGCAGCACCACCACGTCGCCGCAGGCGGCGCCGGCGCCCCCCTCCTCCGGCAGGGGGCAGTAGGCCGCCACCAGGGTCTCGAGCGGATGGCCCGGGTCGAGGGTGGGGGCCAGGGTGATCAGGCGCCGGGGCATGTGGGCGCTGATGGCGCTCTCGACGAACTGGCCGCGCAGGTCTTCGGTGCGGTGGTGCCCCTCCTTCTGGCCGATGGCCCAGGCCAGGCGGGGATCCATGGGTGCCGTGCTGTACGGCAGACCGGTCTCGGGCACGGCCAGGCGGGCCGCCTCCAGCAGCTCCTCGCGCAGCAGGCCGGTGATCGGCCCGTCGACCCGGCCGATGCGCACCATCTGCTGCTCCAGCCAGGAGGGCTCCCACACCACCAGGGTGAAGGTGGCGGCCCCGGTGGAGCCCTCCAGATCATGGGTCCAGAGGCGGTGCAGGTAGGGGTTGACCTCCTCGGGCGGCAGATCGAGGGGGGCCTGGAGGGTGAGCTGGGGAGCCATGGGCGCGGGAGGGGGGGCAGGAGTCGCAGGGCTGCGGAAGGGAAGGGGCGCGGGGCCCTGGAGCCGTGTCTCAGGGACGCCGCCAGATCAGGCCGTCGCTGGCCAGGAGGCCATCGGCGGCGGCCGGCCCCCAGGTGCGGGCTTCGTAGGGCTGGACCGGCAGCTGCCAGGGGGATTCCTCGATCAGCGCCAGCAGCGGGGTGTACAGCCGCCAGGCCGCCTCCACCTCGTCGCTGCGGGTGAACAGGGTGGGATCGCCCAGCATGGCGTCGGCGAGCAGCCGCACGTAGCCCTCGTCGGAGGGCTCACCGAAGGATTCGTCGTAGCTGAAGGCCATGTCGACCGGGCGGCTGCGCATCCCGGAACCGGGGGCCTTCACCTCGAACTTGAACTCGGCGCCCTCATCGGGCTGGATGCGCAGGATCAGCTGGTTGGGGGTGGGGGCGCCACCGGCGGCGTCGAAAAGGTGCACCGGGGCCTCACGGAACGTGAGCACCACCTCGCTGAGGCGCTTCGGCAGCCGCTTGCCGGTGCGCAGGTAGAAGGGCACCCCCTGCCAGCGCCAGTTGTTGATGGCCACCTTCATGGCCACATAGGTTTCCGTGGTGCTGTTGGCGTTCACCCCCGGCTCCTGGCGGTAGCCGGGCAGGGGCCGGGCCATGCTGCCGCCGGCGGCGTACTGGCCCCGCACGCAGCACTTCCAGGGCTCCGCCTCGTTGGCCAGGCTGGCCGACTGCAGCACCTTGGCCTTCTCGTTGCGGATGGCCTCCGGATCGAAGCGGCCCGGAGCCTCCATGGCGGTGAGGGCCAGGATCTGGGTGAGGTGGTTCTGCACCATGTCCCGCAGGGCGCCGGACGACTCGTAGTAGCCGGCCCGCTCCTCCACCCCCACGGTTTCGGCCGCAGTGATCTGGACACTCGAGATGTAGTTGCGGTTCCAGATCGGCTCGAAGATCGTGTTGGCGAAGCGCAGCACCAGGATGTTCTGGACCGTTTCCTTGCCCAGGTAATGGTCGATGCGGAACACCTGGCTTTCCTTGGCGCACGCCTGCACCACCTTGTTGAGGGCCTGGGCGCTGGCGTAGTCGCGGCCGAAGGGCTTCTCGATCACCACCCGGCTGCGCTCGGCATCGGCCAGCAGGCCGGCACCGGCCAGGGCGCGGCAGCCACTGCCGTAGAACTCCGGCGAGACGGAGAGGTAGAAGGTGCGGTTGCCCCGGGTGGCCCGCAGCCGGTCGATGCTCTCCAGGCGCTGGCCGAGGCGCACCAGGTGCTCGCTCTGCTGCAGGTCGACCGGCTCGTAGAAGAGGCCCTGGGCGAACTGCTCCCAGGCGGTGCGATGGGAGGCGATCTCATCGGCCAGGGCGGCGCCCATCTTCTCGCGGAACTCCTCGTCACTCCAGGGGCGCCGGGCGCAGCCGAGCACGGCGAATTCGCTCGGCAGCCGTCTCTGGCGGAACAGCTCGAACAGCGCCGGAATCAGCTTGCGGTGGGTGAGATCACCGCTGGCCCCGAAGATGACGATGCACTGGGGCGAGATCACCCGCTCCTGGCGCAGACCCACCCGCAGGGGGTTGGTGAGGATGGCGGTCATGGGGAGGGCGTCCGATCACCCTGGTTTAACGGCTGCCCCGACATCCCGCTGCATCGCCGCCGCAGGGAGCCGGCCGGTGTGTGCATTCTCGGATCGTCGCCCATGAAAAAGCCCGCCAGAGGCGGGCCTTGGGGCACAGGCGGGGACGGGTCCGGGGCCAGGGTCAGTAGGTCTCGACGTGCCAGCGGTCGGCCTTCTTGAGCTGGGGCCGCAGTTCGCTCCAGTCGAGGCCCTTGGCGGCGGCGGCGGCCGTCATGGCCTCGTCGATGCCGGGCTCCATGCCGCGCAGACCGCACATGTAGACGTGGGTCTTGGGATCCTCGATCAGGGAGAAGATCTCATCGGCGTGCTCGGTGACGCGGTCCTGGATGTACATCCGGCCGCCGCTGGGGTTCTGCTGCTCGCGGCTGATGGCCTTGGTGTAGCGGAAGTTCTCCGGGTACTCGGTCAGGTAGCGCTGGAAGTCGTCCTCGTAGAGGAGGTTGGGCGTCTTGGGGACCCCCATGATCAGCCAGGCCTTGCCGCGGAACTGGTATTCGGGGTTCTTGGCGCGCTCGGACGGCTCGAACATGCGGCGCAGGTAGGCACGCATCGGAGCGATGCCGGTGCCGGTGGCCAGCATGATGATGTTGGCGTCCTCATCGGGGGGCAGGAGCATCTCCTTGCCGACCGGGCCGGTGATCTTCACCTTGGCGCCCGGTTCGATGTCGCAGAGGAAGGTGGAGCAGACGCCGTTGATGGTGCTGCCGTCCTTCTCGTACTGGAGCTGGCGGACGCAGAGGGAGACGGTGCCGCCCTCGCAGTTGTCGCCGTGGCGGGTGCTGGCGATCGAATAGAGACGCAGTTTGTGGGGCTTGCCGTTGGCGTCCTCGCCATCGGGAATGATGCCGATGCTCTGACCCTCCACGTAGTGGAGGTTGCCTTCCGAGAGGTCGAAGGTGATGTGGTTCACCCGGCCGATGGCCCCCTCGGCCAGGAGGCTGTAGTTACCGGTGACGGTGCCGATGAAGGGATCCTTCGGCTTGTAGAGGTTGACCGGGACGTCGGCGTGGCTCACGGGGGCTTTCTTGGCGGGGGTGGAGGTGGCGGCCGGGGGGTCGGAGACGGCAGCGTCAGAGGCGGCCGGGGAGGCGGAGTCTGCGGGGACCTCCTCGGCGGTCACGGCCTTGATGCGACCGCCCTGCTGGGCGATGGTCTGCATCAGGCGCTGCAGCTGGGGGAAGGGCACGGTGATCCGCCGCTCGGCCCGCCGCTGCACGCCGACGCCGAAGCCTTCGACCACAACCGTGAACATGCGGCCGTCGGACTGGGTGGCCTTGCCGGTGGAAACACGCATGCGGGCGTCGGAGCCGAAAATCGGGCCGATCATAGAGAACTCGGCCCACACCCCCTCGGTGCGGATTCGTTGACCGGAATCCGGACACACCGGTTAGTTTGTGTTCCGTCGCACCATTCCCGGTGCCGACCGCTGCCACCCTCACGCAAGCCCCGAGCGAGCTCCGATCCGTCTTGGCACAGCTTCTGGCGTCGTTTCCCAGCCCCGTGCACCTCCCGTCAAACGAGGCCATGGTCGCCAGAGAGGCCAGTTGCGCCCTCGACACGATTCAGCAGGAGATGGAGCGTCTCCCCCAGGGCACTCGGCGCCTGGCGGTGCAGCTTCGCCTTGATCTCGCCCCTGAGTGGATCTGGGCGGTGCTCACCGACTACGACCACCTCGACCGCTTCATCCCCAACCTGGCCAGCTCCCGCCAGCTCTGGCGCCGCGGCAACCTGGTGGCCCTGGAGCAGGTGGGAACCCAGCAGTTCTGCGGTCTGCGCTTCAGTGCCCGCGTCCAGCTGGAGCTGAACGAGGAGCCGGAGCAGGGCCGCCTGGCCTTCCGGATGCTGGAGGGTGATTTCCGCTGCTTCCAGGGCGTCTGGCAGGTGGGCGCCGACGACACCAGCACCTGGCTCCTCTACGACCTCACCGTGCAGGGCAAGCCGGGCATGCCGATCGGCCTGATCGAGCAGCGGCTCAAGGAGGATCTGGCCAGCAACCTGCGGGGCGTGCAGCGGGAAGCCCAGCGCCGCGCCCAGCAACTCTGAGGCGCTTCGCCATCAGGCCCTGAGGCCAGCGACATGCCCTGGGAGCTTCTGAACAGCACCCATCTGAGAAAAAGGCGCGGGTCAGGACGAAATCGTCCCGAGCCCGGAACCGATGCATACCCCCAAGGGGATTCGAACCCCTGTCGCCTCCGTGAAAGGGAGGTGTCCTAGGCCTCTAGACGATGGGGGCGAGGCCACAGCCGGCTTGACGCCGATCTGATGTGCTGGACGCTACGGGCCGGAGGGACCCTTCGTCAAGGAAGGTCCTCGGCGGCGGACCGGCCGGGGGCGGAACGGTCCGGTTCCGGGGAGCTCTGGCCGGTCCAGACCGGCACGGTGAAGTTGAAGCAGGCGCCCTCACCCGGCTCGGACACCACCCAGATGCGGCCCCCGTGCACCTCGGCGATGCGGCGGCACACCGACAGGCCCACGCCGAAGCCGGAGGTGGTGCCGGAGGTCTGGGGCAGCCGCACCCGGTCCTGGAAGATGCGGTGCTGCTCCTCGCGGGGAATGCCCGGCCCGCTGTCGCAGATGCTCACCTGCACCCACTGGCTGGTGCGGTGCATGAGGCTGAGGCTCACCTTGCCACCGTCCGGGGTGAACTTGAGGGCGTTCTCCAGCAGGTTGAGGAACACCTGGCGCATGCGCCGCTGGTCGGCGTGGACGTCGGGCAGGTCGGCGGGGATGTCGGTGACCAGCTGCAGGCCCCGACCCACCCAGAGCTTCTCCAGCTCCAGAATGGCCTCGGCCGCCACCTGGCTCAGGTCGAGGCGCTGGGGGTTGAACAGGGCCTCCCAGCGGGTGGTGCCCACCTCCAGCAGGTCCCTGGAGAGGGCCTCGATGTCGTCGAGCCGGCGGTTGAGCACGTCGCGGAAGCGGCTCTCGTCGATCTGGCCCAGGGCGTGGCTCTGCAGGGCCAGCTTGGCGGCGGTGAGGGGGGTGCGCAGCTCGTGGGCCACCATGCGCAGCAGCCGTTCCTGGACGCCCAGCCGCTCGATCAGGGTTTCGTTCTCCTGACGCAGCACCAGCAGCTGGTCCTCGAGCTGGACCTCCCGCTGGCTGCGGCTGCCGTCGATCTCCGCCGGCCGCAGGCTGAGCCCGAGGGTGGTGACCACCTCCATCTGCTGCCAGCGGGGCAGCCAGATGCGCAGCTGCTGGGCCAGGGTGTTGCCCGCGAAGACCTGCTTGGGCAAGGGATCGAGCTTGATCAGGGCCGGGGTGGCCACCAGCCGGTGCAGTTCGAGCAACTCGGGGTGGTCGGCCGGATCGGCCACCTGGAGGGACAGCTTGCAGGTGCACTCCTCGGAGTTCAGGAAGGCCAGCAGGGCCCTCAGATCGGCGGAGGCCATGTGATGGCGGGCCGCCACCAGCAGCAGCTTGAGCGGTTTCTGGGCCTCACCGGTGGCGGTGACGGCCTCGGCCACCGCCGACGCCGGCGAGGTGGGCGGCGAGGTGGGCGGGACATCGGGCTCCCCCAGGACCGGCAAAGGCAGGCATGCGGCAACGCCCCCAACCTTATGGGGTTTTGGGCAGAACCCGGAAACGTCGCTAGGACTTCAGAGATCGCGTCCGTGAGCCTGGGTGGGCCCGCCATGACCACACCGACCCAGCCCGGTCTCTCCAGGGTTTCCCCCGTGCAGAGCCGCATCCGGCTCGACAGCAGCCTGCGGCGCTGGTTCGCCCGCAACCTGGGGCTGTGGCGGTCGCGACGCACCTACTTCTTCACCGAGGACGACGCGGTGCTGCGGGTGGACATGAACCTGCGCATCGAGGTCCACAGCGAACTGGTGGACGGGGATGAGGGCTACCGGTTCACCTGGTGGGCGGAGGGGCAGCAGCCGTTCTTCGACAGCAAACCCGACTACCGGCCCGAGGGGACGATGGAGGCCTGGCTGTGCGGTCACCAGCTGCGGCGCAGCTGCGGCTACCTGGCGGGGGCCCCCACGGTCAGCCAGATCCGCCAGATCGATGAGCACACCATGGCGTTCCAGTCCCACTACGACGACTGGGAAGTGCTCGAACAGATCCGCCTCGTCGACCAGGACCGCTACCGCTCCCGCTCGATCCACACCTGGCGCCACGGCAGCCTCGAGCTGGTGGAGCTCCACCACGAGATCCGGCTGGAGGCGGCGGGAGAGCCGATCGGTTAATCGCTGTCAGGGCCGGGGCCCCGGCGGCTGGGCCGCTGCATGGAACGGTGCATGGGGCGAAACTGCGGCAGCCGTGGTCACCATCGGCAACCGGCCCACGTCAGGAGCCCCAGGCCAGCGATAGAGGATGATCAAGAAGCCCAGTAGGAACCAAAATGCTTGCCAAGCGCTTCCTCGTCACACTTACCTTGTTTGGCCTGTATCTGTCGGCAAGCCCATCAGCCAATGCTGAACTGGCACAGGCAAGCCCGCCCGCGACTCCCAGGGCGACTCCTCCCCCAACGAAGCCAGCAACGGATGACGAGATCACGACCTACATGGCCATGGCGGCCATCAACATGTGCACCTTGTCTGAGCTGAAACAGCCATTCAAAGAATCCCTCAGTGCTAATGCCCAAATGGTTGGAAGCGTCCTGGCACAGAGACATGGCTTCCTCGTGACAGGCAATCCCAACAAATTGACCCCAGAACAACTCCTCAACGGAGCCGTTGTTCAGATTGTCCCAAGGGTTGAGGCCATCTGCGGTAAGTCGCTCTCTCCTGCTTGGAGAAAAGATGTGGATAGCATTCTCAGCGATATCAGGAAGCAGGCAGGGGGTGGCTCGGGAACAAAATAGGTACACCTGAAGTTTTTAGGGACGAACCCAAGGCGCTGAAACTGTACCTAAAATCATGTTGTTCTGCTGTTTGGTCAACGCCCCGACGCCCGGACCCACTCTGGGTGCCAATCTCTAGCTGGGATATAGGAGCCTCGTGACACCCGAGCAACGCAGCCAGTACAGGGCGGTTGGTGGTCGACTGGCGGCATACGTGCGCCAGCTCGCTGATGATCTGCCCCCTTCTGCGTCCCTTCAGGCTGTTGTGTCTGATCTAGTGGGAAACAATGGAGAGCTGGCCCTTCCCTTGAAGGATCTGGTGTCGCGGCCCGGATTCCGCAGCCTTACCAGGAAAGCTGGCAGTGGTAGTGGTTCATTGGAGCGCAATGCTCTCCTGCAGTCGATGCAAGCGACCTTCTCGCTCCAGGTGATCGAGGCCCTCGTTGAGATGCTTTCCGGATTCCTGGACCTTCCCAGTGGATCTTGTGACCCGCATACCACTGCAGAGAAAAGACGGGGGGGCTCCATGGGAAGGGACGGTGGTATGCCGATCCGTGTCTCAGTAGAAAGCTCTGCTCAACAGCCGATTTTCGAGCCTCCAGCCCTGCAACGCAAAGTCACTGCCCCTCCGCGAAAGCGCATGCCGATTCTGGCCGGCGTTGCTGGGAGAGCTGTTTTGGCCGGCAGGCGCCATGTTGTCACTCAATAGTCCGCAGCTCTGTAGGCCCCTGGGGCTCTGCCCAGATCGACCTGCTCAACCTGCCTTGGAACAAGCTCTCCAAGCTGGCAGTAAGGCTGAACAGGATCTTCGCCGCGCCAAGGGCCTTGCCGACTACCGCCAGGCGACCGAGCAGCTGGAGCGTGAGCTGCTCAAACTTAGCGGTCTCAGCCTGACCTCTGCACAGCACAAGCAGCGTGAGCAACTGCAGATAACAGCCAGGCAAGCCCGGGAAATCCTGGCGGAGGAGGTAGCTGACCTCATCCAGCTACAACGTGCTTCTGAGGCGCTGGATGCCGCTCAAACAGTTGGCCGTGATGCACGCCATAGTGAGCTGGAGACGGCACGGCAGGCGTTGAATCAGATCCCTCCCCGCAGTTTTTCAGCCAACCAGGCAAAGCGGTTACGGAGACAACTCAATGCGCTGGATCAGTAAATCTCCACACCAGCGATGCCCGAGGCCGAACCCGCACAGCCGGCACAACCTGCCTGGAGCAAACCTGCGGCAAGGCCAGCCCCACAACTACCAGCCACGCCACAGTTACCCAGTGCCCCACGAGAAGAGCCTGCCTACCGTGACCAGCCGCTGTTCTGATTTGGGTATGTGAACGAACAACAGCCGTGACAAGCTACATTTGGAACACGATTGGTAAATAGCTATGAAGCGTGAACCCCTCCTTTCAGGCTTGGTTGCCCTGGCATGCGGCTGGGGCGTCAGCTTGGCGCAACAGCCGGTTTCTGCCAGTGTCTCCGCTCGTGGCTTTGTCTGTGGTAAGGCTGCCGGTGCCCCGGCCACAATTGTGGTCACCGCCGACGGCCGGCAGGTGCCTGTGATCCGCTGGACCAGCAGCGTGTTCAACGATGCCGGCTGGAGTCAGGAACGTCGCTGCAAGGAGGTTTCAGACCGCTTTAACGGCTTCCTCAGGCAGGGCCGCCTGGCCTACATCACTACCGGCCGTATGAATGGCTTGCCGGTGATCTGCACCGCTACCAGCAAAGGGAGTGGCTGTGATGGCCTGCTTTACACCCTCAAGCCTGGGCAAGATGCCACCTCCACCTTAAGGAATCTTCTTGACATCCGGGTCAAGGCGCGTGGTCCCCTGAACGAGACGTACAGTCGGTTGTATGTGAGCCTCGATGAGCTGCTAGACACGGCCCAGGGCAAGGCCAGCAATGGTGCAAGTCCGGCCACATCCCAGCCAGCCCGCCCTCTCTTTTGACAAGTCGCGCCAGCACTCTCACCGTAACCCTGTTGATAGGGGATGGTAGCTGCACCTTCGCTGCAGAGCAGCAACCGCCAGTTCGGACACGCGCTACTCCCGATAAGCCAGCTTCAAGGGTCAGAGCACTGACCTATCGGCAGTCCGTTACTGTCCTACAGCGTGAGCCAACTGGTGCGCAGCTTGGCTCTGGCGTTGTGATCGGCAGCGCCTCTGGCGGCCAATAGGTGGTCACCAACCGTCATGTGGTGCATGGGCAGACGGCAGTTTGCATAGTCACAGCCGATCGACAGGTACTGCCCTCCTTGGTGATGCCCGCCAACCAATCGAAGCACCAAAGCGAGTTGGATCTAGCCCTGCTCTGGTTGCCGCACAGCAGCACGGGGCCGTTGATGGTGGCTGCGCTATACCGGAAACCTGTGGATGCTTCCTCACTGTCGGTGGTGATCGCATCCGGGTATCCAACGCCCCTGCAGATGCACCCCGATGGCCCGCCATACACTGAGCGATCGGGTCTGTTGGTACCTTTGCTTAGCAAGCCGCTGCAAGGAGGCTTTAATCTGGCCTACACCGCTGCCGTGGAGAAGGGGATGAGCGGGGGCGCCGTGTTTGTCGGCGGTGAACTGATCGGCATCAATGGTGCCCATGCCAATCCGCTCTGGCCTGGACAATGGAAGACCCAGCAAGGCAAAGCAGTGGATAAGCAGCTGAACGATAAATTGGAGTTGGTGTCCCTGGGCATTGCATGGCCAACTATCCAGAGCGCTCTGAAGGCATTGCGGCCTCCAAAAGCTGCAGAGCAGAACGTCCTAGTTGGACTGGACTGTGGCATGCCAAGGCTGCCGTCACCAATTGGCAATGCAAGCAGCAAGGTCTGGTGAACGAGAGCACTGGCGTTACCACAAAGGGAGCTGAGTTGAAAAGAATGTTGGCATCGATAGGATCCGCACTGCTGCTTTTACCAGCGAGTCCGTCGACTGTGTTGATTTCTGCCCTGTCAATGGGAGCACCTCTGATCTCCTTGGCACCCGCTCAGGCACAGAGCGAAGAAGCTGTCGCCAAGGTCGCCCAAGCCATCACAGTGCGTATAGAAGGTGCAACTCAAGGTTCGGGAGTTCTGGTCAAGCGGGTCGGAAATCGCTACACGGTGCTGACAGCCTGGCATGTGGTGAGCGGGCAGAACCCTGGAGAAGAGCTGTCTGTTTATACTTCTGATGGCCGTCAACATCCAGTAGAAGCTGGAAGCATTCGAAGAGTTGGCGATATAGATCTTGGAGAGCTAACATTCAGTAGTACCATTGACTATCAGCTAGCCAAGTCAGGCAACACAAGTGATTTGCGGATTGGCGCCCCAGTCTATGTTTCTGGCTACCCATCTTCAACAAGTGCTATCCCATCTCGTATCTTTCGATTTCTAAGGGGAGCAATCATCAACAATGCGAGCGAAAGGCTTCCTGGAGGGTACCAATTATTGTACGACAACTCCACTCTTCCTGGCATGAGCGGAGGCTCGGTGCTGAACATCAATGGGCATCTCGTTGGCCTTCATGGCCAAGGTGAAACCGATGCCAAGCTAACGGAAGTTTTTGGCGTTGCTGTCAAGACAAATACAAACCAAGGCATACCAATTTCTTCATACACAAATTGGGTGGGTCGATCAGACAGATCTCAACCGAGCGATATCTCTGCAGGAATCATCCAACGGGAATCTACTGTCGGAGAGGGCTTCAAGAGAACTGATTTAAGCAACTCTTCGAATTCCATTACTGGTTTCGCAACTCCAAAGCAAATGGCTTTGTACACGCGAATAGGTGCTGTCAATACCTGCATTTCCCGCGCTGCAGGCCTCAGTTTCGAGCAAGCAGTGGGAGTGGCCGGCGAAACCATTGCTCAGTTGATCCTTGGCCAGCATAAGGGTTTAATCCAGGAGGTGGGTTCCAAGGCTCTCACCATCGAAGAGCTGCGCCGAGGCGCGATTAATTCATCCGTGCTCGGCGCGGCAGAGTTTTGTCCAAAGGAGGTGCCGGCGGACGTTATGAGGAAAGTTAATGAGGCCATCAAAAGGCAAGGAGCCGGAGGCTCGGCGTCCTTGCACTCACCAATACCAACCGGTTCCGCCCACTTCCATAGTAGCAACTCACTCTCAAAGATTAAACCGGATGAACCAATAGCGATTGAAGGACTCTCCTCAGACAATTCATATGTTCTTCCTAGGCAATTTCGTTCTTTGCCTAGCTGGGAGATTGCCGTAACGACTTCAGTTGCCGGAGGGGAGTCAGATTCTGCCTCTATGGGGATTCTTCATGAGCCCGTAATTGCCTTTCCTATTTATCCTAGGTCGACTTCGGATTCAACGCACATGTTTGGCGATTCTTCTCAATCACATGTTGTTGCTTTGGCCGCTACTCCTATAGAGATGGGTTTGTACACCAGGATTGGCACCGTAAATTTCTGCATCCTTAGAGCCGCCGGCATCGACTTCGAGAAGTCGGTGGGGATCGCGGGGGAAACTATTGCCCAGCTGCTCCTCTTCAAGCACAAGGGTGAGATCCAACAGGTGGGCTCCAAGGCCCTCACCATCAAGGAACTGCGACGCGGCGCCTTCAATTCGGCCGTCATCGGTGGTGCTGAGATCTGCCCCAAGGAAGTGCCGGCCGACGTCATGAAGAAGGTTCAGGACGCCATCAGGAAGCAATCCGCCACGTAAGCCTCAAATAGTCCTCATTCCTTGTCCTTTACATCTTCACTATTGCCATGACTGTTATCCACCTCGTCGACTACCGTCCGGCGCCCTACCGGCTCGAGCGCACCGATCTGACGGTGCGCCTGTTCGCCGACCATGCCCTGGTGGAGGCGCGACTGGCGTTCCTCCCCGGGCCTGGTGCAGGCGGGCCGCTGGAGCTGAGGGGCGTGGATCTTGAGCTGCGTTCCCTGGAGCTCGACGGCGTTCCCCTGCCCGCCGACGCTTTCCAGCTGGAGCACGGCCGCCTGCTGGTGCTGCAGCCGCCCCAGCGGCCCTTCGTGCTCACCAGCACGGTGTGGCTCGATCCGCGGGCCAACACCAGCCTGAAAGGGCTGTATGTGAGCGGCGGGATGGTCACCACCCAGTGCGAGGCGGAAGGGTTTCGCCGCATCACCTATCTCCCGGATCGCCCCGACCTGCTCAGCCGCTTCCGGGTGCGGATCGAGGCCGACCGGGACACCTGCCCGGTGCTGCTCTCCAATGGCAACGGCATCGGGAGCGGCGAGCTGCCGCCCGGGCCAGGCGGGGAAGCCCGCCATTACGCCGTCTGGGACGACCCCTTCCCCAAGCCCTCCTATCTGTTCGCCATAGTGGCGGGCCGGCTGGAGGAGATCCGCGACAAGTTCGTTACCGCCAGCAGCCGGACGGTACACCTGCGCCTGCACGTGGAGCAGGGCGATTGACAACTTCTACACCACCACGATCTACCAAAAGGGGTCGCGGGTGATCCGGGTGCTGCAGACCCTGCTGGAATCTGCCATACCTGGCAAAACCTCATACTCATCGGGCAAAACTAGGGAGACTTATTGTGGTAGTCCTTCCCTTTCGACAGATCTCTCCATCACATCGGACCTTTGTGGTCTTTAGATTGTGCAGCCGGAGGACCTGCCTAGTTGGGTCATAGGTCCACCTGGCGCGAAGGGCGATGTTGTTGGGTTGGGGAAGGAGGCTTGGATGGATAAAGTTGCCCAGACTCGTTGCGAGGACCCCCGAGCCCCTAGGCGTCTGGATCACCTTCACAGACTCAGCGACGTGGGGGCCCGACCCGATCGCAATATCGACCAAGCCCTTTTCAAGCCAAGAGCGGAGGATAGCCTTGAGTCGTGTATGGCTACGAGGGTCCCAGCTATGGAGCGCAAGGACTCTCAATCCCGCATGCTTGGCCATCACGGGAGAAAACTGGTCTAAGTTCCGATCACAAACAATGTGGCGGCAGTGCTTGGCATCTCCGCCAACATAGGCGCTGAGGAATCGCACAGGCACCTGACCTCCAGCCACCGGAAAGTCGACCTGTGGCGCTTCATGGTCAGGGGTGAGGAAGACCCCACTGAACAGAGCCACCGTACCCTTTTGGCGAAGGTTCTGCAGGATGCGAGTAAGGTGGCCGTAGGATTGGATAGGGCCATTGCCTTCAGGAGAACGGATACAGTCATAGCTATTGTTATTGGCCAATCCAATGAGATTAAAGCCGACTTGAACAACGTCTTCCAGCTCTTCGGGCCGGGTCAGGAAGGCAAACCTGGTGGCCGATGGCTTGGACCAGAAGGTATCGCACCGGCGTCCGACACTGGTTTCCCAGTTGATGTAGCTGATATCACCAAGAATGTTACCTGGCCGGCTGAAGGCAAGAAACGATCGCTTGAATCCCGCCCGATAAACGGGGCGTGGAGAGTGGGACTTGGCCCACCCCGCGTCGCCAAAGGCCGTAAAGGTAAACGCCACATTCTGTGGCGATTCACGTTCTGGAGTAACACCCTTTGGCAAGGGCTTCGCCTCGCCGTGGACAGGAGGTTCTGCTTCGCTGATCCATAGGCTCTCATCACCTCCGCCGGATGTGTCCGTGCTGGAGCTCGCCTTGCATGCCGAGGAAAGGCTGGCGGCGGCCAGAACAGTAGGTATCCAGAACGCCAGCCTCCTGACGGATCCCATGGGCCTGAGCCATCCGCTGAGACTATGGGGAAGGGGACGCACGATCTTTGTAGCAAACTTGGCTGTTGGCAAAGGGTTGGCGTCCAATCTCAGGAAACGATGGAAAAAGTAGATGGGTGAGCGAGGGTGCTTGGAAGGTGAGAAGTACTCACCAGCCAGAGGAATCACCGCCAAGTGATCGAAGACTTAGCGTCTTAGGATCCAAAGAGTTGAAACCTTACTAGCGAGACTCGGCCATCACCTAAACAGGCCAACTCTGAACATTGTATGCCCTCTTGCTCTCTCCACGAATCGTTGCCCAGAGATTCATTAGCCGCCCCCTTCTAGCCCCTGCAGTTTTGGTGAGTTTGCATGTTCCAGCTTTCCTGGTGGCTACAGAAGCCGTATGCTACCGCGGTAGCAATGGTGTGCAGTTCGCTCTTCTGAATGCCTTCGCGGCCCCCTGTGTCTGGGAAAGCCTTCAGAATTTGCAGCTATTCGTGAATAGCAATACCCGCTATGGCCGTTTACAGGTGCTAGATGGTGGGGATGTGCACAAAGCAGAAACAATTCCTTATGCCTGACCCAAACAGCATTCGGCAAAGAATGTCTCCCCCATCTGTCAGGGCTGCAGGCAATGATCACAATCCTTGGATAGGCTTCCAGTCCCCATTGAGTTGCCAGGCTGCCCAATAGTAGGGATGCCTCCATTCGGGTTGCTTCGGGTTCAAACGGAACTCCGCCTGAACGCGTTGAAGCGCGTCAAGGCGACCATGTCCTTGTTTCAGCAGTTGATAGAACCGTACCATGAACTCCCTGGTTGCCTGATCATCCACTTTCCATAGGGAGAGAAGTGTTGATCGTGCACCGGCCACAGCAAGGGCACGCTGCAGGCCATACACACCCTCGCCGGTACGCGCCTCACCCTGACCCGTAGAACAGGCAGAGAGAACGACGAGTTCCGTGGCGTGCAGAGGCAGTGATGTTGCTTCAGCGGCGGTCAAGTAGCCATCATCCAGACTGTTGGCGGCTGGATAGTTTGCACCAGCAAGAACGATCCCGCTGCGGAGCATCGGCTCCTGCTTCACCAAAGGTTCGAGCAGACCAAAGCGCGGCTCACCCGATTGGCTGCCGGCGGTACTGGATGGAGCCCGATCAGGCAGAAAAAAGCCATGAGTGGCCACATGGACGATCCTGGCAGGTTGCATCCGCTGCAAAGTCAGGCTAGAGGCATCCGTACCGAAAATAGCCGTGGTCGAGAGCATCGCCGCCACCGCCGTCCCTTCACCTTGTGTTGCCTTCAGCCGCTGCCATCTGGTCGCGGATAGATCCGTGGATCGCCGTTGGGCTTGGTGTTTGGCCGCGTTCGCATTGGAGAAGGGAACCCCGGACCCAGGCCTGTCAAAATCGGGGTCAGCCATCACCAACTTCCCGTGCCCTCGCATGGGTGGCTGTTGCAGCCGCAGCAAATCACGGCCGGTCGTAAGGATCTTGATCTTGACCTGCTCGCTGAGGGGATTGCTCCCAGCAGATTCACTGGGCAGGGCCAAAAAAGGAATCCTATTGAGCTCTGCGTCGGGGGAGAGAAACCAGCGGCTGGAGCCTCTCGTATGTGGTCGAATGGGATCAACCACCAGCCGGCGGACTTCGGCAAGCTGCGATGGAGCATCGGCTGTGGCTTGTTCAAGGCTTGTGTGCATCCTTGTGATCGCCGTGTCGATCACGGAGGCTCTGCCCAGCGAAACTGCCTGGATGGTTCCGTTGGGCTTCAATATCAACGCTATGTAGTGTGCTTCCCCCCAGGAGGGTTGACCGCCGATCATCCCGACGTTGAACGGACGGTATCTCTGAAACTCAACCAGCACACCATCAGCGGGAAGGACGTTGGCAATGTCCTGTGTGGAAACAAGCGTTGGTTTGAGTTGGGGCAACTGCCGGTAGAGTTGCTGCTCAAGTTGAAGCCTTTTGAGTTGCAACGCTTCCCGTTGCTGAGGCGGAGTTGCTATTGATGCCAACTTCGTAGACACAGAGTCTATCTGTTCAGCAGCTTTGCGATGGGCGGGATGGCGTATCAGCAATGCTTGATGAAGCTCCAGGTCCTGCAAAAGGCCTTGACGGTTGAGCCGAGTGAACAGGGCAAGGGGCCATGCAGAGGATGATCGTTCAGCCAATCCAATCGCAGCTTCCCAAGCTCCTCCAACCTCCGTGACCCGATCCTGACGCCTTTTGATCGGCAGCAATGGGATCTGGCGGCGCAGATAGAGCGTTTCACCCTCAACAGCCCGTTGAAAGAATGCAATGCTCTGCTCGACATCACCCATCGCCCCATACACCGCGCCAAGGGAGGCGAAGACAATGGTCGTACCTGGATGGGTTGGGCCCAGGAGTGATTCACTTGTCTTCAGGGCTTCCGCAAACAGTTCTGTAGCCCTAGCGAGTCTGCCTGTCTGGGAATAGACCAAAGCTAGGTTGTTAAAGGAGTCGGCGGTTTGAGGATGACGGCTTCCCAACAACTTCTGCCTAGCCAAGAGAGCCCGTGCCAAAAATTGCTCCGCTTGGCGATAAAGACCTTGCTGATGGTAGATCATACCCAAATCACTGGCCACCGATGCTGATTCAAGATGATCGGCTCCAAGAGCAGCCTCTTTGATCCTCAGCGATTCCTCTAGAAGGTCCTGAGCAGCCTTTAGATTTCCTTTGCGGCGGCTTAATCGTGCGAGACTATCCATTGAGCGAGCGGTCCTGAGATGGTCAGCCCCTAGTGTCTTCTGATGAATACTGAGAGCACGCGGAAGCAGCATTTCAGCCATGGGGATGGATCCCTGCATCATGTACAAGGTGCCCAGCATCTCGATCGCCTGTGCGGTTTCAGGATTCGACTCACCAAAGACTTTGACTCGACTAGCGACGATTGTCTCCAACAGTGGCTGTGCCTTCTCATAGTCACCCTGATAAAAATAGAGTTGGGCCAGCGCACCTTTGGCCTGCAGCAGAGCGCTGAACTCTATGGGTGAGATCTTCTGTTTACGACGGAGAGCCTGCTCCCAAATCCTTGCAGCTTGAACGAGAAGTGGCTCGGCCTCTCTATAGGCTCCTTGGAGAACAAACAAGCCTCCGAGGTTCCCCAGGGCGGATCCCGTATAGGGATGGTTATTGCCAAGACGTTGGCGATTGATGTCAACCGCTCGTCTTAACAAGGGTTCTGCTTTGTCATACGCTCCCTGTCGAGCATGGGAGACGCCCAGGTCTCCGAGGAAACGGGCAGTATCGGGGTGATCCGGCCCGCGACTCCTTTCTGACCACAAGAGAATCTGCTGCCGGAGGATCGTTGCCTGTTGATGCGCGCCCTTGGCGCTCAACGCTTCCGCCTCTGCCAGCCAAGCCTGCACCTGCTCGGGCAGGGCACGTGTGGGAGTGGCCGCTGCGTTGGCACGTCCGTTTGGCTGCTGAACACTCACCGCAGCAGAACCATCCAGCTTCTGCCTGGCGATGGCCGGTGATGGGGTTGCTTCCTTGCTCAGCACAGCCAACAGCACGATGGAACCCAGGGAGCACCATCTGTTCAGGCTTGGCTTGGACTGGTGCATGGCTGCTGTCCGGATGAATGGATCTCACGCATCGGCCGACCGTTGTTCCTGATAGCAAATCCCTGCCGATCTGTCAGGAATGAGAATGTACACGAGGCTCTCTGGCAGATCGGCGGCTATCAACTGACTTTTGAATCCTGGTGACTGATGCATCGACTCAGCTTTACAGACTCAGCCCGTCGCCGGCAGAATGTGTCTTGGGTGAGGCCTCTGGATCTGGACGACAGCGACAGCTACGACGCACTCAAGGCGCTTGTGCCTGCCCAGGCCGCCCACCCTGGCGGGTTCCAGTCTGGGGGGCTGGTCATCGGCACCCTCCGCCCCCGGCACTCCGCTCAAGCCATGGCGCGCCACGGCCTGGAGGAGGCGGTCCCCGACGACGCCACAGATCTGCGCCTGTTGGCCGCCTGCCGTGACCAGGGTGACCAGGAGGCCCTGGTGTGTCTGCGTTGCCGGGTCAGCCACCCGGCGGTGAGAGCCTTGCGGAGCTTCCATCGCCGCTATGCGACCTCCTATGGGCTCGACCTCCTCGAGATGGCCGTACTGGTGCTGGACGACCGCGGTGACCTCTACCCCTACGCCTCGCCGCAGGTGCAGCGAGAGGCGGCCACTCCGGCTATCCGGCACGAACCCTTCCTGCTGGTCGAAGTCCTCCGCACGTTCAAGCCAGGCTTCTGCGGCCTCCCCCATTGGACGAAGCTCAGGATCCAGGCCTGCGGGGAACTCAAGGCCTATCTGAAAGAGCATGGCCTGCTGCTCAAGTCCGACTGGTCCCTGTTGGCCGACAGCTCCGGGAAGCGCGTCCGTGAGGCCTGGTCGCTGTATGGGCGCGGCAGTCTTCAACCGGACCAGGCCGTGGCCCTGCTCAAGGCCTATCAACCGCTCTACCGACAGGCCAAGGAAGCGTTTCTTGCTGCCACCGGTCGCAGCAGCGGCTGGCGGCCGAGTGCCGATTTCCTCCAGCAGCTGTCCCGGGAGGTCTCCACGCCCGTGCTCGCTGATGATCTGAGCGCCGTGGCCCAGGCCGTCCGAAGTTTCCTGGTCGGTCCTCGCGGGGCGTTCCAGCCCTTCGATGAAGGCAGCGAGCACCTCGTCGCCGGAAGCCATGATTCGCTGGAGGAACTGGAAGCTGATCAGCTCCCGGCGGCGGAGCAGCGACGGCTGATTGACGCCGCCCTGAAGCGGGCGATGGATGCCTATCTACCCACCGTTCTGGCGTCTTCCGGCACCAATCCGTCCCTGGTGCACTGTCTGTGGCAGGGCTATGGGGACGGGCTCAGCAACCGGCCAAATGCGGAGCGCTGCGGCTGTACCCCTGGCACCGTCAGCAAAAAGCTCACACCGGAACTCCACGCCCATCGCCTGGCGCTCTCTGCAGCCCAGGAACTCCAACGCCATGGGGCCTTTGCCGCCATCGGCCAGTCGCTCGAAGCCACGGAGCGCTGCGTGACGGCACTGAAGAATCACCTGCTCAACCCAGAACGAGAAGGGGAGGAAGCTCCGATGCGCTTCTGGATCCGCACCTACCTCTCCCGTCCATGACCACCTTCGATCTCCACGACAGCGGACCCGAGTTGATCCCTCTGCCCGCCGGGGCCGTGGTGCTGGTTGGCCAGGAAGTGGGGGTGGGCTTGCGACGCCAGCTTGCCCTTGCGGCACTGCGCCAGGGCCTGGTGGAGCGGCAGCTGCAGTCCCTGAGCCTCGGACCCACGTTGGATCCCGAGGATCCAGACCATCTGCTCAGCCTCAATGGCATCGCCGTGCAGCTGGCCTGTGGAGGTTTGACCAGTGAGGAGATCCAGGTCGATCTGAGCTTCTGGCGCCGGGCTGAAACGGCGCCCCAGTTGGTCCTGGCGGCAGCGGTGGATGGGGAAAACCAGGTCGTTCACTTCCCCGGGGTGCTGACGGGCAAGGAGTTCGTGGATCTTGCCCAGGGAGCATCGGCTGATGCGGCAGCGGCCATCCCCCTGGCCATCGATAAATTCCGGGGGGGCTTCGAGCGACTGTTGACGCTGGCGCTGTTGATGCAACCGGAGGCGTTGCCTCGGCTCGCTCTGCCGAAGGCCGCCGTCACCCCCATCGGCAGCGGTGTGGTCAACGTGCTGGACTGGCTGGAGGGAAGACTGGCCGAGGCTCTCGCGGGCCTGGGTGCCTCCCTGCAGCCCGTCCCTGCGGCAGCCTTCCGGAACCTCGCACTGGCGATTCCGGAACCGGATCAAGCCCTTGCCGTTCTCTCGATCCCCCTGGCCATCAGCAACGGCGCCCTGGTCTGCGGTCCAGCCGCGCGTGAAGCAATCGAGCGGATGCAGTTGCTGGTGATCCCCAGCGGCTCCGAGATCGCCAGCACCCTGCTGCTTCGCATCATTGGCGACACTCCGGGGGCCTTGCTACCCGATCAGCTCACCCTCACGGCGCAGCAGGGAGAGCATGAGCAGAGCATCACCTCCAACGACAGCACCAGCCTGGATCTTCGCTGCCCGGCCTGTTCCCTTTCCGTGATCATCCGGCTGACTTTTGCGGATGGCGAACCCTTGGCCCCCATCCCTCCGTTCCTGTTGCTGCCGGATCAGCCGTTGCCATGACGATGGTTGACCTCCACCTGCTCAGCACCACTCCCAACAGCCTTACGGTCCTGGTGGTGGCAGAGGGGATCCAGGAAACCCTCACCATCCCGATGGCTGCACGCGTGTTGGATGCACAGGCGTACTGGCTGCGGCAGTTTCAGGCCCACCATGACCAGCGCCGGCGTTCCCATGCCGGCAAGTCACCCGTCTCCGCGGACGCCGTTGCCCATGCCTCGGAGCAGTTGCGCCGGGAGCTGATGGCCTGGTTCCAGCAGCCGCCGTGGCAGCCACTGCACCGTGTGCTTGAACGCGATACCGCAGCACCGCTGCGGCTGCAGCTTGATGCCAGCGCACGAGCGCTGGAATCCTTGCCATGGGAGAACCTGTTTGCGCAGCGGCCCTTCTGGCGATTGGCCTCGAGCCACCGACGCGAGGCCGGGCAACCCGCAAGGGTCAGCCGACCGCCCCGGGTGCTGCTGCTGGTGGGCGATGCCCAGGGCCTCGATCTTGCTGAGGAAGTCCGCCAGCTCACGCGGCTGAATCAACGGGGTCGAATCGATCTCCTCACCCTGCAGAACACGGATTCGAACCACACCAAGCTGCGACAGGCCTTGCTACGCGCGGGTGGTTGGGACGTGCTCATCTTTCTTGGCCATGCCGAGGCGGACCCCCGCGCTGGTGGACGCTTTCACCTGGGAGACGGAAGCATCCTGACCGCCGAGAGCATCCGCCAGGAACTCGAACAGGCGGCCAGCCATGGCCTGCATCTGGTGTTGCTCAACAGTTGTGAGGGGATCGACCTGGCAAGACGTTGCGTTGGCGCCGGGGTGGACTGGGCGTTCTGTTTCCTCGATCGTGTTCCCGATACGGCTGCCGCCCAGGTGTTCGTGGCCCTGATCCAGCAGCTGGAGGCAGGGGCCTCGCTTGTTGCCGCCACGGCAACGGTGCGTGAACGGTGGGCAAGGAACGACCGCTGTGGACTCGATCTGTTGGTGGCTGCCTACAGCCAACCCCAGGCGCTGCCGTTCCGGCTGCCGTTGAGCAGGCGGCGACAGTTCGTGCAGCGTCTTGAGCGCACCCAGAGGCGGCAATGGATTGCAGCGGCCTGCGCGGTGGCCTTGGCGGTGGCCTTGCCACTCGATCCCACAAGCTCGCTCAGCACGGCACTGCTCGACTGGCGCCTGGATCTGCAACGCCAGTGGCGAGCTCTCAGATCGGTACCGGGGCCAACGGGATTGCCCCTGCCCGTCATGCTCCTGGATGACTGGGCCTATCCAGCGGCGGGCGGTCAAGGCCCAAGCCAAGGAGCCCAGGTGTCACGCGCCGCCCTGGCCACGGTGCTGGAGCAGACGCCAGCGACGGTTCACACCGTGGCCCTCGACTTTGCGCTCGACGGCGAAGAAGCAGGAACGAACCAACTGGCCGCCGTGATCCAGCGCCAACAACGGCCACTGGTGGTGGCGGGTTACTTCGGCGGACCCTGCCCCGCTGTGGCGGCGGGAGGACGTAACTCCGAGCTGCACCCTCTGCTGAAGGGAAGCGGCCTGAAACAGCGCGACCTCAGCACCCAGATTCTTGCCAGCAACACCTGCCAGAGCTTTCCCCTGGATCAGCGACGGCGGGTTCCGCTTCAGCTGGGACCGGCCCTCACCGGAGAGCAGATGGCTGGACTGCTGTCGGCGAAAGCCGATCCCATCCTTCCCGCCCACAGCGTGATCGATTGGTCGATCGACTGGTTCGGACAAGGCGGTCGGCCACCGCTCGTGGTTCGGGTGAACAGACCGCAGGAGCTGCCGCAGTTGAGCAGTCCGGTGCTGCTGGTGGGCAAGGGCATGCTGCGCTTTGCCCCTGGCACCGACTCCTTCACCGCTCCCAGGGCTGTGGAGGAGACGCTCGGACCGGCCTGGGGCGGCAGCAGCGCAGAGCTGCCAGGTGTAGTGCTCCAGGCGGTGCTGACCCAGAGCCTCAGCCTCAACCACTGGCTGACGCCCCTTCCCTACCTGGTGGGGATTGGGGTGGTGGGCCTGACGTCCGGGCTCGGAATCCTGCTGGCAGCGGCCGTGCCACAACAGCCGTGGCGGATCTTGTGGCTCACTGTGATCACCGTGGTAGCCGTTCCGGTGGCGTTCGAACTGGCTGTACAGCAGCGCCTGCTGTTTCCGATCGCTCTGCCGTTGGTGGGCATGGGCGCCAGCAGCCTGCTGCGTCGGGAAGCCTCGCCGCCATGAAGACAGCCACCACGCCAGCTTCGATGACGGTGAGGGCAGGCTTGGCACTCCTGGCTAGCGCCTGCGTCACGGCCGTCGCTGCGGCGGCGGAGAAACCACCGCAACCCAAACGACCACCACCCACGCTGCTGGAACGAATCCAGCGGCTGATCCACCGGAATCCCGCCATCAGTCCGGCCGGGAGCCGCAGTGGCGGATCAAAGGCTGTCTGCCTGATCACGCCCCATCTCACGGCAACGCACCTCGAAGAGGGGGTGGAAGTGGGCGAAGCCGTTGTGCCGCTTGGAGCTCCCGTGCTGATCGTTCCAGCCCCGCTCAGCGCCATCAGGCTGACGGGCAATGGCCATGGCAAACCCTACGTTCGCCTGGCAAGCCTGGGGCAACCACTGCCTGGAAGGATCCCCTGGCCGGTGGCTCCAATCCAGCCTCGAGAGAGGATCAACGTGCAGCTGCGCCTGACCAACACATCGGGCGCAGAGCATGCAACGTTCAGGATAGTGGGAGCGTCAGCGCAGGAGATGGAGCGGGGTCGGCAGATCCTGCAAACACTTGGCAACGATCCAAGCCGCTGGTTGGCAGCCGTCCAGCAGGAGTTGCTGACAGGGAATCAAGCGATGGCCTCCGCCTTGCTCTTCCATCCCGAGATACCTAATGTCAATGATGTCATTGGCCTGCAGAGTGCTGTCATTCGGAGCCAGTGCACAAACAGACGACCATGAGATCCCCGATGCCATTCACCCAGCATGGTGTATTGATTGCCTTGGCGCTGCAGGTGGTCATGAGCACACAGGCAGGACTCACAGCCTCGCCAACGACTCCGAAAATGTCCGGCAAAGGGCATCAAGAGCACCTGGTCAGGCAGTCAGGCAATGCCGTCTACCTGGATAAGAACTGTCAACGCGCCACAGAGGGATGGGATGCATGGCAAGTCGCGTATCGTCGTTCATTTGATGTTGGCGGACAGCCGTATTGGTTTTCAGTAGCCAAATATCAGGATGGCTCGTCCTTGCTCTGCATTTCGCGGCCAGGATACCTGCAAGGACAGCGGTTGGCCGTCAGCCAGTTGCAGCATCGGTTCATTGGACAAGTAACGCAGGAAGGCAAGACGCCATCGTTCCTCGTCATCGTGAATGGAGGCAATGGGAGATTGGTACCGCTGACTCAATATCGGCTTAACCTGGGCAATCCATTCAGGCCGACTCTGATCAGACTAAAGCAATGGCAGGGTTCTCCCTTGTCGATAGGAGGATGAAGCCAATGGCGGTGTCCTCTATTCTCGCATCCCTTACCAGCAGAACAGCTTGAAGCACACAACACTCTCTCAACCCATACCGCCAACGTACGACGCCTTGAGGCGAGGGATAGCCGCGATAGTTCTTGATTGCGTCCTCAACAAAGGTCCTTCGCATGCTGCTCTGCGTTGCCGGGAGGTTCTCGACACCATCAGTCGAGAGAATGAGCAGAAGTCAGGCGCAAGATACTACAGGCAGTAGTGTTCGCAAGTTCCCGTTCTCGTTAGGTGGTGGAAGACTTCGCCCAAGCTCGACCGTACCTGCACAGGGGAAGTCTGACTCGTTTATGCTGCAGCTGGTCGATGACAGACCAGGAGTTGGAGCACTCGGCGGAAAGGCCACAAGAGCACAGAGTGCAGCCAACACTGGGATGATGAGCAATCCATCGCTGCTCCGCAGTTTACACAATCAATCACTGTTGCCTGTCCAACAGTTACCCGTATCAGATTCCATTGGAGATGGTAGACAGAAACCTTCTCATCAATGGGCAGCGGCAATCTCAGAAAGGATCAGTTCATCCACCCATCCAAACGGTTATCGGGCCCTCACTGCGGAGAGAACATTTGCAAGAATGAGCGGGAGTCGCTCTATGGTGCTCCCAACTGGAATCACTACGCTCCACCCAGAACAAGAAGGTGATGTCCAGCCGCCCCACCGCCACCAAGGGTCACTTGCACCTCCGACTCCTGTTGAACAGATGAACAAGTCTCTCCTTTCCACCATCTCAACACTCGCCATCACAGTGGCGCCCATCAGTGCCGTCGCTCAATCCGTGCCCATCACTGTGGGGATGAATTACGGCATCGCTCGGCAACGGTTGATCCAGGCTGGATGGCAGCCTTTGAGAAGCGCTTACCCTGCGGCCAACTGGATTTATAAAAGTGCGGAGAATTCATCTTATAATCATCTAGAAGCTCAAACACGACTTGCGAGTTACTTTCGGCAACGGGGGTGGTATGAAACTCTTGACTGCGCACCGACGGGTCATGGTATGTGTGGACAGCAGTTCTTTAATGCCAAGGGAAAGGGGCTGATTGTGACAACAACGAATGGCGAGGTTAGTCCGCCTATTGTCAAAGACTACACGTTTGGAAACGGAACACGATGAATATCGACAAGCAATCTGCACATGATCCGCTTGAGACAGCTGCGTATTCATCCCTAAGCAGGGTAAACGAAACACACCTGAACTCCCAAGGGACAAGCATAGAGTCCAAGACGATCGGGAAGCCGTTGTCCGCCTAGCCATTCTCACCATGAAAGCACCGGTTATGACTGAGTCTCCTGTCAAGTCCGTATGGAAAACATCCACGAAAGCCCTTCTGCTGGTACTCGCCTGTACAAGCCCTTGCCATGCAACAACGACATCAGAGCCACTCCCCCCTGTCTCACTGATCAGCTGCCAGCAATCAATCGATAAGACGCGGGAGTGGCTGGTCTCCAAACAGGCGTTTATCCCCTTTGTATCCAATACAAGACCTGGTCGGATTGAGCCACGGCTCACCATTGAGAATGGCAACTATTCACAGCTGTACCGTACGTACCCATCAGGCCGCCCCAAAAAGATCGTCTTCTACCTGTCAGGGGATGCCGATCGTATCTGGCAAGGAGTACTGGGATCCCCACAGACGCTGACAACCTTTGCCTCGCTGATGATGGCATCGTGTCCAAGAGTTGGACTGGTTGAATATCGCCACTGGTGGGAGGGCTATCTGCCGGTGGGCTTCTTCCCAGACAATACGGCAAAAGCATTCACCTGGGTGGATGCATCGGACTCCCGCGTGCGGGACTGGGGATTTTTCTATTCCCCTTAAGTGGCTGTTTGATTCATTGGACTGAGGGTGCATTCCTTGTGAAGCATCAGATGAATGCACTTCGAGAGCTAGCTCACCCAATGAAACTGTGTACCGATAAACAGACTGACTTCAGACAAACACACACCCCTCCTTTACCAGCCTATGAATGTCCAGCAGCCGTTCAATACAGTTAAACGAGCATCAGGTTTGAATAAGCCAAAACCTCATTCACATGATCGTTTTAGGCACTCCATAGAGCGTCAACCCAGGTGCACCCTCCACCTCGAACGAACAGGCCATGTCCTACCATCGGCTGGTTCACAGGAAGATGCGAACAGCACCTCACCATACGCAGGAGAACATGCTGCTTGATTCCACTATCTCAGTAGCAGCAATGGCGGCGACGATAAAAATAGGATCAGCCGAGTCGCTGCCCCGCGCGACGGACTTGAGCTACGAAGTGGCCCAGCAACAATTCGGAGACAAAGTGCAACATCAAGTGAACGTGCGCTCAGCGTCGAAGTCTCTACTCTGGGCGTTTAGCGCTGTTATTCTGACGCTCCATTCAAATGCCGCCCAAAGCCAGCCAACTCAGTTGCCACGAAGCTGTCTATCTGGCATCGAGCGTGCAGCAGCATCTGCAGGCTTCAGTCTCAAACCTGAGGGCTACGTCCTGAGTCGAATGAGACAGTCTTCGTCAGCGGGTAAAGCGGAAGCGGCTATGTGGGGTACCAGCAAACCTCCAACAGAGATCAGCTATTCAGAGATACGTTCGAAGGGCAAGTTCTATGTATCACTAACTCTCCCACCCTCTCCGGAGCGAGGAGGCGTCGTTACGCCTAGGATCCAAGAGAAGATCCGCCAACTTCAGAATGCCGCGCATCGACAAGTCGACTGTATCCAGACACTCCGCATCGAGTTCCTTCGGTCGGGGCCCTACGAATGCACATGGCTAGATAGGAGTAGAAATACAGTAAGGAATATCCAACATCTAGAAGCAGCAGGAAGTGGCAGGGGCACGCCTCGGCCTGGATTTGACTATTGTGATTAAGCCATGTGTAGATTCAGACATGCTCCCCCCTCAGGTTCTTAATAGCATGCGTAAGGATAGGGCGTTCATTCATTCCTTCTTGTTCAGGCTCGGCTTGGCTCCATTACTGATTCTTCTAGAGCCTGGTACTGCTCGAGCGATGGATGGATTCGTGCTGCCCTCACGTAACATCTATTGTGTGTTATACAGCGGTGACTTGTTTTGTGATGTCATCCAGCATAGGTGGGCAAACTGGGGCTGCGAAGATGGTGGATGCAGGGGCACTCGATTTCAGCTCCGGCAGCAAGGACCAGCCAATGCCATTCGATCCTCTGACTCCATGGCTGGAAGTAATTGGCCGGTTCTTGCCTATGGACGCAGCATTCGGCGTGGAACGATTCAGTGCGTCTCGGCGACGGAAGGTCTGACGTGCAAAAACGATAGTGGAGGCAGGCTGCATCTCAATCGATTGTTCTACACACTTCGTTGAGGGTTGGATTTCAGAGACCACAGACTTCCTCCTCTGGATCGAAAGCATAGTGCAGAGATAATCGATGCTCATGGCTTTTTCTTGTCAGAAGTCTGGTCATTTTGTAGCGTCCATTTTGACTTGGGTAAGTTCGAGCGTACTGGCTTTAGTGTGTCATTCTATGCACGTTACAGCAGCTGCCCAGTCGGTGCAGTCAAGCCTGTCCTTGATCTCTCAACTTCATCGCCCGGGACCCACGGGAGCCTGAAAAGACAAACAAGGAGAATGGATTAACCCGTGGTAACCCCCCGGGTTCAGGAAAGATGTCACCCCTCTCATTCGTACACCCGGGGGCTTGAGGACATGACCAATGCGTCGTTACAGCGAGGCCGTCAAGGCTGATGTGAGGAGGCGGATGACCCCGCCGCACCGGCAGAGCGTGGCCCGGATTTCAGAAGAGCTGGGCATCCACGTGATCACCCTCTACAAATGGAGGAAGACCTGGCGGTTGCAGGGAGAAGTGGTGCCGGCATCCGAGAAGGAACCAGAAGGCTGGAGTGCTGCCGACAAGTTCACGGTGGTGCTGGAGACCGCTGGCCTCAATGCCACCGAGCTCAGCGCCTACTGCAGGGAGCGGGGGCTGTTTCCTGAGCAGGTGAGCCGTTGGCGGCAGGCAGCCCAGGATGCCAACGCCAAGCCGGTGCTGACGATGGCCGAGCAGAAGGAGCTCGAGAAGCTCCGCGCCCAGGACCAGCGGGAGATCAAGGCCCTCAAGAAGGAGCTGCAGCGCAAGGAGAAGGCCCTGGCGGAGGCGGCAGCCTTGCTGGTGCTGCGAAAAAAGTGGGAGGCCTTCTGTTCGGAGGACGAGGAAGGCTGACCAGCGCCGCGCACCGGCGGAAGGTGATCGAGCTGATCGGCGAGGCGAATGCCGCTGGCGCCGGCCTGGTGAGCGCCTGCGCTGAGATCGGCATCTGCCTGCGCACCCTCAAACGCTGGCGGAAGGCCTTGGTGGTGATGGGGACGGCGAGGATCGCCGTAAAGGCCAGCCCCCGCGATGTCGCTCACCGCCTGAGCGAGGAGGAGCGGCAGCGGATCCTGCTCACCCTGCACCAGCCGGAGTACGCCTCGCTGCCGCCGGGACAGATCGTGCCGGCCCTGGCTGATCAGGGGCTCTACATCCGCTCTGAAAGCAGCTTTTTATTGGGTGTTGCACCAGCGGGGCAGTTCCACCGCCGAGGCCGGGCCCCGGCTGCCGCAGGAACCGCGCTCCGTGCCGCGTCTGATGGCGGATCGCCCCAATGCGGTCTGGTCGTGGGACATCACCTATCTGCCGACCACGGTGCGGGGTGTTTGGCTGTACCTCTACCTGGTGATCGACGTCTGGAGCCGCAAGGTGGTGGCCTGGGATGTGGCCGAGGTGGAGTCGGCTGAGATCGCGGCTGATCTGGTGCAGCGGGCCTGCCTCAAGGAGCGCTACCGCCGGCCCAGTGGCTTTGGCAGCCACCAGTGCCACCAGCCTCCACTGATCCTCCACGCCGACAACGGCAATGCCATGCGTGGGGCCACGTTGGAATCGCGGCTGGAGGAGATGGGAGTGCTCAGATCCTTTTCCAGGCCAAGAGTCTCAAATGACAACCCCTACTCAGAATCCCTATTCCGAACGGTCAAGTACCGGCCCGACTACCCGAGTCGGCCATTCGCCAGTAAAGACGAGGCATGCGAGTGGGTGAAAGCGTTCGTGGACTGGTACAACCACCGGCACCGCCACAGCGGCATCAAATTCGTGACGCCCCATCAACGCCACAGCGGAGCGGCCACGGCAATTTGCCAGAGGCGCTCCGAGGTCTACGAGACAGCCCGCCGGGCAAATCCATCACGATGGAGCCGAAGCACCCGCTGCTGGCGTCAACCCGAAGAAGTGTGGATCAACAAGCCAGCAGAAGAGCCCGAAGTGATCAAGGCGCTACCCTTGATTCAGGCCGCCTGAGTGGCAGCTAAGGAGTGACACCTTCCCTGAAAGTCACCGTAACAAGGCATGCAATGGCTGAATGTACATGGATCACGAACTTTCATCAGTGATTCTGATGATGGATATGCATGGCTTGGGGCCAATACCATTATCAGAAAAAGGGACAGTATAATGTTTGAATCTACTGTTCCAGGAACCTACGCCCGATACAGAGGCACCTGTCGTAAGCGCATTGTGGACGTCCTCTTTGCCTCAGATAGCCTTGTCAGTCCTAGGAGGTTCAGCTCTGCAAACGGATTCATAGGGCGAGTCCTTGATGATGGTTGTGGTGTCAGTCGCTAGATGGTGGAAGATCAACGGATCATGCTGGTTCTCACCATCTGACCTCATCAGGACTGCAACCTGCAAACCGCGCCCACCAAAACTCGAAAAGCTACTAGCGCAGACCGATGTTGGATAAACGCGGGTGATTGTCTATTGTGCCGCAATGACCTCAGAGCTGTTTTGCGACTGCTGCTCTCGTGGCCTTGTTTCCACGATTCAGGAATCACCCATTCAAGCCTGGAACGAGAAGGAGATGTCCGCAGGCAATGCTTGCATTCACGTCCCCTTCCATGACCCAGTTCTATCCCTCGTCTTTGAATGCGCGGTTGATCAGGCAGGCAGCACTGTTCTCACTGGCTGCTCTTGTTCTTGCTCCAGTGTTTGAGGTGAATGCACAAGGATCTGGTTTGTGCCCCGGTCTGAGCGGCAATGCTCGCCATCAATGCCTCCAGGCAGAGAATCGTCGTGCAGCACAAGCTGCAGCCGCAGCAAACCGAAAGGCTCAAAACTGGGATGCCATCATGAAGGGTGCATGCATGGGGAACAGTGTTGGAGGGGCTATCATCAGTGGCCAATCAAAGTTCCTTGGCAAGGCGGTCTATTCTGGTGCGCAATCCATTACCTATAGAGCCATGGGGAGAGAGAATCCCTGCGTGAAGACAGTGAGATGACATGCGGGATGTATCTGGCAAACTTGTGGTGATCGCACAACAAGCGTGAGATCAGGCGGAGAATGGCTGGTGCACCTGCTTCTTTGTGAGGTTTCCCTAGCCCACTGCTCCGCTTTGACAAGCTAACGCTGGTAAACAGCAACTAAAGACCTTGCCACTTCCATTTACACATGAACCATTCAACTTCATCTCCAGCTCAGATTGCCAGTCACCCGGCAATCGATTTCCCTATATGTCTCAACCGTGACTTACTCCATTGCGCTGACGACCATATCGGCCATTGCATTTCATCTTCGTCTCTGAGTTACCGATGGAATTGCAGAAATATATGCGGCGCAACAGCAGCTACTGCGCAGTCATGTCGCTGACATAGCAATTTAGATTTCAGGGCGAGAGTCATTCCAAGAGAGACTAAGACCAGCCAAATCATGAAAACCATCAAGCAAGATTCTCCATCTACTCTTATGGCCACTTATCGGCCCGTTCCGAGGCACTTATGAAGCCACTCCACAGTTCTTAGAGCTCAGATTTAATAATCAAGTATTTGACAATTCAATTGTGAGCTATCCAGCCATGTTGCCTAGAGCTGCAAAAGCGCTACTCATTCATTTAATTCTATGGAGTGCGTCTCCTACATATTCATCAGAACTGAAGACTGAATGTGTTATGAATATAACCGGTCGCCCAATGTCTGTATTCCCGTGTTCGGTAAGATTTGATCGACAGCTGAATAAGGGAGTCATTCGAGACGCGAGATCCGGCAGGGTTTATGGCAAAGATTGGGCAGAAGGCAGGGGTTGTCTCTATAGAGAGGGATATGGCTCAATATGCACCAAGAACTACAGGTGGATCCTCCCTGATGGCAGGGTTATGCAGTAAGGTCTAGAGTTTAAATCAACTAGTGGTAGGTGCAGCACAAGCTGTAGCAGAAGGCTTATTCGCAGCAGTAGCCGTTCACGGCGGCAAGCTCATTGTGGCAGCGGCCGGAATCCAGATGATGGATCACAAGCCGGAAACGGCCCCACTGGTTCAAGCAGACATTGGGGTAGCTAAGCATAGGGACTTGAGGCATCGGTTGGTGGGCCTCACTTCAAGCCGTTCCGGTCTGACTACCCTGGACAATGAATAACCTGCTGAGATAGAAGTAGTAGCAGGCAAACCACCTGACACAGGGAGACGCTACTTAGTGTAAGATCTATCATGCTTTTAGGTGCGTAGCATCTGCTGCCATGCTCTTCAACATCATTCTCTTGTCAGCCTCAATATTCCAATCATCAGTAGGCTTACCCCAGCACACTGAAGTTGCATCGGTCGTCGCCTCTTCAGCGAGGATTTATCACCGAGATTCCAAGGGCAGACGAATTGGAGTGCTGTTACCGAGTGGGTATCGAGCAGTTTCATGCAGCACAATCGTGGCCAATGAGGGCGTTCGCACAACGTTACCTACTGTGTTGCTAGTTAAGGTGGGCGTGACTCGGGGCGCCACAGCCTTGTGTCAGATGCCAGGAATACGCCTTCGGGAGGTATTCGATCCAGAGATGACCTTCTCAATCGGCCAGAAACCACTGCTTCAACACAAGACAAACGGTGGCTTTCCTGTATCGGTGTATCGGATCCCAGAACGGTCGTCTCTTGCTCCAGAAGGCTATCTCGCGGCTTGGATATTCACGGAGAACAAGAATCTTGTAATCACTTACTCGCCGTCCCAGCAGACAACCGCGATGGCCTTGGCAAACTCCATCGTTGTCAGTTCATTGAGATAGCGTTTTCATAGAGGCGACATGCACTGACTCGACGCATGTATACTTTTTACTTCTCCCCCTTGACCTATCAACACAGCGACGGCGTCGATCACAATCATCCGGATGCCTCACCTTTGAGCAGCCCCTGGAGCGGGAGCAGGACACATAGGTGCAAGAAGAACGGACTGCGCAATCAGCTTCCAGGCAGTCATCCCCTTAATTGCGCCTGTTCACCCTCCGGAATGGGGCGCAGTACCTCCTGAATTACACCAATTGGATGGGTGTTAAGGAACTCTGGGCCACAGCGTTTTCAGCTATGCTGAAGGAACCAATCGCCGTAAGGTTAAGACTATCTATATATAATTACAGAAAGGGGATGTGGTGAAAAGTGGCCACTGTCAGTGATCTGCCAGCTGCTGATGCCTGGAATCACTCCTGAGGGATTGGAACGATAAGCAGATGTGGGCAAATTCTCAAGTCTGCGTCCACTCTAGACACCATGACTTTGATCCAAATCGAAATCACCAAAGTCACGCTGATGATTATCTCTGCCACCGCCGTTTCGTTTGGATCACTGCTGATCTTCGCCAGTTCCCTTGTCCATACCAGAAGCGAGCATATGTAATCAAGATTCTCCCTGCTTCCTCATAGCACCATCACTCTCCTCTGTTTCTCAACCCTAAGGAACTGGTGATAGCAGTCAGAAATGGGGCAGCCAAGCTAAAGATGAGTGACTGAGCAGCAGATGTATAGGTCAAGCAGATCGATTTCCTCACCTGGTAGCCACAGGTGCTGCCACAGGGCAACGCTGAATAGGTGGTATTGAGGATTTTGACATTACCTTTATTGACCCTTATGATGCTCAGCTGCTTTCGCGAAACTAAACGAGGGCAAAGCCCCATGCTGATTTACCGTGAACAATCTTTAGCATAAATAGAATTACAAGTCGACGATTCGCTTTCGGTTGCTGGATCTAATCTCTAATGAAAAGCATACATGTTGCTTCATAGCTATTGTGCGTTCCAGGCTTGGCCTTGTCATTAAATGCCCGACCAAGGATTGCCAATGCAAATGTATTCAGCGCCCTGCCCTCTAAGCAAGCATTCGCCATTCCTCATCGCTGGCGCATACCATCCTTGTTTTTCGTCGTGTCTGGAGAGCATTTTTGAATTAAGTGATCTGCTTGCGTATTCATCAATGAATATCACCTTTCCATTCGACCCGTTAGTGACAACTCTACAGGGGAATCTCTTCTGAGTGCCTTTTATGCGATTTCCATATGTGCATATTGGATATTTAGGGGCGGGATCAACAACGCTTTGAGCGAGTGTGGCCGTACCAGAGGCGGCTGCAATGAGCATCATGGCAATCAGTTTAGTCATCCTGCAGCACTGAGAGCATCTAATCTAGTCTACTCCGCGGTACTCCGTTGCTGTCGATTAACCTTTCAGCATCTATGCCCCTTCTGCCAGGAGAGTTGAGGCCTCTCCATTCTGACCATTTCAACCACCAGGGGGCCTGATGGAATCGATCAATGCGTCCCTACACCGAGGCCGTCAAGGCTGATGTCCGCCGGCGGATGAGCCCGCCTCACCGTCAGGGCGTGGCGTAGATCGACCAGGAGCTGGGCATCCATGTGATCACCCTCTACAAGTGGAGGAAGGCCTGGCGGTTGCAGGGGGAGGTGGTGCCCGCCACCCAGAAGGATCCCGAAGGCTGGGGTCCGGCCGACAAGTTCACGGTGGTGTTGGAGACCGCCAGTCTGAACGCGACTGAACTGGCTGGATACTCCCGCGAGCGCGGCCTGTTCCAGAGCAGGTGGACCGCTGGCGTCAGGCGGCCCAGGATGCCAATGCCCAGCCGCTGCTGACCATGGTTGATCAGAAGGACCTCCAGAAGCGGCAGCAGGAGGACCAGCGCGAAATCAAGCGGCTGCAACAGGAGCTGCGGCGTAAGGACAAGGCGTTGGCAGAGGCGGCGGCATTGCTGAACGCGTCAAAAAAGATCCAGGCCAACTGGGGCGAGGACGAGGGGGACCGACCGCACATGAGTGTCCCGTGTCAATCAGGTTGACGGGCGCTTTGCATCAATAACTTGTTACCTGTCTTAATTGACGCCTGGTAACACTCCTTCCCTTGTTCCTGGTTTGGTTTCCGGCCGTTCGGATGCACTGGCTACACACTTTTCCACCCTTGCCACACGCCAATCTCTGATTCGCCGCTGCAGCGTGCGTTTGTGTTGGGCCCCATAGCGCTGGGGATCCAGATCGATCAGCCTGTCCAGGAGCTCCTGGCTGCCCACATCTGGTTCTGCTGTCAGCCATTGGGGGATCAGCTCAGCATGGGCCTCAAAGGGATCTACCCGGCTGCGGCGGCCCTGCCGCGGTTTGGGCTTTTTCTGTAGTGGCCTGCTCTGGCGCCACAGCGCCTGTAACCCCTGCAGAAACCCTTCCAGCTCTCGCTTTTCTTGCTCAGGTGTCCGCCAGCTCAGCGGCTCCCCCGCCATGGCACTGGTGTGTTGGCCGCTGATCAACAGGGCCAGCCGGCTCTGGCAGCTCCGAATCGTGGCCAGCAGCGCCACGGGGTCGCACCGCTTTCTCAGCTCTTTGAGGTCCTGGGCTTCCTGATCGCTGAGCACTCCGGTGCGCAGCAGCTGTTGCAGCGGTGTTCGTGGCGGGTGGTGCAGCCGCTTGATACGGCCCCCTTCCCGCACGCTGCTTTTGAGCTTGAACGATGGCTGAAACAGGTTGGTGAACAGCCGCAGCGCCGCGTAGAGCTCCCCCAGCAGCTGGGCCGCCTCCAGGCCCACCAATCGCTCGTAGCCCACCACCCGGCGGATCAGCACCCCGTTTTTTTGTTCCACCCAGGCCTGATCGTTGCTCTGGTACGCCCGCGAGCGGGTGAGCTCGATCCCCTGCTCCGGTGCATCGCACCACTGCTCAATCAGGGCGTTCATGAAGGCTGGATCGTTATCCGCATCGATCCCGCGCAAGGGGAAGGGAAGGTGCTGACGCAACCGCTGGATTGCCGCCAACACCGAGGCCCCATCCCGCGTGATCACCGGCAGGCTCTCGCTCCAGCCGGTGGCGATGTCGGTGGCCACCAGGGTCCAGATGAACCTCCCCTCCAGGCGGCCGCCGCAATGGGCCACCAGGTCGATCTCCAGCCAGCCGGGATCCTTGTGCTCATCCCAGCCTTTGAACGTGCGCACCTGCACCCGACGGCGTACACCGCTGTAGGCACGGGGAGGGCGGCGCCATCCATTGCCCCCGCTACTTTTGCGGACTGGAGCCAGAAGCCGGTCAATCGTGGCGCTGCTCATCGTCAACACCCGCGCCCGGATGCCCGGCTCCAGCTGCACGTGGCCGTGGTGCTCCAGCGATTCCACCAACTGCGGCAGAAGGGCATGGAGGCGCTTGCCGCACAGCCGATCACTGGCCTCCCACAGTGGCACCAAGGCCTCCACCACCTCGGGGCCGTAGCGGCGGCGGTGCTGCCCGCGCAGGCTGGTCTGCCGCTCGTCGGGCCGCTGGTTTAACCGGCGCAGCAGGGATTTGCGGTGATAGCCGGTCAAGGCTTGCAGCTCATCCAGCAGCCGCTGTTTCCCTACCCGGCTGAGGCTCCTGTAACGGGCTGTTGCCGCGCTGATCGCCAGCGCCATCCGCTCTCCTTGTTTGAGAGAGGCCGGTCGGCCTGGCTTCACGCCTTGCGCGTCGCCCCGTGCCGGTGCCACAGGCGGTTGCTACTTCTGATGCAACAACCCTAGCGAGGTAACAGCTCTTAAGATGCAATGCGCCCTCAACCAGATTGTCGTCGGACACATGAGGATCGCCGCAAGCCCCTGGAGATCCTTGATGCCGCCATGGCGGCCGGTGAACGTGCTCGGGAGGTGGCCGCTCTGCTGGGCGTGGGGCTCACCACGCTGCAGCGCTGGCGGCAACAGTTCGCGGATGATGGGGACGGCACCGACGGCCGTAAAGGCAGCTACCGCCTGGTGTCTCACCGGCACAGTGACAAGGAGCGCCAGCGGATCCTGCTCACCTGCACCCAGAGCGAGTTCGCGGCGTTGCCGCCGGGCCAGATCGTGCCGATCCTTGCAGATCGAGGCCTGTATATCGGTTCTGAGCGCAGCTTCTACCGGGTGCTCCATGACCATGGCCAGGCCCATCGCCGTGGCCGTGCCCGGCCGCCTCAGCAACCCCGCCCGGTGCCGCGGCTGGAGGCCCGAGGGCCGAACCAGATCTGGAGCTGGGACATCACCTACCTGCCCACCAGCGTTCGTGGCGTCTGGCTCTACCTGTATCTGGTGATCGACGTCTGGAGCCGCAAGGTGGTGGCCTGGGACGTGGCCGAGCGGGAAGAAGCCCAGATCGCCGCTGATCTGGTCAGCAGGGCCAGCCTGCGGGAGCGGATCAGCAAAAGCCGGTCCCTGCCCCTGATACTCCATGCCGACAACGGCAACGCCATGCGGGCTGCCACGCTGGAGAGGCGGCTGGAGGAGCTGGGGGTGCTCAGATCCTTCTCCAGGCCCCGGGTCAGCAACGACTAGCCCTACTCGGAGTCGCTGTTGCGCACGGTCAAGTACCGACCAGCCTACCCCAGGCGGCGCTTCCGCAGCCAGGAAGAGGCCTGCCGCTGGGCCTGTGCATTCGTGGCCTGGTACAACCACAGCCACCGCCACAGTTTCATCCGGTTCGTGACGCCTGATCAGCGCCACAGCGGTCAGGCCGTTGAACTCTGTCCTCACCGCGCCCGTGTCTACGCGCAGGACCCCAGCGACACCCCCGCCGCTGGAGCCGCGGAACCCGCTGCTGGGGTCAGCCGAAGGTGGTCTGGATCAATCCACCGCCACCGGAAAAAGCCATGGATCCAGCTACGTTGGTCATGCCCGCCTAATCAGCGTCAGGGGCGTCATCTTTTCTGACAGCTACCGCCCTAGACCAACAAGACATATTCGCAGGCCAAATCCAGGCAACTAACAAGTCTAATCATTGCACATCGCGTTCGCAATCCTTGCTTCTGCAGAAGTTCTCTTGAACTTGGTCCACGGAGAATCCATGCCAGCGATTAACCACTTGAAATTCATCGTTGAGCAGTTAACGACTAGCTGGTGAATGAGAGAAGGATTCATGTCTTCATTCCGTATTCTGGCATTCACAACAAAGGTTGACGCTGCTCCAGCCAGCTTGCGCCTGCTCTTAAAGTCAATGTAGTATTCAGGTGTGTAATACCATGTCCTGCTTGGACCTACGCTGAGTGGGTAAGGCTCCCCCCGAAACGTCGTCCAAACTGGAGATGCGACGAGCGGATCGACCATTTCTAGAACTACAATTAGTGTGATGACTTAGAATGCGCCTACAGCAAGTGTCGAATAATTCATGATGAGCACTTAGAAATGGCCTCGGCAGATAAAACACTCAACATCCATAGCAGATTGACTGTGATCTGGCGGCAATGCAAATCATGACTCGTCGGCCTTGATTTAAGATGCTTCGGCCTTGGGCTGAAGAGAGCTTTGCTGCTGTAGCCGGGTCTCTGAAATACTCTCGGCCACAGGCCCCATTGAGAGAATAGTTTGTTGCTGGACAAGGATTCTCGCCCCTACCCTGAAGCCCAAATGCAATATCATGCTTTTGCCCATTGCTAACGAACAATCGAATGACTCCTCCACCTGTCCAAGAAACCAACTTGTAAGTGCAGACCTCATCGACCTGTTTCCTGTTGCCGACTAAGCTCCAGCATCGTGTCTCCCTTTGCTCCTCATAGGCCTTAGCGGGGCGAGAAGACAGGATGAACTGAACAATTATCACATAGGTCAATAGACTCAAGGGGAGAGCGGTTGCGCTTTTCAGCGCCAGCACTCTTCGAGTTGCTGTCAGTGAATAAAAGCATAGAGCTGTGATGAAGCTGGTCATGATGGGGCTTCTGCTTGAGTTCATAGCAGGCTTGATGTTAGCGGCCGCAGGTGCGCCTTATGATATGTATAGTATGCGGCTTCGAGCCTGCTTTCAGCAACCTCAATCCCTTGAGCCCTTGCCATCCTTCCATTGCTACAATCCACCAGAAAGTCGAAGTCCATATCGCAACCAGGTTCATAGGGAACAACTACTTTAACTTGATAGATGTTTTCGTTGACCCGTATTTTCGAATAGCGCTTTACTGAATTAATCTGCGTCACATTCCTGATGTATCGTCCAGGGATATCATACTTTGCGCCCAGTGTGTTTGGAACTTTATTGGCCTGGGCCAGGGTGAGCTGAGGCCAGAGAATCAATCCCAGGGCGGTGGTCAACATCAACAATGTTGCCTGGCGTATTAAAGAGCTGCGAGTGGTGGGCTGGTCAAGCTGGGGCATCATGCTGTGATGGTTTCAAAGGAGAGGTATTGTCGCTGAAGACACGCTTTGGAAGTCTACTTCGCTAAATCTTTTGTTTATCTACAAAGATCCTCAACGCGAACATTTTGATTCTACTCATCTGCCACTAATCCTGCATAGACTCCCGATGAATCCGTGAGAAGGTCTTCATGGCGCCCCCGCTGCACCACCCTGCCGTGCTCGAGCACCAGGATCTGATCGGCATCGCGAATCGCGCTGAGCCGATGAGCGATCACGATCTGCGTACATCCCCGTCGCCGCAGAGCCTCGCTGAGCCGCTGCTCGGTGATGGCATCCAGCGCTGAGCTGGCCTCATCCAAAATCAGGATGGCAGGGTTCTGCACCAGGGCCCGGGCGATCTCCAGCCGCTGGCGTTGACCACCCGACAAGCTCTGGCCACCCTCGCTCAGCAGGGTGTCGAACCCCTGGGGCAGCTTGCGGATGTCATCGAGGATCTGGGCGTCGCGACAGGCTTCCTCGAGCTGCTCATGCGGGATGGCCTGATTCCAGAGGGTGAGATTGTCGCGCACCGACACCCCATAGAGCTGCACCTCCTGTTGCACGAGAGCAATCGAGCCAACCGCCACCGAGCGGGGAATGGCCTCCAGCGCATGACCGTCGTAAAGAATCTCGCCTACATCGGGGCGCTCCAAACCGGCGAGCAGCCGTGCCAGGGTACTCTTTCCCGAGCCGCTTCCGCCCACAAGGGCCAGCCGTTGCCCTGGAGCCACCCTCAGATCGATCGGCCCAAGCAGTGGCTGCTGGGTGGGGATGTAGCCAAAGCTCATGGCCTCCAGCGTGATCGCACCCGACAGACGGCTCCCACCCTCTGAGTCCATGGAGCAGAGCCTGCCATTCACCAGGGGATCCACAGGCTCCCCCAGCACATCTTCTAGTCGCAGCAGGGAGGCCTGCATCGTTGGCAACTCCCGCACGAAGGCGACCCAGCGATCAACCTCGCCCTTCAACCCACCACTCACCTGCTGGGCCGCCAGCACCATGCCAAGGGTCATCTCGCCTCGGAGCAGCAGCACAAACCCCACAATCAGCACCGCCAGATTGTTCACCTGGTTCAGCAAGCCAGGCACGAGTTCCAGCCGGGCTTGGCGCAGTCCGATCCGCTGGCTTCCATTCAATGCCGTGCTGAGGTGGCCGCCGTATCGCGTGGCGAGATCCGTTTCCACCGCTGCAGTCTTCACCGTCTCGATGTCGCGGATGGCGGCTGTCACCACACTCTGGGCTTTGGCCCCATCCTGCTGCAAGCGAAGACTGTCTTCCTGATGGGCATGGTGGGTGAAGGCAACCAGCAGGGCATTCAGGCCTGTGCTGATCCCCACCACCCCACCCAGCCATGGGCTGTACGAAAGCGTCAGCACCAGATAGAAGACCAGCAGCATCACCCCGCTCAGCAGGGGGATGAGCTGTTCCGCCAGGAAGGAAGCCACCTCCCGGTTCAACTCCACCCTGCCGTTGATGTCGCCGGCATAGCGCTGGCTGAAATACCGCTCCGGCAACGACAGCACATGCCGCTCAAACTGGGCCGAAAATCGGCTGTCCAGGCGGCGAGTGAGCCGACGGATCGCCGTCAGCTGCAGATGCTTCAGCAATGTCTGCAGCAGGAGCACGAGCACCAAAGCCCACAGCATGGGCTTGAGCCACGCCTGCATCCCCTGTCCCCAGATCTCATCGATGTAGACCTGGGAGAACACGGGGATCAGCACCTGAGGAAGCACGAGCAACAGCCCGGTGATCAGGGTGAAAAGCACGCCGGCCTTTTCCAGCGCCAGCCGCTGGGCGATGGCTCCCCAGAACCTTGGGGGATGCCCTCCACGCCGGAAGCTGCTCCCAGGTTTCAGATCGAGAAAGACACCTGTGAAGGAGCGTTCGAATTCCGCGAGCGTCACCCTTCGTCGCCCGATGGCGGGATCATTCAGCATCACGTTCCTGCCGCTGATGCCCTCCAGCACCAGGAAGTGATTGAACTGCCAATGCAGAATCACCGGCCGTTCCCAACGGCGCAGATCCTTCGTATCCTCCGCCATAAATCCATCCACCTCCAGCCCATAGAGCCGCGCTGCGGCCTGGATCGCGGCGGCATTCGTGCCATCCCGGCTCACGCAACAGGCATCGCGGAGCTGGCTCATAGGCACATGGCGCCCATGGTGCTGAAGGATCACGGCCAGGGAGGCGGCTCCGCACTCCGTGGTTTCCATCTGCAGAACGGTGGGGGTGTGTTTCATGGATCAATAGATCCCAGAGAGATTGCGAAGTTGTGGGATCAGGTAGCTGATCGGTTGCCGCTCTTCCACGTCCACCTTCACGGTGGTGGTGGTGCCGGCACTGAGAACGAGATCGGGGTCGGCGCCTCCGCCCCAGTCGTATCCGCTTCGGGTGGCTGCACTGCGGGCCAGGGAGGTGCGCACCTGGATCATGGGCTCATGTCCCTGGCCCCCTTCCCCGCGGTTGGCCGCTTCCACCGTGTTGACCAACGAAGGAATCCCGAGCCGATGGAGCAGGGTGTCGCGATTCACCGGAAGGGGCTGGATCTCCACGATCGTTCCCACAATCCCTCCATGACGCTGGGCCTGGGTGGTGCTGGGAGTGACGCGCACCCGTTGGCCGATCTGCAGCCGCTTGCCATCCTTCACCGGAAAGAAGGCAAGACTGATCAGCGGATCGCTGGGGCGTGATTTGTCGATCTCAAGCAGCGAGGCCCCAACCTGCACCATTTGCCCAGGCTGGGCATTGACATTGACCACACAGCCGCTTGCCGGTGCCAGCACGACGGCGTTCTGCGCCATCTCCTGATCGAGACTGCGGATCGCGGCCTGCCGGGCCTGGATGGCCTGCAGCCTGCGGTTGGCGGATGCCGCCGTTTCCGTGCGCACCCGTTGAATTTCCTTTTCCTTGTCGATGAAGCTCTGCTCAGCGATCGCACCCGTGCCCCGATAGGGCAGCAGGCGCGCGAGGTCGGCTTCCACCATCGCCAGCAGGTTGCGTTCCCGCGCTCCCTCCTGGTCATCCTGGGCTGCCAGCAGAGCGAGGGCCTGCACCTCTTCCTCCCGTTTCAGCCGCTGCTGCAGGGGATCGATGCGTGCGACCACCTCACCCTTGCGGACACAACTGCCGGTCTGGATCGACAGGCTCGTGAGAGGGCCTGCGCTCCGGCTCTGGACCGGTTGCAGACTGCCTGGGCGCACCAGAAGGCCACGACCCTCGATCCGCACCGGCAGCCGCCCCTGAAGGGACCACTGCACGAGATAGCCACTGAAGCCAAGGATCCCCACCAGCAGCAGCCAGAGATTCGGGCGGATCAGTCGCTGCGGTTGATGGAACTGTTCAGCGCTCGTGACGGATTCGAGCGCCTGACGTCGAAAGAGTTGCATGGTTTCAGGCCTCCTGTCTGGCCATGAGTTGGGTGAACGGGCCCGGCTGCCGCATCAGGTCTTGAAACGTGCCTTGCTGGCTGATGCGCCCCTCTTCCACCACCACGATCCGGTCGGCCTGACGAATCGTGCTGATGCGATGGGCCACCAGAATGCGGGTGGCGGGAAGGGAGTGCAGATTCTCTGCGACCTCCCTTTGTGTGCGGTTGTCGAGGGCGCTGGTGGCTTCATCGAAGATCAACACCCTGGGGGTGCGCGCCAGGGCACGGGCGATCGCCAGTCGCTGCCGCTGGCCGCCGGAAAGTGTGCCCCCGCCCTCTGGCAACACGGTGTGCATCTGCATCGGCATGGCGCGGATGTCGTCGGCGATGGCCGCCAGTTCAGCCGCTCGCCAGGCCTGCTCCGGGGTGATCAGCGCACCGGCGGCGATCGCCTCGTGGATGGAGCCGGCGAACAACCGGGCGTCCTGCAACACGCAGCCGATCTGGGCGCGCACCCGGTCGATACGAAGCTCAGCCAGTGCCCGACCGTCGTAGCGCACCTCTCCGCTCTCGGGCTGATCAAGGCCGAGCAGCAGGCGCACGATGGTGGATTTACCACTGCCGGATGGCCCGACAATCGCCAGGCATTCACCGGGGCTTGCCTGCAACGTCACGCCTTTCAGCACCGCCTCCTGCTCGGGCCCATAGCGGTACCAGACCTCCTCCAAAGCCACGGATCCCTTGAGGTCTCCAGGGTCGATGGCCTGCCGCTGCCGTTCTGGTTCAGTTGTCAGAATCGGCCACGCACGCTCCACCAACACCGGCAGATCAAAGGCCCCAACCGCAAGATCCGCCATGCTCGCCATCGAGCCGATGAACACACCGAAGGCGGAGAAGAAACCAAGCAGCTCTCCCAGATCTGGTGCCGGAGAGCCCGGATTGCGTGCAGCATCCGCGATCAGTCGTGCAATCACCATGTAAAGCAGCAGCTGACCAAGGCCCGGCACGATGGTCTGCAGGAGTTCGGAGATGCCCGCCCGGGCATCCAGGGCAAAGGCATAGGCCACACTGGGGCTGTAGGCCTCTCCCCAGTGCCGCGCTGCCCTGGTTTCCGCGCCCGCCACCCGCAGCTTGGCCACGCTGCTGATCAGCTCCAGATTCGTGGAGGAGGCCTCCGCCGCTGCGCTCTCCCGTCTCCGCTCGAAACGGCGGCTCTGCCAGCCCACCACGCCGGTGGGAATCAGAAGCAGCAGGGCGAGGGCAACGGCCAGCGCGGTGAGCACCTTGCTGATCTTCAGCATGAAGAGCAGGTAGAGGAGGCTCAAGAGCGTTTTCAGCAGCCCCCCGGAGAGCAGCGTCTGCAGCTCGTCGTTCAGCTGGCTGATGGCGTCGAAGCGCAGCGCCAGCTCCCCTGCCCCGAACCTCTGAAAAAATGTGGTGGGCAACTTCAGCAGACGATCGAAGACCCCGTACTGCAGGCGCATGGCACCCCGCAGCTGGATGGCAAGCAGCGACAACGACTGAGTCCATTGCAGGCACACATCAGCCATGGCGGCTGCCAGCAGCACCCCCCCGAGCTGCCACACCAACCCCAGATCACGATTGGGCAGGGCCCCATTGGTGAGGATGGTGTTGAAGCTGGGCAGCAGGAATCCCAGCAACGTGCTCATCAAGCTGGTGATGACTGCCAGCCGGAAGCCATTGCTGAGAACGACCAGGCTGATGCCCAGCAGCAAGCCGGCAGCCCCCACTCCGAAGATCCACTGGGCTGCACCTCCCTCCTGGCCGATCGCCAGGCCGAAGCCCAACAGCAACCCGAGGATGGAGCAGGCCGCTAGCAACGGCATCGGCTGAGTGGCCGCTCCGAAGCTGAAGCGCAGAAGCACCCTGGCGTTCAGCCCTGTCTCTGGGAGGGCGGGCTGAATGGCAAGCATCCGCTCAGGAAGGCGACTGCCGCGCAGACACCGACCATTGAAGGGCACAGGCCCAGCCATCTCGGCCGGCTTCCAGAGGAGATAGCCGTTGCATTCCGAGAGCAGGAGCACCGGCTGGTGGGGCGCATCCGACTCGATTCCAATGAGATCTCCACCATCCCAATTCAACCGTTGGCCATCGATCAGCACCTCACGCCAAAGCAACCCTGAGCCTGTGAGCGCAAGCCGCAGATCGGCTTTCCCCTGGGGGGGATGATCGCCTAGCCACTCCACTCGGGTGCCATGGCGTCTCGCCAGCACCTTCACAGCTCTCAGGAGCGGATCTGCCTCAGCACCCAGACCAGGCGCCATGCGAAAGCCCTGGGCGCCCTGCTGCTGATCGATTGCCGTCATCAACTGTTGCTCAAACAGCTGATCCAGCGGCTCATGCTGAGGAACCTCGCCGTTGGGGCGCCAAGATGGGGATTCAGCCTCAAGGGGAAGACATTGGAGGGAGGGACATTTCTTCACGGGTGGCAACAGCCGAGGGTTCAGGGCCTCCTCGTTCAGCCAGCTGTGCCCTGATTCCTTGTTGTTGCATGGAATCAGGTTGTCGGATCCGGAACGAAGGGGAAGAGGGCTCCATCAACTGGAACCCCTTCGACCATTTCAACCGCACGAAATGCGATCAACCATGAACCGCAATAACCACAACCCTAGGACCATGCCCTCGCATGGACTGATTCCCTTTTCAGATCAAGATCTGTATCAGGTCACAGGAGGAATCACTTGGCGACCACCAACTCCTCCAGAGAACTGGAAGAGATTGATTTCATGGAATCAACAACGGTATCGTATTCCTTTCAGAAACCGCTGAAAGCATTCGTTAAGATGGATTCTTCGTGCGGGGTTGGTTGAGCGACCCCGCATTTTTGTGCCATGGAATCACCGGATGGAACTCGGAACGAGAGGAGTGTGTGGCGAGCCCAACCAGGCCCCGCCACCCATCACCTTTGCATGAGTCATCATGAAGCTTCGTCCCACACCCTCCGCCACTTCCCAGGCTGGAGGGCTCACCCCGCTGACAGAACAAGAGCTGGCCCAGGTGGCCGGTGGTGCTCATCCAGTGGTCAGGGAGTTTGTCAAACGCGGGGGCCAATGGGTCTGGAACAACCGCGGAGAGGTCTCCCTGCAGGCCAGGGCCTTTGTGACCCTGGTTCGGATGGGCAGGGTGCCAGGCGTAGACCGCAGCGCTTGGCAGAATCCCTTTGCTGGGCGTCCTTTCTGAGCTTCTGAAAGGCCATGTCCCGCGTGAAGCCCCTTGTCCGTCGGTCAACGTGTTGTCGGCGAACAAGGCCAGCTGAAATGGGGAATGACCATCCGGTCTGAATCCTTTTCACGATGGCGCGGCTCTCTGCCATAGCCGCGCCATTTTTTCGTAGTCCCAAAGAAGGCTCAGAAAACCATCTAAAAGCATGCTATCCCGCCTCGCCAGGACAGGATGTTCTATAGTTGGATTGTAGATAGTCGTTCTGTAGGCTTCCAGCCACAATTGCGCTTCTTGAATCATGAGTCAATTTTTCCGCTTTGTTCGTAATGGAACACTCCCGTGCATCTTGGGGGCATTATCGGGAGCCACAGCGCTTGCACAGCAGAGTTGGCACATTCCTGGTTATCCAATCCAGTCCGAACTGACAAGTGACTCTCCCCTCAGGAATAATGGGCGACATTTCGGGAAGCATTCATTCAGGTGTTGGGACTATCGCGTCGGTTCATCGCAAAAGATCCCAGCTCGTTCCTGTGGAGTTGGCGGTGGGGTCGTTGCAAGGGCATCCTCAGGAACATTTCGTCCTACCATTAAGGTGATAGGTCCCAGCAACAGACTTGAGGGAAGTGACTCCCATGAGGTTGAGTTTTGCCCAAGGATGGCGGGCAACTATCAGGTTCAGGTTTCATCACTCCATGAACGTGCCACAGGACCCTACGAAGTCGAGGTTGTTTATATGCCAAGCTGCCAACTATGATCCTTGGCCTGAGGTGTGCTGGAGGTTATGCAAAACTCAATTCCTGATCCAACATGAACCAACCCATACATTCGGCGCTCCATCTCGCATCGATTCAGTTTGGATCACATGATTTAATCGATCAAGGCCTCTGCCTGGCCTCCCTGAGAAGTAGGCATTGGCGCTAGTTACTCTCTTTCATATGCAACCTACCCAGCGGTATCCTGCAGGGTCTGCTTTCAGGGAGCAGACTCCTCGAGAACCTGGACTTGTTTGCTTGAATCCAGTCATTCGTGCAGAAGAAATCCATTGATTCGATAATGTGTAATTCCAGTCTCCACCTTCAACGCAAGGAACTCTTGTGATTGCTGCAGCAGCAAACACCCTTGCTTCCGGCCCATAACTTACGAGGCAAGCCAACAGCAACGAGGAGAAGAGTAACAACAACCTTCCGGAATGAAATTCTTCATTGTCAGCAGTGTCTCGCGTTTCTTTTGGATTCGCCATTGCTGTCTGTGTAACAGAAAGAAGTCGTGCATTCTCAACTATGAGAGCTGGGCTTAGGCTGAGTTGGATCGTAATCTCGCCCTGGCTTTCCATGGAACGCGTCCAAGACTCAGTCGTTATACCGCTGCATTACTATCTTCATGTTCTATTTGTCAGCTTTTCCTTTGGACTTCAAGGTGCTGAATCCATGAAGAGATCACGAACTATCACCATTGTTCAGCAATCACCACCATTACCAAGTGGTGGCTGCTGGCGGGAACGCGGCGGCCCTTAGCTAGAGCGCTGCTATCAACGTGTCAAATGGAAATCTGTTCCATGACCTAGAACAGTTGTCGAAGGAAGCGCTGAGAGGCATACATGACTAGGAAGCAATTCAATCATCAGAAATGGCAACGCTAGTACCCTTGACTCCTGATCTGAAGTTAGCTTTCTACGCTATCGAGCAAACTGTCGCTCCAGGATGCATTCCATTGTTGCGGCATCGGATGCCATGGGTGACCCAGACAACTGTAAAGCAGTGAATGACTACATTGGCAGAGTCATGACTTAAGCCTTCTCCATCAGCTAGTAGTCCTTACAATCATTGGTATCACATCAACGTTATCTTATGATAGACTTGAATAACGGCCCAGTTCTTTTACTTGCTTCCTTCCTGGAAGCCGACTTATCGAGATCTCTCCTTTCTTGTCTCCAAACCAGGCATTTACCCCCGGAATGCGTTACGCCTTAGGGACTGAGGTATATGGATATTATTGCCCCGTTAGAAACATTTCGTTGTTGCCAATGAGCAATCGGACAAACAGATTCTGAAATCTGCCAGATTGCGATGTTCCGCTGTCAGGAGTAAGCGAAACGCAAGGCCGTTGTTGCAGCGAAAAGCAAGCTGATGTCCGGCACCAGGGCATCAAATAATTCGAAGGCAAGAGTGAGGTGGTCTGGTTTTTCTGGACAGGCTCCATCGTTAACCTGTGAGGCGGGGCACCGCCCCTGAAGGGGGCTCCCACCCATGAGCAAACGCCGCACCCATAGCCCCGAGTTCAAGGCCAAGGTCGCCATGGCCCCCTCTGCCAGGAAAGTTGACGCCTCTCCATCCTGACCGCTTTTTCCACCAGGGGGCTTGATGGAGCAGAGCAATGCGCCGTTACAGCGAGGCCGTCAAAGCTGATGTGAGAAGGCGGATGAGTCCACCGCACCGGCAGAGCGTGGCCCAGATCTCAGCAGAGCTGGGCATCCACGTGATCACGCTCTACAAGTGGCGGAAGGCCTGGCGGTTGCAGGGCGAGGTGGTGCCGGCCACCCAGAAGGACCCCGAGGGTTGGGGCCCAGCCGACAAGTTCACGGTGGTGCTGGAGACCGCCGGGCTGAACGCGACTGAACTGGGTGGATACTGCCGCGAGCGGGGCCTGTTCCCCGAGCAGGTGGACCGCTGGCGTCAGGCAGCCCAGGATGCCAATGCCCAGCCGCTGCTGACGATGGCCGATCAGAAGGACCTCCAGAAGCGGCACCAGGAGGACCAGCGTGAGATCAAACGGCTCCAGCAGGAGCTGCGCCGCAAGGACAAGGCCCTGGCGGAGGCGGCGGCACTGCTGATCGCCTCAAAAAAAGATCCAGGCCTACTGGGGCGAGGACGAGGGGGATTGACTGCGGCGGCCGATCGCCGTAAGGCCCTGGAGATCCTCGATGCCGCCATGGCGGCCGGTGCGCGGGCCCGAGAGGTGGCCGCTTTGCTGAGCGTGGGGCTCACCACGCTGCAGCGCTGGCGGCGGCAGTTCGTGGGTGATGGGGGCGGCCTGGACGGCCGTAAAGGCAGTCGCCGCCTGGTGTCTCACCGGCTCAGTGACGAGGAGCGCCAGCGGATCCTGCTCACCTGCAACCAGAGCGAGTTCGCGGCGTTGCCACCGGGGCAGATCGTGCCGATCCTTGCCGATCGCGGGATCTACATCGGCTCTGAGCGCAGCTTCTACCGCGTGCTTCATGACCATGGCCAGGCCCATCGCCGTGGCCGTGCCCGGCCGCCCCAAGGGCCCCGGCCGGTGCCGCGGCTGGAGGCCAGAGGGCCCAATCAGGTCTGGAGCTGGGACATCACGTACCTGCCCACCAGCGTGCGTGGCGTCTGGCTGTACCTCTACCTGGTGATCGACGTCTGGAGCCGCAAGGTGGTGGCCTGGGATGTCGCCGAGCGGGAGGAGGCCCAGATCGCCGCTGATCTGGTGAGCAGGGCCTGCCTACGGGAGCGGATCAGTAAGGGCCGGCCCCAACCTCTGATCCTCCATGCCGACAACGGCAACGCCATGCGGGCTGCCACGCTGGAGAGCCGGCTGGAGGAGCTGGGGGTGCTCAGATCCTTCTCCAGGCCGAGGGTCAGTAACGACAACCCCTACTCGGAGTCGCTGTTCCGCACGGTCAAGTACCGACCGGACTACCCCAGGCGTCCCTTCCGCAGCCAGGAAGAGGCCTGCAGCTGGGCCTGTGCATTCGTGGCCTGGTACAACCACAGGCACCGCCACAGTTCCATCCGGTTCGTGACGCCTGATCAGCGCCACAGCGGTCAGGCCGTTGAACTCTGTCGTCACCGCGCCCGTCTCTACGAGCAGGCCCGCCAGCGACACCCCCGCCGCTGGAGCCGCGGAACCCGATGCTGGCGTCAGCCGAAAGTGGTCTGGATCAATCCACCGCGTCCAGAAAACGCCATTGATCCAGCTACCTTGGTCATGGCCGCCTGATCAACGGCAGGGGCGTCATCTTTCCTGGCAGTCACCGTGGAGGCGATCAGTGGCCGCAAGACGCTTCAGGAGATCGCCGCCGACCACGCGGTGCATCCGATCCAGGTGAGCCAGTGGAAGAAGCAACTACTGGAGGGTGCCAGCGACTTGTTCACCCGGGGCAAAAAGACACAGGCCAAGGATGAGAGCCAGGCCAAGGAGGCTGAGCTGTTCCAGCAGATCGGCAAGCTCCAGATGGAGCTGGAGTGGCTGAAAAAAAGTCTCAACTCCTCTGATGCCCGTGAACTGCGCAAACTGGTCGATCGTGGCCACCCTGATCTCACGGTCACTCGCCAATGCGAGCTGCTGGGCCTGCCTCGCTCCACGCTGTATTACCAGCCGGTGCCTGTCCGTGACTCCACGCTGCAGATCATGGCGAGGATCGATGCCCTCTACCTGGAGGATCCCACCGCGGGCAGCCGGCGGATGGTCCATTACCTGGCCAGAGACGGCATCCCGATCACCCGCGACCGTGTCCGAAACCTCATGCAGCGCATGGGTTTACGAGCGATCTATCAGAAACCCCGCACCACGGTATCGGGTAAACCATCCGAGCGCTTTCCCTGCCTGGTGGACCTCCAGCTCCTCACGGCTCCAGATCAGGTCTGGGCGACAGATATCACCTACATCCCACTGCGGAAGGGCTTCCTGTACTTGGTGGCGATTGTGGACCTGTTCTCCAGGCACGTGCTCGCCTGGAGACTCTCCAACAGCCTTGACACGGAGTTCTGTTTGGAGGCCCTGGCGATGGCACTGGCGAGCGGCCGCAAGCCACAGATCTTCCATTCCGACCAAGGCTGTCAATTCACCTCCTCAGCCTTCGTTCAACGACTCAAGGATGAGGAGATACAGATCAGCTGGTCAGGAAGAAAGCGCTGTTTTGACAACATCCTGGTGGAGAGGCTGTGGCGCACCGTCAAGTATGAGGAAGTGTATCTGCGTGCCTACAGCGATGGCTGGGAGGCGGAGATCAGCCTGGCCCGCTTCCTGTGGAGGTACTGCCATGTAAGGCCCCATAGCTCCCTGGGAGGCAGAACTCCCCATGAGGTCTACACTGATGCCGAATCCCGTTCCTCCCGTCCGAGGCTAACGATGTCAGGGGCCGCATCTGTCCAATAAAAGGCACCCACCTCAGAGCACCTAGACAAAGATCGGGCCTGGTTATTGCTACACATATAATCCAGACTTGTCGTGCAATACGTTCACTGTTGAATAGCCGTGAATTATTCATAAGTGTAGTTCCAGTCCCCGAGGACAAATCCTTTGGGAGTAAAGCTTCTTAGTATCCTCCGTCGGTATTCAGGCAGATAGTCTGAATCCGAGATGAACACGCAACCTGGTCTCAGGCAGACTCCCCGATAGACATTGGTGATTGCGCCCTGGCGGCTTGGTGGAATCCAGACTGTAATCTTGGTGTTGGACGTGGTGCTTGTAACCTTGACCCACACCCTTCCTCCATTGCCCGTACCAGGGCCAACAAAGGTTGACCAAGCTGGACGTGAACCTGAAGGAGGCAGTTCACCTGCAAGAACGATGTTCGGCAGAATACACGATAGGTTTATCGGCAGAAGAAGCATTGTTGGAAGTTTGCGTAACAAAAACAGCGTGTGCTCTCGCATGGACAAGAGGCTTCATGAAATCCCACAGTAGTTTAGCATTATCAGCTCAATGCTCCCGCGTGAGATTCCATATTGTAAAGTGGGTTCTCACGCCTATTGCAAGGAATGCATTGACCTCACCAACTCAGTAGTAGGTCTCTGCCGGAGTCACGTTAGGAACAGCAGAATGTCCATTGATGACCACAGGTGCTGAACCCAGCGTCTAGAGTTTTTTTGAAGAATAAGGTTAAGTCAGAAGTGAGTTCTGCCTACAGAAGGGCCTCTCGAGCAATGCCATGCCTCTCTTAAGTTTACAGGCATACCTCCACAAGCCCTACGACAGAAAGCTGCACACCAGCATGGAGCGTGCTTAGCTCAACCAGATCATTAATGAAGACCCCGAGCTCAGGGAGAAAAAGATTCACCTCAGTGTGACATCAGCGGCCCCGACCAATGAGCAGCTACCTTCAATAGAATGTGCCAACCAAAGTAAAAAGAACTATGATTGACAATTGTCTGTGTGACAGAGCCGCCAGCTGGGGCTTAGCCTTAGTCGAGTTAGCACAGGAGTTGGTTCTTTGAGATCCGTACCTCTATGAAGATGGAGGGATCCAGGGATCCCCCTCACTCTTGATGGCAGCGGGGCAACTTTAGTGAAGATGGATCATTCTGCTACGGATAGGTAGAACTTTTCAGTTGCTAGCGAAAGGTTCGGCAGGTGGCTCCTCAACTCCTGATAGATATCCGTCGAGAGCTTGCGATGATGAGACTAATTTGACGGCGGACACAAGCCTGGGACCCGCCGCTGTGAGGACACACAGAGCAGTTCCATCGCCACCATGCTCGTTGAAGTGGTCGGGATGGAATGGCCTCATCCATCTTGGCGCAGAAGGTGGCTCAAGGCTTACACTAAGGAGAGTCGATAGTAAAAGATGCACCGAACAACAGCCATCCTCAGGCTAGTAGTCATGACGGGGACTGTTTGTCTGAGCAGTTGCTCCCTGCAGGGAACTCCTTCGGAAAGCCAGGCGAGGCAAGTATTGGAGGAACGATTGTCGAGTTGGCCACATCCATGGCTAGGATCCTTTAGCTTGGGTGATGTGCGGGTATCGTCTTTCAAAAAGACAGATGGACTTGCAAGCACTGAGAATGATGTTCGAAAGTACCGGCTTGACTACGAGGCAAAGTTAGAATATCCCAGTGGACATAATTCATTCTGTCTTGACTCCAACCCGTCTCCACCAGCCGGTAAGAACGTGTTCATCTGCCTCCTGCCGACAGGGAATGCTCAGGCAAAAGGGGCGGTGCAGGAGTTGAAAGGATCGGTCGAGTTTGTGAAATCTGAGGCCGGCTGGAAATCAGAGTCAGTCACAGCAAACTGCGAGCCAAGCCACCTCACTCACAAATGGTGCGCCAATTGAAAGCTATTGTCGTGGCATGACAGAAAGATCTTGTAGAACTAGGGAATCAAAGAGCAGACTGGCTCTCTACCAAAGAGGTACTTCACGGTAGGGACCAGTCGATCGGCCACCCGTAGCTGCAGGTGAAGATGAAGATTGTGGTGGGACGTAGCGTCCTGCGGAAGCAGGAGTTTGGGGCATCAAGGGAGCGGAATCAAGCGAAGGGATAGGATCTGGAGCCGTCGGCACCGTGACTGGCTGCAGCCGCGGTGGAGCAAGCTCTTCACGCAGTGCCACGGCCTGTGAAGAGGCAAAGCTCTCGCTGGGAACGGACTCCAAGCGACGCAGCAGAGCGGAGCGACGCTCAGTCGCAGCCTCCAAAGGCATGGCATCCGTCGAATCTAGACCGGACTTGACTTGCCGAACGGTCAACTGATGACCCTCCTCCTGTTTCAAACGGTCACGCCCCTTGCGTGCCTTCTCTTCGAGCTGCTTCCTGGTGTCCTGGCCAGTACGACCAAGCAACGCATCGGTCTCAATCTTGTCAAGGTGACGATCAAGATCAGCGAGGGACTGCTCATAGGCAGTGAGGTCCTTGGCCTTGCCCAAGGCGACGGCAGCTTCCTGCGCCTCATCCAGCGCTGCATTCGCGGCAGCGATGGAAGCGGCTGAACACAGCCCAAAGGGTGCGCACAGAACATTGGATCGAAGGGCAGCGCCCACCGCCAAGGCCATCACCACAACCGAGCCGGCAACCAGTAACGGCATCCGCCTACGGCTTGATCGCGTGTCGGAGATGCTTGCGGTTGAAGCTGACGCAGGCGGCGATGCGAAAGGAACACCAGGTGGCGGTGTTGCCAGGTCCTGAGGGTCAGCGATGACGGTCATCGGCACCGTGGAGGCGGGGTTCCAGGAAGAGACCGGCACCGTCGATGGCTGGGCAGATGACTTCGGCAGAATGGAGCCTCCGTCCGAGACACTGTTTGGTGCTTGGGACTCCAGATAACCATCAAGAAAAGCTGCAAGGCGAGCCAAAACCTGGGGGTTATAGGTTTCTCCCAGCGACTGGAGCAGTGCATCGCGCTGGGCCTTGCGACTGCCTTGACCCAAGCGCAAGGAGTCAAGAGACTGGAACCCTGGACGACTCACTAGGTCCCTCAGCGGGAGCAACAGACTGACGTCCGCCCCGAGCAGATCGCTCAACACGGCAATGGCATGCGACGGGGGTGGGTGAGATTGCGTTTGCAACGCTTCAGCAAGCCGCTGTCCCAATAGCCAGTCGTCCATCCCTAGCCCTGCCGTCGGCTCAGACTACCGCGAAAGACCGGCACGATTACAACCCTCTCCGCCGAGAGAGGCTGATCAGGGCCAGGAGACCAAAACAAAGCCATTGGGTCAGAAGAACCCCAAGAGATTCACGGACATTGCCAGTCGTTGAAGCATAGGGACTGACATCCAGTGGTTCGAGACCTGGGATCTCCACGTCCAATGAGAGGCTGCTGAGGGAAGAGAAGGCTCCAAAAAGCTTCACCGACCAGCGACTGGCCACAAGGGGAAACAGGAATGCAAGCTGCTCAATAGGGAATAGGACGCCAGAAAGAATCAATTGGGGCATCAACAACAGTGGAGAGGTGCTGCTGGCCTGACGCTGATCACGGACCAACGTGGAGACCAGCAGGGCCAGCGAGCCACTGGCCAGGATTGTCAATAACGCCGAAAGGCCATACCCATGGCAAGGATCGCCAATCGAAAGACCCCCAGGAAGGTCAAAAAGCAACACGACAGTGAGAGAGATCATGACAGCCTGGGCCAGGCCAAGCAACAACATCTGCAGCATCTTGGAACTCAAGTACGCAGCAGGAATGAGATCGAAACCACGCTCACGCTCATAGATTGGACGCTCCCTTGCCACACTGGTCACCTGGCTGCTGATGCCGCTCCAGAGGCAGGCACAGGTGATCAAGAACACAACCTTGATCGCCAGTGGCATGCTCTCCGCCGTGATCTCTCCAGTCGGCACGATAAACACACCACGATCCTGAATCGCCAAGGCCAACAGCAAGATGGCGAACGGTCCGGTGAACAGGTTAAGGCCGAGCGTCACACGATCGCGCAAGGTAATCAAAAGCTCTCGATGGGCCAAGGTTCGCACCTGGGAAATGAACCGGCTGACATCAGGAAAGGAGACAATGGGCGTGCGAATGGATCCAGGCTTTGGAGCCCCGACGCCAAGTGGGTTGATCGAAGGCAAGACGCCATGGGGGGAGCTGCGGAACTTTTCCGACCACATCTGAATGCGATCATCATCACCGTCTAGATGTTCATAGACAGCGGCAAAATCATCCCCCACCTCGAAATGATCAAGGCACTGCCTTGGTGGTCCTGCAAAGCAGAGGTGCCCACCCCTGGCCATGAAAACAACCTGGTCGCACAAGGCGACATTGGCGGTGGCGTGGGTAACGAGTACGACCGTCTGTCCCCTGTCAGCCAACTGACGCAACAGGCGCATCATTCTCCGATCAAGTCCGGGATCAAGACCGGAGGTCGGTTCATCAAGAAAGAGCAAGCGCGGATCCGCCACCAGCTCCATGCCAATGCTCACCCGCTTTCGCTGGCCGCCACTGAGTTGGCGCACCCGCGACAGGCGACGATGACCGATCTCAAGAACATCTAGCACCCGCTCAACAGCCTGCTCCTGGGCCTCCTGATCGGGCAGGCGCAGCCGTGCTGCAAACCGAAGAACCTCCTGCACGGTCAACTCTTCATGAAGAATGTCATCCTGAGGTACGAAGCCCATCTGAGGGCGAAGGGCATTAATAGAGCGACGCAGATCTTCTCCAGCCACAGCAACCAGACCGTGGTAAGAACGATTGTGGCCAGCCATCGTCGTCAACAGACTTGACTTGCCGGCTCCGCTGCCACCAACAAGAGCAACCAGTTCACCTCCATTGATCGACAGGGAGATATCCTGAAGCCTGCCGTTCAACATCAACTGACGGACATGAAGGTCATAATGCTGAAAGTCATTTGCCTGCAGAAGCGCTCCCGACTGCCAGACATAGCGAGCCCGGCCGATATGCAAGGTCGTGCCACTTTGAATCCGACTTAGACGACTCGCCTTCAAGCCGTTGAGGAAAACGCCATTTCGACTCCAGTCCTCCACAGTGGCGGAGCCATCAACATGGGGCCGCAAAACAACATGTAGACGCGAAACGCTGGGATCATCCAGTACCACATCACAATCCGGACTGCGACCGATCCTGATCAGATGACTATCGTCTTCAGGGCTCAACGATGGGGGAGCACCAGAGGCAACAGACCCAACAACTTCTGGAGATGGTGCATGGACCCCACGGCTAAGCCCGCGGAGCGTCACGGAGATCGCCAGAGGCCCGCGGCCGATCACGAAGGAGAGATCCGGCCCCGCCCTGAGGGCTAAGCCATGGCCGGCGGAAGTGCCGTCCAGCAGAAAGGTGCCGTTGATGCTGGGACGTTCCGTCGTGCCGTCCCGCAACCACCAGATGCCCTCATGCCACCAAAGTTGCGCCTGCACCCGCGAGCATTCACTCCAGTCGGTCGGTACGATCAGATCGCTGACATCGCTGCGACCGATCGTCAGAGTCAATCGGGAAGCAATCTGTTGACGGACAACAACTCCGTTGCGCTCCAGCTCTGCCTCTGGCATGCGAGTCCCATCACAGGCACTCACTTTATCGTGAAGTCAGTGAGTGGCATGCCGAACCAAGCCCATCGCCATCGTCGTTCGGCCATCTCGCCCTGGTGGAAAGCCGCCAAAGGCATCGCCCCGCCATCAGCTGTCGAACGTCACAGCCATCAGGGCCCTACGGGGCGGCGGCAACAGGCATCAAACGTCTGCCTGCGATAGCCTGAAGAGCCAACACCGCAGAAGCCAGAGTGCTCCATCCGCGTGTCGGGTTGGTTGGGAGGAGCATCAACTGGTCGACGACATGACGACTTACGTGCATCTGAGCCTGGACGACGGCAGCCATTCATTACGGTGCCGTCTCAAAGGAAGGTGACCAGACATCCATCGATGTGCGACCCAATGTGAAGCAGGACCCTCCATCCGGATTACCATTGCTCTGATGGTTTATAGGCCGTCATCCATTGACCACCTCTGGGTCCCCCATCAGCATCACAAGAGCCGTGAGCCCTGTTAAGGCGGCTGAGGACATCTGAGAATCATCAACTTAGATGAATACCGATTACCACAACTTTTCGACGACTGCTCCCTCAGATGACATTGTCCACTCGGAGAATCTTCACGCTTCTGTCAACACTAAACCTGGCGGTGATGGTCTTCGCCGTGCCCGATTCCGATGCAAAGGCCACTCCAAAGCAGCAACTGGATCAACGGATCCTAAAAATCAACACCGCAGGCGATCATGGCAGTGGCTTCGTGATCGGTCCAGACAGCAACGGGCGCTGTGTCATCGTCACGGCCTTTCATGTGATCAAAGGCAATACAGCTAGCGAACCACTATTCGTCCATACGCCGCTCGGCCAGAAGTTCAGCCTGTCAAGGTCGGCCTTCACCGTCGATGAAGCACTGGACCTTGCCTTCACCCCTGCTGCCACCTGCACCAACAGCCTATCGATTCCGTTCGCCAGAGCCAGCGCGATCACTGTTTCAACCAGAGTTCATATCAAAGGATATCCCCTTGATCAGGAACACGGTGTTGGACAGAGGGTAGCTCCGGCTACAGCCACGGGCAGGATTAGCCAGTACAATGACAATCATGGGTATGATCTTAGCTATGATGCCCCAACACGTCCTGGTTACAGTGGGGGCCCTGTGATCGGTGAAAGCAGTGGAGAACTGATCGCTGTCCACGGAATGTCTGACACCGTCGGAGACAGCCAGGATGTGGATTCTCGAGAGCGCTTGAGAGTTGGCGGAAGAGGTGTTTCGGCACCATTGCTGCACCGCTTCCTTCGGCGTCATGGATTTACGATGCCCAGGTCAGATCGTGCCGTCTGCCTGGTCGGTGTCTGCTGACGCCACTGCCATGCCATCAGACGCTTCAGTTTTCAGATCATGACTCAGACGCAACGCACCTCCTTCCTCAAACCTTTGGCCAGCGTGCTGCTCTGCAGTGAGCTCGGCCTTACTTCCTTGGCCAAGGCGGAAGAATTCATTTGTACGCCCCCCGCCGTACAAACCAACAGCAAGCCCACATGCACCTTCTCGCGAGACATCGTCGCCGAGTGCTCAGGCTTACCTGCCTCATCAATCTTTGCCCAGTGCAACATCTTTGCACTGAATGTTGGGCAGGTTCAGACTCGCACCGACGACAACAGCCAGGAATATCAGTCGGCAATCTTTAAATACTCAGAGCGCAACAATTGCTTTACTGGCGACAATGATGCCATATCTCTGCTTGGACAGTGCGACACATTTGCGGCCTATGCCCAAATTCTTCGCAACACGGCGACCAACAAATGCTACGCACTTGTAAACTCAGCACTGCTTGGTGTTCAGCTGAGGGAGAATAGTCTACGCAATAACCCAAGCAAGTGGATCCAGAAGCTTGAGATTCCAGGGGTGGCTCGTCGGATCACATTCACTCCGGTTACCAATGCCGCGATCATGGCGCAGCCCAGTTCCCTGTTGATTCGTTCCGCTACGACAGACCAACGCTACAGAAGAACAGGCCCTTCCATCAGCGGATTGCACTGGCTTGAGCTGGAAAGCCCTCTGACGGTCAAGCCTGAAAACCTCAGGCCAAATCCCGCTAAAATGCGTATCACACGTGGTTCCGGTTCAGGATCAGACTTTCTTGACATTCAGCTTGGAAGGCGAGAGGAGTCGTCGTTAAATACCATCTTAGCCGGATGCTCCTAAACCCTATCTTGCTTGGTTTTAGATGTTGATTCCATTCTGTTCACGCCTGTCACACCCATGAAGCCGTTCCGCTTGATTCTGATGGCTATCGGCATCATGAATCTTGGCCTGTCGCCGCAACCAGCAGTTGCCAGTCGTAATCAACTGAGCGACGAAGATATCCTTAATCCAGGTAGGCTCATCTTTAATCGGGTCGTTCCCTTGGTTGACAGCTTTGACGGTGCCCCAGTGGGTACGGTCTTCGTCACGAAACGCTCCGTCTTAGGCCACCCCAAAGTTGGGATCATTGGCGAGGTCGGCTCGGATACTCATCGACGTCTTTGCCTATTCTTTTGTCCCATGGGCACATCTGATATCGATGCCAGTTATGTCTATGTGATCCAGAAGAAAGGAGAGTGCACCATCGGCGTGAGGGGCATTGGCTGGGCGGAGAAAGCGGAGAGGTTTCAAGGAAGTTTCCTCACTGGAAGCACGGTGGAAACTGGACGGGTACGCCACACGTCTCAGGCAGCCAACATCCTGCAGATTGCTGTGAACGGCGTTACGGTCGAACCACCCCTGAACAAAGACCAGTTGACAGGGCCCCATGGGACGAATTACAAGTACTTCCCCAGAAAGCGCGATTACATTGGGAATCAGACCACAGCGGATGAAGGTTTCATTACGGATATCCACTACTTCTCCGCCAAAGAGCTGGTGAAGGCAGCGAATCAAGGTCAGTCGATCACCATTGATCTACCCGCCTGGAAGCCTGGCCGCCACCATATCGCCGGGAAAGAGCTGAAGGAGCTAGCCAAGTTAACGTCAACATGTGACGCGGAATAGGCCCTTAGCCAAGTCGATTCTCTATGGACGTGAAGGGCGTTGGCATGATTCAACCGGTATTCGAGTCAACCCATGACTTGAGTTGATAGCCTCTCTTTGTCGCCATGGCGATCCAAACGACGCAGTCCACGTCGAGCAGGCTCCTCCGCTGAACCTTCGCGACATCGCCCGATGTTCAGATTTGTTGACCTGCTCCAATAGCAGATAGAATCGCGCTAGACTATTGAGAATCATTTGCAATCTATTCCATGCCTGCGAGTTCCAGCCGGCTTGCGCTCATGCTCTCGGCCCTGGTGGCCGGGGCAGCCTCTGTTGTCGTCCCCCATCCAGCGGAAGCCCGCGCCAGAAGCTTCCTCTGCTCCACCATCGGGGGAGTGCCCACAACCGTCGCTGCCACGGCGGATGGTCGTTCGGTTCCCGTGATTCGCTGGACGAGCCGCGCATTTGATAACGCTGGATGGACGGCAGCGCGTCGCTGCCAGGATGTATCCACTCGCTTTGACATCTATAATCGTGAAGGCAGGCTTAAGTACCTAACAACTGGCAGAATTAATGATATGCCTGTGATCTGCACGACTACAAGCATGGGCGGAGGTTGCGATCGCCTACTTTACACTTTAAAGCCTGGGCAAAGCGCTTCGGCCACCCTGCAGAATCTATTGGATGTGCGTGTAAAGGCCAGGGCTCCTTTGGTTGAATCGAATGGGCGCACTTACCTTAGTATCAATGAGCTTCTTGATCCATCGCCTGTCACCACTCCTGCTGTCCCGGCTGTTGAGCCAACGGGAGCGGATGCGAATCGTCTCTTCTAAGTGTCACTTTGCTCGTTGTGGATTCGCCCTGTTGTCATGCTTTGTGCTTCCACCCAGTTGGGCCGATGAATCCGTCGTCAATGAAATCCATCGGCGCCACGTTACGGCCCTTCTGACAACTGTTGATGGCGATCCACTCGGCTCTGGGGTGGTGGTTGGTTACAGGAATGGAGGCTATCTTGTTGCCACGAGCCAGCACGTGGTGGAGGGCCTCCAGCGTGTGTGTGTCAGCAGATTCGACGCCAGAGCAACGGCTGCGCACGTCCTGCGCCCCACGGGCAAAAATCAACAGACCAAGTCAGTGGATCTGGCCTTGGTGTGGCAGCCTGATTCTCTCAACTCCGCTGAGAAACGGAAGACACCCGTCGTCGCTAACATTGACGGTCCACCGCCTTCGCTTGCGGAGTTTCCACTGGTCACAGCCAGCGGCTTTCCCACTCCCAGCCAAGCCAGTCTGACGGCACCGCAGTACACCGAAGCCAGCGGTCTGCTGTTGCCCCTGCTCGCCAAACCACTGCAGGGAGGCTTTGATCTCACCTCAACGGCCGCCGTGCGGAAAGGGATGAGCGGCGGAGGGGTATTTCTCGACGATCGCCTGATCGGCATCAATGGAACCCACGCCGACCCCCTATGGCCGGGGGCGCTTCTTGATGAAACAGGTCAGCCGGTTGGCGTCCTGTTGAACCGGAAACTGGAGTTGGTGTCGTTGGGCCTCTCGGTGTCCAACGTTCGCAAGGCCCTGAAGGTGGCGGCGATTCCCACGCCGAACGAACAGAAGGGGTTGGCGAGCCTCCCCTGCGGATCCAGGAGCCCCGCCCAGCAGCCAGCGCGTTGATCCCTTCACTTCGGGTGCTTGTTTCGGCTGCGCAGCCGAAGCAAAGGGATCCGCGTCCTGTGGCGTCGATGGTGGGCAGGGGAAACCGCTGAGGGGCCATCCCGACGCTGCGCAGCACGGTAAGCAACTCCGCCGTGCTCCCCACTGGGACAACCAGCCCCGTTGGAATGCGCTCGGACGGCATGATGAATCGCCTCGCATCCATCAAGCGGGCAGGGCGGGCGCCGCCACGCACGTCTTGAGGCCCTCCACCTCGACCCCCTCCCCCTCGCCAACACTCCGATGGCCGTCGTCCACCTCGCCGACTACCGTCCAGCGCCCTACCTGCTGGAGCGCACCGACCTGACGGTGCGCCTGTTCGCCGACCATGCGCTGGTGGAGGCGCGGCTGACGTTCCACCCCAGGCCCGGCGCGCCGGAGGGGGCCGACGCGGCGCTGGAGCCGCTGGAGCTGCGGGGGGTGGACCTGGAGCTGCGGGCCCTGGGGATCGATGGCGTGCCCCTGGACGCCGGGGCCTTCCTGATCGAGGCCGACCGGCTGCTGGTGCTGCAGCCGCCCCGGCGGCCGTTCATGCTCACCAGCACGGTGTGGCTCGACCCACGGGCCAACACCAGCCTCGAGGGGCTTTACGTCAGCGGTGGGATGGTCACCACCCAGTGCGAGGCGGAGGGCTTCCGGCGCATCACCTATCACCCGGATCGTCCCGACCTGCTCAGCCGCTTCCGGGTGCGGATCGAGGCCGACAGCGACAGCTGCCCGGTGCTGCTCTCCAACGGCAACGGCGTCGAGGCCGGCGACCTGCCGAGCGGGCCCGACGGGGCCCCGCGCCACTACGCGGTCTGGGACGACCCGTTCCCCAAGCCCTCCTATCTGTTCGCCCTGGTGGCGGGCCGGCTGGAGGAGGTGCGCGGCACGTTCATGACCGCCGAGGGCCGCACCGTGCAGCTGCGCCTGCACGTGGAGCCGGGCGATGCCCCCTTCACCGCCCACGCCATGGCCTCCCTGAAGCGGGCGATGGAGTGGGACGAGCGCGTCTATGGCCTGGCCTACGACCTCGACGAGTACAACATCGTTGCGGTGCGCCACTTCAACATGGGCGCGATGGAGAACAAGAGCCTCAACATCTTCAACTCCAAGCTGGTGCTCGCCGACGCCGCCACCGCCACCGATGGCGAGCTGGAGCGGATCGAAAGCGTGATCGCCCACGAGTACTTCCATAACTGGACGGGCAACCGCATCACCTGCCGCGACTGGTTCCAGCTGTCGCTGAAGGAGGGGCTCACCGTCTTCCGGGACCAGAGCTTCTCGGCCGATCTGCATGGCCATGCGCTCAACCGGATCGAGAACGTGGCGATGCTGCGCAACACCCAGTTCCGGGAGGATGCGGGGCCGACGGCCCATCCGGTGCAGCCGGATCAGTACCAGGCGATCGATAATTTCTATACCACCACGATCTACGAGAAGGGATCGGAGGTGATCCGGGTGCTGCACACCCTGCTGGGGGAGGAGACCTTCCAGCGGGGCATGGCGCTGTACGTGGAGCGCCACGACGGCACGGCCGCCACCTGCGAGGATTTCGTCCAGGCGATGCAGGACGCCGCCGGCGAGGTGGACGACAACTGCCGCCTGCCGCCCTTCGATTTCGTGCAGTTCCGCCGCTGGTACCACCAGGCGGGCACGCCGATGCTGCGGATCCGGCGTCGCTGGAACAAGGCGGCGGGGACCCTGGAGCTGTTCGTGCGCCAGGCCACCCCGCCCACCCCCGGCCAGCCCCAAAAGCAGCCCCTGGTGATCCCCCTGGCCGTCGGGCTGGTGGGCCAGGCGGGCCAGCCCTTGCCGATGCGGCTGGTGGCTGAGGACCCCGACCACGGCGCCGCCCCCCTGCTGGGTCGCCGCTGGGGGGCGGGCACGCGGCTGCTGCTGATCGACAAGGAGGAACAGGTCTTCCGCTTCGAGGGGCTGCCGGCCCAGGCGCCGCCCCCGGCCCTCTCCCTGCTGCGCCAGTTCTCGGCGCCGGTGAAGGTGGAACTGGGGCGGCCCTCCAGCGAGCTGGTGCATCTGCTGGCCGCCGACAGCGACCCCTTCGCCCGCTGGGACGCGGGCCAGGTGCTGCTGCGCCGCGCCCTGCTGCGGCGGGCCGCCGGCCGGGTGGACCTGGTGCTGGAGGACGCCCTGATCGCCGCCTTCGAGCGGATCCTGGCCGATCCCTCCCTCTCGGAGGCCAGCCGCAGCGTCTTGCTGGCCCTGCCGGGCCTGGCCGAACTGGAGGACGCCGCGCCGGAGCCCGATCCGCCGGCCCTGTTCGCCGCCCTGCAGGCCCTGCGCCGCCGCTTCGGGGAGGCCCTGGCCGAGCCCCTGGAGCGGGCCCTGGAGCGGGTCAGCGCCCAGTGGTCGTTGGCGTGGCCCGAGGGGGTGGGCGACCGGATGCTGACCGGCTCGATCTGGAGCTGGCGGGTGGCCGCGGGTGATGCGGCGGCGATCGCGGCGGCCCGCGCGGCGGTGGATGGCCCCTCGATGACCCTGGCCCGGGCGGGCCTGCGGGCGCTTCAGGACCATCCGATCCCTGCCCGCCAGGAGGCGGTGGACGCCTTCTACGCCCGCTGGGAGGAGAAGCCGGTGATCCTCGATTCCTGGTTTGCCCTGGAGGCGTCCGCCCCCTTCGCCGATGGGCTGGAGCGGGTGCAGCGGCTGCTCGACCATCCCCGCTTCGATCCGGCGGCGCCCAACGCGGTGCGGGCGGTGCTGGGGGGGCTGGCGGGCAATCCGCCGGTGTTCCATGGCGCCGATGGCAGCGGCTACCGCTTCATGGCCGATCAGATCGTCGCCCTGGACCAGCGCAACCCGATCACGGCCTCACGCATGGCCAAGGTGTTCACCCGCTGGCAGAGCTACGGCCCCGGGCGGCGGGAGCGGATGCGGGAAGCCCTGGAGGGGCTGGCGGCAGCCGGGCTCTCCACCAACACCCGCGAAGTGGTGGAGCAGTGCCTCAAGGGCGCCGACGTGAGCTCCACCTAGAAGCCTTGGACGCACCGGCGGGTGCTGGGCGGACAGGCGCGAAGCGAGCGATCTTCATTTTCTTGATAGAATCAGCCAAGACTGCCTGTTCCCCATGAAGAGCACGGCAAAGGCTTGCGGGTCTGGCAAACGGGCAGAACGTGAAGAAGGCAAGCGACAACAGCAATGCTCGCTGGCAACGGCCATGGTGTGTCGGACGGCAGGATTCAGACCGAGCAGATCACCGTTTCCCGACGGAGAACGGCCACGCAGGGAAACGCGGAACACCTGGTCGGCACCGATCTGGAGTCATGGGCTCGGCGGGTTCACGCCGATGGCGTGGGTTGGAGCCCCCAAGGGCAGCCGCTTCTGGTAATCGGCATGCACACCGACATCGACGAGCGGGCACGGGCTGAGGCGACCCTCCAGGCCGAGAGATTGCGCCTGCAACTGGCCTTGGAGGCCTCACAGATGGGCACCTGGGCTCAAGACCTGACCACGGGCAGACTGGAGTGGTCGGAGCGGGCTGGATCGATTCTGGGGCTGCCGGCGGAAGGGCTGCCGGGCGATCAAGACACGCTGCTGACGCTGATCCATTCCGACGACCGCGATCGGTTCCATCAAGCCGTGACCAGAACCCAGGAAGGCGGCGAAGCCTTGGCCATCGAATGTCGCCTCTGCCGGCCCGGGGTGGACATGCGCTGGGTGGCCATGTGGGGAAAACTGTCACAGGACAGTGTCCTCTCAGAGCGGCAGCTCATTGGCGTGATCACCGATATCAGCGATCGAAAAAAAGTCGAAGCGGAGCTGCGGGAAAGGGAAGGATGGGCACGCTCGGCCATGCAGGTCGGGCGGCTGGGAGCCTGGCGGATCCAGATCGACACCAATCATGTCGAGATGGACAAGCGGATGCGAGAGATCTGTGGGGAACCGCAGGACGCTCGTCCTCTTCCGATGGGCAAAGTGCTAGAGCGGGTGCATCCGGAGGATCGGGACCGGGTCGCAACGGCTGTGGAGGAGGCCATGAAGCCTGACTCCGACGGAATCTACGAAATTGACTATCGGCTCCGTTGGAATGACGGCTCGGAACGCTGGGTGTTGGCCAATGGCAGGGCCGAATTCGAGGGACAGGGGATAGCTCGCCGGCCAGTCAGTTTTGTTGGAACGCTGCTGGACATCACCGACCGCAAACAGCTGGAGACACGATTACGGGAGAAGTTGCGTCAACTGGAGCAACTGAACGACAACGTGCCGGCCATTGTCTACAGGTATGTTCGTGAGCCAGACGGTCGAGAGTATTTTTCCCACCTCAGCGAGAATGCCAAGGATATTTTCGGCATGCCTCTGCAGACATGTCTCGAAGACGTTGCTGCGGTCTGGGGGCGAGTCCATCCCGACGATGTGTCCGCCATGCAGAACTCAATCGCGGATTCCGCCCGGACATTGCGACCCTGGAAACAACAGCTGCGATTGGCGACCCCGGAAGGTACCTATAAATGGCTGGAGGCAAAGTCGACCCCGCAGCGCCAACCAAATGGCGACGTATTCTGGGACGGTGTGGTGGTTGACATCACCGACCGGAAGGACTCCGAACTGGCACTCCAGGAGAGCGTGCATCGCCAGGAGCAGATTCTCGATTCAGTCCAGGACATGGTGTTCTGTAAAGACAGTCATTCAAGAGTGATGTATGCCAATCAGGCAACCTGCCATTATTTCGGCATGGCCTCGGAGAATCTGAAGGGACTGAAGGACGTTTCATTAAATCCAGAGAATACAAACCAGTATCGACGGGACGACCTGGAAGTGTTCCAGACTGGACAAACGATCGAACGACTTGAGGAGCCCCACCAACGGGCCGATGGAACCATTCGCTACTTTCATACGATCAAAACCCCCGTCTTCGATCGTGAAGGCAAGGCGGTTGAGCTGGTAGGAGTCTCCCGGGACATCACCGAAAGGAAGTTCTTTCAAGAATCACTTCTGATCCACGCACGACAGCAGGATGCTGTGGCTCAGCTTGGACAACTGGCGGTCGCAGAAACGAATCTGGCCGTGGTCATGGACAGAGCCGTGTCATTGGTGGCTGAAAGCCTTGACCTCGACTACGGCATGATTCTCGAACAACTGCCAAACGGGACAGATCTCAGGCTCAAGGCGGGTTTTGGGTGGCGGCCGGATCTGGTGGGTCAGGTGATGATGAGCCTTGATCCCTGCACCCAGAGTGGGTACTCCCTGCTGAAGAATCAAACGGTGATCGTGGAGGATCTGGAAGCAGATCTTCGCTTCAACGCATCGAGCCTGCAGCGGGAGCATCTGGTGCAGAGCGGCCTGAGCGTGGTCATCCATGGCAAGAGTCAACCCTTCGGCATCCTTGCTGCTCACTCCCGAAAGCGGCGAATATTCTCCAAGGATGATGTCAACTTCCTGCAGGCAGTCGCCAACATTCTGGCAACAGCCATCCAAAGGAAGGATACGGAACAGTCGCTTCAGAACTCGGAAGCTGAATTCCGAGCACTCTTTGCGGCCATGACCGATGGAGTGGCGGTCAGAGACCGAGAAGGACGCTGCTTGAAAGTCGCCCCGACCAATGCAGTTCTCTACAGACCCGCAGAAGAGTTACTGGGTAAGACGCTCCATGAAAGCATTCCAAAGGCACAGGCAGACAGGGTCCTTGAAGGGATTCAGGCGGCCTTGGCCGCCCAAAGGACCATCCATATTGACTACTCGCTAGAGATTGAAGGACAAGAAGTCTGGCACACGGCAAGTGTTTCGCCGATGACCGAAGACAGCGTCATCATTGTGGCAAGGGATATTTCCGATCGCAGACGAATCGAAGAGGAACTCAGCATATCCATGAAAGCCCTGGACAACCACTTTGATACATCACTCTTAGGCATCATTGAGTGGGATCGAAATGGCAGAGTCAGGCGATGGTCTAAGCAGGCGGAGCTCATCTTTGGCTGGAGTGAGGCCGAAGTTCAAAGTATGGACATTCCTCGCTGGCAATTTGTCCATGAAGAAGATGCCGCCTGGGTCGCGGAAGAAATGACGGCTCTGAGAAAAGGACTCACCAAGAGCTGCCGTTTCGAGAATCGCAACTACAGGAAAGACGGGATCATCATCAGCTGTGAGTGGCACTCATCAGCGCTATTTGATAGCTCGGGCAACCTTCAATCAGTGCTCTCCTTTGCACAGGATATTACTGATCGACGACACCAGCAGGAGCAGCTGCAGCGGCAGAAAGAACTGTTGCAGACCATCATTGATCACCTCCCGGCGATGGTGATGCTCTACTCAAGCAATGATGAAGTCCTGATGGTGAATCGTGGAATGGAGACCTTGACGGGATGGAGCATGGAAGAATACAAAACCATCGATGGGCTGCGTGCGTGCTATCCAAATCCGGAAGACTATCGTCAGGTTGCTGAACATATGATGGTCGCTGATTCAAGCTGGAGAGATTTCAAGACTTTAGTCCGCAATGGTCGAGTGGTGGATACAACATGGGCCCACATACGCCTTTCTGATGGACGCCGGCTTGGGCTCGGTCAGGACATCACTGAACGCAAGGCCGCAGAGCAGCAACTCCAGAGTCTGGTGGAAGCCACCGCTGCCGTGACGGGGCAGGATTTTTTTCCAACACTCGTGAGTCATATCGCGAAGGCACTGAATGTCTCCTATGCGCTTGTCACTGAACTTGTGAACAGTGAATTACATAGTCTGGCGTTCTGGGCGAACGGGTCGCTGCAGCCTGCCGTTCGTTACCACCCCGCGAAGACTCCCTGCATCTACACATTGAGAGAGAAGACATTTCATGTGTCCAGTGCTGTGCAACAACACTTCCCGGAGGACACTGACCTCACTGAGATGCAGGCGGAGAGCTACCTGGGGATTGCGCTGCTTGGTTCCAGCGGTCAGGTGATCGGAAGTCTTTGCATCCTCGACAAGGGTCCGCTTCAGGATCCGACGCATGCAGAGATGCTGCTTCATGTGTTTGCCTGTCGCGCGGCCGCCGAATTGGAACGGGCTCAGGCAACATGCAAATTAGAGCAACTCAACCGAAATCTCGAAACACTTGTAGAGCAGCGTACAGCCGAGTTAAGACAGCGTACACTTGAGTTGGAAGCGAGTAACCGGGAGCTCGAGTCTTTTTCCTATTCTGTATCTCATGACCTGAGGGCGCCCCTTCGGCATATCAATGGATTCGTCAATGCCCTGAAGCAGAGGCTGGAGGGATCACGGGCTCTCGACGACCTCAAAGTCGCGCACTATCTGCAGGTTGTTGAGGCCAGTAGTCAGAAGATGGGCCAGTTGATTGACGGTTTGCTGTCCCTCTCTCGCATGGGTCGCAAACCGATGGAGTACCAACCCGTGGACCTGCGAGTCTTGGTGGACCAGGCCATCGCGCTGACCCAGGAGCATTCACAGCGTGCCCACAACGTGGCCTTTGCGATCGGTCCATTGCCAATCGTGCAAGGGGATGCCATCCTTTTGCAACAGGTATTCAGCAACCTGATCAGCAATTCAGTCAAATTCAGCACCCACCTGGTGAGTCCGGAAGTTCAGATTGGTACCCTGCCGGATCACACGATATTTATACGGGATAACGGGGTCGGGTTTCAGATGCAATATGCAGACAAATTATTTGGAGCCTTCCAACGGCTGCACTCTCAGTCTGAGTTTGAGGGAACTGGGATTGGGCTGACCATCGTCCAACGGATCATCCATCGCCATGGCGGAACCATCTGGGCCGAGGGCCAGCCCGACCATGGTGCCTGCTTCTACTTCACACTGAAGAACCCTTCAGAAGAGATCACCCGATCGTCAGAGGATCCCTATCCGACTGGTGGATGGCCATGACAAGATAGGCTTCATGAAAAGTCTGGTTCTGAACATGCAATTTGAAAGGATCGATCCCGCCAAAATACTGCTAGTGGAAGACGACCCCAACGATGTCGAGTTGATCAAACTGGCCTTGGAAAACCATAAGGTCGTGAACCAGATTGATGTCGTTACCGATGGAGAACAAGCTCTGAATTACCTGCATGAACTCTCCTCTTCAGGGCTTCCGGCAAGAGATCTTCCACGACTCACGCTACTTGATCTTAAGCTTCCCAAGATTGATGGTATTACAGTCCTGGAAAGAATCCGCAACGAACCAAGAACTCGTGACTTGATCGTTGTTGTGATGACCTCTTCATCTGAAAATCAGGACCTCAAAGCTTGCTATCAGCTTGGTGTCAACAGCTATGTCGTTAAACCACTTGGTTTCAACCAGTTTATGGACGTCTCTCGGCAGGTTGGTTGTTACTGGATGATGCTAAACCAAGTAGCTCAAACCATGTGAGATCCATCACGCCCACTGAGCCGTATCGCTTGTCGGACCAGTTCACCAAAACGTAGGTCCCTGCCCGAAACAGGGGCAAGAGCTCGGCGGCAGGACAACCGTTATAGTCGATGTTTGGCTGCATGCATTACCATGACGTCTCCGGGTCTTCACGATCAATCCCCAATGGGTATGCGAATGCCTCACTCGGATACATGATCCCCTCGTCCATGCAGGCATGGGCAATCGATTGATGGGCCCAGCAGACCACTTCCCCCCCGTAAAGGCTCATAGCCCCTTGGGCCAGGCACTCCAAAGGCAGAAGGGGTCGTACAGGAGGTTTTTGAATGAGATGAGGTGTGCAGCACGTCAGGACAGGAGTCATTGCATCCTTCCATGGACTGACAAGCTGATCAACCAAGATCCCAGAAACAGGGCTACCTATCAGAGCGCCTGAGATTCCTGCATGAATTCATTAGCATCTAAGTGACATGGATCTCTCCTCACGGAGCCAAGCAGGGGATGGTTACGGGATTACAGATCGTCTTTTGAATATCCTGATTGTTGAGGATGTTCCCGAAGATGTTGAACTCATTGTCTTGACCCTGGAAGCCAATCATATATCCTTTCGATATGACAATGCGGTGTCTTCAGCCGAGGCAGAGCACTATTTGTCAAATGCCCGCTATGACGTTGTTCTTTCCGACTACAGCTTGGCCCACTTCAATGGGGCACAGGCATTTGATATGTTGAAGGAATCTGGTCAAGAGATTCCTTTTATTCTTGTCACTGGAAGCCTTGGAGAGGAAGCCGCCGTCGAATTCATCAAGGCGGGCATGACTGACTACGTACTCAAGGATCGTCTATTTCGGCTTCCCATGGTCGTGGCACGAGCATTGGAGGAATTTGAGCTGCGAAGGCAACAACAACAGGCCATCAGCCAGATTCAACGCCAAGCCAAGCGAGAAGCGATGGTGAATAAGATCGTTCAAGCGATGCGTGAAACACTGATTCTTCAGAATGTGCTGCAGACAACTGTGGATCAACTCCATGACATTCTTGAAGTCAGTCGATGTTGTATTTTTCAACCTGACTGCGAAGAAGGCAGCAAGGCAATTATTGCTTATCTGAACAGGAGTACAGAGCAACATTCTGACATCCTTGGCCTCAGTTCTGATCTTTACAATTACTATCAGGAATCCTTACTTCAGAGCCATTCCGTCTTGATGCACGAGATGGACCAGCTGCCAGAAGCCCTGCATCAACAGGCGATGGCTGATGGCGTGCGCTCCACGATGTTGATGCCACTGATCTATCAAAACACCTATCTGGGAGGGATTTGCTTGCAGCAGTGCGATCAATCGCGTGTGTGGACGGAGGATGAAGTGGCCATCGTCAAAACCATTTCTGATCAGTGTGCGATCGCTATCCATCAAGCCAGATTGTATGAGCAGGCACAACGGGAAATTGCCGAACGAGAGCGCATTGAAGCGAGACTGCGCCATGACGCCTTCCACGACGCCTTGACAGGTTTACCGAACAGGATCCTGTTCATTGACCGCCTTGAGCATGCCTTGCAATTGGCAAAACGACGTTACGATAAGTCTTCTTGGGCGAACAGTCATCGCTTTGCCGTTCTGTTTCTTGATCTCGATCGCTTCAAGGTCGTCAACGACAGCCTAGGGCATGGCACCGGTGACCAACTGCTTCAGAAAGTCGCTGATCATCTAAAGGTCTCCGTCAGGAGGGGCGACACGATTGCCCGATTAGGCGGCGATGAATTTGTCATTCTGCTGGAGGATCTCAAGAGTCCCAGTGAAGCCATTGATGTCACTCTGAGAATTCATCAGCAACTGAAGCAGCCCATCGTGCTGGGCGGTCAAGAGATCTTTATCACCACCAGCATCGGTATCACTCTCGACTCCGAACGCTATACCTCTTCTGATCAGATGTTGCGGGATGCGGATATTGCCATGTATCACGCCAAAAGGGCAGGTCGGGCTGGCTATGAGATTTTTGATTCGTCCATGCATGTGGTCGCTGTTCAGCAACTACACCTTGAGAGTGACCTACAACGGGCGATCGATCGGGATGAATTCCGTGTGCATTATCAACCCATCATCAATCTTGACAGCCGCCAGATCTTAGGCTTTGAAGCGCTCGTACGCTGGCAGCATCCTGACAGGGGAATGATTGATCCCGGTGAGTTTATCCCTGTTGCCGAAGAAGCGGGCCTGATCGCTGACATTGATCTCTGGGTGATGCGTCAAGCTGTGCAGCAGATGCAGCTTTGGCAACAGGAGTTTCCGGAGCTTTCCCATCTGAAAGTCAGTGTCAACCTCTCAGGAAGACACTTCTCCAATGGGGAACTGATCTCTCGCATTGATCAAGTGCTGGAAGACACTGGCATCTGTGGCTCCAAACTGAAGATTGAAATCACAGAAGGGGTTCTGATCAACAATGCTGAGTTCGCAGCTCTGATTCTGGAGCAGCTTCGGGACAGGGGGATCCAAGTGTGTTTGGATGACTTTGGCACGCGCTATTCGTCGCTGAACTACCTCCATCGATTCCCCATCAGCTGCCTAAAGATTGATCGGACATTCATCACATCCTTGGAGACAGATACTTACAAACGTGAAATTGTCAAAGCCATCGTGAGTCTTGCTCTGAATCTGAAAATCACGGTTGTCGCCGAAGGCGTGGAGTCGACCAGTCAGCTCTCCTTTTTGCAATCCATTCATTGTCAGCTGGGGCAAGGCTATATCTTTTCTCCTCCTCTGAATCGACGGTCTGCAACCGAGCTTCTCCGTAGCAACTCCCTCATTTGACCCATCAGGCGTCTGTGAGCTTGGTGCGACCCCCAACCGGATTGTCGTCAAACAGAATGGTTTCCGAATTCACCTCAAGAGCAGGTTCTGCTGAGGCTTCTAGGGCAGGGGTGTCTTTGGAGAGATCGGATGCTTCTCCTGGAACGTCAGACGTCTAACGACCGCCGAACACCTCGCGGTTGAGGCGGCGGAAGGCCGCCTGGCGGAAGGCGGCCCCCTCCGGACCGGCGTGCTGGCCCCAGAGCCCCTCCCAGTAGAAGAAGATCACGCCGTGGCCGCGGGCGGCGGAGAGGCGCACCTTCTGCTCGAGGATGGCCATGTCGGGGGTGCGGCCGCCGAAACCGGAGAGGATGCCGATCTCCACGGGCATGCCCCAGCGGCGGGCCTTCACCAGCGCCGGCTGGTCGAGGTCGCGGGCGAAGCCCTTCACCGAATAGGCGTAGTTCTGGACGATCAGGTCGTCGACCAGCTCGCCCAGGGCCCAGAGCTCCCAGTCCTGCAGCCAGTGGTTGTAGGCGAAGCGGAAGGGCCCCGGCGACAGGCTGATCACCGTGCGCCGCGAACCGCCCGCCTCCTGCATCGTGCCCCGCAGTTCCCGCAGCAGGGCGGTGAGCCGCTGGCGCCGCCACTTCATCCAGTAGCGGTCGTTGAAGTTGGCGGGAGGCTCCCGGCCGGTGTCCGCCAGGTAGAGGGCCCGGGTGTAGGGGTCGTAGCCCAGCTCCACCGGCCAGGCGAAGTGGTCGTCGAGCTGGATGCCGTCGACGCCGCAGCGTTGGACGATCTCCTTGATCAGGCCGATGAAGCGGGCCCGCACCCCCGGGTGGGCCGGGTTCAACCACACCCGCAGGTCCTTGAGCGGGGAGGTCTTGAGGTTGGCGCCGTGCATGGCGTAGAGGGCACTGCCGTCGGAGCGGCGCAGCACCCACTCCGGGTTCCGCTGGACCACCTCCGCATCGGCCGGCTCCATCAGGCCGTACTCGAACCAGGGGATCACCTGCATGCCGCGGCGATGGGCGGCCTTGGTCAAGCGGCAGATGGGGTCGAGGCCGGGGTTGGAGCGGGCCAGGGCCGGCTCCAGCGGCGCCCAGCGGCTGCGGTGGAAGGTGGCGCCGCGGCTCCAGACGTTGGGGTAGAGGGTGTTGAAGCCGGCGGCGTCGAGCTGCGCCACGGCGGTCTCAATGCGTTTGGCGTCGTAATAGAGGGGGCTGGGGCTGTTGGTGAGCCAGACCCCCACGCGGCGCTCAAACCCCTTCGGCAGGCGGCCCTGGGCGACGGCAAGGCTGGGCGCCCCCACGGTGAGGGCCAGCAGGGCCGTCACGAGCACGGTGAGCGGCACCGGCAGGTGGCGCTTGAGGCGGGCGAAGCGCTTCAGGGGCACCCGATGGGCCGGTGCAGCGGGAGCCTCCATGGCGGTGGCGCTCAGCGGAACATCGAGCTGACCGAGCTCTCCTGGTGGATGCGCCAGATCGCCTCACCGAGCATGTTGGCCACCGACAGCACCCGCAGCTGGGGGAAGTGGAGATCCGGGCCCAGGGGGATGCTGTTGGTGACCACCACTTCCTCGAACAGGCCCGGCTCGGAGAGGCGCTCGATGGCCGGGGGGGAGAAGACGGCATGGGTGGCGCAGGCCAGCACCCGGGCGGCGCCCCGCTGGCGCAGCAGCCGAGCTCCCTGGCAGATGGTGCCGCCGGTGTCGATCATGTCGTCGATCAGGATCGCCGTCTTGCCGGTCACATCGCCGATCACGGTGAGGCTCTCGGCCACGTTGTGGCCGGAGCGGCGCTTGTCGATGATGGCCAGGGGCGCATCCTTCATCTGCTTGGCGAAGGCGCGGGCCCGGGCCACGCCGCCCACGTCGGGGGAGACCACCACCACTTCGCCGAGATCGCGGGTGGCGAGGTAGTCGACCAGCACGGGGGAGCCGTAGATGTGATCGCAGGGGATGTCGAAGTAGCCCTGGATCTGGGAGGAGTGCAGGTCCATGGCCAGCACCCGCTCGACGCCGGACTTGACCAGCAGGTTGGCCACCAGCTTGGCGGTGATCGATTCGCGGCCGGCGGTCTTGCGGTCGGCGCGGGCGTAGCCGTAGTAGGGGATGACCGCGGTGATCTGGCGCGCCGAGGCCCGCCGGCAGGCATCCACCATGATCATCAGCTCCATCAGGTGATCGTTCACCGGAGCGCAGGTGGGCTGGATCAGGAAGACGTCGCAGCCGCGGATCGACTCCTGGATCTGGATGTAGACCTCGCCGTCGGCGAAGCGCTTGATCACCCGCGGGCCGTCGGGAACGCCGAGATAGGCGCCGATCTCACGGGCCAGATCGGGGTTGGCGTTGCCGCAGAACAGCCGCAGCCGCCGGGGGTCGTGGCTGGTGAGGGGCGGATGCCCGCTCTGCTCCACCCGTTCAGCGGTTGAGAAAGTGGACAAGGGCGCAGGCGGCGATGCTTCGCAGCACGATGGTAGAAGCGAGCCGGCCCGGAGAGTGCAAACAACCATGTCGGTTTCAGGGTTCGATGCGGAGCCGAAGGGCGGCCTGCTGCTGGTGGGCCTGGGGCGACAGCAGGAGCTGGAGGGCCTGGCGGCGGTGGCGGCACGGCTGGCCGCCGCCGAGGGCGTGGCCCTGCGGGAGCTGGCGGGCGCCGGCGATCCCGATGCCGGCCTGGCGGCCCTGACGGCGGAGGCGGCGAGCCCCTGGCTGGCCGCCCTGCCCCTCGATCCCGGCCTGCCCCTGGAGCGGGGCGGCAGCTGGGCCGAGGCGCTCGGCGCCTGGCGCCAGCCCTGCCTGCTGGTGGTGCGCGGTGAGCAGCTAGACACCGGACTGCCGGCGGCCGGCGCCGCCCTGCTGGAGCGCTGGCAGGTGCCCCTGGCCGGCCTGCTGCAGGTGGGCGGCGACTGGGTGCCCAGCGAGCGCCGACGCGACGGCTTGCCCTGGCTGGGCTGGCTGCCGGAGAGCGGCGAGGACAGCGGCGAGGCGATGGCGGCGCTGAGGCAGGTGCTGCGGGGCCGATGGCGGGTGCTGCAGGCGGCCTAGCGGCCCACGGCCCTCACTCGCTGGCTTCCTGCTCGCCTTCTTCTGCCTCTTCGGCCCCACCGCCGGCTCCGCCCGTCCCCGGGGCCTCGGGCTCCATTTTGACGCCGAGCTCGCGGCAGGTGCCGATCGGATCGATGCCCGGTGCCAGACCGAGGGCCTTACGGAGCGCGTCCATCTGGCTGACCGACTGGAGGTCGATCGTGTTGGCCACCTGCTGGCAGGCAATCATCTGAAGGGCCCGGCCGTCGGGGCGGCCGCAGCCGGCCACCAGCCCAAGGGCCAGCAGGGCAGCGAGCGACGCAAGCCTGGTCATGGGCGATCGGACACGACGGAGGGCAAGGTAAGGGGTGCCGGTGGGGCGTGGGTGACCCGTTGCAGAGGCCAGCTCAGGGGTCCTTGGCGTTCCCCACCCGGCTGATGCCTGCGAGCCCCATCACCACCGGCGGCTGGATCGGGGTGAGCTGCTGGGCAGCAGCTTCCAGGAAGGCGACCAGGATGGTGATCAGCAGGATGTAGTCGCGCAGGGCAGGCTCCAGGGGGCCATGGGCGGAGACGGGCTGAGCATCCAGGGCGGTTTCCAGTGGCGCCCAGAGGGGATTGGCCCGGGCTTCGGTGTAGACATCGGCCAAGCGTGAGCTGTGGGCGGGATCAGCCAGGGAAGCGGACTCCGCAGAGTGGGCGAAGGCATTGCGCAGCTTGCGCAGGGCAGAGATGGCCCGCTCCACGGGTTCATCGATGAGCCCGAGCCGGCGCGCCAGGGCCACCTTGGCGCCGAGGGAACCAAGAGGACGATCGGGCAGGAACAGTCCATCCCTTTTGTCCGTTGCCGGAGCCATCAGCGCCTGAAGCAGGTGCTCCAGCGCCGCATCCACCCTCGCCACACCCACCAGCACCGCCCCCCGGCCCCGCTCTTCCAGCATCTGGAGAGCGATGGTGCGCGCGGCCTGGGCGGCGGCAGCTTCCGGGGTTGGTAGCGACGTCATGCTCACCTCAAGGGCGTTGAACCTGGCGTAGCGAAGCTGGCCCGTTATCAACAGATGCCCTCACCTTGCCCGGATCAAAGGCGTCCAGCATCAGCCCAGCCATTGCTGGGGGAGCTGGGCGAGGGCATTGAATTCCGGGTCCTGATGCACCAGCACGGCCCCTTCCTGCCGGGCGGCAGCGGCGATCCAGGCAGCGGCGACGGACAGAGGATGGCCGGCCTTGAACGCAGCCGCCTGCTCCGACAGAGCGTCGCTGCCCGGCACCCACTGAATCGGCAGCGCCTGCAACTGGGCATCGGCGAGGCGTGCCCGGCGTTCGCCTTCGTCCTTCCAGACGCGGTAGAGCACCTCCATGCGGCTCATGAAGCAGACGAAGCAATGGCTCTCGCCGGTCTGGGCTGCCTGAAGCAAGCCGGCCACCTGGTCGGCACCGGACTCATCGTCCCGCAGAGCGAGCAGGGCGGAGGTGTCGAGCAACCAGCGGGAGGCCATCAGCGCTCCTTCGCCCGGTCGAGGCTGCGGTCGGCCAGCAGGCGGGCGGTGCTGCCACCGGCACCGGAGGCACGGAAGGCGCGGATCGGATCGAGGTCGACGGGCACCACGCGGATGGAGCCGTCGCTGTCGATGATCCACTCGAGGCGGGAGGACGGCCCGAGCCCGAAGCGCTCCCGAATCGGGGCAGGCACGACGGTCTGGCCGCGGGAGGTGATGGTGCTGCGCACGACGTGAATTACCTAAGCTTCTTCATGGTAATTCAGAGGACCGGTCCGTTACGCGGAGCCGGTGGATGCGAGAGCCCGTGTCGGCTCCACCAGCTCCAGCAGCCGCTGCCTGATGACCGCGTGGCTACCAGCCAAATCCACCGTGGTAAAACGCATCCGGTGCCCCTGGATCCGCAACGATTCGTCGAAGGCGCCATCGATCGCGGGGTGGAGCAGCAAGCCATCGGCGCCGTTCGCGAGGGGATCGTCGTTGCGCGCCTGGGAGCGGAGATAGGCATAGAGCTGGTAGACGTAGCCGGTCTTGAGCGATTGCTCCCGATACCAGCCTCGGCCGAGCACATTGGTGAACTTGGTGTCGATCACCTTGCGCTGGGGCGGGTCCATTCGGTCGATAACGATGTCGGTGCGCATCAAGGGGCACAAGACCCCGTTTCCCACGCCAAGGGGGGTGCTGCGGCGGGAGCCGCCCGGCCCACGGCCCTCAATCGTTGCCTTCCTGCTCGCCTTCTTCAGCCTCACCGTCGGCGGCTCCAGCCCCCGGGGCGGAGGGCTCCATCATCACGCCGAGTTCGCGGCAGGTGCCGATCGGATCGACGCCCGGTGCCAGGCCGAGGGAGAGGAGGGCGGCGGCTTGCACAACCCGGGTCATGGAGATGTCACAGACAACGGCCCACATCAACCGGATGGGGTACAGGGTCTGCCATCACATTCCTTACTCAGCTCATCACAGACCGCGTAGAGCCGATTGAGGAGCTGGTGAATTCGGGTGGGATTGGCCATGGGCGGAGGCGTTGGATTCAGGCCGAAGGCTTCCCAGCGGTTGCGATGAAGGAGGAGGGCTTGCCGCTGAAACTCACGACCACCCGCTTCTTGGCGCGGGTGGCGGCCACATGCAGGAGTGAACGCTCCTGCTGCTCGAACAGCGCTTTGGAGAGCTGGTCGGGGCACCCATCGATGATGCGTCGCAGGGGAAGTTGATCGTCCGTCAGACCCGGCAGGAAGATCTGGTCGAATTCCAGACCCTTGACGCGATGCATCGTCGCCAGACGCAGCGCAGGATCGCTGGGGTCGTCGGACTCATCGGCGTTGATCACACGGGTGGCGAAGCCCTCGGCCTCAAGCGAGGCAACGAGCTTCTCGACGGCTTTCCTGGTTCTGGCCGTCACGCAGGTGGACGCCAGGGACTGTTGCGCATCACGCAGCTGCCGCAAGGTGCTGACCAGGAAGGCCTGCTCCTCGGCCGGATCCTCGAATCCACGCACCAAGGGATGGTCGCCGTGGAGCAGCGAGCGGTAATCGCTGGCTTGATCACTGCCGCCGTCCAGGTCGTCAAAGTCGAGGCCGTGAAGCACGGCGGTGGCCCAGGCGCGGGTTTCCTCGGTGGTGCGGTAGTTGATGCGCAACTTGCGGGCCCTGCCACGGACATCGATGCCACAGCGGCTCAGCACCACCGGCTTGCCGTAGATGCGTTGGTGGGGATCGCCGACGATGAAGAGGTCGTTGGCGCGGGGCTCACCCACCAGGGCGCGCAGCAGGGAAAAGGAGGCCAGGTCGAGATCCTGCGCCTCGTCCACCACCACGGCGGCATAGGGGGGCGGCGGGCCGGAGCGGTTGAGCAGGTCGGCGGCGATCTGCTTGGCTTCCTCCGGTTCCCACAGCCCCCGCTGGCGGAATTCGGCACGCACCGCATCGAACACGGGCCAGATCTGGGCACGCTGCTGCCGGTTGAGACGGGTGCCGCGTCCGACCCGCCGGGCCATCAGATAGTCGTCGCGGCTGCGGCAGCCCTGGGCGAGCACCACGTCTTTCCACTCCTCGCGGTAGAAGCGCTCATCGAGACCCAGCGACGTCTCGGCCACATCCATGGCCAGGCTCCAGCAGCTGTCGCGGGCCTCGTCGTTGAACACCCGCACCTGCAGGCCCTGACCCTTGAGAAACGTCATCACCCAGCCATCGAGATGAATCACCTCCAGACGCTGCAGTTCCTCGGGGCTGCAGATCTTGGTCAGGTTGGCGCGGATGTCGGTGGCCAGGTTGCGGGTGAAGGTGGTGAACAGCACCCGACCGGCGGCGCCGGATTCGAGCAGCTGATGGGCAAGCCAGCGGGCACGATGCATGGCCACCACGGTCTTGCCGGTGCCGGCACCGCCGAGAACCCGCACGGCACCGCTCCAGTGACGCTCGACAAGTCGGCGCTGGCTGGGGTGGAGAAACACACGCCAGCGCTCCAGCGGCGCGGACAGCATGGCCTCGAGCACGTCGTCATCCGTGATGACCAGGAACTCGGCTTTGCTCTCCGGGGTCTCAAGGGCGGCGGCCACATCGGTGGGGTCGATGGTGGAGGGCCGCTGACGTTCCAGCTCGTCGATCACCGCCTCGATCGGCCGGCCATCGGCCAGCAGGATCAGACCATCGACGCAATCCTGCGGCACCCACTCGATCAGACGGCTGAGGGTGTCTTCACTGCTGACGGCCCGAACGGCCGGTAGCAGGGCCTCGGGAACACCCGGGAGCATCAACTGGTCGTCGCTGCAGTGCGCGAATAGCGATCCGGCCTGGGCAGAGGCCTGCTCCGCCGGCGCCTGGTTCGCCAGGGCCTCGGTGACGGCGGCGGCGATGGCATCCCCCACGGCCATTTCGGCGGCCTCGACATCCACCACCTGCAGCGCGCCGGACACCCTGTTCACATGGCAGGTGCGTCGCCGTGCCCATTGGTAGGCGTCGTCGTGCTTGTCGATCCAGAGCAGCACGTAGGTGTCGCCCGCTTCGGGGGCGCGCACGATGCAGCGGATGTCCTGATCCACCCGGATCGAGCGGATGAAGGGGTCCTTGCCACCCTCGATGTGCTCGTAGTTGAGCCCTGGGCTGCGGGGGTTGTCGCGGAACTTGGAGAGGAAGGTGGCCACCTTGCCGCGCGCCTTCTCAGGCAACTTGCCAAACGCCTTGAAGAAGTCGTTGGAGAGGGCAACGGTGAGACGGGGCTCGCTCATGGCAGGTTCGGGGTGTGAATCAGGACGTTGCGAGCGCCTCGCGGATGGCGGCGGCCGTGCTGCCGGGAGGATCCTCCAACGGCCAGCAACGCCAGCCTGCTGCGGCGAAGGCATCGGCGTCGGTTTGATCCACCGTCACCGCCAGCCGCTGCTCAGGCCAGGCCAGCTCCGCCTGGGCGAGCACCTCACCACGGGTCCCCTCCAGCTCGAACGCCTGCTCCGGCATGGGCAGATCCGATCTCTGCCAGGCAGCCGCCAGTGCCACCAGCAGCGGCTGGGCCTGCTGAGGGGCGTAGCGGCCGAGCTCCAGCCAGGCCCGCTGCTGCCCGGCCGCCGCCGCTTCCTGGGCGGCGGGCCCATCGGGCGGGTTTTCTCCCGTGCTGGCGCTCACCCACACCTGGGGCGGATCCACCGCGGCCGGCTCCTCGTTGCCGCCCCAGCCAGGGGTGGAGAGCAGCAGGTGGGGGAGGAACTGGAAGAGATTGCCCTGGCGCAGCCACTCCCGCCAGGTGGCTTGTCTCTGCGGCTCCGGGCCGGCGGCATCGGCCTGCAGGTGAATGGCCCGGAAGCTGGCGGCGGGATGGCGCCGCTCATGCAGGCCCATATCCACCAGGTTGTGGATCTGCAGCCCGGGAGCGGGGGTGAGGTGCTGGCCAACGCGGCGTGAGGGCTCAGCGCCTTGCCATTCCTGGACGTGCGCCCCCAGCGCCAAGGTCTCGGCAGCGGCCGTAAGTTCAGGGGAATCGATCGCCAGGGGCGAGGCCTGGGCCAGGCAGAACTGCTGCGCCATACCCTGCCACAGGGCCTCGGAGGGATTGGCGAGGTAGGCCATCAGCAGCTGCAGGCTGCTGGCCAGCTGGGCCTGGCGGGGCATCAGCGGCGGCGGCACAGACAGGCTGTCCAGAAGCCCAGGGGGCCACCAACGCGCGATGAATGTTTCGGGCTTGCTGGCGAAGGCCGGGATCACCCCCACCGTCAGGCCATTGGGATCGAGCGGCAGCTGGGCGGTAGGCAGAGCCTCCACCACGTCGTCCCAGCTGAGGGCCCAGAACAGATAGCGGCCGCTGCGCTGCAGGGCCATGCGCTGCTCGGCATCGGTGGCCAATCGGCCGCGGTGATACTCCCAGCCATCGGTGTAGATGGCGATTGGTTTACCGCCAGCGGTGGGCGTGAGCAGGAAGTCGGCACGGGAGAAGGCGCGTACCCCTTCGGCTTCGCCGATCGGCACCTGCTGCTCCACCTTCCAGCTCACCAGGGCTGGGCTGCCGTTGTGGCCCTGGGCGCTGCTGAAGGTGAGCAGGTAGCCCTTGTTGCCCTTGATGAAGTCGTCCCGCAGGGTGACGGTGACGCCTGGCGGAGCGCCCTTGCCCTCCCGCAGCTTCTCGATGAAGCGGAGTTCCAGTTCGCTTTCGGCGCGGGTGTTGATCACCACCTCCGAAAGGCTGCTGTCGGTGGGGTGCAGGTCGTCCCAGCGGCGCAGGATCGACTGCAACTGCTCGATCGCACGGCGCTTGCTGGTGCGTTCGCGATCAAAACGCTGCCGGTACATGAAGATGCAGCGGTAGCAGCCATCGCTGCAGGAGCAGGCCTGCAGGGTCTGCAGCGATTGCTCGAACACCGAGCGCAGATCCTTGGCTCCGGCCTCGATCAGCTGGCGCACATAGCCGGTGCCGCCGGGCACCGAATCAAACAGGTAGAGGAAGGTCTTGCGCTGCTGGCTTCCGGGCTGGGGTTCTTCGCCGAGGGCGGATTGCAGGAGATCCACCTTGCCGCCGAAACGCTGGCGCAGGCCCAGGTGCAGGGCACCGATGAAGGAGGGCTGGCCCGCCTCATCCCAGAAGCTGGCGCCGGGAAGCAGGAAACGCAGGGCTTCGGAGTTGAACTCCCGGTACATGAACAGCAGCTGGCGCAGCTGGGCGTCGTCAGGCTTGTCGCGGTACTTGCAGGCCCAGGTGTGGTTGGTGGCCTTGGGCGGGCCGTGCTGCACCTTGCCGCAGTGGCGACAGAGTTCAAAGCCCTTCACCTTGAGGGCCTTGCCGGCGATGGCATGGGTGGCGCCCACCACCGCCTGCTCGCCGAAGTTGATCTCACGGAAGGTGGTGCTGGCCAGGTACTCCGCGCCGAACGGGAAGTCTTCATCAGCGATGGCCAATGAGATCTCGCGGCGGCTGTGGTCGGGAACGATCAGCAGTTCGCGGTGGAAGAAGAGCGGATTGCGCTCGTCGGAGTCGTCGCCGAAGCGGCTGCGGGCGTCTTCGGTGGTGGCCTGCACCTGGCGCAGGCGAGCCATCTCCTTGATCTGGCCGTGATCGGCGTAGCCACTGTGGCCGCAGCGGGGACACTCCTTGCGGGTGAAGTCGTCCTCGGTCTCGCGGCTGGTGTAGGAGCATGAGGGGCAGAAGCGCCAGCGTTCCGGTTTGTTGAGGTTGGGATCGACCTGATCCACCTTGACGCGACGGCCCTGGGCATAGAACTGGCCATCGGGCACCAGCTCGCGAATGGCCACATTGGCGGGGCGCTCGTAGCTCAGCGGCGGCAGCTCCTCGCTGCGTCGGCCTGCACCGCTTCGCCCCTCACCTGAGCGGCCCGGCAACTTGCGCCAGAGCACGGATTTGAGCGTGACACCGGATTCGGGGAAGGCGTAATTCGGCAGGAAGCCTTCATCGGTGAGCATCGCCAGCAGGGGCCGGCTGTCGAGGTCCTTGCGCAGCTGGTTGTAGGCGAACTGTTCGCGGCGGATGGCGTCCTTGGCGTCCCGCTCCTCGGGGGTAAGGCCGTCGTCGGGGCGCTCGCACAGCTTGTTGAAGCGCTCCCGCAGCTTGCGGGCCTCGGCGCCGAGGCGCTTGCGCTCGGCCACCAGATCACGCAGGCGGGCCAGCAGCTCTTCCGCGAAGGGGGCGGCGAAGGGCGCATCGAAGGCGCCATCTCCTCCGGCGCCAGCGGCGGGGGTGAGCAGGAACAGGCCCAGATCGCGGCGGCTGGCGGGCTGCAGCTCCTCGCCGAACAAGGCGCAGAAACGCTCCAGCAGATCAAGCTGCTGAGCCTGCACCCAGCCGAGCCAGGTGTAGGGGAACTGCTCGGGAATGCTGCCGGCGCTGGCTTTCTCGACGGCATCGAGCACCGGCTTGAGCTTGCGGGGCAGGGCCAGGTGATCGAGGCCACTGGCCACCCAGCGATCCAGGCTGTAGGCGAGCAGCTGGCGGCGCAGGATGGCGGCCGCATCGAGATAGCAGCCGGGCGGATTCACCTGCCCCTGCAGCATCTCGCGCGGATCGGAGAAGAAGTAAAGGTCGTGGGCGGTGCCCGTGACCACGGTGCCCACCATGGCGTTGCCATCGCGGCGGCCGGCGCGGCCGATGCGTTGCAGGTAGTTGGCGGGCTCCGGTGGCACCGACGCCAGCAGCACCGAAGAGAGATCGCCGATGTTGATGCCCATCTCCAGGGTGGAGGTGGCCGAAAGCAAGTTGGGATCGCTGCGGAATTCACCCCGGATGAACTGGGTTTCCAGCCGCTCCCGATCGCCGCGCTCAAGCAGGCCGGTGTGCTCACGGGCCACGATGCGATGCACCTCACCCCGCTGGTAGAGGCGGCGGTAGAGCTGCAGGCCGCCGCGGGGATCGGGCCGGTAGCGGCCGGCGCAATGACGCACCTGGCAGGGCAGGCCATCCCAGAGGCTCAGCTGCTCAGTGGGCACACTGTGCCTGTCACCGCAGTCCTCGCAGCGCACTGCGTGGGCCTCACTGCTCACCGTGATCACCGCCGGCGGGATGGCCCAGATCCGCTCGTTCCGCGGGCCGCTGAACTGCAGCAGCAGGCCGGCCTGGCCGAGCGCGTCCACCACGGCATGAAGGGCTTCCTTCTGCTGCTCGGCGTCGAGGGGGGCGGCTGGGGAGAGGGTGCGGAGCAGCCAGTGCTGGGCCCAGGTGGGGCGGCCGGATTCGCGTACCAGCTGCTCGAAGCGCCCCTTGCCGCGGAAGCTGGTGAGGAAGATCGGCCGGGTCGAGTTGCGCCCGAAACCGGGGAGGTACGGGATCTGATTGAAGGGGTAAGTGTTCTCGCCACCGCTGTCGAGGTACTCGCTGGTTTTGCCCTCGCGGCCCACCAGCTCGGGAAGGGCCAGCCCACCGCGCTGGCGCAGGTGCTGCAGGAGGCCCACCACCAACTGCTGCAGCTGGCCGAGGCGCAGGCCACGCAGGGGCTCGATCTCGTTCTCAAGCCGGCCGAGCAGGCCCGGCAGCAGCTTGTTCACGGCGGCCGGATCCGCGGCGGCGGCCAGGGCACCGGCCTGCTCCACCGATGAGCCCAGACGGGCGCGGTAGCCGAACTCGGCCGCCACGTCCCAGCGCAGCCGATCGCAGCCATAACGCATCAGCGTGCCGCTGGCCTCCAGGCTTGGGGTGAGCTGCTGCTGGAGGGCATCCCACTCGCTGAGCCACTCCAGGTCGTGGGGAATGAAGGTGGCGGCAAAGTCGACGGGGTTGGGGAAGCGCTGCTGCCAATGGCTGATCAAGCGTTCCTGGAGCGCATCGAGCGGCAGGGGGCCATCTGCCTGCTGCACCGTGGTGGTGAGGGCGGTGCGGAAGGAGGTGCGGTAGGCCCGGCCGGCAATGAAGCCGGCGCGGTGGGCGGCATCCTGCACCGAATCAGAGAACGCCAGCAGCTTCTTGTCGCCGTTGAAGGCGGAGGCGAACAGCGAGGCGCTCCAGGTGCTGGTGAGGTTGGCGGCTGACGAGCCGATCAACAGCAGGCCTTGCTGGGCGTTGCAGTAGGGGCAGTCGCGGCTGACGCGCGGGTGGTTGTGCTCGTCAACGGTGCTGCAGTCGGGGATGTCGACCGGCACCAGCTCCCGGCTCTGACAGGTGGGGCAGACGGGCAAGGCGCCCGTGGGGGTCGCCTCGACCAGCTCCTTGGCGGGGTGGAACGACAGGCAGGAGGCACAGAGCTGGTGACTGCAGCTGTCGGCCCTGGCCGCGGGGCCCTGGGGGAAGAGGTAGCGGAGCTCGGGGGCGCCGGAGAAGAAGGCCTTGTAGAAGGACCTGAGGTTGTTGGCCCGATCCAGCCTGTTGCTGCCGGAATTGAGCACCGTGGAGGTCCAGGCGGTGGCGCCGCAGTCGCGGCAATGGACCACCGGCAGGTGCAGGCTGATGTCGCTGCCGGCCAGATCATCGGAGTGGCGCAGCTGGGGCTCGGCCTCCACCGAGGCCACCATGCGCTTGAGCTCCCGCAACCACAGCTGCACGCGCAGGTTGAGCCAGGGCACCACCACCGCCTGACCATCGAGCCTGGTGGTGGAGCGGCGGGCATGGGCCACCAGCGCCAGCAGGCTTTCCAGGAGCAACACGCGGTAGCGGCGGGGATACCGATCCCCCAGACCCAGCTGGCGGGAGAAGCGCTCCAGCAGCTCCTCGATCGAGCAGGTGCCGGCGGCCTGGCGCACGAGGTTGTGCACGGCCGGCAGGGTGCCGAGCTGCCAGCCCAGGGCCAGGCGCCACCCGTCGTCGTGAACGTTGCCTTCCGGTGGAGAAGGGAGGGTGTCGCCCAGCCAGAGGGCCGCCTGGGTGGCGATGTAGGCCTCAGCCGCGGTGGCGTGTTCGGGGTCGAGCCGATCGACGGCGTCGAGGCCGGGCAGTGGCAAGGCGAACAGGCCGCCGTTGTCGGGATCGCCATAGGCGGTGTGACCGGTGAAGAACTCCTCGGGGCTGAGGCGCTCCTCTTCGATCAGGGCGGCGGACTCGAACCGGCTGGCGAAGATCTGGCCGGCGTAGGTGAGCATGGCCTCTCGCGACTCGGGACCGCCGAGGGTGGCCGAGGTGCCGACGCACACCAGCTCCTCGCCGGGGCAGTGGAGGCGATCGCGCAGGCGGCGGATCAGGCAGGCCAGGTCAGTGCCCTGGGCGCCATCGAAGCTGTGGAACTCGTCGACCACTAAGTAACGCAGCACGCTGGTGCCATCGCTCAGGCGGCCGTTGTGCTCCCACAGGCTCTGCACGTGGGGCTGGATCAGCAGATAGTCGAGCTGCTTGTAGTTGGTGAGCAGGATGTCGGGTGGGGCCTTGTGCAGGGCGTCCTTGTCGGTGATGACGCTGGAGGCCGTCATCGCCGCCGTTTTCGCCTCATCGTCCGAGCCGATGTAGAGGCCGGCGCGCAGGCCCGCCAGGGCAGGGATGGTGTGGATCAGATCGGCGAGGCGCCGGGCCTGGTCGGTGGCCAGGGCATTCATCGGGTAGATCAGGATCGCCTTGATGCCACGGATGCCCTGGGCGTGCTGCTGGCGGCAGTGCTCCAGAAGGGGCAGCAGGAAGCACTCGGTCTTGCCGGAGCCGGTGCCGGTGGCCACCAGGGTGTTGCGCGGACTGCCGGGCAACAGCCGATCGAAGGCCTTCTCCTGGTGGCGGTAGGGCGGGAACGGCAGGGGAATCTGGGGGAACCAGTTGCGGCTGGAGCCCTGGTGAAAGGGCAGCGCCACCGTCACGTAGGGCCCCTTGAAGAGGCGCTCGCGATCGTCGAGAAAGCGATCGATCAACCCCGCGAAACCGGGTGTGGTGGGGTGAAAGGCCGTGCGGATGGCGTCGGCGGCCACCTGCTCCAGCTCGCTGGCTACAACGGAGGGGAGCAAGATCGAGCCAGACTCTGGATCTTCAGGATAGGCGAGATCTCAGTATTGCCAGTGGTTCTGCATGGATGCAGGCCCTGCATGGAACCACCTGCTCACGGCACGGGCCAGCGCCCGTCCACCAGAAACTGCTCCCTGGCGAAGGTTCCCTTGAGCCCCCCTGCAAAGGACACAGCCGTCACCCCTTCGGCGCTGATCTCCAGAGTCCAGTCCTGGAAATCGAACGGCGTGCTGCTGAAGGCATAGGGGGTGAGGACCCCAACCACAGGAGGCGTCTGGGGGGAGCGGGCCGACGGCACTTCGAAGGCCTGAACGCCGCGCTCCCGCATGGCATCGCCGCAGCGCTGACTGGCTGCGTAGCTGCTGGGATCCGTGATGGCAGACAGGGCCTCGGGTGTGAGGTGGGTCTGCAACGACAGGCCGCGTTTCGCTGTGATCTCTACCGAGAAGGCGGTCTGCAGGCGCTGAAGGCGGGCACCTTCGGGCAGCGGCGAGTCTTCCAGCATCCGCAGGGCGTGGAAGGAGCGCTCGGCCAGAGCCGTCTCCAGCGATCGCGCCCCGTAGAAGAGATGGCGCTGGTGCGGGCGCCCAAAGCGAGAGCCACTGATCAGGGGCGGATAGCGAAAGGGAGTCAGCAACAGCGGGTGCGACGGCATCGGCCGGCCTTCGGAAGCATCAGCCCAGTCGCAGGGAATCGGCGGCTTCACCGTGTCGATCAGCTGCTCCAGGCGTGCCTGTTCCAGGAGCCCATCCACCAGATCAGCGGTGCCGCTTTCGCCCTGTCGATCGGTGATGCGAACCAGCGCCCCCGTAAGAGGGAGCAGGGGGGCAGCCTGGCAATCAGCCGCGGAGGGCATCGAGGTAGCTGACAACGCGGGTGAGGCCTTCCACGCGCGCCAGCAACTGACGCGGCGGCTGTTGGCCGAAGTGGAGGTTGGGCTGCTCCATCCAGTGGCGCATCAGGGCCTGATCGCCACCCATGAGGGCATGCAGGCTGCGATAGACCCGCACGAACAGCAGCGCCAGCTCGCCTTCTTTGGTACTGGGATCCAAGCCCGTGCGTTCGATGCTGGTGCGGTGCTTGCCCACCACGGCGCTCAGCTCGTCGCGCGTGAGGCCCAGAGCCTGGGCCGCACGATTGCAGGCCTCGGCCACCAACTGGGCATCGGACTTGGTGAGCGGCTCCTGGGGGAGCGGAGCTAGGGCAGGAGGCATCGGAGAACCTGGGCTGGTTGTGCAGATGCACGCATCATTGCCCAGATCGAGCGTTTAAGCAATTCGCCAGGCCGGCCTGGGTCGGATTGGCCGCTGATCTGCCGAAAGGCATGGGCTGCATGGTGGTGGTATGGGCGCTGTTCATGGTGTGGCGGCCAGATCCAGTCGCTCACCGGTGCGACCGACCGCCACCCAGCGGCGGCAACCACCGAGGCGACGGCTGAGCTGCTGAGCACCATCACTCCGAAAAGATCTGTCTCCACTCGTCTTCTGGCAGTTGCCCCCGCAATTGATCCTTTAGCTCGGTATAAAGCTTTGCTTCTTGCTGAGCAACTGAACGCGCCATAGCCTTGGCCATGGCAATATCTTTATTTGCAGCGTAAACAGCGATCTTGTCTCGAATGATCTTTGGAGCACCATGCTTGCTGGAAAGAATGTCTTTCAAGATAGTGGCACCCAGGATCTGGCCAACAACAACAGGATTGATCCCCCACATCGCTCGTCTCAGGAATTCATGAACTCGGAAAACGCGCCAGAGTCTCGCGAGCGAGTTGCGAATAGGTCAAAGAGACTGCGGATCATCTCGCGGTACATGGCCTTGGTTTCTTCATCGCTTCCATCGCTCTTGGACAGTTCCGTGAGCCCCTGGACCAGGGAGGAAAAGTTCTGACTGTTGATCTGGAGTTCAGCGCAGCGCGACTGAAGAGCTGCCTGGAAAGCCTGCTTTTTGGTTCGTAGGGCGTAGACCTCCTTGAGGCCATCAATAATCACTGGAAGATTATCGATCAGCCCCTGAGCTAGCAGGGCCCCGGACGTCCTGGGTTCACTTGGCGTCATGGAAGAGTCGGTCATGTCTCTGTCGATGGGGTTAGGAGTTAGGAGTTAGGAGAGTGGATTAGTCCGATTTGGTCACAAGGTCAACAAGTTTCTTGACGCCCCAAACTGAGCCTACGGCGATGGCGGGAACAACGAGGACTGTGCCAGCCAACATCCCGCCGCCAACCAGCGCACCCAAGGCTGCGAGACCGGAGGTGATACCAGCGGCGCTGAGGCCGAATACAGAGCCCGAGGCGGCCACCGCCGCGATGGGAACACCGGCTCCGGCCAGGTTTGCCGCAGATTCCTTGATGAGCTTTTTAAATGAGTCAGAATCGCTGGGAGTATTCCGGAGTTGCCAGAGGCCAAACTGAACTTGCTTGATGGCCTTGATCTGCTCATCTTCTACTCCGAGCTTGCGGCCAATCTCAAAGACGTAATCCTGCTCTTCGACCGAGATATAGTTGTTGGCCAGGGCTATGATGAACAGATCTGTGATCAGCGTGAAGCGCAGATCCGAATCAGAAAGAGCCTTGATGCCAGCGATGATGGCCTCTCTGTGTGAGTCTCTCAGGTCATAGACGGCAGCATAGACGCGCGCCTTTCCTTGATCCGAGATATCGAGCACATTCATCTGCTGTTCAAGCTGCATGCGTTCCTGGTCATCGAACTGACGATCGACATAGCAGAGCTCTCCCAAGAGGGAGACATAGGCAATTCGAGCTTCCTCTGGATAGCTGAGGATCGGATGGGAGGCATGATCTGTCATCGGTTTGGCCTGGCGTAAAGATGAATATGATGAAAAAGATATGCAGCTATGTGGCAGATCTACCCATCCAAAGGATAGATCATGCCTGTCACTTCGCCAATGGCCGAGCTGATCAGCTCCAGCCGCTGCTGCAGGAACTGCTCAAAGGAGTCGGTCCAAAGTCCCGACTCGCCCCCATGGGGAATCAAGTGGCTGCCGAGCACCATCGCCATGGGGAAACCCAGCTCATCGCGCAACTCCGCCATGTAGTCGGATGGAGCGCGACAGCTGATGCGCTGATTGGTTTGTCTGTCAATCAGGCAGCGGTTGAGTACGCAGTCGCGAGGACGGGACTCAATGCCGCGGTCTTCCAGGTATTTTGCTGGGAAGATGTGATGATCGTCGATGCCGCTGCTGACCAGGAGTTGATCGTTGAGCACGGCACGGCTGTGGAAATCGAGAGGGCGTACGCCGCTGGCGAGGATCAGGCAGATGGTGGCGCGGTAGAGGGAGCGCTGCCTGGGGGTGACATCGCGCAGCTGCTCGGGGTTGAAGTGGAAACTGCGCACGTTTTCGGGAGCCGGTGCCGCTGAATCCCTGAGCCAGGGGATCAGCTCTCCCACATCACGGCTGCTCTGGGTGTTGGGGGAGCTCTCGTAGGCCTGGCTGAACACCGAGCACCAGAACCAACGCTTGATCTGCTCCCGCTGGGCACCAACTGCAACGCCCCTGGTGGCGCCAGCTCGTGCGAGGGCAGCAGCCATGGGAGCGAGCATGGTGTTGAACGGCAACCAGCGAGGCTCAAGCACCCAGCAGTCGTCGTGGAGGATCGTGAGGGAGAGCGCCAGGGCCTCAATCACCGGCTGCCACCACTGGGTGACGGTGTCGGCGGTGAGGTTGAGCACGTCGCCGCGCTTGCAGCTCGGGGTGTTGCCGCCGGCCAGGGCGATGGCCATCAGCACGTAGTGAGGATCCACATCGAAGTGGGCGATCAGCGGGTGATCGCTGCGGGCCTGATCCCAGAGTTCGCGCAGCTTGAGGTCTTGACTCCAGAAGCGAGCGGTGAGCAGCTCGAACACGCTGAGCTTCACGCCGGTGCGGTTCAGCGTTTCGAAGATCGTGCAGAGGGCTGCCGGCTCGGTTTCGGCAGACAAGGTGACGACAGGGAAGACGTATTGGTCAATGCGGTTGATCCACCGAGCTTCCAGCTCCTGCAGCTGATCCTCCAGTTGGTCGCGCTCAGCGCCCTGGCGGGTGCGAGCTACCTGGGAAGCCCACCTGGAGAAGCCGGTACTGCCCTTGTGGAGTACAGACAGCGGCAAGAGCAGCTGTTCAGCCTGCAGCACAAACGCCTCTCGCCTGGCCACGGCACCTTTAGTGCGCCTGAGGTAGCCGATGGCGTCCTCAAAGTCGGCACCGTCGATGAGGGCGCGGATGTCAAGGTAGTAACGGTGATCGCCAACGCCATAGAAGGCCTGGTAGAGCGAGGTGAGCCGCTGCTGGCCGTCGAGCACGAGGAAGGTGTGCTCAGTGGTGGGCAGTGGAGCACCTTCAAACTCACGGCTGGAGAAAGCGCGCTGAAGGTCGCGGACCCGGAGGATGCTGCCGGCCGGGTAGTTGTTAGCGATGGAGACGATAAGTGCCTGGGTGGCACTGGGCTCCCAGACGAAGTCGCGCTGGAAATCGGGCAACACCATGTCGCCGCTGTGGATCCGATCCAGCAGATCGAGTAGAGGCTTGGAGTTGGTGTCTTCGTAGATGGTCATGCGCCGATCCCCTCCTTCTCGAAGAACTCCCAGGTAATCCGGTAGTCCGCCACCCGATCACAGCGATCAAATGGCGCCTCATAGGTGATCGTCCGCTCCACGGGCCCCCCAGGCAGGGTGTCATCCATGGTCGTGCGGGAGACGGTGCCGGAGGTCATGTCCGCGATGTCTTCCCATCCCGTGGTCTTGTTGGGGCCACGGCCTGAGCCTTTGCGGGGGAAGCCGACACCAGTGAGGCCCTTGCTGGCGGTGAAGACGATGCGGCCGTTGCGGTCATACCAGGTGTCGCGTTCGTATTGCTGCATCACCGGGAACTGCACGCGGTAGATGGTGATCAGTTCTTCGAGGGTGAGCTTGAGGGCCTGGGCCACCAGCACATCGATCTCCACCAGGGCTTGGCGGCGGGCGTAATCGGTGCGCAGGGCGCAATCGCGCTGCCAGGTGGGGGTGAGGTTGGTGAAGAAGCTGTTGGGGAGGCGGGAATCCTGTTTGGCCCAGCGTTGCTGGCGGAAGGCTTCGTCCCAGCATTCGCTCCAGAGATCGGCGTAGTGGGTGGTGAGGCAGTTGAGGGCGAGAGTACGTATTGAAGAGTTGGATGCAGATGTCGTTAGGGGAAGCTGATCAGCAGTGTTCTCCATGAAATCAGCTTTGCCAGTTGTTTTAATAAAGAAATCAATAGGCAGCGACATGAAAAGGCATGCCACGTGCGCAAGATCAAGAGAATCGGAAAAAATATGGGAGTAGCATCCATTGATATGCCCCACTTCTGGCGGGCAAATTGATGAAATCAAGGTTCTTTCGCCCGACTGGCTAATCCTTTTTCGGCTTATAATACGATAATAATCCGATACTGGCTTTTTGTTTCCCCACGGCACATATGGCATTCTGGCTCGATATTCTTCTCTAGAGATATCTGGATGATAGTTTGTTCTGGGAACGTAATCGCCTGGGAGTGTGATGAGGTCAATGGTGTCGTAGTGGCTGTTCTGCGAGCAGATTGATCGTGGGGTCTTGTAGATTGGCGTGCCAACGAAGAAATGGGGGCCTGAAAGCACTAAGTCAGAGATTGAGGGCGGGAAAGAAGTGCCAGGTCGGATGGTAAGGTCTTTTTTTACTGCGAAAGTCTCGTCCCACATCTTGGTGGCCATATAGCGCTTCTTAATATCACAAAGTCTGCCTGGGGAGGCGGCTAGCTTCTCCAAAACGCTTAGCAGTTGCTGTGAATGAAGTGCGGGAAGTCTCGCCTGTCCCGCCGGCGTTCCAGGGTCATCATATAGCCGTGAAAACAATTCCAGCCTCTGTATGTCAACAGGAATAAAGCGCCGTTGGTGCCCTTCAGTATTCCATTGATTTGCCTCGTTCTTAATGCCGCCGACTAGGCCGGTACCATTGTGCCTAGCCGATGCATCGATCGTACTGGTTCGAAAGATATTGCAAAAATGAGTAAAGCTAGGGCGCCGCTGAGATCCGTAATGGTTGATACTAAACTTAGTGTTATGATGAATCTCTGAGAATACTGAAAGCTGATTTTCGAATTGGAAGTGATTCCTGAGTCGACGATAGAGTACCTCACGCAGTGCTCCGCCTTTCGGGTCGTCATAGACTCCTTCGGGATGCAAAAATCCTTGCACGCCTTGGCCTGTAGCCACACGCCAGGCCTGGGGGAGAAAGCACTTGTAGAGGTTGGACTGACTTCCCTTCAGCAGCGGGTAGTTCGCTACCGCATTGAGAAACGCCTGGCTGCCGTTCTGCCCCTCAAACTCCTCCAGATAAGCCGCCCGCAGATCTGGATGAGCCTCAAACGCCTCCTTGCGCCGTTTCGCCAGTTCGCTGGCGCTCACTTTGCGGATCAGCACCATCGGGTCGGCGTCACCGATCACGCCCTTTTCCTCCCACTCCACCTTCAGCCAGGGAGGGTTGCCCACGATCAGGCCGAAGCCGCCAGCCGCCAGCAAATCGGCAAACTCCAGATCCCAGTGCAGCGGCCGGACGCGTTCGACCACCGATTGCACCTGGCGCAGACGCTCGAAGTCTTCGAGCAGCTTGTTCACATTCACAAAACCGTGTTGGTCGCTGAAGTTCACCGCCAGCTGCTTCGGTTGGGTATCGGCAAACAGGTTTCCCTGCCCCAGCTCCGGTGTGATCCCCTGTTCCAGGTCGCCCAGGATCATGCTCAGCTCCATCAGCCACTCATCGCGGCTCGGCAGCTGCCCCGCCTGGCGGATCGGCCAGAACCACAGCGCCACCCAGTAGTCCATCGCCCACTTCAGTCGCAACCGTGCATTGGTGTTGGCCACATCGCGGCCCAGAACTTCCTGGTCCTGGATGCGGTCCTTCAGGCTCAGTGGGGTCCATGCTCCGTCCTCAGTGTCGGTGGGGTCTTCCCACACCGGTAACGGATCGGTGGTGCGCTGGCGCAGGGCCGTCTGATCGTGGGCCCATTTCTTCCAGAGCCCATCCACCAATTGGCTCAGGCGCAACAGGTGGTCAATCTGGGCCTCGGTGAAGGCCTCGCCCACAAAGGCTTTGTTCCAGCGCTTGCAGCGCTCGATCGCTTCGGGTTCCAGCTCCTTGATCACCTTGTCGGAGTAGGCGGCCATGCCCGGATCGGGCAGCAGGAAGTGAAAGATCCCGTCGGCCGGCAAGGCCGCATCCCAGGCCAGCTCCTCAGGCGCGTGGTCATGCCAGAGCCTTGTGGGTTTCGCTTTGCGGCCGGTGCCCGTGGGCAGCTGGCTCACCCTGTAGATCTGCCTGCGCGCCCCGAGCAGCGAATTGCCGCACACCAGCTGTTGGCTGAACCAGGGCACAAACGCCCGCCCCTGCTCCGGCGCAAAGATGCTGTTGAGCCACAGGCTCACCTCCGCCAGCTCCACCGCCACCGGGTTGAGGTCCACGCCGAACACGTTCTGATCGGCCAGGCGCATCTTCACCTTCTGCAGTTCCTGCTGGAAGCCCTCGTGGGGGATGGTTTTGCCCGTTTCCTGCTGGCGCCGCTCCAGGTAGGCCTGGGCCAGCTGGTTGACCAGCTCATTGAGATAGGCGGCCGATCCCATCGCCATCTCCAGCAGCTTCAGCTGGAGGATCTCGGCAGCGCTCTTGTCCACCAGCGCTTCCTTGAGCGTGTATTTGATCTGGCAACTGGTGAGCACCTCCGGCGTGTAATAGCTGGCGCTCTTCTGGCGGTTGCGGCCCGCCAGGCGATAGAGGAAGCTGCCCTTCTCGTATTTCTTGGCTTTGCCGGTGAGTGGATCGGGCACGATCTCCTCGGCCTTATAGGCCTTGAGCTGCTCGGCGGTCACGAAGTGGCCCACCTCCAGTTCATCGTGTTGCTGACCGCTTGCCTTGCTCGTTTCGTCGCTGTCTTCCTCATCGCCAGTGTCGAGATCGTCGTCGTCTTAATGGCGGCAGCTTTGGCTTTCTTCGGGGCGGGTTGCACCTCGTAGAGATCCACCTCGGCGAAGAAGCCGGTGAAGCTGAGCAGCGCCTCATACACCGCCCCCAACTGGTTGATGCCTAGCTGCGAGTAGCTCACCCGGCCGCGCCGCTTGCCCTTGCCTTCCTTGGTGAGCGACATCATCTCGATCACCTGCCGGAGCACAGCGTTGCGGAAGCGCACCTTCGGCCAGCGCTTGTCGCCTTTCTCGTCCTTGAGCAGGCCATTGATGATCGGCAGCCGCTCCGGATCAAACAGGTGCGAGCGCAGCGGCACGATCTGGAAGGTGTCGAACTCAGGCTTCTCTGCCGTGAGGTGCGGCTGCACGGCCTCCTGCTCGCCTCGCTTCGGGTACCCCTCCCAGATCATCTGGAACAGCCGATCCAGGGATTCGCTGATGTAGGTGCTCTCGCGGTCTTCCTCCGTGGCCAGCTCGGCCGTATCGAGAGCGCGCAGGCTCTCCAGGCTGTAGCCGAGCCGGTACACGTCGTTGCCCATCGGGGCGTAGCCCAGCTCCTTCGGCCGGCTCTCGATGAAGAACAGGAAAAGAAGCCGGTACATGAAGCGCAGCAGCTCCAGCGTCAGCTGCTCCGGATCCAGCCGCTCCTCGTAGACCCCCTTCTTCTGGGCCTTGATAAACGCCACCACCTCATTGCCCAGCAGCTCGATCGAGCGGCGCAGGGCGTACTTGAGATCGCCGCTCACCTCATAGGCGTGCTTGTGGCTGTTCTCATCCAGCTCATCCAGCAGCGGCGTGCCACCCCCGCTCGGGCAGGTGTGCTCCCGGTGCAGCAGGGTGGCCGCTGCCAGCACGGCATCGGGGTTGTTCTCGCCCAGCAGCGTGTCGAACTCAACGCGCAGCAGCCGTGAGGCGGCCCACTTCTGACGGTCGATCAACAGCAGCTGGTCGCGGCTCACCGCCAGCACCCAGCGTGGTGGAATCTCCTGGCCGAACACCCGCTCGCTGATCAGCTCCTCCCAGGTTTCCTCGCCCTGGCCGTCGCCATCGGTCAGCACCGCGCCCAGCGACGGGTCGTCGATCTGGCAACCCCACGTGGTGGCGATGGTGAGCTCAAGTGGGTCAGCCTCTCCATCGCTTGGGTTGAAGCACTCCACCAGCCATAGCCAGGGCTCGCCCTTGGCGTTGCTCACCTCCCCCAGCAGAGGCACCTGGAACGCCTCACCGCCGATCAGCACGGGCTCCGCCCGCGGGGTGAAGGGGTAGCCCAGGGCCTCGCACAGCGGCCGGAAGAACAGCTCCCGCTGCAGCCGCAGCCGTTCGGCGGGATCGTTGTTGATGCCCAGCTCGGCTTCCCTGAGTTTCTGCCATGGTTTGCGAAGCGCCCGGAAGCGTGCATCCGGGGTGCTCACATCAGCGGCAGGATTCGCCTCCAGCTGGGCCCTGGCCTCGTCCGTCCAGCGTTCGCGGACCTTCTTGATGTCGCCGGTGAGCACGCTTTCCAGATAGTGGGCGGAATAAAACTCGTTGCCGTTACTGATGCCGGGGAGGGCCATGGGTCAAACCTCCCGGTGCAGCACCGCCACCACCTTCAGGTAAGGGGAGGGTTCGATGGTCATCACCTCGTTCACAAAGCGCTCGTGGTCGTCGAAGCGCCCGTCGATGGCCTTCTGCTCGGCCAGTCGGCGCTTCTCCTTGATCTGCTGCGGTCGCTGGTCGGCCGCGAAGCTGAGCTCCAGCTGCTGCTCCTGCCGGCCTCGCAATCGCTTCAGGCGCTCGCGCTGGGCCTCCAGCTCCGGCTGCATGCGGGCCGTCCAGCGGTCGCCGCAGTCGCGCAGGTAGGCGTTCGCCTGCTCCACCGCATACGGCAACTGCTCCCGCAGGTGCCCAGGGATCGGCGCTTGGGGGTTGGCGTAGGCCTTACGCCCCAACTGCAACCGCTCCGCCACCGCCTGGAGCGGCTCCACCCCAACCACCTTGAGGCCGGCGCCGGCAAAGCGCACCGCCACCCACTCCTGCACCACCGGCACCCCCTTCTGATTCGGGATCGTGCCCTGAAACACCATCACCACTGCACCGGACTCCAGGCCATCGCTGAGTTGGAGCACCGGTGCGCAGTGGCGTTGGAAGGTGATCTGCCCCCGGTCGGACAGCCAATCCACCAGGGGGTGCAGATCCCAGAGGAACTCCAGCTCCGGCCGGCTGCTGTCCTGCCGGCGGCTCTGCTCCAGGGCCCGCTGCAACGCCACCACTTCGGTGGAGAGGGCCAGCCGCTGGCCACGAGGTGGCTGCAGTTCCCGGGGATAGCGCTCGTAGCGGCGCTGCAGCTCGGGGGGCGGAGTGATCTCCAGCCGCTGCTGCTCGGGGAAGACCCGTAGATCAAGCTTTTCGCCCCGGCGCTCCATCTGCTGGGCCACCGCCTCAAGGGCCGTATCCACATAGCTCCAGAGACTGGAGAAAAGGCTGAAGGGCTGGCGTTGCTGCACCAGCGGCTGAACCGGGGTGTTTCCCCCGCTTTCACTGCCGCCATCTGTACTGCCGAACAGTTCCTCGAACAGGTTGTCGCCGCTGGTCGGTCCGAGATAGGGCTGGGCGTTGGCCTCCATGCGCTGCTCCAGCGCATCCACCCTGCCGGTCTCGAAGGCCTCGCTGATGACGTCCTCTTCCCCAGCGGCGTCGTAGATGCCCAGAAACACAGCCGGATCGCCGATGTTCTGCTGGGCCTGCTCGTCCTTGCGCTTGAGCAGACGCAGCACCTTCTCGGCATCGCCCATGCCGTCGCTGCGGGAGCAACTGAGCAGGTAGCGGATCTGGGGCTGTTGCGGCTGGCCATAGCGATCGATGCGGCCATTGCGCTGCTGCAGCGTCATCAGCGACCAGGGAATGTCGACATGCACCAGCCGGTGGCTGAGGTAGTGCAGGTTCAGGCCCTCTGATGCGACCTCGGTCGCGACGAGGATCCGCACCGCCTCCTTTTCCTGGGCGAATTGCTCCACCACCCGCGTCTGCTCCACATCGGGCATAGCGCCATCGAGACCCACCACGGCGCCCTTGGGCAGGCCCAGATCTTCAGCCAGGTGCTCCACCAGGAAGCGCTGGGTTTCACGCCGGCCGGTGAACAGCACGATCCGGTCTTTGGGATCCTTGCCGCTCCAGCCCCAGTCGCTGCGAATCATTTGCAGCAGAAGCTGGTATTTGGAGAACTCGGCCGGGCCGATAGCGGCCAGCAGCGGTTCCAGCTCCTGCAACGCCGCCTGGTCGGCCGGGGCCGGGGTGGCCTCGAGACGCTTGAGCCGGTTGCGCACCGTTTGCAGCGCCGCCATCGGGCTGGAGAGCAGGCTCTTGACCAGGGTGGTTTTGAAGAGCTGGCCCGCCTTGGCCTTGGCGTCGGTGTCAGGGAGCTTGAGGTCTTTCAGCAGGGCGAACACCCGCTCTTCCTGCTCGCTCGCCGGGCAGTCCACATCGGCGCTGTCGCGTTCCTTGACACTGCTCCGCAGATCGGCGATCACATCCTTGCGGAAGCGCCGCACATACAGATCCTTGATGTCGTCCTTGGTGTACTGGCTCGGGTCGGCGATCGCCGTGGGGTCGAGCATGTTCATCAGGCTCGCGAAGCTCTCCGGCTTGCCGTCGTGCGGCGTGGCCGACAGCAGGATCAACGTCTCCGAGCGGGTCGCCAGGCGTTCGGCCAGCTTGGCCCGCTGGCTCTTCTGGGCACCCCTGGCCCGCTCAGCCACGTTCTGGCACTCATCGATCACGATGATGTCCCAGCTGGCGTTATCGAGATAGAAGCGGTAGTCGCGATCGTTCTTGAGCGTGTCGACCGAAACAATCGCCTTGTCGTAGTAGTGAAATGGGTTCTGGTTGGTGGGAATCTGCTCGCGGATCCGCTGGATTCCCACCGAATCCAGGCGCACCAGCGGGATCGAGAAACGCGTCCAGAACTCCTTCTGGAACTGCACCAGCATGCTCTTGGTGGTGACCACCAGCAGCCGCTTGCCGCGCCCGCGCCGGATCAGCTCGCTGCAAAGGATGCCGCACTCCAGGGTCTTGCCCAGACCCACCGCATCGGCGATCAGCAGCCGCTGGCGCGGCATCGCCAAGGCCTTGGCGGCGGGTTCCAGCTGGTAAGGCAGGGCGTCCATCGCCGCCCGATGGCCCACCACAAGGGAGGAATCGGTGGGGATGGAGCGGCGCAGATGGGCCTCAAGGAACAGCAGGCTGTCGCGGTACAGAGGCGACGGGTCGCTGACCAGGGCGGTGTCTTCCGGCTGGAGCACCTTGAAGCTGCCGGCAGCCTTCTCCACTGCCACCAGGAAGCGGGCTTCCTTGTCGCGCAGGAAGGGCGACACGCCCACCACATCCACCACCTGCTGGCCGTCGGAGCTGCGACCCAGGCTGCGGACCATCCATTCGGCACTGCGGCACTCGATCCGGGCTCCTGGCGCGAGAACGGCTTCTTGCATCAGCAGCCCGTTGGCTGGAGGGTGGGAACGCATCCAGTCTGCGTCGCTCTGCTGCAAACGACACTCCTTCTCATCGCTGCACCTCCGCCTTGGTTGCCGCGGCGACATGGGCCTGGCTGATCACCGCCCGCAACCCCTCAAGACACTGCCGCGCCGGGTTGGTATTCACCGCCACCTCCGGCAACAGAAGCCAGAGCTCCTCCTCCAGGGGGGGCAGCTCGGCCAGAGGCTCCAGGCCGTTGGCGGCCAGCCAGTCGGTGCCCAGCAGCGGCGGGCAGAGCGGCAGGGCCAGCCCGCGGTCCCGGGCCCGCTTCACCCAGGCGGCCGGCTCCTGGCAGGCCACCGGCTGGGGCTCCACAACGAAGCCCAGGGCCACCACGGCCTGATGGAGGAGCGGGGCAGCGCCCCTGGGGGGCAGCAGCACCCGGCGCGTTCCGGGCGGAGCGGCCACCAGCCGCAATCCCAGCCGCCCCAGCGGCAGGGCCCGGAGGCCATCCCAGCGGAGTTCTTCGCCGGGGGGCAGCGGCTGCGGGAGGGAGAACGCGCTCACGATCGCCCCATCCAGCAGGCCATGGCCCACCAGTGCGGCCCAGTGGTCGCCGCTGCGGCAGCGGGGCGGCACCCGCTGCACCCCGGCCAGGCCGGCCAGCAGGCTCTGGTGGAGCACATCGGTGCCGATGCGCAGCAGGCCCTCCATCAGGCGGTGCTCCCGGGAGGCCAGCCGCAGGTGCTGCAGGCACGGGTTGTGGCCATGGCGGCACACCGGCGAGCCCCGCTCCGGCTCCAACCGGAACTCCTGCTGCATCAGCTGCAGGCTGCGGCTCACCGTGGACTGGTGCATGGCCAAAGCCGCTCCCGCCCTGGCCTGGGATCCGGCCAGTTCGAGGTAGTCCAGGACGTGGAGGTCCTCCAGCGGCATCGGCGGGCGGTAGGGGCTGGCCACGCGGGGCAGACGGGTTGCGGATGCCAGCATCGGCGACCCCATCCCTCTCCAGGGAGTCCTTCGTGCGAAAAAGGCGACGCCCATCGCCACCGGCGCCTGGAGCATCGAAGTCGTCATCAAATGACGCCTAAACTGATGGCAGCCGTGGGCACAGCATGCGAACCACCGTGACGCTCGACGACGACCTGCTCGCCAGGGCCGAGCAGCTGTGCGGCGATCTGGAACGCAGCGCCCTGCTCAAGGAAGCCCTTCGGGCCCTCGTGCAACGCGAAAGCGCCAAGCGTCTCGCAGCGCTGGGAGGCAGTGAACCCGCGCTGGAGCCGATCCCCCGTCGCCGCAGCACGACGTGATCCTCGTCGACACCTCCGTGTGGGTGGATCACCTGCGCTGTGGTTTGCCGCGCCTCGCTACGCGCCTCCAGGACGGTGAGGTGCTGATCCATCCCTGGGTGATCGGCGAAATCGCCTGCGGGAATCTGCGCGATCGCGGGCAGGTGCTGAGCCTTCTGCAGGGTCTGCCGGCAGCCGTGGTGGCCAGCGACGAGGAAGTGCTGCTGCTGATCGAGCGCGACCAGCTGATGGGCCGAGGGATCGGTTATGTGGATGTTCACCTGATCGCCTCCGCCCGATTGAGCCGCTGCCACCTGTGGACCCAGGATCGTCGCCTCGCCGCCGTGGCTAAGGAGCAAAGGTTGGTGGTGGCGGAGGCAGAGTCCGGGTAAGGCCGCCTGGCCGCAGCCCCTCGTCGCAGCAACTGGCCTGCCCAGCAGGCGCTTCTCCTTGATCTGGGGGCTGCCGCAAGGCAGACGGCGGCACCCTCGTGCGAAAGAGTGGTGATGCCTCCCCAGTTGCTGTCGCCATGGCTCCCCTGCGCTGCCACCTGCTGATCGGCCAGCCCGCCAGCGGCAAGACCACCCTCGCCCGGGCCCTGGCGCCCCTGCTCACCGGCCCCGGAGAACCGCCGGCGCTGGTGCTCAGCACCGATGCGATCCGGGCGGAGGTCTTCGGCGATGCGGCGGTACAGGGCCCCTGGGTGGACATCCAGCAGCGGCTGCATCAGCGCCTGGTGGAGGCGGTGGCGGCCGGCATCCCGGTGATCGTGGATGCCACCCACGCCCGCCGGGCCTGGCGCCTGACGATCCTCCAGGCCCTTGCCCTGCCGGCGCCCGTGGAGTGGATCGGCTGGTGGCTGTTCACCGACCTGCCCACCTCCCTGGAGTGGAACGCCCGGCGCAGCCGGCCGGTGCCGGTGCCGGTGATCCAGGAGATGGCGGCTGCCCTGGCCGATCCCCACTTCGGGCCGATGCGTGCCGAGGGCTTCGCCGCCCTGTGCAGCGTCGTGCCCAGCCACCACAGCGATCTGGGGCCGGTGCTGGCGGCCGAACTGGCCGGCCTCGACCGCCGCATCCGCTCGGCCACCAACCGGGAGCGCCAGGTGCAGCGCCACGGCTATTCGCGCCTGCTCGATCTGGAGCGGCTGCTGCACCTGATCCGGCTGCTGAGCACCTGGCCCGACCTGGCGGCCAGCGATCCCGCCGCCGCCGAGGAGCTGGCGGCGATCCTCTCCCCCCTGCCGGAGGGCGATCTGGCCGATCGGGCCGCCGCCTTCCTGGGCCGCCTGCACGGCAGCTGCTTCGCCGATGCGGCCGCAATCCGGCAGGACCTGGCCTGGCTGGAGGCCAACGGCTTCTGCAGCGCCCTGCCGGCCACCACGCCGATCCAGCTGGCGCCCCTGGCCCGCAGCCGGCCAGGGGCCGTCCATGGCGGGCTGCCGCCGATGGGCGATGGGCCGGTGTTCCTGCGGGTGATGACCCTGCTGCGCCACCTGCTCCAGGTGCCCTTCGACCGGCCGACCGAGCGCGGCGGCAACCTGCACCAGCACCTGATCGCCGCCACCGCGTCGATCCCGGGGGCCTACCTGCCGGGGGAAACGGCCACCCTGCGCAAGGACCTCGAGAAGATCCTCACCCCCTACGGCTTCCGCAACCGCAACGACAACGTGCGCCACGGCTACTGCCTGGGCACCGCCGTGCTCTCGCCGCCGCGGCTGCGGGAGCTCCACAACGTGGTGCGCCAGACCGCCGGACGCCTGGCCGACCCCTCGGCCCAGGACCTGCTCAGCGAACTGGACGAGCGGCTGGGCTGGTCCGGCATCAGCGCCACCGAGCAGGCGCCGGTGCGCAGCTACGCCCGGCACACCGTGGTGGACATGGCCCTGGTCCGGCGCGATTCGCTGGCCGCGCCGCGCCGCGCCGAGGCGATCGAGACGGCGATCGTGGAGCACCGTCGCGTGCTGCTGAAGCGTTTTGCGGAGATGGGCAGCTTTGCCGACGGCCCCAGCGGTGAGCTGCGGGTCTGGCCGCTGCAGCTGATCTTCCACAACGTGGGCTGGTATCTCCTGTTCGAGGAGGACCACCTCGGCCACGACCAGGGGCTGATCCGCTGCGAGCGGCTGGATCGCCTCGCCATGGGCCAGGCCCACGGCGACCTGCGCCGCGGTGCCGACAGCCACGCGGCGGCCCTCAAGCGGCTGGAGCGGCTGCTGCACCACAGCGGCGGCATCTACTTCGGCACCGACCTGGAGCAGCAGCGGCAGATCACCGGCGCCTCCCTCCAGCGCCGCGGCCAGGCGCTGGTGACCCTGCGTTTCCGCTGCGCCCCCTGGGCCTTCGCCTTCATCCGCGAGGGCCTGCAGCGCTACCCGATTGAGCACACCCGCTTCTCCCGGCCGCTCCCGGAGGACTCCTGGTGGCACCACCCCAGGGCCCCCCATGTGCTGGAGCCCGGCCCGGCCGGCAGCCGCCACCCCTACCCGGTGGAACTCGACCTGCCCTCCTGGACCGTGGCTGCCGACATCGACCTGCGCAGCTGGCTGTTCGCCTTCGGTGGCGGCATCCGCATCGAGAGCCCCGATTCCCTCCGCCTCGAGCTGCTGCAGCGCTGCCGGGAGACGATCGAGGCCAACGGCAGCGAGGAATCCCAGCCGGAAGGGTTCAGCTTCCGGCGGCGGGCCCGGCCCGACTGAGCGCCTCCTGCCCGATGGAGCCTCCCGGCCCGCTCAGATCTTGAGCGTCACCCGGCTGAGAATCATGCCGGCTCCTTCCACAGCGGTGGTGTCGCACCGGCCTCCAGCTGGCGCAGCCCCTTGTGCTTCTCCTCGGCGGGCTTCAGCGGCAGGCTGGCGAACTGCACCGGCCTGCTGCCATCCAGCCCGGCCGCCAGCAGGCTGAGGGTCTCGCCCGGCGTGAGGTTGGTCTCCACCTTCGGCTGCAGCTGGCTCACCAGGAACGGCAGCTTGGCCAGCCGCTCCGGTTGCAGCATCCGCTCCCTGAGGCTGGTGGCCACCAGCTGCTGGTTGCTGCGCCGGCCGGTGTCGCCCAGCCAGGGGTCGCGGAAGCGCACCAGCTGCTCCACCTTGGCGCCCCCCAGCTGCTGCAGCCCGGCCTGCAGGTCGATGGTCAGTTTCTGGGTTTTATCCGAATAGCTCATCCGCCGCGGTGGGCTCAGTTCCAGGCCCCCCAGGCCATTGACCAGATCCCGCAGCGCCCCCCGGGGGAGCACCAGGTAGCGGTCGGGGGCAGGGGGCTCCAGCCCCACCAGCTCCCGCACCGCATCGGCGGTGAGCGCCACGCCCCCGAGGCGGAAGGCCTCCCCCAGGCGCTTGGGGCCCTTCTGCCCGGGGAGGTTCACCGCCAGCTCGGTGGGCAGGTTGAGCACCTGCAGGGGGCCCTGGGGATTGACGCGCACCAGCAGCAGGGCATCGGCGTTGGCCGGGCCCGCGGGGGCGGCTTTGTTGATCGGCGCGCCGATCGTCTCGGCATCGCTGCCGATCACCAGCAGGGTGATGGCCCGCGCCGGCGGGGCGGCCAGGCTGGCCGGGCCCACCTCGGGGGTGGGGGCCAGGGCCCGGTCGGGCATCGGCCAGAGCAGCCCCAGGACGCCCATCCCCACCACGGCGCCGGCGGCGGTGATGGCGAGGCTCTTCAGCAGCCGTCCGGTGGCCAGGCGCCGCTTGGGAGCCGCTGTCTGGGCCGTGGGGGTCCCGCTTCCAGGGGCCGGGGGGGCGTCGGGGCGTCGGGGCTTCCGGCGGGCGGGCATCGGGGCCGAAACGGAGGGGAGCTGGGGGCACTCTCGCGCAGGCGGCGCCGCCCATCGGCCCGGAGGCCATCGCAGAGCGGCGGCATGGGAGCGCAACGACGGATAGCTTGAGCGTCGAGCTCCTGCGCCCACCACCGCTTGTCCTCCGTTCCTTCACCGGCGCCGTCGTCCCTGGCGCCGCACGATCGAGCCCGACCCCTGGCCAAGGGCAGCCCCAAACCGGCCAAGGATCTCTGCAGCGACTGCGGTCTCTGCGACAGCCGCTGGGTGGCCTACGTGCGCCGGGCCTGCGCCTTCCTGGAGCAGCGCTTCGAGGCGATGGAGGAGCAGGCCCACGGCCGCAGCCGCCGCCTCGACGACGAGGACGAGCTCTACTTCGGTGTCCACCAGCGCATGGTCACCGCCCGCCTGCGCCAGCCGATTGAGGGGGCCCAGTGGACCGGCATCGTCAGCCGCATCGGCGTGCGGGCCCTGGAGAGCGGCTTGGTGGATGCGGTGCTGTGCGTGCAGCAGAGCCCGGACGACCGCTTCACACCGGTGCCGGTGCTGGCCCGCACCCCCCAGGAGGTGCTGGCGGCGCGGGTGAACAAGCCCACCCTCTCCCCCAACCTCGAGGTGCTCGAGCAGCTGCCGGGCAGCGGCATCGAGCGGCTGCTGGCCATCGGGGTGGGCTGCCAGATCCAGGCTCTGCGGGCCGTCCAGGCCACCCTGCCCCTGCAGAAGCTCTACGTGCTCGGCCTGCCCTGCGTCGACAACGTCAGCCGCCAGGGCTTGCAGACCTTCCTGGAGAGCGCCAGCCGCTCCCCCGACACGGTCGTGCACTACGAGTTCATGCAGGACTTCCGCATCCACTTCCGCCACAGCGACGGCCAGGAGGAGACGGTGCCCTTCTTCGGCCTCGACACGCCCGCCCTCAAGGACGTGTTCGCCCCCAGCTGCCTGAGCTGCTTCGACTACACCAACGCCGGCGCCGATCTGGTGGTGGGCTACATGGGCGCCACCTTCGGCCGCCAGTGGGTCACCGTCCGCAACCCCCTCGGCCAGGAACTGCTGGATCTGGTGGAGCCGGAACTCGATCTTGCGCCGGTGACCAGCTCCGGCGACCGTCGCCAGGCGGTGCAGCAGGGCATCGACGCCTACGAGAAGGCCCTCAAGCTCCCCATGTGGCTGGCGGAGCTGGTGGGGGTGTTCGTGCAGCGCTTCGGGCCCAAGGGGCTCGAGTACGGCCGCTTCTCGATCGATTCCCACTTCACCCGCAACGCCCTCTGGCTGCAGCGCCACCACCCGGAGAAGGTTGACGCCCACATCCCGGCCTTCGCCCGCCGGATCGTGGCCCGCTATCGCCTTCCGACACCGTGAGCGGCGACCCCCGCGCCTGCGGCGTGCTGCTCCACCCCACCGCCCTGCCGGGCACTCCGGCCTGTGGCAGCTTCGGGGCCGCCGCCCGCGACTGGATCGACCTGCTGGCCGCCGAGGGGGTGGGGGTGTGGCAGCTGCTGCCCCTGTCCCCCACCGACGGCACCGGCTCCCCCTACAGCTCCCCCAGCGGCTCGGCCCTCAACCCCTGGCTGATCGATGCCGACGACCTGGTGGCCGACGGCCTGATCCCCCCCGCCGACCGTGACGCCCTGCCCACCGGACCCGAGGATCACCTCGATCCGGCAGCCGCCGCTGCGCGGGCGGCCGCCATCGCCACGGCCCTGGCCCGGGGCTGGGCCGGGCAGCCGCCGGAGCGGCGGGCGGCCTTCGATCGCTGGGAGGAGCGCCAGCGTTTCTGGCTGGTCGACCACTGCCGCTTCATGGTGATCCGCCGCCTCCAGGACGGCCGGCCCTGGTGGGAGTGGCCCGAACCCCTGGCCCGGCGCCAGCCCGCCGCCCTGCGGGCCCTGGTCGACGCCCGGAGCCAGACCCTGCAGGAGGAGGCCCTGCTGCAGTGGCAGCTCCAGGTCCAGTGGGGCCGGCTGCAGGAGCGGGCCCATCGCCAGGGGGTGCGCCTGGTGGGGGACCTGCCCTTCTACGTGGCCCACGACAGCGCCGACGTCTGGAGCCACCGGCGCCTGTTCTCCCTGCGGGCCGGCGGCGGGCTGGTGGAGCAGAGCGGCGTGCCGCCGGACTACTTCTCCGCCACCGGCCAGCTCTGGGGCACCCCGGTCTACCGCTGGTGGGTGCACCGCCTCACCGGCTTCCGCTGGTGGCTGCAGCGGCTGGGGCGGCAGCTGGAGCTGATGGACCTGCTGCGGCTCGACCACTTCCGGGCCCTGGAGGCCTACTGGAGCGTGCCCGGCTCCGATGCCACCGCCGAGCACGGCTCCTGGCGTCCCTCCCCCGGCGCCGCCCTGCTGGGCCGCCTGCGCTCGCGCTGCCGCCGCCAGGGTCGACTGCTCCCCGGCGACCGGCTGCCGCTGATCGCCGAAGATCTCGGCGTCATCACCCCGGCGGTGGAGGCCCTGCGGGACCGCTTCGCCCTGCCGGGCATGAAGATCCTGCAGTTCGCCTTCGACGGCAACGACGACAACCCCTACCTGCCGGCGAACTACACCGGCAGCCGCTGGGTGGTGTACACCGGCACCCACGACAACGCCACCAGCCTCGGCTGGTGGCGGGACCTCGACGACGGGGCCCGGGGACGGGTCGCGGCGGTGGTGGGGGCTGAGGTGCGGGCGCCGAGCTGGCAGCTGCTGGAGGTGGCGCTGGCCTCGCCGGCCGATCTGGCGGTGGTGCCCCTGCAGGACCTGCTGGAGCTGGGCGACGAGGCCCGCTTCAACACCCCCGGTACCATCGACGGCAACTGGAGCTGGCGGCTCTCGCAGCCGGTGTCCGCCCTGGCGGGCCCCCTGCAGGGCTTCGGCGCCATGGCGGCCCGCTACGGCCGGGGGCGCGGGGGGGCGGCCGCAGCCGGGGGCGGGTAGAGGAACTGGGCCTGGCCCTGGGGCGTGGCCGCCACAGCGCCGGGATCGGCGGCCGCCGCGGGCGCCAGCGGCTGGCCGTTCCAGCGCACGGACCCGGCCGGTGGGGGCGGCTCGAGGCGCAGGCTGAAGGGGGGCAGCACCGGCAGGCTGAGGCTGCCCTGCACCGCCGGCAGCTGGGTTTCAACGCCCCGCTCGCTGCGCAGCGACACCCGGGTGGGCCGGGCCAGCTCGAGGCGCAGCAGGCCGAGGGCGAGATCGGGCCGGTTCTGGCTGGTCTCGCGGCGTAACCGCTGCAGCCCCTGACCGGCGGCGGCCTTGCCCAGGGGGCGCAGGTCGGGATAGGCCCCCAGGATGGCCCGATCCGCATCCTCCAGATCCGCCCGGTCGCTCTGCTCGGCACTCAGGGGCGGGATCGGCCGCAGCACATGCAGCCCCTGGGCGGCCAGCTGGCGCTGCTGCAGGTTGAGCCCGTAGATCAGACCGCCACACAGCACCGCATAGAGCACGGTGCCCTGCCAGGTGGTGAACACATCGATCGAGCCCGGGGTGAAGCGCAGCAGCACCGTGTCCCGCCGCCGGCCGTGGTGGCGGTCCTGCTCCGGCGGCAGCACACCGTCCAGGCTGCCGCCGGGCAACTCCAGGTGCTGCTCCAGCAGGGGCAGCATCGTGCGCAGATAGGCCGCCTCCGGCAGCCGGTCCCGCCAGCCCCGCTCTAGGGCCTCCAGCACGGCGGTGCTGATGCGGGTGTCGAGGGCGAGCTGGCGCAGGCCGAGGCCGCGGCTCTCGCGGGCCTCCCGCAGCTGCTGGCCGGCGAGCAGCAGGGGATCCTGAGGCCGCTCCTCGACGACCGGACGCGACGGGCGCTGGCCCGGCAGTCGCTCGCGCAGGCGCTGGAGCAGGGGCTTGGCCGGGGTGGGCAAGGAAGGGGGGCTCAGGGAGCGACGGCCAGGGGGCCCCATTCTCCCGGTTCGACCCTGCGCCAGGCCCCTTCCGCCAGATCCCCCAGCTGCACAGGGCCGATGGCGACCCGGCTGAGGTCGATCACCGGGTGGCCGAGGATCTCGGCGGTGCGCCGGATCTGGCGGTTGCGACCCTCCCGCAGCACCAGCTCCAGCAGGGTGGCGCCGCGGTGGTGACGCAGCCGCCGCAGCTCCACCGGCAGGCTGGGCAGGCCGTCGAGGGGCACGCCGGCCCGCCAGCGCTCCAGGGTGGCCGTGCGGGGCAGCCCCTCCACCCAGACCCGGTAGGTCTTGCGATGGCCGTAGCGGGGATGGGTGAGGCGCAGGGTGAGGGCGCCGTCGTTGCTGAGCAGCAGCGCGCCGTGGCTGTCGGCGTCGAGCCGGCCCACCGGATGCAGGCCGGGGCGCAGTTCTGGCGGCAGCAGCTCCAGCACGGTCGGGCGGCCGTGGGGGTCATGGCAGGTGCTGAGCACCCCGGGCGGCTTGTTGAGCAGCAGCGTCAGGGTGGTGCTGGGCAGCTCCAGGGGCCGGCCATCGACGCTGATCCGGTCGCAGGCGGGGTCGGCCCGATCCCCGAGCTGGGCCGGCTCGCCGTTGACCCGCACCCGGCCGTCGCGCAGCCAGATCTCCGCCTGACGGCGGGAGCAGAGCCCAGCGGCCGCCACGAGTTTCTGAAGCCGTTCGGCGCCCATGGCTCCATTGTGGGCACCGCTCCAGGTCGGAGCGAGTCCGCGAAGTGATGGTAGATTTACGAAACCAAACGGTTTCGTAACAAGGGACGATGCCTTCGATCACCGTCACGGCTGCTTCCACGGTTACGGCTGCTTCCGCGTCCCTGCTGGTCCCCACCGGCGATTCGCTGCGTTCCTACCTGCGGGACATCGGCCGTGTGCCCCTGCTCAGCCATGAGCAGGAGATCACCCTGGGCCGCCAGGTGCAGGAGCTGATGGTCCTCGAGGAGCTGCGCGAGGAGCTCACCCTGCGCTCCGGTGGTGAGGAGCCCAGCCCCGAGCTGCTGGCCGCCGAGGCGGGTCTCACCCCGGCCCTGCTGCGCAAGCGCCTGCACGCCGGCCGCCGCGCCAAGGAGCGCATGGTGGCCGCCAACCTGCGCCTGGTGGTGAGCGTCGCCAAGAAGTACACCAAGCGGAACATGGAGCTCCTGGACCTGATCCAGGAGGGCACCATCGGCCTGGTGCGGGGCGTCGAGAAGTTCGATCCCACCCGCGGCTACAAGTTCTCCACCTACGCCTACTGGTGGATCCGCCAGGGCATCACCCGGGCGATCGCCGAAAAGAGCCGCACGATCCGCCTGCCGATCCACATCACCGAAACCCTCAACAAGCTCAAGAAGGGCCAAAGGGAGCTCAGCCAGGAGCTGGGACGCACCCCCACCCTGAGCGAACTGGCCCTGGCGGTGGAACTGCCCGAGGAGGAGGTGAAGGACCTCCTGTGCCGCGCCCGCCAGCCGGTGAGCCTGGAGACGAAGGTGGGCGACGGTGAGGACACCGAGCTGCTGGATCTGCTGGCCGGCGACGACCTGCTGCCCGCCGATCTGGTGGACGGCGAATGCCTCAAGGGGGACCTGCGGGCGCTGCTGGAGCAGCTGCCGGAACTGCAGGGGCGGGTGCTGAAGATGCGCTACGGCATCGACGGCGAGGAGCCGATGAGCCTCACCGGCATCGCCCGCACCCTGGGCATGAGCCGGGACAAGACCCGCAACCTGGAGCGGCGCGCCCTCGAAGGCATCCGCCACCACTCACGCTCCCTGGAGGCCTACCTGGTGGCCTGAGCCCCAGGGGGCACGGCCGGAGGCAAGGCCAGAGCCTCGGCCATGAAAAAGCCCCCGTTTCCGGGGGCTGCCGAGGGTTTCGGAAGGGATCAGTAGCGGGCGCGGCCGCCACCGGCGCCACCGCCGCCACCACCACCGGTGCGGGGCTGGGCCTTGTTGACCCGGATCATCCGCCCCATCCACTCGACGTCCTGAAGGTCGTCGATGGCCTTGGTTTCGTCGGCCTCGTTGGCCATTTCCACGAAGGCGAAGCCGCGCTTGCGGCCGGTTTCCCGGTCGAGGGGCAGGCTGCAGTTACGCAGCGCTCCATATTGCGCAAACAGATGGTTGAGGTCATCCACCTCCGCATCGAAGGAGAGATTTCCAACGTAAATCGTCATGAACAGGGAAACAATTATGAACCGATTCGTCGATAGCCCTTGCTGGACGTTGCCACTCGCCGAAGAGAAATCTTTGAATCAACAGAAGCGTACAGCCTGGCTGGGCTGGCAGGCTGGGCCCCAGCGCAGGCCGAACCGATGAAGGAGCAGGCAACAGCCGTCGCCCTGGTGGCGCTATGGGTGCTGGGCTGGGGTGTGGGCGGCTCGCTGATCGATGCCGGCCTGATCGGTGCCGGGGTCTACGACCTGGACGGGGGCCAGACGGGAACCCTGATCACCTTCCTGCTGTGGAGCCTGCTCTGGGGCGGCGTCGGCCTGAAGCTGTGGCGCCGAAGGGGCGCCGGCAGCTCCGAAGACGGGAACAGTGGAACCTGAGTGCCCTGAACGGGCGGAACTCCTCGGCCTACTTGCGGATGCCGAGCAGCTGTGCGCCGTAGTGCTCGCTGAACTCGGCCTGGTGCTGCCAGGCGGAAAGGAGGGTCTTGGCGACCTTGCGGAGTTCCTCGATGTCGTTGCAGCTGTCGATGGCGCGGGAGTGGACGGCGATCGAGAACTGGCGGTTGAGGGAAAGAGAGGCCTGCATGTCCTGCTTGCGTTGTTTCAGAACATTACGAGCAGTTGCCGGCGGGCGGGCAGAGGCCCTCGGAGCGGCTATCCGTACCGGGCTTCCCATCAAGCCCAGAACCCTTCCCTGCACCGGGCTCAGAAGAACTGGTCGAAATTGTCGAAGTCCACGGCGCTGAAGGTGCCGTCCTGCACCTGGGCCATCAGCCGCTCCAGCTGCACCCACAGGGCACCGCCGGTGAGCAGCGACAAGACGAAGGCCACCAGCAGGGCGGCACCGGCGGCGAAGCCGAACACCTGCAGGCTGGCGCCGATGAACAGGGTCACCCCGATCACCAGGCCCGCGTAAGGCATGGTCGTCTCCAGGTTGGCGATCGGCAGCAGGGCCAGCCGGTCCTGCTTCCAGCCCTCCAGCCGGTTCTGGATCATCCGGGCGAACGTGAGCCCGCACAGGACGGCCATGGCCAGGCCGATGCCGGCCAGCATGTAGGGCGGATAGGTGAGCGGGGCGTACTCCAGCAGGATCTCCATGGCGTCGAGATCGCCGTAGGCGCCGCTGGCCTGGTCCAGCCCCGCCTGCCGGAGGGTCACGGGAGCAGCGTCGAGGGCGGCCAGCAGCAGGGACACGGCGGGGATGGGGACGGGCGATCGCGCCCGACCCTAGGCGCCGAAGCCGTCCCATCAGAGGAAGCCGCCGACGGAACCCCTCAGCGGAACCGGCTGCGGAAGCGATGGACCAGGGCATTCAGGGCCAGCAGCAGCAGCCCGACGCCGACGAACACCAGCCCCCGCAGCCCCAGGTCGGCCTGGGCCATGTCGATGGACAGCAGCCGCAGCAGGCAGGCCCCCAGCCCCACCAGGGCCACCTGGCGGAACTGGGGCTCCCGCAGCACCACCCCCAGCAGGTAGACGGCCAGGGCCTGGGCCGTCCAGAGCAGGGTCAGCAGGGCCCGGTCGTAGCCGCTGGCCAGCACCACAGCCACGGCGATGAACAGGGGATGGCCGAGCAAGAGGTTGCGGCGGCGCGCCACCCGCCCGCCGACCCAGGCCAGGGGCGGCCACCCGCCCGGATCGGCCAGCCGTTCGAGGTCGAGCCAGCGGCGACAGGCCAGGACGAAGGCCGTCTGCAGAGCGATCGCCACCAGCCCGGCGGTCTGGGCCGCTCCGGTGGCGGCGGGGAAAGTCGGCAGGCCGATGCTGAGGCCGACCAGCAGCGTCGCCACCGCCAACCAGTAGACGATCACCCCGTAGACCTGCAGCCGGATGGCGAAACGCCGCACCAGGGCCGGCCAGACCAGGAGCAGGGCCAGCAGCGTCCAGGCGACGGCTCGCCAGGGGGCGCTGATCTCCCCCTGCAGCAGCACCATCACCCCGATCAGGGAGCCCTCGAGGAAGCAGGGCTGCACCGCCTTCCAGCTGGGGAGCCGTGCCAGCTCCGGCCCCGCCCGGAAGAACCAGCCGTGGAGGCCGACGGCGATCGCCAGCAGCTCGATCAGCAGGCGGCCGCGCACCTGCAGGACCCCGAGCGTCACCAGCTCCTGGCTGGGTCCGATCACCACCAGGAAGGAGGCGCCGAAGGCGGCCAGGTAGGCCAGGGAGAGCCCCAGACCCACCCGCAGGGCGCCCCCCCGCAGCCAGCGGGTCCCGGCCAGGGCCCCGGCGGACAGCAGCAGCCAGGCCGCCCCCGGCAGCAGTGGCGAGAGCGGCTCGAGCAGCCACAGCACACCCAGGCCGGCATCGACACCCAGCAGCGCCAGCCCCAGGCCCTGCAGTCGGCCGCCGCCAGCACAGGCCGTCAGCAGCAGGGCCAGGACCCCCATAGGGAGCAGGCGGGCCAGCAGGGGCAGCGGCGGCCAGGAGGCCTGGGCCAGCAGGGTCAGCCAGCCGGCGGCATGGGCCAGGGCGATCGCCGCCGTGATGCCGCCCAGCAGGCCGGGGGGACGCCAGCGGCGTGCCGCCACCAGGAAGGCGCCCATCACCACCAGGCTCAGGGCCGAACGCCAGTCCTCCGGCACCACCAGGGCGGTGCCCACCGCGACCAGGCCCCCCGCCAGCCAGCCCAGCAGGGGCGGCAGGGGCAGCGGCACACCGCGGCGCTGCAGCAGCACCTGCATCCCCGCCGTCAGGCCCGCCCCGACCGTCAGCACCGCCCCGGTCTGCAGCTGGTTCACCGTGTCGCCGCGCAACAGCGCGGCCCCCAGCCCGCTCAGGGCCAGCACCACGCCGGCGGCGGCGCTGAGCCACCAGCCGACGCGGCCCAGGGGTCTGGAGCCCTCCCGCACGGCGATCGCCAGGAACAGCAGTGACTCCAGCAGCACCACCCCGGCCAGCAATGGCCCGTCGGCGATCAGCGAGGCCAGGCTCAGCAGGGCCGCCAGCACCAGGGTCTGGCCCACCAGGCCATCGCCCAGGGCCAGCCAGCGCGGTCCCCGTCGCCGGGCGCCCTGGCCCAGCAGCAGGGCTGCAGCGGCGGCGGCCGCCAGGGCCCCGGCGCGGACGGCCGCCGCCGGTGGATAAAGCAGCAAGGCCAGGCCGAGGCCGCCCCACTGGCTGAGCAGCAGGGCCGCCGGCACGGCCTGCAGCCGGGGAGGCGCGACCCCAGGGAGGTGCAGCCGCAGCAGCCCCGGGCCGAACACCAACACCGCCGCCAGGACAGCACCTGCGGCCAGGGCGGGGGAGGCCGCCAGGGCGGGGCCGTTGCGCAGGAACCAGACCACCTGGAAGGCGCTGAACACCCAGCTGACCACGAGCCGGTGCCTCGGCCAGCAGTGCCGCAGGGGCAGCTCGGAGCCCACCAGGGCAATGGCGCCGGCGATGGCCAGGGCAGGCCCGCCCTGGGGACCGATGGCCAGGGGCACCAGGCTCACGGCCACGTGCAGGGAGGCGATGGCGGCGGTGCGGGCGATGGCGGCCAGGGCCAGGTTGGCGGCCACGCCCGCGGCCAGCAGGGCCAGGGCCGTGAATGGGTCATCGATCCACTGGAGCCCGAGCTGGGGCAGACCGCCGCCGGCGGCGCAGGCGAACAGGACCAGGGCGCCGCCACCGCTGCGCATGGCGTCGGTGAGGTCGCGCCAGCGCGGGCGCCGGCCCCACAGCACAGACGGCAGGGCCAGGCCCCCGCCCGCCAGCAGGGTGAGCAGGAACCGCTCGCGGGGCCCCAGCTGCAGGCCCGCGTTGATCGTCAGGAAGGTGACCCCGGCCACCACCACGAGCACGCCGAGCAGGCCGCTCCAGTTCTCCACCAGCAGCCGCTCGATCCGCTTCCAAGGCCCGCCCCCCGCCCCGCGGGGCCGGGGGGCGCGGGGCGCGGGGGGGCTCAGCGCGGGGGTCGCCGGGGGGCGCAGCGCGGGGGTGGCCACCGCCGCCGCCACCAGGGGTACGGCCTCGGGTTGGGATCTGGCTTCTGCTTCGACTGCAACTTCGAGCTCCGGGGCCGCTGGGGGGAGTTCCTCAGCGTCGGCGAGCCGGGCCGGTTCGGGTGCGGTGTCCCCGTCGAGGCGCTTCTGGAGCACCTCGCTCCACAGCGACAGAGCGAAGAAGCGCTCGCTCAGGGAGGCGGCCTGCTGCTCGAGGCGCCGGACCCGCCGCTCCAGGGCGCGGACCTGCAGGATCCAGCCCGCCGCCAGCAGAGGCAGGAGGATCAGCAGTAGCGCCTCGTTCAAGGGGCCGGCGGATGTGGGGGGACGACCAAGCTTCGCCCGACCCGCGTCAGGCGGCCAGCGGATTCAAACGGGCCAGCAGGCCGGTGGCCAGCTTGCGGGCCGAGAAGGTGCGCCGCACCAGCCCCAGCAGAGCCTGGAGATCATCGGTGTGCAGCCGGTCGTGGCTCACCAGGCTCAGCAGCAGCCGCTGGCGCAGGCTGGTGCCCTCCTTGCCCAGCAGCAGGCGCAGGCCGTCGCGGGCCACCGGCAGCAGATCGGTGGAGGCCGAACCGTTCTCGACCACGGCCAGCAGGTTCTCCAGCCGCTCCACCCGCAGGCGCCCCTCACGATCGAAGATCACCTCCAGCAGCTTCTCCCGCATCTCGGCGGTGTCGCCGGCCAGCAGACGCTTCGCCACGTAGGGGTAGGCCACCCGGATGATGCGGAAGTCGGGGTCGAGACGCATCGCCAGGCCCTCCTGGCTCACCACCGCGCGGATGATCAGGGCGAAGCGGGCCGGCACCCGGAAGGGGTAGTCGTACATCAGCTCCGAGAAGCGATCGGTGATCGCCTTGAAGTTGAAGCTGCCCACGTTCTCCCCCAGGGCACCACCGAGCACCTCCTCAAGGGCCGGCACGATCGGTCTCAGGGGGGTGCTGGGGTTGAGGAAGCCCAGGGCCACGAAATCCCTGGCCAGGGCATCGAAATCCCGGTTGATCAGATGCACCACCGCCCCGGTCAGGGTGAGCCGGTCGGCATCACTGAGCGAATCCATCATGCCGAAGTCGACATAGGCCACATGGCCCAGGCCGTTGGTCTTCCCCGGCAGGGCGAACAGGTTGCCGGGGTGGGGATCGGCATGGAAGTAGCCGAACTCCAACAGCTGCTGCAGGCCGGCGATCACCCCGGTGCGGATCAGGGCCGCCGGATCCAGATGGTGGGCCTCCAGTTCGCGGCGGCTCTGCAGCTTGGTGCCGTTGATCCAGCTGGTGGTCAGCACCCTACGGCTGCTGAGGCTGCGCACCACCGCCGGAACGGTCACTTCCGGATGGTCCTGGAAGAGGGTGGCGAAACGTTCGGCATTATCGGCTTCGCGCCGATAGTCGATCTCCTCGAACAGGGTGTAGCCGAACTCATCGATGATCGCCCCGAGCCCGAAGCCCAGATTCAGCGGCAGGAACGGGGCCGCCAGGACCGCCAGCGAGCGGATGATGACCAGGTCGCGGCGCAGCACGAAGGGCAGGTCGGGCCGCTGCACCTTCACCGCCACCCAGTGGCCCTCGCTCAGACGGGCCCGGTACACCTGGCCCAGGCTGGCGGCCGCCATCGGGTAGTCGGGGAACTCCTCGTACAGCTGGTGGGCCGGGGCCCCCAGCTCCTCCTCGATCAGCGCCAGGGCGACCTTGTGGGGGAAGGGGGGCAGGTCGTCCTGGAGACGGGCCAGTTCCTCCAGCCAGTCGCGCCGCACCAGGTCGGGACGGGTGGAGAGGGCCTGCCCCACCTTGATGAAACAGGGGCCTAGGTCGTTGAGGGTCTCAAGGATGGCGCGGGCGAGCCGCTGCTGCACCCGGGCGTCGGTGCTGCTGGACTGGACCGCCAGCCGCAGACCCAGCCCCGCCAGGCGCCACAGCACCACGATCAGCCGGCTGACCAGAACCCAGGGCCGCAGAAGGAGCCAGCGCAGGTCCGCGTTGGGGTCGTAGCGCGGGGTGGGGGTGACGTCCTCGGCCAGGGTCCTGCCGCATCGATGGCCAGACTCTAGGAACTGCGTTCCCCGCTCCATGGGCCCCTTCTGGCGGCCAGCGCCGCTGGCCCTGCACCTGCCGGCCCATGGCCGCGGCCGGGCCCTGGCCCCCGACCTGCGGCGCCTGCTGCGCCAGCCGCCGGGCCGCTGGGATCTGCCCGAACTGCCCGGCTTCGGGGGACCGCTGGAGCCGGAGGGCATGGTGGCCGAGGCCCAGCGGCGCGCGGCGGCCCTGCTGGGGGCGGAGCGCTGCTGGTTCGGAGTGAACGGGGCCTCGGGGCTGCTGCAGGCGGCCCTGCTCGCCCTCGGCCCGCCGGGCTCCCGGGTGCTGCTGCCCCGCAACCTGCACCGAAGCCTGCTGCACGGCTGTGTGCTGGGCGGCCTGGAGCCGCTGCTGTTTGACCTCAGCAGCGATCCGCTCACGGGCCTGTGGCAGCCGCCGGAGCCCCGGCGGCTGGAGCGGGTGCTGGGGGCTGCTGCCGCCGATGGCGGCAGCCCCCCGGCGGCCCTGGTGCTGGTGGATCCCACCTACCAGGGGCTGGCGGCCGATCTGCCGGCCCTGGTGGCACTGGCCCACCGGGCGGGCCTGCCGGTGCTGGTGGACCAGGCCCACGGGGGCGGCGAGGCCCTGGCCGCCGGCGCCGATCTGGTCGTGCTCTCCGTCCAGAAGAGCGGCACCGGCCTGGCCCAGAGCGCCGCCCTCTTGGCCCAGGGCGAACGGGTGGCACCCGCCGCCATCGAGCGGGCCCTGCTGTGGCTGCAGACCTCCAGCCCCAGCGCCCTGCTGCTGGCCTCGACGGCCGCGGCCCTGGAGCACGGCGCCACCGCCGCCGGCCGGCGCCAGCGCCAGCGGGCCGTGACCAGGGCCGGCCGGCTGCGGCGCCGGCTGGAGGCCCTGGGCCTGCCGCTGGTCGCCAACGGCGATCCCCTGCGCCTGGTGCTGGCCACGGCCCCGCTGGGGATCAACGGCCTGGAGGCCGACACCTGGCTGCTGGATCGGGGGGTGATCGCCGAGCTGCCGGAACCCGGCGCCCTCACCTTCTGCCTGGGGCTGAATCCTCCCCGGGCCGCGGAGCGGCGCCTGCCGTGCCAGCTGGAGGGTCTGCGCCGGGCCCTCGGCGGGCCGCCCCTGCCCCCGTTCACACCGCCCCCCCTGCCGCTGCTGGCGGCACCGGAGCTGCCGATCGGCGCGGCCTGGCGCAGCCCCGCCGAGGCCATCCCCCTGGAGGAGGCCGCCGGCCGGGTGGCGGCGGCACCGATCTGTCCCTACCCGCCGGGGATCCCGCTGCTGGTGCCGGGGGAGCGGATCGATCCGGCCCGCGCCGACTGGCTGCTGGAGCAACGGCGTCTCTGGCCCGGTCAGATCGCTGATACGGTGAGCGTCGTGGCCGGTTCGTGAGCCCGTTGCCGAACCCCTTCCACTGGGATTTCGTCACCCCCGGACTGCCGGACAGCGCCTTCGAGGACGCCCCGGGCTTCAGCCCCACGCCGCTGGAACTGCGGGTGATGCTGCTGGCCCACCTGCGGCCCCGGGCCGATTCCCTCGTCTGGGACGTGGGCGGCGGCACCGGCGCCCTGGCCCTCGAGATCGCCCGGCTGATGCCCGGCGGTGCGGTGCACACCCTGGAGCGGGATCCGGAGGCGATCGAGCTGCTGGAACGCAACCGGCAGCGGTTCGGCATCCACAACCTGCACATCCATGCCGGGGAGGCCCCGGAGGGCCTGGCCCTGCTGCCGCCCCACCCGGACCGGGTGCTGCTGGAGGTGGGGCGGCCCCTGGAGGACGTGCTGCGGGCCGTCTGGGGGGCTCTGCAGCCCTCTGGACGGCTGGTGATCAGCACCGTCAACCTGGAGGGCCTGGTGAAGGCCACCGACACCCTCGCCCAGCTGGGCGCCCACGATGTGCAAGTGGTGCAGGCCACCGTGCACCGCATGCAACGCCGCGGCAGCCAGGCCAAGCTGGCGGCCGCCGAACCGCTGTTCGTGATCGCCGCCGAGCGCTGAGTCCAAGCCCTTGCTTCCCGCCCCCCGCACCGCCACCTCCTTCCCCCGCCTGCTGAGCGGCTGGCTGGCTGGCGGCTTCGGGCTTGTGGTCGTGGGCCTGGGTGGCTGGTGGTTCACCGTCGCCGTGGGAGTGATCGTGCACCTGGGCCTGCTGGAGTTCTTCCGCATGGCCCAGTTCAAGGGCATCCGGCCGGCCGTGAAGACCACCCTGGTGGCGGTGCAGTTGCTGCTGGTCTCCACCCAGGTGGCCGCAGGCAGCCTCTGGGGGGGGAGCGGCATGGCGGGCGACGTGGCGGCGGCGGTGCTGCCTGCGTCCGGGGCGGTGATCTGCGGCTGGCTGCTGCTCCAGCCCGTCACCGGCACCATCGCCGACATCGCCGCCTCGGTGTTCGGCCTCTTCTATCTGGGCTTCCTGCCCAGCCACTGGATCAAGCTGCGGGATCTGACCGACCCGGCCCTGGCCCCCGCCCTCGACGGCCTGGGCTGGCCCTGGAGTCCGGGCATGGCCCTCACCCTGCTGGCCTGCCTGATGATCGTGGCCACCGACATCGGCTCCTACGTGATCGGCCGGCGCCTGGGGCGCCACGCCCTCTCGCCGATCTCCCCCGGCAAGACGGTGGAGGGCGCCCTGGGCGGGGTGTTCTGCGCCCTGCTGGTGGGGGGCCTGGGCGGGGTGCTGCTGGGCTGGCGCTGGGGCTGGCTGATCGGGGCGATGCTTGGGGCGTTGGTCTCCCTGTTCGCCCTGGTGGGCGACCTGACCGAATCGATGATGAAGCGGGATGCGGGCCTGAAGGATTCCGGCGATGCCATCCCCGGCCACGGCGGCATCCTCGACCGGATCGACAGCTACCTCTTCGTGCCGGCGGTGGTCTATTCCCTGGTGACCCTGGTGCTGCCCCTGCTGCAGCGGGGCTGAGGCTCCCCCTCCTGGCCCCTCAGGCTCCGGACTCAGGGGGAGACCCGGGCCTCCCCCTCAAGGTGCAGCAGGCCGGCGCCGAGCTCGGCCCGCTCGATGCGGATGTTGGGATCCATCGGCAGCCGGGCCTGGGGGGTCCCCTCGGCACAACGCAGTTCCACGGTGCCGCCATCGGCCCGCACCACCACCTCCCGTTCCACCGGATCCCGGTCGCCGCTGGCGAAGGCCCGCAGCAGCAGCCGGTCCTCCCGGATGCGCAGCCCCGCCAGGGGGGTGAGGCCCAGCAGGTCGTCGGCCAGGCCGTCGCCGAGGCCGCGCCAGGCCGGGGTGCTCAGGGAGCGGCTCAGCCCATCGCCGCTGAAGCTCACCTGCCCCTGGATACGGAAGGGCGACTCCAGCTTCACCGCCTGGTTGCGCACCAGGGAGCCCATGCGCACCTGGATGCCGTCGCAGCGCAGCTCCACCTCCTCGATCTCCATCGCCTGGTAGACCACCCGCCGGGCCCGCAGCCGCACGCCATCGAGGCGGCCCCGCAGCAGCCGCAGCCCCGAACCCTCCAGGCGGATCTCCAGCCGCTCGATGGCCTCGCACTGCTGGCGCAGCCACAGCTCGAGCCCCCGGGCCAGCAGGCCCATCACCGGGCCCCCGGTGGGCTCCGGGGCTTCGGGCGCCATCCCCTCGCTGGGTCGCACGGTGTGTCGCTCGCCGTCCGGGGTCTCGCTCATCCGCCACCAGGGGACAGGGCTCCCCAGATTCTCACTCCGTCCGGGCCTGGCGGGCGGCGCGGAAGGCCTCGGCGGCCGTGATCGCCGCTAGCAACAGCAGCCCCCCCAGGCCGATCAGCTGGTCGGAGGGATCGGCGGTCGACGGGTCCGCCGCGATGCCGGCGCCGCCCAGCACCGCCCCGAGCAGAAACCAGCCCGTGGCCAGCGCCGTGGTGATCCAGTAGGCACGCCAGCGGCGCTGGTAGATGTAGCCGCTGCCCAGGCCGGGCACGACGTTGAGCAGGGCCCCCAGCCAGGGGGCAGACGCCGCCAGGATGGCTTTGTCGTTAGGTGTCATCGTCATCGCTCCATGGCTGGTTCCACCGCCGAGTCTGGCCAGCCGGGACCGGGAGCTGCGCCCTCGCTGGCGGTGATCGGCGCCGGGGTGGCCGGCTGCGCCCTGGCCGCGGGGCTGCGGCGCGGCGGCTGGGGGGGGTCGATCGTGCTCTGGGAGGCAGGCCGGGGTCCCGGCGGCCGGGCCGCCACCCGCCGCTCGCGCCACGACCCTGGCTGGCAGATCGACCACGGGGCACCGCTGTTCAACCTGCTCGATGGCCCCGAACCGGATCTGATGGCGCCCCTGCTCGCGGGGGGCTGGATCGAGCCCTGGCGGGAGCCGGCGGCCCTGCTCGACGGCGAAGGGCACCTGGGGCCGGCCGATGGGGATCCCCTGCTGCGCGGCCGCCTCTACCGGGGCCGCCGGGGCATGGACGACCTCGGCCGGGGGCTGCTGTCCCTGGCGGCGGCGTCAGGATCCCCCGGAACTCTCGATGGCCGCTACGGCACCCTGGTGCGCCACCTGAAGGCCCGGCACGGCGGGGGCTGGCGCCTGGCCGATGCCACCGGGGCCGTGCAAGCGGAGGCCGACTGGCTGGTGCTCACCGGCACCCTGCTGGCCCATCCCCGGGCCCGGGAGCGGTTCGGCTGGCCGCAGGTGCCGCTGCAGCAGGCGTCGCGCGGCCTGGGCGACGCAGGGCTGGAAGCCGCCCTGGCGGCCATCGCCAGTATGGAGATGGACGAGCGCACCAACCTGATGCTGACGATCGAGCCCGCCGCGGCGGCCCGCTGGCTGGCCCTGCCCTTCCGGCTGCTGGGCTTTGACGGCCCCGCCCGGCTGCGCTGGGGGCTGCGGCGGCTGTCGATCCAGCCCCTGGCCGATGGCCGCTGCGCCGTCGTGGCCCATGGGGTTCTGGAGGAGCCCGATGACGCCGCGGCGATCACCGCGCTGGAGGCGGCCGTCGGTGCGGCCCTGGCCCCCTTGCTTGGGCAGCGGCCCGGCGGCGGCGAGGCTCTGGCGGGGGTGGAGCGGCGTCAGCTGATGCGCTGGGGGGCCGCCTTCCCCGCTGCCGGCGGCCTGCCGGCCGACGCCACGGTCTGCCCCCGCAGCCGGGTGGCCTTCTGCGGCGACTTCGTCGCGGGGCCGGGCTTCGGCCGGATCGAAGGGGCGCTGCGCAGTGCCCAGGCCCTGGCGGGCCGGCTGCTGGCCCTGGTGCTGCTGCTCTGCTTCGCCCAGGGGAGCCCGGCGACGGCGGCGGCCGATGCCATCGCCTACCGCTGCGACGGCGACCCGCTGCTGGCGACCAGCGACAACGGGGCGGTGGATGCCCCGGGGATCCCCAACACCGCCGCCGGCACGGTGCCCGGCGCCACGGTGCTGCTGGAGTGGCGCGACCTGCGGCTGCAGCTGCCGCGCACCAACAACGCCGGTCCGCCCAGCTACACCGACGGGATCTGGTGGTGGAGCCTGGAGGATCCGGCCCAGCCCCGCTTCCTGCACCGCCGCGGCGCCATCGAGAGCTTCAGCTGCCAGGCAGTTCCTGCTGCAGGGCCGCCAGCCGGCGACCGTTGACGCCCAGGTCCGAATCCCCCAGCCGGGAGCTGGAGCGGGCCTGCAGCACCCCAGCGGCCGGCTGGGCGTACAGCTCGAGGTCGTCGACGAAGCCGAACAGCCGGCTGGTGGAGGTGGCGTGCAGGTAGCGGCCCTCCCGTTCGAGGATCCGCATCCCCTCGGTGGTCTCCAGGATCGGCACCAGCGCGCTCAGGGCCGCCTCCGGATCGGTGAGCGTCCAGTCGGCCCGGGCGCAGTGGGCCGGCGCCGCACAGGGGGACAGGGAGCCGCCATGGACGCCGAGATCCTCCGGCACCGGCCCCTCCAGGTGCAGCAGCGAGGCCTGGACCCGGCCGGGGAGGGCCAGGGCGGGGACCCCGAGCAGCAGCACGAGCAGCAGGCCGGCGAGAAGACGCGGCAGGGAGAGGCGGGAGGCAGGGGTCATGGGTGGATGGGGAGGGGGGCGCAGGGGGCGCCCAGCCAGGCGGCGGCGACCTGCTCGGGCTGGTCGATGTGGGGCAGGTGGCCGCAGGCCGCCAGTTCGGTGATGCGGGGGCCCAGCAGGGCCTGGGCGGCGCGCTTCTGGGGGGCCCGCAGGATCCGGTCGTCGGCGCCCCAGAGCACCGCCAGGGGCTGGGGGGGCATAGGGTCGCCGCAGCCGGCGAAGCCGCCGCTGCGGGCGAAACGGCCCAGTGCAGCGGCCCAGCCCGGCGTCTTCAGGTGCAGCGAGGCGATCTCCAGCTCCGCCGGACCCACATCCCGGTCGGGGTCGGCGAAGGCGCTGCGGCAGAGGCCCTGGCGCACCGAGGGCAGGGCCAGGAAGCGCACCCCCAGGCCGTCCAGCAGGGGCGGCAGGGGCATGGGCCGACCCGTGAGACCGGCCGGGGCCAGCAGCAGCAGGCGCTCGAAGCGTCCGGGATGGCGCCGGGCCAGGGCCACCGCTACCGCACCTCCCATCGAGGCGCCGATCAGGCCCATCCGGCGGCCGCCGGCGGGCTCCCGCTGCTCCAGGGCCTCCAGCACCGCATCGAGGTGGGCCAGCACGGCGGCCGGGGAGTACTCCCGCTCGGCGGGCCTGGGACAGAAGCCGAAGCCGTGCAGGTCCGGGATCAGCAGGCGGTGATGGGCCGCCAGCAGGGGGGCCAGGCGGCGGAACTCCAGGAACGAGCTGTCGAATCCATGCAGCAGCAGCAGGGGCGGACCCTCCCCCAGCACGGCCACGGGCCACTGGCCGGGGTGCTCCGGCAGCTCCCACCACTGCACCCGGGCAGCCAGGTCGCGGCCAAGGGGATCAAGCAGCGACGCGGCGGCGGTCGCGACCAGCTCGCGGCCGCTGGAGGGGCCGTCCGTCACGCCTGCTGCCGCTCGGCGGTGGCGCCCACCATGGCGGCAAGCAGATCCTCGGGGGCGACCGCGAAGGGCAGCCGGTGCAGGTCGGAGCCCTCCCGGCAGGCGAAGCGGCAGACCTGGCGGAGCTGGTCGAGGCTGGCGCCGGCCAGTCCCAGGGCCTCGAGATCGGTGGGCAGCCCCAGCGTGCGGAAGAACGGCAGCAGCTGGCGGCGGGCCTGGGCCGCCAGGCGGTTGCCCGCCAGCTGCTCCTCCAGCCACAGTTGCACCAGCACCCCGAAGCCCACCTTCTCGCCGTGCAGGCAGCCGTGGGTGGCGGCGAGCTGGGTGAGTCCGTTGTGGACGGCATGGGCGGCCACGGTGCGGCAGCGGGCACCGCCGATGCCGCCGATCAGACCGGCGGTGAGGGCACAGCCCTCCGCCACCCGCACCCAGGCCTCGCCGTGGGGGTCGGCCAGGGCGGCTTCCCCCTCGAGCAGCAGCAGATCACGCAGCAGCCGGGCCATCTGCACCGCCTGCTGCACCAGCCCATCGCCGCTGGAGCCGCTGCTCACTGAAGCCTCGTACCACTTGGCCACCGCATCGGCGATGCCGCTGGCCAGGGTGCGGGGCGGTGCCTGCCGCACCAGAGCGTGGTCGAAGACGAGCAGGTCCGGGCAGCGGTCGAGGGCGACATCCCCGAGGAAGGCGCCCTCGGGGGTGTAGAGGTTGGCTAGGGCCGTCCAGCCGGCGCAGGTGGCGGCGCTGGTGGGGACCGTGATGCAGGCGAGGCCGAGGCGGTGGGCCAGCAGCTTGCCCGCATCCAGCACTTTGCCGCCACCGGCGGCGATGACCGCATCACAGCCGGCGGCCGCGGCGTCCCGGGCCAGGGGGTCAAGGTCGTCGTCACAGCAGTCGCGCAGGCCCTGGCTGGCCACGGGGCGGGCACCGGCCTGCTCCAGGTCGACCGCCAGCTGTTGACGCAGCCCGAAGGTGGCAGCGCTGCGGCCGAGCAGCAGGGGGCTCCGGCCCAGGGCGACGATGCGGGGCAGGGCCTGCTGCCAGGCCCCGTCCCCACGGAGGACCACCGCCGGGGCGATGGCCTGGGTCTGAAGAGGATCCGTCATGGCCGCCATCTCATGGTTGAAATGTAGAAGTCGGCCGATCCGGGTCGCGATCGATCAGGCGCTGGCGCTGGCCAGCTCCGGCAGCGGCGGGGTGATGGTCTGCTTGCGGATCACCACCTGCTTGTCGTCGTCGACATCCACCAGGCAGGCATCGCCCTCGCCGATCCGGCCGGAGAGGAATTCCTCCGCCAGGGAATCCTCGAGCAGGCGCATCACGGCACGGCGCAGGGGACGGGCGCCATAGCTGGGGTTGTAGCCCTCCTCCACGAGGCGCTCCTTGAAGGCCTCGGTGACGGACATGCCGATGCCCTTGTCCTGCATACGGGCGAAGACCTCCCGCAGCATGATCTCGGCAATCAGCTTCACCTCGTCGCGGGTGAGCTGACGGAAGACGATGATCTCGTCGAGACGGTTGAGGAATTCGGGGCGGAAGTACTGCTTGAGCTCCTCGTTGACCAGGGAGCGGATGCGGTTGTACTGGGTTTCCTCCACGTCGCCGCCGCCGAACTCGAAGCCGAGGCCGCCGCCGCCCTTCTCGATCACCTTCGAACCGATGTTTGAGGTCATGATGATCAGGGTGTTCTTGAAGTCGACCGTGCGTCCCTTGGAATCGGTGAGCCGGCCGTCCTCCAGCAGCTGCAGCAGCAGGTTGAAGACATCGGGGTGGGCCTTCTCGATCTCGTCAAACAGCACCACGGTGTAGGGACGACGGCGCACGGCCTCGGTGAGCTGGCCGCCCTCGTTGAAGCCCACGTAGCCCGGAGGCGAACCGATCAGCTTGCTGACGGTGTGGCGCTCCATGAACTCGCTCATGTCGAGGCGGATCATGGCGTCCTCGCTGCCGAAGAAGTAGGCGGCGAGAGCCTTGGTGAGTTCCGTCTTGCCGACGCCGGTGGGTCCGGAGAAGATGAAGCTGGCGATGGGACGGTTGGGGTTCTTGAGGCCGACCCGCGCCCGGCGGATGGCCCGGGAGACGGCCTTGACGGCCTCGTCCTGGCCGATCAGTCGCTGGTGGAGGGTCTCCTCCATGTTCAGCAGCTTCACCGACTCGCTCTCGGTCAGCTTCTGGACGGGCACGCCGGTCCAGGAGGCGACGATCTGGGCGATGTCCTCCTCGGTGACCAGGGGCGAGCGGCTTTCCTCGCTGGCGTCGTCGGCCACGGGGCCACCCAGCAGGGCCGGGGTGTCGGTCTCGCCGGAGTTGCCGGCGGGTTCGTCGTCGCGACGGGCCTGGAGGATCGTGCGGATCTGGTCGCGCAGCTCCACCTCCTTGTCGCGCAGTTCACCGGCCTTGGTGAAGTCCTGCTGGCGGACGGCGTCCTCCTTCTCCTTCTGGACGCCACGCAGCTGCTTGTCGACCTCCTTGGCCGCGGGCGGCAGCTTGGAGTTGAGCAGGCGCACCCGGCTGCCGGCCTCGTCGATCAGGTCGATGGCCTTGTCGGGCAGGAAGCGGTCGCTGATGTAGCGGTCGCCCAGGGTGGCGGCGGCGACGAGGGCCTCATCGCTGATCTTGAGGCGGTGGTGCTGCTCGTAGCGCTCCCGCAGCCCCTTGAGGATCTCGATCGTGTCGACGACGGAGGGCTCGCCCACCATCACCGGCTGGAAGCGGCGCTCCAGGGCCGCATCGCGCTCGATGTGCTTGCGGTATTCATCGAGGGTGGTGGCGCCGATGCACTGCAGCTCGCCCCGGGCCAGGGCCGGCTTGAGGATGTTGGCGGCATCGATGGCACCTTCGGCCGCGCCGGCGCCGATCAGGGTGTGCACTTCGTCGATCACAAGGATCACGTTCCCGGCGGAGCGGATCTCCTCCATGATCTTCTTGAGCCGTTCCTCGAACTCACCCCGGTACTTGGTGCCGGCCACCAGCAGGCCGATGTCGAGGGTGAGGACGCGCTTGTCCTCGAGGATGTCGGGAATCTCCCCCTGGGTGATCCGCTGGGCCAGGCCCTCGGCGATGGCGGTCTTGCCGACGCCCGGCTCACCGATCAGGACGGGGTTGTTCTTGGTGCGGCGGCCGAGGATCTGGATCACCCGGTCGATCTCGTTCTGGCGGCCCACGACAGGGTCGAGCTTGGACTCAGCCGCCAGCTGGGTGAGGTTGCTGCCGAACTCGTCGAGGGTGGGGGTCTTGGTGGAGCCCTTGCCCGAGCTGCCGGAGGTCACTTCGGCCGTCTCCCCCAGCATGCGGATCACCTGGGTGCGGACCTTGGCCAGGTCGACGCCGAGGTTCTCGAGCACCCGGGCGGCCACGCCCTCGCCCTCACGGATCAGCCCCAGGAGCAGGTGCTCGGTGCCGATGTAGTTGTGCCCGAGCTGGCGTGCCTCCTCCAGGGAGAGCTCCAGCACCCTCTTGGCCCGCGGGGTGAAGGGAATCTCGACGGCAACGAAGCCGGAACCGCGGCCGATGATCTTTTCGACCTCGACCCGGGCGTCCTTCAGGTTGACCCCCATCGACTTGAGGACCTTGGCGGCGACACCGGTGCCCTCGCCGATCAGGCCCAGCAGGATCTGCTCGGTGCCGACGAAGTTGTGGCCGAGGCGGCGGGCCTCTTCCTGGGCCAGCATGATCACCTTGATGGCCTTCTCGGTAAACCGCTCGAACATGGGGCGGGACCTGATGCAAGTGGAACCAACCTATCAGGATTGAAGGGCCGTGTGGGAGGTGGGGAGCACACTCCGCCGAAACCCACGTGCCGCAGGCGCTCAGACGAATCAGAACACAAACGAAACGCCAGGATTGACAAGGAATAGGTATAAGAATCTACGGTTATCCACACCCCTGTCACATTGTCAGGAGCCCAATGTCAGGGGCCCATGGCCAGGTTGACCCATTGGATCAGGGCGTCCTCTCCATTGCGGTAGTAACCATGACGGATGCCGGCGGTGCGGAACCCCAGGGCCCCGTACAGCGCGATCCCCGGGCCGTTGCCGGCCGCCACCTCCAGGGTGGCGCGGCTGGCGCCGCGCGCCCGGCCGGCGGCCATCAGTTCCTGCAGCACCCTGCGCCCCAGCCCCCGCCGGCGCTGGTCCGGCGCCACCGCCACGAGGGTGATGTGGAGCTCGTCGACGACGAGCCAGCCACTGGCCATGGCCAGCAGGTCGGGTCCCTGGCGCAGGCCCAGGCCCGGCCGGCCCTCCTCCTCCAGCTCCCGGCGCCACTGCTCCAGGCTCCAGAGACCGCCGAGGGCGGCCCGGTCGAGGGCCAGGCAGGCCCCTGCGTCAGCCGGGACGAGCGGAGACAGGGTCGGGGCGGGCAGCGGTGGCGGAGGAGGTGCCGGCACGGCCGTTGGACACGATCATCCTTACGATCAGACATCCTGACCCCACCGATGAACAGGCCGCCATGGTGACCAGCGCCTCCCCGGCGACCGATCCGGTCGCTCCCGTCCCCGCGGCGCCGATCGCCCCCGGGGGGCCCTTCGAGCAGGGAAGTGATCCCCTCAGCCCCAACCGCAACCTGGCTCCGCTGACCGCCCGCCTCGATGCCCTGGGCCGCCTGGAGGTGGGGGGCTGCCTGCTGAGCGATCTGGCCCGCACCTACGGCACGCCGCTCTACGTCCTCGACGAGGCCAGCCTGCGGACCACCTGCCGGGCCTACCGGGAGGCGCTGGCCGCCCATTACCCCGGGGAGGCCCTGGCCCTCTACGCGTCCAAAGCGAACAGTTCCCTGGCGATCACGGCCCTGGTGGCCTCCGAGGGTCTCGGCCTCGACGCCGTCTCGGCCGGGGAACTGCTCACGGCCCTGCAGGGCGGCATGCCCGCCGAGCGGATCGTCTTCCACGGCAACAACAAATCGGCCGAGGAGCTCCAGCTCGCCGTCGACCGGGGCGTGACGGTGATCCTCGACAACTGGAACGACATCGACCTGCTCGCTACCCTGGCGGCCGGACGGCCCGCGCCGGTGAGGGTGCTGGTGCGGTTCACCCCGGGCATCGAGTGCCACACCCACGAGTACATCCGCACCGGCCACCTCGACAGCAAGTTCGGCTTCGACCCCGACCAGCTGGAGGCCGTGCTGCGCCACCTGGCCGCCTGCCCCTGGGCGCGGGTGGATGGCCTGCACGCCCACATCGGCTCCCAGATCTTCGAGCTGGAACCCCACCGCGACCTGGCCGGGGTGATGGCCGAGGCCCTGTCCCTGGCCCGTTCCCTCGGCCACCCCTGCGGCGACCTCAACGTCGGCGGCGGCCTCGGCATCCGCTATGTGGGCTGCGATGATCCGCCGAGCATCCAGGAGTGGGTGCGGGTGGTGGCGACGGCGGTCGCCGAGGCCTGCGGCCTGCGCCAGCTGGCGCTGCCGCGGCTGCTGTGCGAACCCGGCCGCTCCCTCGTGGCAACGGCAGGGATGACGCTCTACACGCTGGGGAGCCGCAAGGAGATTCCCGGCCTGCGCACCTACCTGTCGGTGGATGGCGGCATGAGCGACAACCCGCGGCCGATCACCTATCAGTCGCTGTACACCGCGGTGCTGGCCGACCGGCCGCTGGCGGAGACCACCGAGGCAGTGACCGTGGCCGGCAAGCACTGCGAGTCCGGCGACGTGCTGCTCCATGACGTCCGCCTGCCGCTCACCAGCCCCGGAGACGTGCTCGCCGTGTTCGCCACCGGCGCCTACAACGCCGCCATGGGGTCCAACTACAACCGCATCCCCAGGCCGGCGGCGGTGCTCGTCCACGACGGTGTGGCCGAGGTGGTGCAGCGGCGCGAGCAGCCGGAAGACCTACTGCGCTATGACGTCCTGCCCCACCGGCTCCTGCCGGTATCCTGACGGCGTCAGGCGGCCACCCGTTGAACCGGCCTGCCCCTCCTTTGTGTTGTGATCTGGCTGCGGCTCATCGATTTCCGCCTGCTGCTGGATCTCCTGTTCGCTTCCCTGCTCGGGCTGCTCCTGTTGGGCCGGGTCACCGAAGCGCGCACCCTGTGGCTGTTGCGCGGCTATCTGTTCCTGGTGGCACTGGCCTGGTTCGTGCAGCGCTACGCCAACCTGCCGCTCACCAGCAGTCTGGTGGATGCGCTGGTGCTGGCCTGCAGCCTCGCCCTGGCGATCCTGTGGCAGGGGGAACTGCGGCGCCTGATGGAACTGCTGGGCACCGGACGCCTCGGCGTCCTGTTCGCCGACCGCAGCCGAGACCAGCTGGCATCGGGGTCGGTGAGCCTGCTCACCGAGGCGGCCGGCCGCCTCTCCCAGGCGCGCTGCGGCGCCCTGATCGTCCTCGACCTGGGCAGTGATCTGCGCCCGGAGGACTTCCTCAACCCGGGCATCCGCATCGATGCCCAGCTCTCCGTCGACCTGTTGCTCAACCTCTTTGCGGTGGACACGCCCCTGCACGACGGTGCCGTGCTGGTTCAGAAGAACCGCATCGTGGCGGCCGGGGTGATCCTGCCCCTCTCCCGCCAGGGCCTGAACCGCTACGGCACCCGCCACCTGGCCGCCATGGGACTGACCGAGCGCCACGACGGCTGTTTCTGCATCGTCGTCTCCGAGGAGACGGGTACCCTCTCGCTCGCCTCCCAGGGCCGGCTGGAGCGGCCGATCACCAGCAGCCGCCTTCACGACCTGCTCACCGACGCCCTGGCCTCCGCGCCCACAGGGCGTAGCGTGGCTGCGGACCCGCCGGAACATCGCGGATGAGTCGCGCCCTGGCGACCACTCCATCGTCCGATCCCGACCAGCTGCCCGCCCAGCTGGATCCGGCTCGGCTGCCCCGCCACGTGGCCGTGATCATGGACGGCAACGGCCGCTGGGCCCGGCAGCGGGGGCTGCCCCGGGCCATGGGCCACCGGGCCGGGGTGGAGGTGCTCAAGCGCACCCTGCGCCACTGCAGCGACTGGGGCATCGGTGCCCTCACCGCCTACGCCTTCTCCACCGAGAACTGGACCCGGCCCGGTGAGGAGGTGGCCTTCCTGATGGCCCTGTTCGAGCGCGTGCTCGCCCGGGAACTGGAAGCCCTCGAGCGCCAGCAGGTGCGCATCCGCTTCCTCGGTGATCTGGAGCCCCTGCCGGAGGGTCTGAAGGTCCTGATCACCGATGCCACCGAGCGCACGGCCGGCAACACCGGCATCCATTTCAACGTCTGCACCAACTACGGCGGCCGCAGCGAGCTGGTACGGGCGGCCCGCCGCCTCGCCGAGCAGGCGGCCCGCGGTGAGCTCGACCCGGCCCTCATCGACGAAGAGATCTTTGCCGCCGAACTGTTCACCGCCGGCGATGCCGACCCCGACCTGCTGATCCGCACCAGCGGTGAGCAGCGCATCAGCAACTTCCTGCTCTGGCAGCTGGCCTATGCCGAGCTGCACATCACCGAGGTGCTCTGGCCCGACTTCGACACCGAGGCCCTGCTGGCGGCGCTGCTGGATTATCAGGGGCGCCAGCGCCGCTTCGGCGGCGTCCATAACGGTGTGGAGAACGCCCCATGACCCTGCGCCACGACTGGTCCCGCCAGGAAATCCAGGACCTGCTCGACCTGCCCCTGATGGATCTGCTGTGGCAGGCCCAGGCGGTGCACCGCAGCGCCAACCCCGGCTACCACGTGCAGCTGGCCTCGCTGCTGAGCGTCAAGACCGGCGGCTGCGAGGAGGACTGCGCCTACTGCCCCCAGTCGATGCACCACCCCAGTGACGTGGCTGGCCGTCCGGAGCTGGCGGTGGAGCCGGTGCTGGAGCGCGCCATGCAGGCCAAGGCGGCCGGCGCCCACCGCTTCTGCATGGGCTGGGCCTGGCGGGAGATCCGGGATGGTGCCCCCTTCGAGGCCATGCTCGCCATGGTGCGCGGGGTGCGGGAGCTGGGGCTGGAGGCCTGCGTCACCGCCGGCATGCTCACAGGCGGCCAGGCGGCCCGACTGGCGGAGGCGGGACTGACCGCCTACAACCACAACCTCGACACCAGCCCCGAGCACTACGACCGGATCATCTCCACCCGCACCTATCAGGAGCGTCTCGACACCCTGCAGCGGGTGAGGAGCGCCGGCATCGACCTCTGCTGCGGCGGCATCATCGGCATGGGCGAGACGCCGGACGACCGGGCCGGGCTGCTGCAGGTGCTGGCCTGCCTGGATCCCCACCCCGAGAGCGTGCCGATCAATGCCCTGGTGCCCGTGGAGGGCACCCCGCTGGAGGACCGGCCTCCGGTCGATCCCCTGGAGCTGGTGCGCATGGTGGCCACCGCCCGCATCCTCATGCCCCACAGCCGGGTGCGCCTCAGCGCCGGGCGCGAGCAGCTGGGGCGGGAAGCCCAGATCCTCTGCCTGCTGGCGGGGGCCGATTCAATCTTCTACGGCGACACCCTGCTCACCACCGCCAACCCGGCGGTGGCCAGCGACCGGGAGCTGCTGCGGGCCGCCGGGGTGCGGGTGCAGCTGGAGGGGCAGCCCGCCACGGCCACCCCAACCGCTCCCGCCACCGCCATTGCCGGCCGCTGAGGGTGCAGGTCGCCAGCTTCTACCGGTTCGTCCCCTTTGGCAGCGAGGAACTGCCGCTCTGGCGGGCCCGGCTGCTGGCCCTGGGCAGCGAGGCCGGCCTGAAGGGCACGGTGCTGCTGGCCCGCGAGGGCATCAACGGCACGGTCTGCGGGCCGGCGCCCTCCGTGGCCGCCCTGCTGGCGCTGCTGCAGGCCGACCCGCGCCTGGCGGACCTGGAGGTGAGGCGCAGTGAGGCCACCGGAGCGGTGTTCCACCGCTTCAAGGTGCGCCTCAAGGAGGAGATCGTGACCATGGCCGAGCCCTCGGCCCAGCCGGCGCGGGGCACGGGAATCCCGGTGCCCCCCGGGCGCTGGAACGCCCTGCTGGACGATCCCGACACCCTGGTCATCGACACCCGCAACCACTACGAGGTGGCCCTGGGCAGCTTCGCGGGGGCCATCGACCCGGGCACCGAGCACTTCCGCGACTTTCCCGCCTGGGTGGAGCGGCACCTGCGGCCCCTGGTGGCCCAGCGGCGGCCGCAGCGTCTGGCCCTGTTCTGCACCGGCGGCATCCGCTGCGAGAAGGCCACCGCCCACCTGCTGAACCAGGGGTTCGAGGAGGTGCTGCAGCTGCAGGGGGGGATCCTCAACTACCTGGAGCAGATGCCGGAAGCGGAGAGCCGCTGGCACGGCGAGTGCTACGTGTTCGACCAGCGGGTGGCCCTCGACCACCGGCTGCAGCCGGGCGCCTACCACGTGTGCCATGCCTGCGGCCTGCCCCTGGCCCCCGCCGACCTAACCCTGGAGAGCTACGTGGCCGGGGTGAGCTGCCGCCACTGCATCGATCGCTTCACCACGGCCGACCGGGAGAGGTTCGCCGAACGCCAACGCCAGATGGGACGGGCGGACGCCTGCGGTGAGGCGCACATCGGCCGGGTGATGCCCGGCGTGGGCGGCTGAGCGGATGGCGCAGGCCCTGCCCATCCTCTACAGCTTCCGTCGCTGCCCCTTCGCGATCCGGGCGCGGCTGGTCCTGGCGTCGGCCGGGCTGAGGCCGGGGGTGGATCTCGAGCTGCGGGAGGTGCATCTGGGCCGCAAGCCCCCCGAGTTGCTGGAGGCCTCCGCCGCCGCCACCGTGCCGACCCTGGTGCTGCCACCGGACGCGGCCTCCACCCCCCCGGTGGCTGCCCGGGTGCTGCCGGACAGCCTGGCGGTGATGGCCTGGGCCCTGGAGCGCCACGACCCCGGCGACCTGGGGCGCCAGGGGGGCAGCGAAGCCGCTGGGCGGGACCGTGGCCGGATCGCCGCCCTGATCGCTGAGAACGACGGGGCGTTCAAGCACCATCTGGATCGCTTCAAGTACGCCCACCGCCATCCCGAGGACGACCGGGAGCAGCAGCGCGGGGCGGCGCTGGCCATCCTGCGGGGCTGGAGCGCGACCCTGGAGGCCGGCGGCTGGCTGGTGGGGGGGCGGCCGTCCCTGGCCGATGTAGCCCTGCTGCCCTTCGTGCGCCAGTTCCGGCTTGCCGATCCGGAGGGGTTCGACCGACAGGCGGATCTGGCGCCGCTGCAGGACTGGCTGCAGCGCTTCCTGCAGGGGGCCGATCTGGCCGCGGTGATGGCCGAGCCCTGGGCGCCACGGCGGCCCTGGCGCTCCGACGGTTGGATCTATCACCTGGCCCTGGGCGGCGAGTGGCGGGATGCCAAAGCCCGCGGCGTGTACGAGCGCTCGACCCGCGGCCAGACGCTGCAGGAGGTGGGCTTCATCCATGCCAGCGGTTCCCACCAGGTGGAGGCCACCTACGGGCGCTTCTACGCCGATGCGGAGGAGGTGCTGCTGCTGACCATCGACCCCCGGCGCCTGAGCGCGCCACTGCTCTGGGAGCCGGCACCAAACAGCGGCGAATGCTTCCCCCACATCCACGGACCGCTGCCCCTGGAGGCGGTGCTGGCCGCCGAGCCCTTCCCGCCGCCGCTGGCTGGCGCACGATGCTGACGCTGGAGGAGCTGGAGCGGCAGGCCCGGGAGCGCGGCCTGCTGCTGCGGCTGCAGGTGAAGGGGCTGGCGGGGGTGCGGGGGCTGCGGGTGGCTCTGGCGCGGCCCCGGGCGGAGCAGCCGCCGCTGCTGCTGGGGGAGCTCAAGGGCTGGTGCCTGCCCCTGGCCGATGGCCTGCGGCTCGACACGATGCGGGTGCAAGGGGAGCGCACCGCAGCCGTTGGACCGCTCATCTGGGCCGCCACCTTCGCCTGGGCCCTGGAGGAGACACGCTGCCGCTCGGCGCGCCTGCTGGCCATCCGCGATGGGGAGCGCCAGCACCGGCGGCTGGTGCGCTACTTCCGGCGGCTCGGCTTCACGCCGCTGCGGGAGCTGGGCGGCGGCCCGCTGGATCTGGCCCCGCGGCTGGTCTGGGGTGGGGCGGGCCTGCTGATGCTGGGCGACTGCGACGAAGGACTGCAGCGCAGCGCCCGCTGGCTGACGTCCATCCGGTGACACCTAGCGTTGGTTGCGAGTTTCGAACTGGACCATGGCCACCGCCTCCCTGACCATCAACAACCAGTCGGGAGGCAGCCTCTATTACTACGTCGTCGGGCCAGAATTCAGCATTCAGCCCATCCCACCCGGCCAGGCCAGCACCCTCTCGCCGGGCCTGAACACCCTGGCGATCGAGGCCGCTCCTCAGATGAGGATTTACGTCTCGAGCTCGGCCACGCTGTTCGCCAACCCTGGCCAGGAACCGATCGGCTGGAACATCATAGCCCCCTTCTCCTTCTACGAATACACGATCGATGGCAGCGGCTTTTCCGCTGACATGTCCTACATCGATGACTGGGCCTATCCGATCCAGACCAACATCACCGACAGCAGTGGAAGCGTCCACAATTTCGGCTTCCTGAACGCGGCGGCGATCGCCATGGATTTCGCCGCCCTGCCGCCGGGCGGATTCGTCACCAGCGCCGCCTCGGGGAAGGGTGTCGGGACGGCATCGAATCTCTGGGATGCCCCGAACCGGCGATTCGTCGGCCCGATGCGGCTCTGGCAGCAGCAGGTGATCATGGCCAATGCCGTTCAGTTGGGGCAACCGGCCTACTGGCCGCCGAATGCTCCCGCGGGCTGGGTCCAGTTCCTCAAGGAGGTGCCCTACGGGCCCTCCCCCTTCGGCTACCCCCGTTCCGCCGGCGCCAGCAGCCTCAATCCCCAGCAGACCTATCCCGCCTTCGGTTTCGACTTCTCCACCAACACCTCCTGGACCGCCATGAATGGCAAGCAGGGGGGGCTGGTTCCCCAGCCAACGGGAGAACAACTCTATGCCCACAACTGGAATGTATGGAACTACGGCTACACCGACGCCGACCCCAGTGCGGACAAACCGAATCCGAACTATTCTTTTGAATTGAATGCGTACACGTCCATCCTCCGCTCCCAGGCGGCGCGGGAGAAGGCGGCCGGCCGACTCCCCGACACCGCCGGAACATCACCGACGGCCAGCAACCCGAACTTCGTCGGCTTCTATACGGCGTCCAAGGACGACTACTACGGCACGTTCACGGTCGCCGCGATCGCCAATGTCAGCCTCACCATCGGAGCCTTGGCCCCGTCCAGCATCGGCACCAGCGGCCATGACGGCATCGTCGGCACTGGCGGCCCCGACATCCTCTCGGGTGGCTACGGAGCCGACTGGCTGGCGGGTGCCCCCCTGGCCCCGAACTGGTCCGCACCGAACAACTTCCGCGACCTGGCGTTCTTCGCTCTGCCCGGAGTGCCGGCCCAGTGGAAAGGTCTGGTGGGCGGTGGCCGCGATACCTTCGTTTATGTCCGGGCCGACAGCAGCCTCAGCAGCCCCCAGCGGCGCGATGTGATCACCGACTTCGCCGCCGACGACAGGATCGATCTCTCGAGGGTGGACGCTGACAGCCGCCGCGCTGGCGTTCAGTCCTTCACCTGGATCGGCTCCAGGGCGTTCTACGGGGAGGCGGGCCAGCTGCGACTGGAGCAGAACCGCCGGCAGAATCACGCCCTCCTGCAGGGAGATCTCGACGGCAACGGCAGCAGCGACTTCGAAGTGATGCTCATGGGGCCGGTCCAGTTCTCGGCCTCCAACCTGATCCTCTCCTGACCCCTGAGCGGGACAGCTGAGGGGCTCCGCGCTGGGCACCGAGCGATTCCGGCGGGGCGACAAGGGCAACGGCTACTGCCTCTGGAGCCTGGCGGCGAATCCCGGAAACATCGCCGTGGCGTGGACCCGGGGTCGGATCATGCGGCGCTGGTGGCTCGCTTCGAGATCGGAGGGGGATCGGAAGAATCCTTGCGGGCGCGGTTGCGGTTGCGTCGGCAGCGCTCGGAGCAGTGGCGCACCTGGTCCCAGACATCCTTCCACTTTCTGCGCCACTGGAACGGTCGTCCGCAGACCGGGCAGAGCTTGGTGGGGCGATCCAGGTGTTGGGGCATCCGGCCAGGGAGCTGGGCACACCAGCCTGACAAAAGCGAACCCGCTCCCGTGACACGATGGAACCAATGGCTGACCCCAGCTTCTATCGGATCGGCCGCACCGGCCCGGCGATGCGTGTGGCGTCGGCCGAGGAGGCTCTGAGCACAAGCGAAGCGGACGGATTTGCCTGGCTGCATTACCGCGAGGCCAGCCGGGACGAACTGGACCAGCTCGTCGGTCTGCTGGGCCTGCACGCGCTGTCGATCGAGGATTGCTTCGATGATCATCAGATTCCCAAGATCGACGAGTTCCCTGACAACACCTTCATTCTCTTCAATACGTTTCTGTACGACCACGGCGTCCTGGAGGTGGGTGAGATCAACCTCTTCCTCGGTCAGCGATTTCTGGTCAGCATCAGCCATCTGGATGCCAGGCATCGCTCCTATCTCGATGGGGTGGAGAAGATGGTGGAGAGGGGGATCGAGGAGGCCCGCCAGGGTCCGTCCCACCTCATGCACCTGATCCTCGATCAGGTCGTCGATCAGAAGTTCGTGGCCATCGAGGCCCTCGAGGATGAGCTGAATGGAGTGGAAGAAGCCCTGATGGCGGATCCGGCGAGTTTCCAGCCAGCCGAGCTGATCCGTTTCCGGCGCTACCTGCTAAGGCTGCGCAAGAGCCTGTTTCATGAGCGGGAGATCCTCAGCAAGATCTGCCGGGGCGATTTCCCCTTGGTGTCGAAGAAGGCGATCTACCACTATCGCGACATCTACGACCATCTGGTGCGGTTCTACGAGGTGACCGAGTCGTACCGGGACATCGTCACCAGCCTGATGGAGATGTATCTGTCGATGCTCAACAATCAGATGGCCAAGGCCGCCAACGACACCAACGCCACCGTCCGGCGCCTGACACTGATCACGACGATCTTCATGCCGCTGACCCTGCTGGCGGGCATCGGCGGCATGTCCGAATGGACGATGATCACCGGCCCCCGCAACTGGCACATCTCCTATCCCGCGTTCATGCTCGCCATGGTCGTGATCGGCTTCGCCAGTTACCGCGTGCTCAGCCGCCTGGACCGGAATCCAAAGGCGACACGGCGCACTCAGTTGAGCCGGCGCTGGCGGGCCTGACGGCGGGAGGCGGCCTGGACCGTCCTGAGCTCGGCGGCCTCCTCCAGCAGCTCACCGGAGAGGGACTCCAGATCATCGGCCGCCTGCTGGAGCCGGGCGCTGAGTCGCAGGCCCTCATCGATCGACTGGCCATAGGCCTCACTGGCCTGATCGATGGCCGCGAACAGCTCCCTGAATTCCTCGGGAGGATGGGTGTCCCAGTCGGGATAGGCGGCCGCCGCCTGCTGGAGCACCTCCAGGGCAGTACACCAGCTCGCCTTGAGGCGGAAATCGAGATGGCGCAGGTCCTGGTTGGTTCGCTTGAGCTCCCGGGTGCTGGAGACTCCGGCCAGGGCCAGGACCTCGCGCTTCAGCTCGGTGATGGTGGGCGGCTTCGGTCGGACCGGTGCGGAGCGGGGGGATGGGGGTCTGGCCATGGGCCTAATCGGCCAGGCCGAGGCCCAGCTGCTCCCCGGCCCGGAGCCGTTCAAGCTCCCCGCGCAGCTGCAGGTTGGTCTGACGTTCGGCCCTGAGGGCCCGCTGCAGGGCAACCAGCTCCTTCTGCAACTGCAGCTCGGCCCTGGACTGCTGCTGCTCGGAGCGAAGCGCGGCATTTTCCGCCTCCAGGGCCTGGAGGCGGGCTTCGAGGCGATCGATCTTGATCTGCTGGCCCCGCAGCGCCTGCTTGAGCTTCTGGAGGAGGGCGCCAAGCCGGGAGCGTTCCTTCTGCTCTCCTGCGAAGAAGGAATCAGCCCGCTCAGCCCAGCACCCCTCCCAGACGAATCAGGGCACCCACCACCACAAAGGCGATGGCCAGGGCGGTGATGGCACAGATGTGCCAGGCCAGGCCGCTGAGATTGGCGTCGCTGAGGTTGGGAATCAGGCGCAGCCGGGCCCTCGGCAGCACGCCTAGGTCCAGCACCAGATGGCCGCCGGTCCACACCGTGGCGGCCAGGGCGTGGACGATCACCAGAACGGGGAAGGGGGAGATGGCCTCGACGCAGGAGCAGCTCCCACCTTGGTGGCGCGGGCACTCCGACACGCGAGGGCCGGACGGGGCCGTGGGGCCCAAGATCTGTAGCAGGAGATACAGTTGAGGTGAGAACTCCAGCGGCAGGACACCTCCCATGGCCAGCGGTTGCTTTCCCCATCAGTTCGAAGGCAGCTTCTCCGCCTTCAAGGAGCGGCAGCTGGTGTTTGCGCTCACCCGACAACTGGCCGACGCCCAGTTCCGGCGGGGCGACCGTTCCCGGAGCGAGCGCCTCTGGCAGGAAGCCGCTGCGGAGGCCATGGACCCCGAGCGGATCACCCGGCTGCTTTACGGCGTCCACGACCATGACGACGTGGCGGCGATGGAAGCGGTGGATCGCCCCTTCCGCGAGCGGCAGCGGGAGGCCCGGCGTCGCGCCAGCGGCCCCCTGGCCCGGCTGGCCCGCCTCACCGGCCGTCGATCGGCACGGACGTCACGGCCGCACCGATCGGCGGGGTCGGGCCAGATGCCCCTCGCAGGCTCCGGCCGCTGAGCCCGCCGGCCCATGGACAACAGTGAAGCAGCGGAACAGGAGCAGCTGGAGAGCTTTCTGGCCCACGCAGCAGCTTCCGGGACGTTGCGGGCCCGGTTGGGCGGGTTGGATGCCTACCAGGTGGTGGCCATCGCCGCCGAGGAGGGGTTCCATTTCGGCGTGACCACGCTGCATCGGGCCGTCTGTACCGGCTACGTGATGCGCAGGCCCCGCTGATCGGGAGCTTCAGGACACGAAACGGCCGTAGAGCCAGCGCACGAAACCACCCAGCAGCGGCACCGGAGCAAAGGTGGGGCCGACGAAATCGAAGTAATCGCGGTGCTCGACGATCCGACCATCGGCGCCGAAGCGGAGGCCAGTGGTGCGGGGTAGACGAACTCGATGCCCTTGATCTTCAGCCCCATCGTCCACTCCACGAAGGCGGTGTCACCGCTCAAGGCCACGGCCCCTGGCACCAGGACCACATCGTCACAACGCCGCAGGAGACCTTCCTGGGCCGCGATGTAGGCCTCGAGGCCCTGACGCTCCTGGGTGGGGTCCTGAAAATGGACGTTCGGGTCGTAGACGGCTCGCCACTGCTGCTCTGTAGGCCCCGGTGCGCCGTAGGTCTTGGTGAACAGAGCCCGGAGCGCATCTTCTGCCAGCGGCGGCTGCAGCACGACGGTCATGGCTTCAGGCGGCGGCCGGCCGTGGACGGTTCAGGGCCAGGGCCAGGCCGCCGAGGGCCGCCAGGCCCAGGGCTCCGGCGGCGGCCAGGAACACCAGGGTCTGCAGGGCCAGCAGGAACAGACCCAGGGCCGAGGCTGCCTTGATCTGCACCCTGGCCTTGATCAGCAGGGTGAGCAGCAGCAGCACCGTGGCCTGCAGGCCGGCCATCCTGGCGGCCGTGAAAGGGCAGAGAGGCAGCGGCATCAGGGAGAACCGATCAGAAGCAGAAGGGCAGGAACTGGGTGCGGCAGGCGGCGTAGCCGTCGGTCAGGGCGCCGAGGCCGATCTGATGGGCGATGCCGGAGCCGGTGATGGCTTCGGTGAGCACACCGATTACCAGACCGATCATGGCGGCCCGGCCGTTGAAGCGTTCGACGCGCTTGAGCTGCTCCATGTGGATGGAATGCTCACTGTCGCCCTGGAAAGCGTTGGCGGTGGTGTCGGTCATGGGTCAAACAAGGGGGGACGGGAAGGGAAACGCTGGGCCGTCGGGCGATCAGCCCAGGCCGATCTGGGAGAGGATCCCCTGGCCGGTGAGCAGTTCGGTGCCGAGGCCGATCACGAAGCCGAGCATGGCGAGACGGCCGTTCCAGGTTTCGGCGAAGGCGACGAAGCCGAAGCGGGCGGAGGAGTCGGACATGTGTGTTTCAGTTTGTTTCGCGAATTGTAACAGCTTGTAAACGTTGGCGTCAAGTTCGGCCCCATGGGCTGGTAGCTGCGGCCCCGGTACCATCGAAATCTCCCGCGGCCCGGTGGATGTCGAGCGTCTCCCTGCCGGCCGAACTGATGCGGCGCTACCGCCGGCTGTTCCGGTTCTACGACCGCGACGGCGACGGCCGCCACACCTTGGAGGGTGACTTCGAACCGGTGGCGGTGCGGATCGCGCGGCGCTGGCAGGGCCGGCCCAGCCGCTTCCCCGATCTGCTCGGGCTGCTGCTCGACACCTACCGGCACGAGAACACTCGCCGCGACCGCAACCACGACGGCACGGTGGATCAGGAGGAGTTCGTCGCCTCCCATGGCCGCGTCTTTGACGCCTTCCAGAGCGATCCCCGGGCCGCGCGGGAGTTCATGGCCCGATCCGCCGGCGGTTTCTTCGATGTGCTCGACCTCGATGGCGATGGCCAGCTCGACGTCGACGACCTGGCCGCCTTCGCGGCCGCCTACGGCCACACCACCGCCGGCATCGCCGCCAACCTCGATCGGATGCTCGCCGGCCTGGGGCTGCCCCCCGGCCGCCTGCCGCGGGAGGCCTTCCTGACGCTGGTGGAGCAGTACTGGTTCGATCCCTCACCGGAGGCCCCCGGCCGCCATCTGTTCGACGGGGTGGGCCTGAATCCGGCGGCGCTCGCTCCCTAGGCTCGGCCGGGGTATCTGGATCCGGTCGAGCCATACCTTGATCTCGAGCACCCCTGGCTGTCGGAGTGGCTGGTGGCCTGGCCGATCTTCGCCAGCGGCGAGCTGCCATGGGAGTCGGCGCTGAGCGTGCGGGTGTTCACCCTGCCTGTCCTGCTGGTGCGGGGGGGCGATGGGCGGGTGTCGGCCCCCTCGATGCCTGCCCCCACCGGCTCGTGGCCTTTTCCTCTGCGGGCAAGCCGTCGTCGGTGAAGGGGTCGGTCGTGCGCTGCCGGTACCGCTTCCAGGAATTCGATCAGGACGGCCGCGGGGTCGTCATGGGCCACCCGGGCGGGGAGGTTCTTTCGTAACTCCTCGGCCTTCGCCTCGTCTGAGGGGGACAGCGGGAGCAGGCGCTGGTGGCTCGGGAGGGCCAGGGCAGCGGCAAGTCGGTGGTCGGCTCGGGCATGGAGGCAAGCCAGGGACATTGGCTGTTGGTCGTGAGGTGATCGGCGCTGTCCATGGCGGCATCGGATCCCGACGCCTTTCCGCCTTCAGGGTCTCTGCGCGAACGGGCTTGATGAGCCCACTCCCTGGCGGTGGCTAAGGAAGCGGCGGTGGCAAGGGCGGCGGTGAGTCTCTGCGCGCCCTGGGGGCGGCCAGCTTCTGCTGACGGGGGCCCAGCATCTGAGCTAGCCCGGCGATGCGCTCGGCGGGCGGCTCGGGACCCAGGCTCCACAGGCTCTCGAAGTAGAAGAACGCCACCCCCAGGCCCCTGGCGCGGTTGGCGGCCAGCTTCTGGGCCATCAGCGCCAGGGGGGTGGGGCGGTTGCGCTGGCCGCTCAACACGGCGATGGCGGTGGGGATGCGCTGGCGGGCCTCCTGCACCTCCGGCCGGCTGAGGTGAGGGTGGTAGCTCTCCAGATCGGGGCGGTAGATCTGCACCAGCAGTTCATCGGCGATGCCGCGCCGCACCCAGGCGCGCCAGTCCTGCAGCTGAAGCTTGTAGGCGAAGTCGTAGTAGTTGGGGGAGATCGAGATCAGGGCGCCGGGGCGGGCGGCCCGCACCGCCCGGGCCAGCTGGTCGAGGAAGGCGGTGATCCGGTCAGCGCGCCATTTCACCCAGGCCGGGTCCTCAGGGTTGGCCGGTGGATCCCTTCCGGTCTCCTTGCGGTAGAGCGCCGTGGTGAAGGGGTCGTAGCCGAACTCCCGCGGCAGGCTCATGTGGTCGTCGAACTGGATGCCGTCGGCGCCCCAGTCATTCACCAGCTCCAGCACAAGGTCGGTGATCAGCTGCTGCACCTCCGGCCGGAAGGGATTGAGCCACACCACCCGGCCGGCGGCACTGGTGGAGGTGAGCCCGCCGTCGCGGGTCTGGGTGAGCCAGCTGCGGTGCCGCCGGGCCAGCGGCGACTCCGGTGGCGCCATGAAGCCGAACTCGAACCAGGGGATCACCTTGAGCCCGCGATTGCGGCCGGCGCTGATCAGCTCGGCCAGGATGTCCTGCCCCTGCAGGCCGCGGAAGGTGAAGTCCTGCAGCTGGCGCGCCTCGCTCACCCGGCTGGGGTAGTAAGCGAAACCGCCGTTCCAGACCACCGGATAGAGCCGGTTGAAGCCCAGCTCCGCCAGCTGATCCACGGCAGCCTGCATGCGGCCGCGGTCCCGCAGCACCGGCATGTCGTTGGCGGTGAGCCACACCCCCCGCAGTTCCTCGGGCTGCCCCTGAACCGTCGCTGGCGGCTCCTGGGCTTTCACGGGCGGCGTCAGCAGCGGCAGGCTCGCCAGCACACCCGACAGCACCCCGGCCAGCAGGCCCCCGCAGAGGACCAGGGCGGCCCGGCGAAGGGGGCCGTGTCGGTTCAAGCCGGCCATGGCATCAAGGGATCGGCGCTGCTGTGCCCTCCACGATGGGGCCGGATCCGTCCTGCAGCGGCCGGGCTCCGCCGGGCGATCAGGTGGCGCCACGGGCCCGTTAGGGTCCGCGGGCGTCATGGCAACCGTGATGGGCCTGCTCGTGGACGGAGTCTGGAAGGACCAGCGGTACGACACCGGCAGCAGCGCCGGCCGCTTCGAACGCTCACGGGCGGCCTTTCGGAACTGGATCACCCCGGACGGATCGGCCGGTCCGAGCGGTGAGTCCGGCTTTGCCGCCGAGGCCGGTCGCTACCACCTCTACGTGTCACTGGCGTGCCCCTGGGCGCACCGCACCCTGATCGTGCGCGCCCTCAAGGGGCTGGAGGATCTGATCCCGCTCTCCGTCGTGCACTGGTTCATGGGCGAGCGGGGCTGGACCTTCCAGGGGGGGGAGGGGGAGGTGCCGGATCCGAACGAGGGCGCCGAAGCCCTGCACCAGCTGTACACCGTGGCCGATCCCCACTACAGCGGCCGGGTCACCGTGCCGGTGCTGTGGGACAGGCAACGGCGCACGATCGTGAGCAATGAATCCTCCGAGATCCTGCGGATGTTCAACAGCGCCTTCGATCACCTGGGTGCTCGGGAAGGGGACGTCTATCCCGCGGCGCTGCGCGAGGAGATCGACCGCCTCAATGAGCGGATCTACGCGACCGTGAACAACGGGGTGTACCGCTGTGGTTTCGCCACCAGCCAGGAGGCGTACGAGGAGGCGCTGGGTCCCCTGTTCTCCACACTCGACTGGCTGGAGGGGCACCTGGCCGGCCGGCGCTATCTCCTGGGATCGGCGATCACCGAGGCGGACTGGCGCCTGTTCACCACCTTGGTGCGCTTTGATCCGGTCTACGTGGGGCACTTCAAGTGCAACCTGAAACGGCTGGTGGATTACCCCCACCTGTTCGCCTACACCCGCGATCTCTACCAGGTCCCGGGGGTGGCGGAAACCGTGAACATGGCGCACATCAAGCGCCACTATTACCAGAGCCACACCATGCTCAACCCCACCGGCGTGGTGCCGGTGGGTCCGCTGATCGACTATCTCCTTCCCCATGGCCGGGAGCATGTGTGAGCCGCAGATCGGCCGCCATCAACACCAATAAGAAATGTGGGACCCCTCCGGCGCACTCTGACGTGCCACTGAGACTGGGCCCCAGATGATGGCATCAGGACAACGCGAATGGCAGATTCCGAACGGGGCCGAACATTCAACAATATCGTCTCAGGCATCGCCGCCATCGCCGGCACCATCGGCCTGATCGTCGCCACGATCACTTCCAATGAGGTCAACAAGCTGTCGCAGCAATCACGTACGGCGGGACTGGTTGGTGATCTCACCGATAAACTCACATCAAAGCAACTTGGCAGAGACATCTCCCTGCTGGCCATCGAGCACATGCTCAACACGGAGCCTGGGAAAGACAAGGCACCGAGGGACAAGTTACTGCTCGCACGAATCTCGATTCTGCTGATTGAGGGGTCATCCGGGGAAGAGTCGATCAATGCCCAGAACAACAATTCCCGCCATGCGTCCGCCACCCAGACCCAGTTCAACCATGGTGTCGACCAGGCCGCGAGGGTGCTGAATCGTCTGGTTCAGAGTTCCGGCGAAGCCTGCAATGACTACTACCAGCAACAGGTGTTCAATCTCCATCTGAAACTTGGTGGCCAGGATCTGACGCCGGCCGCTGACATCCAAGCCGATTGCGGTGAGGCCGGGGCGCTGGCGATCGAAGCGCTGCGCAAGCAGGTGGAAGGCAAGGACAGCAATGGCGAACAGTCGGTCAGCGTCTCCCAGCTGGCCCAGGACCCGATCATCGATCCGAGGCTGGTGGCGGGCTCCCTGGCCCAGGCCAGGGTGGTCAACCAACTCAATGCCGTCAGGCTCGAAACGGCTCGGGCCAAAAGTGCCTACACCGAACCAAGTCTGGCCGTCGTCACCGTCCATCTGGACAATCCGTCCATCGCCGAGCAACTGAAACCCATCCTGGTCCAGCTCTCCGCCAAGCGCTGGTACATCGTCTCTGGCGTGCGCGTCGTGGAACCGTCATCGAGCAGCTGCGGGCCGTACAACTCCGTTCGTTTCTTTCACAAGGCCGACAACGACTTGGCCGAGAAGCTGATCGCCCAGATCAACGCCCTCAAAACAACGTCGCCATCTGTCCGCGCCCTTCTTGCCGGAACCGGCAATACGAAGCCGGGCATCTCTCCCATCGACCTGAGCACATGGAGGTACGCACGCTCCGTCCCCCAGGGCACCGTGGAACTCTGGCTGGCCTCCAAAGGAACCAGCTGCCAGTCGGCGGTGGGCCCCACGTGACGGGGTCAAAGTGAGAGGTGGCCAGCCATCCCGCACCCTTGGATCGCCCCCTGCTGCTGAGCGCCGCCGGCCTCGAGCGGCAACTGGGGGATCGGCTGCTCTGGAGTCGGCTGGATCTCGCGCTGGCCGGCGGTGATCGCCTGGGGCTGGTGGCACCCTCGGGGGCGGGCAAAACCTTGCTGCTGCGCACCCTGGCCCTGCTCGATCCTCCGCAGGCGGGAACCTTCCACCTGCTGGGGCGCCCTCCGGCGGCGTGGGGTCTGCCTCGCTGGCGGTCCATGGTGCTGTACCTCGCCCAGCGGCCCGTCGCCGGTGGGGGAACCGTGGCGGCGAACCTTCGCTCACCCTGGCGGTTCCGGGAGCGGCGCGGGCGGGGTGGATGGAGCTACGAGCGCATCACCGGCTGGCTGGCGGCCCTGGGGCGCGATCCCTCGTTCCTGGACTACGACGCCGAGCGGCTGTCCGGCGGCGAGCTGCAGCTGCTGGCCCTGCTGCGGGGCCTGCAGTTCGATCCCACCGTGTTGCTGCTGGATGAACCCACCGCCTCCCTGGACGGGGCCACCACCGCCGCCGTCGAGACCCTGCTGACCGACTGGCTCACCGCCGGTCCGCGCGCCTGCGTGCTCATCAGCCATGACGGCGAGCAGATCGGGCGCTTCGCCACCCGCACCCTGGAGCTGCAGCCATGACCCCCTCGAGCGCCGGCGCCCTGACGATCAGTGATGGCCGCCTGGCCCTGTCCGCCCTGCTGATCCTGGTGAATGTGGGGCTTTCGGCGGCGCTGCGCCTGGGCCTGTCCCGCAGCCTGCTGGTGGCGTCCGTGCGGATGGTGGTTCAGCTGCTGCTGGTGGGGTTCGTGCTCGAGTGGCTGTTCCACCAGGACCAGGCCCCCCTGATCCTGCTGGTGGGGGCGGCGATGGCGATGATCGCCGGGGTGTCCGCCGTCCAGCGCACCCGGCACCGCTTTGCCGGCATCTACCTCAACAGCCTGCTGTCGGTGATGGCCTCCTCGGCGCTGGTCACGGGCCTGGCGGTGTCGGGGCTGATCCGGCCCGAGCCCTGGTACAACCCCCAATATCTGATCCCGCTGCTGGGAATGGTGCTGGGCAACACGCTCAACGGCATTTCCCTGGGACTCGATCGCTTCATGGAAGGCCTGCGCAGCGGTCGCGATCAGGTCGAAACGGATCTGGCCCTCGGGGCGACCCGCTGGGAGGCCTGCCAGACGGTGGTGCGCGACGCCATCCGTGTGGCCATGATCCCGACGATCAACTCGATGATGGTGATGGGCCTGGTGAGCCTGCCCGGGATGATGACCGGCCAGATCCTCCAGGGGGCGGCGCCGGCGGCGGCGGTTCGCTACCAGATCGTGATCCTGTTCATGATCGCGTCGGCGACGGCGCTGGGGGTGTTCGGCGTTGTGGGCCTGGCCTACGGACGGCTCACCAGCGCCGACCACCAGCTGCGGCTCGATCGACTGGTGCGGGCGGACGGGGCGGGGGTACGGCGATGGTGACGCGACGGGAACTGCTGCTGGGGGCCGGCGCTGCCGCGGTGGCTGGGGGCGGTGGGATCTGGGCCCACAGGAGCCGCAGGGGCTCGATGGAGGCGTACAACGCCGCCGTCGCCGCCATGCGCCGAAGGCCCGCCCTGGCTCCGCAGACCCTCGATCTGATCCGTTACGCCAGCCTGGCGGCGAACGGACACAACACCCAACCCTGGCTGTTCCGCCCGGACGGCGACGGGATCACGATCCTTGCTGATCTCCAGAGGCGCACCCCCATGGTCGACCCCGACGATCACCACCTGTATGTGTCGCTGGGCTGCGCCGCGGAGAACCTGGCCCTGGCGGCCGGTGCCGCCGGCCGTGCCGGGGCCATGTCTTTCGATCCAGTCGGCGACGGCAGCGTGCGGTTCCACTACGGGACGGGCAAGGGCGGCGATCAGGCCCTGTTCGAGGCGATCCCCCGGCGGCAGTCGACGCGGGCCGACTACGACGGATCGGGCGTCGAGGCTGGCGATCTGCGCCAGCTGAGGGCGGCGGCCTCGGTCCCGGGGGTGGCCCTGATTCTGGTGAGCGAACGGCCGGCGATGGCGAGGCTGCGGGATCTGATCCTGGCGGCCAACGCAGCCCAGATGGGCGATCCGGCCTTCGTGGCGGAGCTGAAGCGGTGGCTGCGGTTCAGCCCGAACGCCGCCCTGCGCAGGGGGGACGGGTTGTTCAGCGCCGCCAGCGGCCAACCCCCCCTGCCGGAGTCGCTGGGGCCCTGGCTGTTCGATCGGGTCTTCACCGTCAAGGCCGAAACGGCCCGCTATGCCCGGCAGATCGCCTCCGCCGCCGGGATCGCCGTTTTCGCCGGCGCCGAAGCGGACCCAGCCCACTGGGTGCAGGTGGGGCGGGCCTGCCAGCGCTTTGCCCTGCAGGCGACGGCCCTCGGCCTGAGCTGCTCCTTTCTCAACCAGCCGGTGGAGGTGCCGGAGTTCCGCGCCGATCTGGCGGCCCTGGTGGGTCTGCCGGGTCGGCGTCCGGACATCGTCCTGCGCTTCGGGCGGGGAACGCCGCTGCCCTTCTCGGCCCGACGACCGCTCGCGGCGGTGATCCTCTGAATGGACTTCTCGGGGACTGCCGGAGATCAGCCCTGCAGGTCGAATGGCTGGAAGAACCCTCCAATGCCCACTCCCGCCCAGGGGAGACGGCCCACCGTTTCAGTGTGGTTGCCATAGGGTGGCATCAGCGCTGCCTCTGAGTTGAAACAGATTGTCGGGCCACTGCGTAGGGCATCCATCTATGGCGTCATCAGCTATCTGGGTCTTGTTCTGATCAACAACTCGGAGCTGAACCTTGCCAACATGTGGATTGCCTATCTTCCGATGTTTATCGGTGTCTACGTGGTGACTCAATGGTTGGATAAGAAGTTTGGGGACTGACAACCTAAAGACCGGCAGCGTTGGTTCGGCGGCGTGGGAGCACCAGCAGGCCATCCTTCGGCGAGGGGCTGGGAATGACCAACAGCGTCAGGTCCTGATCCGGCTCCAGGGCAAGACTCACCTGCTTGAGCAGCCCCACGGCCAGCAGACGGATATCCAGCTCCGCCAGCGCCTTGCCCAGGCAGACACGCTCACCACCGCCGTAGGGCAGCAAGGTCACGGGTTCGGCTCCCCCCAGATGGCGCTGGGGCCGGAAGGCGGCCAGATCCTCAGGGTCCGTGCCATTGCGGTGGCTGGCGGTGATGCTCACCTGCACCACCCGCTCCGCCGGCACCAGCACACCGGCCAGGGCGATGGGCTCCCGGGTGCGGCGAAAGAAGCCCCCCACCGGCGGGGTCAGCCGCATCACCTCCTTCACCACCGCATCCAGCCGGGGGGCCCGCACAGCGTCGTAGGCGCTCACGGCGTCAGCCTCGGCAGGGGGCCAGGACAGGCCGTCGAGCTCCTCCCGCAGCCAGGCCAGCTCGGCGGGATGCTGCAGCAGGGTGAGCAGCAGGCAGCTCAGTGCGGAGGCGGTGGTTTCGTAACCGGCGAACAGCAGCAGGAGCAACTGCTCGGCCACATCGTCGTCGGCCAGGGGGAGGCCGGCTTCATCCAGGCCACCGGCCAGCAGGTCGAGCCCGCCAGCCACAAGGGGGGCTCCGGAAGCCGAGGCGGCCTGGGCCTTCTGAAGCACGGAACCAAGGCGCCGCAGCAGCCGCTGACGGGCCTGACGGGCACGGGCGAAAGGACTGCCGGGAAGGGCGAGCGGGAAGGAGAACAGGCCCCGGCACCAGACCTCGAAATCCTCGAACAGGGCGTCGCGATCGGCGCCATCAAGCCCGAGCACCGTGGTGGCGATCACGGTGAAGGCAAAACGCCGCAACCGGGGCACCAGAGCCACGGGTGCCGGTGCCGCCAGCAGCTCCTGGTTGAGGCCCTCCACCAACGCCACGATCGCCGGGCTGTAGCGCCTCAGGGCGGCGGCGGCGAACAGCTGGCCCACCACCCGGCGGCGCGCCTTGTGGTCAGCGCCGTTGCGATTGGCCAGCGACAGCGGCCCCAGCAGTTGCCTCACACTGTCCGGCCACCAGCCCTCGACCGCCTCACCCTGGGCCAACAGGTCGGCGATGGCCTGCCCACCACGGATGAACACGGTGCGCTGCCCCAGCAGGCTGGTTTCGTAGACATCGCCGTAACGCTCGAAGCGAGAGCGGGCGAAATCCGGATCGCGAAAGAAGGCGAGGGTTTCGAGCACGCCGCTCACCACTGCTGTGCTGGGGACGGGTCGAAGGGTGGCGGGATCGGGGAGCAAGCAGCGTCATCCGGGGCGGTTGACAGGCTGGCAGCCAGGTGAGCGCGGCGCGAGACCTGGCGGCAAGCGCCACGGCCTGCCGCAGCGGCGATGGACAACGGAACCAACCTGGTGGCCCTGCGTACCAGAGACCGTCACTGGATGACAAGCGATCGTTCCCAACGACGTGAATCGGGATGTGCTCAATGGATGCAGACAAGCTGCACGCAACAGGGCATCTCGAGACAGCAAGCACCACTAAACTTTTAGTCTCAAGACGTGTCGATGGAACCGAGGATGAGCCATGCGATCTAGGAGATGGATACGCCTGGTCAAGGAAACCATTGCTGAATGGAAGAAGGACAACGTGCCAGTCCATGCCGCTGCCTTGGCGTACTACACGATCTTCTCGTTGGCTCCGCTGCTGCTGATCGCCATAGCGGTCGCGGGAGCCGTCTTTGGCGAGGAGGCCGCTCGGGGAGAGCTGATGCGTCAGATCCAAGGACTGATGGGTAAGGAGGGGGCTGTCGCGATTCAAGCGATGATTGAGAATGCCAGTCGGCCTGGATCTGAGGGCGTGCTGGCCTCGGTGGTCGGGTTCTTGCTGTTACTGCTGGGGGCCTCGGGTGTGTTTGGTCAGCTGCAAATGGCCTTGAACACAATCTGGGATGTGGAAACAAAGCCGGGGCGCGGATGGCGTGACTTTCTGATCGAACGGTTTCTTTCCTTTGCCATGGTTCTGGTCATTGGTTTTCTGCTGTTGGTGTCGCTGCTGCTTTCCAGTCTTCTCGTCGCCGCTGGTGATGCGCTCAACAGGTTGATGCCAGGGCTCCCCGTCCTGGGGCAGGCCCTGAACCTGGTGATCGCGCTGGTCGTCATCACGGTTCTGTTTGCATCAATTTACAAGTACTTGCCTGATGTACGGGTTCCATGGCGAGATCTGTGGGTGGGCGCGGCAGCCACCTCTGTTCTGTTCAATCTCGGCAAGACTGTCATCGGCCTCTACATCGGCAACAGCAGCTTTGACTCCACCTACGGAGCAGCAGGCTCCCTGGTGGTTCTCCTGATCTGGATCTTCTATTCGACGCAGATTCTATTGATTGGTGCGGAGTTCACTCAGGTCTATTCACGCAACCAGGGGAAGCTCAGGCAGGCAGCAGAACTGTCTGGCTGATTGGGAGTTCCGCAGCTAAAGCGGCAATGCCATCGAACGTATCGGGAAGAAAGGGCATGGCCACAGATGCGTCCTGCGCTCTTCAAAAGCCGTAATGACTGTCAAAGTCCAGTGACGGCAACAGAGGGGGCAACAGGCTCGATGACTCAGCGCTGCGTGTCGATGCATGTTCGCTGCACATCATTCAAAGCAGCCTTCAACAGCACTTAGGGTTGAGTAGACCATCCCATGAGAGCCGACATGAAGACTTTATTGATGTCCATTTTTTCGTTGGCCCTGCTGATAGCTTCTGTGCTGCTTCCAGCTCCAGTGATGGCCCTTTCGAATCCGATGTCCCAACCTCAGACACTGCTCGGAGCTAAAGCAGACAAAGTCCCTGCCTCAACGCAAGAAACAGACAGCCAGCTTCAATCCACCATCGGCGCTGTCACAGGGGACGGGGGCCAAACGGGGAAAAAAGGAAACACGCAAGACAGGGCCGAGGATGGCCAGAAGGTCGATCAGATGACCAATGAATTGGTCGAGGAGAGCGGCACATAGGCACGCATGGCCTTGGCCAGTCTCGGTGCCCAGTCAGGCGATAGCGAAAACTGGTCCGGCGCTTTGCATCACTAAGTGTTCCATCGACACGCCATTCCATCGAACGCAGCTGACCCTCGTGGCAGCTGCCTGGAGCCAGGGCAAGGAGACGCCTGAGGATCTTGGCGGCATTCAGGCTGGCCTCGCTCTCCAGTCACACCAGCTGCAGGTTCCTCGGAAACCGGTTGAGTATGCGCAGCTCCTGACTGGCCTGTTCAGGCACCACCGCACCGGCCCTGGGCCTCTGCTCCGGTGTTCTTGCCTGGCCGAGGGGCGGGGCGGGGAGGCCTGGCAGCGCCAAAGCGTTTCCAGCAACGCCACCGGGGATCACTGCTGCGTTGCCGCGCCTCCAGCGCCTGCCGCCGGGCATCCCTGAGCTGGCCGAGGGCCTGCAGCCTCTGCGGCGGCGTGCGCAGTGGGTGGTAGGTGGTGGCGCGATTTCAGCCTGGCACCCTCGCGGATGGTCCCGTTGAGCTTGAACGAGGGCGGGTAGAAGTCGGTGACCAGCCGCAGCGGTCCGGCGGGTGCAGATCGCGCTGCTGGAGGTCCTGGACTGGAGCAGCCCCAATGGAGTGTCTGACCCACCACCCAGGCTCGACTCGTCACCACCACTCCGTCAGGTGCGGCTTCTGCTGCTCGACGAACGACTTCAGGCAGGAGCTTCCAGTTGCCCAACAGGAAACGGAGAATGAACCATCCGGATCCAGGTTCTCTCCAACCTTGGTCCAACCGGAGGTGATTGACAATCCCTGAAAAGTCAATCGGGGCGACAGGATTCGAACCTGCGACCTAGTGCTCCCAAAGCACCCGCGCTACCAAGCTGCGCCACGCCCCGTCGGACCCACCATACGCCACGATTGGCTGACAAGCACTGCAGTGACAGAAACCCTGGCCCTGAGAGGGGTCTGGGACTGATGTCGGTGCTGAGGCGGGCTTGACCCAGATGGCTCCTATCTGCGCCATGCTGATGCCCTTCAGCTCTCACACAGCTCTCACGCGAGAGCTACGCAGACTCCATGGCCACCCCTGCTTCACCCGAGTCCGTCCCTTTGTGGGTGCGGGGGTTGAGGAGCAGTTTGTTCAGCAGCGTTGGCCGTGCTTGGTCGGTTTCTCCCATGCGTGGCAAAGCCAAGCTGTTCGCCCGCTTCGACGACGGCAGCAGAAAGAGCGTTGTCCTGCCGATCCCCTGGGTGCCAGCCTCCACGAGTGACATCCTCAACACCACTGTCGCCATAGCCCAGCTTGTGGCCACAGGCAAGAGCTTTGACGACGCGAAGAACCTCGTGCTCGGGGGGGGGCTTGGTTCGCTGAAAGCTTTACCAGCCGAATCGTCCCCAGATGTAGACCTTATCAACTGCTGGAAGACGTTTGGGGAGAACAAGGTCCATCGAACAGGCCAGATCAAGGCAACGACTTGGGCAAAAGACTATGCACCCACAACGGCTCGCATAGCGGAGCTTGCATGTGCAGAAGCCAAAACCCCGAGCACGGCAAAGCAGCTGCTGGCTGAAGCGGGGCTTCCTTGGCCCCCAGGATCCAGACGCCGCCAGATGGTGATACAGCAACTCGCCGCGATGTTGCGCTGGGCCGTGGCAGAGAGTTTACTTGAAGAGGCTGCATGGAGCCCCCCTCAAGTCTTGCGGCTCTTCATCGGAGAGAAGCGAAGTGCAACACAGGGTGCAATCCCTTTTTCAGATGCGCAAATCCTCAGTTTGCTGGAAGCGCTTCCACATGACTCCGCGGGTAAACGCTGGCGGTTTGCCATTCAGCTCTGCGCTGCTTATGGTTTGCGTCCAATTGAACTCAGATATTTGCAGGATCGAGGGACTGCAGGCTTGTGGTGCAGCTACCAAAAGCGCTCGGGAGGCGGAACAACAAAACCTCGACGCTTAAGAGCTCTTCATCCTGAGTGGGAAACTGAGTGGAGTTTACGAGAACAGCTTAAGGCCACAACTACATTACCCCCGCTGGAGTCTCCAGCAGGTCCCGCAGACGCCATGAGAAAGTACCTGTTGAGACACAAAGTGTGGATTGAGCTTACTTCTGAGGAGCGGTACACACCATACAGCTTCAGGCATGGATATGCATTGCGTGCTCACCAGATGTACGGACTTAGTCCACGCGTGACAGCAGCGCTTATGGGTCACTCAGTCTCTACACATACGCAGCACTACGGCCAATGGACTGATGATGAGGCGATCGACTCTGCTCTTGAAGCAGGCTTGCAATACAGAAATCGGATTGGGGTGTAGTCCTGAAATCCGACTTTTAACAACCTGTTGATGTACGTCTTAGGCGACCTTCACGCACCTCCTTTTCCATATTTGACTTTTTTTCCCAGAGCCTCACTCATTAGGAGTCATCAATCTCAGGATTTAGTTGCGCTACGTCCTTGTTATAGTCAGCGGCAGGGCGACTACATCAGACAGAATCTCCTAGGCGGGCCCGATTCGAGCCCGCTCGTTGACAGAATGAGCAAGAATGGCCTACTATTGGTCAATCGCCAAACGAGCGTTTCCGGCTTCCAGATTCATCACATTTTTCTCAACCGGCACTACCCGGTCAGCTTTGCATGGCTCCCGACACTGAACAACCCGTCAGGTGGGTGAAGACATCCGATGCTCTTAAAGAGCTTTCAATCAGCCGGAGTCATTTGACTAGGCTTAAGTCACAAGGTCTGCTTAAGCCTAAGCATCACTATGTGCGTACCGGGATCACTCGCACCTCGCCGTGTCTTTGGAACATTCAGGCAGTTCGCCAAAGCATGGCTAAGTGGGCCAATTATCGGTAGGGGAAATCATATACGCTTGACAACTTGGCGACACCCCTATGCCCAGTGAACCAAGTCCCCAGATATAGCGGCAAACTGTTTACTCTCTAGGCTAACTTTCTGCGGTCTACCAGCTCGTCTTCAATTATAGATGTAGCTGTCTCTAACTTTGTGGCTGTCATAGCTGTGGCGGTGTTCGCCAGCTCTGTGCTGACCAGGAGATGGAGCTTTTTTTTGGCGAATTGGATTGCTGAGACGACTGCTTTCATACGTCTTCAACCAGCCAGACAGTAGTTAAAGAGCAACTCGATACTCGCGTCACCACATATCATGGGAGTTGACCAAACACATGAAGTCAATCCGGGATAGTTACTGGGTTTGCACATATATATCGTGTGCGTTCTAGATCATGTCGTTTGCGTCCTCTGTATTCTTCGCAGGCCTTCCAGACCCCGAAGACTTGCCGATTTAGGGCAGACTCCCGATCCTGCTCAATTCTCCTCACGCCCCCCCTCTTGCTGTCGTGATGGCACTGCGCTAGCTCGACAGCACCCCAGATCCACGGCATCCTGCTGTCGAGCCAGCACCGCGACACCATGACAGCACCTGCCGACGTGGCTCCCGCCGACGTCTCGATCCGCGATCTAGAGAAACGTTGGGGGATCAGCCGCAACGGCCTCAAGGCCCGAGCCCGCGCCCTCGGGGTTGAGCTGATCCGCGTCTCCTCCACCCTCACCACCTGGCCAGGAGACTTCATCGAGCTCGGGGAACGGCTCCAAGACCACCTCCAGTCAGGGCAGCCCATGGGTACCTTCCCTGGCCTCAAGCCAGCGTCGGCTGCTGGCAGTGCGACGGCAGTGACACCAGCAGACACCACCGCGATCGTGAAGGCCCCTGGCAGCGACCTGGCGGCACTGGTGGCGGCCCTCAGGGAGGCGGCCTCAAACCCAGCTACGGATGCCCTACGGCGGGCTCGGGGGCTGGCGGAGGCTGCCGATAACGCCCTGGTCCTCACTACCAGTGATCTGGCGGCCCTACTGGGTCAGGGGGTGATGTCCTGGCGGAGCGGGCATGAAGCCTATGGCTACCGCTTCGAGAGGCACCACCAGGGCCGGCAGGTGCTGTGGACGGTTTCCCGCGCCATTGCCGTAGGCGCACCCTCTGGAGTGCGCTCCCTTACCGGTGGCAATCCCACCACCAGCGGAGAACGCCGCGTGGGGTTCGCGGCGGAGGCGGTGATCGATGTGCCCTGGCGGATGGCGGACACCACGGGGACCCGGCTGTTCTTGCAGAACCGCATCGGTTGATCAGGAGGGATGGCCAGGGGAAGAAAAGGCCGGCAGAGGGAGGCAATCGCTCCGCAGGAGTCCTCCCCACTCATGAACAGGTCAGAGCGACTCAGTAGAACCGCTTCCACGGATGCTCGTCTGTCTCACTCATGAGTCCAGCGTCCGCGGGGGGAAGGGCTGGTCCCAACTGGATCCCATCGACCTGGGCCACGAACATCTCCAAGCCCTCGGGGCCACCCCAGGTCTGCCCCTCCTTGACCGGCCCGCCAGCCTCTCGCGTGTGAGGACCGGGAGGGTCCGCGCAGAAACCATTTTCGTCCTCGGGATCCGTTGTGATGACTAGCTCCAAGGTTTCTGCGCGAGGTGTGCAGAAACCTCCCTCAGCCTCGTTCGCGCAGAAACCTCCACCGTCCTCGGGGGGTGCGTCCGGAGGTTTCTGCGCGGTTGCCTCCGAGAAGGGTTTCTGCGCGATTCTCACTCCGTCGCGCATAAACCGAGAAACCTCTGCTGGCAATGAGTCTCGCTTGTCCAAATCATTAAATGTGTTAATTCCCCCTCCCCCCCGCACACGCGAGGCCGTTGAGCTTGATGGAGGGACCAACTGCTCCCCCCTCTCACCCCCGAGCACATAACAACCCGTCGCCCCTAAATCAAGGCGCACATCTCCTGCAGCGTCAGCGCCCGGATTGAGGCCCTCAGGGCCTCTAGGACCAACCCGTGATGCTGGGTCCCCTTCCGAGCTGCCTAGCCGCCTTCCCGGCCCGTATGGATGGCTGAGGTGCGGAGTCTTCCGTCCTGCCCGGACCCTCGTTCTTGGGGGAGGGTGTGGCTCCGGTCCGCGCAGGACCCAATCGCCCTAGAACCACCAGATCTTCTCGCCCTCGGGTCCACCGCCGGTCACCGCCTCCACGACCGGCCTGCCATCCCCTCGCGTGTGAGGACCGGGAGACCCCGCGTCAGTATCCATTTCAGCCTCGGGATCCATTGCGGCACCTGAGTTCTGAATACTGACGCACCCCGCGTCAGTATTCATCTCCTGGATCCCCGCGTCAGTATTCCCAGCGTCCTCGGGGGGAAGCATCGGAATACTGACGCGCTTCTCGGATTTTCGATTAATGACGGGATTCTCACCCCTTCGCGTCAGAAATGCCAAAACCTGTGGTGGCAATGAGTCTCGGTTGTCCAAATCAATAAAAACACTATTTCCCTCTCCCCTCGCACGCGCGAGGCCGTTGGCTTTGGTGGAGCGAACACCCACCCAGGCTCCCCGAGGTGAGTTCCACCCCATCAACCCCAGACCAAGGCACCCACCCTGGAGCGTCAGCGACAGTCTTGAGGTGCGGAGCCGTTTGTATTGCTCAGACCTTCGCTCTCGGGAGGCAGCACAGGTCCCTGCTGGATCCAGTCCGCCGCCTGGACCCACATCTCCTCGCCCTCGGGGCCACCGCCGGTCACCGCCTCTTCGACCAGGCCGCCAGCCTCCCGCGTGTGAGGACCGGGAGAGCCCGTGGCGATAACGGTTTCGTCCCCTGGATTGCTGACCTGGACAGGGTTCTGAATACTGCCATTCACCGTGGCAGTATTCCCCGCCTCAACATCACTGGCAGTATTCCCACCCTCCTGAGAGGGAGCGCCGTGAACCGCAGGGGCAGAACTCGGGGGATTACTGCCACGCTCCTCTGAAATCCCGATTCTCCCGCGATTCTCACCAGGGTGCGGCAGAAATTCAGAAACCTGTGGTGGCAGTGAGTCTCGGTTGTCCAAATCAATAAAACCACGTTCTCCGTCTCCCCTCGCACACGCGAGATGAGTGAGCTTGGTGGAGGGACCACCCCTCTCCCGCTCCTCTCCCCCGAGCACGTAGCAACCCTTCGGCCCCAAACCGTGACGCACATCTCTTGAAGCGTCAGTGCCCGCTCTGAGGCCCTTCAGGGCCTCCAGAACCACCCTTGACGCCAAGACAGCCTCCCAGCCACCTGGCCGCCTTCCTGGGTCGTATGGACGCCTGAGGTGCGGAGACTTACGTCCTGCCCCAACAATCGTCCTCGGGTGGCAGCTTCGGTCCAAGCATCACCCCCCATCGACCTGGACCGTGAACATCTCCAAGCCCTCGGGGCCGCCCCAGGTCGCCCCCTCCTTGACCTGGCTGCCATCCCCTCGCGTGTGGGGTGCAAGAGGGTATTCACAGAAAATGCCACCGTCCTCGAGATCCGTTGCTGTGACTGGGTTCGGATTTTCTGTGGAGGTTTCACAGAAAATGCCCTCGCCCTCGGTTTCACAGAAAATCCCACCGTCCTCGGGGGACCCCTCCTGCATTTTCTGTGAAACGGCCTCGGGGGAGATTTTCTGTGAGATTCTCACGGTGTCGCACAGAAATTTAGAAAGCTGTGGTGGCATTGAGTCTCGGTTGTCCAAATCAATATCTGAGAGGTTTCCTCCACCCTCCCCACACGCGAGGCAGTTGACCTTGGTCGGGCATCAGTCTTTGCCCCGAGCCCGTAGCGACTAGCGGACAAGGGGAAGCCATCCTCCTGCACTCGCCTCCTGCTGTATCAGTGGCCGCTCTGTGGCCTTCAGAGACGCCACAGCGAACTCCCATGGCGTTGAGGACATCCCAAGCCCTCGGGGCCCATTTGGACGGCCACCACCAGACCTTCAACCCACTCCACGGCCGGATCCCCCCTCTGCCAGGAAAGTTGACGCCTCTCCATCCTGACCGCTTTTTCCACCAGGGGGCTTGATGGAGCAGAGCAATGCGCCGTTACAGCGAGGCCGTCAAAGCTGATGTGAGAAGGCGGATGAGTCCACCGCACCGGCAGAGCGTGGCCCAGATCTCAGCAGAGCTGGGCATCCACGTGATCACGCTCTACAAGTGGCGGAAGGCCTGGCGGTTGCAGGGCGAGGTGGTGCCGGCCACCCAGAAGGACCCCGAGGGTTGGGGCCCAGCCGACAAGTTCACGGTGGTGCTGGAGACCGCCGGGCTGAACGCGACTGAACTGGGTGGATACTGCCGCGAGCGGGGCCTGTTCCCCGAGCAGGTGGACCGCTGGCGTCAGGCAGCCCAGGATGCCAATGCCCAGCCGCTGCTGACGATGGCCGATCAGAAGGACCTCCAGAAGCGGCACCAGGAGGACCAGCGTGAGATCAAACGGCTCCAGCAGGAGCTGCGCCGCAAGGACAAGGCCCTGGCGGAGGCGGCGGCACTGCTGATCGCCTCAAAAAAGATCCAGGCCTACTGGGGCGAGGACGAGGGGGATTGACTGCGGCGGCCGATCGCCGTAAGGCCCTGGAGATCCTCGATGCCGCCATGGCGGCCGGTGCGCGGGCCCGAGAGGTGGCCGCTTTGCTGAGCGTGGGGCTCACCACGCTGCAGCGCTGGCGGCGGCAGTTCGTGGGTGATGGGGGCGGCCTGGACGGCCGTAAAGGCAGTCGCCGCCTGGTGTCTCACCGGCTCAGTGACGAGGAGCGCCAGCGGATCCTGCTCACCTGCAACCAGAGCGAGTTCGCGGCGTTGCCACCGGGGCAGATCGTGCCGATCCTTGCCGATCGCGGGATCTACATCGGCTCTGAGCGCAGCTTCTACCGCGTGCTTCATGACCATGGCCAGGCCCATCGCCGTGGCCGTGCCCGGCCGCCCCAAGGGCCCCCGGCCGGTGCCGCGGCTGGAGGCCAGAGGGCCCAATCAGGTCTGGAGCTGGGACATCACGTACCTCGCCCACCAGCGTGCGTGGCGTCTGGCTGTACCTCTACCTGGTGATCGACGTCTGGAGCCGCAAGGTGGTGGCCTGGGATGTCGCCGAGCGGGAGGAGGCCCAGATCGCCGCTGATCTGGTGAGCAGGGCCTGCCTACGGGAGCGGATCAGTAAGGGCCGGCCCCAACCTCTGATCCTCCATGCCGACAACGGCAACGCCATGCGGGCTGCCACGCTGGAGAGCCGGCTGGAGGAGCTGGGGGTGCTCAGATCCTTCTCCAGGCCGAGGGTCAGTAACGACAACCCCTACTCGGAGTCGCTGTTCCGCACGGTCAAGTACCGACCGGACTACCCCAGGCGTCCCTTCCGCAGCCAGGAAGAGGCCTGCAGCTGGGCCTGTGCATTCGTGGCCTGGTACAACCACAGGCACCGCCACAGTTCCATCCGGTTCGTGACGCCTGATCAGCGCCACAGCGGTCAGGCCGTTGAACTCTGTCGTCACCGCGCCCGTCTCTACGAGCAGGCCCGCCAGCGACACCCCCGCCGCTGGAGCCGCGGAACCCGATGCTGGCGTCAGCCGAAAGTGGTCTGGATCAATCCACCGCGTCCAGAAAACGCCATTGATCCAGCTACCTTGGTCATGGCCGCCTGATCAACGGCAGGGGCGTCATCTTTCCTGGCAGTCACCGATCCGCATCTCCCAGCCCTCGGGGCCACCCCAGAGCTGTCCCTCCTCAACCGGGCTTCTACACCCCCTCGCGTGGGGTGCGGAGAGGGCCGTGGATTTAATGGTTTTGTCCTCGGGATCCTTTGCGGTGACAGGTTCGGGATTAAATCCAAGCCCCGTGGATTTAATGCCTGGGGAGAAATCCGTGGATTTAATGCCATCGCTCTCGGGAGAAGTGGTCCGGATTAAATCCACGGATCCCTCAGATTCGGTTTTATCCACGAATCTCATCCCACCCTGGAAGAATTCAAAAGCCCTGCGAGGCAATGAGTCTATGTTGTCCAAGTCAATAAATACAGAGGTTCCCTCTCCCCCCGCACACGCGAGGTTTTACGTCTTGGCGGGCTGACCCCTTTGCCCCGAGACCTTCACCGCCTCGACGGCGACCAGCTCGTCGACCCCCCAATCGCTAGAGTACTTTCTTGTCGTTGTACTTTTTGGATCCGATCGTGCACCTTATCCTGTAGATATTCTTGCAGCTTCTGAGTTGCGTCCTCCTCCTTCAGCGGTTCATCTGCGGACCTCAGGACTTTTGGTAAAGTCCCTGCGGGGCAAGCCATTTTCGCCGCCGAGGTGTCTTGTGCTGGCTGTGGAAGTATCTTGTGGGGAAGTACTTCCGTTAGCAGTAGATCTACTTCCGTCTATGGGTAGATCCTGAAGACTCAGTCGAACCTCGACCAGAAATCCTCATCCGGCTCATCACTGAGTGCAGAGTTCTCGGGGAGATGCTCTCAGGTACTTGCTTAGTTCCATAAATCGGGACCTCCAACGCCATCCCCTTTGCTGCAGGGCACACGCTCCTCGCGCCTGCCAAATGGGTGATCATCTGTGAAGGAAGTTCCACTACCCTCGGGGCAACCGCCTCAATAGTTTTGAGGGCACTAGTGCTTGGTTCGGAATCATTGCAAAACGGACCAAACGCAAACCACAGTGAATGAGAAGGTCCGTTCCCGCGAGAGAGCCCATTGGAGTTAAGTCAAAATCTCTGCGCGGTTAGCATTATTCACGATCCTCATGCAGTAGCGAAAGAATCGAGAAATGATTCGGGCCATAAATCTCGATCTTTCAGATCAGTTTCCCCAATTCCTTGCTTTTTCTCGACACGGGTGAGGCTGTAAAGATGGGTGGGTCGACCACTCTGCCCAGAGACCCTCAACGGCTCGACCCGAACCATCCCGTCAACGATCCAGCAATTGAGGTACTTCCTGATCGCCCCCTCCTTAGGGATCCGGTCCTGTCCCTCAGCCTGCAGATACGCCTTTACCCCGGCCCAGACCTCCCTATTGGTCAGCGGCCTCTCAGCGGTCCGCAGGACCTCCAGAACGACCCCCGACGGGTCGAGCTCCCCATTCCGGTTCACACCCATCCTGTGGAGCGTCGGGGTGAGGTCCTTGATCTCGTAGTTCAGGTTGTGGTCCCTGGTCACCAGCAACCTGTCCCGAGAGCGGTCGAACCGGCTCTTGCCGATGGTCAAGATCCTGCTGTTACGCCCGTACTGGGCCTCTTCCTCTGCAGTGAGCTCATTGAGCGCCCAGGTCTCGTCCACTACATTCAGAAGCCGATCCGTGCCCCTAAAGCTTGCGTTGTCCTTCGTGTTGTGGTGGATCCAGATGATCGCCGCAGACGGGAAGCCATCCTCCAAATCCGTGGCCCCGTTCCTCCTAGCGATGTCGTAGAGCGGCGCGGCATAGGCCCCCTCGTTCTCCCCCGCATCCCCGAGGTCGGAAACAGACCCCAGCGAGTCCACCACAATCAGTGAAGGCTTGACCTCCATCACGATCTTGTTGAACTCCTGCGGAAGGTCGATCCTCCAGTCACTCACTAGGCGAAACCACCCATCTCCCTGCGAAGGATCAATCCCCATCCGCGTCAACTGAGCTGCCAGTCGGATCCTGCTTTGGTCGTTGGAGATCCACAAGACATTACCCTGCACACACGGCACTTGGATCCCCCGGATGTTCATGACTTCCCCTCTTCCAATAGCTTTCGCGAGGGCCATCACCGACTCCGACTTACCCACCCCACCCCTGGCGTGGATCATCACCTGAGATGGCTTCCTAAGAAAACCAGGTATGATGTAGTCCTCTGGTGACAATGTAGTTTGCCAGTTATTCGGCCGCAGCAACGTCAGCTCTTCGTTCCGCTTGAACTCGTTGTCTCTGATCACTAGAGCTCTAATGTGCGAAGCTTTCAGCTTGTAGTACCCGTAGCGATCCGCTAGATCCGTCAGTTCTAAGGACTGCAATGCCGGATTGGTCACCTCCTTGATGATTTCCCTGCACTTATCCAGGAATGTCCTCCTATTCCTTTTCTCCCGAGTTTCAGGCGTTGCGGCATCAGCGCTTCGGGCTGCTTTAGACTGATGTATACTGAGTTTCTGGGGAGTGGATTGTGACGGATCGTTCGGAGGGGTAATCATCATGATCAGAGGGGTGTAGAGTAAAGGGGGAAGTGCAAGTAGATAGCGATCAGTCTTTGACTACATCTTGATGATGTATCAAAAGCTCCTGGTGCTTCAACCCGAAACAGATCAGGTTCCTGGCTAGAAGCGACTTGCTGCAGCCCAAGTCGGCGGAAAGCAGCTCCAGCGCCAGCATTTCTGTTCTGCCAAGACGGACCCCGAGAATCGGTCGTCGGCCGCAGGGTGTGGCGTATGAGGATCGCGTGTCAATCGAGTGACTTAGTAGTCCTTGCGAAGGAATCATGGCGAGAGAATCACTGTCATGGTAAACCTAACCCCGGCGGATAACCGAACACATATATGCCCATTCCTGCCTCCACAACTTCAAGGTATTATCCAAATATAGGTCCTATGTCGCTATGCACTACATCCTTCATTTCCCTAGTGTAGTAAAAGTTCTGGCTGTTATTCCAAATGCAGTCATGCACTGTATTGCTCGCTGGCCTTCAATACTCAAGGCGATCACAAGTACAGTAGGTACTCGACCGCGCCTATATCGTCCTTCAGATATGGTCTATGTGCATCACCCCTTCTGGAGAATCGATCAACTCGTCTGTTCATGCCCATTGCCTCGACTACATTGCGTCTGCCAATGCTGCAGTAAAAGTGACATCAGACCTACTACATCAGCTCGATCGAACCCACTCTCCCGAGAGCGTCACGGCGGGATAAGCCACAGAAGGGCAGCCCCTACTCCTGCCCACCCGCCCCCCCCCCCACCCTGCCAAGACAGATTCCGGCAGGCCAGGTCGGGGGTATATTTTGGGTATCAGAGTCTGGTTCGAAGCTTGACCCGTGATCGCTTGGAGCCCTGGCATGTCATCCGCAACTGGCTCTCCAAGCCGCTCATCACCCGATTTAACCAGTGCGCTGATGCTGAAGCGGCGAGCGGTGATCTCTGGATCAAGACGTAAGTCCAGGGTCTTTTATGTTTAGGAATACGCGGAGAAACTGACGAAATCCGACCCGAAGTGAACCTTCTATGACCTCAGCAACCCTGAAACCCAGGCAGAGAAAGGCCGTATTGATGACGGCTGAGGGGATGCAGCTCCGCCAGATCGCTCAGGAACTCAACATCGGCTACACGACACTTCTGTCATGGGGGCGGAATCCTGCGTATGTCAGCGCGGTCAATGAAGCTCTGCAACAACTGGAGTCAGAAGCAACCAAGGAGTTGCAGCAGGGATATGGCGATGCGGTCAAGAAAGCCCGAGAACTGCTGACCTCACAGTCTGAATCGATTGCTCTAGGCGCCGCAAAGCTGATACTCAACACCATGAACCATATAGTCGAGCGTCGAGAATCCGCTGCCAGGTGGGCAGAGATGGCAGAGCAGGTGGAGACAATGGAGAAGCGGCTGGCCCTGATTGAGTTCATGCCCTCGGCACATGACGTGGACCCAACACAAGGATCGATAGAAGCGAGCTGCACTCCCAAGCGGGCCTAGAACACGGCTCCCCAGTGCTTCATGCCGGGTCATCCGCAATCTTTTCAAGTTAAGACTCTATTGGAGCGCACATCGGCATCGCAAGGCTGGCGACATGCTTCTGCCCCGAGCCCTGTGTCCTTTCATCGATCGCTGTTCATACGAAGAGTAGCCGGAGCATGTGACTTCGTGGCGTGCATCATAACGCACACTCGATAACGAATGCGCTGATCGTGTCTTTCATGATGATGACCACTCGATATACATTAACAAATAGCTGTATATCTAGCCTCCTGCTCTAAGCCTCATTCAACAGCTTCAATATCCCCAAAGTCACAGTCACCCAGTCCTCCCCAATCGCTTGACTTATTCGCCACTTACCCCCTATGTTGCTTTCAACCGATGAGACAGGACTGCGCCGCAGTCGCTCACCCTCACCGGTCAGGCTTACAGCCCTGATGCTGAGAGCCGAATAGCCTAATCCCTCTTCACTACATCAGCGCAACTAGCGCTCCACGCTTATGCAGCATTGCTAGCGGCCGATCCGGCTGCGCCATGACATAGAAACGCTCCCCCAATGTTGTGCGGATCCGCAGCCTTCACCGGCTGCTGTGACGTCAACCGGTAGGTGCAGACGAGTCGCCTGACGGTATCCAGTCCGCTCAGCGCAGGGCATGCGGCCCAGTAGAGATACTCGTTCGGCCAAACGACGGAGGGGTTTAGCGGGAGGACGAGGGCAGCAGATGCCCGAGGACGGATCGAGCCGGTGCGCACTTTTGTGCGGGTCAACAGGCTTCCCGTGACTAAGTCTCCCCAGCGTTGCGCCAACACTCAACAGGCGCCAATATATGCGCAGGACAGTATCAATAGACGCTAAGTCTTCCTCCTGCGGGGCCTTGCGGCCCTGACGCGCTACGCCCTTCCTATGCCCATTGGGGCCCGGTGTAGTCGTCGCAGCGAGATCGAGCACGATCTCCATCCCTCTACCCATCTTCCCAAGGATGGTTAACCAGGGATGCGGTGCAAAACCGGCTTCCAGTACCGGATGGAGCTGAAAAGAAGGGCAAAAACACCCGACGAAATCCATCCACCTCCCCAATCCACCTGCACGCATTCAAGAACCACTGGGTCATGCCCCCAGGGGGTCTCTGCGTAGCAGGCAAGGCGCAGCGAGCGCCCACCAGTGTCCCTACCAGGGGGCGCTTCGCTGTATGGCGGTTCAAATCCGCCTGGATTGGTTCGCCCCGCCGCTGAGCGGGGCTTTTTTGTGTCCCTCTGACGCTGTGACTTTCATGCCTTCCCCCAGCTGCTACCTGCCAGATCCCCCCCTGTGCCCCCCCGAGCCCGTGTTCCTGAGCAAAAGCGAGCGGGATGCCCGCCACCCCTCCCTGGTCAGCTACCTGCTGCCCACCCACTGGGCCTGCTACTTCATCAACGACGATCCCTCCGGTCTGGAAGACGACGAGATCGCTGCCGCAGATGCCTGGTGGCAGGAGACCTTCTCCTCCCGTTCCGCCAGCTGCGTCGATGCCGATGAGGAGTACGGCTTCACGGCTCACCATGACGCGGCCGGCTACTGCCTGGCCACCGACTGCACCATCTACCGCTTCCTGCTGACGCCTCCGCCTGCTGTGCCGGCTGGGGCTCCCCCTTTGGGGGCACAGCCATGAGCGGCTACTGCAAGGTCCGCTTCCGCTGTGCCCGCAGCGGCGTCGCCACCGCCGGTCTGGTCCTGCCGGCTGACCGCCTCCGAGGCGCCTCCTACTCCAGCCTCTCCCGCTACTTCCCGGCCGGTGCCTTTGCCCGCATCCGCTCCCCCTGGCTGGACATCTCCCCGCCGTTCGATGAGGCCGCCGAGGCCCTGCGCTTCTGCTTCCCCGAGAACGGCCCGCAGGGCACTGATGTGCCTGCCCTCTGACCGGCCGCCTCCCCCTGGCTGGTTAACCAGCTGCTTCCGCCACGCCCCCCTCACCGCCTGCCACCGCAGGTTTTTTTCATGTACTTCCGCAGTGAGATCACCATCCGCATGCCCGATGGTGTGTTCCTCCCCCCGTTCGTTCTGCTGCACCAGGACACCGAGATCTTCTCCGCCGTCATGTTCCTGCGCGCCATGGGCCATCAGATCGCCTGGCACCAAAACGGGAACCTCTACGGGCTGCAGCTCCTGGTCGACCCGATCCCCGAGCACGCCAGCGGCGGCCACGCCGCCCCCGTGGCCGGCATGAACCTCCCGGCAGGCCCCCTCGATCCGGTCAGCGTGCCAGCGCCCAGCGCCGAGGACCTGGAAGAGGTCTTCTCCTTCCTCGATTCCCCTGCCTGCTGCCCCAACGGCGCCCATAAGCCATGAATGTCACCGTCCTGACCGGCAAGGCCCCCCACCCGGTGAAGCTCACCTTCTTCGACTGCGGCGCCATCCGCGCTGAGGTGCTCCTGATGGTCTCCGGAGTCTCCCCCCGCTGGGAGGAGGAATCCGCCGGCGGGTTCTCCCTTTTGATCGAGGTCTGGGGCAAGCAGGCCCAGGAGCTCAGCGATAACGCCACACCAGGCATGCGGCTGGCGGCCTCGGGGCGCCTCTGCGGCAACCACTGCGGCATCCGCCTGGTGGCCGATCGGATCCACCTACCGCCCAAACCCCCTGAAAGCTGATCCGTTCAAACGGGCGGGCGGGTGTGAGCCCCGCCCCAGCAATTGCCGGTCTCCCTGTGAGGCCGGCTTTTTTCTGTCCTCTCTGGCGGCGGCCTACCGGCCGCAGCGATTCCCCATGTCCCATCAATTCAGCTCTGGCGTGTTCCTGCACAGCCAGCCCGCCTGGCACCGCCTTGGCCTGGTCCTGGACGGCACCTTGCCGGCCCGTGAAGCCTTCCGGCTCGGGGGCGCCGATTTCCATCTCGCTAGCCGCCCCATCTACGACGCCGACATGCGTCCGATCGACGGGTACCAGGCGATCAGCCGTACCGACACCGGCGCTGTCCTCTCGGTGATGAACTCCACCTATGAGATCGTCCAGAACGAGCAGCTGATCCGAGTAGCGGAAGCCCTCCACAGCGACGCGGTCATGGACGCGGTCTGCGTGCTGGCCGGCGGCAAGAAGGTGACCTTCACGGCCCGTGTGCGTCAATCAGAAGGGGAGGTCCTCCCCGGCGATCCGGTTAACCAGTACCTGGTGGGCTGCACCAGCCATGACGGCACGATCGCCTTCTCGGTGTTCTTCTCCCCCATACGGGTGGTGTGTCAGAACACCCTCTCGGCTGCCCTGGGGCTGGCATCCGCCCGGAGCCGTAGGCAGCAGGGCTGCCGCATCCGCCATACCAGAAACGCGAATGCTTTGATCAGCCACTTACCAGAGCTGATCGACCTCCAGCGACAGCAGTTCACCGGTGGCCTGGCCGAACTCCGCGCCATGGCCGCCGCGCCGTGCACTGCCACGCAGTTCCGCCGCTACGTCGAAACCCTGTTTGCTGACCAGCTGCGAGGCAGCATCAATGACCGTCGGGGCGATGCGTCGACAAGTCGGCCCCGTCGACTGGAGGACCTCCCCGCCTGGGAGGGTCTCTCCGCAAAGTTCGAAGGCCAGGCCATCGGCAGTGACATCCCCGGCGTGCAGGGCTCGATGTGGGGTGCCTACCAAGCGGTGACGGAGCATCTGAGCCATGACGCTGGGCGATCGAGGGATCCGATCGAGGCGGCCCGCCAGCGGCTGGAGGGGCTCTGGTTTGGCAAAGCTGCCGCAACCCTCACCCAGGCCCATGAGCTTGCGCTGGCGGCAACCTGCAGCTGAGGGCGGCCTGCGGCCAGGAGGGGGGCCTATCGCCGGGGGTGGTGTGAAGACGGAAGAGGAAATGGGCAAGGGCTCTGAACTCCTTGCCCGGGTTGTCCACACCAGCGGCGGTGTGACGACCGTTGGCGCCCCATGATGCTGGCATGTCTGCCGCTATTCGCCCGAGCCCGTAGCTCCTGGCGCTCTGGAGCTGGTTAACCACCTGGGGCTTGGCGGCGGTGCCCATTGCCCCCGAGCACGTCAGCCGCGTCAGGCTTCTGTCGTCCAGCGCTTCAAGTCACTGCTGAGGCTGCATCAGTTGGCGAGCCCACCCCAGGGACCAATCCCCAACCAACTCTTTCCAAAACCATTCAGCGCCCAAGCGGTGCCCTTCCTATCCATGACTTCCTACGAACCCAACTTCTGGGCCACGATTGCCACTTTCTGCCGAGAGCTGGCTCCGATCAGCGGGCAACTGCTCGATTGCATCGGTCAGACGGCTGCGGCGATCGATCGAGCAGAACAAGGGACACGATCCGTCCGAGCAGAACTGGATCTGGACCAACGGCAACTGTTTCCCCCCGAGGGCGATAAAGATGGGCCATGAAGCCCCCCTGCCGGAACGCTCCAATTGGGGAGCACCTCAGCTGACACCAGCCGTTCAGCGACGTGATCGGCTTCACCGAGAGTAGGCGCGACGCCCTTGGCCAGCTCCGCCCAGATTCCGCCCAAGCCCCATCCGCCGGGGAACACCCCTCAGGGGCCAGAGCAGGGCAGGGAAGCAACCCGGCGCTTTAGATCACCCCATCCGGGCTGGTGGCATCCAGCACCGCCAGCAGCCGCTCCAGCACCGCCCGCACCGCAGGGCCCCGCTCAGGCTGGTGCACCGCTGCAAAGACCCGCGCCGTGATGCGGGCCTCGATCTCTTGCAGGCTCACTGTGCTGTCCATCAGCAGCTGGATGCCGATATCGGCGGTCGTCAGAGGCATGGCCAAGGCGCAACTGCCCTCAGGGTTCCTTGGGCAGGTCAACGGAGTAAGAGCGCCGCGCAATGAAGAAGCCTCTTGCTGCCGTCCACACAAGACCTGATTGAGGCCCTATTCCAGGCCACAACGAAACTCATCCCGCATGCGACGGAATTGCCTGCAAGAGCCAAAGCCTCTAAAGTGCAAGTCAGCCGTTGTTCATTTATGAATGCCCATACTGAGAGGGGCTCTTGGAGAAAAGAGTATTTGAGGATTCTTGACAATGGGCCAAGGGAAGACTTGCCTCTGGACAGTGAGGAGTTTCAGCAAGAAAGAAACCTCCTTCGAGAGCTAGAGAAGGCAAACTATGTGGAGGTCTCGCTCACATATGACTACTGGGCATGGATAGGGCCCACCCTTCAGGGTCGTGTTGCAGCTGATGAATTTCGCAACACGCTCTTTGAGGAGTCTCTGCTTGGAATGATGAGAAGATCTTTCATATCGATTATCACTTATATTTTCGGAATATTTTCTGGAATTGCTCTTCCTATTTTAACAGACCATCTGCGTCAGTTGTATCACCTCTAATTTGTGGCGATGCAGTCAGCAGAGTGGATCCTTGACATCCCTGCCGGGGAAAGATTGGGGCCGGTTGCCCGGCCCCGGCTGGCCCTCAGGCCAGCTGCTCCCGCAGCGTCGCCAGACGGCATTCTCACGATGGCTGACGGTCATGCCGCAGAGACCCAGCTCCCGGCCTACCGCCCGCAGCGACTGGCCCGGCAGCATCCGCAGGCGCAGGATCACGGCCTCGTCCGCCGGAAGGCTTTCCAGCAGGGCGTCAGCGGAAACGCCGATGCCTTCGGCGGCTGGCTCTTCGCGCTCCGGGGAGGCGAGAGCGTCGAGATAGGGGCTTTCGCTTGGGCCGATTGCATCGAGGCTCTGGCGCCCCAGGGGATGAATGCCTTTCTCGTGCTCGCGGCGAGGCACTCGCACCAGGCCGCCGTGATCGCGCTGATAGTGCTGCAGGGCTCCCTGGATACGCGGCTTGAGAAAAGGGGCGGGGTGGAACCCAGCCTTGAGGCAGGCAGCGGCGCGGATCAGCTCAAAGCGGGCCACCTGACGGGCGTCAACGAGCTCGATCAGATCGGGGAAACGCCGCTGAAAGCGGCGGGCCAGGGCATCGGCCAAAGGCAGGAACTCCCTGACAACCGCATCGCGGAGGGAGTGTGAGGCGGGGCGCTCCAGAGCGGAGCGGCGGACTGCAGTCGCCATGACGGGCGCAGCAAAGGGCCCATAACCCCTTCGGGGGGGTCAAGGGTGCGCCCCGTCGAGGGAAGGGAGGCGCAGCCGACCCACAAAGAAGAGGCGGACTTGCGCAGCCCTTGAGGCCACCCGCACCATGAAGAGGCCTATGTGCAGCACACCACCACAGGGGGGGTGGATGACGGCGGTCAATGACCACGAACATCCGTTCGTGACAGAGGGATTAAGCTGACAGCATTCCTGAGAGGGAGGATGAACGCTAGCATTCGAATAGACCGTGAAGGACTGTCCCACTATCAACTACATTAATGCCACACCCGTTGAGAAACATGCTGGGAGCAATTCATCGTCAGATGTTCACCTCGTGTGCCAGCAAGAGAACATGCTTTCTACTTTCTGTTTTTTGTGCATTGACAGCGCCAAATGCTCTTGGACAATCGAATGATCGTCCTCTCTACATGGGAACTGCCTCAACTGGCGAAAGATTATTGTTTTATGGGGGCAGAGCCCAGTGCGGTGATCTTCCAAAAAGCGATCGATGCTGGCGGAATCCATTGATTGGCTACAGATTAGGCGCGGAGGAATTCAATACTCTTCTGGACTGCGATAAAGGGACTTTTAAAGAAGTACGAAGCATCACAACTGGCAAGGAGTATAAGAACATAAAACCTTCGTCTGCAGCGACCAAAGAGATGGTTAAGATGGCTTGCACCAATGCACTCCAATGGTATTGGGAAATGAACTCTGGAGCTTTGGGTAAATGAGTTTCCTGCGGTGACCCCATTGAACAGGGGGGCGCTAGAACTATGCTTGTAGTAGTCTTCTAGGCAAGATCAGATCAGTGGGTCATCCCTCGACTGTCCCTTCGCATTTCACAATGATGCCAGGCCAACTGAGACACTTATTAGCAGCCGGACTTGCCGGTTATTGTGTTCTACTGCCACAGGCTGGGAAAAGTCAGGAAGTTGCGAGGAAAGCACAAGAAGAAGTTGCCATCGGACCGTCAGACACCATAGCCTTGTACCGTAACTATCGTGGCACTTTTATGAATACAACATATAATATAGGTGGTGATGTAACCTTACGCTTTGAGAGTGACGCCAATGGCCAGGTGACTGGCTATATCAACTTTTCGAACAAGCCAGGTGCACAGCCGATTTGTGGCGCAGGAAGCTTTCAAGGCATAAGGAATGGGAGATCACTTAGCCTTCGGTTTTTGTCTAGCGATCCAGACCCTGGCTGCAGTGGATATGACCAGGCCTGGGCCTTTTTTATAAGTGCTGTTCTTTCTGCTGATGGCACTCGCCTAGAGAATGGAAGCTATCAAGTCAACAATAGTCAGGCAGGAGTGTTTCAAGCAGCCCACTTAAGCAATACAACCGTCTCGCAGGCGCAGAATACAAAGGCAAATACGCAACGGACACCAGAGGAATTGATCAAAGCGGTGTATAAGCTGAATTCACAGAAACGCTTCTGGCTACCAGATCAGAAAAAGTCATTCCTCATAGAGTATTTCGATGAAGACCTAGCCAACCTGTTCATTAGAGCTAATGAATGCCGAAAGAGGGCTGCTGCTTGTACTTTAGACTTTGATCCTATTGTCGGTAGCAACGCTGGCAACCCAGAAAGGGGTTTCTCTGACTTTGAGTTCCAGCGTCTCCGGCCCTCACCTGAAGTCGTTGTCATACAGGTTTCTTACACCTGGTACGCTTTGTCTAGAAAGAGAAGGGGTAAAATGATTTACCATTTGAGGAAAACACCACAGGGATGGCGAATTAGTGATATCGTTAACCCAGATGGCTATTCTATCAAGTCTCATCTTTCTCAGCCATTTTCAAGATAGGAGGATTGGACTCCCCAACTTCTCGGACAGTGCAGGGGGCTCTTGCTTTAGATAAGTCTTTTGCAAATCTAGTACATCCTAAAGAAAGACCAGGTCAGTAGCTATATGGTGACGCTGAACACCAAAGAACACTCATTTCAAAGGCCGCAAGCATGCCATTCCATTTGGAAACCAGATTCTCCGGGTCGGCCATAGCACATATCTCTGCTCTCTAAAAGAGAACGAGTCTTCTCCCTCCGAGCACAAGCCGCATTCGTAGCCGAAGCATTGCCTGGTCCACCTCTACAAAGAGTGTTTTCTGAGTACCATCTTTTTATGAGTTGCCCTGTTGTCTCAGCCTTGCCTGGAATGACAGCAGCAAATAACGTGACAGCGATGACTATAGAAGGAAAAAGATTTGAATTCATCTGGAGCATTAGCGACATTGTCATCCTTGGGATTGTAAGGAATGGTGATGGAGGTGTAGATTCTACTAGGTCTTCACTTTTGAATCCGCTTTCTACATAGGAACTACCTCCAGAACTTCTCGAACCTCGCCGGATTAGTCGCGGTGTAGCGGACGGTGTGCTGATTGTTCCGGTGCCCGAGAAATTCCTGGATCAGGCAAGTGTCTGCGCCCTGGTCGGCGAAGGCAAAGCCGCAGGCATGGCGCAGCATGTGGAGATGAACGGCCACCGGGAGCCTGGCCTTCTCACTGAGGTGGGTGCCTTTTATTGGACAGATGCGGCCCCTGACATCGTTAGCCTCGGACGGGAGGAACGGGATTCGGCATCAGTGTAGACCTCATGGGGAGTTCTGCCTCCCAGGGAGCTATGGGGCCTTACATGGCAGTACCTCCACAGGAAGCGGGCCAGGCTGATCTCCGCCTCCCAGCCATCGCTGTAGGCACGCAGATACACTTCCTCATACTTGACGGTGCGCCACAGCCTCTCCACCAGGATGTTGTCAAAACAGCGCTTTCTTCCTGACCAGCTGATCTGTATCTCCTCATCCTTGAGTCGTTGAACGAAGGCTGAGGAGGTGAATTGACAGCCTTGGTCGGAATGGAAGATCTGTGGCTTGCGGCCGCTCGCCAGTGCCATCGCCAGGGCCTCCAAACAGAACTCCGTGTCAAGGCTGTTGGAGAGTCTCCAGGCGAGCACGTGCCTGGAGAACAGGTCCACAATCGCCACCAAGTACAGGAAGCCCTTCCGCAGTGGGATGTAGGTGATATCTGTCGCCCAGACCTGATCTGGAGCCGTGAGGAGCTGGAGGTCCACCAGGCAGGGAAAGCGCTCGGATGGTTTACCCGATACCGTGGTGCGGGGTTTCTGATAGATCGCTCGTAAACCCATGCGCTGCATGAGGTTTCGGACACGGTCGCGGGTGATCGGGATGCCGTCTCTGGCCAGGTAATGGACCATCCGCCGGCTGCCCGCGGTGGGATCCTCCAGGTAGAGGGCATCGATCCTCGCCATGATCTGCAGCGTGGAGTCACGGACAGGCACCGGCTGGTAATACAGCGTGGAGCGAGGCAGGCCCAGCAGCTCGCATTGGCGAGTGACCGTGAGATCAGGGTGGCCACGATCGACCAGTTTGCGCAGTTCACGGGCATCAGAGGAGTTGAGACTTTTTTTTCAGCCACTCCAGCTCCATCTGGAGCTTGCCGATCTGCTGGAACAGCTCAGCCTCCTTGGCCTGGCTCTCATCCTTGGCCTGTGTCTTTTTGCCCCGGGTGAACAAGTCGCTGGCACCCTCCAGTAGTTGCTTCTTCCACTGGCTCACCTGGATCGGATGCACCGCGTGGTCGGCGGCGATCTCCTGAAGCGTCTTGCGGCCACTGATCGCCTCCATGGCGACCTTGGCCTTGAACTCGGGGCTATGGGTGCGGCGTTTGCTCATGGGTGGGAGCCCCCTTCAGGGGCGGTGCCCCGCCTCACAGGTTAACGATGGAGCCTGTCCAGAAAAACCAGACCACCTCACACCGTACTTGCGCTGGGCCAGGTGGACGATGGTGCGGTGCAGAGGCTTGCGCTGCTCAATGAGGAAGAAAACCCGCCCTGGGGCGTTCATCCGTTACCGCTCCACCAGCCAAGCCGTGATGGCGCGGATTTCTTTGCCCCGCAACTGGTGGGTGGTGGAGAGACCGCCCTTGAGGCGGGGGATATGCAACACCCGGCTCTCGACGTCCACCTGCTCCAGCACCAGGCCGCAGGTTTCGGAGACCCTTAGCCCATGACGAGAAATCAACAGGAATAGACAGCGGTCGCTGGTCTCGTTCTGAATGCCTTTCACGGCCTCCAAGAGCCGCTCGAACTCCCTGACGGAGAGGTGTTTTCGGTCATTCGTCGTTTTGTCGAGAGTACGCCCTCTGTGAAGAAGGCCCCAAAACCCATGCAACCAGGGGGTGCCTCTTCCATCTATCGACAAAATGTGTCCATTAATCGAGAGCATTTTAAAACGGGGGCAGGAAAGGCCGCCCAAGGTGGCATAGGAATGGCAGGGAAGGCAGGAATTTGCTGGGTTCTGTGCCGTGGTGAACGGCCGCCTGGCCGGTCTGGGTACAGACTGGTCGTCAAGAGGGTGTTCTCCTAGGTGTTCAGACAAGAGCTGCTCAGGGGGAGTAGCTCAACTCAGGGTCTTGGCAGGCAGGTGGTTCCCTAACCAGAGAACGACAGTAGGCTTCAGAGTGTGTTAGAGAGTAACTATGCTCGGTGAGAGCCTTGATGCCCATCCGTACTCGTGGGAGGTTCGCGTTCACAGAAGCGCCGGGCCAGTCCAAGGTGGACTAGGAACCTCGCAAACGTAGCCTGGGCGGAAGTTTCTACGCACCACACCGCTTTTATCATGGATAGAGAAGCCCTAGGAGTTGGCACCAATGGATAACAAAACCCAGGGTGCGTGGATTATTCATCACACGCGCAAACTTCAATCAGTTACTACTCAGGACTCGGTGACTTTCAGGGAAGGTGTCACTCCTTAGCTGCCACTCAGGCGGCCTGAATCAAGGGTAGCGCCTTGATCACTTCGGGCTCTTCTGCTGGCTTGTTGATCCACACTTCTTCGGGTTGACGCCAGCAGCGGGTGCTTCGGCTCCATCGTGATGGATTTGCCCGGCGGGCTGTCTCGTAGACCTCGGAGCGCCTCTGGCAAATTGCCGTGGCCGCTCCGCTGTGGCGTTGATGGGGCGTCACGAATTTGATGCCGCTGTGGCGGTGCCGGTGGTTGTACCAGTCCACGAACGCTTTCACCCACTCGCATGCCTCGTCTTTACTGGCGAATGGCCGACTCGGGTAGTCGGGCCGGTACTTGACCGTTCGGAATAGGGATTCTGAGTAGGGGTTGTCATTTGAGACTCTTGGCCTGGAAAAGGATCTGAGCACTCCCATCTCCTCCAGCCGCGATTCCAACGTGGCCCCACGCATGGCATTGCCGTTGTCGGCGTGGAGGATCAGTGGAGGCTGGTGGCACTGGTGGCTGCCAAAGCCACTGGGCCGGCGGTAGCGCTCCTTGAGGCAGGCCCGCTGCACCAGATCAGCCGCGATCTCAGCCGACTCCACCTCGGCCACATCCCAGGCCACCACCTTGCGGCTCCAGACGTCGATCACCAGGTAGAGGTACAGCCAAACACCCCGCACCGTGGTCGGCAGATAGGTGATGTCCCACGACCAGACCGCATTGGGGCGATCCGCCATCAGACGCGGCACGGAGCGCGGTTCCTGCGGCAGCCGGGCCCGGCCTCGGCGGTGGCACTGCCCCGCCTGGTGCAACACCCGATAAAAGCTGCTCTCTAGAGCCGATGTAGAGCCCCTGATCAGCCAGGGCCGGCACGATCTGTCCCGGCGGCAGCGAGGCGTACTCCGGCTGGTTGCAGGTGAGCAGGATCCGCTGCCGCTCCTCCTCGCTCAGGCGGTGAGCGACATCGCGGGGGCTGCCTTTACGGCGATCCTCGCCGTCCCCATCACCACCAAAGGCCTTCCGCCAGCGTTTGAGGGTGCGCAGGCAGATGCCGATCTCAGCGCAGGCGCTCACCAGGCCGGCGCCAGCGGCATTCGCCTCGCCGATCAGCTCGATCACCTTCCGCCGGTGCGCGGCGCTGGTCAGCCTTCCTCGTCCTCCGAACAGAAGGCCTCCCACTTTTTTCGCAGCACCAGCAAGGCTGCCGCCTCCGCCAGGGCCTTCTCCTTGCGCTGCAGCTCCTTCTTGAGGGCCTTGATCTCCCGCTGGTCCTGGGCGCGGAGCTTCTCGAGCTCCTTCTGCTCGGCCATCGTCAGCACCGGCTTGGCGTTGGCATCCTGGGCTGCCTGCCGCCAACGGCTCACCTGCTCAGGAAACAGCCCCCGCTCCCTGCAGTAGGCGCTGAGCTCGGTGGCATTGAGGCCAGCGGTCTCCAGCACCACCGTGAACTTGTCGGCAGCACTCCAGCCTTCTGGTTCCTTCTCGGATGCCGGCACCACTTCTCCCTGCAACCGCCAGGTCTTCCTCCATTTGTAGAGGGTGATCACGTGGATGCCCAGCTCTTCTGAAATCCGGGCCACGCTCTGCCGGTGCGGCGGGGTCATCCGCCTCCTCACATCAGCCTTGACGGCCTCGCTGTAACGACGCATTGGTCATGTCCTCAAGCCCCCGGGTGTACGAATGAGAGGGGTGACATCTTTCCTGAACCCGGGGGACTTCGATCAGCTTGCCTTCGCAGGAAAGTGCGGTCTAGTTCTATCCGGTATTGCTGCATCCTTTCAGACCACCATGCCTAGGTCTAGGATCGAGGCTCTAGCTAAGGCTAACGGTCTTAGCCCGCGCTCTGAGCTGCCGGCTGTTCTTGCAGAGCTAGAAAGACAGAAGCTCATTCAGCAGGGTACAGACGCCGTAGAAGTAATCGGACTTACTACTCACTCTGTCCTCAACCACACATCTACAATTTTTCGAGAAGGTTCACCCGGATCAGAAGAGCAGGCGGTAATAGATATTTCTGAGACAGTTTCGGAAGCTCCAGTCTCGGAAGAGGAACTGGTCGAGTTCACTGGGGATTCCTTCAGACTAAAGGCGTCTGAGGCAAAGGACTTAATGAAGAAAGGAGAGCGCATTGGCTTTTTTGACGCCGAGGGCAATAGCAGCGGTGAACGTCTTATCTTTAATGGAAATTTGTTCCGAAGTGATGATATCTCAAAGGTTAATGCTGTGATGAGCACATTGACACCTGCTGAAGCAGAGAGGTACCGAGAAGCAAGTGATATTCTTGGCAAACAGGGCTGCATTAGTCTGAACAAGGCACATTCAGTCTTAAGTGAACTGCTTTTCAGGAAGCTTCATTCTATTGGCTTGTTTGACGTGAGCAAGATAGGGAACGAGTATGGAAACCATTACTTTGTAACAAGGCCAGCGGCATTCTCTAAATTTACTTCTACAATAGCTGATGACGCGTTTGACCTTGCCAAAGCATTCGTCAGTGCGCTTACATACGGTATGACCACAAGTGCGGCTGGCCGCGGTCGCATTCAGATGGTATCGACTCTCATGAACAAGCTAATATCGGGTAGTTGGATTGGTCCGGCTACAGCAATAGGCCACGATTACCAGGCATTGGAAATGCGAGGCGTCGTGGAGGTAAGGCAAAGTTCAGGTTCTATGTACATAATGCGGTTATTGAAGCCAGAAGTTGGACGGTTGGCACTTGCAGTCATTCAAGAGGGTGAAGCAACAACTCAAGCAATAAGCCAGTTGCCGAATGCCAACGTAACATTCTATACCGAGCCGGAGTATAATCGTGAAATTGCCAGGAAGGATATCACGGAGCCCTTGAAAAGGGGGGTTGGCAACCTCCTAACTGAGCTCCGGACGGGAGGGCTAAAGAAGTGACTAAACCAATAGACAAAGGAGCCTCCATGGAAGAGAGTCTTCGCCGCTACTTTCTAAATCTTGGATACTATGTCTTGCGTGGTGTGAAGTTTCGGTACAACACCTTTAACGTAACAGATGTGGACTTGTGGTTGTATGCCAAAACGTCTGCACTTGCAAGACAACGGACCAATGTTGACATTAAGAACAAGAAAACACCTCAGGCACTTGAACGAATCTTTTGGGCAAAGGGACTCAAGGAGACCCTTGCCTTGGATGACTGTATGGTTGCGACAACAGACTCTCGTCCTGACGTCCGAGAGTTTGGTTTGTCACATCAGGTTGTCGTCTTGGATGGTCCATTCCTGCATAGGCTACAAGCTAGCAATAAGACCCATATTGACAGAATAACAGAAGAAGAACTTCTTGAGCACGCTCATCGAGCGTCTTTCGGGAAAATTGGCGGAGACTGGAAGGGTAGATACGAAGAGGCAAAATCCCGGGTGCTTACAGATCTACGCTTTGATGGCTGTAACGCATATATAAATGATATCTATTACTTCCTTGAAGCGTACATTACGTCTAGCGACACTGCACAGACTCCGTTAAGGCTGACCTATTCTGTAATTTCTATGTTTCTTATTGCTGTGGACTTTGTGCTCAAGGACCACTCTGCTTTGAACAACGATCATAGATTTGATCTGCTTTGTGAAGGGTTTAGATACGGCGATTCAGGGAGGTCTTATGCGACTAGATTAACACAGTTGGCAGCAGGACTAACTGAAGTGGCAGGAATCGCGCCGGGTACAGGAATTGCCGTTGTTGAAGAACTTAACAGGCAAGCACTTGAGATCCCCGCCGAGGCACTTGCAGATTTTTTCTCTAAGGGATTAGTGCACTCGTTCTTATTTCCCGCCGCGTGTGAATTCGAGGCGGCAGGGTTTTCCCCAGTCGTACCGAAACCCTCGATGCTGTCATCAAATGCTCAAAGCATCATAGGCGTTCTAACAGACTTTCTTGGAATGGATAGGAAAACGGTGCTCAACTGAAGCTTCACCAAGACCGTTATTCCACCGGGCTCTGTTAAGCAATGCCGTTCTCCCTAGCTGAATGTAACGATTGGCCTAGTTGTGCTTTCTCACCAGGTCATTCAGCGAGCAGCAGCTCCAGACGCCGCTGGGGGCTGAGGCCACCAAGGGCCATGTGGCACCTACGGCCGTTATAGAGCGCCAATTAGCGAGGAAGCCAGCGGTTTCGCTCCTCGGAGGTCTGGAAGGCCATGGCATAGGCCCACTCGGCCAGGAGGGTCTTGATGAACCGCTCCGCCTTGCCGTTGGTCCTCGGTATGTAGGGCCTGGTGCGGATGGGCTTGAGATCCATGGCGGTGCAGGCCTTCCTCCATTCGCCGGAGCGGAAGGCAGAACCGTTGTCCGAGAGGACACGACGGCAGGTGATTCCCTGCTGGCTGAACCAGCCCACGGCACGAGCCAGGAAGCTGACCGTGGTGGCTTTCTGCTCGTCGGGCAGGACTTCCACGTAGGCCAGGCGTGTGGCGTCGTCGATGGCGACATGCACCTTCTCGTAGCCGGCGCCTCTCGAACAGCCTTGACGACGATCGCCGGTGATGCGGTGCCCGACCCGCTCGAAACGGGCAAGCTGCTTGGTGTCGACATGGATCATGTCGCCCGGCTTCTCCCACTGGTACCGCTGAACCGGGGGTTTGGGCTCGAGGTTCCGCAGCCGCCCGAGCCCCAGAGCCTTCATCGCCCTCCCGACGGTCGACAGAGGAGCCCCCACAGCCTTTGCGACCCGCCTGAGGGTGCAGCGCTGGTGCCGGAGATCCACGGCATGGTGCAATTGCTGCGGATTGAGCGTCCGCCGCTGGATGCGGCGAACACTCCGTCGATCCGCCAGAGAGGTGTGACCACCGGAGCGGTATCGAGCCAGCCACTTGTAGGCGGTGCGCAGGCTGATCCCCGCCTGGGTGGCCAGGAGCAGGAGGGGTTCGCCGTGGTGAATGTGTCGGCGCAGCAGCCGTTCCCGGCCGAGGGGTGTCAGCCGGGCATTCGGGTGGGTATGCATGGGGCGTGAGGTCAGTGGATCGGCGGTGACACCCGGACCATGACGACCTCAAACCCCTTGTCAGCTGAACAACCTGGTGGGACTACACAGCAAGGTAGGCACAGTTCAATCCGGTTGCATGACGAATACCGACACGATCCCAGACAGGGATGTTGAGTTTCGTATCGCCCCCGAGGGTCTTCAGAATAGGCAAACGTGGAGTTTGATGTATTCTGGAGTTTATTGCTAGGGATTTTCCTCATGAATCATAGAAAGCCAGATATCCAGATCCCTTTATGGACAAAGATCACTGCATTGGCAGGCTTATTCTTCGTGTATTCAGGAACATCTTTGCCCGTATTTGCACAGGCCTGGCAACCCTACACTGAAGGACTTACTTACGGCAGGTGCTTTAAATTCATCGACGCTAGCCAAGATGTGAGATCTAGGTGCCCTGTGTCCATGCAGTTCTCAGTGCCTCCTCCATCCCAGAAAGATTCTCGGTCCTACAGAATCAATCCTCTCTTGTCGGCACCTAAAGTCAATGTGATCGATTTTGCGGGGGCTGAAGCTTCTAAAAGACCTGCGTATATAGTTGGATTTGGTTTTAGCCGGTACAAGCGTCTAAGCGCTTCCAAGTATATCTTTATTGTGGATCAAGTCATAACCAATGGAGCTAATGGAGTGGCGTCACAGCAAGAAAACCATTTGCCTGCAAATGGTACCTGCACATTTGATAAGCTCAATTCCCAGAATCCTTCGGTAAGCTGCAGCGCGCGAGGAGGTTCCAAGACCTATGCTTTCTCCTTTGTCAGGGATACGCGTATGAATCCCCCTGGGTCAAATGATGATACTCTGCTTCGAAGTTGGGGAAGATTTGTCAATGCGTCTGCCAGATTTATAGACTATCGTTAAGATGTGTTGCTTCTGTATCTTCATGCTGGGGAAGTCTTATGGCTAAAGTGCCTACTGGTTACGCCTCTAGGCTAGCGCTTGTTAGTCTAATCTACGTGATGAGTCTTGCAGGATGTAGTGGGGAACTTACTGGATCACAGGTGCAAAATGAAGTCGTCCAGCAACCGCAACCCACAACTTCGAATTCAAGTGTGCCCAACGTCAATTCGCGGAGAGACCACTCCAGTTGGACTGTTCTTGGTATTCCTATAGGTAGCCCTTGGCCGAGAAATGTGCCAAAGTGTGATTCATCTACTGATCAACAACCGCCTCTTTGCTATGGGGCCACTCAGGGGGGCCTCAATACGCAACAGCCCGCAAAGTGGAGAAGTTACACGGTTTTACCAGTTACTCCTTCAAGGAACCTTAACGGATTCGAGTTCTCTGAACTGCTTGATGACAACTTGTCCCCAGGATTTTTTATTGTTATTGACAATCAAGGCCTGGTGCAGGGGATGATTGTCAACAGCATAACTGCTGATACCACCCAAGTCATAGCAATGTTAAACGCCAAGTATGGGGAGAACATGAAGACTGTTCCCAAGAAGACTCAACTATCTCCGGGAGAGGTTGTCTCAGTTCTCCACTACTACTGGAGTCCGACAAAGCTTTCGGTGCATTACGGTCCCCCGCCTGATATGCCAACCGGTTCATTTAGAATTATTGAGATCTTCGGGACAAAGCTTGCCGAAGAGAATGCTCAGATGCGGTAACGTGTCGCAATTAAATTAGTTTATGAGGCGCACTCGGCTATGAGTCGAAACCGCATGCCTTGCCTAGACTCTACGCAACATGGATGGCATTTTTCATTCTGCGGTAAGTGAGTAAGCAACGAGAAATCCCACCTGGCTTCATTGTTCTGCGCACTCTAACCCAGACGACTTTAACTATTCGACCCTTCCGCAGCCAGGAAGATGCCTTCACCTGCTCCTCTGAGTTTGTGGCCTGGGATAAGCACCGCTGCAACGCCATGCGGATCGTTGCTCTTGGTCAAGGCCGCTTCGCATAGGCCATTTAACTCCGTCGCTAACTGGCTCAAGGATCCAAACAGGGGGCCTGGAGCGCCCTTTCAGATAGAGAGGCCGAATCAACAGTGAGCTGATCTGGTTTTTCTAGAACGGCTCCATCGTTACCTGTGAGGCGGGGCACCGCCCCTGAGAGTGCGCTCCCACCCGAGAGCAACGCCTCACCCATGAGGCCCGAATTCAAGTCCAGGGTCGCCATGAAGTGATTCAGTGGCCGCAACACGATCCGGGAGATCGCCGCCGACGGCGCGGAGCGCCTAATCCAGGTGAGCCAGTTAAGGAATCAAGCCATTGAGTCAACGCGGTAACGGCCTCGGGGGTGACCCGCACAGGTGGTTAACCACGGGGATCGGCCCAGCCCGCCCGTTCCTGATCTCCAGTCAGACCCGCCACCCCCACTCCCCCGAGACCTTGGGGATGAAGCATGCGATGGGGCGCCCGCCGTCCTTGGGGTGGAGCGACTCCTCAGACCCGCCAGTGATGACCGGGACGTGCTCACCAGTGGGGGTGTCGATGCGTTCGAGGGGCCAGCAGGAGGCGTCGAAGTGCCAGAGGTATGGAGCCATGGGGTTCGGAGCGGCTGCCTACAGGGTTCCCGAGGGCGGACAAGGACTTCAGAGCGCACCTCCTCCATCCCCCCCCGAAAAGGGGACACCCTTCCCGAGCTTGGTCGCAGTGGTATGACCTCACGGCCGGGGCTGTGGTGGTCGGACAGGGCCGGTCAGCGCGTGGACAGGGTCCGGACACGGCAGATCCGCTTCCCTCTCCCCAGTCCCCACCTCACCCCGGACGCGCCGGACAAGGCGGACACACCACCACAAGCCATTGATCAGATCCCCCCCCTCCTTTGCCAAGCACACATACAAGAGAGGGGGCAGCCCCCCGTTGTCCGGCCTGTCCGGGTGTCCGGAATTGAAGCGGGCGGGGGGGGGCGGGTAGTGCCGATCGCTTGTACCGGTGGATGGAACGAGCCATCCCCCGAGGGCGAGCTCTTTCCACCACCCTCCGCCTCGGTGACTGCCAGGAAAGATGACGCCCCTGCCGTTGATCAGGCGGCCATGACCAAGGTAGCTGGATCAATGGCGTTTTCTGGACGCGGTGGATTGATCCAGACCACTTTCGGCTGACGCCAGCATCGGGTTCCGCGGCTCCAGCGGCGGGGGTGTCGCTGGCGGGCCTGCTCGTAGAGACGGGCGCGGTGACGACAGAGTTCAACGGCCTGACCGCTGTGGCGCTGATCAGGCGTCACGAACCGGATGGAACTGTGGCGGTGCCTGTGGTTGTACCAGGCCACGAATGCACAGGCCCAGCTGCAGGCCTCTTCCTGGCTGCGGAAGGGACGCCTGGGGTAGTCCGGTCGGTACTTGACCGTGCGGAACAGCGACTCCGAGTAGGGGTTGTCGTTACTGACCCTCGGCCTGGAGAAGGATCTGAGCACCCCCAGCTCCTCCAGCCGGCTCTCCAGCGTGGCAGCCCGCATGGCGTTGCCGTTGTCGGCATGGAGGATCAGAGGTTGGGGCCGGCCCTTACTGATCCGCTCCCGTAGGCAGGCCCTGCTCACCAGATCAGCGGCGATCTGGGCCTCCTCCCGCTCGGCGACATCCCAGGCCACCACCTTGCGGCTCCAGACGTCGATCACCAGGTAGAGGTACAGCCAGACGCCACGCACGCTGGTGGGCAGGTACGTGATGTCCCAGCTCCAGACCTGATTGGGCCCTCTGGCCTCCAGCCGCGGCACCGGCCGGGGCCCTTGGGGCGGCCGGGCACGGCCACGGCGATGGGCCTGGCCATGGTCATGAAGCACGCGGTAGAAGCTGCGCTCAGAGCCGATGTAGATCCCGCGATCGGCAAGGATCGGCACGATCTGCCCCGGTGGCAACGCCGCGAACTCGCTCTGGTTGCAGGTGAGCAGGATCCGCTGGCGCTCCTCGTCACTGAGCCGGTGAGACACCAGGCGGCGACTGCCTTTACGGCCGTCCAGGCCGCCCCCATCACCCACGAACTGCCGCCGCCAGCGCTGCAGCGTGGTGAGCCCCACGCTCAGCAAAGCGGCCACCTCTCGGGCCCGCGCACCGGCCGCCATGGCGGCATCGAGGATCTCCAGGGCCTTACGGCGATCGGCCGCCGCAGTCAATCCCCCTCGTCCTCGCCCCCAGTAGGCCTGGATCTTTTTTGAGGCGATCAGCAGTGCCGCCGCCTCCGCCAGGGCCTTGTCCTTGCGGCGCAGCTCCTGCTGGAGCCGTTTGATCTCACGCTGGTCCTCCTGGTGCCGCTTCTGGAGGTCCTTCTGATCGGCCATCGTCAGCAGCGGCTGGGCATTGGCATCCTGGGCTGCCTGACGCCAGCGGTCCACCTGCTCGGGGAACAGGCCCCGCTCGCGGCAGTATCCACCCAGTTCAGTCGCGTTCAGCCCGGCGGTCTCCAGCACCACCGTGAACTTGTCGGCTGGGCCCCAACCCTCGGGGTCCTTCTGGGTGGCCGGCACCACCTCGCCCTGCAACCGCCAGGCCTTCCGCCACTTGTAGAGCGTGATCACGTGGATGCCCAGCTCTGCTGAGATCTGGGCCACGCTCTGCCGGTGCGGTGGACTCATCCGCCTTCTCACATCAGCTTTGACGGCCTCGCTGTAACGGCGCATTGCTCTGCTCCATCAAGCCCCCTGGTGGAAAAAGCGGTCAGGATGGAGAGGCGTCAACTTTCCTGGCAGAGGGGGCCTCTGCCTTGGCCAAGCTTCCTATCGGTACAACCTAGGGAACTCTGCTTTAAGCCGGGCCACCTTGGGCTTGTCGTGGAGCACTACGTAGGGATGGTTGGGATTCCGGGCCACGAAGTCCTGGTGGGATGCCTCGGCTGGGGTAAAGCCTCGCCAGGTCTCCATCGTGGTGGCGATCGGCTTGGTGAAGACCCCGGAACGGTTCAACTGGGCGATGTAGGCCGTCGCCACCCGCCGTTGCTCAGGATCGGTGGGGAAGATGGCCGAGCGGTACTGGCTGCCCACGTCGGGCCCCTGGCGATTCACCTCGGTGGGATCGTGAGCCACCGCGAAGAAAACCTTCAGCAGCTGGCCATAGCTCACTCGGGAGGGGTCGTAGGTGATGCGGATACCTTCGGCGTGGCCGGTGTCGCCGCTGCTCACCCGTTCGTAATCAGCGGTGGCCGCCGTGCCGCCCGCGTAGCCGGTCACCACCTCCTTGACGCCTTTCACGTGCTCGAACACCGCCTCCATGCCCCAGAAGCACCCCCCAGCCAGCACCGCCGTGGCAGTTGCCGTCGGACGGCCGGCAGGGGTCTCGGCCACCGCCGGATCGGGGAGGTCCTTGGCGGAGGCGGCTTGCTGCCGGGGGAGGGCGGCAGCGGCCAACAGTCCAGCTGCCAGCAGCCCCGCGGCGATCAGTCCGCCGGTCGCGGCCCTGCTGGCCAGGGGTTGGAGGGGGGAGGGCATCGAACCAAGGGCACACACCTCAATACCGGTGGAGGCGGCCATTGGATGGGGTCAACCGCATGGGCGTCCAACTCCACCTTCTGTTGGCTTGGGCGAGCGGGCTAAGGGCGACGCCGTGCCCTTCAGGTCAGCGACCTCGCAACCATGCCACCTCTCACCCACGCTGAGCGCATCGCCCTGCGCCGGCAGATTTCCGATGAAGAAGCAGCTGGGCTGCCAAGATCCCGACACACCCCCGAGCACTGATGCGGCTTGCCCCACTCCTGGCCCTGGCCATACCTCTACTCACGCCTCTGGCCGCCTCAGCCGCCACGGTGATCTCAGTCGGCGACGGCGACACCCTGCGGGTCGAGGACGGCGGGAAGAAGCTCACGATCCGGGTGGCCTGCATCGATGCCCCCGAGATGGCGCAGTCCCCCTACGGGCAGCAGGCGAGGGAAGCCCTCCAAGCACTCCTCCCTGTCAGCTCTACCGTCACCCTGAAGGTTCAGACCAAAGACCGCTATGGCCGCACCGTCGCTGAGGTCTTCAGCGCCGACGGGCGGAACGCCGGCCTCACCCTGGTCCAGCAGGGCAACGCCTTCGCCTACCGGCAGTATCTGCAGCAGTGCGACCAGTGGGCCTACCTCGATCGAGAGAAGCTTGCCGAGCGCTACAGGCTCGGTATCTGGAATCCTGCCCGAGGCATCCAGCGTCCTTGGGACTTTAGAACTGCACGGCGGGGAGCCCAGAGCCAGCCTGCAGCCAGACCTCAGCGACCGTTGAACCTCACAATCATCAACGGCGGAGCCAGTCCGAGCTCGGGGCGGCGGTGGTACTGCAGGAATGTTGGGTCATGGGAGCGAGCCCAGCAGCTGCTGAGCGATGGGCACACGTATTTAGATGGCGATGGAGATGGGGAGGCGTGTGAAGCGTTGAGGTGAATGAGGCTTGTTGAAGCCATGGCCCGGTTGACCACTTGAGTTGCCCCTGATCTCTCACCCTCACTAAACTGAGGTCCTAAACCTTGGAAGGCAAGCAGTGCTGTCAAAAACGATTGCTAGCCCCTTTAGGGCACTTTGCGTTTTTCGGACTAACCGGTTCAGTCCGCATAGCATCGTGCACAAAGGACAAGTCACGGCTGTGAAGCGGAACTGCCAAGCTCTTGGGATTTTAACCGGCCTCTCTCTGATCTCCCTCAGCCTTGCCGGTTGTACCCCGCCAAAGGTCGAGACTACGAACTCCACGAAGATTCCTGTTCCTCAGGCTCCGCCCTGCACGAATCAGAACCTCTCTACAGAGGCCATCTTCTCCGGCTCGAAGGCCGGTGTGGCTGTTGTGGAAACATCGGATGGCCTAGGCAGTGCCTTTGTCGTTCGCCATCAAGATGGCGTCACCCTTCTCGTGACCAATGCCCATGTGGTAGAAGGCAGCCAGGTGGCGACATTGAAGTGGCCGGATGGCAGCCAGGACAATGCAGCTGTGGTCGCCACCGGTGGAGGCAACTCGGCAGAAACAGATCTTGCCTTGTTGGAAGTGCGCGCCATCCGAGGCGAAGTGCTTCAGATCAAGCCAGAGGCAGTCAATGTCGGAACCGATATCTTTGCTATTGGAGCGCCCAAGGGGCTGGAGTTCAGCATCAGTCGTGGCATTGTCAGTGGGCTGCGAGATGATGGTGCCATCCTCCAGATTGATGCGGCGATTAACCCGGGCAATTCCGGAGGGCCTGTCCTTGATGGCACAGGCTGTGTCGTTGGCATGGCCACCTTCAAGCTCCGGGATAGCGAGGGCCTGAATTTTGCACTGGCAGCCAGCACCATCAACACTTTTCTGGCCAAGCCACCTTCGCCTCCAAGCCGTTCGGAAACGGCACAATCCCCTGATTCGAGTGAAGATGCCGGAAACGACTCAGCTCAACGACCTGCAGAAGCTAGCGGTCGTTCGACCTCTGGTCCGACATGCTGGTTCCAACTCACACAAGATTCTACCGATCTTGCACCTTCAAGGTGTTCGGTGACATCGCGAAGAAATGCCAATGGGCATCTTGTCTACGATGTCATTGAGCCCAATGGGACTACACGCACGGTTGTCCTGTGGAATGATGATTCAGCAGAAGTGATCCTGGAGGGCAAGCGCTACTTGGGCCGCTGGGAAAAGGATCAAGATGGAGATTTCCAAGTTCATCTCGATCAAGGAACCTTTGCCTTCAGGTACTAGGGGGACGTCAGCTCCCCTTTGCTACTTTTGCCTGCGGTGAGGCAAGACGTGAGGTGGTCTGGTTTTTCTGGACAGGCTCCATCGTTAACCTCTGAGGCGCGGTGCCGCGCCTGAAAGGGGCTCCCACCGATGAGCATCCAGCGGCACCCACAGCCCCGAGTTCAAGGCCAGGGTCGCCATGGAGGCGATCAGTGATCGCAAGACGCTCCAGGAGATCGCCGCCGACCATGCGGTCCGCCCGATCCAGGTGAGCCAATGGAAGAAGCAGCTCCTGGAGGGCGCCAGCGAGTTGTTCACCTGGGGCAAGAACAGCAAAGCAGGCATGGAGGCAACGTCGGAACGTTCTCAGGGGGGGGGGGATCGGAGCTGATGGTTAACCATGGAGATCGGCCCAGCCCCTCCTTCCCTCTTCTCCAAGTCATCACCTCCCGCCTCACCGACTCCCCCGAGCACGAAACTGCTGACGCGGGGCGAGTCCATAGCCGACCACCAGCTCAGCCAGTGAATGGCTCCAGCTGAAAAGCGCCTTGTTTCGTGGTTTCGCTCACGGGGGAGCGGCAGCTCCAGCGCCCTTCCAAGATGACCCTCAAGCAGCTCACAGCCGCACCTACCGGCACTGGCACCTATAAGCCAGGGCGTTACATTACGCCTAACGGCCTCTTTACCAACATGGCCCTCAAAGGATCCGATCTCCTCGCGAAAGTCAAAGAGCTCGGCGATGCCTCCAAGTCCGATCTGGTTCGCGCCGCCGGCTACGTCAGCACCAAGAAGGACGGCAGTGAACGGCTCAACTTCACTGCTTTCTACGAGGCCCTGCTTGAGGCCAAGGGTGTGAGCCTTGGCGACGGTGGTGGCAATGGCAAAGGGAAGGGTGGCCGGCGTCTGAGCTACGTCGCCACAGTGCAGGGCAATGGGAACCTGCTGGTGGGCAAGGCGTACACCGCCATGCTCGATCTCGAGCCCGGCGATGAATTCGAGATCAAGCTCGGTCGCAAGCAGATCCGGCTGATTCCTGCTGGTGGGGCTGACGAGGAAAAGTGAGCTGTAACGCTCCAGAACCGTTGGTCCCTCAACACCTAGTCACGCATGCCAGCAGGAACTCACTGGCTGAACAGAAATATATAGTTAGGTAGTCAATGAAGCATCTGCGCCTAATGGGTATGTACAGGGGGAGGCGTGACAATTTGCTACCAATGGCCGTCTCAACCCACAGTCTTGCAATAATGACAATCATATGTGTGTAGACATTGTGACTTCGAAGATGCGTCAGAGCATTTGCGCTTCGGCATTTCTTGCTTTGATATTTGGCATGAAAACCGCGGTCGCTCAACCCGCTGTGAAAACTGGTAAACAAGGAATAAGCGCCATCGGGATTGGAATGCCACTAAATGACTTTGGACGGAATCGACGGTTCAACTCCTCGGCCTTGGCTGACCTGGACATTCAGCCCTCTTCTATTCTTGGACTTACGGTGTCGTGTGACAACTACGCAACGGAGATTATTGTGATGAATAGGGGCCGTTATACGGCACCACCTTCTACCGTTATCGTGCTATCAAATGCATTTATCGAAAAGCAGAATCCTACTACCGGCATTTTTGAATCATCAAGTCTGAGCATCGATGCACGGGGCACCTTAACAACAGCCACTCTCCAGCCTGGACAAAGCCAAACTCTTGGAGATACTCATGCCATACAGCCAAGATCAATATCACCTTCGTATTCAGGTCCTGGTAATTACATAATTACGGTCACAAGCGAGATCGAGATTGACCCAGTATCTCCGCAACGTCCACATGGCCTGATTCCTGAAGAAAGCCAAGCCAACAATAAGATGCTGATCTCGCGAGAGTTTGAATGTATTAGCCGATAGTCTTGGCGCGGTCAGTCTTGAGCAGATTGCACTGATTGGCATGGCTATGACCCACCGTGGGGGAATACTTGGCCTGGGTAAGGTGGTCTGGACTTTATTGACAGGACCCATCTTAAATCTCTCAGGCTGGGCACCGTTCCTGAGAGGGGCTATGCCCCCGTGAACAAACGCCGATCACACAGCTCCGAGTTCAAGGCCAGGGTCGCCATGGAGGCGATTAGCGGTCGCGAACGGCTCCAGGAGATTGTCCCCGGCAATGCGGTGAGCACGATTCACCGAGCCAGTCGAAGACGCATTTGCTGGAGGCCGGTAGTCGCGTGGGCTTCGGGGGCTTACGCGAGCCATTGAGGCAAGGGTCGGAACGCTCTCGGGGGGAGCAATACCGTTGGTTAACCACGGAGATCTGCTCCGCTCCTTCCTGGGCGGTCCATTCACTTTCCCCCACCTCTCGCATCCCACGAGAGCACGGACCCGGCATCGTGGTGATGGCCATTGCCTCTCTGTAGACCATCCACCTCTCCCCCAGAGCGCTCCTCATTTCGCCAAGGCTCAGCCCAGCTCGTTCGATCCGGCGCCGCCGCTCAATCTCACACCTCTTTGCTTGCGTTCTCGGGGGGCATGGGTTGACCCACGTCCTGATGGTTCCGCCCACACACCCCACGACCATTGCCGGGAACTCTGGATGCAGTCCCTGCCTCTCGGCCTCTGCCCCCTTAAGTCCCATGCCTTTCTCAACCGCCGACATCTCCATCCAACTGCTCATGAACACGACCAACACCTTCCAGGAAATTGAAAGCCGCATGACCGCCCGTGCCTTTGGCGCGGTCCACAACCCTGAGAAAGGACCGGAGGTCCGGCGGGTGTTCGCAAAGCTGCTGGAGGTCCTGGATCGGGCAAGCCCCGATAGTTTGATCTGAACTACCTCTGCTGCTCAACACGGTTGCAGCCAGGGAGTCGTCGCCTAGCCGCTGTGGCTTCCCCCAAGTTTGATTGAGCCGATCGAGGGCCGGATCCGATATTGCGGATGACTGGTCGGGACCCACTCCTCGATCGCGACGTAGGAGAACAAGAAGCCGCTGCGCTCATGTGGACCTCGCATCAGATCTGCTGCAGTTGATTCGTTTTCGCAGAAGCGGACAAGTTTTGTTCTTGAGAACGCTTAAGGACGCGCCTTAGGTCAGCCTCTTCATCGCTATCCTGCCCATAAGCCGAACTGTAAGGGTGGAACCGTGCAATTAAGTAACGAAGCCTGCATTCCGTGTCAAGACGGTGGCCCCACGCTGACCCCAGGTGAGATCAGTGATCTCCTAGGCGAGCTTCCCGGATGGGAAGTGGTCGATGGACATCATTTGCACAGGGTTTGGAACTTCCAGAATTTCAGCTTAGCTCTTGAATGGGTGCGAAGCGCTGGCGCCATCTGTGATAAGCAGGGTCACCATGCCGACTTCAAACTTGGATGGGGTTATGCGGAAGCCATCATCTACACCCATAAGTCTGATGGACTGACCCGCTCCGATATGGTTCTGGCAGCTAGGTTTGATGCCTTGGAACATGATGGGGAGGGGCATGCCTGAGGGGAGTCCCCTATCTCAGAAACTATCAGATTGATCTGATAGCCCTTGACCTAATTGTTTAAGGATCGGGAGTGAGGTCATCGTTTGCCATGATCACATTGTTTACGCCTGAAAATGGTGGATCGGGATGCTCCATTATCCGAAGATCCTTTCGAACCAGCCGCCGGTGCAGATGCAAGAAGTCTCAAGGCCGCCTGGCGTGGTTGACCCAACCATCACGCAGCTTCTGCCGAGGAATCGATCCCAGATTCCGCATGAACCGCCACAGCCGCTAGTGCCTCCACCTCCCGGCGTGACTACGACTACGAGTGTGCAGCCGCCGGGCGTCTGGTTTCCCTTTTGCCGCGCGATGACTTGAGGCGTGGCGTCAACAGCGGAAGCGACAAGATCATCGTAAGCCTCTTGGCTCAATGCGAATGGTTTATTAATGGCCATAACTTGCTCCTTTTGCGGGGTGTCAACGAGCCGTGATGCGTATATGCAAAGTTGAGTCGAGAACTTATTGGCCGGAGTCAGCAACGACTAGCTCCGAAGGCTATCCCACCAACCGCCGCTGCAAGCACAGAATACCTGCACCCCGCCGCCTGCATTTTGAACAATTTTTCCGCATGACCGGCCGAGGAACTTATCCCACAAGCCGCAAGACCCCCGGCACTCAAATCTCACGCCGCCTGGTCCGCTGATCTGCACCAAGGTGCAGCCGCCGGCCCCGGTGCCAATTGGCTTCTGCAAGATTGTCTCTTGGTCCTTCTGTATCTCAACACCCATTTGACCTTTCGTTTCCATCAAACGTCTCCTAGGTAAGTGTGTACTTTTGTTCCCTTGCCTCCACCTTTCAATCTATCAGATCTGGCACACGAACGGATTGGCCAGGTGCGACCTACGTGCTCGGCGAAGACCCCGTGTCCGGCCGTGACAACACCATGAGGCAGCGCGAACCCTCGGTGGGCAAGAACAAGATTGGTTAAGCACTGGTAGCCCAGGGCGACGGCCTCGGAGCTTTATGAGTGGTCTGGCTTTTTTGGACACTGTCCATCGCTAACCAGTGATGCGGGGTGCCGTCTATCCAGGAGCTCCCACCCATGAGGAAACTCCGAATCCACAGCCCCGAGTTCAAGGCCAGGGTCCCCATGGAGGCGATCTGTGGCCGAAAGACGCTCCAGGAAATCGCCGCCGACAGCGCGGACTGGATCCTGGTGAGGCAGTAGAGGAAGCAGGCCATAAAGGGAACGACTGAACGGCCTCGGGGGGAGGGGGGGCGCACAGGTGGTTAACCAATGATGCCGATCCTGACGCCATCCTTGGTCCCGCCTGCAACGCCCGTCACAGACATTCCCCCGAGAACCTGAACCTATGCCCACGACTGGCAGGTGGGGCAACCACGGTCGGGCTCGGACAGGGCGGACAGGGAGTCACCACGCTCCGGACAGGGCGAATCCTCCACCTTCTCCCCAGTCCCCAGCTCAGCCCGGACTGCCGGACAAGGCGGACACCCCACCATCAGACAATTGATGAGACCCCTCCATACCTTGCAGAGCAGACAACTCTGAGAGGGGGGGCAGAGCCCTGTCTGGCCTGTCCGGGTGTCCGGCTTAGAGGCGGGGGGGGGACGCTCATCCGCCTGCTGACTGCGGTAGGTGGAGCGGCCCAACACCTCCCGAGGACGACGGACCTTCGCATATCAGCCGTGACGGACTCGATGCAAGGACCTATCGATCGGTTCCATCACTCCGGCTCTGTTGGGAGCGAGGGCTCCAGCGACTCACCCGGAGAAAACAGAAGCGGGACCGGCCCGCCGAATGCTCAATACGACTCCACCAGACGGCGCACCCTCACCAGGTTGGGCGATGGATCTCTAACTCAAAGCCACCGCCGAAGGTCGGCGGCTCAAGTTCCTCAACGTGGTAGACGAGCACAGTGTAACCTTAAGTAAGAGTGAGTCTCTCCTTAACATGAGCTTATTTAGGCGAACGGGTGCCAGAGTGGAAAACGAAGATCTGCGGTGTGTTCCACGACACATTCTGCCTGCTGGCGTGCCTGCCTGCGTCCAGATGCCCTCGGGTCGCAAGGCGTACGTGACGATTGGCGACATTAGTAGAGCAGGTGCCTGCGTTGTCCGCCGTGGGCCACTTGATGTGACCGCCAATGATGAAGTGCTTCTTGACGTAAGCGATCATGAAGTCGATCAGGCTCTTGTCCTGTCTGCCAATGTGAGGTGGGTGAATAGCTTGAGTCACATAACACTTGTTGGACTTGCCTTCACGGAAGGTCCACTACTGCCTGGAAGCATCTTGGATCAATACTTGGACCGAGCTCTCTTGCCGCCGGATTCTCTGGACTTCGGATAGTTTTCAACAACTCAATGCAGACGTGGCGTGAGGCTGACCACGAAGATCGGAGTCCCGTCCTTCCTGGGCTTCCACGCAGGGCCAATCACCTCCCCCCCCCCCCCCCGAGCACGAAATGAGTGGTGCGAAGGCCAAGCGGTGAATTGCTTCTGCAGAATGCACCCTTCTTCCATTCGCTCCGTTCTCGGGGGGGCAACAGATCCAGGAAACACCACCAGAGATCTTTCATCGGTGACTGTGAGCCGCAAAGTCCCATCCGGGAGCCCATTCGCCAGTGCGTTAACGTGACCATAATCACTTTTAGTATCCATGCCCCTCACTGGACTTGACCTCCTCGCCAAAGTCAAGGAGCTCGGCGATGCCTCCAAATCCGACCTGGTTCGAGCCGCCGGCTATGTCAGCACCAAGAAGGACGGCAGCGAACGGCTGAACTTCACCGCTTTCTACGAGGCCCTGCTTGAGGCCAAGGGCGTCAGCCTCGGCGACGGTGGCGGCAACGGTAAGGGGAAAGGTGGCCGGCGTCTGAGCTACGTCGCCACGGTGCAGGGCAATGGCAACCTCCTCGTGGGCAAGGCGTATACCTCCATGCTTGATCTCAGGCCCGGCGATGAGTTCGAGATCAAGCTCGGACGCAAGCAAATCCGGCTGATTCCCGTTGGCGGGTCTGAGGAAGAGGAGTGAAGCGGGTGGCTGCAGGGCTGTTTATTGCGTAACCGCAGCTCAACCTTGCCACCAAGCTCGCGTCCGCCGCAACCCGTGGGGGAGTTGGAAAGTCAACAGACCCCCCAGCAGTCACGCTCCGAGCCCTCCATGTCAGACCTCGACGCGTTCCTCCGCTGGAATTCCGGCCACCTGTTGGAGAACCGCACCCGTGGCGCCTATGCCGAGTGGCTCGTCCATCGGGCGCTTGGCATCGATCCTGGGCAGCATCGTGTCGAGTGGGCCGAGGTGGATGTGACGTTCGGCACCATCACCTTGGAGGTGAAGTCGGCGGCTTTCGTGCAGTCCTGGCAGCAGACACGCCCGAGCACGATCAGCTTCCCGATCGAGCAGCGCGTGGCCACCGCCTACGTCTTCTGTCTGCTGGCCGAGGAGGACCCCGACCTGGTTAACCCTCAGGAGCTCAGTCAGTGGCGCTTCTGGGTGGTGCCCACCGCCAAGCTGCACGGCGAACGCCGTTCGATCGGGCTCCAGCCTCTGATTCGGGCCTATGGAGCAGGACTTCGCTTCGAAGAGCTCGCGAGCCGCATCCAGGCGCTCCGCAAAGTCCTTGCGGAGGGATCCAGTGGAGCAGCAGAGATGGCTCCCCCATGCTAGTACGAGCGTACTTGCCAAGGGCTGCCATGGGCTACCGCCTGCGCCGCTCCACCTCGGGAGCCGGTGGCTCCCTGGAGCAGCCCATCGAGGGATGGCCCTATCTGGATCAAGAGGTCCTGCAAGCCAGCCGCAGCGGCAAGGTCTGCATGGCCTGCCACTGGTTTCGCCACCACGCCGGGGTGAACTGCATTCCGGTGCTGACCTGCCAGCTGCACCAGGGCCTGCTGGCCCATGGGGAGCACCTCACCCGCCGCTGCCAGGGTTGGACCGAGGACATGACGCGCCAGCGGGGCTGGTGCCCGAAGGTGGCATGAGCAGACGTCGTGCGGTGGTTGGTGTGATGGGGGCCGGAGACGGCGCCTCCCCCGAGGCCATGGCCCTGGCCGAGGAACTGGGGGAATGCATCAGCGCCCGGGGGTGGGTGCTGCTCACCGGTGGCCGACCGGCGGGTGTGATGGCGGCGGCCAGCCGTGGCGCGGCCCGGGTGGAGGGGCACCTGGTGGTGGGGGTGCTTCCCGATGAAGGCAACGAAGAGGAGAGGCAACACACGGCGGAGCTGGATCTGGCCGTGTTCACCGGCATGGGCAAGGCCCGCAACGTCATCAACGTGCTCAGCGCCGATGTGGTGGTGATCTGCGGGGGCGGCGGCCCCGGCACAGCATCAGAAGCCGCCCATGCCCTCAATGGGGGCAGGCCCCTAATCCTGCTGGCGGTCCCGCCGCTGTGGCGGGACTTCTTCTGCTCGCTCGGCAAGGGGGTGGAGTGCGCGAGCGACGTGGACGAGTGCTGCCGCTTGATCGAAGCCAGGCTCCAAGAGGCATGAGCGCCCGATCACCGCGTGTTCCCCTGAGCCCGCAGGAGGGATGGCTGAGCGACGGCCGCCAGGTGCTGCGCTTTCGCCCGACCCGTTGGGAGCGCTTGGTGCAACTGCTGGAGATCACCAGCGGCGAGCTGCTTCCTGATCAGGAGATCCCGTTGCTGAAATCACGCCGGGAGCTGACCCGGGTTGAGGCCCTGAAGCTCTGGGGCGAGAAGCCGAAGGCGGGCTGGGTGCCCTGCAGACCCCAGTGGTGATCGACACTACCGCCCAATCTGAACGTCCTCAGAGTGGCCTTATCTGCTCGGTCTGATGGGTACCCGTCGATGAGCTTTGGTCAGTTGTCCCATACATCCCAGGCCTCCTCTGGCTGAACACCTGCTCAGCTCTCAGCAGCTCTCAACTTTGAACTCAATCCCTAACAAGGCTTGGTATGACTGGGATCTGCTTGGCTCATTTCGTGCTCCCAAAGCACCCGCGCTACCAAGCTGCGCCACGCCCCGATGGGCTCACCCTAGTCGACGTTCCGGCACCAACCCCTGCAGAGTCAGCAGGAGGGACCGCTCCGGACTCCGTGGTAACCCCAGCGCCACAGCAGGCCCAGGCCCAACACCACAAGGCCGCTGAGCCAGGCCTCTGCAGACACCTGGAAGGCCAGCCCCAGGCAGGTGATCAGTCCCAGCCAGGCGAGAACCACCGGAAAGCGGCGCTGCTGTGGTTCGAGGCGCAGGACGCAGAGGTTGGTGATGGCGTAGTAGCCCAGCACCGTGAAGGCGCTGAATCCCCAGGTGAGCTCCAGCCGGCCGCTCATGCTGAGCAGGGCAGCGAGGGCCCCGCTCAGCAGTACGGCCGTCCTGGGACTGGTGCCCGCCGCGTCGAGCGCCGCCAGGCCCGTCGGCATGTCGCCGTGACGGCCCATCGCCATCCACACCCGCGAAAGCCCCAGGATCAGGTTGAGCAGCACCCCCGCCAGGGCGAGGGTGGCCCCCAGAGCCACGATCCAGCTGCCCCAGGGCCAGCCCGCCTCCAGCAGCAGGCGGGCCAGGGGCGGGGCCGGCGCCCCGGCCGACGGGTGTCCCGCCGCCGTCACGCTGCTGGCCAGGCCGATCGGGCCGGCCAGTCGCAGGGCCGATGAGGCCACTGCCAGATACAGCAGAAGCGCCGCCGCCAGGGTGAGCAGCACCGCCCGGGGGATGGTGCGCTCGGGCCGTCGCACCTCCTCACCCATCGTCGCGATGCGGCCGTAGCCCGTGAACGCCACGAACACCAGGGCCGTAGCCTGGGCAAGGCCCGCTGCTGTGGGGGCCGAGGCCATGGCGGCGCCAGGCAGGGACGGCAGAGAGGCCGCCCCTGCCACGAACAGGAGGAGGCTGAGCAGGGTGCTCCCCACCAACAGGCTGTTGAGCCACTGGCTGCGCCGCAGTCCCCCCAGGGCGGCAGCGGTGATGAGCCCCACTGCCAGCGGCGGCCACCAGCGCACGACGAGCGGATCCACCCCCAGCAGGGCCCCCAGATAGGCGGCCAGGCCGAGGGCCGCCGCCGCTGCCGACGCCGTCTTGGCACAAAGAAAGAGCCAGCCTGCCGCGAAGCCGGCCAGGGGCGAGAGCAGGCGGCGGCCGTACTCGTAGCTGCCACCGCTGACCGGCATCACCGCCGCCAGCTGGGCGGCCGAGAGCCCGTTGGCTCCCGCCAGCAGGGCCGCCAGCAGGATGGCCAGGGGAAGGGCCTCGCCGGCCGGTTGCGCCGCCAGGGCCAGACTCACGAACACACCGGTTCCCAGGATCGAACCCAGGCCGATGACCAGGGCTCCGCCGAGGCCGGTGGCCCGCTGCAGGCGGCGCCCGTCAGGTCGGGAGGCCCCCTCCGGCGGTTCAGGCAGTGGGTCCGTCGTCATCGGATGCGGTCGCACCGACGGGAGTCTCGCCTCTGGCCGACCGTTCATGGTGTGCTCCCCGACGCCCCTCACCCCCAGCGCCGCTTGCGGCTCACCGCCACGCTGCCGTCGAAGCCGGGAACCGGCACCTGGCACTTGCTCAGCTCCAGAGCCAGCGGGATCGGCCCGTAACAGTCCTCCAGCAGATCGAGGATCCGCTCGCTGTAGTGCTCCAGGGTGAGGCAGCGGACGGTGCGGGCCTGCTCCTGCAGCGCCGCGATGCCGCGGCCGTAGTCGAAGCCCTGGCTCAGGTCGTCGCTGCGGGCCACGGCGCCCAGATCGACCCCCAGGGAGAAGGCCAGCTCGAACCACTGGCCGTGGCGCCGTTCGTGCTCGTACACCCCGACATGGGCCCACACCCGCAGGCCCCGCACATGGATCGCCTCGGTCACAGGGGCAGGGGGCGGTGGCTGAACTGCCGGGTGCCATCGGCGTAGTCGGCGGCGATGTGGCCCTCGCCCCGCAGCCGGTAGCGGTAGGTGACCAGCCCCTCGAGCCCCACCGGCCCCCGGGGCGGCAGGGTCTGGGTGCTGATGCCCACCTCGGCGCCGAAGCCGTAGCGGTTGCCGTCGGCGAAGCGGGTGGAGCAGTTGAGGAACACCCCGGCGCTGTCCACCGCCCGCAGGAACCGGTCGGCGGCCGCCGGGTCGGTGGTGGCGATCGCATCGGTGTGGCGGGAGCCGTGACGGCGCACATGCTCCAGGGCCGCCTCCAGGTCCTCCACCACCTTCACGTTGAGGATCAGATCCGAGTACTCCGTGTCCCAGGCGCCGAGCCCGGCGGCCTGAGCCACCCCCAGGGCGCAGGCGCCGGCATCACCGCGCAGCTCCACACCCGCCGCGGCGAAGGCCGGCAGCGCCGCCGCCAGGAAGGCCGGGGCGATGGCCTGGTGCACCAGCAGGGTCTCGATGGCGTTGCAGGCCGCCGGGTACTGGGTCTTGCTGTCGAGGGCGATGCGCAGGGCCAGGGCCGGATCGGCGGCCCGATCCACATACAGGTGGCAGATGCCGTCGGCGTGGCCCAGCACGGGGATGCGGGTGTTGTCCTGGATGAAGCGCACCAGGGCATTCGACCCCCTGGGGATGATCAGGTCCACCAGACCATCGAGCCGCAACAGCCCCAGGCTCTCCTCGCGGCTGGTGAGCAGCTCCAGGCAGCCGGGGTCGACGGCGCTGCCGGCCAGCCCCCGCTGCAGGGCCGCCACGATCGTCTGGCAGCTGCGGCTGGCCTCCCGTCCCCCCTTGAGCAGGGCGCCGTTGCCGGAGCGGATCGCCAGCGAGGCGATCTGCATCACCGCATCGGGCCGGGCCTCGAAGATCACCCCCAGCACCCCCAGGGGCACGCTCAGCCGCTCCAGCACCAGCCCCTCATCGAGTTCGGTGTGCAGCTGGCGCCGGCCCACCGGATCCTCCAGGGCCGCCACCTGCCGCACCCCGGCGATGGCGCCCGCCAGCTTGGGGCCATCCAGCTTGAGGCGCGCCACCAGGGCCGGCGCCAGACCCTCGGTCGCTGCCGCGGCCAGGTCGGCCCGGTTGGCCTCCAGGATCCCGGCGCTGGCGGCATCGAGGGCGTCGGCCATCGCCGCCACGGCGCCACGGCGTTCGGCGTCGCTGGCCTGGCCCAGGGCCATGGCGGCCCGACGCACGGCCGCGGCCCGCTGCAGCAGCTGGGGGTCGGGCTCCGGCACGACGCTGGCAGGCGAAGGGATGGTCTGGCTCATGGCCCCCATCATCCCAAGCGGTCCAGCGCCAGCCGCACCGCCCCCAGCCGGCCGGCACCGTTGCCGAGGGCGCAGCGACGGATCACCAATCCCTCCCGGCTCACCGCCAGCACCCGCTCCTCCACCTCCCGCCAGACCGCCGGCAGGAAGTGGTGGCTGGCGGCGCTGAGGCCCCCGCCGATCAGCACCAGCTCCGGAGTGAGCACATAGAGCAATGAGCTCAGCCCCACACCGAGGGGGCGTCCGTAGGCCTGCCACACCGCCAGGGCCTCCGTGTCGCCGGCGTCGGCGCGGCGGCAGAGCTCGCGTGGATCGAGCGGGCTGAGGCGGGCCAGGCCGCCGATGCTGCAGAACTGCTCCAGGGAGCCCCGGTTGCCGCTGCGGCACGGCGGGCCATCGGGGTCGACACCGATCAGGCCCGGTTCGGCCGCCGCGCCGCCGTGGCCGGTGAACAGCCGGCCCTCCAGCAGCACCGCCCCGCCCACACCGGTGCCCAGGGTGAGCAGCAGCACGTCGCCTGCGCCCCGGGCCGCCCCCAGCCAGGCCTCACCGAGCAGGGCGCCGTTGGCATCGTTGCCCAGGATCACCCGCCGCTCCAGCCGGGCTTCGAGCCAGGCGGCCAGGGGCACATCCCGCCACCCCGGCAGGTTGATGGAGATCCGCGCCACCCGGCCGGCCGTGTCGCAGGGCCCCGGCAGGCCGATGCCCACCCGGTCGGCGAGGCGGTCGGGGTCGATCGCCTCGACCGCCTCGGCCAGGGCCATGCAGACCGCCCCCGGCACTGCGGGCCGGGGCGTGGGCACCTCGGCCTCGGCGAGCACGGTGCCCTGCGGGTCGCAGCGGGCCAGCTTGATGGCCGTGCCCCCCAGATCGATGCCGATCAGCTGGGCCTCACCGGGAGGTCGTGCGGGGGACGACGCCATCGGCGCACCCTACCCAGTGGGGGGAGCGCCGGCAGTGGGGGGCGCCGCCCTCAGAAGCGCAGGAACACCTGCAGCAGCGACTGCCAGGCCCCTTCGGTGTCGACGGAGGTCTGCAGGTTGAAGGTGTCGGAGGCCTTGTAGGTGAGGGTCACCTGGGGGGGAACGTCGGAGCGGTTCGGGGCCGCCAGCACCGACATGCTGAAGCGGTTGGTGATGTCCACACCGATCTCGGCGCCGAGCACCAGCTGGGGCGGCACCCGCCGCCGGGTGGTGCCTTCCTGCTGGGTGTCGATCGCCTGGTTCACGTAGGTGGGATAGAGGGCCAGGCTCACCCGCTGGCCGAAGGCATCGCTCAGGGACGACAGCAGGGGCGACAGCAGGGTCTGGCCCACCACCGTGGCCAGGGCGGCCCCGGCCCCGCCGCCGCTCAGACCCGCCAGGGAGTTGCCGCCGATCAGGGCCACCAGCCGCTCCTGCGGCAGGGGCGGGCTGCTGCGCAGCTGGAGGTTCTCGGCGATGCGGTCGGCGGGACCGCTCACCGACACCACCACCAGGATCAGGTTCAGCTGGTTGAGGGCCGAGAGGCCGGCCTGGTTGGGGGCGTTCTGCACCGAGGGGCCCACGTCCCCCACCCCGGACGGGGAGAGCACGCTGAGACTGTCGGAGATGCGGGTGCGCAGGGCGATGTCCAGGTAGGGCACCAGCCCCAGGGAGGGGGTGAAGATCGCCACGTTGGGGGCATCGGGATCGAGGCTGAAACTGGTGGTGAACAGGTTCAGGCGCCCCCCCAGCAGCCGCACCACCCCGGAGGCCCTCAGGGAGGGATCCAGGCGGCCGGCGATCCGCAGCTGGCCGGCGGTGGTGAAGTTGGCGATGTTGGGGATCACCACCCGCAGATCGGGCCCCAGCCGCAGGATCATGTCCTGGAAGGCCAGGTAGGGGAAGCGGGGCACCGAGGAGCGCAGGGCTTCGGCGGTGGTGGACTCCACATCGGGGCCCAGCAGCACCAGGGGCTGCTGGAAGTTCCACTTCGACTCCAGCAGCTCGGGCATGGTCCGCGGCTGGACCGGCTGGTCGGACACGGGCTCGCTGGCCGCCAGCTCGCCGGGCTGGACGTTGATGGTGCCGCGGCTGATTGCCACGTCGCCGCCGAGCACCGGGGCCACCAGGCTGCCGCTGAGGTGGAGCTGGCCGTGGCCCACCGCCGCCAGCCGCGGCACCTTGAAGGGCACCTGCTCCAGCGTCACCTGCAGGGTCCGCTCCTGGGCCAGGGGCCGGAACAGCCCGAGGCGGCCCTCGCCGCCCACCAGCCCCTGGGGCCCCACCCGGGCCCGGAACTCCTGCACCACCAGCTGCTCGAAATCGAACAGGATCGTTGCGTCCACCTCCCGCACCTCCTGGCCGATGAAGCGGCAGCGGAGGTCCCGCAGCCGCAGAAAGCCGTTGGCGATCGGATCGTCGAGGCTGCCGCGCACCAGCAGCTGCAGGTCGGCGCCGCCCTCCTGCCACTCGAAGGCCTGGCCCCCCAGGCGGGTGAGGAAGCGCAGGCCGTCGCCCCGGGTGGCCAGGCGCAGCTCCAGCCCCTGCTGGGACGCCACCAGCGGGATGGTGCCCGCCAGGTCGACGCTGCGGGAGGCCCCTTCGGCCCGCAGGGCCAGATCCAGCCCGATCCCCTCGGCCTTCAGCTCCACCCGCCCCCGCTCCAGCTCCAGCGCCTGCTCCCCGAGGCGCCCCTCCACCAGCGCCAGGTCGAGGGCCAGCTCGGGACGGGGGCCGCCCAACCGGTAGCGCCCCTTGGCGGCCAGGCTGCCGAGCAGGTTGTCCGGCAGCGGCGTGAGCAGGGCCAGCAGGGACAGGGGCAGGTCGGCGAGGCTGAAGCGACCGCTGCCGCCGCTGAGCGGCCCCTCCAGCCGCACCTCGAAGGGCTTGCCGGCGAGGGCCTGGGCCCGGTCGCCCTGGTTGAACCAGAGGTGGCCGGTGGCCCGCAGGTCGGCCCGGGTCCGGGCGAAGTCCGGGCCACTGAGCAGCAGGTCGGCATCGATCCGGGCCTGCAGCCGCTCCAGCTTCTCGGCCCGGCTGGCCCGGCTGGCCTCCTGCACCCGGGCGGCGACCCGCTCCTCGGCCTCGGCCAGGGCGCGCAGCTGGTCGGTGACCGTGCCGGCCATGGTGTCGACCACCAGGGTGCCCAGGTCACTGGCCCGCCCCCGGGCCGGGGCCGGCGCGCCGCGCCAGATGGGCCAGGCGTCGGTGAACTGGCGGAACAGGAGGGTGGAGAGCTGGCGTGCCTTGAAGCGGGCCCGGAACGGGCCCCGCCAGCGGCCGGACACCGTGGCGGCGATCCGGCCCTGGCCCAGGGGCTCGATCACGCCCTTGACCTGGTAACGGCGGTCGTCGTACTGCACATCGGCCTGGATGCGCCGGCCCCCCACCCCCAGGAACTCGGGCGACAGCAGCTCCACCCGGCCGTCGAAACCGAGCGGCTGCAGCCCCAGCCGGCCGCTGCCGCTGAGGTCCCCCTGCAGGGGGCGGAGGCGGCGTTGCGGACCGGTGGCCACCGCCAGACCCCGCAGGGGGAAGGCGCGGGCCAGCCAGCGGTAGTCCGCCGGCCGGCCCTGGAGGCTGAGCACGCCGCCGTCCCGCTGGATGGCGGCCCGCACCGGCTGCCAGCGGCGGTCGAGGAGGGCCGCGAGGCGTCCATCCGGCGCCGGCGCCACCGTGGTCAGGTCGAGGGACCGGTCCCGCAGGCGCCCGCGCCAGGTCTCCCGCAGCCGCAGGGGGCCGGCGCCGGGCTCCTGCAGGCGCAGCTGCAGGTCGGGACGCAGCTCCGCCAGGGGACCGGCGATCGTGCCCGCCGCATCCAGCCGGCCCTGCAGGGTGGTGCCCAGCAGGGGATCGAGGCGGGCCAGGGGGTAGTTGCGCACGTCCACCCGGGCCAGCAGCGGACCGGCCACCAGGCCCTTGCCCGCCTCGAGCGCCAGGGGCAGTCGGGCCGTGGCCGTGAGGCGGTCGGCGCCGAAGCGCTCCAGCCGCAGCAGCTTGTCGCTCCAGACCAGGGCCGCCTGCCAGGGCCCCAGGAGCGGCTGGGAGGCCTGGCCCGTCTCCAGCCGCAGGCGCGGAGCCGCCAGCCGTCCGTCCACCCGCAGGCGACCGGCCAGGGGCTGCCGCGCCCAGTCCGGCAGGCGGGAGGCGGCGGGAACGTCGGCGGGATCGAGGCGCCAGCGGGCGTCCAGGGCCAGGGAGCGGCCGACGCTGCCGCTGGCCCGCACGGTCGAGCTTCCCAGGCGGCCATCGAGCCGGCTGAGGCGCAGGAGCCCCTCCCCCCAGCTCCCCTGGAGGTCGGCCTTCAGCGGCTGGCGCCCGAGCGGATGGCGGGGCGGTGGCTGGGCTTCGAGCTGCAGGGCCAGGTGGCGATCCGCATCGGCCCGGGCCGTCAGGCGGCCGCCCCAGGGGCCGAAGCGCCAGGGGCTGGCGGGCAGGGTCAGGGCCCGCCCGCGGCAGGTGAGGGGCAGCCGCTCGGCCGTCAGCGGCGTGGCGCCGGTGCCCAGCCGCCAGCGCACGTCCCGCAGCTCAAGACCCCCCTCGCAGCGGGCCAGGCCCCGCTGCAGGCGGAAGCCCACACGGCCATCGGCCTCCCCGGCCAGGCTGCCCCCGGCCCGGTCCCCTGCCGGCAGCAGGGGCCGCAGCAGGGCCAGCGGCAGGCGGCGGGCCGTCAGCCGGCCCTGCCAGCGCTGCGTCTGCCACTGGCCTTCTCCGTCCAGCCGCAGCGAGCCGCCGCCCTGGCCGGGGGGGGGCGCCAGACGCAGGCCCAGGTCGATCGCGCGGCGGTGCAGGCGCAGGGCCACCTGGCCCGAGAGCCTCAGGTCGAGGGGCAGGGCCGTCGCTCCGGCTCCCCACAGCCGCAGGTCGGCGGGCTGGAGCAGGCCCAGGCGCAGGTGGATCCGCGGAGGCTCCCGCCCCGGGGGGACGGCGCCGAGCACCCAGAACTGGCCACTGGCATTGCGGCGCAGCTCGGCCCGGGCCCGCTCGAGGCCCAGATCCAGCACCAGCCCCCGCAGGGCCAGGCTGGCCAGCGGATCGAGGCGCACCCGCAGTCCCGCCACGGCGGCCGTGGAGGTGTCCCTGGGGCCGCTCAGGAAGCGGCTGGGGCCGATCCAGAGGCCGTCGGGCCGCAGGCCCCGGTAGGGGCCCAGCACCAGGGGACGGCCCATCGCCATGCCCACCTGGCGCTCCAGGGCGGGCCGGAAACGGCCGTAGAGGTCGGCGACGACGCGATCGAACCAGAAGACCCCGACCCCCAGGCCCGCCCCCAGGAAACCGACGGCGAGAAGCCCCTTCCACACACGCCGGCGGGCAGGCCAGGGCCGACTGTCAGGCTTCCCTCGCATCCACCGGGGTCGGTCGCCGTCCATGGGCGGCCGCAATATAGGGGGCTTGTCACGCCTTCCCCAGCCCCATGGCCGCTGATCCGATCCTGTTCGTGGCCGGCACCTGGCTGGGTGCCGCCAGCGGGGTGCTGGCGGTGCTCACCGTCGCCGGATTCCTCGCCCGGTGGGGCATCCGCTTCCGCCTGGTGGGGATCACCAGCTTCACGGCCCTGCTGTCGCTCTCCTGCCTCGCCTTCGCCATCAGCTACAACCCCCGGGTGAGCGTCCCGGGGGCGATCCAGGTGCCGGTGGTCTTCGACAACGGCACAGATCTGGTGATCGCCGCCGCGCCGGCGAACCTCGGGGCGGAGGCGGTGGCCCCCACCCTCGAGCAGGTGGCCCGCAACCTGCGCGGCGGCGGCCGCGGCAGTGGCGGCGAGGTGCGGGTGCGGCTGCGCCGGGTCGAGGCCGTCGAGCCGGGTCTGGCCCGGCCCGTGGTGCTGGCGGAAACCACCCGGGATCTGGCGGCCCGCAGCCCCGGCGACGCCCCCTGACCCCGGTGGCCCATCCCTTTCAACCAGCGGCCCACCTGAGGCGGGAGGAGCAGCGCCTGCGCCGGGCGGGCATCGACAGCTGGGAAGAGCTGTCAGGCCTCGATGACGCCCGCCTGCGCGATCTGGCCGCCTCCGGCGAGGCCAGCGAGGCCCGCCTGATCCGCCTGCGCGGCCAGGCCCGGCTGGTGAGTGCGGTGGGGCTTGCGCCGGAGGAGGCGGCCCTGCTGCTCCATGGGGGCATCGCCAGCCCCGCCGGACTCGCCGCCGCCGATCCCCAGCAGTTGCTGCTGCAGCTGGGGCGGCTGCAGCGGCGGCTCACCGGCTCGGCCGCCCCCCCGGTCGACCTGCCGCTGGTCCTGTCCTGGATCCGCCGAGCCCGGCAGGCCTCCGGTCGCTCCCCGAACTGACTCTCTGGACGGCTACGCGCCGTGATCATCCACTGGAATGAAGGAGTCTTCTACTTTTATCGTCGTTAAACTCAGATTACCTTGCCTTGATACACAATGAGAATCCAGTCCTACCGCAAAGCTGCAGTACTTTTCTTCGCGACAGCCCTCACGCTTGGAGCAAGACCAATATTTGCCGAATCACCCGCACTAAAAGAGGTAATGAGGAATGGCAAGCAGCTAGCAAATGAACTCTGCATTGAATTCAGAATATTAAATGCAAGCGGAATTTCTGTACACTCAGAATCCGAAGTCAGCAAACTGGCAAAACGCCGAGGGATATCGGTTGAGGATGCGCGGCTGATCACAACCTACGCAAACGGGTTGACGTGCTCTGAGGTTTTCTAAGCATCTGCGAAGCGAGATTGTTCATGATACTGCAAAAATCCAAGAACCCAAAGAAAAGCTCTGGAGTCAACCCAGGCGTGACTGACTGAGCACATTCTCTCCGACTCGCCTCCTGGCGATGGTTCTTTATGGAAATGTAGAGTGGATCGTATTGAGGTAGTAAAGTAAAGGGATAGGCCACTGGCCGGCCAAAGAACTCAGTAACTATAGACGAAAAGGGGAGTCTGGCAGCGCTCAAATGAACACGAGGGGGCAGACTTCGTTGCGCCGCGCTTGGGGGGAAGAACACCTCTGGACGTACGGACATCGATGGCAACGGCCTTTAAATTACTCAATCAGAATTGATTTGCCATACCTCAACAAAAGGAACAAGGAGCTGCGTATCGCACTAACCGCATCTTGCATTATGCCACAAGTGCTACTGAAGAGTAATGTGCCTAATTGGACCTAAAGGACCAAGTAGAGCCTGCAATTCCAACGCCCATCTCAATCCCACAAATGCTGCAGGAGCAGCCTTCAATAATACCGCAACGTGCCGTTTCTGCCCATCACGACCCTGCGACATGAGTAGCATTTACAGCGGAGTAATTAGTTAGGGAATCACTGGGCAACAGTGGCTAGAGGTACTTCTGGGTTCGGGGAACAGCAGATTTGACTACCATGCTGTGCTCATTAAGACTCTAACGTTCGTTGGTGGGCTTTTTCGTCTCATCATTCATTTCTTTGAAGCATAGAATACCTCATGTGGACATACCACACCCCTGATCATGTTGTCGTCAGCAACTGACGCCGCACCAAGAACAGATTCGCCAGCGCTGCCAGCACGCTCACCTTGCAGCGGTTCTTCGTCATGCCGCGCAATCTGGTCTTCTGAAATCCGAACTGCTGCTTGATCACCCGGAACGGGTGCTCACCCTTGGCACGGATGTGAGCCTTGGCTGTCTCCACAAGATCATCCAGCCGGCCCTCCGGGGTATCGGGTAGAACTCGGCGTTTGCCTGGCCGCATCGCAACCCGGAAACTGGCGGTCTTGCCCTTCATTTCAGGCCGCTTCTCAATGCCCTGGTAGCCGGCGTCGGCGTAGACCACTTCCTCCTCGCCATGCAGAAGCTCCGCCGCTGGGGTCAGGTCATGCACGTTGGCGGCAGTGGTCACGACGGAGTGGATCAGGCCTGTGTCCTTGTCCACGCCGGCGTGGATTTTCATGCCGAAGTACCACTGCTGCCCCTTCTTGGTCTGGTGCATCTCTGGATCCCGCTCCCCAGCCTTGTTTTTGGTGGAGCTCGGGGCAGCGATCAAGGTGGCATCGATGATCGTGCCCTGCTTCATGGCCATCCCCCGGTCCTTGAGATGGGTTTTCACCGTCTCGAAAATCCGCTCACCCAGGTTGTGCTTCTCCAGCAGGTGCCGGAACGCCAGGATCGTGGTCTCATCCGGGATCCGGTCGCTGATCATGTCGATCTGCGCGAAACGGCGCATCGTCGGCACCTCGATGAGAGCATCCTCCATTGCTGGATCGCTCAGCGAATACCACTGCTGCATCAGATGGATCCGCAGCATCGTTGCCAGCGGGTAGGGCGGACGGCCGCCTTTGCTGCTGGTCTTGGGGTAGTAGGGCTTGATCAGATCGATGAGTGCCTTACAGGGCACCACCTGCTCCATGTCGGCCAGAAACTTCTCGCGCTTGGTGCGCTTCTTGGCAGTGGATTGCTCGTAGTCGCCGAATCCCAGCTGCTTGCCGCCCATCAGCCCAGTCTTGATCAGTGATCACCGCACCATTGTCCCGTGATCAGGCTGGGTTTTCCAGGGATTCCTTAGGTTTGCTTTTCGCGAGAAGACTAGGCCTAGATATTGCCTCGAGCGTGCACACATGGCAAGTTCTCGTGGCCCAGTGATACTTCAATGGCTTGCAATCAAAATATAGCAGTCTCTAACTGCAGACCGATGAAGATAGGTTTTCTCCGACCAGCCTGGATGCAGTTGACAGGCATGAACATCGCTTTCGCCTATACGGGGGTACTTCGAAGGACCCGCAGTGGAGCTTTCATAGGCATGACGACAATGATCTACAGACGCAAATAAAGAATATGCTTGCCCATGGCGCAATCTGTCCACTCAACTAGAATTTCGTTCCTTCGTGGGGCCAACCAGATAAGCGGATAAGAAAAGCCTGGCTCCAACACCAATCCTGCTACAAGGCCACTATTGAGAACCATGACTCATTGATTAAGCTCAGGACCATCCATGTCAAGAAGAGCGCATTCTGATAGAGCAACAATTAAAAGTCACTGGATAGGCTTTACAACCAAGACGCAGAGAGTACGCATAAAGGAACGATGCCTACTCAGAATTAACACCATGCCGACGAAACTCCAGGCCAATGCAAGCCATATTCAATCAGTCATACATTATTGACAACTAGATTCAGGCATGGTAAAACTGACTACAAAAGTGGTTCTGCGAACGACAATCCGGACCTGCATAACCAATCAATCGGAGTTGAGCTTTATGTCGCGTTATCGTCCGTTCATACGTCAATCGCTGCACTGCTGCATAGTCTTCCTAGGTTGCGTGTTATCTACAGGCTACTGGATGGCGTCCAGCGGGCAAGAACTAGGGCAGACTTTAGGTATCAGGCTCTCCGCCACAGCAGATGCGTTAGCGTTGTCAGCCAAACGGCCTCTGCAGAGCTTCACGCTAGCGAACGGACTAACCACGATCATAGTGCACCAGCCGAAGGCTCCATTAGTGCAAATGGCACTCTATTACAGGGTGGGTTCACGGGATGAACCCCAGTTCCGAACTGGCTTCGCACATCTGTTCGAGCACCTCATGTTTGAAGGTTCTGAGAATGTGCCGGACTTTGACAAGCCACTCGTAGCCGCTGGCGCCGAAATCAATGGCTGGACGTCTTTCGACTTTACCGGATACGTGATCGACGCACCGCTCGGCGCTCTGGATCTGGCTCTATTCCAAGAAAGCGACCGCATGGGCCATCTGTTGGGGGCCCTTAGCCAGGAGAGTCTCGACCTTCAGCGCGACGTGGTGAAGAACGAGAAGAGAGAGAACGACAATCAGCCCTATGGGCTCAGCAGGTATGCCGAGTTGGAAGAGCTCTTTCCTCAAGGGCATCCGTATCATCACGCCCCGATCGGCGCCATGGACGATCTGGATGCGGCAACCCTGGGGGATGTCCATGGGTGGTTCCGGAGACATTACGGCCCAAGAAACGCCGCACTGGTTTTGGTTGGAGACGTGGATCTGCAAACGGCCCGAGCCAAGGTTCAGGAGTGGTTCGGAGAGATTCCGCCCGGCCCCGCCTCCTGGGGTCAGGTTGGTGCCGATCCTGTCACCTTGCCCGTGGAACGCAACAGGGAGATTCGCGATACCGTTCCCCTACTACGGCTTCAGCGCCTCTGGAGCGGCCCGCCGTTGCTGTCACCAGACAGTGCCGCACTGTTGGTGGCAATGGAGGCGTTGGGTGGAATGAATAGTTCCCGCCTTGATCGAACACTGGTGCGCGGACAGGCCGTGGCAAACACCGTGTGGGCTTACATCGAGTTTCATCAGCTCGCAAGCATAATCAATATAGGGATGGACGTCCGCCAAAACCTATCCCGCGAGCATGCCGAGGCCGCCTTCGATGCCGAACTTTCCCGCTTCCTTTCTGAAGGGCCCAGCATCGCAGAGGTGCAACGGGCTTCAACAAGACTTATCGCCAGCCGTCTCTTCAGTTTGGATAAATGGCTTCACACTATGATCGCAGAGGGCTGGGTTCAGGCTGGTGATCCCTCCTACATGATAGAGAAAGATCTCAGACATATCGCGGCAGTCACCCCCGAATCGGCGAAGACAGCTTTGGAGCGCTGGCTCCTGCGGCCACGAGTGATGCTCAACATCATTCCTGGAAACCGCCCGCACTCAAATCAGCTATCCGGCTCGAAAGGGAGTTCAATACGCTCTGGACTGATGGAGATCCGGGCTGAAGAACAAGCAGACGTCATGAGCAGTCCCAGGGATCAAAAGCCTCCAGCGGTAGTACAGGTGGGGGCCTTGGATTTCCTTCAAGTTCAGCGATCCACGCTTAGCAACGGCATCCCAGTGGCGTTGGTCCCGCGAGGGAAAAGCCCCACCGTCGAAGTGAGTCTTTCATTCAAAGGCGGCTTTTCGACAGACGCTGTGCAAATGCGAGGAACGATGAATCTGTTGGTACGCTCCCTGCGGGAGGGCAGCGCAAGCATTGATACAGAGGCGCAATACGATGAGCTAGACCGCCTTGGAGCAAGCCTCAGTACATCCGTTACACCCGATTACGCCAGGCTGGGACTCTCGGCCCTCACACCCAATCTGGGCCCTTCCTTAGAGCTTTTAGCCGACGCGGTGCGTCAACCAGCCTTCCGAGCTGACATTATTGAGCGTCTCCAGCATGAGCAACAGACTAAGGTCATCAAAGCCATGCACGATCCCACCGATCTCGCATATCGACAGTTGCGCCAACTGCTCTACGGTGCTGCCCACCCTTATGGCGCGGATGCTCTTGGAACCAAGGAAACGATCAGCACAATCACCCCCGAAGACCTGCAAAAGGCTCACAAGCGATGGTTCCGGCCGGACATGCTTCGGGTCACGGTGGTGGGTGATGTGACGATGGAGCAGCTAAAGCCTCTGCTTGAGAGAGCCTTTGGCACCTGGCAGGCAGAACCTGGCCCCGTTCCATTTGTGCAGGTGGTAGATGTACCTGCACAGCCATCGCGGGTGCTTCTCGTGGACCGGCCGGGAGCTGGTCAATCGGTGATCGCTGCCGGCAGGGTGCTGCAGCTGCGGGGAACCAGTGGGCCCGGTGAGAGCGTTGGGCTCGCCAATGCGGTCCTCGGGGGCAGCTTTCTTTCTCGTCTCAACACCAAACTCCGCGAACAGAAGGGATGGAGTTATGGAGTCGCTTCCTATCTCACCTACAACAGTGGCCCTCGTGGATTTACCATCACCGCTCCTGTTCAGACCGATCGCACTGTGGATGCAATCAGGACTGTTCAGAGTGAGATGCGCTCCTTCTCCTCCAACAAAGGGGTTAGGCCGGAGGAGCTCCAAAGAGTGACTGAAGGAGAACTGCACCGTATGGCGACTTTATACCGCTCCAACCGGGACATCCTTGACGCTGTCGAGTTCAATGACGATCTTATTCGGCCGCCGGATTATCTGATTAGACGGCCTAAGATCCTGCGGGCCATAAGCGCTGACGAAATCAACGATGCAGCGCGCACCTACTTTCAACCCGATGGCCTCGTGTTCGTTGTGGTGGGCGACCGTGGGAAAGTTGAACCCCAGCTGCGAGAGCTTGGTCTGCCCATAGAGTTCATACCCGACCCAGCCGCCCACAAACCTCGGTAATCGACTCGGTCCAAAGATCCTGTCCTTTGGCTTCTGCCGCCACCATTCCCACTCCACTAGAACCGAGCGCTGGCCAGAGTAGCTCTGGATCTCCAGCAAGCTTTCCATCCAGGCATTTGGGGAACCGCTGCGCCTGATCGGTGCAGGAGTACCAACCGAAATGAAGATAGCACTGCCGCATGCGGAACATGGCAACCCCAAAATGTTCGTTGAAAACAAGTCTGTACCTGCAACTATGGCAACTATGGGAAAGTGGAAGTGTGAGATGTGAGGGCTTAGGTGTTCTGTCTCAGCAGGTTGTTCAGTGACAAGGGGGTGTGAGGCCGCTACGGGCTGAGGTGCGACCCACCAACCCCGACCTCACCCACCCCTGCATAGCCACCCCAATGCCCACCTGACCCAGCGGGGCCGGCTCCGACTTGTCATCCAGCGCCTGGAGCACGGCCGCAGCCTTGCCGAGCTGGCCGCTGAAAACGGGATCAGCCTCCGCTGCGCTTACCGGTGGCTCGCCCGGTATCGCTCAGGCGGTCCAGCTTCATTGGCGGTTCGACACAACGTGCGCCTCACCCAGCGGCGGACCCTGCGTCGATCCGCAGCAGCTGCAGCAGGCCGTGGCTCTGCAGCACCAGCGGCTGCACCTGAGGCACATCGCCCGGCTCCTGCAGGCCCCCTTCTCCGCCGTGACTCGGGCCCTCAGCCGTCTGGGCCGCGGGCGACTGAGGAACCTGGAGCCCAGGTCTCCGGTGCAGCGGTGCGAGTGGGAGCGGCCTGGTGACTTGATCCACATCGACGTCAAGTCCCTGGCCCGATTCCGGAAGGTGGGCCACCGCATCACCGGTGATCGCCAACTGGGGCGCTCCTACGGGGTCGGCTACGACAAGGGTCCATATCGCCGTCGATGACACCACCCGACTGGCGTACGTCGAGGTGTCCGGCGACGATTAGATAGGCGGGACCGCGCAACTACATAGGCGGGTCTCAGGTTGCGACAACAGGGCTCCGATTCCGGTCTGGAGCCCCGCGATGCCCGCCCCTCTGTCGTTGCGGATCAAGGAGCGGTACATGGCCAAACGGGCCAGCGGCCTCAACCAGCAGGTGGCGGCCGATGCGGTGGGGATCTCGCTGCGCAGCGCCCAGCGGATCGACCGGGGTGAGCTGCAGCCGCAGGGGCAACAGCAGCGGCGGGGCCGCCATTGGCGAACCCGGGTTGATCCGCTGGCCGACGTCTGGGACAGCGTGCTGGTGCCCATGCTGGAGAGGGCGCCGCAGCTCGAACCCCAGACCCTGCTGCTCCATCTGGAGCAAGCCTTCCCAGGCCAGGAGTGGTTTCGCCGTCAACGCACGCTCCAGCGGCGTGTGGAGCAGTGGCGGGCGCTATACGGACCGGGCCAGGAGGTGATGTTCCTGCAAGAGCACCGGGCCGGTGTGCTGGGGATCTCCGATTTCACGCTGCTCAAGGGTGAGCCGATCACCGTGGCCGGTGTGGTGCTGGAGCACCGGCTGTTCCACTTCCGCCTGCCGTTCTCGGGCTGGTGCCATGTGGAGGTGATCCACGGCGGCGAAAGCTTTGTCGCCCTGGCCGAGGCCCTGCAGAACGCTCTCGCCCTCTGCGGCGGGGTGCCGGCGGAGCACCGCACCGACAGCCTCAGCGCCTGCTTCCGCAACCGTGACGGCAGCTACGCCGGGGATTACACCAGCCGCTACCGCGAGCTCTGCACCCACCTGGGCGTGATGGCCACCCGCAACAACCGCGGCGTGGCCCACGAGAACGGTGCCATCGAGGGCCCGCACCGGCACTGGAAACACCGGCTGGAGCAACAGCTGATCCAGCGCGGCAGCCGTGATTTCGCCACCGAGGCCGACTACCGCCAGCTGGTGGCGCAGGTCAGCGCCAGCCTCAACAACCGCACGGAGGTGGAGGGGAAGCTGGCGATCGAGCGGCTGCACCTGCAGCCGCTGCCGGTGGAGCGCTTTGCCGACTACGAGCCTGTGGTGGCGCGGGTGCGGAGCACCAGCACGATCGAGGTGCGCTCCGTCACCTACAGCGTCCCCTCACGGTTGATCGGCCAGCAGCTCACGGTTCACCTGCGCCATGACCGGCTGGATCTGTTCCTGCGCAGCCAGTTCGTCGAAACCCTGCCGCGGTTGTATGCCCAGAAGGGACAGAAGGCCTTGCGGCGGATCGATTTCCGCCATGTGATCGAGAGCCTGCGCCGCAAGCCCCGCGCCTTGCTGCGCGCCCAGCTGCAGGACGACCTGCTGCCCGGCGAGAGCTGGCGACAGCTGTGGCGCCGACTGCTGACAGCCCTGCCGCCGGATGACGCGGCCAAGGTCATGGTCGACGCCCTGCATGTCGCCGCCCGCACAGGCGATCTGGCCGGCGTGGAGCGGTATCTGCGGCGAGCGCTGCGCAGCGGTGCTCTCAGCCTCACGGCTCTGCGTGATCACTACGGCCTGCGGCCCCCCAGGGGCCTTGCGGCCCTGCCCCAACTTCAGATCCCTGAACACACCTTGAGCAGCTATGACGAACTCCTGGGCGGAGCCCCCCCGACGGCCGACGCTGGAAACAGCTCTGCCGACCCTTCTCAAGCAGTTGAAACTGGCGCAGTTCCGCAGCCAGTGGCAGGCAGCGGAGCAGCAGGCCAATGCCGATGGCTGGAGCCCGGCCAGCTACCTCTACGTGCTGGCCGAGCAGGAGCACCAGCAACGCCACCAGGCCCGGTTGCGGCGGTTATTGCATGAGGCCCAGCTGCCGGTGCCCAAGACCCTGGCCGACGTCGACTGGGGAGCCATCCCCGATCTCGATCGCCATCAGATCGAGCAGCTCGCCCACGACACCGGCTGGCTGGATCGGGCTGAGAACCTGCTGCTGTTCGGCCCCAGCGGTGTGGGCAAGACGCACCTGGCGGCCGGGATCTGCCGCAGCCTGATCGCCCTGGACCGCTCGGCGCGCTTTTACTCCGCCACCACGCTGGTGCAGGAGTTGCAGCGGGCCAAGGCCGACTACGCCCTGGCCAAGGCCCTCAACCGGCTGGATCGCTACGCCCTGCTGGTGATCGACGACATCGGGTATGTCCGCAAGGACGAGGCCGAAACCTCGGTGCTGTTTGAGCTGGTGATGCACCGCTACGAACGGAAATCCCTGCTCGTGACCAGCAACCAGCCGTTCAGCGAGTGGGAGAACGTCTTCTCCACCAGCGCCATGACGGTGGCGGCTGTGGACCGGCTGGTGGACCACAGCACGATCATCCAGATCAACGCTGAGAGCTATCGCCGCAAACGGGCACGCCGAGCAGGCCGCCCCGCAGTGGGCTGATTCAGCGTCCTGACCGGGCGTCAATTACCCGCCAACCGGCCCCGACATCGGCTCAGCCCTCCCCCTGCCATGGCAGGGGGAGGAGGCATCAACCCGCCTACGTAATTGACGCGAGCCGCGCATTGCATCTTAAGAGCTGTTACCTCGCTAGGGTTGTTGCATCAGAAGTAGCAACCGCCTGTGGCACCGGCACGGGGCGACGCGCAAGGCGTGAAGCCAGGCCGACCGGCCTCTCTCAAACAAGGAGAGCGGATGGCGCTGGCGATCAGCGCGGCAACAGCCCGTTACAGGAGCCTCAGCCGGGTAGGGAAACAGCGGCTGCTGGATGAGCTGCAAGCCTTGACCGGCTATCACCGCAAATCCCTGCTGCGCCGGTTAAACCAGCGGCCCGACGAGCGGCAGACCAGCCTGCGCGGGCAGCACCGCCGCCGCTACGGCCCCGAGGTGGTGGAGGCCTTGGTGCCACTGTGGGAGGCCAGTGATCGGCTGTGCGGCAAGCGCCTCCATGCCCTTCTGCCGCAGTTGGTGGAATCGCTGGAGCACCACGGCCACGTGCAGCTGGAGCCGGGCGTCCGGGCGCGGGTGTTGACGATGAGCAGCGCCACGATTGACCGGCTTCTGGCTCCAGTCCGCAAAAGTAGCGGGGGCAATGGATGGCGCCGCCCTCCCCGTGCCTACAGCGGTGTACGCCGTCGGGTGCAGGTGCGCACGTTCAAAGGCTGGGATGAGCACAAGGATCCCGGCTGGCTGGAGATCGACCTGGTGGCCCATTGCGGCGGCCGCCTGGAGGGGAGGTTCATCTGGACCCTGGTGGCCACCGACATCGCCACCGGCTGGAGCGAGAGCCTGCCGGTGATCACGCGGGATGGGGCCTCGGTGTTGGCGGCAATCCAGCGGTTGCGTCAGCACCTTCCCTTCCCCTTGCGCGGGATCGATGCGGATAACGATCCAGCCTTCATGAACGCCCTGATTGAGCAGTGGTGCGATGCACCGGAGCAGGGGATCGAGCTCACCCGCTCGCGGGCGTACCAGAGCAACGATCAGGCCTGGGTGGAACAAAAAAACGGGGTGCTGATCCGCCGGGTGGTGGGCTACGAGCGATTGGTGGGCCTGGAGGCGGCCCAGCTGCTGGGGGAGCTCTACGCGGCGCTGCGGCTGTTCACCAACCTGTTTCAGCCATCGTTCAAGCTCAAAAGCAGCGTGCGGGAAGGGGGCCGTATCAAGCGGCTGCACCACCCGCCACGAACACCGCTGCAACAGCTGCTGCGCACCGGAGTGCTCAGCGATCAGGAAGCCCAGGACCTCAAAGAGCTGAGAAAGCGGTGCGACCCCGTGGCGCTGCTGGCCACGATTCGGAGCTGCCAGAGCCGGCTGGCCCTGTTGATCAGCGGCCAACACACCAGTGCCATGGCGGGGGAGCCGCTGAGCTGGCGGACACCTGAGCAAGAAAAGCGAGAGCTGGAAGGGTTTCTGCAGGGGTTACAGGCGCTGTGGCGCCAGAGCAGGCCACTACAGAAAAAGCCCAAACCGCGGCAGGGCCGCCGCAGCCGGGTAGATCCCTTTGAGGCCCATGCTGAGCTGATCCCCCAATGGCTGACAGCAGAACCAGATGTGGGCAGCCAGGAGCTCCTGGACAGGCTGATCGATCTGGATCCCCAGCGCTATGGGGCCCAACACAAACGCACGCTGCAGCGGCGAATCAGAGATTGGCGTGTGGCAAGGGTGGAAAAGTGTGTAGCCAGTGCATCCGAACGGCCGGAAACCAAACCAGGAACAAGGGAAGGAGTGTTACCAGGCGTCAATTAAAACAGGTAACAAGTTATTGATGCAAAGCGGCCGCCTACGTAGTTGACACCGGGCAGTCGAGGTGTGAGCGGATAAGCAAAAGACCACAGTGATCGGCTTTCTCAGCCGTGCCCTTGCCTGGTTCAACGGTCTGGGCATCGAGTGCCTCCGAGTGATGAGCGACTACGGCCCTGCCTACGTCTCCAAGGCGTTTGCCAAGGTTTGCCGCACGCTGGGACTCCGGCACATCCGCACCAGACCCTACACCCCAAGGACCAACGGCAAGGCCGAACAGTCCATCCAGACTCTCTGCAGGGAGTGGGCCTACGGGATGCCGTTCCAGAACTCCGACGAACGGAATCGCTGGCTGCCCCGCTACCTGGCGATCTATCACCGGCTCAGGAAGCACTCGGCTCTTGGCTGGCGCTCACCTCAGCAGGGGCTCGTCGAGCTGCTCCGCTGACGAGCCTGGTGAGACACAAGAGCTAGCTCAGTATTGTAAACTCAAGGGGAGTTCTCATTTCAGAACATCTGCAAGTGGAGGTTGGCTTGAAAAAGAATGGTGTGGTTGGTTATGGAACTCGCCGGACTAGTGCTTCATGCCAGTCATCCTTATCAAGAGTATGGCCACAGAACCGGGAGAGTCCCTTGGCGGATAGCCAACATCAAAGAACTTAAAGAATCATCCTTCGGGGTTCGCCCCAATGTACGGGAAATGATGTAAAGTATTGCGACAATCAACCCTTGATGTCTTGGCTCAGTTAATAATGTAAGAAATCATTCGCAATTAAGCCTAATGATTAGGACGCTTGGAGGTGCGGCCTTTGCTGTCATGGTGATCAGCGCTCCCTCAGGCATTCTGCTTGATGGTTCTCCTGCTTGGGCTGGATGCAATCCTTTCGGATGTTCTAATTCATCAAACGCTGAATGCAATCCTTTCGGATGTCCCAATGGGCCGCTGGGGCAAGCATGTACTCCCTTTGGTTGCCCAGCATCTCCTCAGCCTCAATCCGGGGGAGGAGATTATCGCAATATGCCTAGTGGGTATCCTCTTCCAGAAGAACGCCGACCTAGAAGTGGTTGGGCTATGGCAGTTTGCGTTAGAGAAGGAAGACAGGCGAGGCTTTTTGATGGTCCATCCACAAGCTATGTGGTAGTGGGAAATGTAGATCGAGGCGACGAGGTCTTCGTGACAGGCAGAACCGTGCTAGTAGACGGATTGCGAATGCGCCAATTGGTTGATGGAAGATGGATCAGTGATGGGCTACTATGCAGAAATTGACGGTCAACTTGCCGATGGGCTAGGAGGGTGCTGAAATACAAACCGAGCCGCGGAGAACGGACCAACGACACTAAAAGGCTGCGCGGCCAGCAGGAGTGGACGGGCCCCTAGTTCTCTTCTGTCTCCATTGAGGAAGGGTACTCAAGGCCCATCGACTGCGGCAAGTGCGGCAGCTGGCTGATTGGGCACTCGATGGGCTCAGGCTCAGGATCTGTCGGCTGTATACCGAGTTCGGCAAATCCTCAGTACCTCTTGAGAAAACTACTTCTGCCCCCTTACTGCAGGCGATCTATAGCATCCGCTCCAAGCGGATGCTGATCGAGCAGCATAGTTACAACCTGCTGTTACGCTGATTCATCGACCTAAATCCTGACGATCCGGTGTGGCATCCGACCACATTCTCCAAAAACCGCGACCGGCTCCTGAACGACGAACTCAACGCCAAGTTTCTGGAACTGCCGCTGGCTGTTCCTGAGGTCAAGCCGTTGCTGAGCTCCGAGTATTTCTCTGTCGATGGCACCCTGCTGGGGACATGGGCCTCGCACAGCTCGCTGGAGCGGATCGACGGAGGCGATGATGATCCACCACCGCTCAGTGGCGGCAATGGCTTTGGCTGAGGTCCAGCCAAGGGGAAGAAGCTAGCCAAAGGCGATTTCCGAGGCCTGCTGCTCTCCAACCAGACCCACAGCTCCAGCAGTGATGGTGAGGTCCTGCTGTTCCACAGGTCCAATGGCAACGGGGCGTTCCTTAGCTACCTGGGGCACTGCCTCATGGAGAACCGCCATAGCCTGGTGGTGGCCAGTGAGGTGACCCCAGCCGACGGCTAAGGCGAGCGTTCGGCGGGGGTTCTGATGGCGCGCGCTTGGGCGGTGCTAACCAGAAGAAGCTTCGAGCCGGCAAGGGATACGACAACAGGGACTTTGTCGCTGATATGCGGATCTCAGGCATCACGCCGCATGTCTCCCAAAGCATCCAGGGGCGCCGCAACTCCGCCATCGACGGCCGCACCGGTCACCATGGGTCTACAGCCAGTCGCTCAATGCCAGGAAGCGGACGAACAGGTATTTGGCTGGATCAAACAGGCAGCCGGCTTGCGGCAGCTTATGACCAGAGGCCGATCTCGGGTGGGGACGCTGTTCCGGTTGCATGTGGTGGCCTGCAACCTGATCCGCTTGGCCAACCTGCTGAGTCCACGGGAGGTGATGGCATGAAACGGATGGTGAGGGGCTGTCGGGGTCGATTCAGTGCTCCGCGAGAGGGACAAATGCGGACAGCCATCACCCGATCAGCCAATCGAACTCGCCAAATGGCGCCGACCATCGACGGTGGGAGCGTGACCAGTGCAGCATTGCTCGGTTGCGATGTAATTTCAGCAGCCTCCTAGGTGGGTCGTTGCCCTCAGGAATGAATGAAGCTTGTTGGGCTCGTGTTTTCTCAAAGTCTTCATCTCGCCTGATCATCGTGCTGCCTGCCCTTCCTGTCCAAAGGGGGTGTCTGACCGGTACAAGCAGGTTTTCTTTGCCTCCCCCCACCCCGCCTGACCGCCAGACCGAGAGACGAGATGAGTGTGCACAGGATGTTCATGACCCTGAAGAGTGATGCAGATATGATGAGAAAAGCAAAAAGACTCTAGGGCTTCTCGGAACAACTCCCGTAGCTCCTGTTCATTCAAGCAGCAGAAACTCACATCGAGCTAAGTCCGGGATTCTTCTCACGATGGATCATGACTGGGCGTTCGCGGGCTGGGATTCCTGTATCCACGCCGATCAACGCGGTGTATCTTTGGCTTTCCCGAAGGGTTGACATCAGTTGTGTTTCGATTTCGCTAACTTGCTGCCATCATCCCATGTTCGTCCTTTGGTGGACCATGATCGGCGCATCAGCCGGAGTGTCTTTGGCATCAACATAGTCATCTCTGCTGCTTACTTGAGTTCGGAGTCTTATATCTGCATCAGCAGTCTGATGCGCTGGCGGCCGGACTTGCTTGGGCCCGGCATGCGTCACGCAATAGTGCCGGCATGCCTGAAAATGAGGGCAAATTGGTTCCTGGATTGATTGATTATGGCGAAGTCGCAGCTGGTGGTGTCGCAGCTGGTGGCTTAGTCTCCAAAGGGCTGATGTAGCGGCAGGGCTGGTTCAAAGCTTCAGTATTGGGTGCGTTGTGGCTGACGCCATGCCATCGCCAGCAAGGCCCTGATACCATGCATCATCGCCTGCAAGCCAGCTCGGATCGACTGAAATCAAGCCAGCCTTAGCAGGTTCAACGCAGTCCTGGGCAACGTGGTCATCGCACAAGCGCCATTGGACCGGTAGCGGTGGGCATCCTCATGGAGCTGGTTATCGCAGATCCAATGCCACCTTCAATGCTCCAACGGTCTCGCACCAATTGCAGAGCCAGCGAGAACCAGCTGAACCCAGAGCGCTTTACCACTCTCGCCCCGCCAGAGAGGAGGTGCCGCCCCCGGAGATGCGCGGGTCGCCCCGCGAACTGACCCCAGCCCACTGCTCCATGAGGGCTGGTTTGACTGGAATGGAGTCATTCAACGGAGGCAGTTATGCTCCAATCAAAGCCGCCGCTTCGCACTCCGGTGCGCCCGAAGACCAAGAAACCGCTTTCGCCCCATCTCGTGCGCCGCTATCTTTTAGCCCTCAGCTTTGCAGGCTGTCTCGCCATCGCAGTGCCCCCCCAGGTCCATTCCCAGTCGAACGTCCTGGACCCGGTAAGGCCTAAGAACTCCCCGTTGGCCAAGAGCATGTGCGACCAGTTCCGTAAGCTAAATGCCCAGGGCATCTCGGCAAAGTCACAGGCCTCGATCTCCAGCCTTGCCAGCAGCCAGGGCCTCAGTTACATCGATGCAGATGTGCGCACCACCTATGTCATCGCCATTCACTGCTCCACCGTCTTCTGAAGGGTGACCTGAGTGGACCGGGTCCTGGAAAGTTCACTCACCTTTCCCGATGGTGTGCGCCTGGTCGCTCGCCTCTGGAAGCCCCAGGGAGACGGCCCCTGGCCCGTCCTGCTGATGCGCCAGCCCTACGGGCGGGGGATCGCCTCCACCGTCACCTACGTCCACCCCAGCTGGTATGCCGGCCATGGCTTTCTGGTGGTGGTGCAGGACGTGCGGGGCCGCGGTGCCTCGGAGGGTGACTTCGGCGGCTTCGCCCAGGAGGCGGCCGACGGGGCCGCCACAATCCGCTGGGCCCGGAGCCTCGAAGGCAGCAACGGCCGGGTGGGCACCTACGGCTTCTCCTACCAGGGCCTGACCCAGCTGCTCAACGCCGGCGGCGAGGCCGGCGACGTCGACGCCCTGCCGGACTGCCTCGCCCCGGCCATGTGCGGCCTCGATGAGCGCCTCCACTGGGCCAGCGAGGGGGGAGCCCACTGGTGGGCCCTGGGCCTGGGCTGGGCCCTGCAGCTGGCGGCGGAGGGGTGCCGGCGCCGGGGCGACGGGGCCGGCTGGCGCGAGATCCGCCGCAGCCTCCAGCACGGCGACTACACCGAGGAGGGGCTGGCCCTGCTGGAACGCCACGATCCCCGTGGCATGGGCCTGGGCTGGCTGCGGCGCGACCCCGCCGGCCCTGAGAGCTGGACGGTGCACCCCGTGGCGCCGGCCCTGCTGCAGCGGCCCCTGCTGCTGATCGGCGGCTGGCATGATCCCCATCTCAGAGGCGTGCTCGACCTCTGGCAGCGGGCCCGCAACGCCGGGGGCGACCCCGAGCTGGTCATCGGCGCCTGGAGCCATCTCGACTGGCGCGGGGGGCTGGACCGCGAGCTGCTGGCCTTCTTTCGCCGCCATCTGCAGGATCCGCCACCCCGCCGGGTCCCGGCGGATCCCACCGCTCCCCAGGCCGCCGCACCGGCCCCGATCCGCCTGCAGTGCGCCGCCACAGCCACCTGGCACCGCCTGAGCCAGGCGGCGGCCGCCAGCCCCTCAACGGTGGCGGCCGCCGGCTGGTCGCTGCACTCCTGCGGCCTGGCGGCGATCCGCTGCGATGAGGGGGAGCTGCGGCCCCTGGCCGCGCCGGGAGCAAGGCCGGCGTCGGGTCCGGCGGCTGGCGGCACCGTGGTGGTCGTCCACGATCCCTGGCGGCCGGTGCCGGGCCGGGGTGGCCACCTGGGCCCCGATCCCGGACCGGTGGAACGCGCCGATCTCGACCGGCGCGGCGACGTGGCCTGCTTCAGCACCGCCCCGCTGGAGGAGGCCCTCTGGCTGCTGGGAACCTTCCGCCTGCAGCTGTGGGTGAGCGCCGACCAGCCCAGCTTCGATCTCTGCGCCGCCCTCTCGGAGGTGTCTGCGGACGGGGGCTCCGTGCGCCAGCTGAGCACCGGCCTGGCCCGCTTCGGGCCCCCGTCGGCCCCCGCCGACGCCCCCCGAACCCTGACCCTGCAGCCCCTGGCGACCCTGGTGGCCGCCGGCCAGCGGCTGCGGCTGTCCCTGGCGGCGGCGGCCTGGCCCCAGATCGCCGTCAACCCCGGCGACGGCAGCCTGCCGGCGGGGGGGAGCGGCAGCCGGCACCGGGTGATCAGCCTGACGCTGGAGCTGGCGGGCGCCCACCTGGGCCTGGAGCCCCTGATTCGGGCAAACTGAGCCGATCCGACGTCCGCCGCCCATGCCGCGCCCCCAATCGCGCCGAGCCCTGATCGGCCTGATGCTGCTGCTGGGCAGCCAGGCCCTGCTGGCACCGCGCGGGGCCTGGGCCCAGGCCACCCCGGCGCCGGCCGCCACCGGCCAGCCCAGTGCGGCCCTCAGCGAAGCCCAGGCGCGGGCGGCGGCCGAGCGGATCCTGGCCACGATCCGCAGCGGGGACGCCCAGGCCCGTTTCGAGCAGTTCTCCCCGGCCCTGCAGAGCGTCAGCAGCCCCAGCATGGTGGCCGCCACCATGAAGACCCAGCCGAAACTGCTGCGCTGGGCCATCCGCGGCATCCAGCCCGGCTTCGACTCGAGCACGGTGGAGGCCACCCTGTTCACCAGCGCCGGCGAGCGCGACCTGCTGATGGTGATCGACGGCCAGGGCCGGATTGACGGGTATCACTTCAACGTCACTGACCAGCCAGCCGAGCAGGTGGTGCGTGATTTCATCACCGCCCTCTCCAGTGGCCACTTCATCTCCGCCAGCAGCTTCCTGGCGCCGCAGATGCAGGAGCAGATTCCCCAGGCCCAGCTGCAGCAGAAATGGCTCAACCTGCAGCGCATCACCGGTAACTTCGTCCGGGTGAAACGCATCAACCGGGCCGAAAGTACGCCGGAGATGCGCCTGGTGATCGTCAACACCGAGTTCAACCGCCTCACCGACAACCTCTTCGTCACCCTGGATTCCGAGAACCGGATCATCGGCGTGGATTTCCCCACCGATCCGGCTCCTCCCTCCCCGCCGCGCTGAGTCAGCCCTCCCACCGACGTAAGCTCCCGGCGCATGCACGCCCCCTCTTCCATGGCCCTGCCCAGCCTCGAATGGATGGTTGAGGATGCCCGCCGGCTGGCGGAATGCCGCCACGACCATCCCTTCTCCGTGCTCGGGCCCCAGCCCCTTGAAGACGGTGGCTGGGCGGTGCGGGTCTGGATGCCGGACGCCCACACGGTGGAGCTGCTTCAGGGCGGTGAGCGGCTGGCCATGGCCAACCCACACCATCCCTGGATCTTCGAAGCCCGCCTTGAGGCCGATCCCGGCTGCGGCTACCGCGTGCAAGTGAGCCGCGGCGGCATCGAGCACGAGCAGCACGACCCCTGGGCGTTCCGGCACGAGTGGATGGGGGAGCTGGACCGCCACCTGTTCGCCGAAGGGAATCACCACCACATCTGGCGGCGCATGGGCGCCCATGTCATCGAGCGCGACGGCGTCGCCGGGGTGCAGTTCTGCCTGTGGGCCCCCAATGCCCGCAGCGTCGCCCTGCTGGGTGATTTCAACGGCTGGGACGGCCGCCATCACCCCATGCAGCAGCGTCTCGGGGGGATCTGGGAGCTGTTCATCCCCGGCCTGGGCGTCGGCCAGATCTACAAGTACGAGGTGCGGGCCCAGAACGGCCACTGCTATCAGAAGGCCGACCCCTACGGCTTCCGCCACGAGATCCGGCCGAACACCGGTTCGGTGGTGGCCGAACTGGGCCGCTACCCGTGGAACGACGGTGCCTGGATCGAGGAGCGGGACGGCCGCGATCCCCTGCCCCAGCCGATCGCGGTGTACGAGATGCACCTGGGCAGCTGGATGCATGCCGCCGCCGACCAGCCCTTCATCGAAGCCGACGGCCGCCCCCGGCCGCCGGTGCCCGCCGCCGATCTGAAGCCCGGCGCCCGGCTGATGACCTACCCGGAACTGGCCGACAAGGTCATTCCCTATGTCAAGGCCCGCGGCTTCACCCACATCGAGCTGATGCCGGTCTCCGAGCATCCGTTCGACGGCTCCTGGGGGTATCAGGTCACCGGCTGGTACGCCCCCACCAGCCGCTTCGGCAGCCCCGACGAGTTCCGGGCCTTCGTCGACCGCTGCCACGCCGAAGGCATCGGCGTGATCCTCGACTGGGTGCCCGGCCACTTCCCCAAGGACGGCCACGGCCTGGCCTTCTTCGATGGCGCCCACCTCTACGAGCATGCCGACCCCCGCATCGGTGAGCACAAGGAGTGGGGCACGCTGATCTTCAACTACAGCCGCAACGAGGTGCGCAACTTCCTCGTCGCCAACCTCATCTACTGGTTCGAGGAGTTCCACATCGACGGCATCCGTGTCGATGCCGTGGCCTCGATGCTCTACCGCGACTACCTGCGTCCGGATGGGGAATGGCTGCCCAACGAGCACGGCGGACGGGAGAATCTGGAGGCGGTGCGCTTCTTGCAGCAGGCCAACCACGTGCTGTTCCAGCACTTCCCCGGCGCCCTCTCGATCGCCGAGGAATCGACCACCTGGCCGATGGTGACCCAGCCCACCGACATGGGCGGCCTGGGCTTCAACCTCAAGTGGAACATGGGCTGGATGCACGACATGCTCGATTACTTCGAGCTGGATCCCTGGTTCCGCCAGTTCCACCAGAACCACGTCACCTTCTCGATCTGGTACGCCTTCACCGAGAACTTCATGCTGGCCCTGAGCCACGATGAAGTGGTGCACGGCAAGAGCAACCTGCTCCACAAGATGCCGGGCGACGACTGGCAGAAGTTCGCCAACGTGCGCGCCCTGCTGGCCTACATGTGGACGCACCCGGGCAAGAAGACGATCTTCATGGGGATGGAGTTCGGCCAGCGGGCCGAATGGAACGTCTGGGGTGATCTGCAGTGGGAGCTGCTCCAGTACGAGGCCCACAAGGGACTGCTCAACCTGGTGGACGACCTCAACGTCTTCTACAGATCGGAGCCGGCGCTGTGGGGCGACGACTTCGATCCGTACGGCTTCCAGTGGATCGACTGCAACGACAACCGCCACTCGGTGATCAGCTTCATGCGCCGCGACAGCGGCAGCGGCCGCTGGGTGGTGGTGGTGGCCAACTTCACGCCCCAGAGCCATTCCCACTATCGGGTGGGTGTGCCGCTGGAGGGCTTCTACGCCGAGGTCTTCAACACCGACAGCAGCCGCTACGGCGGCAGCAACCTCGGCAACCTGGGCGGTCGCTTCACCGATGCCTGGGCCATCCACGACTACGAGAACTCCCTGGAGCTCTGCCTGCCGCCTCTGGGCGTGGTGGTGTTCCGTCTCGACGAGTCCCGCAGCCTGCAGCGTCCGGCCATCGGCGAGGGCTGAGCGCTCCGGGGCCGCCCATGCCACGACTGGTGACAGGAGCGGCCGGAGGCCGGGGGTGCTCGGTTAGGTTTCGCCGTTGACCTTCCGACCGGCCCCATGAGCGAATCCGCCCCCCTGCTGCTGCGCGCCGCCCGAGGTGAGCAGGTGGAGCGGCCTCCGGTCTGGATGATGCGCCAGGCGGGCCGCTACATGAAGGTCTACCGCGACCTGCGCGACCGCCACCCCGGTTTCCGCGAGCGCTCCGAGAACCCCGATCTCTCCTACGAGATCTCGATGCAGCCCTTCCACGCCTTCCGTCCCGACGGCGTGATCCTCTTCTCCGACATCCTCACGCCCCTGCCGGGCATGGGCATCGACTTCGACATCATCGAGAGCCGGGGGCCGATCATCAAGCCCGCCATCCGCAGCCAGACCCAGGTGGACGCCCTGCGGCCCCTGGATCCGGCCGAAGCCCTGCCCTTCGTGGGCGAGGTGCTGGGGCGGCTGCGGGCCGATGTGGGCAACGCGGCGGCGGTGCTCGGCTTCGTCGGCGCCCCCTGGACCCTGGCCGCCTATGCGGTGGAGGGCAAGAGCTCCAAGACCTATTCGGTGATCAAGGCGATGGCCTTCCAGGAGCCCGCCCTGCTGCACCGGCTGCTGGGGCACCTGGCCGATTCGATCGCCACCTACGTGCGTTACCAGATCGACAGCGGTGCCCAGGTGGTGCAGCTGTTCGACTCCTGGGCGGGGCAGCTGAGCCCGATCGACTACGACGTCTTCGCCGCCCCCTACCAGAAGCGGGTCATCGACCAGGTGAAGGCCACCCACCCCGACACCCCCCTGATCCTCTACATCTCCGGCAGCGCCGGCGTGCTGGAGCGCATGGCCACCACCGGGGTGGACTTCATCTCCCTCGACTGGACCGTGGACATGGCCGATGGCTGCGCCCGCCTGCCCCAGCACCTGGGCGTGCAGGGCAACGTGGATCCCGGCCTGCTGTTCGGCACCCCCGAGGCCATCCGTGAGCGGATCCTCGACACGGTGCGCAAGGCCCGCGGCCGCCGCCACATCCTCAATCTGGGCCACGGCATCCTGCCCGGCACCCCTGAGGACAACGCCCGCGTCTTCTTCGAGACCGGCAAGGCCGTCAACGAGCTGCTGGGAGCCGCTGTTTGAGCGCCCCCACCTCCGGGCCCCAGCGGATCCTGATCACCGGCGCCAGCGGCTGCGTCGGCCAGTACATCGCTGAAAACCTGCTGGCCAACAGCGACGCCCACCTGCTGCTGCTGCTGCGGGATCCCGCCAAGCTCAGCGCCGTCCCCGCCGACCATCCGCGCATCACCCTGCTGGTGGGCGATCTGCGGGAGCTGGGCCCCCACGCCGCCGCCATCGCCAGCGCCGACCGGATCATCCACACCGCCACGGCCTGGGGAGATCCCGAGCGGGCCCAGGCGGTGAACGTGGTGGCCGTGAAGGAGCTGCTGCGGCTCACCGACCCGGATCGCCTGCAGCAGGTGATCTACTTCTCCACCGCGAGCATTCTCGATCGCCGGCTGCAGCTGCTCCCCGAAGCGATGGCCTACGGCACCGAGTACATCCAGACCAAGGCCACCTGCCTGCAGGACCTGGAGCGCCATCCCCTGGCCGACCGCATCGTGGCCGTGTTCCCCACCCTGGTGTTCGGTGGCACCGTGGGCGGCGGCGACCCCCACCCCACCAGCTACCTCACCGCCGGGCTGAAGGAGGCCCTGGGCTGGCTGTGGCTGGCCCGCTGGCTGCGCACCGACGCCAGCTTCCACTTCATCCACGCCGCCGACATCGCCACCGTCTGCGCCCACCTGGCCACCACCCCCCACGGCCCCAATCCCGAGCCTGACCAGGGTCCGGTGCGGCGGCTGGTGCTGGGCCAGGCGCCGATCACGATCAACGGCGCCGTGGCTTCCCTGTGCCGCTGGCGGCGGGTGTGGGTACCGCCGGTGGGGATCGATCTGCGCGGCTGGCTGATCGAGGGGCTGATCAAGCTGCTGCGCATCGAGGTGAATGCCTGGGACCGTTTCTCGATCCGGCAGCGCCACTTCGTGCACCAGCCCGTCAGTCCACCCGAACGCTTCGGGCTGGTGAGCTTCGCCCCGAGCCTCGACGCGGTGCTGGAGACGGCGGGGGTGCCGCACCGGGGCCGGATCGGGGAGAAGCGCCGGCCCTGAGCCGGCCCTGCCCGCGCGGCCCGGACCGGCCGGCCCTCAATTGTTGCGAATGTGTCAGAGGCCCCCACCGGGGGGCGGCCATTGCCTAATTTGTGCCGGTTGCAAGTGCCTTCAGGCACCTTCCGTTGCACCCTCCCATGCGTCGTCTTCTTTCCCTCTTCGCTCTCTGCCTGGCGCTGGTGCTGGGTGCCGCCCCGAGCTTCGCGGCCGATGCGGCCCACGGCGGCCAGATCTTCTCCGCCAACTGCGCCGCCTGCCACATGGGCGGCGGCAACGTGGTCAATGCCGAGCGCACCCTCAAGGCCGATGCCCTGGCCTCCTACCTGGCCAACTACGACGCCGGCCACGAGGCCGCCATCGCCTACCAAGTGACTAACGGCAAGAACGCCATGCCCGCCTTCGGCGGCAAGCTCAGCGAGGGTGACATCGCTGACGTGGCTGCTTACGTCGAGGACATGGCCTCCAAGGGCTGGGCCTGATCCCTTCGGATTCGTCCCACCCAGCGACGGCCTCTTGAGCCGTCCTGAGCCCCGGCCCTGCCGGGGCTTTTTCATGGCTCAGGTGAGGGCACGGCGAGCGGCCAGCACCGCCAGGTAGAGCTCCTCAGGAACGTCGCGGATGTCGTACTCGCTCGGCAGCATCCCGTGGACATGGCGGTGCACCACCCGCCAGCAGTCCCGCTCCGGCTCCGCCGCCCCTCCCAGGTCGAGGGACGCTCTGGCCAGGTCGGCCACCAGGGCCTGGTCGTCGGCGGGAGAGGGCATCGGAGTCGGGCGGGCTGCAGAGGCGAGAATGGGGCGCAGCCGAGCTCCCATCATGGCGATCCCCACCTCTGCCGGGCTGCGGCCGGGCGTGCTCGGGGGCCTGCTGTCGGCAGGGATGCCCCTGGCCCTGATGGCCGCCATCGTGGTGCCCTTCGCCGCGCCGACCCTGGCCCAGGGGCAGACCCCCAACCAGCCCCTGGCCATCGAGGCCAGGCCCGGTCTGTCGCCTCCCCCCTGCCGGCTGGTGGTGCCCAGAAGCGAGGCGTTGCTCCAGCCGCTGCGGATCCATCCGTCCCAGGTGGCCCAGAAGAACGGCTTGGGCTGTCTCTCGGCGGCAGACGCGCTCTACGGCCCGGACGGCTGCCCCACCCAGCTCTGTGGTCAGCAGCGCGGCTTCCAGGTGCCCATGCCCGACCTGGGGGGGCCCTGAGCGCCTGAGCCCCCGGCGGGACGGTTCGCCCCACCCGTCGTTACGGCCTGCCCACCTCCAGGGAGGAGGGCCGAACGCCGTGGTTCGGTCCTCCCACTCGGCCGATCCCGGCGGCATTCATACGTTGGCTTCAGCCACCGTCCGCAGGGAGAACCCATCCATGCATCCCACCGCCGAACTGTTCACCGAAAAGGCCTGGGGCGCCGTGGTCGCCTCCCAGCAGCTGGCCCAGCAGCGGCGCCAGCAGCAGATGGACAGCGAGCACCTCTTCGCCGCCCTGCTGGCCCAGCAGGACCTGGCCAGCCGGATCCTGGAGAAGGCCGGTGTGGATCTAGGGGCGCTGAGCCAGAAGCTGGAGGCCTTCATCGCTGCCCAGCCCAGCCTGGCCACCGCCCCCGACAACGTCTACCTGGGCAAGGGGCTCAATGCGGTGCTGGACCGGGCGGAGGCCCTGAAGAAGGAGTTCGAGGACAGCTACATCGCCGTGGAGCACCTGGTGCTGGCCCTGGCCGGCGATGACCGCTGCGGCCGCCAGCTGCTGTCCCAGTCGGGCGCCGACGAGCGCAAGCTGCGCGAGGCTGTGATGGCCGTGCGGGGCAGCCAACGCGTGACCGACCAGAACCCGGAGGGCACCTATGAATCCCTCGAGAAGTACGGCCGCGATCTCACCGCCGCCGCCCGCGAGGGCAAGCTCGATCCGGTGATCGGCCGCGACGAGGAGATCCGCCGCACCGTGCAGATCCTCTCGCGCCGCACCAAGAACAACCCGGTGCTGATCGGCGAACCCGGCGTCGGCAAGACGGCGATCGTCGAGGGGCTGGCCCAGCGGATCGTCAACGGTGACGTGCCCACGGCCCTGCAGAACCGCCAGCTGATCGCCCTCGACATGGGCGCCCTGATCGCCGGCGCCAAGTACCGCGGCGAGTTCGAGGAGCGCCTCAAGGCCGTGCTCAAGGAGGTCACCTCCAGCGAGGGGCAGATCGTCCTGTTCATCGACGAGATCCACACCGTGGTGGGGGCCGGCGCCACCGGCGGGGCCATGGATGCCAGCAACCTGCTCAAACCGATGCTGGCCCGCGGTGAGCTGCGCTGCATCGGCGCCACCACCCTCGATGAGCACCGCCAGCACATCGAGAAGGACCCGGCCCTGGAGCGCCGCTTCCAGCAGGTGTTCGTCGACCAGCCGACGGTGGAGGACACGATCTCGATCCTGCGGGGCCTGAAGGAGCGCTACGAGGTGCACCACGGCGTCCGCATCGCCGACAACGCCCTGGTGGCAGCGGCCGTGCTGAGCAGCCGCTACATCGCCGATCGCTTCCTGCCCGACAAGGCCATCGACCTGATGGACGAATCGGCGGCCCGCCTGAAGATGGAGATCACCTCCAAGCCGGAGGAGATCGACGAGCTCGATCGCCGCATCCTGCAGCTGGAGATGGAGAAGCTCTCCCTGGGGCGCGAGTCGGACCCCGCCAGCCGCGACCGGCTCGAGAAGCTGGAGAAGGAGCTGGCCGACCTGGCCGAGCAGCAGAGCAGCCTCAACGCCCAGTGGCAGAAAGAGAAGGGCTCGATCGACGAACTCTCCGCCATCAAGGAGGAGATCGAGCAGGTGCAGCTGCAGGTGGAGCAGGCCAAGCGCAACTACGACCTCAACAAGGCCGCCGAGCTGGAATACGGCACCCTGGCGGAGCTCAACAAGAAGCTGGCCGCCAAGGAGGCCGAGCTGAGCGCCCACGCCGGCGAGAAGAACCTGCTGCGCGAGGAGGTCACCGAGGACGACATCGCCGAGGTGATCGCCAAGTGGACGGGGATTCCGGTCAGCAAGCTGGTGCAGTCGGAGATGGAGAAACTGCTGCATCTCGAGGATGAGCTGCACACCCGGGTGATCGGCCAGGAGCAGGCCGTGACGGCGGTGGCCGATGCGATCCAGCGGTCGCGGGCCGGCCTGTCCGACCCCAACCGCCCGATCGCCAGCTTCCTGTTCCTCGGCCCCACCGGCGTGGGCAAGACCGAGCTCTCCAAGGCGCTGGCGTCCCAGCTGTTCGACAGCGAGGAGGCGATGGTGCGCATCGACATGAGCGAATACATGGAGAAGCACGCCGTCAGCCGGCTGATCGGAGCCCCTCCCGGCTACGTGGGCTACGAGGAGGGCGGCCAGCTCACCGAAGCGGTGCGGCGCCGTCCCTACGCCGTGATCCTGTTCGATGAGGTGGAGAAGGCCCACCCCGATGTGTTCAACGTGATGCTGCAGATCCTCGATGACGGCCGCGTCACCGATGGCCAGGGCCGCACGGTGGATTTCACCAACACGGTGCTGATCCTCACCAGCAACATCGGCAGCGCCTCGATCCTCGATCTGGCCGGCGATCCTGCCCGTCACGGCGAGATGGAGAAGCGGGTGAACGAGGCCCTGCGGGGCCACTTCCGCCCCGAGTTCCTCAACCGGCTGGATGAGTCGATCATCTTCCACAGCCTCAAGGCCGAGGAACTGCGCCAGATCGTTGAGCTGCAGGTGCAGCGCCTGGCCCGGCGGCTCGAGGAGCGAAAGCTGGCCCTGCAGGTGGATGGCGAGGCCCTCGACTGGCTGGCCGCCGTCGGCTACGACCCGGTGTATGGTGCTCGGCCCCTGAAGCGGGCGATCCAGCGGGAACTGGAAACGCCGATCGCCAAGGCGATCCTGGCGGGCACCTTCCCCGCCGGCAGCACCATCGCGGTGGATGTGGAGCTGGAGCGGCTGCGCTTCCGCCAGGCCGAACCGGCCGAGAACCAGGCGGTGGCGCCGGCAATGGTGGGATGAGCACGCGTTGATGGGCGCAAGGCCACCTGGATGATGGGGAAACGGCTGAAGCGGCTGGTGGCCCGGCTGCGCCTCTACTGGCTGGCGGCGCGGCTATACGAAACCTGGCAACTGCTGGCCCGGCCCCACAACCGCGGCGCCCTGGTGGCGATCTGGCACCAGGGGCGCCTGCTGCTGGTGCAGGCCAGCTACCGCCACGGCCTGGGGCTGCCTGGAGGGGGGCTGGAGCGACGGGAAAAGGCGCGGCAGGCGGCGGTGCGGGAGCTGGCCGAAGAGCTGGGGTTGCGGGTGTCGCCAGAGGAGCTGGTGGATCCCTGGCAGATCACCGAAACCTCAGCACGGGGCCAGAACACCGTGACGATCTTCGCCATGCGCATGGCGGAGGAGCCGGCGATCCGCCTCGACGGCCTGGAGCTCGTGGCCAGCCAGTGGCTGACGCGGGAGGAGGCGCTGACGCGACCCCTCGTCAGCCATGTGCGGGAATATCTGATTCAGACCGGCTGAGCTCATCCCGCGCATGCCTGCCTTCAACACCTCACGCTCCCAGCGGCAGGTAGAGGCTGTTTGGGGTGTCGACGTAGGGCCGAAATCCGTAACGCAGGTAGAAACTCCTGGCGTTGTCTCCCAGGGCATCGACGATCAGGGCGTAGCCACCGACCGAACGGCGAGCTTGCAAGCAACGCTCGACGGCAAGGCCTACGAGAAGGGCACCGATGCCTTCTCCATGCCAACGCAGGTCACGAGCGAGGCGACCCATCCGAAAGCAAGGGATGGGATAGGGAGGGAGGGGACGGGCATCAGCAGGCTGGAGGTTGGAGAGGCCGACCTGTGCTGGAGCCAGAGAGTAGTAACCGGCGATCGTGCTGGGTTGGGCGGCCGGCACCAGCACCCAGGTCTGGCTGATACCTCGGCGCATGTTCTGGTGGGCGTTTCGCTGCAAAAAGGTATCCAACATCGGTTCACCGCAGGCAAAGGCTGAGCGGTTGTGACGTTTGGGATCGAGCAGCTGCTCGTCAAACACGCTGGACGCGGGCTCCGACCTGGGTCAAGGCATGAGAGAGCGACTCGTTGGGACGGAACGGCTCGGCGAGCGCCGCGTGGAACGCTTCGTAATCGCGACTGGAGAGGGACAGGACCCGATTGAGCTGGATCGCTTCAGCGGCGCGCTGCTTGGCGGCACAGCGAACGAATGCAGCAACCGAGATGCCTTCGATGGCGGCTGCCTGCTGAAGGAGCTGCTTGTCGGTGCTGGAAAGCTTGAGATCGAGGCGATCGGTGGTGGTCATCACACCCGGCAATACTGTGGCAATGGTACGGCAGAAAGCAGTACCTCAGGGGGCCACAGGCCGTTCACATCCTGCCCTGCAGGCCATGAAGAACCGTCGCGGCGGTTTCACGCAAAGCCAGGCGGTTTCTCTGGAGGAGCGGCAGGACGGGGACGGCGGGGATGGGGGTGACGGGCAGCTGCTGGCGCTGGAAGGCGTGGCTGGCGCGGGGACGTTGCCAGGGGTCGGTGATCAGCAGGATCGCTGGGCGGCTGGCGGCGCTGTGGTGCTCACGGATCCAGGTGCTGGTGAGGCTGGTGTTCTCCCAGGTGGTGCGGGCGCAGCTGTCGCCGGCGATGCGCCCGGGCGGGACCCCCAGATCAAGAAGCCGCTGGGCGGTGGCCGGCGCAACTCCAGACACGTAGATCTCCTGGATGCGGCCCTGACGCAGCATCTGGGCGGCCAAGGCGGTGGAGGCCGCAGCGATCTCGGGGCTGCGGCCGACGAGCACGGCCAGGGCCGGGCCGGGGGCAGGCGGGCTGCCTGAGCAGCAAGCTGGCGGCCCGCCACCTCCCGGGCCTCGGCCAAGGCAGTCGCCTCCAGCCGGCGCTGGCGCCAGAAGCTGCGCTGGGAGGGGCTCACCAGCATGGGATGAGCCTAATCACCCCAATCAGCCCGCCCACACCTCGGGAATCAGCAGCCAGCCGAGTTGCGCGCCATTGGCGCGGTAGCGGTCCATCTTCTGTCGCAGGGCCGTCAGCCCGCGGGGGTCTTCGTCCAACGGGCTGGCGAGTTCCACCACCAGATCGGGGCAGAGGGGGGCGAAACCGCGGCGTTGCTCGGCCGTGAGGGCCGTCCAGCGCTCCAGGTGCAGCAGGGAGGCGTCGGGGCTCAGCACCGAGCCATCAGGCAGGCGAAACCCCGTGGAGCTGTCGAACAGCTTGAACGCCAGTCCGCTGGAGCGCAGCGCCAGGGCCAGAAGCCTGTTCAGGGCAGCGTTGCGGGCGCCGGTTTCGCTGCCGGTGGGCGTCAGGGCGATCAACTGACCATCGGCGGCGAGTTCGAGCACAGCCTCAGGGTTCGCCTGGCACACCCTCTCGAACTGCTCAGGGTGAGGTGCAGATCCCAGGGCAAGGCCAACGGCTCCAGAGTCGGAGCGGATGGACGGTGGGGAGGTGCCGGGGTCATGCAGCGAGCGGCGGAGCTCCTTGTGCCAACCCTAAGAGCCATCGGATGTTCGCCTCGGTGGCGATCCGATCGAGGTGGCGGAAACCCATGGGGGCGGCCTCAGCTCACCAACGCATCAATGCGTTGCGCCAGGGCGAGGTCGAGGTCCGACAGCCCGCCGGTGTCGTGGGTGGTGAGGTTGATCGTCACCCGGTTCCAGACGTTGCACCACTCCGGGTGGTGACCCAGCGCCTCGGCCGCCAGGGCCACCCGGGCCATGAAGCCGAAGGCGGCAGAAAAATCGGCGAAGCGCAGTTCGCGGTGCAGCTTGCCCTGCCGCACCGTCCACTGCGGCAGGTCTGTGGGCAAAGCAGCGATCTGGGCCGGGGTCAGGGGCTTGGCAGCCATGGCAGGAAGGAGCAGAGGATCAGGGTCATTCGCCGAGCAGATGCAGGCTGAAGCGGCGCCGGTGCGGCCGGGCCCTGTGCTCCCACACATACACAGCCTGCCAGGTACCGAGTAAGAGCCGGCCCGATTGGAACGGCAGCACCAGGCTGGTGCAGGTGAGCGCGGTGCGGATGTGGGCGGGCATGTCGTCGGGGCCTTCGTCGTCGTGCACCCAGGCGCGCCGCTCGCCCTGGCCGCTGATCGGCCGCACCCCCTCGGGGGGCACCAAAGCCCGCAGAAAGGCCGCCAGATCCACCAGCACCCTGGGGTCGGCATTTTCGTTGATCGTCAACGAACACGAGGTGTGCTGGCTGGCGATGGTGGCGCTGCCCAGCTGCAGTCCGCTGGCGGCGATCAGGCCATTGATGGCCGCGGTGATGTCATCGAAGCCCTCGCCCTTGGTGGTGATCTCCAGCTGGCGGAGGGTCTGGCGCAGCATGAGCGATGGTCAGCCGGGGACGGCCACCTGGAGGGCGGATCGCTGCTCGTCGATGGTGGTCAGGCGGCAGGCCTGGGGATCCCAGAGGATGTAGCTGAAGCACCCCGGGATATCGGCCAGCGACAGCCGCCGCACGTTGCTCAGCAGGTGGGCGTTGCGCTCATGGCAGGCCCGCAGCCGGTAGTTGGGGATCTTCGAAGAGAGATGGTGGATGGCGTGGCAGCCGATGTCGGCCGAGAACCAGTTGAAGATCGGCGGCAGCTCCAGATCACTGGTGCCCTCCAGCACTCCGGTCATCTCGCTCCAGCCAGCAGTGGCATGGGCGTACGAACCGGGGAAGTTGTGCTGCACAAAGAAGATGCAGATGAAGATCGCCGCCGCACAGGCCATCACCGGGGCATAGATCGACCAGAACACACCGGCACCGAGCCAGTGGGCCATCAGCCACCAGGAGCCGATCACGGCGATGTTGTTGGCCACCAGATGGCGGAATTCCTCGTTGGTGTACCAGTGGTTGGAGCGATAGCTGGCCAGGATCGTTCCGAAGCCCATCGGCTCCGGGCTGCGCAGGCAGGCCACCAGGTGGGGGAAGAAGCCCGCCAGCCCCAGCAGCAGGGCCAGGCGGGGCTTGATCACCAGGTAGAAGAAGCCACCGGGGAACAGCATCGCCGGGTGGCGCAGCACGCCATAGAACCTCTGTTGGCCGGGGCTGAGGGCCGCAAAGGCGCTGGTGGTGACCAGGGCCGACGGTCCCTGGTACTTCTCCCAGTCGCCGTTGTGGCGGTGGTGGTAGGCATGCCCCCGCGACCAGGGGTACTGGGGAATGGCACTGAGCACCCCGAGCAGGAAGCCGAACACCTGGTTGGCCCGCCGGCTGCGGAACAGGGAGTCGTGGCCGCAGTCGTGCATCAGCGAAAAGATGCGCGCCAGCAGCAGCACCATCACCACCATCGTGGGAATCAGCAGCAGCGGCGCCTGCTTGAGGCTCCAGTCGGCGACCCACCAGAGGGCCGCGTAGGGGATCACGGTGTTGGCGATCTGCCAGCCGCCGCGCAGATTTGAGCTGTCCATGAAAGACTTCAGCTCGAAATCGCTCCGTTTCGGCTGTCGAACCACGGCGGGATCAGACTGGGCGGCTGGCGAGGTTCCCGACGGCAATGCAAACCTTTGTTGATATCGCGCGATCCTAGGCAGGGATTCTGCGCGGCGACAGCCGTGCTGGCGAAGGGAATCTGAATAGGATCTGCAGCGCACATGCTGCGCCCAAGGTGAGCGACCTGATCGTCGTGGGCAGTGGGCTGGGCGGCCTTTGCGCCGGTGCCATCGCCGCCCGCCATGGGCTGGAGGTGCTCGTTCTCGAGGCCCACACCACCCCTGGCGGCGCCGCCCATGGCTTTCGCCGCGGCCCCTTTCAGTTCGAGTCCGGTCCTTCGCTGTGGAGCGGCCTTGGCCGCTGGCCCAGCACCAACCCCCTGGCCCAGGTGCTGCGGGCGGTGGGGGAAACCCTGCCCGTGGCCACCTACCGCGACTGGGGCCTGCTGCTGCCCGAGGGAGCGCTGCGGGTCGGGGTGGGGCAGGGGCCGTTCCTGGCCCTGCTCCGCGAGCTGCGCGGCCCGGCGGTGGCCGAGGAATGGGAGCGCTTCCTCACGGCCCTCAAACCCAGCTGCGACGCGGCCCGCTCCCTGCCCCTGCTGGCCCTGCGGCCCGGGGCGGGGCTGGCCACCACCCTCGGCGGCGGCAACGCCCTGCGCCTCCTGGGCCAGGCGGGGCGGCTGGCCAGCCTCGGGGGGGCCTTCGGGCCGATCGCCCGCCGCCACCTCAGCGATCCCTTCCTGCTCCAGTGGGTCGAGCTGCTCTGCTTCCTGATCTCGGGCCTACCCATGGACCAGACCAGCGCCGCCGCCATGGCGACCCTGTTCGGCGAATGGTTCGAGCCCGATGCCTGCCTCGACTACCCCATCGGCGGCAGTGGCGCGGTGGCGGCGGCGCTGGTGCGCGGGATCGAGCGCCACGGCGGCCGGCTGCGCACCAAAGCGCCGGTGGCCGACATCCTGGTGGAACGGGGGCGGGCCGTCGGCGTTCGGCTCGAGAACGGCGAGCGCCTCGAGGCGCGGCGGGGGGTGATCGCCAACACCAGCCCCTGGGATCTGCTCTCCCTGCTGCCTGATGGGGCGGTGCCCTCCCGCTGGCGGCGGCGCCAGGCGGCCACGCCGGCCTGCGCCAGCTTCCTGCACTGGCACCTGGCCCTGCGCGGCGACGACCTTGATCAGCTGCCGATCCACCACGTCTGGGTGGGCGACTGGCAACGGGGCATCGGCGCCGAACGCAACATGGTGGTGCTCTCGATGCCCTCCCGGCTCGACCCGGCCTGCGCCCCGCCCGACCACCAGGTGCTGCACGGCTACACCCCGGCCAACGAACCCTGGGAGCTGTGGCAGGGGCTGGAGCGGGGCAGCGCCGCCTACGACGCCCTCAAAAAGGAACGCTGCGCCGTCTTCGGGCAGGTGCTCTCCCAGGTGCTGCCCGACTGGCAGGAGCGGGTGGTGATCGAACTGCAGGGCACCCCCTCACCCACCGCCACTACCTGCGCACGCACCAGGGCAGTTACGGCCCGGCCTGGCCGGCCAGCGGCGGCCCCTTCCCCGGCGGCTCCACCCCGATCGAAGGCCTGGTGCTCTGCGGCGCCGGCGTGTTCCCGGGCATCGGCGTGCCGCCGGTGGCCGTGAGCGGCGCCATGGCGGCCCACCGCTTCGTGTCGGCCCGGCAGCAACGGCAGCTGCTGGAGGAGATCGGCCTGATGGACCTTTAGGGCGCCAGTGCTCAGAAGCGCCGCAACGCCTGGCTGCCCAGCTGCACCTCCCGCAGCAGCAGCAGCACCGCCGTCATCAGCGAACCCATCGCCAGCACGAACAGCAGGGCCACCAGGGGGGTCAGGTCGATCGTGGCCAGGGTGCTCAGGAACAGCACCATCACCACCGTGGCCACCAGCAGGAAGCTGGTGGTGGCCGAAGCGAAGGCTGCCGAGGCCAGCGTCATGCGGCGGCGGTGCATCTGCAGTTCCCCCTGCAGCTCCCGCGAGCGGGCCACGCTGGCAGCCGGATCCCCCGCCTTGAGCACCCGGGCCCGGTCGATGATGCGCGACAGGCGGGTGGTGATCACCCCCAGCAGGCCACTGATGCCCGCCAGCAGGAACACCGGCGTGACCGCCAGCCGGATCGTTTCGGCCAGCCCCGACGCGCCCTGGGGCACCACCAGCAGGATCAGTGGCAAGGATCCGTGGCAGGGGGGACGAATTTAGGCCGGCGGCCCCTGCCAGCCTGCTGCTGCCTTTGCCCGCCTCGCCCGCCATGACCACGATCACCTGCCGCTATGAAGGAGCTCAGCGCTGCGCGGCGGAGCACGCCGCCTCCGGCTCGCGGCTGATCACCGATGCCCCCGTCGACAACCAGGGCAAGGGCGAAGCCTTCTCCCCCACCGACCTGGTGGGCACGGCCCTGGCCACCTGTCTGCTGACGGTGATGGGCATCGTGGCCGAACGCCAGGGCATCCCCTTGGAGGGGGCCTCGGTGCGGCTGGAGAAGGGCATGAGCAGCAGCAGCGAGCGCCGCATCGCCCTGCTGGAGGCCTGGATCGACCTGCCGGCCGGCCTCGGGGCCGAGCAGCGTGAGCTGCTGATCCGCGCCGGCGAGAGCTGCCCGGTGAAGGTCAGCCTGGAAGGCTGCGTGCCGATGCGGCTGCACTGGAACCCGGCGGCGGCGGACTGAGGGTGACCCCCACCTCCAGCTGCTCGAGCGGGGCCTCGGGATCCACCGGCACCAGCAACACCATGGTGCTGGCGGCGGGCCGGGTGCCGGGCTGCTCCTGGAGGATCTCCAGCGCCACCATCGTCTTGCGCCACTGCAGGATCTTGCCCTCGAGCAGCGCCACGAAGTCGTCAGGGCTCCAGCGGGCCCCCTCCCCCCGGCAGGGGTAGCACTCCAGCACGTCGAGGATCTCCATCTCCCGCAGCGGCGCCGCCTCGGCCGGATCCCACACCAGCAGATAGTTGCCATCGAGGGCGTTGGCCTCCAGCAGGCTCGCCTCACTGGCCAGCAGGGTGTCGAGGGCCATCTCGTCGTCGTCCCGCTCGATCGCGGTGAGCAGGGCCTCCAGCACCAGCTGGGTGTCGTCGTCGAGCTGGTCGCAATGGACCGTGAGCAGGCCCGTCACCGCCAGTTCGATCTCCCCGAGCGGCAGCACCATCGTCAGGGCCCGCAAAATCGCGCTGAGTACGTCGCCGGCTTCGCCGTTGCTGGGCTGGTCGTCGAGCACCAGATCGGGATCGGCCATGAAGCGTTCGATGGCCGCAAGCACCAGGTCCTGCTCCGGAGAAGGGGGATGCATCGATCCGGCCGCAGACGTGACGTAGCTCCACCATGGCGCCGCCAGCGGCAGGCCGCAGCGTGCGTGGGGTCCCCCCATCACCAGAGCAGGCGGCAGGGAAAGGTGGCCAAGGCGGGGTCGATGCTCACCAGTTGCAAACCCTCCAGCTCCGCCTGGGCCGCCAGCAGCCGATCGAACGGATCGCGATGGGCCTGGGGGTAAGCGCCAGCGCGAACGCCGTGATGCAACTGCACGGCGAGGGGCTGGAAGCCCTGCTGCTGCAGAAGGGAAGGCAGATTCAGTAGCAGTCCTTCAGCGCCAGGAAGTTGGCCCAGCCTGGCTTTGGTGGCGATCTCCCAGCCCGATGCGGCGCTGACGAAGATGGCCGCCGCCGGATCGCCAATGGCCTTCTGGGCGATCCCGGAGAGCTTCTCCGGTTCCACCAACCACCAGAGCAGGGCATGGGCATCCAGCAGGAGGGACGCGGCCATCAACGGGGAAGCGCTGCATCGAGGGCGTCGAGCTCCTCGGGGGGCAGGGGTGCCAGGAGCACGTCCGTGGCAGGAAGCTCCAGTCGCCCACGCAGCACCCCGGGCTGGCGGCGAGGCTGATCGGGCTCCAGCGGCACCAGCCGCGCCCAGGGCTTGCCATCCTTCGCCACCAGGATGGTTTCGCCGGCATGGGCGGCGTCGATCAGCCGCGAGAACTGGATCTTGGCCTCATGAACGTTGACGGTTCGCATGGCGGACGCTGCCCATCGAGGGCCGGCAGGGATTGAGGTTGGTCCGGATGTGGGCCCAGCTCAACGAGCCGATGGCGCCATGCTGGCCCCACCAGCTCGACCGATCCCATGCCCGCAGCGGCTCCAGCCCTTGACCAGCTCCAGCACCACCTGCACACCACCCGCCTGCTGGGCTCGATCAGCAGCACCCTCTATTACGACCAGAACACGGTGATGCCCGCCGCCGGCGCCACCTGGCGCGGCGAGCAGCTGGCCCTGCTGGCGGCCCAGCTGCACGAGCGCCAGAGCAGTGCGGCCTACGCCGATCTGGTGGCCGCCGCTGAAGCCGAGCTCACGGCCGATGCCCCCCCAGAGCGGCGCCGCAACCTGCAGCTGCTGCGGCTGGATCTGAACCGCCAGCGCTGCCTCGATCCGGCCCTGGTCACCGCCCTGGCACGGGCCCAGTCCCACGGCAACGCCGTCTGGCAGGAGGCCCGGGCGGCCAACGCCTTCGCCACCTTCGCGCCGGCCCTGCGGGAGCTGATCCGGCTGCGCCGCGAGCAGGCCAGCCAGCTGGCCGACGCCGAACCGGTGGTTCGCAGCCCCTGGGAAATCCTGGCCCAGCCGTTCGAGCCCGATAGCAGCAAGGCCCGGCTCCAGGAGCTGTTCGCTCCCCTGGCGGCGGAACTGCCCGGCCTGCTGGAGCAGGTGGGGGCCGCCCCCGCCGCCAGCCAGTCCCAGGCGTTCGACCTGCCCGACGCCCTGCAGGAGAGCCTCTGCAGCGAGCTGCTCGATGGCTGGGGCTACGACGCCAGCCGCTGCCAGCGCTCCCGATCCGCCCACCCCTTCTCCTGCACCGTTGGCCCCCAGGACTTCCGGATCACCACCCGGGTGGTGGGGGGCCAGCCGTTCTCAGCCTTCCTGGCCACCGCCCATGAATGGGGCCACTCTCTCTATGAGCAGGGCCTGCCCCGCAGCGACGACCACTACTTCCCCTGGCCCCTGGGGGAGGCCACCTCGATGGGGGTGCACGAATCCCAGTCCCTGTTCTGGGAGTGCCGGGTGGCCCGCAGCCGGGCCTTCGCCGAGCGCTGGCATCCCCGCTTCCAGCGGGGCCTGGGGTCCGACCCCTGGGGCGGCGCCTTCGGTTTCTGGCGGGCCCTCAATCCCCTGCGGCCGGGCCTGATCCGGGTGGAGGCCGATGAGCTGAGCTACAGCCTCCACATCGTCCTGCGCTTCGAACTGGAGCTGGCCCTGCTGGAGCAGGGGATGCCGGTGGAGGAGCTGCCCGCGGCCTGGAACCGGCGGATGAAGGAGCTGCTGGGGCTGCAGCCGGCCACGGACGCCGAGGGCTGCCTCCAGGACATCCACTGGGCCGAGGGGCTGTTCGGCTACTTCCCCTCCTACGCCCTCGGCCACCTGATCAGCGCCCAGATCGCGGAGGCCCTCGAGCAGGAGATCGGCCCCATCGAGGCTCTGGTGGCGGCGGGGGAGACGGCCGCCCTGCAGGACTGGCTCGCCAGCAACATCTGGCTCCATGGCCGCTCGGTGAACGCCGAGGAACTGGTCGAGCGGGTCACGGGCCGGCCCCTGGGTGCCCGGCCCTTCCTCACCTACCTGCGCGCCAAGGTTGGCCAGCTGACCGGGGCGGGCTGAGCCGGCCTTCCGGGGTCCGATGCCTAAGATGCCGCCGCAGAAAAGCACCCACCATGGCGAACATCGACCACGCCCCCAGCCGCACCATGCTGAACCTGCTGCATGTGCTGCCGGCCTTCGCCGATGAGGCCGAGCTGCGGCTCAACGCCATCGTGGAGCTCAACTCAAACACGATCAACAAGTACGAGCTGATCACCGAAACCGGCCATCTGAAGCTGGATCGGGTGGGCTATTCGTCCCTCGCCTACCCCTTCGCCTACGGCTGCATTCCCCGCACCTGGGACGAGGACGGCGATCCCCTCGACATCGAGATCGTCGGCGTCACCGAGCCCCTGGTACCCGGCAGCCTGGTGGAGGCGCGCATCATCGGCATCATGTGTTTTGACGATGGCGGCGAGGTGGACGACAAGGTGATCGCCGTCCTGGCCGACGACAAGCGCATGGACCACATCACCAGCTATACCCAGCTGGGTGAGCACGGGCTCAGGGAAACCCAGTACTACTGGGAGCACTACAAGGATCTGAAAAAGCCCGGCACCTGCAAGGTGAACGGATTCCATGACACCGGCGAGGCCGTTCGCATCATCAAGGAATGCGAAGATCGCTATCTTTCCGTCGTCGATCCCCGCCTGGTCGACTGACGTCCGTCCTCCGGCACCGCCGCCGCGGTCCCTTCGATCCCGTTCCGCCCATGTCGCGCTCCCTGGTCCTGTCCGTGCTCCTGACCGCCGGCTGGGGGGCCGCCACGGCGGGGGCCGCAAGTGCCGCCGAAGCGCCGGTGACGGTGGCTGCGCCGGTGAGCACAAGCGTTCCGACCGGCGCCGCTCCGGTCGCACCCGGGGTGGCAGCCCCCGCCACCGCTGCGCCGGCTCCGGCGAGCGCCACGGTGACCAGCACCCGCGAAATCGTGCTGGAGCTGGGCAAGCGCACGATCAGCCTGCGGGACAACGGCAAGGTGTTGGGCAGCTGGCCCGTGGCCATCGGTGACGCCCGCACCCCCACCCCGAAGGGACGCTTCCAGGTGGAGGTGAAGGTGGTCAATCCCCAGTACCAGAGCACCGTGAGCGGCAAGATCAACCCCACCAAGGGCCCCAATGGCCCCCTCGGTGACCGCTGGATCGGCTTCAAGCGCAGCGGCCCCAACCAGTACGGCATCCACGGCACACCGAGCGCCTGGGCCTGGACCGTCACCTCCCGCTCCGCCGTCACCAATGGCTGTGTCCGGATGCTCACGCCCCATGTCCGCGCCCTGTTTGAGCAGGTGGAGGTGGGCACACCGGTTGTGGTCAAACCCTGAGCACCGAAGGGCGATTGCGGCAAAACAGGGACCGACCGAAGAGATTCTGGAGATTGTTCAGGAAGGGTTTGATGTCTCGGTGCAAACACCTAATGTCTTGAAACTCGATCACAAGCGGCGCGCTCCAGAACCGCCGATTTCCCTCCCATGTTCGATTCCACTCACGAACCCACCACCGACCAGCTCAACAGCACGTCGCTGAAGTGGGGCCATGACGGTGAGCTCTCCGAACTGGACCTGCAGCGGATTCTGGGCCTTCTCTCTCAGGTTGATCCCGTCGCCGAGGCCCTGATGGAGGGCCGTTCCGAAGCGGCCTGAAGGCGTCGCGCCAGGGCCCGGGCCATGCCGTCGCGGCTGGCCATCCCCCGCAACAGCTCGACGGCGAGCCCCCCGGGGGGCAGACCATGGGGCAGGTGGCCCCCTGCTCCCGCCGGCACCGCGAAGACCGGCAGCTGCCGAAGGCCATTAGGCCTCAGCTGGTCCTCAAGGCGATCCAGATGCACCCCGGCCGGTAACCAGACCAGGTCGGTACGCAGACAATCCTCAAGGCGCAGCGGTTGCGAACGGCTGAGATCGGAGGCCAGGCCACGCTGCAGGTCGCCGATCGTCACCAGCCCCAGGGCCAGACCGGCCCGTTCCACCAGCAGGCAATGGCCATGGCTGTCGATCAGCCGGGCCAGGGCCGCTGAGGCCGTCATGGCGGCCGGCAGGATCAACGGCGCCTCCGGGTCGAAGGCCTCCTCCACCGGGATGGCCGCCAGCTCGCCGCGGCGACGCTCCTCCTGGGGATCCGGCCCCATCAGCCCCGGATCCTGAATGCCCTGCCAGCGCTCCACCAGGGCGGCGCTGAGGCCGGCCGCCGCCATCAGCGGCAGCACGATGCGGATGTCCCGGGTGAGCTCGAACAGCAGCAGGAGCGCGGTGAGCGGAGCCCGGGCGCTGCCGGCCAGCACCGCCGCCATCCCCACCATGGCGTAGGCGGGAGGTTCGGCCACCGGCAGATTCAGGCCGCCGCTGCCCAGCGCCTGGCCGTAACAGCTGCCCAGCACCGCCCCCAGGAACAGGGAGGGGGCGAAACCGCCCCCCACGAAGCCGGTGGCGTTGCTGACGGTGGTGGCCACCAGCTTGACGCCGATCAGGGCCACCAGCGTCAGCAGGGGGATGCCGCCGTCCCGGCCCAGCAGGGCTTCGATCGTGTCGTAGCCCACCCCGAGCACCTGGGGGAACACCAGGGCCATGCCCCCAAGGGCCGCCCCTCCCAGGGCCGTGGGCAGGCCCGGCGGCAACCGCCGCACCACCGCCTGGACCCGCTCGTCGCGGCCGGCGGCCAGCAAGCGGATCAGCAGCCACGACATCAGGCTGGCCAGCAGGCCCAGCCCCAGATAGAGGGGCAGCTCCAGGGGGGAGCGCACCTCGTAGGCGGGCAGGCGCAGGATCGGCGTGTCGCCCAGGCACAGCTGGGTGACGAGCGCCGAGGCCACCGCCGCCACCAGCACCGCCCGCAGGCTGGGGCGACCCGGAATGGCGCTGTAGCTGCCCTCGAAGGCGAAGAACACGCCGGCGATGGGGGCCTTGAAGCCGGCCGCCAGACCCGCCGCCACCCCGGCCCCCACCAGGGCCTTCTGGGCCTGGGGGGAGAGGCGGCCCCGCAGGGCCACCCAGAGGCCGATGTTGCCGCCGCCCTCCACGCTGGGCCCCTCGGGGCCGAGGGAGGCGCCGCTGCCCAGGCTGAGGGAGGCCGCCACCAGCCGCAGCCAGGGCAGGCGCGGCTCGCCCCCCTGGCGGCCGTCGGCAATCGCCATCAGGCTCGACAGACCCGGACCGATGCTGCCGGCGACATGGCGCAGCAGGCCCACCGCCAGGCCGCCGAGGGTCGGCACCACCACCACGGGCCAGAGGGCCAGCCAGTCCGGCGGGGTGGGCAGGCTGACGGGCGGGGGTTCGGGGAGCGGGGGCGGCGGCGGGGCCGCCGCCAGCAGGCCGATGCCGTCGAGCCCGAGCTGGAGCAGGGCCCGCAGCGGTGTGCCGCTGTCGGGGGCCAGCGGCGGCAGGTCGATCGGCGGCAGGTCGGCGGGGGTGGCGGGCGAGGAGCGCCCGATCACCAGCAGTCCCTCCACGAAGGGGCCGAACAGGAAGTTGTTGATGAAGCCCAGCAGCTCGTGGAACGCCACCACCGCCAGGCCCGTCAGGGTGCCGACCAACGCGGCCCAGGCCAGCAGGTTCCACTGGAAGGGCAGACCACGCAGCTCCGCCTCGGCCCCGGACGCCCGGGGTCCGGAGGCCTCAGCTTTCGGGGCGGACGCTGGCAAAGATCTCCTCCAGGATCTCCCCGGCCCCCTGGGACCGCAGGGTGCCCGCCAGCGCCACCCCGATCGCCTCGGGATCGCTGGCGGGGCCGCGGCAGCTCTCGCGCAGCAGGCGCTGGCCGTCGATGCTGGCCACCATGCCGGTGAGCACGAGCTCGTCGGCCTCGACGTGGGTGTTGACGCCGATGGGCACCTGGCAGCCACCCTCCAGGCTGCGCAGGAAGGCCCGCTCGGCCAGGCAGCGACGGGCGGTGGGCTGGTGCTCCAGCACGGCGATCGTCTCGAGCACGGCGGTGTCGCCGGCGCGGCATTCGATCCCCAGGGCCCCCTGGCCCACGGCGTGAAGCGAGATGGCAGGGTCGATCAGCTCGTGGATGCGGTCACTGAGCCCGAGGCGGGTGAGGCCAGCCGCCGCCAGGATCAGGCAGTCGTAGACCCCGGCGTCGAGTTTCTCCAGCCGGGTGATCACGTTGCCCCGCACGTCCTTGAACACCAGGTGGGGGTAGTGGTGACGCAGCTGGGCCAGGCGGCGCAGGGAGCTGGTGCCCACCACGCTGCCCTCGGGCAGGGATGCCAGGGTGCGCTCCCGGTGCCGTTCATGCACCACCAGGGCATCGGCCGGGTCCTCCCGCTCGGTGATGCAGCCCAGGATCAGCCCCTCCGGCAGGTTGGTGGGCAGGTCCTTGAGGCTGTGGACGGCGATGTCGGCCCGGTCGACCAGCATCTGGGCCTCCAGTTCCTTGGTGAACAGGCCCTTGTCACCGATCTTGGCCAGGGCCACATCGAGAATCTTGTCCCCCTGGGTGGCCATCGCCTCGATCGTGATCGCCAGCTCGGGGTGGGCGCGGGAGAGCTCATCCCGCACCCAGTGGGTCTGGACCATGGCCAGCTGGCTGCGGCGGGAGGCGATGCGCAGGGTGGAGCTGGTCATCGGGGGCTTCGGGCGGCAGCGACCGCTGCCAGGCAACAGCCGCCCAGCCTAGGCATCGGTCCGTCCGGGTCCCCAGCTCGCGGGCGGAACGTGATCAGCTGATGGGATCAGGCGAACAGATCGAGGGGCAGGGGCCCCCAGGTGTCCTCGGCCTCCGGATCGGCAGCCCCATGGCCGGTGATCAGGATCCCCTCGCCGAGGCCCTCCTCGTGGCGCAGATGCAACAAGCCGGTGCGCTGGTTGCCCTTGAGGAACACCGGTCCGGGCTCCCCTGCGCCGGGCTCCCCCGGCTGCAGGGCCGTCCAGCCCTGGGCCATCTCCAGCTGCCGCAGGGCCGTCAGGGCCGCCGCCGCCGACGGCGCCATGATCCCGATCGTGAACCAGTCGCAGGCCTGCAGCCGGGGGGTGAGCTCCCGGCGCAGCAGGGCACCCCCCTCGCCGTCGAGGGCCGGGGCGGTGCGCAGGCCCCGCAGCGCGGCCAGGCCGGAGCTGGGCAGGTCGGTGGTCAAGGGGATCGCAGCGGTCGGGCCGCACCACTCTGGGGGTCGACGGGGGGCGGATCGCGCCAGAAGGCCAGGCACACCGTCAGCCAGGCCAGCCCGACGGCGGCGCCCGCCAGCAGATCCGTGGGCCAGTGGGCCCGCACGTAGAGGGTGCTGAGCCAGACCAGACCCACCAGGGCGCAGGCCACCAACGCCAGGGTGCGCCGCAGGCGGGGATGGTGGGACCCCAGGATCACCACCATGGCGAAGTAGAAGGCCACAGCCCCGGCGGCATGGCCGCTGGGGAAGCTGTGGCCATCCAACGGCAGCAGGCTGCCCGGCGGGCGCTGGCGGCTGAACAGGGGCTTGAACACCAGATCCACCAGGATCAGGATGCCGCCGGTGGCCATCACCAGCAGGCGCAGGTCCCTCCACCAGCGCCGCCGCAGCAGGTGGACCAGGGCCATCGCCACCAGGACGGCGGTGAAACCGACGCCGGTCGCCCGGTACACCTGGGTCAGGACCCCGCCCACGAGGCCGTGGAAATGGTTGCCCAGCCAGTCCAGGACGGCCGCGTCCAGCAGGGCCAGGGGCCGGCCCGGGGCCACCGCCACGAACAGCCCCACCAGCGCGATCAGGCAGCCGGGCAGCAGGATCCTCTCCCGTGGCAGCAGGTGGAACCTCATCACGGCACCAGATGGTGTCGGGGCACCCGCCAGAGGGCCAGCTCGCCGATGCGGGCCAGCCGCTCGATCCCCTGCAGGGGCAGGGCCAGGGCCTCGAGATCGCGGCGGTCGCCCACAAGCCGCACAGAGCGACTGCCCGGCGAGAGGGCGAGGCTGTCGGGGCCCTGTAGGGCGAGCTGGGTGATGTGGAGGCGATCGGAAACGAAGACGGCCTCCGGCTCGCCGTAGAACAACAGGCTGTAGCGCTTGGTGCCGACGATCAGCAACGGCTCCTCGGGCCGGGCGGCGGCCTGGGCGGTGCGGGCCATCTGGCGCAGGGGCACCTGACGCTCGCGGTCCAGCAGGGGAGCGAGGGGCGCGATCACCAGGCCAAGCACCGCCAGGAAGCCGGCCAGGCTGGGCAGCCACAGCCAGTCGGTGGCCGCCGGCCGCAGCAGCAGCACCAGCAGGGCCAGGGCCGTCAGCCCCAGACACACCGAGAGCACCAGGGGCAGGCCTGAGCGCGACAGGGCCGCACCGAACTCCGGATAGGCGGGATCCCCGGCCACCCAGCCCGGGGCCAGGGCGGCCGCCACGGCCATGGCGGCCAGCAGCAGCGCTTCCAACCCTGAGGCGATCCGCACCCCCGTCCGGCCCGCGGCCGCCGGCGCTGGGGCGGTCGCCTCCGGCAGGGGGCGCCAGTGCAGCGCCACCAGCAGACTGGCCGCCGGCAGGGCCGGCAGGATGTAGCCCGGCAGCTTGGTGGCGGCGGCGGAGAAGAAGGCCACCACCAGCACCAGCCAGAGCAGCAGGAAGAGGCCCAGTTCCGCCGGGGCGTCCCCGTCTCCGGAGGGGCCGGCCGCCGCCGTTCGCCAGCGGGAGGGCCTCCAGAAGCCCTGGGCGGCGATCGCCAGGGGGAGGAACAGCGACCAGGGCAGCACCAGGATCACCAGCCAGGGCAGGTAGAACCAGGGGGGGCCGGGGTGGTCGTAGAGCACCGTCGTGAAGCGCTGCAGGTTGCTGAACCCCAGGAAGCCGCCGAGAAAGTCGCCGCCGTTGACGGCCGCCGCCGCGGCGTACCAGGGGGCGCTCACCCCGAGGAACAGGGCCACCATGGCCAGCAGGGGCCGCCAGCGCAGCCAGGAACGCCACTGCCCGGTGAGCGTCAGGAAGACCACCACCACCAGGCCCGGCAGCAGCAGGCCCACCGGGCCCTTGGCCAGCACCGCGATGCCGGCGAACAGCGCCATGGCCACCCGGCCGAGGGGGGCCCGCCAGGGGTCGGAGCGGTGGCGATGGGCCAGCAGGAAGCCGAACAGCGCCAGGCTGATGGCGCTGGAGAGGAACATGTCGGTGGTGGAGGTGCGTCCCCAGCCGATCCAGCCCGGGGTCGTGGCGATCACCCCGGCCGCCACGACGGCCCTGAGCAGCCTGGGCCGTCCCGCTTCGCCCGCCGGCGACCAGGCCAGCATCAGGCCGAAGGCCGCCACCACCACGGCACTGGCGGCCAGGGCGACCGGCAGCCGGGCGGCCCATTCGCTGACCCCGAACAACCGGAAGCTCAGCCCCACCATCCAGTAGCCCCAGACGGGGTAGTCGAAGAAGCGTTCGCCGTTCCACCAGGGGGTGACCCAGTCACCCCGCTCCAGCATCTGGTGGCCCACCTCCACGAACAGGGCCTCGGTCTTGTCCATCAGGCCGACGCTGCCCAGGCCCTGGAAGAAGGCCAGCCAGCAGATCAGCAGCAGCCAGAGGCCGCTCAGCACCCAGACCAGTTGCCTGTGGCGACGGGCGCGGACACCCTCCGGCCGGGCCCCCTGGGCAGCAGAGACCATGCTGGGTCGACGACGTGATCAAGGGGAAGTTAAGGCCAGGGCCCTCCGTCCTGTCCCCCGGCTCGGGGCCGGATGGCCCTAGGGCGTGTTCCAGACGAAACGGGAGGACGCTGCGTACTTCCAGACGAAGTCGACGGCGATCCCGGCCAGCAGGGCCAGCAGCGGCTGGGGGGTGACCTGCCGATAGAACGCCGAGGACACCCCCACGTTGGCCGCCATCCCCAGGGAGGTGACCAGCAGGAAGCGGATCAGGCCGAACACCAGGGCGATGCCGCTCAGTTGCTGGGAGCGGAAGGTCAGCACGTTGTTGATCAGGTAGTTGGAACAGCCGGCGCTGACCACCGCCACCACCTGGGCCTGCTCGAAGCTGAGACCCAGAAGGTCCTGGCTGAGGGCGAACACCAGCAGGTGGATGCCGATGCCGGTGCCGCCCACCAGGGCAAAGCTGACGGCCCGCCGCGGCACCATGCGCAGCAGCAGGGTGTGCAGGATCGAGACCCCCAGATCCCAGATCACCGCCAGGTTGAGCTTCGATTCCCCGGCGCTGCGGGGCTGGAAACTCAGGGGCACCTCGGCCACCGCCAGATGGCCGTGGCTGAGGGCCAGCAGTTCATAGAGAAACTTGAAGCCATTGACATCCACCTGCCGCACGTAGGGGAGGCAACGCTCGGGGCGGAGGGCGAAGAAACCACTCATGTAGTCGGTCAGATGGCGGTAGCGGGGCAGGCTGAACCGGGCCACCGTGTTCGCCCAGTTGGAGTTCCGCTCCCGCCGTTCGCTCAGGCCCATGATGCTGGCGTCGGGATGGAAGCGGCTGCCGACCATGAGATCGCCGCCACTCTCGATCAGGGCGGAGACGGCATGGGCCACCGAGGCGGGCTCATGCTGGCCGTCACTGTCCATGACCACCACCACATCGCCGGTGGCATCGAGAATCCCCTCCTTGATGGCGCTGGAGAGGCCGAAGCGGCCGACGCGACGGATGAGCCGAACGCAACCGTGGCGGTGGGCCAGCATCCGCACCTTTTCCGATGTTCCATCACTGGAATCATCATCAACAAACAGCAGTTCCAGGTCGAAGCTGTCTCTCAGGGGCAGCAGCTCCTCGACGATGGGCTCCACATTGGAGCACTCGTTGAAGGTGGGCAGCACAACCGTCAGGCGCAGCAGAGGATCGTGTTCCTTCATCGGAGTCCGGGCGAGCGGCTGAAGAGGATGACCATGCAGTCGCCAAACTGTTTTTGATTCTCCGAAAACGGAAGGGCGTTACTTGATGTACTCCTTCAGGACACCATTACGGTTGGGGTGGCGCAGCTTGCGCAGGGCCTTGGCTTCGATCTGCCGGATGCGCTCGCGGGTCACGTCGAAGATCTGGCCGATCTCTTCGAGGGTCTTCATGCGGCCGTCATCGAGGCCGTAGCGCAGGCGGAGCACATCCCGCTCACGGGGGCTGAGGGTGGCCAGCACACCCTCGAGGTCCTCACGCAGCAGGTTCTTGGCGACATCCTGCTCTGGATTCTCGATGTCGGCTTCGATGAAGTCGCCGAGCCTGGAATCCTCCTCCTTACCGATGGGCGTTTCGAGGGAGATGGGCAGCTGGGCGGATTTGGCGATGAAGCGGAGCTTCTCGATCGTCATCTCCATGCTCTCGGCGATCTCCTCCTCGGTGGGCTTGCGACCGAACTCCTGGGAGAGAGTCTTGGTGGTCTTCTTGATCCGGGAGATCGTCTCGTAGAGGTGAACGGGAAGACGGATGGTGCGGCTCTGATCGGCGATCGCACGGGTGATCGCCTGGCGGATCCACCAGGTGGCGTAGGTGGAGAACTTGTATCCCTTCTCGTGGTCGAACTTCTCGGCGGCGCGAATCAGGCCGAGGCTGCCTTCCTGGATCAGATCCTGGAACGACAGACCCCGGTTCATGTACTTCTTGGCGATCGAGACGACCAGCCGCAGGTTCGACAGGACCATCTTCTCCTTGGCCCGACGACCCAGCATCAGCCGACGGCGGAACTTGATCAGCGGCATGTCGAAGATCGCCGCCCATTCCTTGGTATCGGGGAAATGGCCTTTGTCGGCCTCGAACTCAGCCGCCTTCTCCTCCAGCTCGAGCAGATCGGCGATCTTGCGGGCCAGCTCGATCTCCTCATCGGGCCGCAGCAGGCGAATGCGGCCGATCTCCTGGAGATAGACGCGGATCGAATCCTCTGTATAGACGCCCTTCGGCCCCACCTTGATGCTGGCCAAGGCCTTGGCGCCCTTGGCATCCTTGCGGAGGTCGCCGCCGGTCTCCGCAAGGTCGTCGTCACCGTCGAAGCCGTCGTCAAGGACGACCGCCGCGGGCTTGTCAGCGGCGGGTTTGGCGGCCGCGGGCTTGGCGGTTGACCGGGAGCCGGCCTTGGCCGCAGGCCTGACAGTCCCAGCCTTGGGGGCGGCCGTTCGGGCTCGCGCCGCGGTCTTCCTGGCCGCCGCCGCCGTCGGTTCGATGGGCAGAACGTCGCCGTTCGCGGTGACGGTGGCCAGGATCTCGGGAACGGCGGCTTTGGCCTTGGCGGCGACTGGGCTCATGGAAACGACGCGAAAGGGGAGGGGGCGGGGGAATGAAGCGGGCGAGGGAAAGGCGGGCGGGGCATGGGGCCCGGAGATGGTCAGGAGCGTGATCCCATCAGCCGGTTCCTGCCCTCCGGGTCGGTGACTCCGGTTCCCATCCTCCACACTGCCGGTAAGAAGCCGGGCGGGAGGGCCAGGGAAGCAACAGGACGTGGCGGAAGGGAGGACCCCGCTCACGTCGCCGATGCCGATGGATGGGGGATGGATCGCTCCAGGAGCGTGATTGGGATGGTGGACGTCGGCCAGAGCCGGTGCAGGGCTGTCACGGGTGGTCTCAGACCGGAGGAGTGAAGAGGGAGTGAATCCCTGGATCCTCAGCGGGTCTTCCCTGTGGACGGAACTCTGCGCGGTTCCGACGGCAGCCTTTCGAGCGGCCCAACGCCGTCATCCTAGGAATGGCGTGAGATCTTTGCAAGATTGCCGGCCAACTCCTCACCGTCCCCACCCGGAGCCGCCCCCCCGGGCTGGCTGGAGGTGTGGCTGGAGGCCGGCCGGGAGGGGCGGGCCTTCACCTACGCGAACCCCTCGGGCCTGGCCATCGGGGTGGGGGATCTGGTGCGGGTCCGTCTGCAGGGGCGGCCCCACACCGGCCTGGTGGTGGCAACGGCGGCCGCCTGTCCGAGCGCGATGGAGGGTCGCTCGATCCTGGCGGTGGAGGCGGTGCTGGAGAGTGCCGCGATCGATCCGCTCTGGCAGGACCTGCTGGAGGGCGTGGCCCGGCAGTGCCACAGCGGCCTGTTCCGCACCCTCAAGAGCGCGCTGCCGCCGGGCTGGCTGGGGCAATCCCGCCGTCCCCCCGGCCAGGGACGGACCCTCTGGACCGTGCGGCCCAACCCGGCCGCAGTCGCGGCGTCCATCACCCCCCGCCAGCAGGCGCTGCTGGACCACCTGGCCAGCCACGGGGGGGCGCGGCTGCTGCGCGATCTGGTGCAGGAGGCCGGCTTCGGCCGCTCCCTGATCGGCACGATGGAGCGCCGGGGCCTGCTCCTGAGGGAGGCCGGCCGCGGCCCGTCGAGGGCTGGCGGCGCCCCGGGCCTGACCGGCGGCAGGGCGGGCGCTGGATCGGCCCCCCTGGAGAACGCCCGGCCACCCAGTCCGGCCCAGGCCGCGGCCATGGCCGCCATCGCCGAGGCGCCGCCGGGCCAGAACCTGCTGCTCTGGGGCGTGACCGGCTCCGGCAAGACCGAGGTCTACCTGCAGGCCGCGGCCCGGGAGCTGGCGGCGGGGCGCAGCGTGCTGATCCTGGCGCCGGAGATCGGTCTCATCCCCCAGCTGCTCGACCGCTGCCGGCGCCGCTTCGGTCCCGCGGTGATCGAATATCACAGCGGCATGGGGGACGGGGAGCGGGTCGTCACCTGGCGGCGCTGCCTCGAGGCCGCCCGGCACCGCGAGCCCTGCCTGGCGGTGGGCACCCGCTCCGCCGTCTTTCTGCCGCTGGGCCAGCTGGGCCTGATCGTGCTGGACGAGGAACACGATGCCTCCTACAAGCAGGAGAGCCCCATGCCCTGCTACCACGCCCGGGAGGTGGCCCGGCTGCGGGCCCGCCAGACGGGGGCCCGGCTGGTGCTCGGCAGTGCCACCCCCTCCCTCGAGACCTGGTGGCGCTGCCAGCCGCGCCCCGGGGGCCAGCCTGCCGACACCCGCCTGCTGCCGCTGCCGGAGCGGATCGGCCGCCGGCCCCTGCCGCCGGTGCGGCTGGTGGACATGCGCCAGGAACTGGAGGAGGGGCACCGCCGCCTGATCAGCCGCCCCCTGATGGCCCGGCTCGAGACCCTGCAGGAGCGGGGCGAGCAGGCCGTCGTGCTGGTGCCCCGGCGCGGCTACCGCTCCTTCCTGAGCTGCCGCAGCTGCGGCGAGGTGGTGCAGTGTCCCCACTGCGACGTGCCCCTCACCGTCCACCGCGGCCCCCGGGCCGGCGGCCGCGAGGGTCGGGAGTGGCTCCGCTGCCACTGGTGCGACCACCGCCAGGAGATGGGCGATCGCTGCGGCCACTGCGGGTCCACCGCCTTCAAGCCCTTCGGCGCCGGCACCCAGCGGGTGATGGAGCAGCTGGCGACGGAACTGGAGGGCCTGCGGCTGATCCGCTTCGACCGGGACACCACCCGGGGACGGGATGGTCATCGCCGCCTGCTGGAGCGCTTCGCGGCCGGCGAGGCGGACGTGCTGGTAGGGACCCAGATGCTGGCCAAGGGCATGGACCTGCCCCGGGTGACCCTGGCGGCAGTCCTGGCGGCCGACGGCCTGCTGCACCGGCCCGATCTGCGCGCCACCGAGCAGTGCCTGCAGCTGCTGCTGCAGCTCGCCGGCCGCGCCGGCCGGGGGGAACGCCCCGGCGAGGTTCTGGTGCAGACCTACAGCCCCGAGCATCCGGTGATCCGCCACCTGGTGGACGGCCGCTACGCCGCCTTCCTGGCCGAGGAACTGGAGCTGCGCCGCCAGGGGGGCATGGTGCCCTTCGGCCGGGCCTGCCTGCTGCGGCTGGCCGGTCCCACCCCCAGCGGCACGGCCACGGCCGCCGCCGCCCTGGCCGAACGGATCCGTCCCGCTGTTGAGGCGGCCGGCTGGGTGGTGATCGGCCCGGCCCCCGCCCCCGTGGCCAGGGTGGCGGGCCGCAGCCGCTGGCAGCTGCTGCTGCACGGCAGCAGCACCGGGGCGGACGGAGCCGCCGATGGGGTACCGGAGGGGCAAGCGGCGCTGCCCCTTCCCCCCGAAGCCGACCTGCGCCGGGCCCTGCCCACGGGTGTGAGCCTGACGATCGATCCTGACCCCCTGGAACTCTGAGATCGGCGCCGGCCCCCGGGCCGGGGGGTCAGGCCGGCAGCTCCGGCAGGCCGAAGCCCAGCCGCCGCCGGATCGCCTGCAGGCAGAGCACCAGCGGCAGAGCCAGGCCCACCGCCGCCGCCCCCAGCCCCAGGCCGCTCCAGCGCCAGCAGCGCAGGTCCAGGACATTGACCTGCCCGGGCTGGAGGGGCCAGAGCAGACGGCGGCGGCCGCCGCCGTCTGCCGCTGGGACCGCCGCAATGGCAGCGGGGCTCGCCCGCCGCACCGCCGCCGGCCGCACCGGGGCGAGCACGAGCACAAGATCCAGCCCCGGGATCGCCTCGAGGGCCTGGAGATCGAGCTCCAGCTGCAGATGCTGGCGGACGCCCAGCAGCCAGTTGCGTTCCTCCCAGACCACCACCGGTGCCGCCAGGGGGACGCCGCTCAGCCTGCCCGCCAGCTCCAGGCTGCCCACCAGGGCAGCGAGGGCCTCACGGGCGGGCAGCACGGGGGTGGAGACCAGCCGGTCGCCGCTGCCGCCGGAGGGGCGGAAGGGCCCGGGGGCGGAGATCCCGTCGGCATGTCCCTCCAACGCCGCGACGAACCGTCGCTGCCAGGGGCTGTCGGTGCCGGTGTCACTGCGCAGCTGGTGGCTGACCTGGAGCCGGCCGGGGCCCTCGAAGCGCAGCTCGGTGCGCACCTCCATGCAGCCCCCCAAGAGGGAAGCCAGCAGCAGGAGCACCACCGCCACCACCACCGCAAAGCCCACCGGCGCCCGGGTGGGCCCCACCGGCGGGGGCGGCGGCGGCTCCGGGCGGCGGCGGGAGCGGCGGCTGACCCCGGCGCCGACCCCTTCGAGTGGGGTGGTGCCGGCGAGGTCCGGCAGGGTCAGCGACCAGTTGCTGGGACGGCGCAGCTCCGGGGCCTCCAGCACCAGCAGGAGGGCCTTGGCCTGGGCCCGCAGGGTCGCATCGGGGCAGCGGGCGAGGCCGCGGCAGCAGGCCGCCGCCTGGTCGGTGCGCCCCTGGCCCATCAGGGCGGTGGCCATCAGCAGACGCAGCTCGGCGCCGGCGGCCGTCAGGGGGGAGCGCTCCTCCTGGAGGGGCTCCAGCAACCGCAGCACCTGGCCGTACTCACCACGATCGAGCGCCCGGCGGGCCTCGGCGAGGGGATCCTCCTCAACCATGCACCAGGCCAGGGCTGCCCACCACCATGGTGCCGATGCCGGCGTTGGTGAACACCTCCAGCAGCAGGGAATGGGCCACCCGGCCATCGACGATGTGGGCCGCCTTCACCCCCTGGGCCAGGGCCCGGATGCAGCACTCGGTCTTGGGGGTCATCCCCCCCTCCACCACTCCGTCGGCGATCAGCCGGCGACCCTCCGAGAGGGTGAGCTGGCGGATCAGGCTGGCGGGGTCGTGGCGGTCGCGCAGGATGCCGGGGGTGTCGGTCAGCAGGATCAGCTTCTCCGCCTGCAGGGCCGCGGCCAGCTCGCCGGCCACGGTGTCGGCATTGATGTTGTGGGCCAGACCATCGGCGTTGGGGGCCACGCTGGAGATCACCGGGATGTAGCCGGCCGCGAGCAGGGGGGCGAGTACGGAGGGATCCACCCGGGCCACATCGCCCACCATGCCGAGGGTGCCATCGCCCATGGTGCGAGCCAGCACCAGGCCGCCATCACTGCCGGAGAGGCCCACGGCCCGGCCGCCCACCCGGTTGAGACCGTTGACGATCTGCTTGTTGACCCGCCCCACCAGCACCATCTCCACCACGTCCATGGTGTCGGGGCTGGTAACGCGCAGCCCGTCCTGGAAGCGGGGCTCGATCGCCAGCTTCGCCAGCCACTGGTTGATCTCCGGTCCGCCGCCGTGCACCACCACCGGCTGGACGCCGACGCAGGCGAGCAGGGCGAGGTCGCGGAAGACGGCCTCACGCAGGTCCTCGCGCACCATGGCCGCCCCGCCGTACTTGATCACGATGCGGCGGCCGGCGAAGCGCTGGATGTAGGGCAGGGCTTCGCTGAGCACGGACACCCGCAAGGTGTCTTCCGCGCTGATGTGCCGATCGGGACTCAAGGGACGGGGGCGGCGAGGGACGGGTCGGAGGGGGCAGGGCCAGGGGGGGTGGCCGGCAGCAGGCTCAGCTGCAGGCGGCCGGGGCCGGCCTGCTGAAGGTCAGCCGTGAGGCCGGGACCGAAGAAACGGCCCAGCCGCTCCCGCCGATCCTGCCAGCGCTCGAAGGCAACCCCGTGGCACTCGATCGTCAGCCGCAGCCCGTAGCCGCCGCCCGCCTCCAGCTCCTCGACGGCCACCAGCTGGGGTGGGGCGTCTTCGTCCCAGAGCTTGAGGGCCTCCAGGGAACTCTCCAGGTGGGCCTTCTGGCCGTAGCGCCAGCGGGTGACGTCGGCCAGCAGCTTGCGCAGGGCTTCGTTGCCGGGTTTCTGGCGCAAGTCACGCAGTTGGGCGGCGGGCGTGAGCCGCTCGGCGGGGGGCAGCTCGGAGGATTTCAGGGCCAGCCCCCCCAGCAGGATCGGCACGCCGTAGAAGACCCCGGCCAGGCTGATGTTGGGGCTGTCGGTGGCGTAGGCGATCGATCCGATCACGGTGAGAACGGCACCGGCGACGGTCACCAGGCTGCCGGGGGAGAGAAACGCTTGCATCGCCCCATTCTCCGTCAGCGGGGGCCAGGATGGCGTCCCCAGGTTCCGCCCCGCCGCCCCATGGCCAGCCCCCAAGCCAGCCCCCAAGACGGCTTCACCGCCAGCCCCGCGGGGGCATCCGCCGACGTCGACACCCCCTGGAGCGTGGCTGAGGCCCCCTCCACCGCCGAGCTGCTCACCCAGCTGGGGGAGGACAGGCTCTGGCTGCTGCGCCAGCTGGACAGCGGCCGCTGGAGCGAATGGCGGCTGGATCTGGCGGCCCTGGAGCGGGAACTGGGCCAGCTGATCGACCAGGCCGCCGAACGGCTCTGATCAGAACGGGATCTCGTCATCGTCCCCCAGGGGGACCAGCGGAGAGGTGTCCCAGACGGGGGCGGCGGGCTCGGCGGCCGCTGCACCAGCCGACCGGGACGGTGCCGGCGCGGGGGGCCGCCGTGGGGCGGGGGTGGCGGCGCCACCGCCGGGGCGCGGGGTCGGCAGGGGGGCCGGGCTTCGGGCCGGAGCTGCAGACGGTGCCGGGGTGACGCCGGAGCCGGTGCCGGGGCTGAGGGGATGGAGACGTGCCAGGGTGAACTCGGCCCGCTTCTCCTTGACCCCGTCCTGGCGGGTGACGGTGTTCATGCGCAGCCGGCCCTCGAGCACGAAGCGCTGGCCCACCTGCACCCTGTTCTGCAGATCCTGGGCCAGGTTGCCCCAGCCCACCACCTTCAGCTGACCCGGGGGATCGTCGGGCCGCAGCCCCTCGATCTGGACGGCCATTTCGGCCACCGGCGTCTGGTTGTCCTGGGTGTAACGCACCTGGGGCGCCTCCAGGACCTCCACCTCCAGCAAGCAGTGATTCACGCCCGGACCAACAGATGGGAGGACCCATCCTGATGCATCCGCCCGACGGGATCCAGGCCGATCCGCCCGGTCGTGCCGGCGGCTGTGATGGCGGCCGGATCTGGCTGGTGGCCGGCACGGGGGAGGGGCCGCCCCTGGCCCGGGAGCTTCTGGCCAGGGGCTGGCGCCTGAAGGTTTCGCTGGTGAGCCGGGCCGCCGCCCTGGCCTATGGCACCCATCCCCGCCAGGAGCTGGCCGTGGGGGCGATCGGGGGGGGCGACGGGCCCGAGGCCGGGGTCGCCGCTGAACTGGCTGACGCCGGACTTCGGGGCGCCCCATACACCTGGGTGATCGATGCGACCCACCCCTTCGCCACCCGCATCAGCGCTGCCCTCGCCCGCGGCTGCAGCGCCCGCTCCCAGCCCCTGCTGCGGCTGCTGCGGCCCGACCTGAACACCGCCGGTGCCCAGCCCCTGGACGATCTGGCCGGCCTCGGTCGCCTGTGCCAGCCGGGGGAACGGCTGCTGCTGGCCATCGGCGCCCGCCGCCTGGCCGAGGCCGTGGCGGCCTCGCCGGGCGTGCTGCATCACGCCCGCCTGCTGCCCCAGGGCGACGCCCTGGCGACGGCCCTGGCCGCCGGACTGCCGCCGCAGCGGCTGGCCCCCCTGCGGCCCGGGGGCGACGGCCGCATCGAGCGCGCCCTCTGCCGCCACTGGCAGATCGACACCGTGCTCTGCCGCCGCTCCGGGGGCGCCAACGAAGAGCGCTGGCACCGCATCTGCGCCGACCTAGGTCTGCGCCTGCTGCTCCTGGAGCGGCCCGGGGAGCCTGTCCAGGTGGAGGTCCTGCCACTGGAGGAACTGCTGCAGCGGCTGGGCGAAACTGGGCCCGACGGCTGAAGCCGGCCCCTGCCCCCGCCCATGCCTGGACCCGCGCCCACCCCCCTCAGCCTGGTCCTCACCACCGAAGCCGACCGGGAGCGGGCCGAAGCCCTGGCCCAGGAGCTGCTGGAGCGGGGCCTGGTGGCCTGCGCCAGCCTGCATCCGGTGGTGTCGCTCTATCGCTGGCAGGGCCGGCTGGAGCGGAGCGAGGAGGTGCAACTTCTGCTCAAGACGACCCCCGCCCATCTGGAGGCGCTGCGCCGCGCCCTGGGGGAGCTGCACAGCTACGACACCCCCGAATGGGTCCACTGGACGGCCGCCAGCGACGGCCCCTACGGCCGCTGGTTGCTGGAGCAGCTGCCGCTCAGCCCAGGTGGCGGGCCACCAGCTCCGGCAGGGAGGCCTGGGGACGGGGGCCCAGCTGGGTGACCACCTGGCCGGCACAGAGGGAACCGAGCCGTCCGCAGCGCTCCAGGCTCTCACCCCGGGTGTGGCCGTAGAGGAAGCCGGCGGCGTAGAGGTCACCGGCACCGGTGGTGTCCACCAGGGGGCCGAGGTGGAAGGGCTCGATCGCCAGGGTCGTCTCGCCGCTCAGCAGCAGTGAGCCCCGCTCGCTGCGGGTGAGGGCCGCCACCCTGCAGCGGCCGCGGACCTGGTCGGCCGCCGCCTCGAAGCTGTCGGTGCCGTAGAGGGCGGTGATCTCCATCTCGTTGGCGAACAGCACATCGACATGGCCGTCGACCAGCTCCAGGAAACTCTCCCGGTGGCGCTCGACACAGAAGGCATCGGAGAGGGAGAGAGCCACCTCGCCGCCGCTGGCGCGCATCACCTCGGCGGCGGCGATGAAGGCGCGCTTGGCCTCCTCGCTGTCCCAGAGGTAGCCCTCCAGATACAGCACTTTCGCCTGGCGCACCATCTCCAGGTCGAGGTCGGCGGGGTCCAGCCCCACCGAGGCCCCCAGGTAGGTGCACATGGTGCGCTGGGCATCGGGGGTGACCAGGATCAGGCAGCGGGCGGTGGAGGGACCGCTGGCGGCCGGAGGGGTCTCGAAGCTCGCCCCCACGGCCCGGATGTCGTGGGCGAAGATCGCGCCGAGCTGGTCGTCCCGGACCCGGCCGATGAAGCCCGCCCGGCCGCCCAGCTGGGCGATGCCCGCCAGGGTGTTGGCGGCCGAGCCGCCGGAGGTCTCCAGGCCGGCGCCGACACTGGCGTAGAGCCGCTCGGCCTGGGCCTCATCCACCAGGGCCATGGTGCCCTTGGTGAGGCCGTGGGCCTTGATGAAGGCGTCGTCGGCCTGGACGAGCACATCGACGATGGCATTGCCGATGCCGACCACGTCGAAGCGCTTGGCGGTGCTGGTCAAGGGGGTCCTAGGTGGGGGGGAGGGATGGGCCGGGGAACGGAAGAGAGCGGACGGCGGGACGCCGTCTCAGACGCTGAGCAGGGCGCGCTTGGGGCCGTGGATGGGATCCTCGACGACGATCGTCTGGTCGCGCTGGGCGCCGAGGGAGACGATGGCGATCGGGACCTCCATCAGCTCGGCCAGGAAGCGCAGGTAGGCCATGGCGGTGGGGGGCAGATCCTCCAGGCTGCGGCAGTCGGCGGTGGAGCACTGCCAGCCGGGCAGGCTGCGGAAGACGGGCCGGCAGCGGGCGAATTCGTCGGAGCTGCTGGGGAAGTAGTCGATACGGCGGCAGTCGAGCTCGTAGGCCACGCAGACCTGGATCTCGTCCAGCTCATCGAGGACATCCAGCTTGGTGATCGCCAGGCAGTCGAGCCCGTTCACCTGCACCGCGTAGCGGCCGATCACCCCGTCGAACCAGCCGCAGCGCCGCCGCCGGCCGGTGGTGGTGCCGAACTCGCCGCCCCGGTCGCAGAGGTGGTCGTTGAGGCTGCCCTCCAGCTCGGTGGGGAAGGGGCCCTCACCCACCCGGGTGGTGTACGCCTTGGCCACGCCGATGACGCGGTCGATCAGGGTGGGGCCGACACCGGCGCCGATGCAGGCGCCGCCCGACACCGGATTGGAGGAGGTGACGTAGGGGTAGGTGCCGTGGTCGAGGTCGAGCAGGGTGCCCTGGGCCCCCTCGAACAGGATGTTCTTGCGGGCCCGGGCCGCCTCGTGGATGGTGCGGGTGCAGTCCACCACGTGCGGGGCCAGCCGACGGCCGTAGGCGGCGTACTCCTCGATCACCGCCTCCGGATCGAGGGCGGGGATCCCGTAGACCTTCTCGAGCAGGTCGTTCTTCTCCGCCAGGGGCCCCAGCAGGCGGTCGCGCAGGCAGTCGGCATCGAGCAGGTCGATCACCCGGATGCCGTTGCGCTCGGACTTGTCGGCGTAGGTGGGCCCGATGCCGCGGCCGGTGGTGCCGATGCGGCGGTCGCCGCGGCGCTGCTCCATCGCCAGGTCGAGCAGGCGGTGGTAGGGCATTGTCACGTGGGCCGTGGAGGCCAGCTTCAGCCCGGAGACGTCAATCTCCAGCTCCAGGAGCGTGTCGATCTCGCCGAGCATGACCTTGGGGTCCACCACCGTGCCCGACCCGATCAGGCAGATGGTGTCCGGGTAGAGGATCCCGGACGGGATCAGATGCAGCTTGAGGACCCGGTCCTCGACGACGATGGTGTGCCCGGCGTTGACCCCGCCCTGATAGCGGACCACGACATCGGCGGAGCGACTCAGCAGATCGGTGATCTTGCCTTTCCCTTCGTCACCCCATTGCGCACCGATGACGACAACATTGGCCAAGGAAACAGCGGCCCGTAGCCGCTTCTAAGCACAAGGAGAGAGCTTCTCAGATCAAGGCCCCCTCCGTCAAAGAATCAGGCGCCGCGCACGGCCGATGCTTCCGCTTTCTTGAGCTCCTTCTCCAGGCGGCTGCGCAGGGGATCGGGCAGGGGACGGTTGGCGTAGCCGGCGTAGTGGGCCGCCAGCGCGTTGACGGCGGTCTGCATGGTGGTGAAGGAGGCCAGGCTGTGGATGTCCTGGCGGGGCCGGTAGAGGGCGGTGTAGCCGTTGATCAGCTGGCGGGCCTGCACCTCCGCCTCCTGGCGGGCGGGGTCGTCCTGGGGCAGGGAGATGGTGGTCAGCAGGGTCTGGGCCACGCTGACGGTGTCATCGACGTAATTGCCGCTGAGGCCGGCCGCGGCCTGGCTGCAGCCGCCCAGTCCAAGGCAGAGACACAGGCCGAGGGCCAGAAGGGGACGGAGCAGGCTGCGGCGCAGGAAGGCGACCAAGGGAGAAACGGCGTCTGGCGAAATCCTACGGGGATGCACCCTGGAGCCCGACCCGCTCCACGAGCTGCTCGAGGGCAGCGTCCGCCGTCAGGTCCCGCTTGCCGGTGCCCCCGCTGCGGTCCACCAGCTCCACCGCACGCTCGCCGGCGCCACGGCCCACCACCAGCCGCCAGGGGATGCCGATCAGATCGGCGTCCTTGAACTTCACACCGGCCCGCTCGGGCCGATCATCCAGCAGCACGTCAATTCCCGCCGCGAGCAGGCGGCCGTAGAGCTCTTCGGCCAGAGCCACCTGGACCGGGTCCTGGCTGCTGGCGATGACGATGATGACCGTGTAAGGAGCGATCGCCACGGGCCAGCGGATGCCGTCGGCGTCGTGGTGCTGCTCCACGGCGGCCTGGGCCAGGCGCGAGACGCCGATGCCGTAGCAGCCCATCCACAGGGGTTCGTCCTCGCCGGCCTCGTTGGTGAAGCGGGCCTCCAGGGCTTCGGAATACTTCCGCCCCAGCTGGAAGATGTGGCCCACCTCGATGCCCCGAGCCGCCTCCAGCCGCTGGGAGGGGTCGTGCCGGCAGCGCTCCCCCGGCTGGGCCGCCCGCAGATCCACCACCTCGGGCAGCGGGCAAAGCTCGCCCCAGCAGGCCCCCACCAGGTGCTCATCGACGCGGTTGGCGCCGCAGACGAAGGCCTCCAGCTCGGCGGCGGAGGGATCGGCGAGCCGCAGCAGGGGAGCGGCGGCCGCCCGGGGATCCGGCTGCCGCAGGGACAGATCGCCCAGGTGGGGGCCCAGGAAGCCGAAGGGAACGGCGGAGTCGGCATCGAGGTGTTCCGCCAGCAGCGGCCCGATCTCCAGCAGGGCGCCGGCGTCCGGGCAGCGGGCCGTCACGGCATTGGCCAGCTTGACGTCGTTGAGCTGCTGGTCGCCCCGCAGGCACACCAGCACCCCGCGGTCGGGGGCCGCGGCGAAGCGGGCCAACAGCAGCAGCACCTTCACCGTCTGGGTGGGATCGAAGCCATGGGCCGTGCAGAGGTCCTCGATGCTCGTCTGCACCGGGGTGGCCAGGGCCCGGCAGGGGCCGGCCGGCAGGGGGACGGCGGGCTCCGGAAGGGAGACCGCCCGCTCCTGGTTGGCGGCGTAGCGGCCGTCGGGACTGGTCAGGATCAGGTCCTCACCAGCCTCGGCGGTGACCATGAACTCCTGGCTGGCGGAACCGCCGATGGCGCCGCTGTCCGCCTCCACCGCCACGGTCCGCAGGCCGCAGCGCTCGAAGATGCGCCGGTAGGCCCCGTCCATGGCGGCATAGGTGCGCCGCAGGCAGGCCTCGTCGGCATGGAAGGAGTAGGCGTCCTTCATGATGAATTCGCGTCCCCGCATCAGGCCGAACCGGGGCCGGATCTCATCGCGGAACTTGGTCTGGATCTGATACAGGCAGACCGGCAGCTGGCGGTAGGAGCGCAGCAGGTCGGCCGCCAGCGCGGTGACCACCTCCTCGTGGGTGGGACCGAGGCCGAGGGGGCGTTCCTGGCGATCGACCAGGTGAAACATGATCCCCTCCCCGGCGGTGTACCCGTCCCAGCGGCCACTGCGGCGCCAGAGATCGGCGGGCTGCAGCTGGGGCAGCAGGGTTTCGAGGGCGTCGACCGCGGCCATCTCCTCGCGGACGATGGCGGAGATCTTCTGAAGCACCCGCCACAGCAGGGGCAGGTAGGCGAAGATCCCGGGCGCCAGGCGGCGCATGTAGCCGGCCCGGAGCAGCAGCTTGTGGGAGGTGATCTCGGCTTCGGCCGGGTCGTCGCGAAGCGTCACCAGCATCAGGCGGGAGACGCGCATGGAGAAAGTCCGTTTCGGCGCTGGACGCTATCACCGCCGAACCGGCGGGCCAGGAGCCTGCCGCCGGGAGCGAGTCGCCGCAACCACCCTGCCCCTGTCGGCAGGCGGCTGCCGAGAAAAAACTCTGCTATGGTCAGCCCTCAGTCCAGTGCGTCCAACGCCAGTCTCATGCTTGCTCACCCTGCACAGGTCGGCTCTCCAGCGGGCGGTTCCACCGCTTCGCCGGCCGCGCCGCTGGCCCTGCAGGCTGAATCCCGCACCGACGCCGAAACCCTGATCGGCATCGATGAGGTGCAGCGCTCCCTGAACCGCTCCCGCGCTTCGGTGTATCGCTACACGAACACCGACCCCCGCAACCTCAACCCCCCCTTCAATCCCCGCAAGCTCAATCCGGAGTACCGCAGCGACCAGAAGGAACCCCTGGTCTTCCATCCCCATGAGGTGGCCCGCTTCGCCCGCGATGTGCTGCGCATCAAGGAGGTGACCGTTGAGGTGCTCAACTCGCCCTCCACCGCCACCCAGCAGCTGCTGGCGTCGATCCTGGAGGAGCTCCGGGCGATCCGAGCCCGGCTCGACGGGGCCGAAGTCCCTCCCGCCGATCTGCACCTGCACAGGCACTCCCAGTCACGGCCTGCCGCCTGACGGGCGGCAGTCGGAGGGCGGACCAGCGCCGTCGGGTCCCCCTGTCGTTTTGCCGTCGCCGGGGGCCGATCGCGCCGATCGGTGGCACAATCGTTGCAAACAACCTTTGTTCTCCGCCCAGTGCACCGGGTCTTCCCGCTGCACGAACGCATGGATCACGTCCACACCGTCCGTCCCCAGTCCCGCTCCGGTGCCCATCGGGGAACAGCCTCCCTCGCCTCCCCGGCCAGCCTCTCAGGCGCCGGCGCTCCGGGGCCCATCTCCGCCGGACTCTGCCCCACCCCCGACGTCGGCGAGGTTGACTCCAGCGGAGACCCGGACAGTCCGGGCCCCCGAACGCCCCTTTCCCGTCCCTCCGCGTCCGGAGGCTCCAGCCGCAGCGGCAGAAGCCCAGAGACAGGCGCCGATGCCTCGGCGGCTCTCTTCTTCGATCAACCCTTCGGTGCCCTCGGCGGCATCCTTCTGGGTCTGATGACCCTGCTGGTCCCCCTAGCGGGTGTCGTCATGGACCGCCCGCTTCTCCCCGACCAGCAGGAGTCGGTGGATCGCCGCTTCAGGCCCGTCGCTGTAGCAGAAAGCCCTGAAAGTCCAGGGCCTGGAAGAACGGCGCCGGATCGCTGAGTCCCGCGGCCTCCACCAGGGCCGTGAGCCGGGCGATGCCGATCGGGTGGAACCCCTGGATCTGGGCGCTGGGATCCACCGCCCCCCCTGCCACGCCGCTGGCCCGCTGGAAGCAGCGCCAGGCCTCGGTCACCTGGGCCGTGAGGGGGGAGCGCTCCGGACGCATCAGGTCGACCAGCACCAGCTGCCCCTGGGGCCGCAGGCTGCGGGCCAGGGCGGTGAGGAAGGCCAGCTTGGTGCCGTCGTCGGGCAGGGATTGCAGTACGAGCACCGACAGGGCGCCATCGAAGCGGGCCTCGGCCCCGAGCTGCTCCACCGTGGCGTGATGCCAGTCGATCCGGCCGCGGTTCTGCAGGCGCTGCCGGGCCACCGCCAGCATCTCCGCCGAGGGATCGATGGCCGTGAGCCGCCAGTCCGGCCGCTGGGCGTCGGCCTCCAGCAGCTCGGCCCCCGTGCCGCATCCGGCCACCAGCACGGCGGCCTCCTGGCGTGAGGCCAGGGGGGAGGAGGAGAGCAGCGCCACGGAGAGGCGGGCGAGGCTGGCGTAGCCGGGGATCAGCTGCTGCACCACCAGGTCGTAGGTGCCTTGCCGGGCCGGGGAGGGGTCGGAGGAGAGCAAGGTCTGCGGGCAACCCGGCCATCGTAGGGAGCCGCTCCCGACCCTCCCGATCCTTTCTCAAGGCAACGAAACCGGGATCGAACGGACATGGTGTGACCTAAGTTGGGCGGCGCCCCTCATCCCCGATCGACCGTGCCCACCATCCGTTTCGAAAAGGAAGGCCAGCAGGTTGGTTGCATCGAAGGGGCCAATCTCCGCAAGGCGGCCCTCGACGCCGGCGTGAATCCCTACACGGGCCTCAACAACCTCAACAACTGCGGTGGCCTCGGCCAGTGCGGCACCTGCGTGGTGGAGGTGGTGGAGGGGGCCCGCAACCTCTCCCCGCGCAGCGACGTGGAGGAGGTCTATCTGGCGGATCGGCCTGCGAGCTACCGCCTCAGCTGCCGCACCACCGTCAATGGCGATGTGACCATCCGCACCCGGCCCGACGCCGGAGTGGGCAAGGGCTCCAACAGCCTGGTCGGGGCCCTCAAGGCGCTGGTCGGCCGCAAGTAGGCGCGATGGCCGGCGATCGGGCCCCGCTCGTCCTCTACCAGTACGCCGGCTGCGGCACCTGTCGCAAGGCGCTGGCCTGGCTGAATGAACGGGCCATTCCGTTCGAGGCCATCGACATCACCACCAGCCCGCCGTCCCTGGAGTTGCTGGCCGCCGCCCACGACCAGCTCGGGGGCTTTGGCCGGCTGTTCAACACCAGCGGCCAGAGCTACCGGGCCCTGGGGGCTGCCACCGTCAAGGCGATGGACCGGGACACGGCCCTGGCCGCCCTGGCGGCCGACGGGCGCCTGATCAAGCGTCCCTTCCTGGTCACCGCCTCCGGTCGCATCCTCACCGGGTTCCGTCCTGAGGACTGGGCGGAGCTGCTGGGCTAGGGGGCGTCGCTGCGACCCTCCGGCCCCTGGGCCCCCTTCACCATGATCTGATCGAGTTCCTCGATCAGGCCCTCGATACCGGCCCGGCTGATCTGGCTCAGGTAGTTGCCCTTGAACTCCTCGAGGAAGGTGCACAGCAGCTGCTGGGAGCGCTCCAGGGCCGGTCCGCTCTCCAGGGCATCGGCCAGTTCCTCCCAGAAGCGGTCGATGAAGCGCTGCAGCAGCTCCAGCTGCTGGTCGTCGCGGCGGCTGAGGCGCTCGCCGGTGGTGCGGGTGAGGTCGAGCAGGCTGTCCACCATCCCGCCGGCCAGCTGGCGGCTGAGGCCCTTCTCCACCTGCAGCAGCGGCTGGAGCTGGCGCAGGCCCGGCGGCACGATCGCGTTCTGGAGGCTCTGCTGCAGGGCATGGCCGAGCACCCGCTGGAGCTCGGGGGCCAGGCGCGGGGCCACCCGCACCAGCAGCAGGGGGCCCCAGATCCTCACCAGTTCCACCAGCTCGCGCTCGTCGTTGCTGACCACCATCTGATGGCTGCGCAGGGCGCGGATCCGCATCGGCCAGCGGCGCGAGCGGATCAGCTGCTGCAGCCCGTCGATCAGCTGCAGGGCCAGCACCTCAAACAGCTCCACCGCCAGCAGGGCCACCACCGCCCGGCTGATCACCGCCCGCAGCGGTTCGATGCTGATCAGGCCGCTGGTGTGGAGGCGCTCCAGCACCGGCACCACCCGAATCCAGCGCCAGAAGGGCAGCAGCAGGGGCAGGTCGATCCAGCGCCGCAGCAGGGCCCGGCCCCAGCTCAGACCGGGCAGGCGGCGGCGCAGCCGGATGGCCCGCAGGAGGATATCGAGGGCGAAGACGCTCTGGAAGAGGAGCAGGTCGTAGCGCCAGAAGTGGTCGGTGGGGCGGCCGTTCTCATCGATCGAGCGCCAGTAGGTGGTGGCAACCAGGGGCAGCACCTGCTGGCGCCAGAACAGCCGCTCCTGCGGCCAGGGATGGGCGTCGATCCATTCCGGGCTCAGCAGCACCGCCGCCGCCTGCTTGGCCGAGTCCCGGTCGGCGCGCTGGCGCAGGCGGTTCTTGATCTTCTCCAGGGTGCCGGAGGTGCCCGAGGCCAGCATCGGGTTGGAATCGATCATCTCGGCGGTGAGCCGCGCCTGTTCGGCCAGCAGCTGGCGCTGCATCGGGGTGACGGCACCTCTCGGGCCCTGGCCCAGGGCCGCATCCATCCGGTCGAACTGGCGCAGGTAGGCCTGGGTCTCGCGGTGCGGCTCGATCCCCTTGATCGGATCCACCCAGGGGGTGATGTCGGGGATGAAGGTGAGCGGCACCGCCAGGGGCACCGACGGCAACGGGTAGAGATTGCGCTGCAGCCAGAAGGTGCGCAGGGGGATGTAGCTGATGTCGAAGGCCACCCAGAGCAGGTTGAGGGCGGCCCAGAGGGCCACGAAGCGATCCCAGCGCCGCTCCAGCCGGCTCGAGGGCGCGGCCAGGCTCTGGTGCCAGCGTGGGCGTGCCATCGGGGACGCGGCGGGCGGGTGCGTGCCTAATCTGCCTCCCGACCATGGAACCTGCCGCACGAACCCCTTGAGCCCCTCGGATCCACCGGCCGACCCCGGCGCCCACGACGAGCCGACGCCCACCCCGGAGCCGCAGCGTCACCAGGAGGAGCGGGAGGAGAGCCCCTGGGCCTTCTGGCGCAGCGTGCTCATCACCCTGGCGGTGGCCCTGGGCATCCGCCAGTTCCTGCTGGAGGCCCGCTACATCCCCTCCGGCTCCATGCTGCCGGGCCTGCAGCTCCAGGACCGGCTGCTGGTGGAGAAGCTGTCCTTCCGGCAGCGCCCCCCGCGGCGCGGCGAGGTGGTGGTGTTCCGCTCCCCGTACCACTTCGATCCGATCCTCACCGGCCCGACCAAGCCGGGGGCGCTGCGCTGCCTGCTGGTCAACCTGCCCCTGATCGGCTCCCTGCCGGGGATCCAGCAGCCGGCCTGCGATGCCTACATCAAACGGGTGATCGGCCTGCCCGGCGAGCGGGTGGTGGCCGACCCCCGGGGCCGGGTCAGCATCAACGGCCGTCCCCTCGACGAGCCCTACGTCAGGAACTACTGCCCGGTCGATCGTCAGGGGGTCGGCCCCTGCCGCACCATCGACGTGGTGGTGCCCCCGGGCCATCTGGTGGTGATGGGCGACAACCGGGCCAACAGCTGGGATGCCCGCTTCTGGCCGGGCGGGCCGCTGCTGCCCGAGAGCGAGCTCATCGGCCGGGCCTTCTGGCGTTTCTTCCCGTTCAGCTCGGCCGGTCCGCTGCCAGAGCCCAGCGCGCCGGATCGCTGAGCCCGCAGGCCAGCACCCGACCCTGCAGCGATCGCCCCCGGCAGGGCCGGTTGGCTGCCAGGGAGCCATCGGGGACGTCCTCCCAGCGCCAGGAGCGGCGGGGATCGAACAGCAGCCACTGCGCCGTGCCGGCCTCCAGGACCGGCTCCGGCAGGCCCAGGAAGCGGGCGGGGCCCCAGCAGAGCGCCTGCCAGAGCTGCTCCGGCCTCCAGGTCCGGCGTCCCACCAGTTCCTCCCACAGCAGCGGCAGCACCAGGCCGTGACCCGCCACGCCGGGGCGGCGCTGGTCGAGGGGCAGCAGCTCCTCCTCCGCATCCAGGGCGATGTGGTGCACCGCGACGGCGCTGATGACCCCGTCGGCCAGGCCGTCGATCAGGGCGCGCCGGTCGGCCGGCCCCCCCAGGGACGGCTCCACCAGCCAGCCCTCGTCGGCTGGATCGAGCCCGCCGCTGTCGGCGACAAGGTGCCACCAGCCCACCGAGGCCATGGGCGCCTGGCCATGGCGCCGCAGCCGGGCCACCGCTTCGGCGGTGGAGACATTCATCAGCCGCAGGTTCGCTGCGGGCAGGTCGTCGGCCAGGGAGAGCAGGGTCTCGAGGGGGAGGGTCTCGCTGCCGGGGGGGTCGAGGGGCCAGCCCGCCCGCAGGGCCTCCACCCGCTCCCGCACGAACCCGCGTCGGGCCAGGGCCCCGTCCCGGGGCGGCAGCAGCACCGGCCGGTCCCCCATCTCCCCGAGCCGCAGGCCGCGTTCCAGCAGATCGAGCGGCGGCAGGGCCGCCCCGGCCGCCAGGCCGCAGGCGCCGGCGGCCAGCTGGTCGCCGTGGGGGGCCAGGTCGCGGTCAAGGCCATCGACGCTGAAGCTGCCCCAGGTGAGCAGCCGCATCGGGTCCGGCCAGCTCCAGGCCAGTCGTTCGGGCCGATCGCGCCAGCTGGAGGCCCACGGGAGCAGGCCCACGGTGCCATACCCACCCGAGGCGGCGGCCTCCCGGAGACTGGCCAGGGTTTCGGCCCGCCCCTGCAGGGGGTCCTCCAAGACGCTGTGGGGATCCACCAGGGCCGGTGCCAGCCAGCAGCCGTCGGCGTCGAACGGGGCGACACCGGCCCCGCCCGGCTCCGGATCGATCGCCCGCAGCACCCCGTCCTCCAGCAGCACATCGGCCCGTCGCGGCGGCCGCCCCGGGGCCTCCAGCAGAGTCACCCCGCGGATCAGCAGCTGACGGACCATGGCAGGGGACTCGGTGGGATGGGCCGGCTAGAGGGCGCCGGCGGCCGTGCGGTCGATCACGCCCCCCAGATGGGCGGTGAGGTTGAGGGCACTGACCACCGGCGGCGCCGTCGCCCCCCGGGGATAGTCGATCACGGTCACCCCCCCGTTGCCCTGCTTGATGGCCCAGATGTCGGCGGGGGTGAGGCCGAGCAGGGCACAGAGGATGGTCTTGTTGACCGCATCATGGGCAACCACCAGGGCCGTCTCCTGGGGATCCAGACAGGCGGCGATCCGGTTCCAGGCCTCCAGCGACCGGTCCCACACCCCACCGATGGTCTCCCCTTGCGGCATCTGCACGGTCTCGGGGGTGCGCTTCCAGGCGGCGAGCAGGTCGGGCCAGCCGGCGGCGATCTCGCTCTCCAGCCGGCCCTCCCAGAGGCCATGGCCGATCTCCCGCAGGCCCCGGGCAGTGGTGAGCGGCACCCCGGGATGGGAGCCCAGGATCACCTCGGCGGTGCGCAGGGGGCGGGCCATGTCGCTGCTATAGGCGCGCTGCAGCGGGATCGGGGCCAGGAAGGCCCGCGCCGCCTCCGCCTGCGCCAGGCCGTGGGCATTGAGGGGAATGTCGATCTGGCCCTGGAAACGGCCCTCCCGGTTCCAGTCGGTCTCGCCATGGCGCACCAGCAGCAACCGACACCCCGGTCCGGCCGGGGGCAGGGCCGTGCCCAGGTGGGCGGTGCCGTTGAGGGATTCGAGCTGCACCGAGGGCCGCCCGCCCTCGCCGCGGACCAGGTTGAGCACCGAGATGGAGGCGTTGTCGAGCCTGAGGCGCAGGAAGCCGCCCGCCGGCAGCCCCAGCAGGTGCAGCACCAGGCAGCGCAGGATGGCGTTGTGGGCCACCACCAGCACGGTGTCGTCGTCGCCGTGGCGGGCCAGCAACCGATCGGCGAAACGGCCCGCCTGCTCCAGCAGCTCGGGCACCGGGTAGTAGGTGGAGCCGTCGGCCCGGCGCAGCTCCATGGTCTCTGGGGCCTCACGCCAGCGGCGCTCCTGCTCCGGATCGACGGCCCGCACCTCGCTGCGCAGCAAGCCGCTCCAGGGCGCCAGATCGATCTCCAGCAGATCGTCGTCGAACACGGGCGCCAGCGGCGAGCCGTGGCTGGCCAGCAGCGCGACCGCGGTGGCGCTGGCCCGCTGCAGCGGCGAGCTGTAGATGGCGGTGAACGCCAGCTCAGCCAGGGCCTCCCCGGTGCGACGGGCCTGGCGCTGCCCCTCCTCGGTGAGGTTGGAGAGGTCGTCACGGCCCTGGATGCGGTGCTCCAGGTTGAAGCTGCTCAGCCCATGGCGGACCAGCACGATGCGAAGGGGCAAGGTGCTTGTGGCGCAGGCCCGGCCATCGTATGGGACGGGCCGTGGACGGGCGCAGGGGAGAATCAGCACCCATCGCCGCCGAGGTGGTCCGGTTGAACGGAACCCCTTCCCGATCCGGACCGCCCGCCTCCCCACCGGGCTGGAAGAGCCTGCTGGCCCTGCTCAGCCTGGCGCTGTGCGGCCTGCTCTGGGTGGGCGGGCTGATCGACAGCCTCGAGCGCCCGTCGGTGGTCGATTCCCTCAGCCTGCGGCAGCTCGAGTTGACCGCCCTGGCGGCCGAGGCCGTTCCGGAGGGGCTGCGGCCCGTGCTCACCGGGGAGGATCCGCGGCGGGAGCTGGGTGATGAGCTGCGGCGCCAGATGGAGGCCGCCGAGGAGCCACCGCTGGCCCTGCGCCGCCTCGAGAGCGTCCTGCTGGAGCGCGACGCCGGGAGCGCGGCCGCACTGGACGACGCCACGGAGCTGGGGCAGCTGGCGACCCAGGTGGACGCCGTGCGGCGTCCCCTGATCCAGGCACTGCTCGATGGACAGCCCGTGACGGCGGAGCAACGCCGGCAACTGCTCGCCCCCTGGTCGGCGCCGCTGATGGTGCAGCAGCTGGTCTGCGAACAGCTGCCGGGGGACCCGGGCGCCTGCCCGGCGGAGGAGCGGTCCCTGCGGCTGCTGCTCATGCTCCTGGCGGTGACAACCCTGCCGGCCCTGTTTCTGCTGGTGGGGGCCGCCCTGCTGCTCCGTCAGGGCTGGCTGGCCTGGCGCGGCCGGCTGGCCGCCGCGCCGCCGCTGGTGGGCCCACCCCTGAGCCCCGTCGATGTCACCCTGCTGATCGCCGGCGGCTTCGTGGTGCTCGGCGAAGTCGTCGTGCCGATGGTGGTGCAGCCGCCGCTGCAGATCGCCCTGCAGCGGCTGGAGACCCCGAGGGCCCTTGGCCAGGGCATCGAAGTGCTGGTGCTCTATGCGGCCCTGATGGCCGCCCCGCTGCTGCTGCTGGCCCTGATGCTGCCGCGCCGGGGGACCCCTCCGGCGGGGGGCTGGCTGCAGTGGCGGTGGCGGCCGGCCCGCTCGGCCCTCGGCGGTGCGCTGGCCAGCCTGTTGATGGTGCTGCCGGTGGTGACGGCCTCGAGCTGGGCGATCGACCGGATCTGGGCCGACCCAGGGGGCAGCAATCCCCTGCTCGACCTGGTGCTGACCAGCGCCGACCCGCTGGCACTGGGCTGTTTCGCCGTCACCGCCCTGGTGGTGGCGCCCCTGTTCGAGGAGGTCCTGTTCCGGGGCGTGCTGCTGCCGGTGGCGGGCCAGAGGCTCGGCGGAGCCGGCGCTGTGGTGCTGAGTGCCTCCGTGTTCGCGATCGCCCACCTGAGCCTGGCGGAACTGGCCCCGCTGTTCGTGCTCGGCCTGGGCCTCGGCTGGCTGCGCTGGCGCAGCGGCCGGCTGGGAAGCGCCGTGCTGATGCACGCCCTCTGGAACGGGATGACCTTCATGAATCTCCTCTTTCTCGCCGACTGACAGCGCTTGCTGCGGTCCCCGATGGGTGGTTCACTTGCGCAGTGCCTACCAGGTCCCTTGGCCGCCTCCCCCGCCCCACGCAGCCAGACTCCGCTGCCGAAACCGAGGGCCCTGCAGAGGCCCCTGCAGCTGATCGAGGGGTCGCTCTCGGCGCGCCGGATCGAACGCCAGGCCCCCTGGCTGGCCGGCCTGCATCGGATCAGCAGCGGCGCCCTGGTGGGGCTGGGGTTGTCCATGCTCGGCCTGAGCGCCCTCACCCTGCACTGGCAGAACCAGTGGGCGCACAGTTTCGCCAAGCTGGAGGCCTCCAAGACCCTGGAGCACCGCATGCAGGAGTCGTCCGCCCTGCTTGAGCAGCATCACCTCAGCCTGGTGCGGCGTCCCGGCCTGCTGGAGCCCACCAGCAGCGCCAAGCTCATCCATCTGCCTGAACCCCGCAGCAGCCGCTCCCGCGCCCCCCTGCCGCTGCTCGCCGGCTTCCAGTTGCGGGCCATCCCGGCCGGCTACTGATGCCCCCCGCCTCCCGTTCCGGGCCCGGCGAGGGCCGCTCCCCGGTGACGGCCACCGGGGGTGGACGCCGCCCCAGGGGAGCGGCCACCCGTCGGGTGGTGGAGATCCAGCCGATCCCCACCGGCCGCATGCTCACGGTCTATGTGCTGCTGTGCGCGGCCCTGGTCGGGCTGGCGGGACGGCTGGCCTGGCTGCAGGTGGTGAAATCCCCTGAGCTCCAGGCCCGGGCCAGGGCCATCCAGACCCATGCGGTCACGCCCATCGGCAAGCGGCGCACCATCGTCGACCGGATGGGCCGGCTGGTGGCCCTCGATGAGGAGCGCTTCACCCTCTGGGCCCACCCGCGCTACTTCAACCTTCCTGGGGACGAGCCCCAGCAGATCCGTCCCCCCGCCGACGTGGTCAGGGAGCTGTCCAAGGTGCTGGCCCAGCCGCCGGCCGACCTGCTGGAGACCATCGGCAGCCGCCGCAGCGGCGTCAAGCTCGCCACCGGCCTGGATCCGGAAACGGCGAACCGGGTCAGGGAGCTGGGCATCAGCGGCCTCGACCTGGAGGCCTACCCCCAGCGCGTCTACCCCCAGGGGTCCCTGTTCGCCAACGTGGTGGGCTTCCTCAACCTGGAGAGGGTGGCCCAGGCGGGCCTGGAGCAGAGCCGCGACCGGGACCTGCGCCGCCAGGAGGTGACCCTGAGCATGCGCCGCGGCGCCGACGGCACCCCCCTGCCCGACGGCCTCCAGGCCGGGGCGCTCTACGGCGACGACCTGCGGCTGCAGCTCACCCTCGATGCCCGTCTGCAGCAGGTGGCCCAGCAGGCCCTGACCAAGCAGGTGAAGCAGTGGCGGGCCAGGCAGGGAGCGGCCCTGGTGATGAATGCCCGCAACGGCGAAATCCTGGCCCTGGCCTCCACCCCCACTTACGACCCCAACCGTTTCTGGAGCTACAGCCCCGCCCTCTTCCGGGAATGGTCGGTGCAGGATCTCTACGAGCCGGGTTCCACCTTCAAGCCCATCAACCTGGCCCTGGCCCTGCAGGAGAAGGCGATCCGCCCCAGCGACAGGGTCAACGACGTGGGCCAGCTGACGATCGGTGGCTGGCCGATCTTCAACCACGACCGCCGCGCCAACGGCGTGATCGACTTTCCCACGGTGCTGCAGGTGTCCAGCAACGTGGCGATGGTGAAGGCCATGGAGCAGGTGAAGCGCGACCGCTTCTGGCACTGGCTGCGGGCCTTCGGCATCGACGAGATGCCGGACACCGACCTGCCCGGGGCCGTGGCCGGCCAGCTGAAGAGCCGCAGCGAGTTCACCTCGGCGCCGATCGAGCCGGCGGTCGCCGCCTTCGGCCAGGGCTTCTCCCTGACCCCCCTCAAGCTGCTGCAGCTGCACGGGATGCTCGCCAATGGCGGCCGGCTGGTGAGCCCCCACATCACCCGTGGCCTGCGCTCCGGCGATGCCCTGGCCAGCGCCACCGCCCCCACGGGCGTCCAGCTGCTGGATCCGGCCGTCACCCGCACCGTGGTCAAGTGGATGGAATCGGTGGTGGAGAACGGCAAGGGGATGAAGATTCCCGGCTACCGGATCGCCGGCAAGACGGGCACGGCCCAGAAGGCCCGCAACGGGGTGTACATCCCCGGAGCCCGGATCTGCAGCTTCGTGGCGATCCTGCCGGCGGGGGATCCCAGCTACGTGGTGCTGGTGGTGGTGGACGAGCCCCAGGGGGGCAATGCCTACGGCTCCACCGTGGCCCTGCCGGTGGCCCGGCAGATCGCCGAGGCCCTGCTGGTGATCGAGAAGGTGCCCCCCAGCCAGCCCACCGCCCGCATCACCGCCAAGGCCAGCCGCTCCTGAGCCGCCCTGTCCTCATTCCCACAACCCCCGTGCATCGCCGCGGGGGGGCATGGCTAGCGTCGGAGCCAGCAGACATCGCGCCCGACACCGTTCCACGATGGCCAACCTCCTCGAACAACTGGCCGCCATGACCGTGGTCGTGGCCGACACCGGCGACATCGACGCGATCCGCCAGTTCACGCCGCGGGATGCCACCACCAATCCCTCCCTGATCCTGGCCGCCGCCCAGATCCCCACCTACCAGGAGCTGATCGACCGCTCCCTGCGCGAATCCCGGGAGGTGATCGGTGCCGAGGCCCCCGCCGAGGACGTGGTGCGCGAGGCCATTGACGAGATCAGCGTCACCTTCGGCAAGGAAATCCTCAGGATCGTGCCGGGGCGGGTCTCCACCGAGGTGGATGCACGCCTCAGCTACGACACCGAGGCCACGATCACCAAGGCCCGCAAGCTGATCGGCCTCTACGCCCAGGCGGGCATCGGCACCGACCGCGTGCTGATCAAGATCGCCTCCACCTGGGAGGGGATCAAGGCGGCGGAGGTGCTCGAGCGTGAGGGCATCCACTGCAACCTCACCCTGCTGTTCGGCTTCGCCCAGGCCGTGGCCTGCGCCGAGGCGGGCATCACCCTGATCTCGCCGTTCGTGGGGCGCATCCTCGACTGGTACAAGAAATCCACCGGCCGCGACAGCTATCCCGGGGCGGAGGATCCCGGCGTGCTCTCGGTGACGCGGATCTTCAACTACTTCAAGACCCACGGCTACGGCACCGAGGTGATGGGGGCCAGCTTCCGCAACATCGACGAGATCGTCGAACTGGCGGGCTGCGACCTGCTGACCATCTCCCCGGCCCTGATGGACCAGCTGCGCCAGAGTGAAGCTCTGCTGGAACGCCGCCTCGATGCCGCCCATCCGGGCACCAGCGAAGAGCGGATCCACATCGACGAAGCCACCTTCCGCACGATGATGGCGGCCGATGCCATGGCCAGCGAGAAACTCGATGAGGGCATCCGGGGCTTCTCCAAGGCGATCGAGACCCTCGAAGGCCAGCTGGCCCATCGCCTGGCCGTGATCGAGGGCGGTGCCGCCTTCACCCATGCGGTGCACGAGATCTTCCTGCTCAACGATCTCGACGGCGACGGCTGCATCACCCGGGAGGAATGGCTCGGCAGCGATGCCGTCTTCGATGCCCTCGACACCGACAACGACGGCCGTCTCGCCCCCGAGGATGTGCGCGGCGGCCTGGGAGCGCCGCTGGCGATCAGCCGCTGAAACCCGGGCCGCCCGCCGCCGCCCCGGCCTTGATCGGTTGTTCACCTTGATGGGTAAGGATGTTCCTCCTCCCCTGTTCGCGCATGGCCCACACCGTCCACGCCCTCGACACCATGCGCGCCCTCGCCGACAAGGGTGAGGTACGGGACGTCGAGGCCGGTTCCGTGATCTTCCGGGCCGGGGAGCCCGGCGACTGCATGTTCGGCCTGCTGGAGGGGACGGTGCGGCTGAGCTGGAACGCCGATGCCGGCCACGAGGACATCCAGGCCGGCGACGTTTTCGGGGCCGGGGCCCTGGTCACCCAGGACCACCGCCGCTATGGCCATGCCACGGCCCTCACCCCCTGCCGGCTGCTGGTGATGAACCGCGAGAAGTTCCTGTTCGCCGTCCAGGAGGCGCCCATGTTCGCCATTGAGCTGCTGGGCTCCATCGACCAGCGCCTGCGGGACCTCAAGGGCGCCAGCCGCTCCTGAGGCGGCCCGGGACCTTGCAAAGCGGGCCGGTCCCTCAACCCCGCTGGAACAGCAGCCGGCGGATGACCCGCTGGGCGATCTCGCCGTAGCCCATCTCCCCCGAGAGGATCTGGGCGATGCGTTGGGGCGCGGTGGGCCGCTTGATGCCGAGCTGGTAGCCCACCCGCGGCACCCGGTAGAAGACCTGGGCGATGCGCTTGCCCCAGGCCATCGAATCGCCCCAGGCCTCGCGCATGCGCAGGCTGTAGTGCTCCAGGGCGGGGGCGTCGCCGTCGAGCCAGCGGTCGAGGGCCGCGGCCGCTTCGCAGCCGCTCAGCAGGGACGGACGCAGGCCCTCGGCCAGGAACGGATCACAGAGGGAGGCGGCATCACCGACCGCCACCAGGCCCGGGCCATGGAGGGGGTGGTGGCCGTTCCAGAGGCGCAGCTGGCCGTGGCGGCGCTCCCCTGCCGACTCCGGCAGTCCCAGGCTGGGCAGCAGGGCGGAAAGCACCGCCCCGCTGTCGGCCTCCTGCTGGCCGACGAAGGTGCCCACCCCGATGCTGTAGCCGCCCCGGCGGGGAAACACCCAGCAGAAGCCGTGGTGCACCAGGCCGAACTCGAAGCGGGCCATGTCGGCGGGGTCGGGATCCGCCGCCACCTCCACCGACACGGTGGCCGCGAAACGGGGCCGGGACGGCCCCAGGCCCAGGGGCGCCGCGAAGCGGGAACCGGAGCCGTCGGCGATCACGACGGCCCGGGACCGCAGCCGCAGATCCCCCGGACCGGCGACCTCCCAGAGGCCGTCGTCACGGCGCTCGATCCGCTCGGCGCGGCAGCCATGGCGCAGGTCACCACCGGCCTCGACCACCTGCTGCCCGAGGAAGGCATCAAGGACGCTGCGGCGCACGATCCAGAACGGGGCTTCCCCGGGCAGCTCGGCCGTCACCGGATCCTCCAGGCACCAGGTGAACCGCACCCGGCGGATCACCTGGTCGACGGCGGGGGCCAGATCGAAGGGGAACCAGCGCTGCACCGAGGCCGCCATGCCGCCGCCGCAGGGCTTGGAGCGCCCCTGCTGCTGGGCCTCCAGCAGGATGACCCGCCAGCCCCGGTGGGCCAGATGGAACGCCGCCGCGCCGCCGGCGGGGCCGGCCCCGACGACGATCACGTCGGCATCGGCAGGGCTGCTCACACCTTGAGGATGTCGGCTTCCTTCTCCGCCAGGTGCTTCTCCAGCTCGGCGATGTAGCGATCGGTCAGCTTCTGGACCTTCTCCTGCTCGTCATGGCTCTGGTCCTCGGAGAATTCGCCGTCCTTCTCCTGCTTCTTGATCCGCTCGATGCCCTCGCGCCGCAGGTTGCGCAGGCCCACCTTGCCCTCCTCGGCGTACTTGGCGGCGAGCTTGCAGAGCTCCTTGCGGCGGTCCTCGGTGAGGGGCGGGATGTTGATGCGGATCACCCGGCCGTCGTTGTTGGGGGTGAGGCCCAGATCGCTCATGGCGATGGCCTTCTCGATCAGGGCCATCGAGCCCTTGTCGAAGGGCTGGATCTGGATCGTCTGGGCGTCGGGGGTGGAGATCGTCGCCAGCGACTTGAGGGGCGTTTCGGAGCCGTAGTACTCGACGGTCAGCTTGTCGAGCAGGGAGGGGTTGGCCCGACCGGTGCGGATGGTGTTGAAGGTGCGCTGGGTGGCTTCCACCGACTTGCGCATGCTGGCTTCGAGATCCATGGCAGGGGAAGGGTGGTGGGGAGGGGACGTCAGCGGGGGGGCGCCGGCACGATGCTGGTGCCGATGGGCTCACCGGCGACCGCCCGCCCGATGTTGCCCGATCCGAACAGGTCGAAGACCACGATCGGAATCGCGTTGTCCTTGCACAGGGCGATGGCGGTGCTGTCCATCACCTCCAGCTCGCCGCTCAGCACGTCGAGAAAGGTGAGGGTCTCGTAGCGGACCGCGTCGCTGTGCTTGGCGGGATCCTTGTCGTAGACCCCGTCCACCTTGGTGGCCTTGAAGATCACGTCGGCGTTGATCTCCGCCGCCCGCAGGGCGGCGGTGGTGTCGGTGGTGAAGAAAGGGTTGCCGCAGCCGGCGCCGAAGATCACCACCCTTCCCTTCTCAAGATGGCGGATGGCCCGGCGGCGGATGTAGGGCTCGGCCACCTCCTGCATGGAGATGGCGCTCTGGACGCGGGTGGGCACCCCGACCCGCTCCAGGCCGTCCTGCAGGGTGATGGCGTTCATCACGGTCGCCAGCATGCCGACGTAGTCGGCCGTGGCCCGGTCCATGCCCGCCGCCGAGCCCTTCAGGCCCCGGAAGATGTTGCCGCCGCCGACGACGATCGCCAGCTGGGTGCCGCCGGAGACCACCTCGACCACATCCTTGGCGATCGATTGAACGATGGCGGGATCGATCCCATAGCCCTGGTCACCCATCAGCGCTTCACCGCTGAGTTTGAGGAGAACGCGCCTGTAGGCCATCGACTCGTGCGATCGGCCGAACAGTAGCAACCCCTCCCGCGCCGCCACCAGGTTGCCGGCGCCGGCGACAGCCGCTTCACTGCCGCAAAGGAGCACCGCCATGGCCGTCGACCCGCCCGGATGTCCCGGCCCCCGAGGCCCCCGCAGCCCCCGCGGCAGTGACGTGATGGCCCGGCTCACGCTCTCGGCCCTGGACCGGGCCAGCACCAGCCCGGGGTTCTGGGGCGAGCCGGAGGTGCACCGGGCCCTGCTGGTCAGCGGCCTGTCGGTGCTCGTCTGCAGCCTGGCCCGGCTGCGGGCCGACCTGGACTGACCCCCGCGCTCCGGGACGACGGCTTCAGTACTCGATGCCCGCCTGGGCCTTCACCCCCTGCTCCCGGAACGGGTGGCGCACCACCTTCATCTCCGTGACCAGATCGGCACGCTCCAGCAGGGCCGGCGGGGCGCCGCGGCCGGTGAGGGCCACATGGGTGAGGGGCGGCCGCAGGGCCAGGCCCCCCAGCACCTGCTCCGGGTCGAGGTAGCCCAGCTTGAGGGCCACGTTGATCTCATCGAGCACCACCAGCTTGCGCTCGCCGTCGGCGAGGTAGGCGCAGGAGCGCTCCCAGGCGCTGCGCACCAACTGGCGGTCGCGCTCCCGGTCCTGGGTCTCCCAGGTGAAGCCCTCCCCCAGGGCATGCCAGTGGAGGTCGTCGCCGAAGCGCTCCAGGGCCCGGGCCTCCCCGGGCTGCCAGCCGCCCTTGATGAACTGCACCACCGCCACCTTGCCACCGTGGCCCAGGGTGCGCAGCACCAGGCCCAGGGCCGCCGTGGTCTTGCCCTTGCCCTCGCCGGTGAAGACGAGCACCAGCCCCTTCTCCAGGTTCCGCTCGCCCACCCGCTGCTGCTGCACCTCACGGCGGCGCTGCATGCGGCGGCGGTAGGCCTCCTGGTCCACCTCAGGGGCCAGGTCGCCCCCCGGGCCCAGCTCCTCGGCCTGGCGATCCAGGGCCCGGGTGGCGTCCGCCACGGCGGGAGAGGGGGTGGAGGCGTTCGCCGTCATGGGGAGCGGTGTCCGTTTGGGGCACTCTGGCGGAGCCGGGCCAGGGCCGTGTCGACGGCCTGCTGCTGGTCCCGGCGGGTGATCCAGTGGTGGTACGTGCGGGTGTGGATCGCCACCGAGTGGCCCATCATCCGGGCCGCCACCGTGTCGGGCAGGCCGATGTGGATCGTGCGCACGGCCCAGGCGTGGCGCAGGTCGTAGGGGGTGATCGGCAGCCCGTAGCGGTGGAACTGCTCCGCCACCCGCCGGCCCACCTGCTGCAGGGTGGTGCGGCGCAGGTCGGTGCAGACCCGGGGCAGCTCGGCGCCGCCCTCCCCCAGGCCCTCCAGGCCGAAGCGCTCCACCCAGTCGGGCTGGAACGGCCACACCTGGTGCTCCCCGGTCTTGCTGGTGGGCAGCACCCGCAGCACCCGGTCGCCCCCCGGCGCCAGGGCGGAGAGATCGCAGAAGAACACCTCGTGGTTGCGCAGGCCGTAGGTGGCCATCAGCCCGTAGGCCAGGCGCCAGCGGGGGTTGGGGATGGCCGCCACCAGCTCCAGGATGCGCGCATCGCTGGGCAGGCCCCGGAACCGGGCCACATGCAGGCCGTAGCCGCCGCTGCGCTCGCTCCAGTCGGCCGGCAGGGGGAGCGCCAGGTGGCGGGCCAGGGCCCCCAGGGCGAGACCGCACTGCTGGCGGCTGCGGCTGGCCAGGGGGTAGGTCTCCAGCACCCGCTCCAGCAGGGGCAGATCAATGGTCGCCGGCACCTCAGCCGACGCGGCGGCCACCGCCGCCAGCCGCCGCAGGTAGGGCCGGTAGGCGCCGCTCCAGGTGCTGCGGCTGCCGGCGGGCCGGCGGCGGCGGCGGGGATCGGCGAAGAAGGCGGCCTCGAAGCCGGCCAGCAGCGGCGTGAGCCCAGCGGCCTCGGCGGGGAAGCCCGCCGCTGGGGGCGCCGGAGCGCGGGATGGCGGCCCCAGGGGCACGGCGGGCGGGGCCGGCGCTGGAGCGGCCGCCCGGCGGCGCCATTGCTCCCAGGAGAAGCGGCCCCGCTCGACCGCCTCCCGCACCCGGGCCAGCTGCTCGAGGGCGGCGGCCACCCCCTCCGGGGTCGCCGGCAGGCCCAGGCTGATCCGCTGCACCGGCCGCGCCGCCGTGCCCTTCGCACAGGGCAGGGGCCCCCGCAGACCGAGCCGCTGCTGGCGGATCTCCAGCCGCAGGCCTGTGCCCGAGGCCGCCAGCTGCCGGTTCTGCTCCCGCACCAGTTCTGCCAGATCAGCTGCCACCCGATCGGGCGGGGCGGGCAGCGGCAGGGCGGGAGGTGGCGGGGCGGGCGGTGGCGGGGCGGCCGGGGGGATGGCGGGGCGATCGGGGAGCTGGGCCGGACGCTACCCCTGCCGTCCCGGCGCCGCCAGGGAGGGCCATGCTGACCTGCCGGGCAGCCGCCGGTGGGGAGGCGGGGTTACGCTCTGCCTTTCTGATCGAAGGCATGGCCAGGGTCGGCGTGCTGCTGCTGAACCTCGGCGGTCCGGAGCGGATCGAGGACGTCGGGCCATTCCTCTACAACCTCTTCTCCGATCCGGAGATCATCCGCCTGCCCACGCCGGCACTGCAGAAACCCCTGGCCTGGCTGATCAGCACCCTGCGCAGCGGCAAGTCGAAGGAGGCCTACCGCTCCATCGGCGGCGGCTCCCCCCTGCGCCGCATCACCGAGCAGCAGGCCAGGGAGCTGCAGAGCCGCCTGCGCCAGGAGGGGGTGGACGCCACCAGCTACGTGGCGATGCGCTACTGGCACCCCTTCACCGAATCCGCGGTGGGCGACATCAAGGCCGATGGGGTGGAGGAGGTGGTGGTGCTGCCGCTCTATCCCCACTTCTCGATCAGCACCAGCGGCTCCAGCTTCCGGGAGCTGCAGCGCCTCCGCCAGGCCGACCCGGCCTTCCGCCGCCTGCCGATCCGCTGCATCCGCAGCTGGTACGACCATCCCGGCTACATCAATGCCATGGCCGGGCTGATCGCCCGTGAGATCCGCAACTGCGAAGCCCCGGAGTCGGCCCACATCTTCTTCAGTGCCCACGGGGTGCCTAAGAGCTACGTGGAGGAGGCTGGCGACCCCTACCAGAAGGAGATCGAGGCCTGCGCCGCGCTGGTGATGGATCGGCTCGCCCAGCTGCTGGGCCACCCCAACCCCTCCACCCTCGCCTACCAGAGCCGGGTGGGGCCGGTGGAGTGGCTCAAGCCCTACACCGAGGATGCCCTGCGGGAGCTCGGGGAGCAGGGTGTCCAGGAGCTGGTGGTGGTGCCGATCAGCTTCGTCAGCGAACACATCGAGACGCTCGAGGAGATCGACATCGAGTACCGGGAGATCGCCACCGAGGCCGGCGTCAGCCACTTCCGCCGGGTGCCGGCCCTCGACACCGACCCCACCTTCATCCAGGGACTCGCCGACCTGGTGCAGGAAGCCATGGCGGGCCCGGAGGTGAACCTCGACATGGCGGCCCAGCTGCCCAAGAAGGTCAAGCTCTATCCCCAGGACAAGTGGGCCTGGGGCTGGAACAACAGCTCCGAGGTCTGGAATGGCCGGCTGGCCATGGTCGGATTCTCCGCTTTTCTGCTGGAATTGCTCACCGGTCACGGCCCGCTGCATGCTCTTGGACTGCTCTGAGCGCCCCAGGCGTCCCGGCCTGCGGAGCCGTTCGCTGGTGATCGCCGCCACCCTGGGGCTGAGCAGCCAGGCCCTGCCCGCCGAGGCCCGCAACGCCAGCCTGTGGGCCAGGGGAGTGTTTCCGGTGGCGAGCTTCGCGGGCTACACCAGCGGCTTCGGCATGCGCTCCCACCCCCTCAGCGGCGACGTCCGACCCCACTACGGCATCGACATCGCCGCGCCCCTGGGCTCGCCGATCCGCAGCTGGTGGGCGGGAACGGTGAGCGAGGTGATCGTCGACGGCGGCTGCGGCAACGGGCTGGTGATCCGCTCCGGCAGCTACGAGCACATCTACTGTCACCTCGGAGGACAGGCCGGCAACGGCGTCTACCGCAGCGGCGGCATCCTGCTGCGGGAGGGACAGCGGGTGGCCACCGGCCAGGTGATCGGCCATGTGGGCCTCACGGGCAGCACCACCGGCCCCCACCTCCACTGGGGCATGCGTTATCGGGGCGCCTGGATGGATCCGGCCCGAGTGTTGCGGGCCATGGCGGAGAGCCGCCGTCAGCGCAACCCAAACCCCCTCCAGCGACCTAACCTTGGTGTCTTCCGCTGATGGTTCCGAGACCCCTGCCCGGACGCCTGGCTCCCGGGCCGACCGCTCTCCCACCCTGACGACTCCCTCCCTTCGCCCGACCCCAGCCGCCGCCGTGACGCTCACGCCCCTTCCCTCCGCCATCGCCGCCGCCGGGACCAGCAGCCCCACTGTTTCCAGTCCTGTGGCCTCGGCTCCGTCGTCAGCGCCGTTGCGGGTGAGCGGGGCCTACGCCCTGATGGATGCCCTGCACCGCCATGGCGTGCGCCACATCTTTGGCTACCCGGGCGGCGCCATCCTTCCCATCTACGACGAGCTCCACAAGGCGGAGGCCCGGGGCTGGCTGCAGCACATCCTGGTGCGCCACGAGCAGGGCGGCACCCACGCCGCCGACGCCTACGCCCGCGCCACCGGCCGGGTGGGCGTTTGCTTCGGCACCTCCGGCCCCGGCGCCACCAACCTGGTCACCGGCATCGCCACGGCCCAGATGGACTCGGTGCCGATGGTGGTCATCACCGGCCAGGTGCCCCGGGCCGCCATCGGCACCGATGCCTTCCAGGAAACCGACATCTTCGGCATCACCCTGCCGATCGTGAAGCACTCCTGGGTCGTCCGCGACCCCGCCGACATCGGCCGCATCGTGGCCGAAGCCTTCCTGATCGCCGCCAGCGGTCGGCCCGGGCCGGTGCTGATCGACGTGCCCAAGGATGTGGGCGCCGAGGAGTTCGACTACACCCCGGTGGCCCCGGGATCGGCGGTCCCCTCCGGCTTCAAGCGTTCGCCGGCCCCCAGACCGGAGGCGATCGGTGCCGCCCTGGCCCTGATCCGCCAGGCCCGGCGTCCCCTCCTCTACGTGGGGGGCGGCGCCATCGCCTCCGACGCCCATGGCGAAGTGCATCAGCTGGCGGAACGGTTCCGCCTGCCCGTCACCACCACCTTGATGGGCAAGGGGGCCTTCGACGAAAACCACCCCCTTTCCGTCGGCATGCTCGGCATGCACGGCACCGCCTACGCCAACTTCGCCGTCACCGAGTGCGACCTGCTGATCGCCGTCGGGGCCCGCTTCGATGACCGGGTCACCGGCCGTCTCGACAGCTTCGCCCCCCGGGCCCAGGTGATCCACATCGACATCGATGCGGCCGAGGTGGGCAAGAACCGGGTGCCCGAGGTGCCCGTCGTCTCCGACGTCAAGCAGGCCCTGGAGGCCCTGCTGCAGGCCTCGGTGGGCGAGGGCTCCAACCGCCGCACCGACGCCTGGCTGGAGCGTATCGACACCTGGAAGCACCACTACCCCCTGGTGATCCCCCAGCCCACCGGCGAGATCGCGCCGCAGGAGGCGGTGATCGCCCTGCGGGAGCTGGCCTCCGAGGCCTTCTTCACCACCGATGTGGGCCAGCACCAGATGTGGGCGGCCCAGTTCCTGCGCAACGGACCCCGCCGCTGGATCAGCAGCGCCGGCCTGGGCACCATGGGCTTCGGCATGCCCGCCGCCATGGGCGTCCAGACCGCCTTCCCCGACGAGACGGTGATCTGCGTGGCGGGCGACGCCAGCATCCTGATGAACATCCAGGAGCTGGGCACCCTCAGCCAGTACCAGCTGCCGGTGAAGGTGGTGGTGCTCAACAACGGCTGGCAGGGGATGGTGCGCCAGTGGCAGGAGAGCTTCTACGAGGAGCGCTACTCCAGTTCGGAGATGACCGGCGGCATGCCCGATTTCCCCGCCCTGGCCGAAGCCTTCGGCGTCAAGGGCATCGGCATCACCGACCGGGCCCAGCTGCGGTCCGGTCTGGCGGAGGCCCTGGCCCATCCGGGTCCGGTGTTCGTCGATGTGCGCGTGCGCCGCAACGAAAACTGCTATCCGATGGTGCCCCCCGGCGCCAGCAACGCCCAGATGGTGGGCCTGCCCAGCCATCCCGAGCTGGCCATCGACACCATCCGCCAATGCAACGCCTGCGGCAGCACCACCGCCAGTGCCCACCTGTTCTGTCCCAGTTGCGGCGCCAAACTCTGAACCTCCTCGCGCTCCTGCTGGCCCTGGTAATCGCCTTTCCGGGTGCTGCGGCTGCTGCGGAGGTGTTCCAGGTGCGCAGCGGCACCCTGCTCCAGGTGGGTGATGGCAACCGCAGCTACCCCGTGGAACTGGCCTGCATGGAACTGGCGCCAGGCCAGGAGAGCGAGGCGATCAGCTGGCTCCGCCAGGCCCTGCCCCGCCGCACCAAGGTGAATCTCCGCCCCATGGGCCAGCGGGACGGCACCCTGCTGGCCCGGGTGAGCCTGCTGGCCGGCGGCGACGACATCGCCGACGGGCTGATCGGTGCCGGCCTCGCCCGGCCGGAGGCCTGCCCATGAGCCTCAACCGCACCGCCAAGGGCATCGTGCTGGTGCCCACCCTGCTGCTGGGCGGGGCCTTCCTGGCCGCCGGCACCTGGGTCGACGGCCCCGCCGCCGCCAACCGGGGTCTGGCCCTCACCCTCGGCGCCGTCCTGATGGGAGCCGGTCTGCTGGCCCAGCTGCTGCCCGAATCCAGCCCGCCCCCCACCGATTCCGACCCCAAACCCTGAGCGCCGGCCCAGGCACCAGCGCGACGACCAAAGATCACAGCCCGGCGCCGGCAGGGGAGGGCGGCCCCAGAGTTGGGACAGTCAGGGCGAAGGGGATGCGGGACTCCGATCGGCTTGTCGTGTCCCTGGCCAAGGTCGGCCTCGACGCCATCGCCGAGGTGGGCGGCAAGAACGCCTCCCTGGGGGAGATGATCCAGCGGCTGGAGCCCGCCGGCGTCCGGGTGCCGGGCGGCTTCGCCACCACGGCCGCCGCCTACCGGCTCTTCATCGCCGCCAACGGACTCCGGCCGGTGCTGGCCGAGCTGCTTGACGGGCTGGATGCCGACGATCTGGCGGCCCTGCAGGCGGCCGGCCAGGGGGCCCGGGAGCGGATCGGCCGGGCGGAACTGCCACCGCCGCTGGCCCAGGCGATCGTGGCCGCCTACCGGGAGCTCAGCGGCGAGCTGGCCTCTGGCGGCGGCCCGGCCGTGGTGGCGGTGCGCTCCAGCGCCACGGCCGAGGATCTGCCGGAGGCCAGCTTCGCCGGGCAGCAGGAGACGTTTCTGCATGTCGAGGGGGAGGCGGCCCTGCTGGAGGCCTGCCGGCGCTGCTACGCGTCGCTGTTCACCGATCGGGCCATCGTCTACCGGCAGCAGCACGGCTTCGATCACCTGGAGGTGGCCCTCTCGATCGGGGTGCAGCGCATGGTGCGCTCCGATCTGGCCAGTTCCGGGGTGATGTTCAGCATCGACACCGAAACCGGCTTCCGCGACGCCGTGCTGCTGACCGCCGCCTGGGGGCTGGGGGAGAACGTGGTGCAGGGCGCCGTGAACCCGGATGAGTGGCTGATCTTCAAGCCCACCCTGGAGCAGGGGTTCGCCCCGATCCTGAGCCGGCGGCTGGGGAGCAAGGCCCTGCGCATGGTCTATGCCGACCCCGGCGGCGGTGATGGCCGGGCGGTGCGCAACGAAGCTGTATCCCCGGAGGACCGCCGGCGCTTCGCCCTCAGCGACGCCGAAGCCCTGACCCTGGCGCGCTGGGCCTGCGTGATCGAACGCCACTACGGCGAGCGCCGCGGGGTGCCCACCCCGATGGACATCGAGTGGGCCAAGGACGGCCTCAGCGGCGAGCTGTTCATCCTCCAGGCCCGGCCGGAAACGGTGGAATCCCGCCGGGGCGGAGCGGTGCTGCGCAGCTGGCACCTGGAGCCGCACGAGGCCGAGGAGATCACCAGCGGCCGGGCCATCGGCGCCTCGGTATGCAGCGGCCGGGCCCGGGTGATCAGCGATCCCGGCGAGATCGCCCGGTTCATGGACGGCGACCTGCTGGTGACCCGCCGCACGGACCCCGACTGGGAGCCGATCCTGAAGAAGGCCAGTGGGGTGGTCACCGACCAGGGGGGCCGCACCTGCCACGCGGCGATCATCGCCCGGGAGATGGGCCTGACGGCGATCGTCGGCACGGGCGACGGCACCGGCCGGATCGCCGACGGCGACACCATCACCCTGAGCTGCTGCGAGGGGGACGTGGGCCACGTCTACCGGGGGGCGGTGCCGTTCCGGGTGGAGGAGCAGGCCATCGGCGACCTGCCGGCCACCCGAACCCGGATCCTGATGAACGTGGGCAACCCCGAGGAGGCCTTCCACCTGGCCTCGATCCCCTGCGACGGCGTGGGCCTGGCCCGGCTGGAGTTCATCATCGCCAACCACATCCGGGTGCACCCGATGGCCCTGCTCGCGCCCGAGCGGGTGACGGCGGCGGCCGACCGGGCGGCCATCGCGGAACTGGTGGCGGGGTACGACGCGCCGGCCGACTACTACGTGGACCTGCTCAGCCAGGGCATGGCCCGGATCGCCGCCGCCTTCCATCCGCGGCCGGTGATCCTGCGCTTCTCCGACTTCAAGAGCAACGAGTACGCCCGCCTGCAGGGCGGAGCGGCCTTTGAGCCGGCGGAGGAGAACCCGATGATCGGCTGGCGCGGGGCCTCCCGCTACTACGCCCCCGCCTTCCGCGCCGCCTTCGCGCTGGAGTGCCGGGCCCTGCGACGGGTGCGGGAGTCGATGGGGCTGGCCAACGTGATCCCGATGGTCCCCTTCTGCCGCACCCCCGAGGAGGGGGACCGGGTGCTGGAGGTCATGGCCGGCGAGGGGCTGGTGCGGGGGAGGGACGGCCTGGAGGTGTACGTGATGTGCGAACTGCCGAGCAACGTGATCGGCGCCGAGGCCTTCGCCGAACGCTTCGACGGCTTCTCGATCGGCTCCAACGACCTCACCCAGCTCACCCTGGGGCTCGACCGGGATTCGGCCCTGGTGGCGGACCTGTTCGACGAGCGGCATCCCACGGTCAAGGACATGATCCGGCTGGCGATCCGCACGGTCCGCCGCTGCGGCCGCAAGATCGGCATCTGCGGCCAGGCCCCGAGCGACTACCCCGACTTCGCCCGTTTTCTGGTGGAGGAGGGGATCGACTCGATCAGCCTCAACCCCGATGCGGTGGTGCCCACCCGCATCGCCATCGCCGCCATGGAGACCGAGCTGGACGCTGCCAGCCCAGCGGGCAAGGCGTGACGGGGCGGGGTCCGGTTCGCCTCAACAAGCGGCCTGGCGGAGCCGCACCGGCGCTGGGCCCTCCGGCGTCCCGCCCCCCTCGAACCAGAGACGCCAGAGCAGCAGGGCATGGGCACCGCAGCGCACCGCGCAGAGCGCCGCCAGACCCATGCAGAGGGGACAGTGAGCCAGACCCATCCGAAATCCGGCCCCAGGCGCGATCAGGTTCCACCATGGCACCTTTTGCGCCGATGGCGCCGATCCCGCCGTGCCCTAGAACGCCAGCAGCCCTCCACCTGCCACGGCCGTGCTGCGCCTCAGCGAGCTGAAACTGCCGCTTGACCACAGCGCCGCCGACCTGGACGCGGCCATCACCCGCCGGCTGCGGCTCGCCCCCGGTGAGCTGCGCGGCCACCACCTGGTGAAACGCAGCGTCGATGCCCGGCGGCGCGGTGCCATCGCCCTGGTGTACTGCCTCGACCTGGAGCTCGAGGGCGGCGCCAGGCGCCGTCTGCTGCGCCGCTTCGCCGGCGACCCCCACCTGCGTCCGACCCCGGACAGCCGCTACCGCCCCGTGGCCCGGGCCGAGGGGACCTCCTCGGAGCTGCGCCCGGTGGTGGTGGGCGCCGGACCCTGCGGCTACTTCGCCGCCCTGCTGCTGGCCCAGATGGGCTGGCGGCCGCTGCTGCTGGAGCGCGGCAAGGCGGTGAAGGAGCGCACCGCGGACACCTTCGGCTTCTGGCAGGGCCGCCGCCGCTTCGATCCCGGCTCCAATGTCCAGTTCGGCGAGGGGGGAGCCGGCACCTTCTCCGACGGCAAGCTCTACAGCCAGGTGAGCGAGAACCCCACCTACATCCGCAAGGTGCTGGAGGAACTGGTGGCGGCCGGGGCCGACCCGGAGATCCTCACCCTGCACCACCCCCACATCGGCACCTTCAAGCTGGCCACGGTGGTACGCGGGCTGCGGGCCCGGATCGAGGCCCTGGGGGGCGAGGTCCGTTTCGGTCAGCACGTGGTCGAGCTGCTGCTGGGGGACGGCCCCGAGCGGCGCCTGGCGGGCGTGCGGCTGGCCGACGGCACATGCATCGCCACCCGCCACCTGGTGCTGGCGCCGGGCCACAGCGCCCGGGACACCTTCGCGATGCTGCATCGCCTGGGTGTGGCCATGGAGCCCAAGCCCTTTGCGGTCGGGGTGCGGATCGAGCACCCCCAGGCCCTGGTCGACCGGGCCCGCTGGGGGGAGGCGGCCGGCCATCCGCGGCTCGGGCCGGCGGAATACAAGCTGGTCCATCACGGCGGGGAGGCCGGCGCCGGCCGCAGCGTCTACAGCTTCTGCATGTGTCCCGGCGGCCTGGTGGTGGGGGCGACCTCGGAGGAGGGCTGCGTCGTCACCAACGGCATGAGCCAGCACTCACGCCGGGAGCGCAATGCCAACAGCGGCCTGGTGGTGCCCATCAGCCAGGAGGATCTGGCGCCGTATGCCCAGGAGGGGGCGGAGGCCCTGGCCGGGATCGCCTTCCAGCGCCACTGGGAGCGGCAGGCCTTCGACGCCGGCGGCGGCGACTACCGGGCACCGGCCCAGTGGCTGGAGGATTTTCTGGAGCACAGGCCCAGCCAGGAGTCCCCCCCGGAGGCGGTGGTGGGTTCGTACCAGCCCGGCCTGCGCTTCGGCAGCCTGGACGGCTGCCTGCCGGCCTACGTGCTCGACGCGATCCGGGAGGCCCTGCCGGCCTTCGCCCGCCGCATCCCGGGGTACGCCATGGCGGGGGCGCTGCTGACCGGCGTCGAGACCCGCACCTCCTCACCCCTGCGCCTGCTGCGCCACCCCACCGAGCTCGAGAGCCTCAACACCCCGGGACTCTTCCCGGCCGGGGAGGGGGCCGGCCATGCCGGCGGCATCCTCTCGGCGGCGATCGACGGCATCAAGGTGGCCGAAGCGGTGGCGCTCAGCCTTGGGACACCACACCGCTCCACTGCACCGCCCTGACCCCGTCGCGACGCCAAGAATGGAACAGGGCCGGTTCGGCCACGGTGCAGAGCGGGCAGAGACCGATCCGCTCCGGCCCGATCCCCTGGCCTTCCAGCTGCAGCGCCGTGGCCCGTCGGATGTCGAGCCGGTCCCGGCCGGGGGCGGGATCCGGCAGCAGGGCGCCGCAGCGCTCCAGATCGGCCAGGGCCCGCTCCGGCGGCGGGCCGCTGCCCTCGGGCGCCATGGCGGCGGCCACCTGCAGGGTCACGGAGCGTTCCACCTGGTAGCGGAAGCCGGCCACGGCCGGACCGAGCGCCACCACAAGCCGATCACGGCTGGCGCCATCGGCCACCAGCGCCTCGATCGCCGCCGGCACGATCCTGGCCGCGACCCCGCGCCAGCCCGCATGGCAGGCCGCCACCCGGCCGCTGGCGGGGTCGGCGATCAGCACGGGGGTGCAGTCGGCCCCGCACACCCAGAGGCTCTGGCCGCCCAGGTCGCTGCGCAGTCCGTCGGCCTCCGGCCAGGGCTCCCGGTCGGCGGCGGAGGCGGCCAGCACAGCACCGCCATGCACCTGGCGGGTGCGGTGCACACTGACGCCGGCACTGAGGGCGCCGGCCAGCTCCTCCGGCGGCCGCCCCTGCCACTGGCGGGTGAAGAAGCCGTGCTCAAAGGCCGCCAGCAGGTCGCACTGGAGATAGTGGCCGCCATAGGTGCCCACCCAGGTCCAGCCGGGGAGGTCGTTGAAGCCGGCATCGGGCCGATCGAAGGGGGGCTCGAGCGCCTCAGCCATCCGCCTCAGCCATCGGGCAGGTCGCGCAGCAGCCAGAAGCCCTCCAGGGTGGAGGCCTCCTCGCTGGCCTGGATGGCGATGAACTGGAGGCCGCCGGCCCTCTCCCGGGCCTCCGCAAAGGCCTGCTGGGCCAGCCGCGCCTCCTCCTCCGGCAGTCGAGCCAGGATCCAGCGATCCTCGAGGCCCGCCTCCAGCACCAGCTGGCCGGCGCTGACCTCCAGCCGGGTCGGCTCCAGACCGGACAGCCAGCCGGCGATGGCCAGGGCCCGCCGGCGGCTGAACAGCCGGATCCCGGGGACCGGTGTGGCGGGATCGATGGCGGACGGCAGGGCCACCAGGCCGGGGAAGGCGATCTCCCAGCCGCCGGCCTCGGCCAGGGTGGCGGCGGTCAGGGTGGCCCAGCTCCAGCGGTCGCCCCGGGCCGCCTCGGGCAGGGGCAGGGCCACGGGGGGAATCGGCTGCGGTGGCGGGGCGAGGGGGCCGGCCATGTAGCCGGGCTCCAGGGGGTAGACGCTGGCCTGACGTTCCCGCAGCCACTCCACCAGGCCATAGCAGCGCCGGCTCGGCACCAGCTCCAGGCCGAGCCCTTCGGCCGCCCGCTGCACCATGGCCCGCATCGAGCCGCGCCAGCAGCGCAGCCGCCGCGGCGGGCCGTAGCCCTGCTCAGCGGCCGCCGCCAGGGCCGCCTCGATCGCCCCGCGCAGCCACTGGGAATTAACGCTGGCGGCCGGACAGTCCATCGACCAGCGGAAGGGGTCCGGCGTCGGCTGCAGGCCCGCCGTCGAGCAGATCAGCAGCTCCCAGCGCTTCTTGCCATCGGCCTCCAGGATCGGCCTGGAGTAGTAATCGAGCTCCCAGTCCGGGCCGGGGGCCTGCACCACTGCCGCTGCGCTCATCCTGCGTCCTGTTCCTGCTGGCGCAGCAGCGAGCGGGCCCGGTGGGCCCGGTCCTCGGCCTCGGCCATGACGGTGTCCTTGGCGATCAGCAGCTCGCCGGGGGGACCTTCGAGCAGGGCGGTGTTGAGGGCGATGCGGCCCCGGGCGGGGTCGACGGCGGTGATCAGGGCCTTGAGGTGCTCACCCTGCTGGAACGCCTCGCGCAGATCCCTCAGGGCACCCCCGGTGATCGAGGACTGGTGCAGCAGGCCGCTGACACCGCCCAGGTCGACGAAGAAGCCGTAGGGCTTGATCGACACCACCTGGCCTTCCACGAGCTGGCCCACCTCCAGGGTGGCGAAACGGGCGGCGGTGGCGGCCCGCTTCTCGGAGAGCACCAGCTTGCGGGTCTCGGCATTGACCTCCAGGAAGGCGACGCCCAGGGTCTGGCCGACGAGGGCCTCGTGATTCTCACCCTCGTTGAGCTGGGAGCGGGGGATGAAGCCGCGCAGGCCCTCCAGGTCACAGGTGACACCGCCGCGGTTGAAGCCGTTCACCCTCACCTGCACCACCTTGCCCTCCTTCTCCAGCTGGCGCACCTTCTCCCAGCTCTGGCGCAGGGCCAGGGCGCGGGCGCTGATCGTCACCATGCCGTCGGCGTTCTGCTCGCGGGTGACGAGCACCTCGATCGGCAGTCCCTTCGGGAAGCGCTCCTTGAGGTTGGTGATCACCCCCAGGCCACACTCGCTCTTGGGCATGAAACCGGGGGCCTTGCCGCCGATGTCGACATAGACACCGTCGCTCTCCATGCCGATCACCACCCCCTGAACCACCTCGCCGGTGGTGCCCACCGGGGCGTTCTCGTCGAGGGCGGCGAGGAAGGCCTCCTCGTCGAAGTCGAAATCGTCGACGGTGCGGGCCTGGCGGGAGGACTCGCCAGGGGCGGCCTCGGCGGCGGCGGCGGGGGCCCTGCCGGCCGACCGCGCCGAACCGCCGCGCCGATCCGGGGCCGGTCCGAGCAGATCGGCCATCGTCAGGCCCTCGATGCCCTCGAGATCGAAGCGGGCCTCGTCATCGGGGGAGGGCGAGGGGGACCGCACCGGTGCGGCGACCGGTCCGGAGGCCGCCGGCGGGGCACCGGACGGGCCGGGGGAGGCCGGGGCGAGAGGGGGCTCGGGCGCCGCCTCGTCCTCCTTCTTGATCATCAACACCTGGGGGGGCTTGCGCAGCGGCGCCGGGGCCGACCCGGAAGGCCTCGCCGGCGGCGTGGGGCGCTGGGCGGGGTTCCGGGGCTGACGCGGCGCGGGGTTGCCGGTTCCTGCCATGGAGGTCCTCAGCGAAGCACGGGGACCCACACTGTACGAATCACCCTTCTGAGGCCGGTCCTCTCTCCGCCGATGCCCACCAGCACCGAGCGACGCCTCGCCAGCCTCAGCTGGACGACGGTGCGTGAGCAGGCGGCCCGTCCGGGCAGCACGGTGCTCTGGCCCCTGGGCGCCGTCGAGCAGCACGGTCCGCTGCTGCCCCTGGGCACCGATGCCCTGTTCGCCGAACGGGTGGCCGCAGCGGTGCTGGACCGGCTCGATCCCGAGCTGCCGATCTGGCGCCTGCCGCTGCAGAGCCTCGGCTTCTCGCCGGAGCACCTGGGCTTCCCGGGGACCCTGAGCCTGCCGGCGGGGCTGCTGATCGACCTGGTACGCGCCGTCGGCAAAGGGGTCGCGGCCGCGGGCTTCCAGCGGCTGGTGCTCTTCAACGCCCATGGCGGCCAGATCGGCCTGCTGGAGGCGGCGGCCCGGGAGCTGCGGGTGCTCGAACCCGCCCTGGCGGTGCTGCCCTGCTTCCTGTGGCGCGGCGTCGATGGGCTCGGACCGCTGATTCCCGAACCGGAACGCAGCAACGGCCTCCACGCCGGCCTGGCCGAGACCAGCCTGATGCTGTTTCTCGAACCGGCCGTCGCCGGGCCCCTCCCCGCCGCCGACGGCCCCGGCGAGGGCCAGGCCCCGCCCGCCGGCTGGAGCCTGGAAGGGGCCTGCCCCAGCGCCTGGCGCACGCAGGAGATCAGTGCCAGCGGCGTGATCGGTGATCCGTTCGGCGCCAGCGAGGCGCTGGGCCGCGAGCTGTTCGGCCGGCTGGTGGAGAGCTGGGAGCGGCGACTGGAGGCCCTGCTGCACAGCGACTGGCCGCCGACCTCCGGCGGAGCGTGACTAAAGTCGTGGGATTGCTTATCCCCGTGGTTCCCATGCCCACCGTCGCAACCACCACGTCCGTCGATTCCTCCCTGGATCCGGTGGGCCCGATCGAGGGGAGCGACCTGCCCGACTTCAGCACCGCCGCCTACAAGGACGCCTACAGCCGCATCAACGCGATCGTCATCGAAGGGGAGCAGGAAGCTCACGACAACTACATGTCCCTGGGCACCCTGCTGCCCGACCAGGCCGAGGAACTGGCCCGCCTGGCCCGCATGGAGCTGAAGCACATGAAGGGCTTCACCGCCTGCGGCAACAACCTTGGCGTCACTGCCGACATGCCCTTCGCCCAGGAATTCTTCTCCCCCCTGCGCAACAACTTCCAGGCGGCCCTCAAGGAGGGCAAGGTGGTCACCTGCCTGCTGATCCAGGCCCTGCTGATCGAAGCCTTCGCCATCTCGGCTTACCACATTTATATTCCTGTCGCCGATCCGTTCGCCCGCAAGATCACCGAAGGGGTCGTCAAGGACGAGTACACCCACCTCAACTACGGCCAGGAGTGGCTCAAGGCCCATCTCGAGGAGTCCCGCGCCGAGCTGGAGCAGGCCAACCGCGACAACCTCCCCCACGTGCGCCGCATGCTCGACCGCGTGGCCGCCGACGCCGCCGTCCTCCACATGGAGAAGGAGGATCTGATCGAGGATTTCCTGATCGCCTACCAGGACGCTCTCACCGACATCGGCTTCACCCCCAGGGAAATCGCCCGGATGGCCGCCGCGGCCCTGGTGGGCTGAGCCGCCCCCTTCCCCACCCCTGGGGAGGATGTAGCGTCGGCGACATCCGGCCCCGCCCCTGCCGCCGCTCTCTCCTTCCTGCATGTTCGGCCTGATCGGTCATTCCACCAGCTTCGAGTCGGCCCGCAACCTGGCGCGAAGCCTGGGTTTTGAGGAGTACGCGGAGGGGGATCTGGACATGTGGTGCAGCGCTCCGCCCCAGCTGGTGGAGCGGATCAGTGTCACCAGCCCCACGGGCAAGCGCATCGAAGGGGCCTACATCGATTCGGTGTTCGTGCCCGAAATGCTGAGCCGCTTCAAGACGGCCAAGCGCAAGGTGCTCAATGCCATGGAGCTGGCACAGAAGAGCGGCATCGACATCACCGCCCTGGGGGGCTTCACCTCGATCATCTTCGAGGATTTCAAGCTGCTGCGGGAGCAGCAGGTGCGTGCCACCACCCTCGACTGGACGCGGTTCACCACCGGCAACACCCACACCGCCTGGGTCCTCTGCCGTCAGGTGGAAGAGAACGCCCCGAAGCTTGGCATCGACCTGCGCCGGGCGAAGGTGGCGGTGGTGGGTGCCACCGGTGACATCGGCAGCGCCGTCTGCCGCTGGCTCTCCCAGCGCACCGGCGTGCAGGAGCTGCTGCTGGTGGCCCGCCGGCCCCAGCCCCTGGCCGATCTCCAGCAGGAGCTCGGCGGTGGTCGCATCCTGCCCCTGGAAGACGCCCTGGCCGAAGCCGACGTGGTGGTCTGGGTCGCCAGCCTGGCCCAGGCCAGCACCATCGACCCCAGCCAGCTCCCCCGTCCCTGCCTGATGGTCGACGGCGGCTACCCCAAGAACCTGGACACCCGGGCCGCCGGCGACGGCATCCACGTCCTCAAGGGCGGCATCGTCGAGTTCGGCTCCGACATCGGCTGGCAGATGATGGAGGCCGCCGAGATGGCCAAACCGCAGCGCCAGATGTTCGCCTGCTTCGCCGAAGCGATGCTGCTGGAGTTCGAAGGGCTGCACACCAACTTCAGCTGGGGCCGCAACAACATCAGCCTCGAGAAGATGGATCTGATCGGCGCCGCCTCCCTTCGCCACGGTTTCCAGGCCCTGGGCCTGGAAGTCCAAGCAGCGATCCCCAGCCTCTCCATCACCTGATCCCCTCGCCTGAGCGCCCATGGCCCGCCGCGTCCTGCTGGAGTTCGAGAAACCGCTGGTGGAGCTCGAGGAGCAGATCGAGCAGATCCGCCAGCTGGCCCGCGATTCCGAGGTGGACGTGAGCCAGCAGCTGCTGCAGCTCGAAACCCTCGCCACCCGGCGGCGGGAGGAGATCTTCAGCTCCCTCTCCCCGGCCCAGAAGATCCAGGTGGCCCGCCACCCCCAGCGGCCCAGCACCCTCGATTATATCCAGGTCATCACCGATGAGTGGATCGAGCTGCACGGCGACCGCCGCGGCAACGACGATCGCGCCCTGGTGGGTGGTGTGGGTCGCATCGGCGACCAGCCCGTGGTGCTGCTCGGCCACCAGAAGGGCCGCGACATGAAGGAGAACGTGGCCCGCAACTTCGGCATGGCCTCTCCAGGCGGCTACCGCAAAGCCCTGCGGCTGATGGAGCACGCCGATCGCTTCCGCCTGCCGATCCTCAGCTTCATCGACACCCCCGGGGCCTACGCCGGCGTCAAGGCCGAGGAGGAGGGCCAGGGGGAGGCGATCGCCGTGAACCTGCGCGAGATGTTCCGGCTGCGGGTGCCGATCATCGCTGTGGTGATCGGGGAAGGGGGCTCCGGCGGCGCCCTCGGCATCGGCGTGGCCGACCGCCTGCTGATGTTCGAGCACAGCGTCTACACCGTGGCCAGCCCTGAGGCCTGCGCCTCGATCCTCTGGCGCGATGCGGCGAAGGCCCCCGCCGCCGCCGAGGCCCTGCGCATCACCGGCGCCGATCTGCTGCAGCTCGGGCTGGTGGATGCCCTGCTGAAGGAGCCCTCCGGGGGCAACCACTGGGCGCCGATCCAGGCCGCCGAAACCCTGCGCCAGGCCCTGCTCAGCCACCTCGCTGAGCTGCAGACCTACAGCGAATCCGCCCTGCTGGAGGCCCGCTACGCCAAGTACCGGCGCATGGGCCAGGTCCTGGAGGGGGCGACGCCGGATCCCGCCCACGCACCGTAGGGTTTGCCTCCCTGCCGTCCGGCCCTTTGCCCGTCGCTCTGATCACCGGTGCCTCCCGTGGCATCGGCGCGGCCACCGCGAGGCGTTTCGCCGCTGAGGGCTACGACCTGCTGCTGGTGGCCCGAGGCCAGGCCGACCTCGACGGGCTCGCCGCCGAGCTGCGGGCCCTGGGCCGCCGCGTTGAGACCCTGGCCCTCGACCTGACCCAGCCGGAAGCCATTGCGCCCGCCCTGACCGAACTGCTCGGGCGCGGTCTGGTGCCTTCGGTGGTGATCAACAACGCCGGTGCCGCCTGGACCGGCCCCCTGGCGGTGATGCCGATCGAGCGCTGGCAGTGGCTGCTGCAGCTCAACCTCACCAGCGTCTTCCAGGTCTGCCAGGCGGTGCTGCCGGCCCTGCGCCAGGCGGGTGGCGGGCGGATCATCAACGTCAGCAGCCATGCCGCCCGCAACGCCTTTCCCGAGTGGGGGGCCTACTGCGTCAGCAAGGCCGCCCTGGCCTCCTTCAGCCGCTGCCTCGAAGCGGAGGAGCGCTCCGCCGGCATCGCCGTGAGCACCCTCACCCTGGGGGCGGTGAATACACCCCTCTGGGACAGTGAAACCGTCCACAGTTCCTTCGACCGACGTGCCATGCTTTCAGCCGAGCAGGTCGCCGAATCCCTGCTCTACCTTGCGCGGCAATCCCACAGCCAGACGGTTGAGGACCTCACCCTGATGCCGGCCGCCGGAGCCTTCTAACCCCCCTTATGACATCCACCCTCCCCACTGGCCTAAGCGCCCGTCAGGCCGCTCCCGTCACGACCCCCATCCCCGTCAGCCTGCGGATCCGCGAACGGCTGCAGAAGGAAGGGATCCCGTTTCTGGCCAACGACAACATCTCCGACCACCTGCGCGAGGGTGAGCTCGACCAGCTGGAGATCGAGGTGGCCGGCAAGGTGCGCGACCTGCTGCGCAGCCTGGTGATCGATATCGAGAACGACCACAACACCGAGGAGACGGCCGAGCGGGTCGCCAAGATGTACCTCCACGAGGTGTTCAAGGGTCGTTACCACGAGCAGCCGAAGATCGCCAGCTTCCCCAACGTGAAGCAGCTCGATGAGATCTACACCGTCGGGCCCATCTCCATCCGTTCCGCCTGTTCCCACCACCTGGTTCCGATCCTCGGCAACTGCTGGATCGGCATCAAACCCGGTGAGCGGGTGATCGGCCTGTCGAAGTTCTCTCGCGTCGCCGACTGGGTCTTCTCCCGGCCCCACATCCAGGAGGAGGCGGTGATCATCCTCGCCAACGAGATCGAGCGGCTCTGCCAGCCCCTCGGACTGGCGATCCTGGTTAAGGCCCAGCACTACTGCATGAAATGGCGCGGGGTGAAGGAACCCCAGACCAGCATGGTCAACTCGGTCGTGCGCGGTGATTTCCGCCACGACCCGAGCCTCAAGCAGGAGTTCTTCGAGCTCGTGCGTCAGCAGGAGGCCCTGCTCAGCACCTGAGCCGGCTCAGTTGGCAGGGCGCGGCTGGACCGGCCCCACCACCTGGGAGACGCTGCGCTGGCTGCCCCCCGGGGTCGGCACCGCCACTACCACCATCACCTGGGAGGCCACATCGGCGGAGGTGAGGGCGTAGGTGGGGCCGCTGGCCCCGGCGATCAGCTGCCACTGGACCTTTCCGGGGGACAGCCGGTACCAGTGGAAGGCCGCTGGCGGCAGGGCGGCCAGCCCCTCGGCGGCTGCCGTGGCCTGGAGCATGGCCCCCTGCACGGCCTCGCCCTGGAGCAGGAGCTGGTCGAGTCCGGCGATCCGCTGCTCCACCGCCCCCTCGATCCGCTGGTCGCCGGCGATCTGCTGGCGCAGCAGCTGGATCTGCTGCTGGGGATCGGCCGTCACCCCGGGGACGCACTGGAGCGTGCCGTCCACCAGCTGGCAGCCCACAAGGTCCTGAGCCCGCAGCCCCGGTGCCCCGGGCAGTGCGGCCAGAAGCAGGGCCAGGGGCAGGGCGGCACGGGCTCGCGAAGGGCGGCGGAGGAAGGCCAAGTGGGGATCGGATATCGGGCTGCACCGATCCTGCACCCGGCAGCGCCAAACGCCAATCAACCGCCGCCGGATCCACGCACCGCTGCCACCAGGGACGCGACCCGCGCCAGGTCCTTGACGCCGGGACGCTCCTCCAGGGCACTGGAGGCATCGAGGCCATCGGGACGCAGCCGGGCCAGCAGCTCGCCCGCCGTCCCGGGGCCGACCCCCCCGGCCAGCCACCAAGGCATGGACGGGCGGAAGTGCTCAAGCCATTCGATCGGGATCCGGTGCCCGGTGCCCCCCAGCTGGCCGGGGCACCAGGCATCGAGCAGCAGGGCCTCCACCACGCCCGCGTAGGCGGCCGCCCGCTCCAGGTCCTCGGGCGTCCGCACCCGCAGGGCCTTCCAGAGGCGCACCCCCAGCCGCCCGCCCAGCTCGCGGCAGCGCTCGGCGCTCTCCTCCCCATGCAGCTGCACCACCGCATGGCCCTGCCCCGCCGCCAGCTCCTCCAGCTGATCGTCCCCGGGATCGGCCACCACCAGCACACCGAAGCAATCGGGACGGTCTGCGGCGATGGCGGGGCGGCCGGCGGCCATGGCAGCGAACAGGGCGGCCCGCTGCTCCGGCGGCACGTAGCGGGGCGAGCCGGGAACGGCGATGACCCCGATCGCATCGGCCCCCAGGGCCGCGATGGCGGTGGCCTGGGCCGGCTCCCGGAGCCCGCAGATCTTGAGCAGCGGAGTGGTGACCGGAATCAAGGCGGCAAGCCTGCCTTTCTAGGATGGAACGAACAACCCCGGCCATGGCCGGGTCTCCGAGCGGACGGTGCCCGTGGGTGAAGGCTGGCAACTGCTGACGATCCGCGGCATCCCCCTGCGCATCCACCCAAGCTGGTTCGTCATCCTGCTGCTGGCCACCCTGGCCTTCCAGCAGCAGTACGCCCTCAGCCTGGGCAGCCAGCTCGCCCCAGCGGCGCTCTGGGCCGTGGCCCTGGTCACGGCACTGGCCCTGTTCGTCTCCGTGCTGCTGCACGAGCTGGGCCATTCCCTGGTGGCTCTGCACCAGGGGGTCAAGGTGAAGAGCATCACCCTGTTCCTGCTGGGCGGCGTGGCCAGTGTCGAGCGGGAATGCTCCACGGCCCGCGGCGCCCTGATGGTGGCGGCGGCCGGCCCGGCGGTGAGCCTGGTGTTGGGGTTCGGCCTGCTGGCCTCCACCCATGCCGCCAGCCACGTGGCCCCGGTGCTGGGTCAGATGGTGGAGCGACTCGCGGCCCTCAACCTGGTCCTGGGCCTGTTCAACCTGCTGCCCGGCCTGCCCCTGGATGGGGGGCTGATCGTCAAGGCCCTGGTCTGGCAGTTCTCCGGCAGCCAGCGGCGCGGCGTGGAGGTGGCCAATGCCTGCGGCCGGTTCCTGTCCCTGCTCGCCGTCGGCATGGGGACCGTGCTGCTGCTGCGGGGCGGCGGCATCGGCGGCGCCTGGCTGATCCTGCTGGGCTGGTTCGGCCTCGGGGCGGCCCGGAACCAGAAGCAGATGCTGGTCGTCCAGCAGGCCCTCAAGGATCTCAAGGTCCGGGATGTGGCCCAGCGTCGCTTCCGGGTGCTGGAGGCCGACACCACCCTGCGGGAGCTGAGCCGGTTGCGCCTGGGCACCGCGGCGCCGCCCATCGCCGAGGCCGGCGACGACGCTCCCCCCGCCGAGCGGGAGTCCAGCGGCCCGCCGGAGTGGCTGCTGGTCTGCGACCGGGGTCGCTGGCAGGGGGTCATCGATGACGCGCCCCTCCAGTCCCTGCCGGTCCAGTGCTGGGACCGGGAAACGGTGGGACACCACCTCCAGCCCCTCTCCAGCCTGCCCGCCATCCCCGAATCCGCCCCGCTCTGGCAGGCCGCCCTCCAGCTGGACGACGGCAACCACCAGCGGCTGCTGGTGCTCAGTCCGGCGGGGTTGCCCTGTGGCACCGTGGAGCGCCCCGAACTGGGGGACGCGGTGCTCAAGAAGCTGGGACTGCGGCTGCCCGCCAATCTGCTCACCGTCGCTCGCCGGGAGAACGGCTACCCCCTGGGCATGGCCCTCGGTCAGGTGGCCCGCGGCATGGTCAGCTCGGGGGAGGTCTCACCGCTGACGGATTCGGTCAGCCGGTAACGGACGAGCCGCGGGGCGATCGCGGCCAGCTCCTGCGGCGTCAGGGAGGCCAGGGGAGGCACCGGTGACGACCCGCCGGGATCGGGGACGGGGCGCCACGGCAGCCAGCGGGCGGCCGAGCGGAGCAGATGCTCCTCCAGCTCGATCCCGGCCAGCGGCAGGGGATCGAGGTCCGGGGGATCGCCTCTGAACACCTCCCGCCAGAGGCCAGGGCAGGGGTCCAGCTGGATCGACCCGTGCTGCAGCAGGTGGCCACCGCGCCAGAGCTGGGCACTGCCCACGCGCTTGGCTCCGTTGGCGTGGACCAGGTCGGCGACGGTGCTGGTGGCGAAGCAGCTGCTGCGCTGCAGGCTGGCCGCCTGGCGGCCGCCTTGCAGCGGCAGGCCCATGGCGGCGAAGGCCTCCACCAGCCAGACAAGGGCCCGCCCATAGACCTCGGATCGGGTTCCCTGGGGCCGGGGCCACACCAGGGCATAGGTGAGATCGGCGCCATGGAGCACGGCCCGGCCGCCGCTGGGGCGGCGCACCAGGTCGAGGCGCCCCTGGCGCCGCAGGTCCCACCAGTGGGGCTCGAGCCGCCGCTGGTGCCAGCCCAGGGAGAGGGTGGGCCGCGACCAGCGGTAGAGCCGGAAGGCCGGCGCCGGCGGGCCGTCCAGCAGCCAGGCGTCGATCGCCATCTGCCAGTCCCCGCCCAGGCGCGTCGTCCCGATCCAACGCATCGGTGCCTCTGGCGTTATGGATGGGGCCGACGCCGCGGCCTCGCTGTCTGGTTGGAGGCTCAGGGCATCACGCTCCAGAAGCCGGGGTCGAGCTCGTAGCCCAGCACGGCGGCCATCTGGCCCAGGTTGGCGCGGCACTCAATCCCGCCGGTGGCGGCCCAGTGGTCGAGCAGGAACAGGCGCTGGGTGATCCAGAGCTCAAGGCTCTCGGGTGCGAAACGGATCCCCTCGGTGGGGCTGAAGCCATGGGGAAGCAGCATGGCCACATGGCGGGTGAGCTGGCCGCCGCTGCGCTCCAGCACCAGGGGCAGCCAGGGATGGAGCGCGTCGGCCCGCAGGCTCCAGAGCCGCAGTTCGGGGATCTCCGAGAGTTCGCGGGGATCCTCCGCCTCCCGGGGCCAGCCGAAGTCAAGGGTCAGTCCGCTGGCGGCGCTCAGCAGCGCGGCCGGCGCCAGCGACGCCAGGCCCGCCAGGGGGGAGAGGTCGAGGGCGCGCACCTGGGCGCCGGACACCTTCAGGGGCTCGGGAGGGGGCTCGGGGCAGGGTGGGGGCGCCATCAAGAGCTGTGACAGGGCAGGACCGGAGGCTGGACCGTAGCTCGCGATGGCCGAAGAATGGGTCGGTCAAACTCCATCCACCGTCAAGGACATGGTCACTCCGATCAATCAGGCCGAAGTGCTGATCGCCCTCATCGTGGCGGCCCATGCCGGGGTGTTGGCCGTCCGTCTCTGCTTCAGCCTCTACAAAGCCTGAAGCTGCAGCGCCGCTCCCTTGGCAAGGCCCGGGCAGGCTGCTACAAGCGGAGGGCTCGCAGCCTTCCCTCAGGTGCGCCAGACCCAGCCCCAGCCTTCCCGGCGCCAGCCCCCCGCTGCACGAAGCTCCACGGGCCGTCCGCGGCGTTCCCGGTCCCGCCAGACGCCCGGGGACGCCGCTGGTGGTCCTTTTTCGCTGCGCTCGATTCCCAGCCTCCACGGCCAGCCGGCGGTCGTCGGCTCCAGCCTTGAGCCCGTCCATGGCGACGGCGAACCCGGCGGCTGCAGCCGCGACAGCCAGCTGCTCTCCCTGTCCGCCGAGCGGCAGGAGCTGGTCTGCAGCCTGATCGGCCTGGCCGTCAAGCTGGGGCTGGTCGCCCTCACCGGCGTGAGCCTGTTCCGCCTCGCCGGCGCCTACCAGCAGCGCATGGAGAGCCAGGGTGAGATCGCCGCCGTGCTGGAACTGGAGAACGCCAAGCTGGTCAAGGCCCGGGAACGCTTCGACGCCCTGTTCATGGTGGAGGGTGAGCAGCGCCTGATCCGGGAGCAGAGCCAGTGGATCGCCCCGAACCGCCTGCGGGTGATCTGGCAGTCGAACCGTCCGTTTCCAACTGTTGAATCCGCCGCGACCGGATCCGGAAATCAGGGCACCCGTCCGTAGGTTGGGGCCCCCTTCGCCCGCGGATCAGCAACGCCATGGTGACCCCATCCGGTGAGACCGCCCTTTCCCCCGCCGCGTCCCGGGGCACGGCTGCCGGCCCTGGGGTTCCCGGAACAGCCCTGATCACCGGCGCCTCCTCCGGTGTCGGTCTGTTCGCCGCCAAGGCCCTGGTGGATCGGGGCTGGCACGTGGTGATGGCCTGCAGGGACACCGACAAGGCCCGGCGGGCCCAGGCGGCCCTGGGCATGGCCGATGGCGCGGTGACCCACCTGAAGGTGGATCTGGCGGATCTCGACAGCGTGCGCGCCCTGGTCGACGCCTTCCATGCCACCGGGCGCCCCCTGGATGCCCTGGTCTGCAATGCGGCGGTCTACCTGCCGCGGCTGAAGCATCCGGAGCGCTCGCCCCAGGGCTACGAGATCTCGATGGCCACCAACCACTTCGGCCATTTCCTGCTGATCCACCTGCTGCTGGAAGACCTCAAGCGCTCCTCCCACCCGTCGCGGCGCCTGGTGATCCTGGGCACCGTCACCGCCAATTCCAAGGAGCTGGGGGGCAAGATCCCCATCCCGGCGCCCGCCGATCTCGGCGACCTCTCGGGCTTCGCCGCCGGCTTCAAGGCCCCGATCGCCATGGCCAGCGGCAAGAGCTTCAAGCCCGGCAAGGCGTACAAGGACAGCAAGCTCTGCAACATGATCACCACCCAGGAGCTGCACCGCCGGCTGCACGGCAGCACCGGCATCGTCTTCACCTCCCTCTATCCGGGCTGCGTGGCCGACACCCCCCTCTTCCGTCACACGCCGCGGGCCTTCCAGACGATCTTCCCCTGGTTCCAGAAGAACATCACCGGCGGTTACGTGAGCCAGGCCCTGGCCGGCGAACGGGTGGCCCAGGTGACGGCCGATCCGGAGTTCGCCGTCTCCGGGGTGCACTGGAGCTGGGGAAACCGGCAGACCAAGGGGGGCAAACAGTTCAGCCAGGAGCTCTCGGAGAAGGCCAGCAACCCCGTCACCGCCCAGCGGATGTGGGACTACTCGATGCAGCTGGTGGGGCTGGCCTGAGGCGATCGCCGGGCCGGCGCCATTGCATCGGAATCTGCCGATTCAGGCGCAAGGCCGCAAGAAGCCGCTAGGAGTCATCCAGTAACCACCCCCTGGAGCCGATGACCCGCACGCTGCGCTGGGGAGTGGGACTGCTGCTGGTCGTCAGCCTGTCCATCGGCGCCTTCCTGTTCCTGCCCTTCCGCTCCTGGCTACCGGGCGGAACCGTGGCCGATGTGCCGCTGAGCCAGGTGGTGAACGGTGCCGCCTTCAACCGGCTGTTTCCCGAGCCCGAGGACGGCGACCAGCTGGTGTTCACCCAGGAGAAGCGTGGCTTCAGCGAGGCCCGGCTCAAGCATGGCGGCCAGGTGAAGGCCCTGCTGGCCATCTCCGATGTCACCACCGCTCCGGGGGCCCGCCTCAAGTTCGAAGCCAGCCAGAGCCGCCTGCAGGGCTGGCCGCTGGTGGAGCAGGGGCCGCAGGCCACCGCCCTGCTGGTGGCCGACCGCTTCCAGGTCAAGGTGATCGGCCAGAGTGAGGGACTGGATCCGGAGCAGCGTCAGGACCTGCTCGGGCGCTTCAACCTGAGGGGCCTGGCGGCTCTGCAGGGGGCAGCATGAGCACCGTTCTCGAGCGCCTTGAGCGTCTGCCCCGCCGCAACCTGACGGTGCTGGCCATCAAGGGCCTCAGCACCCTGGTGCCCGGCGGCTGGCCCAACATCACCCGGGCCGACACGCTGATCGCCGACGTGCTGGGCAGCACCGATCCGGAGCTGATCCGGCAGGTGCGGGCCCGGGCCGACGTGCTGAGCCAGGCGCGCCACGAGGGCTATGGCCGTGCCCTGAGCCTGTACGACGCCGTCAACCGCTCCCAGAAGGCCGCCGGGGGCCTGCGGCTGCTGGCCAACATCGGCGGCGCCCTGCCGCTGGTGAAGCGGGTCGCCGATCTCACCCCCACCAGCGACACCCTGCAGGCGGCGGATCTGAGCCTGAAGGTGGCCGCCGAGATGCTGGCCTTCACCCAGGTGAACGGCCTGCCCGGCGACAGCTTCGGCGACTTCGCCGCCGCCCTGGGCGACTACGCCGGGGAGGCCCGGGTGAGGATGGCCGCCCTGATCTGCTTCGATGCCCTGCTGCCCCTGGGCGACCAGGCCCTGCAGCGGCTGGATGGCCTGCTGGGGGGCCTCGACAGGCAGGACCTGCACCAGCTGCCCGCCTACGCCGGCATGGCCCGACTGCTGCCGGGGCGTGGGGATGGGGCCCATCTGACCTTCCTGCGCCGCAGCGTCGAACCGTGGCTGGGCTGGGCCGGCGGCTTCACCAGCCAGCTGGGTCTCACCGGCCAGAAGGCGGTTCAGGCCCTGGAGGGAACGCTGGGCCCCTGGCAGGGGAGCTTCAAGCAGATGGCCACCTTCCTCGACGCCTTCACCGACACCTACCAGCACACGGGCGTGCAGGCGGTGGCCCGTCGACTGGTGGAGCGGGCCGCCGCGGAGATCTGACGGGCCCGCCGGGGTCCGTCGGCTGGCGATCAGTCGAAGCCCAGCAGGTCGAAGATCTCCCGGTCCTTGAGGGATTCGGCCTCCAGCGGCTCCACATCGCTGAGCATCTTGCGGGCCAGGCTCAGGTACTCCTCCTGGACGGCCTGCACCTCCGGGGTGCTCTCCATCTCGAAGATGGTGCACTTCTTGAGCCGTGACTTGCGGATCGCGTCAACGGTGCGGAAGTGGGCCATGGTGCGCAGGCCGGTGCGCTCGTTGAACTTGTCGATCTCGTCGGTTTGCTCGGAGCGATTGGCGATCACCCCGCCGAGGCGCACCTTGTAGTTCTTGGCCTTGGCATTGATCGCCTGCATGATCCGATTCATGGCGAAGATCGAATCGAAATCGTTGGCCGTCACGATCAGGCAGTAGTGGGCGTGCTGGAGGGGGGCCGCAAAGCCGCCGCAGACCACATCACCAAGGACATCGAAGATCACCACGTCGGTGTCCTCGAGCAGGTGGTGCTCCTTCAGCAGCTTGACCGTCTGTCCGGTCACGTAGCCGCCGCAGCCGGTGCCGGCCGGAGGACCACCCGATTCCACGCACATCACGCCGTTGTAGCCCTCGAAGACGAAGTCCTCGGGCCGCAATTCCTCGGTGTGGAAATCAACGGTCTCGAGGATGTCGATCACCGTCGGCACCATCTTCTTGGTGAGGGTGAAGGTGGAGTCGTGCTTCGGATCACAACCGATCTGCAGCACCCGCTTGCCCAGCTTGGAGAAGGCGGCCGAGAGGTTGGACGAGGTGGTGGATTTGCCGATGCCGCCCTTGCCGTAGACGGCGATCACCAGGGCCCCCTCCTCAATGTTCATCGACGCGTCCTGATGCACCTGCAGGCTGCCCTCGCCATCTTCGCGGGGGTTGGTGCTCGGGGGAGACGTGAGTGTGGTGGTCATAGGAAAAACAAGGGGAAGCCGGAGAACCGGCGGATCACGCGTCAGAAACAGCCTGCTCAGGTCGGATCCCGGCTGTCAGGGGATCACGCAAACCGAAACATCGCCAGAGGGGCCCTCAACGGCAGAAGAGGGCCCTCAGCGGCTGAAGTGGGCCTTGGCGTCATAGAGGGCCTCGGCATCGATCCTCTCCAGGCCCCGTTCGCGGGCGAAGGCTTCGGTGTTCTTGCGCACCTTGCCCCGCACGAAAAAGGGAATCTTGGCGAGCTCGGCTTCACCATCGGCGGTCCAGAGGCTTTCGAGGGCTTCCCGGACGGCGGCGCCGGCGGTGGTGGTGCCCGGTGCTGGGGCGGTGGTGGCGACGGACGCCGTGACCGTGGCTGGCACCTGCGTCGGAGCCGTGGGGGCCTCGGGGTCGGCGCCCGAGGCCGCCGCCGGGGCGCCATCGCCCAGGTGGCTGCGGTGGCCGTCGACGAACTCGAAGTCGTGGCGGAACATCCCGATCAGGTGCTCCTCCAGACCCATCATCAGCGGGTGCACCCAGGAGTCGAAGATCACGTTGGCCCCCTCCCAGCCCATCTGGGGGGAGTAGCGGGCCGGCACGTCCTGGACATGCAGGGGGGCGCTGATCACGGCACAGGGCAGGCCCAGACGCTTGGCGCTGTGGCGCTCCATCTGGGTGCCGAGCACCAGCTCCGCGGCCGCCTCGGCCATGGCCTTCTCCACCACGAGGTAGTCGTCGGTGATCAGGGCCTCCAGGCCCAGCTCGGCGGCGGCGGCCCGCACCTCCCGGGCCTGCTCCCGGCTGTAGCTGCCCAGGCCCACCACCTGGAAGCCCAGTTCCTTGGAGGCGATCCGGGCGGCGGCGATGGCGTGGGTGGCATCGGCGAAGATGAACACCCGCTTGCCGGTGAGGTAGGTGGAATCCACCGACCGGGAGTACCAGGGCAGCCGGGAGCGGCGCTCGGCCTCGCTCGGCTGTCCCTCCACCTCCTCCAGCTCGGCCGGCAGCGCCAGGTCGAGCACGCCGTGCAGTTCCCGCAGGAAGGCGGCGGTGGCGCCGATCCCGATCGGCACCGTGCGCACCACCTGCTGGCCGAAGCTGCGCTCCAGCCAGCTGCACACCGGACCCGCCACCTCGGGATAAAGGCAGACGTTGGCATCGGCCGTGGGGATGCGGATCAGATCGGCGGGCCGGGCGCCCAGGGGCGCCACCACCGCCACATCGATGCCGTGCTCGGCCAGCAGCCGGGTGATCTCCAGCACGTCGTCCCGGCAGCGGAAACCCAGCAGGCTGGGCCCCAGCAGGTTGACCCGGGGCCGGCGACCCTCCGCTCGCCAGCGGGACGGGGACGGCTTGGGCGCGCCCGGCGCCGGCATCTGGCCCTTGAGCAGGGTGCGCACCAGCTGGTAGAAGGTCTCGGCCGCGCCCCAGTTCTCCTTCTTGGAGTAGGCCGGCAGCTCCAGGTTCACCATCGGGACGCCCAGGTTCATGCCTGCGGCAAGGGCGCCGGGCTGGTCCTGGATCAGCTCGGCGGTGCAGCTCTCGCCCACCAGCAGTGCCTCGGGCCGGAAGCGGTCGACGGCCTGGCGGATCGAGCGCTGCACCAGCTCGGCGGTGTCACCGCCCAGATCCCTGGCCTGGAACGTGGTGTAGGTGACGGGGGGCCGCAGCCCCCGCCGCTCGATCATCGTGAACAGCAGATCGGCGTAGGTGTCGCCCTGGGGGGCATGGAGCACGTAGTGCACCCCCTCCATGGAGGTGGCGATGCGCATGGCTCCCACGTGGGGGGGGCCTTCGTAGGTCCAGAGGGTCAGTTCCATGGGGGTCTCAGGAGAGCTGCAGCACGGCCCGGCGCCGCAGCGGGCGGGCAAAGAGTTCGGCCAGTTCACCGGCCTGGTCGCAGCCGTGGATCGGGCTGAACACCAGCTCGATCGACCACTTGGTGGCGATGCCCTCGGCCTCGAGCGGATTGGCCAGCCCCAGGCCGCAGAGCACCAGATCGGGGCGGGCGGCCCGTACCCGCTCCAGCTGCAGGTCCACGTCCTGGCCCTCGCTGAGCTGGGTGGCGGGGGGCAGCAGGGCCAGATCGGCCGCCATCAGCTGACGGTCGAGGTAGGGGGTGCCCACCTCCACCAGCTCCATGCCGCATTCCCTGGACAGGAACCGGGCCAGGGGGATCTCCATCTGGGAGTCCGGCAGCAGGAACAGTCGCTTGCCAGCCAGGACCTCCCGGTGGGGCTCCAGGGCGCGGCGCCCCCGTTCCACCAGGGGGTCGAGCACCGCGTTGAAGCGATCGGCGGGCACGCCGAAGGCCGTGGCGGCGGCGGCCATCCAGTCGCGGCTGCCCTCCACGCCGAAGGGATAGGGGGCACTCAGCAAGGTGGCGCCCCGGTGCTGCAGGGCCCGGGCGGTGGCACTCAGGAAGGGCTGGGCGAGCAGCACCCGCGTTCCCTTACCCACGGGAGGCAGATCGGTGGAGCGCCGCGGCGGCAGGCTGCGGACCGTGGCGATGCCCAGCCGCTCGAAGATCAGCCGGAAGCGATCCTCCACCGCATCGGCCAGGGTGCCCACGATCAGCAGCTGCTCCTCATCGGAGGAGGGTAGCAGGGGCAGCATGGCCAGCAGGGCGTTGTCCTCCCCCTGGGTGAAGGTGGTTTCGATGCCGCTGCCGGAGTAGTTCAGCACCCGCACCCGCCCCAGCAGCTGGGTGTTGAGGCGTTCGGCGGCCTTGGCCAGGTCGAGCTTGATCACCTCGCTGGGGCAGGAGCCCACCAGGAAGAGGGTGCGGATCTCGGGCCGGCGCTCCAGCAGATCCTTCACCAGACGGTCCAGTTCCTCGTTGGCATCCGCCAGACCTGCCAGGTCACGCTCCCCCAGGATCGCCGTGCCGAAACGGGGTTCGGCGAAGATCATCACACCGGCCGCCGACTGGATCAGGTGGGCGCAGGTGCGCGAACCCACCACCAGGAAGAAGGCGTCGGGCATGCGGCGGTGCAGCCAGACGATGGAGGTGAGACCGCAGAACACCTCCCGCTGGCCGCTCTCCTTGAGGATGTCGCCGGGAAGGCTGCCGGTGGGAGGCTGAGCCGGTGGTGCGGATACACCCATGGAGGGGATCGCCAGATATGGAGCCTCCATGGGCTAGCGGGGACAGCAGGGTCCGCGCCCGGGTGCGTTACATCTTTTCGGGATCGTGTGCGGATTCCCGCGCTCAAAGGCGGCGGCGGAATCCCTCACTGAAGCCGATGCTGCGCTCCTCCCGCTCGCCATCGGCGCTGCGGCTCAGTTTCCACACGTTGCGCCCCAGGCGGCGGGCCATGAGTCCGCCCCGCTCCACCAGCGCGGCCCCCGGCCGGGCCCCCATCAGCTGGGTCACCTCGGCGGTGCTGAGGGGAGCGCCGGTGCGGATGGCCAGCTCGGTGATCTCGAGCCGCTGGCGCAGGGCCGCCAGATCGACCGGGTGATCCGCCTCGGCGGCATCCTTCCAGTCGGCGAAGCCGTCGCCGATGCCGCCGCCCATGCGCCGCATCAGGCCGAGGCCGATGAAGGCGAGGGCCTGCTCCGGCCGCACCCCCTCATCGAGGGCCCGGGTGATCCATTCGGACACCGTGTCCTGGTCGAGAGGATGGCGCAGGGGCTGGGTCTCGCTGGCCACCCCGGGGGCGGAGGAGCCGCCGGCGGAGGGGGAGGTGGCAGGGGCGTCAGCAGGGGCGGAAGCGGTGCGCCGGGTGGCCATGGTCGCGCCTGGAAAGGTTGAACTGGAAGGTATCGGCTGCCTTCGGAGTCGCAAGGGTTCGGATGGACGCGATCCCTATGGAAAGAGGGCATCCATTCGTGTCTCCGTTCGGGCGCGGCGCGGTGCTTCCCTTCCGTCCCCATGGACCGTTCGCTCCATCCGCCCTGCGACCAGGCCTCCACCCACTCGGTCGACACAGCGGTCCTCCGGGAGGATCCCGTCGAGATCGCCTCCGGTGTGTGTTGGGTGGGGGTGCGGCTGGCCCACGGCCCCTTCCAGTGCCACAGCTGTTTCCTTGCCAATGGTGTGGCCAGTCTTCTGATCGATCCGGGCTCGCCGCTCACGATCGTGGGCACCCTGGCCAAGCTGCGCGTCATCACCGATCTGGACGCGATCCGCTGGCTCGTCTGTCACCATGGCGAGCCCGACATCTGCGCCGCCCTGCCCCTGGCGGGGGACCGGCGGCTCGAGTTCCAGCTGACGCCCTACCTCCACTTCCCCGGGGCGATGGTGTCCCATGACAGCAGCGTGCTGGGGAGGCCCCCGGCGGGCGCCTCACGGTCAGCCTGGGGGTGAGCATGACGGCGGCCGAGCCGACGGCCGACTTGCCACGGATGATGGCGCTGGCCGACCGGGCCCACTAGGCCGCCAAGGCCGCCGGCCGCGACCGGGACCGGGACCGCCCGCCGACGCCCCGCCTGGGAGTACCGTCCCCTTCTGGACTGCCCCTGGCGGCGGCCAGGGATCCCGGCGCTTCAACCACCCCGGCGATCGCCATGACCATGTGTTCCGGGGGTTGGCGCCTCGCGCCGTGATGGATTCACAGAGTTCCCGTTCCTTCCTTCGCGACGACCGGTCGGACGCCCGCAGGAAGGCGGCGAACCTGCGCATCACCGGCACCGATGTGAGCGGCGAGGCCTCCGGGGCCAGCTGCGTGATCACCACCGACAGCGAAGGCCGGCGGCTGGCGCGCCAGTCGAGCCATGTGCAGTCGATCGAACTGCGCACCTACGTCTTCCTGGATTCCCTCCAGCCCCAGCTGGCGTCGTACATGGGCACGGTGTCCCATGGCTTCCTGCCGATCCCCGGTGATGCCTGCCTCTGGCTGGAGGTCTCCCCGGGGATGGCGGTGCACCGGGTCACCGACATCGCCCTCAAGGCCAGCACGGTGCGGCTCGGCCAGATGGTGGTGGAGCGGGCCTTCGGCTCCCTGGCCCTGTACCACCGCGACCAGAGCAACGTGCTCCACTCCGGCGACGTGGTCCTGGAGGCCATCGCCAGCCGGGTGGAGCTGCGCAGCCGCTGCGAGGTCACCTGGACCGAGATCATCCGGGCGATCACCCCAGACCACGCCGTGCTGATCAACCGCCAGAACCGCCGCGGCTCGATGATCCAGGCCGGGATGAGCATGTTCATCCTCGAGACCGAACCGGCGGGCTATGTGCTGATCGCCGCCAACGAAGCCGAGAAGAGCTCCAACATCACCGTGGTGGACGTCAAGGCGGTGGGGGCCTTCGGCCGCCTCACCCTGGCGGGCAAGGAGGGCGATGTGGAGGAGGCCGCCGCCGCCGCCATGCGGGCCGTGGCCCAGATCAACGCCGGTGCCCGCGGCTGAGCGCCGCCGCATCGCCACCCGGCCGGCTCAGGCCAGCCCCAGCAGCCGCTTGAGGCCAGGGGCCATCGCCCGGGCGGCCTTGCCGCGGCTGCCGAGCCGGCTCTTGAGGTGCTCGCCCATCGCGGCATAGCTGCAGCCCGCCTCCCGCACATGGAAGATCGGGTCGTAGCCGCCGCCATGGCCGGAGGGCTCCCGCAGGATCAGCCCCCGGCAGACCCCCTCCGACTCCAGCACCACCGCACCGGTGGGATCGGCCAGGGCCATGGCACTGACGAAGGTGCCGCCCCGGTAGAGGGAATCGCCGAGCTCGTGCAGCAGCCGGTGGATCCGCTCGTGGTCGGTGGGGGCGTAGCGGGCCGAGTGCAGACCGGGGCGGCCATCGAGGGCATCCACCTCCAGGCCGGAATCGTCGGCCAGCGACCAGCAGCCGGTGAGCGCAGCCACTGTGGAGGCCTTGAGGCGCGCATTCTCCGCATAGGTGAGGCCCGTCTCCTCGATCTCCAAGCCCTTGGGCTGCTGGCGCACCTGCAGCCCCGCCTCCGGACCGACCCCCTCAAGCATGGCCGTGATCTCGGCCACCTTGTGCGGGTTGCCGCTGGCGATCACCAGCACCGGGGAGGAAGGGGGAAGGGACAAGCCGGGCCCACGGAGGGGCCCCATTGTGGTGCAGCGCGGTGGGGAAGGGGTGGGGCAGGACGGGTTGAACATTCCACCCCCGGAAAACTCCAGGGTTCCTGCCCCGGGCGGACGATAGGGAATTCGCCGCCAATCGGACGGAAGGACCGGACAACGTTGCGCGACCGGTGACGACCCAGGCCCGGATTCGTCCCTAAGTTGCCTCCACCCTTTGGGCGCCGGAGGGCGATGCAGTCGAGCCTGGTCCTACAGAACCTTCTCTCCGCGCCGGTTCTCTTTTTCTTCCTGGGCATCCTGGGGGTGCTGGTGGGCTCCGACCTGGAGATCCCCTCGCCGCTGCCCAAGCTCTTTTCCCTCTATCTGCTGCTGGCGATCGGCTTCAAGGGGGGCATGGAGCTGGCCCACAGCGGCCTGGGCCCCCAGGTCCTGCTGACGATCGGGGCGGCGGTGGCGATGTCGCTGCTGGTGCCGCTGACCAGCTTCCTGTTCCTGCGGCTGCGCCTCGACGGTTACAACGCCGCCGCCATCGCCGCCTCCTACGGCTCGATCAGTGCCGTCACCTTCATCACCGCCGAAAGCTTCCTCAACGTCGTTGAGGTGAACTTCGACGGCTTCATGGTGGCAGCGCTGGCGCTGATGGAATCACCGGCGATCGTGGTGGGGGTGATCCTGGCCAGGCTGTCGGCCCCCGCGGAGGATGCGGAGATCGGCGGAGATCAACAGAACGGCGGCGGCAGTCTGCGCTGGAAGGAGATTCTCCAGGAGGCCTTTCTGAACGGCTCGGTGTACCTGCTGATCGGCAGCCTGGTGATTGGTTACGTGGTGGCGGCCTTCAGTCCGGCCGGTCTGGCGAAGATGGATCCCTTCACGGAGAAACTCTTCTACGGAGCCCTCTGTTTCTTCCTTCTCGACATGGGCATCGTCGCGGCCCAGCGATTGCGGGACCTCAGGCAGGCGGGGGCGTTCCTGATCGGCTTCTCCCTGCTGGCCCCTCCTCTGCACGCCCTGCTGGGGCTGCTGGTGAGCGCCCTTCTGGGCCTGAGCCAGGGAAACACCCTGCTGTTCATGGTGCTCTGCGCCAGCGCCTCCTACATCGCCGTGCCGGCGGCGATGCGCATGACCGTTCCGCAGGCGAACCCCAGCCTCTACATCTCCACCGCCCTGGGTCTCACCTTCCCCTTCAATGTGGTGATCGGGATTCCGCTCTACATGGCCCTGACCCGCCAGTTCATTCCGCTCGGCTGAACCCGGCCCCCCCAGGCCGACCCTCGCCGAACCGTCGCCCCCCCCTGCCGACCCGTCGCCCCCTTCCCATGAAGCGCATTGATCTCTTTCTCAGCGAGCGGGAACTGAACCGTGTCTGCCGCACCATCACTGCGGCCGGGGCGAAGGGCTATTCGGTGATGCGGCATGTCACCGGCATGGGTCCCTCGGGTGAGATCTCCGAAGCGATGGATTTCAGCGGGCTGGGGGCCAATGCCCACGTGATCGTGTTCGTGGAGGACGAGCTGCTCGGCGCGGTGGGCACCGCCCTGCGACCCCTGCTGAAGCGCTACGGCGGGGTGGGCTTCGTCTCCAGCGCCGAGCCGCTCTGAGCCGCCGGGACGGGTGCCGGGCCGACGGAGATGGTGCGCAGCGCGGCGGCGATCAAGCAAAGCTTGCTTTTTGTGTTGCACTGATCAGCTGCCCTTATCAGCCGATCCGAAAACCTTGATGGCCGCCCGGCTCCCAATCGCTTGACGGAGGGTTTGACGGAGGAGCAAGGTTGCAGGCGAACATTCCACCCCCCTCCTCCAGGAGCAGGTAATGGCAAACGAAACCATGGGCATCGCCCTCGGCATGATCGAGACACGCGGTCTGGTGCCCGCCATCGAAGCGGCGGACGCCATGACCAAAGCCGCCGAGGTGCGCCTCATCGGTCGCGAATTCGTCGGTGGCGGCTACGTGACCGTCCTGGTGCGGGGTGAAACCGGTGCCGTGAACGCCGCCGTCCGTGCCGGCGCCGATGCCTGCGAGCGGGTGGGCGACGGCCTGGTGGCCGCCCACATCATCGCCCGTCCCCACCGCGAGGTGGAGCCGGCGCTGAACAGCAGCTTCGGCCTGGGATCGAAGGACTGAGCGGTCGGCTGACCCTCTGAGTTTTCCATCCGAACCCATCCGAACAATCCCATGAGCAAGAAGTACGACGCCGGGGTCAAGGAGTACCGCGACACTTACTGGACTCCCGATTACGTCCCCCTCGACACCGACCTGCTGGCCTGCTTCAAGTGCACCGGCCAGGAAGGTGTGCCCAAGGAAGAGGTGGCTGCCGCCGTGGCCGCCGAGTCCTCCACCGGCACCTGGTCCACTGTGTGGTCCGAGCTCCTCACCGATCTCGACTTCTACAAGGGCCGCTGCTACCGCATCGAAGACGTCCCTGGTGACAAGGAGTCCTTCTACGCGTTCATCGCCTACCCCCTCGACCTGTTTGAGGAAGGCTCCGTGACCAACGTGCTCACCTCCCTGGTGGGCAACGTGTTCGGCTTCAAGGCCCTGCGCCACCTGCGCCTGGAAGACATCCGCTTCCCGATGGCCTTCATCAAGACCTGCCCCGGCCCGCCGAACGGCATCCACGTCGAACGCGACCGGATGAACAAGTACGGCCGTCCCCTGCTGGGTTGCACCATCAAGCCGAAGCTGGGCCTGTCCGGCAAGAACTACGGCCGGGTGGTCTACGAATGCCTCCGCGGCGGTCTCGACTTCACCAAGGACGACGAGAACATCAACTCCCAGCCCTTCCAGCGCTGGCAGAACCGTTTTGAGTTCGTGGCCGAAGCCGTCCAGCTTGCCCAGGAAGAAACCGGCGAGAAGAAGGGGCACTACCTCAACTGCACCGCCGCCACTCCCGAGGAGATGTACGAGCGGGCCGAGTTCGCCAAGGAACTCGGGCAGCCGATCATCATGCACGACTACATCACCGGTGGCTTCACCGCCAACACCGGTCTGTCGAAGTGGTGCCGCAAGAACGGCATGCTGCTCCACATCCACCGCGCCATGCACGCGGTGATCGACCGCCATCCCAAGCACGGCATCCACTTCCGGGTGCTGGCCAAGTGCCTGCGCCTCTCCGGCGGCGACCAGCTGCACACCGGCACCGTGGTGGGCAAGCTCGAGGGTGACCGTCAGACCACCCTGGGCTTCATCGACCAGCTGCGCGAATCCTTCATTCCCGAAGACCGCACCCGCGGCAACTTCTTCGATCAGGACTGGGGTTCGATGCCCGGCGTCTTCGCCGTGGCCTCCGGCGGCATCCACGTGTGGCACATGCCCGCCCTGGTCGCCATCTTCGGTGACGACTCCGTGCTCCAGTTCGGTGGTGGCACCCACGGTCACCCCTGGGGTTCGGCCGCCGGCGCCGCCGCCAACCGGGTGGCCCTCGAAGCCTGCGTCAAGGCCCGCAACGCCGGCCGCGAGATCGAGAAGGAAGGCCGCGACATCCTCACGGAAGCCGCCAAGCACAGCCCCGAGCTGGCCATCGCCCTCGAGACCTGGAAGGAAATCAAGTTCGAGTTCGACACCGTCGACAAGCTCGACGTCGGCTGATCCGACATTCCGGCCCCATGCCCTGCCACCGCTGACCGAGGGTGCTCCCACCCACGCTCGGCGGGGCCGGGTTCCCCAACCCATTCCCCACAAGGATCCCCATGCCCTTCAAGAGCACCGTGGGTGACTATCAAACAGTCGCCACCCTGGAGACCTTCGGCTTCCTCCCGCCGATGACCCAGGACGAGATCTACGACCAGATCGCCTACATCATTGCCCAGGGCTGGAGTCCCCTGGTCGAGCACGTCCACCCCAGCCGCTCCATGGCCACCTACTGGTCGTACTGGAAGCTGCCCTTCTTCGGTGAGAAGGATCTCGGTGTGATCGTCAACGAACTGGAGTCCTGCCACCGGGCCTACCCCGACCACCACGTGCGCCTCGTCGGTTACGACGCCTACACCCAGAGCCAGGGCGCCTGCTTCGTCGTGTTCGAAGGCCGCTGATTCAGCGACCACAGCGGATCCCGGCCGGCGGTCGGGATCCATCACATTTGATCATCCATTCACGGGGCGGACATGGCCAGAACCACCAGTCGGGAAGCAGCTCTGGAGCGCCGCAAGGCCCTCACCAACGGCGGCAAGAAAGCCTCCGCCCAGTTCATGTCCTCCCCGGGACGGGTGCGCACGGCCGCCGATGCCCAGCGCAGCCGCACCGAGGCCGTGAGTCCCGCCCCGGCCACGCCGGCCCCGGCCCCGTCCCCCTCCCGCGTCAGCGCCGCCCCGCGCCGGGGCGCTTCCACCTCCCTGTCCTCCACATCGGTCTCCGGCCATCGCAGCAACGCCAAGCCGTTGGCGAACCCCAGCCGGAACCTGGTGCTGGAGCGCCGTGAAGCCCTCTCCCGCCGCGGCAAGCGGGCCGACACCTCCAGCGACCGCACCCGCCAAGAGGTGATGCGCGCCACCAGGCCCAGCGCCCCCGCCACCCCCGCCGTGGTCGCCAGCCCGGCCCCCACCGCTGCACCCGCCGCCGCGTCCTCCGGCCTGGGGGCATCGCTGGCCAACCGCAACGCCCGCACCGGGGAGCGCCGCAACGGCACCCCCAAGCGCACCGCCCAGCACAACCCCAGCCGGGCCATCGTCATGGCACGCCGCGAAGCCCTCTCCAAACGGGGCAAGTCCGCCAGCGCCCCCACCAGCTCCGTCGCCGCCTCGGTGGCCCGCCAATCCAACCCGGACATGAGCAGCCGCGAGCTGGCCCAGAAGGTGCGGGAGCTCAAGTGCAAGGTGGGCTCCGCCGGCAGCTCCCGCAGCGGCGGCTCCCGCCCCACCGGCCCGCGTCGCGGCCAGGCCAAGATCGATGCCGCCGCCGATGCCCACTGGAAGGTGGGGGTGAGCGAGACGGTCCGCGGCCAGGTGGTCACCGGCACCCAGGCCAACCGCTCCCTCAAGACCACCGGCAACGAGGCCAGCACCTGCCGGCCGGTCACCGGCACCGAATACCTGGGCGCCGAGATCTTCCGCACCTTCTGCCAGAGCGATCCCACCCCCCTCCAGCCCGCCAAGGTGCGGGTCAGCGCCACCAGCCACGGCAACCGGGTGACGGGCAACGAAGTGGGCCGTTCCGAGAAGGTCACCGGCGACGAGCCCGGCACCTGCAAGAACGTCACCGGCACCGAGTACATCTCCGCCAACCAGAGCACCGCCTGGTGCGGCACCACCACCCCCTCCCCCCGCAAGGTGGGTCTGACCCGCACCTCCGCCGGCCGCCCGGTCTCCGGGGTGATCGTGGAACGCTCCGAGCGGGTCACCGGCAACGAGCCCGGCGCCCATCGCCAGCTCACCGGCACCCAGTACGTGGGCGACCAGTCCCAGGTACCCGGCCGCGCCCCCGCCAAGGTCAGCAGCCTGCACACCCTGCGGGGCACCGGCATCACCGGCACCCATGTGGGCCGCAGCGAGCACGTCACCGGCGACGAACCGGGCTCCTGCCGCCTGGTCACCGGCGACGAATACATCGGCACCCAGCAGTACGAACAGTTCTGCGGCACCAAACCGGCGCCGGAAGCCCCCAAGGTGGGCTTCAGCGTCACCAACAAGGCGCTGGTGGTCAGCGGCACCCGCACCGGCCGCTCCGAGAAGGTCACCGGCGATGAGCCCGGCACCTGCAAGGCCGTCACCGGCACTCCCTACGCCGGCATGGAGCAGGCCGGCACCTGGTGCTCCTCCGACCGGCTGAGCGAGATCCGCCAGCGCACCCCGGTGCGCATGGGCACCGTGATGACCGGCATCCAGCCCGGCATCGGCGGCGTCATGACCGGTGCCGAGCGCGGCGCCTGCGAGGACATCACCGGCACCCCCTACATCGGCGGCGACCAGATGGCCGAGGCCTGCGGGGCCGCCACCCGGGAGGACGCCGATTTTCCCCAGCCCCTCAGCGCCCAGCCCTGGCAGCAGTTCAGCGTCCAGTCGCCGGCCCGGGCCGCCCAGAGCGCCCGCCAGCGGCCCGGTGGCGTCACCGGCAACAGCTACGAGCAGGGCAACCGCATCACCGGCCCCTTCGACATGGCCGCCGACAAGGTGACCGGCACCGAGCAGTTCCGCTTCGACCGTCCCAGCCAGGAGCGGGTGCGGCTGCGCCCGCCGGCGGCGGCAGCTCCGGTGACCGTCGACGAAGACGCCCGTCCCACCTCCCGGGTCACCGGCGAGGGCATTTCCGCCGGCCTCAACATCACCGGCGATGACTGGGATCGGGGCAAGCACGTCACCGGCACCGAAGGCGCTTCGGCCCGCCGCCGCAACCCCAGCCGCGTCGGCCCGATGTCGGCGATGCCCGGCTTCCAGAACAAGCGCAACGAGGCCGTGCCCGAGCCCACCAACAAGATCACCGGATCCAGCGGCAGCACCAGCGCCGGCTCCCTGATCACGGTCTCCGGCGGAGCCCGCGGCTGAACCCCTGATGCCCCGCCGCCCGGCCCCCACGATCCGTCCCCTCGCTCCGAGAGCCCCCCGGCGCCGGCCCGATGCCCCCTCCGGCGCCGACCTCTCCCGGCGCCTGGCGGCGGTGCGGCTGGGCCAGGGAGCCACCGGCAGCCCCCATCCGCTCACCGACCACGCGGCCAATGCCGCGCTCGAGAGCTACGACCGTGGCGTCAAGGACGCCTTCGATCGGATCGTGCCCGTGCTCAAGCGGCTCTCCGCCCTGCAGCACGAGGATGACTTCGTGGAGCGGGCCCAGGCCCTGGCCCAGGCGGAGCTGGGCTTCAGCCTGCCCCTGCCGATCCTGGAGAAAGCCTGGGTCAGCCAGCTCGACATGCGCAGCCTGTTCGCCTGGTGCGTCTTCGAGACCTACGAACAGACCAGCGACAGCTTCTTCCGCGACGATCCACTGCGGGGCCAGCCCGGCAGCGCCGCCGCCGAGGACTTCAACGCCTTCCTGCTCTCCTGCGGCTTCCACCTGCTGGATGTGACGCCCTGCGCCGACGGTCGCCTGGCCCATGCCATCGCCTTCGCCCTGCGGCTGCCGTTCAGCTCGATACGGCGCCGTCCCCATGCCGGGGCCCTGTTCGATGTGGAGAACACGGTCAACCGCTGGGTCAAGACCGAGCACCGCCGCTACCGGGAGGGCGTTCCCAACCCCGCCCACGACGACACCCGTTACCTGAAGGTGGTGCTTTACCACTTCAGTTCCCTCGACCCGACCCACGAGGGCTGTGCCGCCCACGGCAGTGACGACGCCCTGGCGGCCAGCTGCGGCCGCCAGCGGCTGATCGACTTCCAGCAGGCCGTGGAGAACAGCTTCTGCTGCGGCGCCTCCGTCGACCTGCTGCTGCTGGGGATCGACACCGACACCGACGCCATCCGGGTGCACGTGCCGGGCATGGACGGCAGCACCCGCCTGGATCAGTGGCTCGATGCCGCCACGGTGTACGAGGCCACGCGCCACCTGCACCCCGAAGAGGCGCGGCGCCGGATCGCCGAACTGGCGGAGGCCGCCGCAGCCTCCGTCCCCGATCCCGGCATGGTGCGGCTGATCGCCCGGCTGCTGGAGCACAACATCTCCCAGATCGACTACGTGCGCCGGTACCACGACGGCCACTACGCCGATGCGGGCCATGCCGAGCGATTCATCGGTGTGGGCATCGGCTTCAAGGAGATCCACCTGCGCAACCTCACCTACTTCGCCTACATGGACACGGTCGAGGAAGGCGCCCCCGACATGGACGTGGGGGTGAAGATCTTCAAGGGCCTCAACGTCTCCCGGGGCCTGCCGGTGCCCGTGGTGGTCCGCTTCGACTACAACGGCAAGGTGCCCGGCGCCCGGGAGCGGGCCGTGCGCCATGCCCAGCGGGTGCAGGAGGCCATCGAGAACCGCTACGCCGACCTCTTCGCCCAGGGCCTGCTCCATGCCCTGCTCACCGTGCGCGATCAGGAGCGCCACACGCCCGCCGAGGCGGTAGGTTCCACGATCAGCCTCACCACCGCAGGAGGGCACTGACCATGTTGATCTGCAAGGTGGTCAAACCCCTGGTCTCGACCAACCGCATCCCCGATTTCGAGCACAAGCACCTGCAGGTGGTCCAGGACGGCAGCACCCAGAAGGTGGCCGTCGACGCGGTGGGCTGCATCCCGGGCGACTGGGTGATCTGCGTGGGCAGCTCCGCCGCCCGCGAGGCGGCGGGCAACAAGTCCTATCCCAGCGACCTCACGATCGTGGGGATCATCGACCACTGGGACCCCGACGCTGGCAAGGCCACCCCGCCTCCTTCCGGTGCGCCGGCACCCCAGGGAGGACAAGCCTGATGGAGATCATGCAGGTCACCGGCTCCCTGGTCTGCACCCAGCGGGTGCCCGGCCTCGAGCACTGGAACCTGCGGGTGCTGCGCAGCACCAAAGGCAAGCTCAGCGTCGCCGTCGATCCGGTCGGTGCCTCCCCGGGCAACTGGGTCTTCACCGCCAGCGGTTCGGCCGCCCGCTTCGCCTGCGGCAACCCCGAAACGCACACCGACCTCACCATCGGCGGCATCATCGACTTCTGGGAACCGGACGGGTAGGCGCCCCTGCCATCGCTTCCACGCCCGTTCCTCCTCCCCCCGCCCGTCCCATGGCCAGCCGCACCCCCCGCTCCGGTCCCGACGCCACCCCCACGCCGGCACCGGCCCCTCCATCGGGGGCACCGGCCTCCCCTCCGGCAGCGGCGGCCGGGGGGGCGGCCGGAGGCGGCAGCCCGCCGGCCCTGCCACCGGCGGCGGTGGCCAAGCCGGCGGACCCCAAGCCGGCGGCCGCCACCCGGGCCCCACGGGCGGCCCGCTCCAGCCCGACGACCCGGCAGCCGCGCCGGACCACCGCCAAGCCCGCCGCTCCGGCCAGCCAGCGCTCCAGCGCCTCGAGCCCCAGCCGCCGCGGCAGCGGCGGTGCCGGCACCCCCCCCAAGACCCCCACTCCCCGTACCCCCTCCATGGCCCCCACCATCCACGGCATCGCCCTCGGTCTGATCGAAACCCGGGGCCTGGTGCCGGCGATCGAGGCGGCCGACGCCATGACCAAGGCCGCGGAAGTCACCCTGATCGCCCGCGAGTTCGTCGGTGGCGGCTACGTCACCGTCATGGTGCGCGGTGAGACCGGCGCCGTGAACGCCGCCGTGCGCGCCGGCGCCGATGCCTGCGAGCGGGTTGGCGACGGCCTGGTGGCGGCCCACATCATTGCCCGTCCCCACAGCGAGGTGGAGCCGGCCCTGGCGGCCTCCGGCGTCGGCCGCAGGGGCTGATCCCCATGGACGCCGCCCATCCGCGCGTCCTCGGCTACCTGGGCCGCGCGTTGAGTCTGGAGCTGTCCGCCGTGCAGCAGTACATGACCCAGGCCTCCCTGGTGGAGCTCTGGGGCGACACCAGTGCCGCCGAACGGTTCCGCCAGGAGACCGTCGAGGAGATGCGGCACGCCGAACGGCTGGTGCAGCGCATGCTGCAGCTGGGGGTGGCCCCCGCCGCCTCCCAGCTGCGGCCGGTCGCCCACGCCGCCGACCTGGAGGGTCTGCTGCGTCTCAATGCCGTCCTCGAGGAGGACCTGATCCAGCACTACGGCGAAGCGATGCGTTTCTGCCTGCTGATCGGCGATGGCAACAATGCGTCCTTCTTCCGTGCCCTGCGGGACGAAGAACAGCAGCATGGGGAGGATCTGGCGGCCTGGATCGGCAGCCTTGCCGCCGTCCCGTCCAGGGCCCTGCAACGGGCCACCTTCTGACGTCGCTCCCCCTTTGCCGGACCCCCTTCCCCTGTCGATCCAGCTCAGCTGGCTGATTCCCCTTTACGGGTTCAGCGGCATGCTGCTGTCGCTGCCCTGGGCGGCGGGCTGGGTGAAGCGCAACGGCCCCCGTCCGGCCGCCTACCTCAACCTGCTGGTCACCCTGCTGGCGGTGCTGCACGGCAGCCTGGTGCTGCGCGCCGTGCTGGAGCTCGGTCCCCAGCACCTCGACATCGCCTGGTTCTCGGCGGCCGACCTGGATCTGCGCATCGGCTTCGATCTGTCCCTCACCAACCTGGCGGCCCTGGAGCTGGTGACCGGCCTGAGCCTGGTGGGGCAGGTGTTCGCCCTCGGCTACCTCGACAAGGAGTGGTCCCTCGCGCGCTTCTATGCCCTGGTGGGCTTCTTCGAGGGGGCCATGGCCGGGGTGGTGCTGAGCAGCAACCTGTTCATGAGCTATTTCCTGCTAGAGATGCTCACCCTCTCCACCTACCTGCTGGTGGGCTTCTGGTACGCCCAGCCGCTGGTGGTGACCGCCGCCCGCGATGCCTTCCTCACCAAGCGGGTGGGGGATGTGCTGCTGCTGATGGGGGTGGTGACGCTGTCGGCCTGGGCCGGATCGCTGGAGTTCAACGACCTCTACGCCTGGTCGGCCAACGGGACTCTGCCGGCCCTCGGGGCCACCCTGCTGGGCCTGGCCCTCATCGCCGGGCCGATGGGCAAATGCGCCCAGTTCCCGATGCACCTCTGGCTGGATGAGGCGATGGAGGGGCCGAATCCGGCCTCGATCCTGCGCAATTCCGTGGTGGTGACCTGCGGGGCGGTGGTGCTCCTGAAGGTGATGCCTGTGCTGCTGATCTCGCCGGTGGCCATCGACGTGCTGCTGGCGGTGGGCACCATCAGTGCCATCGGCGGCGCCCTGGTGGCCATCTCCCAGGTCGACCTGAAGCGGGCCTGCTCCTACTCCACCACCTCCTACCTGGGGCTGGTGTTCATCGCCATCGCCCTGCAGCAGCCCTTCATCGCCCTGCTGCTGCTCTTCTCCCATGCCCTGGCCAAGGCCGTGCTGTTCATGAGCGTCGGCAGCGTGATCGCCACCACCAACTGCCAGGACCTCACCGAACTGGGCGGCCTCGGCTCCCGCATGCCCGCCACCACCACCGGCTTCCTGGTGGGGGCCGCCGGCCTCACCGGCCTGCTCCCCCTCGGCTGCTTCTGGAGCTTCGGCCTGATGGTGGAAGGTCTGGGTTCCCGGGCCCCGTTCTTCGCCGCCGTGGTGCTGCTCACCAACGCCCTGACGGCCCTCAACCTCACCCGGGTCTACCGCCAGGTGTTCCTGGGTGCACCCCACCCCAAGACCCGGCGGACGCCGGAAGTCAACTGGCTGATGGCCCTGCCCATGGTCACCGTCGCCGTGCTCGTCCTGGTGACGCCCCTGGTGATGGCCCGCATCGACCGGGTTCCGGGCATCGGCGCCTTCTCGAGCGGCACCGCCCTGGCCCTGGTGGGCAGCGGCCTGGCCGGCCTGCTGGTCGGCAGCCTGGTCCCGCTGGACACCTTCTGGTCCCGCTCCGTGCTGCGGCCCCTACGGGTCCTGCAGGACCTGCTGGCCTTCGACTTCTACACCGACCGCATCTACCGGGCCACGATCGTGGCCTTCGTGGCCGGCCTGGCCCGGATCACCAACGGCTTCGACCAGCTGGTGGTCAACGGCATGGTCAACCGCATCGCCGCGGTCTCGATGGGCTCGGCCGAGAGCCTCAAGCTGGGGGTGAGCGGCCGGCTGCAGACCTACGTCTTCACCGTGGTGGCCGCGATCGTGCTGCTGGTCGGCAGCCTCTTCTGGCTGGGGGGCTGAGCGGACCATGCTGAGCGCCCTGCTGCTGATTCCCTTCGCCGGCGCCCTCGGCCTGCTCTGCTGGCCGGGCGAACTGGCCACCGAGCGCATCCGCCGCGCCGCCCTGGCCCTGCTGGGCCTGCAGCTGCTCTGGAGCCTGCGGGTGCTGCTGGCCTTCGACCCCGGCCAGGCGGGCCTGCAGCTGCAGGAGTCCTTCGCCTGGGTCGACAGCATCGGCCTCGACTACCGCCTGGGCGTCGATGGCCTGGCCATGCCCCTGGTGCTGGTGAACGCCGCCCTCACCCTGGTGTCGGGGATCTGCACCCGCGACCTCAGCCAGCGCCCCCGCCTCTACTTCGCCCTGTTGCTGACGATCAGCGGGGCCGTCAACGGGGCGTTCCTTTCCGAAAACCTGCTGCTGTTCTTTCTCTTCTATGAGCTGGAGCTGATTCCCCTCTGGCTGCTGATCTCCATCTGGGGCGGCGCCAACCGGGGCTACGCCGCCACCAAGTTCCTGATCTTCACGGCCGTCTCCGGAGTGCTGATCCTGGGCGCCTTCCTCGGCCTCTCCCTGTTCACCGGCCAGGCGGATTTCAGCATCAACCCGGTGACCACCGACCAGCTGGGCATGGGCACCCAGCTGGCGCTGCTGGGGGCGCTGCTGATCGGCTTCGCCATCAAGATCCCCCTGGTGCCGTTCCACACCTGGCTGCCCGACGCCCACACCGAGGCCTCCACGCCGGTGTCGGTGCTGCTGGCGGGGGTGCTGCTGAAGCTGGGCACCTACGGCCTGCTGCGCTTCTGCCTGGGGATGTTCCCCGAGGCCTGGGCCCTGCTGGCCCCCGCTCTGGCGGGCTGGGCGGCGGTGTCGGTGCTGTACGGCTCCCTGGCGGCCATCGCCCAGCGGGACATGAAGCGGATGGTGGCCTACAGCTCGGTGGGCCACATGGGCTACATCCTGCTGGCGGCGGCGGCGGCCACGCCGGTCAGCATGCTGGGGGCTGTCTTCCAGATGGTCAGCCACGGGCTGATCTCCGCCCTGCTGTTCCTTTTGGTGGGCATCGTCTACCGCAAGACCCGCACCCGGGACCTGGAAGTGCTGCGGGGCCTGCTCAACCCCGAGCGGGGCCTGCCGTTCACCGGCACCCTGATGATCCTGGGGGTGATGGCCAGCGCCGGCATGCCCGGCATGGCGGGCTTCATCTCCGAATTCCTGGTGTTCCGCGGCAGCCTGGGCGCCTTCCCGCTGGCCACCCTGCTGTGCATGGTGGGCTCGGGTCTGACGGCGGTGTACTTCCTGCTGCTGGTGAACCGGGCCTTCTTCGGCCGCCTGGCGGTGACCCCCCCGAGCGGGGATCCGGTGGCGGACTCCCGCCTGGAGGTGCGGCTGCCGGCGGTGGCCCTGCGGGAAACACTGCCCGCCCTGGCCCTGGCCAGCGGCGTGGTGGCCCTGGGGGTGCTGCCCTTCGGCCTGGGCCGGCTCAGCGAACAGGCCACCACCGCCATGGCCCAGCTGCCGGCGATGGTGGCGGCCCTCCAGGGGGGAGGGCTGGTGTCATGAGACCGATCCCCCGCTCCCCCAAGCCGCCCCTCACCTACGCCGGGGGGCGCCCCACCAGCAGCGATCTGGTGGAGACCCTGCTGGCCGGACACACCCTGCTGGCCGAGTCCCCCGATCACCTGCTCCAGGTGGTGGACGTGCTGGAGAGCTACGGCGAGGTGCTGGATGCCTACAGCATCAATCTCATCCACCAGGCCGAGAAGCAGTTCCTGAACCCCTTCCCGGTGTTCCGCTTCCTCGATGGCGACCTCAGCCCGGCGAAGATCTGGCGCCACCTGCTGCACGATCGGATCAACTTCGAATACGCGGAGTACTGCCAGAAGGCGATGCTCTGGCACGGCACCGGCGGCCTCGATGCCTATCTTGACAGCGAAGCGTTCGCGGCCAACTGCGCCGCCATCGTCGCCCGCAAGACCCGGCGCGATCCCCTGCTGGCGGCGCTCAACCCTCTGTTCCCGCAGTTCCTCAGCGAACTGATCCGCTCGGCCGCCACCACCCATGCCCTCGGCCAGTTCTGGCGGGTGATGAGCGATCTGTTCCTCAATCTGGCCCGGGCCGAGCGGGACGGGCGCATCGATTCGATCGCGGCGGTGGTGGCCTTCATCAAGGAGGGCCTGGTGGCGGCGGCGGGGGCGCCGATCACCTACGCGGTGGAGATTGGCGACCGCCGCTTCTGGGTGCTTCCCCCCGAGGCCGGTCTGACCTTCCTAGGGGATGTGGCCGTGCCCTACGTGGAGGCGGTGTTCCTGCGCGGCACCCCGTTCCTCGGCACGGTGTCCTTCAACGCCCAGGCCCAGCAGATCTCCCCCGACCAGGCCAAGTTCATGTACGGCGCCCTCTACGCCGATCCGCTGCCCACCATGGGATCGGGCATCCCGCCCAGCCTGCTGATGCAGGACATGTACCGCCACCTCCCCGAGCGGCTGCGCAACCGCTATCTGGCCGGCATCCGCGGCGATGGCGACATGCGGGTGAAGATCTGCATGAGTTTCCAGAAGGCGATGTTCTGCGTCACCAACGCGGCCATCGCCGGCACCTTCCCCCACCCGCTCGGCACCGACGCGCCGACGGAACAGGCCGCCAACCGGGCCCACGCCGCCGCCTGGGCCGCCCGCCTCTGCGTGGCCCGCACCGACTGCCTCGACGATCCGGGCTGATCTAGGGTCAGACCCATGGATCAGCCCTGGACCCGTCGGCCCCGACCCGATCGGCTCGAGCGCCGCATCGAGTTCGACGACTACGAACGCACCCGCGTGTTCCTGGAGCGCCTCAACGGCCTCTCGGAGCAGGAGGGTCGCTTCCCCGACATCAGCTTCGGGCGCACCTACGTGAACCTCACCGTGCGCGCCGAAGCCGACGAGGACCCCATCGGCGAACCGGAGGAAACCTTCGCGCGGGCCATCGATGGTCTCCTCTGAGGGCGCCGCGTCCGACGGGGGAGACGGTGCCGCGCCCCAGGAGACGACGCTGGTGGATCTGCGGGCGGCCTACGACGCCGCCGGCATCAAGGAGGTGCTCGACCAGCTCGACCGGGAACTGATCGGTCTGCGGCCGGTGAAGGCCAGGATCCGGGAAATCGCCGCCCTGCTGGTGATCAACCGGGCCCGCACCCAGGTGGGCCTGGACACGGCGCCCCCCAGCCTGCACATGTCGTTCACCGGCCGGCCCGGCACCGGCAAGACGACGGTGGCGGCGCGGATGTCGAAGATCCTGCACGGCCTCGGATATGTCCGCAAGGGCCATGTGGTGACGGCCACCCGCGACGATCTGGTGGGCCAGTACATCGGCCACACCGCCCCCAAGACCCGGGAGATGCTCAAGAAGGCGATGGGCGGCGTGCTGTTCATCGACGAGGCCTACTACCTCTACCGGCCGGAGAACGAGCGGGACTACGGCGCCGAGGCGATCGAGATCCTGCTGCAGGTGATGGAGAACAACCGCAACGATCTGGTGGTGATCTTCGCCGGCTACAAGGAGCGGATGGACATCTTCTACCAGAGCAACCCGGGCCTCTCCTCGCGGGTGGCGAACCACATCGACTTCCCCGACTACTCCGCCATCGAGCTGCTGGCGATCGCCCAGCTGATCCTGGCGGCGGAGAACTACCGCTTCAGCCCCGAGGCGGCCGCCGCCTTCGCGGAGTACATCCAGCGCCGCATGCAGCTGCCCTTCTTCGCCAATGCCCGCTCGATCCGCAACGCCATCGACCGGGCGCGGATGCGCCAGGCCAACCGCCTGTTCAGCGGCATGGGACGGGCCCTCTCCAAGACCGACCTGATGACGATCGAGGCCGACGACATCATCGCCAGCCGAGTGTTCCATGGGGAGGTGGAGGGGCTGGATCCGGCCCGGCCCCTCACCGGCGCGGGCTGATGCTCAGCGGCGCTGGCGGCAGGCGATCTGCAGAAGGTCCCGCACCTGCTGCACCCGCCGGGCCAGGGCGGGATCGCTGCTGAGCTTCTTCTCCACCTGCTCCACCGCGTACATCACCGTGGAGTGATCCTTGCCGCCGAAGGCTTCGCCGATGCGCGGCAGCGACAGATTCGTGTTCTGGCGCATCAGGTACATGCCCACCTGACGGGACTGGCTGACGGCCCGCTTGCGGCTGGGGCTGAGCATCTCCTCAATGCGCACCTCGAACACCTCGGCCACCTTCTCCAGCACCTGCTGGGGGGTGACCGCCACCTCGTTGCCGACCGGATCGAGCATCGGGGCGAGCGACTCCACGGTCATCGGCAGGCCCGTGATCGAGGCGAAGGCCACCGCCCGGGTGAGGGCCCCTTCGAGTTCGCGGATGTTGGAGGTGAAGCGACCGGCGATGTACTGGATCAGCTCCCGGGGCAGGGCCACCTGCTCCGCCTCCGCCTTCTTGTGCAGGATCGCCATCCGGGTCTCGAGATCGGGGATCTGGATGTCGGCGATCAGCCCCATCGAGAAGCGGGAGATCAGCCGCTCCTGCAGCCGTGGGATCTGGCTGGGGGGCCGGTCGCTGGCGATCACGATCTGGCGGCCGGCCTCGTGCAGGGCGTTGAAGGTGTGGAAGAACTCCTCCTGGGTGTACTCCTTGCCCTCGATGAACTGGATGTCATCCACCAGGATCAGGTCGGCGGCCCGGTAGCGATCCCGGAAGGCCTGCATGCCGTCCTTGCGGATCGCCTGGATCAGGTCATTGGTGAAGGTCTCGGTGCTCACATAGAACACCCGCGCCTCCGGGTCGATCTCCAGCCGGTAGTGGCCGATGGCCTGCATCAGGTGGGTCTTGCCCAGCCCCACACCGCCGCAGATGAACAGGGGGTTGAACTCCCGGCCCGGGGCCTCGGCCACCGCCAGGGAAGCGGCATGGGCCATGCGGCTGTTGGCGCCCACCACGAATCGGTTGAACACGTAGCGGGTGTTCAGGCCCGCCCCGGGGCGCTGCTGGACGGGCAGGGGCCGGGCGGCAGCGTGGGCGGCACCGCTGGCCGCAGAGGCCTGCGGCCGCTCGGGGGTCGCGACCGGCGGGAGCGTGGCAGGGCCTGCGCCGTTCTCGCCCACCAGCTCCGGGGGCCCGCCCAGGGGTTCGGCATCGGGGGCCACCTCCACCTCCACCCGCACCTGCCGGCCGGCGTGCTCGCTGGCCACCGCCGCGATCATGACCAGATAGTTCTTGCGCAGCCAGCCGCAGGCGAAGCTGTTGGGGGCCTCGAGGCGCAGCAGGCCGTCGGCGTAGTCGCGGCAACGGGCCTGACGGATCCAGGTCTCATAGGTGGGCTTGCTGAGCCTGCCCTGAAGATCCTGGCTCACCCGGTGCCACAGCTGATCACCCTGCTGCACCAGGAGTCCACGACGCGATGGCCGAATATAGGCATCCCAGGCCCGGGGGTTCGTCT